>JACKDP010000002.1:510000-908650 GCA_020633435.1 Myxococcales bacterium | reverse complement strand
CCGTCGACGCTGGCGTCGGCCTGGGGCGCGTCGCCGCCGCTGCCGCCGTCATCACAGGCCCCGAGGGCCAGCACCATCATCAGACTCTTTCCCAGGTGACGCATGTGTCCCCCCCATCCACGAAGGGCCCGAATATGGGGCGTCCGGTGGGGTGCTTTCAACCGGGGTGAGGCGGGGTGGGTCGATTCGGGGGGCGGGAGCGGGGCAGGGGATCAGTCGCAGGCGAGCTCGAGGCGGACGGCCTCGCCGCTGTCGACGGCGTCGGTGCCGCCCTGGTCGTGGGGCACCAGGGCCCGGCACTCGCCCTCGGTCACGTTGCCGGCGTCATCCTCGGCCCGGAAGCCGATGCGGTACACGCGGCCATCGCCGCCGCCCGAGCGCTCGGCGCGGACGCGCAGGGTCTGGCAGTCGCCCTCGACGTCGGGGAACGTGTGGCCGTCGCCCTGGCCGTCGGCCACCTCGTCGCTGGTCACATAGGTGAAGCGCACGTCCACGTCGGCATCACAGGCGTCGTGGATGTCGGCGCAGTCCGCGGGGGTCAGCTCGTGCCACTTGTGGTTGGGCGACCAGAGCGCCACGTCGTGCGGCTCGGCCACCGGCGGGACGGTGTCCACGACGTGCAGCGTCGACTCGCAGACGGCGTCGTCGCCCTGGGTGATGGTGATGACGTGGTCACCGGGCCGGTACGGGCCGGCGTCGCTGAGCTGGTAGTCGTCCGGGTTGCAGGCCTCGCCGCCATCCACATAGATGGCCTCCTCGGTCCCGCCCTCGGCGTGGGTGCACTCCACGGTGCGCTCCTCGCCGCAGCGCCAGGCCTCCGCCTCGGTGGTGGGATCGGCGCAGCGGACCTCGAGGGGCTTGAGGCCGGTGTCGAGCTTGCCATCGGAGCTGGAGCAGGCGGGCAGGGCCGCGAGGGCCAGGAGGGCGATGAGGGTACGCATGAGAGTTCTCCGTCGGCTGTTGTCCGGTCGTTCAACGAGGCCGAGACGAAACGGATACGGACGGCAAGAAAAAAGTCGGCGAGAAAGGTGTTTAATTACACTTACTTGGGGGCGGCGGTGGGCGCAGGTAGGCCCTGGACGCGGGGCGCAGCCGTGCCCGTCGGGGCGGCCGCTGGCGGCCCGCGAGCCCGCTCGGCGGGCGCGTCGCGTGGGTCGAGGAGGGTCCGTCGGGGGGGCGGCGCTACTTCGGGGCCTTGTCGTGGCCGGGCGGGGTCTCGGGGCGGCCGCCGGGGTGCTCGTCGGGCCGGCCGACGGCCTTCCCGCGGCCCTGGTTCGCGTGGAAGCTGCCCTCCCGCACGGGCGGCTGGCCCCCATGACCCTCGCTGGCCAGCGCGGCGCGGGCCACGTCGGCGGCGGGGGTGCCGGTGCGGTCGGCCTCGGCCAGAATGGCCTTGACGATGGTCGCCGCGCCGGCGGCCTGGCGGCCCTGGGCCCGCACCACGAGCGCCAGCCCCGCGTCCGGCGGGACGCCGCGCACATGCAGATCCGACACGGCGAAGAGGGCCTCGAGGCGCTCGGCCTCGGCCCCGCCGGCGCGGGCCAGCACCTCGTCGAGCGTCGTCGCCGGCAGGCCCACCTGGAGCGCGTCGGCCGCGGCGACGGTGCAGTCCTCGCGGCGCTGCCAGCCGGCGCAGTGCACGCCCGCCTCCTTCATGCGATCGTGCAGCCGACCCACCACCGTGGCGATGAGGGCGGGCGGGGCGCCCTTGGCGAGGCCCTCGGTGATCTTGCGCTCCAGCGGCGCGACGGGCACGCCGTCCGCCTCCGCCCGGGCGCGCACCTGGGCGCGGAGGGCCTCCGGGGTCTCCTGGGCCAGCGCCACGGCCGGCGAGAGGGCCAGCAGGAGGAGGAGTCTTCGTGTGAGCCGCGTCATGGCTGGCCCTCCCGTGGGACCCGGAGGACGCCCACCTGCTGCCCGAACCCGTCTTCGCGGGTGGGGACGCCGGCGGGGGTCACATAGCGGGTCTTGTCGATCACGTACATGAAGCCATGGGCGCCCGGGGGCAGGGTCAGCTCGGCGACCCAGCGGCCCGGGGGATCGGCCGGCCGCATGGGCGACGCGCCCACCCGCCAGCCGTTGAAGTCGCCCACCACATCCACCCGCCGGGCGTCCGGCAGCTCGGCCACGACGCGCCACCGGCCATCCGCGAGGCGCTCGACCCCGAGGGGCAGCCAGGCGGCCGGGGCGAGGGAGGTGGTGAGGGAGAAGGCCACGGAGACCATGGCCTGCCACTGCGTGAAGCGCCCCTCGGCGGCGGTGCTATCGGAGGCCAGGCGCCGCGCGTCGGCCCGGACGCTCCACCAGCTCGCCGGCGTCACGGACAGCGCGGCGCCGAGGAGCGTCCCGTCGTCTTCGCGGTCGGCCACGTCGAACGACTGGACCCAGCGCCCCGCGGAGGCCTCGACCCCGAACTGGCCCAGCGACACGAGCACCGCGCCCTGGGCCTGGCCACCGCGGCGGTCGAGGCGGTTGATGTTGGCGTCCACCTGCCAGGCGCCGGCGCCGAGCTCGAGGTCCACCGACAGCGGGCCGAGGCGCAGGGGCCCGACGCCCCCCTGGAGGGTCTCGTCGAGCTGCAGCTCACCCTGGTCGTCGGTCGTCTCAAGCGGCCGCTCCGGGTAGGTGCGGGCCGTGCCACCGACGCCGGCCTGCAGCCACGTGCGGTAGGTCGGCTGCCAGTGGAGGCGGCTGTCAGCGCGCACCTGCTGGCGGTCGTCCTCGGGGTAGCGATCGAGGTGATCGAGGCGGGCCTCGACGCTGGCGGCCCCCGCGAAGCCCGCGCGGCGCGGCCCCCGCCAGCTCAGGCCCAGCGCGCCGTGGCCCCCGAGGGCGTCGGCGGCGCCCGCGTGGCGCGTCAGGCGGCCGCTGCCGCGGAGGGCCAGGCGGTGCGCCCCCGCGTCGATCTCCAGGCCGAGGCCCGGCGCGACGAAGCCCACGGGGCCGGCCAGGTCGGTGACGGCATCCTGGAGGGTGTCGTCGAAGAATGGATTGTCCACGTACCCTCCTCCCACCACCACCGTGGCCTCCAGCCGGGGTCCCGGCTCCTGGGCGCGCACCGGCGCCGCGCTCAACAGGGCCAGGGCCCCGAGCAGCTCAAAGGTGCAGCACCGCGTTCTTGCGACCGAATTCATCGTCCCGGAAGCTATGCGCTTCTGGATCCGCCGTCCACCGGCCGTCGACCACATACATGTAGGCGTAGCGCCCGGGGGGCAGCCGGAGCTGCGTCGCCCAGCGGTCGCCGTCCCGGGTCAGGGCCGTCGGCTGCCACGCGTTGAAGTCGCCCGCGACCTGCACCTGGCCCGCCTCGGGGGCGTTGAAGGCCAGCTCGACGGGCAGGTTGCCATCGTCGGGCACCGGCGCCGCGGGCGGCGTCGTCAGCGTCCACCAGGCCAGGCCGCCGGCGGCGCTCGCGGCCGCCGCGCTCACCAGCCCGAGGGCCCAGGAGCGCTTCGGCGCCGGGGCATGCACCGGGCGGACGAACGTCGGCAGCGGCGCGTCGACCTGCTGCAGGCCGCGCAGGGCCTGCGTCGTCGCCTCCATCTGCCGGAGGTAGGCCCCCAGGGCCGCGTCGGCGGCCGCCCGCTGCCGGAGGGCCTGCGCCTCGCGCTCCGAGAGCTCCCCGTCCACCAGGGCGCGCACTGCTGCTCGATCTGACCGGCGCATCACCGACCTCCCTCATGACCCAGCCGCTCGCAGGCCCGAGCGAGCTGCTCGCGACCGCGCACGGCGCGCATCTTCAGCGTGGTGATGGGCAGCTTCAGGATGGCGCGCAGCTCCTGGTAGGAGCGCTCCTCGATGTCCCTCAGCACGACCACCACCCGATACTTCTCCGGCAGCGACTGGAGCGCCTGCTCCACCAGCCCCCGGGCCTGGGCCGCCGCGACCCGCTCCTCCGGCCCCCGCCGCCGGTCCGCCTGCTGGGCGAAGGCGTCGGGCTCCATGCCGCGCTCGCGCTTGCGGCGCGCGGACTTGAGCTGGTCGAAGCAGGCGTTCACCGTCACCCGGTACAGCCAGGTGCTCACCCGGGCCTCCCCCTGCCGAAACCGGGGGAGGGCGCGCCAGGCGCGCTCGAACACCACCTGCACCAGATCTTCGGCGTCGGCCGCCGAGCCCATCATCCGCAACGCCAGCCGGTAGACCCGCGGGCCATGCCGGCGGTAGAGCTGATCGAAGGCCTGGTTGTCGCCCTCCAGGAACCGCGCGACGAGCAGCTCGTCCTCGGCCGCCTCGTCGGCGGCTTCGGAGAAGCGCTCCTCCACATTCAAGCTGGCGGTCGAGGCCGACATCGTCTCCGCTTCGCTGCTCCCTGGCGTTGACGGACGGTCGATAGAACGACCCGTCCCCGTGGTGCGATACAAAATTCCACCCTCGCCACTTCCGACGCCCGATGCGGCCCCTCGATCCGATTTCTTCGTATCCAGCAGGCGTGGGCCTCGTTGATGCCAGTATGCACGTCGATCGGGGTCGGTAGGGATGCAGCGCGCTTGGGTCATTGGGATGGTGGCGTTGCTGGCGGCTTGCGGGGTGGACGACAACCCCAACCAGCAGCCCGCCGACGACACCGGCCCGCCCGTGGCCGACGCTGGCTCCCCCGACGTCTTCGTGCCCCCCGATGATGATCGCGATGACGACGGCATCCCCGACGACGCGGATGACTGTCCCGACGCGCCCGATCCGATGCAGCTCGACGGGGACGGCGACGGCCGCGGCGACGCCTGCGACAACTGCCCCGAGGTCGCGAACCGCGACCAGGCCGACGCGGACGGCGACGGCGCCGGGGACGTCTGCAGCGATCGAGATGGCGACGGCGCGGTGGACGCGGTGGACCTCTGCCCGGACGTGCCCGAAGAGCAGGCCCTCGACACCGACGGCGACGGCCATGGCGACGCCTGCGACAACTGCCCCGAGGTCGCGAACCTGACCCAGGCCGACTCGGACGGCGACGGCGTGGGCGACGCCTGCGTGGGCGCACCCGGCGATCAGGACGGCGACGGGGTGCCCGACGCCTTCGACCGGTGCCCGGGCGTGGCTGATCCCGACCAGCTCGACGGCGATGGCGATGGCGTGGGCGACCCCTGCGACAACTGCCCCGAGGTCGCGAACGCCGGCCAGACGGACGCCAACGGCGACGGCGTGGGCGACGCCTGCGAGGCCGGCGGCGGGGTGCCCGACCAGGACGGCGACGGCATCCCGGACGCCCGCGACCGCTGCGCCGGGGTGGCGGATCCCGATCAGGCCGACACGGACGGCGATGGCGTGGGCGACGCCTGCGACAACTGCGTCGACGTGGCCAACGCCGACCAGGCGGACGTGGACGGCGACGACGTGGGGGATGCCTGCCAGGCCCAGGCGCCGCCCGACCGGGACGGCGACGGCGTGCCCGACGCCCGCGACGTCTGCCCCGGCCAGGCCGACGCGGGCCAGGTCGACGTCGATGGGGATCGGGTGGGCGACGCCTGCGACAACTGCCCCGGCGTGGCCAACGCCGATCAGGCGGACGCGGACGGCGACGGCCTGGGCGACGCCTGCGATGGCGCCTTCGACGCGGATGGCGACGGCCTGCCCGACGGCGTCGATCCCTGCCCCGAGCAGCCCGTGGACGTGGTCTCCCACGCGGACAGCGACCTGGATGGCTGGGGCGACGGCTGCGACAACTGCCCGGAGGTGGCCAACGCCAACCAGGCCGACGTCGACGGCGATGGCATCGGCGACGCCTGCCTCGAGCTGCCCGGCCCGCCCGGCGAGGAGCGCGCCCGCGACGACCTCTGGGAGGAGTTCGCCAACGACGACCACGCCCAGGGGGAGTGCAACGACGGCATCGACAACGACGGCGACGGGCGCATCGACCGCAACGACGAGGGCTGTGTAAGTCCGTGTGACATCAGCGAAGATCCGGCGATCTTCGGCAACCGGCCGACCTGCCTGCCCGGGGACAACGCCTGCATCGGCGCCGATCCGAACAACGTGAACCCGCGCTGCCTGGTGGAGTGCTTCTTCGACGGGGACAGCGGCAGCGGCAACGACGACCTCTGCGATCCGGCGCCGGGCTGCGACTGCTTCGGGTGCTGCGCGGGGGTGAGCCTGGTGACGGGCCAGCCCTGCGAGCCCGACTTCAACTGCTTCGATCCGGCCTGCGTGCTCTGCGACGGCGCCGACTGCGACCTGGCCACCTGCCAGCTCTGCGAGGAGATCTGCGACGGCGTCGACAACAACTGCGATGGCCAGATCGACGAGATCTGCGCCCCCGGGTGCAACCCGGAGCCGGAGATCTGCGACGGCGACGACAACGACTGCGACCAGCAGGTGGACGAGGGCTGCGGCGACTGCGTGCCCGAGGTCTGCAACAGCCAGGACGACGACTGCGACGGCACCATCGACGAGGGCTGCCCGGCCTGCGAGCCGCGCCCGGAGATCTGCAACGGCGCGGACGAGGACTGCGACGGTGTGGCGGACGAGGGCTGCGCGGACTGCGCCGGGGCGCCCGAGCAGTGCAACGGCCTCGACGACGACTGCGACAACATCATCGACGAGGGGTGCCCCGTCTGCCAGCCGGCCGAGGAGGTCTGCAACCAGGCCGACGATGACTGCGACGGCAACGTGGACGAGGGCTGCGTCGAGTGCATGGCGGAGCCGGAGGTCTGCAACGGCCGGGACGATGACTGCGACGGCGGCATCGACGAGGGCTGCCCGGGCTGCATCGTGGGCCGCGAGGTCTGCGACGGGCGAGATGACGACTGCGATGGCATCGTGGACGAGGGCTGCTCGGGCTGCCTGGCCGTCCCCGAGCGCTGCAACGGCGTCGACGACGACTGTGACGGCAACGTCGACGAGGGCTGCCCCGGCTGCGTGCCGCGGCCCGAGCTCTGCGACATGCGGGACAACGACTGCGACGGCCGCCTGGACGAGGGCTGCCGGGAGTGTTTGCCGGTGCCCGAGCAGTGCAACGGGGTGGACGACGACTGCGACGGCCTGACCGACGAGGGCTGCTACGACTGCGACGCCAGCCCGGAGATCTGCGACGGCGTGGACAACGACTGCGACGGCCTCGTGGACGAGGGCTGCGACTGCGTGCCGGCCGAGGAGGCCTGCAACGACGCGGACGACGACTGCGACGGCCTCGTGGACGAGGGCTGCCCCGGCGAGAACCCGTCCATCGAGGTCTGCGACGGCGTGGACAACGACGGGGACGGGGCCATCGACGAGGGCTTCGACCGGGACGGCGATGGCTTCGCCGCCTGCGCCGAGTGTGATGATCGCAACCCCGACCGCCACCCGGGCGTGGTCGACCAGTGCAACCGGGTCGACGACGACTGTGACGGGCGGGTGGACGAGGACTGCCTGTAGCGGTCCGACAGCTTCGAGGGCCCTCGCTGAGGGTCCCAGACATCGGGCGGGCGCCCGGCCGATCTTCCTCCGACCCCGAGGTGGTCGGGCGCCCGTCCGGTCTCCCTCTCGACCCGCCCGGTGGGCCGGTCGTGAACAGCACTGGGGCGGGCGCCCGACCGATCTTCCTCCGACCCCGAGGTGGTCGGGCGCCCGTCCGTTCTTCCTGACCCGCCCGGCGGGTGGGTCATGGTCAGCTTTGGGGCGGGCGCCCGATCGATCTTCCTCCGACCCCGAGGTGGTCGGGCGCCCGTCCGTTCTTCCTGATCCGGCGTCCGCCGGGTCGCGACAGATTGGATGCGGGCGCCTGGCCGATCTTCCTCCGACCCCGAGGTGGTCGGGCGCCCGCATCCGCCTCTCACGCTTCCAGATTTCGGTGGGTGCCTGCAAGGCGAGGTGGCAAACCCACGGGACGTGGGCGCCAGGGCCGGCGAGGAGCGGGCGTGGGTGGGCGGTCGGGGTGGCCGCCGGGGGCAAGTGGGCGAGGAGGTGATTGGGCGCTGGCCACGGCCTGCGCCCACCAACGACGGGCGACCACCCCGAAAGGGCGGTCACGAAGCCGCCGAGCATGGCAACCCGGGAGCTCTCAGACCGGTCGCCGGGACTCTTCCCCCTCAGAAAGCGCCCAGACTTCGGGGCGCCCTGGCGAACCAGCACACCCCATGGTCATCCAGCCTCCGTGTGGCTTCCTCGGCAAGATCGATCAACGGTTCCCCGCTGCCCGAACCCCCCCAAGAGTGGATCACCTCCTCGCCACGGTGTTTGCACGACGTAGCACCCCAGGGGTCACGGAAAAGTTGGCTGGGACCGAAAAAAAGAGTCCGCGGGTTGCTAGCGACCCTGGCAGGCCTTCGTCCAGGGGGGATCGGCGAAGGCCTCGGCGAGGTGGTCGACCACGCGGCGGACCTTGGCGGACAGCAGGCGGCGGGCGGGATACACCGCGTAGACGCGCGCCGGCGGGCCGCCCCACTCGGGCAGGATGTGCACCAGGCGGCCGGCCTTGATGTCGTCGGCGACGTACCAGACCGGCAGCATGCCGATGCCGGCGCCCGCGTGCATGAAGGCGGCGAGCGCGAGCCCATCGTCCGCCACCACGCGGCCGGAGACGTTCATGGTGATCTCCTCCTCCTCGCCGCGCTGCAGGGTGATGCGGCTCGGCTGGTGGCGGAGGCTGTAGAGCAGCCACGGGTGGTCCAGGAGATCCTGCGGCGACGTCGGCATCTGGCGACGAGCCAGGTAGGCGGGCGAGGCGCAGAGGATGACGTCCACCGTCGACAGCGTGCGGGCCACCAGGCTGGAGTCGGGGAGCTGGCCGATGCGGATGGCCAGATCGATGCCGCGGGCGACGAGGTCCAGGTAGGCGTCCTGGAAGTGCAGGCGCAGGTCGAGCCGGGGGTGGGCCTCCAGCAAGGTGGCCAGGTGGGGCAGGACATACCGCCGCCCGAAGGCCGCCGGCACCGTCATGTTGAGGGTACCGATCATCTCGTCCTGCAGGTCGCGGGCGCGGCGGACGGCTTCCTCGGCTTCGTCCAGGATGAGGCGGCACGACTGGTAGAACGACTCGCCCGCCTCCGTCAGGTGCAGCTTGCGGGTGGTGCGGTTGAGCAGGCGCACGCCGAGCCCCTGCTCCAGCAGGCCGACGTGCCGGCTCACGGCCGACTTGGCGATGCCCAGGCTGCGGGCGGCGCCGGAGAAGCTGCCGTCGTCCACCACGCGGGCGAAGACGGCCATCCGGTGCAGGTCGTCGACGTGCGGTCCCATGGTCAAGCGAACCCCAGGCGGATGAACCGGCCCCGATCGGCCGGGCCGCGGCAGGCCCACGCCGCGCGCTCGGCGGGCAGGGCGATGAAGACGGCGTTGGTGGCGGTGCCCTGATCGTCCTCGGCGTAGCGGTTCACGCTCAGCACGCCGGCGGAGCGATCCGCGAAGAGGCCCTGGACGCTCTGCCAGTCGTGGTCGCCGCGCTCCGCGCCGGCCGTGGTGACGGCGAGGCGCCGGGCGCTGCTGTCGGAGGTGGCCTCGCCCTGCATCGCGCCGAGGGCCGGGGCCTGGCAGTGGTTCGTCTGGACGAAGGCCCCCGCGCGCACGTCGCGGCGCGCCAGGACCGAGGGGCTCGTCTCCAGGCTGATGGCCTCGGTGGGGTCGACGATCCAGTAGGTGTGGGCGGCGGTGCGGGGGGCCGTCTCGATGAGCCGGGCCGCCTCGGCCGCTGTCGCGGCCCGCAGCGCGCGGTGGAGGAGGGCCAGGTAGCCCACGCCATCGGCGCGGCTGTCGCGCGTCTTGATGTTGGTGGTGCCCAGCGCGACGCCGTGGGCGTTGATGCCCATGAGGCTCAGGCAGCCGGCGCAGGTCACGCTCCAGGTGGCCGGGCCCTCGTCGGGGCGCCGCTCGATGGCCACGATGAAGTCGACGTCGGGCGGGTTCAGATCCCAGGTCTGGCCGCCGATGACCTGGCCGGCGCGGGTCCGGTCGGGGGCGAGCAGGAGGGAGGTGCACCCCTCGTCCGTCGGCGCGGGCAGCACCAGCACGTCGCGCAGGTCGGTCATCTGGGTGGCCGCGTAGAGCCGGACGGGATCGACGCCGGCCCCGCGGGCGATGCCGACGTGCTCGGCGTGGCCGGCCGGGTCCCAGGCCTGCTGGCGGGCCAGGCCGATCTCGGCCACGGCGAAGACGGCCTCGGCGCCGGGCAGGCCCCGGTCGCGGCAGTACTGCTCGACGGCGCTGAACCGCACGTCCATGAAGGCGTGGATGAGCGCGCGCAGGTGCTCGCCCTGGCCCTCGCCGAGGGCCTGCGGCGTGCCGCGGACGGTGAGGGTGGGCAGCTCCAGCAGGGTGTTCGGACTCAAGAGACGCTCCTGGTGGCTCGGGGCATTGAACCACGACGGGGGAGGATGCCGAAACCGGCGCGGGGTTTCCCGGCGGGCGTCAGGCGTCCCAGGCCTGGACGCGCAGGCTCCACTCGCCGCCGGCGGCCAGCACGGGCCCCAGCCAGGCGGCGGCCTCGGCCAGCCGGCCCGCGAGCCCCGCCGGGGGCCGGGTGATCACCATGCCGCTGCCGGCGAGCGCCTTCTTCTTCTTGGCCAGGTCGCCGGTGATCAGATCGAGGGCGAGCGTCGGCACGCCGGCCTCGCGCAGCCGGGCCAGCAGGCCGTTGGGCCGGGAGAGGGCCTTGATGGGGTACCACAGCGCGACGCAGGCGCCGGCCCGGGTGGCGTCGATGGTGGCCTGGGCCACGCGCTCCCACTCCTCGCGCACCAGGTACGGCGGATCGATGAACACGAAGTCGACGTCCCCCGCGCGGGCCGTCAGCTCGGCGTAGCCGTCGCCAGCGACGACCTCGACCACGGCGTCGTCGGCGAAGAGCGTGCGCAGCTCCGCCAGGGGCTCCTCGACGAGCTCGACGAGGGTCAGGCGGTCGGCGTCCCCGAGGGCCGGGCGCAGGAAGAGCGGCGAGCCGGGGTAGCGCCCCCCCGCGTCGGGCTGGCGCCACGCGCTCGCGAGGGCCTGGAAGCGGTCGATGCTGGCGGGCCGGTCACCGCCGGCGGCGTCCACGCGGCCAATGCCGGCCGTCCACTCGCCCGTCGTCTCGAGGCGGTAGCGGCCGGCCCCGGCGTGGGTCTCCAGCCAGCGGCGCGGGCGCGCGGGCAGGGCCTCGGTGAGGAGGGTGAGGGCGGCGTGCTTCCACACGTCGCCCACGTTCCCGGCCTTGTAGCGGTGCCGGTAGGTGATGTCGTCGCTCACGGGGCTCCCGTCTACTGGTCCAGCAGGCGGACCAGCAAATCGCCTTTGAGATCGTCGGGTTGTAGCGCATCGAGCGGGTTTCGGCAAAGGGCCTGGCGGGCCGCCGGGTCGGGGGCGCCCGCCACGTCCTCGCCCGCCGCGATCCAGGCCTCGACGGCCGGCGTCGCGGGCAGATCGACCATCAGGTGCAGCCGGTCGGGGCCGGTGTTGAGGGCGCCATGGGGGCGGCTGTTGTTGAAGGCCCAGAGCGTGCCGGCGGGCAGGTGCAGGAAGGCGGCGTCCACGCAGAGGCGGGCGCCGGGGCTCGTGCGCAGGGGCAGGTGGACGCGGTGGTGGGCGTCCCAGTGGGCGGTGTTGTCGACGTGGAAGTGGATGCGGCTGCCGGCGGGCGAGAGGCCGACCCAGGCCAGCGCGGCCGGCTCGGGGAAGGCCTCGTCGAGCAGGGCGCGGAGGGCGGGGAGGCTCGCCAGCGCGGGCGCGTCGACGCCCCCGCCGGCGGTGAGCGCGCTCCCAGGGGCTACGCCGGACGGGCCGCCGCGCAGGATGAGGAACCGGGTGCCCAGGTGCCACTTCCACTGGCTCGGCAGCCAGGCCTCCGCGGGCAGGGCGTCCAGCTCGGCCAGGGCCGGGGCTACGTCCACGAAGCCGCCCAGGCGCCGGAAGCGGTAGGGCTTCGCGATCGCGGAGGGGCCGGGGCGGTGCGGGCGCTGGTATAACATCGGCGACACGGTAGCAGTGGAGGCCACGGTGCGGGAGTCCCGAGACTGCGTGGTGATGGGCGGCGGGCCGGCGGGCGCGACGTTCGCGGCCATCCTCAAGAAGTATGCGCCGGACGTGACCGTGACGGTGCTGGAGGCCGACCGGCACCCGCGCCACCACGTCGGCGAGTCGACCATCCCGGTGGTCAACGGCGTGCTGCGCGATCTGGAGGTCTTCGATCGCTGCTACGACGGGCGCTTCATCCGCAAGATGGGCATCACCTTCGTCTGGGGGAAGGACCGCACCCCCTGGGACGCCGACTACCTGCAGATCGCCGAGATGGACACCGCCCGGCAGGGCGACGTGATCAACGTGGTCGGGCAGGACTTCAGCGAGCTGATGCGCCAGGAGATGAAGCGGGACATCCCCCTGACGGCGGTGAACGTGCTGCGGGGGGAGTTCGACGCGCTGCTGCTCGGCCAGGCGCGGCACTTTGGCGCCGAAGTGCGCGAAGGGACTCGGGTTTCCCGGCTGGAACGCGACGCCGACGGGCGGGTCTGCGGCGTGGACTGGCGCGACGACGCCGGCCGCAGCGGGCACATCGAGGCGCCGTTCGTGCTGGACGCCACGGGGCTCAACGCCCTCGCGACCCGCGGGCAGCGCGTCCACGACCCCACCATGTCGAACTTCGCCGTGTCGGGGTACCTGCGCGGGGCCGACTGGAAGGTGGTGTTCAAGGGCCGGCGCGACGCCACGACCGTCTTCATCGCGACCATCGACGAGGGGTGGATCTGGTACTTCCCGGTGGCCGAGGACACCATGAGCGTCGGCGTCGTGACGCGGACGGAGCACTTCCAGGACGCGCTGCAGCGGGTCGATCTGGAGACGTTCTTCTGGGCGTCCCTGCGCGGGTGCCCCGAGGTGGCGCCGCTGATCGCCCAGGCGAGCCTGCGCGACGACGTCTTCCCGGGCGGGCGGCGGCTGCAGTCCATCAAGGACTGGTCGTCGTGGACGCCGGCCCCGGTGGGCCCGGGCTACGCCGCCGCGGGCGACGCCGCCATCTTCATCGATCCGGTGCTCTCGTCGGGCCTGACGCTGGCGCTGCAGAGCGGCCACCGGGCCGCCTACACCTTCAACACCCTGCGGCGGCGGCCCGAGCTGGGCGAGGCGAACCTCTGGCAGGCCTACGCCGACTACATGCGGGGCGAGGCGGGCAGCTTCCTGGCGCTGGCGCGCTACTTCTACGGCAACAACCGGGCGGCCGACTCGTGGTGGTGGCAGGCCCACCGGGTGCTGAACCGGGAGGGCAGCCTGGATCTGGACCACCGCGAGGCGTTCACGATGGCGACGGCGGGCTTCTTCCCGACGCCGCGGGCCATCAGCCTGGAGATCATGGCGCCGCTGCTGAAGGGCCTGGCGGGGAGCGACGCCGACCTCTTCAACGTCTACCACGAGGCGGGGCTGCCGGCCGACGTGGCGGCGGCGGGCATCCAGGTGAACGTGCCGTTCCGGCTGTCGCTGCGGGCGGAGCCGCCGCCGGGCGTGCCGGCAGGCGGGCTGCTCGACACCTACTGGGATCTGGTCTGCGAGGGCTACGAGCACGCCCACCGGCTCGCGGCGGTGCCCTGCCGGATGGGCAAGGATCTCGCCCCGGTGGCGCTTGCGGCGCAGCGGCATGCCCGCGTCGCGGATCTGCTGGCCGAGGCGCCGGCGCTGGTGCCCCACGCCCCGGCGTCGGCCGTCCGCCAGGGAGCCCTGGGCCTCGTGGCCAACGCCGCCAAGAAGGGCTACATCACCCTGACGGCCTGACGCGGAGGTGCCGGGTGGGCGTGGAGATCGAGCGGAAGTTCCTCGTCCGGGGGGACGCCTGGCGGGCGTCGGCCGGCCCGGCCAGCCACTACGTCCAGGGCTATCTGTGCAGCGATCCCGACCGGACTGTGCGGGTGCGGCTGGCCGGGGACGCGGCCTGGCTCACCATCAAGGGGCGGGGCACGGGCGTCAGCCGGCCGGAGTTCGAGTACCTGGTGCCACCGGACGACGCCCGCGCGCTGCTCGCCCTGTGCCTGCCGGGGGGCGTGGACAAGCTGCGCTACCGCGTGCCCGTGGGCGCGCACGTCTTCGAGGTGGACGTCTTCCAGGGCGCCCACGCGGGGCTGGTGCTGGCGGAGGTCGAGCTGGGGGACGAGGCGGAGACCTTCGAGCGGCCCGACTGGCTCGGGGCCGAGGTCACGGCCGACCGGCGCTACGCGAACAGCGCGCTGGCGAGCCGTCCGGGTGTGCCGGGGAAAACCGAATAGAGACGGTAGGTTAGAACGAGCCGCCGAGCAGGATGGCGGCGCCGCCGGGGGTGGCCTCGACGGCGGGCATGACGGCGGGCTCCTCGGCGGGGCCGACGGCCAGGATGGCGACGGCGGCGCCCACGAGGGCGGCGCCGATGCCGAGGCCGGCGATGCCGACGCCCTTGGTGTTGTACACCGTGGGGCAGGTGGCGCGGCCGCGGCCGTCGGTGCAGGTGACGTCACCATCCAGGACGATGAGCCAGGTGCCGACGCCCGCGAGGGCCAGGCCGCCGATGGTCATGCCCCAGGCGACGCCGTTGTACTTGCCGGGCCCGGTGGCCGGCGGGGCGGCGACGGGCACGTCCGCGGTGGGCGGCGCAGCCGGCGCGGCGGTGGGGGGCGCGGCCAAGGGCGGCGCCGCCGGCGCGGCGGTGGGCGGCGCGACGGCCACGACGGCCTTCACGGGCTCCAGGTTGACCATCAGGTTCAGTGGCTCGCTCTCCAGGGCCACCATGCGGGTGGCCGGGGTGAAGCCGTCCTTGCTGATCTGGATCTTGTGGCTGCCGGGCGCCAGCTCGAGCTTCACCGGGGTGGCGCCGCTGGGCTTGCCGTCCACCAGGACGCTGGCCCCGGAGGGCGTGCTCTTCAGCTCGAACGCCACCGTCTTGGGCTTCTGGATTTCGACCTTCACGGGGGCGGCCGGGGCGGCCTCCTTGGCGAGGGCCTCGTCCAGGCGGCTGACGGCGTTGGAGATGGTGCCGTTGACCTCACCGGCCGTGCACAGCTCGCAGACGCCCGACACCACCTTGGAGCGCTCGTTGCGCGCGGCGTCGAAGACGGTGAGCTTGACCTCGTAGATGTCGTCCGTCGCCGAGACCGTCGCCGTGATGACGAAGCGCGCGTTGACGGCGGTGGCGAGGGCGCGCCCGCAGTCGTCGGAGTTGCACGCGCTGTCACCGATCTTGCCGAGGGCGGCGGCCGTGGGGCCCTGATCGATGAGGGTGGTCTTGCGGGACAGCTCCTGCCGGAACGTGGCGTCGAACTGCTTGCCGATGGCGGCAGGCACGCCGTTGCCGGGGACCAGCTCCGGGGCGACCGCCACGGGGGCGGCGAGCGCGGTGGCGGGCAGGAGGGCGATCAGAGTGAGTGTGGAACGGATCATGGCTCCCCGGGTTCCAGGTGGGCGACCACGACGGTCACGTTGTCGACGCCCCCCGCCTCAAGGGCATCCTGGACGAGGCCGAGAGCGACTTCACTCGGCGACGCGTCGGCTGCGAGGCGTGCCTGGATTGTCCGTCCATCGAGGAGATCGGTCAAGCCGTCGGAACACAGCAGGTAGCGGTCCCCCGGCGCCACGGGCGTCGACGCGGCGTCCACGATGACCCCGGGCTGGAGGCCGAGCGCGCGAACAATGACGTTTTTGTAAGGAAAGTCAGCATCATCGGCCGCGTCCACCAGGCCCGCGCGCTTGCAGCGCTCCAGCAGCGAGTGGTCGGCGGTGAGCTGCGTCAGGGTGCCATCGCGGAGGCGATAGAGGCGGCTGTCCCCCACGTGGGCGTAGTGCAGGGTCGGCCCGTCGCGCCAGAGGGCGACCACGGTGGTGCCCATGCCCTGGTGCTCGGGGGCGCCGCGGGAGGCGTCGAAGATGGCCCGGTTGGCCCGGCGGAGGGCGTCCGCCAGGCGGGCCTGGCCGCCCAGGCCGGGGCCCCAGAAGCGCCACCAGGGGCGGGGGCCTTCGGCCGGCTCGAACAGCGCGCCCAGCTCCTCGACGCAGATGCGGGCGGCGACCTCGCCGGCGCGGTGGCCGCCCATGCCGTCGGCCACCACCAGCAGGTTCCCGGCGACGAGGAAGGCGTCCTCGTTGTGCTCGCGGACGCTGCCCGTGTCGGTGAGGCCGGCGGCGCGCAGGGCGACGGGCTTCACGGCTTGCCGGCCCAGGGGGGCGTGAGGAGCGGCGGCCGCTCCTTGTCGCGCTGGCTGCGCTGCAGCTCGATCTCGCTGAAGAGGGTGGCCGGGGCGATGGCGCTCACGGGCACGTAGCCGCTCTCGGCGCCGCAGTACCCATTGAAGATGCCCATCTCCTCGCTGGCGGTGAGGATCTTGCTGATGACCGTCAGCGGGGTGCCCACCATCTCGACGCCGCGCACCAGCGTCTCCTCGCCCGTGGCGGCGTCGACGCGGTAGACCATGCGGGGCGTGCCCTTGAAGGCCTGGTAGCCGTAGTTGCTGGTGTTGGTGGAGCCGCCGGTGATGTCGCGGATGATGAGGCCGTAGGGCTTGCCTTGCTTCTTGACCTCGGCGAGCAGCATCGCCTTGAGCTCGGCGCGCGGCACCTTGCGGCTGCTCTCGACGAAGAGGTTGCCCATGCGGGCCATGGGCGTCGCGACGCCCTGGGCGCGGCCGTGCCCGTTGCTCAGCTTCACGTCCTCGATGGGGGTGCGCGACGTCAGGAACGTCTTGAGGACGCCCTTGTCGACCAGCACCGTGTTCTGGGCCGGGACGCCCTGGTCGTCGATGAGGTAGTGCCCGTTGAGGGGCGTGCCGGCGAAGGCGGGCTGCGTAGGGTCGTCGCGGACGGTCAGGAAGGCCGGGATGATGGGCTGACCCACCTGCCCCTTGAAAGTGCGCCCCTCGTTGTCGTCGTTCTGGCGCTCGCCCTCGAGGCGGTGGCCGATGGTCTCGTGGAAGAACACGCCGGTGGCCTCGGGCTCCAGGATGGCCGGCCCGGTGTAGGGATCGGCGATGGGCGCCTTGGCGAGGGCCTCCAGGTTGGTCAGCGCGCGGGTGACGAGGGCGTCGAGCTGGGCCTCGGTGGGCAGCTTCTCGGGCGCCGAGGCGTAGAACGTCTCGCCCTGCTCCAGGAGGGCGCCGTCCTCGGCCTGGCTCGTCGCGTCGAAGGCCAGCGAGTAGATGACGTGCTCCTTCAGGACGCGGCTGCCCTCAGAGGTCACGATGTACGTCCGGGTGCGCTCGCCCGAGATGCGGACGCTGCCGTCGAGGAGGCGGCCGGCGGTGCGGAAGCGGGCCGAGAGGCGGCGCGCCTGGCCGCGCCAGGCCTCGGCGTCGGCGTCGAGGCGCATGGGGGGATCGACCCGCTGGACGGGCTTCTCGCGGCTGAAGCTGTCGACGTGCTTGTCTTCGACGGTGGTGACCTTGCGGGCCTGCTTGCGCAGGTAGGTGGAGAGGGCGCCCTTGTAGGCCGCGTCGGTGAGCAGCCAGAACGTCGCGCGGAGGGCGCCGGGATCGTCGTCGACGGGGGCCTCCTTGCGAGGCCGGAAGCCGGTCAGATCCTCGAAGAGCATCGTGGTGTCGTCGGGCTCGGGGGCGCTGTCGAAGGTGTAGTCGCCGACCCGGACGTCCACCGCCGCGCGGCGGGCGACCTCGCGCTCGTCGTCGACGATGGCCCCGAAGCGCGCCTCGACGACGACCGACTCCCGCTCCACGAGGCGATAGCCGATGTAGTAGGGTGCGCCGTGATCGTCCAGGGCGAGCTGCTGCTGGTTGCGCTGGAGCTCGTCGGCGAGGGCCTGGAAGAGGACGTCACGCTGGTCGGCCCGCGCGGCGAGCAGCAGGGAGAGCGCGGCGAAGACGGTCTGGGTGATCATCGCGGTGGGAGCTCCTCGGGGCCCGGCGTGGGCGACAAGCTAGTAGGACCACACGAGGGCGTCAAGGTTGCCGTCGAAGAAGTTTCCTCGTGATTCTGCAGGGTTGTCTGGTGGTGGCGGGGTCGTCCGGCCGCTGCCGGCGGGGGGCGACGGGCCAGCCGCGTGGACGGCGCGCCACGGCATGCCGGTGGGCGGCGCGCTGCTGGCGGCGGGCGGCCCGGCGGTGGCGCCGGCGCGGTTCGAGGCGCTGATGCTCGATCCCGTCGAGGTGCTCGAGGTGCCGCGGGGGGAGGGGGCGGACCCGTTCGGGCGGCTCGAAGCCCTGGCGGATCGGGCGCGTGGTGGGGAGACGCCGGGGCTGTGTCCGCGGGTGGCCTGCCTGCTCGGCTACGACCTGGGCCGCAGCGTGGAGGAGGTGCCGGCGCTGGCGGCGGCCGAGGGGCACCTGCCCGACCTGTGGGCGGCGCGCTACCGGGCGGCGTGGGTGCACGACCGGGCGACGGGGGCGGGCTGGATCTCGGCCGAGGACGACGCCGCGGCCGAGGCGCTGGCGGCGCGGCTGCTGGGCGGGGGGACGGGCGAGCCCGCGCTGCGGCCGCTGGGGCCGGCCGTCGCGACCACGTCGGCGGTCGAGCACCGGGCGGCGGTCGCGCGCATCCAGGCCCACATCACGGCGGGGGACGTCTACCAGATCAACTACGCGATCCGCTTCGAGGCGCCGGTCTCTTCGGGGGATCCGGCGGCGCTCTTCGCGCGGCTGGCGGCGCGCTCGCCGGTGCCCTTCGCGGCGTGCGTGCGCCCGTCGGCGGACACGGCGGTGCTGAGCCTCAGCCCGGAGCGGTTCCTGGCGTGGTCGGCCGACGGGGCCGTGGAGACGCGGCCCATCAAGGGCACGCGGCCGCGCGGGGCCGACGACGCCGCGGACGCCGCGCTGGCGGCCGAGCTGCGCGCGAGCGCCAAGGACCAGGCCGAGCACGTGATGATCGTCGACCTGCAGCGCAACGACCTGGGCCGCGTCTGCGCGCCGGGGACGGTGCAGGTGCCCCGGCTGCTGGCGCTGGAGTCCTACGCGACGGTGCACCACCTGGTGAGCACGGTGGTGGGGCGGCTGGAGGCGCCGCACCGGCTGGCGGACCTGCTGCGGGCGACGTTTCCGGGAGGCAGCATCACGGGCGCGCCGCGGCTGCGGGCGATGCAGATCATCGAGGCGCTGGAGCCGGTGCGGCGGGGCATCTATTGCGGCAGCGTGGGCTACGTGGACGCGCGGGGCGGGGGCGACTTGAACATCGCCATCCGGACGGCGTGGGTGGCCGGGGGGCGGCTGTACTACAGCGCGGGGGGCGGCATCGTGGCCGACTCGGAGGCGGCGGCGGAGCACGCAGAGGCGCTGGTCAAGGCGCAGGCCTTCCTGGACGCCCTGGCCGATGCGTGAGCGGGGTCACTGGAACTGCGACTTCTCGGCCGTCCACTTGCCACCATCGTCGATGGAGTCGTCGTAGCCCCAGCGGCCCTCGAGGCGCTTGCCGCTCTGAATGATGCGCAGGTAGCCCTTGCCGCGGACGGGCATGATGGCGGCGACCGGGTTGCCGGGCTTGACCCACTCAAGGGTGAGCAGATCGCCCTGGATGGCGCCCTGGAAGCGGCCGTTGTGATCGGGGCCGCGGGGATCCTCGTAGGTGCCGCGGAAGCCGTTTTTGTCCTGGATGATCATCATCTCGCCGAACTCGTCGCTGTACCACTTGCCGTTCATGTTCAGGCCCGGGACGGGGGGGCCGGGGACGGGCGTGTTGGTCTGAGCGGGGCCGCAACCCACGAGGGGCGCGAGCGCGAGGGCGAGGGGCAGCGCGAGGGCGAGGGGCAGGATGAAGGCGCGCATCTAGGACCTCCTTGGCCGAACGTCGCCCCCGTTGTGGCAGGGTGCGCGCGCCGGATCAAGCCGCAGCCGTGCTACCGGGTACACTTCTGGGGGCCTGAAATCGGGCGGCTGGGCTGGAATTTCGGCGAGGGGGCGGAGCGGCGGGGTGGCGGTGGCTTCGCCACGAGCGGGGCGAGATGGTCAGCCCCGGCGCTCTGGGGCTGCGCCAGCGGTCCGAAATCAGGACGGTGGGCGCACGTCTCCCGCCATCCGCTTGGGGCGGGCGCGGACTGCGACTTCGAGGACGCCGGCGAGCGGTCAGGCCGCGCCGGCTCGGGGTCGTCTCGGTCGGGCGAAGGCCGGTGGCAGCGTATGGGGCGGCCACGGGATCATCGGCTGGCTGGGATCGGCCTGCCACGCGTAGTAGGCGCGCGACGAAGTGGTGTAGGCGGCCCGCAGCTCGGCGTGCAGCTCGCGCCACTCCTCGTGGTGCTCGGGCGGACCGTGGACGACGGGCGCGGGGCTGCGGTCTCGCTCTCTCGGCCGGGTCATCGGGTCGAGCTTGCGGAGGGCCTCTGGGGTGGGGATGCGAACACCCGCCTTCTTCCGCCGGGGGCGGGCTTCGGCCGCCAAATCATCGGCCAGCGTCCACATCAGCGCTCGGTGGTCCTTCGGGGTCAAGTCCTCAAGGCCGGGGAGGCGGTCGATGCGGACCTTCAGCGTCATGGGCTCCGCGTTCGCGTAGCGGAAGACGCCCTCGACGGCCCTGCCGAAGAGCAGGTACGGCGTCGAGCTCGGGAAGATGTCGTCGGCCGGGTGGCGGGCCAGGAACTGCGCCGTGGCCTGCCCCATGATGTACCGCAATCGCTGGAGCGCGTGCTCGGCGGTCGTGATCTGGATGCAGTGGTTCTGGTCGAGCAGACTGCCCGTCCGCCCAAGCAACTTGTTGATACGTCTGGAGATTTCGCGGAGGGTCCACTCGAGGAAGGCGCTCTTCTGGGTGAGCGTGGGGGCACCGATGAGCAGGTGCAGGTGGTTGGAGAGGAAGTGGAAGGCGTAGACGTCGATGAGGGGGAACATGCGCTGCGCCTGCGCCAGGACGCCGAGGAGTATCTCGGAGCACTGCTCGGTGGGGATGAAGGCGAAGCGGTCGTCGATGACCTTGCTGGTCGTCTCGTAGATGGACATGAGGATGCCCAGCCTGGCGGTGAACAGCGCCCGGCGTGGGTCCTCGATGCGGAGCTTCTCGGCCATGGGGGGAGGCCTCCTTCTCAGGTTGCCCCCTCCTCATCGGTCAGTCGGGGCCGGTGTCGCGCACTTTCTGAAAAAAAGTGGGCGCCGGCCCCGAAGTGCGGGCTTCAGGCGCAATCGGTGCAGGGCCGGGCGTCCTACCGGGTATGTCCTGGGGGTGGTGCAGAGTTGCGGCGGGGGCGGAATGCGGGGCGCTGGGCGCTTCGGGGCGAGGGCTACCTCCCGCCTGGCGGATCGTGCCAACATGGGCCCGGAGGACCCCGGGGGGGTGGAGGAGATCGATGCGTGCTGTCCGTTCCTTCGTCGTGATGATGGCGCTGGCGCCGACGCTGGGTCGTGCGCAGGCGGTGCCGGCCGAGGCGGCGGCGGCGACGGAGGTGGAGGATCCCCGGCTGGCCTGGCGGGGGGCGCGCTGGGCGTGCCTGGTCGGGGGCGGGGTGGCGGTGACGCTGGGCCTCCTGAGCTACGCGAACGGGGTCGACGACGAGAGCGCGGTGACGGACGCGGCGCGGGATGAGCGCGGGGTCGTGACCGGGCTCAGCCAGCGCGAGGCGCTGCGGCTGCAGGACTCGGCGGGGCGCTTCAAGTCGCTGGGGGCCCTGTCCATCGGGCTGGGCGCGGCCCTGGTGGCGGCCGGGGTGACGCTCTGGGCCCTGGAGCCGCCGGGGCCGGCGGCGACGCCGAAGGCGCCGGATCCGGTCATCCGGCCGTTCAGCCTGGCGCCGTCCTTCGGGCCCGACGGGCCCGGGCTGGTGCTGGGAGGGCGGTTCTAGAGCATCGATCAAGCGGTGTCCCGTCGCCTGGCGGGCCCATGTCGCCGCTGGCGTCGTTGCTCGTCCGAAGCGACCCGGTCTCGCCCGGCTCGGTTCGCCTCTTTGCTCGCTGCGCCAGCGTCCCCGGGTCTCACCAAAGCCACTGTTTTTCTTCGAAGATCGCCGTCGGGTCAGTCGCTGAACGGCGCGAGGGCGTCGAGCAGGGCAGGGCCGAAGCTGGCCCACTTGCCAGGGCCGAGGCCCGGGACGGCGAGGAAGGCGGCCTCGGTGTCCGGGGGCTGGGCGGCCAGGGCGAAGAGGCTGCGGTCGTTGAAGATGACGTAGGGCGGCACGCCCCTGTCGCGGGCGAGGCCGGCGCGGAAGCCGCGCAGGGCTTCGACGATCTCGGGGTCGGCGTCGATGGCGGGGGTCTCGGCCGTGGCCGCCCGGCTGCCGCCGCCGCTGCGCAGGAGCTGGACGCGCTTGCCGAGCGGGCTGCCGGGGACGAGGTGCGGGGGCGGGCGGAAGCTCGGCGTGGCCCGGCCCTGCATGACCTCCCAGCCTTCCCGCGTGATCTCGAGCAGGGGGTACTCGCTGCCGGCCATCCGGCAGAGGCCCTGGTCGACGAGCACCTTGAGGAGTTCGGCGCAGGCGTCGGGGTGCAGCGGCGCGAGGATGCCGAAGGTGCTGAGCTGCAGGAGCGAGCTGCCCTCGAGGGCGCGGGTGCGCTTGCCGGCGAGCATGGCGGCGACCTTGCGCAGGCCGAACCGGCCCTCGGCCCGCGCCGCGCCGGCGAGGGCCTTGCGCAGCGTGAGCAGCTCGGCCTCGTCGGGCTCGCCGTGGACGAGGCCAGGGACGCCGCCGACGCTGTCTTCGCGGTGGCACCGGTCGCAGCCCGGGCAGACGGCCGGGGCGGCCTCGCCGAAGTAGTGCAGGATGAAGGCGTGCCGGCAGCCGGGCTCCTGGACGAACCGGCGCATGAGCCCGAGCTTCTGGTACTCGTGGTCGCGGTGCAGGGCGATGCGGTCGAAGTCGAGGCCGAGCTCGGCGGGGTCGGCCGGCGCGCCCGCGGCGGCCCGCCACGCGGTGCCGTCGAACCAGGCGGCGTCGATGCGGCTGAGCTGGCGGAGGGCGGGCTCCACCATGCCGTCGAGGTCGGCCGACGCCAGGTGGGCCTCGAGATCGCTCTGGTAGACGCTGGCCTCGGGCCCCGCCTCGTGCAGCAGCCGCCAGACCTCGCCGAGGACCTCGGGCGTGGGGTGGCTGCGGTCGATGAGGAACTCGTGGACCCGGGTGTCCGTGGGGTTGTGCAGCAGCAGGCACCGGGCAGGGGCGCCGTCGCGGCCCGCGCGGCCGACCTCCTGGTAGTAGCCCTCCACCGTGCGGGGCAGGTCGACGTGGACGACCGCGCGCACGTCCGCCCGGTCGACGCCCATGCCGAACGCGTTGGTGGCCACCGCGATGCGCGCTTCGCCGCGCATGAAGCGGTCCTGCGCGTCGGAGCGCTCGGCGTCGTCCATGCCGCCGTGGTAGGCCACGACGTCGTGGGCGCCGACGATCTGCCGGCAGATGCGGGCGAACTGGTCCACGCGCTTGCGGGTGCTGGCGTAGAGGATGATGGCGCCGTCGCTGCCCTCGGGGCTCTTGAGGAAGCTGGCGAGCCGCCGCTCGCGGTCCTTGTCGCCGCCGCAGAGGCGCGACTCCAGGAACAGGTTCTCCCGCAGGAAGCCGGCGATGTGGATGGCGGGATCGGCGAGGCCGAGGACGCCGTGGATGTCGGTGCGGACCTCGGGCGTCGCGGTGGCCGTACACGCGAGGACGCGGGGCGGGCGCAGGGCCTCGATGACCTCGCCCAGCCGGGTGTAGTCGGGCCGGAAGTCGTGGCCCCAGCGCGAGATGCAGTGGGCCTCGTCGACCGCGAAGAGCGAGAGCGGGACCTGCCGCAGCGCGCGGACGAAGGTGGTCTGCCGGAAGCGCTCCGGGGCGACGTAGACCAGCTTCAGCTCGCCGCCCAGCATCCGGTCGATGACCGCGCGCTGGTCGTCCTGGCTCTGGCTGCTGTTCACGAAATCGGCTGGGATTCCGCGTGCTTGCAGGCTGTCGACCTGGTCCTTCATCAGCGCGATGAGCGGGGAGACGACGACCGCGACGCCCTCCAGCAGCAGGGCCGGGAGCTGGTAGCAGAGGCTCTTGCCGGCGCCGGTGGGCATGACGGCGACCGTCGGGCGGCCCGCGAGGACGTCGTCGATGACGTCGCGCTGGCCGGCGTGGAAGGCGTCGAAGCCGAACCACTGGCCGAGGGCCGCGAGCACCGGGTCGCTGGGTCGTTCGGGGGCCATGGGTCTCCTCTCCGGGGGCGACCTACCACGCCGGCCCCCCTGGATCCATCGGTCAATGCGGCGGCTCGTCGCGCAGAAAGTCGAAAAAGATCACCGCGACCGCCGCGGGCGTGCCCCGGCCGCCGTCAGATGACTGGCGACCAGCGGCGGCTCCGCGCATGCTGTTGGCCTGGTTCACCCCGGCCCCAAGGAGCCCCCGATGACTGATCAGCCCTTCCTCACCGACGTGCAGACGCTCCGGGCCCGCGCCCGCGCGCACATCGAGAACGGCGCCGTGACCGCCGGCTACCGCGCCCAGCGCGAGACCGTCGTCAAGCTGCTCAACGAGGCGCTGGCCACCGAGATCGTCTGCGTCCTGCGCTACCGCCGGCACCACTTCATGGCCCAGGGCATCAACGCCCAGAGCGTGGCCGCGGAGTTCCTGGTGCACGCCAACGAGGAGCAGCAGCACGCCGATCAGATCGCCGCCCGCATCGTCCAGCTCGGCGGCGAGCCCGACTTCTCCCCCGAGGGCCTCCTGACCCGCAGCCACGCCGAGTACGTGGAGGGCAAGGATCTGGTCGAAATGATCAAGGAGGATCTCGTCGCCGAGCGCATCGCCATCGACAGCTACCGGGAGATGGTCGCCTGGCTCGGCAACAACGACTCCACCACGCGCCGCATGCTGGAGGGCATCCTGGCCATGGAGGAGGAGCACGCCGACGACCTGGCCGGCATGCTGGCGGAGATGACCGCCTGAGGCGCGGCCCTGGCTAGTCCTTGGGCGGGCCGAAGCGCAGCCGCACGTCGCTGCCGTGCCGGATGACCGAGCGCTCGGGCTCGCCGGCGAGGCGCATCTCGCGCCGCATGGAGGCCTTGTCGAGGATGACGCGGCCGTCCCGCGTGAGGCGGAGCTCCACCTGATCGCCCGGCCGGAGCCCGAGGTGCGCCTGCAGGTCTGGCGGCAGGGGCACCCGGCCGGCAGAATCCATCGTCACGATTGCCATGCTGCTCCTCGCTCGCGGTCGGGGTACGCCTTGAGAGTACGCCGCACCGGGGCCCCGGGAGCAAGAGGGGGTTTTCATGAGCGCGTCAGACGCGGTGCAGCGGTCCCTGGCCGACGGGGTGCTGACCCTGACCATCAACCGGCCGGAGCGCCGAAACGCCTTGTCGGCCGAGGTGATGGCGGGCCTGCAGGCCGCCCTGGAGGCGGCTCGGGACGACGCCGACGTGCGCGTCGTGGTGCTGACCGGCGCGGGCGAGAAGGCCTTCTGCGCGGGCGGCGACCTGGCCGGCGGCATGGCGGGCGCGAAGGCGGGCTTCCCGGGGCAGATCGCCGAGAAGGGCCGGTACGCCGAGCTCTTGCTGGCGTTCGCGCACCTGGGCAAGCCGGCCGTGGCGCGGCTCGCGGGGGACGCCCTGGGCGGCGGGGTGGGCCTCTTCCTGGCCTGCGACCTGGCCATCGCGGCGGACGACGTGCGCGTGGGCCTGCCCGAGATCCACGTCGGCCTCTGGCCGATGATGGTGACGGCCCTGCTGGTGCGGCATGTGGGGCTGAAGACGGCCTCGGAGCTCATGCTGCTGGGCGAGAAGATCCCGGCGCCGGAGGCCCGCGAGCTGCGCCTGCTCAACCGCGTGGTGCCGCGGGCCGACCTGGACGCCACCGTGGCCCGGGTGGCCGGCACGCTGGCGGCGCGGTCCCCGGCCGTCGTCCGGCTCGGCCGCGACGCCCTCTACCAGACGATGGATCTGCCGCTGGAGCCCGCCCTGTTCGCGCTGCGCGATCGCCTCGTCATCAACGGGCTGCTCGAGGACACCGCCGAGGGCGTCATGGCCTTCCTGCAGAAGCGCCCGCCCGTCTGGAAGGGCCGCTAGGTCGGCACCGGCAGGTCCAGCCGGGCCTCCACGCCCCCCTCGGGGTGGTTCTCCAGCACCAGCTCCGCGCCCAGCGACCGCGCCAGCGTGTACGAGGTGTAGAGGCCCAGGCCTGTGCCCTTGCCCGGCGGCTTCGTCGTGAAGAACGGCTCGAACAGGTGCGTGAGCGAGGGGCCGCTGAGGCCCGGGCCGTGGTCGCGCAGGGTGACGCGGACCCGCTCCGCGTCCACCGCGACCTGCACCCGGACCTCGCCCCCCGGATCGGCGTCGCGGGAATTCTGCAGCAAGTTCACGAAGATCTGGACGAGCAGGTCGAGCGGGTAGGCCGGGGTGTGGGCGTCCCCCTCGATGATCACGCGGCGGCGGTCGTGCGTGAAGACCACCGCGACGGCGCGCTCGAGGGCGAACGGGACGGAGGCGGCGCCGTGCTGGTGGGGGTCGAGCGTCTCGACGCGGCCGAGCAGCGCGTGGGTGATGCGGCGGCAGCGCTGCACCTCGTCGACGATCATCGTGGCCGACTCCTCGAGGTCGGCCTGGACGTCGGCGGCCAGGGGCAGGCCCTGCACCACGTCGAGGACGTCGCGGCCGAGCGTCTGGATGGTGGCCAGCGGGGTGTTGAGCTCGTGGGCGACGCCCTGGACCGTGCGGCCGAGGCTGGCGAGGCGCTCGGTGAAGACCAGGCGGCGCTGGTCGAGGACCTCGGTGGTGCGGTCGACGTAGAGGGCCATGTGGCGGCCGGGCTGGGGCAGCGGGAAGGCCAGCAGCTCCCAGATGTGCTCGAGGCCCGTGGGCCCGGCGAGGGTGAACTGGCACCGCAGGGGGCCGCGGTCGCCGTCGCTGCGCTCGAGATCGGCGGCCGTGGGGCAGGCGGGCTCGCCATGGCTGCCCGGGCAGCGCCAGCCGTCGCCGCGCCGCAGGCCGAGCAGGGCCTCGGCCATGGGGTTCTGCCACACCACGCGGCCGCGCTCGATGACCTCCAGGCCAGCCTCCAGGCCGTCGAAGGCGAGGCGCAGCATGGTGTCGGCCTCCTGGCGGGCGCGGATCTGGCGGCGGAGGGCGTCGGTGAGGCGGGCGGCGAAGTAGGCGGCCATGGCCACGGTGAAGAGGACGGCGATGACCGTCAGGATCTGATCCCAGGGCGCCCGGGGGTCCCAGTGGCCGACCTGCAGGGCCGGGACGTGGGCGACGACGAGCTGGAAGGCCAGGCCGAGGGCCGAGGCCGCGCCGGTGGGCCAGAGCGCGCGCCGGCCGGCCAGCAGCGCGGCGAGCAGGACGGGGAAGACGTAGAAGCTGATGAAGGGGCAGTCGGCGCCGCCGGCGGCCCAGAGGATGAGGCTGAGGGCCCCCGTGTCGAGGAGCGCCTGCCCGAAGTGCAGGGCCTCGGCGTCGCGGCGGCGGCTCTGCCACCACAGCCATAGGTTCGTGCAGGCGCCGAGGACGACGGCGATGGCCACGACCTCGACGTTGACGCCGGGCACGAGGCCCGTCTGGGCGAGGCCCGCGCCGACGCTCACGCCCAGCAGGGCCAGCCAGCGCAGCCGGATGAGCCAGTGGATGCGCGCGGGGTGGGCGGGGGTGTCCTCCACGTCCCCGTCAGCGCGGCAAAAACAGAGTCGTTGCGGTGTCTTGCAGGATCAGGGCGCCGCCATCGCCCGTGAGCTGGAAGGCGTCGGCGCCGCGGGTGGTGGCGAGGCGGCGGGGCGGGGCGTCGGCCGTCTGCACGACGAGGCCCTCGGCGTCGAGGAGCAGCACGGCGTCGTCGGCGAGGACCTGGTGGGCCCGGACGCCGCGCAGGCCGCCGCCCTGGCGGTGGAGGGCCTGCCAGGCGGCGCGGTCGGCGGGGCGCACCGCGACGGCGCCATCCGCGCCCAGCAGCGAGGCGCCGCCGCGCAGGGGGCGCAGCTCGAGCGGCGCGGCCACGGGGGCGTCATCGAGGCGCCAGCCGTCCCCCGCGTCGGTCGCCAGGCGGCCCGTCTCGGTGAGGGCGAGGCGGGTGCCGTCGGCGAGGAACACGACGGGGCGCAGGGCCGCCGGCGGGGCGGGGGCCTCCGTCCAGGTGCGGCCGGCGTCGTCGCTCGCCAGCAGGCCGCCGTCCCGGCAGCCGACGAGGCCGTCGCCGGCGGCGCTGAACCGGACCCAGCGGGCGCGGCAGGAGCTGGGCAGGGGCCGGGGATCGAAGCGCTCGCCGGCGTCTTCGCTGCGCCAGAGGACGCCGTCGCCCACGACCATCACGGTGTGGCCGCCGACGCTCGCGACGTCGCCGAAGGGGATGCCCGCCCAGGCGGGCTCGCCGTGCCAGGTGCGGCCGCCGTCGCGGCTGCGGTACAGGCCGCCACCCTGGCCGATGCCCACGGCCACCTGGGGGTGGGTGAAGGCGACGGCGTGCAGGGGCTGGTCGAGGCCGAGCACGGGGCCGGCGCCATCGAGCTGCTGGATGAGGCCCCGCGGGCTGCCGGCGACGAGGGCCGGGCCCACGCCCTCGGCGGCGCCGGCGAGCAGGACGCCGGGCGGGAGGGCCTCGAAGGTGCGGCCGCCGTCCAGGCTCACGACCGCGCCGTCGCTGGCGTCCTCGGGGACCGCGAGGATGGCGCCATCGCCCCGCAGCGCGAGCGCCGCGATGGTGTCGAGGCGGCGGGGCAGCGGCACGGGGCGCCAGGAGCGGCCGGCGTCGGTGCTGACCAGCAGGGCGCTGCCGGCCGGGCGGTCGAGGGCGGCGCGGCCGGCCGCCAGGACGGTGCCCTTGCCCGCGAAGAGCACGTCGCGGACCTCGGCCAGGGCCGTGGGGCGGGGGCGGATCTCGAAGTGGGCCCCGGCGTCCTCGGAGCGGGCGACCTCGTGGGCGCCGAAGACGACGACCTGGGCGTCGAGGGCGCCGAGGGCCTCGGGGGCCTCGACCGGGGCGGGCACATAGCGGGCGCGCCCGCGGGGCAGGGGGCCCACGCGCAGGTGCTCGCCGGCCAGGGCGAAGGTGAGGGGGCCGCGGCCGGCCACGGTGCGGTGGCCCGCCTGGCCGCACTGCAGATCGAGGCTGGCCCACGAGCGGCCGCCGTCGACGCTGAAGCGGGCCTCCTCGGCCGGCGGGGTGCAGGCCACCAGCACGTCGCCCAGGGCGAACGTCCGGGTGACGGGATCGGGCAGCGGCGTAACCTCGGGCAGCAGCCGGCCGAAGGCGTCGGCGCGGAAGAGGCCGCCGCGGCGCTCCACCACCAGCAGGCCGTCGGGCTGGGGGGCGAGGCCCACGGCGTCCTCGGAGGCGACCACCATGCGGGCCAGGCGCGGGGCCACGACGTCGAAGACGTCGGCGGGCCAGGGGGCCGGCAGGGGCGGCGTCGGGTCGAAGACCGGGGGCGGCGCCTCGCCGCCGGTGGGCGGCGTGCGGGGGAGCACGGGGGGCGTCCAGGGCGATGGCGCGGGAGGCGTCGGCGCGTCCGTCACGGGCGTGGCGGGGCGCTCCCGGCGCGGCCCGGCGAAGTAGCCCCGGTCCCCCGGGGGCGTCCGCTCGGGCAGGCAGCCCACGAGCAGCGCGGACGCAGCGATGGCCATGCGTAGATTCACGGATGGCATCCTAGCAGAACCGCCGGCGAGAGGGAGAACCTCGTGGGCGACCCGGGGCCGGGAGGCGGCGGGCGGCCGCGCGCGTTGCGGGCCGCGTGTGTCGCCTTTGTTGAGCCGGCGGGCCCGCCGTGGCAGATTGTAGGGGCAGTCAACGTGGCCAAGGACCGGTCTTTACGATGCGCGATCCGCGAGATGTGCTGAAGGGGCGCGTTGAAGGCCGGATCAACGAGCGTATCTGGGGCGTCCAGAACAAGATCGACGGCACGGCGCAGGGTGCCATGAACAAGGCCGTCAAGGCGGTCGACCGGGTCATGGATGGCAAGCCGCCTCCGGGCGGCGATCAGAAGAAGAAGAAGCGTATGAGCTGGTGGCCTTTCGGCGGCAAGGACGAGGAAGCGGGTCAGGCCCCGGGGTGTCCGAACTGCGGCAACGAGGTCGATCTCTCGTGGCCCCACTGCCCCTACTGCGGGGCCGGGCTCGCGGCGTCGCCGCCGCCGCCCGCGCCGCCGGGGCAGCAGCCGGGCGCCATGCAGGGCGGGCCCATCCCCCAGGGGCCGGTGCAGGCGACGGCGGGCTCCAACCGCACGGTCGCCATCGACATCGCGGCGCTGAAGGCGCCCTCCCGCGGGGTCGTGGGGTGGATCGTCGCCCTCAACGGGCCCCAGAAGGGGATGGACTTCCGCATCATGGAGGGCAAGAACACCATGGGCGCGGCGGCGGACAACGACATCGTCATCACCGACGAGTACCTGTCGTCCCGCCACTCCACCATCCGCTATGAGGACGGGCGCTACGAGTTCATCGACGCCGACTCCACCAACGGCAGCTACATCAACGAGAAGCGGGTGACCAAAGAGGAGCTGATCGACAATGACACGATCCGGCTCGGGCGGACCGAGTTCCGCTTCAAGGCCCTCTACTGACGGCCGCCGGCTGTCGGCTCACCCACCTGCTGCCCACCTGAGGATCTCGATGCGACGTCTCCGGTATCTGTGCCTCGCCCTCGCGCTGCCCCTGATCGCGCTGCCCGCGCTGGCCCAGGAGCGGGTCCAGCAGGGCGCGACGGCCCTGCGGCTCGACGCGGTGGACGTGGAGCGCGCCGCCGAGGGGCGGTTCATCTTCTACGCCTCGTTCCTGGACGAGTTCTTCAAGGCCATCTCCGTCACCGAGCCCCAGGCCTGGACGGTCTTCTTCCAGGGCAAGCCCAAGCAGGGCGAGATCCAGGTCCAGGAGCTGCGCAAGGCGGACGGGGCCGGGGTGTCGGTGGTCTTCGTCTTCGCCCGCGACGAGCAGAGCGTCGAGGACGGCGTCTTCAAGGCCTCGAAGGAGGGCGTGCAGCGCTTCCTGAGCAAGCTGCGCCCCAACCAGGACCGCTCGGCGGCGGTGGTCTACGCCAACAGCGTGCTCGACAGCGGGCGCTTCGCGGTGGACCACAACCAGACGGCGACGTGGTTCGAGGACGTGAAGGGCGAGGGGCGCATCCCCGCCTTGTACGACGCCATCGAGAAGGCGCTCACGTTTTTCCCTTCGACTTTCAAGGACATCGGGCCCAACCGCGTCATCGTGGTGATTGGCGACGGCGTCGACCGCGACCTGCAGAAGAAGCGGGTGGTGCGCGAGCGCATCGACAAGACGGTGAGCGAGGCCCAGCGCCTCAACGTCCGCATCAACGTGGTGGGGCTCAAGAGCCTGGCCGACGACGCGCTGGAGGCCCTGAAGGGCCTGGCCCGGAGCACCGGCGGCACCTACCGCGAGGCCGAGGACATCCCCCAGCTGGACCAGTACATCAGCCACGCCGAGGACGAGGTCATCCGGCAGCAGGTGGTGTTCTTCAAGACGCTGGACTTCGAGCCGAAGCTGACCGGCCTCAAGGCCGTGGTGAAGTTCAGCGGCAACGACTACGCCACCAACGACCGGATGCTGAAGCTGCCGGAGCCCAAGTCCGAGATCTGGTTCTGGGTCATCGTGGGGGGCGCGGGCCTGGTCGGGCTCGTCCTGCTGTTCTTCATCATCAAGCTCATCGGCGGCCTCGTGGGCCGGCGCAAGCCGCGCGAGCAGCGCGCCATGGGCCCCGAGATGGGCAAGTGCCGGCAGTGCGGCAACGTGCGCCCGGCCGAGTGGAAGGTCTGCCAGTACTGCGAGGCGCTGCCCCACCTGGGCCGCCTCAAGGTGGTGAGCGGCGGCGACATGAACGGCCTGACCTTCTTCCTGAAGGACTCGCTGACCAACATCGGCTCGGCCGATGGCAACCAGTTCATCGTGCCCGATCCGTCGGTGTCGAAGCGCCACGCGGGCATCAAGGTGCAGGACAACCGCTTCGAGCTGGCCGACTACGGCAGCACCAACGGCGTGCTGGTCAACGGCCAGCGCATCACGAAGCAGTTTCTCAAGGACGGCGACACCCTGCGCATCGGCATGGTGGAGCTGGAGTTCAAGCTCAAGGGCTAGAGAGGGGTCGTCAATGCGGGGCGCCTTCGCGGTGTGGGTGATGCTGGGCCTCCTGAGCCCGGCGCTGGCCCAGGACGACGCGCGCTACGAGCGCGCCCGCCAGCAGGCCTCCGAGGCCTTCTCGGCCGGCCAGTTCGAGGAGGCCGCGGGCTTCTTCCAGCAGGCGTTCGAGGCCTCCCCCAAGGGCAACCTGCTCTACAACATCGGCCTCTGCTACGAGAAGGCCGGCAAGAACGCCGAGGCGGTGGCCTACTACCAGCGCTTCGTCGAGGCCATGCCCGCGTCGCCCAAGCGGCCGGCCGTGCAGCGCCGCATCGTGGAGCTGCGCGAGACGCTGAAGGGCAACATGGTGACGCTGGAGGTCTCCAGTGATCCGCCTGGCGCCATCATCTTCATCGACGAGAAGTCGAAGGGCGCCATGGGCAACGCCCCCGTCTCGGTGGACCTGCTGCCCGGCGACTACCTGGTGATCGCGGAGCTGAAGGGCTACGAGCCGACGACCCAGCGCGTGACGCTGGCGGAGGGTCGCGGCGAGCGCGTGAGCGTGTCGCTGGTGCCCCAGGGCCAGGTGGGCAGCGTGACGCTGCTGGTCACCGAGCGCGGCGCCAACATCATGGTCGACAAGAAGAAGGTCGGCACCAGCCCGCTCACCGCGCCGCTGCGCCTGCGGGCCGGCTCCCACGAGGTCATGGTCATGAAGCCGGGCTTCGCCGCCTGGAAGAAGGACATCGAGGTGGCCGCGAAGTCGGAACAGAACGTCCGGGTCAGCCTGGAGCCCGAGGGCGGCGGCCTGGCGGCCGGCGGCGGCGACGATGGGGGCGGCGGCGGCGGCGGCGGCGGCGGTGGTGGCCGCGGCGGCAGCATCTGGCCCTGGGTGGTCGTGGGCGCGGGCGCTCTGGCCATCGGCGGCGGCGTCTACACCGGCATCTCGGCCCAGAGCCTCTACGACCAGCTCGACACGAAGCGGAAGAACGACGAGCTCATCGCGGCTTCCGACATCGACGTGGGCAACAACCTCGTCCTGACGACGAACGTGCTGCTGGGCGTGGGGTCCGCGGCGGTCATCGGGGGCGTGGCGTGGTGGCTCCTGGGCGACTCGGGGGTCGAGACCGAGGGCTCGCTGTCGGGTGGCTTCGGCGTGACGCCCGGTGGGGCGAGCGTGGGGCTCTCGGGCTCGTTCTAACCGACCGGCGTGCAGGGCGGGCCGGGGGCGGGGATGCCCGCCGGTTGGCCCTGGCCGGGCAGTCTGGTGCACTCTGGCGGTCGAGGCCAGGCGGGGCGGCCCGCCGGACCTCCTCCGGGGGGAGGATGATTTGATGGTCCGCTGGTTGATGATCGCCGCACCGACTGCCCTCGCGCTGGGTGGCTGCACGCTCAACTTCGACGAGTTCCAGAGCAACACGACGCCGCCGGCGCGGTTCGTCGAGATGGGCCCGCCGCCCGCCGACATGGGCCCCGAGGGCGACGTCTTCGTGCCCCGGGACATGGCGGAGGTGCCGCCGGACATGGGCGGCCCGGACGGCGACGGCGACGGCGTGCCCGACGCGGCCGACAACTGCCCCGCCGTGCCCAACGCCGACCAGGCCGACGGCGACATGGACGGCGTCGGCGACGCCTGCGACACCGATCTGGACGGCGACGGGGTGGAGGACGCGCAGGACAACTGCCCGGGCCTCGCCAACCCCGACCAGTTCGATCTGGATCGCGACGGCCAGGGCGACGCCTGCGACACCGATCCCGACGGTGACGGGCTGGACGCGGCGGCCGAGGCTGCCAAGGGCACCGATCCGCTGCGCCGCGACTCCGACGGCGACGGCGTGGACGACGGCCTGGACACCTGCCCGCTGCAGGCCGACCGCGTCGGCAACGACGCGGACGCGGACGGCATCGGCGACGCCTGCGATCCCGACGACGACGGCGACGGGGTGCCCGACTGGCAGGACACCTGCCCGGGCACCGCGAACCCCGATCAGGGCGACGCGTGCGCCGGCGACCGCGACGGCGACGGCGTGGCCGACGACCAGGACACCTGCCCCTACCTGGCCAACCCCGATCAGGCCATCGCCCCCTGCGTCTCGCGCTTCGCCTCGGTGACCTACGTCCGCGATGCCCACGCCGTGCGGCTGGCCGGCGGCGAGGTGCTGGTGGGCACGAGCGGCGGCCTGCTGAGCATCGCCGGCGAGCAGATCGAGCGGATGACCTCCGCCGAGGGCCTGGCGGGCAACCGCGTGCGCTCCGTGCGGGTGGACGCCGACGGCCGGCAGTGGATGGCGACGGATCGCGGCGTCGTCCTCGTGCGCCCGGACGGCTTCGTGTTCAGCATGCGGGCCGGCGATCCCGGCGGCGGGCCCCAGGGCGAGCTGCGGGACGTGGCGGTGGACGGGCAGGGGACGGTGTGGGTGGCGAGCGATCGCGGCCTCAACCGCCTGAACGCCCAGGGCTGGACGCTCGTGGTCGAGGGGCTGCCCTCCCAGGACGTGCGCGGCCTTCTGGCGGATGGCCTGGGGCGCGTCTGGGCGGCCACCTCCGCGGGCGTGGTGCGCGTGACGGGCGGGGCCGTGGAGCGGACGCTCAACGGGCTGCCCGACGTCGGCGGCTTCCTGGCCATCGCGCCCGCCGAGGACGGCGCCTGGCTGCTGGCCGAGCGCGGGGCCATCCGCGTGGGGGCCGACGACGGGGTGATCGCCAGCTACAGCGGCTTCGAGGCGCGGGATCTCAGCCCCGCCGGCGACGGCAGCTACCTGGCCACCGACGCGGGCGTGCGGCGCATCGACGGGGCCGGGCGGCTGTACGCCGCGGGCGCGGCCCTGCTGCCCTCGCCGGATGTGCGCGGGGCGGCCGGGCGGCCCGACGGGCCCCGCTGGCTCGGCACCGCGGGCGGCGTCATCGCCCTGGACGGCTACTTCGCCCCCTTCGCGGGTGAGGGGCTGCCCTCGACCTGCATCACGACGTCGACCCGCTTCGGCGATCGCCTCTGGATCGGCACCGACGCCGGCCTGTACTTCCAGGGCGCCGACGGCGCCTACATGGCCGTGGGCGACGGCGCCCTGCCCGGCCGCCGGGTGAACGTCATCCGCCGCTTCGGCAACGAGGTCTGGGTGGGCACCGATGGCGGCGTCGGCGTCTTCACGCTGGAGGGCATCCCCGACCGCCAGATCACCCAGGCCCAGGGCCTGCCCCTCGCCCCCGTCACCGACATGGTGCAGGGCGTGGGCGCCCAGATCTGGCTGAGCACGCTGGGCGGCGGCCTGGCCCGCACCGACAACGGCGGCGGCGGCTGGACGGTCTACACCGTGGCGGACGCCGGCAACTCGTTCCTCAGCGACGAGGTGCGCGCCCTCGCCCACGACGGCGAGATCCTCTGGGCCGCCACCAACCTGGGCCTGACGAACTTCGTCGAGCAGAGCAACGCCTTCGGCACCCCGGTGACCACCAACGGCGGGCGCCTGCCGGCCAACGACGTCACCGACGTGGTGGCCAGCCGCGGGCGCGTCTTCGCGGGCACCTCCCGCGGGCTGGCGGCGCGCGGCGGCGACGGCCTGTGGACGACGCTGCGCCGGGCCAACGGCGGCCTGCCCCAGGCGGCGGCCACCGACTTCGTGCGGGCGGTCGCCTACGACGGCACCTATGTGTGGATGCTGACGGCCTCCGGGCGCCAGCAGCCCTACGGCACCCTGGTGCGCCGCGAGGCCGACGCGCCGGCCGAGACGCCGGAGGCCATCACGATGTATGTGCCTGAAAACGCTGGGCTTCCGCTCACCGGTGGCAACGGCGGCGTCAACATCGAGCGCACCGGCAACGAGACGTTCTTCAGCTTCTGCGGCGATGTGCAGGAGCCGGGGGCGTTCGTGGTGCTCGACGGCCAGCACGTGGTCCAGCGGGATCTCACCGGCCTGGGCATCCCGGGCGACGGCGTGGGCGCGGCCCTGAGCGCCGGCCCCGAGGGGCGGCCCCTGTTCAGCGCCTATGTGGACGGGCGGCCCGAGGCCCTCGTCATCGGCGCGGATGGCCAGGCCACGCCGCTCTTCCTGCCCGAGGCCTTCGACTCGCGCATCCTGGAGTGCTCCCGGCCGCCGGTGGGCACCCTCTGGTGCGCGCTCGAGGGCGTCGGCGTGGCGCGCCGCATCGACGAGAACCAGTGGCGGATCATCCGCGAGGACAACTTCCCGCAGCTGCGCGGGGTGGCCGTCCGGGGCGTGGCCACGCCCGAGGAGCTGGTGGCCTGGGTGGCGACGGACGCCGGCGTCATCGAGATCAACCTGGGCACGGGCGCGACCAACGTGTTCAACGTGGCCGGCACGAGCGGCGGGCTGCCCGCCGACGACGTGCGGGTGGTGCGCGCCGGGGCCGACGGCGCCCTGTACGCCGGCACCTCGGCGGGCGTGGGCATCCGGGCCAACGGCAGCTGGACGACGCTGGGCGCCGACGTGTTGCCGAGCGTCGACGTGCGCGCCCTCGCGGTGGCGGCCGACGGCACCCTGTGGATCGGCACCGGCGACGGCCTCTTCCGCCGGGGCACCGATGGGAGCATCAGCGAGTTCAACGGCGGGAACGGCCTGCCCGTGAACGGCATCAACGCCATCGCCCTGGTGGGCGATCAGGTGTACGCCGGCACCAACGCCGGCCTCGCCGTGGGGGGCCCGGACGGCAGCTTCCGGGCCATCGGCTTCGTGGACGGGCTGCCGGGGGTGGCGGTGTACGAGCTCAACGTGGCCGAGGATGGCCAGATCTGGGCGCGCAGCGACGACGGCATCGCGCGCCTGTTGCCGGAGCCGTGAGCGACGGCGACCTCGACGGCCAGGGCGCTCGCGTCGGCGAGTACGTCCTGGAGCGGCTGCTGGGCCGCGGGGGCATGAGCCGGGTGTACTTCGCCCGGGAGCGCCTCACCGGACGCGGCGTCGCCATCAAGATCCTGCAGGCCGGGCTGCCGGCCAACATGGCCGCCGACCGCCGCCTGGAGCAGGAGGCGCGGGCCATCACCCGCATCGACCACCAGAACGTCGTCGAGGTCTACGGCTGGGGCCGCACCGCCGACGGCCTGCCCTACATCGCGATGGAGTACCTGGAGGGCAAGACGCTGGCCCACCTGGTCAGCGTCGGGCGCCAGGTCACGGCCGAGCGCATGCTGCCCATCGCCGCGCAGATGCTGTCGGCCCTGGCGCGGGCCCACCAGCTCGACATCATCCACCGCGACATCAAGCCCGACAACGTCTTCCTGGTGCGGCGCGACGGCCAGGACGACTTCGTGAAGATGCTCGACTTTGGCATCGCGAAGCTGCTCGGCGCCCAGCCGCACTCCCTCGTGCAGACGGTCCAGGGGCTCGTCCTGGGCACCCCCGAGTACCTGCCGCCGGAGCTGGCGCTGGGCCAGGAGATCTCCCCGGCGACCGACATCTACGCCATGGGGGTCATCCTCTTCGAGGGCCTCACGGGGCGGCTGCCGTTCATCGGCCAGGGCGCGGGCGAGCTGGCCGAGCACCACTGCTTCTCGCCGCCGCCGCGGCTGCGGCCCCTCGCGCCGGACGTGCCGGCCGAGCTGGAGGCCGTGGTCCTGCGCTGCCTCGCCAAGGATCCCGCGGCCCGATTCGCCAGCGCGGACGCGCTGTTGCAGGCGCTGCAGCCCTTCCTCGGCGGCGGCCCCCGCGCCCCCACCGTGGCCAACTCGCCCCTCGGCCTGCCCGAGCGCCTGGAGCCCGGCGACAACGCGGCCGTGGAGCGCGTGCTGCGCGAGGCCATCGCCCGGCGCTGGTTCGACGAGTCCCAGCTCCCCGGCTCGCTGCTGGAGGATCTGGGCGAGCTCGACCAGGTGCGGCAGCGGGTGGAGGCCCTGGGGACGGAGCTGGCCCTCGTCGAGGACGCCCTGGTCGAGCTGAAGGACACCCTGGCGCGGCGGGAGCTGCAGCTGCAGGACCAGGTGCAGCTCGAGGCCTCGCTGGCGGAGGAGCTGCGCACGCTCGCGCGCCAGGACGCCGAGGAGGGCAACGCGCTCTTCGGGCTCGATCACGCCCGCGCCATCCTCGATGGCCTGGCCAACGCGGGGCCTGCCCAGCAGACGGGGGCGCTGCAGAGCGTGCTGGCCCCCGGCCGCCTCGATCTGCTGGAGGCGCAGATCGCCTCGGCGGAGGCCGCGGACGGCATCACGGCGCGGCGCCGGCGGATCGGCATGCAGTACGCCAACCTGACGCGCCGGCGCGCGCGGGTCTCGGCGGAGCGGGCGGCCCTGGAGTCGGAGCTGGTGCTGGAGCGCGCGCGCATCCTCACGGAGCGCGAGCAGCTCGCCGCGCGGCGCATGGCGCTGCGGGTGGATCTGGATGATCTGGAGCGGGCGCAGGCCCGCGCGCTGGCCCAGGCGGCCGTGGATCTCGCCGTGGCCGTCGGCTATCGCTGAGGGGGGGACCGTGTGCGCCCCGGTGCGCGCGCGGGCTGGACTTGGACGGCGCGGTCGTCGAGACTCGGCCCCGGGGTGCCCGGGGCGGCGCTCGACGCACGCGAGCAAGATAGGAGCGGACCAGGATGCGCAGTCTGCTGGCAATCTGCCTGTTGCTGGGGGCCTTCCCGGCCCAGGCGCGGGTCGACCTGGTGGGTCCCAACGGGACCACCTTCCGCATCGAAGACACGGGCCGCGGCGAGCTGACGGGACCGGCGAACTTCGGCGCCTGGCCCGAGCTGTGTGTGCGGGTCTGCGCCGACTGCGACGCGGCCTGCGCCCCGGCGGACATCTACGACGCCAACGGCGGGGCCTCCCAGGCGGAGCTCAACCAGCGGCAGCGGGCCATGGCGCCGGTGCGCATGGCCGGCCTCCTGGTCCAGCGGCGCATCTACGTGCCCTCGGCCGGCCAGGCGGACGCGGACGGCTTCGTCCGCTACCTCGACACCCTCACGAACGACGGCGGCGCCCCGGTGACGGTGGCGGTGCGCATCGGGACGGTGCGGGCCGGCGGCGGCGCCATCGCGGACGCGGCGGCGACGCTCTGGCGCACCCACTCCGACGACGCCTTCGCCGCGCCCTCGGATCGCTGGCTGCTCCTGGATGACGAGGACGCCGAGGGCAGCGCCCCGGCGGTGGGCCTGCTGGTCTTCGGGTCCGGCGCCCGCTTCGCGCCGGCGCGCATCGCCACCGATCTGGTGGAGCCCGGGCGGCGGGGGGCGGTGGCCTGGGAGTACCGCGACGTCACCGTGCAGCCTGGCCAGACCATCATCCTGCTGTCCGCGGTGGTGCACGAGGCCCTGCGGGTGGCGGCCCTGGACGAGGTGGAGCACCTGCTGGAGGCCCAGAGCGTCGACCTGCTCTTCGGCCTCGATGAGGCGACCCGCCGCGCCATCGCCAACTTCGACGTCGATCCCGCCAACGCGAGCCCGCTCGCCGACGCCGGCGGCCCCTACAACGCCAGCGAGGGCTCCCAGGTGGCGCTCTCCGCGGTGCGCTCCTACGACGCCGAGGGGGCCGTCCTGCAGTACGCCTGGGATCTGGACGACGACGGCGAGTTCGACGACGCCCAGGGCGCCAACGCCTTCGTGACGTTCGACGACGACGGCGCCTACCCGGTGGCCGTCCGCGTGCAGGATCCCGGCGGAAAGAGCGACGTGCACGCCGCGGTCGTCTCGGTCCGCAACGTGGCCCCGCGCATCGACGGCGTCGTCACGGACAGCCCCATCGACGAGGGCCAGCGCCTGGCCGTCGAGGTGCGCGTGACGGATCCGGGGGCCGACCAGCTGCTGCTCGACTTCGACTGGGACGGCGACGGCACCTACGACGAGGTCGACGTGGCCGACCTCCAGTACGAGCACCGCTACCTCCAGGACGGCCAGTACATGGCCCGGGTGCGGGTGCGCGACGACGACGGCGGCAGCAACGAGCGCGTCTTCCCGGTGGTCGTCGGCAACCGCGGCCCCGAGATCCAGCAGTTCTTCGCCGCCAGCCCGGTGCTCGAGGGCGCCGAGGTGGCCATCAACACGGTGGCCTCGGACGCGGGCGGCGACGTCATCACCTACTGCTATGATCTGGACAACGACGGCATGTTCGAGCGGTGCGGCGAGGACCTGGCCGCGACCTCCACCGTCTTCCCCGACAACGGCCTCTACACCATCCGGGTGCGCGTCAGCGACGACCAGGGGGCGGCCAACGAGCGCGAGTTCCAGGTCTCCGTCCTCAACGCCCGGCCCGAGATCCGCAGCGTGACGAACACCGGCCCCGTCTTCGAGGGCGGCCCCGTCACCATCGACGTCGACGCCTTCGACCGCGGCGCGGCCGACGTGCTCGACTACTCGTTCGACCTGGACAACGACGGCCTCTTCGACGAAGACGTGGCCGGCCAGGCCGACCCCTTCGTGGAGCACATCTTCCGCCAGCAGGGCGTCTACATCGTGGGCGTGCGCGTGCGCGACGACGACGGCGCCTTCGCCAGCGGCAGCACCGAGATCACCGTCAACAACGCCCCGCCCGCCGGCAGCATCCGCGCCCCGCAGTTCGTGGTGGAGGGCCAGGAGTTCGAGGTCAGCGTCCAGGCCACCGATCCCGGCGACGACGTGCTGACCTACGACTGGGACTTCGACGGGGACGGCCAGTTCGAGCTCATCGACAGCCGCCAGCCGGTGCAGCGCCACACCTTCGCCCAGCAGGGCGACTTCACCATCCGCTGCGTCGTGGACGACGGCGACGGCGGCCAGGTGGAGCTGACGACGCCCATCCGGGTGCGCAACGAGATCCCGCGGCTGCAGGTCGACCTGGAGAGCCCCCAGCCCGAGGGCGCCGAGGTCGTGGTGCGGGCCGTGGCCGACGATCCGGGCAACGACCGCCTGACCTACAGCTTCGACCTGGACAACGACGGGGTCTTCGAGTTCGAGCAGCAGCTCGAGCCCTTCGTCCGCTGGCGCTACCCGGACAACGGCTTCTTCACCGTGCGGGTCGTGGTGGACGACGGCAACGACGTCATCGACGCCCTGCGCGAGATCGAGATCACCAACGTCGCGCCGACGGTGCGCCTGTCCTCCAACTCGCCCGTCAACGAGGGCGAGGAGATGGTCTTCACGGCCGAGGTGACCGACCCCGGCTCGGCCGACACCTTCCGCCTGCGCTGGACGGTGCAGGGGGAGGAGCGCGAGGTGGTGGTCGACGGCGACGAGAGCCTGCGCTTCCGCCTGCCGGCCCTCGACGACGCCATCTTCAACGCCCAGGTCCAGGCCATCGACGATGACGGCGGCGAGAGCGACGTGGCCCGCGCCCAGATGATCGTGGCCAACGTCGCGCCGCACTTCATCCCGGTGGAGTTCGTCCGGCCGGCCATCGAGGGCCAGCCCTACAACCTCGTCGTGCCCGCCGAGGACCCGGCCGGCGCGGCCGATCCGCTCACCTACGGCCTCATCGATCCGCCGGCCGGCGTGTCCATCGACGCCCAGATCGGCCTCATCGACTGGGTCCCGACGTTCGACCAGTTCCTGGCCAGCCCCATCACCCTGACGATCACCGTGGCCGACGGCGACGGCGGCACCGCCCGCACCGAGCTCATCGTGCCCGTGCTGCCCCAGGACGAGGACGCCGACGGCCTGCCCGACACCTTCGAGCGCAACACCTGCAACGCCGATGGCTCCATCTGCCTGGATCCCACCAACCCCGACGACGCCGACGCCGATCCCGACAACGACGGCCGCAGCAACCTGGTGGAGTGGGATGAGGGCACCGATCCCTTCATCTACGAGGGGGCCTCCGTCCCCGAGCTCATCGCGCCGGCCAACGGGGCCCGCGTCGAGACGCTGACGCCGACGTTCCTGGTGAGCGCGGTGTCGTCGGATCGCGAGGACGACGAGCTGTTCATCGTCTACGAGATCTACGCCGACGCCGAGCTGTCCGAGCCCATCCTGCTGAGCGACCCGCAGCCCCAGGAGGACGGCGCCAACCAGAACCGCTGGACGCCCGACGCCGGCACGCTGCTGGAAGACCAGGACTACTACTGGCGCGCGGCGGCCATCGGCGGCGGCGTGCGCAGCCCGTTCTCGGACGTCTGGCGCTTCCGCACCAACGCCCAGAACCAGCCGCCGTCGGCCCCCGTGCTCTCGTCGCCCCCCGACCAGAGCATCGTCGACACCGTGGCGCCCTCGCTGGTGGTGCTGCCCTCGGTCGACCCGGACGGCGACGCCCTCGTCTACAAGTTCCGCATCTACCGCCGCAACGGCGAGGCCTTCACCAACGGCGTCGGCCAGCCCGGCGACGGCGTCGTCATCTTCGACACGTCGGGGGCGGGCCTGAGCGAGAACGGCACCTTCCTCTGGGACGTGGTGGCCGAGGACGAGGCGGGCGCCCTGTCCGAGCCGAGCGAGCGCTGGGCCTTCACCATCGACACCCAGAACCAGGGCCCGTCCGTGCCCGTCATCATCGCCCCCACCGAGGGCGCGCTGGTGACGTCCCTCACGCCGGAGTGCGTGGCGGGCCAGGTGCGCGACGACGACGACACCGAGGTGGGCTACGTCTTCCGCGTCCGCCAGGCCGGCGCCCCCGAGTACCTGGAGGAGAGCGAGCCGGTCATCGTGCCCCAGGGGCAGGAGGCCCACTGGACGCCGACGGTCTCGCTCATCGAGGACACGGACCACACCCTCGAGGTGCACGCCGTGGATGACGGCGGCGCCGTCTCCGAAGCCGCCGCCGTGACGTTCTTCGTCTCGGCCGTCGACCACCCGCCGCCCCAGCCGATGCACCAGACGCCCGTGGACGGCGGCAAGGTGCGCCTGAACGACGCCTGCGTGACGTGGACGCCGGTGCTCGATCCCGAGCGCACCGCCGTGACCTACGTGGTGACCTACTGCCTCGACACCGGCGAGTGCGGCGACTCCGTGCCCCTGATGAACCAGGGCTTCTGCCTGGGCAACCGCGTCGAGGCCGGCAAGAGCTACCAGTGGCAGGTGGAGGCCTTCGACGAGGGCGGCAACAGCGCCGGCAAGACGGCGCCCTGGTCGTTCGCCATCGAGGCGCAGGGTGGCGGCGGCGGTGGCGCCAGCGATGGCTGCTGCAGCGTGGTGGGCCGCAGCGCCGACTCCCCCTGGAGCCTGGCCCTGCTGGCCCTCGGCCTCATCGGCCTGCGGCGTCGTCGCCGCTAGAGCCCCTTCACCAGCCGGAAGCCCAGCCCCGCGATGGCCGTCCGGGGCGAGTAGCCGAACCGGCTCGCCGCCCGGCACAGGAAGGCGTAGTGGTTGAAGGCGCCGCCCCGCGCGGACCGCAGCCCCTTCTCCAGCCAGCCATCCACCCACTCCCGGACGCCCCCCGCCATGTCGTGCACGCCGTAGGGCGAGCGATCGGCGGGGTAGTCGCCGACCGGCCGCGGCAGCAGATCCCCCGGATCGCTGGTGCGCATCCGGCAGAACGTCGGATCGAAGTGATCCCCCCACGGGAAGACGCGCCCGTCGGCCCCGCGGGCGGCCTTCTCCCACTCGTCCTCGGTGGGCAGGCGGTAGGCCACCCCGTCGCGGTCGCTGCGCCACCGGGCGTAGGCCTCGGCGTCCTCGTAGCTGACGTTGAAGACGGGCCAGCGTGGATCCCAGACGTCGCCGTCGACGTCGAGCGCGGGCGCCGCCCAGCCGCTCGGCCCCGGGGGCACGATGATGCCCTGACCCGGGGCCCGCGGCGCGTGGCGCAGGGCGTCTTCACGCGGAAGATCATTGAGGAATTCGAAGTACTCCCCGCAGGTCACCGGGAAGCGCCCGATGGCGAACGGGGGCACGTACACCAGGCCCGACGGCCGCGCCAGGATGGCCTCGGGGTCGGTGCCGCGCACGTAGTGGCCGCCGGGCACGAAGGCGAAGTCGGGGCCGAGCTCGGCCTCGGTGGGGACGTCCACCGCCAGGCTCAGCGTGTCGCCCTGCCAGGCCATGACCGGGATGAAGACGGGCCGCCGCCCGGGCACGCGGATCTCCAGCGTGCTGCGGCCGGTCGGGATGGGCACGTCCACCAGCGGCGCCTGGCCCAGGCTGCGCTCGGCCGTCGACACGAGCACGCGGTCCTGCTCCACCACCCGCGCCAGCACCACCTCGGCCCCCGCCGGCGACGTCTGCAGCGTGAGCCCGATGGGCTGGCGCAGGCGCGGATCGGCGGGGCGGTAGCGCGCCACCGCCTTCAGGTGCTCCTCGGCGGCCTCGAGCTCGTGGGCGGAGCGCGCCTGCCGGTACCGGCGCCAGTGCATGTCGGCCAGCAGGCTGCGAGCGCTCTCGTGGGTGGGGCTCTGCTCCACCGCCTGGATGAGCTTGCCCTCCGCCCAGCCGAAGGCCTGGCGCTGCTCGCGGTCGAGGGAGGCGCAGCGGTCCTCGGCGGCCCAGTACACCCGCTTCTGGGCGATGGGCTCCTGCCCCGACAGCGGCGGCTGCTCGGCCAGCCGGGCCTGCAGGTCGGCGAGCTCGTCGCGGAGCATGCCCAGGTACCAGAGCGACTCCTCCGCCTCGGCGACCAGCCGGTCGGCCTCCGCCTGGCGGCGGTCGCGCTCGCGGGTGCCCGTCAGGTACAGCTCGATGTCGTCGCAGAGGGCCCGGGCAGACGGGTAGCGCTGGGCCGGCTCGCGGGCCAGGGCGCGGGTGCAGATCTCCTCCAGATCGGCGGGCACCGACCGCGCCGGATCCACCGAGGAGGCCCGGGGCACGTCGCGGCTGGAGGTGGCCACCAGCACCGCCAGGGTGCTGTTCTCGCTCTGGAAGGGCCGCTGGCCCGTCAGGATCTCGTAGAGGATGGCCCCCAGCGCCCAGACGTCGGCCCGGCCGTCGATGCGATCGTGCTCGCCGCGGGCCTGCTCGGGGGGCATGTACCCCGGGGTGCCGACGATGCTGCCCGCCAGCGTGCCGCCGCCCTCGTCATCCGTCAGCGTGATGACGCCGCCGGGCTCGTCCGCGCCCCGCCGCAGCACCTTCGCGACGCCCCAGTCCATGACGAGGACCTCGCCGAAGTCGCCGACCATGATGTTGTCGGGCTTCAGGTCGCGGTGCACGACGCCGTGGGAGTGGGCGTAGTCGACGGCCTGGCCCACGCCGATGAGGATGCGCAGCAGGCGGTAGGGGCTGAAGGCGGCCCGGCAGGTCGGATCGTCGGCGAGCAGCCCCGCCAGGACGGCCTTGAGCGACCGGCCGCGGACGCGCTTCATCGCGAAGCACGGGGTGCCGTCGGGCAGCACCCCGAAGTCGTAGACGGGCACCACGTTGGGGTGCTCGAGCTGGGCCGTCGTGCGCGCCTCGGCCACGAAGCGGCGCAGGGCCGAGGCGTTGCTGCCGCCGGCGTGCAGCGTCTTGAGCGCCACCGTGCGCCCGACGAGCTGGTCGTGGGCCTCCACCACCCGCCCCACGCCGCCGCGCCCGAGCTCGACGCCGGCCTGGAAGCGCCGCGCGAAGCGGGCGGGGGACAGGCCGAGGACGGCGTAGCCCTGCAGCCCCGCCTCGTCCCCGCCGCCCTCGGAGCCGGTGTCGACGAAGGTGGGCAGGCCCCCCTCGATGGTCGCGTCCCGCTCGTCCACGCGCATGCCCGGCAGCGCCATCAGCGTCGCGGTCGTCACGCCCTCGGCCTGCAGGGCCTCGGCCAGCGTCGGCGCCCCGGCCCCCACCGCGGCCACGGCCTGCGCGAGGACCCGCGGATCGATGGCCGGCGAGGCGAGGGCGACGAGGTAGAGCGCGAGGTCGAGCTCGGTCAGCATGGAGTTGGGGCGGTTCCCGGGGTCAGGGGGCCGGTTTGCGGCGGCGTCAGCGCAGCCCGTACGCTAGCAATCGAGCGAAGGAGAGGCAAACCATGCGGAGGATCGCCCGCGCGTCGGCGGCGTTGCTGCTCGTCGGCTGCGCCGTGAACACGGATCCGGTGCTGGGCAACGCCGACGCCGGGGTGCCCGGGGCCGACGCGGGCCTGGCCGCCGGGCCGTTCGAGGCGGTGGTGCCCTACGCCGGCTGCGACGTGGACCTGCAGTGCACCACCGGCTGCGACGAGGACCTCGACTGCAGCCGCGAGGGCCTGGCCGGGGCTGACGAGGATGGCATCGGCGAGCTGGCGGACGAGGCCAGCATGGTCATGGGCGAGGCCGCCGAGGCGTGGTTCGCGCTGGGCACCCCCGAGCGTTCCCAGGGCATCGAGGCCCAGGTCGACGCCGGGGCCGTCATCCTGGCGGCCTACGACGACGCCGACCGCCTGGTGGCCCGGGGCGACGGCCTCATCGTGGTGCCGGCGGCGATGGCGGCGCAGAGGCTGCGGCTGCGGGTCGTGGCGATGCCGGGGGCGAGCGTGGACCTGGCGCGGACCTGGCTGCCCCAGGGAACGTAGGCCCGAGCGCGGCGAGGCCGGCTGTCGCGTGGATGCGCCCGTCCGGGGCGAGCACCGCGGCCTCGACGCCCAGCCGGCGCGCCCGCTCGATGGCCGCGGGCCCCTCGACGAAGAACGCCGTCGCCAGCGCGTCGGCCCGCGTCGCGTCCGGCGCGATGACCGTCACGGCCACGCTGGCGGTGGCCGGCATGCCCGTGCGCACGTCGATGATGTGGTGGTACCGCCGCCCGCCCAGCTCGAAGAATCGCTCATAGTCTCCGCTGGTTACGATGGCCGCGTCCCGGACGGGCAGCTCGGCCAGCAGCCCCTCGCCGCGGGGATCGCGCACGCCGACGACCCAGGGCTCGCCGGGGCGCTTCTCGCCCGCCACGTACAGATCGCCCCCGCCGTCGACGATGAAGCGCTCGAAGCCGCGGGCCCGCAGCAGCGCGGCGGCGCGGTCGATGGCGTAGCCCTTGGCGATGCCCCCCAGGCCGAGCGCCATGCCGGGGGCGGGCAGGAAGAGCGTGGGCGGCGGGCCGGCCTCGGCCTGGACGCGGGCGTAGCCCACCCGCCCCACCGCCGCCGCCAGGGCGCTCTTGCGCGGCAGGCGCGGCGGGTCGGCCCGGAAGTCCCAGAGCCCGCGCAGCGCCGCCCAGGTGGGATCGAAGGCCCCGTCCGTCTCCCGCGCCACCGCCAGGGCCTGCCCGACGACGTCGGCCACCTCGGCGGGGACCTCCACGGGCGCCTTGCCGGCCGCCAGGTTCACGGCGCTGATGGCCGAGTCGGGCCGCCACTCGCTCATCAAGTGCTCGACGCGCTCGACCTCGTGGAAGACGGCGTCGGCGGCGGCCGAGATCTCGGCCGGTGGCCGGCTGGACGCGATGAGCAGGCGAAACGGGGTGCCCATGAGGTTGGCCGCGAACTGGCGCACGGGCGTCGGCGCCGGGGGCGGCGCGGTGGCGGGGGCCGTCGCCGGGGCGGAGGCGGGGGCCGGGGCGGAGGCCGGCGCCGCGTCCCGCGCCGCCGGGGCCGGCGCCTGGCAGGCCGCCAGCAGCGGCAGCAGCGCCCAGGCCCTCACGGCCCGTACCGCAGGCCGAAGGTCAGGGGCACCAGCAGCGACGACGCCAGCCGGTCCGCGTCGCTGGTGACGTAGACCAGCAGCCCGACGCGGCCCCCCACGCCCAGGTCGCCGAGGAGCGGCACGCTCACGTCCACCGGCAGCGCCGCGTAGCCGCCCCAGTAGCTCTCGTCGCGCAGGGCGCCCTCGACGGCCACGCTGCCCGCCCCCAGGCCCACGCCGGCCTGCACGCGGACGGGGCCGAAGGCGAGGCGCGCCCCCAGCTCCAGCCCCACCTGCGTCAGCCCCAGGCCCTGATCCACGAAGGCGCGGGGCCGGTGGTCGCTGTAGGCGCCCGTCAGGGTGATGACCCAGCGATCATCCAGCAGGACGCCGCCCGCGGCCTCGACGCCCAGGCCCTCGCTCCAGCGGTCCGCGTCGCTGCCCGTCGGGCGCAGGGAGGTGACGTCCAGGCGGCCGAGAGCCCGGGGGGGCGGCGGGGGCAGGGGCCGCTCCTCGGCGAAGATGGCCGCCAGGCGCGGCGGGAGGTCGCTGCCCTCCCAGTCGGGCTGGATGGCGAAGATGGCCCGGGCGGCGCGGCGCATGCGCGCCTCGTCCCGGAAGGCGAGGGCGAGCAGGGCCTCGTGCCGGCGCGCGCGGATCTGGTCCGCCGGGCTCAGGCCCCCGGCCAGCGCCTCGGCCAGCCGCTCCTCGGCGCAGGTGTAGTCGAGCCCGTCATAGCAGGCGATGGCGGCCTCGAGGGCCGCCTCGGGGGGCGCGAGCAGGGCGAGGAGGACCAGCAGCGCCACGGGTCACGGGAAGACGATCACGATGGTCTCCACCGCGAACGTTCCGTAATGATTGGTGATTTGCAGGGTGACGTCGTGGCTCCCCACCGCCGCGCGCTGGCAGCCGGGCGAGATCACGCCCACGCAGGCGGGCACCAGCGGGGCCAGCTCCACCTCCACCTGGAAGTTGGAGAGGAACTTGTAGCCGTCGAGGAAGAGGCCATCGAGCTCGTCCGCGGTCACCTGCCACGTCGCGGGATCGCCCGTGGCGTCGTGCACGTCGTCGATATCGTCGAATGTGAGGATGAGGGTGCTGACCCCGTCGCCCTCCAGGTAGTCGGGCTCGAAGCGGGCGCCATAGCTGCCCGGATCGCTGAGGCTCAGCGCGTTGCTCTGGCAGCCCAGGACGACCAGCGAGGCGAGGAGGGGGAGGCGCATCGAGGCAGCATACTTCGACCCGCCGCAAAGGCCCATGCCGAAGCCGGGCCGGGGGTCTACTGGCAGGCGGAGGCCGGGTAGACGCAGCGGAAGCCGAGGAGGGGGTTAGACACGTCCTCGAAGTCGCGGCGGGCCACCCGGCCGGCGCAGATCTTGCCCTCGTTGAAGCTACCGCCGCGCACGACGTGGCTGCCCTTGATCTCGTGGATGTCAAAGGCCGCCGGGCGTGTGTGCACGGTGTCGCCCCTGTGGTCGGTGCGGGCCACGCAGACCGGGCGGGGCAGCACGGGATCATTGCCGCCGGTGGCGACCTCCATGCAGGTGACGCGGGCGTCGGGCACGGTGCAGGCGGCGCTGCAGAGCTGGTACTCGCCCAGGCAGTCCTGCAGGCAGGCGGTGTCGTTGAAGGTGGCGTCCACGGGCGCATCGAGGCAGCCGCAGTAGTCGGCGCAGGCCTGGGCGTCCTGGCCCCGGCCCTCGCAGTCGGCCGCGCAGCCGGCGCCCGCGGGGACGATGAAGCCCTCGCCCGCCTCGGCCAGGTGGCGCACGCGGCAGTCGTCGGCGCGCCAGGCCGCCCGCTTCTCGGCGCCGCTGTCGTTGCCTCGGAACGCCCGGGCGCAGACGCCGCGGCACTCCAGGAAGCCCTTGTTGCAGCCGTGGGCGTAGCCGTTGCCCATGCCGTCATCGAGGCAGGCGGTGTCCGTCACCACGCTCGCGGGCGGGGTGCCCTGATCGGGGGAGAAGAACGGCCGGGTGCCCTCGCTCTTGAGGGTAAACTCGTCGGTGATGCCGTCCTGGGCGCAGTAGCCCAGGAAGTCGAACTCGTCGCGCACCCACTCCCGCACGTTGCCGGCCAGGTCGTAGACGCCCTCGGCGGTCTTGTCACCGCGGGAGGTCGCCACGGCGCGCACGCGCTCGCCGGTGCACGGCCCCAGCGACACCTGGCGGTCGCCGCTGTCGCAGGCGCCGGCCTCGATGGCCTCCGTGGTGGCCGGATCGACCCAGATGGGCTCGACGCCCGCCTGCGCGCCCCGGCTGGAGGCCGCGAACTCCCACTGGGCCTCGGTGGGCAGGGTGCCGCCGTGGAACTCGCAGTACTTCTGCGCGTTCTCCCAGGAGACGCCCACCACCGGGTAGTCCCCGAACTTGTCGGGATCCGAGTAGTACTTCTTGATGAAGCCCACCTCGCCCTGGGCGCCCACGTTGGTGGACTCGGGCTTGCCGCAGACGTCGTTCTCCTCGCAGTGGCGGTACTGGAGGTTGGTGACCTCGTTGCGGTCGATGCAGAAAGCGTCCAACGCCACCTGGTGGGGGATGGCCGCCGACTGGTCCTTGGCGTCGCAGCCGAGGGCGTAGCCGCCGCCCACATTGACCCGCGAGTTGCCGCAGGGATCGATGGCGTCCGTCCCCATGGTGAAGGTGCCCGCTTCGATGCGGACGAGCGGGGTGGCCGTCGGCGGATCCTTGCCCTTGGCGCAGCCGGCCAGCAGGGCGGCGAGGCCGAGGCTCATCGTGAGGGGGCGCGTCATCGTCCGTGTCATCTTCCCGACCTTCTCAGAAGCTGAAGCCGAGGCTTACGCCACCGGGCGAGACCCCGAAGCGCAGCGCGGTCGGCTCGGCCGCCGCGCCTTCCTGGATCTTGACGGGCTCGCCGTACTTGGGGTTGCGGTCCTCGTCGGCGATGACGTCGCGCACCGCGTCCCAGATGAGCAGGCTCGTGCCGATGGCCATCAGGCCGCCGCCGACGCCGTAGCCCAGCTTCTCGTACAGCGCGAGATCCTTGAACTTGTCGGTGTCGTTGAACTCCTCCTCGGCGAAGAAGTAGGCGGTCACGCCGCCGCCGATGGCCAGGAGCCCGAAGACGTTCATCGTCCAGCCCAGGGGCGAGCGCCAGGTGCTCTGGGTGCTGGTCTGCACGAGGTGGGCGTCCACGCGGGCCAGGCGGCCCTTGTCCACCCGGATCTGGCTGGAGTAGCGGGTGTAGCCGTCGCGCTCGACCACCACCTGGTGCGAGCCGGCGCTGTAGGCCAGGGGCGCCTGGAAGGGCGTCAGCCCCACGTTCTTGCCGTCGATGTAGACGCGGGCGTCGATGACGGTGGAGTCCACGAAGAGCCAGCCGCGGTTCTGCACCTCGCGCAGCTGCACGTTCATGCGGAACGGCGTGGCCTTCTGCACCTCGATGGTCTGGTCGGTGGCCTCGAAGCCGTCCAGCTCGACCCAGACGCGGTGGGAGCCGGGCTTGACGTAGTTGCGAAACGGCGTCGTGCCCTGGACGCCCCGGGCGCGGTCGTCGATGTAGACCTTCGCCCCGGCCGGGGTCGACTCGATGGTCAGCTCCTGGTCACGCTCGATGCGCGCCTCGCAGCTCTTGCGGGTGTTCTCGGCGCGGTCGCGCTTCGGCCCCACACCGGCCTTCTCCAGGTAGCGCTCCATGTAGGAGACGCACTCCTGCCAGGCCTCGAGGTTCTGGTAGCTGACGCCGATGCTGTAGACGAGCTCCACGTCCCGCGAGATCTCGAAGGCCCGCGAGAACTTCTCGATGGCCTCCTTGTAGCGACCATCGCGGAACAGGACGTTGGCCTCGCCCTTGAGCTGGTCGGCGCGCTTCTGATCCGCCGCCGAGAGCTGGGCCTCGGCTTCGGGGGTCAGGACCACCGCGGGCTGCTGGGACCGGGCCAGGCCGGGCATGACCAGGCAGAGAGCGGTGGCGAGGGTGCGGGCGGCTTGGCGCATGGGACGCTTGCTTTCTCCATGTCCGGCGCGCCTCGGGGCGCGGAGTCGGTGCAAGATATAGTCGTGGCCCCCCGGGGCTGTCAAAGCCCGTGGGCGGCCGGCTCGCTCACTCGAAGCCCATGAAGTCCAGGCGTTCCATCAAGAAGAGCACCTGGTAGATGTCCGCCTCGCGCACCCCGGGGATGGCGAGCAGCCGGCCGAGCTGCCGATCGAGGGCCGGGCCATGGGTCACCGCGTTCCAGATCTGGAGCTGGCGAGGCGTCAGATCGAGCTGCGCCGCCTCCAGCAGCCGGTGCCGCTTGCGCAGCACGGGCCGGAAGTACCACGGCTCGAAGTGCTGCTGGAGCACCGCCAGGGGCATCTGCCGGACGACGCCCTCGTTGATGAGCGGCCACGCCCCCAGCTCCAGCGGCACGATCTGCGTCGAGGTGTGCTCCCCCCCGAAGAAGGCGTAGTCCCCGCCGCTCCACGAGAAGAGGTCGAGCAGCTTCTCCTTCACATGGCTGCCCAGCACCGAGAACAGATCGGCGGCGCTGATGAGCTTCAGGTGCAGCAGCGTGTCGCCCAGGCGCCCGTCGAAGTCGGCCAGCATGCCCAGCACCTGGTTGAGCTGGGTGCGCGTCAGATACCGTCGCGCCACCAGATACTCCCCCAGCAGCTCGTGCTTCTGGGTGCTGGTCACATACTCCGGCCGCCCCGTCCGCCAGAAGATCTCCTTCTGCCGGGCGCCGTCGATGAGCCGCATGCGCCCCGTCGCCCGCGTGATGGCATAGCGATACAGCAGCCGGGGGAAGTCGACCTGGGTGAAGCGCCCCTGGAAGTCGGGGCGGGCGCCGGCGCCCAGGGCGGGGGCCTCGCCCTGGAGCATGGCGGTGACCTCGGGGGCCGGCCGCCACGTGCCGCCGTCGATGCTCACCTCGTCGTCGCGCTCCAGGGCGTCCTGCTCGATGAGCCGGATGATGGCCGTCAGGGCGATGGGCTCGGTGGTCTGGCCGCTGCGGCGCCGGACGCGGAAGGCGCTGTCCCGCGACCAGGCGTTGCGCGGGCCGCTGGGGAAGCGGGGCCGCAGGGTGGCCGCGCTCACCGGCGGCGGCGTCGCCCGCGTCGGCTCCGGGCGCGACGCGTCGGCGCCGCTCGGCCGGGACCCCTCGGGATCCGCCGGCTCCTGGCGGCGCCGCGCCTTGTCCTCCTCGAACTCCTTGGCGAAGACCGACCGCATGAACCGGCTCATGTCGGCCTGGGACACCCGGATGCGGGCCTCGAACAGGTGATCGGCCAGGGCGTCGTGCAGCTCGCGGGCGGCCTGGAAGCGGTCCTGCGGCCGGCGCGCCAGGGCCTTGAGCAGCACCGTGCGCAGCCCCTCGGGCACGCTGGGCGGCAGCCCGCGGATGGGCCCCTCCACCGCCGCGTCGCGCACCATCACCATGGTGTCCAGCTCGGTGTCGGCCTTGAAGAGCCGGTTCATGGCCAGCATCTCGAAGAGCATCGTCGCGGCGCCGAAGAGATCGGAGCGGGCGTCCACCGGGTGCCCGGTGATCTGCTCGGGGCTCATGTAGCCGAGCTTGCCCTTCATCGTGCCGGCCCGCGTGCTCTCGGAGTCGCGGCGCTGGGCCTTGGCCACCCCGAAGTCGCCCAGCTTCACGTGCCCGTCGTAGCTGATGAGCACGTTGGAGGGCGAGACGTCCCGGTGGATGATGTTGAGGGGGTTGCCGCGGCTGTCGGTGGCGCCGTGGGCGGCCTCCAGCCCCTTGAGCACCTCCATGGTGATGAAGAGCGCCAGCTTCTGCGGCACCCGGATGCGCAGGTGCGTGCAGCGGATGAGCAGGTTGAGGAGGTCGCGCCCCGCCACGTACTCCATCGCGATGAAGTACTCGCGGTCCACCGAGCCCAGATCGAAGATCTGCACCACGTTCGCGTGCTGGAGGGAGACGGCGATCTTGGCTTCGTCGATGAACATGCGGACGAACTCGTCGTTCGCCGCCAGGTGGGGGAGGATCTTCTTGATCACCAGGTCCTTCTGGAACCCGGCGGCCCCGAACTGGCGAGCACGCCAGATCTCGGCCATCCCACCCGAGCCGATGCGGTCGAGCAGCAGATACTTCCCGAATTTCCGGGCCTGAACGGTCAACGTGCACTCGACCGGGACATCCTGGTTGAAGGTCGCACACCCGGGCAGGGCGAGCAACCGCCGGGGCGCGCCCCGCGGCCGCGCCGTGTGCGGGCCCGCCCGCAAGGGGGTGCGCCGGGCGCGCCGTGCAGTATCATGCCGCCATGAAGACCCACGACGACGCGCGGGCCGACCTCGCCGCCTGGCGAGAGGCGAAGCCCAGCAACTTCTACGACGCCGATCCCTTCTTCCAGCGCGTGCTGGCCCACCACCTGGGCGCCGATCGCCTGGCCGCCGAGGCCCCCGGCCTCTCGGCCTTCGGCGCCGAGTGCGCGGGCCTGCTCGACGCCCTCGTCTGCGAGACGAACCGCGACGAGCACCTGCCCGTCCTGCGGCGCTTCGACGGCATCGGCCGCCGCACCGAGGAGGTGGTCTTCCACCCCGCCTACGACGTCATCGGCGAGCGCGTCTACCGCACCGGCGTCATGGCGCGCTACGCGACGCCCGGCCAGGAGACCGTCCAGCTCGCCTACGCCTGGCTCTTCAGCCAGAACGGCGAGGGCGGCCACCTCTGCCCGCTCGCCTGCACGGCGGGCCTCATCAAGATCCTGCAGCGCCGCGCCCCGGCCGCCGTCCGCGACCGCTTCCTGCCCGGCCTGCTGCGCACCGACCGCGGCCACCCCGACCACTACCACGGCGCCCAGTTCCTCACCGAGATCCAGGGGGGCTCCGACGTCGGCGCCAACGCCTGCGTCGCCACCCCGGCGGCCGATGGCACCTGGCGCATCAACGGCGAGAAGTGGTTCTGCTCGGTCATCGACGCCGATCTCTACCTGATGACGGCGCGGCCCGACGGCGCCCCCGCCGGCACCCCGGGCCTGGGGGCCTTCGTCGTGCCGCGGCGCCTGCCCGATGGCCAGCCGAACGGCGTCTTCGTCCGCCGCCTCAAGTACAAGCTCGGCACCCGCAGCATGGCCAGCGGCGAGGCTGACTTCCACGACGCCGTGGCCTGGCCCGTCGCCGCGGAGGGCGGCTTCAAGGCGGTGGTGGAGATCGTCCTCAACACCAGCCGCCTGTACAACGCCATCGCCTCCACCGGCTCCATGCGGCGCGTGCAGCACGAGGCCACGGCCTACGCGGCCCACCGCCGCGCCTTCGGCCAGCCCATCGACCGGTTCCCCCTCGTCGCCCGCACCCTCGCGCGCATCGAGGCCGAGACGCAGGGGGGCACCGCCGGCACCTTCGCCCTCGCCGCCCTGGCCGATCGCATCGAGCTGGGGCAGGGCAGCCGCGCCGACGAGGCCCTCTTCCGCCTCGTGGTCAACATGAACAAGTACTGGACCTCCATCCGCAGCACGGCCGTCATCCACGACGGCATCGAGGTGCTGGGGGGCAACGGGGCCATCGAGGATTTCTCTGTCCTTCCGCGGCTTTACCGCGACGCCATCGTCTGCGAGAGCTGGGAGGGCACCCACAACGTCCTCTGCGCCCAGGTGTTGAAGGACCTGCACCGCTACCGGCTGCACGAGGCCTTCTTCGCCCATGCCGCCGCGCGGCTCGCGGCCGCCCCGCCGAGCGCCGAGCGGCAGGCGCTGGCGGCCCGCGTCGAGGTCGACCAGGGGCAGGTCGCGCGCCTGCTGGGCCTGCCGGCCGAGGAGGCCGCCTGGGAGGTGCGCGGCGTCGTCGACCGCCTGAGCGTCACCTGGCAGGCCCTCGCCCTCCTCGATCTGGCTCACGAGGATCCCATTCCTCCCGGACTCCCCTGGTTGCTCGACACAGCGCGACACTTCTAACGCCCCGGCCCGGGATCGCCTTTTGCACACGGGCCCGGCACGCCCTATAGTGCGGCGATTTTTCCGCTGACTGGCGGGGGGTCTGAGCCCTCGCCGTGCGGAAGCTGACGTTCCGGGCATCGCGCCCGCGTGGGGGATTCGCGCCCATGAGACATGAACAGGGAGGGAGGCGCATGCGCAGGACAGTCGCGCCGCTGCTCGCGGTGCTGGTGGCGTTCGCTGCTGGCTGCGAGGACGGCCCCAACCAGATCTACACGCCCGACAACACCGATCCGGGTCAGCGCAACGGCGACACCCGGACGGCCCCGTTCGTCCCGGAGGGGGAGCAGAACTTCGGGAGCACGGCGGGCGTGGACGACAACGCCGGCCGGGCTCGCTTCTGTTCCGAGCGGGAGAACGAGGAGATGGTACAGGGCATGGTGGTCGCGCCCATCGTGCCGGACAACTCCGTCGGCCGGGTGCCCATCCGCAACGAGGACGGCACCCCGACCCACGCCGACCAGCTCGTCGGGCGCCCCGAGGACGGCAAGTTCTGCGATCCCACCGTCTACTCCAACGCCCTCACCTGGGGCCCGGTCGACGAGGTCATCGCGTTCATCGACACCGAGACGCGCCTCCTCACCGACCTGGTGGCCTACTCCCAGTACCTCGGCAACATGAACTGCAGCTTCCCGGACGTGGACGCCGAGGGCATGGCCGTCGACGTCCCCGTCACCATCAAGCTGCGTGAGCGGGTGCGCATCGGCGACCAGGAGCTCGACCAGTACACGAGCCGCGCCGAGCAGGGGAACAAGCCCACCGCCTGGCTCAACAACGACAACATCAACCGCATGTACCGCGCGGTCCGGCACACCTTCTTCCAGGAGACGGTGGACCCGGCCTACGACTGCGTGGCCACCAAGATCTGCAACACCTTCTACCAGAGCGAGGAGGCCCAGGAGGTCCGGCAGAGCACCCAGCTCTACTTCATCGACTCCGAGGTCGTGATGGCCTTCTCGGCCGAGGGCCAGGTGGAGTTCGTGCTCATCTCGCCGGTGCGCATCGCGCCCTTCGAGATCCGCTCGAGCTTCGCCTTCGGCCGCGAGGAGAGCGACGTCTACGCCCCCACCTTCACCAGCCTCGCCAAGGCCGGCTGCAACGTCGACCTGTCGCGGACGACGACCTGGGCCCAGTTCAAGCGGGACTGCATCGGCGCCGAGGACCAGCGCACCCTCGATCGCGTGGGCTACAACGTCTACGCCCAGCGCGACGGCGTGAGCGTCGAGTTCAACGGCGTCGACATCGAGTTCCAGCGCAAGATCTCCGAGAACCCGGTCTACGCCGACGGCGAGCGCCCCCTCGACAGCGATGAGCTGACGGGCATGACGTTCACCCGCTCCCTCAACGCCCCCGTGGCCGAGTTCGTGCCCAAGACCCTCGCCTGGAACTACCGCATCCGCCTGCGCGAGCGCCTGCGCGCCGCCGTGCACGTGCCCCAGGCCGACGAGGGCGCCGGCACCGGCGACCCCATGGATCCCCCGGTCGATCCCATGGATCCCCCGGTCGATCCCGAGGATCCCCCGGTGGACCCGATGGATCCCCCGGTCGATCCTGAGGATCCCCCGGTGGACCCCGAGGATCCCCCCGTCGAGCCGGCCCCGCTGCACCCCCTGCTGGCCATGCAGATCGACGTGCCCGACAGCCTGTCGGAGGAGCCCCAGCCCATCGAGCAGCTCTTCTGGGACGGCCCCAGCGGCCGCGAGAACTGGAACAACACGGTCATCGCCGAGATCCGCGCCGTCTGGGACAGCCTGACCCCCGAGGAGCGGGCCGTCGTCGATCCCCGCGTCGTGGAGCCCACCTGGATCATCGAGCCCTTCGTGGACACCGTCATCGACGCGTTCACCCACGGCCTCGCCGATCCCCGCCTGTCCTACAAGGCCTTCCGCAACACCGACGACCGCAAGTGGGTCATCGGCTACGCCAGCTTCATCCACGAGGACGTGCCCTACCGCCTGGTGGTGCAGTACAGCCTCAACTACGGCGCCGTCACGGCCGTGACCATCGGCCGCGGCTACAGCGAGATCGACGGCATCTTCAACGCCTGGAACGAGGAGCTGCGCGAGCCCATCGGCTTCGGCCAGCCGAAGTACCCCTACTTCGGCATCGACCTCGCCCGCATGGATCCCGGCACCAACCCGTTCGCCCTCGGCGGCGACGGTGTGCGCCTGGGCGAGTTCGACCGCAAGCTCGGCACCATCGACGTCCAGCTCACCACCATCAACGACCAGGGCCGCCGCGGCCTCGTCCGCCTGACGGTGCCCGGCGATCCCATCGAGGACCGAAACGGCTACCTGCGCCAGATCCGCGGCGAGCGGTATGAGTGGGTGCCGGCGAGCGTCGTGCGCCTGTTCGGCCGCGAGAACGGCCTGCTGGTCTACGTCGAGGCCGACAACCGCATCGGGCGCGTGGCCCAGGGTGGCTTCAAGCTCCCCGTCAACCTCTGCCCCGGCCTCTCCATCGCCTACGGCGACGACCTGCGCGAGAAGATCGCCGCCTACGCGGCCGAGCAGGGCGTCGACGCCTACCGCGAGTGCGAGATCGTCTTCAACTACTCCGACAACGGCAACGTGCTCGACGGGGTGGCCTCGCTCACCAACCGCGTGAGCTTCGTCACGGTCAACGGTCGCGCCGTCCAGGTGGACATGTGGCGGTGATGGGAGAGATGGCAACCATGAACGGCAAGCGTATCCTCATCGCCGTGGCGGCCAGCGCGCTCCTGAGCGCCTGCGTCGACCACCGGCCGATCCGCAACGGGCTCGACGACGAGGCGGTCTACCTCACCAAGTCGTCGCTGACGGCCCCCAACCCGCTCGTCGAGGGCTCCACCGACGAGGGCTGGCTCTTCAAGGTCACGACGGTCAAGTCCTCGTCCCCCAACGTGATGGGCGACGTGGTCTTCCCCGGCCTCGAGGGCGAGCTGAAGTACGTCAAGCTCCGCTTCCAGGAGTCGGGCCTGCAGATCCTCGACGGCCGCAGCATCCAGCGCGACGATCCCGAGGATCCCAACGACGACCTGGCCACCCAGGCCGAGCGCGTGCTCTTCGAGTTCGCCGGCAAGCACGTCGACATCAAGCTGCGCGAGAGCCTGGACGGCGAGCGCACCAACTACCTCGAGGAGAACACCGAGAAGCCGTGGCGCGACCGCCAGAACTTCAAGGTGGACTTCGAGAACACCAGCATGGAGCCGGCCAGCCAGCTCCTGTGGGTGTACGGGCTCTACGCCAACCTCTGCGCGGTGCCCCTGTCGTCGAACCTGGTGCCTGACAGCTTCGAGTGGGACGAGAGCGCCCAGTCCCTCGGCTTCACGATCGACGTGACCTACCAGCTGAACTGGCTGGGCTGGGTGTGCACCGATCTGCTGCACCTCTACGAGCGCGACGCCCAGACCGGCAACGTCCAGTACCACTTCGCGCTGTTCCGCCGCGGCGAGAGCGACTTCGTGCCCCAGATCATCGACGAGAAGGATCTGGTCAACAAGAAGTACGGCGCCTTCCAGGTGGCCAACACCTTCCGCGACCACGACACCGGCCTGGTGGGCAACGTCAACCTGCTGCACCGCTGGAACCCGAACCGCCCCGAGAACGACCCGGTCGTCTTCTACTTCCACGAGGGCTTCCCCGAGGCCTTCAAGCCCATGTGGACGGAGATCCGCGAGCTGACCAACGCCGTCATGGCCGAGGCCGGCGCCACGCTGCGGTTCGACTTCCGCGACTGCCTCAACCAGGGCAAGGACGAGGCCATCCCCGACGACTGCCAGCGCCCGACCTTCGGGGATCCGCGCTACAGCTTCGTGGTGTGGCACCACAGCATCGACACCACCACCGGCCTGCTGGGCTACGGCCCGAGCATCAGCGACCCCCGCACCGGCGAGATCATCAGCGCCACCACCAACCTCTACAACGTGGGCCTGGACCGCTACCGCTTCTACATCCAGGACTACCTGGAGCAGCACGGCGGCCTGCTCAAGCCCGAGGCGGACAAGGCCTGGGAGGAGACCGTCTGCACCGAGGGCGCCACCGTGGCCCCCGGCGATCCCGTGCGCTGCGCCCTCATCGCCGAGGGCGCCAAGAACGAGTGCGAGGCGAGCGGCGGCGAGAGCTGTGACGCCGTGCGCAGCCAGACCGAGACCGAGTGCAAGCAGTCCCCGCGCCTCAACACGCAGCTCTTCGCCGAGATGCGCCGCGTGATGGACCTGGAGGACGGGGCCGACGGCAGCGCCGACGACTTCGTGCCCCAGCCGCTGCGTGACGGCTTCCGCGACGACTACCACAAGGTCCTGGGCGAGCTGCGCTACAGCTACCCGCCGTGGAACCGCTTCGTGTACCGGACCGACCAGGTGCCCTTCCAGATGCTCCAGGAGATGCAGCAGAAGGAAGGCGAATTCCAGAACGCCATGCAGGACGTCATGGCGGGCAAGAACCCCTTCGGCGCCCAGGCGCTCTACACCCGCGAGGGCATCGAGGCCCAGCTCGGCTTCACGCAGAACATGCGCGACTGGCGCAAGAACCACGCGGAGCTGCAGCACCTCAAGGACTTCCTGTTCTCGACCAAGAGCATCTACACCTTCGATCCCAACGACGCGATCAACGCCATCGCCATGGGCGCTCGCCGCTGCGTACAGCGCGGCAGCGGGTTCACCTGGGAGTCCGACAAGGAGTACAGCGACCGCATCATCGAGGCGGTGGTCTTCCACGTGGCCATCCACGAGTTCGGCCACAACCTGAGCCTGCGCCACAACTTCTACGGCTCCGTCGACGGCAAGCACATGCGCGAGGGCGAGGTGTCGGCCTCGATCATGGACTACGTGACGGCGTGGGAAGAGGCCGGCTCGAGCCGCGGCTACGGCCAGTACGATGAGTGGGCCCTCAAGTGGATCTACGGCGGCGACGACGTGCGCGCCGAGGCGATGCAGCAGGACATCCTGTACTGCACCGACGAGCACCGCATCCTGTCGCCCCTGTGCCGCGCCCACGACCTGGGCATCACCCCGGCCCAGATCACCCTCAACGCCATCGAGCAGTACGACTGGCTCTACAACCTGCGCAACCGCCGCGCCTACCGGAAGTTCTGGGACACCTCCAGCTACGTGGGCTCGGTCTACGGCGCCATGTTCGACATCCAGCGCATGTGGCACCTGGGCATCTTCGACTGGGGCGGCGGCGGCGTGCAGGAGACGCTCAAGCGCCTCGATCAGGTGGGCGGCGGCACCGTGCTGACGGACCCCGAGTACGACGAGATCGCCGTCGACTTCTACAACGACATCTCGGCGTCCATCGGCATGACCATGGCCTTCTACGACGCGGTCATCAACCAGCCGGCCAGCTTCCGCAACTACCAGACCGAGTACGACCCCTTCTACGGGGACATCCTCCGGCTGGGCATCATCATCGACAAGCTGTTCAGCACGGTCGCCTACATGGACCTGCAGGACATCTACTACAGCCCCAACGTGGCGGCCTACGTCTCCATGTGGGACGCGCCCTTCGGCTCGCAGAACCTGGCCCTGAGCCAGCGCGTGCTCGACAACATGCTGGGCGCCAACTACGACACCTTCGCCTGGTTCAAGTACTACGCGCTGGCCATCTTCGCCTCGACGAGCAACACCAACCTGGTGGGCTCCATCGAGACGAAGGAGCGCATCGCCATCGAGCGGTACGAGAACGAGATGGAGCTGCGTGAGGCCTACGGCGACGCCGCCATCGACTACGCGACCCGCGTCGACAACCCCCAGCAGACCTTCGTGTACGACAGCGAGCTGTACGTCTACACGTACCTGCCGGACCGCAACTGGCACCTGGTGGCCCGCGCCTCGCGCAGCCCCGTCAGCTACCAGTACCTGCGGGAGTACAACGAGTCGCTCAACGCCGGGGCCGACCCCGACCTGGACAACTACGGGCTGAAGATCCTGCTGGCGTACTACGAGTACTTCAACAACTTCGTGGGGTTCTGAGATGAAGCGCCCCGCGATCGCCCTCGGCCTCGGGCTGTGCCTCGCCGGCACCGCCTACGCCCAGGGCCCGGATGCCGAGCCGGAGACCGACGCCCAGGCGGGCCTCGATCTGCCGGTGAAGACCACCCTCTCCAGCCAGTTTCGCATGCTGGCGGTGGTGGACGAGGATCCGGCGAACGACCAGCTGCTGCTCTACGGCCTCCGGGTCCGCGGCGAGGTCTTCAAGGGCGGGACGGTCTTCCTGGGCGCCGGTCTGCGGCAGCTCTTCGTCGCCGAGCCGGACGAGTCGGGGGTCGACCTGCAGGACACGCAGGTCGGCTTCGCCTGGAAGACCCCCGTGTCTTTCGGGGCTGACGCGAAGCTCTCCCTCACCCAGGAGGCCTCCGTCTTCCTGCCCACCTCCCGGACGAGCCGGGTGCAGGACCTCTACCTCGCGCCCCAGGTGCGCCTCGGCTTCGCCTTCGAGCCCGTCGCCGGCCTCACGGTCGCCGGCGGCCCTCGGTTCCGCTACCGGTTCCACGAGTTCGCCGAGCGGGCGGGCCGGTCGGGTGGCATGAACACGCAGCTCGACACCGGCCTCTCGGCCGGCATCGACTACGCCATCCTCGACTCGAAGACCTACGGGCGGGTCGGGGTGGGCGTCGGCGCGGGCACGAACTACGTGCGCAAGTACGACTCCCGCGAGAGCTACGAGTCCGACGCCAGCGACCAGGGCGTGTGGTACCAGCAGTATGACTGGGAGGCCCACGTCGGCTACGGCTACTCCGTCTTCGACCTCGGCGTCTCCGTCGAGCAGGGCGGCAACGTCCTGCGCGATGGCGTGGTGAACACCTTCTTCGTCCACCGCGACGAGACGCAGCTCGCCTTCACCCTCTCCGCCTCGCTGTAGCCTCAGCGCTCGGCCACGCCGGGCGCCAGCGTCTCACCGGATGACCGGCCGCCCCGGCTGCACCGGCACCGGCGTCGGCTGGGGCCGCGCCGGCGGCACCAGGCTGGCGCACGTCATCACGATGCCCTCGTCCACCCGGCCATCGCAGTCGTTGTCGACGCGGTCGCAGACCTCCTGGCCGGGGGCGAGGGCGCCGTAGCAGGGGCTCCAGCGGGCGTCGCGGCCGCAGGCCTGGTGGCCGGCCTGGCAGGCGCCGACGTCGCGGACGCCGCTGGCGTAGCAGGTGCGGATGGCCCCCGGCAGGCACTCGCAGCCGTCGTCGACCTGGCCGTTGCAGTCGTCGTCGGCGCCGTTGCAGGCCTCGCGGCTGGGCAGCACGGCGCCGAGGCAGGCGCCCCACCGGTGCTCCAGCGTGCAGGCCTGCCGGCCGGCGCGGCAGACGCCCACGCCCCGCGTCGGCCGGGGCCGGCGTAGCACTCCTTGACGGCGCCCGGCGTGCACTCGCAGGGCTGCCCCTCGTCCACGCGCCCGTCGCAGTCCGTGTCGAGGCCGTCGCACGTCTCCGCCGTCGGCAGGCGCTGGTGGGCGCAGGCCCCCCACGTCCCCCGGGGGCCGCAGATCCGCTCGCCCCGCCGGCACTCGCCCTGCGGGCTGCCGCCCGCCTCATAGCACGCCTCCGTCTGCCCGGGCGTGCACGTCGTCTGGGGCACCCACTCGGCGCAGCGGCGGTTCCAGCACCGCTGGGAGGAGTCGCACACGGCGTCCGAGTCGCACGCCTTGTCGGTCGGCGACGCGTGGCCGCACTGCCGGCCGACGCAGACGTTGCCGCGGGCGCACTCGGCGTCGTCCCCGCAGCGGACCTGGGCGCTCGCCGGCCACGCGGCCAGCAGGCAGAGACACGAGAAGAGGGCGGACTTCATGGGGCACACCTCCGGGCAGACGTGATGGTCTGTCGGGTAGGTGTGTCGGGGCGGAGGCGGCGTAACAGCCCCGAGAAACCTGAGCGCGATCAGGGGGTTGGCAGCCGCCCCCGGAGCCCCTCGGCCACCGCCGCGATGCCGGCCAGGGCCTCGGGCACCGACGCGAAGGGCCGCGTGGCGCCGTAGCGGGCGACGAAGCGGCGGCCGTCGGGGCCATCCGCCCAGAGGGCCTGGGGCAGGGTGCGCGCGAGGTCGATGAGGCGGGGGCGCAGGGCGTCGACGGGCGCGTCGATGGCGGCCAGGCAGACGGCGGCGAAGCTGCCGCCGCGCACATGGGGGGCGTGGGCGCGGGCCTCGGCCAGGCGGTCGGGCTCGGCGATGCCCCGGGCGAAGGCCGAGGCCATCCGCATCAGCTCGATGTTCAGCGGGTCGATGCTGGCGGCCCGGGGCAGGTGGGGCTCGACGCAGGCGTGCAGGCCGGCCACCAGCGCGGGGCGGTCGCCGGCGTCGAGCAGGGCCAGCAGGGCGGCCTCCAGGGGCGCCACCGCGGCCTCGAGCGTCAGCGCCGCCGCCATCGGCGCCTCCCCAGGGCCAGCAGCGCCAGGCCGGGCCACCACCCGGGCGCGCCGCCGTCCGCCCGGCACCCGCAGCCGGCGTCGTCCTGCATCACCGGCTGCTCCATCGCGGCGTCGGGGGCCGGGCCGGCGTCGGGCACGATGACCGGCGGCGGCACCCGGAAGGGATCCTCCACCTCGTCGGCGGGCAGGCAGAGCCGCCCCTGGCAGACCTCGGCGTCGCCGCACTCCGCGTCCAGCGTGCACGGCCGCAGGCAGGTCTCGCGCACGCAGACGAGATCCGGCGCGCAGAACGGGTCGCAGAGCCGGGGGTGGCAGAAGCCGTCGGGCGCGCAGGCGAAGTGGTCGGGGCACTCCCCCGACAGGCACGGCCGCAGGCACTGGCCCTCGTGGCCGCAGACGCCGCCCTCGGGGCAGGGCGCGGCCTCGTCCACCACGCCGTCGCAGTCGTCGTCGGCCCCGTTGCAGCGCTCGTCGCCCGCGGGCAGGGCCGAGCAGCGCGTGAGCGAGCCGTCCACGCAGAGCCGCCGCCCCATGTGGCAGCCGTCGGCGCAGGGCTGCGTCGTCCCCTCGTCCACGGCGCCGTCCTGGTCGTTGTCCACGGCGTCGCAGATCTCTTCGCGGCTCGGGTCGTCGGGGGCGCAGTCCCCGGACAGCACGCCCTCGACGCAGGCGACGGTGCCCGGGTTGCCCGAGACCGTGGTGCACGGGTAGGCCTGCACCTCGTCGATGGCGGCGTCGCAGTCGTTGTCCACGGCGTCGCAGACCTCGGCGGGGATGTCGCCGCCGCGGCACTCGCTCAGGCCCCCATCCACGCAGAGGCGCTCGCCGGATCCACAAGGAGTTTCGCAGGGTTCGGGCGCGATGCCCTCGTCCACCCGCCCGTCGCAGTCGTTGTCGACGCCGTCGCAGACCTCCGCGGTGGCGGCGTCGACGATGGCCTGGAAGACCTCGAAGAGCTGCCGGCCGTCGTTGGCCTGGTACGCCTGGCCGGTGCCGCCGACCTGGGCCATGCGGTTCAGGGTGCCGCGATCGACGCCACCGCCGAAGCCGACGACGAAGACGGGGAAGCCGTCGATGGTGAAGGCGCCCTCGGCCGCCCGCACCGGGTTGCCGTCGCACGTCTCCATGCCGTCGGTCAGGATGACGATGAAGCCGCGGCGCCCATCGAGGGACTGGCCGATGAGGTAGCCGCTCGCCTCATCCAAAGCGGTGCCGAGGGGGGTGGCCCCGTCGCGCTCGGGCCGCAGCCCCGGCAACGCCTGGCGCACGGCGGGCCCGTTCAGGGGCGCCGGCGCCACCCGCACGGCCTGGCTGCGCTCCACGAAGCAGGGGCCCTGCCACGGGAAGACCATCAGGCCGAAGCGGATGACGTGCTCGAAGGTGCGCACCACCTGGGTGATGGCCTCGGTGGCCTGCTCCCACTTGCGCCCCTCCAGCATGCTGCCGGAGCGGTCGAGCACGATGAGGACGTTGGGCTCCTCGCAGGCGGCCACGGGCTGCTGGGCCCGGGCCACGCCCGCGAGGGCGAGGAGCAGCGCCACCGCCCGGATCACCGCTGGCGCTCCTCCGCGTACAGGCGGCGCGCGAAGGCGACGGACGGGTGGTCGGCCACGCTGGCCATCCAGTCGCGGTAGCCCGGCGCGAGGCGGTCGGCCGTGGGCAGCGGCGCGCCGTAGGCGGGCGGCAGGAAGGCCGGGGCCAGCAGCGAGGCGAACGTCAGGTCGGCCGCCGTGAAGCGCCCGCCCACGAGGAAGCGGCGCCCATCGGCCAGGCGGTCGTCCACCTCGGCCAGCACCTCTTCAATCGTGGCCCGCGCCGCGGTGAGGTCGGCCGGCGTCAGCCCGACGACGCGCGAGAACATGGGCCGGGCGAAGGGGAGGGCGAGCCGCAGCAGCGCGCGCTCGTGCCACGCCACGCCCTGGCCCGCCGTCCAGCGCATGACCTTCGGCGTCTCGAAGCCGTAGGCGTAGACCAGCCGCCGCGTCGCGGGCCCCAGGTCCTCGTCGAACCGATCCTCCAGCTCGCAGATTTCCTCAGTGAGATCCGCAGGATACAGCGTGCGGTCGGGGGGCAGGTGGCCGTCGGCCCACGCCAGGATGGCCGAGGAGTCGGCCATGGGCACGCCGTCCACCACCAGCACCGGCACCTGCTTGCCCACCCCCAGGCCCTTCAAGGCGCGGTAGTGGATGAGCGGCGGGTGGGCCTGCTCCTCGTAGGCGATGCCGGCGCGATCGAGGCCCCAGCGGGCCTTCTCGCAGTAGTGGCTGAACCCGATGGTGATGAAGACGGGTCGGCCGCCCATCAGGGGCCGCCGATGCCGGCCCGCACATGGACGAACTCGGCCGCCCGGTCCGCCTCGAAGCGCGGGTTGGTGAAGCGCACCGGCACCGGCAGCACGTCCGCCCCGAAGGTGAACGTCTGGTCGGCCAGCAGGCCGGGGATGGCGGCCGCCAGGCCCTCCAGCAGGCCCTCCAGGCGGGCGTCGTCGACGGGCCCCCGCGGCGTCTCGGCCACGTCGGCGTGCACCTCGACGTCCAGATCCGCCCCCAGCTCGATGCTCTCGAGCCCCGTGACGCGCACCGCGGCGCGGCTCACCACGTCGGCGGCCACCGTCACCAGCGGGCCGTCCGTGGCCGAGATCAGATCGAAGAGCAGGTCGCCGAACTCGATGACGAGGGGCTTGTCACCCGACTCGACGCGGACCTCGGGGGGCAGCAGCGGCCGCATGCGCACCCGCAGCGGGGCCTGCCGATCCAGGCCCTCGGCGGCGGCCCCCAGGGCCCCGGCCACCAGCGCCGTGGTCAGCGGCACCGGCAGGTCGAAGTCGCCCCCGGGCCCCAGCTCCACGTCCAGCGCGCCGCCGGCCCAGGCCGCGTGCAGCACCCGGGCGACGAGATCCGCCGAGGCCGCCAGGTCGATGTGGGTGCTCTTGTCGTACGTGGGCTCGCCGCCCAGCACCGGGACCGCCCCGCCGTCGCGCTCGACGCGGCTGGCCTCGGCGTGCCCGTCCATCGCCATCGTCATGCCCTCGGGCACCACGTCCACGTCGGCGATGCGCAGGCCCAGGGCCACCTCGGTGCCGAGCACGTCGATGGTCCGCTCCAGGGCCGCCGGATCGAAGAGGGCGGGCACCACGAAGCCGCGCACGGCGTCCTCCAGCAGGCCCTGGGCGAACTCCTGCACGCGATCCGAGAACCAGCCCTCCACGAAGTCGGGCACCCACTCGATGTCGTAGTCGAACTGGCGCAGCGTCACCTCGGCGCCCTCGACCGTCAGATCCAGGCCGCCACGGCCGTCCGCCTCGACGGCGATCTGGGCCACGACCTCGGCCGGATCGGCCGACGCGCTGCCGCTGACCGTGAAGCTCACGCCGAAGCTCACCTCGCCGTCCAGCTCGACGTACAGCCCGTACAGGCGCAGCCGGGCCTCGATGAGGCCGCGCAGGGGCACGAGCTGCACCTCCAGGCGGTCGTAGCGGAGCTGGTGGATGGTGATGCCCTCGGGCACGTTCCCGGCCACCAGGCCGCCCAGGTCGATGCCGTCGAGGGCGTCGGTGATGAGGGCGCCGATGGCCGTGAAGCCGGGGCGGCTCACGTGCACGCCGGCCGCGTTCTCCACGCGGGAGCGCGGATCCACGTCGCCGTCGATGAGGGCGGCGCGGCGGTCTTCCAGATCGCCGGTGTCGTCCACGACGGTGGTCACCAGCACGTTGATGCCCGGATCGACGGCCACGTCGGCGGAGAAGCGGCCGTCGGGGCCCACCTGCACCGGGCGGCCGTCCACGCTGAGGTGCGGGGCCACGCCCCCCTCGAGCACGCCCTCCACGGCCACGAAGCGGCCACCCGCGCGGTGCCCACGGGCGGGGGACGTCACCCGCAGCCGCACGGGCCGGGCCGCCGGCGGGGGCGGATCCCCCGGATCCGTCGGCGGCGCGTCGGCGCGGGCGTCGGGCGGGCCCGCGTCATCGCGGGGCGCCATGGAGGTGTTGCCCGGTATCTCGACGAGCCCCCCGCGGGGCTTCGCCTCATCCTCGCACGCGGCCAGGGCGGCCACCGCGAACCCCAGGACCCAGAGGGAGCGACGCTTCATGGGCGCACGGTATCAGAACCCGTCGTTGCACGCCGCAGCGGTTCGCGCTACTACCCTCGGCGACCGATCTCCGGAGGCCCTGTGAGCTACGACGTCGTCATCATCGGCAGTGGACCCGGCGGCTACGTCACCGCCGTCCGCTCGGCCCAGCTCGGGCTCAAGACCGCCATCGTCGAGAAGGACAGCCGCCTCGGCGGCACCTGCCTGCTGCGCGGCTGCATCCCCACGAAGTCCATGCTGCACTCGGCCGAGCTGGCCGATCACGCCCGCCACGCCAGCCAGTTCGGCGTGAACCTGGGCGACGTCGGCATCGACCTGGGCCAGGTCCTCAAGCAGAAGGACAAGGTCGTCCAGCAGAACGCGGGCGGCGTGGCCTTCCTGATGAAGAAGAACAAGGTCGACGTGCACACGGGCTTCGGCGCCCTCGCCGGGCCTGGCAAGGTCAAGGTCACGGGCGAGGCCGGCGAGACCATCCTGGAGACGCGCTACGTCATCCTGGCCACGGGCTCCGCCCCCCGCACCCTGCCCGGCGTCACGGTGGATGGCACCCGCGTGCTGACCAGCGACGAGCTGCTCGACCTGCCCGAGATGCCCAGCCGCCTCATCGTCCTGGGCGCGGGCGCCGTGGGCGTCGAGTTCGCCAGCGTCTACCGCAGCTTCGGCGCCGAGGTCACCGTCGTCGAGCTGGCCGACCGGCTGGTGCCGGTGGAAGATGCCGAGATCTCGAAGGAATTCGAGAAGATCTACAAGCGCCGGGGCATCGCCTGCCACACGGCCACGAAGCTGGCGGCGGTGGAGGTCACGGCGGACGGCGTGCGCGCCCGGCTCGAGCCCGTGGATGGCGGCAAGGCCCAGTCGGTCAGCGGCAGCCACCTGCTCGTGGCCGTCGGCCGCCGCCCGGTGACCGAGGGCCTCGGCCTCGAGGCCACGAAGGTCGAGGTCGATCGCGGCTACGTGAAGGCGGACGGCTTCGGCCGGACGGCCGAGCCCTGGATCTACGCCATCGGCGACATCGTGGCCGGCACCCCCCAGCTCGCCCACGCCGCCATGGCCGAGGGCGTCGTCGCGGTGGAGCACATCGCCGGGCAGCACCCCGAGCCGGTCAACTACGCCCACGTCCCCGGCTGCACCTACTCCAGCCCCGAGATCGGCAGCGTCGGCCTCACCGAGGAGAAGGCGCGGGCCCTGGGCCATGAGGTCGTCATCGGCAAGTTCCCCTTCACCGCCATCGGCAAGGCGAAGGTCATCGCCGACACCAACGGCTTCTTGAAGCTCGTCGCCGAGAAGAAGTACGGCCAGATCCTGGGGGTGCACATCATCGGCCCCCGCGCCACCGACCTCATCGCCGAGGGGGTGCCGCTGGTGAAGCTGGAGTACACGCTGGAGGAGCTCGCCCGCACGGTGCACGCGCACCCGACGCTGGCCGAGGTCTTCCACGAGGCCGCCCACGCGGCCCTCGGCCACAGCCTGCACATGTAGGCCCCGCCGATGGCCACCGCGACCTACCTCGAAGCCGTGCGTGAGGCCCTCTCGGAAGAGATGGAGGCCGATCCGCGCGTCTTCTTGCTGGGCGAGGACATCGGCGTCTACGGCGGCGCCTTCAAGGTGACGCAGGGCTTCCTGGAGCGGTTCGGCGCCGAGCGCGTCATCGACACGCCCATCGCCGAGGCCGGCATCATCGGGGCGGCCATCGGCGCCGCGCTGATGGGCATGCGGCCCGTCGTCGAGATGCAGTTCATGGACTTCATCTCCTGCGGCTTCGACATGCTGACCAACTTCGCCGCCAAGTGCCGCTACCGCTGGGGGGCCTCCATCCCCATCGTCGTGCGCGGCCCGGGGGGCGGCCTGGTGGGCGGCGGCCCGTTCCACAGCCAGTGCGTCGAGATGTACTTCGTCAAGACGCCGGGCCTGAAGGTGGTGGCGCCGAGCACGGCGGCCGACGCCAAGCTGCTCCTGAAGGCGGCCATCCGCGATCCCGATCCCGTCCTCTTCATCGAGCACAAGGCCCTGTACCGGGCGCCCGCCCTGCGCGAGGCCCTGCCGGCCGCGGACGCCGTGGGCGAGCTGGGCCGCGCGGCCACGCGGCGCCCGGGCACCGATCTGGCCATCCTCACCTACGGCGCGATGGTGCACCGCAGCCTGGAGGCCGCCGAGCGGCTGGCTGCGGAAGACGGCGCCAGCGTCCGGGTGGTGGATCTGCGCACGCTGCAGCCCCTCGACGACGCCGCCATCCTGGACGCCGCCCGCACCTGCGGGCGCGTGCTCCTCGTCCATGAGGACACCCGCACGGGCGGCCTCGCGGGGGAGATCACGAGCCGCATCCAGGAGGGGGCCTTCGAGTGGCTCGACGCCCCCGTCTTGCGGGTCACGGCGCCCGACGCGCCCGTCCCGTTCGCCAAGAGCCTCGAAGAGGCCTACCATCCCAGCGTCGACGCCATCGCGGCCAAGGCGCGCTGGCTTCTGAACTACTGAACTTCATTCCGGATTTTCGAGGAGAGCGACGATGGCGACCAACGTGATCATGCCCCAGATGGGGGAGTCGGTGGCCGAGGGTACCATCACGGTCTGGCTCAAGAAGGTCGGCGACGAGGTGGACCGCGACGAGCCGATCTTCGAGATCACGACCGACAAGGTGGACGCGGAGATCCCGTCGCCGGCCGCTGGCGTGCTCCTCGAGATCAAGGTCGCCGCGGGCGAGACCGTCGAGGTCGGCACCGTGGTCGCCGTCATCGGGTCGGCGGCGGAGGCGGGCGCCTCGGCGCCTGCGCCGGCGGCCGCCGCCCCGGCCGCCGCCCCGGCTGAGGCCGCCGCCCCGGCTGCCGCCGCCCCGGCCGCGGCCCCCGCGCCCGCCGCCGTCGACAAGCCCCGCAGCGAGCTGTCGGCCGCCGAGCTGCGCCGCCTGCGCAGCACCCCGGTCGTCCGCAAGATCGCCAGCGAGCACGGCGTGGACATCCAGGCCATCGCCGGCAGCGGCCTCGACGGGCGCGTCACCCGCAGCGACATCGAGGCGTACATCGCGTCGAGCGCCGCGGCCCCAGCGGCCCCGCTGCGCCGGCCGCCCCGTCGGCGCCGGCGGCCCCGCGGCGGCGCCGGCCCGCCCGCCGCGGCCCCGAGGGCAAGATCAGCCTGGGCGTGCCCATGGTGCCGGTGGTCATGCGCGAGGGCGACTCGAGCGAGCGCATGAGCCCCATGCGCCGGTCGATCAGCGACCACATGATCAAGAGCAAGGCCTACAGCGCCCACGTCCACAGCTGCTTCGAGGTGGACTACACCGCCGTCGACGCCCTGCGGCGCAAGTACAAGGCCAGCTACGAGCAGCGCGGCGGCAAGCTCACCTTCACCACCTTCATCGCCCGCGCGACGGTCAAGGCCCTGCAGGCCTTCCCCATCGTCAACGCCAGCCACGACGGCGAGAGCGTCATCTACCGCGGCGACATCGGCCTGGGCATCGCGGTGGCCCTCGACTGGGGCCTCATCGTGCCGGTGGTGAAGCAGGCCGACGAGCTGTCGCTGCTGGGCCTCTCCAAGCAGGTCGCCGATCTCGGCGAGCGCGCCCGGACCAAGAAGCTCAAGCCCGATGACGTCGCGGGCCTGACGTTCTCCATCACCAACCCGGGCATCTTCGGCAGCCAGTGGGGCACGCCCATCATCCCCCAGCCGTCCGTGGCCATCCTGGGCGTGGGCACCATCGAGAAGCGCGTGAAGGTGGTGTCGCTGCCCGGCGGCGGCGACACCATGGCCATCCGCCTCTGCGGCTACATGACCCTCGGCTTCGACCACCGCGTCATCGATGGGGCCGTGGCCGATCAGTTCATGAGCCACCTGAAGAAGACCCTCGAGACGTTCGACGAGTCGGCCATGTAGGCCGGGCCAGCCCTTCCCCGCGGGGGCCTCGCGGGGAAGAGCCGGATCCTGTCATGATTTCAGGGGGTTGAAGGCGGGCCGAGCGGCCGGTGGGGGCGCCCCGCGCCGGGGCGCCGGGCTCAGATCTTCGAGCTGTTCTGCCGCTTCGCGACCGGGGCCGGCGCGTTCTGCTTCGTCACCTTGATGTTCGCGAGCTGGCCCTTCCGCTTGATGGCCAGGCTGTGGTTGCGGCGGTGGATGGCGCTGGCGATGCGGCCGGCGCGCGCGAAGGCCGCCTGGCTGATGGCGTGGAGGCGGTTGAAGTGCCCCACGCTGCGGTTGGCGAGGGGCCGGAGGTCGGCCCGCGTGGCGCCGTTGTTCACCCGGTAGCGGTAGGCCTTCTGGACGGCGGCGACGTTGCGGGCCACGGCGCGCCGGCCGATCTCGAACTCCGCCAGCCGCAGCTCCTGCGCCTTGACCGCCGCCTTCGCCTCGCCCACCCGCCGGATGTTGTCGGCGATGGTCGACTCGGACACCTCGTTGCCGAGGTTGGGCTCCTGCAGCGCCGCCAGCATGAGCTCTTCGCCCTGGAGGTTGAACCGGGCGTCCTCGAGGTCCCGCGTGAGCTGGGTGCTGAGCTGCTGGACCGTCTCCTTCACGGCCGCCTGCATCTCGACGTAGTTGTCGTTGAACGCGAAGTCCAGGAACGTCTCGGCGGTCACGCCCGGGCGGGCGAGCTGGCCCAGGTTGTAGTTGGGGCTCACCGAGGCGCGGTCGAGGGCCGCGGCCAGCTCGGCCGACCGCCCGCTCGGGTCGGTGCGACCGACGGGGTTGCTGGCCAGCAGGCCGTACGGGTCGGAGCCCTCGCCGGGGGAGCTGAGCTCCAGGGGGGAGTCCCCGAAGGTGAACTCCGGGTCGGGCGAGGTCCACCGCCCCAGCCACGGATCGAAGGAGCGGGCGCCCATGCGCACCAGGCCGGTGGCGGTGTCGGTGCGGCGCCCCTCGAAGCCGCGGCCCGCCGGCCCCTGCCGGTCGAGGCCGTGGGGATCGGTGGCGTGGCGGGCGAGGACCTGGCCGTCGGCGTCCGTCTCCAGGAAGCGCGAGCGGGTCGCGTCGCTGTGGATGAACGTCGTCCGGGGCTCGCCGGCCAGCAACCGGCTGCGCACGCTGCCCCGCAGCATGGTGCGCACCGAAGCGTGGTGGGCGCCCGCCGGGAGGGCGACGCTGCCCCCTTCGGCCAGGGCGGCTACGACGGCGTCGCCGGTGTCGAAGGCGCCGTCCGGGGCGGGGACGCCGCCCTCCAGGGGCGCCAGGTCGCCGAGGACGTCCGCCGCCAGCGCGTCGGTCTCCACGGTGGCGATGCGGTCCAGGCCCACGTGGTAGTGGGTCAGGGCCATGCCGTCCTCGACCTCGAAGTTCGGGTTGACGAACACGCGGCTCGCCGTGGCGGACTCCGACAGGATGCGGTCGTCGGCGTACCAGTGGCGCTCGACCACCACGCCGTCGCGCTCCACGTCCACCGGGCGGTGCCAGGCGTCCCAGCCCACCAGCAGGCCGTTGTGGTCGATCATGAGGCCGGCGTCATCGTAGCCGTAGGTGCGGTCGCCGGCGCTCACCACGGCGTGCGGGCGGTCGGCGTCGTAGGTCAGCGCGCCGACGTGGGAGCGGCTGCCCCCCTCGCGGTTGGAGCGCTTGTCCACCAGGTTCATGCGGCGGTCGTAGCCGTAGGTGAGCACCTCCTCGAAGGCGGCGCGGCCCGGATCCAGGTGGGCCGAGACGAGGCGGTCGAGCGCGTCGTAGGTGAAGCGGGCCCCGCGGCCGGGCTGGTCGGCGGGGGTGGCGAGGTCGTCGATGGCGGTGAGGCTGCCCAGGCGGTCATGGCCGTACCGGAGCTGGGCCAGCGGCCCGGACGGGCCCGTGATGTCGAGGGTGGCGGGCCGGTCCAGGACGTCGTAGGTGCGCGCCACCGTCACGCCGTTGGCGAGGGCGGTGCGGCTCAGCAGGGTGCCGAGCGTCCAGGACAGGTCGGCGATGCCGTCGATGGACGCGACGCGCCCGAGGGCGTCGTAGGTCCGGCGGTCGACGGTGCCGTCCGGGGAGGTGGCCGTGAGCAGCCCGCCCAGGTTGTCGTAGGTGTACGCCTCGCTGAGGGCATAGCCGTCGAGCACCGTGGTCACCGCCGCCAGCCGGCCGCGGTCGTCGTGGGTGATCCAGCGGGCGCCGCGGCCCTCGGGGGTGGGGAACGTCATGCCCACCTGCTGCAGGGCGCCCTCGGGGCAGAGCCCGTCGGGGCAGTGGTCCGGGCGGTCGAACAGGTACTCGCGGCGGGTGCCGGCGGGATCGGCGGCGTCCCACTCGGCCACGAGGCGGTTGAGGGCGTCGTAGGTCATCTCCACGACGCGGCCCTCGGCGTCCTCGCTGCGCACGACGTTGCCGGCCGCGTCGAGGGTGAGGGCGCTGCGGCCGCGGTCGGCGTCCTCGGCGGCGACGACGCGCCCGGCGCGGTCGCGCTCGAACGTCCGCACGTCCCCGGCGGGGCCGTTGACCTGCACCAGATCGCCGCGCACGTCGAATTCATACGTGAAGTCGAGGGGTTCCCCGTTGGCCGTCTCGCGCAGGCGCATGGCCGTCTGCCGGCCGAGGCCATCGAAGATCTGGGTCACCGGGGTGTCGGCGCGGGGGTCGTTGGGGTCGGTGTCGTCGGGCAGGTAGCGGTGGCGCACCAGGGGCTCGAAGGTGTTGAGGGTGCGCGACGCCTGGCCGTACAGGTCGGCGTCGTCGCGGGTGGTGCCGATGAGGCGACCCAGGGCGTCGTAGCGCATCCGCGTGGCGGCCCGGTCGGGCTCGGCCAGCAGGCAGTTGTCGTTGCGGGTGGTCGAGACCAGGTGGGAGACCACGACGGCGCCCAGGCGGTTGGCCACCTGGTAGCCGCCCACGACGTACTCCCCGCCCACGTCGACGAGCTGGGCGGTCGTGCGGCCGAAGCCATCCTGGCACTCGATGGTGCGGCGGTCCGGCTGCGCGGCGCCACGCACCGAGCGGAAGTGGCTGACCACGCGGCTGACCGGGGCGCCGTACTCGAACTCGAAGGTGGCCGTCGGGCGGTCCGCCGGATCGCCGGGGTTGGCCCGGCTGACCAGGTGGCCCAGGTCGTCGTAGACGAGGCGCGTCTGGTGCTCGGGGGTGACGGCGCGGCCATCCACGTACACGCGGGGCCCGCTGGCCTGGTTCACGGCCCCCCAGATGGGGTCGTACTGCTGCTCGCTGCGGACGCTGTAGCCGTCGAGGGTCAGCTCGTTGGCCGTCACCAGCAGGCCCTCGTCGTCGTAGGTGGTGAGGATGCGGTGGCCGCCCTGGCCCGGCGTGCCCGCCGTCGCCACGCTCTCCACCACGTTGCCGTGCTCGTCGTAGCGGCGGCGCTCGGCGTCGATCCAGGTGCGGTCGTCGAGCTGGAACCGCTTGCGCATCAGCTGGCCCAGGGTGGCCTGGCCGGCGGCGAGGCCGGTGAAGTCGGGCCCGTCGTAGAAGAACTCCACCACCTTGGCCTGCGCGCTGTCGAGGACCGCGGCGGCGGCCTGGCGGACGAGCAGGCCCAGGATCCAGGCGTCGGCGGCGCGGGTGTAGTCGCTCTGGACGTAGAACTCGTCGCCCTCGCAGGTGGCCCCGCACGGCGCCCCGAAGTGGCCGGCGTCCCGGGCGCAGGCGCCGCAGCCCCCGCCCCGGCTCACGACCCCCAGGCTCGCGTCCACGACCACGTTGCCGTAGCCGTCGTAGGTGTACTCGTTGCGGGTGCGCACCCACTCGGCCTCGGGCGCGCGCTCCTGCAAGGTGACCTCCTCGGCCGTCTTGCAGACGTAGCGGACGGGCCAGGCGAGGCCGTTGGCGGGCACCTCGTCCACGTCGCAGTCCTCATAGGTGGAGGCGGTGGCGCGCAGCGGGGCCCAGTCGTCGCCCTCCAGGGCGTACATCTCGGACGTGAGCAGCAGGCCGTTGCGGTAGCGGTCGTCGGCGCCGACGTCGTAGGTCTGCAGCGACACCCCGCTCTCCTGCGTCTCGTCGCCGGGGGTGGTGACCATGACCTCCGCGAAGCCGCGGTACGCCTTCTCCTGGGTGTCGTAGTAGGCGTCCGCGTAGGTGTACTCCATGCGGCGGTGCTGGGCGCTGAGGCTGTCGTAGGTGTCGACGGTCGAGGCCATCCACATGGGGAAGGGCAGGGTGTAGGCCCAGGGCCGCGCGGCGCGGGCGCGCTCGGCCACGAGCGCCGTGTACGTCACGTCGGTGACGAGGCCCAGGCCGTTGGTCACCCTGGTCAGCAGGTTCGGGCGGACGGGGAAGAGCTCGAGGTAGGTCACCTCGCCCTGGGGGCTGATCCACACCACGTCGTCGGAGCCCGAGCCGTTCATGTCGGCGAAGAGCACCGTGGTGCCGTCGACCCGCACCGGCAGCGCCCGGCCGCCGACCTGGTTGATCGTCTGGAACTCGTCGAACCGCGTCCCGCCCCGGTTGAGGGCGTAGCGCAGGGTGTCGCCCACCACCAGCACCAGGTCGTCCAGGGCGTCGCCGTTGAGATCCTGCAGCTGGACGAACTCGCGCTGGGCCTCGTTGAAGGGCAGGTCGTTGATCTCGACCCAGGCCGACCAGCGGCCGTGGCCCAGGTTCAGGCGGTAGCTCAGGCTCCCCGCCCGCACGATGACGGGATCCAGCAGGCCGTCGCCGTTGATGTCGGCGAGGTCGAGGCCCGCGTCGAAGCCGGCGCCGATGGCCTGCACGTCGTCCACCACCGCGAAGCCCGCCTCGCCCAGGTTGGCGAAGATCTGGGTCTGGTCGAGGGTGGAGCGCATCACGTCGATGCGGCGGTCGTTGTCGTAGTCGAAGAAGCGCACATGGGCGGGCTCGTCGGCGCCGCCGCCGAAGTCATCGCCGAAGTCGGGCAGGGCCGCCGTCGAGCCGAGGGCCTCGGGCCGCGACCAGTCGCCGGTGCCCAGGTTGTAGAGCACCTCGCCCGTGCGGACGTTGACGAGATCCACCCGCCCGTCGCCGTTGGCGTCGAGGGCCTGCACATAGGGCGAGCTGAGCTGGTGCCCCGCCCGGGTGCCCACCGCGCTGTTCACCGGCGCGGCGAAGGTGTGGTCGTCGCGATCGCCGTAGCGGTTGAGGAAGACGCGGTGCGCGCCATCGCGGGAGGTGTCGATGATGTCGGGCAGGGCGTCGCCGTTCATGTCGGCCAGGGTGGCGTCGCCGGCGGCCAGGTTGATGCCCAGGGAGCCCATGTCGACCAGGTAGGGCTGGTCGCAGTCCTCGTCGCAGACGTCGCCGGGGGTCTGGGTGTAGGCGAAGTCGAAGGCCACCGGGTGGGGCGTGTCGCCCAGGCCGACCCGGTCGATGCGCTGCACGCGCGACAGCCCGCCGGCGGCGGCCGTGGCCTCGTACTGGATGCGGTAGCGCCAGATGCGGGTGGCCTTGGAGAAGACGTTGACGGCGGTGAGCCGGCGGGTGCGGCGCTCGATGGCGCCCGACCGGGCGTCGGTCAGCGCGTCGGGGCGCTCCTCGTACTCGAACGTCACGGACGCGCCGGGGCCGCCATCCGCGCCGGTGAAGATGTAGGCGATGCGGTCCAGGTACGGCATGCCGTCGTAGGTCCGGTAGCTGTACGTCATGCGGTGGCCGAACTTGTCGACGGCCTCGACGAGGTGGTAGCGGAACGTCGCCCCCAGCCGCCCGGCCATGCGGGCGGAGTCCACCAGGTCGCCGTCGGCCGTCGCGCCGTAGTACTGCACCGTCCCGTCGGGCTGCTCCGTCGTCCAGTAGCCCTGGGTGCCGTCGCCGCGGTCATGCCAGGTGTGGCGCGCGAAGCCCTGCTCGAAGCGGTTGCGGTACACGCCGTTGCCGATGTGGACGAGCTGCCCGCCCGCGACGAAGTCGTCGTCGACGGTGTAGTCGGGTAGCCGCCAGTTGGTCATGCGCTCGATGAAGGGCAGGGGCAGGTCCCAGCCGATGCCCATCACCCCGGCCGGCGCCGCGCTGTCGTAGCTGAGCGCGAGCTGGGGGGTCACCCCGGGGAAGCCTGCGGGCAGCTCGATGGGCACGTCGTAGCTCATCGAGCCCATGTTGCCGCCGATGGCGGCGTTGTCGCCCACCCCCTGCAGCGACCCCGGTCCTTCGGGCAGGTTCACCCGATCGTCCCCGGCGCCGTGCTGGGCCAGGGCGCCGCCCGCCGCGAGCATCGCGGCCATGAAGAAGACCTGCTTCATATGCACCTCCGACTGGGATGCGCGGCCCGACGCCGAAGCCCGCAGTGCGATCCGCACCGCGGGGCACCTTCTGGGCTCAAGTGCATGAAATCAGTAGAGAAAAAACAGCGTCACCCGGCGCGGCAGCCGGCCTCTTCGCAGCAGGTCACCACGGTGCCATAGGCATCGAAGGTCAGATCGCAGCAGCCCCGCAGGGCGTCGTGCAGGCGGCGGCGGGCGCGCTGCACCCGGGAGCGGGCCCCGGAGGGGGAGAGGCCCACCGCGCGGCCGAAGGCGATCTGGCTCTCCCCGTCGAGCTCCACCCGCCGCAGGGCCTCGGCGTCGGGGGCGGGCAGCGCGTCGACGAAGTGGCGCAGCCCGGCGACGATGGCGTCGTGCCAGGGCGAGCGGTCGTCGGGCAGGTCCTCGGCGAGGGCCGCCGGCAGCTCGGCCGTCGGCCGCCGGCGCCGCTGGTGATCGACGGCCGCGTTGCGGGCGATCTGGTAGATCCAGCCGCGCAGGTGGGCACCCTCCGCCAGCTCCGGCAGGTGCAGGTGCACCTTCAAGAAGACCTCCTGCAGCAGGTCGTCGGCCCCGTCCTCGCCGACGCGGCTGGCCAGGAAGCGCCGCAGGCGGTCGCCATGGGCCCGGTACAGGGCGGCGGTGTCCACCCCGGTCATGGGCAGCAGCCCGGCTGGCCGGCGGTGGCGGGGGTGCAGCAGGGGGCCGTCGCCGTCGGGGCGAGGGCGGGGGCGGTGTCAGCGACGTGCACCACGAAGACCTCCCAGGGGTTGCCGTCGGGGTCCTGCACCCAGACCTTGTCCTGCAAGGCGTAGCAGCAGTCGACGCCCTCTTCCAGCCGGGTGGCGAACCCCAGGGCGGCCAGGCGGCTGGCGGCGGCCCGGACGGCCTCGGCGTCCCCCACCTGGATGCCCAGGTGGTTGAGGCGCCCGGCCGGCTGGGCCTCGCCGGCGTTCAGGGTGAAGTTCACCGCCGGCTCGTCCAGGTCGAACTTCGCGTAGCCGGGCTTCCGCTTGACGGGCTCGACGCCGAAGAAGGCGGTGTAGAAGGCGAGGGCGTCATCGAACCGGCCCGTGGTGAGGGCGACGTGCAGCTTCATGGGGCTCCTGTCTGCGGGCCTGCGTGGCCCGTCCCTCGGAGAACGCCGACCCTGGCGGATCGACGCAGCCCCCTGCGCCCAACGGGGGGCGCGCTGCACTTTTTTTCACTTTTTCTGCGACACGCGCCGCCGTTGACCGATGAGGAAGGCACCACCTCTTGGAGGCCGCCATGCCCCCGACCTGCATCGCCCCCCGCGCCCTGGCCAGCCGCCTCGGCCCGACGACCCGCGCCGTCGGGCTCGGCCCCCTGCTCGACGCGGCCCACCGCGCCTTCCTGGCCCAGGCCGGACCCACCCCCCAGGACGACCCCTTCTTCCAGCTCTGGGCCACCTGCGACTTCGGGGCCCTGCCGAGCCTCGGCCAGCGCCTGCTCGACCAGCCCGGGGTGAGCCTGGCCCTGCGCGCCGAGCTGCGCCTGCTGCTGCCCACGGCCCCGCGCCTCTTCGTGGTCGACGCCGACCGCGGCCTGCGCGACGCCCTGACGGGGGTGGTCTGGCGCTCGGCCCTGGGGGCCCTCGTCGCCCGGGGCGGCCTCATCCTGGCGCGGTTCGCCGGCCCGCCCGGTCACCCCTGGCCCATCGGGCCCATCGCGGCCTTCCCGCCCGCCAGCCAGCCGGCCGTCTGCGCCTGGCTGCACGGCCGCGCCGCCCTGACGCCGGGGGCCGAGCCGACGGCCATCTACCGGCGGGTGGGTCCATCGCTGTATCGGTGGTGGCGGGCGCAGCGGGCCGCGGTGGCCCTCGCCCGGGCCGCTCGCTAGCGGGCGTCGTCCTCGTCGAGATCGGCGCCCTCTTCATCGGGGCTGGTCTCGAGGGGCTTCTTGAAGCCGAGCAGGGTGTTGGCCTTGTCGACGGGGGTCATCTTCGCGTGGATCTTGTCGTCGGCCCAGGTGTAGCCGCGGCTGTTCACCTTCAGGTAGCCGCCCAGCTTGAACACTACGTCGACGGGGCCGCTGTCCTTGCGGCGCGTCACGTTCACCGGCGTCGTGCCCAGCAGCTTCTTGCCGTACCAGACCTCGGCCCCCGAGGGCGAGCTGGTGAACGTCAGCTTCACGTGCTGCACGGCCGCCTTCGTGGTGCCGGCGTCGGCCGCGGCCTCGTCGTCGTCGTCCACCCCCGCGTCCTGGGCGGTGACGGCCATGGGCACCAGCAGCAGCAGCAGCAGGGCGAGCAGGAGTCTCATGCGTCCTTGTCCTTGCGGGTGGTGGGGGCGGGCAGGGCCGGCGCCGGAGCGGCGGGCCGCAGATCCGGGTTGATGGGCGCGGCGGGCTGGCTGCCGGGGGGCGCGTCCTCGCCGTCGCCCTCCTCCTCCTCGTCCTTCGGGTAGCGCTTGTCGGGGATCTTCACCAGGCCCTCGATGGGCTTGCGGCGGCCCCCGCGCAGGTTGCCCTCCAGCACCGTCACCGGCAGCGGCGGATCGAGGGTGTAGCGGAACCCGCGGCTGGGCAGGCGCACATGGTAGACCTCGCCCTCCCAGTAGAACTGGCGGTTGTGGTTCATCTCGATGTCGCCGTCCACCGTGAGCTTCCGGTGGCGGAGGATGTGCCCGTACAGCCGCACCGCGTGGTGGTTCATCAGGCGGTGGCAGCCGTGGCTGTACCGCTCCGGGCTCAGGATGGACATGTAGTCCGAGGAGCCGTGCACGCGGATGCCCTGGTCACCGCCGTTGCGGGTGGTGAAGTAGCCCGCCACCAGCCCGTAGGCCGACAGGTAGCCCGGGCCCATCTCGCCGTAGTTCACGACGCCCTGGCTCTTGCCGTTGATGTAGCGCCGCTTCGCCAGCGCCCCCAGGGGCGTCGTCTCCGGGGGCACCCAGGTGGGGCCCGCGATGATCTGCTTGATGATGCGGTCGCCCACGTACGACTGCTTGTAGGCGTAGTACTCGTAGCCGTTCTTGGCCACCTCGGCGCGCCAGCCGCCGATGGTCGTGGGCCAGTACACCAGGCGGATCTTCTGGTCGCGGTAGGTGGTGTAGAGCGAGTACTTCGGCAGCCGCTTGCGGTACTGCTTGCGCTTGTCGCCCTCCTCCGTCCACGGCGGGTCGTAGAAGACGTCGCCGCGATCGATCTCCACCTCCAGCTCCATATGGGGCAGGTAGTACTCGGGCTTGGGCGGGAAGCGCACCGCGGCCACCAGCCAGCGGAAGTCATGGGGCTGGCGCCGCTTCATGAACGCCAGGGCCTTCTCGGGTGTGTCGATGCCGATCTGCGTCATCGCCGCGTCCGTGAACTCCTTGACCAGGTTGCGCAGCGGGTGCTCCTTGCCGTCGGCGCCGGTGTACGTCGGCACCTTCTTGCCCGGGAACGTGCCGTCCTCCAGCACGCCGGTGGCGCCCACGACGCGCTCCGTCATGGCCCGCTCGAGATCCAGGAAGTTGGTCTGCACCGGCGGCATGCCGAGCATCTTCATCGTCTCGCCGCGCAGGTTCGTGTGCTCGTAGATCTTGTGCTTGCGCTGGAACCGGCGCAGCGCGAGGCGCAGGCCCTGGTCCAGCTCGCCGGGCTTGTGCTTGTAGCGCGGGTGGTTGTGGTCGTCGCAGTCGAGGCGCTTCTCCACCTCGGTGAGGATGAGGTGCTGCTCGCCGGCCTTGCGCACGAAGTCGATGGACTCCGCCAGCTTGGGCTTCGCCTTGCGCAGCGCCGCCAGGTCGGCGGCGCCCGTCTCCTCCATCGCCTCGTCGACCTTCTTCTTGTGCTTCGCCAGCTCGCGGGCGTACTTGCGCGACGAGCGACCGCTGCGCTGCACCACGCGGTCGTGCCGGCTGATGAGATCGTAGTCGATGGCCTTGTGGCAGGCCTTGGCGTCGTCCTCGACGAACCGCTTGTGGATGATGCCGATGGCGGGCGGAATCCCGAAGACTTCCAGGTAGTTGTCCTCGTCGTCGTTCAGCGGCCGGCCGTCCCCGTCCATCTTGTCGTTGGCCAGGCCCACGAAGATGCGGCGGTAGCGGTTGGGCAGCTCGTTGCCCTCGGCGTCGTGCATGGGCTCGAAGATGTACGGCACCCAGTCATCGCGCAGGCTGACGAGCTCGTAGCCGGCGTCCTGGGCCTGCTCCCGGGTCAGGATGCGCTCCTCGCCGTCCACCACCAGCAGCACGCGGTCCGCCTCGGGGATGTCGCCGGCGGCGTCCCAGGCCACGCCGGGCTTCGCGACCTCCGCCGGCGCGGCCACGGACGCGGCCGCCGCCCCGGCGGCCCGGGGGGCCGGATCCCCGAGGGCCGGCAGGATCACCCGGGCGGGGCCGGACCCGGGGGCCCCGGCGCTGGCGGCCGCGGCGGCCCCCGCGGCCGGCGGCGTCTCGGGATCGGCGGCCGACCGGCTCTGGCAGGCGGTCAGCGCGAGGAGCAGCAGGGACATCGACACGGTTCGCATGGCGGCTCACGATAAGATCAGCGCCCCGATGGCACAAAGCCTTGTGGGGCGCGACATTCTACTCCATCGGGATGCGCATGTCGCCCCCAGGGTTCGCGCCCTCCGCGTCCCAGGCCCGCGGCCAGCGCTGCTGGGCGCCCTCGCCCCGCCAGTAGGCGTCCAGCTTCTCGATGAGCCGGGGCATGACCGCGAGCCCCGCCCCCGAGAGATCGTGGGTCTGGCCGGGATCCGCCTGCATGTCGTAGAGCCGGTAGATGGGCTCGCCCTGCGCGGGGATGTGGATGAGCTTCCAGCGCGGCGTGCGCACCATCCGGTCCTTGGTGGCCAGGACGGTGTCGTGCAGGTCGGCCCGCAGCACCATGTTGTTGTTGAAGCTCTTGTCGATCTTCAGGGTCTTGCGCGCGTCCGACGAGTCCAGCACCCGCGCCCGCTCGGCGTCGCTCAGATCGCGCAGGGCCTTGCTCTTGGGGAAGAACAGGTAGCAGGTCTCCGCGAAGGCCAGCAGGTCGAAGTCGGCCACCTCGCCGCGCAGCCCCGGCGTCAGATCCACCCCCGTCCAGGAAGCGGGCGCCGAGAGGCCCAGCAGCGCGAGCAGCGTCGGCCCCACGTCCAGGTTGCGCACCAGCGGGGTGAAGACGCCGGGCTTCAGCCCCGGGGCCCGCAGGAAGAACGGGATGCGCGTGCTCTGGTCGCCGCCCAGGAAGTTCGTCCCATGGCCGAGGGTGCTGCCCGGGTCGTACAGGTCCTCGCCGTGGTCGGAGGTGATGATGACGATGGTGTTGTCGGCCAGGCCGCGCTCGTCCAGGCGCCGCAGCGTCTCGCCCACGTAGTGATCGAACTCCGAGACGGTGCCATCGTACAGGTCGCGGATGTGCTGGATGGTGTCGGCGGGCAGGTCGGGATCGAAGCCCGTCGTGATGAGGTCGTGCACCGTGACCTCGATCTCGTACTGGTGCTGGCCGTGGTACGCCGGGTCGACGTACTTCACGTTGAAGGGGTAGCTCGCCGTGTAGGGCAGGTGGGTGGTGCTGAAGAAGAGCAGCCCGAAGAAGGGCTGGCCCGCCCGGGTGGCGTCGTCCACCTGATCGAAGAGCTTGTCCACCAGCACCGACGGCCGCAGGTACTTGGTCGTCCGGGTGGCCTCCGGCAGCAGCATCTCGCCGAAATCATTGGAGAAGTAGAGCGGGAAGATGAGGTGCGTCCAGATGGTCGTCTCCATGATGAACGCGTCGAAGTTCTGGGTGTCGCTGACCAGGTTGTGGGTGAAGCCCACGTCGACCAGCGCGAAGCAGTTCCCGGCCCAGTTGGACGAGGCGATGGTGGCGTAGCCCGCGGCGTTGAGCAGGCGGGGGAGCATGTCGGGCAGCTTCGAGGCGGCCTCGGCCTGCTCCTTGCGCAGGTACATGTAGCGCACGCCGTGGTTGGGGGGCAGGCGGCTGCTCATGAGCGTCACCCACGACTCCAGCGTGCTCGCCGTCGCGACGTGCATCTGCTGGAAGTCCACGGCCTGCCGGGCGAAGGCGTCGATGTGGGGGCTGACGTCGCGGTCGTGGCCGTGCACGCCCAGGCGGTCGTAGCGCAGGCTGTCGCTGGCGATGATGAGGACGTTGGGCGGGGTGTCGGCGGCCGCCGGCGGGGCCGGCGTCGAGCGCAGGGCGAAGGCCGCGCCCCCGGCCAGCACCAGCAGCGGCGCGATCCAGAGGGCCTGCCAGGCCCCCCGCGGCCGCAGCCGCCACCATCGCAGCCCGTAGAACAGCGCGGCGATCAGCACCACGACGCCGAAGGCGATGGTGGCCGCGTCCAGCAGGTGCCAGCGGTGCAGCGCGTACCAGTCGAAGCGCCCGCCCATCTTGCGCGCCAGGCCGTCGAGCAGCCCCGGGTTGCGGGTGAAGAACGGCCCGACGGAGAGCACCCCCAGCACCACCGACGCCCCCGCCACCAGGCCCAGCGCCTTGAGCCGCGCCCGCGCCCCGGGCCGCTTGCGGGCCGCCGCCACCAGCGTCGGCCGCCCCTGCAGGAAGGGGAAGAGCAGCACCGCGTAGGCCAGCGCCACCACCAGGTACGCGGGGATGACGCGCACCTGGAACATGATCAGCGTGCCCAGGAACTGCCCCGTCGCGATCTCGGTGAAGTCATCGCCATGGGAGCGGGTGGAGAGGACGAGGCCCACGAGCGCCTTGGCGAAGAGGGCCCCGGCCAGCCACAGCATGGCCCGCAGCAGCGTCCAGAAGCGCCGGCCGGCGCCGGGGTCGTCGAGCATCCAAGCCTCCTCGCGCGAAACGGCGCAGGCTCGACCAACGGCTGGCCGCCGTCAAGCTCCCGGGCCCGCGAAAAAAAGGACACGGCCCGCGAAAGATCCCAGGGCGCGACCGCGAAGGGAGCCAGTGAAGCCGGCCATCGCCGGTCCACCAGCCATCGGATCTGCCCATGTCTCGCGCTCGTCGTCGTCTGTCGACCCTCGCCCTCGTGGCGCCCACCCTCCTGGCCGCGGCCGCTGGCCACGCCCAGTCTCCCTGCTTCGATCCCGAGGCGGTCCCTCCCTGGCAGGCCCAGACCGTGGGCGTGGACAGCTTCGGCGCGTCCCGCCCCGAGGGCCCGCCCGACGGCGCCGAGGTGGCCGTCTGCGTCGAGAGCGCGGGCTTCACCCCGCTGCGCGACGACTTCCAGGGCCTCTTCCAGGGCGCCGACCACACCTTCGAGGTGGAGGCCACCCTCGACGAGCTCGACCCGGGCGCCGAGGCGGGCCTCGTCCTCAGCCGCGACCCCCGCCGGCCCGAGGCGGCCATGCTGCGCGTCATCGCCCAGCGCGATCTGGACGGCGACGTGACCGTCCGCGCGGCGTTCCGCGCCATGGAGGGCGGCCCGGCCTCGGCCCTCGACAGCGAGGCGGTGCCCGTCGAGCTGCCCGTGACGCTGCGCCTCTGGCGGGCGTCGGGGGTGGCCCACACGGCCATCGTCACCGAGAACGGCCTGGAGCCGGTGCTGGCCGTGCCCGTCGATGGCACCGACCTCGAGCCCAAGGGCAGCGCCGGCCTCGCCGCCGCCAGCGCCGTCGCCGAGGGCCCCGCGGAGGCCCGCTTCAGCGCCCCCTGGTTCTCCACCCTCTTCGATCCGCCCCCGGACGTCGCCTGCGTCGATCAGGCCATCCTCCCGAGCACCGGCACCATCCTGACCCTCGGCGGCGACGCCCTGGAGCGGACCACCGGCGCCACCATCGGCGGCGAGCCGGCCGAGCTGCTGCGCGTCGGCCCCAACGCCGTCACGCTGCAGATCCCCCCGCTGCCCGCGGGCGCCGTCGCCGGCCTCGACCTGACGCTGGCCCGCGGCCACGCCCTGCCGCAGACGTTCGTCGTCGGCGGCCGCCCCGTCGTCCGCGGCGACCTGGACCTGGACCTCGACGTCGACCTCAATGATCTCAAGCTGTTGCAGAACTGGCTCGGGGGCCGCGGCCCGGCGGCCGCCTGCGCCGTCACCGCCGACGTGAACGGCGACGGGGTGGTGGACGCCGCCGACGCCAGCCACCTGAGCCGCTTCCTCAAGCGGGGCTTCCCGGCGCCCGCCGGGCCCTTCCCGGCGCCCGGCTTCGTCGCCGGCGCCGAGGCCTGCGACCCCGTCCCCGGCCCCATCGTCGCGGGCCTGACCGACGCCGCCGGCAACCCGCCCCGCGCCCTCGGCGAGGGCGACCTGGTGCGCATCGTCGGCGAGCGCCTGCCCACCGACGGCGTCGTCCGCTTCGGCCCGGTGCGCGGCCGCGTGAGCCCCGAGAGCACCCCGGAGGCCCTCCTCGTCCGCCTCGGCCCGGTGCCGGAGGGGGGCGAGCACTGCCTGGTGCTGCAGGACGCGGCCCCCGGCGACGCGGTGGCCTTCGGCCGGGCCTACGGTGCGGACGCCGAGGAGCGCCCCGACCTCTGCCTCGACCTGCGCCCCTCGGAGCTGGTGGCCGCGAGCGTGGCCCGCGGCGGCGTGGACGGCAGCTTCTTCCTGCCGCTGCCCGCCGAGACGTTCGATCCGGGCCGCGAGCTGAACCTGGATCTGAACCTGGCCTGGCCCCGCCTGGAGGGCCGCAGCCGCGGCGCCCGCACCGCCCGTCTGCGCATCGAGCCCCGCGACGGCGAGCGCAGCTACGACGACTGGCTGGCGTACGTGGCCAAGACGGCCGCCGAGGCCCTCGGCGAGGGGGACACCTGCGGCTGCGAGGTCGTGGTGCAGCCCATGAACACCGCTCAGGGCCTGTGGATCGCCCCCTGCGCCGATCCGCCCGCGCCCCCGCCCGCCGATCCGACGCCCTTCACCCCCGATCGGCCCCTGAAGGCCCCCCGCCTGCCCATCACCGGCGGCACCGGCTGGATCACCACGAAGCCCAAGAGCTGCGCCGATCTGAACGGCCAGCAGGACCTGCGCCTCTGGGCCTGGTGCCAGTTCCAGGACGTCACCCGCACCAAGGTGGAGTTCGACGAGCCCTGGTGGGACGTGGATCAGTACCTCGGCCTGCCCATCTGGGAGAGCTTCCGCCCCCTGAGCGCCATCCTGCCGGTGTGGTGGCTGGATGAGGACGAGCCCGGCTGGGTCATCGATCCCCGCGACATGCCGGTGCAGATGAAGGCCATCATGGTCGAGCCGGCCCTGCACTACGCCTTCCACGACCGCGGCTACTACGACCCGTGCAAGATGGCGGCGCGCGCCCACTACTGCCACAACGCCCAGGCGGGCTGGATGCCGAAGCTGCCCAGCGGCAAGCGGGTCATCAAGACGTTCTTCGTGCCCGAGGGCCGCCTGCCCGCCGGCGCGAACCTGGCCGACTACTACAGCTACCAGCCCCCCGGCGAGGCGCGGCACTACCTCGTCGGCATGCACGTCGCGGTGAGCAACTCGGGGAACTTCGGCGCCGGCTCCTACTTCCAGTGGGCCACGTTCTGGGTGCCGCCGCCCCCGAACGCCACCGAGACGCGGGACGGCACGCCCCTGGAGCTCATCTACAACCCCGTCTGCAACGCGGGCGGCGGCGGCGACCGGCCGGTGGAGCTCAACAACACGCCCTGGGGCAAGTTCAGCATGTGCATCCAGGGCGACGGCACCGGCGCCTGCGGCAACCCCTGGGGCCCCAAGAACGAGTGCGTCGCGGCCCCCGGCATGAACCTGGGCTGCGAGGGCTGCCACTCCCAGCCCATGGGCGGCGGCACCTTCGAGTGGACCGTCGGCGCGTCCCCCGGCGAGCCCGAGATGAACCCCGCCTGGCTCGCCTTCCTGGCCGGCCAGGCCCCCGCGGCCCGCGAGTGCATGGACTACATCCTCGAGAAGGAGGCCGCCAACCACCCGGTCTACGAGAACCTCGTGGAGTGCGACGGCTTCTGACGGAAAAAAACACCCGCTTCGGGGGGGACGCCGGGCCACAGATCGCGCAGAATACCGCGGTCCACCTGGGAGGCCCCCCGATGCGCATCCTGATCGCCGACGCCATGCCGGACGCCGCTCGCCTGGAGCTGCAAGCCGCCGGGCTCGAGGTCCACGTCGACGCGCGCCTCTCCGGTCCTGCCCTCACCGCCGCCATCGCCGAGCTGGCCCCCGAGGTCCTCGTCGTGCGGTCCACCAAGGTCACCGCCGACGCCCTGGCCGCCAGCCCCGCGCTGCAGCTCGTCGTCCGCGCGGGGGCCGGGGTGAACACCATCGACCTGCCGGCGGCCTCGGCCCGGGGCGTCTTCGTGACGAACTGCCCGGGCACCAACGCCGTGGCGACCGCGGAGCTGGCCTTCGCCCACCTGCTCAACGCCGACCGCCGGGTGGCCGACGCCACCGCGGACCTGCGGGCGGGCAACTGGCAGAAGTCGAAGTATTCCAAGGGGTTCGGCCTCAAGAGCCGCACCTTGGGCGTCCTGGGCACCGGCGACATCGGCCGCGCCGTCATCGCCCGCGCCCTCGCCTTCGAGATGCAGGTCATCGCCTGGTCGCCGAGCCTCACCCCGGGCCGCGCCGCCGTGCTCGGGGTCGCCCGGGCCGACAGCCCCGTCGACGTGGCCCGGGCCGCCGACGCCCTCACGGTGCACCTGGCCCTCACGCCCGCCACCCGCGGCTTCGTGGGCCCGGCCATCTTCGACGCCCTGCGCCCCGGCGCCCTCTTCATCAACACCAGCCGCGGCGAGATCGTCGACGAGGTCGCGCTGGCCCGGGCCATCGAGGAGAAGGGCATCCGCGCCGGCCTCGACGTCTTCCAGGACGAGCCCGCCGCTGACGGCCCCTGGACGTCGCCGCTGGCGGCGCTGCCCGGCGTGAGCGGCACCCCGCACATCGGCGCGTCGACCGCCCAGGCCCAGGAGGCCGTCGCCTCCGAGACCTGCGCCATCATCCTGGAGTGGGCGCGCCTCGGCACCGTCCGCAACTGCGTGAACCTGGCCGCCTCCACCCCCGCGACGCACATGCTGGTCGTGCGCCACGTCGATCAGGTGGGCGTCCTGGCGGGCATCCTCGCCCAGCTCCGCGAGGCCCGCATCAACGTGCAGCAGATGGAGAACATCGTGTTCAGCGGCGCGCGGGCGGCCTGCGCGCGCATCCAGATCGAGGGCACCCCCGGCGACGCCGTGCTGGCCGCCCTCGCCGAAGATCCTGCCATCTTCGAAGCCAAGCTGGTCGAGCTCGTTGGCTGAGATCCCGGCGGGCTGGTGGCCCGCAGCGCCCGACATTCCCCGGGATCCTGGTCGCGCGCGCCTCGCCGCTTCCCACTCTATTTCGCAGTCTGTTCAAGCACTTCCCCCTCACTCGATGCACCCGCCGGCGGCCATGGCAGGCCGCCCCGGGATCGTACGTCCTCGTCGGGCCAGCGCCCGACCTGCTCCCCCCAGGAGGGCCTGATGTCCGTATCGCCCGAGCTGGTCCAGCTTCTCGCCTGGACCATGGGTCTGTACGTGCTCGTCATGTTCGGGATCAGCACGCTCGCGCAGAAGAAGGTCACCGGGGTCGAAGACTTCGTCGTGGCCGGCCGCCGGCTGTCGATGCCCCTCGCCACCGCGACGCTGCTCGCGACATGGTTCGGCGCCGGCACGCTGATGACCGCCAGCGACGAGGTGCGCCAGCGGGGGCTGCAGGCCACCGCCCTCGACCCCCTGGGCGCCGGCCTCTGCCTGCTCATCGTCGGGTTCTTCTTCGCCAAGCCGCTGTGGAAGGAGAAGCTCATCACCCTGCCGGAGCTCTTCGGCCGCCGCTACGGCCGGGGCTCCGAGATCCTGGCCGCGGTGCTCATCATCCCGCCCTACCTCGGCTGGATCGCGGCGCAGTTCATCGCCCTCGCCGGCATCCTGCACCTGTACTTCGGCATGTCGCCGGAGGTGGGCGTGCTGCTCGTGGCCGGCGTGGGCATCGGCTACACGCTGCTCGGGGGCATGTGGGCGGTGACGCTCACCGACGCCGCGCAGATGGTGCTCATCATCATCGGCCTCTTCGTCATGCTCTTCACCGTCCTCGGCAACATGGGCGATGGCAGCGCGATGGCGGGCTTCGACGTCCTCTGGGCCAAGAGCTCGGTGGAGCGGCGCACGCTCATGCCCACCGAGGACATGGCCCAGCTCACCACCTGGCTGGGCATCCTCTGCGCGGGCGCCCTCGGCAACATCCCCTCCCAGGACGTGATGCAGCGCGTCTTCTCGGCCCGCTCGGCGGCGGCCGCCAAGGGCGCCTGCATCCTGGCCGGCGTGCTCTACCTCGTCCTCGGCGGCGTGCCCGTCCTGCTCGGCATGGCCGGCGGCATCCTCTTCACCCCCGAGCAGCAGGGCGGCACCATCGCGCTGCTGGCCGGCATGTTCCTGAGCCCCGCCATGGCGGTGCTGCTGGTGCTGACGCTCATGTCGGTGGTGCTCTCCACCATCGACTCCGCCCTGCTGGCCCCCGGCACCATCCTCGCCCGCGACCTGCTGGCCCGCATCCCCCGCTTCCGCGGCAAGGAGCTGGGCCTCGTGCGCTTCTCCGTCGTCGCCATCGGCCTCGTGAGCCTGGCCCTGACCTGGGCGGGGGAGAGCGCCTACAACCTGCTGGCCTCGGGGTACGAGCTGGGCATGGTCTCGCTCATGGCGCCCCTGACGTTCGCCGTCTACGGCAAGCGCGGCGGCACGAAGGCCGTGTGGGCGTCCATGCTCATCGGCACCATCGGCTGGGGCCTGCACATGGCCTTCGGCGCCGAAACCTTCTTGGGCATCGAGGGGTTCTGGCTGCCGATGGGCCTGGGCTGCACCGCCCTGTCGTTCATCGCCTTCCCCGTCGTGGCCCGCTTCGAGCCGGCGCGGGCGGCCGCCTGACCTACTGGACGGCCAGCGAGATGGACGGGAACCGGTCCCGCCGCTCGCTGGCGCGGATGCGCGCGAGCACCCCCAGCAGCGGCTCCAGCGGCAGGTCGCCGTTGACGTGCACCACCGCGTCGCGCACCCGGGGGTGCCGGCTCGCGAGCTGATCGAGCAGGGCGTCGAGGGCGTCCAGATCGAGCGAGCCGTCGGCGGCGCGGGGCAGGGGCGCGGGGCGATCGCCCATCAGCCGCCCGTCGCGCCCCTCCACCACGGCGTTGATGGCGAGCTGGCCGACGCGCACGACCAGGCCGCCCGCCGCGGGCAGCGGCGTGCCCGGCCGGAAGGGCGCCACCTCCAGGGCCACCAGCTCGGCGCCCACGTCCTCGCCGCGGCGCAGCAGCACGCTCATCCGGCGGTAGCCGGCGCGCCACCCGCTGTAGAGGACCCGGGCCACCGTGCGCGCCGTCACGCGCCGGTCGAGCGCCACCGTCAGCCGCTCGCCCTCGGGGCGCCCGAGCGCGTTGATGAGCGGCCGGACGACCTCGCCGCCCTCGTCGCTCTCCACGGCGTCGGGCGGGAAGGGGGTGGTCATGAGCCCGACGACGGGGCCCTTGCTCGTCGCCAGGCCGTCGGGCCCGGCCACCACGAACTCGGCCTCGTCGAGGGGGTCGCCCTGGCGGGCGGTGGGCAGGCGGACCTGGGCCCGGGAGAGCGCGGCGTCGAGGGCCTCGCGCCACGGCGCGCGGTCGGCCGCCTGCGTCACCGGGGCGGCGCCGCCGTCGGGGCGGTTGCCGGCCAGCTCGGTGTCGCGGGTGGCCACGAGCGCCACCGCGCCCAGGGCCAGGGCCAGCACCAGGAGCCCGGCGATGTACAGGCCGATGGGGCGCTTGCGGGCCGGGCGCGCGGGCGGGATGACCGTCGAGCGCTCCACCGGCGGCGGGGGCGTGGCCGCTTGCGCGAGCAAATCCCCCATGGCGTCGGGCACTTCCATGGCCCGGGACTGATCGAAGTAGGCCGGCACCTCGGGCTCGGGCGCCCGCGGGGGGGCGGGCCGCGGGGCGGACGGGCGGGCGACCGGGCGCGGGGCGGCCGGGGCCACCGGCGCGGCCACCGGGGCCGGCTCGGGCAGCACCTTGGAGAGGAGCGCGGGGCCGGCGTCGGCCGGGGCGGCGGCCGCGGGATGGGATCGGCCGCGGGCTCGGCGGGCGGGAGCGCGCTGTCATCGGTGCGCTGCGGGCGGTGGCGCTGCGCGGGCACGGGCCCGCTGGCCCCCACGCCCGGCCGATCCGACGGGCGATCCACCACCGGCGCCGGGGCCGGGGTGAGGCCGCGCCGCGGGCTCGGGCGGCGGGGCCGGCGGCCGCGGGCGGGCCTTGGGCACGGGGCCGCTCACCCCCTGCACGCCGCCGGGGGGCGGGGGCGGGGCGGCGGGCACCGAGACGGCCGCCCGCAGGCGGTTGGCGTCGAGGGCGCGGGTCGGGGCGTCCTCCAGCGCGTCGGCGGGGGGCCCGGCGGCCAGGACGTGGGCGTCGAGGGCCCGGGTGGGCACGTCCGAGGCGAAGCGGTCGGGATCGGCCACGGCCCGGCGCATGGCCCGCGCGTCCAGCGCCCGGGTGGGCACCTCGCTGTCGAACCGATCCGACGTCACCGCCTTGCGCAGGGCGCGGGCGTCGAGGGCCCGCGTCGGGGCCTCGTCGAGGGCGTCGGCGGTGCGCCCCGGCGACAGGCGGTCGGCCTCGGTGGGCGCGTCCTCGCTGCGGCCGGGCGACGGGATCTCCAGCGAGCCGGTGGAGCGGTCGAGCGGATCGGGCTCGAGCCGGCTGACGGCGATGGCCTGGGTGGGGGCGTCGAAGTGGCGGCGCGGCACCTCGCTGCGCAGCCGGAACATCGTCGTCGACATCTGCCCGCCCGGCACGCGCAGCATCGTGCGCTCGCCCCGGGGCTCCTCGATGGGGGTCTCCTCGGTGACCTGGTAGTCCTCGAGGATCTGCCCGCAGGTGGGGCAGGGCACGGCCACGCCCACATGGGCCGAGACGGCCTCGAAGAGCAGGTTGCAGCGGAAGCAGGCTTTGTGCGGCACGGCCTCAGCGGGGGGTCGGCGGGGCCGGCGGCCCCAGATGCCTCAGCGTAGCACGTCCGTCGCGGCTGGCCACTCCGCCGCGCGCCACAGATCGTCGGAGGCCAGGACGCGGTCGAGCCACGCGGCGAGGGGCGCGGCGAGGGCCAGCACGGCGCGGACGCGGGCGAGGGCCTGGGCGAGGTCGCGGGTGTCGCGGGCCGACCAGCCCACCCCGAGGGCGTCGAGGGGCGAGGACCAGCGCCCCGCCCCCTCGCGGCCCGCCACGAGCCGGGGCAGGACGGCCAGCCCGCCCGCGCGGAACCGCCAGGCCGGATCGGCGAGGGCGAGCACCGGCGCGTCGCCCAGCCAGAGGTGGCCGGCCCGCCGGCGCGGGGGGCCGTGGGGCAGGGGCGCCGCCTCGACGTCCTCGGCCTCCACCGCGACGAGGTGGGCGCCGAGCGCGACGCCCTCGGCCCAGAGGCCGGCGTCCCGCGGGAGCGGCAGCCGGGGCTCCCCGGCCTGGTCGCCGAGCCGCGCGCCCGCGCCCGGCTGGCCCAGGATGGCCGCGACGACGAAGAACGCCTCCGCGGGATCCACCCCGGGGGGCGCGGCGCCGTTGGGGATGCGGCCCGCCGCGTCGCGCCAGCGGGGCAGGACGTCCCGGGCGCCGCGGCCGGAAAAGTGATGCAGATCGGGCACTTCAGCGCAGATGGTCGCCCAGGGGCCCGTGGGTCCGCCGTGGCCCGTCGTCAGGTACCGCTGGCTGGGCGAGTGGGCGGCTCGCAGCGGCTCGGCGCCCCGGTCGTGCAGGCGCGGATCGTCGAGCAGCCAGCGGCGGTCGAAGGTGCGCCAGGCGTAGGGCAGGATGGGCGGGCAGGGCGCGCTGGCCGGCAGGGCGTCCACGGGGGTCAGCGCGCCCACGGGCCGGGCCGCGCGGCGGCCGGTGGGGGAGTCCTTGAAGAGCGGCGCGCGGGCGCCGGGGGGCGCGGCCAGCAGGGCCGCCCAGCGGTCCCGGAGCACGGCCGGGTCGGCGGCGATGGGCCAGGTGCGGCCCACCTTCACCCCGGATCGGCGCCAGGGGAGGACCTGGCTCAGCGTCGGCCAGGCCCGCCATGGGGCGGGGGACTCGCCGACGAACGGGCCCGCCGGCGCCGGCCGCCAGGTGAGCGCGCGCGGCAGATCGGGATCGGCCAGGCGGGCGAGGCGGGCGGCCAGGTCGCCGGGGGGCAGCGTGGCCACCTGGACGCCGGCCCCGGCCCCGCCGCGGGCGGCCACGGTGATGCAGGCGGGCGTGCGCACGGCCAGGACGTTGGCGGTGTCGACCCCGGAGCGGCCGTCGCCCCCCAGATCGAGGACGCGCACGTCGTCGGCCAGGCGGCGCAGGAGCGCGCGCAGCCCGCCGAAGCCGGGCCCGCGCAGGAACGACGACGGCGTGAGCAGCGCGACGGTGGCCGGCGCGGCCCCCCGCTCGAAGGCCAGCCAGCAGCACAGGCGCCAGAAGTACACGTAATAATTGTAGATGTTCTGGATGTTGGCCCCGGGGACGCGCAGGTCGTCGAAGAGGGGCTGGCCGTCGCCGACGTCGGGGTGGCCGGCGCGCAGGAAGCCGCCCGCCTCGGCCGCCGCGGGGGCGCGCCACCAGGGCGGGTTGCCCACGATGACGTCCACGGGCGCGGGCCGGGGGGTGGCCAGGCTGTCGGCGCGCTCGAGCGTGGCGGCGTGGCCCGCCCGGGCCAGGCGGGCGGCGGCCACGACGAGGGCGGCCGCGTCCCGGTCCACGCCCGTCAGGTGGGCGGCCGGCCAGCGCGCGGCGGCGGCCAGCAGGAACTCCCCGGTGCCCACGGCGGGATCGAGGACGCGGGGCGCCGGCCCGGGGTCGTCGATGAGCGCCAGGACGGCCGCGACGACGGCCGGGGGCGTGTACCAGGTGCCCGTCTGCTGGCGGCGCGCCCGGGCGTGGCGGGCCAGCCAGCCCGCGTGCAGCGGCGTCAGGGGATCGAAGCCGAGGAGGGGCACCGAGGCCACGGCGTCGAGGGCGGCGGGGGAGGGGGGCAGGGCGGCCCGCAGCGCCGACCACCACGGCCCGGGCGTCCAGGCCGGCTGCCCGAGCCAGCGGGCGGCCAGCAGCCCGAAGACCACGGCCCGCGCGGCCTCGTCGACCTCGTAGCCCGGCGGGGCTTCGCCCGCGCGCGCGACGTCTTCAATGGCCGCGGCGACGCGGCCGATGGCGGCTCGGGGGCGCACCGCGCCACCATCGACCACCGATCCCGGCACGGCAAGCCCCGAATTCCATCACCAGGGCCTATGACAAGCACGAAAACAATCGATTGGACCCATGCATCGCGCCGCGCCATCCTCGGCCGTGGATTCCGATTGATTCGCGTGCTGGGTCTCACTACGGTCCCGGCCGCAAGGACACTGGAGGACAACCATGGGGAACTCTCTCAACGCGGCGCGCACCCTGGAGACGCCGCTCGGCTCGCTCACCGTGTACGCCCTCGACGCCCTCAAGCAGGCCGGCGTCGGTGACATCGATCGCCTCCCCTACTCCATCAAGGTCCTGCTGGAGTCGGTCCTGCGCAACGTCGATGGCTTCGCCATCACCGAGGAGCATGTGCAGGCCCTGGCGGGCTACGACGCCAAGAACGTCGGGGAGGTCGAGATCCCCTTCCTGCCCGGCCGCGTCGTCCTGCAGGACTTCACGGGCGTGCCGGCGGTGGTGGACCTGGCCGCGCTGCGCAGCGCCACGGCCCGGCTCGGCGGCGACCTGAAGAAGGTCAACCCCCTCGTCCAGTGCGACCTGGTCATCGACCACTCGGTGCAGGTGGACGCCTTCGGCAGCCCCAGCGCCCTCGATGACAACGCTCGGCTCGAGTTCGAGCGCAACCAGGAGCGCTATGAGTTCCTGAAGTGGGGCCAGAGCAGCTTCGACCGCTTCCGCGTGGTGCCGCCGGCCACCGGCATCGTGCACCAGGTGAACCTGGAGTACCTGGCCTCGGTGGTGCTCACCAAGGACGCCGACGGCGCCACGGTGGCCTACCCCGACTCGCTCGTCGGCACCGACTCCCACACCACCATGATCAACGGCCTGGGCGTCGTGGGCTGGGGCGTGGGCGGCATCGAGGCCGAGGCCGTCATGCTCGGCCAGCCCATCTACATGCTGCTGCCCGAGGTGGTGGGCTTCCGCCTGAAGGGCGCGCTGGCCGAGGGCGCCACCGCCACCGACCTGGTGCTCGCCGTCACCCAGATGCTGCGCAAGCGCGGCGTCGTCGGGAAGTTCGTCGAGTTCTTCGGCCCCGGCCTGGCGGCCCTGAGCCTGCCCGACCGCGCCACCATCGCCAACATGGCCCCCGAGTACGGCGCCACCATGGGCTTCTTCCCGGTGGACGACCACACCCTGGCCTACCTGCGCCAGACCGGGCGCGACGAGGCCCTCATCGGCACCGTCGAGGCCTACGCGAAGCTGCAGGGCCTCTGGCGCGACGACACGCTGCCCATCCAGTACACCGACGTGCTCGAGCTGGATCTGGCCGAGGTGCAGCCCGCCCTCGCCGGCCCCAAGCGCCCCCAGGACCGCGTCCTGCTGCGCGACATGAAGGGCCAGTGGGGCCTGGATCGCGTGAAGACCTACAAGCACGAGACGGTGCGCAGCGCCACCATCGAGCTGGACGGCGAGCAGCACGCGCTGAAGGACGGCGACGTCGTCATCGCCGCCATCACGAGCTGCACCAACACCAGCAACCCGTCGGTGCTCATCGCCGCCGGCCTGGTGGCCCGCAAGGCCCGCGCCCTGGGCCTCAAGCGCGCCCCGTGGTGCAAGACGAGCCTCGCCCCCGGCAGCCGCGTCGTGACCGACTACCTCGACAAGGCCGGCCTCACCGCCGACTTCGAGGCCCTCGGCTTCCACACCGTCGGCTACGGCTGCACCACCTGCATCGGCAACTCCGGCCCCCTCATCCCCGCCGTGAGCGAGGGCGTGAAGGCCGGCGAGCTGGCGGTGGCGGCGGTGCTCTCGGGCAACCGCAACTTCGAGGGCCGCGTCAACCCGCAGGTCCAGCCCAGCTACCTGGCCAGCCCGCCCCTCGTCGTGGCCTACGCCATCGCCGGCACCGTCGACCTGGATCTCGTCAACGAGCCCATCGGCACGGGCGCCAACGGCCAGGCCGTCTACCTGCGCGACATCTGGCCCACCACGGCCGAGGTCAACGCCGCCGTCGAGGCCGCCGTCACCCGCGAGCAGTTCGTGCGCCGCTACGCCGACGCCGACCAGGGCCCCGAGGCCTGGCAGGCCATCCAGGTGACGAAGGGCGACGTCTACGCCTGGAACGCCGACAGCACCTACGTCCAGGAGCCCCCGTTCTTCCTCGACATGAAGGCCGAGGTCGACCCCATCCAGCCCATCCGGGGCGCCCGCGTGCTGGTGAAGGTGGCCCACTCCGTCACCACCGACCACATCAGCCCCGCCGGCTCCATCGGCGTGGACACGCCGGCCGGCAAGTACCTGATCGAGAAGGGGGTTTCCAAGCGCCTCTTCAACAGCTACGGCGCCCGCCGCGGCAACGACCGGGTCATGACGCGGGGCACCTTCGCCAACATCCGGCTGAAGAACGAGCTGGCCCCCGGCACCGAGGGCGGCTTCACCACCTACCACGGCCCCGCCAGCAAGGACGCCCCGGCGCCCGGCAGCGTGACGACGATCTACGACGCCAGCGTGGCCTACCAGGCCGCGGGCATCCCCCTGGTCGTGCTGGCCGGCCGCGACTACGGCATGGGCTCGAGCCGCGACTGGGCGGCCAAGGGCACCCTGCTGCTGGGCGTGAAGGCCGTCATCGCCGAGTCCTACGAGCGCATCCACCGCAGCAACCTGGTGGGCATGGGCGTGCTGCCCCTGCAGTTCAAGGACGGCGACACCCGCGAGACGCTGGGCCTCGTCGGCGACGAGACGTTCGACTTCGCGGTGGACGACGCCCTCCAGGCCCTGCAGGACGTGCAGGTCACGGCGACGCGGCCGGACGGCAGCCAGGTCAGCTTCCTGGCCCACTGCCGCATCGACACCCCCGTGGAGGTCGAGTACTACCGCAACGGCGGCATCCTCCACACCGTGCTGCGCCGGATGATCCGCGAGGCCTGATCGGCCCGCTCACTTCCCCCGGCTCGCTCCCCTGGCTCCCCCCGCCTCCGCGGCCCGCGCCGACGCCCCGTCGGCGCCGCGAGCCCGCCCCACGCAACAGCCTCGCCATCTCTGTTGACTCCCGCGCCGCAAAGCGTTTTGCTCCACTTGAAAACGGTTTTCAAAACGGTGCGCCATGAACGCCATCGACATCCCCCTGGATCGCCTGCCCCCCCAGCAGCGCGCCGTCATCTGCGCCGTCGACGGCGAGCGGACGTTCCGGCGGCGGCTGATGGAGTTCGGCTTCGTCCCCGGCGCCGAGGTCACCCTGCGCACGACCTCCCCGGTCGGTGATCCCCTCGACGTCGTGCTGCGGGGCGCGCGCGTGTCCCTGCGGCGGCGCGAGGCCGCCAGCATCGGCGTCCGGCTGCTGGGCCCATGAGCACCCCCCCGTGGGTCGCGCTCGCCGGCTGCCCCAACACCGGCAAGACCACCCTCTTCAACGCCCTCACCGGCCGCCGGGCGCGGGTGGGGAACTACCCCGGCATCACCGTCGAGCGCGTCTTCGCCGAGGCCCTGACGCCGGGCGGCCCCGTGACGGTGGTCGACGTCCCGGGGGCCTACAGCCTGGCCGCCCGCAGCGCCGATGAGCAGGTGGCCGTCAGCGCCCTCCTCGGCCTCGCCGGCAACCCCCGCCCCGCCCTGACGGTGGTCGTCCTCGACGCCACCCGGCTCGAGCGCAACCTGTACTTCGCCCTGCAGGTCATCGAGCTCGGCAGCCCCGTCATCCTGGCCGTGAACATGATGGACGCCGCCCGCAGCGAGGGCGTCCAGCTCGACCTGGACGCCATGTCGGCGGCCCTCGGCGTGCCCGTGGTGGGGGTGAGCGCCCGGCAGGGCGAGGGCATCGACGCCCTGCGGGCCGAGGTGGCCCGCGTCCTGGCCGAGCCGGCGGCACCGCCGCCCTGGACCTGGACGCCCGGGCCCGCGCTGGAGGCCGATCTCGCCGCCCTCGCGCCGGCCGCGGCCGCCATGGGGGAGGGGCTCTCCCCCGGCGCCACCCGCGCCCTCGCCCTGTGGGCCCTGCTCAGCATCGACAGCAGCGACGAGCTCACGGACGTCCCCGCCGGCCTGCGCCTGCAGGTCCTCGCCCGGCTCAAGGCCGCCCGCGAGGCCGGCCGCGACGTCGACGCCGAGGGCGTGACCGCCCGCTACACCTGGATCGACGCCCAGATGGGCGCCTGGATCCGGCGCAGCCCCGTGCCGCGCTCCTGGACGGACCGGCTCGACGCCGTGCTGCTGCACCCCGTCGCCGGCTTCGTGCTCTTCCTGGGCATCATGGTCGTCGTGTTCCAGGCCCTCTTCGCCTGGTCCGAGCCCCTCATCGGGCTCGTGGAGAAGGCCATCGGCCTCGCGGGCAGCGGCGTGCAAGCCGTGGTTCCGGCTGGGATCTTCGCCGACTTCCTCACCGACGCCGTGGTCGGCGGCGTGGGCAACGTGCTCGTCTTCGTGCCCCAGATCGCCCTGCTCTTCGTCTTCATCAGCCTCATGGAGGACACCGGCTACATGAGCCGGATCGCCTTCCTGATGGACCGCATCATGAACCGCGTGGGCCTGCACGGCCGCGCGTTCGTGCCGATGATGAGCGCCTACGCCTGCGCCGTGCCCGCCGTCATGGCCACCCGCACGATGGAGCGCCGCCGCGACCGCTACCTGACGATGATGGTCCTGCCGCTCACGACGTGCTCGGCGCGGCTGCCCGTCTACACGCTCCTCATCGCCGCGCTGGTGCCGGCGACGGTCATCTTCGGCGTGAGCGCCAAGAGCCTGGTGATGGTGGGCCTGTACCTCTTCGGCACCATCACGGCCCTCCTCGCGGCGGCGGTGATCGGGCGGACGGTGCTCAAGGGCGAGCGGGTGCCCCTCTTGATGGAGCTGCCCCCCTACCGCCGGCCCTCGGCCCGATCGGTCGGCCGCCGTGTGGCGCGCCGGTCCTGGCTGTTCATCCGCGACGCCGGCGCCTTCATCTTCGTGTGCACCGCCATCCTGTGGGCGCTGCTGTACTTCCCGCGCAGCAACGCCGAGGTGGAGGCCCTGGAGCGCGCCCACGCCGCCGTCCAGGCCCCCACCGCCGAGCAGAAGGCGGCCTTCGCCCTCGAGATCGAAGGCGCCCAGAAGCGCGGCAGCATCGCGGGCCGCATCGGCCACGTCATGGAGCCCGCCCTCGAGCCCTTCGGCCAGGACTGGCAGGTGGGCGTCGGCCTGCTCGGCGCCTTCGCCGCCCGCGAGGTCTTCGTGAGCACGATGGGCCTCATCTTCGGCATGGGCCGCGACGTGGACGCCGAGAGCGCCCCCCTGCGCGCGCGCCTGCAGAGCGAGAAGCGGCCGGACGGCAAGCCCCGCTACACGCCCCTCTCGGCCCTGGCCCTGATGATCTTCCTGGCGCTCGCCTGCCAGTGCATGAGCACCCTGGCGGCGGTGAAGCGCGAGACGGGGGGCTACAAGTGGCCGGTCTTCATGTTCACGTACATGACGACGCTGGCCTGGGTCTGCGCGGTGGGCGTGTACCAGGCCGGCCGGCTGCTGGGCTACGGCTGACAACCCCCTGATTGGAAACAGGAATCCGGCGACTCAGGGGCGGTGGCAGCGGCCCTCCCAGGCGTCGCGGGCCGAGCAGGCCTCCTGGCGTCGCACGACGATGGACGTCGACGTCTTGACCACCAGGTCGTCCAGCCCGTCGCCGTCCAGGTCGCCCGCCGTGCTGCCCTGGACGCCGGGGGTGCCGTCGCCGAGGACGTCGGTGATGAGCTGGCCGTCGGCGATCCAGGCCATGAGCGTCTGGTCGGGGGTGGAGAGGGCGAGGGCCTCCCGGCCGCCCGCGAGGCGCATGGCGGCGGCGCCCACGGTGCCGTAGGGCAGGGCGTACTGCACCGACGGCTCGGGGTCGCCCGCGGTGCCCCGCCAGACCGCGAGGATGGCGTCCCCCGGCCGCCGGGTGCGCTGGTCCCCCGACGACCGGAAGAGCAGCAGGGCCGCGATGTCGTCGTGGCCGTCGCCGTCCAGATCGGCCACCTCGAGCTGCACGGGGACCTTCTCGGAGGTCACCTCGCCGCTCCAGCGACACCGCACGTCGCCGTCCACCAGGTCGGCGAGGTAGATGGGCCAGCTCTGCTCCATCGCCATCAGCTCCTGGCCCGGGGCCGTGCCACCGGGGCGGTTCAGGTCCGAGGCGCCGGTGTTGAGCTGCAGCAGGGTGTCGTGGCCATCGCCGTCGAAGTCGACGGTGCGGCTCAGGGTGAAGAACGCCGACGGCGTCGAGCACGGATCTGGCAACTCGTGCGGCGGGTTCACGCCCAGCTCGGCGCCCGCCAGACCAAAGAGAAAGGTGTCGCGGCCCGCCAGGCCCCGGCTCCCGATGAGGGCGCCCTGCTCGCCGTCGAAGAAGCGCCCGATGGCGGCCGACCGGCCCCGGCCCGGCAGCTCGATGGGCGTCGCCGGGAGCCCCAGGTAGCGGCCCTGGAAGCGGTACCGGGCGCCATCCGCGAGGCTGAAGAACGTGGCCGGCTCGATGGAGTCGCCCGCGCTGCCGCGGAGCACGGCGAGGGCCGTGGCGGGCGGATCGAGGTCCGCGACGAGCTGCAACGTCATCGGATCCCGGCTGGAGAACGATCCCATGATCGAGCCATCGACCCCGGTGGTGAACACGAAGTCATCGCGGCCATCGGCATCGAAGTCGCCCACCACCACGTCGTCGACGGCGCCGACGGGCAGGGTGGTGGCGCCGAAGCCGTCGATCTCGCCGAACGCGTAGAGCCGCAGCTCCCCAGGGGCGGCGACCACCAGCTCGGACCGGCCGTCCCCGTCGAAGTCGGCCGGCAGGACGAGATCGGCGGGCTGCCCGACGACGATGCGCCCAGCCTGGACGGCGCCCTCGCCCTCGAGCCGGAAGACGGCCTGGTCGGTGATCAGCTCGGGCCGGTCGTCGCCGATGACGTCGGCCACCGCTTTGAGGATCGGGACGTCGCCGGGCGGGGCCATCGCCGGGTGGGCCAGGACCATGCGCAGGTTGAGCTGGAGCGTCATGAGCCCGAAGCCGCCGCCCTCCCGCCAGGCGATGGCCACCTGGCGGCCGCGCTCCTGCTCGGTGGAGACGATGAGATCCCGGTCGCCGTCGCCATCGAGATCGCTGAAGAACGTCCCGCCGATGATCTTGGAGTCACGCGGCGCGAGGACGGTGGCGATGCGCTGGACCCGGCAGGGCGAGCAGGTGATGCGCACGATCTCGACGCGGTCGCCGCCCTCGGTGGCCAGCGCCAGCTCGTCCCCGTTGCGCTCCCCGTCGACGTTCGCCACGGCGACGTGGCCGATGACCTGGTCGCGCTCGAAGAGGTCGAGGGTGCCCAGATCGACGGGCTCGCCGTCCAGCTCGAGCCGCAGGCCGGAGGCGTCGCGCCAGCCCACGAGGAGCTGCTGCGAGGCGGCGAAGGGGGCCCTGGCCCGGACGGCGACGGCCAGCTCCGGGGTGCCCTTGGGGTGATCGATGGGGGTGGCCAGGGCGACGAGCTGGCGGTCGGCGCGGCCGGGGTAGATGACGGCCCCGTCGGAGGTGTGGACGATGAGGTCGTCGCGGCCGTCCTGGTCGATGTCGCCCACCGCGACGGGCGTCAGGTTGGTGGTGAAGTCGGCGCTCACGACCTCCCCCAGCGACCCGTCGCCCTCGCCGAAGGCCACGTACACCGCGGCGTAGTCCTGGGCCACCACGTCCTGGCGGCCGTCGCCGTCGAAGTCGCCGACCGACACCTCGTGGCCGGGGACGGTGAGGATGGCGGGGGGGCCGAGCCGACCGGTGCCGGCCCGGCAGATGGCGTCGCCTCCGCAGGACCAGCCCGCCGGACAGGGGGCGTCATCGCAGACGTACTGGCAGGCGGCGGGCGTCCCGGGCTCCCCACAGCGCAGCGGGCTGCCGGCCGGCAGGCCGTCGCAGTCCTCCCCGGCCTGCAGCTCCTGCAGGCCGTTGCCGCACCGCAGGCGCTCGACGGTGGCCAGCTCGGAGCAGCCGAAGACGAGGAGCAGGAACGGAAGCACCCGGATCATCACACCTCCACGCGCGGCGTCCGGCGCCGCAGGCGGTCACCCTCCCGATGCAGCGGGCGTAGCACACGGCGTCATCGCCCACCAGCACCCCGTCAGGGCCGACCAGGTCGCGGGCGCAGCCCGGGGCGTGCCCGGCAGGCGTGGTGCGCGCGGGGCGCTGCGCCGACGGATCAGTCCCAGGAGATGCACCGGGAGCGGCAGACGCCGTCGTCGGAGATGAGGACCCAGCCAACGCCGGCGACGTCGGAGATCGTGCAGCTCTGGCCGTTCTCGACGCCGCCGACGTGGGTCAGGAAGCAGACGGTGTTGGTGGTGTCGACGTCGAGGAGACGGTTCCCGCTGCCGCTCTGGGAGACCTCGGTGCTGTACGTGATGCCCCGGAACGTCCGGCTGCGGTTGCCGACGGTGAAGGTCATCGCGGTGTCCGTCTCGATGGCGCCGTCCACGGCGAGGCCGCCGCCGATGGCCACGTCGCCGCGGATGGCCGCGTCGTCGCCGATGGCCACGCTGCTGTCCAGGGAGACGGCGCCGTCGACCTCCAGGGCCGTGGGGATGTAGACGCCGTTGCCGAAGCGGTTGGCCGTGCCCAGCCGGAGCTGGTTGTTGGTCCAGGCGAGGGCGTTGATGTTGCCGTTGCCATCGTTCATGAGCAGCCGGTTGCTGGTGAGGTTGAGGTTCCCGGCCATGGTCGTCGCGCCGGAGACGGAGAGCGTGCTCTCCAGCGTGACGGCCTGCACGGCGCGGAAGGGCATCTGCAGCCGCAGGCCGCCGCCGAAGGAGCCGTTGGCCCCCATCTGCAGGTAGCCATCGAAGTGCGAGGCCAGGCGGATGTAGTTGCCGGTGTCGTTGTCCTTCACCAGGAAGCGGGCGCCGTTGACGTTGTTGTCGATGGTGGTCGCGCCGTTGATGCTGACGGCGCCGGCGACCGACAGGTTCTGGCCGAGGACCGCGTCGCCGCCCACGGTGAGCTCGCCGGCCACGGCCAGGTTCGACGCCCGCGCCCCCCACAGGGCGTAGGGCACCGGGTTGAGGCGCTGCCGACCCGCCAGCGTGGTGTAGTCGGCGGCCTCGGGGCGCTTGACCTCGAGGCCCAGGTAGACCTGGCCGGCGTCGGCGATGACGACCTCGATGTCCTCGTAAGTACCCAGGTTCACAGAGAAACGTCCGGCGGTCACCTGGACGGCGCGGGCCTCCTCGGTGCTCCAGGTCTCGCTCCACACGACCGCCCCGCCGTCGGCGGCGTCGTACAGGGTGAAGATCATGTCCACCGGCCCGTTGAAGCTCGCCCCGTCCAGGTCGAGCACGCCGTCGTAGGGCACGACGCGGGCGATGTTCTCGGTGGCGTTGTCGCCGTCGTTGTTGGCCAGCGCGGGGCTCGTGGCCCAGAGCAACGTGAACAGGCAAAGGCGCTTCATGTCGAGTCTCCTTCCAGGGCCACAGCCCGGGTGAATTCACCGAATCCCGGCGCTCGCGCGCCGGCCGGACTGGTCTCAGGGATCCAGATCGCTCAGGTTCGCCGGGCGGACCTGCCAGCCCGCCGCGCAGTCATCGCCCTCGCAGCTTCGGCCCGTGAAGCCGTGGGGCATCACCCCGCCGCGGAGCCGGAAGCCATCGCCCACCAGGGCGTGCGGGTCGTCCTCGTCGGTGCCCTCCGGGCTCGTCACCGAGAAGGCGCCGCACATCCAGAAGCCCTTGCGGCCGCCGTCCTCGGAGGCGGGGTCGTTGGGGCAGTACCCGGCGTCGCACAAGGGGTTCTGCACGTCGCCGCCGTAGTGCAGGCCGCCGACGTCGGCGTCGAGCACGCGGTCGCCGTCGGTGTCCACGCCCAGGCTGGGGCAGCCCAGGTCGCACTCCGCCCCGCCGTAGGCGAAGCCGCACCCGCACAGGAGGCGGCCGAAGTTGCCCGGGTTGGCGTCGCCCACCACCCCGTCGGGGTTCACGTCGTAGCCGGGGCACATGCCCTTCCAGGGGCCCTCGGCCGAGCCGGGCGCCCACTCGTTGATGCAGCCGCGCACATAGGCGCCCTCGGCGTCGATGTAGCGCGACGCCACGAAGCCCACGGCGCCGGCCGCGAAGGCCCCGTCGGCGTCGTTCTGCAGGGTGGGCGCGCAGGTCAGCACGGGGCTCGACGGGTTGATGAGGCCGCCGGGCGTCACGCTGCTGGCGGCGCAGCCGTCGTCGTCGCAGTCGGCCGCGCAGCCCGCGTCGCCGGCCGGGCAGGCCACGCCGCAGGTGTTGAACTGCCAGGTGCGGGTGCCCTGCACGCCGTTGTAGATGGCCGCGGCGGTGATCTCCTGGGGGGCCAGGCTGCGCGGCGACGTCAGATCGGCCTCGTTGGTCAGGATGACGCAGCGGAACTGGCTGTGGTGGCTCATGCCGCGCCAGATGCCGTCGTCCGGGGTCGGCAGGGCGCACTGGTCGTGGGGCGTCACCTCGTCCGCCGGGCCGTCCCCGGTGACGGGCGGGGGCGTCGGGCAGGAGCCCGAGGCGGCGTCGCAGGCGTACTGGGCGAAGTCGTAGCCCACCGGGGTGAAGACGCTCGGATCGTCGTCGAAGCCGGCGTCGCGGTTGCGCATGCAGCTGCGCCACCAGCCGCCCTCGTCGGCCGCGTAGCCCAGCGGGAACGACGCCGAGCAGCGGGAGCGCTCGGAGATGACGTAGGTGCCGAAGGGGCTGCCGTCGGCGCCGGCCTCGTAGAAGCCGCGGTGCAGCTCGATGAAGTAGCTCAGGCCCAGGAACGGCCGCAGGGCCGGATCCAGATCGGCGGGCGGATCGACGTCCTGGTGCTCGCCCACGTCGGCCAGGCCGTTGCTGTTGTGGTCGCCGCGGGCGCTCACGCAGGCCTTGGTGAGGCTGTTGAGCTCGGCCGGGCGCAGGGTGCGGCCCACGCCGCCGGCGACGTAGGCCGGCACGTCCCGATCCCGGGCCAGCTCGACGGCGTCGTCGTTGCGCACGCTCTCGTAGAGGCCGATGGGCAGCGCCCCGCAGAGCGGCGCGTCCGGCTTCACGAAGCCCTCCTCGCAGCTGCGCAGCACATAGCGCTGGCCGATCTCGTTCTCCAGGGCCACCGCCGTGATCTGGCGGAGCTGGCAGCGCGCGTTGTCGCGGATGGTCTCGTCGGCGGACTCGATGCTGGCCCGGGCGCTCAGGCGCACCCAGCCATCGCCGTCCGCGTCGCAGGGCAGGGCCCGGATGGCGCCCGCCACGTCGGCGTAGTAGCCGCTCTCCGTCTCGCAGACGCAGTCGTCGCTGAACGCCTGGGTGAAGGGCCACACGCGCCCGGTCTCGCCCTCCTCGCCGCAGAGCAGGCCGCACTGCACGCAGACGTTGCGGTCGGCCCGGAAGGCCTCGCCGTCCTCGCACGGCGAGGGGCTGCACAGCGCGTCCACGCCCACGCCCTCCACGCAGAACTCCCCGTCTTCACAGGCGATGTCAGCGCAGGTCAGGGGCGGGACGCATGCGCTCGCCGGGTCGTCGGGGTTCTCGGGGCGGGTGCCGGCCACGCAGTCACCGCAGGCCGCGAAGGGCGCGCCGGCGCAGGTCCGGCCGCGGGCCTCGCAGTCGAGGTCGTCGCAGGTCACCGGGGGCACGCAGGTGTCCTCGGGGGAGAGGACGAGGCCCTCCTGGCAGCCGGCGCAGCGCGCGCCCACGGCGTCTGCCACGCACACGCGGCCCTGATCCTGGCAGTCGGCCAGGATGGAGCCCGGCGCGCCGGCGCCGCAGTTGGCCTGGGGGGCCACCACGCAGGCGCCGGCCTCCTCCACGAACCCGGCCAGGCAGCCGCCGCACGCGGGCTCGGGGCCGTCGACGCACTGGCGGTGCTGGGCGCCGCAGTCGAGGACGACGCAGCCCTCGGGCTCGGGCACGCAGGCGCCGCCCATCTCCATGAAGCCCGCCAGGCAGGCGCCGCAGAGGGCCTCGCCGGCCACGCAGGCGCGGTGCTGGGCGCCGCAGTCGAGCACCTCGCAGCCAGGCGCCACGCAGGCCCCGCCCACCTCCATGAAGCCCGGCAGGCAGGCGCCGCAGGCGGCGTCCTGGCCGGCGGGCGCGTCGCAGGCGCGCTGCTGGGCGTCGCAGGCCAGCTCGGCGCAGGCGACGGGGGCGCGGCAGGCGCCGGCCACCTCGATGAGGCCCGCCGCGCAGTCGCCGCAGCGGGCGCCGGCGCCGTCGTCGACGCAGACGCGGCCCTGGTCGCCGCACGCCAGATCGCCGCAGCCCACGGGCACGACGGGCACGCACTCGGCCGGATCGGCCTGCCAGACGAAGCCCTCCTCGCAGGCCTCCTGGCAGGCGGGGCCGTCCTCGGGGCTCACCTCGCAGAGCTGGTGCTCCACGCAGGCCACCTCGTCGCAGTCGACGGGGGCGCGGCAGCCCGGGCCGGCGGCGTCGCAGAACAGGCCGTCGTCACAGGCGCCCGCGTCGCAGGGGCAGCCCGCGGTGCCCGCCGGGCAGGGCGCCTCGCAGCGGCCGGCGGTGCACACGAGGCCCAGGTTGCAGAAGTCGTTGAGGCCGCAGGCGCAGCCCTCGGTGCCCTGAGTGCAGCCCGCGTCCGGCGGGGGCAGGGCGGCGTCCACGGGGGGCGGCGCCGCGTCCGGCGGGGCGGCGTCGGGATCGGGGTCGCGCCGCATGTCGGGGGCGCCGCGATCCGCGACGGCCGCGTCGGAGGCCGCGTCGGGGGTGAGGCGGGCGTCCATGGTCGGGGCGGCGTCGGCGGGGGGAGCGCCGCCGCCCCCGCCACCGTCGTCACACCCGACCGCGAGGACGAGCCAGGCCAGCATCAGCCGCTTCATGTCCATGTCGTGTCTCCGTGGGAAGCGTTGCCCGGGAGGGCTCGAGGGGGGATGCGTCAGGTGGTCCGGCAACCCGCAGGGAAAAGCGCAAGGGGGGAGAAGGGGGCCCGGACGGGCGGAGGGAAGGGGGCCCGCCCGGGCCAGGGAGAACTCAGAAATCTGCAGTGAAATCCGTGTAGTAGATGTACAGACGGATGTCCGAGAGGGACTGCAGATCGATGTCCTGGTTCACCAGCTCGTCGCGCTGGTTGATGTAGAGCGTCCAGGATGTGTTGACGAGGGGCCGGTCCCGGAGCCGCGCGTTGCGGTACGTCTCGGCGTCGAAGAACCGCACGCCGCTGAAGAACGGGTTGAGGACGGCGGTGCGGGTGGGCAGCCGGTAGTACCGGTTCTCGCCGTCCAGGCCCTGCAGCACGCCGGTGCCATCCTGCTTCAGGTACAGGCGGGCCAGGTGGTCGTTGCCGAAGTCGGAAGCGATGATCTCGGCCTCCACCCGCAGCAGCTTGTGGTTGCGCGTCAGCGGGGACAGGGCGTCCAGCCGCGTCGAGAACGGCAGGGCCAGGTAGCCGTTGGCGTCCAGGTAGGTGGGATCGCGCATGGCCGCCCGCAGGCGGGTGGTGCGCTCCGCGTCCGACAGCGGGTTGCCGTCGTCGTCCAGCCGCGGGATGGCCAGGATGTCATTCATCAGCGAGACCTGGAGCACCCGGGTGTCGGGGATGCCGAACTCCTCCTCGAAGTCGAAGAAGGCGTTCTCCAGATCGGTGACGTAGTTCTCCAGGTTCTCGTCGCCGCGCTGGATGAGCCGCACGAAGTACAGCCGGTCCTGCCCCGCGAAGGTCTGGCTCGTGTAGTACTCGAAGACCCGCGTCAGGCGGTACGCCTCGGCCATGGCGTCCTCGAACGAGAAGTCGGCGTTGATGATGGCGTCGTTGCGGTAGATGCGGACGTTCGGGTCGTTGCGGGCCGCCTCGGCGTTGATCTGGAGCTGCTGGGCCTCCTCCTGCTGCTGGGCCAGGCGCGTGGACCGCTCGCGCAGCTTCTGCACCTCGCTGACCTGCAGCCGCACCTGGTACTCGGCCCGCAGGTACTCCAGCTCCAGCTCCTTGAGGCGCAGGAGCGTGTCGGACATGCGCGCGTTGGAGTCGATGAGGATCTGGTCGCACTCCCGCTCGGTGTTCCAGCGGGCGGTCTCGCGGCGGATCTGGGAGATCTCGCGCTCCGCCAGGCCGATGGCCACCTCCGAGCCCGCCGCGGCGATCTCGATGCCCACCTGGGCGACGGCGAAGAGGCCCGAGGCGATGCCGGCGGTGGTGCAGTCGCCCACCGGATCGCACTTGGTGAGCTGGGCGTAGGTCGACACGGCCTGCATGGTGCGGTCGGCGCGGCTGATCACGAAGCGCGCCGCGGAGATGGCGGTCTCCAGGTCGCGGATGTCGCCCTCGGCCTCGTAGGTGTACTCGGCCATGCGGAAGACGAGGCCGCACTGCTCGGAGGCGCGCTGGCGCTCGATCTCGGCCGACGCCAGGGTGTTCTCGATCTGGACCACCACCTTCTGCATGTCGATCTTCATGACCTCGAACTGCCCATACTCCTGGAACAGATCGCCGTTGCCGGTGAGGCCGCAGGGGTCGCCGAGGGCGGCGGTGAAGTCGGACCGGTCGGCGTAGCGGGCGGTGGCCGGGTAGACCACGCCGTCATCGCCCGTGAAGGTGCCGCAGATGGCCGCGAGCTGGTCCTCGTAGGTGTTGCGGATGCGCACCAGCTCCGCCTGGAACTGGGCCGCGTCGGTGTCGAAGCTGCGGTTGGACTCGATGGCCTGCTGCTCGCGGGCCGCCGCCACCTCCAGCTTGGCGCGGGTGCGCCGCAGCAGCACCTCGAAGGCGTTGCTCTGGTGGAAGTCCTCGGAGTCCAGCGCCGGGATGGGCACGTAGTCCGGGGGGATGCCGTAGAAGGTCTGCTGATCGCTGATGTTGCCGTAGGCCTCGCGCATGTCGTTGAGCGCGATGCGGTAGCGGCGCTGGGTCTCCAGCAGGATGGCCTCGATCTGCGGCCGCGACTCCGGAGCCAGCTCGTCGATGATCCGCAGCATCATGCGGCTCATGACGATGCTCTCGAGGTACGCGCCGGTGTAGGCGCGCTCGATGACGGGCCGGGCCAGGTCGGGGCGGTTGAAGGCCCGGTACCGGTCGGCGATCTGGGCCCAGGTGCGGCTCTTCTGGCTGGAGGCGCGCACCAGCCGGTCGAGGTACCGGGTGACCGTCTCGGGGGTGATGAAGTTGTCGTTGCCGCCGCCGGCCTGCAGGGACCGCCAGACCTGGGGGCTCAGGGCGTAGAAGCGGTCGAGGACCTCGTCGTAGTACTGCACCGCCTGGTGCAGCGTGTACATCTCGTAGCCGACCTGCCCGGAGAGGTCGAGGCCGCCCTCCTCGAAGAGCGAGCCCTCGAAGGCCGCGGCGTTCTGGCCCGCCAGGTCGAAGCGCGACGCGAACGAGCGGGTGTAGGCCTCGTCGCCCAGCATGACCAGCAGCTCGGCGTAGGACCGCTCGAAGCCGTCGTAGATGACCGGCTGGCCCACCTCGTTGGGCTCGGTGCGGTAGGCGAACGTCTCGCGCATGAAGGTGTCGAGGGTGGCCTGGTCGGCCGCCGAGAGGCGGTCATGCCAGGCGTCCTGGATGTGCAGCAGGCAGTCGATGCGGGCGCGGATGTCCTCGATGGCGGCCGGATCGTAGCAGTAGGGGATCTGGTTGCTGTCGGGCAGGCACTCCGACGGGGCGAAGCCGAGGTTGCGCCCCTCGCGGTTGCGGAAGCGCGTCTTGTACCGGAAGGCCTCGTCGATCTGGGCCCGGATGGGCAGGCTCACGACGGTGTCCTCGCGGGCGGCGAAGAAGCGCTTGCCCTCGCGCAGGTCGAAGCGGTTGGCCGAGCACAGGGCCTCGTCGGGGTTGGCGCAGCGCCAGGGGGCCTCGTACTGCAGCAGGATGCCGCCCCGGTCGCGCCAGTCGAGGACGGTCTCGAGGCAGGTGCCGCGCTCCTGGCAGGCCAGGGCGTCGATGCGCGCCTGCGTCCAGACGGTGCCGTCCACGGTGAAGTACAGCACGCGGCTCTCGGCCGGGCACTCCCCGTCGATGGTCCCCTCGTCGTAGCAGAGGTAGTGGGCCTGCTCCCGATCCCCCGCCGCCAGGTAGATGGCCTGGGCCGGGGTGCCCATGCCCTCGATGACGGCGTTGACCAGCCGGCCGGCGCGGGCCGCCGTGAGGTTGCCGCCGCCCCCGAGCAGGTCGTCGACGAGCTCGGCGTCACAGCTCACCGCCAGCAGATCGGTCGGCTCGACGCGGGCGTCCTGCACCACCGAGCCCTGGTAGATGTCGGGCACGTCGTTGCCGTCGGCGTCCGTCTCGTCGTCGCCGTGGTTCTCGCGGGTGAGCAGCATGAAGCCATAGGCCTCGAAGCCATCGGTGTCGCCGACCGGGTCGAGGAACGACTCGAACCGCTCCTTGAAGATCACCAGCAGCAGCGTCTGGTTGATGAGGGCGCCGTCCACCAGCTCGATGTGGCGGCGGCGAGCCCGGCCGTCGGGGATGGGGTTGGCCCCCACCAGGGACAGGTTGGCCAGGGCCTCGGCCTCCGGATCGATGCCCTGCCGGAAGGGCAGGGAGGTGTCGCGGCACTGGTAGCGGTAGCGGTTGCCGCTGGCCGGGTCGACGGTGGTGTTGCGCATGAAGTCCGTCAGCAGCCACGGGGTGCGCACCTGGGTGTAGCTGCCGTCGCGGTAGTCCTGGCAGCTGGCGTCGGCCGCGGTGGTGGCGTAGCGGCCGCCCACGGCCACGTCGGCGGAGAGATCCTCCAGGTAGACCAGGCAGGCCCCCCCGATGGTCCGGGAGCATGCGGTAGGATCGCCGTCAAACCGCAATGAAATCTCGGGGTTGCCGGCGTAGTGCATGGCGGTGGCGCTGTCGATGCGGCCCACCATGGCCGCCGCGTCGCCGTCGGGATCGGGCTGGTAGATGTTCAGGCCGATGGGCAGATCGACGAGGCCCGAGGGCACCGGCACCGAGTCCAGATCCGACGAGTACTCCCGCAGGCCCAGCCGGTTGCTGTCGTACAGGTAGCAGGCCGCCGTGGGGCAGTCGCGCTGGACGGCGGGCCACCGCCACGACTCGGTGCGGGTGGCCGTGAGCACGGCCTGCAGCTCGGTCAGGTTGATGCGGCCGCGGCGGAAGGCGCCCCAGCGCTGCAGGAAGGCGTTGCCGATCTGCTGCTGGATGGAGGCGTCGTCCTTGGTGCCCTGCCACTGCGCCGCGGGGGCGCCCGGGGCCGGGTTGGGCAGGGCGGCCCACATGTCGACGGAGTGGGTGCCGAACGAGGCGAAGTAGTAGACGGTGCCCGTCCACTGGCCGGCCGGCGACTCGGCGTACTCGAGGGACAGGCGGCCGCGGTTCAAGGTGGGGTGCACCAGCTCCAGCACGCCCTGCCAGCGCGTGGCGTCGATGCCGTCGGCGCCGGAGACGACGACCGTGGCCTCGGCCCCGGGGGCCAGCGTGACCTCCAGGCGCTGGACGCGGGCCGGCTCCTGGCCCAGCACGCTCAGCTCCATCCAGGGCAGCGGGCAGGTGCGCACGGGGTCGCAGGCCTCGTCGTCGTCCTCGTCGGTGAGCGTCGTCCGCCGGCCGTCGTCGCTGAAGACCTCGTGGGAGAGCTTGCGGATGACCAGCGTCTCGCGGGTGGGCGCGGTGTTGCGCACCAGGAAGCGCCCCTCCGTCTTCGAGGCGTTGAAGCGCAGGGCCGTCTCGCTGATGACGAGGGCCGCGGGCACGCTCTCCTCGCCGCCCTCGGCCGGCGGCACGAGGGACTGGCAGTGGCCGACGGTGCCGTCGTTGCTGGCGCAGTACTCGCCGGGCGGGCAGCCCGCGTCGGCGTCGTCGTTGCGGCAGGGGGTGCGGCAGACCTTGCGGATGCACTCCGTGCCGGCCGCGCAGGCGCCGTCGTTGTCGCACTCCGAGTAGCAGGCCCCCGCGATGCAGCGGGTGAAGTCGGGGCACTCGTAGTCGGTGGCGCAGGCGCGGCGCGCCTCGCCGGCGGCCAGGCAGGCGCCCTCGTCGCACTGCTTGTCGTCGAGGCAGCCCTCCATCAGGCCCTCGGAGTCACACCGGCGCCAGATGCCGCCGGCGTCCTCGAAGCTGGTCTGGCAGGGGGTGTAGCAGCGCGGGTTGACCGGGGGGAGCTGGACGATGGGCGCGGCGCCGCAGAGGCCGGCCTGGCAGGCGAGGCCGTCGAAGCAGCCGCCGTTGCGGCAGGCGCAGCCGTCGGTGCCCAGGTTGCACGCGGCGCAGAGGCCGCCCTGGCAGCGGCCGCCCTCCAGGCAGGAGCCGTCGGCCAGGCACGTCCCGCCCACGAAGCCCTCGCCCTCCACGCAGATGGCGCCGTCGCGGCACATCAGATCGCCGACGCACCGCCCGTTGCTGCAGGCGCAGGCGGCGGTGCCCGGGGCGCAGCGGGCGGGCTGGCAGAAGCCGTCGGCGCAGGTGTCGCTGGCGTCGCCGCAGACCCGGCCGTCCAGGCACGGGCAGCCGGTGTCGCCGGGGGTGCAGGAGGGGGCGACGCAGTGGCCGGCCTCGCACGCCATGGCCTCACCGCGGGTGTTCAGGCCGCAGCTCCCGCCGGCGCCGCAGGCGCAGCCCTCGGTGCCGGCCTCGCAGGCCGGGGGCACGCAGGTGTCGGCGGCGTCGCACTCCAGGTCGCCCTGGCAGGCCCCGGCGTCGCAGCCGCAGCCCGCCTCGCCCGCGGGGCAGCCGCGGCACAGGCCCAGCGCGCTGCAGGCCAGGCCGGCGTCGCAGGCCCCGCGGTCGCAGGCGCAGGCCACCTCGCCCGGCGCGCAGCCGACGCGCTGGCACAGGCCGTCCACGCACCGCCGCCCGGCGGCGCAGGCCCCGTCGGCGTCGCAGACGCAGTCGGCCTGGCCCGGCAGGCAGTCGAGGGCCACGCAGGTGTCGCCGCGGCAGGCCGCCCCGGCGCCGCAGGCCCCGTCGTCGCAGGCGCAGCCCGGCGAGCCGGCGGGGCAGGCCGAGACGCACTGGCCCGCGTCGCAGGCGAGGCCCGGGTTGCAGGCCCCGCCCACGCAGGCGCAGCCCTCCGTCCCGAGGGCGCAGCCCGGATCGACGCAGCGATCGCGCTCGCAGACGGCCCCGCCGACGCAGGCGCCGGCGTCGCAGATGCAGCCGAGCTCCCCGGCCGTGCACCCCAGGGCCAGGCACTGGCCTCCCTGGCAGATGAGGCCGGCCTCGCAGGTGTCCAGGGCCGCGCAGCCGCAGCCCTCGGTGCCCACCGGGCACGCCGCCACGCGGCAGCGCCCGTCGACGCACGCCATCGGGCGGCCATCGGGGCCCGTGCGGCAGGTGTCATCGGCGAAGCACAGGCAGCCCTCGTCGCCGAGGTCGCAGGCCGGCGCCCGGCACACCCCCCCGGCGCAGAAGAGCCCCGCGCTGCAGGCCCCGTCGGCGTCGCAGGCGCAGTCGGCGCTCCCGACGACGCAGGCGTCCGGGCTCACCCGGGCGTCGTCGGGGCGGGCGGCGTCCGGTGGGTCGACGCCCACGGCGGCGTCCACCGTCGGCGTCGGTGGGGCCGTCGTGCCGCCGTCGTCGCAGCCCGTGAAGAGGCCGGCCACGCTGATCAGACCGGAGAGAGAGAGGGCGAGCCAGCGCATGGTGGGCTCCTCCTGGGTGGGGGGCGTCTGCCAGGTCGAAGAAAAATCTCGGCTAGAGTCCTGAATTCATGAGGTTTTCGTCGGGCCTCACTCGAACGTGAGCGTCGCGCCGGCCACCGGGCGCCCGCTGGCGTCGAAGCAGCGCGTCTCCAGCGGCGCCAGATCGGCGGCGGTGGCCACGCGCTCGTTGGCCAGCACGACGGCCCCCACGTTGGTGATGGCGGCGCCCCCGGAGCCCACGAAGGCCAGGGCCACCCGGCCATCGCGGCGCAGCCACTCCCCGACGAGGCCATCGGCGAACTGCACCCGGGCGACGGCCACCGCGCCCTCGCGGAAGAGCACGTCGCAGCCGCGCAGATCGCCGCCGCCCACCCGCAGGCTGTCCTGGGGGGGCGGATCGGCCAGGCCGCAGACGCCCTCCTGGCAGGCGAGGCCGTCGTCGCAGCGGCCTTCGTCGCAGGCGCAGCGCGCCGTCCCCGGGGTGCAGCCCGTGGGCACGCAGACGTCGGCCGTGCAGCTCAGGCCGGGGCCGCACATGCCGCCCGCGCAGGGGCAGCTCTCGGTGCCCGGCTCGCAGGTGGGCGGGGTGTCGTCGGGCACGCAGAAGCCCAGCTCGCAGGCCAGCCCGGCGGCGCAGGTGCCGTCTGACGCGCAGGGGCAGGTGGCCGTCCCGGGCACGCAGCCCATGCCGCCCATGCCGCCCTGGCCACCCGCCGCGTCGGCGCCGCCGCCATCGGGCGCCCCGCCCACGCCCCAGCGCCGCCCGCGCCGCCCGCACCCCCGCCGCCACCGCCGTCGTCACAGCCGACAAACAGGAGACCAGCCACGAGCACGCAGGCCAGCCGGTGCCAGGTCGAGTTGAGGGGGTCGCTCCGCATGGTCGCTCCTTGCGCATGGCCCACCCTGGGCCTTCGCAGGGGATGCGCCCTGCCGCCCGGGAACCCGCAGCCGAAGGCGCACGTCAGCGTGCCGTTTCTTGAAAACGTCTTGATTTCAGGTGGTTGCGAGGTCGTTTTCGTCGCCTGCGCGCCGACTCGCGCGCGCCCGGAGATTTCGGCATCATGGGCGACATGTACGACCCCGAGGCCCTGACCTCCCTGCTGCTGGCCGCGCGCGACGGCGACGCACAGGCGGAGGCCGAGATCCTGCCGTTCCTCTACGAGCAGCTCCACGACCGCGCCATGGCGATCATGCGGCGGGAGAGCCCGGCCCACACGCTCCAGCCCACGGCCCTGGTGCACGAGGCGTACATGCGGCTGGTGGGCAGCGAGATGCCGGAGTGGCAGAGCCGCACGCACTTCCTCGCCGTCTGCTCCAACGTCATGCGGCGCGTGCTCGTCGACCACGCCCGCCGCCGCGCCCGCCAGAAGCGGGGCGGGGACCAGAGCCGGGTGTCGCTGGAGGTGGGGCTGGGCCTCTCCGTCACCCACGACGCCGACGTCCTGGCGCTGGAGGACGTGCTGGAGGAGCTGGCCGTCCTCAACCCGCGCCAGGCGCGCATCATCGTCATGCGGTTCTTCGGCGGTATGTCGGTGGAGGAGGTGGCCGAGAGCCTGGGCCTCTCCCGGCGGACCATCGAAGCGGAGTGGACGCTCGCCAAGGCCTGGCTGCGCCGCGCCCTCGCGCCATGAGCCCGGAGCGCTACGAGCAGGTCCGGGCCATCTTCATGGAGGCCTGCGGCCTCGTGCCGGCCGAGCTGGCGCCGTTCCTCGACCAGGCCTGCGGCGACGACGAGGCCCTGCGCCAGGAGGTCGTGAGCCTGCTGGCCCACGTCGAGACGGGGGATGTCATCGAGCCCCGGCCGCCGGCGGCGGATCCCCTGCGGCTGGAGGGCGTGGAGCTGGACGGGCGCTACCGGGTCGAGTCCTACGTCACGTCGGGCGGCTTCAGCCATGTGTACCGGGGCCGCCACCTGGCCTGGGATCTGCCGGTGGCCATCAAGCTGCTCAAGCAGAGCCTGCCCGCCGCCGAGCGGGCCGTCCTGCAGGACAGCTTCGTGCGCGAGGGCGCCCTGCAGGTGCAGCTCTCGCGGCGCACCCCCGCCATCGTCCAGGCCTACGACCTCGGCACCTGGTCGACCCCCCGCGGCGAGGCCATCACCTACACCGTGATGGAGTGGCTGGAGGGCCGCGCGCTCGCCACCGCCATCGCCGAGGATCCGCGCCGCTGGCCCCTCGACGAGGTCATCGCCACCCTTGGGCCCGTGGCCACCGCGCTCGGCGTCGCCCACGCCCAGGGCATCGCCCACCGCGACCTCAAGCCCGACAACATCTTCGTCTGCGCCGATGGCCCCGCCCGGCTCCTCGACTTCGGCATCGCCAAGCTGGCCGCCGAGTACTCCCGCGGCTTCGACGCCACCTCGGCCCTGCGCAGCCCCTTCACCGCGGCCTACGCCGCGCCCGAGCAGGCCGACCGGCGCTTCGGCGTCAGCGGCCCGGCCACCGACGTGCACGGCCTCGCCCTGGTCTGCTGCGAGCTGCTCGCGGGCCAGCGGCCCTACACGGGCGAGACCGGCACCGACCTGCTGCGCCAGGCCGTCGATCCGCAGCGGCGCCCCACGCCGCGGGCCCTGGGCGTCGTCGTCACGGACGCCGTGGAGGCGGTCTTCGCGGCCGCGCTGGCGCTGCACCCGGCGGCCCGGCCCCAGGACGCCGGCACCTTCTGGCGGGCGCTGGAGGCGGCGGCCCGGACGCCCGATCCCCCGAAGAAGCGGCGGTGGCTGCGCCTACGGGGCTGAGCGGGCCCTACCAGGGATCGATGCCGTGGGGATCGGCGCGCCGGGGCCCCCGGGCGCGCGCCGGCGGGGGCTCGGGCTCCAGGCGGCCGCTCAGCGTCTCCTGATCGGCCGTCAGGCTCAGCGTGCGCGGCAGGTGCCCAGGGGCGGAGACCTCGATCTCGGCCGGCAGGCCCGCCGTGGGGAGCCAGAGCACCCCGCCCTCGTCCAGCGTCAGGGCCTCGTCGCCGCGGCGGATCTCGGCGCCGGCGGGCAGGTCCGTCAGGGTGAAGCCGCGGCTCGTCGGCGCCGCCACGGGCGGGGCGGTCGGCGGGGCCGTCGTTGCGGGCGCCGTCGGGGGCGGGGGCGCGGCGGTGCGCGGGGCCTGCGGTGCAACCACCCGAATCGGCTCGGGTTTTGCCGGCTCCTCCCGCAGCGTGAGGGCCGCGACGCCGCCAGCGGCCACGGCCGCCGCGAGGGCCGCGACGAGCCAGCGCCCCGCGGGCGGGCGCCCCTGGGCGCAGGCGGCCAGCGCCTCGATGGCGGCCACGGGCCCGGGGCGCTCGGCGGGATCCTTGGCGAGCATCGCCCCGACGGCGCGGCCCACGGCGGCGCTCAGCGTCGGCTGGACGCGGTCGAGCCGGGGCGGCGCCGCGCCGATGTGGGCGCTCATCACCTCGACGACGGCGGCGGCGTCGAACGGCAGCCGCCCGGCCAGCATCTGCCAGGCCACGACGCCCAGGGCGTACACATCGCAGGCCGGGGTGGCCCGCTCGCCCAGGCACTGCTCGGGCGACATATAGGCCGGCGTGCCGATGCTCAGCCCGTCCGCGGTGGCCTCCACCGAGGCGCGCTCGTCGAGCAGCTTGGCCACGCCGAAGTCCACGAGCTTCGGCGGGCCGGCGCGACACACGAAGATGTTGGCCGGCTTCACGTCGCGGTGGGTCACGCCCGCGGCGTGGGCCGCCGCCAGCGCCGCCGCGATGGGAGCCAGCAAATCGATGGTCCGGGGCAGGTCCAGCGCCCCCTCCCGGGCCAGCAGCACGTCCAGCCCCTCGCCCTCGAGCAGCTCCATCACGATGAAGCGCCGGCCGTCAGGCAGGCGACCAAACTCGAACACATCGATGATGCTCGGGTGGCTGGCCCGGCTGGCCGCGCGCGCCTCGTCGATGAACCGGTTGATCATCTTCGGATCGCGGGCGTAGCGCGCCTTGAGGACCTTCACGGCGGCGGGCGCGCTGATGACCGCGTGGCGGGCGCGATAGACCGTGCCGAACACACCGACCCCGATGCAGCCTTCGATGACGTAGGCGCCGGCGTACGTGCCCGGCTCCAGGGTGGTCTCTTCCACCCCGTCGAGCGGCGGGCCGTCGTCCCCGAGGGCGTCAGGCGGAGCGTTCACGGCGGCAAGATAGCGGATTCATCAGGGGGCGTGACGCCTTTCGTACGGATGTGGTAACGCGACGATCCAGGTGGCTACGGTGACGCCCCACGGCCGCCCGGGGTTGCAGGGGAGTGTGCATGCTCAGCCAGACGCTGCTCTGGATCGCGCTGCTCGCGCCGGGAAACGTCGATCAGCCGCGCCTGCTGTACGAGGCCGGCAGCCAGGCCTTCCGCGTCGGCAAGTACGACCTCGCCATCGACGCCTTCGAGTCGGCCCGCGCCCTCGACGAGCGGGCGGTGGTCGACTTCGCCCTCGGCCAGGCCTACCGCCTGCGGTACTTCAAGCAGGGGGCCATCACCGATCTCGAGGCCGCCGTGGCCGCCTACCGGCGCTACCTCGAGCTCGAGCCCGACGGCGACCGCGCCGTGCACGCCACCCAGCACCTGTCGACCATCGAGCCCTTCCTGGAGAGCCACCGCCTCGACCGCGACGGCCCCGAGGCCCGCGCGACGTCGGCGCGCCTCATCGTCCTGTCCCAGACGGCCGACGCCACGGCCAGCGTGGACGGCGGGCCCGAGCAGCCCGTGCCCGCCACCTTCGAGGTCGAGCCGGGCACCCACGCCGTCGAGGTGACGGCCCACCAGCACCTCCCGGCCCGCAGCGAGGCCATCGCCGTGGCCGGCACCGCCGTCGCCGTCTCGCTCAACGCCCGACCCAAGCCCGGCCGCCTGCTCGTCCGCTCCACCGGGGCCGATCTGCGCCTCGACGGCGCCGCCATCCGCTTCGGCGCCGAGCCCGTCGAGCTCGACCCGGGGGCGCACACCCTCGTGGCCCGCGCCCGCGGCCACCGCCCCCAGCGCCTGCGCCTCGACCTCAGCCCCGAGCAGCTCCTCGAGGTGGACGTGGATCTGGAGGCCACCACCCAGCGCTACCTGGCCTGGGGCACCCTCATCACGGCCGGCGTCTTCGCGGTGGGCAGCCTCACCACCGGCCTCATCGCCCTCGACGCCGAGGGGGACGCCCAGGACCTCGAGGCGCGGCTGGGCCAGGGCCTCACCGACGCCGAGTTCAGCCAGCACGACCGCCTGCGCGAGCGGCGCGACGACTACGCCAGCGCCTCGCTCGTGCTCGGCGTGGCCGGCAGCGCCGCCCTCATCTCGGGCCTGGCGCTGCTGATCTTCGACGATCCCGAGGTCCCGGAGGCCCGCTGACGGGCGCTACGGCGAGGCGAGCGCGGCGGCGAGGGCGGCCAGTTCGGGGTCCCTGCGGTGGTAGCCGATGGCCTCCACTTCGGCGCGGGCGGCAAGGTAGTCGGCGCGGGCTCCCGCGTGGTCGCCTTCGGCGAGCCGTAGGCGAGCGGATTCCAGTGTGCAATCACAGAGATGCAGCCGCATCCCACCCCTCTCGGCAACCTTGCGGGCCTCGGCGAGATCGCGGCGCGCTTCGGGAAGGCGGCCTGCGCCGCGGAGGAGTGCTGCGCGGGCGAGGAGGCCCAGCGGTTGGAGGTCCTTGCGTCCAGTCGCGCGCAGGCCCAGCACGGCGAGGTCAAGGTGGTGGGCAGCTTCGGCCCCTCTCGGCTCGACTCTCGCCTCGGCCAGCTTCAGGTGGGCCCGACCGCAAAGCAGGTGAGCCACCGAGATGTCCAGCTCGGATCCATGTTGTGTGGACCAGTCGAGGTCTTCGCTCGCACGTCGCATGACGTCGGCCGCATGACCCAGCGTCAGCATGAAGTCGCCGTGTTGATAGCCCTCCAGGCGAGAGAGCCGCCTTCGCACATCTCGGCCTTCCACCCAAAGGCTCTCCGCCTCGGCGAAGAGTGGACCTGCCGGGGCAAGGCGGCCGCACTGGTGCAGAACGTCGCCGAGAGTACAGCGCACAGCCACCCGCTGGACGATGTCCCCGCACAGGTCTGACATCTTCAGTCCGCGCCTTGCATGGTCCTCCGCGAGGTTGAAGTCGCCGAGCGTAAGCAGCAATCCGCTCAGCGTGACAGCGCTGGCTGCAGCGCCGCGCCAATCGACTTGTTCGCCAGCCCGCTGAATGGTCGCCTTCATCAGCTCGGCCGCTTCGGAGAGCTTGCCGAGCGATCGAAGAGTCCGGCCGGCCTCGGCCATGACGGAGGCCTGTTCGGGAAGGGCCAGGGACGGCTCAGGGATGCGCCAGGGGTTCGAAAAGAACAGTGCCAGTGCTGCGAGTCGGGCAGCGAGCGCTCCTGGCAGCGTCTCTGTGACGGGCCAGATGCGGTCGAAGAAGATGTTCTCCAAGACCTCGGAGTATCGTCCGGCGGCGCAGCCATGAAAAAGGGCGTTGAAGAGGGGCTTCGTTTCATCGAGGGTGCACGGCTCTGCCGCCGCAATCTGACGGTAGTGGTGGTAGAGGCGCTGCTGAGCGGAGATCCACGCCCCTGGTGAGAGCGCCCGGAGTCGCTCCCCGAAGAACTCTCGAACCAGTGGATGCGCGTCGAGGTCTCCGCCGTCGGCTGCCGTCAGCAAGCCAAGCTTGACCAGGCGAGCAACCGCAGCGCCCCAGCCGGCCGAGTCCGGCAGGTCGTCCGTCAGGCCCGGAATCGCGGGGGGCGCTCGCAGTGCGGCGAGCGCCTCAGCGTCGGCCGCCCGGTCGAAGAGCCCCACGAGGCCCAGCAGGGCGCGCTCGGAGGGGGTCAACAGGTGTTCATGAGCTCGCATGACCTGCCTTGCATGCTGACCGCCACTCTCGGCATCCAGCAGGCCGCGGACCGCGACCATCCGGTCGACATCACCTTCTTCGTAGGCCACCAGGTAGCCGCCGAGCAGTTGCAAGGCCAGCGCGTGGCCCAGGTAGGCCTCGGCGGCCGCCTGCAAGGCGGCCTCATCCCCCCGCACGCCACGCTGGCGCAAGAGCTCGGCACCGGCTTCGGCCGACAACCGGGTCAGATCGTGCGCCCGGTACCCGACCGACCCGTCCAGGTCTGTGAGCGGCAGGCGGCTTGAGACCACGCAGAGGCCGTCCATGTCCTCGACCAGGCTCTCCAGCAATACTTCCAGCGCAGGGTCCTTCAACCGGCCAGCCAGGTTCCCGGTCGGATGTTGCACCGGCTCCACCCCGTCGAGCAGCAGCAGCGTCCGCTGCCCCCGGAGGAGCTTCGCCAGCCGCTCGCCCTTCTGCCAGGGGTCGCCCTCCTCGGGCCGTTCGGCGCCCAGCCACCGCAGCAACTGGTCGATGAAGAGGGCTGCGGAGCCCTGCTGCGTCGAGCCCTGCGCGTAGAAGGACCACGCGTACACCCGGTCCGCCCCGTCGTATCCCGCCTGGGCAAGGGTATCGAGCCACCGCCTCATCAGCGCCGTCTTGCCCGCCCCGCCCCAGGCGATGAGGCTCTGCACTCGTACGTCGGGATTGGTCCAGGCGGCGTCCAGCAGCGCGAGCTCGGCGTCGCGGCCGACGAAGATTGGGCCACCGGCGAGGAGACGGTGGGTGGAGACGGCGACCTGCTCCGTGCGCCGTGATGCCGTCCGCCACTGGGCCGCCTCTGCCGAGCGGCCCTGGGCCTCCGCGATGTTGGCCAGAGCCTCCCGGTCCGCCGCCGCCGCCCGCTCGTCGGCGGCCTGGGTGTCCAGCGCCAGGCATCGGCGGAGGAGCGTGTCTGCGACGTCCCAGTCGCGGCGGTCAATGGCTGCCTGGGCCTCCGCCGCGAGGCGATGGGGCGACGCGCCCTCGGGCGTGGTCTCCGGCTCCCACCAGACGGTGAGCTGGATCCACGAGAACAGGTCGGGCGCCTCGTGGGCCAAGTAGGCGGCCAAGAGCGGCGAGGCCCAGAGCACGACACGCAGGCGACGCTCTCGTAGCAGGCTGCGACCCAGGTTCAGGGGCAGGAAGTCCAGGCGCGACAGTCGCACGAGGACGACCTCTCCGGGGTTGGCGTGGGTCAGTGCCGGGCCCTCGACAGGGACGATCGGGTGATCGGCGGCGGCTCCGCAGGCGTCGCGGCAGGCTCGAAAGTTCTCCGCACCACTGCCAATGGCCAGGACCAGCGTGCCGGTCGAGCTGCGTCGCAGCACGCCGCGCAGGCGGTCGGCCGGGCTCAAGGGTCCAGGCGCGGCAGCAGGGTTGGGTGGGGGTAGAACCAGTCCGGGCCATTGGGGTAGGGCAAGAGCCGCCCGTTCGCCAGCAGGTCCTCGGTCCGTTCGTCCCCTTTGGGCGGCAACTCCGGGTGCGCCTTGACCGCCCGCAAGATCTCGATGTCCTGGAGCCAGAGGCCGACGGCCAGGGTCCGCCTCAAGGTGTCGATGGCTTCGTCGACATCGTCGGCTTCGATGCGAAGGCGCTGCTTGTCGAAGGCCAGGCCGCCGGCGTCGCGCACCAGCTTCATGAAGTCGCGGGGGTTGCCGCCGGAGCTCCAGGCCAGCCTGCGCAACTCGGCGGCGTCCATCAGGCCGTTCGGCCCGAGCGGCAGGTCCCGGGTGCGCTCGCGGACGACGGCCTCAAAGAACTGCAGGCCGGGCCCCAACCGGCTGGGATCGGCGGGTGCGGCCTTGTCCAGCACCGGCTCGTTCATCACATAGTGCTTCTCGAAGCCCCGGGCGCCATGCAGGGACTGGTCGAAGCGCATGCTGTACGGCGCCGTCGCGACGAGGACCGTGGGCAGGTTCGCCAGCAACGCAGAGTCGATGAAGAGGCGGGTCGCTGGCTGGGAGTTGCGAATCTGATCGAGCCCATCCAGGACGAACAGGACGCGCTTGCCCGACACCTCCGCGGCCTTCTCCAGCAACCCGTGGACGCACTCGATGAGTGCCTCGACGCGAGGATCCTGGTCGGCGGCGCGCTCGTGGCGGCCGAGCTTGCGATCCCAGCGTACATTGCCGGCCAGCTTGCCGGCCGCGGCGAGGGCGATGGAGGTGCCGCCGTCGGCTGCCGTCGAGACGAGCACCAGCAGCGTCTCCGCCAGCTTGCCGAGGGCGACGCTGGGCTCGCCGGAGGTAGACAGCAGGGCCGCCCACCTCTTCCCCAGGTTCTCCGCGAGACCGCTGGGCCAGCGTGTCTCGAAGCAGCTCGCCATGCCACGGTGGACCGCGAGGCCGATGAGCGCGCAGACCTCCCACGGCTGCAACTCATTGATCGCGCTGGGATCCTGCATGACCGTCTGCAGGTGACCATACAGATCGAAGAAGAAGACCAGATCGCGCTCGGCCCGGTCTTCGGCCAGCTTCAGCAGCTCGGCCGTCTTGCCTGCGCCCTTCGTGCCCGCCACCAGCACCTTGCAGCGCTTCTCGAAGGGCCGGTTCAGGCGAACATGGACGTCGTACAGGCCCCTGTCGGTCCGATCGATCCGCCACTTTGGGCGCGCGGGCGGCGCCCAGGGATCGAAGCGCGTGTGAATCTCGGTCCAGAGGGCTTCCGGCGTCATGGCGGCAATATAGGCGACTGCCGTCGGCCGTACCAGTCGGCGCGCCTCAGCCGACGGGGCGCAGCGGGAAGATCTCCACCTCGACGCCCGGGCTGAAGTGCGCCAGGGCCGGCGGGCCGTCCCCCGGCAGGCCGGCGGCCTGCAGGATGCTGGACGTGAGCCGCTCCACCCGGGCCGCGTGCACCCCGTACGGCGGGTGGTGGACCTGCCCACGGTACAGGCGGCCGCGGTGCTGGCTGTAGAGCAGGTAGCGCTCGAACAGGAAGAACTCGAGGGAGGCCGGATCGGACGGGGGCAGGCGCTGGCCGATCTGGTAGGCGAGCTCGAGGCGGGCGTCGCCCCGGCGGCGGACGCTCTGGTAGGTGACGGCGTCGCCCGCGCGGTGGGCCTGCATCCGGGCGTGGTGGTAGGGCAGCCCCCAGCCGATGCGCGCCGCCTGGACGGCGAGCCAGGAGGCCGCCTCCAGGGAGTAGAACCAGACGCCGGGGCCCTCGCCGTCGCGGTGCACGTAGGTGCGCAGGTTCAGCTCGGGGAAGCGAAACGCCAGTGCTTTCGGCCAGATACGCCACGGGCGCACGGCCTCCATGCGGAACGGCACGAGGCCCAGCCACGCGCTGCCGTCGCAGGTGTCCACCTGCAGGCCCGGGGGCAGGGTGGCCTGGATGAGCTCGGCCGGCGCGCGCCAGTGCAGGAACGCGAGGTCCTCCCAGCGCTGCCCGCCCTGGGGCCGGCCGGCCGGGCGGCGGGTGGGGGCGACGCGATCCACGATCAGCCCGGCGGGGCCACGACGTCGAACACGACGGCGTGCAGCACGGCGCCGTCGGCGCCCCGGATCTCCACCGTCCAGCTCCCGATCGCGTCCTTCGCCATGCGCTTGCGCGTCCAGCTCCGCCACGCGGGGCTCTTGCCGATGGTGTGCGCGTCGCGCCACGCCTCCTTGCCGTCGTGGAGCCAGACCCAGGTGATGGTGGCCTCGCCCGGGCCCGGGTTGTCGAGGGTGGCGTGGGCGAAGACGGGGTCGCCGTTGGCGGGGAACGTGGACGCGACGCCCACCAGGGTGCGGCTCTCCACCGCCGTGCCGGCGCCGATGGCGGTGACCGTCAGGGGGCCGCCGGCCGGGGGCGCGAACAGGGCGACGAGCAGGAGCGCGAGCATGCTTGCCTCTCAGACAGCGCAGGGGGCCACCGCGTCGTCGCGGTAGCCGGGGAAGGGCCCGCTGCAGACGGCGCAGCCCGGATCCCGGGGCAGGCGGGCCGTGCGGAAGCGCGAGGCCAGGACGTCCAGGTAGAGGAGCCGCCCCACCAGCGCGTCGCCGAGGCCCAGCAGCAGCTTCAGCGTCTCGGTGGCCTGCAGCACCCCCACCAGGCCCGGCAGCACGCCGAGCACGCCGGCCTCGGCGCAGGACGGCGCCAGCTCGGCGGGGGGCGGGGCGGGGTAGAGGCAGCGGTAGCAGGGGCCGTGGCGCGCGTCGAAGACGGCCACCTGCCCCTCGAACCGGTGCACCGAGCCGTGCACGTTGGGCCGGCCGTGCAGCACGCAGGCGTCGTTGACGAGGTAGCGCGTGGCGAAGTTGTCGGCCCCGTCGATGATGACGTCGTAGCGGGGCACCAGCTCGTCGACGTTGGCGCGGGTCAGCCGCTCGGTGAAGACCTCGACGTTGAGCCGCGGGTTGAGGGCCAGCAGCGCGCCGCGGGCCGACTCCGTCTTGGGCGTGCCGACGCGACCGTCCGCGTGCAGCACCTGCCGCTGGAGGTTGCTGCGGTCCACCACGTCGTCATCGATGATGCCCAGGGTGCCGACGCCGGCGGCCGCCAGGTAGAGCAGGGCGGGGGAGCCGATGCCCCCGGCGCCCACGCAGAGGACGCGGGCGTCCAGCAGGCGGCGCTGGCCGGCCTCGCCCACCTCGGGGATGCGCAGGTGCCGGTCGTAGCGGGCGCGGGCCTCGGCGTCCAGGCCGCCCGCCGGCCGGTGCAGTGGCAGGCCCGCCACCTTCCACGCGCTCACGCCCCCCGCCACCGAGGCCACGTCGCGGTAGCCCAGGGCGCGCAGATCGGCGCCTGCCAGCAGGGAGCGCACCCCGCCGGCGCAGATGAGCAGCACGGGCGTCGCGGGATCGGGCACCTGGGCCTCGATCTGCAGCTCCAGGAAGCCGCGCGAGAGGTGCACGGCGCCCACGGGCAGGCCGTCGACGACCTCCTCCGCGTCGCGAATGTCGAAGAGAATCGCGCCCCTGGCCTGGCGGGCGGCGGCCTCGACGGGCGAGACCTCCCCCACCTCGCGCCGCAGGCGGGCCAGGCGGTCGTCGAGGGCGCTCATGGGCGGGGCGTCACTCGGCCGTCGCGTCGGGCAGGGCCGGCTTCGCGGCGGCGCCACCGCCCTGGGCGATGCCCTCCGCGAGGCTCTCCGCGACGGCCCCGACGAGGGCCCCGAGCAGCGCCCCCAGGCCCGCGCCCACCAGGCCGTTGCCCTTGCCAGCGAGGGCCATCCCGATGGCCGCGCCGCTCACCGCGCCGACCTGCGCGCCCGACGGCAGCGCGGGCCGATCCCCCTCGGGGGCGTCAGCGGGCAGGACCTCGGGCTCCAGGGCGTCGTCGTCTTCGTGGGCGCTCATGGGGCGCATGGTAGCGGATCCCGCGGGCCACCGCCCGTGCTACGCTCCGCGGATGCGCGCCCTCGCCCTGACGCTGCTCCTGGCCACCCCCGCGGGGGCGCGACCCATCGACCGGCCCCAGGCCCAGGCCCTCTTCAGCAAGGGGGAGCAGGCCTTCCGGGCGGGCGAGTTCGAGCAGGCCCTCAGCTACTTCGAGGCCGCCCGGGCCCTCGATCCGGCCCCCGTGCTCACCTACAACATCGCCCGCGCCCACGAAGAGATGGGCGAGGCGCAGGCCGCCATCGACGCCTACGAGGCGTACCTGCGCGCCGCCCCCGACGCCGAGGATCGCGCCGACGTCGAGCGCCGCATCCGCGTGATGCGGGCCATCGTCGACCGCGCCGAGGAGCCGGCGGAGCCGCCGCCCGCGGCCGAGCCGGTGACCGTGCCCGGGATCGGCGGGCCGCCGGCCTGGCGCCGGCCCGTGGCCTACGGCCTGGGCGGGGTGGGGCTCGTGGTCCTCGGCGGGGCCGTCTACTTCGGCGTGGAGGCCCGCGACGCCGAGGACGCGCACGCCGAGGCCCTCGACGGTCCCACCCGCGACCGCACGGCGGCGGACGCCGAGGACGCGGCGCGGTGGGCGAACATCGGCTTCGGCCTCGGCGGGGCCCTCCTCGCGGGCGGCGTCGTCCTCTACCTGCTCGATCTGGACGCGGGTGGCACCGCGCTGGTGCCCACCCAGGACGGCGTCGGGCTCGTGGGCCGCTTCTGACGGGGGCTGGCGGCTTCTTGCAACTCGGTTGCAAGAGGTTGTTGCCATCGAGTTGCATCTGGATCCACCCTGCGCACTTGCAACTGGATTGCAGGAGGCGCCGGTGCGCTGGTTCTGGACTCTGCTCGTGGCGGCCCACCCGGCCTGGGCGCAGCCCGCCCTGACGCCCGAGGAGCAGGCGGCCCTGGCGGCGGCCTTCGCCGAGCCGGCGGCCCCGCCGGCCGCCCCCGCTGCCCCCTCCGCCAACCCGGACATCGCCCTCATCCTGGACGTGGCGGCCGCCTGGTTCGACGGCGAGCCCGCCCAGCTCGGCGGCCACGACCCCCAGGAGACGGGCTTCACCTTCCAGCAGCTCGAGCTCACGCTCCAGCACGCGGTCGACCCCTACCTGGCCCTGCAGGCCAACATCGTCTTCCACCCCGAGGGCGTCGAGGTGGAGGAGGCCTTCGCCACGACGCTGGCCCTGCCGGGCGGCCTCCAGGCCCGCGCCGGGCGGTTCCTCAACCGGGTGGGCCGCCAGAACACCCAGCACCCCCACGCCTGGGCCTTCGTCGACCAGCCCCTCGTGCTCGGCGCGCTGCTCGGGGGTGAGGGCAGCGCCGGCGTCGGGGTGGAGGCGTCCTGGCTGGCGCCCCTGCCGTGGTACCTGGTGCTCTACGCGTCCGTCACGGGCGCGGAGGCCGGCCACGACCACGAGGCCGCCGCCGAGGCCGAGGCCGAGGGCTTCGAGGCCCTGCCCACGGCGCGCCTGGAGCAGTTCTTCCCCTTCAACGACGACTGGTCGCTCAGCCTCGGCGCCAGCGCCCAGCTCCCGCCGGCCCACGACGGCGACCGCGGCCAGCTCTACGCCGCCGACGCCTACCTGCGCTGGCGCCCCGTGGCCTCCACCAGCCGGCTGGCCCTCTCCTGGCAGACCGAGGCCCTCGTCCGCCGGCTGCCCGAGGAGGGCCCCACCCACGAGGATCGCGGCCTCTACACCCAGCTCGTCCTCGACTTCGCCGAGCGCTGGCAGGTGGGCGGCCGCACCGAGTGGCTCGACGAGGCCGAGGGCGACGCCCGCCGCCGCCACAGCGCCCAGGTCTCCTTTTTCCCCAGTCATTTCTCACGGTTGCGGCTCCAGCTTGGCCTGGACGAGCGCACCGACGACGTCGTCCCGAGCGCCTTCCTGGCCCTCGAGACGCTGATCGGCGCCCACGGCGCCCACGGGTTCTGAGCCATGCGCCTGCTCGCCTCCCTGCTCGCCCTGCTGGTCGCCGGCCCCGCCCTCGCGCGGGTCAAGGTCGTCGCCACGCTGCCCGACCTCGCCGCCCTGGCGGCCGCCGTCGGCGGCGACGCCGTCGAGGTCACCGCCCTCGTCGCCCCCACCCAGGATCCCCACTACGTCGACCCGCGGCCGAGCTACGTGCTGGCGCTGAGCCAGGCCGACTTGCTGGTGGTCAACGGCCTGGAGCTGGAGGCGGCGTGGCTGGGCCCCCTGCGCCTCCAGGCCCGCAACCCCCGGGTGCTGGCCGAGCCGGGCTACGTCGACGCCTCCACCGCCGTGCACCGGCTGGGGGCCACGGCCACCGTCGACCGCAGCCAGGGGGACATCCACCCCGGCGGCAACCCGCACTTCACCCATGATCCCCGCGCCGGGGCGGCCATCGCGGCCCTCATCGCCCAGCGCCTCGCCGCCGTCGATCCACCCCACGCCGCCGAATACGCCCAGCGGGCCGAGGCGCTGCGCGGCCGCCTGGACACGCTGGCCAAGGCCACCCGGGCGCGCTTCGCCGCGCTGTCCGCCGACCAGCGCCGCGTCGTGGCCTACCACGAGTCGCTGGCCTACCTGCTCGACTGGCTCGACCTGACGCGGGTGGCGACGGTGGAGCCCAAGCCGGGCATCCCGCCGGATCCGGCCCAGACGTCCCGCGTGCTCCAGGCCATGAAGAGCACTGGCGTCCGCGTCATCGTGCAGGAGGTCTACTACCCGGCCCGCATCCCCGACACGCTGGCGCGCCTGGTGGGCGGCAGCGTCGTGCGGCTGCCCGGCGGCGCGGCCTTCGCCGACGGCGAGACCTACGAGGCCCATGTGGCCGCCATCGCCGAGGCGCTGTACGCCGCGCTGGCCCGGTAGGGGGGCGAGGTGGCGTCGCTCGTCTCCACCGTGGGCCTGCGGGTCGGCTACGCCGGCCGCCCGCTGCTGCCCGCCATCGATCTGGCCATCGAGCCGGGGCAGATCTGGGCCCTCATCGGCCGCAACGGCGGGGGCAAGAGCACCCTGCTGCGCACCCTGCTCGGCCTGCAGCCCCGGGTCGGCGGCCGCATGGAGCGCCGCGCCGGGCTGCGCGTGGCCTACGTCCCCCAGCGCGGCGACCACGACCCGGCCGTCCCCGGGCGCGTCCGCGACGTGGTGCGCGGGGGCCTCGACCGCGGCTGGTCCTTCCTCAAGCCGTCGGCGCTGCTCGACCGCGGCGCCGTGGAGCGGGCCCTCGCCGCCACCGAGACCACGGCCCTCGCCCGCCACCCCTTCGCGACGCTGAGCGAGGGGCAGAAGCAGCGCGTCCTCATCGCCCGCGCCCTCGCCGGCGAGCCCCACCTGCTGCTGCTGGACGAGCCGACGAGCGCGATGGACCCCGTCAACGAGGAGGCCATCTTCTCGCTGCTGCACGACCTGTCCCACCAGCGCGACCTGGCCATCCTGGTGGCGAGCCACCAGATGAGCTTCGTGCCCCGGTTCGCGAGCCATGTGGTGATGGTCGACAAGGACGACGGGCTGGTGGAGATCGGCGACCGCGTGGCAGTGCTCTCGTGCACGGCCTGCCGGCGCAAGTATGGAGATTTGCTGCCCCATGCCTGACGCCCTCGACGCCCCGCTCTCCCTCGACCTCTTCTTCGAGGGCTGGGAGCTCTTCCGGGAGCCGGCCCTGGCGGGGGCCATCGCCGGCGCGCTGCTCGGCCTGCTCGGCGTGTACGTCGTCCTGCGGCGGGTGGTCTTCCTGAGCGCCGCGGTCTCCCAGGCGGCGGGCCTCGGGGTGGCGCTCTCGTTCTATGCCGCGCTGCACCTGGGGGTGGCCGTCTCGCCGCTCGTCGGGGCCGCCGTGCTCACCGGCCTCGCCGTCCTGCCGTTCGTCGGGGGCGGCACCGACGCCCGCCGCGAGAGCCTGCTCGGCGTCATCTGGCTGCTGGGCTCGGCCGGCACCCTCGCCGTGGGCACCCGCATCGTCGCCGAGGTCACCGACATCCAGGACATCCTCTTCGGGACGGCCGTGGCCGTGGCCCCGGAGGACTTCGCCCGCCTCTGGCAGGTGGCCCTGGCCCTGGGGCTGCTGCACCTGTGGTGGTGGCGCGGCTTCGCGGCGGCGTCGTTCAGCCGCGACGCGGCCCGCGTCCAGGGCTTGCCCGTGCGCCTGCTGGACGTCGTGCTCTTCGCCACGCTCGCCCTGGCCGTCTCCCTCACGACGCGCACCCTCGGGGCGCTGCCGGCCTTCGCCTTCTCGGTCCTGCCCGCCGTCGCCGCCCTGGCGGTGGCCCGCAGCGTGCCCCAGGCCCTCGTCCTCGCCACCGGCCTCGGCGCCCTCACCGGCTTCGGCGGCTACCTGCTGTCGTTTCGCTACAGCCTGCCCGTCGGCCCCGCCCAGGCGCTCCTGGGGGTGGCTCTCGTCGCGGCGCTCCACGGGCCCGTCCGCGCGGCCCGGGGCGTCCGCCGCCTGCGCGCCCGCTTCGCTGCAACCACTTGATATCTAGTTGATTTTGTCGCCTGCCAGGCGGCGCAGCCGCGCCAGATCCTCCGCGGTGTCCACCCCCAGGCTGTCGACGCCCCAGGGCAGCATGCGCAGGGGATCCCCGCACGCCAGCGCGCGGAGCTGCTCCAGGCTCTCGGTGATCTCGAGCGGGTGGCGGGGCGCGGCCGCCCAGCGCTGCAGAGCGTCCCCGCGGTAGCCGTAGACGCCCACGTGCTTCCACGCCACGAGCCCCGCCGGCCAGGGCCCGGCCGGATCGAGGGCGGCGTCCCGCGGCCAGGGGATGGGCGCGCGCGAGAAATACAGCGCGTCGCCGCGGGCGTCGCAGACCACCTTCACCACGCTCGGATCCAGGAAGTCGGCCACCCGCCGCAGCGGCGTCATCGGGCTCGCGAGGGGCGCGGTGGCCAGCACCGCGACGAGCGCGTCGAGCAGCGCCGGATCGAGGGTGGGCTCGTCGGCCTGGAGGTTGATGACGAGGCCGTCATCGGGCACGCCCAGCGCCCGGGCCACCTCGGCCACGCGGTCGGTGCCGCAGGCGTGGGGCGTCGCCGACCGGAAGACCTCGGCCCCGAAGCCGCGGCAGGCGGCCTCCACCTCGTCGGCGTCGGTGGCGATGACCACCCGGGCGATCCGCGCCGCCCGGCAGGCGCGCTCATGGACCCACTGGACGAGGGGCCGCCCGCCGACGTCGGCCAGCACCTTGCCCGGCAGGCGCGTCGAGCCGAGGCGCGCCGGGATGACCGCGAGGGCCGCCACCCGCTCAGTCGAACAGCAGGGAGATGGCGGGGGGGACGGCCAGGCTGATCTCGGCCCGGTCGGCCCGCAGGCCGGGGATGTCCACCCGGGCCTGGACCCCCGCGACGTGCTTCAGGGCCCTGAAGAGCGCGACGGCGGTGATGTCGTCCGCCCGCCGCGCGGCGAGGGCGTCGAACCGCGCGGGATCGACCGGGGTGGTGAGGCCGGCGATGCGGAAGTGGGCCGACGGCGGCACGCTCAGCGTCACCTTCGCCCCCACCACGCGGTAGCCCAGCTCGGCGAGGTCGGGGCCCAGCGCGGCGATGGCCGCCGCCAGGCGCGCCACCTCGTCGGCGCCCCGGACCTGCGCGGCCCCCACGAGCTCCGAGACCTTCGCCTGGACGCCCTGGCCCTTCTCCTTGAGCTTGTCGAGCATGCTCGCCCCCAGTGGTGTGGAGCGGGCATACCGGGGCCGCCGCGGGAAGTCCAGCGCACCGGCGAGGCCGAGAACATGGCGCGGCGGGCGGGGCCCCCGTAGCATGAGGCAGCGGACGCCCGCGGCGGGCGCCGAGGTGAGCGCACGGGGAGCAAAAGATGAAGCGAATCGGGATGTTGCTGCTGGGGGCGGTGTTGTTCGCGGGCTGCGCCGACGGCGCCGCCGACGATGACGCCGACGCCGGGCCGGGGGCCGGTGGCGCGGGCGGCGGCGCGGGCGGGGCCGGCGGCGGCGGGGGTCCGGGGGGCGCGGGCGGCGGGGCCGGCGGCGCGGGCGGCGGGGGCGGCGGCGGCGCCTCCGTGACGCTGGCGGAGTACAGCCAGGGCATCTCCCGCGTCCTCTGCGGCAAGCTCTTCGAGTGCTGCCCCAACGGCCTGCAGCCCTTCCTCCCCGACCAGGCCACCTGCGAGGCGCTGCTCGCCGGCTTCGCGGACGAGGGCAACCAGCAGGGCATCGACGCCGGCTACCTGGTGTTCGACGGGGCCGCGGCGGCGAGCTGCCTGAGCGGCCTGCAGACCGTCGTGGCGGGCGTCGACTGCGGCAGCTTCAACCTGGACGACCCCGACAGCCTGCTCGGCCTCGAGACCTGCGGCCGCGCCCTCGCCGGGCAGCAGGGGGCCGGGGCCTCCTGCGCCATCGACCAGGGCGGCGGGGCGACGGTGTCCAGCTCCAGCTACTGCCAGGCGGGCCTCGTCTGCGTGAACGGCGTCTGCGAGGCCCCGGCCGCCGACGGCGCCGTGTGCAGCAGCTTCGACGAGAACTGCGACGATGGCCTCTACTGCGGCGATGACGCCCTCTGCCACCCGCTCATCGCCCAGGGCGGCGCCTGCGTGGACGGCGAGGATCAGACCTGCGCGACGGGGAGCTGCCAGGGCGGCATCTGCGCCATCCCGGACCTCTGCAACCCGCAGTGACCGCCGGGCCGCTCAGTGGGCGGCCAGACAGTCCCAGCAGGCCTGCTCGGCCAGGGCCTGCACCGCCGGCGTGAGCGGCACCAGCCCGTCGTAGTGGGCCCGCATCATCCCGGTGAACGCCCCGAACACCAGCTCCATCAGCAGGCGCGTCGAGCCGGCCTTCACCTCGCCGCGGCCCTGGGCCTGCCCCACGATGAGCCCGGCGAAGTCCTTGAGGCGGTGCTCCATCGCCAGGCTCTCGGCGTCCAGGTACGAGCGGTGGTGGTGCAGCTCCAGGAACTGGAAGGCCTCGGGGTGGGTGAGGGCGAAGTCGGCCATCTCGCCCCACATGGCCCGAAACTGCTCGCGCACCGGCGCGGCGGCCGGGAACTTCAAGAAGACCCGGGCCGCGACGGCCTCCTTCCACTTGCGGAACAGGGCGTTCACCAGGGCCTGCTTGCTCGGGAAGTAGTGGTACATCGTGCCCGTGGCCAGCCCCGCCTTGCGGGCGACCTCGGGCACGGCGGTGCCATGAAACCCCTTGCTGACGAAGCACTCGAGGGCGGCGGCGAGGATCTGCTCACGGCGGTCGGCGTCGTTGCGGTCGGTGGCCATGCCCGGAGCGTAGCGTCGAATGATCGTTCATGCAACCGGCCCGGTCTCCGGCGGTTCCTGCCCCTCGAATGAACGTTCAACCCCGCGAACGCCCTCCGGATTGTCGATTTCTACGCTGATCATGTTGATCTTCCGCGGGGGCCTTCCTACAGTCGCCGCAAGTCGAATGAACGTTCATTCGAGAAGCCGAACGCGCACCGTGAGGGAGGGAGTCCATGCGCCGCCTCGTCTGTCTGCTGCTGCTCGCCGGGTCCATGTCGGGGTGCTGGCTGCCCCCGGGCGACTTCACCACCCCCGAGTACTGGGGGCGCTACTTCCTCGACATCTACGCCGCCGACCTCGAGATCGGCGAGCTGGAGGAGGGCCCCGCCCCGCCCCTGGAGGAGCCGCGCACGGTGCTGCTCATCACGGGCGTGACCATCCCGGCGCGCTGGTTCGGCCCCATCGCCGCGCGGCTGCGCCGAGACGGCTTCAACCCGGTCATCTACGAGCCGCCGGCCCTGCTCAGCCATGACCTGGAGGAGGCGACGGCCGACCTGGCCGAGGTGGTGGCGCGGGTCCACGCCGAGAGCGGGCAGGACCGCATCGACATCCTGGCCGAGTGCACCGGCGGCGTGATCGCCCGGCACTACCTGCAGTCGGGGGACGGCGAGGCCCACGTCGACCGCATGGTGACGTTCGTCTCGCCCCAGCACGGCGTCGACAAGGCCCCGTGGGCCGAGGCCATCGTGGGCTGGCCGGCCCTGCGGGACCTGACCCCCGGCAGCGACTTCCTGCGGGCCGTCAACGAGGCGCCCCTGCCCGACACGACCGACCTGACGTCCATCTACACCTGCGGCGACGAGTACATCCGGCCCATCGAGACGGCCATCATCCCGGGGGCGACGAACATCGCGCTCTGCGACCGCCCCATCGGGCACTTCGAGACGTTCTTCGACGTCGAGGTCTACGGCCTGATGCGGCAGGCCCTCGTCCGCCCGCTCATCAACCCGCCGCCCCGCGCCCGGCCGCCGGTCGAGGAGCCGCCCGCCGAGGAGCCCGCCGAGGAGGGGCCTGTGGAGGCGCTGCCCGAGGAGCCCGCCGAGGCGCCGCCCATGGACGACAACCCCCTGGACGAGCCGGCCGTCGAGGTCCCGCCGCTGGCGCCGCCGGCTCCGGCCGACGACGCCCCCGCCGTGGAGCCCGTCGACGAGGATCCCATCGCGGGCGAGGTGGATCCGGCGGGCGGCCTGCGCGTCCACGTCGACGCCGGCCCCGCCGGGGCCGAGGGCTGCCGCGCCCAGCCGGGGGCGCCGGCGGGGATCCCCGCGGCCCTGGGCCTGCTGGCGCTGGTGGCCCTGCGCCGACGCCGCCGCGCCTGAGGCCCCTTCGCGGTGGGCGGCCCGGGGGCTATGCTCTGGGCCCCCCAGCCCCGCGAGGATCCCATGCAGTACCGCTTGCTCGGCCGCACCGGCCTCTACGTCTCGCCCATCTGCCTCGGCACCATGACCTATGGCGGCAAAGGCTTCTGGGAGGTCATCGGCCAGCTCCAGATCGACGCCGTGAAGGACCAGCTCGCGGCCGCCCGCGACGCCGGCGTCAACTTCATCGACACCGCCAACATCTACCACGAGGGGTTGTCGGAGGCGCTCGTCGGCCAGGCCCTCAAGGAGCTCGCCTGGCCCCGCCACGAGCTCGTCCTGGCCACCAAGGTCCGCGGCCGGATGGGCGCCGGCCCCAACGACCTGGGGCTCACCCGCAAGCACATCTTCGACCAGATCGACGCCAGCCTGCGGCGCCTCGGCACTGACTACGTGGACCTCTACCAGATCCACGGCGTCGACCCCGTCACCCCCATCGAGGAGACGATGCGGGCCCTCGACGACGTGGTGCGCGCCGGCAAGGTCCGCTACCTCGGCGTCTCCAACCACGCCGCGTGGCAGATCATGAAGGCCCTCGGCATCAGCGAGCGCGAGCGCTACGACCGCTTCCGATCCATCCAGGCCTACTACTCCATCGCCGGCCGCGACCTGGAGCGCGAGATCGTGCCCCTGGCCCAGTCGGAGGGCCTCGGCATCCTCGCCTGGAGCCCCCTGGCCGGCGGCCTGCTCTCGGGCAAGTTCGAGCGCGACGCCGAGGGCCCCGCCGGCACCCGCCGCGCCGCCTTCGACTTCCCCCCGGTCGACCGCCCCCGGGCCTTCGACTGCGTGGACGCCATGCGCCCCATCGCCGCCGCCCACGGCTGCTCCGTCGCCCGCGTCGCGCTGGCCTGGACGCTCCAGCAGCCCGCCATCACCAGCATCATCATCGGCGCCCGCACCCGCGCCCAGCTCGACGACAACCTGGCCGCCGCCGACCTGACGCTCACCCCGGACGAGCTGGCCACCCTCGACGCGGTGAGCGGCCTGCCCGCCGAGTACCCGGGCTGGATGATCCAGCGGCAGACCAGCGATCGGGGCTGAAAGATTCGTAGTTTCGAGAGGTTGGGGGCTACGCCTTCGGGAACGCCACGTCCGGGTCGACGCCGTCGGCCTCGAGGCGGGCGGGGTCGGCGCGCTCGGCGACGGTGCCGTTGGGGTGGCGGTACCAGGCATCGCCTTCGGTGCCGGCGTCGCGGACCTTCAGGAGGGTGAACATGCCGCCCATGTCGATGGGGCCGAAGGGGCCGGGGCTGGCGCGCATGGGCTGGCTGTTCTCGGGGAAGGGCATGGCCATCTCGCCCATCGCGCCCATGCCGTCGTGGCCCATGGTCATGTAGCCCGGGACGACGGCCTGGACGCGCGGGTCGATGCGGGCGGGGTCGGCGCCGATGAGGACGGGGCCGTCGTGGCCCATCTGGGTCATGACGTGGTGGGTCATGTGGCAGTGCATGGCCCAGTCGCCGGGCATGTCGGCGATGAACTCGACCACCCGGGTGGCGCCGACGGGCACGAGGACGGTGGTCTCGGGGTAGCGCGCCCCCCGGGGCACGTCGCCGCCGTCGGTGGCCGTCAGCTCGAAGGCGTGGCCGTGCAGGTGGATGGGGTGGTGGTCCATGGCCGAGAGGTTGCCGAAGCGCAGACGCACGCGGTCGCCGCGGCGGACGACGAGGGGCTCGGTACCGGGGTAGGCGCGGGCGTTGAAGGTGAGCAGGTTGAAGTCGCTCATGGCGCCGGGATCGGGGCGGCGGGCGCCGGGCTGCAGCTTCCACTCGTGGGTCATGAGGGCGAAGTCGCGCTGGACGCGGGGGCCGGTGGGGCGGCGCGGGTGGATGATGAACATGCCCACCAGGCCCAGGGCCATCTGCGTCATCTCGTCGGCGTGGGGGTGGTACATGAAGGTGCCGGGCTTCACGAGGGGGAACTCGTAGCAGAAGGTCTCGCCGGGCGGGATGGCGCGCTGGTTGAGGCCGGCGACGCCGTCCATGCCGTTGGGCAGGATGACGCCGTGCCAGTGGACGGTGGTGGGCTCGGGCAGCCGGTTGGTGACGTAGAGGCGGACGCGGTCGCCCTCGACGGCCTCGATGGTGGGGCCGTGGCACTGGCCGTTGTAGCCCCAGACCTCGGCCTCGAGGCCGGCGGTGAAGGTGTGCTGGACGGGCATGGCCACCAGGTGGCCCACCTTGACGCCGTCGACGATCCGCCAGGGCAGGGTGCTGCCGTTGGGGGTGTGGACGGCGACCTGGCCGCCGGTGCCGGGCAGGACGCGGGCCGGATCGGGCGGGGGCGCGTCGGCCAGGCCCTCGCCGAGGGCGCGGCCGGCGACGAGGGTGCCGCCCGCGAGGGCGCCCAGGTGCATGAAGTCGCGGCGGTTCATCCGTGGCCTCCGTCGTCGGCGGCGGCGGCCGGCGCCTGGGGGGCGGCTGGCAGCGCGGCGCCCTCCATGGGCGCGCCGCCCATCAGCAGGTGGTGCAGGGTCGCCTGGGCGAGGCCCATGGCGAGGCGGGCGTCCACGTCGGCCCCCCGCGCGGCGGTCAGGTCGCGCTGGGCGGCCAGGAGCTGGAACACGCTGATCTGCATGGCGTTGCAGGCGCGCAGGCTCTCGGCCAGGACGGCCTCCCGGGCGGGGATGACGGCGTCGCGCAGGTGCAGCGCCTGGCGTCGGGCCGAGAGCAGCCGGTCGCGGGCGTCGCGAAAGGCGGAGCGCACGTCCACGGCGGCGGCCTCGGCGCGCAGGCGCAGGCCGGCGCCCCGGGCCTCGGCCTGGGCGCCCTCGCCGCGGCCCCCGTCGAAGAGGGGGAGGGCGAGGCCGACCATGGCCCCCAGCTCCCACGTGCCCTCGCGGCGCTCCGTGCGCACGCCCACGGCGAGGTCGTCGAGCCAGCCGCCGGCCTCGGCGGCGCCCGCGCGATCGGCTTCGGCCTGGGCCTGGGCGTCGAGGGCCTGGAGGGCGAGGCTGTGGCGCACGGCCTGCCCCTCCCGATCGTCGGTGCCCGGCTCGGCGGCCGGCACGCCGGCGAGGGGGGCGGCGCGCCACGTGGTCGCGGCGCCGGCCAGGCCGAGGGCGCGGTGCACCGCCTCGCGGGCGCTCAGCGCCTGGGCCTCGGCCTGGGCCACGGCCAGCCGCGCCTCCGCGACGGCGGCGCGCTCGCGGGCCAGGGCCAGGGCGGTGGTGTTGCCGACGCGGCGCAGCTCCAGGGCCACGGCGTAGGCGGCCTGGACCCCTTTGAGCCCCTCGATCTGCACGGCCAGGCGGGCCTCGGCGGCCTGGCTGTGCAGCAGCGCCACGCGGGCGCGCTGGGCGGTGGCCAGGGCCGCGTCGGCGACGCGCCAGCGGGCGGCGGCCTGGGCCTGGCGGGCGGCGCTGCGCCGCATTTGCAGCAGCGCCGCGCGGCCGATGGGGTACTCGACGGCGATCTCGACGTCTGGCGCCTCGTCGCCGGAGAGGGCCTTCGAGAGGCCCGCCTCCAGGTGCGGATCGGGCCAGGCGACCTGGCGATCGGGGCGCAGCGCCGCCAGCTCGGCGACCTCCGCGGCGAGGGCGCCGTGGCGCAGGAGCGCGACGCGGGCGGCGGCCTCGGGGGTCAGGGGCTCGGCCAGCAGGGCCGACGCGGCCGGGTCCGGGGCCGCGGGCAGGGGCGGCAGGCCGCGGCGAGCGATGGGTGGGTTCACGGCGTCCAGCTCCGGCCGCAGCGAGGGGGCGCCGCAGGCGGTCAGCAGGGTGGCCGCGAGGGCGAGGCGCAGCGTGCTCATTCGGGCGTCCCTCCCGACGTCGGCGCGGCCGGCTGGGAGGCGGGGCCGCCGTGGTGGTGGTGGTGCTGGCCGGCGGCCGGGGCGAGGGGCGGCCAGGCCAGCGGATCGGGGTCGGCGAGGGCGGCGGCCACGGGGCGGCGGGGCGCCTCGGCGGCGCCGGGATCCCGCGCCGAGCCGCTCGGCGGCGCCGGGGGGCTGCCGCCGCAGGCGACCAGAAAGACCAACGAGATCAGGGGGATGGCGGGCCTCATCGACGTCCCTCCGCGCAGTGGCAGTCCTGGCAGCCGTGCTCGGCGCAGGTGCCGCAGGCGGCGCGGACCTGGGCGCGCAGGGCCTCGCGGGCCCGGAAGAGGCGGACGCCGGCGTTGCTGCGGCTGATGCCGGCGGCGTCCGCGTAGGCGTGCACGGGCTGGCCCTCCACCTCCACCTGCTGGATGGCCTCGGCGTAGGCCGGCTTGAGGGTGGTGGCCAGGGCGCCGATGCAGCGGCAGATCTCGGCCCAGGCCGCGGGGGCGCCGTCCCCCTCCAGCTCGGCGGCGAAGGCGGCCAGGGCGCGGTGCTGGGCCCCGAGACGGCGGTGCCGGTCGATGACGGCGTTGCGCAGGCTGCGGAAGAACCACGCCCGCGCCGACTCGGGGGCGCGCAGGGCGTCGGCGCGCTCCAGGGACCGGACGAAGGCGTCCTGCAGCAGGTCCTCGGCGGCCGCGCGGTCGCCGCCCAGGCGGCGCGTCACGAAGTCGAGGAAGTGGCCGTGCTGGGTGGCCAGGGTGGCGATGACGGGGGCGTGCTCAGGCATGGTGCGCTCCGAAGCGGCGCAGCCGCAACGAGTTGAGGAGGACGGAGACGCTCGAGAGCGACATGGCGGCGCTGGCGAGGACGGGGGAGAGCTGCCAGCCGGTCCAGGGGAAGAACAGGCCGGCGGCGATGGGAATGCCCAGGCTGTTGTAGGCGAAGGCCCAGAACAGGTTCTGGCGGATGGTGCGCAGCGTGGCGCGGGCGAGTTGCAGGGCCACGGGCAGGGCCGCGACGCCGCCCCGCAGGAGGCCCACGTCGGCGGCGGCCATGGCGATGTCGGTGCCGCTGCCGATGGCCACGCCGATGTCGGCGGTGGCGAGGGCCGGGGCGTCGTTCACGCCGTCCCCCACCATGGCGACGCGGCGGCCGCGGGCCTGCTCCTCGGCGACGCGCGCGGCCTTGGCCTCGGGGCGGACCTCGGCGTAGACGCGATCGATGCCCACGGCGTCGGCCACGGCCCGGGCGGTGCCGGCCCGATCGCCGGTCACCATGGCGACCTCCAGGCCCATGGCCTTCAGCGTGGCGACGACGCCGGCGGCCTCGGGGGTGGGCGGGTCGAACACGGCGACGAGGCCCTGCACCGCGCCATCGACGGCCACGAAGACGGGGGTGCGGCCCTGGTCGGCCAGGCGGGCGGCCTCGGCCTCGAACGGGGCCGCGTCGACGCCCAGCTCGCCGAGCCAACGCGCGGTGCCGACCTGCACGCGCTGGCCCGCGACGACCCCGCTGATGCCGCGGCCCGCCTCGCTGGTGAAGTCGACGACCGGCGGGAGGGTCAGCCCGCGGTCCCGGGCGCCGGCCACGATGGCCTGGGCGATGGGGTGCTCGCTGAGGGCCTCGACGGCGGCGGCCAGGGTCAGGATCTCGTCGGCCTCGGCGCCAACCACCTCGGCCAGGGTGGGGCGGCCGGTGGTGAGGGTGCCGGTCTTGTCCAGCAGGACGGCGTCGATGCGGCTCGTGGCCTCGAGGGCCGCGCCGCCCTTGATGAGGACGCCCAGGTCGGCCCCCCGGCCGGTGCCGACGGCCACGGCAGCGGGGGTGGCGAGGCCCAGCGCGCAGGGACACGCGATGACGAGGACGGCCACGAAGCGCTCGATGGCCACGGCCAGGCCGCCGGTCGTCGGATCCACCGCCCACCAGACCACGAACGCCAGCAGCGCGATGCCCACCACGATGGGCACGAACCAGGCGCTCACGACGTCGGCCAGCCGGGCGATGGCGGCCTTCGCGCCCTGGGCCTGCTCGACGGCCTCGACCAGGCGCGCCAGGGCCGACTGGGTGCCGGCGTGCTCTACCTCGATGTGCAAGGCGCCGCCCTGGTTGAGGGTGCCGCCGACCACGGCGTCGCCGGGGGCCTTGTCGACGGGCAGGCTCTCCCCGGTGAGCATGGACTCGTCGACGGCGGAGCGCCCCTCCAGGACGAGGCCGTCGGCCGGCAGCCGCTCGCCCGGCCGCACCACGACCCGGTCGCCGGGGCGGAGGGCGTCGGTCGGGACCTGCACCTCGGCGCCGCCCGGATCCAGCCGGCGCGCGGTCGGGGGCTGCAGGGCGACCAGCCCCCGGACCGCGTCGGACAGGCGGCCGCGGGCGCGGGCCTCCAGCAGCTTGCCCAGCAGGACGAACATGATGATGGCCGCCGCGGCCTCGAAGTAGATGTGCGGCGCCATGTCCCCCGTCGCCAGCAGGTCGGGGGCGACGACGGCGAGGGTCGAGTACAGCCAGGCCGAGCCGGTGCCGATGGCGACCAGGGTGTTCATGTCGGCGGTGCGGTGGCGCAGGGCCACCCAGGCCAGCCGGAAGAAGCGGCGGCCGGGGCCGAGGACGACAGGGGTGGCGAGGGCGAGCTGGAGCCAGCGGCCGAAGGCGCCGGAGGTGCCGGGGATGGCCCCGTGGGACATGGCGATGACCAGCAGCGGCACCGTGAGCAGGGCGGCCCCGAGGAGGGCGCGGGCGAGGGCCTTGCGGTCGGCGGCCTCGGCGGCCGCGGCGGCGACGCGGGCCTCGGTGCGGCGGTCGGGGGTGGTGGCCTGGGCGTGGTAGCCCGCGCCCTCCACGGCGGCGACGAGGTCGGCGGCCCGTGCCGTCGCGCCCGGGGCCAGCGTGACGGTGGCGCGGCCGAGGGCCAGGTTCACGGCGGCGTCGGCCACGCCGGGCACCCCGCGCAGGGCGCCCTCGACGCGGCGCACGCAGGCGGCGCAGGTCATCCCCTGGATGGCGAGCTCGGTCGGCCCCGGGGGGGCCCAGCCGGGGACGCGGTAGCCGGCGTCTTCGATGGCCCGGACGAGGGCGGCTTCGTCGGTGCCGGGGTCGGCGGCCACGGTGGCGCGGGCGGTCGCGAAGTCGACGTGGGCGGCGGTCACGCCGGGCACCTGGGTCAGGGCGCGCTCCACGCGGACGACGCAGCTCGCGCAGGACATGCCGCCGATGGGGAGGGAAGTGGGGTCGGTCATCACGCAAGCCTCTCTGCTGGTCTACCCTGCCGACGCAGGCCTCGCACCAGCATTACGCCGGCCGCCCCCGGACCGCGCGATGGCTTCGCGGTCCGGGGGCGGCCGGCGTCGCGGGCGCGAGGGTGGCTCGCCCGGGTCGTCGGGCCGAATCCGGCGATGGGGCCAGCACCGCGGACGCCCAGGCCGCGTCGCGCTGGAGGCGATTCAAGCTTTTCGAGATTTGTGAGGAGTTCTCGGTACATGCGCGCGCCGTGCCGGGGGGGCTGGCGGCCGGTGGGGGTCCGGTCGTCGTCCGGGCTGCTGTTCAAATCACACACTCGCGCACGATGTCGCACCTCAACCCACAATCTCGGTCGACGAGGCAGGGGGCCCTACCTACAATCAAAGCGAGATTTTTCAGGGAGGCTACTCGATGAACCCGACCACCTTGCGTGGCCTGGTAGGCCTGTTCGTCCTGTTTGGCGGCGCCCTCCTGGGCCGCCCGGCCAGCGCACGGGTCGTGATCAACGAGATCCTCTACCACCCGTCCAACGACGCGGTGGGCCCGGGCGAGGACGCCGAGGACCTGCAGTTCATCGAGCTGTTCAACGACGGCCCGGCGCCGGTGGACCTGGCGGGGGCGACGTTCAGCGCGGGCATCACCTACACCTTCCCGCCGGGCAGCCAGCTCGGGGTGGGGGAGTACACGCTGGTGGCGCAGAGCCCGCAGTTCCTGCGCGGGCACGTGCCCGGCATCCCCGCGGCGGTGGTCATCCACGCCTGGTCCGCCGGCGTGCTGGCCAACGGCGGGGAGCGGCTGCGGCTCGAGGACGCGGCCGGCGTCATCCTCGACGAGGTGGACTTCGACGACTCGGGCCTCTGGCCGCCCGGGGCCGACGGCCTGGGCCCCTCGCTGGAGCTGACGAACCCGGCCTACGACAACAGCCGGCCCCTCGCCTGGCGCGACTCGGCGGGCGTGAACGGCACCCCGGGCCGCGCGAACAGCGCCTTCACCGACGCGCCCATCATCCTCAGCGAGGCGCCCGATCGGGGCACCATCGTGGCCGATCTGGCCCAGGTGGCCATCACGTTCTCGACGCCCGTGCGGGGCGTCGTGGCCGGCGATCTGGTGGTGGATGGCAACGCGGCGGCGGCGGTGGCCTGCCCGGCGTGCGCGGGCGGGCTGGGCACAGGTCCCTGGATCTTCTCGGGTTTTCCGGCGCCGCGGGGCAACCCGGCCGTGGTGACGCTGGGGGCGGGGGCCATCCAGGACGAGGCGGGCCACGCCTTCGCGGGGGACCGCTGGATCTACCCGCTGCTGGTGCCGCGGGTGGTCATCAACGAGGTGCACTACAACCCCGCGTCGGCCTCCGACGACGAGGAGTTCATCGAGCTCTACAACGCCGAGGCCGAGGCGGTCGACGTCTCGGGCTGGCGGGTGACCGAGTTCAGCAGCCCGGGCTGCACCTTCGCGGATGGCACGGTGATGCAGCCGGGGGCCTACCTGGTCTGCGCCCGCGACCGGGCGACGCTGGAGGCGGTGACGGGCTTCCGGACGCCGTTCGAGTGGGGCCTGGGGGATCGGCTGAGCAACGGCGGCGAGCCCATCGCGCTGGTGGACGCCAACGGCACCGTCGTGGATCGCGTCGAGTACGACGACGCGGCGCCCTGGCCCAACGGCCCGCAGGGGCCCGACGGCAACGGCCCGTCCATGGAGCTCATCAACCCCGGCATGGACAACGCCCTCGGGCGGGCGTGGCGCGCGTCGCTGGTGCCCCACGGCACGCCGGGCGCGCAGAACGGCGCGTTCGAGGGGACGCCGGCGGTGGCCCATGAGAGCCCGGAGCGGGGCTCGGTGGTCGACGATCTCTTCGAGATCGAGGTCACGTTCACGGAGCCGGTGGTCGGGGTCGTCCCTGACGTGCTCACGGTGGGGGAGCCCGGGGGTCTGGCGCTGCCGGCCTCGGCCGTGCGGGGGGCCGGGGCCGGGCCCTACATCTTCACGGTGGAGGCCCCCGCGGGCGGCGTCGCCGAGGTGGTGCTGGAGGCGGGCGCCATCCAGAGCGTCGGCGGCGCGCCGTTCCCGGGGGACACCTGGATCTACTTCGCGGGCCTGCCCCGCGTGGTGATCAACGAGATCCACTACCACCCGGCGGGCGCCAGCGCGGTGGAGGCGGGCCTGCAGTTCATCGAGCTCTACAACGCCGACGCCGACGCGGTGGACCTGTCGGGCTTCGCGATGACCGAGGGCGTCGACTTCATCTTCCCCGAGGGCACGGTGCTGCCGGCCGATGGCTACCTGGTGCTGGCGGCGGATCCGGCGGCCTTGCGGGCGGCCATCGCGGTGCCGCCGGCCTCGCCGGTGCTGGCGTGGTCGGCGGGCGACCTCGCCAACGGCGGCGAGAAGCTGGAGCTCTCGGACCCGTTCGGCCACCGCATCGACGTCGTGCGCTACGAGGACGCGGGGGAGTGGACGGACGAGCCCGACGGCCGGGGGCCGTCGCTGGAGCTCATCAACCCGGCGCTGCCCAACGACGGGGGCGGCGCGTGGCAGGCCTCGGTGGCCGCCAACGGGACGCCCGGGGCCCGCAACAGCCGGCACGTCGTCAACCCGCCGCCCATCATCTTCGCGGGCCGGCATGATCCGCCGCTGCCCCGCGCCGGCCAGGCGGTGACCATCACCGCGACGGTCATCGACGACGGCGTGGCGCCGCCGAGCGTGACGCTGCACTACCGCGAGGACCAGAACCCGCCCATCGCGTACCAGGGCGTCGAGATGCTGGATGACGGCCTGCACGGCGACGGCGCCGCGGGGGATGGCGTCTTCGGCGCGGTGGTGCCGGGCCTGGCCGACCAGCGCCAGCTCGACTTCTACGTGGAGGCCACGGACGGCGCCGGCACGAGCGTCGCGCCGCCCGGCCACAGCACGCCGGATCGGTACGGCAACCCGTCCCAGACGTGGCTGTGCAAGTTCTCCAACGAGGTGCTGCCGGACGACGGCCAGCCCGTCTATCACATCCTGGTGACGCTCCATAACAAGATGCGGCAGGAGGCCCTGGTGGGCTACCCGACCCGCAAGCAGCCCTTCGACGCCACCTTCATCGATGGGTCGGGGAACATCTGGTACAACGTCGTCGAGCGCTACCGCGGCCAGTCCACCCTCAGCCAGTTCCCCAGCTCCTACCGCGTCGACTTCCCCCGCAACCGCAAGCTGCGGTCTTCGCTGGGGTTCGCGAGCGAGGTGCTGCAGCTCAACGCCATGCGGCCGGCGTCCCAGTGGCTCACCTTCGATCTCTTCAACCGCGCGGGCCTGCTGGCGCCCCGGGCGGCGTGGGCGCACCTGCGCTACCCGGGCATCAACTACGACACCTGCTGCCGCGGCCAGAACGGCTACTGGGGCCTGCATGTGGTGGTGGAGCGGCTCGACAACGAGTTCCTCGACTCCCAGGGCGGGGACGTGCCGCTGCGGCCGACCAGCGCCGATGGCAACCTGTACCGCGGCCGCAACGACGCCGACTTCCGCTGGGAGGGCCAGAACCCGGCCACCTATGGGGTCAACGCCAACGGCCAGCAGGGGTACGAGAAGTACAACAACGAGTCGGAGGACTACTGGGATGACCTGCTCTCGCTCTGCGACGCGCTGAGCAACACCCCCGACGACCGCTACGTCGAGCACCTGCGCGCCCACGTCGACGAGGACAGCTGGGCGGGCTACTTCGCGCTGCACATGCTGCTCGGCAACCGCGAGGGCGGCCTGTACCGCGACACCGGCGACGACTACTTCGTGTACTTCCCGCCGGTGGACGACCCGCAGAACCCGGCGCACCCCGACTACGGCACCGCCCAGTACCCCGCCAACCGCGTCTCGAGCCGCAGCAAGCTGGTCACCTGGGACGGCGACTCCTGCATGCTCGGGGCGAACGAGACCATCTGGCGGACGGCCGTCGCGGCCCCCCGGCGCTTCCTGCGCCACAACGCCTTCGCGCCTATTTTCGTCAAGGCGATCGAGGACTTCGCGGCGACGGTCTACTCGGCCGAGACCATGAACCAGGTCATCGACGGCATGCCGGACGGGGCGTTCTCGCCCGGCGGCGCGGGCAACGATCAGAACCCGGCCACCAAGGCGCAGTTCAAGGCGTGGCACGCCAACCGGCTGGCCTTCGTGGCCGCCGAGACCATCGACGCCCTCACGCTGGACGGGGGCCTGCGCCAGGTGCACGCCGGCCCCGCCGCCAGCTTCCACCTCGCCGGCCAGCTGCAGCAGGCCGGCACGCACGCCATCACGGTCAACGGCCTGCCCGCCACGTTCAGCGTCTTCGCGGGCACCTGGTCCTACGACCTGCCCCTGGTGCCGGGCAGCAACCGGGCGCTCATCCAGGCGTGGGACAGGGAGGGCGTCGTCAAGCAGCAACTCGACGCCACCATCTTCTTCAACCCGGTCGGCGGCGCCGGCGAGCTGCACCTGCAGATGCGGGCGCCGCGGCGGATGCTCAACGACAAGACGCTGACGGTCGACGTGGCCATCCAGGATCCGGTGGGCCGGGTGCACTACCGGGCGTGGAACGAGCTGGGCACGATCTCGGCCGTCCGCCTGCCCGCCCGCACGCCGGTGGCCATCACGCCGACGGTCTTCGACGCGCACGCGGCGGTGCCGGCCAACGGCATCCGCTTCCGCAACGGCTGGGGCAACGTCTCCTTCACGCTCAACGAGGGGGCGGCGTTCGCGCCCGGCGACATCGAGGTCACCGTCGGCTGGGAGGGCCTCACGGCGACGCGGGTGGTCACGGTGGAGCGGGCCCCCGCCTTCCGCGACATGGCCGGCGCCCTCGTCGGCGCCCAGCTCGTATGGGGCCCGGACGAGAACATCCGGGTGACCGGCAACATCCAGATCCGGGCGGGCAGCACGCTGACCATCCACCCGGGCACGCTGATCCAGGTCAACACCACCGGCGCCCTGTCCAACGGCACCCTGTTCACCGTCGACGGGGCCGTGCAGGCCCTCGGCACGGCCGACCGCCCCATCTTCTTCTTCTCCGAGCGCGGGCCCCTCGCCATGGCCCTCACCCAGGAGGGCTCGGCGTCCAACGGCAACGCCTGGCGCGGCTTCCAGTTCCGCGGCGCGGGCAGCTCGACGCTGCGGCAGGTCTTCCTGACGGGCGCGGGCAACGGCACGGTGGTCTCGCACCCCCGGCCGCCCATCCTGGGCCTCTTCAACACCCACAACCTCACGGTCGACCGGTCGGTCTTCGCCGACAACAACGGCATGGTGTTCTCTGGCCAGGGCCAGGGGACCTACATCATCCGCAAGACCCATGTGACGCGGGCGGGCATCGGCGGCGAGTTCTTCGGCAACGGCCACACGCTGCGCATCACGGACTCCTGGTTCTCGGCGGTGGGCTTCGCCCCGGAGGCCAACAACCTCGACGGCGACCTGATGCACATCGACGGCGGGGCCTCCAACCAGCTCATCCGCAGCTCCATCTTCGCGGACGGCGGCGATGACGGCATCGACCACAACGGCTCGAACTTCCGGCTGGAGCACTCCATCATCTGGGGCATCCGCGACAAGGCGGTGAGCATGACCGGCGGGCACGCCGACGTGTACAACACCTTGATCTTCCAGGCGGCTACGGGCATTCGCGGCCTGACTCAGGCCGATCACGTGACCATCGCGTCGGGCAACCCGATCACCATCGTCGAGTCGGTGATGGCCAGCATCATCTGGCCGCGCAGCCTGCCGACGTGCGTGGGCGACGTGGACTACACCTATGTGGGCAACCCGGACGACCTGGGCTGCGGCGATGGCAACTTCGCCCGCGACCCCCTCTTCGCGGACGTGCAGCGCCGCGACTACAACCCGCGCGCCGACTCGCCGGCGCTGACGGCGGGCCCCACCGGGGAGCGCATCGGCTGGCTCGGCTTCCCCTACGGCGCCGTCTGCAACCGCGACGCGGACTGTGATGATGGCAACGCCTGCACCCGGGACACCTGCGGCGGCCGGCTCTGCGTCTTCACGGCCATCCGCGGCTGCGACGCCTGCGATGTGGACGAGGACTGCGACGACGGCAACGCCTGCACGGTGGATCGCTGCGCCCCCGATGGCGCCTGCGGCCACGCCCCGGTGCCCAACGGCACCGCCTGCTCCGACGACCAGGCCTGCACCTCCCCCGATGTCTGCCAGGCGGGCGTCTGCGCCGGCCCCGTCAACTGCCCCGGCGGCATGGGCTGCGATCCCGACGGCGCCTGCCTCCCGCCGCCGGTGGGCTGCCAGCGCGACGCGGACTGCAGCGATGGGCTCTTCTGCAACGGCGCCGAGACCTGCGATCTCGGGTCGGGGGACTGCGTGGCCGGCGCGCCGCCGGTCTGCGACGACGGCGTCGAGTGCACCACGGACGCGTGCGACGAGCGGGCCGACCGCTGCACCCACGCTCCCCAGGACGTGGTCTGCGACGACGGCAACCTGTGCACCGACGACCGCTGTGATGTGCGGCTGGGCTGCCAGCAGGTCGACAACGACGCCCCCTGTGACGACGGCGAGGTGTGCACGGAGGGCGACCGCTGCCAGGCCGGCGCCTGCGCGGGGGGGCCGCCGCCGAGCTGCGACGACGGGCTGGCCTGCACGAGCGACCGGTGCGAGCCCGGCCAGGGCTGCCGGCACGGCGACGAGTGCCCCGGCGAGGACGTCTGCGGCCCCGCGGGCGCCTGCATCCCGCCGCCGGACGAGGTGGTCTTCCGCGACGGCCTGGATGGCTACGTCGGCACCACCGACACCTACGTGCACGCCGGGCGGCCGGGCCAGTCCTTCGGCCAGTCCGAGACGCTCATCGTCGACGGCGACACGCCGCCCGAGGAGCAGCGGCAGATCCTGTTGCAGTTCGAGGACTTCATCGGCTGGGGGGCGGGCCAGCTCCCCCCGAGCGCCCGCATCGAGTCGGCCACGCTGACGCTGTTCATCACGGATCGCAGCGACGACGGGGCCAACCTGCACCGGATGCTGCAGCCCTGGAACGATGGCTTCACGTGGGAGGACTTCGGGGGCGGGGTGGCCGTGGACGGCCTGCAGGCGGTGGCCGGCGCCGACGCGGCGGGCTTCTCCAACCTCATCAACGTGCCGGTCAGCTTCGACGTGACCGACAGCGTCAACGCCTGGCTGGGTGGGGATCCCAACCTGGGCTGGGTCCTGCTCATGGGGGCCGGTGGCAGCGACGAGTGGCACTTCGCGGCCTCCGAGGCCCGGGATCCGGGGCGGCGGCCGACGCTGACGGTGGCGTTCCGCGCGTGCCCGCAGGGCTTCGTCGGCGACGGCATCACCTGCGACGACATCGACGAGTGCGCGGCGGGGCCGTGCGATCCCATGGCGACCTGCGAGAACACCCCCGGCGGCTTCGAGTGCACCTGCGAGCCCGGCTTCGAGGGGGATGGCTTCGCCTGCGCCGACATCGACGAGTGCGCGGCCAACGCCTGCGGCCCGCACGCCCTGTGCACCAACCGGCCCGGCGCCTTCGACTGCGCCTGTGCCCCGGGCTATGTGGGCGATGGCTTCGTCTGCGTGGACGTGGACGAGTGCCAGGACGACCCGTGCGATCCGCACGCCACCTGCGAGAACCGGGACGGCAGCTTCGCCTGCACCTGCCAGCGCGGCTATGTGGGCGACGGCCTGACCTGCGTGGACGACGACGAGTGCGCGCGGGGCCTCTGCGACGCCAACGCGACGTGCACCAACGTCCCCGGCAGCTTCATCTGCGAGTGCAACCCGGGCTACTTCGGCAACGGGCGCCTGTGCCGGGACGTCGACGAGTGCCTGAACTCGCCCTGCGACGCCGACGGCATCTGCACCAACACGCCGGGCGGCTTCCAGTGCGAGTGCCCGCCGGGCTTCCTGGGGGATGGCTTCGTGTGCGGCGAGTGCCCCGGCGGCGCGGCCAACCCCTGCAACGGGGCCGGGGTGTGCGGTGGTCCGGCCGAGGCGCCGGTCTGCGCCTGCGGCCCCAACATCGTCGGCGACGCCTGCGACGCGTGCGCCCCGGGGTTCGGCGGGTTCCCCAACTGCATGGCGTGCCCGGACTGCGACGACAACAACCCCTGCACGACGGACTCGTGCGGGCCCAACGGGCGCTGCCTGTTCGAGCCCAACAACGACCCGTGCGACGACGGCGACGCCTGCACGCTGGACGACCGGTGTGGCGGCGGCGCCTGCGGTGGCACCCCGATGGTCTGCGAGGATGGCAACGCCTGCACCCGGGACGTCTGCGTCGCGGGGGTCTGCCAGAGCGAGGACCTCGTGGGGGCCTGCGATGACGGCAACGCCTGCACGCAGGGAGACACCTGCGTGGACCAGGTCTGCGTGGGCCAGGACGTCGACTGCGAGGACGGGGACGCCTGCACGGTGGGCCTGTGCGACCCCGCGGTGGGCTGCTCGCAGGAGCGGGTGCCCGGGTGCTGCCACGCCGACGCCGACTGCGGCCCGGGCGAGGGGTGCATCGATGACGCCTGCCGCATCACGGTCTGCGCCGCGTGCCAGATCGACGCCGACTGCGGGGCCGGCGACAACAAGTGCGTCGAGTTCCCCTCGGGCCGGCACTGCGTGGTCGCGTGCGCGGGTGAGCTCTGCGCCAACGGCACCGTCTGCCAGGCCGGCGAGGGGGGCGAGGGCCTCTGCATGCCCGAGCAGGGCGACTGCGAGTGCGTGGCGGGGGCGCGGCTGGGCTGCGAGGGCGGCGACGTCTTCTCGCTGTCGAGCTGCTACGAGGTCGAGGAGCGGGTGGCCGACTGCGGTGGCCGCGGCTGCGTTGAGGCCGCGTGCTGCGCGGAAGGCAGCCGTGAGGTCGGGGGCGAGTGCGTGCTGGACGGCGACCCGGGCACCCCGGACGGCGGCGTCGACGCGGGCACCATCGAGGACGCGGGCCTGCCCGAGGACGCGGCGGTGGAAGACGCGGCCATCGAGGACGCCCAGCCCGCGCGCGACGCCGGCCCGCCCGTGGACGCCAGCATCACCGGCGACGCCCAGGCGCCGACCGACCGTGGCCTGGTGGACGCCGCCTTCGACGGCACCACGGGGGCCAGCCCCCAGGAGAACGGCGACTGCACCTGCGATGTGGGGGACGACCGGCCGCCGCCGGCGATCCTGCTGCTCGCTGCGCTCGTCCTCCTGCGGCGCCGCCGGCGCTGAGGCCAGCCCCCGACTTTTTTCCCTTCACGTTCAACAGCTTCGGAAAAAGTCTGCGACACGCGCCGCGACTGACCGAAGGGAATGGAGGCCCCCATCGCCCGGAGGACGCCCCCATGCCCGCCACGCTGCGCATCGAGATGGCCGAGCACCGCTTCATCAGCCCCCGCCTCGGGCAGGAGGTGCTCGTCTTCGAGGTCACCTGCAAGGTCACCGACGACCTCTTCCTGCTCGCGCCGAAGCACGAGGTCGTCGACCTGGTGACCGGCATCCTGGGGCGGGCGCAGCAGAAGGTGGGGGAGGCCGGTGGCTTCGAGTTCGACTTCGACCTCTACGCCTACTACTTCATGTCCAACCACCTGCACCTGCTCATCGGCGTCGTCGAGCTGGTGCACAAGAGCCTGCTGCTCGAGTGGACGTGCCGGGAGATCTCCAGGCGGATCAACCGGTTCCACGACCGGACGGGCCAGCTCCTCATCCCCAACCACGCCATCCAGGTCGTCTCGCTGGCTCACGCGCTCGACCGGATGCGGTACCTGATGGGCCAGGCCACGGCCGAGCTGGTGTCCCGCCACCCCGCCGACGACGTCTTCGCCTGCTCCAACCCCGCGCTGCTGCGGGGCGAGCCGGCGCGGGGCACCTTCTGGCACGCCAACGGCCGCGCGGAGACCCTCACGGTGCGCCTCGACCGCCTGCCTGGCCTGGGCGACCTCACCCCGCGCGCCCACCGCCAGCTCATGTGGGAGCTCGCCGACGGCATCGCCGCCGAGCACCGCCCGCGCCGCAAGAAGGCCGGCCTGCCCGTCCCCGACCCGGAAGCCGCGCGCCGCGTCGACCCATGGACGCGCCCGCGGGCACGCAAGCGCAGCCCCGCGCCCGTCGTGCACGGCACGAAGGCGCAGCAGGCCGAGTGGCTCGAGCTCCACGACGCGCTGAAGGCGGCGTACACGGAGGCGCACATCGCCTACTGGCAGTGGCTCGCCGACCCGAGCCGGCCGCTGATCCCGTTCCCGCCGGGGACGATCCCGCCGTCGCATGCGAGGAAGACCCTCTGGCGGGGCAGCGGGTGATCGTGGTGGACGCGCGCTGAGTCGAGCGGCGGTGGCGCCTGGTGGGAGCGCAGAGGGCGAGCTGCGCCTGGAGGCTGGGACAGGTGGGCCGGCCGGGCTGGTCGGCAGCCGGGCCGCGACCTCCAGGCACCCCGCCGAGCCAGAGCCACCCGCCGAGACCCCCCACAGCCCCTCCCGCCCCCCTCGTCAGTTCCAGCCTGCCTGCTGCCGAACACCCTCCCCAAGACATACTCGGTCATCGACTGGCGCCCGGTGCCGGGCGCCAACGTCCTGAAACGACGAAGAAATCGCTGGGCCACGCCCCAGGCCTCATCGCCTCGGCGAGAAGTAGATGGGCTGCTCGGCCTGCTCGCTGACCGTGAAGAACCCCCGCCCGTCTGCCGCGAACCCGATGGCCTCCCCCTGGGGCTCCCGCGCCAGCGGCAACCGGCATGGCGGCGTCGCCAGCGCCTCGGCCACCGACTTCCCGGGCCCCCGCCGCCACAGATATGCCGACCCGTACGTCCGAATTATCACCGCGTCCCCCGACGCCGAGATGTCCCCACCCGTCGTCAGCGTCCCCCCGGGCAGCGGCTCGGCCCCGAACGTCAGCCGGGCCACCTCCTCCAGCGCGTTCGCCCCCTCATGCAGCGGCGCCCGCGCGCGGAAGACCGGCGACACGCCATCCGCCGACTTGACCACCAGGAAGACATCCCCCGAGCGCGGATCGACCATCAGCGTCTCGCAGTCATGGGGGCCATCGGGGTAGACGAGCTGGAAGACCTCCACGCCCCCGATGCTCGCGTCTCGCCCATCCACGACGGGCTCCGCCACCCGGTAGACTCGCAGCGTCTCCCGCACCCGCAAGTTGTCCCCGATGTCCCCGATGTACAGGTAGCTCTGACCCGCCTCCGGCCCTGGCCCGACGGCCACATCCTCCCAGTCCACCGGCCTCGGCGCGTCCAGCGTGAACACCCCCAGCCCCACGCCCGCCGTCGTCACCGCGAAGAGCCGCGCGGTGTCTCCCGAGTCATTGTGCAGCCACAGCACGTCACGCGCCCGGCGGCTCTCCACCACCCCGCTCGCCTCCCAGACCTCCCCGACCGCGACGCTGCCCAGCGCGACCGGCTCCCCGAAGGCAGGGCACGCTGGCAAAGGCGCAGCGTCAGGCGGCTCCAGCGTCGCGTCCAGCAGGGCGTCCGCTGTCGCATCGGCGACGCGAGCATCGACAGCGGCGTCGGCCACCCCCTGGTCAGCCAACGTGCCTGCATCCAGCCCCGCGTCCGCCGTCGCGTCGGCCACGGCGTCGACCGCGGCATTGGTCACCGCATCCGCCGGCATGACCGCCTGCCGGCCGTCGTCGCAGCCGAGCAAGCCCAGCGCGAGCACCCACCACCTCTGCACGCCGCCGACCCCCCGCATCGCCTGCCCGCACCCTCGCCAGCCGCAGGGGGCTGGGTCAAGGGTCAAGCCCGACAGGCAGGTGCCCGATCCCACAAGGCGCTCCCTGAGCGGCCGTGTCGGCGGGCCCCCGCATGCTGACCAGAGGCGCGGCCGCCCTCTACTTCGGCCCCACCAGCCCGCACGCCACCTGGTCCCCCGCCTCGCACCCACGCCGGGCCAGGTCGGCCGCCTGCGCCGCGTCCGTCGTGATCTGCGCCCCATACCGGCACGCCGGGATCGCATCACCGCGCTCGCAGTGCCACTGCGCCAGGTGCAGCACCAGCACGAGGTAGTCGCCGAACCGCTCCGACCAGACCCGCTTGCCCAGCAGGCCAGGCGCCCGCGCGAGGCTCGCGGCGATGGTCGCGCAGGCCACCAGCCGGCCGGCGCGGCACTCGACGTCCAGCGTCTCGATCGACGTCGTCACCGGGCTGGCCTCGAGGTCCCGGATCTGCGCTGCCGGGGCCGGCGCCGGCGTCTCCCAGTCGGGGGCCGCGCCCTGCCGCCACAGCACCCCGCCGATGGATCGCTGGGCCTTCGGCAGGAAGCCCGGCCCCCGCCGCAGCACCTGGACGCGGTCGGCCCCTCGCCGCGCAGCGGCCGCGCGCAGCAGCTTCTCGATGCCCTCCTCGGTGCCGACGCCATCCACGTAGAGCGCGCCGATGTCGACGAAGCCCTGGCCCCGCAGCACATGGTCGGCGTCCTCTGTGAGCGTCGGCAGCTTGTCCCGGGCGGGGTAGCGGCCCCGGGCCACGAAGTACGGGGTGTCGTCCATGGCGGCCATCGGACCCCCGCCACAGGCCGCGAGGCCAGCGAGGAGCGGGAGCAGACCGGCCCAGGCGTGCGTGAAGGCCCTCATCGCTTGCCCTCCGGGCGGCCCAGCCGCTGCGCCTCGGCCCGGCTGCAGGCCGCGATGTCGGTGAGTCCTTCGCCCTTGCAGGCAGCCGAGAGCTGCGCGTTCAGCGCGTTCCAGTTCTCCAGCGCATCCAGCGCCCGCTTCTGCGCGTAGGCGCGCTGCGTCGACTCGCCGGGCGGGAGCGCCCGCGCCCGCTCCGCCCAGTACTTGCCCTCGGCCTCGGCGGCGAAGCTCTGGGTCAACGTCCAGGCCGTGGGGCGCCCGTCGGTCGAGCGCGGGAGCGTCCCCGTCCCGACCAGACCGGCGACCGCCCAGGCCAGGTGCGCGTGCGCGATGGACTGGACGTAGACGGCGTCACGCCGCTTGAAGAGCTCCCGGGCCTCGTGCTCCCCCACCAGCGTCGGCAGGTCCACCCGGGCGAAGTAGACCCCCTCGTCCCCGCCGCCGTCCGTGATCTCGAGCGTCGCGTGGCTCCAGCCGGCGTCCATCGGGTACATGCCGACCACCACCGGCCGCACCACCAGCCCCGCCGGATCGGGCACCCCGTCCGGGAGCATCACCAGGGTCTTCGCGACGCCCTGCTCCTCCCAGTACCCGGCGAGCCGCTGCGCGAAGTCGTTGCGCAGGAGCGCATCTCCGCGCTGGATCTCCAGGCTCGCGCCGCCCTCCGCCAGGTCCGGCCGCCACAGCGTGGCCTCGGCCACGCCGGGCCGCCAGATGAAGAGCTCCCGCACGTAGACCACGGGCGCGGCCTTCAACCGGGCCGCCAGCGTCGGCGCGGCCTCCTCGTGAGCCACCAGCAGCCGGTGGTACTTCCCAAAGCTGCAGCCCGTCGCCAGCAGCGCGAGCCCGAGCGCCGCCCACCGCAGGCGCATGGTCAAACTCCGTGTACTTTCAACGCGTTCCACGGCCAGAGAGCCTCCATCGCTGCCCGATCAGCCATCGGCCTCCTACCATGGCAGATCAGGCATCCACGGGCAAACCGCAGGCTACATGCAGGCGACGACGGCCCACTGCCACACGCCCAGCTCCTCGGGCGGCACCGTCCGGTCGTCCCCCTCATGCAGGCCGCAGCGGATGTGCTGGGCCCGCGCCGACGCCAGGTCTCGCTCCCAGACCCCGCCCGGCTCGTGCCCAGCGACCTCCCGGAGTGGCTCACGCTCCAGCACGACCCGCCGGTCCCCCAGGTCATGGGACACGGCCGACCACGAGGACGCGGCCGACGCGGGCCGGACCCCGGCCTCCCCGGTCATCCTCCCTTGTGGGCCGAGGGCCGAACGCGCGCATTGTCCTGGCGTGGCGTCGCCGGTTCAGCCGGTGAACGGGTTGGTGACGAACGTCACGACAGCCTCGTGCTCGCCGTCCCAGAAGTGGATGGCGTGCGGCAACTCGCGGAACTTTGTACCGACGCGGGAGTGGAAGGCGAGGGTGTCTGTCGCGGGCGTCGACTGCCAGCGTTCGAAGTCGTTGCGGGCGACCAGCCTGTGCGTGAAATCGAAGACACCGACCGCGACGGCGGCGCTCGCCCCGGGCTGACTGGCCCGGCTGACGTCGAGCTGGGCGTCGAGGCCGGGCGCCAGGGCCGCCAGGACGCGGCCGTCGGCCAGCACGATGGCGTCGTCCAGGGCCGACTTCAGCCGACGCTGAAGCTGGGCCACGAGCACGTCGGCCAGCCGCCAGAGATCGTCGGAGGTCGTCAACGGCCGGCCAGGAAACACGTTGCGGTCGGCCCTGCCGAGGGCCTCACCCCGCTTCAGGACGATGGGACCGACCGCCAGGCGCTCCCGCACCCGGTCGGTCTTGTAGCCTGGCTCACTCGTCGGCACCAGGGTCAGCGCGACCGGGCCGGCGCAGGTGGACAGCGTGCGGAGCACGGAGATGGGGTCGGTGACGCGGTCGTCGGGCTTCATCGGCATGGGTTCCTCGTTGGAGCCGGTCTATGCTGCGGTGCGCGACACGGCGAACGAGACGACGCCCAGCGGTGCGGCCGGACAGGCGTCGGCAGCAGGCCCGGCCGCTTGACGACCGGCGCCCGCCGACCCTTGCCAGCCCCGACAGCATGTGCGACATCCACACTGGGAGGTGGGCATGGTGGATCCAACGAGTGTGGCCGGGCTGACGGCGAAGGCCATCGAACTGGCACTCAAGGTCTGGAAGGCCCAGGACGGCGACCCGCAGAACAGCCTCGCGGCCGTCGCTTCGCTGATCGGCTCCCTCAAGGAGGTCCTGGCGCTGCGCGCACCCGTGGCCGCGGACGCGGCGGCCGCCCACCAGGCGATGGTCATCGGCGCCTTCGCCCAGGCCTGGCGCGCCCACTGGGCGGGCAATGCCGACATCTTGAATGGAAAGAAAAAAGGATTCGAAGCGGTGGTGCGAACGGCCACGGAGCGCTCGCTGCCCGCGTCGACCACCGCGGATGGGAAGCCCAGCCTCGAGCACCTGGAACTTCTGCGGGGCTGCCCCACCCGCAGCCCGGCGTTCAAGACGCTCTGGGGGCTGTTCGCTGACGAGGACCTGGTCGACGCGCCAGCGGAACCTCACACCATCCAGCAGTTCCACCGGGACTTCCGGGCTGCCTTCGCCCGGCTGCGCGCGTCGCCAGTGGGCGAGCCGCTGCGGGCCGCCCTCTCCTCGGGTGCGCACGCGGCGGCCATCCGGGAGCACCTGGCCTGGGACTTCTGCATCTGGCCCGACCACCACGTGTTCGGCAACCGGCGCGAGAGCCCCCCCGACCTGCCGCCCATGCCCCTGGGGCGGGTCTACGTGGAGCCCGTCTGCGCGCCCGAGGGACCCCACGAGAACCCCAGGCCAATCCAGGCGAAGCTGACCTCCTGGCTCGGGGACAAGCCATCCGTGGCCGTCGTCCAGGCCGACTTCGGCCATGGCAAGTCGTTGTCGGCTCGCCGCCTCGCCGCCGACCTGGCCGCGGCCTGGCTCAATGCGGCTGCCCCCGTGGACGCCTGGTTTCCGGTCTTCGTCCGCTGTGCCCACGCCTACGACGCCAGCCTGGCCACGATGGTCCGGCGGGCCCAGCGCGGGCAGCTCGCCGACGCGGACGGCCCGCACCTGGGGACCGACGACGCGGCCCTTGCGCTGCCGACCGATGGCCAGCGGGTCCTCATCATCCTTGATGGCCTGGACGAGGTACACCTGGACGCCCAGAAGCTCGGCGATCTGTTCCAGCACCTGGACGACCACACGACCGATCGTTGCCGGATCGTCGTGTTCTCCCGGCCAGCCTTGCTCCAGGGTCTCAACGGGACGGTGCGGCGCTTCAGAATCCAGAGCTTCTCGAACAGCCAGATCGACCAGTGGATTGAAGCCTGGCGCACGAACGCCACGGACCGGGTCGATCCAGAACGCCTGACCATCACCCGAGCCGCCATCGAGGCCCGCGGCATGGCGGAGTTGGCGCGCACGCCGATTCTGCTCTTCATGATCGCCTGGACCTGGCGCGTCGAGGCCGCTGAGGGCAGCGACGTCGTTGACGTTTACGGCCGCTACTTCGAGCAGCTCACCCGATCGAAGTGCGTGTACGAGCCGGACCCGGTCCACGACAAGGGCCATAAGGTCGTGCGCAGAAGTGCGATGGAGCTGCGGCGCCGCCTCGCGATGCGAGGCCTCGTGAGCGAGGATGCGGAGCCGGCGACAGCCCTGCTCTGGCTTCTCGGGCGCATTGCGTGGGAGAGCAGGCGCAAGGCCCACGTCGGGAAGGCCCTGCTCGAACGCCATGTCGAAGTCGTCCTGCGGCAGGAGTTGGAGTTGGAGGCAGGCCCTGCCTTCGAGCTCATCAATCGCGGCGTCATGCTGGGCCTGCAGTTTGAGCCTTTGACTGACGACCTGGCAGTCGAGACCGGCGACCGTACCTTTCGCGACTACCTTGTGGCCTGGTACTGGCGGGCTCGGCTGACCACGGAACCGTTCGAGGAGGCGGCGCTCCTTGGAGCGCGGTTGCTTGAGGAAGACAATGAGTCCTTCGACTTTCTCGTCGCCCTTGCGAGAAGGGGTGGCCAGGCCGCCTCCATCGCCCGGGTGGCTGAAGACTGCTTTCGCGATGAGCGCCTGGGCAATCAGCTTGGCCCGACCAGCATTCCCCGCGAGGATCTGCGCCTCCACCTTCGCAGGGTCGCTCTGGCCCTCCGTTGTGAACTTGGTGAGACGCGGCTTCAACTGGCGGACGCGGATCCTGTTCGGTCGCTCGTCGCGCTCCACATTGCGCGAGGAACTCCTGCTGAGCTACGAATGGTGCGAATTGACGGATGTGGGCTGGATCTCTCGAACCTCCCGCTCAGCCGAAGCAACCTTGAGAACGCCGACCTGCACGAGGCTCGCTTGAGCAGGGCCGACCTCAGCGGGGCGAACCTCTGCGGGGCTGATCTCAGCGGCCAGCTGCTTGGAGGCGTAAAGCTCTCGGATGCACGATTTCGGGGGGCCAACCTTGAGGGAGCAAACCTACGCTCGGCGATGCTGGTCGGGGCTGATTTCGGCGACGCCAACCTCCAGGGGGCTGGTCTCGCGGGGGCCAACCTCGCGGGTGCTGACCTTTCACGAGCGAAGCTCGATGGAGCAGACCTCCGTGGTGCCAGCATGGCCTCCGCCACGGTCACCGAAGCCCAACTCAACATGGCGAACGTGGATGACGCGAATCTCGTCCGCGCCAATCTCAGGCACGCCACCCTCAACGGGACCAGCCTGAGACAGGCGGTAATCGAAGGGGCCGATCTCGAGGCAGCCAACCTGGAAGACGCAAAGCTCGAGGGAGCCAACCTCGAGGGGGCCAACCTCAGAGGAGCCAACCTCAAGAAGGCCAACCTCGAAGGGGCCAACCTCAGGGGGGCCAATCTCGAAGGGGCCAAGCTCGAAGGGGCCAATCTCAACAACGCGAACCTAGACGGGGCAGTCCTCGATCGAAGCAACGCTGAAGGAGCCCGCTTTGGAGGGCGCCGATCTGAAAGCGCCAGTTCGGCGCCCGTCTGGTGGATGCCTGTTGGGGGAGACGCCAACCTGATGCGCGCAATGCTCATGGAAGCCACGCTCGTGGAACGCGACGCTTGCCGGGACGGTGCTCCTGTCTGCCAACCTGACCGGCACAGACCTCAGACAGGCGGATCTGCGCAAGGCTGACTTGGAAGGTGTCCTCGGTATCCGGCGAGCCCTCAATCTCAACAAGGCCGTCATGCCCGAAGGCTTCTCCCTCGCCGACTGGCCCGAGGACGAATTGCCTGATCCACCCGAAGCCGACGACAACCCCGAAGGCGACTGACCACCCCCGCCGCCCGCCCCTACTGGCAGCTCAAGATCTCCTCCTGCCAGGCCCCGATCTCCTCCGGCCCGATCGTCCGGTCATCCCCCCGCAGCCCCATCCTGATGTGCTGCGCCCGCACGGACGGCAACTCGCGCTCCCACACCGTGCCCACCCCCTGGCCGGCGGCCTCGCGGGCGGGGCCGCGCTGAAGGTACACCTGGACGTCGCCCATGGCGTGAGGCAGCGAGTAGGTGAAGGCCCCCGACAGCAGGCAAAGCTGCTGGTTCCGCGGCCGGAAGACGGCCTCCCCCGGCAGCCGCATTCGGGCCTCGACCAGGTACAGCGCGCCCTCCTCCACCACCGACCGCGGGCTGGGGTCGAAGCCGCGCACGACCTCGATCAGCGCCGGCAGGCGGTCGAAGCCGAGCTTCTCTCCCGGGGAGTAGCGCGCGGGCAGGCCGGCGGCGAGGCGGGCCTCGAGGCTCGCCGCGAGCTCCACCAGGAAGGCAGCCTTGTCGGCCGGGGGGTCGAAGGGTCGAAAGTCTGGCTGCAGCGCCCACAGCCGCTGGCGCGCCGCGTGGGTCATGGTCGGCTGGGGGCCGTGCTTCGGCAGCTCCTCCAGCAGGCGCTGCACGTCGGCGAGGGGGGCCTTGTCGATGGCCTCCCGGGCGGTGAAGCCATCCCGGCTCAGGGCCAGCGCCAGCAAGTCGTCGAACGGCAGCATCACGGATCTCCTTCGGGCTTGCCCTGCGCCGCGCGCACCTGCGCCAGCGTGTCCAGCGCGCTGGCGTGCACATCGGGGTCCGCCGCCGCCGCCGCCGCCAGCGCCTCGGCTTCCGCCAGGCTTCGCCCCTGCTTCAGCAGCACCCACGCCAGGTTGTTCTTGCTGGCCGCCGACGTCGGATCCGCCGCCAGCGCCGCGCGCAGCAGCACCTCGGCGCGCCCCAGGTCCCCACCGGCCAGGGCCACGTTGCTCAGGTTCAGCAACGCCTGCGCGCTCACCGGCGTCCAGGCCGCCTGGCCGTAGTGGTGGGCCGCCGCCTCCGCGTGCGCACCCTCCTCGGCCTGCACCCCCAGCTCCAGGTGCACCCCGGCCGGCAGCCCCTTCGGCCGCGCGTCGGGCCCCACCACGAAGAGCGCCCAGCGATCCGCCCGCCGGCGGTCGGCCTCCATGTCATCGAAGGCGAACACCACGTCGGCCGCCTCGCCGTCGTGGCCGATCCACACCTCGCGGTCCAGGTCGTAGGCCGTCAGCACCGAGTAGTGGAAGACGCCCAGCAGCGCGTGGGCCAGGCCGCCGCGCAGGACGATGGGCGCGACGCCGGCGTCGATGGCCCGGCGCAGATCCTCCGCCGTCACGTCGTAGCGCTGGGCCGCCAGGGCCCCCTGGGCGCGGGCCGCCAGCACCAGCTCGTAGGTCACGGCGCCCTTGTCGGGGCGGGTGCGGAGCGCGGCGGCCAGGGCCGGCTCCGTGGCCGGCAGCCCCCCGAACTGCAGCACCGACGCGAGCGCCGCAGCCCCGCACGTGTCAGGGCGCTGCGCCACGAACGGCACCCCCTCCACCTGCGCGCCGGGCACGGCCCCGCGGCGAATGTCAGCCCGGATGTCCGCCGCGCGCGTGCAGCCCAGGGCTCCGAGGGCCAGGAGCCCGAGCCAGCGCATCAGACGCGCTTGACCAGGTACAGGATGAGCAGCACCAGCACGACGATGACGAGCACCTCGGTGATGAGGCCGCCGCCCTTCACATCGTCCAGGCGGCTCGCCAGCAGGTGCACGTCGTGATCGCCCAGCTCCCGCAGCCGATCGCGCAGCTCCGCGGGATCCGTCCCCGCCTGCCGCAGCGCCGCCTGGATGGCGGGATCGGCGAGCTGCTCCTCGATGCGGGCGACGTCGGCCCCCCGCTGGCTGCCCCGCACGCCCACCCCGGAGGGCACGGGGCCGGCGATGGCCACGGCCGGCGCGATGGCCGTCGTGCCCCCCAGCGCCAGCGCCACAACCATCGAAATCCTTTGGCTTTTCTTGCGCATTCTGCCCCCTTGAGGCGTGCCGTTCCTCCCGAGCGTAGCGGAGCGGCGCCCCCACCCGCAACGCCCGGCGGGGCCGCGGGGCTCAGGGCGCGCAGGCGCCTTCGGTGACGATCAGGGCGTACGGCCCACCGCCGCCCAGGGCGTCGACGAAGACGTAGAGCGGCGCGCCGCCCGCGACGGTCAGGGCCGACGCGAGGCCCCCAGCGAGCGGGCTGTCGTCGTTGCAGGCCAGCTCCGAGTCCGGGGCATCGCACACCTGGCGGACGTACAGGACGGAGTCGATCTGGCTGCCCGTGGTTCGCAGGCAGTAGTCCCCCGCCGGGGCGTCGAGCACGTAGACGGCCTCCGGGCTCGCCTGCCCGCCGCAGCTCCCGGCCTGGGCGGACGCCGCGTCGGCGGTCGTCCCGTAGAACCGGCCCACCGCGAGGGGCGCCGGATCGGCGCAGTCGTGGACGGGCTGCAGGTCGCGGCAGACCTCGGCGAAGCAGGCCTGGCCGGCCTGGCAGAGCTGCCCGCCGCAGGGCGGGGCGGAGCAGGCCTCGATGGCCGCCTCGTCACAGCCCGCCGCCACCACGCAGGCGCGCTGGGCCGCGATCGAGTCGTTCCGGCAGCCGTCGATGCAGGCCGGCACCGAGGCCTCCGGCACGAACCCGCAGGCGGAGAGCGCCGCGCAGGCCTCCTCGCAGGTCGGGGCCAGCGGGTCTTCGCAGAGGCCCGTGGCGGGGGTGCAGACGAGGCCATCGTCGCAGACCACGCCGTCGCAGCGATCCGCCGGCTCGAAGCACGCCGAGACGGCCTCGCAGGAGGGCGCCGACGTCACGCACAGGCGGTCCTCCGGCGTCGACTCCGCGCGGCATCCGGCCTCGCAGGCCTCGGGGGGAGCGCCGGGGTCGAAGCAGTCGAGGACGACCTGGCAGGCCTCGACGCAGTCCGGCACGCCGTCGCGGGTGCAGCTGCCATCCGCGCAGGTGTCGCCCTCCGCGCAGTCGGCGTCCGCCAGACACGCCGCGCAGCGGCCGCCCGGATCGCACCGCCCGACGGCGCAGTCCGCGTCCGCCAGGCAGCCGACGCACCGCCCGGCCGGGCCGCAGCGGCCATCGCACTGGGCGTCCACCTCGCACGGCGGACCCTGCCCGCAGGGGCCCTCCAGCAGGTCCAGGCGGAAGTCGGCCGGCGCGTTCTGGCCGTCGTCGAACCGGTCCAGGAAGACGTAGTAGGTGACGCCCGCGTCGAAGCGCCCCTCGATCTCCGATGCGCCGCCCGGCGCCCGCAAGCTCTCGTCATTGCAGGCGATCTCGGCCGCGGCGTCGGTGCAGTCGCCCGCGCGGACGTACAGGACGGTGTCGAACCGGCTGCCGGCCGTGGAGAGGCAGGCCAGCGTCGAGGCCTCCAGGGTGAAGGCGAACACGATCTCCGCGCTCTCGCCGCCCCCGCCGCAGCTCCCCTCGAACCGCCCCGCGCCCTCCGAGACGCCGGTCTGCACCTCGCCGAGGCCGATGGGGCGGGCGAGCGGATCGCAGATCGCCGCCACCTCGCAGGCCCGGAAGCCGGCGCAGTCGGCGTCGTCGCAGTCGACGGCGTCGTCACCATCGTTGTCGGCGCCATCGCCACAGATCTCGGCGGGCGGCGGCTCGCCGCCGGCGCCGCCCATGCCGGCCACGCCGCCCTCGCCACCGTCGCCGCCCATGCCAGCCACGCCACCCGCGCCGCCAGCACCCGCCCCGCCACCCGCGCCTGCCATGCCGTCGGCGCCGCCGTCTGTCGTCCCCTCGCCGCCGTCGTCGTCGCAGCCCAGGGTCGCCGCCACGAGCGCGCACGCCAGGATGGCTCGGATTGCCGTCGTCATCACGTCGTCTGTCCTCGGTCCGTGGGTCGGAGCGGCCGGCGCCCCACATCCCAATAGACCCCACGCGGGCCGCTCGCCACAACCTGCAGGTCGGCCACAGACAGACGGAGAGACGCTCTCCGGGCGATCAGGCTATCCTGACGCTCCGAACCAGGCCCCGGGGGGCGACATGAAGTACCTGGCCTTGATCGCGCTCATCGCCCTGTCGGGCTGCATCGAAGAGGGGTCGAACCCCGACGACGACACCACGCCCGACGCCCAGGCGGACGCGGGCGCCACCGCGGATGCCACCGGCGGCGGGGGCGCCGACGCTCAGGGCGGGCCGGCCGACGCCGGGCCTCGCCCACCCGCCCGCGACGCCAGCGTACCCCCTGACGCCGCGCCGCCGCCCGACGACGCCTGCGCCGCCTTCTGCGACCGCCTGGACGAGTGCCTGGTGCCGGCCTGCCCCGACATCGGTGAGCGGGCGCTCACCGGCATCTGCGACGGCGCCTGCCAGCAGCCCGCCGACCGCCTGCGCGCCGCCACCGCGGGCACCTGCGACCAGTTCAACGCCCGGCTTCAGCAGGCCATCCCCCAGCTTGGGGCCATCTGCAGCGGGGAGCAGCCGCCCCCCGTCTCCGACGCCTGCGCCGCGCGCTGCGAGCAGGCCAACGCCTGCGGCTTCGGCATCCCGCCGCGCCAGTGTGGCCAGTTCTGCAGCCAGCTCCCCGGTCGCCTGACCGCGTGCGTCGACGCCGCCGAGAGCTGCGACGCCTTCACCGCCTGCTTCGACGCGCCCCCCGCGCCCGGCCAGTGCGACGCCCTCTGCGATCTGGCCGACGCCTGCGGCTTCGTCTCGGCCGCCGAGTGCGCGGGCTTCTGCGCCGACATCCCGCCCCCTGTGCGCGACTGCGCCGCCGCCGCCGACGCCTGCCCGGACCTCGCCGCCTGCTTCGAGGGCCCCCCGCCCGACCCTCGGCAGCTCTGCCAGGCCGACTGCCAGCGCACCGCCCAGTGCATCTTCCGCGAGTGCGCCGCCGGCAGCCTGCCCGATGGCTGGGTCGGCCGGTGCGTCGACGCCTGCGTCGTCGATCCGCCCACCGCCGACGCCGTCCAGGCCCACCAGGCCGCCCTGTGCAGCGACGTCGTCGCCGAGCGGCGCGCCCAGGACGCCGCCCTCGACGCCGCCTGCGACGCCGACGCCGCCGCCGCGTGCGAGACCCTCTGCGCCGACACCATCGGCCCCTGCACCGACGCCCCCCTCGCCGACTGCCTGGCCGACTGCGCCACCTTCGACGCCGCCAACCTGCGCTGCGTCCAGCTCGCCCCCACCTGCGACGACGTCCTCGCGTGCTACGGCGATCCCGAAGGCCAGGACCGCTGCGCCCGCTTCTGCGGCCGCCTGCAGGGCTGCCTCGAAGAAGCCTGCCCCCCGCGCATCATCCCGCCCGAGCTGAGCGTCAACTGCACCGCCGGCTGCCTCGACCAGCCCCCCACCGACGAGCAGGTCGCCAACGTCGAGGCCGCCACCTGCGCCGAAGTCCGCCAGATCGTCTACCGCAACAACCGCGAGCTCGCCCCCATCTGCGAAGGCGACCCCGACTTCCGCCCCAGCCCCGACGAGTGCGCCGCCTTCTGCGACAACGGCCTGCAAGCCTGCATCGGCCTCGGCGGCCGCGACTTCTGCCTCGCCGCCTGCGCCAGCCTCACCCGCGACGAGTACGCCTGCGCGCTGGCCGCCCAGGGGGACTGCGACGCCATCGGCGTCTGCCTGGCGGGGGAGTGAGGGGGGGGAGAGCGGCTAGATCGCGCCCAGCCTTGTTTGGGCGGCGCCGGTCCGGTTGCGACGGTAAACGGGCGGTTCAAGTGAGGTTTGTGGTTGGGCAGCTTCCGGACAAGTGATGGAAAGCTTGATCTTTTCGGGACCTGGGCCGAGCTTATGAGCCAGTAGGCAGGGGGCAACGGAAGTGCAGGGTAGAGTGAAGCGGTATTCTCGATGGGCGGCTCTGGCCCTGGCAGTCCCAAGTTCGCCACCGGCCACGGCCAAGCCAGACCCCCCCGCGTTGTTCGTTGGAACTCAGGCCCTCAGGGTCTGCGGTATCCCGGTTGAACGGCTCCAACAAGCTTTGCCGGTGGGCTGGACCTTCGCGGTAGAGACCGAGTCGGTGCCTGAAGGCGCCTTCATCTCGGAGGTCCCCGTCGTGCGCATTAGCGATGAGACTGGGCAGACCATGGCAACGGGCGATATCTCGTGTTCGGGGCAGCTGAGCAGGCTTGTTGCGGAGAGCGCCGGCCTGTCAACGAACTACGGGCTTCGAAGTGAAATGCCGTTGAAGGAACTCATCAAGAAGGAGCCAGCTGTCGCCTGCCAGGTTCAGACAGCTGCGAATCTGGCCTACGGCGTGATGGTCTCCGCGACCATCCAAGGCACTCTGTTCGAGGTAGCCTGCCCTCCGAATCGAGGCGAAGCACCCGCTCGCAGACCGGAGTTCGTCGAGGGAATCAACGAACTCGACACCGAGATGAGTACGGCGTTCTGTCTTCGGCTTGCAGAGCTCGGCTGTGTGCTATCGGTCGACTTGTCATGCCCGTTGTCGAGGAGCCTAGAAGTCCGGACTTCGGCGACGGTAAGTAAAATCTGCAACAGCACAAGCGTTTGTGCGCAAAGTGGCTCCTGCACGGCGGTGTGCTCGGGGTCTGGGCTCGAGTGCGTTCCAGTGTCTGACAGAGACTGTTCGAAGCTGGCACTCGGCGAGTGTGAACTTCAGCGTCGCTGCAAGGTCAAAGGGACGGTATGCCGCCTCGCCGCGATCGAGTAGCAGTTGGCGGTCTATCCAATCCCATACTTCTCCAGCTTGTAGTACAGCGCGCTCGTCTTCACGCCCAGCAGCCGCGCGCACTCCGTCTTCACCCCGTTCGCCTGCTCGAACGCCCGCAAGATCAGCTGCTTCTCCAGCCCATCCAGGATGTCGGGCAGCGCCTGGTCCCCTTGCAGCACCGGCAAGAAGTCGCGGGGCGGGGCGCCGCTGATGTGGGCGGGCAGGTCCTTGAGCTCCAGGCGGTCGCCGTCGGCGAAGACCAGGGCGACCTCGATGGCGTTCTCCAGCTCGCGGACGTTGCCGGGCCAGGGGTAGCGCTTGAGGGCTTCGAGGGCGTCGGGGCTGAGGGCGCGGGCGCGGCTGCCGGCGCGGCGGTGGAGCTTCTCGATGAAGTGCTTCGCCAGCAGGCCGATGTCGGTGGCGCGCTCGCGCAGCGGGGGGAGCTCGATGGGCACGATGTGCAGGCGGTAGAAGAGGTCTTCGCGGAACTTGCCCTCGTCGACGAGCTTGCGCATGTCGCGGTTGGTGGCGCTGACGACGCGGACGTCGACCTTGACGGTCTCCTCGCCGCCCACGCGCTCGAACTCGCGCTCCTGCAGGACGCGCAGGAGCTTGAGCTGGATGGCGGGGCTGATGTCGCCGATCTCGTCGAGGAAGAGGGTGCCGCCGTCGGCGAGCTCGAAGCGGCCGAGCTTGCGCTTGTGGGCGTTGGTGAACGAGCCGCGCTCGTGGCCGAAGAGCTCGCTCTCCAGGATGCTCTCGGCGAGGGCGCCGCAGTTGACCTTGATGAAGGGGCCGTCCTTGCGGCGGCTGGTGCGGTGCAGGGCGCGGGCGACGAGCTCCTTGCCGGTGCCGCTCTCGCCGTAGATGTAGACGGTGCTCTCAGCGCCGGCCACGCGGCGGATGGTCTCGATGATGCGCTGGATGGCCGGGCTCTCGCCGACGAGGTCGTGGTCCACCTCGGGGCGCTTCGGGTCGAGGTGGTAGCGCTCCTCGACCTCCTCGCGCAGGACCTCGTTGTGCCGCTCCAGCTTCTCGCGGGCGTGGCGCTGCTCGATGACGGCCAGCGCGGCCTCGACCTTGAGCCGCAGGACCTGGGGCGGGAAGGGCTTGGTGATGAAGTCGAAGGCCCCGAGCTGCATGGCCTTCACGGCCGTCTCGATGGTGCCGAAGCCCGTGACGATCATGAGCAGGGCGTCGGGGTCGAGCTGCCGGATGCCCTCCAGCACGCCGATGCCGTCCAGGCCTTCCATCTTGAGGTCCGAGATCACGAAGTCGGCGGGCCGCTTCTTGAACTTCTCGATGCCCTCGGGGCCGCTGCCGGCCTGGTCGACCTCGTGGCCGAGGCGTTGCACGGTGTGGGCGATGCCCAGCCGCATGGTCTCGTTGTCGTCGATCACCAGAATGCGTGCCATGGCGAGAGCTTCGCCGATGGCGCGGCCGCGTTCAAGCGGCCTCAGGGGGCCAGGGGGCGGCAGTCGGCGTTGGGCTGGATGAAGGGCGAGGGGGTGCACCCGCGCAGGGCGCGCAGGACGTCGTTGAACCAGGCGTCGGCGTCGGCCAGGACGTCGGGGGCATGGCCCCCGCTGTAGGCGTGCTCGCTGTCGACGCCGTCCCGGCGGAGGCGCAGGCTGATGCCGGGCAGGTCCTCCGGGCACTCGTCGCCGCAGGGGTAGACGCGCTCGAGGGCCACGCCGAGGAGCGCGCGGGCGATGGCGCGGGCGCGGTCGTGGCCGGCCGGCGTCAGTGTGCCCGTGTGGCGCACGCAGCCAACGTCGGGGTTGCCGTCGTCGCACAGGTCCAGGTCCACCCAGTCGCAGCTCGGCATCGGGCCGGCGAAGGGCGAGGCGTGCAGGTTGAGCTCCTGGCGGCAGAACCCGAAGCACTCGCCGGCCGAGAAGCGGCCGCCCAGCAGGATGCTGGCGAACGAGCCGTCCCGGCACACGGGGCCGTCCACGTTGCAGGTCGCCTGGCAGGCCTCCAACGTCTCGAAGTTGTTGGCGTTTCCGCCGCAGCCGCCGTACGAGAACTGCTCGCACTGGCCGGTCTGGGCGTTGTGGAACCAGCGCGGGATGTCGGCGTCGCAGTCGCCGCTGTCGGCGGGCAGGCCGCAGGCCTCGGCCGGCTCGGGGCAGCTCACCTGCCAGCCGCACATGCCGTCCTCGGCGCGCGCACACGCGATCACGGGGAAGCTGCCGTCCTCACACTGCGCCACGGGGGGCGGCGGGCCGCACTCGTCCTCGCGGCAGGGGCGGGGGCCTTCGCAGGCGCCCACCGACGCGACATCGGTGCCGGCGCCGAGGGCGAAGCACTCGTTGTCGTACTCGACGCCATCGCACCCGCAGACCGGCGCGTAGATCTCGGGGCAGGCCTCCGGCCGCGTCTGGCAGATGCCCGCCGCGCCGGCCCCGCAGGCGTTGTCGGGGAAGTCGCAGACGGCGCCGGGCGCGCAGTCGTGGCCGGCCGCGGGGCCGCACGCCTCGCCCGGGCAGGCGGGGAAGACCCAGTCGCAGGCGTCGTTGGGCTGGATCTCGCAGGTCGGCGAGATCATGGAGCCGTCCGGACAGTGCAGGCCGGGGGGCAGCTCGCCGCAGTCTTCGGGGCCGCAGAAGAAGCCGCCCCCGGCGCCACCCTGGCCACCGGCGCCACCCTGGCCGCCCGCGCCACCCTGGCCGCCGGCGCCACCCTGGCCGCCCGCGCCGCCCTGGCCGCCCGCCCCGCCGGCGCCGGGATCGGTCTCGGCCGGGAAGGTGGGCCAGTTGGCGACGCACTGGGCGGTGCCCAGCACGACGGCGCAGATCTGGTACTGGGGGCAGCGGACGCCCTGGCAGGGATCGGGCACGCAGGCGCCCATCACGCAGGTCTCCGCGTCGCCGCAGGCCACGTCCTTGCAGGGATCCTCGGCGCAGACGCCCTCGACGCAGAGCTCGCCCTCGGCGGGGCAGCCCACGGGGCCGCAGCCGGTGTCATCGCACAGGCCGTCGAAGCACGCCTGGGCGGCGGGGCAGGCCACGCCGGCGCAGGAGAACACGCACTCGCCCTCGCGGCAGAAGCTGGCGTCGCCGCAGTCGCGGCCGGCGCACGGGTCGGGCTCGCAGCCGCCGGGCCGGCAGCGCTGGCCGTCGGGGCAGCCGGTGCGCACGCAGTGGGCCGGGCCGCACTCGCCGTCCAGGCAGGCCTCGCCCGCGCCGCACTGCACGCCGGCGCAGGGATCCACGCAGGCCCCGTTGGCCTCGCAGACCTGCCCGGCGACGTCACAGCCGTTGACCTGGCACCACGGCACGCACACGCCGTCGGCGCAGAAGGTGTCGTTGCCGTTGGGGCAGGCGCCGCCCTCGCCGCAGCTGCCGAGGCAGCGGCCCTCGTAGCAGCCCTGGCCCGCGGGGCAGAGATCGCCCTCGTCGATGGTGCCGTCGCAGTCCTCGTCGGTGCCGTCGCACGTCTCGGGGGGGCGCCCGCCGCAGGTGCCGCAGGCGTTGCGGGTGCCCTCGTCGATGTTGCCGTCGCAGTCGTTGTCCAGCAGGTCGCAGACCTCGGGGCTGGGGGAGATGTCGGGCGCGCAGCGGGAGCGGCCGCCGACGCAGGCCCAGTTGCCCACCGCGCACTGGCCGGCCAGGCCGGTGGCGCAGGCGCCGGGCACGACCACCGGGGAGCCATCGGGGTTGATGTCGACGAGGCCGTCGCAGTCGTTGTCGATGCCGTCGCAGACCTCGGGCTGGCCGTCCGGCTCGCAGAAGATGCGGTCGCAGGCGTCGCCCTGGCCGTCCTCGTCGGTGTCCGCCTGCTCGGGGTTCACCGTCTTGGGGCAGTTGTCGCAGACGTCGCCCACGCCGTCGCCGTCCTCGTCCACCTGGTCGGGGTTGGGCACGCTCGGGCAGTTGTCGTCGGGCAGGCAGATCTCGTCGAGATCCTCATCGGAGCAGGGCAGGCCCACGCCCCACTGCACCACGTAGCACAGCTCGCGGCTGGCCTCGCCTGGCTCCAGCGGGCCCATGTCGTAGCGCAGCGCCAGCGTCACGTCGAAGCCGCGGTCGGTGATGAAGTCGCCGTCCACGTCGACGTTCTGGCCGCGCATGTTGATGTCGTTGCGCAGGATGGCGCAGCCACCGGCGGTGTTGGCGATGCGGCCGCGCTGCTCGGAGTACTGGCCGATCTCCCACGAGTTCAGGAACGCGTCGGCGCCGTTCTCCCCGTACATGCCCACGAAGGTCGTGGGATCATTGGGATCATCGCCCTCGTCGAACTCCCAGAGCGTCTTCGGGGCGCCCACGCTGGTGGCCCCGTAGTCGTTGCCCAGGCCGCCCTCGCCGAAGAAGAGGTCGCCGTCGATGTAGTGGGTCAGCGCCACCACGTCCATGGCGGCGTTGGTGATGTTGGTGAAGGTGTAGCACTGGTGCAGCTCGGTGCAGTCCAGCCAGTACCGGGCCGACACCTCGATGCCGTTGGCGGAGAACTGGGAGTTGACCACCCCGTCGACCACCTGCACCCGGGCGCGCTGCCCCGCGAAGTCGCCGGCCTCCAGCCATGTGCCCGCCGTCTGCCCGCCCTGCGTGCGGCAGAGGAAGGGCATCGACTCGAACATCGTGTTCACGAACCCCTGATCGGGGACGTCGTCGGCGGGGTTGAACTGGGCGTTCTCGCCGGCTGACGTGGACGAGCCGTGGGCGCCGTAGGCGTCCAGCGAGAGCTGCACGCGCCCCAGCTCGGGGGCGCAGAACTGGCCGGTCTCCATGTCCTGCGAGTCGGCCCCGTTGGGGAACTGGCCCCAGGCCGGGCCACCGAGCAGGACGAGCGCCGCCGCGAGGCGCCAGGACTTCGAGTGGTTCATCTTCCTCTCCGCGGGGACTCGCCCGGCCAGCGCTCTCCCCGCGCTCGCCCGACCTCCCGTGATCGACCTGAGCCCCGCGCCGGGCGGGGTGTCACGCGGCGCGCCCCCGGTCGAGGGCCCGCCCGCGTCGCCGGTCAGGGGTGGCCCGACGCGTCGGGTCCCCTGCGCAGGCCACGCGCCTAGTATTCCAGCAAGCCCCGGAGCGCCTCCAGCACATCGGACTCCTGGGGCAGGATGGCCTTCTCCAGGATACGCGAGAACGCCACCGGGACGTCGAGGGCCCCGACCCGCCGGATGGGCGCGTCGAGCCACTCGAAGAGGCGATCGGCCACGACCGCCACGATCTCGGCGCCGAAGCCGTTGGTCAGGTGGTCCTCGTGCACCACCAGCAGGCGCCCCGTCTTCTTCACGGAGGCCGCCACCGTGTCGAAGTCCCAGGGCTTGATGGAGCGCAGGTCGATGACCTCGACCTCGGCGCCCTCCTTGGCCATCTTCTGGGCGGCGCGCAGGCTCCAGTGCACCGGCGTGCCCCACGCGACGATGGTGGCGGCGTCGCCGGGCCGGCGGATGCGGGCCTTCCCGAAGGGGATGGCGTGCTCGGCGTCGCGGCGGACGGTGGCCGCAAAGGGCTGATTGTAAAGGAACTTTGGCTCCAGGAAGAACGTCATGCCCTCGCTGCGGATGCAGGTGCGCAGCAGGCCGGCGGCGTCGTCGGCGAAGGCCGGCGCCACGATGCGCACCCCGGGCAGGTGCCCGAAGATGGCCTCGGTGTTCTGCGAGTGGTACAGGCCGCCGCCGATGTAGCCGCCGCTGGAGAGCCGCAGCGTCACGTTGGGGGAGAACTGCCCCCGCGTGCGCCAGTACTCATGGCTCATCTCGACGATCTGCTCCATCGCCGGCCACACATAGTCGGCGAACTGGGCCGCCTCGATGACCGCGCGGATCTCGGGCTTGTAGCGGCACAGGCCGTTGGCGGTGCCGACGATGTAGTCCTCGGCGATGGGCCCGTTGAAGACGCGGCCGCGGCCGAAGGCCTGCTGCATGCCCTTGGTCACGAGGAACACGCCGCCCTTCTCCTTGGAGGCCACGTCCTGGCCCCAGAGGAAGGTGTCGGGGTTGCGCTCGAACTCGGCGTGCAGCGTCTCGTTGATGGCCTCGCGGATCTTCCAGCTCTCGCCCTCGGCGGGCGTGGGCGTCTCCACGGGCTCGTAGGCCGGGGGGTAGAGGAACGTCGCGACGGTGGCCGGATCCGGATCGGGGGCCTCCTCGACGGCGTCCGCCGCGGCCTGGACCTGGGCCTCGTTGGCCTGCTCCAGCGCGGCCAGGTCGGCCTCGGTGGCCAGCCCCGCCTCCAGCAGCTCTGCGCGCAGGCGGGGCAGGGGATCGTGGGTCAGCGCCTCGGCGATCTCGGCGTCGTCGCGGTAGAGCTCGTGGCGATCGGAGTTGGAGTGGGCGCCGATGCGAACGCACTGCGCGTGCAGGAGCACCGGGCCCTCGCCGCTGCGCACGTACTCGAGCGCCCGCTGCATGCCGCGGTGGCAGTCGACGAAGTCGGTGCCGTCCACGTTGATGATGAGCAGGTGCTTGAGGCCCCGGTAGTTCTCCGAGACCGTCGTGTTGGCCGACTGCTCCCAGGTGGGCACCGAGATGCCGTAGCCGTTGTTCTGCACCACGAAGATGACGGGGAGCTGCTCGCGGCAGGCCCCGTTCAGGGCCTCGTAGACGTAGCCCTCGCTGGTGGACGACTCGCCCTGGCTGGAGAACGCGACGGCGTCGTCGCCGTAGTGCTTGATGGCCCGGGCCACGCCCACGGCGTGCAGCGTGTGGTTCCCGGTGCACGACGACACGTTCTGGATGCCGACCGCGGGCTTGGCGAAGTGGTTGGACATATGGCGGCCGCCGCCGGCCACGTCCCCGTCCTTCGACAGGCCGTTGAGGATGATCTCCTCGGGGGTCATGCCGGCCGCCAGCACGGTGAGCATGTCGCGGTAGTAGGGGAAGAGGAAGTCCTTCTCCCACCGGAACGCCAGGCCCAGGGCGAGCTGGATGCCGTCGTGCCCGGCGAACGGGGCGTGGTAGCTCCACCCCTTCGCCTTGCGGATGTACCCCACGGCGCGGTCTTCCAGCAGCCGCCCGAGGTGGGTCAGGGCGTACCAGCGTTGCAGCGTCTCCGCCGGGATGCCGGCGAACCGTTCGGCCAAAGCGCTCACGGCCAGATCCTCCAGGTCCACGGTGGCGCGCCACCGTCGGTTACGGTTGCGCACGATCCCCCGCTGCCCGCGGCGCGTCAAGGACCGTGGGCACGTGTGTGGCCCCTTGCCCGCGCGCCCCTCCTTGGGCCACATTCCCCCCGGCGCCGGCCGGGGTACGCGCCTGCGCACATTCACCTGCACGGCCGCGCGCGCCGTGGCCATGGGGGAGACGAAGATGAGCCTGTCGCCGCTCGCCGCCGAGCTCAACGCCCGCCTCGACGGGGAGTGCCCCGCCGCGCTGCGCCTGCTCTCCGCTCGGGGGCGCGCCGCGTACTTCCCGCACAAGGGCATCCTCGGCCAGTCCGCCGAGGCCCGCGGCAAGCGCATCAACGCCACCATCGGCGTCGCGCTGGAGGAGGACGGTCGCCCCCTGGTCCTCGACTGCGTGGCCGAGCAGGTAGAGCTGGCCCCGGGCGAACAGGTCCTGTACGCGCCGAGCTTCGGCAAGCCCGCCCTGCGCCAGCGGTGGGGGTCGATGATCCGGGCCAAGAACCCGGGCCTCGCCGACGGCGGCCACAGCGTCCCCGTGGTCACCTGCGCCCTGACCCATGGCCTCAGCATCGCGGGTGAGCTCTTCCTCGATCCCGGCGACCGCCTCATCCTGCCCGACCTGTACTGGGGCAACTACCGCCTCATCTTCCAGGCGGCCTTCGGCGCGGTGCTCGATCCGTTCCCCACCTTCGTCGACGGCCGCTTCAACGTGGCGGGCCTGGCGGCGAAGCTGATGGACGGCACGCCCGGCAAGCGCGTGATCTTGCTGAACTTTCCCAACAACCCCACCGGCTACTCGCCCACCGAGGGCGAGGCCATCGAGATCGTGCGGGCCATCGGGAAGGCGGCCGCCGCCGGCCATGACATCGTGGTCCTCATCGACGATGCCTACTTCGGCCTGGTCTTCGAGGCCGGCATCCACGAGACGTCCCTCTTCGTGCCCCTCTCGACGCTGTCGCCCCGCGTGCTCGCGGTGAAGATCGACGGCGCCACGAAGGAGGACTACGTGTGGGGCTTCCGGGTGGGCTTCCTGACGTACGGCATGGCCGGCGCCACCCGCGACACCTACAGCGCCCTCGAGGACAAGACGGCCGGGGCCATCCGCGGCAACATCTCCAACGCGCCCAACCTCGCCCAGTCGCTGCTGCTGGCCGCCTACGACCACCCCGACTACGCCGCGCAGAAGGCCGAGAAGCACGCCACCCTGCGCCGCCGCTACGAGAAGGTGGTCGCGGTCCTCGCGGCGCACCCCGAGTACGCCGAGAGCTTCACGCCTCTGCCGTTCAACTCGGGCTACTTCATGTGCGTGCGCCCCGTGAGCGCCGACGCCGAGGCCGTCCGCCAGCTCCTCCTGGCCGAGTACGACACCGGGGTCATCGCCACCGATGGCCTCATCCGCCTGGCCTTCTCGTCGACGCCCCTCGCCGAGCTGGACGACCTCTTCGCCAACGTCGACGCCGCCTGCCGACGACTCGCCCGGAGCTGACATGTCGAGCCACACCGACGCGTTCCAGGATGCCCTCCAGAAGCGCCGCCGGCTGGGCGTCCTCGTCGCCATCGGCATCGTCCTCGCCGCCGGCGGTGGCGTCCTGGCGGTGATGTTCTGGCCGCCGCCCGCCGCGCCGGCCGGGGCCCAGGTCGCGCTCTCGACGGTCGAGGGGGAGGGCTTCAGCCTGGGCTGCCCCGAGGGCTGGCGCAGCCACGGCGGCAAGCTCATCACCTGCAACGCGTCGGACGAGCCGACGGCCATGTGCATCGTGGTGGCGGAGCCCCTCGGCAGCGCCATGAGCCCCGAGGACTACTGGAAGCAGGCCCAGCGCTTCTCGAGGATGATGATGGGCGGCGCGGCCCACGAGCGCGACGTCCGCAACTACAGCGTGGGTGACCTGCGCGTCCGCCGGATCATCACGGACGACGACGGCATCAGCGAGCCGACGCACCACCTGTACTACATCTATGTGCCCGAAAAGACGGCGTTCGTGGTGACGTGCTCGTCGCCCTCGCGCCGCTTCGACGCCCTCTTGCCCACCTTCGAGACGGTGGCCCAGAGCTTCCGGCTGAAGTAGCCGGGTCAGCGCGGGCCGGTGGCCAGCGGGGTGGCGGGCCGCGCCAGCCGGATGAGGGTGTCGTCGCTCTCGACGATGCGCAGGTGGGCGTCCACCGGCACGTCGGTGAAGAGCTGGCGCTCGTCCGTCGCGGGCCACCACACGATGAGCCGGGTGATGCGGGTGGCGCTCCCCAGGCCGATGTTCTCGCGCAGGGGCCGGCTGCCGAAGCTCGAGCCGAAGCCGACGACGCGGTGGCGGGTGTGGCCGTCCGCCTCGACGAAGAGGTGGGCGCCGACGCCAAAGCGGTTGCTGCGCCGGCCGCGCAGCTCGACGTCGATCCAGTGGCCCCCGAAGCCCGGGTTCTCGTAGAGCGCGTTGAAGAACGCGTCGTTCTCGAAGAACCCGCCCATCTGCTCCCAGAGATCCTGATCCCCGTCGTCGTCCAGGTCGGCGAAGACGACGCCGTGGCCCTTCTGCAAGTGGCCGACGCCGGCCGCGACGGTCACGTCCTCGAACCGCTGCCCGGCGACGTTGCGGTAGAGCTTGTTGGGCACGAGGGTGTCGAGCTCCGGCGCCCCCGTGCCCAGGTACACGTCCTGCCAGCCATCCTGATCGACGTCCCCGAAGCCCGCGCCCATGGGCAGCGTCGCCGCCGCCAGGCCCATCGCCGGCGCGACGTCGGTGAAGCGCCCCTGGCCATCGCCGCGGTAGAGCCGGGAGACGGCGGCCGGGTGCGGGTCGCCGGTGTGGCTGGCCGCGACGTAGGCGAGGTGGTCGGGGGCGCCCGCGAGGGTGTAGGCCCCCACCCAGAGGTCCAGGTGGCCGTCGTCGTCGAAGTCCCAGAACCACGTCGCGAAGCTGTCATCCGGCCCCTCCACGCCGGCCTGCGCGGCGACGTCCTCGAAGGTGCAGTCCCCCCGGTTGTGGTACAGCCGGTTCTTCCCGTGCAGGTTGCTCACGTACAGGTCGGGCCAGCGATCGCCGTCGTAGTCGCCCCACGCCACGCCCTTGGCGTAGCGGTCGTTGGTCACGCCCGCGGCGGCGGCGATGTCGGTGAAGTGCCCGTCATCATTGCGATAAAGCCGACTGCTGGGGAGCCCCGGCTCCGTCTCGACGCCCACGTACAGGTCCAGATCGCCGTCGCCATCGCAGTCGGCCCAGGCCGCCGCCTGGCTGGGCTGGGCGTCGGCCAGGCCGACGGCGGCGGCCACGTCGGTGAAGCGGCCCCCGTCGTTGCGCAGCAGCGCGGCCGGCAGGCGCCCCGCCGCGCGCATCCACGCGCCGCGCGGCAGGTAGAGATCGAGGTCGCCGTCGCCGTCGTAGTCGCCGTGCACGATGTGCAGGCCGCCGAGCACGCCCCCGAGGCCGGCGTCCTCGGCCACGAAGCCGCCGGCGCCGTCGGCCCGCCAGAACCGCGGCGGCTCGGCCGGGTGGAAGCTCGTGGAGATCAGGTCCAGGCGGCCGTCGCCGTCGAAGTCGTCGGCCAGGGCGCCGCCGGCGTGGTCGTAGGCGTCGACGCCCAGGGCGCCAGCGACGTTGGGGAACGCCTTGAACGGGGCGGTGGGGAAGGTGAGGCGGTCCGCCGGGGCCAGGCCATCCGGCCAGGCCCCGGCGGCCATCGCCGCGATGTTGAGCAGCCAGCGGCTGGTGTGGTGCCGCCACTCGCCCGGGGGCGTGCGATCCGCCAGGGCCTGGAAGGCCGCCATGGACGCGCGGGCCGGGGCCGGATCGGGGTGCACCGCGTCCCCGGTGAGCGGCAGGATGCAGCTGCGCGGCCCGTGGTGCTCCCGGCAGCCGCGCTGCTCGCCCAGGCGCAGCGCCGCCAGCCCCCGCAGGAAGAGCAGCAGCTCGCGGCGGGCGTCGGCCTCGGGGGGCGCGTCGGCCAGCACGAGGGCGGCGCGCTCCAGGGCCTGCTGGGCGGCCTCGACGGTGCCGGCCTTCAGCTCCTCGGTGGCGAGGCCCATGAGGGCGTCGACGACCGCCGGCGGTGGCGCCGACGCGGCCAGCCCCTCGAGGCGGGCCCGCGCCTGGGCGAGCTCCTGCAGGCCGATGAGGGGCAGGTCCTCGGGGCGGACGACCTGCGGCGCGGGGGCTGCCGTCGCGGGCGCGGCTGTCGCCGGGCTGCCGCGGCGCTCACTGGCGCGGCTGGCCGGGCGACTGGCCCGTCACACGCCGCCACCGCCAGGACCAGCAACAGGGGGTACCGCATGGCGCGGAGAGTAGGGCCCGGGGGTGGTGCCGAGCAAGCGAGAATTCCCCTTTGATTTCAACAAGATGATGTAGGCATGTGGCTACGCGGGAGAGGTCTCGCGGGCGGGCTTCGGGGGTCCGATTCCGTCCTCGCCATCGCGCGGGCGGTGGTGTAGGCTGCCCGCCGTGGAAACGCTCACTCGCCTCCAAGAGGCTCCCAACATCGCCATCTTCTGTGACTACGAGAACGTCGCCATCGGCGTGCGCGACGCGCGCTTCGACGAGTTCAACATCGGCCTCGTGATCGAGCGCCTGCTGGACAAGGGCAACATCGTCGTCAAGAAGGCCTACGCGGACTGGTCGCGCTACAAGAGCGCGCGCCGCCCGCTCCATGAGGCCGCCTTCGAGCTCATCGAGATCCCCCACGTCTCCTACTCGGGCAAGAACAGCGCGGACATCCGCCTGGTCGTGGACGCTCTGGACCTCTGCTACACCAAGGAGCACGTCCATATGTTCGTCATCGTCTCGGGGGACTCGGACTTCTCGCCGCTGGTCTCGAAGCTGCGGGAGAACAACAAGACGGTCATCGGCCTCGGGGTGAAGAACTCCTCGGCCGAGCTGCTCATCGACAACTGCGACCAGTTCATCTTCTACGACGACCTGGTGCGACCCCGCACGGCGGGCACCGAGCGCCCCCGGGGCCGGCGCCGCGGCGGCGATCGGGACGCCCGCGCCGAGAAGCCGGCGGAGAAGCCCGCCGAGCGCCCGGCCGAGCGGCCGGTGGTGGCCGAGAAGCCCGCCGCCGAGCGCCCGGCCGTCGTGGCCGAGGCGCCGGCCGCCGAGACGGAGTCGGTGGAGACGCTGCGCCTGCAGGCCATCGAGCGCGTGCTCGACACGGTGGACAGCCTCTTCCGCGAGCGGGATGACAGCCTGTGGGGCTCCATGGTCAAGCAGACCATCAAGCGCAAGCAGCCCCAGTTCGCGGAGACCTTCCACGGCTACCGCAACTTCAACCGCCTGCTGGAAGACATGCGCGACCGCGGCCTCCTCGAGATCCAGAAGGAGGAGAAGTCGGGCGGCTACCTCATCCTGGGCTTCGGCCCCGAGGCCTGACGCCCCGCACGCCCTCCCGTTTTCTCTTTGATGTCAGGCGGTTGCCGGGGGTGACCGGCCGGGCGGCACGCCGCCCAGGGCCTCCAGCTCCGCGATGAGCATCGCCGGCGTCGCCTCGGCTTCGAGCAGCCCGCGCGACTGAAACCGGGGGAGGACCTGCGCTTCGACCGTCTGGCGCATGGCCGCCCAGTGGGCCCGCCGGTCGATCAGGCCAAACGCCAGGTCCTCGGGCGGGAACGTCGGCTCGACGGGCCGCAGCTTCGCGCCGAGGTACGTCCTCAGCCACCAGGCGATGCGGGGCCGCACCCAGGCGCGCGTGGCCTCCTGGCCGACGAGGGCCGTGAGGGCGTCGAGGGTGTCCCACGCGAAGACGCGGTGGGTCGCCTCATCGCGCAGGATCACCTCGCAGACCTCCCGGGCCATGGGGTCGCGCGCGTTCTCCAGGCGCATGCGGAACACCGTCAGCGCCACCGACTCCTCGCACGCCAGCTCGCCGGCGGCGGTGATGGCGCGCAGGTGCGTGGGCGCGTCGGGATCATCGGCGTGGGCGAGCGCCCGCGGGTTGAGGGCGACGGGCCCCGGGTCACCGCCCACATGGACGTAGAGCTCGCGGCAGATGGTGGCGTGGCGGACCTCGTCGCTCACCACCCGCGTCGCGCGGACGAGCAGGTCGGGGCCCACGCCCAGGCGGATGAGCCAGTGGGTCATCTCGGCCACCAGGCTGGCGGCGGTGTACTCGGTGCGGGCCTGCCGAAACCAGGTGCGCTGGACGTCGTTCACGCGCGGTCCACCTGGAAGGGGCCGGGTCGGCCGCGCCAGGCGCGCAGCCCCGCGGGCACGCCCTCGGGGGCGCAGAACGCCAGGGCCTCCCAGTCCAGCCGGGGGAGCGCGGCCTCGCCATCGGTGGCGTCGGGCGCGCCATCGGCCGCGTCGGCACCGGCGTCGGCCGCCGCGTCGGGGCGGGTGGCGTCCGTGGGGGCGGCGTCGAGCCCCTCATCGAGGCCCTCGTCGCTGTACCAGCCCGAGTTGCAGCCGATGAGGTTGGTGGCCACGCCGAGGACGACGAAGAGGTGGGCGCGGTAGCTGGGCATCGGGGTCAGCCTCGGACGACGGCGTCGGGGTCGATGACGAAGGGGCTGGTCAGGCCCCGGTAGGGCCGCAGGCCCGCGGGTCGGCCCTCGGGGGCGCAGAAGGCGAGGGCCGTCCAGTCGAGCCCGTGCCGGCCGGGCGCGCAGGCCTGCCCGTCGGGGGCGGCGTCGGCGGCGGGGCGCCCTGCCTCCGGTGCGGCGGTGCCCGCGTCTGCCCCGCCGTCGTGGGTCGCCCCATCCGCGCCGGCGCCGGCCTCCGCTCCGCCGTCGGAGCCGGCGTCCGGCCCGGCGTCGGGCCCGGCGTCCGGCCCGGCGTCCAGGTCGGGCTCGGGGCCCTCAGCGTCGTACCAGCCGGAGTTGTCGCTCTCGAAGGCGTCGGGCCCGAAGTCGAGCTGCCCGCCCTGGCCGCCGCCGCCCTGGGCGGCCTGGCCGCCGAAGCCGTCGTCGTCGTACCAGCCCGAGTTGTCGGAGAAGCCGCCGTACCCGCCCGCGCCGTCATCGTCGGGGCGCTGGGCATCGCAGCCGCCCAGGTTGACGGCGCCGATGACGAAGAAGAGGGGTGTGTAGCGCATGGGTGGACTGTCCGGCGGGCGCCGCCGGAAGTCAATGGGGGCGGGTCAGTCGCGGGAGGCCATCACGAGGCGCAGGATGTACCAGAACAGCAGCGCGACCGAGGCGAAGAGGGCCAGGGAGGCGGCCACGTGGGAGCCGATGGGGTAGTGATACATGATCTGCGAGGACTGATAGAGGATGTAGCCCGCGGCCACGACCACCATCGCCAGCGAGAAGAACGACCCCAGGGTGAACCCGAAGAGGATCGACACGATGATCATGCCCATCGCCGCGAAGCCGGCGATGGTCAGCGCCCGCCCCAGGAACGAGAAGTCCTTCTTCGTCACCAGGGAGGTGACGGTGAGCCCGCCGAAGACCGTGGCGGTGAGCACGGCCGCGGTGCCGACGGAGCCGGGCGCCTTCAGGTTGGCGATGAAGACCAGCGGCACGAAGATGACCGCCTCGGCCAGCACGTACAGGGCGAGGCCGGTGTACTGCATGCCCACGGAGGCGCCGGACGAGGCCCAGCGCTGGGCGACGGCCCCGACGAGCATGAAGGCGCCCAGCACCAGCAGCCACGAGTAGGGGCTGCCCGCCAGCGTCGCCATCATCGAGGGCGCGAAGGACGAGTTCACCAGCAGCGCGGTCAGGCCGGCGAAGGCCAGGATGGCGCCGCCCAGGTGCAGGTAGGTGAGCCGGATGAAGTCGGCCCGATCAGTGGCCGACGCATCAGCAGCCGTGGTGAAGCCGTCATGGATCGCTTCGGACTGTCGACGACGAAAATCGGCGTAGGACATCGATTCCTCCTCCAGAGCCGCAGGTGCGGCGGTGCAGACGCCGAGGTCGATGCCTCCACTGCGTGAAAGGTTCCGCCCGAGCGCCGGACGCAGCCTGACGGGCTCTACAGATTTGGTCAAGGGAATCGGGAGGTTGGGGCGCCGGCGCGGCGCGGGGGGCGGCCGAGCGGCCACGGCCCTTCGATCGAGGGGCTACAGGTTGGCCGAGAGCGAGATGCCGTAGACCGTGCGCTGCTGGGTGCCCGTCTCGAAGTCGAAGATCGGCACCGTCACGCGAGAGCCATCGGAGGAGTAGAAGCTCTGGCGGGTCGACATGCTGAGCGACAGCGTGAAGTGACCCAGCGCGGCCCAGGCGCCCTCGGGGGCCGGGGCCTTCTCGCCCTCGGGCACCTCGACCATGGGGCTCGGGGTGTAGCTGATGCCGAAGCTGGTGCCGTGGGAGTCCCCCTGGAGCTGGGCGCCGGTCTGGGCGAACTCCGAGGTGAACTCATCCTTCTTGAACTCGACGGCGCTGAGGCCGGTGCCCCAGGAGTAGCCGGCGCGCAGGCTCAGGCCAGGCAGGGGGGCCTTCCAGCCGAGGCCGCCGTTGGCGCTGAAGCCCCAGAGGGAGTTGGGCTGGCCCAGGCCGCCGGCGCCGCCGAGCTGGTCGCAGAGGTCGCGGAACTCGTCGCAGTCGAGCTGCTGGGTGGCGTCCTCGTTGACGTTGTAGCTCAGGCCAGCGCCCGCCGAGAGGGAGAAGCCCGCCGGCAGCTTCACCGAGGCCGAGAGGCCCGGGGAGATGTTGGTGATGAGGCCCGCCGCGCGGCTGGCGTTGGACAGGGGCACCACCAGATCGAGGCTGCTGCCCAGGTTGACCGGCCCGAGGGTGGCGATGTCGTAGCCGAGGCCCAGGCCGATGTCGCTGATCTCGGTCTTGCCCGGCTGGGTGGCGCCGGAGGCCCGCACGAAGTTCTCCTCGAGGGGCTTGGTCAGGCTGAAGCTGGCCGACGCCGAGAGGCCCTCGACGGGGAGGGTGTAGCCCACGCTGCCCGACAGCGAGCCGCGCACGTAGCCGGCGCCGCCTTCGACGCCGCCCAGGTCGGTGAAGTTGCCGTGGTTGAAGCTGACCCCGGTGCTCAGGGAGCCGGAGATGGGGAAGGACTCGTCCTCGGCGAAGGCCGGGAGAGCGAGGCCGAGGGCCAGGGCGGCGACGAGGATCTTCAACGCGACTTCCTCCAGAACAGGGCGCGACAGGCGCGTCGCTCGCGCCTCCTCCCAGGTCCGCAGCGGCGGCGTCCCAGAGTGAAAAAAGGGAGCGCAGACCGAAACAGACTTCAAGGGCGCGCGAGTCCTATCACGGCTGCGACGGCCCGCCAAGGGTCGCCGCGCCCGGCGCGACACTTTCATGAGCAGAAACCAGGGGATCCACCGCGGTGGTCCAGGCGGCCAGCCGCGCCGCGAGCGCCTCGACCGTCGGGGCGACCACCAGCAGCGTCGTGAAGCGCGCGCCTTCGGGGTCGGTGGTGAAGAGGACGGCGTCCTCGATGAGCGGCGGCTGGCCGCGCACCTGCAGGTGCGGCGTCGCGTCCACGGGCGTCGGGACCTGGATCCAGGCGGCGGCGGCGCCCGGGGCCACCCGGCGGCGCAGGCCCAGGGCCACCCGACCCATCGTGGTGCGGGGGTTCACCTCGACGATGGGCTTGAGGTGGAAGGCGCCGTCGCGCCGGTAGACGAGGGCGTCGACGCCCGCGAAGCCGCGGTGGCCGGCCCCGTGGAGGGCGGCCCCCACGTGGTCCGCGGCCCGGCGCAGGGCGGCCTGGGTGGCCGCGCCCATGAGCCACCGCCGCAGGTGCTCTGGCAGGCCGGCGGCGAGGCGGGTGAGGGCGACGCCGCGGTGCTGGCCGCGGGCGTCGACGAGGCCGCGCGTGATGGCGTCGAGCCGCCAGCCCGTGTCGCTGACGTGGAGCTGCAGGCCCAGGTCGAGGACGCGGTCGAGCCACGGCTCGACGACGACGGGGCCGATGGCGAGCACCCGGCGCAGGCGGGCGACGGGGAGGGCGTCGCCGAGGGGGATGTGGCCACGCCCGGCGGTGGCGAGGTCGGCCTTGGCGACGAGCGGCGCGAAGCCCAGGGCCCGCAGGCGGGTCGCGTGGGCCTCCACCTCGGCGAGGGTGCGGCACGCGGCCCCGACGACGGCGGCGTCGGCGAAGTCGCCGGCCTCGGCCAGCCCGGCGAGCAGCCCGGCCGCCCAGGACTTGCGGAAGAGGTGGGCCGGCGTCGCCGCCAGGTCGGCCCACGGCCGGCGCTGGCGGAAGGTGCGGTCAGCGGCCGCCTCGGGGGTGACGAACTCGGGCAGCGTGAAGCCCGCCTCGGCCAGCGGGGCCAGGAAGGCGGGCCGCGGCGGCCGCCCGACGAGGACGGCGTCGTCCGCGGCGGCCAGGAACATGGGCAGCGTCTCGAGGTCGGCCCGCAGCGTCTCCGCCACGGCGGGCACGGGGCGCCCCGCGAGGACGATCTCGGCGGCGGGATCGAAGACGTGCAGATCGGGCACCCGCCCGCGGGAGCGGCTGAAGACCCGCAGCGTGTCGATGTAGCCCTCGGTGAAGCCCGCGCGGCGGCGGGCCTCGGCGTCGAACTCGAGGCCCTTGGCCCGGCTGGGCTGCAGCGTCGTCGGGAGGGCCTCGGTGTACGCCGCCCACTCCGCGTCGGGCCCGGGGGACAGCCAGCGCCGAAACCAGACGAGGCCCAGCTTCACATGGCCGATCTCGTCCTCGTAGACCTGGTCGAGGACGGCGGCCGTCTCGGCGTCGCCGACGGCGGCGAAGGCCCGCCGGTAGAAGCCGGCGTAGTCGAGGTTGGCCTGCTCGAACGTCAGGCTCATCCCCGCCACGAAGTCGAGGGGCGAGGCCATGCCGGCGAGGGCGTCCCAGAAGAGGGCGCTGGCCGGCACCGCGCCCAGGGGCACGCCGCACGCGCCCATCCGGGCCTGGTAGAGGGCGAAGTGGGCCTGCTCCTCGTGCAGCGCGGCGACGAGCCCACGGCGAAAGGCCGGCGGCGCGTCCGGGAAGCGCAGGAGGGCCAGGGCCATGAGCTCCATGGCCAGCAGCTCGTGGCTGGCGAAGTGGTGCAGCGCGTGGCCGCGGGCGTCCACCTGGTCGAGGTGGGCGAGCGCGGGGAACGGCACGCGGGCCCGGCGGACGAGCGCCAGGCCGGCCGGGCGCTCGGGCTCGGCGGGGGCGCGGGCCAGCGCCACGCCCGGGCGTTCATCCGTCAACTCTTCGGGATGAATGAGCTTTTCGGCCAGCGTCCGACCGAAGAGCACGCGCTCGGCGAGGTCGCGGATCTCCATGGGCGCGTTCTTTCAGGTCGGCGGGCGCTGCGCAAGGGATCTCGTGGCCACGGGGCGGTGCTACGCTGCGGGCATGCGGGGGAGGTCCTGGATGGCTGGCTGGCGGTGCTGGGTGCTGGTGCTCGTCCTCGGGTGTGATGCGGGGACGGCGTCGGATGGGGAGACGTGCGGGGCGAGCCCGTGCGATGGCGCGGTGGTGACGCCAGACGCGCGGCCCGGCGATGGCGGCGGCGCGGGCGGGGCGGCGCGGGCGGTGGCGCTGGCGGGACGGCTGGGGCGCCTGGCCGCGATGCGGGCGGCGTCGGCGGTGACGGCGGCGCCGGCGGGGAGGTGGGCGCGGGCGGCGGCGAGGTCCCGGGCGCAGACGCCGGCATGGCGGGCGCGGGGGGCGGCGAGGTCCCGGGATCGGACGCGGGCCCGCCGGCCGGGGACGCCAGCGTGCTGCCTCCCGACGCCATGGTGCCGGCCACCTGCGGCGACGGCGTCGTCGATCCGGGCGAGGGCTGCGACGACGGCAACCGCGTCGACACCGACGCCTGCCGCAACATCTGCCAGCCGGCCCGCTGCGGCGACGGCGTGGTGCAGGCGGGGGTCGAGGGCTGCGACGATGGCAACCGCGTCGACACGGACGCCTGCCGCAACACCTGCCAGCCGGCCCGCTGCGGCGACGGCGTCGTGCAGGCCGGCGTGGAGGGCTGCGACGACGGCAACCGCGTCGACACGGACGCCTGCCGCAACACCTGCCAGCCGGCCCGCTGCGGCGACGGCGTCGTCCAGGCGGGCGTGGAGCTCTGCGACGACGGCGACGCCAACGCGGGGTCGTGCGAGCCCGCCTTTGGCGAGACCGCCTGCGACTTCTGCACGCTGGCCTGCCGACCCGGGTCGGGCGCGGCCCTCTGGGGCTTCGCGGACGCCCACCTGCACCAGATGTCGAGCCTGGCGTTCGGCGGGGGCTTCATCCAGGGGGAGGCCTACGACGCCGCCTCGCCCCTCGGCTGCGAGGATCCCGCCCAGGCCCTGCACTGCTGCGGCGCCCGCTCGGGGCTGTGCAGCGGTGCGACCTGCACCCAGAACGGCCTGGAGGGCCACGGCGTGTGCGGGACGAACCCCATCGTGGCGGCCGTCGGCGAGCCCCTCGGCCACGATCCCGGCGGCTGGCCCGACTTCCGCGGCTGGCCGCACTGGTACTCCCGCACCCACCAGCAGGCCTATGTCGACTGGCTCGAGCGGGCGTGGCGCGGCGGCCTGCGCCTCATCTCCGTCCTGGCGGTCGAGAACCGGCTGCTGTGCGGCGTGGCGCCGGGCGGACGGTACGACTGCGACGAGGACGCCTCCATCCACCGGCAGGTCAGCGAAGCGTTCAGCTTCCAGGCCTGGGTGGATCGGCAAGACGACGGGCTGGAGAACGACACGGGCTGGTACCGCATCGTCGAGACGCCGGCCGAGGCCCGGGCGGTGATCGGCCAGGGGCGCCTGGCCGTGGTCCTCGGCGTCGAGGTGGGGGCGCTCTTCGGGTGCGACCAGGGCAACGAGGCCTGCACGCCGGCCTATGTGGATCGCAAGCTCGACGAGCTGCACGCCCTCGGCGTGCGGCATGTGATCCCCATCCACGGGGTCGACAACGCGTTCGGCGGCACCGCCCTCTTCGACGACGTCTACGTGCTCGCGAACCAGGTCTACAACGACCGCGCCTTTCAGAGCCGCGACTGCACGGCAGACGGCTTCCGGTTCGCCTTCGGCCGCAACCCCGCCGTGGCGGTCATCGCCGAGACCATGGGCCTGGCCACGGCCGTCTTCGACGGGCAGGAGGGCCAGTGCAACACGCGGGGCCTGACCCCGCTGGGCCGCCACCTCATCGAGGGCCTCGCGGGTCGCGGCATGATCATCGACATCGATCACATGGGCCGGCGGTCCCGGGACGAGACCATCGCCATGGCCCGGGACCTGGGCTTCCCGGTGATGTACTCCCACGCCCGCACCCTGCCGGTGTACGCCGGCCACGAGCGCGCCGAGCGGATGATGACGTGCGCCGACCTGCGCGCCGTGGCCGATACGGGCGGCATGCTGGCCCTCATCGGCGGCAGCAACCACGGCTGCGACGCCGATCCCGACGCCGAGACCTGCATCCACAGCGTCGGGGCGGTGCCGGCGGACTGCACCAACAGCTCGAAGACCTTCGCCCAGGAGCTCCTCTTCGCTGCCCACCAGCTCGGTGGCGTGGGCCTGGGCATCGGCACCGACTTCAACGGCCTGGCCCGGCACACCTCCCCCCGCTTCGGCCCGGACGCCTGCCGCCTGGGCGCCGGCTTCCCCGCCGAGCGGGTGGCCCAGGCCGAGGCGACCCGTGTGCGCTACCCGGTGCAGCTCCCCGGCTTCGAGGCGCTGCCCCAGCAGGTCACCGGCAACCGCACCTTCGACATCAACACCGACGGCGTGGCCCACATCGGCTTGTTGCCTGATTTCATTCAGGATCTGCGCAACATCGGCCTCGGCGACGACGACATCGAGCCCATGCTCCGGTCGGCGGAGGCCTACGTGCGGACGTGGGAGCGCGCCCGGGGCGAGCGTGGCCTGGAGGGGGTGCCGCCGGCGCTGACCGACGGCTCCTGCGAGGCGCGGGACCGCGAGAGCCTGGGGCTCGGCGTGCCCGGTCGCTGCGACAACGGCGGGGACTGCCCGGCCGAGGAGCGCTGCATCGACGGCGTCTGCCAGCCGCGCTTCCAGGCCGGGCACCTGTGCGTAGGGGATGACGAGTGCGCCAGCGGCACGTGCCGGGTGGGCGTCTGCAGCGACTGCCAGCAGCACGCCGACTGCGGCGCCGGCGCCTGGTGCGACGTGACGGGCGTCTGCGTGGGCAAGTGGGAGGGCGGCCACGTCTGCCTCGGCAACGTGGAGTGCCAGAGCGGCCAGTGCACCCTGGGCATCTGCACGGACTGCCAGCGCCACGGCGACTGCGCGGCGGACGCCTGGTGCGACGCCACCAACGTCTGCGTCGGCAAGTGGTCGGCCGGGCACCTGTGCCTGTCGGACGTCGAGTGCCAGAGCGGGACGTGCCGCGCCGGCGTGTGCAGCGACTGCGACGGGCATGCTGACTGCGGGTCGGGGGCCTGGTGCGACCTGACGCGCGTCTGCGTGAGCAAGTGGAACGCGGGCCACGCCTGCCTGAGCGACGTGGAGTGCAAGTCGGGCTCCTGCCGGCTGGGCCTGTGCGCCCACTGCGATCGCGACGACGAGTGCCCCTGCGGCCAGTGGTGCGACGCGGCGGGCTACTGCCAGCCGCTCTGGGACAACGGCCACGCCTGCCTGAGCGATCGGGAGTGCGGCTCGGGGGCCTGCGTCATCGGCTTCTGCCGGGAGTGCGACGCCCACGCCGACTGCGGGGACGGCCGGTGGTGTGACGCGGCGGGCTTCTGCCAGGACGAGTGGGACAACGGGCACGCGTGCCTGGGCGACGTGGAGTGCGGCTCGGGGCACTGCGTGCTGGGCTTCTGCCGCGAGTGCGGCCGCCACGCGGACTGCGGGGCCGACCGCTGGTGCGACGCGGCGGGCTTCTGCCAGAACGAGTGGGGCAACGGGCACGCGTGCCTGGGCGACGTGGAGTGCGGCTCGGGGCACTGCGTGCTGGGCTTCTGCCGCGAGTGCGGGGCCCATGGCGACTGCGGCAACAACGAGTGGTGCGACGCGGCGGGCTTCTGCCAGCCCGAGTGGGGCAACGGGCACGTCTGCCTGAGCGACGTGGAGTGCGGCTCGGGGCACTGCGTCGCCGGCTTCTGCCGGGAGTGCGGGGCCCATGGCGACTGCGGCGGCAACGAGTGGTGCGACGCGGCGGGCTTCTGCCAGTCGAAGTGGGGCAACGGCCACGTCTGCCTGGGCAACATCGAGTGCGGCTCGGGGCACTGCGTCGCCGGCTTCTGCCGGGCCTGCGCCGTGCACGCCGACTGCGGCGCCAACGCCTGGTGCGACGCGGGCTTCTCGTGCCAGCCGAAGTGGGCCAACGGGCACGCCTGCCTCACGAACATCGAGTGGCGGCTCGGGCACTGCGTCGCCGGCTTCTGCCGGGAGTGCGGGGCCCATGGCGACTGCGGCGGCAACGAGTGGTGCGACGCGGCGGGCTTCTGCCAGTCGAAGTGGGGCAACGGCCACGTCTGCCTGGGCAACATCGAGTGCGGCTCGGGGCACTGCGTCGCCGGCTTCTGCCGGGCCTGCGCCGTGCACGCCGACTGCGGCGCCAACGCCTGGTGCGACGCGGGCTACTCGTGCCAGCCGAAGTGGGCCAACGGGCACGCCTGCCTGACGAACATCGAGTGCCAGTCGGGCAACTGCTCCCTGTTCGTATGCCGCCGATGAGGCGCGCCCTCGCCCTCGCCCTCGCCCTCGCGGGCTGCGACGACGGCGGCCCGGGCGCCAGCGTCGACGCCTGCCCGCCGGTGGACGCCACCGTCGACGCCGCGGCCGACGCGGGGCTCGCCGACGCGGGCGGCGCGGGCCCGGCTGACGCGGGCCCGGCCGACGCGGGCCTGGCGGACGCGGGCCTGGCGGACGCGCCGCCTGCCCAGCGGTGGGCGCCCGGCCCGGCCGTCGGGGAGGCGCCATCCAGGAGATCGCCGTGGTGGCCACCGGCGACGCCATCTGGGTCCTCGGCGGCTTCGACGGTCAGGCCAGAATCGTCAATGATGTCCGCATCTTCGAGCCGTCGATCGGCGCCTGGCGTGCGGGGCCGCCGCTGCCCGTGCGGCTGCACCACGCCAACGCCGCCGTGGTGGATGGGCGCCTCTACGTGCTGGGCTACCTCGTCCAGGGGTTCGCCGCCGAGGGGCGCGCCTTCCGCCTGGATCCAGCCGTCGGGACCTGGGAGGAGCGCGCCCCGCTGCCCCCGGCCCGGACGCGGGGGGCGTCCGGGGTGGCCGTCATCGACGGGCTCATCTACCTCGCTGGCGGCCTGGGCGGGGGCCGGGCGGTGGCGCTCGTCGACCGCTACGATCCCGCGGCCGACACCTGGGAGGCCTTGCCCGACCTGCCCACGCCCCGCGACCACATGGCCGCGGGGGCCGTCGACGGGCGCCTGGTCATCGCCGGCGGCCGGTCCGCTGACATCGAGAGCCACGTCGACCGGGTGGACGTCTTCGATCCCGCGCGGGGCACCTGGGCGTCCGGGGCGCCCATGCCGACGTCGCGAGGCGGGACGGCCGCGGCCGTGCTGGATGGCTGGCTGTACGTCATCGGCGGGGAGGGCAACCGCGGCGCGGCCAGCGGGGTCTTCGACGCCGTGGAGGCCTGGCACGGGGCGACGGATCGCTGGGTCCGCCTGCCGGCCATGCCGCACCCCCGCCACGGCATGGCGGCGGCGACCCTGGACGGCCGCATCTACGTGCCAGGCGGGGCGTCGCGGCAGGCGTTCGGCGCCGTCGACACCCTGGAGGTCCTGGCCCCCTGACGTCAGGTCCGGCGCCGCCGCCGCCGGACGGCGGGCGCCGCCAGCAAGCCCAGCAGCCACCACCCACCGGCGCCACCGGGGGCGCCCTGGCAGCCGCTGCCGCCGTCCTCCACCGCGACGGCCGTCCAGCCGCGGGCGGGGGGCACGGGGGAAGGCAGGCCACCGTCCGCGCCACCGCCGCCGCCGGCGCCGCCCGAGCCGCCGCTGATCACGCCGCCCTGGCCGCCCGATCCGCCCACGCCACCGCCGCCAAAGCCGCCCTCGCCGCCGACCCCCGGCGCCGCCGAGGCCACCCGCGCCGCCCTGGCCGCCCTGGCCGCCGGCGCCACCCTGGCCGCCCGCGCCGCCCTGGCCGCCCGCGCCGCCCTGGCCGCCCGCGCCACCCGCGCCCGCCACGCCGCCGCTGCCACCGGAGCCGCCGACGCCGCCATCGGGGGGCTCGACCGCGCAGAGGCCCTCGGCGAAGCCCGCGATGGGCGCTCGATCGATGGCGCCCCGGGTCTGCGGCCCGATGCGGCCATCCTCGTCGATGGGATCGTCGGGTCGGTTCACGTTCCAGAGCCGCTGGAACGCCAGCACGCCCAGGCTCGTGAGGTCGTCCGCGTCGTCCCCCGTGTAGCGGTACACGGTGGGCGCCCCCGTCCCGTCGTTGCTGAAGTCGAAGTCGGCCAGGATGGCCCCGAGCCCCGGCGCGTTGCGGATGCGCACGGCCAGGCCGGTGTTGAGCGGGCTGCGGGCGGCGCCGTCGGCCGTCGGGCACCCGATGTTGGCGTCCGCCGAGGCGTAGAAGTGCTGCAGCGTGACGTCCCGGAACGCCGCCACCAGCGGGATGGGGCGGTCGCCCACGGCGCTGGCCGACAGGAGCGCCATGCGGGCCGGCGTGCCCAGCCAGGGCAGCAGCGGCTCATCGGCGATGATGCAGCCGGGCTGGTCGCAGACGGCCACGCGCTGGAGGGCGTCGGGCTGCAGGCAGTTCATGGCCTCGATGACCTGGATGGACAGGCCCTCCAGCAGCGGGGCCGGCGCGTCGCAGCCCCGCCAGGCCGACTGGGCCACCGTGGGTCCGCGCACGGGGCCCGGGCCGACCGGCGGGGGGCCGCCGTCGCAGAGCTCCCGGGCGAAGCCCTCGATGGGGGCGCGGCTCAGGGCGTCGTAGGTGTCGCCGTCCAGCTCGGCGCTCAGGGGCACCACCTCGCCGGGGTTGTTCTTGTTCCAGAGGGCCTGGAAGGCCAGCAGCGACAGCGCCCCCAGGCCCACGTCGTCGGCGCGCTGGTAGTCGAAGTGCACGCGATCATTGGGCAATCGGTTCTCGAAGCCGAACCGCTCCATGGTCGGCTCCCAGGCCTGGTAGTCGTTGAGATCGACGGCCAGGCCGTTCTGGTGGTTCGACAGCCCGGCGGGCGCCGCCACCGCGCAGGAGCGGAAGTCGTCCTGCAGCCAGAACAGGTGCTGCAGGGCCACATCCCGGTAGGCCCAGCGGACGATCATCTGGCGGTCGCCCGCCGCGGCGGCGCGGGCCAGGTCGTCCACCGCGCGGGCGTCGATGATGGCGGGGCGGCCGGCGCGCAGCAGCCCGATGTCGGCCCCGAGCGGGATGTCGGCCAGGGTGCCCGGCCGCAGGCAGTTGATGGCGTCCACGAGCTGCCGCGACAGGCCGTCCACCAGCTCGGGCGGCGTGTCGCACGTCTCCATGGCCGTCTCCTCGATGGTCAGGCCGGCCCGCCAGACGCCCGTGGCGGCCGGGCGGGACGGGGGCAGCGGGGCCTCGCAGGCGGCGAAGGCGCCCGCGGCGAGGAGCAGGGCGGGGCGTAGGCGGATCATCGAGCCTCTCTCGGGGCCTGGGCCAGCAGCTCGCCCAGGGCCGAAGCCAGGACCAGGTACTCGCCTTCATGGTTGTAGAGCTGGGCGGAGATGCGCAGCACGCGGCGCGGCGGGGCGGGCCACGCGATGATGGGCACCTCGATGCCGTGATCGGCCAGCAGCGCGCGCTGCCAGGCGTCCGGGGTGCCGAGGCCGGTCAGGGGGGCCCCGGCGGCGGGGGGCAGGGGCACGGCCGCCATGGAGCCGATGAGGTCGTCGGCGGCGGGGGCCGGGATGCCCAGGACGCGCAGCAGGTGGTCACGCCCGGTCAGGGCCAGCGCCCGGTTGCGCGCCTGGATGGCCGGCAGCCCGCCCACGCCGTCGAGGAAGTCGAGGGCGGCGGGCACCGTCAGCCAGGCGGTCGGATCCCAGGTGCCCGTCCAGTCGAACTCGGCCCGCAGATCGCCGCCGGGCACGTAGCCATGGCTGATGTTGAGGGGGTGCAGGTCGCGGCGCCGGTCCGGGCGCACGTAGAGCAGCGCCGCGCCCTTGGGGGCGCAGCACCACTTGTGCAGGTTGGCGGTGTACCAGGCGGGCTGCATTTTCCTCAATGAAACCGGGACCATGCCGGGGGCGTGGGCCCCATCGACCAGCGCGTCGACGCCGCGATCGTCGAGGGCCTTCACCAGCCGCTCGATCGGGAAGACCAGGCCGGTCTGGCTGGTGACGTGATCGAGCAGCGCCACCCGGGTCTGGGGCGTCACCGCGCCGAGCACGGCCTCGACGATGCCGTCGGCCGTCGTGCCCGGGAACGGGATCGCCACGATCTGCAGCGCCGCGCCCGTCTGGGCGGCGATGAACTCCAGGCTGCGCCGGCAGGCCTGGTAGGTGTGGTCGGTGGCCAGCAGGGCGTCGCCGGGGCCCAGCCGCAGCGCGCGCAGGACGGTGTTCACGCCGGTGGTGGCGTTGGTCACGAACGCCAGATCCTCGGCGGGCGCGTCGACGAGGGCCGCCACCCGGGCCCGCGCGGCGTCCAGCAGCGGCGGCAGCTCCGTCATGAAGAAGCGGACGGGCTGCCGCTCCATCTGATCCTGCCAGCGCCGCTGGGCGTCGAGCACGACCCGGGGGCAGGCGCCGAAGGAGCCGTGGTTGAGAAACCGGGTCTTGGGGTCGAGGGTCCAGTGATCCTTGAGCGTCGCCATGCCGCCTCCCGCAGAGGCCCGGCAGCGTAGTCGGGCGGCGGGCGGGGATCTACCGGCGCGTCACCCCCGGTGCTACGGTCGCCGCCATGATCGACCGTCCCCGGGCGCCCCGCGTCGTCGTCGGCCTGCTCTTCCTGCTGAGCTGGACGGTCGTGCTGGTCGTCGGCGACCGGCCGCGCGCCCTGGGGCCAGGGGCGGGGCCGAAGGCGGGCCGCGCCGCCGTGGCCTGGCGCGATCACGAGATCCCGTTCTTCCAGTGGGGCACCCAGCTCTACACCCTCCCGCTGCTGCGCGGCGTCTACGCCGAGGTCGCCTACGTCACGGAGCGCACGCCCGCGGATCGCGACCGGCTCGTCCGCGCGACGGAGGACCTGCTGCGGCGCTACGAGGCGGTGGACGTCTTCCTCGCGGTGCATGGCGGGCGCACGCTGCCCCACGTCTTCCGGCAGATCGATCCGAGCCTCCGGCGCCACCTGCGGCTGGTGTACAGCACCGGCTGCGCCGACGCCGTCTTCGGCGAGCGCTGGCTGGAGCTCGGCGCCCAGGCCTTCGTCGGCCACCGGGGGCGCTTGTCCATCTCCCCGATCTTCTTCGTGTATTTCCTGCGGCGCTGGTCGGAGGGCCGGACGCTGGCCGAGGCCGTCGTCGCGGCGAACGCCCAGGCGGCGAACCGGCTGGGCCCCATCGCGGGCTTCCTGCCCGACGGCCTCGATCCGGTCGCCGAGACGCGCGCCGAGCTCCTCGGCGACGCGGCGCTGAGCCTGCGGTGAGAGCCCTCCTCCCGCCGGCGGTCGTGGTGGTGGTGGTGCAGGTCATCGCGGCCCTGGCCCTGCCGACCCTCTGGACAGGCAGCTTCGGACCCGGGGCCACGCCCGAACCGGCGACGGACCTGCCGACCGCCTACGTCGGCCTCGGCCTCTACGGCGCGGCGGGGGCGGGGGCGGCCGCCTGGCTGGCGGCGGCGGCGGCCCGCCGGGCGCCCGCCTGGCTGGCGACGCTGCTGGTCGTGGGCCTGGCCCTGCCCACGGCCACCGTCGCCTGCTTCGTGCTGTACTTCCTGCTGGCCTGCGCAGGGCTCGTCTGACGCGGCCCCCGGGAATGCGGGGCGCCGGGCCGCCGATTGCATTCGCCGGACCCGGGTGCTAAACCCGGACCGTCGACCGACGCCATGAGGTTCCCCATGAAGCGCCCCGTCCTGACCGTGCTCGCCTGTGTCGCCTCGGCCTTCGCCTGTGGCCAGAGCGTCGCTGATCCCGCGGCCGCCCCCGCGTCCGCGGCGGCCCCGGCTTCGGCCGCCGCCGCCCCCGCCTCGGAGGCCCCCGCCGCCGCCGAGTACACCGTGCGCGTGCTCCCCGCCGAGGCCAAGGCCGGCGAGGACGCCAAGAGCATCATCGAGGTCACCGCGGCCCCCGGCTTCCACATGAACGCCGAGTTCCCGTCGCGCGTGAAGGACCTGAGCTGCACCGGCGGCACCCTCGCCAAGGCCGAGCTGGGCCCCGAGGACGCCGAGGTCACCCAGGAGGCCCTGCGCTTCTCCGTGCCCTTCAAGGCCGACGCTGCGGGCAAGGTGGATCTGGCCGGCGCGGCCAGCTTCAGCGTGTGCAACGACCGGACCTGCAAGCTGATTCGCGACGAGAAGGTGGCCTGGGCCGTCGAGGTCAAGTAGCCCCCCGGACCCGCCACCCTGACCAGGGGCAGCCCCCGTGACCGAGCCTACGCCCGATCCGCGCGCTCTGCTCGGCGACGTCGTCGAGCGGACCCGTGAGCGCTTCGTCGCCCACAAGTCGCTCCTCAGCTTCGCCGAGTACCTCGCGGTCGTCGCCGCCGATCCCGCCGCCCAGGCGCGGGACGCCGCCCGCTACATCCGCGACGCCTTCGACTACTACGGCACGTCGGTGGTGAAGCGGCCCTACGGCACCTTCACCCGCTACCACCTGTTCGACGCCCCGTTTGACGGCGGGCGCGATCGGCTGGTGGGCCACGAGCCGGTGCAGGCGGCCATCTATGGCCTGCTCACCGACTTCGTGCGGGCCGGGCGGGTGAACAAGCTCATCTTGCTGCACGGCCCCAACGGCAGCGCCAAGTCGAGCATGATCGCCTGCATCATGCGCGGCCTGGAGGACTACAGCCTGCAGCCCGAGGGGGCGCTGTACACCTTCAACTGGGTCTTCCCGTCTGCGCGGATGGAGCGGGGCAACATCGGGTTCGGCGGCCGCCGCGCCCTGGACGCCCTCGACAGCTTCGCCCACCTGGCCGAGGGCGAGGTGGACGCCCGGCTGCGCACCGAGACGCGGGATCACCCGCTGCTGCTGCTGCCGCGCGCCGCCCGCATCGACCTGCTGCGCTCGCTGCTGGGGCCGGGGGCCGCGCTGCCCAAGAGCCTGACCGAGGGGGAGCTCTCCCCGAAGGCGCGCCAGATCCATGACGCCCTGCTGCGGGCCTACCGCGGCGACCTGGCGGAGGTGCTCAAGCACGTCCAGGTGGAGCGGTTCACCATCTCGCGCCGGTACCGGCAGGCGGCCGTCACCATCGATCCCCAGCTCCGGGCGGACGCGACGGTGCGGCAGGTCACCGCGGACCGCAGCCTCGCCTCGCTGCCGCCGAGCCTGCACAACGTCACGCTCTTCGAGCCCATGGGGGATCTCGTCGATGGCAACCGCGGGGTGGTCGAGTTCAACGACCTGCTCAAGCGGCCCATCGAGGCCTTCAAGTACCTGCTGTCCACCTGCGAGAACGGCACCGTCCGCCTCGACACGATGACGCTCTACATGGACGCCATCCTGATTGGCAGCTGCAACGCCGGGCATTTGCAGGCTTTTCAGGAGATCCCGGACTTCGCGAGCTTCAAGGGCCGCATCGAGCTCGTCCAGGTGCCCTACCAGACGGACTACCGGGTCGAGCAGGCGCTGTACGCCGAGCAGCTCCGCGAGAGCCGTCTGCTGACGACGGTGGCGCCGCACACCGAGGCCGTCGCCGCCCTCTGGGCCGTGCTCACGCGGCTGGCCCGGCCAGCCACCGAGGGCATGGACACGGATCTGCGCAAGGCGTACGGCAAGCTCTCGCCCATCGAGAAGGCCGAGCTCTACGCCCGTGGCGTGGCGCCCAAGGGCCTGCCCCGCGACACCGCCAACGCCCTGGTGGCCAACCTGCCGGATCTCTTCCGGGAGCACCGGGCCGCGGAGGAGTACGAGGGCCGCTACGGCGCCAGCGCGCGGGAGATCCAGGCCGTCCTGCTGGGGGCCGCTCGCCGGACGGGGCATGCCTGCCTCTCGCCCGTGAGCCTCTTCGACGAGCTGCGGGATCTGTGCCGGCAGAAGTCCGTCTACGAGTTCCTGCGCCTGAAGCCCGACGGCCCCTACTACCAGCCTGAGAAGTTCATCGCCGCGGTGAAGGACTGGTACCTGGATCGGCTGGAGGAGGAGCTCTTCCGGGCCATGGGCCTGGTGGACGATGTGGCCACCGGGGAGCTCTTCACGCGCTACATCGACCATGTGACGCACGCCGTCCGGCGGGAGAAGCGCCTGAACCCGATGACCGGCCAGTACGAGGAGGCCGACACCCGGTTCATGGCCGATCTCGAGGCGAGGCTGGGGGCCGAGGGCAAGGACGCCGAGGACTTCCGCACGGGGATCATGCACCGCATCGCCGCGTGGCGCATGGAGAATCCCGACGCGGCCCTCGACTTCGGCGAGATCTTCGCCGACCGCATCACCCGGCTGAACGACTCCTTCTACGAGGAGAAGCGGCGCCAGGCCGACCTCGTGAAGCGAGACATCCTGGTCGTGCTGCTGGACGGCGGGGAGCGGCTGGAGCCCGAGGCGCGGCAGCGCGCCGTCGACACCCTGCGCCGGCTCGAGACGGAGCATGGCCACGACCGCGCCTCGATCACCGAGGCCATCTCGTTCCTGCTGAAGGAGCGGCCGACGGAGGCCTGACGTGGTGGCACGCGCACCCCGCGGCCGCCTCGGCGCGGCGCTCCTGGCCGCGCTGCTGGCCGCCTCCGTGGCCGCGGCCTCGCCGCGCGAGGAGATCGGCCAGTACACCCTGCGGGCCGCCGAGCTCGAGAAGCTGGTGGAGGGGGACGCCATCGCCGACGAGGTGGGCACCCTCCGGGCCTGGATCGCCGAGGCCCAGGGGCTGCTCGACGCGGGCGAGGCCGACGCCGTCGCGCGCAGCCTGGATCGCGTGCGGGCGCAGGCGGCGCTGGTGGAGGCCCTGGTCGACCGCCGGCGGGCCGACGTGGCGGAGCGGGCGGCCCGCAACGAGGCGGACGGCGCGGAGCGCGACGTCCAGGCCATCCGCCGCAAGGCCGAAGAGCGCGAGCGGATGCTGCGGCAGCTCGAGCTGCAAGAGGCCCCCGTGGCGCCGGGCACCACGCCATGAGGCGGCCGCTCCTCGCCGCGCTGCTGGCCCTCGGCGCCTGCAGCCCGCAGCCGCCCCCGGTGGAGCTGGTGGCCTTCGACCACGCCCGGCGCGCCGACTACGCCGCGACGCTGCGGGACCGCGAGCCGACGCTGCTGGCCGAGAGCGATCGCCACTTCCTGGCGGCCCAGAAGGCGCATCGCGACGGGGACGACACCCTGTCGCTCCACCACACGCGCCTCGCCCGCATCCTCTGGCGCACGGCGGAGGCCCACAGCCACACCAAGGATCTGCGCGACGCGGCCACCGCGGCTGCACGGCGGCAGGCCCAGACCCAGGAGGAGGCCCAGGTGTTGGCGGCGCGCCTGGAGGCCGCCGAGCGGGCCATCGAGCGCATCGAGCGCACGCGGGCCATGCAGAAGAAGCTCGAGGAGGCCGTGCGCACGGCCCACCAGGAGCGGCGCGCCAACGAGGCCCAGACGCGGGTGGAGCAGGCCGCCGCGATGCTGCAGCAGGCCGAGGAGCTGGACGCCGCCCGCCACGCGCCCGGCCCCCTGAACCGGGCGCGCCAGAGCCTCTCCAACGCCTTCGACGCCTTCAACCAGGGCCGCTACGCCGAGGCCAGCCAGGCGGCCAGCGTGGCCCTGGCGGACGCCGGCGCGGCGGTGTCGGCGGCGCGCCCGGCGTGGGAGGCCGAGGCCACCCAGCGCGACCTCGACGCCGAGCTGCGGGCGCTGCTGGACGAGTCGGCGCGCATCGGCCACGCGGACGCCCGCATCGAGCAGCGCGGCCTGGTGATCTCGATGCGCGAGCTCTTCGTGCCGGCGGCCGAGACGCTCACCGATCCCGGCCCGGTGCAGCGCCTCGCCGACCTGGCTCGCAGCCACCCGCGCTTCCGGCTGGTCATCGAGGGCCACTCCGACAACCGGGGCCGCGCCGCCCAGAACCTGGCCCTGAGCGACAAGCGGGCCCACGTCGTGAGCGCCGCGCTCCAGGCCGCCGGGGTGGCCGCCGACCGCATCACGCCCGTGGGGAAGGGGGATCAGGAGCCCATCGCCGACAACGGCAGCCGGGAGGGACGCGCGCGCAACCGGCGCGTGGAGGTCATCTTCGTGCGGCCCGTGGTGCCCGTCCCGACGGCCCCCGGCCCGGCGGCCCCCGCGCCATCGCCCTAGCGCGGGCGATCAGCCGAGGCGGTGGCCCGCCCGCTCGCCCAGCACCTTGTTGACCTTGGCCAGCAGGTCCTCGGACTGGAAGGGCTTGGTCACGTAGAACTTCGCCCCCACGTTGATGCCCTCGATCATCGACAGCGGATCGCTCTTCGCCGTCAGGAAGATGACCGGGATGGGCTTCGTATCCCTTTGAGTTTTCAGGGCTTTCACGAACGTGAGCCCGTCCAGCTCCGGCATCAGCACGTCGAGGATGATCAGATCGGGGATGGCCACCTCAAGGGCGCGCAGGCCGTCGAGGCCGTCCGTCGCCGTGGTGCAGGCGTAGCCCGACTTGGTGAGCAGGCGGCTCACGAGCTGCCGGACGCTGGCGTCGTCCTCGATGATCAGGATCTGCTTGCCGTCGGCCATCCCACCTCCGTGCGCCCGAGCCGGTCGGGCGTGTGCAGCACCGTTTCTACCGCAGCGAGCACCGTCGCGGGAAGCACCTCCGCGAGGCAGGCGTGGTGGCCGAGCGGGCAGCGGGGGGGGCCGTGGGGCGAGCAGGGCCGGCAGGGCAGGTCGGCGCGCTCCACGTCCAGGCGTCCGGGGTCGGCAGGGTGGGGGGCGCTGCCGGTCGGCCCGAAGAGCATGACGACGGGCGTGCCCACCGCGCGGGCCAGGTGCAGGAGCCCCGAGTCGCCCCCGACGGCGGCGGCGCAGCGGGCCAGGAGCGCGGCGGTCGCGGGCAGCGTCGCGTCGAAGACGCCGGGGCCGTCGTCGGCGGCCAGGCCGGCCTCGCCGGGGCCGCCCAGCCAGCAGACCGGGTGGCCAGCGGCGCGGAGGCCGGCGGCGAGGGTCCGCCAGTGGGCGGTCGGCCACCGCTTCGTCGCGACGCGGCTGCCCGGGACGAGGGCGATGGGGGCGCCGGCGGGCAGCCCCGGGGCGGCGGGCCCAGGACGTCGACCGGGCCGCGCCACGACGTCGGGGATGCCCGCCGCGACGCCCAGCGCCCGGGCGTCCTCGACGAAGCGCGGGCCGCGCGGGACCCGCTGGTGGTAGCCGACCGGGCCCCAGCCCAGGCGCCGCGGGGCGCCGGTGAGGGCCGCGAGGAGGCCGCTGCGGGTGGAGGGGTGGGCGCCCAGGACGAGCCCGGGTCGGCGGGCGCGCAGCCGGGCGCCCAGGCGCAGCAGCCCGGCGAGGCCGGCGTCGGCGCCGCGCTTGTCGAAGGGCAGGGGCGTCACCCCCGGGCGCGTGGCCAGCAGCTCGCCGTACCCCGGTCGGGCCACCAGGTCGACGGCGAAGCCCGCGGCCAGCAGGTTGTCCACCAGGGGGGCCGTGAAGATCACGTCGCCCAGGAAGGCGGTGCTGATGACCACGGCCCTCATCGGCGCGCCACGGCCAGCAAGGCGTCCAGGTGGTCGTCGGCCGAGGGCGGCGTCTGGCGCGGGGGGCGGGGGGCGGCCAGCGCGAGGCGCACGCGATCGAGCAGGCCGTCGACGCCCGTCGTCGGTGGCCAGACGTGGTCGGGGTGCAGCAGGCAGGCCGCGCCGGTGGCCGCGCTGGCGACGGCGGGCACCCCCGCGGCGACGGCCTCCGCCACGACGTTGCCGTAGGGCTCGTAGCGGGCCGGGTGGACCAGGACGGCCGCCCCGGCGATGAGGGGGCCGGCGTCGACGGCGCCGTGAAACGTCAAGCGATCCAGCAGGTTGTGGCGTCGAGCCAGGCGCCGCCAGCGGCCGGGGTGGGCGTCGTCGCCGACGACGTGGCCGGCGCGGTCGGGCAGCGCCGCGAGCGCCGCGAGCCACGCGTCCAGGCCCTTGCGGTGGAAGCCGTGGCCCACGAAGACGAGGGCGCCGGCCGTGACCGGGCTGGGCGGCGGCGGCGGGCCGAGCAGGGGGTTGAGCAGGACGGTCGCGTCGGCGCGGCCGTAGTGGGCGGCGAGCTCGGCGGCGACCATGGGGGAGAGGGCGATGACCCGCCGGGCGGCGAGGACGGCGGCGCGCTCCCGGGCGACGTGGCGTCGCCAGCGCCAGGCAGACCGACCCGTCGCGGCGACCCACGCGGCGCTCACGCCATCGCCGGTCCGGACGATCTCGGCGCCGGAGCGGGCCTTGAGGGCGAACGTGGGCCCGCCGGTGAGGTCGCGGGCCGCGAGGGCCGCCTGCAGCCAGGCGCCGTACCGCTCGACGCCCCCGGCGCGCTCACGGGCCACGGCGTCCACCAGCGTCAGGCCGGGGCCGCCGGCCGCGACGCCCGCCACGGGGGAGTGCAACACCTTGCACCTACCGCTTCGGCGCTCGCGCGCGTAGACTCGTTTTCGGCATGGCGGACAAGCGCTTCGGTCGATATGAGGTACAGGCCGAGCTCGGCCGCGGCGGGATGTCCGTCGTGTATCGAGCCCGTGATCCTGCGCTCGAACGGCCCGTCGCCGTCAAGGTCCTGCACCCGCACCTGGCCGACCGGGATGAGAGCCGCGCCCGCTTCACGCGGGAGGCGAAGGCCGTCGCCCGGCTGCAGCACCCGAACATCGTCGAAGTGTACGACTACGCCCCGAGCGATAGCGAGCAGGCGTACATCGTCACCGAGTACATCGACGGGCCGACGCTGCGGCAGTTCGTGGACGAGCACCCCATCCGGCACGCCGAGGCCGCCGCGCTGCTGATGGTGCCGGTGCTGGAGGCCCTGCAGCACGCCCACGCCGCGGGCATCGTCCACCGCGACGTGAAGCCCGAGAACATCATGCTGCGCCCGGACGGGACGCCGGTGCTGATGGACTTCGGCATCGCGCAGATGGTGGATCAGGAGACGCTCACGGCCACCGGCACGATGCTCGGCTCGCCCGCGCACATGGCCCCCGAGGTGGTGGAGGGCGAGGAGATCTCGGCCCGGTCCGATCTCTTCAGCCTGGGCACCGTGCTGTACTGGCTGGTCTGCGGCGTGCTGCCCTTCGCCGGGCCGAACCCGGCCGCGCTCTTCCGCCGCATCGCGGAGTGCCGCTTCGATCCCGTCCTCACCCGCCGCCCCCAGGCGGGTCGGGCCATCGCCCGCCTCATCGAGCGCTGCATGGCCCACGATCCCGAGGATCGACCGCCCACGGCCGGGGCCGTCGCGGAGGCGCTGCGCGGCCTGCTGGACGAGGCGGGCCTCACGGACGCCGGGGCCGAGCTCGTCGCTTTCCTCAAGGATCCCGAGATCTTCCAGGATCGGCTGCCGGCCCGGCTGGTGCCGGCCTACCTGGCGCTGGCCGAGCGCGCCTGGGCGGATCGGCAGACGGGGCGGGCCCTCGACTACCTCGATCGCGTCCTGACGCTGGACGAGCACCAGGAGACGGCGCGGTCGCTGCTGCGCCGCATCGAGCGGGGCCAGCGCCAGGGGCGCGCCGTCCGGCTGCTGGCGGCGGCGGTCTTCCTGGGCCTGGTCGTCGGGGCGGGGGTGCTCCTGGCCCAGCGCGCCGGCCTCTTCGGCCCGCCCCTGGCCCCCGCCGTCGGTGGCCTGGTCGCCGCGGCCCGCGCCGTGGCCCCCGTCAGCCCGGTGCCGGCGGCGCCCGTGACCGCGGCGCCGCCGACGGCCGCCCCGCCCAGCATGGCGTCCCGCCCGCCGCCGCCACCCCCCGAGGACGCGGGCGTCCCCGACGCCGGCCGGCCCGACGCCCGGGTGCGCCGGCCGGTCGTCGTGCGTCGCCCGGTGGTCCGGGTGGACGCCGCGGTGCCGGAGGTGGCGTCGCGCCCCATCACGGTGGCCGTCGGGGGCGAGCTGAAGGCGGCCGAGGTCTTCGTGGATGGCGTCTCCCAGGGCTTCATCGCGCTGCTGGAGAGCCGCGGCGGCCTCGCCCTGCAGACCGGCCGCAAGTACCAGGTCGAGTTCCGCAGCCCCGCGTGCGAGGTGGACGTGCACACGGTGGCCATCGCCGCCGACGCGACGCGGTCGCCCACGGTCTACCACCGGTGCCGCTGGAAGCCCGCCTACCTGCGGGTGGCCTCCAACGTCGAGGCGGTGGTGCTGCGCAGCGACGGCACGCTGCTCGGCCACGTCAACAAGGACATCCGCGTCCCCATGACCACCCAGAGCCACCACCTCGCCATCACGGTGAGCGACGCCACCAACCGCGTCCGCACCGCGACCGTCTCGCTGACGGCGGGGCGGCAGGAGCAGATCCGGATGGAGTTCTAGGTGGTCCGGCTGATCGCGCTCCTCGCGCTGCTGCTGCCGGCGCTGGCGGCGGCCCAGTCGCCCGTCGAGCGCCTCGTGCAGGGGCGCAACGCCTACCTCTACGGCGACTACCGGCTGGTCATCGAGACGCTCAAGCCCATCGCCGGCCAGGAGGAGGCCCTCTTCGCCGACGCCGAGGAGATCGTCGAGGCGTACGAGCTGCGGGGCCTGTCCTACTTCTACCTCGGCCAGCCCGACGAGGCGCGGGACGTCTTCGAGGCGCTCGTCCTCTACCGGCCCGAGAAGCGCCTGGATCCGGTGCGGGTGCCCCCGCCGGCGGTGGCCTTCTACGAGGGCATTCGCGCCGAGCTGAAGGAGGAGATCCGCAAGCGGCAGGAGGCCATCGAGCGCAAGAAGGCCGAAGAGGCGGAGCTGCGCAAGAAGGAGAGCATGGTGCAGGTGGTCGTCGACCGCCGCCGCAACTCCAAGCTCGTGGCCGCCGTGCCCTTCGGGGTGGGCCAGTTCCAGAACGGCGACGATCTGCTCGGGGGCCTCTTCCTGGGCTCGGAGCTGGTGGCGGTGGCGCTGTCGGCCACCTTCCTCATCGCGTCGGAGAGCCTGCGGCAGCCCGACGGGCTCTTCACGCCCCAGGACGTGGATCAGGCGCGGTCGCTGCGCACCGCCCAGCTCGTCTCGGGCGGGGTGGCGGCGGCGCTAATGGTGGGCGGGGTGGTGCACGCCCTCGTCACGTTCCGCGACGAGATCGAGGTGAAGCGCACGACCATCCAGCCGACGGTCCGGCCGGTCGTCGGCCCCACCGGCGGCGGCCTCGGGGTGGGCTTCTCGTTCTAGGGCAGCGCAAGGCCCTGATCTGCAAGAGAGAACGCCGCGGGCGCGGGGGGCGTTGCGAGCGCGGTTCAGCTTCGGGCCGACCTCGCGTATCCTGCGGGCGTCGTGTACCCCTCGCCCCTCGGGGCGGCCCGCTGCCCACGGAGCGTTGATGCCGAGCCTGGTCAACCCCGCCGACCGCCGCGCCTGGCCCATCGTGCGCAAGCTCACCTCCATCGGCTCCGATGGCGACAACGACGTCGTCCTCGATGACGGCGAGGTGGGCGCGACCCACGCCCATGTGCGGCTCGACGCCGGGCGCTTCCTGCTGCTCCCCAACGGCCGCCAGCACGAGCTGCTGGTCAACGACCGGCGCACGAAGAAGCACGTCCTGGAGCACGGCGACGTGCTGACGCTCGGGCGCACGAAGCTGCGCTTCAACCTCTGGGACGAGCCCGGGACGGTGGAGGCCAGCCGCGACGCGCTGCCGGCCGACGAGCTGACCGGCTACAAGAAGCTCGTCGACTTCACCCGGCGCCTGGCCACCCGGGGCGACCTCGACGAGCTGCTCGAGGCCCTGATGGACGAGGTGATCAGCCTCACCGGGGCCGACAAGGGCTTCCTGCTGTTCATGGAGAACGGCGACCTCATCGTCCGCACGGCGCGCAACCTGAACCGCGAGAGCATCGCGGCGTCGCTCGACCATGTGAGCGACAGCATCATCGGGCGGGTGGTGGAGTCGCGGGCGCCGGTCATCGTCAGCGACGCGCTGAACGACGCGGCCTTCCAGAGCAGCCAGTCCGTCGTGCAGCTCAAGCTCTGCAGCGTGATGTGCGTGCCGCTGCTCTTCCAGGGCACCCTGCTGGGGGTCATCTACGTCGGCAACGACAACGTCGTGAGCCTCTTCGACGACCAGAGCCTCGCCGTGCTGACGGTGTTCGCCACCCAGGCGGCCATGCTGGTGCAGAACGCCCTGCAGCAGCGGGCCCTGCGCAGCGACAACCAGCGGCTGCAGGAGGCCCTGGACGGCCAGCGCTTCGGGTCGATCATCGGCGCCTGCGACGCGATGCGGGACGTGTACCGCCGCGTCGACAAGGTGGCGGCCACCGACATCAACGTCCTCGTCCTGGGCGAGACGGGCACCGGCAAGGAGCTGGTCGCGCGGGAGATTCACCGCCGCTCGCCCCGGGCCAAGGGGCCGTTCGTGGCCGTGAACTGCGGCGCCATCCCCGAGACCCTGATGGAGTCGGAGCTCTTCGGCCATCGCCGCGGGGCCTTCACCGGCGCGGTCGAGAACAAGATCGGCTCGTTCCAGGCGGCGGAGGGCGGCACGCTCTTCCTCGACGAGATCGGCGAGATGCCGGTGCACCTGCAGGTGAAGCTGCTGCGGGCCATCCAGGAACGCGTCATCACCCGGGTCGGCGACAGCCGGCCGTCGCCGGTGGATCTGCGGCTCGTGGTGGCGACGCACGCCGACCTGGAGCAGGCCATCCGCGAGGGGCGCTTCCGCGAGGATCTGTATTACCGCATCAACGTGGTGAGCGTGGTGCTGCCCCCGCTGCGCGAGCGCGACGACGACGTGGTGCTCATCGGCCGCTTCCTGCTGGACCGCTACGCGCGCACCTACGACCGCCCCATCACCGGCTTCACCCGCGACGCCATCATCGCGCTGCGCAAGCACGCCTGGCCGGGCAACATCCGCGAGCTGGAGAACCGCCTGAAGAAGGCCGTCGTCCTGGCCGACGGCCCCATGCTCTCGCCCGAGGATCTGGACCTCGATGACGACCTGCTGGCCGACCGCATCCTGCCCCTCGCGGAGGCCAAGGAGCGGTTCCAGCGGCGGTACATCGACGAGGTGCTGGCCCTCAACCACGGCAACCGCACCAAGACCGCCGTGGATCTTGGCGTGGACCCCCGCACCATCTTCCGGCACCTCGAGAAGGTCAGGGACGATAAGCAGCGGGACTGAAAGCAGAAACAACCTCATCGATCTTTTGCGCCGTCCCGAGCCCATCTGCTAAAACGGCGCCGGCGCGGTGGGCGGGGGTGATCCCAGCCGCCGACCCAAACGGAATGGGGATATAGGGATGCGCAAGACTCTCGAACTTCTCGTGATCGGCCTCGCGGTCGGCGGCCTGACGCTCGCCGGCTGTGATGACGGCGGCAGCGGTGACGACGGCCAGCAGGGCGCTGACATGGGCGCTGGCGGCCAGGGCGGCGCTGGTGGCATGGGCGGCGCTGGTGGTGCCGGTGGCATGGGCGGCGCTGGTGGTGCTGGCGGCGCTGGTGGCGCTGGTGGTGCCGGTGGCGCTGGCGGTGCCGGTGGCGCTGGCGGCGAGGGCGGCGGCGCCGGTGGCGCCGGTGGCGACCCCAACGCCGACACCGATCCCGCCGGCCCCGTGGCCGAGTGGGGCCCCTCGGGCCGGGTGACCTACCTGGAGATCCCCGAGTCTCCCCAGGCGGGTGAGGACGCCGGCTGCGGCCTCGTGGCCTTCAACCAGGGCGCGAGCCTGTCGGCCCTCGGCGCTCTCGTCGACGGCGGCCTGTCCTCCCTGGTGCAGCCCGACGAGATGGGCGAGATCTCCCTGATCCTCATGGCCCAGCTCAAGGGCTGGGAAGAGGGCCAGACCGGGAACCAGGTCGGCACCGTGACGATGAACCTCTTCACCGGCGAGGCCGTCGGCGACGAGTTCTTCATCGACCCGGTCTCCTTCGAGGGTGGCGATCCCGCCAACAACCCCCTCATCTCGTTCCCCGACACCTCCGTGACGGGCGCTGCCCTGCTCACCTCCGAGCAGAACATCTCCCTGAACCTGCCCCTGATCGACGGCATCCCGCTGCCCCTGGGCCTGGCGGACACCCGCGTCAAGGGCACGCTGCAGATGCAGGCCAACGGCTTCGCGTCCCAGAACGGCGTGCTGGCGGGCTACTTCACGAAGCCGGCCATCCTGGACCTGATCGTGGGCCTCCAGGCCTTCTGCGAGGCCAACCCCGACTCGTCCATCTGCGGCACCATCGGCGCCGTCATTCCCCCGGGGACGGATCCCGAGGTCGCCTACGGCATCCTCACCGCCCTCGTGCAGCCCGACGCCAACTACGAGAACGGCCAGGCCTCGGCCTGCGCCCCTGGCTCGGGTGACTGCAACGCCGTGGGCGTCTGCCTCCTCGTGGAGATGCAGGCCCAGGCCATCGCGGGCGTGAGCGCGGGCAACTGAGCCCCGTCCTCCTGCGGTGAGAGAGCGGCGCCTTCGGGCGCCGCTTTCATTTCGGACGCCGGTCAGCGGCGGGGCAGGCCGCAGCCGTCGTCGTAGGGCTGGCAGGGCGCCTCGCAGCCCGCCACCACCTTCTCGATGCAGAAGCGGTAGCGCTGGTCCGGCGACCAGTCCACCGTCGGCAACAGATCGCGGATGGCGAGGCTGTAGAGGTAGGGCTCCTCGGCCGTGCCGCTGTGGCCGCGGTAGGCGTAGAAGCAGGCGTCCGCGGCGTCGAGGCCGCCGAAGGCGCCGGCCCGGGCCGGGCTCATGGGCAGCTCCTCCACCGGCACCACCGGATCGAACCAGAGCTGATCGCGGCGGAAGATCTGCCAGAGCTGGTCGGCCGGGCCCCCGTCCACCTCGTAGCGGATGCGGATCATGCAGTCCTCGCCGGGGCAGGGGTGGGCGTAGGCGTACCAGTCCTGGTCGTACTCGTAGGAGAGGGCGCCCTCGATCCAGTCCCCCGGGCCGCAGCAGCCGGGGACGAGGCGCTCGCCCTCCTTGGGCTGGGGGGCGGCGTCGGCCGGGGCCGCGTCGACGGCCTGGGCGTCCGCCGCCAGGGCGTCGCGCGGGCTGGCGTCGCGCGGGCCGGCGTCGCGGGGGCTGGCGTCGCGGGGGCTGGCGTCGCGCGGGCCGGCGTCCGCCACGCCCGCGTCCGGCGAGGCGGCCTGCGTGCAGTCGTGCACGGGCACCAGCGGGTTGCGGGCCGCGAAGCGCGCCTGCACGCTCGCCGGGTCCGATCGCTGCGGGTTCGGGGTGTAGACGTTGGAGGGCTCGTTGCGGTCGGGGTCGCGGCGGACGCGGACGCGCAGGCGGTAGGGGCGGTCGGGGGCCTCCGCGTCACCACCGAAGTCGCTGATCCGCAGGTACAGGGCGGCGCGGCGCTCCAGCGGCGCGGACACGCGCGCGCCCAGGGGGGGCGGGGCCTCCACGACGGGCTCGGGGACGGGGCGCGCGGTCGGGTGGCGCTCCACCCGGAAGGCCCCGCAGTGGCCCTCGGGCAGGCAGGCGGTGGCGCCCGCGCACCGGCTGTCGGCCAGGCAGACGTTGCCGTAGCCGGCGCAGCCCCAGGCGTCCTGGCAGCTCAGGTGCAGCGCGCGGCACGCCTCGTCGGCGTCGCAGGGGCTGTCCTCATGGCCCCGGACGACGGCGAGCGAGGGCTGGAGGCCGGCCTGCAGGGCCCAGGCGGCGGCCGGGCTCAGGTCGTCGGTGGGCAGCGAGAGCTCTGCCTCGATGAGGCCCTGGCCACAGCCCTCGAGGGGCAGGCGGAACCAGTCGGTGTCGCCGACGCGGCCGAACGTGCCTTCGCGCACCTGCCAGGGCGTCCAGTCCGGGCCGCAGGTCAGCGCGTCCAGCGGGGTCGCCTCGGCCGCGGTCTCGTTGGGCTCGAAGGCGTCGAGCTCGGCCGTGGCCTCTGCCGTGAGGGTGTAGATGGCGCCGGGATCGGCGTCCGCGCCGTCGTCGTCGCTCACGACGAGGTAGACGCGCCCCGGCGGCGCTGCGACGGCGCGTCGCAGGTCGGTGGCCTCCCGGATGCCGGCTGGATTCGTCAACGAGATCAGGGTGTTGCCGTCGGCATCCGCGACCCGGAGGCGGGGCTGCCAGGGGCCCGCCGGGGCGGTCAGGGCGAAGCGCACGAGCGCCTGCGGGCCCACCTCGACGGCGTACCAGTCCTCGTCGCCGCGACAGGCGATGTGGCCCGTCGCGCTCGCGCCGAGGGGCTGGGCCTGCGCCGGGCTGCCGTCGGGCTCGGCGGCGTCGGGATCGGGGGCCGTGTCGATCTGCAGGCGGTAGGCGGTGCGGCGGTCCTGGGCGTCGTCCCCCTGGTCGCGGACGACGAGGGCGTAGGCCCCGGGGGCCACGCAGTGGGTGCTGGCGAGGGGGCCGCCTACGGCGCTCGGGGCCGGGCCGGCCACGGCCGCGCCGGCGCCGTCGTCGGCCCGCAGGGACCAGGTGGCCTCCACGGGGGAGACGACGGCCTCCATGGCCAGCGCGACGTGGACGAGGGCGTGGCCGGCCGGCACGGTGAGGCGGTACCAGTCCGCGTCGCCCACGGGGCAGAGGTGACCCGTGGTCGGGGCGCCCGGCGAGAGCGGGAGCGCGCTGGCGGGATCGGTGGACTCGTCGAACGCGCAGACGGGCCCCGCGCTGGCCGCGGCGTCGGTGAGGCCGGTGGCGTCGGGGCCCTGGTCGCAGCCAGCGAGGGCCAGGATGAGCAGCCAGGGGGCGCGGCGGGCGGGCATCGGCGTCCTCATGGGCGCCGGCAGTGCAGGCGCGGATCGAAGCGGGCCAGCGGCACGAAGTCCTCGTCCACCAGGGCCATGCGGCCGGAGGGCGGGTCCTTGCGGTCGCCGTCGAGCAGGTAGCGGGCCTCCACGCAGGCGACGCGCCAGGCGGCGAAGGCGCCGGGATCGTCGAAGGCCGCCTCGCCGGCGAAGAGCAGCACCCGGTTGAGGCCGTTGCCCGGGGCGTCGGCGCCGGCGTTGGCCCGGGTGGGCAGCAGGGTGAGGCGGGCGACCCGGAAGCGATAGCACAGGGAGGCGCCGGCGGTGCCCGCCTCCTCGAGCGTCACGTCCAGGGCGCTCTCGGAGCGGCTCGCGGCGTCGTCGCAGAGCGGATCGCCCCCCGTCCGCAGCTCGACGCCGTTGGGGGTGCCATCCCAGTCCAGATCCCGGGGGCCGTCGTCATCGACGGGGCTCGTGCCGAGGCGCAGCTCCACCAGATCGGGCACCCCGTCGGCGTCGCTGTCGGCGAGCACCTGGCTCGACCCCAGGAAGATCTCCTCGCAGTCCGTCAGGCCGTCCCCGTCGGTGTCGGGGTAGTCGCAGCGGCCATCGGCGTCCACGTCGGGGCAGTCGCAGAAGCCGTCGGCGTCGGCGTCCTCGCAGGCCCCCGGCTCGGCGCGGTCGGGGACGAAGCAGCCCGTGTCGGTGGGGTCGAGGGGGTCGAGGCCCGAGGTGCGCGCCCGCCACTCCAGCCGGTCGCCCACGCCGTCGCCGTCGGTGTCGGTGGCCAGGGGGTCCGTGCCGATGCGCTGCTCCACCAGGTCGGCCAGCCCGTCGCCGTCGCTGTCGATGAGCAGGTCGCCGCACGACGGCTCGCCGTCCAGGTCCAGGTCCTTGAACGCGCCGTCATCGAGCGCGGGGACGGGCGTCGCGGGGATCTGCCCGGCGGACGTCGCCTGGTTGAGGTTCAGGGCCACCAGGGAGCGCAGGCGGTAGAGCCGCTGGAGGCTGGTCAGGTCGATGTGCAGGAAGTCGAGCGTCTCGCCCTGGGGCACGCTGCGGTAGGTGCCCCCGCCCGCCTCGGCCATGCGCGTCAGGAGCGCCTGGGCGGGCTGGTCGAGCAAGACGCCCTCCGGATTCGACAAGTATACGGTGTGAAAGGAGAAATCCCCGACGTCGAAGAGCGCCGCCAGGTCGGCCAGGGCCTGCACGCCCGCCACGATGTCGTCGGCCGTGTTGCGGCCCGCTTCGCCCCCGGTCTCGTCGGGCAGGCCGTCGGAGACGAAGATGACGGCGTAGCGGGTGCGCGGGCTGCTCTCGTCCTCGGCCCGCAGCAGCTCGGTGCGCAGCTCGAGGTAGGCCTCGTCGAGGGCGTTGCGGTAGTTGGTGGTCCGGTCGGTGAAGCGCAGGGCCGCCGTCGCGGTGGCGAGCTGGTCGCGGTTGGCCGAGAAGTACGACTCGGGCAGGCCGTCGGCGTCGGCGTCCACGGGCGTGCGGGAGGCCGCCTGGGCCGAGAACCGGATGATGCCGACCTTCACCTGATCGGGGCTCTGGTCGAGCAGCCGGCCCCAGGTCGCGGCGACGGCCGCCTCGCGCCCGGTGAGGCCCGTGGCCGGATCGGGGGGATCCGTCACCTCCATGGACTCCGAGGCGTCGACGACGAAGAGCACGCGCAGCGGGAAGTCGCGGCGGTCGGGGGGCAGGGTGCACAGCTCGCCCGACACGGCCAGCCGGTCGTCGCGGGGTGGGGGCGGCGGCGCCGGGATGGCCTCCAGGTCGGCGCGGCTGCAGGCGGCGGCCAGCAGGGCCAGGGCGAGGACGCGGACCATCACGGCGGGCCCCCGTCGACGCCGGCGTCCGGGCCCGCCGCGCCACAGGTCGCGCACGCCGCCTCCAGGGCGGCCAGCAGCGCGACGACGCGGCGCAGCTCCCAGGGCCGCAGGCAGTGGGCGTCGGGATCGAAGAGCTCGGCCGGCCAGAAGAGGTCGGACGCCTCGACCGGCAGGCGGGGGCGGAGGTCGCGGTGCAGGTAGGCGACGAGCAGGGCCTGCAGCTCCGCGCGGTCGTAGAGGATGCGGTCCAGCTGGACGGTGCGGGGCAGGCAGCGGGTGAGCACGTCGTCCAGGGCCGGGCGGTCGAAGAGGGTGGGATCCTCGGGGGCGGCGCAGGCGGCGACGCGGGCGACGCGGGCCTCCAGGTCCGCGCGCAGGGCTGCCCAGGCCGCCGGGCGCAGGTCGACGTCACCGTCGGGCGGGTCCTTGCGGCCGGGGCCGGGCAGGCGTGCTTCGACGCAGGCCCGACGGGCCACCGCGCGGGTGCCCTCGATGCCCACGGGCTCGCCCAGCGCGATGAGGTCGATGCGGTTGCGGCCGCGCTCCCGGGGCAGCTCCGTCACGACCAGCTCGAGGCCCTCGACCGAGAAGTCGTAGCAGTGGCGCAGCTCCACGGCGCCGGACTCGCGCTCGGGCACCGGCAGCTCGCCCTGGTCGGTGAGCCGGGCCCGGACGGCGGCGCGACGCGCGCGCTCGGCGTCGGCCACGAGCGGGTCGGTACCTGCCCGGATTTCTTCACGATTCACCACGCCGTCCAGATCGGGGTCGGCCTCGGCGTCGGGCACGGCGGGGTCGGTGCCCACCACCAGCTCCAGGCCGTCGGGCAGGCGGTCGCCGTCGGAGTCGGTGAGGCGGGGATCCGTCCCCAGGAAGGCCTCCTCGCACGCCCGCAGGCCGTCGGCGTCCTCGTCGCTGTCGTCGCCGCAGGGCACGGCCGGGGCGGCGGCGTCGCGGGGGTCGAAGCCCGCGCGCCGGGCGCGCTCCTCGAAGGCGTCACCGTAGCCGTCGCCGCCGCCGGCGTCGGAGTCCAGGCCGAGGGGGTCGGTGCCCAGGGCCCGCTCCTCGTCGTCGCTCAGGCCGTCGCCGTCGGAGTCCACGCGGGGGCCGTCGGGGCCGGGCCGGCTGTTGTGGTTGCGGGCGATGAACTCGGTGATGGCGTAGGGCGAGCGCAGGGAGGTGAAGTCGAAGTCGAGGAAGCTGTCGTCGGCGGCCTCCAGGTCGATGTCGCGGAAGGTCCCGCCGCCCGCGCGGGCCATGCCCCGCAGGAGCTCGCGGGCCTGGTCGGTGTTGTAGCCGAAGGCCGCCTGGGCGCCGGGGCAGACCGCCTCGACGGCGGCCTGCGGCGAGGCGAGCAGGACGGTGTTCAGCGTCACGTCGCCCGCGCGGTAGGCCACCTCCAGGGCACGGATGTCGTCGATGCGCTGGGCGATCTGGCGCGGCTGGTTGTAGGCGGGGCAGCGGCCCGGCATGTCGACGTAGAGGTCGTCGGGGATGGGCCGGTCGGTGTTGCAGACGCCGTAGAGGTTGTCGGGGTGCAGGCTGTTGTCGTCGAGGTCCGCGCAGTCGGGATCGGCGGCGTCGACCAGGCCGTCCCCGTCGTTGTCGCCGCCGTCGTCGCAGCGCTCGCGGTCGTCCTCGCATCCGGCGTTGCAGCGCGGCTCGGGCACGCCGTCGCTGACGAAGACGACGACGTAGCGGGTGCGGGCGCGGACGGCGGCGCCCGCGTCGAGCATGTCCTGCTCCAGCAGGCGGGCGGCCGAGGCCAGGGCGCCCTGGTAGTCGGTCGCCGGCCCGAGGCCCTGGGCCGGGTCCAGGAACGGCGTGGCTGCGCCGCGGTCCTGGGTGAACGGCTGGACGCGCGTCCAGTTGGCGAAGCCGATGAAGCCGAACCAGACGTTGGGCAGCGGCGAGAGGCCGTCGACCACGTCGCGCAGCGCGCGTACCCGGCGGTTGCGGCTGTCCGTACACTGCAGGGAGGTGGACTGATCGAGGACGAAGAGGATCTTCACCGGGAAGGGCGTGACGTCGGCGGGCTCGGTGCAGACCTGGCCGCGGACGCGCAGGAAGGCGTCGGGCAGCGGCGCCTCGACGGGGGGCACCGGCTGCAGGGCCGCGTCGGTGCAGGCCCAGAGGGCGGCCAGGGCGGTGAGGATCGCGGGGCGCATGCCGGGGCGAGTCTAGCAGCCGCCGGGGCCCGGTGCAGCGGTGTCGAGGCGCGGGGAGGAGGACACCCTCGACGAGCCGGTGGGGCCGCCTCAGGTGGTGGGCCGCGTGGTGGCTGCCGCCATCTTGGCGGTGGAGGTCGGGGGCCGGACGGAGGCGGTGGTCGAGGCGGGCCGCCGGGGCGACGCCCGACGGTGGACTCCCCCCCGGCGATAGCGATTGCGGTGATCGGGACGCGCGTGCTCCGATCGGCGCAGACTCGGGGGAGGTCCCATGCGGTATCTGGTCGGACTGGCGCTCGTCCTGATGGCCTGTGACGACGGCGAGGGGGGTGGCGGGGCGTCCGCGGTGGACGCCGCGCTGCCGCCGGTCTTCGACGCGGGCGCAGGCAGCGCCGGCGGGGGCGCAGGGGGGCCGGGGCGGCGGCCCGGGCGGCGCCGGGGGCGGCGAGGTGCCCCTGACCGGCTGCGGCGAGGAGGTCTGCGACGCCGCCGACAACGACTGCGATGGCCAGGTGGACGAGGTGGGCTGCCAGTGCGATCCGGCCGCCCCCGACGCCTGCTACGGGGGGCCGCCCGGGACGCGCGGTGTCGGCGTTTGTCGCGACGGTACGCGGGGTTGCGACGACACGGGGGAGTTCTTCGGCCTGTGCGAGGGCTGGGGCGGGCCGGGCTTCGAGGTCTGCAACGGCGAGGACGACGACTGCGACGCCACGGCCGACGAGGACTGCCAGGACTGCGCGGGCGCCGACGAGCAGTGCGGCGACGGCCTCGACAACGACTGCGATGGCATCGCCGATGAGGGCTGCACCGTGTGTGGCGATCAGGAGCGCTGCGGCGACGGCCTGGACGACGACTGCGATGGGCGGGTGGACGAGGGCTGCGGCTGCCAGGGCGAAGAGATCTGCGGCAACCAGATCGACGATGACTGCGATCTGGTGGTGGACGAGTCGTGCCTGGAGTGCGAGCTGGATGACTCGTGCGCGGAGTGCGATCCGGCCGAGACCTGCAACGATGGCATCGACAACGACTGCAACGGCCTGATCGACGATGGCTGCGACGACCCGTGCCAGCTCCGCGAGGTCTGCGGCAACGAGGTGGACGAGGACTGCGATGGCCAGGTGGACGAGGGCTGCGGCTGCGCCCCGGACGCGGCCGAGATCTGCGCGGACCGGGCCGACAACGACTGCGACGGGCAGATCGACGAGCAGCCCTGCACCATGCCCGACGGCCGGCCCGAGGCCTGCAACCCCAACCTGCGGCGGGCCTGCTATGGCGGCAACCCGGCCCAGATCGGCGTGGGGCCCTGCGCGGCCGGGGTGCAGACGTGCGGCCCCGACGGCCGGTGGGCCGCCTGCGAGGGCGCGACCCTGCCGGGCGAGGAGATCTGCGACAACGGCCTGGACGACGACTGCGACGGCCACGCCGACAACTGCCGGATCGCCGTCGAGGTGAACCTGAACGGCGACTGCATCACCACGCGGTGCCCGCCCGAGGCGGCGTTCCCGGTGGGGTGCGACATCGCGATGGCGGGCGGTGACCACCGCGGCTGCGTGGCCAGCCAGCCCGACGAGTCGGTGGTGTACTTCCAGGAGGGGGACGTCTTCGGCGCCGGCCGGGTGCAGGGCACGCTGTTCTGTGCCAACGTGCCCGGGGCGGGCCTCACCGAGGAGACCTGCCGCATCAACAAGCCGACGCGGTACTACCCGGCCGATCGCAGCGGCTGCCCGCGGACGAACTGAGAGGGAGCCATGACGCGCCACGCCGTGCTCTTCCTGGTCGGGCTGGTCGGCTGCGCCGATCCGCCAGTGGCGCTCGACGCCGGGGTCGTGGACGCGGCGCGGGGGCAGGCGCTCTTCGACGCGCGGGTCGCGGTGCCGGACGCCGCCGTGGGCGCGGACGCCACCACGCCGCCCGGCCCCGATGGCTGCGCCGCCGCCGAGGCCTGCGATGGCGCCGACACCGACTGCGATGGCCGCGTGGACGAGGGCTGCGGCTGCGATCCGGCGGCGAGCGCGTGCTTCGCCGGACCGCCGGCGGCCCGGGGCGTCGGGGCCTGCCGGGACGGCGTGCGGGGCTGCGACGCCAACGGCGAGCTCTTCGGCCCCTGCGAGGGGTCGGTGGGGCCGACCGAGGAGATCTGCCAGGACGAGGTGGACCAGGACTGCGACGGCCGCGTGGACGAGGGCTGCCCGTGCGTCGGCGGTGAGCTGGAGATCTGCGGCGACGGCGTGGACGACGACTGCGACGGCCAGGTGGACGAGGGCTGCGGCTGCGGGGAGGAGGTCTGCGCCGACCAGGCCGACAACGACTGCGACGGGCGCTTCGACGAGGAGCCCTGTCGCCAGCCGATGGGCGACGAGCCGTGCAACCCCAACCTGCGGCGCGCCTGCTTCGAGGAGAACCCGGCTCGCATCGGCGTGGGGCCCTGCGCGGCGGGCCAGCAGGTCTGCGACTCCGCCGGTCGCTGGGGCCCCTGCGAGGGGCAGGTGCTGCCCACCGAGGAGCTCTGCGACACCGGGGTGGACGAGAACTGCGACGGCAACGTGGATGAGTGCATCGTGGAGGTGGCGGTCGTCCTGGATGGCGACTGCCTGACCGTGAGCTGCCCGCCCGAGGCCCCGTTCCCCGTGGCGTGCGACATCCAGATGAGCGGCAACGACGAGCGGGGGTGCGTGGCCAGCCGACCGGACCGCAGCGAGGTGTACTTCCAGGAGGGGGACGCCTGCGGCGCGGGCCGCGTGCGGGGCTCGCTGTCGTGCTCCAACGTCGTCGGCCAGGGCCTCAACGAGCAGACCTGCCAGATCAACAAGCGCGTGCGCTTCTACCCACCCGACCGGAGCGGCTGCCCGGACACCTGATCGCCAGGAGCATCATGTCGACGTCTTCCCCCATCGCCCACGTCCTCGAGGGGGCCCTCCGCGACATCGGTGGCCCGCCGGTGCGGCGCTTGCTGCCCCAGGCCGCCGTCCGCAGCGTGGGGCCCTTCGTCTTCTTCGACCACTTCGGCCCGACGGTCGTGGCGCCCGGCCACGACCTGGAGGTGCGGCCGCACCCGCACATCGGCCTGGCGACGGTGACCTGGCTCTTCGAGGGGGCAATCCGGCACCGCGACAGCCTGGGCTTCGACCAGGTCATCGAGCCGGGCGCGCTGAACTGGATGACCGCGGGCCGAGGCATCGTGCACTCGGAGCGGACGCCCGCCGAGTCCGCCCAGCGGGCGGAGCGCCTGCATGGCCTGCAGGTCTGGGTGGGGCTGCCCACGGCCGACGAGGAGGCCGAGCCGTCGTTCCAGCACTACCCCCCGGCCACCTTCCCGCGCTTCCAGGTGGACGACGCGGCGGTGCGGGTCCTGGTGGGCGAGGCCTTCGGCGTGCGCTCGCCGGCGCGGACGTGCAGCCCGATCCTCTACGCGGACGCCGACCTGCCCGCCGGTGGGCGGCTCACGGTGCCGGCGGACGCCCCGGAGCGGGCGGTGTACCTGGTGGTCGGCGAGGTGCAGGTCGCGGGCGAGGTCTACGCGGCCCCCCGGATGCTGGTCTTCCGCCCGGGCGTCGACGTGGTCCTCGAGTCGGCGACGGGCGCCCACTTTGTCCTGCTCGGTGGGGCGCCCCTGGATGGTCCGCGCCACCTGGCCTGGAACTTCGTCTCGTCGCGGCCCCTGCGGATCGAGGAGGCCAAGAAGGCCTGGAAGAACGGGGAGTTCCCGCCGGTGGTCGGCGACGACGAGTTCGTGCCGCTGCCCGAGGAGGCGCCGCACCTGCTGGTGGACGACCAGGGGAATCAGGGCCAGGTGCTGCTCTTCCAGCAGGGCGAGGTGCTGGGCGAGATGACGTGGGTGCGGCTGGACGCCGACACGGTCCGGGTCGATCACACCGGGGTGCGCGAGGCCGCGCGGGGCGGCGGCTGGGCCCGCAAGCTGGTCATGCGCGGGGTGGCCTGGGCCCGGGCCAACCACCAGCGCATCGTGCCGCAGTGCAGCTACGCCCGGCGGGTGCTCACCGAGGACGAGTCCCTGCACGACGTGCTGGCCGACGGCTAGCCGGCGGCGTCCCCCTGGCCGTCCCGCTCGGGCTCGGGCTGCAGGGTGATGTGCTCGATGCCATGGCGCGAGCGCAGCAACTCTTCGATTTCCTTGAGCAATGCCAGCGACCACGCCCGCGGATCCATCTGCAGGTGGGCCGTGAGGGCGACCTCCGTGGTGCTCATGGCCCAGATGTGCAGCTCGTGGACGGCGTGCACGCCGGGGGCGGCCTCCAGGGTAGCGCGCACGGCGTCCACGTCGATGTGGGCGGGCGCGGCGTCGGTCGCCAGGTCGAAGGCCTCGCGCAGCAGGCCCCAGGCGGTCCAGAGGATGACGCCGCCGATGCCCAGGCTGATGAGGGGGTCGAGGATGCGCCAGCCGGTGACCCAGACGAGGGCCCCGACGACCACCACGCTGGCGGACACGGCCGCGTCGGCCAGCAGGTGCAGGTAGGCGCCCCGGCGGTTGGCATCGCTGCCGGCGCTGCGGCGAAACAGCAGGGCGGACGCGGTGTTGATGCCCACGCCGATGGCGGCGACGAGGGTGATGACGGGGCCGTCGACGGGGGGCGGCGCCGCCAGCCGCACGATGGCCTCCCAGGCCACGCCCCCCACGGCCACGAGGATGAGGACGGCGTTGGCGAGGGCCGCGAGGACGGTGGCCTTGGCGAGCCCATAGGTGCGCCGTCGGGAGGGGCGACGCTGGGCCAGGCGCTCGGCGAGCCACGCGAAGAGCAGGCCGAGGACGTCGCCGACGTTATGGGCCGCGTCCGCGAGCAGCGCGACGGAGCCCGCCAGCACGCCGAAGATGATCTCGACGATGACGAACGCGACGTTGAGGGCGACGCTGAGGCCGAAGGCGCGCCGCCCGCCCGCGGCGGCCCGGTGGTGGAGGGCGTGGTGCTCCGGCAAGTCAGCCCCAGCGGCGGCGGCGGCGAACGAGGAGCGCGAGGGGACCGAGCCACAGGGCCCAGCGACCGGCGGGGGCGCCCGGCGCGGCCTGGCAGCCAGCCTGCTCGGCGTCGACGGCGGGGCCCTCCACCTCGAGGCGCAGCGTCCAGGAGGCGCTGGCCTCCACCTCGCGGCTCACCGCGTCCTCGAAGAGCGTGGTGGCGTACACCTTGAGGGTGTAGGTGCCCGGTCGGTCGGGGGTGATGGTGGGGGTCGCGTCGGCGGCGTAGTGGTACTCGTACGGGGACGACTCCGTCACGGCCCCGCGGCCGGCCCGCACGCTGGCGCGGGCCCCGCGAGGCGCGGACTCCAGCGACCAGACGTAGCGCATGGCCTGGCCCTCGCGGTTGGCGAAGAGCCGCAGGCGCACCGCCTCGCCGGTGCGGACGAGGAGGCTCGGGGAGTACACAGCGAACGGGGCCGCCGGATCGAGGCAGTTTCGCTGGTCGCCGAAGACCGTGTAGCAGAACTTCGCGTCGCAGGCGTCGCCGAGGCCATCGCGATCAGCGTCGGCCTGGTCGGGGTTGGGCGCGGCCGGGCAGTCGTCCTGGAGGTTCGGCACGCCGTCGGCGTCCACGTCGGGATCGCAGGCGTCGCCGAGGCCGTCGCCGTCCAGGTCGAGCTGGTCGGGGTTGTGCACGGCCGGACAGTTGTCGGGGGCCAGCGGATCCAGCTCACCCACGCCGTCCCCGTCCAGATCGGGGAAGCACGCGGCCTCGGCGGCCTCGCCGGGCTCGAAGACGTCGGCGTTCAGGGGGCAGGGATCCTCGAGGGACGGGATGCCGTCCCCGTCCAGATCCTCATCACAGGCGTCGCCGACGCCGTCGCCATCCAGGTCGGGCTGGCCCGCGTCGCCGAGGGCCGGGTTCGGCACGCCCGGGCAGGAGTCCTCGGCGTCCGGCACACCATCGCCATCGCGGTCGGGATCACAGGCGTCGCCGAGGCCGTCGCCGTCCAGATCGGCCTGGTCCGCGTTGGCGGCGCCCAGGCAGTTGTCGCAGGCGTCGCCCCGGCCGTCGCCGTCGCCGTCGGCCTGGTCGGGGTTGCGGGCGCGGGGGCAGTTGTCGGTGGGATCCTCGTGGCCGTCGTCATCGAAGTCGTCGGCGTGCTGGTAGGTGTCCCCCAGGTCGGTGTTGTTGATGAGGATGGACCCGCCGCCGCCCCCGCCGCCGCCCCCGCCGCCGCTCATGTTGGGGGTGCCGCACTCGCCGAAGTTGTTGTCGCACTCGAAGGGCGGGGCGTCCTGGGCGTGGGCCGGCAGGGCGACGAGCGGGGCGCAGGCGACCAGCGCCGCGAACCGTCGGCCGGGGAGTCGGATCCGCCTGCGTGCCATGGGGACCTCCGAGGGGTGGACGCCCCATCATAGCGCCCGGCCGGCCGCGGCGCCACGCGCGCAACCTCGCGTGTTCCCTGGGAAAGCGGCCGGCGGGGCTCAGTTGCAGAAGTAGCCGATCTCCTGATTCACCCAGCCGCAGCGCTGCCCGCGCTGGCCGCAGTCTTCGGTGTGCAGCTCGCCGTCGTCGCACCACTCGGCGGTGTCGCCCGTGCAGCGGCCCTGGTAGTCGAGGCCGGCGCAGGGGTCGGCGGTGCAGGCGGCACCCACGCCCGCGACGACGGCGCAGGACTCGCCGCAGGCGCCGCAGTCGCGCGCCCGGGGGGCGCCCGCCTCGCACCAGCGGGCGGTCTGGCCGTCGCAGGCGCCGGCGGCGTCGTAGCCGCCGCAGGGGTCGGCGCCCTGCAAGCAGCGGTAGCCATCGGCGCGGGCATCGAAGCCGCACCGGACGGCGCAGCGGTCGGTCTGCAGCTCGTCGCCCTCGCACCACTGCGCCACGCCATCGAGGCAGCGCCCCTCGGCGGTGACGGGGCCGCACGGCGCGCCGTCGACGACCGTCGGGCCCGTGAAGCCCTCGATCCAGTCCACGAAGACGTCGGTGCGCGTGTAGTTGTCGCGCCCCACGCACGACCCGTCGCCGTTGCTCAGATCGCCGGCCACCCGCACCGAGCCATCGCTGGCCTGCACCATGACGGGCCCGCCGGAGTCACCGAAGCAGACGCCCCGCCGGCCCTGGCCGTCGATGGTCACGGTGTCGCTGGACAGCCGTACGATGGGCTCGGCGGTGAACCAGCGGGTGTTGAAGCCGCCGTACTCGGTCTGGCCGTAGCCCGCCGCTTCGGCGGTGCGCCCGATCCAGCCGTTGTCCATCACCTCGGTCAGGATGGGGATGGGCTGCACGCCGGGGAGCACGCTGCTGGCGTCGCGGTCCATCTCGAGGATGGTCTGGTCGGCGCGGGGGTTCTCGTGCACGGCCACGGCACGCAGGCAGGCGTTGGGGCGATCGGGATCGGGGCCCATGCAGAACTCGGCGCCGCGGCGGTGGCCGCAGTGGGTGGCCGACAGCACGAAGCGCTCGGCGATGAGGGTGCCGGAGCAGCCGTTGAAGCTGCCGACCGCCAGGATCTGCCCGGGCGTGAGGGGCAGGGCCGAGGGCTCGCGGGTGCCGTGGTAGACCTTCTCGGCCACCCGGATGTCGCCGCACGCGTCCTGCCCGTCGGGGAAGTCGGGGGGCGGCGGCGGCGCAGCGGCAGCGTCCGGCTCGGGCGGCGGCGGGGAGACGGCGGCGTCCGGTCGGGGGGGCAGGGGGCGCGGGCCCGCGTCGACGTCCCGCGGGTCGCCGACGGCGGGCTTGTTCTCGGGGGGCACGCCCGCGTCCGTGGGCACCACCAGCCCGCTGGGGCCGCTGCTGCGGAGGCGGGCGTCCTGGCAGCCGGCCAGGGCGAGGAGCGGAGCGAGGAAGAGAGCGGCGCGCATCGAGTCCCCCGGGTGTGCGTTCCCTGTCGGCGGGGGAGCGAAAGCAGCGTCCGTGCCAGCGCGTGGGGGGGCCTGGGGTGGTGCGTGGGCCGGCGAAGTGGGGCGCGCGCGTCCCAGGTTGGCAGGCCCGGCGGGGAGCGGCGGCCACAGCGTGCGGGCGTCGCCCGATGCACTTTTTCTCAGAAATCCTGCGACACGCGCCGCGACTGACCGAAAGCAAGGGAGCACTCACCACGGAGGCTCCCGCCATGGCCCAGAAGTTGAGGATCGAGCTCGTCCACCGCGCCTTCATGAGCGCCCGGCTCGGCGTCCTGATGATGCTCTACGAGATCACCAGCAAGGTCGTCGACGACCGCTTCGCCTTCATCCCCACCGAGAGGTGCGTCGAGATCCTCCAGGGCGTCCTCGCCCGCGCCCAGGAGAAGTTCCCGCTCATCGACGTCTACGGCTTCCACTTCCTGTCCAACCACCTGCACCTGCTCATCGGCGCGCCGACCCTGGCCCACAAGAGCGCCTTCCTGGAGTGGACGCTGCGAGAAATCTCCAGGCGGATCAACCAGTTGCTGGGGCGAACCGGCAGCCTGCTTGAGCAGAACCACTGCATCCAGATCACCACCGAGGAGCACGCCCTGCAGCGGCTGCAGTACATCATGGGCCAGGCCACGGCGCAGTTCCTGGTGCGGCACCCGGCCGACGACTTCTTCGCGTGCTCGACGCCGTTCCTGCTGTTCGGCAAGCCGGTGGAGGGCGTGTTTGCGTACGCCGGCCAGGACCCCAGGACGTTGACGGTGCGGATCGACCGGCTGCCCGGCCTCGAGGCCCTGAGCCCGAAGGACCACCGCGCGCTGATGTGGCAGCTCGCTGACGACGTGGCCAGCCAGGCGCGGCCGAAGCGGAAGAAGGCCGGCGTGCGCATCCCCGATCCCGAGACGCTGCGGCGCCTCGACCCCATGACGAAGCCGCGCGTGCGAGACCGGAGTCCCGCCCCGGTGGTGCATGGCCCGCCGGAGCACCACCAGGAGTGGCGCGACGCCCATGAGGCCCTGCGCGAAGCCTACTCGCGGGCGACGCGGGCCTTCCACGCCTGGCAGGCCGACCCGACGCAGCTGATGATCCCGTGGCCGCCGCACACGCTGCCCCCGGCCTTCGCCCGCCCGAGGGGACCCCGAGCCGGCGCGGCCTGACCGCCCGCCGGCGCCCTCGAAGTCGTTGAAGCGCGCAGCCGGTCCGGCGCTCAGGGAACGTGCGCCCGGAAGCCCCCGTGGCGGCGGTTGGGTCGCGCACGGCGACGCTGTCGCCGGTGCCTGACGGGTCGCCAGGCCTCCAACGCGCCCCACGACACCCAGCCCGCCCCGCCAGATTCCAGTCCCACGGCACGGTTGCACCATTCCACCGGACTACCCGGTATGACCGGGATGGCCAGATTCCAGCAGCGCGGCACGGGTGCACCCGCTCGCCGGGCTACCCGGTAGGACCGGTAGGACCCGGGCGGGCGCGGGTTGGGCTGGCTCAGGCGAGGGCGCAGCGCTCGAGCAGTGTCGCGGCGGCGTCGTCGCCGATGGCCGTGTCGAGGCCGGGGCCGGCGGAGGGGTAGAGGCCCATGGGCGACCAGAGCACCAGCGTCAGGCCGTGGTCGGCGCAGGTGTCGACCAGCCGGGCTGCGCGCCGCGGTCCGTGGAGGGCGAGGTCGTAGCAGACCACGAGCCGACGCCAGGCACGCCAGTCGACGGTCTCGGTGTGGGCGGTCACCCGGGCCGTGGGTACGCCGACGCCGGTGATGAGGCGGATGAGCTGGGCGGTCACTGGTCCGGGCGATGGGCCGGTGACGAGCAGCCAGGGCCAGCCATCTTCCGGTCGATAGCGCTGAAACCACGCCGACAGGGCGGGGGATGGGGGGTCGAGGGGGGCATCCAGGGCGGGCAGGCCCGCGGCGTTGAGCAGGTCGATGCGCCCCGCGCCGGCGTGGCAGGCGCACGCTTCGAGGCCGCCAGCGAGCCGGCCGCTCCCACCGCAGCGGGGGCAGACCTGAACGCAGGCGCACGGGGCGACGGTGATCGTCGGCTCGTCCAGCGCGACCCAGCCCGAGCCGTCGCAGGCGGCGCAGTCGGGGGCGGCGCCGGGGTGGGCGGCGTCGGGGTGCAGGTTGGGGACGGGCCGGGCCATTCGCAGCTCCTCGTCGGGACCCGGGTCGGGACCGCGCCGGTCTCAGCCGTCGGCGCCCCGGGACAGGCGGTCGATGAAGGCGCGGCGCAGGTCGGGGCCATCGTGCCGGTCGCTGACGCCTTCGGCGTCGGGCTTCAGGAAGCCCAGGTTGTCCTCCTTGCCCGTCAGCAGGAAGTCGTTGAGCGCCACGCGGTACGGCTGGTCGGCCACGAGAGGGGCGCCGCCGAGCGTCCAGGCGCCGCGGGTCCCGGCCACGCCGAGCGTCTGCAGGTAGCCGCCCTTGCCGCGGTTGGCGAGGCCGGCGTCCAGGACCTGGCTGAGGACCGCGCCGGTGAGGGTGACCGTGACCACCTGGCCACCAAACGGCAGGATGCGCAGGACGTCGTACTCCGTGACCGGGGTGCCGGCCGGGATGGTGTCGTCGATGCGGATGGAGCCGCTGTTGTAGAGGGCCACCTGGGCGTCCTGGCCACCCGCCGCGACGGCCTCGGCGAGCAGCCGGGTGAGGTCGGTGCTGCGGTTGCGGACGCTGGCCTCGCGGCCGTCGAGGTCGACCCAGGCGGTGGTGACGACGCGCTCCGGCTGCAGGCCGTCGGCCCGGAAGCTGTCGAAGGCGCGGTCCGTCCACGTCTTCGCGGCGGCCGCGACCTCGGGATCGTCGGGGATCGCGGCGTCGATGCGCACGAGCTCGGACGTCAGGGTGGGGGCGCCGCCGTCGCCGCGGGTCAGGCGGTGGACGTAGACGGTGCGGGCGTTGGCGTCGGCCTTGATGACCGGGGTGAAGTCCCGGCCGCGATAGATGCGGACGTTCTCGTGCTCGTGACCGCCCAGGATGAAGTCCACGGGCGGGACGTCCTCGGCGATGGCCTCGTCGTCGTCCAGGTCGAGGTGGGTGAGGGCGACGATCAGGTCGGCGCCGGCGGCCTTGAGGGCCTCGACCTCGCGCTTCGCCACCGCGACGTAGTCGGCGTCGTAGCGGACCCAGTCGTGGGGGTTGCTGTTGAGCGTCACGCTCAGCAGACCCAGCGTCCAGGCGCCGGAGGGCGTCTGCACGGTGCGGACGATGCGGGGCTGCACACCCGGGAACGGCTCCCCGCTGCCCCGCAGGACGTTGCCGGAGAACCAGGTGAACTTCGACTCGCCGATGCGCGCGAGGAGCTGGGCCTCGGAGACATCGAACTCGTGGTTGCCGAACGTCACGTAGTCGAGGCCGAGGGCGTTGAAGGCGGCGACCATCTGCTTGCCCGCCAGGCGCTCGCCGTCGACCTTGGCCAGCCCGATGGCGGAGGGGCTCAGGAAGTCGCCGGCGAGGACGGTGACCACGGGCGCGCCCTCGGCCTCCAGGCGCTTGCGCAGCGTCGCCACCCGGGCCAGGCCGCCCTCGCCGCCCACGGGGTTGGCCTCGTAGACGTCGTTGAGCTGCAGGATGACGAGGTCGGGGCGCGGGGCCCGCGTAGCAGCGCCGCCGCAGCCGACGAGGCTGGCGACGGCGGCGAGGAGAAAGAGCTGGCGAATCAAGGGGTTGCCTCCGGTCGGGGGGAGAGCACGAGGGCCTGGACGAGGGCGGCGCGGCCTGGACCGTGCACGACGGCGGCCAGCATGACGCCCAGCGGCGAGACGTCCCCGCCCTGCAGCTGGGCCAGGGTGAGGCCGAAGCGGTCGAGCTGGCAGGCGGCGAGGAGGAGCGCCGGGCGGGCGTCCGGGGCCGCGCTCGCGAGCTGGGCGAAGACCTTCACGCCGGCCGGGCAGGCCTGCGTCCACAGGTCCGTCGCCTGGGTGATGCACCGCGCCTCCAGCAGGGCGACCTGGTCGGGTGGGGCGGCCGCCACGCCCCGCACGCCCGCCGCCAGCTTCGGTGGCAGGGCGCAGGCCTCCGACACGCCCTGCAGGGCGAGCGCGTGGGCACGCTTCGCGGGCGCCTGCGCCAGCGCCTCCTCGACCTTGGCGAGCGCCTCGGGGGCGCAGGTGGGCGGCGCCAGCAGCGCCACCGAGAGCAAGACCGACATAGGACCTCCAGCCGGGGCGGCCGGCCTACTGCGGGCCGACCTGCTCCAGGAAGTTCAGGAACTGCTTGTTGCCCTCCTTGAAGCCGCCACCGCTCTTCTCGATGGCCCAGACGCCCTTCGACGTCTTGCCGCCGGCGAGGGCGATGCCCTTGCTGACGGGCTTGGGCAGCTTCAGGGAGAACTTGAAGCCGACCTGGAACTTGGCGCCGTTCACGAAAGCGCCGGCGAAGCCGCTGTCGTCCAGGGCCGCGCCGCGGCCGAGGAGGTTGGCGATCTCGTCGAGCTTCGTCTTGGTGCGGCTCGTCGCGATGCCCCAGATGGTCTTGATGTCCTGCCCGGTGCCGCTCAGCTCCAGGATGTTGGCCAGGAAGACGAAGGCGCCCGCCGAGAAGCCGTGCATGAAGCCGATGAACGCGCCCAGCAGCTCGCCATGGCTCGGCGTGTTCACGTTGCCGGAGCCCGTGACGAAGCGGCTCGACAGGAAGGCGTAGCTGATGGCCGCCGCCCGGCCGTTCGGATCGCGGTAGAACCACGGGCTGTTGGCGCCATACAGGTAGGGGTGCTGGGTGATGGGCCGCTGCAGGCTGCCCGACTCGGGGTCCTGCTGGAGGAAGCGGCCCGCCGCCGGGTCGTAGCTGCGGGCGCGGAAGTCGTAGAGGCCCGTCGTCGGGTCGCGGGGCCGGCCCTCGAAGCCCAGAGGCGAGGTGAAGGGGCCGGCCTGGTCGAGCAGGGCGCCGAAGTCGTCGTAGAGGTAGCGGCCGACGAGCTGACCCGCGCCGTCGAAGGCGGCGGCCACGCTGCCGCGGCCGTCGAGGGCGAAGTAGACGGGGCCGTCGGGCTTGTCGAGGGCCAGGGCCTGGTCGGACTGGTCGCCGTAGACGAAGCGCTGGGTGGTCTGGCCCGCCGGGCTGCGCACCCAGCCGCGCTCGCCGAAGCTGGTCGCGTACTGCTCCTCGACGCCGCCCTCGACGCGCGCGGCGCGCTCGCCCTGGCCGTTGTAGCGGTAGATCACGCCGGCCTGCTGGACGCCCTGGCCGTTGAAGCGCGCGAACGACGTCAGGTGGCGCTCGGCGTCGTAGGTGAAGGCCTCACGCCCGGCCCCATCGAGGCGGGTGCGCTCCACCAGGTTGCCGGCCGCGTCGTAGCGGTACGTCCAGGTGCCGTCGCGGGTGAGGCGCTGGTCGGCGTCGAGCTGGTGCGCGGCGAGCTGGCCGTTGACGGTGCGCGAGGTCATGCCGCCGCGGGCGTCGTAGGTGTAGGCCACGTCCCGCGTGACGGCGCCGTTGGTGCGCAGGACGGACCGGGTGATCTGGCCCGCCGCGTCGTAGGTCAGCTCGAACGTGCGGCCGTCTTCCCGCTCGACGCGGGTGGGGCGGCCGACGGCGTCGAACGTCCACGTCTCGCCGGCCACGACGGCGCCACCCGCGGCGCGGGCCTCCCAGCGGACGGGGCGGCCCATGGCGTCGTAGGTGTAGTCGATGGCCACGCCGTTGGGGTAGCGGATGCCCGTCAGGCGCCCCTCGGGGTTGCGCACGAAGTCGATGGGGCCGAGGACGGGGTCGTCCACGGTGGCCAGGCGGCCGCCGGCGTCGTAGTCGAACGTGGACTCGCCCTCGGGGCCGCGGGTGGCGGCCCGGCGCGCGGCGGCGTCCCAGGTGTGCTCCAGGCGGAAGCCGGCCAGGGGCTCCTCGGCCACGAGGCGGTCGTCCTCGTCGTACTCGTAGACGATGACGTCCTCGATGCTGACGACCCGCGTCAGGCGGCCGACCGTGTCGTACTCGTAGGTCGTCTCGCCGTCGGCGTCGCTCCGCCGGACCATGTCACCGAGCGTGTTGTACTCGTAGACGATGGGATCGCCGTTGCGGTCCGTGCGGCTGATGACCCGGCCCATGGCGTCGAGCTGGTAGCTGGCGACGTTGCCGAGCGGATCGCGCCGGGAGGTGATGCGCCCGCCCGCGTCGCGGGTGAGCTGGACCTCGGCGCCATCCGGGTAGGTCAGGCCGACGAGCGCGCCCTCGGCGTCGTAGGCGTAGGTCGTCTCGCCGCCGTTGGGGTCGGTGATGGCCTCCATCAGCCCGCGGGGCTCGAAGCGGTAGCGGCGAACCGAGCCATCGGCGTCCGTCAGGCGGGTGATGCGCCCCAGGCCGTCGCGCTCGGCGATGATCTCGCCGCCGAGCGGGTCGACCACGCGCTGCAGCCGGCCCACCGCGTCGTAGTCCAGGTCCATGGCGTTGCCGTCGGAGTCCACCAGCCGCGTCATCTCGGAGGCGGCGTTGTAGGCGTACGTCCGGGTGAACCCGCCGTCCCGCGCCATGTTCGTGATGTTGCCGAGGGCGTCGTAGCCGTAGGTCGTCCGCTGGCCGTCGGGCTCGACGACCGCCTGGCGGTTGCCGTTGGCGTCGTACTCCAGCGTCAGGACGTGGCCGGCCCCGTTCTCAATGGACGTCAGCCGCCCCGAGGCGTCGTAGGTCATGCGGTTGACGTGCCCGGCCGGGTCCGTCATCGCGACGGGCTGCCCGAAGGCGTCGAAGGCGAAGGTGTTGGACTCGCCGGTCGGCAGCGTCACCCGCGTCTGGTTGCCCCGGGCGTCGTAGGCGTAGCCGAACGTCGAGCCATCCGGCAGGGTCTCGCCGACGAGCTGCTCGAGGGCGTTGTAGTCGAACGTGGCCTCGTTCCCCATCTCGTCGACGCGGGACAGGATCTGCCCGATCTCGCTGTACTCGTAGACGATGACGTCGCCGCGGCGGTTGGTGACCGTCTGGATGCGGTTGTCGAAGTCGTAGTCGTAGACGGTCTCGTTGCCGAGGGCGTCGACGTCGCGGACCTTGCGGCCGTCCTCGTCGTACTCGGTGCGGATGACCGGGTTGCCGTCCGGCCCGAGGACGCGCAGCAGGCCGTGCTCGTCGTCGTAGACGTAGGTCTGCACGCCGCCCGCCTGATCCTCGACCTCCGTCAGGTTGCCCACCGCGTCGTAGCGGTACTCGATGATGCCGCCCCGCGGGTCCGTCATGGACGTGATGCGCCCGAAGGCGTCGCGAGCCATCGTGATCTCGACGCCGACGTTGGACGTGATGCGGTCGCGGGCGAACGTGAACTGGTTGCCCTCGCGATCGGTGAGCCGGTCCAGGCCGCGCTGGTCATGGATCTCGTAGCGGGTGCCGTCCTGGGTGGTCAGCACGTAGTTCGAGACGCTGAAAGAGGGCGGCCGGCCCGTGTCGAAGCAGACGACGCCCTGGGCCGTGTTGGCCACGGCGCAGGCCTGAGGCGACGTCAGTGTGGAGTACACGCCCGGCGGCGCGACGTAGCTCATCGTCCCAAAGGGGAAGAATCCCGGGAAGTTGTACGCGATCGCGAAGACCTCGCGGCGGCCATCGGGCAGCGCGACCATGACGTTGCTCTGCAGGTCCTCGCGCACCTCCACGCGGGTGGCCGTGAGCTTCCAGCCGAAGCCGAAGTCGCCGTCGAGGTACTTGCGGCGGCTGTCGTACTCGCGGTCGAAGGCCAGCGAGAAGCCCTTCACCGGCATCTCGAAGTCGCGGATCCCCAGCTTCGTCTCGCCCAGGGAGACCCCGTCCGGCACGCGGTAGGTGACGATCTGGAACTGGTTGAGGCTGTTCTCGTCCTCGCCGGTCAGGCGCACGTAGACGAAGCCAGGCGCCATCACGGTGGGATCGATCGAGCCCACGATGACGTCGGGGCCGCTGGTCATGCCCGTGTTGATGACCTGCCAGTTCTGCTGGTCGAAGCTGATCTCGAGCTTCCACGAGAAGAAGTTCGGGTCCTCCAGGCGGCCATGGATCTCGGTCACGCCCGTCAGCTCGCTGGTGTCGGCGGGCGCGATGATGCGCACCACCGGCGGCTCGTTGTCGTCGAGGTTCTGGACGCGGAAGTAGTCGCGCGCCTCGCCCCGGCGGCCGGCGGCGTCCACCGCGACGGCCACGACCTCGTGCGCCCCGGCCTCGTTGGCCTGGTAGAGGTACTGGCCGTTGGCGTCGAGGGGGATGGGCATCCCGTCGATGGTCGCGGTGACCTGGGGATCGGGATCCTGGTCATCGGTGACCGTCACCGTGACGCGGGCCAGGCCGTTGAAGAGCACGAAGACGGGCTCCAGCAGCAGCGTGACGTCCGGCGGCTCCAGGTCGGGGCAGACGCCGCCCTCGTCGACGCGGCCATCGCAGTCGTTGTCGAGGTCGTCGCACTCCTCGGCGCCGCCCATCGGCTGCTCGGCCTGGCAGATGACCGCGCCGGCCTGGCCACAGGCGAGCGTGCCCTCGGCCTCGCACTGGCCCGCGCCCGCGATGCAGGCCTGGCCCAGGTTCAGGCCCTCGTCGGACCGCCCATCGCAGTCGTTGTCGACCGCGTCGCAGCGCTCGGCCCGCGGGGCGCCGGCCTGGACGCTGCACTGGGTGCCGCCGCCGATGGCGCACTGCAGCATCCCGGCCCGGTAGCACTCGCCCACGCCCGCCTCGCAGGGCTGGCCCACCGGGAAGCCCTCATCGGTGCGGCCGTCGCAGTCTTCGTCGCGGCCGTCGCACGTCTCGGCCCGGCCGACGCCCGGCAGGGCGCTGCACTCGAGCTGGCCGTTCTGGCCGCAGCGCGTGGTGCCGTCCCGCAGGCAGATGCCCTGGCCCCGGCTGCACGCCTGGCCCAGCGCGAAGCCCTCGTCCACGCGCCCATCACAGTCGTTGTCGCGGCTGTCGCAGAGCTCGGGCTCGGGGTCATGGGCCCGGGCGCTGCACTCGATCTGGCCGTTGGCCAGGCAGCGCGTCACGCCGACCTCCAGGCACGCGCCCGCCCCCGCCTCGCAGCGGTCGCCGACGGGGAAGCCCTCATCGGTGCGGCCATCGCAGTCCTGGTCGGTGCCCTCGCACGTCTCGGCCCGGGGCTGGCCTGGCACCGCGTCGCAGGCGGCCACGCCCCCCTGGCACCGCGTCACGCCGGCCCGCGAGCAGGCGCCCACGCCGTTGGTGCACGCGCTGCCCAGGTCGAAGTCCTCGTCGGCGCGGCCATCGCAGTCGTTGTCGCGGTCGTCGCACGTCTCGGCTGCTGGCGCGCCGGGCTGGGCCCCGCACGTCGTGCCCTGGCCGTTGGCGGCGCAGATCGTCTGGCCGTTGGCGCGGCACTGGCCGACGCCCGCGGCGCAGGCCACGCCGAGCGCGAAGTCCTCGTCGGTGCGCCCATCGCAGTCGTTGTCCTCGCCGTCGCAGAGCTCCGCGCCGCCGGGCGCGGGCGCGGCGCTGCACTCCACGCCGCCGGCGGCGGAGCACTGGCGCAGGCCGTCCCGGGCGCAGACGCCCTGGCCCGCCGTGCAGGCGTCGCCGACCCCGAAGCCCTCGTCCGTCGAGCCATCGCAGTCGTTGTCGCGGCTGTCACACCGCTCGGCCTGGGGGGCGCCCGGGGCGACCGAGCAGCTCACCACCCCGTCGTTGCCGCAGACGCGGACACCCCGCGCGAGGCAGGCGCCCACGCCGACCTCGCAGGGCAGGCCCAGGTTCAGGCCCTCGTCGCTGCGCCCGTCGCAGTCGTTGTCGAGGCCATCGCAGCGCTCCTCCTCGGGCTGCCCAGGCTCCACCGAGCACTGGGAGGTGCTGCCATCCGGCGCGCAGATGACCTCGCCCTGGCGGGCGCAGGCCCCGATGCCCAGCCGGCACACCAGGCCCAGCCGGAACTGCTCGTCCGTGGCGCCGTCGCAGTCGTTGTCGATGCCATCGCAGGTCTCGGGGTTGGGCTCGCCGGCGTTCACGCTGCAGCGCGGGCCCCGCGCCGGATCGCAGATGAAGACGCCCGCCGCGCCGCAGGCCCCCAGGCCCACGTTGCACGCCGCGCCGATGCCGTCGACCTCCTCGTCCACCCGGCCGTCGCAGTCGTCGTCCTCGCCGTTGCAGGCCTCCGCGCTCGGCGTGAACTCGTCGAAGCACTCGCCGTAGCCCGTGCCGTCGGCGCGGCAGTTCTGGTTGCCCGCCCGGCAGCGACCGACGCCCTCGGTGCCGTCGGGCCCCGAGTAGCACGCGCGGCGCACCAGCGGGACGCAGTCGCAGCCGCCGACCGCCACGTCGTCGACCTGGCCGTTGCAGTCGTTGTCGAGGGAGTCGCAGATCTCGACGCGGGGCTGGACCTGGCCCTCGCAGAGGCTCAGCGCCCCGTTGCGGCACGTCCGGTTGCCCTGGCGGCAGGCCCCCACGCCCGCCGTGCCGTCGGGCCCGGCGTAGCAGGGCTGGCGGATGGGCGCCCCGTCGACCCCCTCGTCCACGCGGCCATCGCAGTCGTTGTCGCTGCCGTCGCAGATCTCCTCGGCGGGATCGACCTCGCCCTCGCAGGCCCCGAGCCCCTGGGCCCCGCAGGCCCGCCGACCCTGGCGGCAGAGGCCGACGCCGGCGGTGCCCTCGGGGCCGCCGTAGCAGGCCACCGTCAGCGGGCGGCCATCGGGGCCCTCGTCGGTGTTGCCATCGCAGTCATCGTCGATGGCGTTGCACGTCTCCAGGTCGGGCAGGCCCGGCTGGGCGTTGCAGTACGTCCGGTTCTCGCTGTAGCAGACGCGCACGCCCTCGGCGCGGCAGGCCCCGAGGCCGAGCACGCAGGCCTGGCCCAGCTCCGGGAAGACCTCGTCCACCCGGCCATCGCAGTCATCGTCGGCCTGGTTGCACAACTCGCTGCCGGGGCCCGCGGGCCGCGCCGAGCAGCGCGTGCTGATGCCGTTGGCCGCGCAGATGATCTCGCCCGCGGCCTCGCAGATGCCCAGGCCTACCTGACAGGGCTGGCCCAGGTCCTCGAAGCCCTCGTCCACCGTGCCATCGCAGTCTTCGTCGGCCGGGATGCCATCGCAGCGCTCGAGGCGGGCGCCCCGCGGGGCGGCGGTGCAGCGCGCGCCGCCGTCCGGGGCGCACTCGAAGACGCCGAGGGCGCGGCAACTCCCGACCCCGGCCTCGCACGGCTCGTCGAGGCCGAAGCCCTCGTCGACGTTGCCATCGCAGTCCTCGTCGAGGGCGCCATCGCAGACCTCGGCCGCCGGCTGCTCCAGGGCGTCGCAGGCCGCCTCGCCCTCCGGCCCGTTCGGGCAGCGGCTGGTGCCGACGGCGCAGACGCCCACGAGCCCGGTGAAGCAGGGCATGTCGGCCACGCAGGGCGGCAGCTCCTGGTCGCAGACGAGCGGGTCGTCCACGATGCCGTTGCAGTCATCATCGATGCCGTTATGGCACGTCTCCCGCGCCGCACAGCCCATGTCGGGGGCACCCATGTCGGGCGGCGACACCGCCATGTCGGGGGGCAGCACGGCCATGTCGGGCGGCAGCACGGCCATGTCGGGCGGGCTGGCGTCCAGCGGCGCGGCGTCGGGCACCGCCGCGTCGCGGGGCGGCGGGACGACGGCCAGGTCGAACGGCTGCATGTCCGGCTGCGGCCGGAACTGGTCCTGGCGCCCCTGGGCGGCGTCCTGGGCCGCGTCTGCGACCTTCCCCGATCCGTCATCCTCGCTGCAGCCGCCGCCCCAGAGTGGCAGCAACGCCGCGAAAAGAATACGGATTACCCGGTTTGGCCGTGCAGACATGATCCCTCCCTGGAGCGCGCCCCCGTCGCCCCGCATGATCCACACTTCGGACCCCCGGGACCAGGGGGAGTGTCGCCGTCGTTGCGTCCGCGCGCCGCCTCGGGCATGAGGGCGCCATGACCACCGCCCCCGACTTCCAGCTGCGCGGCAGCCTCGCCATCGGCCTCTCGGCCTCGCTCTGGGGGCTGTGGGGCCTGGCCATCCACTTCTCGGGCATCGCCGGCCCGCTGGCGGGCTGCATCGCGCTCATCACCATGGGGACGTGCGCGGTGCCCTGGCTGCCGCGGCGCATCCCACGGGGCTTCGCGGCCTGGTGGCCGCTGTGGGCCACGGGCATCACCGACGCCGCCAACGCCTGGCTGTACTTCGAGGCGCTGCACCGCGGCCCCGTCCCCGTGGCGGTGCTCTCGCACTACCTCGCGCCGGTGCTGGTGGCCCTGGGATCGCCGCTGATCCTGCGGCGGTGGCCGAGCTGGCAGGTGGTGGTGGCGCTGCCGGTGGCGCTGCTCGGCCTCGGCCTGCTCCTCGGCGGCGACGTCCTCGCCATCGGCCCCGCGGCGCTGACCGGGCTCCTCGGGGCGGCGTCCGCCTTCTTCTACGCCGCCCAGGTCCTCATCTTGAAGCGGTCGGGCAGCGTGCTCACGCCCGCCGAGCTGCTCGTCTGGCACACCTGGATCGGAGGCCTGCTGCTGCTGCCGGTGGCGCTGATGGCGCCGACGCCGACGCTGGGGGGCGTCGTCTGGATCATGGGCGGCGCGGCGCTCGCGGGGACGCTCGGCGGCCTCTTCTTCCTGTGGGGCCTGCAGCACGTCTCGGCGGCCAAGGCCGGCGTGCTGACCTACCTGGAGCCCATGGTGGGGGTCGCTTCGGGGGCGCTCGTGCTGGGGGATCGCCTGCCGGCGCTCGCGCCGCTCGGCGGGCTGCTCATCCTGGCGTCGGGGCTGTGGGTGGTGCGGGCCCCGGTGGGCGGGGCCGTCAGCGGCTCGGCGGCGCCGCCGGCCGCGCCGCCTCCAAGGCGGCCTTGAGCTGCTCGATCTCGGCCTGGGCCCGGGCGGCCTCCGCGCGGGCGACCTCCGCCGCGGCCTGATCGGCAGCCGTCTGCGCTTCCAGGGCGGCCTGACGGCGGCGCGCCTCGTTCGACGCTGAGGGGGCCGCGTCAGGGGCGCTGGGCGCGGCGGCGTCGGGCGCGCTGGGCGCGGCGGCGTCAGGGCGCTGGGCACCGCGGCGTCGGGGGCGCTGGGCACCGCGGCGTCGACGATCGGCACCGCGGCGTCGGGGGCGCTGGGCACCCGCGGCGTCAGGGGCGCTGGGCACCGCGGCGTCAGGGGCGCTGGGCACCGCGGCGTCGGGGCGCTGGGCACCGCGGCGTCGATGATCGGCGGCGCGGCGTCCGGGCCGGCCACGGTGGCGGGCGCGGCGTCCGGACCCGCGACGGCCGCGTCCACGGGGCGAGCCACGGGCGAGCCGCGTCCTCCGGCCGGGTGGGGGGCAGCACCGCGCGCACCGGCGCCGCGTCGGGGAAGGTGGTGCCGCCGAGCGCGATGGCGTCGGGTGGGGCCTCGGTGGGGGCGCCGCGGCCAAACCACCAGAGCACCCCGGCGGCGCCGGCCGCCGCAGCCAGCAGGCCGGGGAGCAGCACGACCGCCACTCGCGAGGCCCGCCGGACCGGGGAGGGGGGCACCACCAGGCGGCGGACGCGCTCCGCCAACCCATGAAGATCGTGAGCCTTTTCCAGATCGCGCAGGCCCTCGGCGAGGGCCCGGTCTCGCTGCGCGGGCCCGCGCAGGGCCAGCCGCACCAGCCCGATGGCCGCCAGCCGGTCAGCCGCCTGTCCCCCATCCGGTGGCGGCTCACCGATCAGCCGGCTCACCCCCAGATCGACGATCTGCGTGATCCACCCGGCGGGCGGCACGCGCTGCACGACGATGGACGCCAGCGTGAGGCGACCGTGGCCGAGGCCGAGGGCGTGCACGCGCCGCAGCGCCTGCAGCGCCTGCAGCAACAGCGTCGGGGCGTCCGCCCCCTCGGGGACCTCCTCGATCAGCGGGTGGCCGCTCACCTGCGGCCAGGCCAGCCAGAGCCGGCCATCGGCGAGCAGCCCGAAGCCCAGCGGCGCGGCGATGCCGGGCAGCGCCAGGCCCCGCAGCGCGCCCAGTCGGCGCTCCACCGCGTCGGCGTCGAGCCGCGGCGCGGGCGGCTCCATCGTCACGGCGATGACGGCGGACGCCCCGGACGACGTGCGCCCGAGGAACCAGGAGAGGGGGTCGACGTGGCGGATGGGCGCGCCGACCACCAGGGTCGCGCCCGCGTCGAGGGGGAGCGTCTGGCCGGGCAGATCGGCGTTCACTGGGATGCTCGGGGGGCCGTCGTCAGGGGACGATGGAGGCCTTCTTGATGTAGTCGAGGTTGGGGAAGTCCTTGCGCAGGTAGGTGTTCCCCTCGGCCTGCAGCTTGCCCTGGTCGGGGCCCTGGCCGCGGGGGAAGCCTTCGCCGTAGCCGGCGTGCAGCGCGTCGACGATGGCCATGTCGCGGACCTTGCCGAAGGGCGCGAAGCCCATGCGGTCGAGCCGGCTGTTGTCGGCGAAGTTGATGAAGAACTGGCTGGTGCGGGTGTTGGGGCCGGCGGTGGCGAAGGTGACCATGCCGCGGGTGTTGCTGCCCTTGACCGGGTCGTCGTCGATGCGGGCGTTGCGCCAGACGCTGTTGCGCTCCGGCACGCCGCTGATGCCCACCTGGGCCATGAAGCCGCCGATGACCCGGAAGAAGGCCACGTCGTCGTAGTAGCCGATCTTCACGAGGTTGTAGAAGCGATCCGCGCCCCTGGGGGCCCAGGCCTTCTCCACGTCGATGAGGATGTCGCCCTTCGTCGTCTCGAACTTGACGGTGTACTTGTCGGGGGCGGTCTCGGTGGCCTTGCTGGGATCGAGCAGGGCGGGGTTGGCCGCGCCCGCCGCGGTGCCCTGGCCGGTGTCGGCGGCCGAGTCGCCCGGGGCGTCCGCCGCGGTGGCGGGGGCCTCGGCGCTGGCGGGCGCCGCCGTCGCGGGGCAGCCGCCGCGGTGGCCGGCGCCGCGCTCGCAGGCGCCGCGCTCGCGGGGCGGCGCTGGCCGGGGCGGCCCCGGGCTTGTCGGCGGGGTTGCACGCGGCGAGGGCGAGCAGGGCCGCCACCAGGGTCAGGGAAGACATGCGCATGATCGAGCTCCTCGTGCAGAGTGGGCCAGGAGGCCGGGCGGCGCAGTCTAGCGCCCTGCCGCGCCTCCGGGAACCTCTGGTGTGTCCCCGGCCTTCATTTCCCCACCGGCGGCGGGCATCATGCGCGCATGAGCCAGCTTGAGCTGCTGCCGGCCCCACCGCCGCTGACCCGCGCCGAGGCCCTCGTGCGCCTGGCCGCCCTGCGCGGGCGCGACCTGCGCCCCCTCGCGGACTCCTTCGGCGTGACCGTCTGGATCGACGGCCGCCGCAACAAGGGCTGGGCGGGCCACACCGTCGAGCGCTACCTGGGCCGCCGGCCCGACTCGCTGCAGGCGCCCGACTTCGGCGACTGGGAGCTGAAGGTCGTGCCCCTGGTGGCCGGCGCCGATGGCCAGTGGCGGCTCAAGGAGACGATGGCCATCACGGCCTTCACGCCCGCCGAGCTGGAGGTCACCGAGTTCGAGGACTCCCACCTGCTGGAGAAGCTCGGGCACCTCATCGTCGTGGCCCGCAGCTTCGAGGGGTCCGCCGAGGCCCGCTCCATCGTGCTCGGGGCGTCGGCCTTCGACCTCGACGATCCGGCCCTGCTGGCCACCGTCCGCGAGGACTACGAGGAGATCCGCTGGGTCGTCCAGCGGGAGGGGCGCCACGCCCTGAGCGGCCGCATCGGCCAGCTCGTGCACCCGCGGCCGCGCGGCGGAAAGGAGAGTGATCTCGTGGGGTTCTATGCGCACAAGGCCCTGGTCGCCCGGGCCCTGGGGCTGCCCGCATGACGACGCCCGTCACCATCCTCACCGGCTTCCTGGGGGCCGGGAAGACTACGCTGCTGCGGCACCTGCTGCGCCACATCGACGCCCACCGCGTGGTCGTCGTGGAGAACGAGTTCGGCGCCGCCAACATCGACTCGGAGCTCCTGGAGGAGATCAGCCCGGGCATGGTGCGGCGGGTCAACGGCTGCATCTGCTGCGCCGTCGAGGTGGACCTGCGGCACACGTTCCGGTCGCTCATCGAGGCGCGCAAGCGGGGGCACATCGACTTCGACCGCGTCATCCTGGAGACGACGGGCATGGCCGACGCGGCGGGGGTGGCCGAGACGTTCAGCCGGCGCGACGAGATCGCCGAGGCCTTCCGCCTGGACGCCATCGTCACCGTCGTGGACGCCCGGCACGGCATCGTCGACCTGCGCAACAGCCCGGTGGCCCAGACGCAGGTGGCGCTGGCCGACGTGCTGGTCGTCAGCAAGGCCGACCTGGTGGACGCGGAGGCGATGGCGGCCGTGAGCGCGCGCCTGGCCGAGGCCAACCCGACGGCGACCCGCATCGAGGCGCTGCACGGCGCCGTCGAGCCGGCTCAGGTGCTCGACGTGGACGCCTTCGGGCGCTTCCGGCTGCGGCGGCTGGTGCGGGTCGGCGGCCACGCCCACGATCCGTTCGGCAGCGTGGTGCTCGAAGATGACGGCCCGCACGATCTGCGGCGGCTCGGCGCCTGGCTGCGCCGCCTGTCGCGGGAGCGGCCCTACGATCTCTATCGGTACAAGGGTGTCATCCGGGCGGGCGGCGGCCGCCGGGTGGTGCTGCAGGGCGTGCACGACCTCTTCAGCCTGCAGACGGCGCGGCGGTGGCGGGCCGATGAGACGCCCCGGACGACGCTGGTGATGATCGGCGTCGATCTGGATCCCACCGAGCTGCAGGCCGCGCTGGAGGCCGCGCGCCTGCGCCGCTGAGGCGGCCCTTGGGCCCGTGCGCCCGGGCCCGCTATGCTGGCGCCATGCGCGCGACACTCCTCTGGATTCTCCTCCCGCTGGTCGGGGTGGCCTGTGATGACGGCCCCGCTGGCTCCGTGGATGCCCGGCCGACCGACGCCCGCCCGCCCGCGGACGGGCGGGTGATGGACGCCGGCCCCCCGGACGCCCGGGTCGACGCCACCGTCCGCGACGCCCAGGTCGACGCGACCCCCCGCGACGCCGACGTGGACGCGGCCGCCCGGGACGCCGCGCCCCTCGACGCCGCGCCCGTCGACGCGGTGGTGGACGCCGTCGTCGACGCGGTCGTGGACGCCGGCCCGCCGCCGGATCCCATCCAGATCAACGAGGCCATGTCCGATAACGACGGCGCCTGGGTCGACGAGGTGGGGGAGGCGGATGACTGGTTCGAGCTGGTGAACACCGGCGACGCGCCCCTGTCGCTGGCCGGCTACAGCGCCTCCGACGACCCGGACGAGCGGCACCCGCTGCCGGCCATCGAGCTGGGACCGGGCGAGACCGCCGTGTTCTGGGCGGACGACACCCCGGCCCAGGGGCCGCGGCACCTGCCGTTCAAGCTCTCGGCGGGGGGCGAGACGCTCTACCTGTTCAGCCCGGGGGGGCGGCGCATCGACGCCTTCGAGCTGCCCCCGGCCACGCCGAACGACAGCTTCCAGCGCTACCCGGATGGGCGGGGCCAGCCCGTCCTCTGCCGCTGGGCGACGCCCGAGCGCAGCAACGGCGGCCGCTGCGGCCCGCCGCCGCCGCCGGAGATCCCCGACGACGTGGAGTACCCGCCCTATGAGTGGGCAGATCCGTGGCCCTTCCCGCCGACGCCGCTCGCCATCACCGAGCTCGCGCTGCGGCCAGCCGGCTTCATCGAGGTGCTGAACGTGACGGGCGAGGTGGTGGAGCTCGAGGGCTTCCACCTGCGCGTCGCGCCCCACCGCCCGGGCGTCCCGTGGCCGGTGGTCGGGGAGGGGGCCGCCCTCGCCTGGCCCGTCCCGCGCCTGGAGCCGGGGGCCCGCGTCTCCGTGCCCGTGCCCGCCGCGGCCATGGCCCCCATCGCCGCCGAGCCCGAGTACGAGGGCGTCGTGACGCTCTTCGCGGACGGCCGCGCCTTCCCCGTCGAGCGCGTCGACTTCATGTGGTGGCCCGAGGGGGCCGCGCTGACCCGCCAGCCCGACGCGACCGGCCGCTTCCGCTTCTGCGCCCGCGCCACGCCGGGCGCCGCCAACGACGCCTGCGATCCGCTCGCCAGCCGGCCGGTGGGCAACCGCGTCCGCCACCTGCGCACGCCGGGCGACTTCGCCGCCCTCGGCGGGGGCGGCGTCGCGTCGGGCATCGAGTCGGTGAAGTTCGTGGTCGACATGGCCAACGGCGACGTCGTGCACCTGCTCAGCACCGCGTGGGACCTGCACTACACCTTCGTGCGCGAGGAGATCGAGGGGCTGCCACACCTGGACCGCTGCGATCCCGTCCAGGAGGCCGAGCAGCGCATCGGCTGGCGAACCTTCAGTGAGATCAACTACTTCAGCGTGGAGGACCGCATCTACCTGCTGGGGACGCTGGTCAACCACGGGGGCTCGGGGCTGCACACCGTCGAGTTCACGCCGGGCGACAACATCATCGCCCAGCAGATGCGACGGGCCTTCTTCGGGGTGATGAACCACGTCCTGCAGCCGCAGGCGTTCTTCCTGCGGCCGCAGACCGGCGACCAGGTGGAGGAGATGGCTGCGCTCGGGGGCCTCGCGCCGCTGGTCGGGCCCAACGCGCCGTTCCGGGATCTGGTGTACCAGCCGCTGACCGAGACGGTGGGCTTCGGGGTGCTCACGTTCGTGCCCACCCAGGACCTGGCGACGACACCCCTGGGGCCGCGCACCATCGTCGTCACGGACCAGGTGCCCAACGACATCGCCCTGGTCGGGGGCCTCATCACCGAGGCGTTCCAGACGCCGCTGGCCCACGTCAACCTGCTGTCCCGCAACCGGAACACCCCGAACATGGCCCTGCGGGACGCCCGCCAGGACCCCCGCGTCGCGGCCCTGCTGGGCCAGCTCGTGCGCCTGAACGTGCGGGGCGGGGGCTTCGACCTGGAGGTGGCGGACCCGGCCGAGGCCCAGGCCTTCTGGGACGCGCGCCTGCCCCAGGGCGAGCCCCTCGTGCCGCGGCTCGATCGGGAGGCCCGCGGGGTGTTGCCGCTGGCGGGCCTCGGCATCGCCGATCTGCCCCGCGTGGGCGCCAAGGCAGCCCAGCTCGCGGAGCTGGGGCGGGTCGTCTCGCGCCGCCGCGGCTGCGAGGGCCCGGTGGAGGTGCCCCGGGACGCCGCTGGCCTGGCGCTGGCGCACTCGCTCGACCACTACGCGGCGAGCGGGGCCCTCGATCGGCTGGCCGCCCTCCAGGCGCGGCCCGACTTCGCCGATCCGGTCGTCCGGGCGGCCGGCCTGGCCGAGGTGCGCGACCTCATCCGGCGCCACCCCGTCGATCCGGCCGTGCTCGCCGAGGTGGAGGCCTACGTGGCCCAGCACTACGGCGACGCCAAGGTCCGCTTCCGCAGCAGCAGCAACACGGAGGACCTGCCCGGCTTCAACGGGGCCGGGCTCTACACCTCGACGAGCGGGCGCCTGGGGGACAACGACGCCTCCATCGCGGACGCCCTGCGGGTGGTCTGGGCCAGCCTCTACAACACCCGGGCCTTCGACGAGCGCGCCTACCACGGCATCGCCCAGGATGGCGTCGCCATGGGGGTGCTCATCCAGCCGGCGTTCCTGTCGGAGCAGGCCAACGGCGTCGTGATCACCCGCAACATCATCGATCCCATCCGGGATGACGCCTACATCAACATCCAGCGGGGCGAGGCGACGGTGACGAACCCGGCCCCCGGCGTGACGACCGAGCAGATCATCTACCGGTACGTGCGGCAGCCCCGCATCAACATCCTGGGCCGCAGCAGCCTCACCCGGGGCGAGCCCATCCTGAGCGACGACGAGATCATCCACACCGCGTGCGTCGTGAAGGCCATCCACGATCACTTCCGCCCGCTCATCGATCCCGCGGGCGCGGACCGCTGGTTCGCGATGGACGTGGAGCTGAAGCTCCTCGGCCCCGAGCGCCGGCTGCTGGTCAAGCAGGCCCGGCCCTACTCCTTCGGCGCCCGGGAGATCCCGGCGGACTGCCGGGAGCTGTAGGGGCTGCCGAGCGAGCCGAAGCGCCGGAGCGCCGACGGATCAAGCGGGCCCAGCCCGGCGCGCTGGTTCGGTGATTCCACAGAGATTTCAAGGTGTTTTGGGTCGTGCTCGACGCCGCTGACGCCATGCGGCGGCGGGCGACGAGGCTCGGGGTGGGCCGCGACGCGGCTCAGGTCAGCTTCTGTGGAGGGGGGAGGCGCTGCGCAGGGCGCCGGGCGGCGCGGCAGCGAGGGCCGCCGGCCAGGGGGCCGGCGGCGCGCCGGGGCTCAGCGGCCGCGGGCCTGGGCCTGGGCCTGGGGGTTGTCCAGGCAGGCGCAGTCGAGGGGGGTCTCGCAGGTGACGGCGGGGCCGTCGTTGACCGGGATGTGCTTCGGGCTCTGGTCGTGGGGCACCACGAACTCGCAGCTCGCGTCGGTGGCGTTGCCGGCCGGGTCGGTGACCTGGAAGTGGACGGTGTAGAACCGGCCGTTGGCCCCGCCCTGGCGCTCGGCGCGCAGCTTGAAGCTGGTCTCGCTCAGGATCTCGATGTCGTCGGAGTGGTGCCCGTCGCCGCCGGCGCCGACCTCGAAGGCCTCGTCGCTGGTGATGCCGGTGATGCGGACGCCGAGGTCAGCCGGGTCGGTGGCGCAGGCGTCGCTGATCTGCACGTCGCAGGCGTCCATCAGGTCGAAGGTCAGGCACTTGTGGTTCGGGGGCCAGATCTCGTTGCTGGGGGAGCCGACCACGACCTCGGGGGCGGTGGTGTCGACGACGACCACATCGGCCTCACAGGAGGCGCCGTTGCCGGAGGCGTCGGCGGTGTTGAAGTGCACGGTGGTGGTGCCGACGGGGTAGCAGGCGATGCCGTCGTTGTAGACGGGCAGGTCGCCGGGGCAGTTGTCGGTCGCGACGGCGTTCAGGTTGGCGGCGGCGCAGCCATCCGCACACTCGTAGGGGCCACCGGCGCCGCAGTCGAGGGCCGGGGGGATGTTGTCGACCGGGGTGACCTGGGCGGGGCAGGAGGTCTGCAGGCCGTTGCCATCGTCCACGGTCAGGTTGACGTTGGTGACCGCCAGGCCCTGGCCGGCCGAGGGATCCACCGACATGATGAGGGCGTCGCCGTCGGGATCGGAGGAGCCGCCGTCCACGTCACCGGCCTCGATGCTCCAGGCGCACTGGTCGTCGACGGGGACGACGACGTCCTGGGCGACGCAGAGGGGGCCGGCGTTCGGGGGACCGAAGACGGTGGGGGTGAGGATGAGCACGCCGAAGGCGGTGTTCAGGTTGCGGGGCCACGCGGCCGCGTAGCCGCCGTTGGGCCAGTGGCCCGTGGCGGTCTGCTGGCGCACGAGGTAGGGGAAGTAGCCCTCGCGAGCGCCGGGGGGCGAGACCTGGCCGTTGCCGTTGGCCTCACCGGTCTCCCAGTCGAAGGTGATGCCGCCGTTGACGAGGGTCTCGACGCCGGCGAGGCGCAGGGCGCGGGCCTGCGTCCACATGGCGTAGTAGTTGTTCAGGTTGCCCTGCCACTGGCCGCCAGCGCGGTTCCAGTCGGAACCGATCCAGGCGACGGCGCGGCTCAGGCGGTCGGCGATGTCGCCGGCGGTCGGGGTGGCGCGGCCGCCGTTGCTGACCATCAGCAGGCCCGAGATGCCGCCGCCGGTCCGGGCGTTGGCCGTGCCCACCGCGGAGTTCAGGGAAGCGTAGTCGAACTGACCGTCAGCACGCTGGACGGCGATGATGCGGTACTCGGCCTCGGTCTTGACGGCGTCCATCACCGTCCCGCCGAAGACGTTCTCGAAGCCCTCGAGGGCCAGGTAGTTCCAGGAGTCGACCGAGGTGTCGGAGCTGCCGGCGTTGGCGGTGTAGCGCCAGCCGCCGCGGCCGCCATTGTCGTTCTGGGCGAAGGCGATCCAGTCGATGGAGTCCTGCACCACCTGGAAGATGGTCTCGCCGGCGTACGGGCCGTTGGCGATGACCGTCAGGGGGGCATCATGGTACGCGGCGATGAGCGCGGTCGTGGCGATGGGCGAGGCGTAGCCCGTGGGCGAGCCGTTGCTGCACAGGGCGATGGCGCGGCCGTTGCCGTCGCTGTCGGGATCGCCGATGCGGGCCTGCAGCGCCGGATCGAAGGCGTCGGTGCCCGTGAGGATGAAGTTGACGGCGCGCTGGGCGGTGGGGGCGTAGATGCCGCCCGCCAGCGGGCCGTGCCCGCGGTTGGCGAAGGCCCAGAGCGAGAAGGCCGTCGTGGCGCAGTCCTGCACCGCGGCGTTGCTGCCTTCCTTCCACTGCACCCGGCCATCGGGGCGCTGCGTCAGGTACATGGCCCGCAGCCCGTCCTCGATGGCGATGTTGACGTCGACCGCCAGCGCCTCGAGGGGGGTGTCGGAGATCTCGTCGGCGCCGCTCACCACGTCGAGGGCGACCTCGCGGGAGGTCACGCCGCCGGCGCCGTCGTCGACGGTCAGGGTGGCGCGCACGATCTCGCGGGTGGAGCCGTTGAGGAGCTGGAAGCTCACGTTCTCCGCGATGAAGGCGTCGTTGCCGACGATGCCGCCCGTGTTGCCGTCGGTGACGACGCTCACGTCCGGGTTGGCGGCGAAGGACCACTGGTAGGTCTCGCCGTTGGCGGAGCCGTTACCAAAGGCTCCGCCGTTGCCGGCGGCGCCGAATAGCTGGAGTGTGGCCCCTGGGCGTACCTGGCGCGCCGGGAGCGTCTCGACGGTGTCGGCCGCCGACGCGACGCCCGCGCCTGCGGCGACCAGCGCCGTCCCCATGAGAACCGAACGAACCTTGTTGGAAGCGTGCATGACCACCCCGCGCAGGCACCCCTGGGTGCCTGAACCTCGGGACGTCACGCGACGCAACGTCCCCCGTAATTGCCGACCCCGAGCGTGAACGAGCGGAACATAGGACATCCGTAGAACTACGGGTAGGTGTTTTCACACCCGGGCCCACTTTTCCTACCTTGGCCCACGTTTGCCTACATTGTAAGCAAGGCGCCGACAGCCTGATAAGACGGGGTGGTTGGCAATAAAATCAGGGTGTTACGGAGTGCGGCCCGGCGGCCTGGCGTCGCGGGCCGGCGGGCTCGGGTCCTGCGGGCAGAACCGCGCGTATTGGTAAAAATACCCTTGTGGTGCACGCGGCCCCTGGCCCGTGAACGATCGCGTTGATCATTCATGACCGAAGAGGCGGGCTCGGGAATGGGGGGAGGCCCGCCCAGGAGGCAGGTGCAGGGGGTCGCTGGGTGGCAGGTGCCCGATCAGCTCGGCTCGCCGCTGCGACCCTTCATGCCCTCGACCGTGCGCTGCAGGGGCGTGCCCTGGAGGAGGTGGCCGAAGAGCTCGGCCGGGGTCCGGCCGCCGAGCAGGGCGACGAGGTTCATGTTCTGCGCGGCCGCCTTCATGACCTCGCTGTCGGCCGCCGACTGGAGCGCGCCCACCAGCTCCTTCTCGATGGCGCGCAGGCGCACCGCGTCGGCCTCGGCCTGCGTCATGGCCGTCTTGCGGATGACCTCGGCCTCCGTCTCGGCCTGGCTCAGCCGCACGGTCCCCACGATCTCGGCCGCCCGGGCCTCCGCCTCGGCCGAGAGCTGGCGCAGCTTCGCCTGCAGCTCGGCGGTGGCCGACTTCTGGGTGCGGTCGAAGTCGCCGTCGCGGGTCTGGGCCTCGTGCCGCCGGGCCTGCTCCAGCTCGGCCCGGGTCGCCGTCAGCTCGATGCGGCGCTGCTCGATGCCGTGCTCGTCCTCCAGCTCCAGGCGCTGCGTCTCGGCCAGCCGGCCGTGAGCGCGCTGCTGCAGGGTGCTCTCCTCGGCGTCGAGGGCGTCCTTCAGGCGCGACGACACCAGCCGGCGGGCGGCCTGCTCGTCCTTGAGCTGCAGGGCGACGGCCTCGCGCTGCACGTCGGCGAACGCGCGGGCCAGCTCGGCGTCGGCGATCTGGCAGCTCAGCACGTCCACGGCGTCGATGGTCATGCCGTTCTCGGGGAACGAGAGCTTGCCGTCCTCGCCGAAGAGCGTCTCCTCGACCACATCGGGGAAGCTCGCGAGGAGCTTCGTGGCCGGGTGCTTGCGGGCCCCGCGCCGAAGCCGCGCCCGCAGGACGTCGGCGAGCAGCTTGACGGGATCCTCGACGCTGAACCAGGCCTCGGGCTCCCCCTCGAAGTGGCCGGCGACGCCGAGGCGCACCTTCAGGCGCACGTAGTCCGCCGACTCCACCTCGAAGTTGTCGGCCAGGCGGCCGCCCTGCACCCGCAGGAAGCACGTCGTCACCGACTGGTGGCCGTCCTTGGAGACGCCCTTGGCCAGCCGCAGCGGGGTGAGCTGCTCCTCGTACTCCAGCAGCTCCGTGCGCGGGCCCACGACCACGCGCCGGCCGTGGCGGGAGGTGATGAGGATGGCCTCGTTGTTCGGGACGATGACCGAGAGCGCCCAGGGGGTCAGGACGTCCTTCTCGACGCGCTTCTGCGTCTCGCCATGGGCGATCCACAGGTTCCAGTGGTCGGCCGGCACCCGGCGCTGCACATGGGCCTCGTGGCGCGGATCGACCAGGTAGGTCGTCTCGCCCCGCACCATCTTGACCATGCCGGTGCGCAGGTCGCGCACGTAGATGCCCGACTTCTGGTCGATGCCGATGGCGTCGACCACCACCTCGTCGTGGTCGTTGCCGACGTGGGGCTCCCCCGTGCGGGGGTTGATGATCTCGGCCTCGATGAACGGGAAGAAGACGCTCGGGCGGCCGCGCACGAGGAGCTCGTGGCCGGCCGGGTAGCGGTCCAGCTCGAGGGCGAAGCCCGCCGGCAGCCGCTTCGCCAGCTCCTCGCGGCTGATGGGGGTGATGATCCGCAGCCAGAGCGCCTGGTTCTCGCTCAGCTCGTAGGCGTCGTAGACGCGGCGCCGCGAGCCGCGGTGCAGGAAGCGGTCGTGCGGGCCGGGGAACACGCGGGCGGGGCCCCGCACGATGCGCGGGTTGCCGTCGGCGTCGAAGAGGATGCAGTAGTTCTTGGGGCCGAGGACGACCGCCTTGCGGGCGTAGGGATCGAGCTGCTCGGTGGCCGGGCCGCCGCGGCTCTTGCGGGCGGCGCCGCGGGTGTTCCAGGCGTCGTCCAGGGCCGTCAGCATGATGGCGCGGTGAGCCGACTGGATCTCCGTCCGGTGGCGCAGCTCGTTCTTCAGCACGCTGAACTGGCGGACGGTCAGGCCGCTCTCCACCTGCTGGAGCAGGCTGATGAGCTCGTCGGCCTGGGGGCCCGGCAGGTTGGCCACGCCATCGCCCTCGTCGGCGCGCTCCTCGATGGCCGGGACGACCTCGATGCCGGTGGGCGGGATGAAGAGCTGGGTGTGCCGGCCCTGGATGACGATGCGCTGCCCGATGACCAGCCGCCGCCGCTCGGCCTCCGGGGTGGCGTCCTCCTCGTCATCGCCCGCGTCGGCCTCGATGACCACGCTGGCCTGCTCGGCGGAGCGCCGCACCAGCTCGTAGTACGGCGCCTGCTCGTCCACGTCGGAGACCACCTCCACCAGCAGGTAGTGGTTGGCCCCCAGCTTGTGGGCGTTGCGCACCTCGGCGGACTGGCCGGGCCAGAGCGGGAAGGCGCAGGGCCCCGGGATGACCCGGGTGGTGCCCATCTCCAGGCTCTTCTCCTTGTTGCCACCGGGCACATACGAGCCGTTGGCGCCCCCGTCCTCGTCCTTGTGGGTGACGGGGTTCTGCAGCAGGACGTACTCGCCATCCCGGGCCACGACGAAGGGGCAGGCCTCCATCCGGGCCTGCTCGTAGCCGCCACGGCCGTTGGACTTGACGATGCGATCGTTGGCGGAGGGCGTGAACTCCGTCGGCCCGACGTGGGTGAGGATCTCACCGGAGGTCTCGTTGAGGGACCACAGGAACGAGCGACGCGGGACCGGGATCTTCTGACGAGTCTCGACGGACATGCCTGCCTCCTGACAATGACGCCGCAGGATTGCAGACCGCTCGCCGAACGGGAAGGCGGATCAGCCCGCGGGCGGTCGGCGGCCGCCCAGCAGCGTCACGCCGCCGACGGGGGGCACGGGGTCGTGGCCGCCGGCGCACCAGGGGCCGCAGCGCCCCACCCGCCGGGCCGTGAGGAAGAAGCCCCGCCAGGCCCCGTGCACCCGGAAGGCCTCCAGCCCGAACGCCGAGCAGGAGGGCACGAACCGGCAGCTCGGCGGCAGCAGCGGCGAGATGGCCACCTGGTAGACGCGGATGAGGGCGATGAAGAGCCAGCGCATGGCCACCATGATATACGGTCAGGCACCGCATCGCCCCAGGAGCCTCCATGCGCGCGCCCCTCGATGGAACGACCCAGCTCATCACCGGCGCCTCGTCCGGCATCGGCGCCGAGCTGGCCCGCCTGCTCGCCCCCCGGGCGGGCACCCTCATCCTCGTCGCCCGGCGCACCGACCGCCTCGAGACCCTGGCGACGGAGCTGCGGGGCCTGAAGCCCGGCCTCACGGTGCAGGTGGAGTCGTGCGATCTGGCGGACGCGGCGGCCCTCGGCGCCCTCGTGTCGCGCCTGCCCCCCGTCGACATCCTCATCAACAACGCCGGCATGGGCGACATCGACCTCTTCGAGCGCAGCGACGCGGCGAAGACCGATCTCATGATGCGCGTGAACATGACCGGCCTCGTCCAGCTCACGCGCCTGCTGCTGCCCGGCATGGTCGAGCGCAAGCGCGGCGGCGTCCTCAACATCAGCTCGGGCTTCGGCATGACCTGGATGCCGGGGTTCTCGGTCTACTGCGGCACCAAGCACTTCGTGACGGCGTTCACGGAGGCCGTGCGCCTGGAGCTGTCGGGGACGGGCGTGGTCATGACGCAGTCGTGCCCGGGCCCGGTGGCCACCGAGTTCGAGGCCGTCGCCGGCAACCCGACGGGCACGAAGATCCCGGCGTTCCTGGAGCAGTCGGCCCTCGACTGCGCCCGCCAGACGCTCGGCGCCTTCGAGCGCGGCCGCGCGATGATCACGCCGGGCTTCTGGGCCACCGTGCTCATCGGCCTGGGCCGCATGACGCCGCGCTGGATGATGCGCCTGCTGCTCGCCCGGGGCGGGCGCTTCCTGCGCAGCAAGACCCCCGCCTGACCTCAGGCCGGGCGGGGCTGGTTCAGGAGCATGCGGACGTAGGGCTCGAGGCCCTGCAGGCCCGCCGCGCGCCCGAGCTGGAGCGACTCGGCCGGAGACTGACCGTCCAGGGCGTACGCCTTCAAGGCGAAGAGGGCCCCAACGCGGTTGCTGCTGGCGCAGTGCACGAGGGCCGGCAGGCCGCCTTCGAGGGCGTCGGCCAGCTTCTTCGCGTTCGCCAGCGACACATCCTCCGGCCCCGAGATGGGGATGTGCACGTAGTCCATGCCCAGGCTGGCGACGTAGGCGGGCATCTCGGCCACGCCGGGCTCGCCGAAGCCGCGGGTGTTGATGACGGTGCGGTAGCCGGCCTCGGCGAGGGCGCCGAGCTGGGGACCGCTGGGCTGCCCGGCGGTGAGCACCCCGGGGAGGGGCATGCGGGCGAAGGGCATCTCGATGAAGGGGGCGTCGACCATGCTTTCCTCTCTGCAAGACCCCCAGAAGATACCCCGTGGGGGGTCGAGGACGCAGCGAAACATGTCGGGGGAGGGGATCCGGACCCCTGCCTTGGGGCAAGGTGGGGGGTCGACGACCACGGAGATCCCCCATGCGCACCCTCTTCGCCCTCGCCGCCCTCACCAGCCTGGTGGGCTGTGACGCCGCCTCTGACGCCCTCGGCCTCGGCGAGCCCGACATGGGCCCCACCGAGGTGGTGCTCACCCTGCCCGACGAGCAGCCCGTCGGGGAGCTGACCCCCGACGACAACACCGCGATCTGCGAGGCCTTTTCGGCGGCGGTCAACAGCCAGGTCCCCAACTCCACCCGCTGCGCCGTCTTCGGCGTGGGTGTCGCCGGCGCCGACGTCGAGGCCGAGGACGCTGCGCAGGTGGCGGCCTGCCTCGACGCCGCCACCCAGTGCGAGCGCCTCGTCGCCCTGGGCCAGCAGAGCCTGCCGCCCATCACCTACGCCGACTGCGGCCTGCTCAAGGGGGACACCTCGGGCTGCACCGTGACGGTCGGCGAGCTGCGGACCTGCCTCAACCTGATGGCCGAGACCGCCGCCGGCGCCGTGCAGGAGGCCCTGACCTGCCACCTGCTGGACCTGTCCGAGATCCCCAGCGTGGAGCCGCCCGCGCCGGTGGTGCCCGAGGGGGCCGAGGAGTGCACCCGCATCCGCATGGAGTGCCCCGGGGTCTTCGTGGAGTAGCCCGGTTCCCCTGCCTCGCCGGATTCACTATGGTGCGCGCCGACTTTCGACGGGGGAGCGCGCATGAAGAGGTGGTGGCTGCTGGCCGTGGGCCTCCTGGGCTGTGACGATGGCGGGACGACGGCGGCGCCGCCCGCGGTGGACCAGGGGGTCGCCTGTCAGGCGCCCTGCGCGGTCGGCGCTCGCCAGTGCGGCCCGGCGGGCCAGACCCAGATCTGCGCCGACCTGGACGGCGACGGCTGCCCGGAGTGGGGCGGCGACGCCGAGTGCCCCGCGGGGTCGCGGTGCGCGGACGGCGTCTGCGAGGCCACCTGCCGCAGCGAGTGCGCCGAGGGCGAGGCGCTCTGCGGCGCCGGGGGCCGCCGCGTCTGCGAGGACACCGACGGAGATGGCTGCCTGGAGCTGGGCGCGCCCGTGGCCTGCGCGGCCGACGAGCGCTGCGACGGCGGCGCGTGCGTGCCGGCGGGGCAGGCCTGCGAGGACGCCTGCCCGGCCGACGGGGTGCGGGCCTGCGCGGAGGGCGGCTATCGCCGCTGCGGCCAGTTCGACGAGGACGCCTGCCTGGACTGGTCGCCGACGACGCCCTGCGGCGCCGGGTCGTCCTGCCAGGGCGAGGGCGAGTGCGTGCCCGACTGCGTCGACGCCTGCGCGGCCGGCGAGGTGCGCTGCGAGGCCGAGGGCTTCGTGACCTGCGGCCGGGCCGCCGCCGACGCCTGCCTGGCCTTCGGGCCCGTGACCCCGTGCGGCGCGATGGAGCGGTGCGACGACGGCGCGTGCGTCCCCGAGGCCGAGGCCTGCCAGGACGCCTGCGACACCGACGGCGACCTGGAGTGCGAGCCCGACGGCGCGGGCTTCCGCCGCTGCGGCCAGTACGACGCCGATCCCTGCCGGGAGCTCTCGGCGCGGGTGCCCTGCGCCGGCTTCGAGCGCTGCGAGGCGGGGGCCTGCGTGCCCGTCTGCGCCGACGCCTGCGCCGCCGGGGCGACCCGCTGTGGTCCGCAAGGCGTTGAAATCTGTGGGAACTTCAACGCCGATCCCTGCCTGGAGTACAGCCCGGGCATGCCCTGCGGCGCCGACCAGCGCTGCGACAACGGCGCCTGCGTCGACGTGGCCCAGCCCTGCGACGACGAGTGCGTCGCGGGCAGCCTGCGCTGCCAGGGCGACGGCGTGCAGATCTGCGCCGACCAGGACGACGACCCCTGCACCGAGTGGAGCGCGGCGGTGCCGTGCGGCGCCGGCGAGCGCTGCGAGGGCGAGGGCCTCTGCGTGCCTGACTGCGTGGACGAGTGCGCGCCGGGGGCGACGCGGTGCGAGGGCGGCCAGCTCGGCACCTGCGCCGACCACGACGCCGACGGCTGCCTGGAGTTCGGCGCGGCGCTGGCGTGCCCCGAAGGCCAGAGCTGCTCCAACGGGCAGTGCCGGCTCGACTGCGTGGACGACTGCGTGGCCGGCGCGACCGACTGCGTGCCCGACGGCGTGCGCCGCTGCGGCCAGTTCGACGCCGACGCCTGCCGCGACTGGTCGGGGCCCACGCCCTGCGGGGCCGCCGAGGCCTGCCAGGCCGGGGCCTGCGTGCCGGTGTGCGTCGACGAGTGCGGCGAGGGCGACCGGCGCTGCCTGGGCGACGGCTTCGAGGTCTGCGGCGACTTCGACGCCGACCCGTGCCTGGAGTACGGCGGCGGCGCGGCCTGCGGCGCCGGCGAGGCCTGCGAGGGCGGGGCCTGCCAGATCCAGTGCGACGACCAGTGCGCCCCCGGCGAGACCCGGTGCGCCGACGCCGGCCGCCGCCAGACCTGCGGCAACTTCGACGCCGATCCCTGCCTGGAGTGGAGCGGCCTGGAGGCCTGCCAGCCGACGGAGCGCTGCGATGTTGACGACTGCGTCGCCCGGCCCGCGCCGGTCGGCGTCGTCATCAACGAGATCCTGTACGACATCGACGGGGCCGACGCGCCGGGCGTGTTCGTGGAGCTCCACGGCCCCCCGGGCACCGACCTGACCGGCGCCACCCTGGTGGGCGTCAACGGCTCGAATGGCAGTGATTACGCGCAGATCCTGCTGACGGGGACCATCCCGGGCGACGGCTTCTACGTCGTCGCCCACCCGGACGCGGCGCCCGCGCTGGCCGCCCAGGCGGACCAGCTCGACCGGGCCGTCGACTTCCAGAACGGCCCCGACAGCGTCCAGCTCCGGTTTGGCGCGCGGGTGCTCGATGCGTTGGGCTACGGCCTGTTCGGCGTGGCGGACACCTTCGCCGGCGAGGGGACGCCGGTGCCCGAGCCCGACGTGGCCGAGTCGCTCAGCCGCGACGCCGCCCACACGGACACCCAGGACAACGCCCGCGACTTCGCCCCTTTGCCGCCCTCGCCGGGGGCCGCGCGCGCCTGCGCCGACGCCTGCGACCAGGACGCCCAGCGCTGCACCCCGGCCGACGAGGTGGAGCGCTGCGTGCGCCAGGCCAACGGCTGCACCGACTGGAGCGTCGTCGAGGCCTGCGACGCCGACGGCGGCCGCTGCGTCGACGGCGCCTGCCAGGGGGCCGTGGCCTGCAACACCCCCGGCGTCCTCGGGATGGCCCGCCCGCTGCCGGGCCTCCAGGCCAACTTCACCTGCCTCGACGCCCTCCCGCGCCCCGGCGGCGGCTGGGCCATCGTGACCGGCAACCCCGGCGATGGCGTCGACTTCGGCCTCATCGATCAGGCGGGCGACTTCACCGCGGGGCCCCACGGCCTGGGCAGCACCAACTTTCCGCCCTGGGGCAACTCGGCCAGCTCGGTGTACTACCCGAGCCTCGCCGAGGGGGACGGCCAGTACGCCATCACCTGGTCCATCTTCAGCAACCAGGGCAACCGCGACATCGCGTTCCGGCGCGTCACCTACGACGGCCAGCCCATCCCCCGGCAGAACCCCGTCATCAGCGGCGGGCGCAAGGGGTTCTCCCCGCAGGTCCGGGTGGGCGGCCGCGGCTTCATCGTGCTCTTCAACGCCTACCGCCAGCTGTCCCGCATCGACCTCGACAGCCTCGGCACCATCCTGGCGGGCCCCGTCGACGTGGGCCAGGCGCATGGGGACACCCGCGAGGAGACGTTCCTCGCCTGGGAGGACGGCGGCGCCGACGCCCTGCTGGCCTACGCGGTGAACACCGTCGACTTCGGCAGCCCGCACATCTTCGTGCAGCCCCTCACCGCCGATGGCGCCGCGGACGGCGCGCGGCGCGACCTGGGCGAGGCCATGGTTACGGCTGGCAACCGCAACGCCTACCTCTTCCGGCTGGGCGGCGGGCGCTACGGCATCTTCTGGCGCCAGCGCCTGGCGGACGCCGGCCGCACGGAGGCCTTGAACTACGCGGTGATCAACCGGGCCGGCGTCGTCGAGCGCCGGGTCGAGGTCAACGAGCTGGACCGGCCGCAGGTGTACAAGCCGCACATCCGCCCGGAGGACATCCGCTTCGACGGCGAGCGCTTCGCCATCTACCACGAGCGCTTCTTCCCGAATCTCGAGGCGAACCACTGGGTCATCCAGTGGATGACCCCCGACGGCGTGCCCATCGAGCGCGACGACCTGGGCGCGAGCGGCCACGGGCGCATCGTCCGGCACCCGGAGACCGGCTGGCACCTCATCCGGGCCGGCTCGCCCATCTCCATCGCGCCCCTCGGCTGCGAGTAGAGGTCTGGGCCGACAACCTGCCGAAATGACGGGGCTTTCTTCTAGCGATCGAAGAGGGTCGCGGCGGGGACGGTGCGGATGCGGGCGGGGTCGAGGGCCAGGGGGTAGACCTCGATGATCTTGTCCTCGGCCAGGATCTCGGCCGGGGTGCCCTCGGTGTCATAGACCAGCGGGGTGGCCTCGCCGGAGAGCAGCTTCGCCTGCAGGGCGGCGGCGTCGGGGCCCGCCAGCACGGCGACGAGGTTCGCGGTGGACAGGTGCTTGCGGAGGGCCGCGTTCACCTCGTCCCGGGTCAGCGTCGGCAGGCGGGCCTGCAGCGCGGCGGCCAGCTCGCCGCCGGCCAGCACGCCGTCGACCGCGTAGCCGATCCGCCGGTCGGCGTCCTGCGTCCAGAGGCGCGAGAAGGCCAGCAGGTAGTCGCGGGTCTCCTCGAAGCCGGCCTCGGGGATGCCCTCCTTGAGCAGGCGGTCGGTCTCGTAGAGGGCCTGGCGCAGCGCGAAGCCGGCCTTGTCGGCGGGGACGGGGCGCACCCAGATCTCGAAGCGCTGCTGCTGCCGCAGGATGTTGGGGAGGGGCAAGGTGCTCCAGCCGTCCTGCACGAAGGCCTCCACATAGGCGTAGTCGCCGTAGTTCAGGCCCCGCTTCCCGCGCATGTTCTGCATGAGGACGCCGTTGAACGTCCGGTGCTCGCCCAGGTAGCTGGCGGCCAGGAACAGCGGGATGAAGTCCGGGTCTTTCCGAGTGATTCCAAGGGGATGGCCGATGGAGATGGCCGTGGAGCGGCCGGGCTTGTCCACCAGGAAGAGGTGCTGGCCGACGAGGGCCGGCGCCGGCGGCAGGGCCGCGCGGGCCGGGCCGGTGGCGGGGAGCGCCGCCAGCCGGGCGCGCAGGCGGTCGGCGAGGCCCGGGGGCACGCCACCCCCCAGCCCCACGATGAGGCGGGCCTGGGTGAGCTGCTGGGCGTGGAAGGCCCGCACGTCGTCCAGGGTGATGGCCCGCAGCCCGGCCTCGGTGCCGACGACCGGGTGCCCGTACGGGTGGCCCGCGTACAGGGCGGCTTCGAGCGCCTCCTTGCCCAGCGCCTCGTCGTCCTCGCTGCGCAGCGTCTTCGTCAGGGCGTCGAGGGCGCGCTCCCGCAGGCGGGTGAAGTCGGCGGCGTCGAAGCGCGGGGTGAGCACCTGGTCGAGCAGCAGGTCGACGTAGGCGTCCAGGTTGTCGCGGTGGACGGTGCCCGACAGCGTCGTCAGCTCCCGATCCACATGCAGATCGAGGCGGGCGGCCATCGGGTAGAGGGCGTCGAGCAGCTCGGCGTACGTCCGCTTCGCCGAGCCGGCCTCGGCCAGCATGGCGCCGGTGAGGGCGGCCAGGCCCTCCTTGCCGGGGGGATCGTCGACGGCGCCCACCTCGAAGACGAGGCGGATGGCCACGAGCGGGTTGGCGGCGGCCTCCTGCACGACGAAGCGGGGGCCGGCGGCGGGCCCGGGGGCGGTGGGGGCCGCGCCGCACGCGGCGAGGGTGGCGGCGACCAGGGCGAGGGCGAGGGCGCGCATCACTTCACCTCCGACACGAGCGAGATGACCGTGCGCCGGCTGGGCACGAAGTACGTCCCGGCGACGCGCTTGAGGTCGTCGACGGTCACGGCGGCGATCTGGGCCTGCCAGGCGTCGATGCTCTCGATGCGCCCGGTGAGGCTCACGAACCAGGCGGCCTTGGAGGCCACGCCCTCGGCGGTGGCGAGGCTCGCGGCGAAGCCGTAGCGGGCCCGCTGCTTGACCTCGGCCAGCGTCTTCTCGTCGACGCCCTCGGCCGCCACGCGGGCCAGCTCGGCGTGGATGGCGGCCTCGACGGCGGCCATCTGCGCGGGGTCCTTCACCTTCGCCGTCACCGTGAAGAGGAAGGGATCGACGTACTGGGCGGTGTCGGCCGAGAGCGAGTCGACGGTCTGATCCTCCAGCACCAGCTTGCGGTAGAGGGGCGCGCGCTCGGCGAAGACGACGGCGGCGAGCACCTCGAGCGCCGCCGGGTCGCGCTCGGTGGTGGAGAACGCCGGGACCTTCCAGCCCATGAGGAGCTGGGGCAGCGTGGGGCTCGGCCACGTCAGGCTGCGCCGGCGCTCGGCGTCCTGGGGGGGCTCCACCGGGATGGGCGGCGTCGCGGCGCCGCGCGCCCAGCCGCCGTACTGCTTCTCGGCCTCGGCGAAGAGGGCGGCCGGGTCGACGTCGCCGGCGACGATGACCACCACGTTCTCGGGCCGGTACCACCGGTCGAAGAACGTCCGGCTGTAGTCGAAGAGGCCCGGCATCCCCTCGACATCCTTCAGGAATCCGATGGTCGTGTGCTTGTAGGTGTGGGCGGTGAAGGCCGCGTCCACCAGCGTCTCTTCCATCAGGAGGCTGGGGTCGGCGGCCGACTTGTTGTACTCGCCCAGCACCGCCCGCGACTCCTTCTGGAAGTCGGCCTCGGTGTACTGGAGGTGCTGGAAGCGATCGGCCTCCAGGTCGACGAGCAGCGGGAGCGCCTGGGCCGTCGCGGTGATGTGGTAGACGGTCTGGTCGCGCCACGTCCACGCGTTGCTGTCGGCCCCGATGCGCTTGAGGGCCGTGTTGTAGGCGCCCTCCGAGTACCGGGGCGTGCCGCGGAACATCATGTGCTCGAAGAAGTGGGCGAAGCCGCTGCGGCCGGGCTCGATCTCCTGTCGGCTGCCCGTCCGGACGACCGAGTAGTAGGAGACGATGCCCGGCGAGTCGCACGGGATCGCGTAGATGCGCAGGCCGTTGGCGAGCACCTTCTCCTGGACGGCGAAGGGGAACGCGCGGTCGGCGGCGGCGGCGGGGCCGGCCAGGGCCACGAGGAGGCAGAGGAGGCTTCTCATGGCGCCGACGTACCGCACCGCCTCGGGGGCGTCAACGCCCGCCCGCTGGACATCCCGGGGCGAGTCGCCAAGACTGGCCGCCATGCGCACCCTGCTCCTCGCCGCCCTCGTCGCGCTGGCCTCGCCGGCGCTGGCCCACCCCCTCGACGACGACTGGCTGCCGGGCCTGATGGTGGGGGAGGGCTTCGACATCGCCCGCGATCCCGCCCAGGCCGCCGAGCACCGCGTCCAGATCCTGGTGAGCGTGGTGAAGGAGAAAGGCGGACGCAAGGTGCTGGAAAGACACGGTTTTCGGGTGGACGCCGAGTACTTCTACCCGGCCAGCGCCGTCAAGACGTGCGGGGCGGTGGCGGCCCTGCAGCGCTTCGCCGAGCTGCGCAAGGCGGGCAAGCAGGTGGGCCTCGACACGCCGTTGACGTTCCACCCGGTGCTGCCCGGCGAGCGCGTCTTCCGGCTGGACGCCAGCCACGTCGACGGCGGCAAGGTCACGCTGGGCCACCTCATCCGGCAGATGTCCATCGTGTCGAGCAACGAGGCCTTCAACCGCCTGTACGAGCTCTCGGGCCACGAGGGCCTCAACCGCCGGATGCAGGCCGCCGGGCTGAGCGGCACGGTCTTCACCCACCGCTTGTCGCGCATCCTGTCCACCGACGAGAACCGCAAGACGCCGCGCATCGACCTGGCCGCGAAGGGGGGCGTCGTGACGCTGCCCGAGGCCACCAGCGCGCTGGCTCTGCCGGCGGCCGCGATGCCGCGGGTCGAGGTGGGGGACGCCTACCTGGAGCCGGGGACCGGCAAGCGGGTGGAGGCGCCCATGTCCTTCGCCGAGAAGAACCGCATGTCCCTCGTGGACCTGCAGAACATGCTCGTCATGATCACCCGCCCCGACGTGGATCTGGGCCTCCCGGGCTTCGGCCTGGAGGAGGCGGATCGGAAGTTCCTGGTGGAGGCCATGCGGCAGCGGCCGGGGGAGTCGACCGACCCGGTCTACCCCGAGGACAAGTACAACCCTCGCCGCTTCAAGCCGGTGCTCGGCGGCCTGCTGCGGGTCGGCCCCCTGGAGCGCTGGACCATCTACAGCAAGGCCGGCAAGGCGTATGGCTTCCGCATCGAGAACGCCTACGTCGTCGACACGAAGACCAAGAAGGGGTTCTTCCTCACGGTGAACGTGCTGGCCAACCCCAACCGCGTCATGAACGACGGCGCGTACGCTTACGACCAGGTCGCCGACCCCTTCATCCACGCCCTCGGCGAGCGGCTGGCCCGGACGATCTTCGGGGACTGACCGGGGTTTACGGCGGCGGCCGGGGCGCGCAGAATTCGCGCCTCACGCGGGAGGCAAGCGATGCAGACCCCTGGGCGGTTCGTCCGCTTCGACTTGATGACGACGGCGCCGGCCGAGGCGCGGGCGTTCTACGCTGGCCTCTTCGGCTGGACGTTCGAGCAGGCCGCGGGGGACTTCGCCCCCACCATGCACGCCGACGGGGCGCCGGTCGGCTGGCTGATGCCCATGGAGCCCGGGCACCCGTCCCACTGGATCGGCTACGTCAGCGTCGCCGACACCGACGCCGCGTGCGCCCGGGTGGTGGAGGCCGGGGGCCAGGTCTGCGTCCCGCCGATGGACCTGCCCATCGGGCGCTTCGCCGTGGTCGAGGACGCCACCGGCGCCGTGACCTCCCCCCTCGCGGGGGGCGCCAGCGAGGCGCCCGCCTGCCTGGCCTGGGTCCAGCTCCTCACCCGCGACGCCGAGGCGGCCGCGCCGCTCTACGCGGCCGTCTACGGCTGGGACGCCGCCGCGCTGGAGGGGGCCGCCCATGTGTTCGCCGTCGAGGGCGAGCCCTTCGCCTCCATCATGCAGAAGCCCGGGGGGCCGGAGGAGGAGCGCGACGCCTGGCTGCCCTACTTCAAGGTCGCCTCCGTGGCCGAGCGCACGGCGGCAGCCCGCGCGCTGGGCGGCCGCGTCTTCGTGCCGCCGACGCCGCTGCCGGGCATGGGCCGGTTCGCGGTGCTGGCCGATCCGACGGGCGCGACCTTCGCGCTCTGGGAAGACGCCTGACGTGGAGCAGATTCCCGAGGAAGATCCGCGGTTTGGCGGCATCGAGCGCCTGTATGGGCGAGCGGGCCGCCAGCGCCTGGCCGCGGCCCACGTCGCCGTCGTCGGGATCGGCGGGGTCGGCTCGTGGACGGTCGAGGCCCTGGCTCGCACCGGCGTCGGGCGGCTGACCCTCATCGACCTGGACGACATCTGCATCACCAACACCAACCGGCAGCTCCACGCCGTCGAGGGGCAGGTGGGCCGCGCGAAGGTCGAGGCGATGGCGGCGCGGGTGGCGCTCATCCACCCCGGCTGCCTCGTCCGCCCCGTGGCGGCGTTCTTCACCGAGCGGACGGCGGACACGCTGCTGGCGCCGGGGTTCGACTGCGTGGTGGACGCCATCGATCACCCGCGCAACAAGGCGCTGCTGCTGAGCCGCTGCCAGGGGGCGGGGGTGCCGGTGGTGACGGTCGGCGGCGCCGGCGGCCGCCGTGATCCGGCGTCCGTCATGCGCGGGGACCTGGCGGCGAGCGTGCAGGACGGCCTGCTGCGCGAGGTGCGCCGGCTGCTGCGCCGGGAGCACGGCTTCCCCGAGGAGGGGCCCTGGGGCATCCCCGCGGTGTTCAGCCGCGAGCGCCCCGTCTTCCCGGGGGCGGACGGCACCATCTGCGAGGTCCCCAAGGACAAGAGCCTGCGCCTCGACTGCGCCTCGGGCTTCGGGACGGCGGCCTTCGTGACGGGGACGTTCGGCTTCGCGGCGGCGGCCGCGGCCGTCGAGGCGCTGATCGGGTGAGCCGTCCAGCGGGCCTGACGGGCCTGGCTAGCGGGCCTGGCGGGCCTGCAGCCCCGAGAGGGTCGACACGGACGAGATGGCGTCCTGCACGATGCCGGCGAGCTCGTCGGGCGTGCGCGCGACGTGGTCGGGGTGCTCGGTGATGGCCCGGGCGTAGCCCCAGGCGCACCAGATGGTGATGGCCCCGTAGGCCCGGCCCATCACGACGTCGCCCCCGGAGTCGCCGATCATCACCGCGCGGTCGTGGGTGAGGCCCACCTTCGCGGCGGCGGTGGCCAGCATCAGCGGGCTCGGCTTGGACTCGGCGCAGGTGTCGCCGCCGATGACGGTGGCGAAGAAGGGCGCGATGTCGAGGGCCTGCAGCAGGGCGCGGGAGATGCGCTCGGGCTTGTTCGTCACCACCGCCAGCGTGCCCAGCTCGGAGAGGTCGCGCAGCGCGGCCCGGATGCCGGGGTACAGGCGGGTGGTGATGGCCACGTTGGCCAGGTAGTCGTTCTCATAGGCGGCCTCGACGCGGGCGTAGCGCCCGGGGTCGTCGGCCACGCCGAAGTCGTCGAAGCAGCGCAGGTACAGGGTGTCCATGCCCTTGGAGACGAACGGCTCCAGGTCGGCGTCCGGGCGCTCGGGCAGCCCGAGGGCGGCGCGGACGCGGTGGATGGCCGCCACCATGTCGGCGCGGCTGTCTTCGAGGGTGCCATCCAGATCCAGCGCGATGAGGGTCATGAGCGGCCTCCAGCCAGGTCTTCGACGCTGCCCTTGCCATCGCCCAGCTCCGTGACGCGGCGGACGCCGCTCTCGGAGCCCTTGTAGGCCTGGAAGGGGCGCGGGTTGTGCACGATGACCTCGTGGGCGAGCCCGCCGGGGATCAGCAGGATGTCGCCCCCCTCGATGGTGACGGGGAAGTCATCGAAATGAAAGGTGATCACGCCAGAGACGGCGCCGCGGATCTCGGGCTCGTCATGGGCGTGCCGGCTGCGGTTGAACCAGCCGGGCACCGTCTGCAGGTCGTAGACGCCGTAGCCGAAGGCCGCCATCTCGGCGGCGACGGTCTCGGCGGTGGGCTCTTCCTGCCGGGTCCACTTGATGAGCTGCACCCCGTTGGGCAGCGTGACGGCCTGGGCCATGGCGACCTCCTCCGGGCGACGGTCGGAGCATGGTCGAGACGGTCCGCCGTTTCAACCGGCTCGAATCGGCGGCCCCGCACGCCTCCTTTCTGGTGCATTCCCCAACGAATCACGCTAGCTTCCGGCCCTTCGCGAGGAGCGCTGGTGAGCCTGCTGGTCGTCCTGGTCGTCGCAACCCTCCTGGTGTCGGCGCTGTGTTCATTGATGGAGGCGACGCTCTACTCGACGCGCGCCACGACGCTGGACGCCGCCCGGGGCGACGGACGGCACGTGAAGGCGGCGACGCGCTTCCTCCAGATGAAGGAGAACATCTCCGCCCCCACGGCGGCGATCCTCATCCTCAACACCGTCGCCAACACCGCCGGCGCCACCTTCGCGGGCATGCAGGCCACCGAGGTGCTCGGGGTGGGGCTGCTGCCGCTCTTCTCCGTCTTCCTCACGCTGGGCATCCTCTTCCTCTCGGAGATCCTGCCCAAGACGCTGGGGGCGACGCGCTGGCACGGGCTCTGGCCGTGGGTGGCCACGCCCCTCTGGGCCACGATGCAGGTGATGCGCCCGTTCGTGGCCATCACCCTGCACGTCTCCAAGGTCTTCACCCGGCGCGCGCCGCCGGTGATCACCACCGAGGACGAGATCCTGGCGATGATCCGCATGGGCGTGGAGTCCGGCGAGGTCAGCGCCCAGGAGCTGACGCTGCTCACCAACGTGTTCCGCTTCGACGAGACGCGCGCCCGGCAGATCATGGTGCCGCGCCGCGACGTCGTGACGCTGTTTCCTCAGTGGACGCTGACGCACTGCCTCGAGATCGTCCGGCGGCACCGCCACACGCGCTACCCGCTGTGCAAGGAGTCCCTCGACGACGTGGTGGGCCTCATCCACGTCAAGGACCTGACGCTCATCGATCCCCAGGGGCCGGTCGACCTGCAGACGCTCGCGCACCGGATGCTGCGGGTGCCCGAGACGGTCCTGCTGCCCGACCTGCTGCGCCTGATGCGGCGGGAGCGCTCCCATATGGTCCTCGTCGTCGACGAGTTCGGGACGGCCGTGGGGGTGGTGACGCTGGAGAACGTGCTCGAGCAGCTCGTGGGCTCGGTGCAGGACGAGTTCGACACCGAGGAGCCGAACCTCATCGACGAGGGCGATGGGCGCTACCTCATCCAGGGGCTCATGCCGCTGGCTGAGATCGAGTCCCGCCTGGAGATCGAGTTCGAGGACGATCTGGAGGTGGACACCCTCACGGGCCTCATCGTCCACCGCCTCGGGCGCCTGCCCCGCATCGGCGACGAGGTGACGCTGGGGGACGACATGACGGCCGTCGTGCAGGCCGTGCACGCCGACCGGGCGTCGCGGGTGCTGCTGTCGCTGCGGGTGTCGCCCATCGAGCCGGCGGGCGAGGACTGAGGCCTCAGGCCAGGCGCCGCGCCACGATCACCGCGTCCACGCCGCCGCCCCCCGCGCGCGGCCGCTCCTCCGCCACCACCAGCCGCCACCGCGCCGCGTCCAGGGCCGCCCGCGCGGCCTCGACGCTGACCTGCACCTGACCCGCCGCGCGGGTGGGCGCGCCCGTCGCCGGATCGACGGGCTGGTGGCCCACCAGCAGCAGGGTGCCGCCCGGGGCGACGGCCGCCGCCAGGCGCTCGACCCGGGCGAACGCGCCCTCGGCGCAGTGGACGTACAGGCTGGTGACCAGCGCGAAGGCGGCGGGCGGAGGCGCCCAGGTGCCCAGGTCGGCCACCTGCCAGGCGACGTCGAGGCCGGCGCCGTCGGCCATGGCCCGGGCGTGGGCCAGGGCGCTGGCCGAGAAGTCGACGCCGAGCACCTGCCAGCCTCGGGAGGCCAGCCAGAGGGCCTCCGCCCCATGGCCGCATCCTGCGTCAAGGGCGCGGCCGGGGGGCAGGGACGCGGCCGTCTCCAGGACGATCGAGGCCGGGGGGCGGTGGGCGAGGTGCTCGGCGTGGGTGGCCAGCGTCCGGGTCCAGAGGGCCTCCCAGAACGCCTGATCGTAGGCGGGATCGGTCATCATCCTCCCATCAGAGGCGGTGCACCTGCAGCAGGGCGGCCAGCTTCGCCGACTTCTTCGCGCACTTGCCGGCGTAGACCTTCAGGGATGCCGAGGCCGAGCCGGCGGTCGCCAGCGCCTTGCTGCCCATGGCGGCCTTGAGCTTCCCGCTGGTGGCCTTGGCGTGCAAGGGCGCGAAGTCCTTGCCATTTTCGGAGAACCAGGCGTCGAAGGCGTCGGCCATCTTGCCGCAGTCGAGCTGGTTCTTGAGCGCGAGATCGGCCAGGGCGTCGAGCTGCCGGGCGTAGACCGTGACCTCGGACGGCGGCTTGGGCGGGTCGTCCTTGCACGCGGCGAAGGTGAGGGCGGTCAGGGCGATGAGCCAGGGGCGCATGGCGGTCTCCTCGTCGTTGAGCCGAGGAGGATACCGGGCGGGGGCGGCCCCCTCCAGGCGGCGCCGTCCGCCGGTCTGACCCGACGCGCCACATCCTTGCCGCAGGCGCCGAAGCCAGGAAACTCCCTGAAATCAGACGGGTTCGCGCCGGGACTTCAGTAGACCCGGCCGAAGATCTGGTAGGTGGCGATGGTGGTCTCGAGCAGGTCGACGAAGAGCTGCAGCCGGTACTTGTTGCGGAAGTACTGGATGGCGAGGCGGTCGTCCTCCTCGGGGTCGGCGTCGGCGTCGTGCTCGTACCAGGCGCGCAGGCTCTGGTTGTACGCCGTGGCGAGGCCCTGGCCGTGCTTGACGAGCTGGACGGCCCCGGTGTCGGCGGGCTGGATGAGGTCGCAGTGGTCGCTCAGCTCGACGCGCTCGGTGCAGGCGCCCTCGTAGCAGGTCTGCCCGTCGGGGCAGCCGCCCAGGGGGGCGGCGGGGCTGCAGGCGCCGGGGCCCGCGCAGAAGCCCCCGCCGTCGGGCACGCAGTTGCCGTTGACGTCGCAGGTCTCGCCGTCGCGGCAGTTGTCGGGATCGTCCGTGCAGTCGATCAGGCAGCGGAAGACCTCGTCGTCGTCGTTGATGGGCTGGCAGAAGGTGCCGCCGATGAAGCCGGTGAAGCCGACGCACTCCTCGTTGCTGTCGCAGACGCCGCAGACGGCCGTCGAGCCGCCGGACGGGCCGTCGCAGCGGGGCTGCACGGCCGCGTAGCGAATGCCGCTCTGGGGATCGGTGAAGTCGATCTGCTCGCTCACCCGCGGGTCGACGACCACCTGGGCGTCGTTGCCGGGGCGGAACACGTTGAGGTTGTCGATGAACCGGGTGCTGTACGAGGCGGTCGACAGCAAGAAGCCCCAGAACGGGATGTCGGTCTGCAGGCCGAAGCTGGGCTCGCTCTCCACCGGCTCGCCGGCGATGTCGTCGAGGGGGGCGCCCGTCTCGGCGTCGTAGAAGGCCTGGGCGTCGTAGTCGTACAGCGGCGCGGCCGGCACGTAGGTCAGGGCGAGCGTGCGCCCGTCGACGCTGGCCCGGGGGGCGAAGTCGGTGTAGTTCTCCGTCATGAGGTTGGCCATCAGCCGGTTGATCTCGTCGGGGAACCAGTCATAGAAGCTGATGGCGTAGAACCCGGCGTCGCCCTCGGAGCCCACGACGTAGGCGTCGGGATCGAAGAGGGCCCAGAGGGCGGCCAGCGTCGTCCAGTAGTGGCCCGACTCCTGGGGCTTGTCGCTGAAGTAGTAGCCCTGCTCGGGATCGTAGGCCGAGAAGGGGCGCCGGCCGACGCCGCGCTCGATCTCGAAGGTCTGGCGCTCGTCCACGCAGTCGGTGGCGTAGGTCTCGCCCTGGGCGGCGGGCTCGTCGGAGAGCCAGACGTAGTTGCCATCGGGATCGCGGCAGAAGGCGCCGTAGGGCGGCGTCGCCAGCACCTCGCCCAGCAGGCTCAGGCCGGAGTTGATGGCCAGCTCGTAGCTGCGATCGAAGGCGTCGTCGAAGCCATAGGGCGCGAAGTACCAGCTCTGGAAGTAGTCGGAGAGCGGCAGGAAGACGCGGTCGAAGTAGGTGTAGAGGGGGTCATCCTCCCAGAAGCCCACCCGATCGCGCTTGAAGTTCACGAAGGGGTAGTAGGCCCGGTAGTCGTGGATGCGGCTCAGCGTCAGCTCGAAGGGGTTGGCGCCCTGGTCGAACACGCGGCAGCTCACGAGGCCCCCCTCCCACTCATCCGAGCAGAACAGGTGGGGGACGCGGACGGGGCGGTCGCCCCCGCGGGCCTTGGCCTCCAGGAAGTCCGCGTAGCGCATCAGCTTTCGGTCCTTCAGGTCATCCAGGCTCGGGAAGGCCATGGCCACCGTGCTGTAGTCGTAGCGCTCCAGGATGTTCACCGACGGCAGGCCCGGATCGTCGTAGGTGAAGCCCAGCTCCTCGCGCGTGAGCAGCGAGCCGGCCTCGCCGAGGGCCTCCTTCGACTTGGTGAAGACCTCGATGTAGCCCGGCAGCCGGGCGATGCAGCCGGCGCCCGCGCGGACGCTCTCGTACTTGCCGCACTGCTCGCCCTCGGTGCGGTACGAGCCGGCGGTGTAGCCGAAGATGAGGGCCGCCACGTCGTACTTGCCCAGGCCCATGATGTCGTTCTGCCACGAGTAGCCGTAGTCCATGATGGAGCTGTACTGCTGCTGGCGCATGAAGCCCTCGTGCTGGCGGTCGGTGAGCTGGACCTGGTCGTACAGGTCGGCCACCGTCTCGCTGCGCTTCAGCGTCTCGCTGCGCAGATCCCAGTAGGTGTCGAAGTAGTTGAGGCTGTCGTAGCTGCCCTGGAAGTTGTGGCGCAGGCCCAGGGTGTGGCCGACCTCGTGCTCGGCCGTCGAGGCGAAGACCTCGGCGCGCAGCTCCCGCCACATCTGGTCGTAGTCCGTGCGGCCCAGGTAGCGGCGCACGATGCCCTGCAGATCGGGGGAGACCAGGTCCTGGAAGTCGACGCCCCGGGCGCGGGCCTCGGCGCGCAGCTTGTTGCGGCGCTTGTGGGCCTCGGGGTTGAACAGGCGCGTGGGATCGAGGCGGGCGCGATCCTCGGCCGTGAGGTCGTCGGCGGGCATGCCGGCGCGGCGGGCCATGGCGCGCTGGACCTCGGGCGTCATCAGGCGAGCCGTCAGCCCGGCGTCGCGGGCCTTCTGCAGCCGGGCCTCGACGGCCGCGGGGTCGTAGGCGCGCAGGTTCTGGCGCTGGCGGCGGTCGGGCCGGGCGCCGCGGCCGGGCTTCTGCAGGGGGCGGTCCAGGCGGACGTCGGCCAGGCGCTCGGAGGGCCGCACCACGCTGGGCTTGCCCTCCAGGCGCGCCACGATGTCGTCGGTGAAGTGGCCGCCGTGCACGAGGGTGTCGAAGTCGATGTCCTCGTTGAAATACCGAATGATGTCGGTGGCATAGGAGGCGTAGGTGTTCACGGCGGCGCCGTAGACGTAGGCCTTGCCGGCGATGATCTCGCCGGTGATGGGGTCGGCGGCGGAGGGGCCGTAGCCCAGCAGGCCATCCAGCGTCTCGGGATCCACCCAGTGCAGGGTGCTGTAGCGCACGTCGCCGATGCGCGGCGAGAAGCCCTCGGCCCCGCAGGCGGGGGCGTCGCCGGCGGCCACGGGGTTCTGGCAGAGGACGAAGACGTCGGGCACCTCCGACTTGCCCTGGGCCGCCTTCACGCCCTGCTGGGCCGCCTCGTTCCACTGGGCGATGGCGGCGCGGGCCGCGTCGCGCAGCAGGTCGTCATCGGGGAAGTCGGTGTTGAGGTAGTAGGGGACGGTGCGCACCTCGCGGTCGGGGATGGGGATGGGCACCCCGTTCTCGTCGTGGCTCTGCTTCCAGATGTCGTGGCGCTGGATGAGGTACCGGCGGTTCGACTCCCGCACGCCGCGCTGCTCGTCGAAGGTGTACCGCTCGCTGCGGAAGTAGCCGTAGCGGCTCATGAGGCGGTCGTCGTACTGGAAGGGCTCGTAGGTCGTCCCGGGCACCCGCGAGAAGCTCGACCGCACGGTGATCTCGGCGGAGGAGCAGTCCTCGGGGGACCAGCCGTACATCGCGAAGTAGCAGCCCCACTCGTCGGGCTGGACGAAGAGCTTGCCCAGCACGTCGAAGTAGCTCAGGGCGCCGTCCTTCTCCTCGCGGTAGAAGGCGTCCTCGCCGCCCTGCTCCTCCGTCACGAAGTAGCCCAGGCTCGTCTCGGCCGTGGTCGGCGCGATGAAGTCGAAGTTGGCGACCTGGTTCTGGGTCCAGTCGACCCGGATGAAGTCGCGCTCATGCCAGAGGCGGTCGCCCTGGTCCTCGATGATGACGTTGCTCTGCTCGCCGGTGGAGGCGTTGTAGTCGCGGCGGACGTCGACGTGGGCGACGATGGGCCAGGCGGCCACCGGGTTGTCGGTGCCGTCGAAGGCCTCGCCGGCGGAGGGGGAGTCGGCGCCCGGCACCAGGGGGTAGCTGCGGTAGGCCACCAGCAGCGACTCCTGCACCACGAACTTCACGCGCTCCATCTTCGACGTCTCGCCGATGAACGTGAACCAGCTCGTGGGCGGGACCCCGGCGATGGTCTCGAGCATGTACCACTCGCCCTCCAGGTCGGCCTTGCGGATGAGGTTGCCCTGGGTGCGATCGATGTCCTTGACCGGGTCGGTGCAGGCAGCCAGCAGACCGAGGGCCAGGAGCGGGAGCAGGCGTAGATTCATGAGCCCTCTCGCGGGGGTGGATGCGGGGACGTTGCACCGGAGGGGCGCCACGGTCCACGCTTCGTGATTGGATGAGCCACGATACGGGAGAGGAGCCGCCGTGGGGAGAGGGTCTGCACACAGTGTGTGGCTGGCGCTGATCGCGCTGGTCGGGTGCGCCGACGACGAGGTGGCGGGCGCCCTGGGCGGCGGGGCCGACGGGGCCGTCATCGCCTTCTGCACGGAGGGCGAGACGCGCTGCCTGGGCGAGGTCGAGCAGATCTGCCGGGGCGGCGGCTTCGTCCAGACGCCGACGGACAACTGCCGCGGGGGCGGGGGCGGGGGCGGGGACCTGTGCTTCCAGGCCGCGGCGGCGCGCTCGTACCTGGGCTGCTCGTACTGGCCGGTGGACCTGGACAACGCCGTGGAGGTGCTCGGCGTCCCCGCGGGCGGGCGCTGCAACCGCAGCCCCGTCCACGATGACATCCCGGCCTGCCATGGCGGGGGCGGCACCGCGGGCGTCTGCGACTACGGCCAGGCCTGCCCCCGCGGCTTCCAGTGCCAGACGGCCCCCATCTGCGCCCTCGACGCCCAGCGGTCGCCGTTCGCCATCGTGGTCTCCAACCCGCAGGCCGAGCCCGTCGAGGTCGTCCTGGAGGACGCCCGCGGCAACCGCCACGCCGAGATGGTAGCGCCGGGGGCGCTGGCGAGCCTGTTCCCCCAGGCGCTCGGCTTCCCCGATCTGTCGCTGGATCACTCCGGCATCAGCGCGAAGGCGTACCACCTGACGAGCAGCGCGCCCATCGTCGCCTACCAGTTCAACCCCCTCGACAACGTGGACGTCTTCTCCAACGACGGCTCCTTGCTGGTGCCCGAGCACGCCTACGACGGCCAGTACCTCGCGCTCACCCTGCCGACGCTGACCCGGCGCCCGGACACCAACGACTACAACGGCTATGTGACGGTCGTGGCCGTGGCCGACAACACGACCGTCGAGGTCGAGCCCAGCGCCGCCATTCGGGCAGGCGACCAGGTGACGGCCCTGCAACCCGGCGAAACCCATCGGTTTTCTCTGAACCGGTTCCAGGTCTTGAACCTGGAGGCGGTGGCCGACGGCGATCTCACGGGCACGCGTGTGCGCAGCCCGGACGGCACCCCCTTCGGCGTCTTCGTGGGCCACGAGGCGACGGTGCTGCCCACGGAGCAGCAGTCGTGCTGCGCCGATCACATCGAGGAGCAGCTCTTCCCCATCTCGACGTGGGGCTCGAACTTCGCGGTGGCCCGCACCCAGCCGCGCAAGCGCGAGACGGACCTGCTGCGCATCCTGGCCCACCGCGACGACACCCGCGTCGACTTCGATCCGGCGCCGGCCCAGGGCCGCTGCGGCATCCTGCGCGCCGGGGCGTCGTGCGACGTCTTCATCAACGGCGACACCCGCATCACCGCCAGCAACCCCGTCCTGGTGGGGCACTTCCTGCAGTCCACCGACGGCGCCGCCGGCGACCCCGCCCTGGCGTTCGCGGTGCCCGTGGAGCAGTTCCGCACCGACTACACGTTCCTGGTGCCCCAGGAGTACGACGCCCAGTACATCTCGGTGGTGGCCCGGGAGGGGGCGGCCGTCCAGCTCGACGGCACGGACATCGGCGGGCAGCTTCGCCCGTTCGGCGAGCTCTTCGCCGGGGGCCGCTTCCCCGTCCGCCCCGGCCAGCGGCGGCTCGACTGCCCCACCGGCTGCGGCGTCCTGGTCTACGGCTACTCCCAGGCCGTCTCCTACCTCTTCGCCGGTGGCCTCGACCTGGAGCGCATCACGGTGCCCTGAGGTTGCACCGAGGGGGCCCCACTCCTCACCATGGCGGCGGTCCGTCCTGGAGGAGCCCATGCGCCGCGCCCCGTTCCTGCTGTTCGCCGCCGTGCTGGCGGGCTGCCCCGAGGAGGTGCCCCCGCCGGGGGACACCACGCCGCCGGGGATCAGCGTCTTCGGCGTCACCCCCACCGGCAGCCGCGTGGAGGTGGTGGACGGCGTGCTGCTGGTGCCCACCGCCGAGCTGAGCGTGCACGTCGAGGCGGACGAGGCCGCGACGGTCTTCTACACCACCGACGGGGCCGAGCCGGGGCGGGGCACGGGGGGGCTGGCCCGCAACGCCGCCGTCCTGCCCCTGGTCAACGACACCCGCGTGCGCTGGGTGGCCGAGGACCTGGCGGGCAACCTGGGGGAGCCGGGCGAGGTGGAGGTGCGCTTCGACCGCGAGGCGCCCGTCGTCGACATCGACCCCGCCGGGGGCGACTTCCCGGGCCCCATCGAGGTGCTCGTCACGGTGTCGGAGCCGGTGACGGTGTGGTGGACGACGGACGGCGTCGCGCCGGTGGTGGGCGGAGACCGCGGCGAGACGGCCGAAGCCGGCCCCGACGACCCCATCCGCATCCCGCTGGCGCGGGACACGACGCTGCGCTTGCTGGCCATCGACGTGGCCGGCAACTCCTTCACCCAGCCCGCCCTCGTCTACACCATCGACGACCGGCCACCCGAGACCCGCGCGACGCCGCCCGAGGGCCACTACGTGGGCCCCGTCAGCGTCGCCCTGAGCACCGACGAGGCGGGCGCGACCATCCGCTACACCCTGGATGGCACCGCGCCTGGCCCCGACAGCGCTGAGTACGTGGGCCCGCTGGCCATCGCGCGCCCCACCATGCTGCGCTTCCGGGCGACGGACGCCGGGGGCAACGTCGAGGAGGTGCGCGCGGCGGACTACACCATCGGGCCGCGCGGCGCGGCCGAGCCCCGCGTCGAGCCCGACGCCCTGGGCTTCCCGGTGGAGGGGGGCCTCTGGCTGGCCGCCGCGCTGCTCGACGGCGCGGGGCCCCTGGGCGACGCCGGCAGCAGCTTCGATCGGGACTGGGCGGCCTGGGCCGTCGGCCGCACCGCCATCGACGCGGCCCTCTTCCAGAGCGGCGTGGGCATCCACGCGCAGTACGGGCCCGCCGTCGCGCTGGACGCCGCCGAGGACGTTGGTGGCGATGGCTCCACCCTCGACGACGCCTGGGCCGCCCGGGCGGCGGCGCTGGCCGCGGCGGCCGGCGCGCCGGTGCCGCCCGGCGCGCACCCGGTCGCGCTGCCCTATGTGCGTGGAATCTCTGCCTTTCTGCGGGCGCCGCCCACCGCGATGACGCCGGACGGGCGGCCGCTCTGGGAGGAGGACTTCGCCACCCTGCGCTGGGAGGGCGCCCGGGGGAGCGACCGGGTGATCACCCCGGGCACCACGGCGGCGGCGCTGCGGGCGTATGTGGCGCGGGCGCGGGCCGGCACCGCCGGGCAGCACCGCCCGGGGGCCGGCCGCCTGGGCAGCGTCGAGCCCGTCCTGTCGCTGCGCTGCGCCGGCTGCCACCAGCCGGGGGCGACGCCGCCCGCGCTGCCCGACATGCAGGCCTACCTCGACGCCGGCCTCGTCGTCCCCGGCGACAGCCTGCACTCGCCCCTGAGCGGCCTGCTCGCCGGCGGCCACGCCCCCGACCGGGCCAGCCCGGCGCAGATCGCGGCCGTCCGCGCCTGGATCGACGACGGCGCCACGTTCGGTCCGGGCGAGGAGAGCCCGCCCGCTGTGGGCAGCGCCGGCCGGGAGGGGCTGCTGGGCCTCTGGTCCATCGACGCGGCGGCGCAGCTCCTCGGGCTCGTCGCGCAGATCGGCTTCTACGACGCCGACGCCGGCGCGCTGGCCCCGCTGGCGCCCGGCCGCTACCACGTCGCCCGCGCGGGCGTCACCGAGGCGGAGGCCGGCCCGGGTCTGCCGCGCCGCCTGGAGACCATCCGCGCCGAAGGGCCCGCGTTCGACACCCGGGGTCACGCCCGCCTGCTGCTGGCGCTGGCCACGGCCGCCGACCTGGAGGCCGACCGGCCGGAGGCCTTCGCGCTCGCCCCCCTCGCGGGGGACGCGGGGCTGGGCGAGGCGGCCCGCCGCTTCGTGCCCGCCGTCCGCGCGGCCCTGCGCGATCACGCCGAGGTGCCGGGGGGCGGCTACGCGACCACGGGGCTGCCCACGGAGGCGCCGACGGACGTGGACGCGCTCGCCACCGCCGAGGTGGCCGTCGCCCTGGTGGCGTCGGGCGAGCTCGAGGCGGCGAGCCTGGCCGTGGCTGCGCTGCGGACGCGCCTGGACGACCAGGGCGACGTGACGGCGGCCGGCCGTCCGTCCCTGGAGGTGCAGCTCGCCGCACTGCACGCGTTCGCGGCGGTGGCCGACGCCGGGGACGAGGGGGCCCGCCGCGACGCCGTGGCCCTCTGGGATCGCCTGCAGACGGGGTGGTGGGACGCCGGCATCGGGACGTGGCAGACGACGCTGGGCGTCCCGGCCTACGCCTGGACGCCGGGGCTCGCCGCCCGGGCCCTGGACGCCCTCGGCGCGGGCCAGCGCATCGGCCTCGCGGGCGCGCGCGAGCGCCGCGCGGCCCTCTTCGACCGGGTCGTCCTGGGGGGCCTGCTCATCGCCGAGTCGTGGCTGACGGGGGAGTTCAGCCCGGATCGCGACACCGATCAGGACGGCGTCCCCGGGCCGCTCGGCACGCCGCCCGACGGCGCGGCGCCCGTGTTCCGCCGCCTCGTGACGTTCTAGCGCATCGACGCTCTAGCAGGCTGTTGAAATGAGTGGACCGAGCACTCGGCGAGTGCGAGTGGGCCAGATGCAAGGAGGAAGACCGCAGGCAATGCCGAGCATTGTCGAGGACTTCTGACGACGCAGCAGCTGGCCCGCGCGCGCCGGCGATGCGACGGGAGCTTCTTTCAACAGCCTGCTAACGCTTCCCGAAGCGCTCGATGGCCTTGCGGGCGAAGGCCTCGTGCCGCGCGACGCGCAGGTCGGCGACCAGGCGATCGACGACGCGGCCGTCCCCGTCCATGAGGAAGGAAGCGCGCCGGGTGAGCCCGAACGGCCCCTTTACGCCAAAGGCGCCGGCAATGGCCTCGTCCTTGTCGGGCAGCAGCGGGAAGGGCAGGTCGTGCTGGTGGCGGAAGGCCTCGTGGCTGCTGTCCCCCTGGCTGCTGACCCCCACCACGCGCACGCCCGCCGCCACCAGCTCGGGGTGGATGTCGCGGAACATGCACGCCTGCTTCGTGCAGATGGGCGTGAAGTCGGCCGGGTAGAAGTAGAGGACGAAGGGGCCCTCCGCGCAGAGCGCCGCCAGCGTCACGTCGCCCTCGGCGGTGTGGGCGACGAAATCCGGAGCAGAATCACCGATGTTCAGCACAGGCTCTCCTCTCAGCCGTCCCCCGGCAGGGCCTCGGCCGCCAGGTAGACGATGATGTGGCGGGGGATGCCGCCGCCGGGGAGGGGCCCCGCCGCGACCCCGATGCCGATGAACTTCATGCCCGGATCGAGGGCGTGGGGCATGCCCGCCGTGTCGGCCTCGGCCGGGTTCACGACGGTGAAGGCGCCGGCGCCGAAGTTCCCGCGCACTGGCTTCTCGGCGCGCACGACCTCCATGACGGCGGGCACGGCGTCCTTCCAGGGCAGGCTGCCGGCCAGGGCGCGATCGGCGACGGCCTGGGCGATGGCCTGGAGGGCCGGGGCCGCCGTGAGGGCCTGCCCGCCGCGGGCCGCCGTGAGCTTCTGCTGGAGCGTGGCGCGCACCTCCTCGGCCGGGCGGCCCTGGAACCGCTGCAGTCCCAGGATCACGGCGTCGAAGCCGGGGCCGGCCTCGAAGGGCCGGGTGCCGACGGCGACCTCGTCGAGGTTCGCGCCGAGCAGCACGTCTCGCCCCGTCGGCGTCTCGAGCAGCAGGTCGATGGCCTGGCCAGGGTCGGCGCCCTCGGTGAAGCCGTAGCCCACCGCGGCGAAGGGCCAGCCGCGCTCGTCCACGATGCCCGGGGGCTCGTCGGAGGCCTCGCCCTGGGCCAGCCGATCCATCCACGCGTCGAGCTGGGCGTGCAGCGCGGGCTCGGGCTGCAGGGGCGGGCGGCCCGCGGCGAGGCGAGCCTGGTTCACGGCCGTGACGAGGGCCGTGGCGGCGGGTCGACCGACGGCGGCCAGCGGCCGGGCCGCGTAGCCATCCTGGCGACCCACGCCCAGGGTGAGCAGGGCCATCGTGCGGCGGAAGCGGCCGGTGTGCCGGACGACCTCCACCTGCAGCGCCCCGTCGGGGGCCACCGCCGGCAGCGCGACCTCGAAGCGCCCCGCCGGGTCGGCCTTCACGGGCAGGGCGCGGGGCTTCCCGTCGTCCACCCAGACCTCCAGCGCGCCATCACCGCGGAGGAGGCGGCCACGCAACACCGCGGAACCGCTCGGCTTTCGGGCGATGGGCTCCAGCCGCAGCTCGCCCGGGGGGATGACGAGCACGCCCGTGACGCGCCCGTCCGGGTGGCGCGCCACGCCCACGCCGAGGGGGCCCGGCACGGCCTGCAGCGGGATCTTGCCGAAGTGCGCCAGCAGGGCGTCCTCCGAGAGCGCCGTCGCGGCCGTGACGTGGGCGGGCCGGCTCCAGTAGCCGCAGCGCGTCGCCATGGCCTGGATGGCGCCCGGATCGGCGTCGCGGGCGTCGGCGGCGAAGCGCCCCGCGTACTCACGCGCCAGGCAGTCCAGGCTCGCCGGCGGCTCGATGCTCTGCTGCAGCGCCTGGCGCAGCCGCGTCTCGAGGGCGTCGGCGGGCAGGCGCTCGGCGCCGGCGTAGTCGGCCAGGCCGGGGGTGAAGAAGCGGCCCGGGGCCGGCAGCGCCTGGGCCGGGGCCTCCTCGGTGGGCGGGCCGCCGCTCGCCGGGAGACCGGCGCCGGGGCGCGTGCCTCCGCAGCCTGCGAGCACCAACAGCAACGACCAGCGCGCCAGCGACATGGGACCTCCGAGGGCTTTGGCGTGCAGTGTTGGCGACCGGTCGTGGGAAGTCCAGCGGGCTGTGCAGGCAGGTGCATCGGCGATGGCGGCCCTGGCCATCCAGCGGGCGCCGACTTATCCTGCCGGTCGTGTCGAGCCTGCCCCCCGGAGCGCTGGCCGCGGACGTCGCGGGCGAGGTCGTCTGGCTGCTGCCGGAGCGCGCCCTGTTCTGGCCGGCCGCCGGCCTCCTCGTCGTCGCCGACCTGCACTGGGGCAAGGCCGAGACGTTCCAGCGGTCCGGCATCCCGGTGTCGTCGCGCCTGCTGGCGGACGACCTGGGCCGCCTGGCCGCCGCCCTCGACCGCACCGCCGCCCGCCGCCTCGTGGTCCTGGGCGACCTCATCCACGGCGCCGTCGGGCTGACGCCGGGCCTGGTCGCGGAGGTGGCGGCCTGGCTCGGGGGCGTGGGGGCCGCCGTCACGCTCACGGCCGGCAACCACGACGCCCATGTGGCCCACCTGCCCGCCGCCTGGCCCATCGAGGTGGTGCCGGCGCTGCGCGAGGGCCCGTTCCTCTTCCGCCACGAGCCCGAGCCCGACGCGGACGCCTACGTCTTCTGCGGCCATGTGCACCCGACGGTGCGGGTGGGCGGGCGCGGCGGCGTGCGGCTGCCAGGCTTCCACCTGGGCGCCCGCGTGGGGGTGCTGCCGGCCTTCAGCCTGTTCTCCGGGGGGCCGACCTGCCGGCTCGCGCCGGGCGACCGCGCCTTCGGCGTGGCCGGGGCCCGGGTGGTGGGACCCCTCGACGTGGCCCGCTCATCCGGCTAGGCTGGCGGCGATGGACGCCCACGAAGACAGCGCCCGCGCGCTCCTGAACACCGCTGGCCTCCGGGCCACCCGGGGCCGCCTGCGGGTGCTCGGCCTGCTCGCCGGGCAGGACGCGCCCCGCTCCCACGCCGACGTCGCCGAGGCGCTGGAGGGGGAGGGGCTGGATCGCACGTCGGTCTTCCGCAACCTGCGCGATCTGGCGGCGGCGGGCCTGCTGCACCGGTTCGATCCGGGGGATCACGTCTGGCGCTACGAGCTGCGCACCGCCGCGGCGGGCCACCCCCACATCATCTGCCGGGACTGCGGGACGGTGCGCTGCGCGGCGGGGGTGTCGGTGGCCATCGAGGGGGCCGATCCGGCCCTGATGGCGCGGGGGCTCGAGGTGCAGCTCCAGGGCCTCTGCGACGACTGCGCCTGACCCGGCTGCTGGCCGAAAACGCCTTTAGACTTCGCTACTTCTTGCGCTTACGCACCGAGATGACCCCGGTGAGGGCGGCGTCGATGCGCAGCATCGCCTCCTCCTCCAGCGGCGTCATCTTGGGCCGGGCCTGGTTGCCGATGACGAAGCGCTCGGGCGGGCGCTGGCCGATGACGCCGAGCGCCGCCGCGGTGGCCTCGATGAGGGCCTCCGCGCGGGACACGAGGAGCTGGTAGCCCGGCTGGTGCTCGGCGGCCAGCCCCGTCCCGGCGCCGGCGACGGGGCCGTGGAGGTGGGCCTCCATGCGCTGGCTGAGGGTGCTGTAGATCTCGTTCTTGCTCAGCCCGCGGAAGTCGTCCTGGGTGCTGGGCAGCTTGCACTCGGCCTCCAGGAACTCCCCGGGGCGCAGGTCGCGGGTCACGACGAAGACGCGGGCGACGTCGTAGAAGAGGCGCATGACGCCGGTGGGATCCTCGAAGCGGGCGTCCTCGTCCAGCTCCATGGCGGGTGGGGAGGCCGGCGCCTCGACGGGCTCGGGCTGCACCGAGGGCTCGGGCGTGATCTCCGGCTCCGGCTCCGGCTCCGGCGTCGGGCGGGGCTCGGCCTTGGGGCGGATGGCCGTGACCACGGGCACCGCCGGCTCGGGATCCTGCCGGTGCAGCAGGATGGCGTCCTGGTCCAGGGGCCGGGTGTCGCGCGGATCGATGACGTCCAGCGGATCGGGCTCGACCACCGGCGCCACGGGCACGCGGCTGCGCAGGGCCGCCCGGATCTGGTCCGTCTTCAGGTCGACGGCCGTCTGGGCCACCGAGTCCGCCCGCTCCAGGTCCACCCCGGTGAAGGGCTCGTCGCGCTCCTTCAGGTGGGCAGGGAACCGGCTGGCGAGCTGGGGGGAGTCGCCGGCGCGGAACCACTTCCCGTAGGACGGGTGGTAGATGTAGTCGTCCGGGTCGATGTTGCCCTCGGACGCCCAGCGCAGGATGGTGTCGAGGCTGTCGGTGGCGTAGTTCTGGTCGCCCTTGCGCAGCCAGAACTGCTGGCGCGCCGAGGAGCGCGTCGCTGGCTCCTGGGCGGGCAGCACGGCGCGCAGCTCACGCAGGTCGCGGGCCCGGTACCAGGCCTGGTACCGGGGCGAATACACCATGTCACTCGGCAGGACGCGGCCATCACGGGCCCAGGAGCGCAGCGTGTCGAGATCCGGCGCCTGGTAGTCGCGCCCTTCCCGACGGAGGATGTAGGCCTGCTTCACGGCGAACCCGAGGATCGTTGCTGAGGACTCGATCTCTGCACGTGGGCGGATGCTAGCACACCTCCCGCGCCACGCAAGAAGGCGGCGGTGCCCGTCGGATCAGTGGACCACGAGGCGGACGCCATCGGTGTCGGCGGGCTCCAGGCGCAGCCGCTGGCCCAGCTCGTCGAGGACGGCGCGCAGGCGCTCGGCCCCCTGGCGGACGGCGGCGACGTCGAGGCCGTCGCGGGCGGCGAGGGCGGAGAGGGTGACGGGCTCGCCCCGGGCGCGCAGGCCCTCGAAGAGCACGGCGGCCGCCGATGGGCCGAGGGGCCGGGCGTCATGGCCCGGGGCGCGGAGCGTGGCGGCCATGGGGTCGATGCTCAGCCCCGCGAACTCGATGGGCGGCGTGGGCGCCAGGGATCGCACCAGCCGGATGCCCAGGTAGGGCGTGCGCTTGGAGGTGCTGTGCTGCACCCGCATCCGGGCCTCGTCGCGGGTGTGCATCCACGAGCCGCCCAGCCGGACGCGCCGGGTGGCGGTGCCCTCCCACGTCCACTCCCAGACGTTGCCGTAGACGTCGCAGAAGCCGTGGTGGACACCGCGCGCGCAGACGTCTTCCGGGCCCTCCCGATCGTGGCGGGCGTAGACGGCCTCGGCGGCGGGCGGGGGGCCGGCGGGGCTGGCCACGCGGGCGATCTCCTCCCACTCCAGGCTCGTGGGCAGGCGATAGCCCACGCAGGCCCCGTTGCGCGTCGCGTCGACGCAGTCCGGGGTGCGGCAGGTGTAGCAGGGGGCCAGCCCCTCCTTCTCGGAGAGGGCGTTGGAGAAGCGGACGGCCTCCCAGAACTCGATGCGCGTGACGGGCCGCTGGTCGGCCGGGCCGTCACCCCCCATCAGGCCCTGCCACTGGGCGCGGGTGACCTCCGTGCGCCCGGCGTAGAGCATGCGCGCGCCCTGGTTGGCGACGGGCACCAGGGCCACCAGCCCCGGCCGGGGCGGATCGGGCCAGATGACGGGGGCGGCGACGGTGGGCGGGGCCGTCGGGGGCGGGGGCGGCGGGGCCGCCGTGGGGGGCGCGGTGGGCGGCGGCGCCGGCGCGGCCGTGGGCGGGGCCTCGGCGTCCGCCGGATCGGGATCGAGTCCGAAATCCCGCTGAGAAACAGGAGGTTGCGCGTCGGGGGCCAGCGTCTTGTCGATGATCTGCTGGCTCTGCAGGAGCGCGAAGACGGCCGCCACCAGGCACGCCGTCGTCAGCGTGAAGCCCATGACGGCGAGGCCGCGCCAGCGCTGGGTGCGCCGCTCGGCCATGGCCGCCCGGGTGCGCTCGTGCTCGATCTCGCTGCGCAGATCCTCGCGCTCGGCCACCACCTCGGTGTAGGCGCCGGCGAACTGGTCCGCCATCTGGACCTGGCGGCCGGTGATGGTGCGGCGGCCCGTCTGGGGCGCGGGATCGGCGAGGTCGACGGCCGACAGCGTCTCCAGGACCTCCTCGATGGTGGTCGGGCGCAGCTCCGGCTGGCGGGCGGTCATCCGCTGCACCAGCTCCACGAGCTCGCCCGGCAGGGGCCGGCGGCCGCTCACCGGGGGCAGCTCGTGGTCGAGCTGGCGGCGCAGGGTGCTGCCGGGGCCGCCGCGGCGCATGGGGTTCTCGCCGCTCAGGAGCTCGTAGAGGATGAGGCCGAGGGCGTAGATGTCGCCGCGGGCGTCGGGGGCGTCGTCGCGCAGGATGCGCTCGGGCGGCAGGAACGCGGGGGTGCCGAAGAGCGGGCGGCCGGAGGGTCGCAGCTCGGCCAGCTCGGGCACGTCTTCGACCGGCGGCAGCAGCCCGAAGTCCGTCACCCGGGCCGAGACGCGATCCTCCGTCTCGACCAGCAGGATGTTGGACGGCTTCAGATCGCCGTGGGCGATGCCGCGGTGGTGCGCCTCGGCCAGGGCCAGGCCGACCTGGTGGATGATGCGGGCCGCGGCCGTGGGGCTGAGCTGCGTGCCGGGCGGGCGGACGGCCAGGGAGCGACCGTCAGCGAGCTCGGTGAGCAGCATCGGGTGGTCCAGCTCGATGGCGCGGCCGCTCTCGGGGGGCACCAGGTCGTGCAGGCGGACGACGTGCGGATCGCGGAGCTGGGCGACGATGGGCAGGACGTGGTTGAGGCGGTCCTGCTCGATCTCGTCGCGCAGGATGCGCAGGACCTCTTCGCGACCCAGGGCGACGTGGCGGACGCGGTAGACCGCCGACGTCGCGCCCATGCCCAGGACGTCGGTGACGAGCCGACCGGCGATGCGGCGGCCCACCAGGTTGGGCATGAGGGGGGCGTTGTCCCGGGCGCAGACGCGCTTGCCCGCGGGCCAGGTGCTCCGGCAGACAGGGCAGATGAGCTGGTCGGCGAGGGGCAGGGGCGGCCTCCGGGTCGGTGGGCCATCATTTCCCCGCCCAGCCTCCGGACGCAAGCTCGCTCGGTGGTCGGCGTGCTACCCTGGCGCCATGCGCACCCTCACGACGCTCCTGGCCCTCTGCGCGGCCCCCGCCGCGCTCGCCCATGGCATCAACGGGCACGTCCACGTCACCGGCTGGGCCATCGAGGCCCTGCCCCCGGGGGAGCTGGCCGACTTCTTCGCCGAGCCGGAGGTCCGCGACGCCGCGCTCATCGGGGCCGCCTTCCCCGACTCCGGCTACGCGATCGGCGATCCGTATGGGGAGCTGGCGCACTGGGAGCCCTACGTCGGGGCGCACCTGGCGTGGATCCAGGGGCACCTGGGCCCGCCCTTCGAGACGCTGGAGGCCCGCAAGCACGTGGCCTTCCTCATGGGCCTCGCCAGCCACGGCCTGCAGGACGAGCTCTTCGACTCGCTCTTCCTCTACCAGGTCGAGCTGCACGACCACGAAGGGCAGGATCGCGCCGACCCGGGCACCGACTCTTTCCTGTTTGCGGACGGGTGGTTGCAGTACAAGCCGCCCCTGTACGCCCCCTTCGACGACCTGCCGGGGATCTTCCTGGAGGCCCATGGCCACGTCGTCGACCAGGACACGATCCGCGCGGGCATGAACCGGGTGAAGCTGCTGGTCATCGATGGCTTCGCCGCCATCGCGCCGGGCCTGGAGGCCCAGCACCGGCCCTTCCTGGCCTGGACGGCGGAGCACTACGTCGATCCGGCCGTGCCCGGCAGCCTGGCCAGCGAGATCCCGCCCACGGCCGCGTACCTGCAGGCCATCTGGGACCGGCTGCACGACCGCTACCCCATGGCGGCCATCGCGACCCATGGCTGGCCGGTGGCGCCTCGGCGGCTGCGCGCCCTGGGCCCCGAGATCGTGGATGCCTGGGCGACCATCGTCTTCGGCGCGGGCGTGGTGGTGGGCAGCCTGAACGCCGACACGGTCGTCCTGCTCGACCCGGATGGTCAGCCCGTGCCCACCCGCGTCCGCCACACCCGCTGGAGCGGCGGCGCCGACGACTCCACGCGCCTCGTGCGGATCATCCCCGAGGTCGCCCTGGCGCCTTCGACCACCTACACCGTGGAGCTGCGCCCGGGCATCCAGCGCACGACGGGCGAGGTGCTGGCCGACACGCTGGTCTTCACGTTCGAGAGCACCTGCGTCGAGGCGCCCTGCGCGCCCGAGCCCATGGGCGGGGAGCCCCCGCGGCCGCCGGTGCCGCCGGACGCGGGGCCGCCGGACGCGGCGGTCGTCGACGCGGCCGTCGTCGACGCCGCCCGCCCGGACGCCGCCCGGCGGACGCGGCCCTCGAGGACGCCGCCAGGGCGGACATGGCGCGCCTGGCGGCGGCGGACGCCGCGGCGCTGGCCTCCGACGCCGCGCCGGCCGACGCGGCGCTGGTGGCGGCGCCAGCGGCGGCGATGGCTGCACGCAGGGGCCGGGCGGCGGGGGGGGCGTGCTGGGGCTGCTGCTGGGCCTCGCCCTGCGCCGCCGCCGGATCAGACGGTGAGCGTCCGGTCGTAGTAGCCCGCGTCGAGCCGCTGCGTCGGCACGCCGGGATCGTCGATGGCGCAGCGGATCACGTAGTCCCCCGGGGCCGCCGGCGCCCAGCGGTGCTCGAAGAGCGTCCACGTCTCGTTCCCGACCATCGGCGGGCAGGTCGCCACGGGCACGAAGGGCTCGTCGGCCCCGAACCGGATGGTCAGCGCGTCCGTCGGCCGGCTGCCGCCCCAGAGCACCCCGACCACCCGGAAGACGGGGCCGCTGGCCGTCCGCCACCGCTCCACCCGCACCGGCAGGGCGGCCTGGTGCATCGCCGCCGGCCGGAAGTCGCGGGCGAGGGCGGGCGTCCCGTCCTGGTGCGTCCGGCTCGCGAACTCGATCATCTGGGACGACGCGGGCACGGCGTCGTCGTGAAACGTCAAGCGTTCCAGCCACTTGATGCAGGTGCACCCGTACCAGCCGGGCACCAGCAGGCGCACCGGGAAGCCGTGGTCGAGGGGCAGGGGCTCGCCGTTCATGCCGGTGGCCAGGAAGGCGCGGTCGAGCTGGTCCAGGCGGAAGATCCACGAGGCGCCCGGGGTGGAGTGGTTGTTGGCCGAGGGCACGCTGTGATCGTCGAAGCCGGTCAGCTCGACGAAGGTGGCTTCAGGGCGGCGGGGCACGGCGTCGAGGACGTCGCGCAGGGGGACGCCGGTGAAGCTCGCCGCGCTCATCAGGCCGAAGTGGGCGCCGCGGCTGTTGCCGCTGCACTCCATGACGTGGGTGCCCATGGGGCGCGCGAGGGGGAGCAGGTCGTCGAGGGCGAGGCTCGTCGGGGCGGTGACGAGGCCATCGACCGTGATGCGCCAGGGCAGGCGAGCGGCCAGGTCCAGGCGGTCGGGGAAGCGGGTGCGCACGTAGAAGCAGGCGGTGGGCGTGATGAGGTCGTCGGCGTCGAGCAGCGCGAGGTCGGTGTAGAGGCGGCCGTCCCAGCCGGGGTTCACCAGCGTGTGGAACTGCAGGTCGCGCTCGCCGGTGAACGGCACGACGGCCTCGAACGAGGCGTCGTCGAAGAGGCCGGGGCAGCCCAGGCCGGCGTCGGGGAGGGGGCCCGCGTCGGCGAAGCCCTGGGCGTCGTCGAAGCCCTGGGCGTCGTCGAAGCCCGCGAGCCCCTCGGCGTCGGGGCCGGCGTCGGCCCCCCCGTGATCGCCGGGGCCGCCCTCGCCGCAGCCGAGGTAGAGCGCGGAGCTGGCCGCCAGCAGGCGGCGCAGGAACAGGCGGCGGTCCATGGCGTCCTCCGGGATCGACGCGGCGGCCTACGCGGCGTGCGGCGAGACGTTACCCCGGCCAGGAGCGGACGAGGCGGAAGCCCACCGCCAGGTAGCGGCTGTCCGGGGGCGCCGCGTAGCGACCGGCGGGCCGGCACTGCACCAGCGAGGCGCCCCAGTTGCCGCCGCGGATGAAGCGCAGCTCCCCGCCCGGATCGACGAGGGGATCGATGCAGTCCCCCTCGGGCGGTCCCCGGCGGTCATAGGGGTTGGCGCACCAGTCGCGCACGTTGCCGACCATGCCCCGCGCCCCCACCGGCGAGACGTCCACCGCGCCGGCGAACACCGAGGCGGGCCCGGGCGGCTCGCTGGAGGAGCCGGCGACCTGGGCCCACGTCGGCTCGGCGTGCTCGCCCCAGGGCCAGCTGCGGCCGTCGACCCCCCGGGCGGCCTTCTCCCACTCCAGGTCGTGGGGCAGGCGCCAGGGCTGGCCCGTCTCGGCGACCCGCCAGGCGGCGTAGCGCTGGGCGGCGTACCAGGTGATGAGGGCCACCGGCAGGTCCTCGTCGCCCGGGGCGGGGGCGTAGCCGGCTTCGCCCAGGGTGATGAAGCGGGGGCCGTGGCGATCCTGGGGGAGCCACGGCGCGACGTCCTCGCCGGTCGCCGCCACCGCGTTCAGGAAGGTGGCGTACTGGCGCAGCGTCACCGGGCAGCGCTCGATGATGAAGGCGTCGAGCCAGAGCCGCCGCCGGGGCAGGCCGTCGGTGGCGGCCGGATCGCCCCCGGCGATGAACCAGCCCGCCGGCACCAGCACGACGTCCGGGGTCAGCGTGCCCGCTGGCGGCAGGTGGACGGGATCGGCGTGCAGGGAGCCCGGGCGGCGGCGATCGCAGTCCTGGCCCGCCTCGATCACCAGCAGGAGCCGCAGCTCGTCATGGCCGGGGGCCTGGATGGCGAGCGTGTACGTCCCCGCCGCGAGCAGCTCCCGGCGGGCGGGCGAGGGGAGAAAACCTTTGAACTCCAGGTGCTTGCGACGGCCGTGCGTGCGGTGGCGGTGCACGCTGATGCGGGCCTCGGGGGTCTGGACGGTCAGGGACAGGTAGCCCCGGCGGGCGAGCCACGCCACATGACGGCCGCTGCGGTCATGGGTCTGGACGAGCAGGCGGTGCAGGGCGGCGGCGTCGCCGTCACGGCGGCCGCGGGCGCGCTCGGCCTGCTCGCGGTGGTGGTCGGCCAGCAGATCGTGGCACTCCGCCAGGTCGGGGCTGAGCGTCAGCGCCGCCTGGAGGCGCTGGAGGAAGCGCGCCTCGGCGCCGGCGGCCTCCCGGTCGAGGGTGGCGGCGTCGTCCTCGAGCTGCCAGGCGCCGCGCTTCTCGGCGTCGGCGGCGTGGGGGTCCAGGCCCGAGAGCAGGTCGAGCGCCTCTGCGCGGAGCATCTCGGCCTGCTGTCGGAGGGCGCCGAGGGTGCCCAGCTCGGCCACGGCCTCGGTGGTGAGGCCGCGGGCCCGCTCGGTCTGCTGCGTCCCGTCCAGCCACCCCTCCACGGCGCGGCCGAGGGCGAGGGCGTTGGCGAAGCGGTCGGCGGCGAGGGGGGCCATGGCGCGCTCGGCGATGGTGGCGAGCTCGGCCCGGTCGGCGGCGACGCCCGTCACCGGGGGCGGCGGCCCCACGGCCACCTGCCGCAGCAGGGCCGTGACGGTGCCGTTGGGCGGCAGCAGGCCGGTGAGCGTCTCCCGCAGCATCACGCCGAGGGCGTAGACGTCGCTGGCGGGGGTGAGCACGCCGCCCCGCGCCTGCTCGGGGGACATGTAGGCGGGCGTGCCGACGATCTGCTGGCTGGGCCGGTCGGCGAGGGCCACCGCGATGCCCCAGTCCACCACATGCACTTCGCCGAACTCGCCCACCATCACGTTCTCGGGCTTGAGATCCCGGTGCACGATGCCGCGCTCATGGGCGTAGGCGACGATGCTGCAAACCCGGGCGAAGATCTCGATGCGGCGCCGGAACGGCACCCGATCCTGGCGCATGAGCTCGGCCAGATCGCGCCCGCGCACCTCCCGCATGGCGAACCAGACGCGGCCATCGGCCAGCTCGCCCAGGTCGTGGACGGCGATGATGCCAGGGTGCTGGAGGCCGGCGGTGAGGCGGGCCTCGGCCAGGAACCGCGCGCGCTGCTCCTCGGCGGCCACCTGGTCGAGCCGCATGAGCTTCATGGCGACGGGGCGGTCCAGGTGGCGATCCCAGACGCGTCGCACCTCGCCCATGCCGCCCTGGCCGATGACCCCCATGTCGGCGTAGCGCGGATCGAGGACGGGCGCCCCCTCCACCCGGCGTTCGGGCAGCGTCACGGCCCGCCCGATTCCACTCCCACGGTCGTCGGTTTCGCGTGTCATCGCCTGGGATGGTACACCTGTCGGTGGCACCCGCCATCCCCCGAGTGCCACCCCCGTGGCAGGCAGAGAGGAGCCCGCGTGAAGAACCAGCCCATCGTCGAGGAAGTCCCGCCGGACATGGACTTCAAGACCGGTCCGACCATCAGCAGCCCGACCGGGAACTTCACCGTCCGCAAGGAGGCGGGCGTCTGGTACGACAAGTGGACGTGGGCCAGCGGCTGGCCCACCGGGAGCTGGGACATGGGAGGCACCACCACCTCCCCGGTCAGCGGCACCACCCTCAAGACGCGGGCGCAGGAGTTCCTGGGCTCGGCCACCAGCATCAGCCCGTCCGGCAGCGGCACGAGCTATCAGATCTGGTACCAGAGCACCCGCGTCGGGCACGTCTACGTGGACGCCAGCGCCAAGACGGCGCAGTGGTACATGTACCAGACCACCTACACGACGACGGGCCCGCTCCTGCCCACGCCCACCGACACCGCGCCCCTCTCGTTCGTGCCCGGGACGGCCGTGTCGGGCACCGGCTGGGTCGGCACCGACAAGTAGCGCCTGCGGGTCAGGTGGCGCGGGGCTCGCGGCGGCGCAGGTGGGCCGTGCGCCCCGTGTCCACCAGCACGCCCTTGAAGTCCCGGCCGATCTCGGCCGCGTTGGCCTCGTCGGTGTCGATGTGCATCTCCAGCCGGTAGGCGGGCGAGACGCGCACCATCACGTCCCCGAAGATCAGGTCGCGATCCTGGCTGTCGATGGCCACCTCCACGATGTCCCGGTCGGCCACGCCGAAGCGCGCCGCGTCCTCCGGGGTCATGTGGATGTGCCGCCAGGCGCAGATGACGCCCTCGGTGAGCGTGAGGCGGCCAGCGGGCCCCTCGAGGGTGATCCCGGGGGAGGCGGCCACGTCGCCGGAGCGCCGGACCGGGGCGTCGATGCCCAGGAAGAACTCGTCGGTGCGCGAGATCTCGACCTGGCACTTGCCCCGGGCGGGGCCCAGCACGCGCACCCCCTCGATCTGGCGGCGGGGGCCGATCACCGTGAGCTGCTCGGCGCAGGCGAACTGCCCCGGCTGGCTGAGCTCCTTGAGCGGCGTGAGGGTGTGGCCGGGGCCGAAGAGCACCTCCACCGCCTCGGGGGACAGGTGGATGTGGCGGGCCGAGACGGCGATGGGGATGTCGAGCTGGCCCTCGACGGCGTCCTGGGCCTGCACCAGATCCCGCACGTCGGCGGCGATGGCGTGGGCCTCGTCGGTGGCCACCACCAGCAGCTTCACGCGGCTGCCAGGCTCGGAGATCTCGGCCACGGGGGACGTCGCCGACACCCGGGCGTCGCGGTTTCGGTCCTCGTCGAGCCGGGCGCCGAGGTACTGGAGGCGCTGGGCCGCGCGGTGGCGCACCAGGGCGCTGTTCTCGCCGATGCCGGCTGTGAAGACGATGGCGTCCACGCCGCCCATGACCGCGGCGTAGGCCCCGATGTACTTGCGCAGGCGGTGGCAGAAGACGTGGAGGGCCAGGCGGCACGCCTCGTCGCCGTCGGCCGCCCGCTCCTCGATGTCGCGCATGTCGTTGCCGACGCCCGACAGCCCCTTGAGCCCGCTCTCGCGGTTGAGCAGGCGGTCCAGGCCGTCGGCGTCCAGGCCCTCCTCCCGCAGCAGGGTGAGCAGCAGGCCGGCGTCCAGATCGCCCGCCCGGGTGCCCATCACCAGGCCCTCCAGGGGCGTCATGCCCATGCTGGTGTCGACGGACCGGCCGTTCTCGACGGCGCAGACCGAGGCCCCGTTGCCCAGGTGGCAGGTGATCAGCCGCAGGCTCGCGACGTCCTCGCCGAGGTGGGCGGCGGCGCGGGCGGCCACGAACCGGTGGCTCTGGCCGTGGAAGCCGTAGCGGCGCACCCCGTGGCGGGCCGCGACGTCGGCCGGCAGGGCATACGTGCGGGCGCGGGTGGGCAGCGTGTGGTGGAACGCGGTGTCGAAGACGGCCACATGGGGCACGCCCGGGAGCAGGCGGCGAGCCGTCTGGATCCCCTGGAGATTCGCGGGGTTGTGCAGCGGCGCCAGGGGCACCAGCGCGCCGATGGCGGCCTCCACGTCGTCGTCGATGCGCGTCGGGTGCGTGAAGCGCTCGCCGCCATGGACGACGCGGTGGCCGACGGCGGCGACGCCCTCGAGGGGCAGACCGCCGAGGACGCGCGCGAGGGCCGTGGCCAGCTCGCCGGCCTCCAGGCGCTCAGCGCGGGCCTGGTGGCGGCGCGCGCCGGTGGCCGCGTCCACGACGTCGACCTTCAGGCTCGAGCTGCCGCAGTTGATGACCAGGATGTCCATGGAGCCTCAGGCTGGGAGAGGGAGTGAAGCGCGGGGCCCACCCGGCGGCGGACCGATCGTACATGCCGGATTTGAACCGGCGTTCTTCGAATGCGAGTCGAATGTCTTGACCAGGCTAGACAAATGTTTGAAGTCCAACGCCCACGTGGCAGAACCCCGCGGCCCGGACAGTAGCACAGAAGCCGGGAGGGGCCTACGGCCGGCTGGGCATTTTCTGGCGGATCTTGAGGACCATGCCAGGGCGCAGCTTCGAGCGCGGGCCGAGGCCGTTCCAGGCCATCAGGTCGGCCAGCTCCACCTTGTGGTTGCGGGCGATCTTGCCCAGGGTCTCGCCGTCCCGGATCACGTAGTCGAAGTGCCCGAGCGTCGCCAGGTCGACCTGCTGCTGCAGGGCGAAGGCCTCGGCCGGCGTCCACAGCAGGCCGAAGAGCTGGGACTTCGGCGCGAACACCCGCACATGCAGGTGGTTGAAGTGGTTCTTCATGTGCTGGATCACGGCCGACATGACGCGCTTGCCCCGCGGGTACGAGAAGATCGGGGTGAGCTGCTCGGGGGTCATGCCCTGGGCGCGGGCGTACTTGTACAGCCGCTCCTGGTGCCGGTAGTCCATGTAGATGACCTCGGCCTGACCGCGGTCGATGAGCGTCTTGATGAACGTCCACTGGCGGGGCAGATCGACGTTGTCGACGCCGGTGTAGTGGTGCTCGCGGTCGCCGGGCTGCACGTCCACCAGGTAGTAGCGCATGTCGGCGTCGCGCCCGGACTGGTGGGTGCGGTGGGGCGGGAAGCGGCCCCCCGTGCGGCGCGAGATGTCGCCGATGGAGAGCTCCATGCCGCCGGGGTGGAGGCGGCGGACCTCCGCGGCGGCCGCCACCAGGGCGTCGATGGTCTCGGGCACCGCCCAGGCCGCGTCGCGATCGCGCAGCCAGACGCCCTCGCTGTCCTGCATCTGGACGCCGAAGAGCAGCCGCCCCTGGACGCGCCCCACGGCCGCCGGCGGGTGGTGACGGATGAGCGTCTCCATCGACAGGCTGTCGCGGACCGTCACCATGATCACGCGCAGGGCCTCGACGTAGCCGTCGATGACCCCGTAGGGGGCGAACCCCCGGTCCGGCGTCGTCGCCCCCGCCGACGAGGCGGCGAGCAGCGCCAGCAGCGCGGCGCGTCGGATCACGGGCGTCCCCCAGAGACGTGGCCAAGGTCGCGCATGATGCCCAACGACGCGGAGGGTGGCCAGCGGTTTTCGCCCGGGGGGCGGCCGCATGGGCCGAAGCGCCCTCGCGGGCGCGCGCCGGATAAGGTAGAAAGCCCGGGATGACCCGGCTCGTCTTCAACGCCGGCACCCTCGAAGTCCACGACGTCGAGGACCCGGCCATCCTGCCCGAGGTGGCGCGCTTCGACGATCGGACGCGCTGCTGGCGCACCCCCGCCCAGGCCTACGCCGAGGTGGTGATGGGGCTCGTGCGCCGCAAGCTCGCCTGGACGGACGAGGCCCGCCGGTACACCGAGCTGGACGCCGGCCTGGCCATCCAGCGGCCCCCGCGGCCCTTCCAGACCGAGGCCCTGGCTGCCTGGCAGAAGAACCGCGGCCGCGGGGTGGTGGCCCTGCCCACCGGGGCCGGCAAGAGCTGGGTGGCCATGCTGGCCATCGACGCCATCCGCCGATCGACGCTGGTCGTCGCCCCGACGCTCGACCTGGTGCGGCAGTGGTACGACCTGCTCGGCAGCGCCTTCGCGCAGCCCGTCGGCGTGGTCGGCGGCGGCAGCCACGACGTCCAGCCCCTCACCGTCATCACCTACGACTCCGCCTGGGCGCAGATGGAGCACCTGGGAAACCGCTTTGGTTTCGTGGTGTTCGACGAGTGCCACCACCTGCCGGGCGAGTCGTACGCCCTCGGCGCCGAGATGTGCCTCGCCCCGTACCGGCTGGGCCTCTCGGCCACCCCCGAGCGCGCGGACGGCCGCCACGTCGAGCTGGAGCGCCTCATCGGCCCCACCGTCTACCAGCGCGACGTGGTGGAGCTGGCGGGCGACTACCTGGCCGAGTACACGACGGAGACGCTCACGGTGCCGCTGACGGACGCCGAGCGGCAGGCCTACGAGCACGAGCGCGGCATCTACCGGGCCTTCGTGGCCTCGCAAGGCATCCGGTTCTCCCAGCAGGGGGCCTGGCAGCAGTTCCTGCAGCGCGCCGCCCGATCGGCGGAGGGCCGCCGCGCGCTCCTCGCCTGGCAGCGGCAGAAGGCCCTGGCCTCGGCCGCCCCCTCGAAGCTGCGCTTCGTCGAGCACCTGCTGCACCGCCACCGCCAGGATCGCGTGCTGCTCTTCACCCAGAACAACAACACGGCCTACCAGGTCGCCCGGCGCTTCCTCATCCCCGTCATCACCCACCAGACGCCGGTGGTGGAGCGCAGCGAGATCCTGGCCGGCTTCGCCGAGGGCCGCTACGGCGCCGTCGCGACGTCCAAGGTGCTCAACGAGGGCGTCGACGTGCCGTCGGCCAACGTCGCCATCGTCATCTCGGGCTCCGGCTCGGTGCGCGAGCACGTCCAGCGCCTCGGCCGCATCCTGCGCAAGCAGGGCGACAAGCAGGCCATCCTCTACGAGCTCGTCGCCGAGGAGACGGCCGAGACGTACACCAGCCAGCGGCGCCGGGAGCACAGTGCTTACCGCTGATCTGGTGCGCTGGAAGCGCACGAAGGACGTCGTCGAGGTCCGGCCCATCCCGGCGGCGGCGCGGCCGCGGCTGCTGGAGGCCGCCGAGGGCCTGCTGCAGGCGGCCGCCAACAGCGTGGGCGAGAGCCGGGAGGTCTTCAAGGCGGCCTGCGGCGACGTCCCCGTGAGCCACGCCGATCAGCGCGTCTTCGCCGGGCTGCAGAAGCTCGTGACGGACCGCTGCACCTTCGAGATGGACGTGGGGCAGCCCCCGGTGGCGCTGCGGGCCGAGGTCTTCACCCGCGCGACGGCGGCCCGGCGGGCCCTCGACCACCTGCAGGCCTTCGATCGGGGCGCGGTGATCGCCGACGCCGCGGCGGCCCTGGGCCTGGAGGTGAAGGCGCTGGAGGGCGCCCTCTTCGCCGACCTGAAGGACGCCCACCTGCTGGTCGAGTTCGAGGCCACGACGCCCGAGGCCTTGCTGGCGCTGTACGAGCGCGAGCAGGAGCGGGCCGCCCTGCTGCTGGCCGTGCGCGTGGTCGTGGACATCGAGGAAGAGGACGCCGCCATCTGGCGAAACCTCTTTCGTTCCCTGAAGTTCCACCGGCTTCTCTACACCATCGAGGCCCGGGACGGCGGCTACCGCGTCACCCTCGACGGCCCCCAGAGCCTCTTCTCGGCGACGCGGAAGTACGGCCTGCGGCTGGCGATGATGCTGGAGCCCATCCGGGCCTGCGCGCGCTGGGCCCTGGAGGCGGATCTGCTGTTCGGCAAGCCGCCCGAGCGGGTGCGCTTCCTCCTCAAGGGGGAGCGCGACGGCGGCCCCGGCGCCGAGCTGCCGCTGCCCGACGACGTCGCCGACCTGGTGCAGCGGTTCGGCGCCCTGGAGACCGACTGGCGCGTGCGGCGCTCGACGCGGCTGCTGGCGTTGCCGGGCGTGGGCCTCTGCGTGCCCGACCTGGTGTTCAGCCACCCCGACGGCACCCGGGCCTACCTCGAGGTGCTGGGGTTCTGGAGCCGCGACGCCGTCTGGAAGCGCGTCGATCTGGTGCGCGCCGGCCTGCGCGAGAACGTCCTCTTCGCCGTGACCGAGCGCCTGCGGGTCAGCGAGGCGGCGCTGGAGGACGACCTGCCCGGCCAGCTCTACGTCTACAAGGGCGTCATGAGCGCGCGCCGCGTCCTCGATCGGCTGGAGGGCTTCCGGCCCAAGGCGCAGGCTTCTCTCAGTGATCTACGAACGAGACCAAGGGGTTGAGATGAGGATCGCGAGCTGGAACGTCAACTCCATCGTCGCGCGGACCGACCGGTTCCTGAACTGGCTGGAGTCCCGCGAGCCCGACGTCGTCTGCTTGCAGGAGCTCAAGAACGAGGGGGATCGCTTCCCCTGGGACGAGATCGGCGAGCTGGGCTACTACGCCGAGATCCTGGGCCAGAAGACGTACAACGGCGTGGCCATCGTGGCGCGCTCGCCCATTCAGGACGTGTGGCGCACGCTGGATGACGACGACCCCCAGGCGCGCCTCATCGCCGGGGTGGTGGACGGGGTGCGGGTGATCTCGGCCTACGTCCCCAACGGCGGCGAGCCGGACAGCGACAAGTGGGTCTACAAGCTGCAGTGGTACGCGAAGCTGCGCGACTGGCTGGACCGGCGGCTCGATCCGGGCATGCCGGTGGCGCTCTGCGGCGACTTCAACGTGGCCCCCGAGGATCGCGACGTGCGCAACATCGAGCGCTGGGCCGACTCGGTGCTCTGCCGGCCCGAGGCCCGCGCCGCCCTCCAGCGCGTCACCGACTGGGGCCTCGTCGACACCTTCCGGCTCAAGGAGCAGGGCGACGGCCACCACACCTGGTGGGACTACCGCAACCTCGGCTTCCAGAAGGACGACGGCCTGCGCATCGACCAGATCTGGGCGACGGCCAGCCTGGCCGGGACGGTGGCCGACGTGGCCATCGACCTGGACGAGCGCCGCGGCGAAAAGCCCAGTGATCACGCGCCCATCTGGACGGACTTCGACCTCTAGGATCAGCCGTCGCGCAGGCGGCGGCGGGCCTCGGCGTCCAGGGCCTCCAACCGCGCGATGTTGCGGCGGGGGATGCCCTCGGGATCGGGGTGGGCCGCGACGGCGGCCGCGACGTCCGCCTCGCGCAGCAGGTGGAAGGCGGGCACCGGGGCCTGGTTCGTGGCGTTGCCGGGCGCGTCGGCCGGCACCCCGGCGAAGCGGTAGTCGGGGTGGAAGTGGGCCACCTGGATCACGCCCCGCAGCTCGAGGCGGGGCAGCAGCGCCTCCACCCGCGCCAGCACCGCCAGGAACCGCTCGAACCCCGCCAGCCCGGGCACCAGCACCAGCGTCGTCTCCACCGTCGAGCCGGGCGCCGGCAGGGCGAGCTCCATCAGCTCCTCATGCACCGCGGCCAGGATGGTCGCGACGTCGGCGGTCGGCACCGTGACGTAGCGCAGCCCCTCCGCGCGCACCACCCGGCGGGCGAACGGGCAGAGATCCAGCCCGACCACCGCGCGCTCCACCCAGCCCCGCATGCGGACTTCCGCGTCTTCTTCGCTCACCGCGCAACCCCTCCGGGGGCCAGTTGCATCTCAACCCTCGTTTTCTGGTCGGGATTTGTTGTAATCGTCCTGCGGAAACGCTGGGGAGCCGGGGGAGCCGCCCATGAACGCCGAGAACCTGCGCCTGTTGCCGCCGCGTCGTCGGTGGAGCCCGGGCGCGGCCCACTTCGTCCAGCTCGAGGGCCCCTTCGGCATGCGCCAGGGGGGCAGCCTCGCGGCGGTCGAGCTGGCGTACGAGACCTGGGGCACCCTGAGCCCGACGCGCGACAACGTGCTGCTGCTCTGCACCGGGCTCTCTCCTCGCGCCCACGCGCGGTCCTCGGCCGACGACCCCAGCCCCGGCTGGTGGGAGGCCATGATCGGGCCCGGCCAGGCCATCGACACCGATCGCTACTTCGTGATCTGCTTCAACAACCTGGGCGGCTGCTTCGGCTCCACGGGGCCGGCCTCCTTCGATCCGGCCACCGGGGCGCCGTACCGCCTGAGCTTCCCGGTGCTCACCATCGAGGATGTGGCCGCCGCCTTCAAGCAGGGCCTCGCCGACCTGGGCATCACGCGGCTGGCGGCCGTCGTGGGGCCGTCGCTGGGCGGCATGACGGCGCTGGCCATCGCGCTCTCGCTGCCCGTCGAGCGCCTGGCGGTCATCTCGTCGGCGGCGCGGGCGCTGCCCTTCGCCATCGCCATCCACTCGCTGCAGCGGGAGGCCATCCGCTCCGACCCGGGCTGGCAGGGCGGCTACTACGACGACCGCAGCCTGCCGGCCACCGGCATGCGGCTCGCCCGCAAGATCGGCATGCTCTCGTACCGGTCGGCCGAGGAGTGGCGGGGGCGGTTCGGGCGCGAGCGCCTGGCGGGCTGGGGCGGCGAGGCCTTCGGCCCCGAGTTCGAGGTCGAGGGCTACCTGGAGCACCACGCCAGCAAGTTCGTCGATGCCTTCGACGCCAACTGCTACCTGTACCTCTCGCGGGCCATGGATCTCTTCGACCTGGCCGAGCACGGCGGCAGCCTGGAGAAGGCGGCGGCCCGCATCACCGCGAAGGCGGCCCTCGTCATCGGCGTGACCACCGACATCCTCTTCCCGGTGGATCAGCAGCGCTGCCTGGCCGATGTGCTGCGCAGCACGGGGCGCCCCGTCGAGTACGCCGAGCTCACCTCGCTGCAGGGCCACGACGCCTTCCTGGTGGACATCGAGGCCTTCGCGCCGCTGCTCTCCGACTTCCTCAGCCGCCCGCTGGCCTGAGCCTCACTCGAACAACGTCAACGTTTCCGGGGCGTTGGGGTCGATCTTCGCCTCGACCGCCTGCATCCAGGCGCGCGCCATCGGCAGCAGGGGCTGGCCCTTCAGGCGCTCGACCAGGGTGGTCGCGGGCAGCTCCTCGGCCCGGCGCCAGAGCAGCCAGAGCACCGTCGAGGCGCGCAGGCGGTTCGCGGCGTCCAGGTGGGCGTCGGTGGCCAGCGCCAGCAGGTCGGGGCCGAAGTCCAGGCCGCTCTCGGCCATCGAGCGCGCCAGGCGCCACGGGCCCATCTCCTCGCGGGGGCGCAGGCCCTCCACGTCGTACTGCAGCAGCAGGCCCAGCAGGAAGCGCCGGGCGTCCACGCCCGCGGCGATGAGGGCGGCCGAGCCCGTCGACGCCGCCCGCTCGCCGTAGCTGGAGGCGGCCACCCGCTCGAAGCGATCGCCCATGATGCGCACCTGGAGCTGCAGGAAGCAGCCGATCTGCCCGAGCTCGTAGCAGAGGTCGGCGTAGTCGCGGGCGGTCTGGGCGGGGGCGGTGTCCATGGAGCAGCGGCCCATCGGGCGGTAGCGGCGGTAGACGGCCACCATCTCGGCCTTCTTCCCGTCGGCCTTGAGGGCGGCCAGCTTCTCCTGGTTGCTCCAGTCCCGGTCGACCTCCTCGTCGTAGACGGGCGGCTCGCTCACCAGCAGCGTGGTGGCATAGGCCCAGGCCAGCAGCGTGTCGGGGTTGCCGTCGCCCTCGGCGGCCGGGGCGGGGCCGGCGACGACGACCTCGGGCCAGATGAGGACGAGGCGGTCGCCGACGCGGGCCTCCTCGGGCGTGCCCTCGGCGAGGCGGCTGCCCCACTCCAGGTTGTCGAGGATGGCCGGGCCGCCGCGCGTCGACCAGGTGAGGACGCCGAAGGGCACCTCGGGCTGCTGCTTCTGGAGCCAGGCGAGCTGATCGGCGCCCTTGCCGGCGGCGATGCCGCGCTGGACGCGGCGGCCGATGCCCTTGCGGGCGACGACGGTCAGGGGGCCGGCCATGACGGCGTAGGGGCGCACCGGGCGGGCCAGGACGTCGCTGAACGCCCCGGCGTCGGGCCAGGTCCAGCGGATGCCGGCGGCGACGCCCTGGGTGGGGAGCTGGGCGAAGGGGGCCGAGGCGAGGCCGGGCGGGGCGAGCGAGACGGCGAGCAGGAGCAGGGTGGCGAGGGACATCGTGGGCTCCGTCGGTGCAGGGGACGGGGCCTCCAACGCCCTGGCCGGGGAATGGATCTACGGCCCATTGATTCCCGCCGGGGCCCGCCCTAACCTGCGCCGCCGACGCCGCCGTGGTGGGGCAGAAAACCAGCACTCATCCGGTCGGCTTGATGTAGTTTGGGGCCCTGTGGCATGGTCCCGCCGCTGCCTTCGGGCCTGGACTGGACGAGGATCATGACCGCCCCTCAGATCATCGAGATCGATACCGTCATCGTCGGCGCCGGGCCCGTGGGGCTCTTCCAGGTGTTCGAGCTGGGCCTCCTCGGCCTCAAGACGGCGGTCATCGACGCGCTGCCCCACATCGGCGGCCAGTGCGTCGAGCTCTACCCCGACAAGCCCATCTACGACATCCCGGCGGTGCCCATGTGCACGGGCCAGGCGCTCATCGACAACCTGATGGCGCAGATCCAGCCGTTCCTGCCCGAGTTCTACCTGGGCCAGCAGGTGGAGAAGGTCGAGAAGCGCGGCGAGGGCGACTTCGTGGTCGAGACCAGCGCCGGCACCGTCTTCCACACCCGCGCCGTCATCATCGCGGCGGGGGTGGGGGCCTTCAGCCCGCGCAAGCTGTCGGTGGAGGGTCTAGAGGCCTTTGAGGGTCAGAACTTCAACTATCGCGTGAAGAACCCCGAGCGCTACCACGGCAAGGATGTCGTGATCTTCGGCGGCGGCGACTCGGCGCTGGACTGGGCGCTGGCCCTGGCGGAGCACGCCAACGTCGTGCTCATCCACCGCCGGGCGGTGTTCAAGGCCCAGCCCGCCTCCGTGGCCCGCATGCGGGCGCTCTGCGCGGAGGAGAAGATGCAGTACCTCGAGGGCCGCGCCACCGAGATCATCGAGAAGAAGGGGGCGCTGCGCGGCATCAAGGTCCGGGGCGCCGACGGCGTGACCCGCAGCGTGCAGTTCGACGAGCTGCTCTGCTTCTTCGGCCTGGCCCCCAAGCTCGGGCCCATCGCCGAGTGGGGCCTGGACCTCGACAAGAAGTCCATCGCGGTGGACACCGAGAAGTTCCAGACCAGCGTGCCCGGCATCTTCGCCATCGGGGACATCAACACCTACCCGGGGAAGAAGAAGCTCATCCTCTCGGGCTTCCACGAGGCGGCGCTGGCGGCCTTCGCCGTGTACAGCTACCTCAACCCCGAGGAGCGCGTCTTCCTGCAGTACACGACCACCAGCCCCAAGATGCACCAGCGGCTCGGCGTCGAGGACCCCTACAAGGACGACCCCACCTGACCCTTCGGCCAGCGGATGGGCCAGGTGAAGACCAGGACCGTCCCCCGGGGGCGGTTGGGCTCCAGCCACGTCGTGCCGCCGAGGGACTCCACGGTCTTGCGGATGAGCGCCAGGCCGAGGCCCGTGCCGGGGCCGCGGTCGTTGCGGCGCAGGCGCTTGAAGACGCCGAAGGCCTGCTGGCGGAACTCCTCGGGCACGCCAGGGCCGTCATCGGCCACCCGGAACTCCACCAGGTGCCCGCGGGTCGTCGCCGTCACCCGGATGAGCCCCGTGCCGTGGTCGTGGTGGTGCACCGCGTTGGCGATGGCGTTGGCCAGGACGCGCTCCAGCGGCGGGCGGGCCGTCTGCAGCACCGGGAGCCCGGCGTCGGCCTCGACGCAGAACCCGGCCGGCGGCGCCAGCAGGCCGACGATCTCGGCCACCAGCGTGCGCGTCTCGATGCGCTCGATGGCCGCCTCCTCCCGCCCGATCCGCGAGTACGCCAGCAGGCCGTCCACCAGGCGGACGAGCAGGTCGACCCGATCCCGCATCATGCCCAGGTAGGTCTGGAGCTGCGGTTCGCCCGCGCCGCGCAGCTCCTCGTCGATCCAGGTGCTGATACTGGAGAGGGCCCGCAGGGGCGTCTTGAGGTCATGGGAGGCGGCGTACGCGAAGGTCTCCAGCTCCTCGTTGGCGGCGCGCAGGCGGTCGTTGGCGTGCTGCAGGTCGCGCTGCTGCAGCGCCAGACGGCGGGCCTCCTCGCGATCGGTCAGGTCGCGCAGCACGACGACGGTCACCTGGCCCGAGCCGTCGTCGGCGTCCACGGGCGCGACGCGGGCCTCGAAGACACGGTCGCCATCTCCCCAGGGCAGCACCAGCTCCGTGACCTCGAGCTTGCCCGTGCCGCTGGCGCGGCGGGCGGCGTCGCGTAGCCGGGCGGCCGCGTCCGGGGGCAGGAAGTGGTCGAGGGGCTGCTGCTCCACGGCGCTGCGCTTCAGGGGCGCGTCGGGCGGGAGCTGGCAGCGCACGCAGCGCCCGGCGCGGTCGAGGACGAGGATGGGATCGGGCAGCGCCGCGAGCAGGGCCTCGCGCGCCCGGCGAGACCCGCGCAGGTCGCGGTTGGAGTCGGCCAGCGCGCCGACGATGGTGTTGACCTGGCGGCGCAGCTCCTCCTGCTCCAGCGCGGCCTCGACCCAGTGGCCGAGCAGGCGGACGAGCTGCCGGTCCGAGTCCGCCCAGGGCTCTTCGCGGGCGGTGGGGCCGGAGAAGTTGAGGGTGCCCCGGGCCCGGCCACCCACCCGCAGGGGCACGCCGATGTAGCTGCCGACGCCCAGCTCGGTGTAGCAGGGGTGGCCCCGCCAGGCCTCGGTGTCCGCGTCGCTGATCGACACGACATCGTTGGCTTTCAAGGTGTTGCAGCAGAACGTCTGACCCAGGCTGAAGCGCTGCCCCTGCTGCAGCTCGCCGTCCGCGGGGGCGACGCGCTCCACCAGGTAGTCATCGCCCACCACCTTGCTGATGATGCCGAACTTCATCTGGAGCATGCGCGTGGCGAGCGCCAGCGCGTCCTGGATGCCCGCCTGGGTGCCCGACTCCAGGCGTTCGGTCAGGTACAGCAGCAGGTCGACGCGGGAGAAGTCCGTCGCCGTGTCCATCGGTGCCTCCAGCGGTGACGCACCTCTCCCGGCATCATCGTACCTTGTGGGCCCGCGGTCAAAGGTCCCAGGCGAGGGGGGCGATCAGGCACTCCACGAGGCCGACGGGGAGGTCGATGCCGAAGGCGTCGAGGACGCCGGGGGCCACCTCGCCGATGAGGCCCTCCACCGGGGTGCCGGTGGTGAAGCGGGCCACGCGGCCGGGCACGAAGGCGGGGTGCTCGACGGCGGTGAACGTGGCCGTCAGGCCGAGCTCCCAGAGCAGGGCGTCCAGCCGCGCGCGCACCGAGGCGTAGCCCGCGTCGGGCCCGATGTCGGCGAAGCAGAGGCGGCGCTCCTCCGTGGTGCCGTTCTCGCCCGCCGGGTCCAGGCGCACGCAGTTGTCCAGCTCGAAGATGCGCACGGGCATGGGACGGCGGCGGTTCTCGTGCAGGGCCTGCAGCACCCCGCCCATGAGGTGCGAGCGCACCACCGTGAGGGCCCGCAGCTTCGGGTTGGCTACCCGGACGAAGTGCTCGGGCACCGGCTGGCCGAGGCGGGTGAAGTGGTCCGCCTCCGTCGTCATGGGCAGGCTCATCGTCTCGGTGTAGCCCAGGCCGACGAGGGCCGTGCGCACGAGGTGGGAGAGCTGCTCCTCCGGCCGGGGCCGCCCCACCGTCATCGTCGGCACGATGGCCGGGACGATGTTCTCGTAGCCGAAGCCGATGGCCAGATCCTCGAAGAGATCGACCATGTGCCGGACATCACTGCGGAAAGCGGGGCAGGTGACCTGGAACAGATCGCCGCCGTCGAGGGCCGCGACGTCCAGCCGCATCCGCTCGAAGCAGTCCACCAGGCTCGTCGCGTCGAGGGGCAGGCCGAGCCACTGCTTCGCCCGCGAGAGCGAGACCTCGTACTTCCGGGGCGTCAGGTCGGGGGAGACGACCTCGGCGCCGTCGCTGCCGATCACCCGCACCGTCGACACCTGGCCGCCCAGCTCGCAGAGCGACGAGACCAGCATGTTCAGGCTGTTGACGACGGCCGCCTCGGAGGGGCCCGTCACGTCGACGAAGAGGCGCGTCGAGCCCACGCGGACGCGGGTGCCCTCGCTGTTGATGATGGGCGGCATCGACAGCACCTGACCGGCGGCGTCGCGCAGCACCGGGTAGCGCTTCAGATCCGCCAGCAGGTGGGCGTAGGCCGTGCCCTTGGGGTGCTCCTCCAGGATCGTCCGCCCGCTCATCGTCACGCCGGGCATGCCCAGGGGCTCGAAGGGCTCGGCGTCGGGATCGAGGGTGGTATAGGCGATGTCGCCCTCAAGCGTGTCGAGGTCGTAGACGCCGATGCTGGCCAGCTTGCGGTCGCGGCCGACGCCCCAGTGCAGGTTCTCCTGCAGCTTCATCAGGGTGGCCAGGCCCACGTCGTCGAGCGGCGGCACCTGCACCACGGCGCAGCGGATGTGCGGCCGGAAGCTCTCGGGCCGCGCGACGCTGGCGTCCACCCGCACCACCACCGGCGACGCCGCCGTCGGGTACTGCGGCATGCCGCGCACCTCGCCCAGGTAGCCCTGGAGGGCGCGGGCCAGGCCGCCGATGTCGAAGAGGTCGGGGCGCGCCGCCAGCAGGTCCAGGCGGATGGCCGTGATGGTGTCGACCTGCTCGAAGACGGCCTCCTGGCTGTGGCCACAGACGCCGCAGACGCGCGTCTCGGCGCCCTGGCTGCCCTCGACCATGGAGGCGCAGACGGGGCAGCGGAACCGCCCCAGCTCGACGACCTCTTCGACGTCGCAGCCGATCTGCTCCAGCGCGTCCGAGAGCCGCTCGGGCGCGTAGCTGTTGGCCAGCAGCGCGTTGAGCCGCGCCGCGTCGATGCTGACTACCGGCACAGCGGCACCCCCTCCACGGTGTCAAGGCCGCCCTGGTACAGCTCCCGGATGTCCGGGAAGCCCAGGCGCAGCATGGCCAGGCGCTCGACGCCCAGGCCCCACGCCAGCACGGGGTGCTTGCAGCCCAGGGGCTCGGTGACCTCGGGGCGGAAGATCCCGCTGCCGCCCATCTCGATCCACTTCCCGCGGCTCTCCATGTAGACCATCACGTCCACGCTGGGCTCGGTGTAGGGGTAGAAGGCCGGCTTGAAGCGCACGCCCGAGAAGCCCATCTTCCGGTAGAACGCGTCCAGCGTCCCCAGCAGCGTGGCCAGGTTGGCGTGCTCGTCGATGATGATGCCGTCGATCTGGTGGAACACCGGCAAGTGCTTGAAACTCAAGGTCTCGTTGCGGTGCGTCCACCCGACGCAGAAGGCCTTGTGGGGCGGGTTCGGCTTGCGGGCGAGGGCGCGGATGGTGGCCGCCGTGGTGTGCGTGCGCAGCACCACCGCCTCGGCGCGCTCGGGCCGCCAGGTGTAGCCCCAGCCCGTCGAGCCGGTGTCGCCGCCGTCCTCGTGCGCGCCGCGGACGGCCTGCACGATGGCCGGATCGGGCAGCGTCGTGCGCGCCGGCTCGGCCATGTAGAAGGTGTCCTGCATGTCCCGGGCGGGGTGGTCCTGGGGCTGGAACAGGGCGTCGAAGTTCCAGAACGCGCTCTCGACGGCCGGGGAGGCGACCTCCTCGAAGCCGAGCTCCAGGAACGCCTGGCGGGCCTGCTCGATGATGCGGCGGACCGGGTGCAGGCGGGCCGGGCGGACGGTGGCCGCCGGCAGCGTGACGTCGTACGGGCGCAGGGTGATGTCGCGCCAGGCCCCGGAGCGCAGGTCCTCCTGGCTCAGGGCGTTCTGCTCGCGCTTCACGGTGACGCCGGCGGCCAGGGCGGCGGCGCCGGCGTTGGTGAGGGCCAGCACGCGCTCGGTGCGCTTGCGCAGCTTCGCGAGGCCGGCGCGACCCTGCAGCAGCCGCAGGGCCTCGGCCGCGTCCACGCCCGCCCACTCATCGGCGAAGCGCTGGCCGGCCAGCACCTGGGCCAGCGCGGCCTCGTCGGCGGCGGGGGCGTCGAGGGCGGCGCGGCCGGCGTCGGTGAGCACCACCTCGCCCTTGCCGCGCTGCACCCAGCCGCGGGCGGTCCCGAAGCGGAAGACCTCGTTGACGGCCACGTCCGCGTCGCGGGCCGCCGCCACGAAGTCCGCCATGGCGAGGGCGCCGCCGGCGTCGGCCAGCAGGCGGGCCGCGCGCCGCTCGGGCAGGCCCAGGGCGAGCTGCGCCGCCAGATCCTCGGCGGGCTCCACCTCGTCGCGGGGCCGGGCCACCACGTGCAGGAAGCCCCCGGCCTCGCCCTCCGTCGCCACCACCATCACGCGGCTCTGATCCAGCCCGGTGCTCGCCACCAGGCTCCCCACCTCGCGGGGCCCCGCCTCCAGGGCCCGCCAGACGGTCGCCGCCGCCTCTGTCAGCACCACGCCGGCCATGATCCTCCCTCGCGCCGACCCCACCGGCCTCGGCCACGGGGCGTGGCGCGGAGACGGCGGGGGAACGAGGGGACTACCAGCGGTCCGGGCGCCGGTCAAGCGGGGCGGCTCAGGCGGGGTCGGGCGGGGGCGCCGGGCGGGCCAGGGCGGCCTGCAGGGGGCAGTCGGCGGGCGGGTCGGCGTCGACGCGGTAGCGCTGCAGCACCTGCCGCGAGCGCTCGGCCAGCCGCCGCCGTGTCTCGCGCCGCTCGCCCTTGATGCGGGGGATGACCATGCGGTCGTAGGCCGTGGTCTGGTGGCGCATCCAGGCGATGACGGCGGCCTCGGCGCGCTCGGCCACGGGGATGCGGGCCGTGCGCGCCACCGTGCCACTGCCCACGGGGGTCGCGTGCTCGGCGATGCGCGTCGCCAGCTCGAGCCCCACGGCGGCGTGCCGCGGGGCGAAGGCCAGGAAGGCCAGGACCTCGCGGCGGAACTCCTCGACGTAGGCGGCCTGGGCCTTGTCGCGGCGGGCGCGATCCCGGGCCAGCCGCTCGCCATGGGCGGGCTGGGCGCGCTCGCGCTCCAGCATCCGGGTGATGCGCTCGATGCGGTCGGTCGGCGCCCAGGTGCCCCGGGAGAAGACCTTGCGGCCCCGGCGCTCCTCCATGATCCAGTGGTCGCCCTCGGCCCGCACGCGGCGGGTGAGGGCGGCGTCGCCAGGGGGCAGGAGGCTCCAGTCGGCGGGCGGGTGGAGGGGCTGCCCGGCGGCGTCGCGGACGAGCCTCGGGTGCGGCGTGGGGAGGACGGTGCGGGTCTCGGCCATGGCGTGGGAGGGTGCGGTGGTCGGGCGTGGGCGTCAAGGAACCGCGCGATCTTGCGGCCGGGGCCCGGCCCGTGCGACTCCCTCCGCCATGGCCCACGCACCGACCGCCGAGGCCTGGGCCGCCGCCGCCCGGGCCCCCTTCGCCGCGCAGGCGGCGATCATCGACGCCGCCGTGGCCGCGGGTCAGGGCCTCGCCACGCTCACGGCGCTGACGGCCCAGGGCCCGGACTTCGAGCCCTTCGCGCGCCTGATGGCGGGCCTGCTGGCCTCGGGGGCGGTGCTGGAGCCGACGGTGCGAGGCGCCCTGGCCGACGCCCTCGCCACGCTCCCGGCCGCCGGGCTGGCGCGCGCCCTCGGCCCGGGCAGCCAGGCCGGCGACGCCGAGGCCCAGGCCGCCCTCGCCGCGCTCCTGGCCCGCACGCTCCTGGCCCAGCCCGTCGAGCGCCTGGCCGAGAGCTGCGTCATCCTGCGCTGGCTCGGGCGCCACGCCCCCGCCACCCTGGCCGACCTCCAGGCCGCCGCCGGCGCGCGCGTCGCCGCCGGGGAGGGGACGGACCAGGATCTGCTGCTGCTGCCCGGGGCCCGGATCGCCGCGCTGGCCGATGACGACGCCCTCCGCGCCCGCCGGGCGGCCTTCGGGGACCGCGTCCTCGCCGTCCTCGCGAGCCAGCCCCGCTCCCTGTCGCTGGCCCGGGCCGAGGAGCTGCTGTCCCAGCGTATCTATACGGAACCCGGACACTTTCTGGCCGAGCTGCTGCAGAACGCCGACGACGCCGGGGCCCGGTCCTGGCGGGTCACGTTCACCGATGACGCCGTCGAGATCCGGCACGACGGGGCCCCCTTCGACGTGCGCGACGTGGTGGGGGTCCTCTCCATCGGCCAGACCACGAAGGTGGCCGGCCACATCGGCCTGTTCGGCGTGGGGTTCAAGTCCGTCTACGCCGTCTGCGAGCGGCCCCGCGTCTACTCCGACGTCTTCGCCTTCGAGATCGCCGACGTGTCGCTGCCCCGGCCCCTGGAGCGCCGCCCCGGCGGCGTGGGCACGACGCTCGTCCTGCCGCTGCGCGATCCGGCCGACGAGGCGCGGGGGGTGGCGGCGCTCGCCCGCCGCGCCCGGGCGCTGCCGGCCCACGTCCTGCTCACCCTGCGCAGCGTGCAGACCATCGAGATCGAGGACGCCGCGGGTCGTCGCCGCCTGACCCGGCGCCCGGGCACCGGCGACGACCGCGTGGAGCTCGTCGACGACCAGGGCGGGCCGGTGGTGCGGCGGGGGTTCCTGGTGGCCGCCCACCACGCCGAGCGCCCCCGGGCCCCGGCGGACGAGGTGCTGGTGGCCGTGGCCCTGGACGCGGCAGGCCAGCCCGCGCGCTGGCCCGCCGGGGAGCCCTCCGTCTTCGCGTTCCTGCCGACGCGGCAGCCGAGCGGCCACGACTTCTTGATCCACGCCCGCTTCGCCGTGCCCGTGGATCGGGAGCGCATCGACGGCGACGACGCCCCCAACCACGCCGCGCTGGCGCGGGCCGGGGCGCTGCTGGGCGGCCTCGTCCAGCGCCGCGTCGCGGCCGGCCTGGACGCCCGCCCGCTGATGGCCGTCGCGCCGCGGCAGGCCGTCACCGCGCCGTTCGAGCACGTCGCGACCGGGTTTCGCGAGGCCGTCCGCCAGGTGCCGTGGCTGCAGGACGCCCAGGGCCAGCCGGTCACGCCGACGGGCGCCCTGCTCGTCCCCGACGCCGCGCTCGCCGCCGTGCTGGCGCCCGCGCCCGGGCGACGCCCCGTGGCGCCGCTGCCCGGGGGCCTGGCCGAGGTGGCGCGGGACCTGGGGGCGGTGGCGCTGGCGCCCGCCGACCTCGACGCACTCCTCACCGCCGCCCAGGGGGCCGCCTGGCTGCCCGGCGCGATGCCCGTCATCCTGCGGTTCCTGGCCCGGGAGCGCTGGCCCGTGGACGCCCTGCGGGGGCTGGCGGTGCTGCCCGACGCCGCGGGCGTGCTGCATGCGCCGTCCGAAATCCTGAGGGCGGACGCCGAGTTGCGGGCGCTGGCCGCGCCGGGGCGGGCCCTGCTGGCCCCGGAACTGGACGCCGATCTGCACCTGGGGCCCCTGTGGGCGCGCCTGCGCGTCGGCAGCCTCACGGCCGAGGACGTGCTGGCCGATCTGGCGGCCGACGCCGCGGCCATCGTCAGCCGCGCCGGCGCTGGTCGGGTGCTGCGGTGGCTGGCGGGGCGGCCCGCGGCCCAGCTCGAGCAGGTCAAGGACGCCCCGCTGGTGCCCGACGAGCGGGGGCGGCTGCGGTCGGTGCGGGGGCCCCAGGCCGTCTTCCTGCCGGCGCCCGGCCCCCTCGGCGGCTGGCTGCGGGGCCTGGAGGTGCGGCCGCCCCTCGTCGACGCCGGCATCCAGGCCAGCCAGGCGGATCTGCTGCGCCGCCTCGGGGTGACCGTCCTCGACCTGCCGGCGGTGCTGGCGCTCTACGCGGCCGACGGCCTGCCCATCGACGACGCGGCGCTCGACGCCCTGCACGCCGTCCTGGCCGAGACCCAGGGCGAGCTGTCGGGCCGCCAGCTCGACCGGCTGGCGGCGGCCGCCGTGTTCCCCACGGACACCGGCGAGCGTCGCCCGCTCCTCGGGCCGGACCGCGCCCTCGTGCCCGCCGAAGATGGCCTGCGGGGCCTGCTGCCCGGGGTGGCCTGGCTGCGCCGCGATCTGGCGCGGGGCGCGCCGCATGTGGGGCGCCTGCCCATCGTGGCGCTCACGGCCGACCACCTGGCGCGGCACCTGGCCGGGCGCCCGCCCCCCGAGCTGGCGGGCCAGGCCATCGGCGACGTCGGCGCGGCCCTCGCGTTCGTGGCGGAGCGCGCGGAGCGCATCAGCGGCCCGACCCGGCAGGCGCTGGCCGAGGCCCCCATCTGGCCCGCCCGCGACGGGGCGCTGCGGCCCCTCGCGGCCCTGCGACCGCCGGCCGCCGATCCGCGCGTGGCGGCCGTGTACCGGGCGCTGGCGGCCTGGCCCCTCGCGGGCGCCGAGGCCATCCGCGCCGCCACGGCCCTGGGCCTGGAGGAGGCGCTGCGGACGCCGGATCTGGGCCGCATGGTGCAGGATCTGGCGAGCGCCGAGGCCGACGACGTGGCCGAGGTGCCCATCGACGCGCTCTTCGAGGCCCTCGCCGCCGCCGGGCAGAGCCTGCCGCCGTCGCGCCTCGCGCCGCTGACGACGCTGCCGCTGTACCCGACGACGGATGGCGAGCGTGCCCCCCTCGGGCACTGGGACGCCCCGGATCGGGGCGGGGCGCACCGCGTCCCGGCCGCCCTGGCCGCCGCGCTGGAGCACACCGGGCGGCGGCGCCTGGAGCCCTCGGCGGAGGCCGCGCTGGCCCCGCTGCTGGAGGCGCTGCGGCTGCGGCCGGCGGGGCCGGCGGATCTGGCGCTGGTGGTCACGGCCGACGCCCGCCCGGTGGCGCTCGACACCGTCCGCGACACGCTGGTGCACCTCGTCGACGCCTGGGATTCCGCCCTCGCCGACCTGGCGGTGTGGCCCCACCAGGATGGCGGCCACGCCCGGGCGTCCGCCCTCGTGCGGCCGTCCGCGCTGCGAGGATCCGCGCTCCTGGGCGTGGTGGAGGTGCCGCCGGCGGGGCTGCTCGAGCACCGGGCGGAGGCCGACGCCGACGCCCTGGCCAGCGTGCTGCGGTTCCGCTCGCCGGTGTCGCTGCTGCTGGAGAAGCTGGCCGAGGAGGCCCGGCCCGGGGAGCCCCTGGCCGAGCAGCCGCCGTGGCTGCAGACGCCCGGCCAGGTGGGGCGCCTGCTCGTCGTCGCCATGGAGGAGCCCGGCCTCGATCCAGCGCGCCTGCCGCTGACCGTGGACGCCCAGGGCTGCCTGTGCCGTGGCGCCCGCTTCGAGGCGACGTTCGACGAGCTGGCCACCGTGGCGCGCACCCCGCTGGTGGTGCGGCTGGCCGACCCGACGTGGGCCGCCGTGGCCCGGGGCGTCGCGCCGGCCCTCGCGCCGCGCCTGCCGGTGCGCAGCTGGCTGGAGGCCCTGGCCGAGCACGCGACGTCCCCGGTGCCCGCGGAGACGCACCCCACCTTCGCGGATCCCGAGGCCCGGCACGCCTTGTACCGCGCCGTGCTCGCCCGGGCCGAGGTCATCGGCGCCGACGAGGCGGCCCGCGCGGCCCTGGGGCGCGCCTGCGTGCTGCCCACCCCCGACGGGCTGCTGCGCCCCGCCAACGCGCTGCTCTTCGAGCCTGGCCTGCCCGATCTGGACCTCTCGTGGAACCCGACCGCCGAGCTGCCCGAGGCGCTGCGCGCCCTCTTCAAGGACCTGTATTCTTTGGAGAAAACGCGGCTGCACACCCTGGTGGACCATGTGCTGGAGGGCCTGCAGATGGCGGACGGGGACGGGGAGCGGCAGGCCACGCTGCTGGCGTTCCTGGCCCGGACGCTGCGGGTCGAGGCGGACCGCCCGGCCCACGCCGCCGAGCAGGCGCAGCGGTTCAAGCTGGGCCGGCGCATCCGGGTGCAGGCCCTCGACGGGGCCTTCCACCGCCCGAAGGCCGTGCTGGTGCCGGCCCGGGACGACCTGGCCACCACGCTGGCGGGCTTCCTGCCGGCGCCGCCCCCCATCCTGCACCCGCGCTACGACGCGGCCACGCGGGCGCTGATCCGCGGCGCCGGGGCCGACGCCGACCTGGACGACGCCGCCCTCACGGCCCTGCTGGACCACCCCCCCGGGGAGGGCCGCGAGCAGCGGCTCGCCTGCGCGCGCTACGTGCTGGACCGGGCCGTCGAGGCCCCCCGGCTGATCGAGGCGCTCAGCCTGCGGGATCGGACGTGGCTGCCCGACGCCCAGGGCGGGCTGCGCTCACCGTCGCGCCTCTACTGGCCCACGCCCGCGGTGCAGGCGCTGCTGGGGGCCGACGCGGGCGGCCTCTACCCGGCCGTGGCGCTGCGGGCCGACGTGCCCGAGGCGGTGTGGCGCCGGCTGGGCTGCCGGGGCGCCGACGACGCCCGCCTGGCCGACGTCCTCGGCCGCGTGCCGCCGGGCGGCGCCCTGGACGAGGTGGTGCTGCGCTGGCTGGAGGATCAGATCGAGGCGCGCCGGCTGACGGCCGAGGCGGCGCGGGACGGCCTGGGCGACGGGCCCTGGTTCCTGGCCGACGACGACAGCCGCCACCCGGCCCGCACGCTCATCCGCGACCTGCCCCCGGGGGAGCTGGGGCGCCGGCGGGGCGGCTTCAGCGCGGGGCGGACGCTGCCGCGGCTGGTGGCGGCCCTGCGCATCCCCCCCGGCCCGGCGCCACGCCACTACGCCGACGTGCTCGACGAGCTGGCGACGGCGTTCATGGCCCAGGGCGACGCGCTGCTCGGCCCCGAGCCCGAGCTGGCGGACGTCATCCCCCGCGCCTGGGTGCGAGCGGGCGAGGCCGCGCCGGCCCGCGGTGTGGTGGTGGCCGACGCCGGCGGGCGCCTGGCGCTCTGCTGGACGTCGGATCCGCGGCTGGTGTGGCCGGCGCCGATGAGCCTGGTCCACGCCGCGCGCGCCGAGGGCGTGGATCTGCTGGCGGTGCACGCGGGGGACAGCGATCCCGACGCCCTGCAGGCGGTCCTGGCCCAGGCCGGCGTGCCCCGGGCGGGGGCGTTGTTCGAGGATCGGGGGGCGCCGACCGCCACCGGCATCGCGCCGCTGGCCGGCGAGCTGGGCGCGAGCGTGGCCGCCCTCTGGGGCCTCGGCGACGCGCTGCGCCGCTGGCCGGCCCGCTGGAGGGCCGACTTCGGGCGCGTGCCGACGGCGCACCTGGCCGACCGCATCGAGCGCCAGGGGCGGCTGCTCGGGGAGGCCGTCCGCTGGCCGGTCGAGGCCGCCGTCGTGGCCGACACGCTGGTCGTGCGCGGCGATCCGGACCTGGCGACCGTCGCAGACGCCCTCTGCCGGGACCGCCTCGTCAGCGGCAAGGCCACGCCGGAGCAGGTGGCCCTGGTGGCCGATCTGCTGGCCTGCGTGCGCCTGCCGGCCATGCGGCTGCTGCTCGACGCGCCGCGCCCAGCGCCCGCGCCCGGCCCCGCGGCGGCAGCGCCCCGACCCCGCGCCCACGCCCCCGCGGCCCCGCCGCCGCCCCGCCAGAGCCAGCGACCCCGGCGGCCGCCGAGGAGGCCGTCTCGGCCCCTGGCTGCTGGCGCGGTTCCGCAAGTGGCTGGGCGGGGAGGAGGCGCCGCCAGAGCCGGAGCGAGGCGCCGCCGCCGGAGGCGCCCGCGCAGCCCACGCCGCCGCCAGCCCCCACGCCCGTCGCGCCCGGCGGCCTTTCGCGCCGCAGCCCCGCCACGGGGGGCGACGCGAGCCGGCCCTTCCAGGCCAGCCACGACCGCTTCTTCCGCCCCCGCGGCGACGTGGGCCCGCAGCTCGACGACGGGCGGGCCTGGCTGGAGGACCGGGGTCGCCCGGCGGCGTATGGGTTCGCTACGGCCCCGCGCCAGCTCCCGTCGCCCTGGCTCTACGCCCCGGCGCTCATCGCCGACCGCTTCGATCCGCGCACGCAGCACTGGACGGCCGAGGCCATCGATCCGGCCTGGTCGGCCGCGGCGGGGGAGTCGCGCCACCGGGTGAGCCTGGCGGGCCGGCTGCCCGCGGGCGAGTCCGTCCTGCCGGTGCCGCTCCACGGCCGCCTGCTCTCCGCCGACGCGCAGCCCGCGGCGCTCGTCATCCGCACCCCGGGCGGCCTGCCGCTCCTCAGCGCCTCGCGCGACGCCGACGTGCGCTGCGAGATCGCCCTCGGCCAGGCCCCGGAGTTCGGCCCGGCCTACGTCGTCGACGCCCCGGCCACGCTCCTGCGCCCGACGGCCCCCGACAACGAGCTGCCCGCCGAGTGCCACGCGCTGGTGGATCGCGTCAGCGGCATCGCGCCCCTGGAGCGGGCCATCGCCATCCGCGACTTCATCCGCGCCAGCTACCGCTATGACCCGGCGCGCTTCGAGGATCCGCGCCTGGCCGGCTGGCTCCGGCGCCTGAGCCGCGGGCGGCAGAACGCCCAGCTCGCGGCGCTGCACGCCGGCCGGGACGCCCGGCACCTGGGCGCCGGCGTCTGCTACGAGCTCAACGTGCTGGCCGTGGAGCTGCTGCGCCGCGCGGGCGTGCCGGCGGCGGTGGCGACGGGGTGGATCTTCGACCGGGGGCAGGTGGACGAGCCGGATCATCTGTGGGCGATGGCGCTGCTGGGGACGGCCCAGGGGCCGCGCTGGATGCCCGTCGACGCCTCGACCACCCGGGAGGGGCGGCCCCTGCGGGTGCGGCCGCGGGTCGCGGGCCGCTGGGGCGCGCGGCTGCCGGAGCGGACGCCCGAGGCCCCGCCCGCGGCCGCGTGGACGTCGCGGCATGTGCGCGTCGACGCCACCGAGTCGCTGCCCCTGGCCGATCTGCTGCGGGTCGCGCGCCACGTCGGCCGGGTCACGGGCGAAGAGATCGAGGACGAGGCCGAGCTGCGCGCGCGCTGCCGGGCGCTCCTCGCGGACCGCGAGACGGCGGCCCTGCTGCTGGCGCTGCTGCGGGGCGACGGGCCGCCCAGGTAGCTGAAAGCACTGCAGAAACCGGCGGATCCACGCCAGCGCGACCGGCCCGCCAAGGGCCTTGGGCCGCGCGGCCGCCCGGAGTACACTGGGGCCATGTGCGAGCTCCTCGGCATGAGCGCCAACACTCCGACGGACATCTGCTTCAGCTTCACGGGCCTGAGCGTCCGGGGCGGCAAGACGGGTCCGCACACCGACGGCTGGGGCATCGCCTTCTATGATGGGCGGGCCTGCCGGGCCTTCCACGAGGCGGCCCCCAGCGCGGAGTCGGCCTTCGCGGCCTTCGTGCGCGACTACCCCATCAAGAGCTGCGTGGTGGTCAGCCATGTGCGCCAGGCCACCCACGGCCGCGTCTGCCTGGCCAACACCCACCCGTTCGTGCGGGAGCTCTGGGGCCGCCACTGGTGCTTCGCCCACAACGGCAAGCTCCCCGGCGTGAAGGACCGGCCCCTCGGCTTCTACCAGCCGGTGGGCACCACCGACTCGGAGCACGCCTTCTGCTGGCTGCTCGACGCCATCCGCACGCGCTTCCCGAAGCCGCCGCGGCGGCCCGCGAGCCTGCACCGCTTCGTCTATGGCCTGGCCGAGGAGCTGCGGGGCCACGGCACCTTCAACATGCTGCTGAGCGACGCGACCCACCTGTTCGCGTACTGCACCACGAAGCTCTGCTGGATCACGCGGCGCGCCCCGTTCGGCGTGGCGCGGCTGCTCGACACCGAGGTCAGCGTCGACTTCAAGCAGGAGACGACGCCCAACGACATCGTGACCATCGTGGCCACCCAGCCGCTCACCCGGCAGGAGGTCTGGCACCGCATGGCGCCTGGCGAGATGGTGGTGTTCCGCGAGGGCCTGCCGGCGCCCGTGACGTGGGCGGCCTCAGCGCCCGCCGACTGACGGCAGCTCCACGACGACGCTGGCGTCGAGGGCCTGGGTCGCGCGCAGCAGCGCGTCGGGGGGCAGTACGTCCGTGAGGGGGTGCAGCCCGGCGGGGCGGCGCTTCTCGGCCTGCAGCAACGCGATGGTGGCCGCCACGGCGGCCGCGGTGGCGCGCTGGCCGTCCGGGCAGGCGAGGCGCGCGGTGGCGCCGCCGGGCTCGGCGACGGCGGTGATCTCGACCGTCGCGGGGCGGCGCTTCAGCAGCCAGCCGCGGACCAGGCGCAGCTGCCAGCCGATGACGCGGAGCAGGGCCGGCCGCAGCGGGCCGGCGAGCCGCACCATGCCCGCCGCCAGCACGAGCAGGGGGCCCAGCCAGCGCGGCCGCAGCGCCAGCCGGATGGCGGCGTCGCCGGCCCCGGTGGCGGCGGGCAGCAGGGGGGCGTCCGCCAGCCCCACCCGGCGCGCCCAGGCGGGCCCGGCGCCCAGGAAGTCGACGTAGCGGCCCGGGCCGAGCGCCGGCCCCGTGAGGCGCCGGCCCCCCAGCGTCCAGACCGACGGCCGGGCCAGCAGCGCCACCATCAGATCGCAGAGGCCCCGGCCCGCCCCCGAGAGCGCGGCGAGGCGCACGCCGATCTCGACGCGGTCGGGGCGCCCGGTCGCGCTGGCGGCCTCGACGGCCAGCGCCGTGCTCAGGCCCGGGAAGAGGCCCACGCCGACGAGCGCGAGGCCCGGCCCCGCCGGCTCAAGGGCCAGCAGCCGCTCCACGCTCTGGGCGTCGGCGCCCATGTCGAGCCAGACGAGGCCCTGCGCCACGCACCAGGCCACCGCGGCGTCGCTGGCCACCCCAACGCTGTCGTGGCAGCCGACCACGGCGTCGAAGCCGGAGAACGCAGAAAACGTCGTAGAATCAGCCAGATCCACGATGACGGGGCCGCGCCGCCCGGCCGCGTGGGCCTCGACGCCGGGCACCTGGGCGAGGGCGGCGAGCACCCGCCGGCCGTAGTAGCCCGCGCCGCCGACGACGAGGACGCGCACCTAGATCCCGAGGCTCTGGATGGCGACGCCCGAGGCCGCGATGGCCAGGCCGGCGAGGACGTGGGCGTGCCGCTCGAGGCCCTGGAGGGCGGCGAGCTTGAGGCCGTGGTGCAGCAGCGTCACGACCACGAGCATGGTGCCGATGGTGACGGCGCCGAAGACCGACGCCACGAGCACGACGGCGCCGGCCCCATGCTCCACGGCCGGGGCCATCAGCAGCGGGATGAGCGGCTCGCAGGGACCCAGCACGAAGATGATGAAGAGGCTCCAGACGGTGACGGAGGCCGCGCTGCGGGCGTGGCCATGGCCTGGCGCGTGGGGGTGGGCGTGCACCAGGGCGTCGCCGTGGCTGTGCAGCTCGTGCCGGCCGGGCTGGCGGCCGGCGCGGCGCAGGAGGGCCCCGCCGGCGTAGGCCAGGCCGAAGGCGATGAGCAGCCAGGCGGCCAGCTCGCCGCGGCTCGATTCGATCCAGGAGAGCTGCTCCAGGGCGGTGCCCAGGCCGATGCCCACCACGCCCAGGACCACCGAAGAGAGCACATGGCCCAGGCCGCACAGGGCGGTGACGGCCAGGATGCGGCGCAGCGACCAGCCCCGGGCGCGGCCGAGGGCGACGAAGGGCAGCGTGTGGTCGATGCCGATCAGGGTGTGGAGGCCGGCGACGGAGACGGCGGCGAAGAGCAGCACGTCGAGGCTCTGAGGCATGCAGGGGATCTCCACGCAGGGTGGGGTGAGGGAGTAGACGGCCCCCGCGGCGGTGTCAAGCGGGGCGCCGCCGACGCCGCAGGGCGAGGAGGAGCGCGAGGGCGGCCAGGCCGGCCGGGGGGGCGGGGGCCTGCGTACAGCCGCCGCCGTCGCCGTCGGCGCCCGACCCGGCGTCCGCCGCGGCCGAGGCGGCGCAGAGCCGGCGTCCGCCCCGCAGGCCCCGCCACGCAGGCGCCGCGCTGGCAGGTCTCGCCGGCGCCGCAGGCCACCCCCTCGCAGGGATCCACGCAGCGCTCGTCGCGGCAGACGCGCTCGTAGGGGCACTCGCCATCGCTGCATGGGATGACGCAGGTGGGATCCCCCAGGCAGGGATCCTCGCGGGGGCCGCCACCGGGCTCGCCCGCGCCGCCCCCGGCGCCGGCCCCGCCGGCCCCGCCAGCCCCCCCGCCCCCGGCGCCGCCCCCGCCGGGGTCGTTCGGGTCGCCCGCGTCCTCGAAGCGCACCGTCGTCGAGAGGGTGAAGTGGGACTCGCTGGTGTGCCGCTCCGCGAAGAAGAGATCGAGCGGGTAGGTCTGGCCGCGCTGCAGCCCGATGGCGCCGGCGAGGGCGTCGAAGTCGGCCGTCTCCGTCTCGACGCCGTGCACGCCGCCCAGGTCGATGACGCGCCGCCCGTTCACGAACACCCAGAGGTCGTCATCCCCCTCGAACGTCAGCACCTCGCCGCCCTCGTAGACGAAGGTGGTGTGCAGCTCGACGGTGAAGTGGAAGTTGTGGTCGCGCCCCTGGTCGCCCAGGAGCTGGCCGTCGATGGGGAAGAAGTCCAGGTCGCGGAACGTGTAGATGTGCGGATCTGCGGGAGAATTGACGAGGGTGAGCACGATGGGGGCGCGCTGGTTGACCTGCGGCACGTCGCGGTACCACTGGTCGAAGGCGGCCCGGCCATGGGTGGTGTCGCTGCGGTCAGCCGGCGCGTAGACGGGCTTGCCATCGGCGCCGAGGCGGTCCTCGACGATGCCCCGATCCGAGCCGAGCTCGGCCTCGAAGTCGGGGTGGGCGTCGGTGAAGTCGCGCAGGAGGCCGGTCAGGCGGAGCTGGTCGGCCCAGGCCGGCGAGCTGAGGAGGGCGAGCAGGGCGAGGGCGCGCATGGCGGCTCCGTGGGCGGTCTCGCTCCACGGTAGCGGAGGCCCGCAGAGCCGTACAGCGGGGCGCCGGGGGCTACAGCGAGGCGCGCAGGGTGTACTCCACCACGACGGGCTGCAGCACCTCGGCCTGGGGCGCCGCCGCCAGGACGTTGGCGCTGGAGAGGCGGCTCGGGGTCAGGTCGACCATCAGGTTGCGCGACGGGGTGTCGCCCCCGAAGGCGGTGTAGTCCTCCGAGAAGGCGATGGTCTGGGGGCTCGCGAACTCGATGGTCAGCGTCCCGGCCTCGCGCGTGACGACGACGTACTTGATGTCGGCGTAGGCCACGGCCTCCGAGGACGGCGAGGGGCCCGGCACGCCCACCTCGGCGCCCTGGGCGGTGATGAGGGTGATGTCGGTGGCGACGTGCCCGGTCGCCGTCGGCCCCTCCGCCGTCCCGAGGGGCAAGATCTCCCAGGCCTGGAAGACCTTCGGCATGGGCTGCGGGTACTCCTTCTGCTTCACCGGCTGGCCCTGGCGCTCCGTGGGCATGATGACCGTCTGGGTCAGCAGCTCGGTGCGCACCGTCACGCCGCCCTCGCCGAGGACGAAGCGCCGCCGGTAGTCGATGGGGGTGGCCGCGGTCTCCACGAGGCTGCCGTCGGTGGGGTAGCGCTGGCTCGAGAACGGCCCGGCGGCCTCCAGGAAGGCGTGGTCGGCCTGATCCGCCGGCAGCGTCGCGAGGCCCGCGATGCCGGCGGCGCCGTCGTCCAGGAAGTCGCGGTCGGCGCCGGACGGCAGGGCGCCCGCCGTGAACGCGGTGAAGGTGGCGGGCAGGGGGATGCGGGCGCTGGTGGCGACGCGCTCGGCGGTGTCGAGCAGCGCCACGTGGTGCAGGGCGATGGCCGTCCACTCGCCGTGCTGCCAGGACTCGCAGTCGTTGTTGTAGCCCTTGCGGCGCGTCATCGAGAACAGGCCGCCGCCGGGCGCCCAGAGCGTCGCGAGCTGCCCGCCGCCGTAGCCATGAGGGTTGCTCTCGCCGCAGGGGGGGACGTTGTGGCCCGGCGAGACGGGGCCCAGGTGCACCACCGCCGCGTAGTCGCGCGCGCTGGCCGGCTGGTAGGCATCGAAGCTCGGCCCGCCCGGCGCGCCTTCGAAGTACACGCCCGCCCCGCCGAACTTGGCGAAGACGAATTCCCCATCGAAATCAGCGAGATGCGGCCCCGCCTCCTCGAAGGGCAGCAGGGGCGCGCCCGGGTCCTGGTCGAGGGCGTCGGCGTAGGCCTGCAGGGAGCCCGGGGCGAGCTGCTCCACCGCGTGCACCGGGGTGCCGTACTGGCGGTACCAGCCGCTCAGGCCGTCCTCCGTCTGCTGGGGCAGCGGCGGCGGGGTGAGCTGGGGCAGCCAGGGGAAGGCGTCGAAGTTCGGGTGGACGTAGCAGGCCAGGTCGGCCTCGTAGGCCGGGTTGTTCGTGCGCGCGTCCACCGCGCCGGCGAAGCCGCCCGCGTCGTAGGGCCCGACGTGGGACAGGTCGCGGGCGCGGGCGTAGGCGTAGGGCACCCCGAAGGCGTGGGCGGCGAGCTGGTTGACGCCGAAGTCGGCGCTCGCGACGACGCGGCGGCTGCGGCCCGCCACCCCGGCGCCCGTCCGCACGCTCATGCCGGAGGGCGAGGTGTGGATGCCCGTCCGGTCGGTGAACGTCAGGTGCGCCTCCAGGTTGCCCAGCTTGCGGGCCTGATCGGTCAGGCGGACGACGTTGGCGAGGATCGTGCCGGGGTCCTGCACCAGCGCCCGGACGGTGTGCAGCAGGCCGTAGCGGTTGTAGGCCGCGTCGTAGAGGCCATCATCGTCGCCGTAGTAGCCGGCCTCCCGGAAGACGTCGAGGAAGCGCTCCAGCGTCCGGTTGTGCCACCCGACCGCGGCGTTCTGCCAGGACGTTCCCACCAGCGCCGCCTTGATGGCGGCCAGGGCGTGGACGGCCTGGAAGGCCCGGTTTGTGTGCATGCCCAGCACGTTCATGCGGGCCAGGCGCTCGCCGTTGCGCGCGAGGCCCTCCTGGAACGCCGCCTTCAGGCCGGGCGTCAGCCAGGCTGGCTGGGCCTCGTCGGCCCACGCGTAGATGCGGGCGAGCAGCACCAGCCGGTCCGCCAGGTCGTCCCCCGCGAGGTTGCCCACCCCGGACGGGTAGTGGTTGGCGTTCAGGGGGCCCGGGTGGGGGAAGACCTCCCCGTTGGCCGGGGGCGTGCCCTGGGGCGGGTAGGGCACCGTCATGGGCGCTGACGCCGGCCCGCCCTGCCAGACGGCCCAGTCGAGCTGGATGAGCTGCAAGGCCAGGTGGGTGGCGAAGCGGCGCAGCGTCACGTCCGGCGCGAGCCGGAAGATGTTGCCGGGGTAGTCCCACTGCATGAGCCACGTCAGCGTCGAGTGGTCGTGGAACGCCGGCACGCGGGCCTCGCAGCGGGCGACGTCCTCGATGTACGAGAGCTCGAAGATGGCGGGCTCGAAGAGGCAGCGGTAGGTGAGGTCGGGCACGATGCCGTACTGGACGGTCATGAGCAGGAGCTGCTCGATCTGCAGGCGGTCGGTGGCGGTCAGGGTCGGCGCTGCCTGGCTCCAGTCGGCCTTGCAGATGCCCTCGTAGCCGTTGCCCGGCACGGGCTGCTGGGCGGCGTTCAGCGTGCCGCTGCCGAAGACGTAGGTGTAGACGCCGTAGGCGATCGGCGGCATCTGCAGCAGGGCGGTGTTCTGGGAGAACGCCGTGACGGCCGGCCACCACGTCGCCGGGTAGCTGACGTCGGCGAGCTGGGTGGTCTGGAGGAACTGGTAGAGCACGCTCCGGTACAGGTAGCCGTCGTCGCCGGGCGCGCCGATGGGCAGCATGGCGCCGGGGGACGCCTGGCTGGGGACGCAGTCCTGCAGGCTGAGGGCGCTCGCGCCGGTGGGGGCCAGGGCGAGGGCGAGGAGCGCGGTGCGCAGGGTCGAGCGCATGAGACCTCCGAGGCCGGGGAGGGAGGACCGGCCGGCGGTCATCCTCCCGGCGCCTCGGCGACGCGGGCACCACCAGATTTTCGGGGGGTCCCCGATCAGGGGTCCGGGGTCTCGACCTCGACGGGCTCCTCGACCTCGATGATCACCTCGCCCGAGCAGCCGTAGTAGACGCCCTCGCCGGCCACGTCGACGCACTTCCCGCCGACCATCGTGGGCTGGACGGTGCCATCGAAGTAGCACTGCTGGCCGGTCTGCATGGTGACGGTCACCCCCTGCACCTCGCGGGCGGCGCCGCAGGTCTCACCGCCGTTGCCGCCGCCGCCGCCCGTCCCACCCGAGCCGCCGGCCGCGCCCCCGCCACCGCCGCCGCCCCCGCCGCAGCCGGGCTGCATGCCGCAAGTGCCAGCGCAGCAAGCGTAATCAGCCCCGCAGGGCAGGCCCCAGGACCGGTGCTTGCCCCAGCAGTCTTCGCAGCAGAACGGGCTGCCCGTGAGCCACTTCCACACGAAGGGCGGGATGACGCCCACGACCCCCGACGCCTCGACGCCCACCTTCTGGACGAGGCGGCTGAAGCGCCCGCCCCCCGGCGCATCGAGGAGCGTCAGGCCCCCCGGGCCGACGACGGCCGCGACGCAGCGCTGGGCGTTGCAGACGTAGCCGGCGTCCTTCGCCGCCGCCCCGAGCGCCGCCGGACGGCGCGCCTCGAAGCGGCACTTCGCGCCGGCGTCGGTGCAGACCTCGACGCACACGCCCTTGCCCCCCGGGCACTTCGCGGCGTCGGCGAGCCGGACGAGGGTGGGGGGCTTCTGGGCCGCCCGCTTCCACGCCTGCAGGAGCGTCTTGCCCCCCGCCTCCTGGGTGAAGGCCAGCTTCTTCTGCGCCCGCCGCCCGTCCGCCGACGCGGCGCCCGCCGCGAAGAGCACGAGCGCCCACACCCCCCACACATGCCGAGACATGGCTCCCTCCCTGGCGGCTCCCGGGCCGCCAGGCGAGCATAGCCCCGTCCCGCCGGGGTCTCCAGCGCTGTCCGGTGGGTGCCATCACACCCGCCAACAGATCCTGTCAGGCGTCGGCGAGGTCCGCGGCGAGCGCCGCGCGCTGCTCGTCGGTGAGGGCGCTGCGGCCGCGGACGTCCTCGGCCGGGAAGTCGCAGCCGATGGCCACGGGGGTGGCGCCGCCCACATCGAACTTCAGGTACTGCACGGAGCTGAGGCGGTCGTCGCCCACCTGCCGCTCGTCCCAGGTGGGGCGGACGCGGGTGCCATCGGCCAGCTCCAGGTAGAGGTGCCCGTTGAGGCCCTGCCAGGCCACCAGCTTCTCGCCGCGGCCGCTGGCGTCATCGATCTCGATGAGCAGCGTGCAGCCGAGCTCGCCGGGGCCGCCCAGCAGCTCGTTGTAGGTGTCGAGCTCGTGCTGGATGTCGGCCTCCCGGACGAGGTGCTCGACCCGCATCATCTCCTGCACCTGGTAGCGCACGGTGTCGCGGTTCTCGAACAGGAACGTCAGGTAGCGGCCCACGTGCAGGCGCCGCGGCCGCTTGGCGGCCAGGACGGCGGCCCGCAGGGCCTCGCGGCCGTCGGTGTAGGTCACGTAGTCGAGGATCTCGCTGCGCTGGACGGGACGCATCAGCTCTGCTCCTTCGGGGCGAGGGGCTTCGGGAAGCCGTCGGGCCGGTAGGCCCGCGCCAGGATGCTCATGGGGTGCATGGGCTTGACGCCCGCGTGCTGCTGGAACTGGAGGGCGGCGAGGGGGCAGTCGGTGGCCCAGATCTCGGCCTGCTGCTCCTTCATCTCGTCGAAGGCCTTCTTGCCGATGCGGGCCGAGGGCTCGAAGCCGTCGACCGTCATGGCATAGGTGCCATCGTGGCCGCAGCACTCCATCACGGTGGCCGGCTTGACGCCGGGGATCTTCCTCAACAAATCCCGACCCTTGAAGCCCACGCGCTGGGCGCGCAGGTGGCAGGGCGCGTGGTAGGACACCTTGTCGCCGGGGCTGCTCTGGAAGTCGGTGTTGAACCGCTCCTCCTGGCGCAGCGACCACAGGAACTCGCTGGTGTCGGCCACGGCGGCCGACAGGCGCAGGGCGCGCTCCCGGTCGGCGCCGTCGAGCAGCTCGGGGTACTCGCGCCGCATCATCATCGAGCACGTCGGGTTGACGACCAGCACCTTCGAGCCGGCGTCCACATGGGGCATGAGCACGTCGAGGTTGTGCTTCGCCTGCTTGCGCAGGGCCTCGAGGTCGCCCTTCTCCCAGCGCGGCATGCCGCAGCACTGCAGCCCGGCCACGCACTTGAGATCGACGCCGTTCTTCTCCATCACCTCGACGGTGTCGCGGCCGATCTGGGGCTCGTTGTTCTGGACGTAGCAGGTCTGGAACAGGATGGCCTCGTGCCCCGCCTCCCGCGCGATGCGGCCCTCGCGGGCGGCCCACTTCTCGAACGTCGTCGAGGCGAAGTCGGGCAGCAGCTTGTCGCGGTGGATGCCGAGCATCTTCTCCATGAACCAGCGGTGCAGGCCGACGCGGTTCATGACGTTGGCCATCCCCAGGCTCGCGCGGGCCAGCCGGGCGCTGCGGTCGGGATCGGCCAGCATCTTCTCCCCGAGCTTCAGGCCGACGCGCTGCGCCCGCTGGGCGGTGTAGCGGTGCATCAGCTTGGGGAAGTCGAGCAGGAACTCGTGGTTGTCGTTGGGGGTGTAGGGGCACTGGACTTCGCAGAGCTTGCACTGGAAGCAGGCGTCCACCACCTCGTCGACCTGGTCGGCGCTGAGCTTGCGCACGTCGCCCGACGCCTCATCGACGAACTTGAACAGGAGCGGGAACGAGTCGCAGTACTTGAAGCACATGCGGCAGCCGTGGCAGATCTCGAACGCGCGCGTGATCTCCTTCTGCAACGCACCGGAATCCCAGTACTTTTCCTCCGTCGGGTCGTAGCTCAGGCCGTCGGTGGGCTGGTACGAAATGTGGCCGGTCTCGCTCATCGATGCTCCAGAGACAGGATGGGGCCGCCCGGCCCCCGGGAGGGCCGGGCGCGGCCAGCTCGACTAGAAGTGCTCGTCGAGGAGGGCCTGGAAGCGGCCAGCGTGGCTCTTCTCGGCCTTGGCCAGCGTCTCGAACCAGTCAGCGATCTCCTCGAAGCCCTCCTCGCGGGCGGTGCGCGCGAAGCCCGGGTACATGTCGGTGTACTCGTGGGTCTCGCCGGCGACCGAGGCGCGGAGGTTGTCGTCGGTGGCGCCGATGGGCAGGCCGGTGGCCGGATCGCCCACCTTGCGCAGGTAGTCGAGGTGGCCATGGGCATGGCCCGTCTCGCCCTCGGCGGTGTCGCGGAAGTTGCCGGCGATCTCCGGGTAGCCCTCGACGTCGGCCACCTTGGCCATCCACAGGTAGCGGCGGTTGGCCTGGGACTCGCCCGCGAAGGCCTCCTTGAGGTTCTCGTGGGTCTTGCTGCCCTTGAGGGTGCTCATCGTGCTCGTCTCTCCTCGTCCATCATGGCGGGTGGCGCCCGCCGACGCATCGGTGCCGCCCCCTGATAGCAACCCCCGTTCCAAAGGGGAAGGGGCCGCGGACCGCCGTGGCCACGCGGGTCGGTGGGCCGGTGCGCGCCACGATACCGAAAAATCGGTACCGAAATATCGGTGGAGAGCGCGCGTGATCGGTGACGGCCGGCGTGGCATCCTGGGGCCTGGCCGGGACGCTCCCCGGCGCGGAGGCACCATGCACCTGCTGCCCTGGCTCATCGTCCTGGCGACGCCGCCCGCCGTCCCGCCGAGCGCCCCGCCGAGCGCGCCCGCGCCCGCCACCGCGCCGACGGCGGCGCCCGCTTCGGAGGCCCCGCGCGTGACGCTGCGCGGCCGCGCCCGCGACGCCAAGCTGGCCGCCGCCGTCGTCAGCGACGCGGACGTCGTCTACCTCATCGAGCTGCCGGCCTGGCCCGCCGACCAGGTGGGCAAGTGGGTCGAGGTCACGGGCGTGCTGAGCACCACCGACGCGTTCCAGGCCCACCAGGACGCGACGGGCGCGTGGACGCAGGGCACCGCCGGGGGCGACCGCGTCCTGCGGGCCGCGACCGTCGTCGTCCTGCCCGATCCCTGAAGGCAACCCCTCGTATCTGCGAAGAAATCGGCCGTTCGCTCACTCGCCCCAGGCGCTGCTGATGGCCTTCGCGGCGGCCTTGGCGAACGTCACCGCGCCCGACACGAAGAGCAGCAGGCGCCACTCGCTGCGGTCGACGCGGATGAAGTCGCGGTCGGCGCGCAGGCTCTCCAGGTCGGCGGAGATGGCGTCCTCGCCGCTGCCCACCTGCAGCTCGGCGCCCACGTTCACCGAGCCGTCGTCGCCCAGGTAGCCGAGGCTGGCCGTCGCCCCGTACAGGTCGACGTGGGCCGGCGCGAGGGCGGCGGGGCGGGCGTCGATGGCCGGGGCGGCCGTCCGGTTGGTGAAGAGGCCCACGCGCAGGGGCCAGCGGTCGCTCGCCCGCCACTCCAGGCCGACGGCGGCGTTGACCACCGCGTCCGTCTGGACGTGCGCCTGCAGCTCGTCGGCGCGCGGCGCGAGGGCGGGGGTGAGGGTGTAGCGGTCGTAATCGACGGGCAGGTGCACGGCCACGTCGAAGCCCACGACCAGGCGGTCCGGGACGCGCCAGGCCAGGCCCGCCCGGCAGTCGGCCGGGAGGACGGTGGTGGCGTCCAGGTCGACGCGCTCGTCGACGAGCAGGGGGCGATCGTCGCCGGCCAGGCCGCCGGACCGGATCTGGGTGTAGCCCACCTTGCCCTCGCCGAGGACGGTGACGCTGGGGGTGCTGCAGGCGATCCCGAACGACCAGCGCTCGCTCGGCCGCCAGAGGGCGCCCACGCGGGCCAGCAGGCCGTGGGTGGTGCTCTCCTCGCGGGTGCTCACGTCGAGGAAGAGGGAGTCGCCGTTGGAGACGCGCTGCAGGACCTCGGCGCGGCGCGCCACCTCGCGGCGGATCTGCCGGGCCAGGAAGACGCTGGCGCCCACGGCCCACGTCGGCCCGCCGCGGTAGCCCCAGCTCACGCCGCGCAGCAGGATCTCGTCCTCGCGGCGCCGCTCGGTGGTGAAGCGGACGAAGTCGTAGGTGTCGCCGGTCAGGGCCTGCTCGTGGCTGCCCGAGAAGTCCTCCTCGCTGTCGCTCTGCAGGAACGTGGACAGGGCGAGGACGTGGCGCCCCTCGGCGAACGTCGACGTGAGGACGCTGCTGGCCGGGATGGCGACGAACTCCTCCGAGTCCAGGTCGCCGGGCTGGAAGAACGCCGCGTCGCGCAGGGCCCCGCGCTGGGTGCGCCGGTCGAAGCCGATGAAGTTGAGCGCCCCCGAGAAGCGGGTGCCCCCGAGCATGGCGAGGCCGGCCGGGTTGTAGAACGTCGCCTCGGGCTCGTCGGCGTAGGCCGTGACGGCGCCGCCCATGCCCATGGCCCGCTGGCCGAAGCGGAACGTGGAGAAGTGCAGCTCGTCGGCGTGGGCCAGGGGCGCCAGCGCCAGCAGGGAGAGGAGGAGCGCGCGCAGCATCGGGGCACCCGGGCGGTGGTGGTTCAGGGAGGGAAGCGATCCCAGAAAGCGCTGTGATCTCGCCAGCATCGGCGAGCGGCTTCCCGGAAGTACAGGGCGTGAAAGGCGTGCACCTCGCCGGGGTAGTAGCGCACCTCATGGGGCACGCCGAGCCGATCGAGGGCGGCGCCCAGGCGGCGGGTGTCGTCGAGGAGCGGATCGGCGGTGCCGCACGGGGCGAACATCGGCGGCAGCGGGCGCTCGGGCGGGCCGGCCGTCTCGAGGACGCAGAGCGGGTCGGCCAGGGAGCCGGGCCCGGGATGCACGCCGCGCAGGTAGCCCCCCTCGACCTCCTGCAGACGCGACTGCACGAAGCGGCTCATGCCGGGCTTGCGGCGGATGAAGCGGCCCGGGTCGGTCACCTGGAGCATGCCGCAGGCGGGGAAGGTGAGGACGGGGCGGACGCCGGCGTCGAAGACGGCCGCGGCCCAGGGCTCGGGGCGGCGGTACGAGGCGGCGACGGTGACGGCCAGGGCCAGGTTCGCGCCGGCGGACTCCCCCGCGACGACGAGGCGGGACGGATCGGCACCATACCGGGCGGCGTTCTGCTGCACCCACAGGGCGGCCCGGCAGGCGTCCTGGGCGGCGGCCGGGTAGGGGTGCTCGGGGGCCAGCCGGTAGTCGGCCACGAAGACGACGCCGCCCATGCGCACGAAGGCCAGCGCCATCAGCCAGTGCGTCTCCTTGGAGAGGATCTGGAAGGCGCCGCCGTGCAGGTAGAGCACGGCCGGGCGGGGGCCCTCGACGCCGGGGGCGCGGTAGACGTCCAGGTGGTGCGCCGCCTCGGGGCCGTAGGAGATGTCGCGCAGGTGCTCGACGCGGGCCAGCCGGCGCCGGGCCGCCGGGTGCTGCCGGCTGGCGCCCGAGAGCGTGCGGAAGAACAGCTCCATGGCCCGGCCGCCCGGCTTGAGGGGCCGGCGGGGGCGCATGAGGGGGGCGACGAGGCGCCCCAGGGGGCCGAGGACGGAGGGCGAGGAGTCGGGCCGCATGGCGGGAGCGTACCACGCCCGCCGGTGGTATGCTGCCCGCGTGGAGCCCTCTCTCTTCGCGCTGTTGCACCGCGCCTTCCACGAGCCCGGCACCGCCGCCTGGCGCCGGGTGGAGGCCACGGTCTACGCCCTCATCGGCCTGTCGGTGCTGCTCCTCGTCGTGGAGCTGGCGCTGGGCCTCGACGACGCCCTCGTCCAGACGTGGCTGCTGCCCGTGGACCGCCTGCTGCTCTGGGTCTTCGGCGCCGAGCTGCTGCTGCGGGTCGCGTCGTTCCGACCGCCGGCCCTCGGCTTCTTCCAGCACTCGGCCGCCGGGCGGGTGCGCACGCACGTCACGGGCCGCGTCCGCCTGCTCTTCCGGCCGCTGATCCTCGTCGATCTCGTCACGGTGCTCGCCGTCGTCCCGGGCCTGCGGGGCCTGCGGGCGGTCCGGCTGCTGCGGCTCCTGCGCGCCACGCGGCTGTTCCGCTACAGCAACCCGTTCACCGGCCTGGCCCGGGCCTTCGAGGAGAACCGGCTGCTCTTCGCCTTCGGGCTGTCGCTGCTGGGGGTGACCACCATCATCGGCGGCCTCTCCATGTACCTGGCCGAGGTGGGCCAGAACGCCAAGATCGAGTCCATCGGCGACGGCCTGTGGTGGGCGCTGGTGACGCTCACGACCGTGGGCTACGGTGACATCGCCCCCGAGACCGGGGTGGGGCGCCTGCTCGGCGGCCTGCTCATGGTGGCCGGCCTCTTCAACCTGGGCCTCTTCGCCGCCCTGGTCAGCCACGCCCTCGTCAACGCCGTCCTCGGCATCCGGGAGGAACAGTTCCGCATGAGCGGCTACCTCAACCACATCGTCGTCTGCGGCTACGACCCCGGCGCGCGGCTGCTGCTCGACGCCCTGCTCGCCGAGATGGCCGGGGAGGATCGCGCCATCGTCCTGTTCGCGCCGGGGGCGCGGCCGCCGGACCTGCCGCCCGAGTTCACCTGGATCAGCGGCGATCCCACCAAGGAGAGCGAGCTGGACAAGGTGAGCCTGCCCCGGGCGGCGGGGGCGGTGCTGGTGGCGCCGCGGGCGCTCCTGCCGCAGCAGGCCGACGCCAACACCATCCTCACGGCGTTCACCCTCCGCGCCTACATGAAGGCCCGGGCCAGCGCCTCGCGCCGGGCGCGGCCGCTGTACGTCGTGGCCGAGATCCTGGATCCCGAGAACGTCACCCACGCCCGCACGGCGGGGGCGGACGAGGTGATCGAGACGACGCGGGTGGGCTTCGCGCTGATGGCCCACGCCACCCTGCAGCCGGGGACGGCGGAGGTCCTGGGCGAGGTGGCGTCGGTGGGGCACCAGAGCCTGTACGTGGGGCGGCTGCCCGGCGACGTCGAGCCGGGGCCGTTCGAGGCGGTGCGCGTCGCCGTCCGGGCGCGCACCGGCGTGCTGATCATCGGCCTGCGCGATGGCGGCGACGATCTGCTCAACCCCGCCGACGATCACCTCGTAGGCCCGGAGACCCGCCTGCTCTACCTGGCCAGCGAGGCCTGCCTGCCGCAGTGAGCGCGGCGCCCACCACTTTTCCGGAGGGGCGCCAGGGTGGCGGCGCTCGGTAGTCTGTCGGCGTGAACGGCGAGGGGGAGCGGCGATGCTGGCCAGAAAGTCATTTGTTTTCGGACTCTTGCTGGCCCTGGCTGCCTGCGGGGTCGGGGCGGGGGACGCCGAGATCGACGCCGCCGGGGGCCAGGGGGGCGTCGGCGGTGAAGGCGGCGTGGGCGGCCTTGGGGGCGTCGGCGGCCTTGGGGGCGAGGGCGGTCCAGGCGGCGAGGGCGGTCTCGGCGGCGAGGGCGGTCTCGGTGGCGAGGGCGGCGCGGGCGGCCAGGGGGGCGTCGGCGGCGAGGGCGGCGTGGGCGGCCAGGGGGGCGCCGGCGGCGCGCCCGGCGAGGCGATGTTCTGCCAGGAGGTCTGCGAGGACACCGCCGACTGCATCCAGGGCTTCGAGTGTCGCGACCAGCGGTGCTGGCCGGCCGACAGCAACACCAACTGCGACGGCAACCAGCAGTGCGTCTCCCTCTTCAGCGGCTGGCTGATGAGCTGCGCCGACACCAGCGGCTGCGACGGCGGCGCCGCCGGGACGCAGGCCTGCATCGACGTCGGCGGCGAGGGCCGGTGTGCCCTCATCCCCGGCGAGTTCATCCAGTGCGCCAGCCTGAACATGGAAGAGGTCGAGGCCCCGGCCTTCGGCGCCGAGGGGACGGTGACGGCGTGCGGCCAGCCGCGGGCCATCTGCAACGACGACCGGTTCTGCCAGCTCCCTTGCCGGGGCGACGCCGACTGCTCGGGGGAGTACCCGCGCTGTGACGTCGACAGCGGCCTGTGCAAGTGCACGGCCGGGAGCTGCATGACGAACGCGTCGGTCTGCGGCGACGACGGCATCTGCCGCTGCGCCGGGAACGCCGACTGCAACCAGGGCGGCGTGGACACCTGCTACGACGGCTTCTGCGGCTGCTCCAGCGTCGCCGTCTGCGGGGAGCAGACCGTCAACCCCGGCACGACGCTCACCTGCGCGCCGCTGCCCTGATCCTGGCGGGCCTCACCGCCAGGCGTCCCCCTTGAAGGTGTACGCCGCGCCCTTCTTGCTCTCCCAGGGCATCGGCAGCGGGTTGAACGGCATGTCGGGGGGATCGACGGACCGGTAGTTGCCGGGGTTGAACCCGGTCACCTTCGCCGGCGGCACCTCGATGCGCAGGGGCGGCTTCTTGCCCACGAAGGCGAGGGCGGTGGCCGCCTCGGCGCCCATCGAGGGGGTGCGCTCCAGCGTCTTCTGGGCGAAGAGGCAGCGCAGCGACCCATCGAAAACACTCCAGATCTCGGCCACTTCCACCTCGGTCTCGCCCGGCACCGCCCACTCGCGGTGCACGACGTACAGCTCGTCCCCGGGCCGCCCGTCCAGCTCCTTGAGCTCGGCCGACACCAGCGTCACCCCGGCCCGCCAGCCATGGGTCACGAAGGTGTAGCCCACCCCGTCGGGCAGCTCATGGCCCAGCACGACGATCTCGCGATCGCTGATGCGCACCACCTCCGGCAGCCCCGCGCCGCCGTACAGGTTGCCCGTCAGCCGCTTCAGGGGCTCGGCGTGATCCTGCTCCGCCTCGTAGCGCGCCTCGAGGCCGGCGCTCGCGCTCAGATCCAGCGTCACCGCCGTCGGCGCCCCCCGGGCGTCGAGGGGCGCGCTCGCCCGGATGGCCGGCTCCTCGCCCCGCTCATCGGCGTCCTGCACCAGCGCCGCGAACCGCACCGGCCCGCCCACGAGCCCAGGCAGGGCGCTCAGGGGGATGGCGGCCTCCACGGCCCAGCCATCCTTGCGGTACGTCCCGCGCAGCGTCGCCCCCTTCACGTCCTGCCCGTCCACGCGGGCGATGGGCGGCACGTCCTCCAGATCCCGCAGCACGATGTCGAGGCGGTGGGGCGGATCCCCCCAGACGAAGGCCAGCCCGTCGCCGGCCTTGCCATCCCCGAACTGGAAGCGGTCGTCCACCACCTGCGCCGCCACCAGCAAGTCCGTGCCGGACCACGCGATCTGGACCCGCGGCCCCAGATCCAGCGGCCCGTCCACGCGCCCGCGGACCGCCTCGGAGAGCACCAGCGCGGCCTTGCCCTCCCACTCGTTGAAGAAGGCGTCCACCTTCACGGCGTCCGCCCGGATGGGCGCCAGAGCGAGCGGCGCGAGCAGCGTGGCGATCAGCATGAGAGGAATGGTCGTTCAGCGCGGCGCCGACGTAAAGGGCCTCGTCAACGGCGGCGATCGGGCGCATCGATGACGGCGAGGAGCTCCGGCCGAGACGCGAGGAAGGTCCCCGGCGCCAGGCGAACGAGGGGGCTGTAGCCCTCGAGGCGGTCGTTCATCGCCTCGGACTGGCCGTTGTCCGCCAGGCGACCGGCGAGCCGGAGGTGCTCGAGATAGCGACCGCGCTCGACGCCGTAGTAGGTGCTGACGACCCACGGCGGGTCGAGCAGGCTCGTCACGACGAGGGGGTGGGTGCCTCTGCGCAGCGCGTCGACGAACGGCTCCACCCAGCCTCGGCGGATGGCCGCCCAGCGGGCCAGGGCGTCGCCCTCCTGGGTCCAGGGCCGCTGTCGGCACAAGTCGCGCCAGGCGGTCAGGCGAGCCCGGGGCTCCAGGTCGGGGAAGCCCTCAGCGACCGCGGTGTAGAGAAAGGTGTCCGCGTCCAGGACCCGGGAGGGCCGGTCTCGGGTCAGCGTGCTCTTGCCCAGGCCCGAGAGGGCGACGATCAGGATCGACCCGGCGCTCCGGTCGGTCTTGCTTGTCCGGTCAGCGCTCATCTCGACGTCCCTCCAGCCGGCGCCGACCTCACCGTCCCGCCGACCCGATTCTCAGGAGCGAGAGGTGATTGCATCACAGGCGAGAGGCCGCCAACGTAACACCTGGGCTCTATCGCTGGCACACGGCCTGCTCTCTCCATCGTCGCGTCCCCACATCTCGGAGGCTCAGATGACGGACTTCAGCCCCCATGCGAGGCGCCGCTGCGCACAGCGGAGCATCCCCGACGACCATATCGAACTCGCCCTCAACTGGGGCACCCCCATCGTCCAGGAGGACGGCCGCGTGGCCTGGCACCTCGGCTGGCGCGACGCCGAGGCCGCCCGGGCGCTCGGGGCGACGATCCCGGACAGCGCGGTCGGCGTCGCCGTCGTCGTGGCGGAGGACGGGACGGTGGTGACGGCCGTGCGCTCCCCGAACCGGCACCGGCTGCGGGTCCGGAGGACGCGGCGCCCGCGAGGTGTCCGGTGAGCCTCGACCACGCGAGGCTCGCCCTCGCCGATCAGGGCGTGACCCTGCTCCCGGGCGTCGTCCCGGCTGGGATGCTGGAGGCCCTGCGCGCAGCGGTGGCCGAGAGCCGCGCGCTCGAGCGGCCGATGAGCCGCCAGGTGCTGTACACACACCAGCCGGCGCCCACCGACCGGCCACCGCTGTCGGCCCTCATGGATCAGTGGCTCAGCCCATTCCAGCACGAGGGCCCTGGCTCGACGCGCGCCGTCGCCGACGCCGTGCGCCCGCTGGCCGAGGGCCTGCTGGGGGAGCCGGGCGTGCTGTTTCAGGACCTGCTCCTGGTCAAGCGGCGAGGGCAGAAGGCGTTCCCGTGGCATCAGGACTTCGGCTACTGGCCTGTCGATCGTCCCCTCGGTGTGGTCCTCTGGGTACCGCTGCAGCCCTCGGACGGCGAGTCCGGGGCGCTCCGCTTCGCCGCCGGCAGCCACCGCCTGGGGCCGCGGCCCGTGGTCGACCTGCACAATGGCCGCCCCCAGCAGGCGGGCGCCGATCTCGCCTTCGACCCGACGGCCTGGCCCACGTTCGCGCCGACCTACGCGGCCGGGGACGCCGTGGCGTTCACGCCCACGACGTTCCACGCCTCGCCTGCCATGGTCCGTCCCGGTGAGCGGGCCGCCTGGTCGTGCATCTTCCTGTCGCCTCAGGTGCGCTGGTGCCACGCCAACGCGCCGAACCACCCCCTTTGCCGGGTCGTCGCCGACGGCGCGCCCATCACGGAGCATCCCCATGCCTGAGGTCACCCCGCAGCAGCACGCCCTGTTCGAGGAGCAGGGCCATGTGGTCATCGGCCCCATCCTGCCGCCCGCCGACGTCGCGCGGCTCCGGCAGGCCTTCGAGGCCCAGGCGGCGGCCTGGGCGGCCGAGATCGACACGCCGCTCGACGACTACCTCGCGGTGGTCTCCCAGTGGACGAATGTGTGGGAGCACAACCCCGTGTTCCGGGAGCAGCTCTACCACCAGCGGGCCGCCGCCATCGCCGCGGAGCTCATCGGGTGCCAGCGGGTGCGCGTCTTCCACGACCACCTGATCGTGAAGCCCCCGCACGGCGGCAGCACCGTGCCGTGGCACCGAGACCTGCCCAACTGGCCCGTCGCTGAGCCCCGGGCGGTGTCGTGCTGGCTGGCGCTCGACGATGTGACCGCCGAGTCGGGGGCCATGCGGTTCATGCCGGGTGGCCACCGGGAGCCGGTCACGCGATCCATCGACTTCCTGAACGAAGCCAAGGTGTGGGGCGAGCGGGAGCGCGACGCCGTGCCCGTGGCCGTCCCAGCGGGGTCAGCGGTCTTCCATCACTGCCTGTCCTGGCACACGAGCCCACCGAACTCGACCGCGGGCTGGCGCCGGGCCTACATCACCATCTACCTGGACGCGACCTGCACCTACGACCCGACCCGGGCGGCGTGGCACCCCATGGCGGGGCGAGTCTCGGTGCCGGCCGGCGCCACGTTCAACGAAGATGTGTTCCCGACGCTGGGTCCGGGTCTGTCGGCCGCGCATCTCGCCACGCTCCGGGGAGGTGCGGCGTGAACCGCATCCAGATGTACGCGAGCTCGACGCACCTCAAGCAGGGGCTGCACCGCGCGCTGGCGGTCACCCACGCCCTCTCGACCCCCATCGAAGCCGGCGGCACCCTCGCCTGGTGGACGGGACTGGAGCCCGAGGAGCAGGAGGCTGGGCGCCTGCATCGACTCTCGCTGGAGAGCCTGGCGGCCGTGTACCGGCGACCCGCGGTCCGCGGGATGATCGACGCAGGGCGCGCCGCCGTCGCCCTCCCGGCCCTGGACCATGCGGCCGTGGCTGCGGCGTTCCGGGCGGCGGTCATCAGCGGCCGGGCCCACCGCGCCCACATGGGGCGAGACATCTACGGGTCGAGCAACAAGGGGCTCTGGGACCTGGTCTGCGCCGATCTCGGCCGCGCTGTGGCCGAGCGCTTCGGCACGTCCCTTGGCGACGAGGCCGTGCCGACCGCAGACAGCGCCCCCGCCGATGCCGCCCTGACGGCGCTGCGCGCGCTGACGGCCTTCGACACCAGCCCCGCGGGCTCCGACCACGACGCCTGCGTCGCCTGGCTCTCGGCCCGGCTCGACGACCTCGGCTTCGCGGTCGAGGTCACGGGCGCGGACCGCGGGCGCCCGCTCATCGTCGCCCGCCGGGAGGCCCGGGGCCTGGCCGGGCATGTCGTGCTGTACGGCCACTACGACGTGACGCCGTTCGGCCGGGAGCAGAAGTGGGTGCACCCACCCCGGAAGCTCACCGAGGCCAATGGCCGCCTCTTCGCTCGGGGGGTGGCGGACAACAAGGGCCCCCTGGCGTGCCGCCTGGCGGGCCTCGCGACGCTCGAGCGCACGCCCGCGCTGACGTGGCTGATCCAGGGCGAGGAGGAGACCGGATCGGCCGTCGCGCACGCCCTCCTGCCCGCCGTGATGGAGGACCTTCGGCCGACGCTCTGGCTCGACGAGACGGGCTACCACGACCACGAGGACGGCACGCTGCGGCTGCTTGCGCGCACCGTGCGCCCCGGCGACGCCAGCGAACCACCGGATGGGGCCATGCTCCAGCTCCTCAAGGCCCTCGGCGGCCTTGCGTCCCGCTGGGGAGTGGCGGCCCGCCACGAGTGCCGAGGCCTCAACAAGAGCGTCGTCGCTGGCGGTTGCCCGTTCAACCGGAGCCTGCCGGCGGGCGCCCGCTACCTGGCCCTCGGCGTGAACGACTCGGGCGCCCGCATCCACGGCTTGAACGAGTCGCTGCCTGCCTGGACGTTCCCGCTGCACGTCGCGGAGCTGGACGTCATCTTCCGGTGGACCGGGGCCATCGCCGAGAGGGCCTCGTGAACGCGGCGCGGCTCGACGCCTACCTGGCCCGGCTCGGCCGGCCCGACGTCAGCGTTGACGCGGCAGGCCTGGCGCGCTTGCAGGCGGCCCACCTGATGGCCGTGCCGTTCCACAACCTGCTGCTGGTGGCCAACGACGGCCAGCCCTGGGAGCTTCCCTCCCTCCCGACGGTCATCGACGCGGCCATCGCTGGGGTTGGCGGCAACTGCGATCGCACGACGCCGCCGTTCACAGCGCTCCTCCAGGCCCTCGGGTTCGAGGCCCACCTCGCGGCGGCGACCGTCCGGGCGCCGGGCGACCACTTCGTCTGCGTCGCCCGGGTGGGCGCCGATCGGTTCCTCTGCGACGTCGGCAACGGCCACCCCTACCTGCGCCCATGGCGCCTCGACGGTCCCGCACAGACCCAGTCGTTTCGGGGCTGGGACTTCTCCTTCGATCCCCAGGCGCCGGCGGGCCCCACGCTCACCCGCCGCCTGCCCGACGGAGCGCTGAAGACCGTCTATGTCGTCGAGCCCGGTCTCTGCGCCTATGCGGACTTCGCTCCCATGGTGCGCGCGCACTACTCGGAGCCTGGCTTCGGGCCGTTCCTCGCGAGTCTGCGTGCTGTGCGCATCCACGCTGACGCGGTGCTCACCCTGCGGGACGCGGTCTACACCCGCGACACCCGGGTCGGGCGGACGACGCGCCGGGTCGGGGGTCGCGAGGGGCTTCAAGCGCTCCTCTCGACACAGTTCAACCTCCCGGCGGATCTGGTCGGCCGCGCCCTGGACGCCCTCCATCGGCACCGGCCCGAGCTCCTGCTTGAGCGGCGCTGGTTCGCGCTCGGCCGGGGGCAGGTCAGCGAGAGCATGGGCGTCGCGCCGCCTGGCCGCGACGAGGTGCCGGACGTGCTCGTGTCGCTGGCCACGGTCGGGCGGGTGGCGTCCGTGCAGCGACTCCTCGCGTCCCTCGCGCGGGAGGTGAGCGCGTCCCGCTATCCGGGCCACGTCGGGGTGTTGATCGTCGAGAACCACGCGCCGGCGACCCAGGCCGACGACGTCCAGGTGGGGGCCGCCGGATCGGTGGTCGTCCACCGCGTGCCGCTCGACGTCCTCCGCCCGGCCCTCGACCGCGCGGCTGAGAACGGCGTCATCCCCCCCGTCGGGGATCGCCTGCCCGTCCCCATCGGCGTCGCCCGCGAGGCCCAGGTCGCGGCCCTCCGCGCCCATCTGGCAAAGCCCGTCCCCGGCCTGCCCCATCCGGCGGAGCGCCCGATCGTCGTCTGGATGGTCGACGATGACATGGCCTTCGAGCAGCGCGACGCCGCGGGCCGGGTCGGCCGGCAGACCAACCTGCTCTTCCGGGTGGCGCGCTTCTGGGCAGAGCTCCCTCAGCACAGCGTGATCCTGGGGACGTACACCGGCGACCCGCCCGTCCCCGGGCTCGACTGCCTGGGCGGGCAACTCGGCGACCTCGCCGCCAACATCGCGCGCATGCGGCAGCTGGGGCCCGACGCTGGCTGGCTGCCGCCTGACCAGCGGTCGGCGATGTTCGACGCCTACTATGACCTCACCGAGGCCATTGCGCCCGAGGCTGGCGACGTCTGGCCTTACGCGCCCCATCGCGCCGGCGAACCCGTCCGGACCGTCGCGCTCGGGCTGATCGCCGACCTGGCCCGACTGCTCGACGGGCAGCAGCTGACCCGCCAGCTCGTCTGGGACGGGGCGGAGTCGACCCCTCGGCCCTCCCTGCGGCGAGGCGGCAACACCGTCTTTCTGGATCTGGACGCCCTGTTCCGGTGGCCGACCCCCGTCCTGGCCACGGCCGACGGGGTCACGACCCGGCGCGCCGACACCGTCTGGGCCGCCCTCGCGCGGGCCGACGAGCCGAGCGCCGTCGTCGAAGCGACACTGCCGCTGCACCACAACCGAGAGCAGCAAACCGGCTGGCCCTTCCGCACGGCCATCGCCGACGCGGCGCGCCAGACCGCGTCGCAGGTGCGGGGTGTCGCGCTGGCCCGCGCCGTCGCCGAGGCGAGGTCGCTGGACGACGAGCTCCCGGCGAGGGAGGCTCGGGTCATCGCCCAACGGCGCGGCCTGCGCGTCCAGCTCGCGCGGCTGCGGTCGGCCCTCGGTGAGCTGATGGCCTGGGGCGACCCAGAGGTCGAGGGGGCCATCACCAGCGCGGGCGCCGTCCTCGACGCCCTCGAAGAGCTCGCCAGCGCCAGCGAGCCGTTGCCCGGCGATCCGCGTGAGCTGGGCGCCTTCCTGGCCCGGCTGCCGGAGGCCGTCCGCGCCTGGCGGAGCCCGTCATGAAGGCCCTCGTGACCGGAGGGTACTTCGATGACGGAGGTGAGGGCGTCGTCTGGCTCGTCGATCTGGCTGCCGAGCGGGCCGAGATCGTCGTGCGCTGGGCGCCGCCGCCCCACCTGCGCGTGCCGACGAAGGGCTTCGCCGGCGGCAGCCTGGGCCGCGATGGCCTCCTCTATGTCGCCGCGCACGCAGCGGTCGTCCGCATCGACCCCCGCCGCGCTGAGGTGACCGGCGTGCTCCACCAGCCCTGCATGAACGATCTGCACCACGTCGCCGTGCTCGGCGACCGGCTCTTCGTGGCCAACACCGGGCTCGGGGCCGTCGACGTCCTGGGCCTCGACGGACGCTTTCATGGCAGCCACGGGCTCCTCCCCGCGTGGGCCAACGCTCGCCGCCTGGGCGGCGAGGACTTCCCGACGGACGCGCCGCCGGTCCAGCCCGGCTGGACTGGCACCACGCCCCCGCCCTGGCCCCTGGGATCTACCGAGCCTGGCTACTACAGCGCCGACCGGCGGTCGGCCCCGTTCCACCAGCTCAAGGTCCCGGACTACCTCCACGTCAACCACGTAGCCCGGGTCCGCGACCGTCTGCTCGCCACGTGCTTCGCCGACGGCACACTGCGTGACCTGCACGACTTCACGGTCGCGGCGCGCTTCTCGGGGCACTTCCTGCACGACGGCTTCGCCGAGGCCGACACCGTCTGGCTCACCGCCATCGACGGCTCGGTCATCGAGCTCGACGCCTCGACACTCCAGGAGCGCCTGCGCCACCACGCGTTCGCAACCGGCCACCACGGCTGGTGCCGTGGCCTGGCCGTCAGCGACGCCCACCTCGCCGTCGGCCTGACGGAGGTGCGGTCGGGCCGCCTGCCCCGGCATCGCTGGGCGGACCGACCCCCCGAGGGCAGCGAGACCAGCGTCCTGCTCCTGGACCGCGGCTCCGGCCGCCTGCTCGCCCGCACCGACCTCACCGATCCGGCTCGCCACGCGAAGATCTACTCGGTCCTGCCTCTGGAGGAGATCCCGTGAAGACCGTTCACCTCGTCCTCGTACGGCCGGACCCCCAGCACCGGACCCACAACCACCCCAAGGACATCGACACCGCCCGGCACTTCGCCCAGCACCCGCCCTGCTGGGTGCTCCTCATCGGGGAGGCGGCCCCCCGCAAGCCGGAGGTGCGGGACCACGCCCGCAGTGCGCGCCTGGCCGAAATGCAGCGCAGCCTCGGACTGTCGGGCATCGCGGAGGACGGCCTGACGGCCATCGCGCCTACCGAGCTCGCTGGCGAGGACGACGCCGACGCGCTGGCCCGTCAGCTCGCGCACTACCTGGCCAACGTCGGCCTTCGCATGCCGCTCAAGCAGGGGCCTGCCCTCGACGTGCACCTGCCGGCGGACCTCGATCCGGCCCTCGTCGCCGCGGCAACCGAAGCGGTGACCACCCACGCGAGGACCGACCTCTGGCTCGGAGAGCGGCGACTCGGGCCCACGCTGCGCTGGGAGACACGCCGCGACCTCTTCCAGGCGCCCCCGCCGGCGGCGAAGACCGACCTCGTCGGCGCCAGCCCTGCGCTCGAGAAGGTCCGCGAGAAGGTCGCGCGGTACGCCGACCAGCCCTTCCCGGTGCTGATCATCGGCGAGACGGGGACGGGCAAGGAGGTCGTCGCGACGATGCTGCACGAGCAGTCTGGCCGCCGAGGGCGGTTCATGGCCCAGAACGCCGCCCAGCTGCCGCCCGAGCTGGCCGACAGCTTGTTGTTCGGCCACAGCAAGGGCGCCTTCACCGGCGCGGACACCGATCGGTCGGGCCGCATCCGCGAGGCCGACGGCGGGACCTTCTTCCTCGACGAGGCGTTCAACCTCGCACCCAGCGTCCAGGGGAAGCTGCTCCGGGCCCTCAACCGGGTCGAAGAGGGGGTCATCCTGGTCGAGCCGGTCGGCTCATCCCGGCCGCCTGTCATCGTCCACGGACGCCTGGTGGTCTCCGCGCTTGGCGATCCGCGCCGCACGCAGGATCGCGACGGCCTGAGCGCCATGCGGACGGACCTCTTCTACCGCGTGTCCGCGGGCATCATCCGCCTGCCCCCGCTGCGGCAGACCCTGGACGATCTGCCGCAGCTCTGCCCAGCGCTCCTGCGGCGCATCGGACGCGGCGACATCCGGGTCACCGCCGATGGCGTCGCCGCCCTGCGGGAGCACGACTGGCCCGGCAACGTCCGCGAGCTGCGCCTCATCCTCGTCCGGGCTCTCATCGACGCCCCCTCCCTCGGCGATGAGCTCGGCGCCGACGCCATCCGAGCCGCCCTCGCGACGAACCGCCTGCCCCCCGCTGCCCGGGCGCTGCGTCTGCCCTGTGACCTCGACCGCGAGCTCAAGCGCATCGAGGTCGCTACGCTCCGAGCGGCGCGTCGCGAGGCCGGTGGCGTCCAGGCCAGAGCCGGCCGCCTGGTCGGCATGGACCCCAAGAGCACCCGGAACTTCGGCCGCCGCCTCGCGGCCGCGGAGAAGTCGCTCGACATCGACCACCCGGACGACCCAGAGGAGTTGACGTGATGACCGGACAGTCCCGGCGGCTCATCGCCGCCGTCGTGGGTGGCAACGCCGCCTCAGCCACCCTCCTGGCTGCAGCCGAAGCCATCGGCGCCGGCCTCGTCGACGCCGGCTTGCGGGTCGCGACCGGCGGCCTCGGGGGGGTGATGGCGGCCGCCTCGAAGGGCGCCCGGCTCGCCGCTGGCTGGACCGACGGCAGCGTCATCGGGGTGCTGCCGGGCCTCCAGGCCACGGCCGCCAACCCGTTCGTCGACCTGGCCGTGCCGACCGGGATGAACTACGCCCGCAACACGATCCTGGTCGCCCTCGCCGATGTGGTCATCGCGGTCGGGGGCGGCTCGGGCACCCTGAGCGAGATCGCGCTCGCCTGGCAGCACGGCAAGCCCATCGTGGTACTCGACCAGGGCGAAGGCTGGAGCGCCCGGCTGGCCGACGAGCAACTCGACCAGCGCCGCGAGGATCGCCTCCACCGCGCGACGAGCGCCGCCGAGGCCATCCACCTCGCGGTCCACCTCGCAGGCACGCGGGAGGTGAGCCGTGGCTTCTGACCTCCCCGAGCGACTCCGCTGGACGCTGGACTGGCAGACCCGCAAGCTCATGCCGCTCCTCGGCCTTCCGGGCGCCGAAGCGCGTCTCCTCGACTACTGGCTGCAGGCCCGGCGCATGCGGGAAGTCCTCCAGCAGCTGGAGCTGTCCGCCACATCCCTGTCGGTCGACGTCGGCGGGGGCCTGACGACGCCCCTCCGCTGGCTCCCGGGCCGGCGGATCTGCGTGGATCCCCTGGCCGAACAGTACGCGACGCGCTTCCCGCTCCCGCTGGCCGAGGTGACCTACGCCGCGATCTCGGGCGAGACACTGCCGTTCGTCTCGGGCTCCTGCGATCTGGTCATCTGCACCAACTGCATCGACCACACCGCCGATCCCCACGCGGTCCTGCGGGAGATCGACCGGATCCTGCGGCCGGGGGGCTGGCTCTGGCTGACGTGCGAAGAGAATCCGCCAGACAAGCCGCGCAACGCCGGGCATCCCCACGCCCTCGACCGCGGCGCCATTGCCCGCCTCATGGCCCCCTTCGATGTCGTGCAGCAGTGGGAAGAGCCCTGGCGAGGCGTGTACGGCCACCTCCTCGACCGTCCGCCCCACCCCGTGATGGAGCTGGGGTTCCTGGCGCGAAAGGCAGTCGATGTCGAGGCCGCCTGACGCCACCCACATCCTGATGCTCCACCGCGTCCTCGATGACGGGCCTGTCGCCTTCGGGCTGCCGGGGTGCTACCGCCTGCGCGGCACGGCGCTCACCATCGGCGAGCTCAGCCGACTCCTCGACGAGGCCGGCCCAATAGTGCCTCTGGAAGACATCGAGAGCGCGTTGGCGGCCGACCAGCCACCGCCCGCCGGCGTCGCGTTGACCTTCGACGATGGTTATCGAGAGCACGTGGACGTCGTCGCCCCCCTGCTCGGTGCGCGCGGCGCGACCGCGACCTTCTACGTCGCGACTGGCCTCCAGGGTGCCGGCCGCGACGTCGCCGCGGTCGACGCCTGGTACTGGCTGCTCGACCACGCCTGCGCGCCGTTCGTCGAGGTGCCCCTGCCGGGCGGCGGCGAGTTCCGCGGCCGGCTCGACACCCTCCCTGGGAAGCAGGCCTGGATCGTCGGCGAGCCGAAGGCGGCCCTCCTGGCCGCGACCCCCGAGCAGCAGCGGCAGATGCTCGCGGCGCTGGCGAGCGAGGTCGGCGTCGAGCTCCCCCACGATCTGGCGCGCCAGCTGTACCTCCGACCGGACGACTGGACGGCCCTCGCGGCCGCGGGCATGCGGGTCGGAGCGCACAGCGTCGGCCATCCTCGCCTCACCCAGGTGGACGACCTCGCCCTCCAGCGAGAGGTCGAGCTCTCCATCGAGGCCCTGCGACCGCTCGGGACCGAGGTCCCGTTCGCCTACCCGGACGGCGCCCACGACGCCCGGGTGGTCGCTGCTGTTCGGCGCGCCGGCGCTTCATCGGCCGTGACCTGCATCCCTGGCCCCGTGCGTCCCGAGGCCGACCTCTTGCGGTTGCCACGCCTGTTCGTCCGCCCACCTTGACGGGCCGCCTCGTCAACGGCGGCGGCGGCGCCACCACGCGAAGCCGAGCAGGCCCACGGCGGCGGCGATGCCGGCGGGGATCAGGAGGCCGCTGCCGGTGGCGGGCGGGGGGCGGATGAGGCGCGCGGGGGCGTCGCCGGGGGCGAGGGTCAGGTCGTCGACGCCGCGGCCGCTGAAGGCCACGCGGACGGCGAGGGTGGCGCGGCGGCCACCCCAGTCCAGGTCGTAGGCCGGGGCCGGGGGGCAGGCGGCGGTGGCGGCGATGGCGTAGCGGCCGGCGTCCTGGGCCTGCCAGGTGGCGGCCTGCCAGAGGCAGGGAGTGGGGTCGGCGGAGAGGCGCAGCCAGCGGCCGAGGGCGGGGACGAGGCCGTCGGCGAGGGCCGCCCGGAGCGCCGCGTCGGGGGCCTCGGGGTCGAGCGTGAGCAGGGCCGTGGCCTGGGCCCGGTCCAGGACGAGGTCGGCCCGGATGGTGCCGTTGGGGCCGATGTCGAGGCGGGCGTCGACGCGGCCGTCGGCGGCGGCGGGGCCCGCGACGAGCAGAAAGCCGAGCAGAACCAGGGGGTTGGCGAGGCGCATGGGGCTCAGTAGTTGGTCAGGAAGCGGTCGGGGGGCAGGCCCAGCGCCAGGCAGGTGGCGCGGGCGTCGGCCTGCATGGCGGCGGGGCCGCAGGCCAGGACCCAGGCGTCCCGCAGGTCGGCGGCGTCGGCGGCGAGGGCGTGCTGGACGCGGCGGCCGGGGCCGGCGGGCGGGCGCGTGAGGATGACGCGCACCTGGGAGCCCCGCGCGGCGAAGGCGGCGAGGTCGGCGGCGAAGAGGACGTCGTCGACGGTGCGAAAGCCCGCGTAGAGGCGGAAGGTGCGGCCCCGGGCGTGGATGACGCGGGCGGCGGCGAGCAGGCCCGAGAGGCCGCTGCCCGCGCCGAGGGCGTAGAGGGGGCCGCCGGCGTCCAGGGCCGCCTCGACGCCGTAGCCCGCGCCCGCCGGCGCCGAGACCGAGACCGTCGCGCCCAGGGCGCACGCCACGAGGCGGTCGCTGCTGCCCCCGGCCGGCTGGATGTAGAGCTCGAAGTTGGGCGCGCCGGGGGGGCTCGTGAGGGCGAAGATGCCCTCCTCGGCGCCGGAGACGCCCACGGCGCAGTACTGGCCGGCGTGCCGATGGGCGGCGGCGAGGGCCGCGGGTACGGCCAGCGTGAGCACCTGGCCGCGCGGCCCCTCGGGGCGGCGGGCGACGACCTGGGCGGAGAAGCGAGCGTCGGTCACGAGCGGACGAGATCCCGGTAGAGGCGGGTGGACAGGTAGCGCTCGGCCGAGGAGGCGAACAGCGTCACGATGGTGGCGCCCGCGTACGCCGGCCGGGACGCGACCTCGAGGGCCGCGCGGCACGCCGCCCCCGAGGAGATGCCCGCAGGGATGCCCTCGAGGCGCGCGAGGGTGCGCGCGTGGTCGAAGGCCTCCTCGTCCGTCACCGTGACGTACTCGTCGACGACGGAGCGGTCGAGGACGGGGGGGACGAAGCCCGCGCCGATGCCCTGGATCTGGTGGCCGCCGGGGCGACCGCCCGCCAGGACGGGGGAGGTGGCGGGCTCGACCGCGATGATGCGGATGCGGGGGTTCTGCGCCTTCAGGAACCGGCCGACGCCGGTGATCGTCCCGCCGGTGCCCACCCCGGCCACGAAGACGTCCAGTCGGCCGCCGGTGTCTTCCCAGATCTCGGGGCCCGTGGTGCGGGCGTGCATCGCGGGGCCGGCCGGGTTGGAAAACTGCTGCAAGATCAAGGCGTTGGGCAGCGTGCGCGCCAGCTCGCGGGCGCGGTCGACGGCGCCCTGCATGCCGGTGGCGGCGGGGGTCAGCTCCAGCTCGGCGCCCAGGCCGGCGAGGAGGGCGCGCCGCTCCTCCGACATGGTCTCGGGCATGGTCAGGATGAGGCGGTAGCCCTTCACGGCCGCCGCGAAGGCCAGGGCGATGCCGGTGTTGCCGCTGGTGGCCTCGATGAGCACGGTGGCCGGGGTCAGGGCGCCGCGGGCCTCCGCCTCCTCGATCATGGCGAGGCCGGCGCGGTCCTTGACGCTGGAGAGCGGGTTGAAGAACTCCAGCTTGGCCAGGACGGTGGCGCCCAGGCCCGCCGTGACCCGGTTCAGGCGGACCAGCGGCGTGCGGCCGATGGTCTGGGTGATGTCGTCGTAGATGCGCCCCATGTGTCCTCGCTGCGCCGCCCCCGCACCATACGCCGGCCCGGTTGGCCTGTCAGCGATACTCGGGGCGGAAGACGGGCGCGGCCGCCGGCCGGGGGGCCGTGGGGCAGGGCGGGCCGCACCCGGCGCGGCGGGCTGGCGGTCGGAGGGGCCGCCGCCGACGCGGGCGCCGCCTGGGTGGGCGGGGCCGCCGGGAGGGCCGGCAGGGCGAACGCGGCGTCGGCGCTGCCCAGGCCCCGCAGGCCGCCGGGCGCGTCGGCCGGCCACCACGCGGCCTCGGATCCGACGAGGGGCACCGACCGGTCGCCCAGGGTCAGGGCGGTGGTGGCGGGATCGTCGGCCAGCAGGACGGCCACGGCCGCGCGCTCCAGCGTCCGGCGGTTGCGGGGGGAGTCGGGCCCCAGCAGCAGGACGTCGAAGAGCCCGAGCCGGCCCAGGCCCCGGGTGTAGAGGGCGGTGGGCGTCGCCTCGATCGCGACGAGCAGGGGCAGCGGCAGGCCGGCGTCGCGGCGGGTGGACGGGCGCTGCTCGGCGTGGGCGCCCGTCACCTCATCCACCAGCCCCGTCGCCCCCTCCGCCGCGCAGGCCGTCACCGCGGCGTGCAGGCTCAAGGCGAGGTGGCGCTTCTCGGCCAGGGGGCTGCGCACGACGACGCCGTCCGCGCCGGCCTCGAGCACGAGGGGCATGGCGAGCGGTCCATGGGTGATGGTGAGGGGGCGCCCCTTGCCGCCGAGGACGCGGACGCGGTCCCAGCCACCGGCCCGCAGGCAGCTCGCGAGGTCCGCGGCCGTGGGGAGCGTGGCGCCGGTCAGCGTCCAGGCGAGCCGCGGCACGGGCACCTCCGCGTCAGGGGCGGCCGTGGGCACCGCCGCGTCGGGCGGGGCCGCGGAGGGCGGGGCGGCGGTGGGCGCCGGCGCCTCGCCGAGCTGCCAGACGGCCAGCACGGCGCCGAGGGCGATCACCCCCACGATCAGCGGGTACGACCCGCCCCCGGTGCGTCTCACGCGCTCAGTCTCCGTGCTCGTTCGGCCCCATGTACACGCCGCCGACCGGCCCGTCGGCGCGGCCGATGTAGCGGGCCCCGGGCGTCAGATCCACGTGGAAGTGGTTGTCGTGGGCGGCGTTGTAGTTGGGCGTCAGGATGATGTTGAAGATGCGCCGGCGGAACATCTCCTGGGCGATGCGCTGCAGCACCTGGCCCTCGTGCGTCCGCGGGGCGTCGACGTCGTGCTCCCAGTGATCCTCGACGTTGTACTCGTGGCCGTCGGAGGTGCGGAACCACGCCAGGTCGATGGCGTTGGCGTGGCCGTGCTCGCTGAGCTGGTCGGTGCCGCCGATCAGGCGACAGTTGTAGGTGCCGATGTGGCCCACCTGCACGATGTCGAGCTCCCGCAGGAGCGCCGAGAGTTCGTGCAGCGCCGCGGCCAGGTGGCAGGACGCGAAGATGGGTCGTGGGGCATTCTGGTTGTAATACAGATAGTTGACACCGTTGATCGGGCTGGAGACCGACACAGGCCCCTCGATGTCGCAGGTCAGATCGGCGCGGCCGTCGGGGTGATCCATGGGATCGTTGGCGCGCACATACTGCACCCCGAGGGCGTCGAGCTGATCGACGCAGCCCAGGTCGGGATCGGGCATCGGCAGGCCGGGGACGCAGACCCCGCGGCGGGTGTCGGGCTCGCCGAAGCGGCCGCGGTTCTCGCAGTGGTAGCCGGGCCGGCAGCCGTCGGGGAACGCCTCGTAGTCGCAGCGCTGCACGCAGGCCCCCGAGCCGACGATGACGTCGTCGACGCAGAAGGTCACCGGCATGCCGGCCTGGTCGGGGCAGAAGCGATCGCAGCCCAGGCTGCACTGCCCGCGGGGGTAGCCCTCGTCCGCGCCCAGACAGAAGCCCTCCGGGTAGTCACAGTCGGCGTCCCCGGCGCAGGGGCCGCCGATCCAGCCAGCGTTCACGCCGGGATCGGGCGGGAGCGGGTCGGGCTCGGGCTCCGGCTCGGGCTCCGGCTCGGGCTCGGGCTCGGGCTCGGGCTCCGGCTCGGGCTCGGGCGAGGCGTCCGGGCGCGGCGCGGCGTCGCGCTCCGGGCGCGGCGCCGCGTCCTCGGCGGGGCGGGGGCTGGCGTCCTGGGCGGGGCGGGGGGCGGCGTCGGCCACCGGCGGGGAGCCCGCGTCCTGCGCGCTCGGGGTCAGCAGCAGCGCCCCGCCGGGGCCGCCGGGCTCATCGGCCTGGCAGGCGGCGAGGGCGAGGCCCAGGGCGAGCAGAGACGAGGTGCGGACTCCCAGCATGCGAGCACTCCCGGCGCCGTGAGGGCGCCCAAAAGGTGGCGGCAGTCTGCCAGAGGGGCGGACGCCGATCCACGGACGGTGTGCTGGGCGGGATTTTGGGGGGACAGGCGGGGGGTGGGGCCGGTCAGGCGCGGATGCCCGTCCAGACCCAGGCGCGGCGGCGCTGGTTGTCGGTGATGGCCATGAAGGGCAGCTCGACCCCCTTCTTGGGGGCCCAGCGCCGCATGGCGCCGGTGAGGCCGCCCATGGCCTTCGGGCCCGGGAGGCCCAGCAGGCTCACGGCCTCATCCACGGTGATCTGGCCGCGCTGCTCCAGGAGCTCCAGGAACCGCCGCGACGGCTCGGGGAGCGCCGCGAGGTAGCGATTCCAGGCCTCCGAGACGGGGGCGGTGCGGGCAGGACGGGCCGCCGGGGCGGAAGCGACGGGGGCCAGCGCCGGGGCCGAGCCGGCGTTGCGCGGGGGGCGCGCGACGCTGGGATCGGTGGCGAGGGCCCTCATCAACTCCGCGACCGAGCGGGCGACGGCAGGGCTCTGCAGCATGTGCAGCGGGACTTCAATCTGGAGAGACATTTCACATCCTCAGGAGGGGGTCTGAACAATGCGCACCTCCAAGAGAGCAGAAAGCCGAACACAATACAAGGGCCGGAAACTACCTACCCGCGCCGGAAAACGTAGAGATTCCAAGATTTCGCACAGTGTGGTCGCAGGGTGTGCGCTGGAACAGGACATGTCAACGACTGCAAACATGCGTATGCAGTCGTCTACATTGGAGCCTTCCCATCGGCCTCGCTGGTGCTATCATCCGGCCGTTGCTGCACCCGAAAGTACGCCTTGGACGACCAGCCGCCACCGCCCCGCAACACCCTGCCCATGCTCTCCGGCTCGCCCGGCGGGGGCAGCGTGGCCGGCCGCCTGGCGGCCATCGTGCTCATCGGGTTCCTGCTGGTGCAGCTCAAGGCGATCCTGGTGCCGCTCTTCCTCGCCATCCTGCTGGCGGTGGTGGTCACGCCCATGGTGGCGTGGCTGGTCCGCCACCGCGTCGGGCACCCCCTCGCCATCCTGCTGGCCGAGCTGGCGGCCACGCTGCCGGCCCTCGGCATCATCCTCGTCTTCGTGGCCACGGCCGGCCCCCTGGCCAAGGAGCTGCCGAAATATCAGGCCCAGATCACCCAGCAGGTGTCCGGCGCGGTCGACAGCCTGCTGACGCGGGTGGCCCCTGAGCAGGAGCGGACGGAGATCCGGCGGCAGGTGAGCGAGCGGCTGGTGCCCGAGGCCCTGGCGGAGGGCGTGGCCCTGGTGCAGGAGAGCGTGCAGACGCTCGGCACGATGCTGGGCTACCTGTTCCTGACGCTGCTGCTGGCCGGCTTCGTGCTGCACGAGGGCCGGCGCCTGCGGGACCGCTTCAGCCAGGCCTTCGGCGCCGAGCACCCCGTCCTGGGGGCCCTGGAGGCCATCGGCAGCGACGTGCGGGCGTACGTGGTGGCCAAGACGGTCGTCAGCGCCTTCACGGCCATCTGCGTCTGGGCGTTCCTGGAGGCCTGCCAGGTCGACTTCGCCCTCTTCTGGGGCCTCATCGCCTTCCCCCTGAACTTCATCCCGACCGTGGGCGCCATGGTGGCCTCGCTGCCGCCCATGCTGCTGGTGACCGTGGATCCCGAGATGACGGCCCTGGGCGCCACCGGCGTGGCGGTGGGGCTGGTGGCCATCAACGGGGTCATCGGCAGCGTCATCGATCCGCGCTACGTGGGGCAGACGGTGAAGCTCTCGCCGCTGGTGGTGGTGCTGTCGATGCTGCTCTGGGGCGTCATCTGGGGGCCCGTCGGCATGATCCTGGCCGTGCCCATCATGGTGTCGGTGAAGCTGGTCTTCGCCCGCATCCCGGCGCTGGCCCCCGTCGCGACGCTCATGACGGGCTGACGCGGTGGGCGCCCTCACCCGCCTCTTGCCCGTGGCGACGCTGGTGGTCGGCGTCGGCGTGGGCCTGGCCATCCCCAGCCTGCGGCGGCCCGCCGACCGGGCCGTGACGCCCCGGGGGCCGCTGGGGGCCGACGAGCAGGCCACCATCGACCTGTTCTCCCGCACCTCCCCGTCCGTCGTGTACCTGACCACGCTCGAGCTGGTGCGCGACGTGGTGACGCTGGACGTGGGCGCCGTGCCCCAGGGCTCGGGCAGCGGCTTCGTCTGGGATCAGGACGGCCACATCGTCACGAACTACCACGTGATCGGCGGGGACGTGGTGCAGGTGACCCTGTACGACCGCTCCGTCTGGCCGGCCCGCGTGGTGGGCACCTCCCCCGAGAAGGACCTGGCCGTCCTGCGCATCGACGCCCCCGCCGACCGCCTGCACCCGGTGGCGATCGGCACCTCGGCGGACCTGCAGGTGGGGCAGCGCGTCCTGGCCATCGGCAACCCGTTCGGGCTGGATCACTCGCTGACGACGGGGGTGGTGAGCGCGGTGGGGCGGACGATGCGGGCCGTGGGCGGGCGCACCATCCACGGCGTCGTGCAGACGGACGCCTCCATCAACCCGGGCAACTCGGGGGGGCCGCTGCTGGACAGCGCGGGGCGCGTCATCGGCGTGAACACGGCCATCAAGAGCCCCACGGGGGCCAGCGCCGGCGTGGGCTTCGCGGTGCCCGTCGACACCGTGCGCCGCGTCGTGCCCCAGCTCATCCGCGCCGGCCGCATCGTGCGGCCCCGCCTGGGCCTGGAGGCCGCCGACGACGCCCTCGCCCGCCGCTTCGGCCTGGAGGGCGTGCTGCTCCTGAACGTCGAGGCCGACGGCCCCGCGGCCCGCGCCGGCCTCCGGGGGACGCGGCGGGCCGAGGGGGGGCTGCTGCTCGGCGACGTCATCGTGGGCCTCGGCGGCTTCACCGTGAAGAGCAGCGACGACCTGCTGCGGGCCCTGGAGAACCACGATCCCGGCGACAGCGTCGAGGTCGTCTACCGCCGCGATGGCGTCACCGGCCGCAGCGCCCTGCGCCTGGAGCCACCCCGCGACGAATGATCGACGTGAAAGGGGGCGCCAGATCGGCGAGGATGCCCCCGTCCACCACTGGAGCCAGCTCATGACCCACCGGTTGCTGTCCACGTTCCTGTCGGCCCTGGCGATCCTGCCCGGCTGCGTGCCGGGCGGCGAGGATCCCGCCCAGGGCGAGCTGGGCGTGGAGCCGGGCCCCCACGGCCCGTCCGTCCGCTTCAACCCGCTGACGCTGCCGGTGGCCGAGGTGCCGTTCCCCAACGACCTGAGCCTCACGCGCTCGGGCCTGAACGACAACGGGCGCGCCTGGAACCTGGCGGTGCAGCAGCCGTCGGAGCACCGGACGGAGCTCCGCGAAAAGCTCAATGGTCTCGATGGGTTCGGGCCGTATGCCCCCATCTTCGTCTCCTTCGACGGGCCCCTCGATCTGACCACCGTGAGCGAGCGCTCCATCCTCGTGGTGAACATCGAGCCCGGGGATCCGCGGGAGGGCGAGATCGCGGCCCTCGATCTGGGGCAGGGCTACTTCCCGCTGGAGAACTCCAACGGGTCGTACTGGGGCCAGGATCCCGATGGGGATCTGCCCGACCTCATGCTGGGCCGCGAGAACGTCGTGGACCTGGACGGCGACGGCGAGGCCGAGCGCGTCACCCACTACGAGGTCGAGACCAACACGCTCATCATCCGGCCGGTCATCCCCCTGGCCCAGGGGGCCCGCCACGCGGTGCTGCTGACGCGGGACCTCGTCGGGCTGGCGCCCGACGGCACCATGGGCTCCATCCGCTCGCCCTTCCCCCAGAAGGTCCACGCGGCCCAGGCCCCCGACATCCGCCGCGCCGTCGCCCTGGCCGGGCTGTCGCCGGAGCGCCTGGCCTTCGGCTGGACGTACACCACCGCCGACATCCTCGCCCCGGTGAAGACCATGCGCGACGGGCTCTACGGCCAGGGCCCCCTGGCCCGCATCGCCGACGTGGCCCCCGCGCGCATCAAGCGCATCCACGACACGGGCATCGACCACGACGCCGACGACACCGACGATCCCGACGATCCGACGGACACCCGCATGATCCTGCAGGCCGAGTTCTTCGGCCGCCTGCTGCGCATCGTGGGCTCGTTCCAGCCCGACCTGGGCCTGGACGGCGTGGAGTTCAAGGCCGCCGACTACATCGTCTTCGGCACGGTGGACACGGCCGACATGCGCACCGGGAAGCGCGACGAGTTCACCGTGAACGTGCACACCGGCACCGGCGACGTGGGGGTGCAGGAGGTGCCGTTCATGCTGACGGTGCCCAAGGCCACCGAGCGCCACAAGCCGCCGTTCCCCGTGCTCTTCTACTTCCACGGCACGGGCTCGAGCCGCATGGAGTCGCTGGTGGTGGCCGAGGCGATGGCCCGCCAGGGCTGGGCGACGCTGGCCTTCGACGAGGTGGGCCACGGGCCCCTCGTCTCGGACTTCCGCGCCCTGATCGACGACAACCGCGACTCCCTCGGCCCCATCCTGGCGGCCCTGCCCTCGCTGCTGGCCCAGTTCCTCGCCCCCGACCGCCTGGACGAGTTCCGGCAGTTCCGCCTGATCAACCCCGACGGCAGCGTCAACGACGCGGATCTGGAGGCCTTCTACGACGCCCTGACCGGCATCGGCCTCTTCGCCGAGATCGCGCTGAAGGGCCGCAACGAGGACATCAACGGGGACGGCGTCCTGGACACCGCCGAGGGCTTCTTCTTCTCGGACCCCTTCCGGCAGTGCGCGTCCTTCATGCAGGACACGATGGACCTGATGCAGCTCGTGAAGATCATCCGCGGCTTCGATCCCGACGCCGTGCCCCCGGCCATCGCCGTGCCCCGCGACGCCACCATCGAGGAGCTGGAGCCGAACCTGCTGGCCGGCGACTTCAACGCCGACGGCATCCTGGACGTGGGCGGCCCGGGCGTGGCGTTCGGCGTGGCGGGGACGTCCCTCGGGGGCTTCCACTCGGTCATCGCCGGCAGCGTGGAGCCCGAGATCACCACGGCCACCCCCATCGTGGCCGGCGGCGGCTTCGTGGACATCATGCTGCGCTCGAGCCTGGACGACATCGCCGGGCGCCTGCTCGTGGAGGTCTTCGGCACCCTGGTCGTGGGCTGCCCGGACCCGGACGCGGGGGAGCTGCTGCTCACGTTCAGCAACGACGCCGACCGCTGCAAGCCCAGCAAGGCCCGCGACCGCGCCTTCGCCACCCTGCCCCTGCCCGCCCCGGGCACCCCCATCGCCCTGGCCAACCTGGACAACGGCGAGAAGAACGCGGGCGAGGTGAACGACGGCGGCGGCTTCTCGCTGCAGGTCGAGGCCGACAAGGGCGACCGCATCCAGATCACCGTGGGCGACCAGGTCTTCGAGGCGCGCTCCCCCGTGGACGGGGCCGGCTACCAGCGCAACACCCCCGATTTCCGCAAGGTGGTCGCGGTGTTGCAGCACGTCTTCGATCGCTGTGACCCGGCCAGCTTCATCCCCAGCATGACGTCCCCGCCCCCGGGCAAGGCCCCGACCAACGTGCTGATGCTCAACGCCATCGGCGACGACACGGTGCCCTTCAGCACCAACGTCGACCTGGCGCTGGCGGGCGGCCTGCTCGGCCGCACCCGCGCCGAGTGGGAGCCCCGGGCCCGCGCCATCATCAAGACGGGCGCGATGCACAACAGCTACTACGACCTGGATGATCTGGCGGGGGACAACCCGCCCGAGGAGCGGCCCATCGGGCCCTTCCCGCCCATCACCACCGGCACCGGGGTGTCCGGCATCCGGTTCTACGGCGTCGAGGGGACCCACGCCTTCATCGCGTTCCACGAGGCCAACGGCTTCAACTACGGGTTCCACGCCCAGAACCTGCTGGCCATCTACCACGCGTGCGGCGGGCGGCTCATCTACGACGACGACCCGTGGTGCCTGCAGTCGCCCACCTGCCCCGACCTGGACACGATCCAGGATCTGCCGGCCTGCCAGGCGCCCTGACGCGCGCCCTTCAGGGCAGCCCGCGGCCCTTCCAGGGCCAGCCGTTCACCACGATCTCGCCCCCCACCAGCCGGATCTCGAGCGTCTCGCCCGCGTGGAAGCGGGGATCGGCGAGGTCGTAGGCCCCGGTCAGGGCGTGCAGCCCCTGGTTGCGCGAGCCGATCCACCGGCGCGTCGTGTCGGGCTGGGTGCGGTCGTAGGGGCCATCGACCACCAGGTCGCAGGCGGCGAGCAGGGCGTCCACGTCGGCGTCCCCGCGGGCGCGCAGGGCGTCGAGCGTGAAGCCGGTGTAGAGCATGACGGTGAGGCCGGCGGCCTGGACGGCGGCGGCCACCCGGGCCAGGCCCGCGGCGTGGGCGGTGGGCTCGCCCCCGAGCAGCGAGATGCCCTCGATGCCCGGGGTGGCGAGGATGCGGGCCACCAGGGCGTCGGGATCGGTGGGGGTGCCGCCGCGGAAGGGCAGCAGCTCCGGGTTGCAGCAGCCCGGGCAGCGCAGCGGGCAGCCCTGCACCCAGAGGGCGAAGCGGCGGCCCGGCCCCTCCGCCTCGGTGTCGGCGACGACGAGGCCGAGGGGGATCACCCCGGCGGGAGCCGCCCCGCGAAGTCGGGGAAGCCGTCGGGGTAGTTGATCTCGGCGTCCGAGCGGCGGACGTAGGTGGGCTCCAGCGTGGCGAGGGCCGGGGCGGGCTGGCTCAGGTCGGCGGCGCCCAGCAGCAGGGCGGCCCGGGGGGCGTGCAGCGCCGACGCAGCCGGCAGCTCGACGCCCTCTTTCACCAGCACGTTCGCGTACTTGCGGGCGCCGTCCCCGAGCAGGACGCAGGGGGTGGGCAGCCGGGCCGCCAGGTCGGCGGGCCGCAGACAGCAGGGCTCGAGGCCCGCGCCCTCGGCGAAGACCTCGCCGCGGCGGGCATCGAGGACGGCCACGACCGGGCGCCCGGGCAGGGCGGCGGCCAGGGCGAGCGTCGTGCGCACGCCGTAGAGCGGCAGGCCGCGGGCGAGGGCCAGGCCCTTGAGCGTGGCGAGGGCGATGCGCAGGCCGGTGAAGGTGCCGGGGCCCAGGCCGCAGACGAGGGCGTCCAGCGCGCCCAGCTCGAGCTCGGCGTCTTCGAGGGCGCCGTGGATCTGGTCGAGCAGGCCGGGGCCGTGGCCGCCGATGCTGCGGGCGGCCCGCTCGGCCCGCAGCTCGCCGTCGGCGAAGACGGCGACCGAGGCGGTGAGGGTGGCCGTGTCGGCGCAGAGGATGTTCATCGAGAGCCTGTCAGTCGGCGGACTGGATGCGCCACTCGCGCACCAGGTCGTTGCCCAGGGCGAAGACGATGAGGGTCAGCACCAGCACCACGCCCACCCGCAGCAGGACGTCCTGCACCTTCGCGGGCAGGGGGCGGCGGATGATGAGCTCGGTGAAGGCCACCAGGATCTGGCCGCCGTCGAGCACCGGCACGGGCAGCAGGTTGATGAGCCCGATGCTCAGCGACAGCAGGATGAGGAAGCGCAGGAAGACGTCCATCCCCGCCCGGGCGTACTCGCCGGCCAGGCGGAAGATGGTGATGGGCCCCGAGAGCTGGGTGGGGCTGACGCGGCCGGTGAACATGCCCGTGAGGGAGTCCACCAGCATCTCGATCTCCAGGCCGACGCGCTGGGTCGTCTCGGCCCAGGCATGGCCCCAACGTGCCGGATTCTCGACGGAATCCAGCGGGAGGAAGCCGTCGGGGCGGGCCAGCAGGACGAGGCCGAGCTGCCACTGCTGGATCTCGCCGGCCATGGGGTCCTGCAGGGTGACCTTGCGGGGGGCCAGCGTGACGGTGAGGCGCTCGCCGTCGCGCAGGATCTCCAGCGTCTTGGGCTCCTCGGGGCGGCGGCCGAGGCGGTTCTGGACGAAGGCGCCGAGGGTGTGGGGCACGCCGTCGATGGAGAGGATGCAGTCTCCGGGGCGCAGGACCTCGCCCGCGGCGCTGTCGGGGGCCACGGAGGAGATGCAGGGGCCGGCGTGCCGCAGGTCGGCCGCGGCGCCATCGCCGCGGTAGCGCAGGGTGTGCGTCACGCGCTTCGCCAGGAAGGGCAGGCGCGGGTCGAGGGGGGCGTCGCGCTCGACCTGGACGTCGACCTCGGCGCCGGCGGCCACGGCGGCCAGCGCCTGCTGGGCGTCGATGTACCGGGGCGTCGGCTTGCCGTCCACGGCGAGGACGCGGTCGAACGTGCGCACGCCGGCGGCGGCGAGGGGCCCGTCGGGGCGGGCCACGGCCACGTCGGCCGCCTGGAACATGGGCTGGTAGCCGATGCGGAAGTAGGAGCGGGTGAAGTTCACGAGGCGGTGCGTCTGCTCGACGCGCTCCGGGGTGACCTCCAGGTGCACCGGCGCGTCGCCCCGGCGCACGTCCATGCGCAGCGGGCCGTCCCCCTCGCTGTAGGTGTCGATGAAGCGGGCCACCTGCCAGAACGTGCTGATGGCCTCGCCGTTGATGGCCTCCACCACGTCCCCCTCGCGCAGGCCGGCCTTCCAGGCGGGCAGGGCCTCGTCGAGGGCGCCGATGGTGCTCGACGTCACCTGGTCGTAGCGGTCGGAGAGGGCGAAGACCGGCACCAGGATGAGGAACGGCAGGATGAGGTTCATGGCCGGGCCGGCGGCGTAGATGGCCATGCGCACGAGGGGCGGCTTCGCCATCAGGCTGCGGCCGCGGTCGGCCTCGGCGACGTGGGCGGAGCCCGGGCTCATGGGGTCGCCGCTGGCCGGATCGCCCAGCATGCGGACGTAGCCGCCGAGGGGCAGCCAGGCGATGCGGTACTCCGTCTCGCCGCGCTTCAGCTTCACGATGGGGCGGCCGAAGCCGATGGAGAAGACCTCGACCTTCACCCCGCTGAGCTTGGCGACGATGAAGTGACCGGCCTCGTGGGCGGTGATCAGGACGCCGATCAGGGCGATGAAGGCGAGGATGCTCACCATGGCTGGACGGCCTCCAGGTAGAACGCGCAGAACGGTCCGGCGAAGAGCAGGGCGTCGATGCGATCGAGCAGCCCGCCGTGGCCGGGGATGAGCGTGCCGGAGTCCTTGGCGCCGCAGGCGCGCTTGATCAAGGACTCCACCAGATCTCCCAGGATGCCGAAGGTGACGCCGCCGATGCCGAGGACCACGCAGTCGACGACGGAGAGGCCGCCGAGGCCGGGGAAGACGGCCCGGGCGAGCAGGGCGGCGCCGAAGCCGAGGGCGAGGCCGCCGAGGGCCCCCTCCACCGTCTTCTTGGGGCTCACCGTGGGGTAGAGCTTGTGGCGGCCGAGGAAGCGCCCGGCGAAGTAGCCGCCGATGTCGCCGCCGAAGGTGATGGCCATCACCAGCACCACCACCCAGCCCCCCTCGCCCATGAGGCGCAGGCTGTAGATGTAGGGGAACGTCGCGGCCAGGTAGAGCAGCGCCAGGCCGTCGGCGCCCAGGCGGCGGGCGGCCAGGTCGATGGGCAGGGGCCGGAAGAGGCGGAAGATGGTGAGGATGAAGAAGCCCAGCAGCAGCGCGCGGGAGGCGTCGTAGACGGGCAGCGTCGGCTGCACGATCGGCCACGCCACCGCCGCGATGCAGGCCGCCCAGAGGGCCACCCGATCCGCCTGCCCGGCCTCCCGGTGGGCCATGCCCTGCAGCTCCGCCGCGCAGATGAAGGCGGCCGCGCCGATCACGATCGCCATGGCCCAGGCCGGTGCCAGCAGCAGCACCGCGAGGATCGCCGCCGCCATGAGCACGCCCGAGATGATGCGTGTGAGCACGTATCCTCCTGAATCCCTTGGGGATCTCCCCAGACTAGCGGCCCGGCCGCGCTGAGGCCGCGGCGAGCATGGCCCGCATGATGGCTAGCCGCGCCGCATGATGTCGAGCAGCTTGCGGATCGCCGCGAGGACCTGGGCCAGGTCGACGTTCTCCGGCTCGAGGGCGCAGGCCTCGGCCATCGGCTCCTCGGCCCCCTCCAGGTCACCGAGGCTGCGCAGCTCCAGGCTCTGGAGCACGAGGTCGCGGGCGGCGGGCGTCCGGCACATGGCCAGCTCCTTCTCCTCCCGCTTGCTGCGCCGGCTCTGCTCCAGGCGGACGGCGCCGCGCTGCTGGAGCCCCAGGTTGTAGCGAGACCGCTGGCCGGCATCCATCAGCACCCGGGAGGCCTCGTTGAAGCGCTTGTAGATGGCGTTGATGCGGTCGTAGGCGTGGGGCCACGTCGTGCGCAGGCGGGTGTAGCGGTCGGGGTGCAAGATCAGCGACCGCTGGTGGAAGGCCTGCCGGATGGCCGCGTCGTCCGCGTCGGCGTCCAGCTCGAGCAGCTCGTAGTAGGACAGGCGGTCGAGGCGCTCGAAGAGGGCGTCGATGTAGCGGGCCCGGTCGGTGGGCAGCACGCCGAGCCGCTCCAGGGGCTCGCGGCGCGCCAGGGCCGCGCTCAGCCGCGACTCCACCAGGGCCGGCGCGGCGGGCAGGGGCAGGAAGGCGTCCGCCCCGCTGGCCCCGCAGTCCCCCGCCCCGACGTACGGGTCGGTGTAGGCGGTGCTGACGAGCACCGCCCCGATGGTGGCCCCCCAGGGCAGCGTCCGCAGCATCTCGCACAGCCGCGTGCCCGGGAGCCCCGGCAGGCTGCGATCGATGAGCACGAGATCGAGGCGCTGCCGGCGGGCGTGCGTCCAGGCGGCGTCGCCGTCGCCGAAGGCCTCGACGGTGAAGCCGCTGCTCTGCAGCAGGCGCACCATGGCGGCCCGGACGCCCGGATCGGCCTCGACCACCATGGCGTCGCGCTGCGTGCCTGCGCCGCGCGCGAGCATGGCCCCGGCGGGCTGCTGGTTGCGTGTCTCCATCGGGGCTACTGGCTACGCCGCATCATCTCGGCGACCTCCTCCTCGGAGTAGCCGGCCGACACCTTGATGCGCGTCCCCTGCTCCATCCCCGTCTCGCGGTCGCGGGCGGTCACGACGATGATGCCGTTGGTGTCCACCTCGAACGTCACCTCGATCTCCACCTCGCCGCGGCCCGCGGGCCGCAGGTCGTAGAGCTCCAGCTCGCCCAGCTTCACGTTCTCGTCCACCACGTTGCTCTCGCCCTGGTAGATCTGCAGCCGCACCGCCGTCTGGGCGTCCTGGGCCGTCGTGAACGTGCGCGTCTCCTCGCAGGGGATGGAGGTGTTCCGCTCGATGAGCTTCTCGAAGTAGCCCTGCACCGTGCGCACCCCGAGGGACATGGGCGTCACGTCGATGAGCAGCGGCGTCTGGGTGACCTCCGAGAAGACCTCCTGGTTGAGGGCGGCCCCCTGGATGGCGGCGCCGATGGCCACCACCTCCACGGGGTTGATGTCGCTCATGGCGGGCCGGCCGAAGTAGCCCGACACCATGTCGCGCACCAGCGGGATGCGGGTCGAGCCCCCCACCAGCACCACGGCGTCGAGGTCGGCGGCCTTCAGGCCCGCGTCGCGCAAGGCCTCGTCACAAATAGAGAAAGTGCGCTGCACGATGTCCTTGCAGCGGAGGTTGAAGGCCTCCCGGTCCACCTGGAACGTGAGGTCGCAGGGCCGCCCGTGGGCGTCGCGGGCCAGCTCGCGGATGCTCACGGCCGAGCGGTCCCGCTCCGACAGCTCGCACTTGAGGCGCTCGGCCACCTGCTTGAGGCGGCTGACGGCGACGGTGTCGTGCTCGATGGGGAAGCCATGCTGCTGCTGGAAGCCCAGCAGCATGTACTTGGCCAGCCGGTTGTCGAAGTCGTCGCCGCCCAGGTAGGAGTCGCCGGCGGTGGAGAGCACCTCGAAGACGTTGCGCTGGACCTCCAGCAGCGTGATGTCGAACGTGCCGCCGCCGAAGTCGTAGACGGCCACCCGCGCGCTGAGGTGGCGCCCGTAGCCGTACGCCAGGGCCGCCGCCGTGGGTTCGTTGACGACGCGCACCACGTCGAGGCCTGCCAGCCCGCCGGCCAGCTTCGTCATCTGCCGCTGGGTGTCGTTGAAGTTCGCCGGCACCGTCACGACGGCCCGGCTGACCGGCCGCCCCAGGTTGTACTCGGCGATGTCGCGCATGCGCCGCAGGACCATGCCGGAGATCTCGGGCAGGCCGTACTGCTCGCCGCGCGCCTCGATGAGGGGCACGTCGTTGCGGCCCCGGACGACCTCGAAGGGCACCTGCTGGCGGGCGGCCTGCACCACGCGGCTGTCGAAGTGGCGGCCGATGAGGCGCTTGGCCGAGTAGACGGTGTTGCGGGGATCCTTGACCTGCTCCTTGCGGGCCTCGTTGCCCACGAGCACGGAGCCATCCTCCAGGAACGACACCATGGACGCCTGGATGCGGTCGCCGTTCTCGTCGGCGAACACCCGGATCTGCCCGTCGACCACCCCGGACACGCACGAGTTCGTGGTGCCCAGATCGATGCCGATGATGACGTCTTCCGCCACGCCGTCTCGCAGCCGCGCTGGTGTCCTGCCCGGCATCCTAGCCCGGATGCCGGCGCAAGTCTCTACAGGTGCAGCGTCGCGCCCAGGCCGCCCACCAGGTAGCGGCCGCTGAAGGCGCCGTTGCCCACCACGACCCACTCCGAGGGCTCGAGCAGGATGTCGATGATGCCCAGCTTGCTGTCGTCGACCTGGCGGCTGACGAGGCCCACGTAGGTGAAGCCGGCGTCGATGTCGATGGCGCCCAGGTGCACGGTGGCCCCCGCCGCCAGGGACCACTGATCCAGGCCCGGGAAGTCGAGGGTGGTGTAGGCGTCGGGGCTCGCGCCCGTCTCGTAGCTGGCGCCGGCCCGCACCGTCAAAAGCTCAGGCAGGACGCGCACATCGCTGCCCAGGCGCACGCCGTGGGTGTCGTCGTAGTAGCGCTCGTCGAGCACCGTCGGCACCGGCACCGGCTCGTCGAGGCCCGGCAGCAGGGCCCGCTCGGCGTCGAACTCGATGAGGAAGCCGTCGTGCACGGAGTTGCGCTGCCAGATGTAGTCGACCTCCACGTCGAAGCGCGGGTGCACGAAGCGGGCGCCCACCCGCAGGATGTCGGGGTTGGTGAAGGTGAAGGTGATGTCGTCATCGCGCGTGCCGTCGGCCTGCTCGAAGGGCACCGTCCCCTCCAGGCCGTACGGGCCCAGCGGCACCTCGCTGCCGTCGGTGGGGCAGGCCCCCTGCGGGCAGGGCCCCTGGTACAGGTCGAGCCGGGCCTTGCCGCGGGCCACGTTCTCGAAGGACGGGCGGTACATGGCCCCCAGCTCGAGCCAGGGCGTCGGCTGGTAGAGCACGCCGAGGATGGCCGTGGGCGTGAAGGGATCGGCCACGTCCAGGGTGACGACGCCGGGGGCCGGCCCGCCGATGGACTTGCTGATCTTCGCGTCCAGGAACGACGCCTGGAGCGAGACGCCGATGCGCAGCTCGTCGAGGGGCGTCCAGGCCACCGCCACGGTGGGGTAGGCCTGGATCATCTCGGCCTCGGCCAGCAGGCCGTTCTGGGCGAGGGCGCTGGACTGCACGCCGCGCAGGTCATCGCGGGCGTCCTGGCCGCGGCTGTCGGTGACCCCCTCGATGGTCCACTGGCCCGGGAACTTGCGGTGGGTGGTGCCCGAGGGACCGTAGATGCCCACGGCGAAGTCGAAGGCGGGCAGGGCCTCCAGGTCGAAGTGCAGGGCCAGCATGGGGGCCGCGATGAGGTCCACCGACTGCTCGGCCTCGCCGAAGCTGCGCACGCGCCGGGCGCGCACGTCGTCGTCGGGGGTGAAGGCCTGGGAGACGTTGACCAGGTTCACCGACAGCAGGAGGTTCAGCCCGTGCAGCCGGGCCAGGCCGGCCGGGTTGTACTGGATGGCGGAGGGGTCGTCGGCCCGCGCGACGAAGGCGCCCGCCCGGCCCAGCACGCGGGCGTTGTTGTCGGGGTACTCCGACTCGAAGCCACCGGCGAGGGCGGTCGTGGGGGCGGCGGCCAGCAACAACGAGGCGACCTGCAGGCGCATGGACTTCTCCCAGCGGTGAAGGCCGCAAGATAGCATCGACGGCGCCCCGACAGGCCATTTGGGGTGTTGCCGCGGAAAGCGCTATATTCTCGAACACTTACTTGAACCGACATCGGAGCGGCCTGCGCGCGCGGGTTGGTTGACACTCCTCGTCGGCCGTTTGTAGCCTGAGACGAAAGCACCCTGCCCGGGTCTGGAGGCTGAATTGAGGACGCGTCGGTTCATCACGGGGTTCTGCGCCCTGCTCATGTGCCTCGGTTGCGATGACGGCGAGGAGGGTGGCGGCACCGGCCAGCCGACCCTGCGGCTGGGGGGCACCACCCAGTGCGGCCGCATCATCCTGCCGGTCGCCACCCGGGACGAGATCACGAGCGGCAACTTCCGCTCCCTCGCCGTCACCGTCCGGGGCAACGACCCGGGGGTCTCCAGCATGGAGATCGCCAACGGGACGGAGGTCAGCCTGACCCAGATCCCGGCCGACGACGGGACGCCCCAGGTGGTGGTCTTCAGCTCCTCGTTCGAGCAGGCGCGCCAGCAGATGGGCATCCTGGAGGCCGTCCAGTCCGCCAACCAGAGCGCCGGCGTGCGCTTCGTGGGCGGCGACGCGGTGGACCGGGTCTTCTGCCTCTTCCCCGGCGTGGTCACCCTCACGGGCCGCATCGCCAACTACACCTCCCCCAGCGGCTTCACGGGCGAGGTCGGCACGCCGTCCGCCGGCGAGCTGCGGGTGCAGTGCGTGTCGGCCAGCGCCTACGAGGACATCTGCGGCAACCCGCCGCCCCCCGACGCGGGCCCCAGCGACATGGGCGTGCCCGATGACGGCGGCGCCCCCGCCGACATGGGCGAGGCCGACGGTGACACCCCGCCGGCCCTGTGGAGCATCCGCTCCATCCCCGCGATGGACCCCAACGACCTGATCATCGGCATCCGCAACTCGGGCCTGGGCCGCCAGGACAACGTGGGCCTCGACTTCAAGGTCAGCGAGCTGCAGCAGCCCCTCGAGGGCGTGCTGGTGAAGTTCATCCTCGACGAGATCACCCAGCCCGGCGTGACCATCTCGGCGGGGGCGGCGGCCCTGGCCACCAACAACGGCGGCGTCGTCGTGCGCACCAACGCCGACGGCGTGGCCAGCGTGCGCCTCGTGGCCGGCGGCACCCCGGGCCTGGCGGGCGTGCGCGCCGTGGCCCTGCGCCCCGACGCGGGCGACCTGCGCGGCTGCGCGGCCAACGACTACGACTGCATCTTCGAGGCGTACTGCGGCCGCAACCTCTCCAACGTCGACCGCGCCGAGCAGTGCGAGCAGGATCGCAGCTCCACCGTGACCATCATCGCCGGCATCCCCAGCGGCCGCGGCATCCAGTTCGTCTGCGAGGACCGCATCATCCCGGCCTTCACGGTGCGCGAGGGCTCCAACTGGCTGCTGGCCAACGAGCCGGGCACCGAGTGCACCCTGCAGCTCGCCGACCGGGTCAATGGCCGCATCAGCCAGGGCACCCAGGTCTTCTTCTTGACCGAGGCGGGCACCGTCAACGAGAACGCCGCGGTGGACGACGACGGCCGCGCCGTCACCCACCTGCGCGTCGGCCGCCCGGCCCCCAAGGACGTCGACGCCCTGCCCTACGAGCAGGCCGCCGGCTTCGCGCGCCGGGGCTTCAACCCCCGCGACGGCCTGGTGCGCATGGTGGCCGTGGCCCGCGGCGAGGAAGACTTCGCCGATGTGGACGGCGACAAGATCTTCGATCCGAACGCCGGCGACTTCCTGGAGCCCGGCATGGATCTGCCCGAGCCCTTCATCGACGCCAACGACAACGGCACCTGGGATGAGGGCGAGGAGTACCGCGACGCCAACAACAACAACGTCTGGGACGACATCAACGACCGCTGGGACACCTCGACGGAGATCTGGGACTCCACCACCGTGCTGTGGACGGGGGAGCTGTTCTCCTGCTGGGGCCCCTTCAACGGCGAGTACCTGGGCCTGCCCGACTGCGGCTGCAACCACCCCGTGACGGGCGAGGATCTGGGCCTGGACGACTGCAACGACAACGTCGCCCCCGATCGCAACGTGCCGGTCATCGAGTTCCGCTGCGGCCAGGGCTGCAGCCAGAACGTGGCCTTCAACGAGCTCTGCCCCCCGTCGGGCTTCTACCTGGATCCGGGCGCCGGCGGGCAGGTCGAGATCACCGGGCGCTTCTTCGACATCAACGGCAACTGCCTCGGCGGCCGCGGCGAGGGCAGCTTCGAGGTCCGCCCGAACCCGGGGCTGCTGGCCCAGGGCCAGTCGGCGGGCGCGCTCTCGGGGCGCTACTGCTTCCAGGCGTCGGAGCGCCCCCTCGGGCAGCCGATGGAGGTGGTGATGGTGGACTCGGCGCCCCTGAACCTGATGCAGGCGAACGTCACCCCCATCGAGGTGGTCGTCCGCTACCTGGGCGTCGGCGGCGAGCAGCACGAGGCCACCTACCGCACCAGCGTCTGCCGCTAGCCTGCCCCCCGCCGCCGGGCCGGGTGGCCAGGAGCCCGCCGTGTTCGACCCCACCGCCCCCATCGGCGTCTTCGACTCCGGCCTCGGAGGGCTCACGGTGGCCAGCGCCATCGCCCAGCGCCTCCCCCATGAGGGCATGATCTACCTGGGCGACACGGCCCGCGTGCCCTACGGCACCCGCTCCCCCGCCACCGTCGTGCGCTATGCCCGCAACAACGCTGCGTTTCTGGCCGACGCGGGCATCAAGCTGCTGGTCGTCGCCTGCAACACCGTCTCGGCCCAGGGCCTCGGCGGGCTGGCCGACGGCTCGGGCATCCCGGTGGTCGGCGTCATCCGCCCGGGGGCCCGCGCGGCCCTCGACGCGTCCGCCGGCGGCCCCATCGCCGTGCTGGGCACCCAGGTCACCGTCCGCTCCCTGGCCTACGAGCACGCCATCCACGAGCTCGACCCCGGCCGCCCCGTGCACGCCCTCGCGTGTCCGCTGTTCGTGCCCCTCGTTGAAGAAGGGTGGAACAATCACACGGTGACGCGCATGGTGGCTCGGGAGTATCTTGCGGGTCTGGCCGGCACCGAGGTCGACACCATCATCCTCGGCTGCACCCACTACCCGATCATCCGGGGGGTCATCGCCGAGGCGGCCGCCGAGGTGCTGGGGCGAGAGGTCACCATCGTCGACTCGGCGACGGCGGTGGCCGACCAGGTCGCGACCCTCCTGGGGGAGTGGGGTCGCGGCGCGCCGGTGACCGCCGAGGGGCGGCGCCGCTTCGTCGTGACGGACGCGCCCGATCGCATCGGGGCGGCCGCCGCGCAGTTCTGGGGGGGAGGCGACGCGCCGACCTTCGAGCATGTAGACGTCACCGACCGCGGGGTCGGGGCGACGGGGACGGGATGATTCCGGGACTGAACACGGACGTCCGCTACAAGGGCAAGACGTTCCACATCCAGACGGAGGACTCGGGGTTCGAGAACCCCGTCCTGATCACCCATGTGTTCCTCGGCGGCACCATCCTCGGGTCCGAGAAGCAGAGCTACCAGGACGCCGTGGGGCGCGACGACGTGGAGGGCCACGTCCGCGACCTGATGCGGGCCCAGCACCGCGCCATGTACCGCGCCCTGCTCGACGGCCGCTACGACGACCTGGCCCGCCGCCCCACCAACACCAGCAGCCGCAAGCCCGAGGGGGCCATCCCCCTGGCCGGCCGCACGCCCGGCATGGGCATCATCAGCGCCGGGCGGGGCACCGTCATTCTGGAGGCCCCGCCGCCCGCCGCGTCGACGCACGACGGGCCGCTGGCCGCGCCGCCGCGCCGCACCTCGGGGGGCCCGCCGCCCATCCCCACCCGCGACCGCACCGAGCCCCTGCCGAGCGCCGAGCTGGTGGCCGAGGCCGCCGCCCACGCCTCCATGGCGACGGTGCCGCGCCTGCCCTTCCCCACGGATCTCACGGGCGGGCACCGCCTGCCCGACGTGCTGCTGGCCTACCTGCTCGAGGACCCGGACGAGGGCTGAGGCCCCCGGCAGAGCCCATGACGACCCCCCTCTCCGAGCCGGCACGCCTCCGCACCGCGGAGCCCATCATCCAGCTCTTCCACGTCTCGAAGGTCTACGCCCAGGAGCACCGGGCGCTGGACGACGTGTCCCTGCGCATCGACAAGGGCGAGTTCGTCCTGCTCGCGGGCCCGTCCGGCGCCGGCAAGAGCACCCTGCTCAAGCTCCTCGTCTGCGCCGAGCCCCCCACGAGCGGCCAGATCGTCGTCTCCGACGTGTCCGTCCACCGCATGCGGCGCGCCAGCGTGCCCTACCTGCGGCGCAACATCGGCGTGGTCTTCCAGGACTTCAAGCTGCTGTACCGGCGCCCCGTCTTCGACAACGTGGCCTTCGCCCTGGAGGTGCTGGGCCTCCCCCGCGCCGAGATCCGCCGCCGCGTGACGCGCGTGCTGCACCAGGTCGGCCTGGGCACCAAGCTGCACCTGCTGCCCGGCCGCCTCTCCGGGGGCGAGCAGCAGCGCGTCGCCATCGCCCGCGCCCTGGTCATCGAGCCCGCCATCCTGCTGGCCGACGAGCCGACCGGGAACCTGGATCCGGCCCTCACCATCGACATCCTCAACCTCTTCCTGGACACCAACATCCGCGGCACGACCGTGGTGCTGGCCACCCACGACGAGGCCATCCTGCGGCGCTACCGCCAGCGCACCCTCACCCTGGAGGGCGGCCGCCTGGTGGAGGACTCCCGGTGACGCTGGCCCGCCTCGCCTACTTCGTGCGGCGCACCGCCCAGTCCCTGCGCCAGTCGCTCATGGTGCAGACGGTGGCCATCAGCACCATCGCCATCGCCATGCTCGTGCTCGGCGCGTTCCTGCTGCTCCTCAAGAACCTGGACCAGATGGCCGATCGCTGGGCGGCCGAGGCGCGCCTCGTGGCCTTCCTCTCCGAGGACGCCGGCCCCAGCCAGCTGGCCCTCGCCGCCCAGGAGGCCGCCCGCTGGCCCGAGGTCGAGTCCGTCGGCACCCTGACCCGCGCCGAAGCCCTGGCCTCGTTCCGCAAGGCCCTCGGCCACGACGCCGCCCTCCTCGACGGCGTGGATCCGGCCCTCGTGCCCGCCTCGCTGACGCTGCGCCTGCACCCGGGCGCCCGCGGCCCCGAGGCCATGAACGCCCTGGCCGCCCGCCTCGGCACCCTGCCCGGCCTCGGCGCCGTGGAGAAGCTCGACCACGGCCAGGACCTCGTCGCCCGCTTCCGCGATCTGCAGGGCTTCCTGGAGCTGGCCGGCGGCATCCTCGCCGCGCTCGTGGCCTTCGCCGTCATCTTCATCATCTCGAACACCGTCCGCCTGACGCTCTACGCGCGCCAGGAAGAGCTGGCCATCATGCAGCTCGTGGGCGCCACCGACGCCTTCATCCGCGCGCCGGTGTACCTGGAGGGGGCCTTCCAGGGGGGCACCGGCGCCATCGCCTCCCTCGCAGGCCTGCGAATTCTTTACTCAATCGCCCTGAAGGGCGAGCCCGTCGTGCGCTTCGGCCAGATCGAGTTCCCCCTCGACTTCCTGTCGGGCTGGGCCGTCGTCGGCCTCGTCGCCGGGGCCGCGACGGTGGGCGTGCTCGCCGGGCACCTGGCCTCGGGCCGCTTCCTGCGGGGCCACGCGTGATCGCGCTGCTCCTCCTGGCCGGCCTGCTGCAAGGCCTGCCCCCGGAGGATCCCGGCGTGCGCGTCCAGGCCCTGCTGGCCGAGGAGGACGGCCTGCTGGTCCGCCTCGACGATCTGGACCGCCAGATCGCCCGGCTCACCCGGGAGCAGGCCGACCAGGGCACCGCCCTCGAGGCCGCCCAGGCCCGCATGGGCGAGCTCGACGCCCAGCTCGAGGTCATCCACCTGCGCGCCAACACCCAGCGCGCCCGGCTCGTCCGCCGCCTGCGCGCCCGCGACCACCTGGCCTCGACGGCCTGGCTGCAGGTCCTGCTCTCGGCCACCTCCCCCGACGAGCTCGTCCGCCACCGCCACTACCTCGAGCGCATCCTGGGCGCCGACGTCGCCCTGCTCTCGGCCATGAAGGCCGACCGCGCCATGCTGGGGCTGCTGCGCACCGAGCGCGAGCAGGCCGTCGCCACCACCCGCCGCGTCAGCGACGACCTGGAGCGCCGCCGCGCCACCCTGGAGGCCGACCGCGCCGTGCGCACCGAGCTGCTGCAGCGCCTGCGCGGCGAGCGCCGCCTCATGCGCCGCCTCATGGCCGGCCAGCTCGACCGCCGCGCCGACGTCGCCGCGCTCCTCGCCCGCGACGCCCGCCCCGGCCCCGGCCTGGAGGGCCACTTCGCCGAGGAGTACGGCCGCCTGCCCTTCCCCGTGCCCGGCCCCATCGTCGGCCCCTTCGGCGAGCGCGTCGACGCCGAGGCCGGCGGCACCCGCGTCTTCTCCAGCGGCGTGCGCATCGAGGCCGCCGCCGGCGTCCCCGTCCGGGCCGTCTACTCCGGGCGCGTGGCCTTCGCCGGCTGGTACCAGGGCTTCGGCAACCTGGTCATCCTCGACCACGGCGAGGGCTACCACACGCTCTACGCCCACCTCGCCGACATCCGCTGCGCGGCCGAGGCCGTCGTCGCCCAGGGCGAGATCCTGGGCCCCGTCGGCGACACCGGCTCCCTCGTCGGCCCCCAGCTCTACTTCGAGGTCCGCGTCGAGGGGCGCGCCGAAGATCCGCGCAAGTGGTTGAGACGATGAGGGTCTCTGCCCTCCTCGCCCTGGGCTTCGCCGCCGGCCTCGCCGCCCCGCGCCTCCTCCCCCACGCCGACGCCGCCGCCGCCTCCCACGAGGCCGCCTACCGCGTCCTGACGACCTTCACCGAGGCCTACGGCCTGCTGATGGAGCACTACGTCGACGCCGTGGATCCCGGCGTCCTCTTCACCGGCGCCCTGCGCGGCATGGCCGCGGCCCTCGACCCCCACACCGCCTGGCTCGACCCGGACGCCGTCCGCCGCTTCCACGAGGACGGCGCCGGCCGCTTCGCCGGGGTGGGCCTCGAGGTCGCCCAGCGCGCCGGCCGCCTCGTCGTCATCGCCCCGCTCCCCGGCGGCCCCGCCGCCGCCGCGGGCCTGCGCGCCGGCGACCACCTCGTCGCCATCGACGACGCCCCCACCGCCGATCTGACCCTCGACGACGTCATCGGCCGCCTCCGCGGCCCCCCCGGCACCACCGTCACCGTGCAGATCGAGCGCGCCGGCCAGGCGCCCTTCCCCGCGGCCCTCACCCGGGCCGTCGTCCAGGTGGATCCCGTCGCCGCCGAGCGCCTCGCCCCGCGCGTCGGCTACGTCCGCGTCCGCGTCTTCCAGGCCGACACCGCCGACCGCCTGCGGGCCGCCGTGGACGCCCTGCTGCCCCTCGACGCCCTCATCCTCGACCTGCGCGACAACCCCGGCGGCCTGCTCGACCAGGCCGTCGCCGCGGCCGGCGTCTTCCTGAGCGGCGGCGTCGTCGTCACCGTGCGCGAGCGCGCCGAGGAGGACGTCTGGAGCGCCGGCGCCCGCCCCAGCTACGCCGGCCCCCTCGCCGTCCTCGTCAACCACGGCACCGCCAGCGCCGCCGAGATCCTCGCGGGCGCCCTGCAGGACCACCGCCGCGCCCGCCTGCTGGGCGAGCAGACCTATGGCAAGGGCTCCGTCCAGCGCCTGCACCCCCTGGCCGACGGCTCGGCCCTCAAGATCACCGTCGCCCGGTACCTGACGCCCGCGGGCCGGGCCCTCCACGGGCGGGGCCTCACCCCCGACGTGCCCCTGGACAAGCCGGCCGCGACGGGCGAGAACCAGGACCCGCGCCCCGCCACCGACGCCTGGGTGCGCCGGGCCCGCGAGGATCTGGAGGAGACGCGTTGAGGGATCGCCTGCCCCCCGAGCCACGCCGCTGGCCGGGCCCCCTGCTGGGGCTCCTGGTGGGCGTCGCCCTGGGCATCGCCGCCGATCGCCTCGTCCTGCGCCCCGGCGTGGCCCCGGCCGCCGCCGAGGACACCGCCGCCGAGGCCGCCGAGGCCGTCGAGGCCGCCCCGCCGCCTCCGGTGGACGACCCCGAGCCCGCCCGGGCCGCCGTCCTGGAGGGCCTGAAGACGGCCGGCATCCCCGACCGCGTCATCCACCACGGCCTGTACCCGCTGACGGGCCCGGGCCGCGCCCCCGACGACACCCTGCCCCTCGTCGGCTTCACCTGCCCCGTGGGCCGCGACTGCCCCCCCGTCCTCGTCACCATCGACGAGCAGGTCAGCGCCGCCGGCTACACCCTCATCGCCCCCGCGGGCGGCGACCAGCCGGGCCGCCCCCTCTTCCGGGCCCTCGCCCGCGACGGCCGCCCGGCCCTCGCCCTGCGCGCCTTCCCCGCCGGCCCGCACCTCACCGTCGTCATCGAGCAGGTCGGCCGCGAGCCCGCCCTCCTCGACGCCCTGCTGGCCCTCGATCCCCACGTCACCTACGCGGTCGTCCCCAACGTGCGCGACGCCAGCCGCGTGGCCCGGCGCCTCGTCGATGGCGGCCGCGAGGTCATCGCCGACCTGCCGCTCGAGCCCACCGATCCCACGGCCCAGGACGGCCCCGACTACCTCACCGCCGCCATGACGCCCGAGGCCGTCACCGCCGCCGTCGACGCCCTGCTCGCCCAGGTCCCCGGCGCCGTGGGCGCCGGCGCCCACCAGGGCACCCGCTTCGCCAGCGCCCGCGAGCCCCTCGGCGCCCTGCTCGGCGCCCTGCGCCAGCGCGGCCTCTACTTCCTCGACGACGTCGACAGCCCCACCTCGCTCATCGAGCCCACGGCCCGCGTCGCCGGCGTGCGCACCGCCCGCTTCACCCACCGCATCGACGACGAAGGCGAAGCCCTCGCCGCCCGCCTGCGCGCCATCGAAGCCGCCCTCGTCCTCGACGGCCACGCCCTGGTCGTCGTCGCCCCCCGCCCCGGCGCCCTCATCGGCCTGCGCAGCTGGCTCGACGGCCTGGAGCACCGCGGCATCCACCTGCTGCGGCTGTCGGAAGTGGTGCGGTAGGCGGTCTACGGCGCCGCCCGGCTCTCGGGCACCAGCACCAGCCGCCTCCGGTGGCGAATCGATCCATCCGGCTCCACGATGGCGAGCTGCAGACCGACTTCGCCTTCCATCCAGGCGGCGGGCAGGCCCCAGTCGCTGCCTCCAAGCTGCAGGCGCAGGGCATCGCCCTCCATCCAGTACAGGCGCTTCACCGTCTCCCCACCGTCGCCCTCGGCGGCGAGCAGCGCGACGTAGCCCCCGCCGGCGCCGGTGACCAGGCCACGCAGATCGACCATGGCGTAGGTGTAGCTGCGGTGGGTGCCCACGTGTCCGGTGCGGATCTCGGCCTGGATGCGCTGGTCGTCGACGATGGTCCACTGGCGGCCTTCCGCGGGCCTCGTCGGTAGCTGGAGCGTCCCCAGGTGCTGCTCGTACTCGCCGAACGGATCGAAGAAGCCAAAGCCATTGGACCCGGTCGCCCAGACCAGGTACGCCCGAGCGCCCTCCCCGCCGCCGCGCTTGAGGGCCTGCAGCCGCTCCTTCAGATCGGGCGCGGCGGCGAAGTGCGCCTCGCCCTGCTGGTCGAGGATCTGAAACGGATCGCTGGGCGAAGGACGCCGCCGCAGGAGAAACTCATAGGTTTCGCCCGCTTGCATGGGCCGGACCGGACGAATGGCGACCACCCGGGCCCCGGTAGAGAACACGACCTCGCCCGGGATCTCTTGAGAAGTCCTCCGGGCGACGAAGACAAACTCCAGCGCAGCCAGGGGCGCAAACCGCAGCGCGTGGCTCCGCAGGCTCCCGGCCCGGGTCCGGTAGGGGCGTTCGCTGTCGAGGCTGTAGACCACGAAGGGCCGGGTGCCGCCGAAGGCGACCGCGCGGAGGTCGCAGGGATCGGTGGGGCTGACCGAGCGGGCCGTCGCCTCGGGCAGGCCGGCGCCGGTCGCGAGCGCCACCACCAGCGCGACCGCCCATCCGCGGAGGACGCCGGCCGGGCCGCGCGCGGTGGGATGGAGTGTCAGCATCGGTGCCCTCCGAGGTCGCCCGCTCAAGAGACCAGCGCGGACCGAGGGGGGTCAAGGCCCGCCGACGCTTCTCTCCGCGGCGGGCCCGTGGTACGCCAGCCCATGGCCACCGCCGACCGCCCCGGACCCCAGCAGGATCGCAGCCGCGCGACGGTGGACGCGATCCTGGACGCGGCGGCCAGCCTCCTCGCCGAGCTGGGGCCCACCGGCACCACCAACGCCCGCATCGCCGAGCGGGCGGGGGTGAGCGTCCGCTTGCTCCACTATCACTTCGGGAACAAGAAGACGCTCTACCGGGCCCTGGGGGATCGGTTCACCGCGGCCATGCGGGAGACGGCGGCGGCGGCGGTGCCGCGGATGGCCACGCTGCCGTTCGAGCAGCTCATGCCCGAGGGGGTCGGCGCCCTGCTGCAGCGGCTGGGCGGGGACGCGGTGCTGCGCGGGATGCTCCACGCCACGGCGCTGCCGCCCCAGGACTTCGCGGCCATCGACGCGTTCGAGCGCGAGCTGGCGGCGCTGGTGACGATGCTGATCCAGTCCCGCCCCGCGCTGCGGGACCAGTGCCCGGATCCGGGGCTGAGCGCCCGGGTCGTGGTGCGGGCGGCGGCCGGGCTGACGGTGCGGACGCTGGCCCTGGAGCCGGAGCTGGTGGGCACCGATCGGTTCCGCGCGGAGCTGATGCGGCTGATCGACGGCTACTTCGGGGGGGCGCTCCTGGCCTCGGCGCCGCCAGCGATCCCCCGGCCCTGATCGGGCGGTCGCCAGTCAGGGCTCGACGGCGCAGGCGGCGTCGCAGCCGTCCCCCGCGACGCGGTTGGCGTCGTCGCAGGCCTCGCCGACGTCCAGCCGACCGTTCCCGCACGTCTCGCGCACGAAGAGGAACCACTGGCCGTCGCCCACGTTGTTCGCGCCGCACTTGAGCACGCCGTCGTCGTAGCCCCAGTCGGTGCCGTCGCCCTGGTTGCTGTCGAGGCCGTGGTCGTCGAAGTCGACGGTGAAGTCATCCAGGGAGTCGCACCGGTCCTCGCCGACCAGGCGGCCCGCGTCCCACGGGTCGCCCGCCGGCCGCGTCTCTCCCGACACGTTGTCGCGGCGCGCGGGCACCTCGTTCTCGCCGCCGGCCTCGTTGAAGCAGGAGTCGGCGTCCGTCCCGGCCACGAGCTCGTGGTACCAGGGCGTGGCGTAGAACGAGAGGTCGACGGTCATGGGCTCGTCGGCCGCGCCGGGGTCCATCCGGCAGGTGAAGCGCACGTCCCAGTTGTCGCCGAGCGGCTGGAGGTCCTGGAGGCCACGCCAGATGCCCCGGTGGCCCGCGGCCGGCGCCAGCGTCGTCAGGTCGGCGTAGTACGCCGACGCCTCGTCGTTGATCTGCCGGTTCAGCGAGCTGGCCACCAGCGTCCAGCCGCCGCCGTCGGTCGCGAGATCGCAGTAGACGTCGTAGGTCTGGTGGGTCGGGGGGTCGTACAGCGTGTAGGGCCGGCTGGCGACCTCGCCGGCTGCCAGCGCGTCGAGGCAGCTTCGGTACTCGAGGGCGCAGGTGGGCGAGCAGCCATCCCCCGCGGCGAGGTTGCCGTCGTCGCAGGCCTCGCCGGCGTCGAGCATCCCGTTGCCGCAGCTCTCGCGGATGAAGATGAACCACTGCCCGTCGCCGACGCCGCTCAGGCCGCACTTGGGGGTGTTGTCGTCCTCACCCCAGTCGGTGCCGTCGCTCTGGTCGCCGTCCTGGCCGCGGTCGTCGAAGTCGACGGTGAAGTCGCCGGTGTCCTGGCAGGCGTCCTCGCCTTCGAGGTAGCCGTCTCTGTTCCACCGATCGCCCAGCGGCCGCGTGTCGCCGGTCAGGTTGTTGCGCCGCGCCGGCGGCGGATTGTCGGCCCCCTGGCCGTTGCCCTCGCTGAAGCAGCTCTGCGCGTCGGTGCCGGTCACGAACTCGTGGTACCAGGGCGTGGCGTAGAACGAGAGGTCGACGGTCATGGGATCGTCGGCCGCGCCGGGGTCCATCCGGCAGGCGAACCGCACGTCCCAGTTGCTGCCGAAGGGCTGGGCCCGCTTGAGCCCGTCCCAGATGCCCTCGTGGCCGGCGGCCGGCGCCAGCGTCGCCAGATCGGCGTAGAAGGCCGAGGCCTGGTCGTTCAGCGTCAGGTTCAACGTGCTGGCGACCAGGGTCCAGCCGCCGCCGTCCGTCTCCAGGTCGCAGTAGACCTCGCGAATGGTGCCGAGCCGGGCTTCGAGCAGCCGGAAGACCCCGCGCCCGACCTCGCCGGCGGCCTGGGCCTCGCGGCAACTGTGGTGGACGTCTGCTTCGATCGTGCAGTCGGGCGCGCAGCCGTCGCCGGCTTCGAGGTTGCCGTCCTCGCACTCCTCGCCCGCCTCGAACCCGCCGTTGCCACACTCGGGGATCTCGATCAGGCACCCGGGCGAGCACCCGTCGAAGGGCACCACGTTGCCGTCATCACAGGCCTCGCCCACGTCGACGACGCCGTTCCCGCAGGCCTGGCAGAGGCGGTTGCAGCCGTCGCCGTCGGCCAGGTTGCCGTCGTCGCACTCCTCCCCGGCCTCGACGTGCCCGTTGCCGCACTCCGGGATCTCGACGACGCACGTGGGCGAGCAGCCGTCGAACGCGATCCGGTTGCCGTCGTCACACGCCTCGTCGCCTTCGACCACCCCGTTGCCGCACTCGATGATGCACTCGGGCGAGCACCCGTCGAGCGCCTCGAGGTTGCCGTCGTCGCACGCCTCGCCCACGTCCCGCCGGCCGTTGCCGCAGGCCGGCGGGCGCGACTCGCGCACGAAGATGAACCACTGCGCGTCGCCCACGAACCGCCGGCCACACCGCTCGACCATATCGTCCTCGCCCCAATCGGTGCCGTCGTTGCCGTCGCCGTCCTTGCCCCGATTGTCGAAGTCGATGGCGAAGTCGTCCGTGTCGCCGCAGCTATCCTCGCCTTCGAGGAAGCCGGCGCCCCATTGATCGCCCTCGGGTCGGGTGGCCCCGTCGATGTTGTTCCGCCGGGCGGGGATCACCTCCATGTTGGCGGGGTTGCCGCCCTGGTTGAAGCAGCTCTGGGCGTCGGTGCCGGTCGCGAACTCGTGGTACCAGGGCGTCGCGTAGAACGAGAGGTCGACGGTCATCGGGTCCTCCGCCTCGCCGGGGTCGGCCCGGCAGGTGAAGCGGACGTCCCAGTTGTTCCCGGCCATCTGCAGCAGCTTCAACCCGTCCCAGACCCCGATGTTGCCCTGGCTCGGCATGAGGGTCCGCAGGTCCGGGTACCAGGGCGAGGCCTGATCGTTGAGCGACACGTTGAGCGTGCTCGCCACGAGGGTCCAGCCGCCGTCGTCCGTCTCCATGTCGCAGTAGACCGACGCGACCTCCCCGGTCGTGGTGTCACGGATGGGGTAGATGACGCTGTCGTTCGCCCCGAGATCCCGCGCCTCGCCGCAGCTCGCGAAGTCCGTCCGCCCACCGACGAAGCGGCAGGCGTTGTCGCAGAAGTCGGCGTCGACCCGGTTGCCGTCGTCGCACAGCTCACCGGCTTCGATGTGGCCGTTGCCGCACTCGGGGACCTCGAGGGCACAGGCGGGAGAGCATCCGTCGAAGGGGCGCAGGTTGCCGTCGTCGCAGGTCTCCCCCGCGTCGACCCGCCCGTTCCCGCAGACCTCGCGCAGGCAGTCGCGGCTGCAGCCGTCGCCGTCGTCGACGTTGCCGTCGTCGCACTCCTCGCCGGCCCGGTTGACGACGCCGTCGGTGCAGAAGGGGCGTTCGACCTCCCCCCCGTTCCGCGTCAACACCACCCGCTGCCAGGTGCTGTTGTCGTTGAGGCCCGTCTGGGCGCCGCAGCGATACCCGCTGTTGAACTCGTCGTTCTGCGTCCCCCAGCACAAGCGCGACTCCGGCTGCCCCGAGCCGATGTCGCAGGCGTTGCGGTCCACTGCCGCGCCGATGGGCGCGAAGCCCCACGACCAGTCGGGCGAGTAGTAGAAGTTGACTTCGTTGTGCGGGTTGACGGCGTTTCGCCCGTTGCCCACGTCGCGGGTGACCTCCGCCGTCTCGCCGGCGGCCGCCAGGGTGAAGTCGAGCGCACCCACCGGTCTGCAGGCGAGCATCATCTGGTCGCCATCGCAGGGCGCCAGGGCGACGGCGAGGCGGATGTTGCGCTGGTTGTAGCGGTTGGCGTGGCAGATCGACCATCCCTCGGCGCGCAGATCCTCCACCCGCACGTCGTGCAGGATGCCCTGCGGGAGCACGGCGCGTACGGAGTCGAACATCATGAACCGCATCAGCCGGCGACTGCTGGCCGTGAACGCCGCGTCGTCGGCCTGCCAGTCGGCCTCGACCAGGTAGAGGCGGCCGGCCTGCAGGTTCCGTCGGGCCAGGGAGACGGTGTCTTCGGTCCACCCCCCGAGGGCGGTGATGCCGGGCAGCCCGGACAGATCGGCGCCACAGCCCGACGTGGCGGGATCCTGAGGTGGTTCGAACTGCTGAGTCCGCCAGAAGGCCGACTCGGGATCGTGCCGGACGACCGGGTTGATGTTCGCCCGGCAGGCGCCGGCTTCGGCGCCGGCGACCGCGTTCTCGCCGAAGATGGCGTTGAACACGGGCACGCTCGAGCCCGCTTCGGTGACGATCTTCCCGCCACGCTGCAGATACAGGGCCCAGGCGGGGTCGATCCGGTCCACCCCGTCCCGGGTGACCAGCATGACCTGGGTGTCGTCATCGGGGGTGCAGTCGGCGATCAGCGCCACGTCGTCCCAGGGCTCGATGAAGCTGGCCGGATCGCGGTCCGAGGCCCCGCAGATCAGCACGTTCGGGCGCCGGGCCGCCTCTTCGGCGCGACAGTTCGCGCTGCAACCGTCGCCGTCCACGTCGTTGCCGTCATCGCACTGCTCGACGTAGGCCACCTCGCCGTCGCCGCAGACGTTCTCGATCAGACAGCGCTCGTTGCATCCGTCGCCCCGCAGGAAGTTGCCGTCCTCGCACTGCTCCCCCTGATCGAACCGCCCGTTGCCGCAGACCGAGAAGGGGCAGTCGAGCGCGCCGTGGATCGCGACGTCGTCGATGGCCGCCCGATCAGCCCCGGCGCCCAGGCTGTCGTCCCTGGTGTAGCGCCACTCGAGGAGGTGGGTGCCCGCCACGAGCGGGAAGTATGCCTCGCCCACGACCTCGCCGCTCCAGGCCCCGACCTCTTCGTCGTCCACGAAGAAGCGCAGGAAGTCGAAGCCCCGCTCGACGCTCACGGCGTAGGCGAAGCGCACCCCGCCGCCGTCCGGGGTCTCGATGGTCAGGGCGAGGCTGCTGGTCTGATCGTCGGCGATGGCGCCGCTGACCGCTCGACCCGCGTCGACGGCCCAGCCGGCGTCGCCCCCGGTGGTCCACGCGGCGACGAACGCGTCGTCGCGGAAGTCCTCGAGGCAGGCGGTCTCGAAGCGACAGGTGGCGTCGCAGCCGTCGCCCGGCTGGACGTTCCCGTCCTCACAGTCCTCGGGGGCCATGATCACCCCGTCACCGCATACGATCTCGAGCTGGCAGTCGGCGTCGCAGCCATCGCCCGGGTCGCGGTCGCCGTCGTCGCAGCTCTCGTCGAACTCGACCACGCCGTTGCCGCAGGTGGACACCTCGATCGCGCAGGTGGCGTCGCAGCCGTCGCCGGGGTCGAGGTTGCCGTCATCACACCTCTCGCCGAGATCGAGGCGTCCGTTCCCACACAGCCCGGGGGCGGTCACGGTCAGCACGTAGGGTGCGGAGCCGCGCGCGTCGGCGCCCTCGACGACCGCCTCATAGTCGCCGGCGTCGAGCAGGGGCTCGAGTCGGGAGCAGGCGCCGACGCCCCCGTTGTCGTCCGCCGCCACGGGGGTGCGCGTGCCATCGGCCTCGACCCGGCTCAGGGTGAGCACCGTGTCGGTGTCGGCCGGGCAGGCGCCGGCGCCGTCGCCGGTCTCGAGGACGATCCGGGTCTGCAGCGTCGGGCGCGGCTCGCAGAGGAAGTCGTAGGCGGTGTCGCAGTCGCGGTGGAGCCAGCCACCGACCCGGCGCATCACCACGCAGTCGACGCTCCCGGCGTTCGAGCTGTCGCCGGAGAAGCCCGAGTAGAGGCCCGCCTGGAAGGCCGATCCGTCCGCCCAGCGGAACTGGCCTTCGTTGGCGCGGTCGTTCAGCCCGATCCAGCCCCAGGCCCCCAGAGCCACGAGGGCATCGTTCTCCGCGGCGCTGTCGATGGTGGCGAGCTGGCCGCCCTGGGCGGCGCAGAAGTTCCCCGCGGCGACCCAGTTGGACGCGTTCGAGCAGTGCAGGTACTGCCCGGTCTCGCCGCCCAGCAGCCGGCAGCCCGTCGTGGCCAGGCAGCTCGCCTTGTCACCGCAGACGAAGTCGCTGCGCTCGGGGACCGCGAAGTCGAAGCGATCGTCCCCTTCGGACGCGTACCGCCCGTCGAACGCCCCGCCCGCGCTCGCGTCGACCGTCAGTCGGTAGTCGAGGGTGTACGGGCCGAGCGCCCCCGGCACCTGGCCGGGCCCCTGGACCCGCACGACGTAGCGGCCCGCGTCCAGATCGACGGCGATCCGGCTGCAGGCGCCCTCGCCCCCGTCGTCGTCCGTCGCGACGACCGCCCCGAGCGCGCCGTCCGGGTCGACCGCATGGAGGATCAGGACCGTGTCGGCGCCCGACTCGACGCAACCCCGGGTCGTCAGGCTCACCTGGCTCGGCGAGTGGTCGACGACGAAGTCGTAGTCGATCCGCTGTCCGGCGACGCCCTGCCCGTCGTGCGCCTCGTGGCTGCGGACGATGGAGATCGGCTCGGGCACGCAGCGCGCGTCGCAGCCGTCCCCGTTGTCGAGGTTGCCGTCGTCGCAGGCCTCGTCGCCCCCGATCACCCCGTCGCCACAGACCGCGCAGACGTCGCCCTCGTCGGTCATGCCGTCGCAGTCGTCGTCCTCCTCGTTGCAGAGCTCGTCCTGCGGATCGCCGGCCTGGGCGCTGCAGCGCTCGACGCCATCGGCGCACAGGACGACCCCGACCCGCAGACAGGCGCCGACCCCGGCCTCGCAGGGCGGCTGCGGCAGCGGCCCGTCGACGACGCCGTTGCAGTCGTCGTCGATCCCGTTGCAGGTCTCGGGCTGCGGCTGGCCGGGCTGGGCCCCGCAGACCTCGGCGCCGTCGACGCAGGCGGTCAGACCCTGGGCGAGGCAGGCGCCGACCCCCACGGTGCACGGGGCGGCGGGGACGGCGTCGTCGACTGCGCCGTTGCAGTCGTCGTCGATCCCGTTGCAGGCCTCGGGCTGCGGCTCGCGGGGCTCGGCGTCGCAGACTTCGGCGCCGCCGACGCAGGCGGTGAGGCCCTGGGCGCGGCAGGCGCCGACCCCGGCCTGGCAGGCCGCCGGCGCGACGTCGTCGGCCACGCCGTTGCAGTCGTCGTCGACGCCGTCGCAGATCTCGGCCCGCGGCTGCCCGACGTCGGCGTCGCAGAACTCGGCCCCGTCGACGCAGAGGATCGCCCTGCGCCGCGCAGGCGCCCACGCCCGCCTCGCACGGCGCCGCCGCGACGCCGTCGTCCACCTCGCCGTCGCAGTCGTCATCGACGCCGTTGCACGTCTCGGCCTGGGGCGCGCCCGCCACCGCGTCGCAGACCTCGGCCCCGTCGACGCAGGCGGTCATGCCCTCCGCCGCGCAGGCCCCCACGCCCGCCGCGCACGGCGCCGCCGCGACGCCGTCGTCCACCTCGCCGTCGCAGTCGTCATCGACGCCGTTGCACGTCTCGGCCTGGGGCGCGCCCGCCACCGCGTCGCAGACCATCGCGCCGCCGACACAGGCCGTCAGCCCGTCGGCCGCGCAGGCCCCCACGCCCGCGGCGCACGCCTCGCCGCCCAGGCCCTCGTCGGTCGTCCCGTCGCAGTCGTTGTCGGCCCCGTCGCAGACCTCGGCGGGCGCCACGCACGGCGCCCACTGCCCGTCGACGCAGGTCGTCGTCCCCGAGCAGCCCGGCGCGAGCTCGCACGCGGCGACGTCCCCCGCCCCGCAGGCCGGCATCCCGCCGTCGAGGCTGCCCTTGGCTTACCTTTCTGCTGCCCAGGCCAATTTTCGCCGCCCATGCTGCCCTGGCTGCTGAAAGCCAGTTCATTGCCGGCGCCACCTCCTTGGCCGCTGCGCCACCCTGGCTGCCATGCCACCCCTGGCTGCCGGCGCCACCCTGGCCGCCCTGACCGCCCATGCCGCCCTGACCGCCTTCGCCGCCCTGGCCGCCCTGGCCGCCCGGGCCGCCGTCGGCCCGGCCGCCATCCACCCCGACGTCCGAGGTCGAGCCGGGCGGGGCGCCGCCGTCATCACAAGCAAAGGCCCCCACGATCAGGCCCACGCACGTCAGCCATCGCCGCATGATGCTCCCCTCGACGCTCCGGCAAGCCCTGATCCTCGGACGTTCCCCGCGGGTGGTCAACTCGCGTTCCCTTCAGCAAAAGACCTTTCAGATCATTGCCTTGGATGCCATCAACGTCACCGCGCAAGACCAGACACCTGCCTTGGCGCTTCCCCGCCATCCCGTCGCATGCTACGCCGAGACATGCCCCGATCAGACCACCGACGCCGCCCCCAGCAGGACCGCAGCCGCGCCACCGTGGACGCCATCCTCGAGGCCGCCGCCGAGATCCTCGCCCAGCAGGGCCCTACCGGCGCGACCACCAACCGCATCGCCGAGAGAGCCGGGGTGAGCGTCGGGTCTGTCTACCAGTATTTCGCCAACAAGAAGGCCCTCTACCGGGCGCTGGGCGATCGCTTCACCGCCAGCCTGCGGCGCACCGTCGGCGATCTGGCCCCGCGCATGGTCACCCTCCCGGTCGAGCAGTTCCTGCCCGAGCTCCTCTGGTCCCTCCTGCAGGGGGTGATGGCCGATCCCATGCTCCACGGCATGCTCCACGTCACCGCCCTGCCGCCCCGCGACTTCGAGGGCATCGACGCCTTCGAGCGCGAGCTCGAGGGGCTGGCGGCCACCCTCATCTGCGCCCACCCGGCCCTGCGCGCGCGCTGCCCCGATCCCGACCTGAGCGCCCGCGTCATCGTCCGGGCCGGCGCCGGCCTGGTGGTGCGCACCCTGTCCCTGGAGCCCGAGGTCGTGACCACCGACCGGTTCCGCGACGAGCTGGTGCGCCTCGTCGAGGGCTACATCGGCGGGCCGCTCACCGCCGACGACGGCGCCTGAGCCGCCGGCGACTCCTCAGCGCCCCTGGCACGGCGCCCGCAAGGCAGGCCGCCACCCTGTGTGGAGGCGGAGAGATGGGAAGCGAGAAGGCGGGTCGGCTCGGGTGGCTGCTGGGGCTGGCCATGATCCTGCTGGGCCTGGGCTGCGCGGTCGAGACGAGCGCCGAGCAGACGGCGCTGGATGACGAGGCGGCCTTCCAGGAGAAGGCCGCCGGGTGCAGCGGCGGCTGCTGCGGCACCTCCTACAACTGCCGGGTGCCCAACCCGGATCGGCGCCAGGGCTGCTCCGGCGCCCGGCTGCGCAACCCGGTCATCGGCGGCTGCGACTTCCCCCTGCGGGACGACGCCGATCGGGCCCTCATGGACGGCTTCGGGCGGCCCATCGGCGAGATCCGGGCGAGCGCCGTGAAGCTCAACCAGGGCATCCGCAAGCGCCTCGACGGGCGCTGGCTGGTCTATGTGTTCAACACCCGCATCCGCACGCCCGACGGCCAGACCAGCTCCGCGTCGGGCTGGATGTGGCAGGCCGGCCTGGTGCACCGCGACGCCGTCCAGGGCTACACCCTCGCCCTCGGCGATCCGCACCAGGGCACCTACGTGGCGCGCTGGCGGACGACGACGGCCAACCGCGAGGCCTACGAGCGCCTGCACCTCGTGGCGCGCTCCGGGGATCACTACCCGGCCCATGACTACCTGGTGCGGCCCTACGGCCTGGTGCACCTGACCTACAGCGTCCCGGGCTTCAACCTGGGCGGCCACGCCACCGACTCCTTCCCGCCCGGCGCCACCTTCCGGCGGTCGAAGGGCGTGAACCAGATCGAGATTCCCCTTTATGGTCCGCAGGGTTACCGCTCCGAGCGCAGCCTGCACTTCGTCTACGGCTACGTGCACGACGGCGAGCAGCGGCGCTACGGCTGGCTGGCGAAGGAGGCGCTGGAGCTGGTGCCGGCCGACGCGCCCGCGGAGCCCGAGCCGGCGCCCGAGCCGGCGCCCGAGCCCGAGCCGGCGCCTGAGCCAGCCCCCGCCCCCGAGCCGGCCCCCGCCCCCGCGCCGGCCCCCGCCCCCGAGCCGGCCCCCGCACCCACCTGCTCGGCCCGCTGCTGCGACCAGTCCGTCCAGAGCGGCCTCGACGCCGCCAGCCCCCAGGCCTGCGTCCAGGCCGCCAGCGCCGCCTGCGACGCCCACGACCACGTGCTGCGGGCCCGCTTCGACGGCGACGTCGTCTACGGCCTCGACCGCCGCTGCTGGGCCCTCTGCGCCAACCGGCAGGCCTACCACGTCGTCGAGGGCGTCGTGGAGGGCTGCACCGACCAGGCGCGCGCGTACTGCGCCCAGGGCGACCGGGGCGGCCTCACCGACGCCGCCTGGAGCGAGTGCCGCCCGTAGGGGTCTCCCACGCCGGGGTCTACTGACCCCACCGGGGCCCCTCGACCCCCTCTCCTGCCCCGTTCCACCCCCAGGAGGGGTCAGGCGTCCCCAGCGATCCGCAGCACCAGCCGCCCCTGCCAGGGGGTGCCCGGGTGCCGCAGATCCTGGTGGCTGCGCACCCGCCACCGCCGCGCGACGCGGTAGCCCGGGTACCGGTCGGGCCGCGGCCAGCCGAACCACGCCAGCCCCTCGGGCGTCGCCACCACGGCCGCGTGCTCGGGGTGGCACCCGCAGAACCCGTCCACGTCGCCGGCGGTGATGAGGACCTTCGGTCGCAGCCGCGCGATGACATCGGCGAAGCCATCGCCAGTCGGTGGCCACGACAGGAGCAGGGCGTCGGGCGCCGCATCCGCCACGCGGCGCACATCGTCCCGGACGCGCTCGACGCCCGGCGGGCCGACGTAGGGCGCGGGATCGATGACGCGCACCGCGACCCCGGCCGCCGCCAGGCGCGCCCCCAGGTACCCGTTGCCGCCGCCCACATCCCAGAGCCGGCCCCCCGCCGCGCGCACGGCCGCCGCCAGGGTGGCGATCTGCCCGTCGGTGGGCCGCCAGTAGGCGATGGGCACGGGGGCCGCGAAGTCGGCTGGACCGTACGCCGCGAGCGGCCGGTCGACGGGCTGCAGGGCCAGGCCCGCGGCGGGATCGCCGAACGCGGCCGCCTCGTCACCGAGGCCCTGGCAGGCGCGGCCCTCGTAGAAGAGGCAGCCCCGGCAGTCGTGCGGGGTGGCCAGCGGACCCAGGGTGGCGTGCTGCGGCGTGCCGGGCAGGCAGAACGGCAGCCAGCCCGAGACGTGGGGGAAGCGGCGCAGGAAGGCCTGGTGCGCCGCCGCGCGATCGGCGGTGAGGGCGTCGGGGGTGTAGCGCACCTGGAGCAGCGCGCGGCGCAGGCCCGGACGCTGGACGACGGGGGCCAGGTGCGCCAGGGCGGCGGCCAGGTCGGGGGTGGCGCGGGCGAACATGCGCAGGGCCCGCAGCCGGCGCGGGGGGCCGGCGGTGGCCACGAGGCCCGGGGCGGGGGGCCTCAAGCGGCGATCAGCGGACGGGCCACCACTGCTTCTCGGCGCTGCGGGGCCGGACGAGGGCCTTCTCGGTGAGGCGATCGGCCACGACGCCCGTGGGGTCGCCCGAGGCCTCGGCCTCGTCGAAGATGCGGCGCACGGTGCGGCCGATGCGCTCGGAGACGTCGGCGCTGCCCGCCGGCAGGCCCTCCAGGTAGCGCGTCGCGAGGATCATCGCGCCCGCGTTCACCGCGTAGTCCGGGGCGTAGAGGATGCCGCGCGCGCGCATCGCCGCGTCGGCCCCGGCGTCGCCGAGCTGGTTGTTGGCCGCGCCCGCCACCACCTGGGCCTTGAGCCGCCCCACCGTCGCCTCGGTCAGCACGCCGCTGACCGCGCACGGGCAGAAGACGGTGACCTCCTCGTCGTAGATGGCCTCCGGCGCCACGATGCGCACGTCCAGCTCGGCCTGCCGCGCGCCCTGCACCGCGGCGTCGAGATCGCAGGCGACCACCCGGGCCCCCGCGGCGACGAGGCGCGCGGCGACGCGGCTGCCCATGGCCCCAAGGCCCTGGACCGCCACGCGCAAGCCCTTGAAATCCGTGGACAAACCAGCCGCAGCCAGGCCGCACTTCATGCCCGCCAGGACGCCGGTGGCGGTCGCCCCGGCCAGATCCAGCGTGTCGTCATCGGGCACCGCGACGTAGCGCGTGGTCTCGCGGACGATGGCCAGGTCGTCGGGGCCGATGCCCAGGTCGCCCGAGGTGTAGAAGCGGCCCCCCAGGCTCTCCACGTAGCGGCCGAGGACCCGCATCATGGCGCGGCGGTCGGCCCCGGGGCGCTGCAGGAACACCCCCTTGGCGCCCCCCGCGTTCAGGCCGGCGAGGGCGCACTTGCGGGTCATGGCCTGGGCGAGGGCGATGCCGTCGGCGAGGGCCGCGGCCTGGTCGGCGTAGGGCGCCAGACGGCAGCCACCGATGCCGGGACCCCGGCCGGTGTCGTGAATGACGATGAAGCCGAGCAGGCCGCTGTGGGGATCGTTGATCGCCACGATCTGCTCCACCTCGGCGTGCTGCATGGCCGCCAGGAGATCCGCGCTCACCTCGCCTCCAGGGAAGTCCAGGGCCCGGCCGCGTGGCTGCGCGTCCGCTTGGCACCGGCGCGATGATACGCCACCATGGGCGCCATGCCCAATGCTCTCGTACTCAACTGCTCCCCCCACGAAGTCCGCGTCGCGCTCCTCGAAGACGGCCAGGTGGCCGAGATCTACGTGGAGCGCCGCCGGGACGCGAGCCTCGTGGGCAACATCTACAAGGGCCGCGTGATCCGGGTGCTGCCGGGCATGCAGGCCGCCTTCGTCGACATCGGCCTGGACCGGGCGGCCTTCCTCTACGTGGGGGACGTCGCCGAGCCGAAGCGCAGCAGCACCAGCACCCTCTCCGAGGCCCGCCAGGACCTCGCCAGCCGGCCCATCCAGAGCCTGCTGCACGAGGGCCAGGAGCTCATGGTGCAGGTGGCCAAGGAGCCCATCAGCACCAAGGGGGCCCGGGTCACGACCCATGTGAGCATCGCCGGGCGGCACCTGGTGTTCATGCCGACGATGGAGCACATCGGCGTCAGCCGGCGCATCACCGACGAGGAGGAGCGGCGGCGCCTGCGCGACATCCTGGAGACGCTGGTGCCCCACGGCGGCGGCTTCGTGGCCCGCACCGCGGCCGAGGGCCGCACCCCCGAGGAGCTGCAGGCCGATCTGGAGTTCCTGCGCCAGGTCTGGAACGACGTCCTCAACCGCAAGGAGGCCCTCGCGGCCCCGGCCACCCTCTACGAGGACCTCGATCTCGCCCTGCGCTCGGTGCGCGACCTCGTCACCCCGGAGCTCGAGCAGATCATCGTCGACGACGCCGAGGAGCACGAGCGGCTGACGCGCTTCATGCGCCGCTTCATGCCCCGCTACCTCGACCGGGTGCAGCGCCACGCCGGCAGCGACGCCATCTTCGACACGTACGGCGTCGAGATCGAGCTCAACCGCGCCCTGGGCCGCAAGGTCTGGCTGCGCAGCGGCGGCTACCTGATCATCGACCAGACCGAGGCCCTCACCGCGGTCGACGTGAACACCGGCCGCTTCGTGGGCCGGCGCAACCTCGAAGACACCATCCTGCGCACCAACATCGAGGCGGTGAACGAGATCGTCAGCCAGCTCCGGCTGCGCAACATCGGCGGCATCATCATCATCGACTTCATCGACATGGAGCAGGAGCAGAACCGCAACCGGGTCTACACGGCCCTGGCCGAGGCCCTGCAGCGCGACCGCTCCAAGACCAACATCCTCAAGATCAGCGATCTGGGCCTGGTCGAGATGACCCGCAAGCGCGTGCGGGAGTCCCTCATGCGCAGCCTCTCGGAGCCCTGCTACTACTGCGAGGGCTCCGGCTTCCTGAAGAGCGAGGTCACCCTCGCCCACGAGATCTACCGGGAGCTGGCCCGCGAGGCCGGCACCATGGGCCTGCCGGCGGTGCGCATCGGGGTGCACCCGCGGGTGGCCAGCACGCTGCTGGAGGGCGAGCGCTCCATGCTGGAGGAGCTGTCGGCGCGCATCGACAAGTCGATCACCGTCGAGGCCCGCCCCGACTTCCACCTGGAGCGCTTCGAGTTCACGCCCTTCGCGCCCTGAGCGCCAAGGGCATGATCTTCTTGGAGAATCAGCCCTTCGCCGACGGATCCTTCGTCTTGCTGAAGAACCAGTCGGTGACCTCGAAGTCCGAGGCCATGCGCTGGGCCGCGGCGTCCATGGTGGCCGGCGGGGGCACGATGCACATGTCGCCGGGCTGCCAGCCCTCGGGGGTGGCCAGGCCGTGCTCGCTGTTGAGCTGCAGCGCCTGGACGAGCCGCTTGACCTCGCCGATGACGCGGCCGGTGGTCAGCGGGTAGTAGATCATCGCGCGGACGTTCTGGGCCGGATCGATGACGAAGACGCAGCGGACGGCGGCGGTGGCCGAGGCGCCGGGGTGCAGCATCCCGTACTTGTGGGCCACGTCCATGGACAGGTCGGCGATGACCGGGAAGGTCACCTTCACGCCGAAGTGCTGCTCGATGCTGCGCATCCAGGCGATGTGGCTGTAGACGCTGTCGATGGAGAGGCCGATGAGCTGGGTGTTGAGGGCCTCGAACTCCTCCGCCGCGCGGGCGAACGCCACGAACTCCGTCGTGCAGACGGGGGTGAAGTCGGCCGGATGGCTGAAGAGCACGACCCACTTGCCCGCGTAGTCCTTGAGCTTGATCTCGCCGTGGGTGGACGGCGCCGAGAACTGGGGGGCGGGCTCGTTGAGGCGGGGCATCGAGAACTGGGCTTCGGACATGAAGAGTCTCCTGAGCGCTGAATCGAGGGCGCGCGGGGCCACCGCGCGGCGTCAACAGAGCGCGGCGGGGGGCCGCTGTCAACCGACAGGCCGCCCCGCGCGCGCGGACAGGTTGGATACTTGAGCCGGGCCTTTGGTGTCGGGCATCGTGTGCCCATGACGCGCACCCTCTCCTCGACCGCCCGCCTGCTCTTCGCCCTCGCCCTCTTCGCCCTGGCCGGCTGCGCCACGGCGAAGGAGGATCCGGAGTGCCAGGAGAACCAGCACTGTCCGGCCGGCCAGGCCTGCCTCGGCGGGACGTGCTCCTCCGTGGGCTGCGGCGACGGCGGCAGCTGCCCCGCGGGCCAGGCGTGCCGCTCCGGGCGCTGCGAGGCCGGCGGCTGCCGCGGCGATGAGGACTGCCCCGGCGGCTACTGCGTCGAGGGCGAGTGCTTCGCGGTCGAGTGCCAGGACGGCGAGGAGCGGCCCTGCGAGACGGCCTGCGGCCGGGGTGTGGAGACGTGCCGGTCCGGGGTCTTCCGCCCGTGCAGCGCCGGCAGCCCGGTGACGGAGATCTGCGGCGACGGGCGCGACAACGACTGCGACGGCCAGGCCGACGAGCGCTGCGGCGGCTGTTCGGACGGCGAGGAACGCCCCTGCCAGAACGAGTGCGGCGAGGGCGTCGAGTACTGCATCGGCAGCCAGTGGCAGGCCTGCACCGCCGCCCGGGTGCGCGAGGAGCGCTGCGGCAACGGCGTCGACGAGGACTGCGACGGCACCATCGACGAGGGCTGCGACGGCTGCACCGACGGCGCCACCCGCGAGTGCCGCAGCGAGTGCGGCCAGGGCACCGAGCGCTGCAGTGGGGCCACCTGGCGCGACTGTGACGCTCGCGAGCCCGCCGACGAGGTCTGCGACAGGCAGGACAACGACTGCGATGGCGCCACCGACGAGGAGGTCGTGCGCGACTGCTCCACGCGGTGCGGCCGCGGCAACCAGCGCTGCGAGGCGGGGGCCTGGGCGGCCTGCACCGCCCCCGAGGCCTGCGCCTGCGGCGACGGCGACGTCGACACCCAGGTCTGCGGCCAGTGCGGCATCCGCCAGCGCACCTGCGATGGCGCTTGGGGCGCCTGGACGGCCTGCGACGAGGGCATGCGCCAGTGCGACCCCGGCGCGCCCGACACCGCGCCGTGCGGCAACTGCGGCACCGACCGCCGCGTCTGCACCGCCGCCTGCCAGTGGGGCGTGTGGCAGGGCTGCAAGGGCGAGGGCGTCTGCGCGCCGGAGGACCGGCAGGACGAGTCCTGCGGGGACGGCTGCGGCAGCCACCAGCGCACCTGCACGGCCGAGTGCCAGTGGGATGACTGGAGCCAGTGCAGCGGCGGCGGCCCCGAGACGTGCGGCGAGGGCGAGCGGCAGACGGAGCCCTGCGGCAACTGCGGCACCCGCGAGCGCGTCTGCGGCGCCGACTGCCGCTGGGGCCCCTGGCAGGGCTGCAGCAGCGAGGGCGAGTGCGCCGCGAACACCGACGAGGCGCGCCCCTGCGGCGGCGGGGCCTGCTCGGCCCAGGTCCGCACCTGCAACGCCCAATGCCAGTGGAGCGGGTGGAGCGAGTGCCGCGGTGGCGGGCAGTGCGAGCCCGACAGCGTCGACACCCAGCCCTGCGGCAACTGCGGCCGCGCCACCCGCCGCTGCGAGGACTCCTGCATCTGGGGGGAGTTCGGCCGCTGCGAGGGCGAGGGCGCCTGCGTGGCCGGCCAGCGCGAGGAGCGCGCCTGCGGCGACTCCGACGTCGGCATCTGCGAGCTCGGCACCCAGGTGCGGACGTGCGACGTCCAGTGCCAGTGGACCGACTTCGACGCCTGCCGCGGCGCCGTGGCCCCCCAGCGCGAGATCTGCGGCGACCTCATCGATCAGGACTGCAACGGCGTCGCCGAGCGCCGCCCCGACCAGTTCGAGCCCAACGACTCCTGCGGCGACTGCTACATGCTCAACGACGGCGAGCCCGACCCCAACGTCTTCCTGAACGCCACCCTCGACAGCATCAACGACCGCAACGACTACTACTGCTTCCAGGCCGACGATGGCTTCAACGCCCCCGGCTTCGGCGAGAGCATCGACATCACCCTGAGCCGCATCCCCAACGGCAACGACTACGACCTGTACCTGTACCAGGGCATGGCCAACTGCCAGGCCGACCGCCGGCTGGCCTTCTCCGTCGCCGCCGGCAGCGCCAACGACGAGATCCACTGGGGCGAGAACGTCGGCGGCGAGGACAGCGGCCTCTACATCATCCGGGTCTACCGGGCCATCGGCTATAGCTGCTCGGGCGAGTACCGGCTGGACGTCAGCGGCCTGCGCTAGCGGGCAAAGATCTCAGCACGATCAGGTCGTTACCGGTTCCGGCAGCGCGCGTCCGCCTGCTGGAGCTGCTCGATGAGCTGCGCCGTCAGGGGCAGCGGATCGCAGCCGTGGTCCTGCTCGCAGATCAGATCCCACTGGGGCTCGGCCTTGCTGTGGCAGCCCAGGCAGTTGCCGCCGAAGGCGTTGACCGTCTCGGCCGCCCCCCGGGTGCGGATGCTCACGCCGCCGTCGGCGGCGATGTCGAGGAAGAAGAACTCCCAGTCGCGGGTCTCGGCGTTCCAGCCCGGCGCCCGCTTCACCATGGCCTCCTGGGGCACGAGCTGGATGACGGTGCCTGGCGGGTAGGTGCCGCCCGCGGGGTTGTTGGCGACGGCCAGCGCCTCGTCGAGGCGGCCGCGCTTGTTGGTCAGGCGGAAGCGCCGCACGGCGGGCCAGTCGAGCATGCAGTCGAAGTCCTCGGCCTGCAGCTCCACGTCGTCCAGGGGCGGCGCCGCATCGGCCGCGCCAGCGTCCACGACGGCCGCGTCCACGACGGCCGCGTCCCCCATCGCCGCGTCCGCCAGGGCCGCGTCCGCCACCGCCCCGTCCCCGCCCTGCCGCGCCGTCGACGATCCCCCGTCGTCACAGCCGAAGACGAACAGCGCGCCCCACCACCACTTCACCACCCCGACCTCCCCGGCCACCTGGAGCCGGCAGCGTAGCACCCTCCCGCGCGGGATGCTTCTGGCCCCCCGCCGGCGCTGCTACAGTCGCCCCACCAGCCGGGAGGTCCACCGTGTTCATCGGCCACTATGCCGCCGCCCTCGCCGTGCGCCGCCAGACCCCCGATCTGCGCCTGGGCCACCTCTTCGTGGCGGTGCAGCTCGTCGACTTCGCCTTCTTCTTCTTCGTGCTCATCGGGGTCGAGCGGCTGCGCATCGTGCCGGGCTTCACGGAGGTCTTCCCCTTTGATCTCCACGACATGCCCTACTCCCACAGCCTCGTGGCCACCGCCGTCTGGGGCGTGGTGGCGGGCCTCCTCTGGCACAAGCTGGGCAAGCGCCCCGGTCGCGAGGCCGCCTGGCTCGGCGTCGCGGTGGCCTCCCACTTCCTGCTCGACGTGCCCATGCACACCCCCGATCTGCCGGTCCTCTTCAGCGACGGCCCCAAGCTCGGCCTGGGCCTCTGGCAGTCGTGGATCGCGTCGACCCTGGTGGAGACGGGCCTCTTCGTGGCCGGCGCCGCCCTCTACCTCACGCGCCCCGGCCGCACCGGCCCCGTGGGGCGCCCGACCTGGATCCTGCTCGGCGTGATGGCGGCCCTCAGCGTGGCCACACCGTTCCTGCCCCTGCCCGGCTCGACGGCCGAGCTCGCCCTCCAGAGCCTCGCCGCCTACAGCGCGCTGACGTACTTCGCCTTCCGCGTGGAGCGGCGGGCGTGAAGCGGCCGACCCCGCCGGGCGGCCCCGTCATCCACACCGAGGCGCGCTTCACCCTCCGCCGCCACGCCCTGCCCGTCCGCGGCGGCGGCCACCAGGCCCGCGCCTACCTCGATCACCCCGGGGCCGTGACCATCTTGCCCCTCACCGACGACGGCGTGCTCTTCATCGAGAACCGCCGCTGGGTCGTCGGCCAGACGCTGCTGGAGCTGCCCGCCGGCGGCCTGGAGCCCGGGGAAGATCCAGCGGCCGCGGCCGCCCGCGAGCTGGAGGAGGAGACGGGCCACCGCGCCGCCACGCTCGAGCTGCTCCAGGCCTTCTACCTGGTGCCGGCCTACAGCACCGAGGTGATGCACGCGTTCGTGGCCCGGGGCCTCACCCCCACGGCCCAGCGGCTCGAGGTGGACGAGGAGCTGGCCCCCGTCGCGCTGAGGTGGGCCGAGATCGACGCCCGCCTGCGCGCGGGTGGCATCGTCGACATGAAGACGCTGGCCGTGCTCGGCCGCTGGCGAGCCCGCTGACCCTCAGGCCCGCGCCTCGGGGGTCGTGTCGTGAAACCGCTCGTAATCAATCATCATTCGCCCGTCGGGGAGCTGGCTGATCACGTTGACGAAGCGGTGGCCGATCCGCAGGTTGGGGGGCGTGTAGATGTGGCGCGCGAAGACGGTCTGGCCGTAGGTGCCGTCGTGGCCGGTGAGGATGGCCACGATGCTGATGAACGACTGCTCCTCGTCGCTCCAGTCGACGCCGTGCAGGCAGCTCTCCTCGTCGATGGTGTGCATCACCGACCACGTCATGCGGAAGAACGGCTGCCGCGAGCGCTCCAGCTTCAGGTCGTACAGCCGCCGCATATGATCCCCCTCGGGGGTCATCTCGTCGCAGAGCACCGAGACCAGCAGGTTGGCGTCGACGATCTCGTTCCCCCGGGCGTTGCCCACCCGGAACATCAGCGTCGGCTTGCCATAGCGCGTGGTCAGGACGATGGACTCGCTGAACATCACGCTCGCGCGCGGGCGAGAGGCCTTGGCGAACATGAGGCCCGTGGCCAGGGCCACCAGGATGAGGCAGAGCCCGGCCTGCAGCGTGACGATGAGGTTGCCGTAGGGCGTCGCCGGGCTCAGGTGGCCGTAGCCGATGGTCGACATGGTCTGGACGCTGAAGAAGAAGGCGTCGGCGAAGGAGTCGGTCCGGGCGTTGGTGATGCAGCCGGGCTCCAGGGAGTAGAGCGCGGCGAAGACGACGTTGGCGAGCAGGTACAAGAACCCCAGGGACGCCACCACCCGGAACCACGAGCCCTCCATCAGGTAGAAGTAGAGGTCGCGCCGCAGCTCGCTGGGGGTGCCCTTGCGCACCACCTCGTTGATGCGGTTCACGTCGGGGGCCTGGACGCGGCGGCCCTCGGCCATGGCCGCGCGGGCGGCGTCGGCGACCAGATGGTTCTCGTGGTGGTGCCCCTCCTCCGCCGCGATGGGGGGCCATCATCAGGTCGAAGATCACCTGGGCGAAGCACATGGCCGAGACGATGCCCAGGAAGAGCCAGCCGGGCATCGTGCCGCCGACCTGGGCCATCAGCAGCACCACCAGGGCCGACGTCATACGCATGTTCACGCGGGCCTTGTCGGCCATCTCGGCCTGCTTGCGCGCCGTCACGGAGTCGATGAGCGCCACGCCCAGCATGGCGATGCCCAGGGCCCCGCAGAGCAACCAGCGCACCTTCGCCGGCGCCGGATCGCCCAGGTCGAAGACCGCGGCCTTCTTCATCGCCACGCCAGCGGCCGTGATGCCGAGCTGCGTGGGGATGTGGGCGAAGAGCCAGAGCACCGAGGCGAACCGCGTCGGCTTGAGCCGTGAGCCCGCCACGTCGTCGAAGTAGATCCACCAGAGCGAGCAGGTGATGAGCGCGTCAGCGCCGCCTGCCCGAGCACGTGCATGTCGGCCATCTCGGGGGAGATGTTGCTGATGACCTTCACGAACGACTCGCCCAGCACGATGAGCGTCAGCAGCCCGAAGCGCTCGGAGAGGTGTTCGTGATCAATGGGATAGCGCTCCTCCAGGGTGCGCGATCGGCGCCCGATGGGCGACGACAGGATGCCCCCGATGGCGATGGCCCACAGCAGATAGGCCACCTGCGGTGGACACAGGACGGAGACGGCCCAGAGCACCGCCCCGAACGCGAACACGCCGCCCCAGTATACGCTGTAGTCCCGCGCCTCGTGGTGCTTCCACGCGCGGAAGTACAGGCCCGCCACCACCGCCTGCGCCACGGCGAAGGACAGGGCGAAGCGCTCGGGCCGCCCGTTGAGGACGTCGGGCGCGTAGATGGCCATCGCGCCCACCGCGAACATCTGGCCGAAGACCAGGGCCCGGTGCGTGAAGTCGTCGATGGTGAAGCGGTTGGCGTAGTAGCTGAAGCCGATCCAGGCCAGCCAGATGGGCACGAACACCGCCGAGAACGCCACGAAGCCTTCCAGGCTCCAGTGCTGCGCGAGCCCGTCTCCCAGGCGGATGAACGCGGCGACGAAGACGAGATCGTAGAAGAGCTCGAGCCAGCCCGCCTTCTTCTCCCCGGACGAGGCCGTGTGGAGCGTCGGCGGGTGATACCAGCGGCTGCGCATGGTCATCCCGGATCGCGTGGTGGCGCCCCAGCATGGCGCAGGGCACGGCCGCTGTCGACCGGGGGGCTAGAACGAGGAGTTGGGGCCCTGCAGGAAGACGGCCTCCTCGGGGGTGGTGGTCCGACCCAGGATGTCATTGCGGTGCGGGAAGTGGCCGAAGCGGGCCACCACGTCGCGGTGCAGGCCCGCGAACTTCACGTGCAGCGCGTACTTCTCGCGCAGGCTGGCCGGGGCCGAGGCCCGCAGGGCTGTCATCAGGGCCACGCAGCGCTCCTGGTGGCCCACGTCCTCGGCGTGCATGAGGGGCATGTACAGGAAGACGCGCTCGGCGAGCTGCAGCGACCGATCGTCTCCCCGCGCCAGGCCCTCGAGCGCCAGCGCCAGGGCCCGCTCATCCGCCGCGTACATCCGCGCGTCGCCGCGGAACATGTTGCGCGAGAGCTGGTCGAGGACGACCACCGTCGCCAGCCGGCCGCGGGGATCCTCCAGCCAGTCCGCGTGCTCGCCGCGGGCCAGCTCCTCGTACAACCCCTTGAAACGACGCAGGATCTCGGCGTCGAAGGCGGGGCTCTTCCCGAACCACTCCGCCTCCTTGGCGGGGTGCGCCTCGCCGCGGTCGTCCAGGTCGCCGAACCAGAAGTCGAGCACCGGCGTCCAGGGGGCCTCCCCCGCCAGCCGCAGGGGCTGCTCGAAGCCCGCCCCCCAGACGAAGTCGGCCTGCGGTCGCCGCTGCCGGGCGGCGCGCTCGCGCTCCGCGACCTCGGGCGCGAGCCCGTCCAGCGTCTCGCGCTGGTGCCCCAGGGCGATGGCCGCCACCGGCTCGTAGCCGTCGGGGAGCTGGAACGCCGCGGTCGCCGCCTCGATGTCGAAGCCCGCCATCACATGCGCCGCGAGCCCGCGAGCCTGGGCCTCGAGGGTGATCTGGGCCGTCGCCAGGCCCACGTCATGCCAGGCGTGGCGGTTGGGCGTCTGATTGTGGCGGAAGCGCGTACGCGCGATGGTCAGCAGCAGCACCGGCGCCGACCCGGCCCAGGCCTGGTTGAACGGCGTCAGGCAGCCGAGCAGCGCCGCGAACGTCGCCTCGTCCTCCCGAGGGGCCACGATGAACGCCCAGGGCTGGTCGTTGAAGCACGACGGCGCCCAGCGGGCCGCCTCCAGGATGCCGCGCAGCGTCGCGGGCGAGACGGCGGCGTCGGTGAACGCCCGCGGGCTGTGGCGGCCCCGCAGCAGCGGGTGGACATCGTGATCGGTCGCGGCGTCGCGGCGCATGGACAAACCTCTCAGGGCAGATCGAACAAGAGGAACTCGGCGTCCTGGACGCCATGGATCACCAGCTCGGACACGCCGGCGAGGGCGGCGCCGTCCCCGGCGGACAGGACCCGATCACCGGCGGTGATCTCGCCGGAGACCACCTGGATCCACCCGTAGCGGCCCGGCTGGAAGGTGTGGTCCACCCGCTGCCCCGGCCCCAGCAGGCTCGCGAACAGGCGGATGTCCTGGTTGAGCGACACCGACCCCTCGGCCCCGTCCCGCGACGCCACCAGGCGCAGGCGACCCCGCCGCTCGGCGGGGGCGAAGGCCGTCTGGGCGTAGCCCGGCGCCACGCCCGGCTTCTCCGGCAGGATCCAGATCTGCAGGAAGTGCACGGGCTCGGTCTTCGAGGCGTTGAACTCGCTGTGGCGCACGCCGGTGCCGGCCGACATCCGCTGCACCTCGCCGGGCTTGATGATGGAGCTGTTGCCCATGCTGTCGCGGTGCTGCAGCGCGCCGTCGAGCACGTACGTCAGGATCTCCATGTCCCGGTGCGGGTGCGTCGGGAAGCCGGCCCCCGGCGCGACGCGATCCTCGTTGATGACCCGCAGCACGCGGAAGCCCATGCGGCTCGGATCGTAGTAGTCGGCGAACGAGAACGAGTGGCGCGTCTCCAGCCAGCCGTGGGACGCCCCCCCGCGAGAGTCAGAGCGGATGACCTCGATCATGGTGCTCTCCTTTCGCGGACAACGCTAGGGACCCCACGCAGCAAGAACAATCGGAAGACAACCCAACTGATTGTTCACAAATTTTGGAGAATCACAGCGACCGCAGCCGCTCGACCAGCGCGCGGACGCGGGCCACCTCCGGCTCGATGCCCAGCAGCGCCCACTGCGCCTCGGCGACGGCGTAGGCCGCCGCCGCGCGGCTCGCCGATCCCGCCGCGACGGCCGCCTCCGCGGCCTGCTCCGTCATGGCGATGGCGTCGCGGGTCGTGCTCTCGCGCTCCTCCAGCCGCTCCCGCACGGCCATCAGCCAGTTGCGCCACCCCCGCCAGTCCCGCTCCAGGGCGGCGATGATGAGGAGCCCGAGCTCGGCGACCAGGGCGGGGGCCTGGTGATCCTTGCGGCGGCTCAGGAGCAGCTCGTCCTCGAAGATGTCCCGAGCAGCGGCCAGCTCACCCGCGGCGATGCGCGCGCGCCCCAGGTTCAGGCGGGACCAGGGCGCCGTCGGCCCGTCAATGACGCTCAGGCGCTTGACCGCCTCCTCCTGGAAGGCGATGGCCGCGGCCACGTCCCCGCGGGCCAGCGCCAGGCTCCCCCGCTCCGTGATCACCCGCGCCAGGCCCCAGCGGAGGTCGTCACTCTGGAAGTGACGCTCGGCCTCGTCGAGCGCGATGGCCGCCTCGTCGAAGCGCCCGTGGCGCCGCAGCAACAGCGCGCGCGCGACCTGCGTCAGGGCCGCCGCGCTGGCGAGGGGGCGATCGCCGATGAGCGCCATCACCTCGTCCAGCATGCCCGAGACCTCCTCGAAGCTGCCGGTGTCGAGCAGGAACTGCGCCTGGTTGCGCAGCGTCGTGATCAGCCCGAACTTGTCGCCCCGCTTGCGGGCCTGCTCCGTCGCCGTCGCCAGCCGCGCCTTCGCCACGTCCAGATCCCCCGCCCGGATGGCCGCCCACGCCAGATCCACCAGCGCCTTGCCGACGACCTTCGGCCAGCCGTGCTCCTCGCCCTCCCGCAGCGCCGCGCGCGCCAGCATGTCCATCTTGCGGTGATCGTTGCGGGCGCGGGCGATGCGGCACGAGAGCAGCCGCGCATCGGCGCGGTTGGGGTGGTCGCGGGGCAGGTTGAGCTCGTGCACGAGGGCCGTCCAGCGCTCCAGCAGCGCCTCGGCCTCGTCCTTCTTGTTGTCTTCCAGCAGGTCGTGCCCTGCCCGGATCATCACCCTGGCGGCCTGGCTCTTCGCGCCGCCCTTCAGCAGGTGCTCGGCCCGGTTGTACTGGTACGGCCGCTTCTTCTCGCCCGCCAGCGCCTCGGCGCAGCTCAGGTGGGCCGTCTTGAGGAAGCCGTCCTCCCCGGCCTGGCGCTCCAGGCTCTCCTGCAGCATGCCGTGGGTGAAGGCCCAGTTGGGCGCCGTCGGCGTCCCCTCCAGGCGCAGCAGGCCGCGGTCGGCGAGGGACTGGAGCACCTCGGCGTCTGCCCCCAGGCCGGCCGAGCGCACCGCTTTCTCCCAGATGCTCTGCTCGAAGTTCCCGCCCAGCAGGGCCCCGAGCATGATGGCGTGCTGGTGCGCCTGCTCCGGCAGGGCCGCCTCGATGCGCTGCCGCCAGAGGGCGTGCACCCCGTCCGGCAGGCCCGGCTTGACCCCGGGCCGCAGCTCGAAGCCCAGCGTCCCCGGCACCAGCACCCCGCGCTGCACCCAGTCGCCCACGAGCTGCGTCGCGAAGAGCGGGTTGCCCTCGCAGCGCGCCTCCACCTCGGCCGCCACCTCGCTCTCCAGCCCCAGCAGGGCGTGGATGAGCTCGGGCATGTCCGCCGCCGACATCGGCCCGACGGTCAGGCGTTCCACCGCCGGGTGGCGCTCGACCGCCTCCACCGACGCCGGCGTGTCGCCGTGCTCGTCCGTCCGGGCCGTCAGCACCACCAGCACCCGCACATCGTCCGCGGCGTCGAGGACCTGCTGGCAGAACTCCACCGCCTCCTCGCCCCAGTGGGCGTCCTCGATCACGAGCACGAGGGGGCGCTTGCGCCCCAGCATGCGCAAGTGTTCGAGAAGCAACGAGAAACGCCGCTCCCGTGGCATCTGGGTGCCGAACTCGCTGCGCCCGCTGGTGATGAGCTCGGCCAGCAGGTGAGCCCGCTCCGTCTGGCGCGCCTGGTCGCCAGGCACCAGCTCCTCGAGCACGCGCTGCATGCGATCGACGACGGCCGCGCGCGGCAGCTCCTCGCAGTGGTGCAGGCGGGCCATCATCGCGGCCAGGCCATCCTGGGGCGTGCCGACGGCGCTGTGGGTCGCCCGCAAGATGGTCGCGGCGCCGACCTCATGGGCGCGCTCGCACAGCCAGCGCGCCAGGTGGCTCTTGCCCAGCCCCGCCGCGCCGCGCAGCACCACCGCGCGGGGCAGGCCGTCGCGGTGCACCCGCCGCAGCGCGCGCCACAGGCGATCTCGCTCGGCCAGCCGGTCGATGAGCGGCACCGCCCGCAGGCCGAAGAGGCCCAGCCCGGCGCCCACCAGCGGCTGCCACTCCACCTTCTCGGGTCGCCGCCACGACTGAGGCACCGGCGGCACCTCCATGGACGACCCCGGCTCCGACTCACAGACCGACGACAGATCCTCCACCGTCCAGGTGAACGCCCGCGCCGACCCGAAGGCCACCACCTCATCCAGCACGACGTCGTGCCGGGGCATCACCGGCAGCTGCCAGCTCGTGGGCGCCGCCTCCTCGGCGGACAGGGGGGCGTGCCCCTCCATCAGGCCCATCAGCGCCCACGCGGCGTCCGCCGCCCGCTGGTAGCGACGCCCCGGATCCTTCTCCAGCAGGCGCAGCAGCCAGCCCTCGAAGCCGGCCGGGATGTCGCGGCTCTGGAGCTGCTCGGGATCCATCGGCGACGGCTGCTTGCGCACCTGGCTGCGCAGCACCTCCCGCGGATCGCGCGCCGCGAACGGCGGCACGCCCGTGACCAGGCTCCACGCCAGGCACCCGAACGCATACAGATCCGTCCAGGGCCCATAGTCACGCCAGCGACACTCGATCTGCTCGGGCGCCATGTAGTTGGGCGTGCCCGCCAGGTGCTCCCGCCACGGATCATCCGCGTGGCGGTCCAGGGCGTGCGCCAGCCCGAAGTCGGTCAGCTTGACCGCGATCTCCGACTTCCCCAGGGGAAGCAACACGTTGTGGGGCTTCAGATCCCGGTGGATGAGGTCGCGCGCGTGGGCGTGCCCCAGCGCGTCCAGCAGCCCCAGCAGGATGCCGTACAGCTCCGGCCACTGCAGGTTGCCGCGGCGCGCCGCCAGGGACCCGCCCTCCACCAGCTCCATCACCAGGAACGGCCGCCCCGCCGGGTAGCGCCCCTGGCTCGCCCGCTCCGTCTCCTTCGGGATGTGCCCGAAGTCGTACACCGTCACGACGTTGGGGTGATCCAGCCCCGCCGTCGCCCGCACCTCCTGCCGGAACGACAGGGCATAGCCCGCCCGCTCCGCCACCGCCCCCGTCAGGATCTTGATGGCCACCGGCGTGTCGTGCAGCTTGTGCACCCCGGCCCAGACCTCCCCCATCGCCCCGCGCCCCACCGGGTGGCGCAGCTCGAAGGCGCCCAGCGGCACCGGCTCTCGTTCAACGGGCGGCAACATCCACACCTCCCCCAGGGGGCGCCAGAGTAGCCCAGCCCAGGCGCGAACCCAAGGATCGTGGGCCGCCCGGGCACAGATGCCCATGCCCCGAGGTGCGGCACCGACCGTCCGGTCGAGGCCACCCCACCCCGCGGGCACTGCCCCCCCCCCCGCCCGCTGCCGAACGCGCGACGGTACCCGCCCGCGCCCCCCTCGACCTGCCAATCCTCGAAACCACCAACACTACGGCGCCGCTGGGCTGCACCGAGCGTGGGCGGCGCGTTTGTACCGAACCACCATCAGGTAGAAGCCCACCCCGGGCACGGCAGCTCGCGCAGAGCCAGCGCTTCGCTCAGCGTGCCGGACGTAGGTGGTCTTCACTCCATCGCCAACGGAACCTCTCGTCCTCACAGGGTTTTCCGGTCGGCTTGATCGAAGTGCTTGAGTCCGTGGGTACTTACGTGATCCCATCGTCCCAGCGGAGAAACAAGGAGTTACCGCGGTGCCCAAACCATTCTCGACCGATCTGCGTGTGCGCGTTGTTGCTGCCATCCACGGCGGCATGCCCTGGCGGGAAGCCTCGGGGGTCTTCGGTGTCTCCGAGGCGAGCATCGGTCGCTGGTTGCGGGGCGCACGTGACCGGGGCACGGTCGAGGCGAAGCCCATGGGCGGCCCCAACAACGTCGTGATGACTGACGAGCTCTTGAAGGTCCTCGGGCGCCTCGTCGCGGAGCGCCCCGACCGCACGTTGGCCGAGCTCATCGACGCTCTCGAAGCGGAGACTGGCGTTCGGGTGGGCCTCGCGACGGTTGTGCGGGGTCTGGCGAAGCTTGGCATCACGCGCAAGAAGAAGTCCCTCGTGGCGAGCGAGCGCGACTCGGAGCGGGTCCAGCTTCTTCGGGAGCGCTTCATCGCCAAGATGTCTTCTCTTCCGATGGAACGTCTCGTCTTCATTGATGAAACTGGAGCGCGCCTGGACATGACGCGGACCCATGGGCGAGCTGTGCGTGGGCAGCCCGTCCCGGACCGAGTCCCGCGGAATCGCGGCGACAACGTCACGGTCATCGCCGGAATGTCCATTGGCGGCGTTGACGCCGTGATGAGCGTCAACGGCGGAACCTCGGCCGAGGTCTTCCTCGCGTTCATCGACCAGGTGCTCACCCCGGTCCTGCGCCCGGGCGACATCGTCGTGCTGGACAACCTGGGCGCCCACCGCTCGGGCGCTGTGCGCCGCGCCTTTCAACGGCTGGCTGTGAAGGTGCGCTACCTCCCGCCGTACTCGCCCGACCTCAACCCCATCGAGATGTGCTTCTCCAAGGTGAAGGCGTTCCTTCGAGCCGCCAAGGCGCGCTGCCGAGCGACTCTCGACAAGGCAATCGTGGATGCCATCAATGCCGTAACGCCAATGGATTGCGCCGGGTGGTTCAGCGCCTCCGGTTACTCGATCTCAATTTGACCGGAAAACCCTGTCACGCATGAAACGAGTACTCGCCCGGGCAACCGCCCGGTCCCCTCGCCTGACCCCCAGACCCGGCCATCTGCCGAAGTCGCCTCCTGCCAGGTGACGGCGTCGACCAGGCCAAGCCCGCCTCCATCGAACGTGGCGGCGGCGGCTTCGCTCGGACCACACCTCGGTCGGCCTGGGTCGACCTCAAGGTCGCGCGCGATCGCTGTTCGGCCCAGGACGACCAACACCAAGGGACCGCAGGCCGGCACCGAGCGTGGGCGGCGGTTTCGCCCGGACCACACCGAGGTCGGACTGGGGTGACCCCGACTTCGCGCGCGATCGCTGGTTCGGTGCAGGCCGACCAAGACTACGGGACTGCAGGCCGGCACCGAGCGTAGGCGGCGGCTTCGCTCGGACCACGCCTCGGTCGGACCGGGTTGAGCTCGAGGTCGCGGTCGCTGTTCGGCGCAGGCCGTTGCCGAGTATGGGCGTCGGTTTCGCCGGTCCACACCGCGGTCGGACTGGGAGTGACCCCGAGGTCGCGCGCGGTCGTTGCTCGGTACAGGACGACCACCACTACGGGACCGCAGGCCGACACCGACGGTTTCGCTCGGACCACACCGCGGCCGGACTGGCAGGACGTCGAGCGCGCGCGCGGTCGCTGTTCGGCGCAGGCCGGCACCGAGCGTGGCCGACGGTTTCGCCCGGACCACACCGCGGACGGACTGGGGTAGAGTCCACGTACGTGGTGTACGAGCCCTGACCTGACCCCGGCACCAGCCTCGGCGTCAGCCGCGGGCGCTCGGGGCCTGGAAGAAGAGGGACCACCGCGTCATCTTCAAGTCGCCAAACACAAAGACGATCTGGCCGAGGCCAGAAACGGTGGTCGACATGAAGATGGATGGAAAGGCCCTGCTGGGCAAGCTGATCGAGGACACGCCTGACGACGTGGTCGCCGAGCTCCTCAAGAACGTCACCGAGTCGCTCATGGGCGCCCAGGTCGACGCGCTGTGCGGCGCAGCCCGTGGCGAGCGGTCGCCGGCGCGCGTCAACCAGCGCAACGGCTACCGCATCCGCCCCTGGGACACGCGGGCGGGCACCATCGAGCTCGCCATTCCCAAGCTGCGTTCGGGGAGCTACTTCCCCGAATGGCTGCTGGAGCGCCGTCGGCGGGCCGAGCGAGCGCTGATGAGCGTCATCGCCGAGTCCTACGTGCTGGGCGTGTCGACCAGGCGCGTCGACAAGCTCGTCAAGGCCCTCGGCGTCGAGGGCATCTCGAAGTCGCAGGTCTCCAAGCTGTCGGAATCATTGGATGAAGAGGTCAAGACATTCCGGGAGCGGCCCCTCTCGGGGGCCTATCCCTTCGTCTGGCTCGATGCTCTCGAGATCAAGTGCCGCGAGGAGGGTCGCGTGGTCAGCGTCGCGGCTCTGCTCGCGGTGGGGGTCAACCAGGAGGGCAAGCGCGAGATCCTCGGGCTGGACACCACGACGACGGAGGACGGCGCCGGCTGGCTCGCCTTCCTGCGCGGCCTGGTGGTCCGCGGCCTGGGGGGCGTGCGCCTGGTGACCTCGGACGCCCACAGTGGCCTGGTGAAGGCCATCCGGGCGGCGCTGCCGTCGGCGAGCTGGCAGCGGTGCCGCACGCACTTCATGCGCAACCTGCTCACGAAGGTGCCCAAGAAGGCGCAGAGCTTCGTCGCCACGGCGGTGCGGACCATCTTCCAGCAGCCGGACGCGGCTGAGGTCGGGACCCAGTTCAGCCGCGTCGTCACGCAGCTCGAGGGCCGCTTCCCGGACGTCGCCGACTACCTCGCCGAGGCGCGCGAGGACCTGCTGGCCTTCACCCAGCACCCGACGACCGTGTGGAAGCAGATCTGGTCGAACAACCCCCAGGAGCGGCTCAACAAGGAGGTGAGACGGAGGACCGACGTGGTCGGGATCTTCCCGAGCAGATTCGCGCTGTTGCGACTGGTCGGAATGGTGCTGGCCGAGCAGAACGATGAGTGGATTGAAGCGCGGCGCTACATGAACCTGGAAGCGGTGCAGGGCACGGCGTCAGGGAGCGTGGTCGTGGACGCGGAGGCGCCCCGCCGACTGGCGGCGGAGGCGGTGTAGGCGGAGATGACGTGGTGAACCTCGTACACCACTTGCGTGGACGTGACCCGGACTGGGATGACCTCAAGCTCGCGCACGGTCGCTGTTCGGCGCAGGCCGAACGTAGGCAGGCACCGAGCGTGGGCGGCGGTTTCGCCCGGACTACGCCACGGTCGGACTGGGGTGACCTCGAGGTCGCGGTCGCTGTTCGGCGCAGCCCGGCACCGAGCGTGGGAGGCGGCTTCGCCCGGACCACACCGCGGTCCGACAGGGGTGACCTCGGGGTCGCGGTCGCTGGTCGGCGCAGGCCGGCACCGAGCGCGGGCGGCGGCTTCGCCTGGTCCACACAGCGGCCGGACGGGGATGACCTCGAGCTCGCGCGCGGTCGCTGTTCGGCGCAGGCCGAACGCAGGCCGGCACCGAGCGTGGGCGGCGGCTTCGCCCGGACCACACCGCGGGCGGACTGGGGTGACCTCGAGGTCGCGCGCGGTCGTTGTGCGGTGCAGGACGACAGCAGGGTCGGGCGTAGGAACGGCCCCTGGTGCAGCCTCGACGTGGCGCGGGGTAGCGGTTCGGCCACCGACCGGGCGTTGGTGGGGCGAGGAGCCGGTGCCGGCACGGCCCCGAAGTCGCGCTGGCTGGCGATTCGGCGCCTGCCGAGCCCGGCGGCCGACGTCGCCCCGAAAGCGCGGGGTGGGAGCACGCCGAGATCGGCGCGAGACGTGGACCCGAGGCGGCCCCAGGAGCAGCAGGTGAGGTCGATCGGCCGTATCACCTCGCCGTACCCGTCCTATCGGCGCGCCGCCTCCTGATCCACCCTCCTCCTGAATCCCCCAGGAGGTCCCCATGCTCGACTACACCAGCCTGCACGACGCCGTCCGGCGCGGGGGTCGTCCCGGCTCAGCCGGCTACCCCCCCGCGCTCCGCGAGCAACTCCGGCTCGCCGTCCGCGCGCTGCGCGCGGCAGGGTGGTCCTGGGCTCGGACCTCCACCCGCCTCGGCATCTCGGTCTCCCTGGCTCGGCGGCTCAGCGCCAACGTCGCCGCGCTGCCCGCGCTCGTCCCCGTCCGGGTCGCACCGCCGGGCCCGCCGGCCACGGCTCCTGCCAGGCTGGTCACTCTCTACTCCCCCACGGGCTGGCGCATCGAGGGCTTGCACCCCGAGCAGCTGCCCGCCCTCCTGCCCGCGCTCTCGTGATCGCCGTCCCCCGCACCGTCCGTGTCTTCGCCTGCCCCCGCCCCATCGACCTGCGCAAGGGCTATGACGGCCTCTTCTCCCTCGTGAAGCACGCCCTCGGGCACCACCCGCTCTCCGGCGACCTCTTCCTCTTCGTCAACCGCAACCGCACTGCCTGCAAGGTCCTGCTCTGGGATGGCACTGGCCTCTGCATCTTCATGAAGCGCCTTGAGCAAGGCCGCTTCGCCCCTCTCTGGCGGGATGCTGCGGCCCCCCTCCAGCTCACCGCCAGCGAGCTCGCCCTCTACATCGAGGGCTGTACCCTCGTCGGCCGTCAGACGCTCTCTCCCGTCGCCCTCCATGTCTAGATTCTCGTTGCAGATCATGGGCTTTTGTAGTCCACTACTGATGTGCCGAACATCGCCACCGAGACCGACCTTCACACGATGCGCCAGGTGGCGCTGCTCCAGGAGCGGCACATCCACCAGCTCACGAAGAGGCTCGCCGAGGCCCATGCACAGCTCGCCGAGCTGACCGGCGAGAACCGACTCCAGGCCGAGCTGGCCCTCGTGGAGGCGTTGGCGGCGGCGGCTACCAGCCAGCCTCCGAGCGTTCCCGCGGACCCGACCCCGAAGCAGCCGAAGGACGAACCCCAGCGTGGTCATGGCGCGACCGAGCAGCCCGAGCTGCAGCAGGAAGAGCTCGTCTGCCCGCTGCCTGAGGACCTGACCTGTCCGACGTGCGGCGAGACGCTGGAGCGGGCCCCCGGCCTCGACCAGCGCTCGGAAGTCATCGACGTCGTCGAGGTCCGCTACGTCCTGCGCAAGGTCGTGCGCGAAGCCGCGGCCTGCCGCTGCGGTGCCTGCCTCGTCGTCGCCCCCGGCCCCGACCGCGTGACCCCTGGCGGCCGCTACAGCCTCGACTTCGGCCTCAAGATCGCCCTCGACAAGTACCTGGCCCACCTGCCGCTCACCCGCCAGGAAGCCATCATGGGTCGGCATGGCCTCAACATCACCAGCCAGACCCTCTGGGACCAGCTCCAGAGCCTCGCCGAGGAGCTCCTCCCCACCTGGAAGGCCATCCGGGCACACATCCTCGAGGGACCCGTCATCGGCGTCGACCAGACCCCCTGGCCCAACCTCGAACAGAAGACCGCCAAACCCTGGCAAATGTGGGCCCTGACCCGCGACGACGCGATCTGGCACGGGATCATGGATGACAAGGGCATGAGTACCTTCGAGAAGCTCCTCGGACGGTACCAGGGCGTCATCGTGGCTGACATGATGAGTACCCACCTGGCGGCCGCCAGACGACTGCCAGGCATCACCCTCGCCGCCTGCTGGGCCCACGTCCTGCGGAAGTTCCGCGACGCCGCGGAAGCTCAACCGGAAGCCAGCTTCGCGCTTGAGCACATCGGCGAGCTCTATGCCATCGACGCCGAAGCGACGAACGACGACCACAGACGCCAGCTGCGCCAGACCAGGAGCACCGAACTCCTCGACCAGCTCAAGACCTGGCTGTTGCGCCAGCGGCCGCTCAAGACCAGCGCCCTGGGCAGAGCCATCCGCTACACCCTCACCAACTGGGACCACCTGCGGCGCTTCACCACAGACCCCCGCATCTGGCTCGACAACAACCCCACCGAGCGAGCCCTCCGCGGACCCGTCGTCGGCCGGCGCAACCACTTCGGCTCCAAGAGCCGCGCCGGCACCCAGGTCGCCGCGGTCTTCTACACGCTCATCGAGACCGCCAAGGCCCGAAAGGTGAACCCTGCCACCTACCTTCGCGACGCGATCCTCGCCGCCCGCCAGGGCCAGGTGCTCCTGCCCGGAGCATGACGGCCGCCACGGCTACGGCGAGGTGATACGATCGGCCGGCGCGAGGCCAAAAAAAAAGGCCCCGTCGCGGTTGCGACGGGGCCTTGAGAGAAAATTTCCGGCGGCGACCTACTCTCCCACACGGAGAACCATGCAGTACCATCGGCGCTGAGGGGCTTGACGGCCGAGTTCGGGATGGGATCGGGTATGACCCCCTCGCTATGACCACCGGAAAAGCGTTGCGTCAGTTCGCCGAGCTCCGCCTGCCGACCACACGCTCCCCGGAGGGAGCTGGGCCTGGCGAGCAGCGCTCGGCGTGGATTGCGAGGATACGGTTCGTGACGCGGGCAGGCGTCTTTGGGTAAGGGATGAAAGGTCAAGCCTCACGACCCATTAGTACTGGTTAGCTCCATGCATTGCTGCACTTCCACATCCAGCCTATCAACCTTGTAGTCTTCAAGGGGTCTTCAGGGGCAAAGCCCTGGGAAGTCTCATCTTGAGGGGGGCTTCCCGCTTAGATGCTTTCAGCGGTTATCCCGTCCGCATGTGGCTACCCGGCGGTGCCGCTGGCGCGACAACCGGAACACCAGTGATACGTCCATCCCGGTCCTCTCGTACTAAGGACAGCTCCTCTCAAACTTCCTGCGCCCACGGCAGATAGGGACCGAACTGTCTCACGACGTTCTAAACCCAGCTCGCGTACCGCTTTAATTGGCGAACAGCCAAACCCTTGGGACCTACTCCAGCCCCAGGATGCGATGAGCCGACATCGAGGTGCCAAACCTCCCCGTCGATGTGAACTCTTGGGGGAGATAAGCCTGTTATCCCCGGAGTACCTTTTATCCGTTGAGCGATGGCCCTTCCACACAGAACCACCGGATCACTAAAGCCTGGTTTCCCACCTGCTCGACCCGTCGGTCTCGCAGTCAAGCTCCCTTATGCTTTTGCACTCTACGCCTGGTTTCCAATCAGGCTGAGGGAACCTTCGCGCGCCTCCGTTACACTTTAGGAGGCGACCGCCCCAGTCAAACTACCCGCCAGACATTGTCCCGGACCCGGATGACGGGCCACGGTTAGAACTTCAGAATATCCAGGGTGGTATTTCAACGTTGACTCCACGCAGACTGGCGTCCACGCTTCACAGTCTCCCACCTATCCTACACAGAATAGCCCGAAGTTCAGTGCCAAGCTGTAGTGAAGGTTCACGGGGTCTTTCCGTCTTGCCGCGGGTACTCGGCATCTTCACCGAGAATTCAATTTCGCTGAGTCCCTGGTTGAGACAGTGCGGAAGTCGTTACGCCATTCGTGCAGGTCGGAACTTACCCGACAAGGAATTTCGCTACCTTAGGACCGTTATAGTTACGGCCGCCGTTTACCGGGGCTTCGATTCGAAGCTTCGGGTTGCCCCTGACATCTCCTCTTAACCTTCCGGCACCGGGCAGGCGTCAGACCCTATACGTCGTCTTTCGACTTTGCAGAGTCCTGTGTTTTTAGTAAACAGTCGCTACCGCCATTTCACTGCAACCCCCCTCTGCTCCACGGGCAAGCCGCTTCACATACCGAGGGCACACCTTCTCCCGAAGTTACGGTGTTAATTTGCCGAGTTCCTTAACCAGGGTTCTCTCAAGCGCCTTGGGATGCTCTCCCCACCCACCTGTGTCGGTTTGCGGTACGGACGACGAATCTTCTCCACCCGAGGCTTTTCTCGGAAGCATGGGCTCAATCAGTTTCGGCTGCTTCCGAAGAAGCTGCCGCCTCATCACCTCTCGACGTTATGCTGCTCCGTTTGTCGCGTAGCGTCCTGGAACAACCGCCTACCAGCTTGAACCACCATACCACACGGTGGCTGATCTACCCTTCTCCGTCCCCTCTGATTTCAACGAAGACCCGTCGGTG
>JACKDP010000002.1:0-505000 GCA_020633435.1 Myxococcales bacterium | reverse complement strand
GTGCGGTCGGTCCCTGCCGGCCCGGAGGCGCCATGAGCAAGCGACGTCTTCCGGAAGACTCCGTGATCGTCTCCATCGGGGACGTGCACGAGATGCTGGCCGAGGAGATGGGCCGCCAGCACGAGGACACCCAGCCCCGCTTCCCCGTGCCCCTGGCCGTGCCGACCGAGGTCGTCGGCGGCGTGCCGTCCCTCGATGAGATCGGCGCCAGCCGCGAGGCGCGGTGGGAGCGCCAGCACCAGCAGGTCGCGCTCGTGCGGACGGTGCCGCTGTGGACCATCTGGCGGCGTCGGCTGATCCTGCTCGGGGCGGCGGCGGTGGTCGCCGCGGGGACGTGGGGGGCCGCGTGGTGGCTGCAGGCACCGCTAGGCGCCGAGGCGCACATGACCGCGGCCGCCCAGGGGCACCTGGCGGTGGCCGAGGCCGAGGCGCGGACCCGAGCGGCCGAGGCCGCGCAGGCCGAGGCGCTGGCCAGGGCTGCCTTGCTGGAGGCCGAGGCGGCGCGGCTGGCCGAGGCGGTGAAGGCTGCCGAGGCGCGGGCGAGCCAGGCGGCCGTCATCGCGGACACGGTGGCCGTGGCCGCCGCGCAGGTGCAGGCCGGGCAGGCGGCCGCGGAGTCCAAGCCCCGGGTGCGCAAGCGCCGGGTGGCCCGGGCGGCGCCCGTCGCGCGCCGGACGACGCGGGTGGCGCGCAAGCCGCGGCAGCCGCGCAAGCCGCGCAAGCCCATGAACAAGACGGATCAGAACCTGGACTCGCTGCTGAAAGGCCTCTGATTTCAGGGGCTTGCAGGCTGGGTCAGTGGCCCAGGGCGGCGAGGAAGTCGGCGTGGGGGTTGGCGATCAGCTCGGCGCCGGCCAGCAAGCCCGGCCCGATGGTCTGGCGGCCGATCTCGAGGGCCTCTTCGACGTCGTGCAGGGCGCCCGTGAAGACGAAGACGCCCTTCCCCCCCAGGTCGTCCGCCAGCCGGATGGAGACGCTGTCGACGGCGGCGCGCTTGAGGGCGGCGTCGGCGGCGCGCAGGGTGGCGGCGACGGCGAAGGCCTCCAGGATGCCGAGCGCCTCGATGGCCGGGGTGCGGGGGCCATCGAGGCAGGCGACCAGATCATCGTGGGGGTAGGGCAGGAAGAGGCGATCGATCAGCGTCTCGGCGGCGACCTGGCGGCCGGCTTCGAGGGCCTCGGCGACCTCGTCGACGCCGCCCTGGATGAAGACGAGGTACTTGCCGGGGTGGACGGTGCCCGCGCGGCGGACCAGCACCGGGGCGCGCTTGACCATGGCGTCGGCCGTGCGCATGCCGCGGGCCACGGAGCAGAGCTCCAGCAGCCCGAAGGCAGGTCCCGCCGGCGGGGGGATCACGGGCGACGGACCCGGTCGCGCGTCGGCCGGCTCATACGATGCGGAAGGCGTCCTTCAACACGCAGCGGCGGGCGCGCGCGAAGTGGGGCGCATAGGTCATGCCCTCCCCGGTGGGGCTGGCGATCGTCCAGGAGGTGAAGTCCTCGCCGCCGAGCCCGACGCCCGCCGCGCTGGGGGCGTTCTTCACGAAGATGCTGGTGTTCGCGGCCCGGGCCATGCGGCTGAGGGCGTTGATGTTGGTGGAGTGCATGACCGAGGTGTGGCCGTAGCCGTGCTCGACGCGCACCGCGCAGGCGATGCCGGCGTCGACGTCGGGCACGCGGACCATGCCCACGACCGGCATCAGCATCTCGTGCTGGACGAAGGGGTGCTTCTCGTCCACCTCGGCGAAGAGCAGGCGGGTGTCGTCGCCGACCCGAATGCCGGCCGCCTGGGCGATGACCGCGGCGTCCTTGCCGATGAAGTCGCGGTTGACGTGGTCATCGGGGGTGATGATCAGCTTCTCCAGGCGCCGCAGGTCGGCGCCCCGGATCTCCACCGCCTTGTTGGCCGAGAGCTCGCGCTTGAGCATGTCGGCGATGTCGGCGACGGCGATGATCTCCTTCTCGACGATGCAGATGATGTTGTTGTCGAGGGAGGCGCCGAAGACGATGTCGCGGCCGGCCTTGGCGATGTCGGCCGTCTCGTCCACCAGGACCGGGGGGTTGCCCGGTCCCGCGGCGATGGCGCGCTTGCCGCACGTCATGGCGGCCTTCACCACCGCGCCGCCGCCCGTCACCACCAGCAGGCGGATGCCCGGGTGCTTCATGAGGGCGCCGGCGGACTCGATGGTGGGCACGGCCACGCAGTTGAGCAGGTTGCTCGGCCCGCCGGCCTGCTCGATGGCGCCGTTGAGGGCGTCGATGAAGAAGGCCGAGGTGCGCTTGGCGTTGGGGTGCGTGTTGAAGACGACGGCGTTGCCGGCGGCCAGCATCCCGATGCCGTTGTTGAGGATCGTCTCGGTGGGGTTGGTGCAGGGGGTGATGCTGCCGATGACGCCAAACGGCGCGAACTCGGTCAGCGTCAGCCCGTGATCCCCTGAGACCGCCCGCGGCTGGAGCGCCTCGATGCCCGGCGTCTTCTCGTAGACCAGGCGGTTCTTGGCCAGCTTGTCGGTGTAGCGGCCCAGGCCCGTCTCGTCGACGGCCATACGGGAGAGGGTGTCGTTCTCCCGCCGGGCGCAGTCGCGCATGGCCTGGATGAGGACGCCGCGCTGGGCGAGGGTGAGATCGCGGAGCTGCTCGAAGGCACGCCGCGCCGCCGCGACGGCCGTCTCGACGTCGGGGTGGACCCCCCGTCCGCCGATGGCCTCGCCGCGACCTGCCTTGAGCGCGGCCGGGGCGCCGCCACCTTCGGCGGCGAGACGGGCCACCACCTGCTCCACGATGCGGGCGATGCGCTGTTCGTCCACCGGCGGGCCTCGCTACTTCTGATAGATGACGTCGCCGCCCAGCTCGAGGGTGTCGACGATGGCCATGATGGTGGCGTCCACCGGCCGGTCCTTCGTGACCGTCGTCTGACGGGCCGAGGAGCCGCTGGCGTAGAGGACCACCTCCCCCACGCCCGCCCCCACCGCGTCCACGGCGACGACGCCACCCGCCTTGACCTCACCGGTCTTCAGATCCAGCGGGGCCACCGCCAGGAACTTCAGGCCGCTGAGCTCGTCCTCCTTCCGGGAGGCGACGACGGTGCCGATGACCTTGCCGATGATCATCGGGTCAGTCGGTCGCCGGCGTCCGCCCCAGCGGCAGGCGCAGGTCGATGTTGGCGTGCGGGCGCGGGATGACGTGCACGCTGACGACCTCGCCGACGCGCTCGGCCGCACGGGCCCCCGCCTCGGTCGCTGCCTTCACGGCCGCCACGTCCCCCCGCACGATGGCGGTCGTGTAGCCGCCACCGATCTTCTCGTAGCCCACCAGCTCGACCTTGGCGGCCTTCACCATCGCGTCGGCCGCTTCGATCATGGCCACGAAGCCCCGGGTCTCGATCATGCCCAGTGCGTCCGCCATCGGCTCCTCCATCCAGCACGGCGCGGTCGGCGCCGCAGGTCATAACCTGTCGAAATCTCTACCGGATCACGAATCCCGGAAGCCGGGGGGCTCGATGCCCTGCACGCCTTCCAGGGCGGCAATCGCCGCGTCGCGGGCCGAGTCGATCTCCGACTCGGTGCCCGAGAGGTACAGGCGCCCGAACGCGCCATAGGGGCGGATGTCCACGAGGAACACCTCGGCCGCCTTCTCGGCCTCGTTGGCCGCCAGCGTCACATAGGCCGCCGGCACCGTCTCGAGGATGAAGAGGGACTGCCCCGGGAGGATCATCATGCCCCGGCTGTTCCGGTTGACGATCTGGGTCTGGTACGCCTCGACCGAGCGGATGATCTGGCTGGAGACCACCTTCGGCTTCATGCGCTCCTCGGCGCGCACGCCGAGGCCGTCGAGGATGGCGTCCCCGGCGCTCATGACCTCGCCCTTGTCCCACGCGTGGACCTCGAGGAGCCCATAGGCGCGCTCGACCACCTGCACCGCCGGGACGACCTTGGTGGCCTTCAGGGCGGTGTCGGTGATGCGGTTGATGGCGATGCCCGGAGAGATCTCGACCCAGAGGGAGGCCATCTCGGGCACCGGCAGGAAGCCGCGGGAGGTCTTGCCGATGTAGCTCGTGAGCTGGGGCTGGAGGCTGTCGAGGAAGACGAAGGAGCGGAGCGTGATGCTCATGATCTTGAGTTGCCTCGCACCTGGCCTGCAGATGGGCGGACCGTAGCACAGGGTCTGGGCACCGGCAAGCGCCCAGGCGGGCCCGTGGTCACTGCCCTGGCCGGGCCGCCGGGGTCCACAGTCCCCAGTCCCCAGGCGGCTCCGCGGCGCGCATCCCATTTGCGCCCGGTACGATTGTTGCGGGACACTGGTCCGCCGCCGGCGCCTCGGGGTGCGCCCTCTGCGGGAGGAGAGCTCCATGAACGTCACCATTCGCCGCTGGGCCTTCGCGCTGCTCGCCAGCCTCGCGCTCGGGTGCGCCGACGCGGCCCCCTCCGAGGAGGAGCCGGAGGACATGGGCGCGGCCCCCGCCCCCGCGAGCGCCTGCGCCGAGCAGGGCGGCGTGATGGCGGCGGGTGGCGAGGAGGTCCCCTGCATCGGGCCCGGCGACGTCGGCGACGTGCCCGAGGGCGACTACATCGAGCCCACCATCGACAACGCCGATCTGGAGGCGGATCAGCAGCGCTTCCTCACCCAGGATGGGGACGGGAAGTTCTTCATCTACGTGGGCGAGTCGAAGCGCATCGGCGTGCGCACCGTGGATCTGACCGGGCGGCCCGTCGAGGGGCAGCGCATCGGGTTCACGCTGGTGGAGTCCGACGCCAACCGGCCGTCGGAGGCCAGCCTGAGCGCGCAGTTCTCGGCCACCAACGAGTTCGGCGTGGCGGACATCCAGGTCACCGCCGGGCCCCAGCCGTCCTTCTTCTACCTGTTGATGGAGGCCGACGGCCTCGACTCGCTGCGCTACCAGATCTCGGTGGTGCAGCGGCCCGAGGGGCGCGACGTGGTGGAGCCGGATCCCAACGATCCCAACCCGCCCGTGCCGCCGGTGGGCGGCAACTGCATGGAGACCAAGGGCCTCTACAGCATCACGAACAACTACGAGCCGGGCCGGTTCCTGGGGGACGGGCCCTTCCAGGCGCTGGAGACCATCCACCAGATCCTGAGTGATCCCGGGGGGTTCGTCGGCGACCTCATCCGCGACCGCATCGGCGGCGTCTGGGGCTCGCTCATCCGGGGGGCCATCCGGCCGGTCATCAACTACCTGTACGACTACGTGGTGCGGAACTACGCCCCCGACTGGCTGCGGGCGACGCTGCTGATCGTGGAGGACGTGACGTCGCTGCTGGTGGAGTTGGAGATCCAGGGGGAGATGGACCTGGGCGAGGTGGACGACATGTGCGAGCTGGTCGGGGTGCACCGCTGGCAGACGCTCATCTTCCACTGGCGCGCCGGCTGCCCCGCCGGGGATGACCGCTGCGGGCGCTTCGAGGTGCCGCTGGAGCGGCTCGGGGCGTCGGCCAGCGAGACGGAGTTCACGGCGCGGGTGGTGCGCAGCTTCGGCCCCGTCGCGACGATGGAGATCGACGAGCACCGCCTGTCGCTGAACCTGGGCGTGGCCGTCATCTGGTTCCTGCAGGAGGTCATCCTGCCGGCCCGCTTCAACGTGCGCAGCTTCGGCGAGCTCTTGCAGCTCGTGCTGCCCTGCGACGCGGTGGGGGCGCTGGCCGCCGACTACCTGTCGGGGGTGCCCATCATCGGCCTGGCCGTGGGCGCCTTCGTGGAGGAGGCCTGCGAGCGCGGGATGGAGGCCGCCGGCAACCAGCTCACGCGCCTGCTCTCCGACCAGCTCAACGTGAACACCTTCCCCATGGCGGGGGAGTGCAAGCTGCGCGACACCAACGCCGATCAGCTCGCCGACAAGCTCGAGGACGGCCGCTGGTCGGTGGGCCTCGAGGGCGATTTCGAGGGCGAGCGGGTCCGCTGACCGGCCCCCACGCCCCATGCTTGTTGACACCCGCGGGGCCCGCTGTTAACGACGGCACCCGAACGAGGCCGTCCCGGCCGACTGTGCAAGGAGCTCGGAATGTCTCTACGTATCCTGGGTGGGGTCCTGGTGGCGATCGGCGCGGCGGCGCCCGCTGCTGCGCAGATCCGGCCTGGTAGCATCGAGCTCGGCGCCTCGGGCGGCATCTGGGAGGGCGACGAGTACCACGATGACGCGCCCGTCTTCGGGGTCCGCGCCGGCTTCAACTTCACCCGCGTGTTCGGGCTGGAGCTGCGCTACTCGGGGGTGCCGACGACCGCCCACCTGCCGAGCGCCGACGGCCTGTCCAAGACGGACGAGGACCGGCTGATCTCGCAGATCGGCCTGGGCGCCGTGCTCAACCTCAACGACGCGGTGGTCAACCCGTACCTGAGCGCGGGCGCGGGCATGGTGCTGGTGGACGACACGTACTTCGGGGCCAACGTCGGCCTCGGCGTGCGCTGGCACATCACCGAGATGTTCATCACGCAGGCGGATGTGCGCGGCTGGTTCAGCCCGGACGCCCCGGCCAACGACGAGTACGCCCACTTCCAGGCGACCCTGGGCTTCGGCGTGCAGATCGGCGGCGACTTCGACATGGACAAGGACGGCGTCCCGAACGTGGATGACGCCTGCCCGACCCAGGCCGAGGACAAGGACGGCTTCGAGGACACCGACGGCTGCCCCGACGAGGACAACGACAAGGACGAGATCAAGGACGTCGACGACAAGTGCCCCGGCGAGCCCGAGGACAAGGACGGCGACCGCGACGAGGACGGCTGCCCCGACGTCGACGACGACGGCGATGGCGTCGACAACAAGACGGACAAGTGCCCGAAGGACGCCGAGGACAAGGACGGCTTCGAGGACGAGGACGGCTGCCCCGATCCCGACAACGACCAGGACGGCATCCTGGACGCGGACGACGCCTGCGTGGGCGAGGCCGAGACGAAGAACGGCTGGCTCGACAGCGACGGCTGCCCCGAGAAGGACACCGACGGCGACGGCATCTTCGACCTCGTGGACAAGTGCAAGGACGCCCCCGAGAACCTCAATGGTTTCCAGGATGTGGACGGCTGCGCCGATGAGATCCCCGCGGATCTGCAGGCGGTGCTGGGCATCCAGGTGGGCGTGACCTTCGAGCCGAAGAGCGAGGCCATCTACAAGCGCAGCCTCGACGCGCTGGACGCCCTGGCCGAGGTGCTGAAGCGGTACCCCGACGTGGTGTTCGAGGTGCGGGCGACCGCGCTGGGCGTGACCGAGGCCGGCGAGTTGTCGACGAAGCGGGCCACCAACGTGTGGACGTACCTGAACCAGAAGGGCGTGGCCGAGGGTCAGCTCCGCGCCAAGGGCATCGGCGGCGTCGCCCTGCCCGAGGGGGCCCCCAAGGGCGCCAAGGCGGATCGCGTCGAGATCCACATCTACGTGCCCGAGAAGGCGCCGGTCCCGCCGGAGCCCACCGCCGAGCAGCTCAAGGCGCTGCGCGGCGCCCCGGCCGGCAAGTAAGCGTCTTGCCCCTGCTGCCCCGCCAGGTCGCGTGCGACGCACCCTCCTGACGCTGCTGGGGGGTCTGCCCCTCCTGCTGCTCCTGGCCGGCCTCACCTTCTCGGGCGCGGCCGTGGAGTCCGCGGGCCAGCGGGCCCTCGCCAAGATCGAGGATCGCATCGGCCTGCCCGTCTCGGCGGATCGCGTCTTCCTGGAGGGCGCCGATCGGGCCGGGGTGGAGCGGCTGCGCGTCGGCCCGGCCGAGGCCCCCCTCGTCACCGTCCGCCAGGTCTGGGCGGACATCTCGGAGAGCACGCGGTGGTCCCTGTCGCCCTGGCCCGATCGGCTGCGGCTGCGGGGGGTGGTGGTGCACGTCCACGGCGATGGCACCGCCGAGGGGGCCCTCAAGGCGCTGCGCGACATGGTGCCCACCCGGCGCCCAAGCGGCGGCGGCGGCGGCCAGGGGCGCGCGCTGCCGGCCGTCGAGCTGGATGACGGGCGCCTCATCGATCACAGCGGCGGGCTCGAGGTCCAGGATCTGAAGGTCCGGTTCCTGGAGGGGCAGTTCACCGGCGAGGCCACCGTCACCCACCCGCCCATGGGGCCCTGCACCTTCGAGGGCAGCAAGGACCGCGTGCGGGTGCAGTGCAGCGAGAGCATGCACCTGTCGCTGCCGGGCCGCCTGCAGGTGGTCGGCAGCGGCCTGGAGCTGGAGCGGGGCGACGAGCCGCGGGTGACGCTGCCCGGCGTGCGCCTGGTGAGCACGGCCGAGGACGGCAGCCTGTCGGCCATGCTGGGGGGGCTGTCGGCGGATCTGACGGTGGGCATCGAGGCGGGCGCCGATGGCAGCCGGCCGGTGCGCGCGCGGCTGTCCCTGCCGGGGGGCGGGCAGATCGTCGGCCACGGGCGGGCGGATCGCCGCAAGGTGGAGGTGCGGGCCGACGTGTCCGGGCTGAGCCTCGATCCGGTGCACGCCACGGTGAACGGCCAGCTCTCCGGCGGGCTGACGGTGATGGTGGACCTGGAGGCGCGGCGGGCGGTGCTGGAGGGCGACGCGCGCATCGAGCGCTTCCGGGTGCTGCACCCCGCCCTGGCGGAGGGGCCGGTGGGGCCCTTCAACTTCGGCATCGGGGGCCGCCTCACGGTGGAGGCCCCGACGAAGAACCCCAAGAAGATCAAGCTCGTCCTGGAGGATGGGCGGGCCTCCATCGGCGAGGTGGGGGTGAAGCTCAGCGGGTTCGTGGACAACACGGGCGAGACGCTGAAGGTGGCCGCGGAGGCCACGGTGCCGCCGGTGGACGCGGGGCTGGCGACGCGGGCGGTGCCGCCCGGGCTGCTGCCGAACCTGCAGCCGTTCCGGCTGGCGGGGCGGTTCGGCTTCAAGGGGAAGCTGGCCATCGACATGGCCGACCTGCCGGCGACCGTCCTGGACGCCGACGTGGACCTCAAGACGCTGAAGGTGGAGGAGATCAGCGACGAGATCGGCTTCGGCCGGCTCAAGCGCATCTTCTACACGCGCTTCGAGATGCCCGACGGGGAGGTCATCGTGCGCGAGACGGGGCCCCAGAGCGGGCGCTGGACGCCGCTGGACCTCATCCCGCCGCTGCTGCCGCTGGCGGTGACCGCCCAGGAGGACGGCGGCTTCTACCGCCACGGCGGCGTGAGCATGCTGCACCTGCGCGGCTCGCTCGTGCGCAACCTGGAGCGCGGCCGGTTCGCCCGCGGCGGCTCCACGCTGACCATGCAGCTCGCCCGCAACCTGTTCTTGAACCGGCGCAAGACGCTGTCGCGCAAGCTCGAGGAGCTCGTCGTCACCTGGCTGCTGGAGCGCTCGTTCACCAAGGACGAGCTGATGGAGCTCTACCTGAACGTGGTGGAGTTCGGCGACCACGTCTTCGGCATCGGCGAGGCGGCGCGGCACTACTTCCACAAGGCGCCGCGGGATCTGACGCCCACCGAGATCGCCTTCCTGGTGCGCCTGCTGCCGTCGCCGCGGTTCTACGGCAAGCAGTTCGAGCGCGGGAAGGTGGACGCCAGCTACGGCAAGCGCATGAAGGCGCTGCTGAAGCGCCTGGTGCAGCGGGGCTCCCTGAGCGCCGAGGTGGCCGAGGCGTCCAACCCCGACCTGCTGTGGAACGGCCTGCAGGAGCAGCCCGCCGTGCCTGACTGGGAGGACGCGCCGCCCGAGGGGGCGCCGCCCCCCGACGATCCGCTGGACGAGTGGTAGGCCGCGTCCTCCTCTGCCCCGACAAGCTGAAGGGCTGCCTCACGGCGGCGGAGGCGGCGAGCGCCATGGCCGCGGGGCTGGCGAGCGTCTGGCCCGGGGTGCGCTGCGACCAGGCCCCGCTGGCGGACGGCGGCGAGGGCACGCTGGACGTGCTGGCGGCGGCGGCCGGGGCCGGGCGGTGGTGCGCCACCGAGGTCGCGGGGCCCCATGGCGAGCGGGTGCGGGCGCGGTGGTGGCTCGGGGCCGATGGCGTGGCCGTCGTCGAGAGCGCGGAGGCCTCGGGGCTGGCCCGCACGACGCGGCGCGACGCCCGGGGGGCCTGCTCGCGGGGGACGGGGGAGCTGCTGGCGGCCGCGCGGGCCGCGGGGGCGCGCCACCTCCTGCTGGGGGTCGGCGGCAGCGCCATGGTGGACGGCGGGGCGGGGGCGCTGCGGGCCCTCGGCGCCGAGCTTCGGGACGCTGCGGGGCGGCCGCTGCCGCCGGGAGGCGCCGCGCTGGCGGATCTGGCCCACGTCGCGCTGCCGCGGTTCGAGCTGCCGGTGACCGTCCTGTGTGACGTGCGGACGCCGCTGCTCGCGGCGGCGGGGCTCTACGGGCCGCAGAAGGGGGCGACGCCCGCGGACGTCGGCGCGCTGGTCGCCGGCCTCGACCGCCTGGGCGCGGTCCTGGCGGCCGCCAGCGGCCGGGATCCCCGCGGGGTGGTGCACGGCGGCGCGGCGGGTGGGCTCGCGGGCGGGCTCTGGGCCGCGCTGGGCGCCACGCTGGTGGGCGGCTTCGACCACATCGCGGCCGTCGTCGGGCTGGACGCCCGCATCGCCCAGGCGGAGCTGGTGATGACGGCGGAGGGGCGGCTGGACGCCCAGACGGCCGAGGGCAAGGTGGTGAGCGGCGTCGTGGACCGGGCGGGCGGCCGGCCGGTCGTCGTGCTGGCGGGGGAGGTGACGCCGGCGGGGGAGGCCGCGCTGGCGGGGCGCGCGGTGGCGTTGCCGCTGGCGGAGGGGCCGGGGACGCTGGCGGAGGCGCTGGCCGGCGCGGCTGGTCGGCTGGCGCGGGCGAGCGCGCGCGCGGCGCGGCTCTACGCCTTCGGCGCCTCTTCGGGGCGGGCCAGCGCGATGGCGAGCACGGCGCAGTAGAGCGAGAGCATCAGCCACTCGGGCTGGCGCAGGGCGGTGCGGAACACCATCGAGACGCACTGGTAGATGGCGAGGCCCTGGAAGACGGCCACGATCCACTGCTCGTCGGGGCGGAAGCGCGCGAAGGGTCCGGCGCGCTGCCACAGCGGCCAGAACTGCAACGCGATGAACAAAAAGAGCAGCAATGCCGCGGGGATGCCCGTGGCGGCCATCTGGCCGAGGTACTGGTTGTGGGCGCTGCGGCCCACCTCGGCGGTGATGTCCACCTTGCGGTGCAGCTCGGAGAACTGGCCGAAGCCGACGCCGAAGAGCGGGTTCTGCAGGATGGTCTGGATGGCGTTCTCCTGCACGATGATGCGCTGGGAGACGCTGACGTCCTGGAGCTGCCAGCGGCGCGTGATGTTGGCGGCCAGCTCGGGGTCGCGGGCGAGGACGGCCACGATGCCGGCGGCCGCGAGCACGGCGACCACGATGAGGCGGCGGTAGCGGCGCATCCACCACAGGGCCGCGCAGCCGAAGCCCAGGTAGTTGCCGCGGGAGATGGTGAAGATGAGCGCGACGATCATCAGCATCAGCCCGCCGATGCCGAGGAGGCGCTTCAGGGAGGGCCCGGCCGTGAGGATGATGCCGATGGTGGGCACGCCGCAGAAGGCCAGGAGCACGGCCAGCAGGTTCGGCTGCTCGGCGATGCCCTCGAGGCGGCCGCCCTGCCAGGTGGCGAGGGCGTGGCCGGCGATGAAGGTGCCCCCCACCGCGAAGATGAGGAAGATGCGGCGGAGCTGCGCGGTGTCCCGGAGCAGGTCGGTGACGGCGAAGAGGGACGCCACGTAGGTGAGCTGGCGGACGTAGCTGCGGATGCCGGCCTCGGGGGCGACGCCCTCCAGGAGGCTGGCGCCGGCGAGCATGGCGTAGGCCACGAGCAGCGGCCAGGCGCGGGGCAGGCGCAGGTCGCGGGGGTGGTTGAGGCGGTGCAGCAGCCAGATGGGCAGCGAGACGAGGACGGCCAGGTCGCCCGCCCCCAGGAGGGCGAAGCCGGCGTCGACGAAGAAGGTGTTGAAGAGGGCGCCGACCACCATGAGGTAGACGCACCAGAGCGGCTGCCAGAGCAGGAAGAGCCCGAGGGTGACGGCCGCCACGCCGGCGAAGACGGTGGTGGCCTGGCCCGCGATGACGATCCCCAGGAGCGGCGCGAGCGCGAGCGCGCCCAGGGCCGCGACCGCCGCGGGGGCGTCCATGCCCAGCCGTCGCTTGATGGCCGGATCGGGGGAGTCGTTCGACACCAGGTGCGCCTCGCCGGGTGATCGGGGCCGTTCGACCCCGGGGGACCATGCCGTGTCTCGCCGGCGCGATCCAGAAACACCGGCCCCGCCGCCGAGGGAGTAGAGCAAAGTGATTGATTTTGTTAGAGAGTCGGGCGACGAGCGTGGTGGCTGCGGGGGAGCGCGATGCGGTGGGCGATGGTGGCGCTGGTGGGGAGCCTGGCCGGGTGTGGCGGTGGACCGGCGGCCGCCCCCCCGGGCCTGAGCGCGCCGTTGCTGCGCGGCGGGGCGTGGCGCGCGGGCTGCGTGGCCGGGCCGGTGGCGTGGGCCGCGCGGGACGGCGCCGTGGAGCGGTGGCGGTTCGGCCCGGACGGGCCGGCCCAGGAGGCCGTCATCCCCCTCGGCGGGGCGCCGCGCGCGGTGGGCTGTGACGGGGAGCGGGCGCTGGTGGCCATGGGCGAGGCCGACGCCGTGGGCGTGGCCGGGGACGCGGTGGCCTGGCGCGGCGCGCTCGCGGCGGCGACCGGGTGGCCCACCCCGGCGGGCGCGGCGGGCGGTCCCTCCCGATGGGCGCGAGCTGCGCTGGTCGGGCCCGGCGCTGGCGCTGCTCGACGCGGGCGAGACGATCTGGCGGCGCGACGCGGCGACGGGCCTGCAGGCGGCGACGTGGGATGGCGAGCGCGTCTGGGCGGCGGGCGCGTCGGGCGTCTGGTGGTGGCGGCCGGGTCCCGGCGCGCCGGTGCCGATGGGCCAGCCGCCGGGGCTGGGGCCGGTGGCGCGGCTCTTCCGCGACGACGCCCTGCTCTGGCTGGTGGACGCCTCGGGCCGGGGCCTGCCGGTGTGGCCGCGGGGGCCCTGGCTGGTGCCCGCCGGGCCCGAGGGCCAGGTGGTCGCGGGGGACGACCGGCTGCACGCCCCGCTGGGCGAGGCGACGGTCGAGGCGCGGCTGGGGGCCATCGGCGTGGCCCTCGACGGCCAGGGGACGCCCACCCCGGGTGCCGTGCAAGCCCTCGTTCCCCTTGGGGAATTCCTGATCGTCGCCGCAGGCGAGGCCGTGGTCGTCTACCGCGCCGAGGGGGGCCGGCTGGTGGAGGCCGGGCGCCGCGCGCTGCCGGGGCCGACGGTGGCGATGTTCCTGGTGGGGCCCGATCGGCTGCTGCTGGTGGGGGCCGACTACGGCTTCGGCGAGCTGGCCCTCACGCCGTCCAGTGGCGCGCCTCGAACTGGGCATCCGGCACCGTGACGCGCACGTCGCCGGCGGCGGGGTAGCGGGCGAGGCAGACGCGCTCGCGCATCAGGAAGGCCGTCGTGTGCAGCGGATCGCCGGCCACCAGGCCGAGGTCGGCGAAGGGCACCCCGATCTCGACGATGCCGCGGCGGCGCTTGACCAGCGTCAGCGGGCGCGCGCCCCGGGGGGTGAGATCCGGGTCCAGGCGGGCCAGGGTGGCCTCGCCGGCGGCCTCGTCGAGGGGGACGTCGACGACGTGCAGATCGGCGCCGCCGTGGAGGCGCAGCCGCAGCGTCATGCCGGCGGTGTCGGCGCCCTCGGCGGGCTCGAGGCGGAAGTAGGCGTGGGCGAGGTCGAAGCCGTAGAGCAGGCGGACGAACCAGCGCGTCGCCTGGTACATGGCGGCGACGCCGTGCTCCAGGGCGTAGACGCCGGCGCCGGCCCACTCGAACCACGTGCTGTCGGCGGGGGCGAAGCGCGGCCGGAGGAGCTGGCGGGGCTCGGCGACGGGGGCCACGGGGGCCGGCGGGTCGAGGGGGTGCTCGACGGCGTCGGGGACGGGCAGGCCCAGCGCCAGCCAGGCCGCGCGCAGGCGGCTGCGGAAGAGGTGGTCGAAGTCGGCGTCGTTCTCGCCGTGGAAGGGCTCGCCGAACCACCAGAACCAGTCGCTGCCCTCGGCCACCAGCAGGTGATCCCGGGCCGCCGCGGCGTCGGCGGGGGGGCGCGTGGGGCCCACCGTCTCGAGGGCGCGGCGGGCGTCGCCGAGGAGCCGCCAGGCGGTGTTCTCGACGGAGCCGCCGATCCAGATGCCGAAGTCGCCGTTGATCCACGACCCCGGCGCGAGGTCGGAGAGGGTGGCGGTGGGCGGGGCCGCGGCGAGGTGCTCGGCGAGGGTCACGGCCTGCAGATCGGTGGCGGCCTCCAGGCGGCTGGCCAGCGTCTGCAGGAAGCGGCGGCCGCTCTCGGGGTAGGCGTCCCAGGGGTTCTCGCCGTCGAGGGCGATGGTCACCAGCGGGCGCGGGTGCGGGGCGCTGGCGGCGGCGGCGCGGACGCGGCCGAGCAGGTCGTCGACGGCCACCTCGGCGTCGTTGCTGGCGTAGGTGAAGCCGATGAGGTCGCTCAGGGCGCGGTCCCGGAAGACGAGATCGAGGTGGCCGCCCGCGACGGGCAGGCGCCACGGCTGGTAGAGGGCGCTGCGGGGCGTCTCGGGGGGCAGGCTGCGGAAGAGCTGGGCCTCGTCGGTGGCCAGGTGGCCGATGCCCTGGGCGACCAGCAGCTCGGCGGCGGCGTGGCTGACGGCCCCCTCGGCCGGCCAGAGCCCCACGGGGGCCACGCCCGTCCAGGCGGCGTGGCGGTCGCGGGCCCGGGCGATCTGGGCCTCGGCGTCCGCCGGGAAGGCGAAGCGCGGCGGCCGCGGTGCCGTGGGCTGGCAGCGCCCCATGACGTCGGAGTCGATGAGGAGCGGCAGGATGGGGTGGGCGTAGGGCGTCGTCGTCAGCTCGACCTGGCCGCGCTCGGCCAGGCGGCGCCAGAGGGGCAGGATGCGGCGGGCGACGTGGACCTGCAGGTCGAGGATCTTGCGCTTCTCGTCCTCGCGGAAGCCGCGGCCCTTCTGCTCCATCTCGGCCAGGAAGGGGTACTCCACGCGGGCGGCGAAGCCGAACCAGGCCAGGTTGAAGAGCGCTTGCAGATCGCGGAGATCCGCGACGGAGAAGGCGTCGGGGCCCTGGGCGCGCAGGGCCCGCAGGGCGTGGTAGCGGGGCCTCGGCCGGACACCGTGCTCGGGGTGGATGGCGAAGAAGCGGTCCACGATGAAGGCGCGCTCGGGGGGCGTGAGGTCCCGGGCGGGCTTGCGGGCCAGCTCCCAGTAGCGGTCGCGCTCGCCGGCGATGAAGGCCTGGAGCTGATCGACGAGGACCGGGACGAAGTTCACCGTGGAGCGGAAGCCCGGGTGGCGCTCATGCAGCCAGGCCAGATCGAAGTAGGCCCGGCTCGCGTGCAGGCGCACCCAGGGCAGGATGGGGCGGCCCGCCACGGGATCCCGGTAGTCCGGCTGGTGGAAGTGCCAGAGGAAGGCGACGGACGACGCGCCCGGCATGGGCTCTCCCTTCACGCTCATCGGGGGATGTGCAGGCCCTTGGTGGCGGCGACGACGCCGCTCTCGGTGACCGTCAGGCCGCGGGCCCGGTCGTGCTCGGGGTCGAAGCCGACCGTGGCCCCCTCCTCCACCGTCACGAACTTGTCGAAGATGGCCCGGCGCACGCGGGCGCCGCGGTGGATCTCGCAGCCCTCGCCCAGCACGCTGGCCTCGACCTCCGACCAGGAGTGGACGCGCACCTTGGGGGCCAGGACCGAGCGGTGGACGTGGCCGCCCGAGATGATGCCGCCCGGGCTGACGAGGGAGTCGGTGGCGTAGCCGCGGCGGCCGGGGCCCTCGAGGTTGAACACGAACTTGGCCGGCGGCAGGTGCTGGTAGGTCGTGCGGATGGGCCAGCGGTGGTTGTAGAGGTTGAAGATGGGCGTCACCTCGACGAGGTCCATCGACGCCTCCCAGTAGCTGTCCAGCGTCCCCACGTCGCGCCAGTAGCCGCGCTCCTTCTCCTCCATGCCGGGCGGCTCGTTGGTGTCGAAGTCGTACGCGTAGACGCGGCCGTCGCGCACCATCTGGCTGATGATGTTGCGGCCGAAGTCGTGGACGCTGTCGACGCGGGTGGCGTCCTGGGTGATGGCCTCCACCAGATTCTGGGTGCGAAACAGGTAGTTGCCCATGCTGGCCAGGGACCAGCCGGGCCGGCCGGGCATCTCGGGCGGGTCGGCCGGCTTCTCGACGAAGTCCGTCACGCGGCCCTCGGCGTCCACCGCCAGGACGCCGAAGGCGGTGGCCTGGGCCCGGGGCACCGGCACCGCGGCGATGGTCAGATCGGCGTCCTTCTCGAGGTGGAGCGTCACCATCTGGGAGACGTCCATCTTGTAGATGTGGTCGGCCCCGAAGACGGCCACCACCTCGGGCTGGGAGTCGGCGATCAGGTTGAGGTTCTGGAAGACGGCGTCGGCGCTGCCCTTGAACCAGTCGCGGCCCACCCGCATCTGGGCGGGCACCGGCTCGACGTAGTGGCCCAGGATGGGGGCGAGCTGCCAGCCGCGGGTGATGTGGCTGATGAGGCTCGACGCCTTGTACTGGGTCAGGACCTTGATCTGGAAGAAGCCCGAGTTGACGAAGTTCGAGAGGACGAAGTCGATGAGCCGGTAGCGGCCGCCGAAGGGCACGGCGGGCTTGGCGCGGTCACGGGTCAGGGGCAGGAGGCGGGTGCCTTCGCCCCCGGCGAGGATGAGTGCGAGGAGCGAGCGGCTGGGCTCCGGCATGGGTCAGCTCGCGAGCAGCCAGATGGCGACGCCCAGGGCGCCGGCGCCGAGGAGCCCTACCACGAGGCCCACCGAGAGCGGGATGCTGCGCTTGCCCTCGACGACGGGCAGCTGCCCGGTGGAGCGCGGCGGGGCCACCTCCGGCGGCGTCGTGGGCGTGGGGGCCCCCCGGGAAGGCGGGGCCTTGGCCGGCGGCGCGGAGACCTCGGCGATGCGGGCCGGCGGCGCGCTGCGCATGGGGGCCGGCGCGGGCGCGGCCGCGGGGGTGCCCTTCACCGTCGGCGGGCCGAGGTCCTCCTCGTCGAGGAAGTCGTGCACGCCCGCGACGATGGTGTCGTCGATGGACTCCTCGGACATCGAGCCGCCCGGCTCGGGGCCCAGGTCGCCCAGCTCGTCGGCCCAGCCCCGCGGGTCGATGCCGATGCCCACCAGGCCGCTGTCGTCGCCCCCCGGGTGATCGAGGACCGACTTGAACTCCATGCGATCCAGCTCCTCGAGGTTCTCGAGGGAGGTGAACTGCTCGATCTCCTCCTGGACGGTGGACTCCAGGGAGATGGCCTTGCTGCGCTCGGCGGCGTTGGCGTCCATGTAGGCCAGGACGCGCTTCACCAGCGTGGCGATGTCGTAGGAGGTGACGAGGAGGCGGCCCTGGAAGAGGTAGCGGGCCAGCTCGTGGCCGAGCTGCTCGGCCGTCTGGAAGCGCTCCCGGGGGTCGCGGGCCAGGGCCCGGCGCACGATGGCGTCGAGGGCGGGCTCCACGTCCGGGTTGAAGCGCGAGAGCGGCGGCACCTCGGTCTTGCGCACCAGCTCCACCGTCTTGAGGTCGGTGGCGCCGTCGAAGAGCTTGCGGCCGGCGAGCATCTCCCAGAGCACGATGCCCGCCGAGAAGACGTCCGCGCGCCCGTCCACCGTCTGGCCGTGGGCGGCCTCGGGGGAGAGGTAGCTGAACTTCCCCTTCACGATGCCCGGATCGGTGCTGGTGATCTGGGAGGCCGCCTTGGCCAGCCCGAAGTCCACCAGCTTCACCTCGCCCTCGCGGCTGAGGAGCACGTTGGGCGGGCTGACGTCGCGGTGCACGATGGCCAGCGGGCGGCCCTTGGGATCCTTGCGGTTGTGGGCGTGGCTGAGGCCCTTGCACACCTCGATGGTGATGAAGACGGCCTGCTCGGGGGGGATGCGGAAGCCCAGCTCGCTGGCGACGGACATCAACCCCTTGAGGTTGGTGCCATCCACCCACTCCATCACGATGAAGTAGGCGTTCTCCGCCATGCCGATGTCGAACGTCTGGACCACGTTGGCGTGGTTCAGGTAGAGCGAGAGGCGGGCCTCGTCGAGGAACATGGAGATGAACTTCTTGTTCCGCGAGAGGCTGGGGAGGACGCGCTTGATGGCGACGAGCTTCTCAAACCCCCGCAAGCTCGACGCCTTGCCCTTCCAGACCTCGGCCATGCCGCCGGAATCGATCTTCTGGACGATGGTGTACCGTTGGTCGGCCATGGACGGCGGTGATCCCGAGGGTCGTGGAGCGGAGCAATTAGAACCCAAGTGACCCCGACTCGCAAACCCACCCTCGCCGATTCCGCGCCGGCCGGCCGCCTGAAGGCCGCGGCGGAGGGGCTGGCGGCGCGCCTGCAGGCCCGGGCGGTGGCCCGGGAGGAGCGGCCGGCGGCCCGCGCCCTGCTGGCCCGGGCGTTCGACGCGGTGGAGGCGGGCCGGGAGGACGACGCCCTGGCGGAGGCCATCGAGGCGTGGCTGCCCGCCCCCGAGCCCCCACCCCTGGCGCTGGCCTGCTGGCCCCTGGCCACGCGGCTCGGGCTGCGCTGGGGATCCGCGCCCCAGCGCCCCCGCCCGATCACCATCGTCCGCATCCGCGGCGCGCTGGACGCCACGCTGCTGGCCCGGTTCGAGTGGCGGTGGGCGCTCCAGGGCGAGATCCTGGGGCGCGTCCAGCGCGTCCTCGACACCTTCCGCACCCCCATCGAGCCGGTGGTGGAGGCCGCCAACCGGCCCTCCCGGCTGGCGGACGAGCACCTGGACTTCTCGCTGCCCGAGGGCTGAAAGCGCCCGGAACTACAGGGGAATGAAGACGTCCGGCGCCTCGGCCGGGTGGCGCGCCCGGAGGTGCACGGCGCCGCGGCCGTCGCCGCGATCCTCGAAGTCGATGGGGCTGACCCACAGGTCGCGGCGGCAGTCGCCCGTCGCCCGGCAGCGCTCGGCGTCGAGCCGGTGGTGGACGTAGAACCACTGGTCGCCGTCGGGGCCGAGGACGGGCACGCCGTGGCCGAACGCCTGGCCGCGGCTGGGGATGAGCAGGCGGCCGACCAGCCGATCCGGGGCGTCCTGGGCGAGGCCCTCGACGGTGCGCGCGGCCACCCAGAAGACGTGGTACCAGGCCGAGTCCCAGGCGCTGCCGCTCATGAGGGCGTAGACGTAGTCGCCGCGGCGCAGCAGGGCCGGGCCCTCGACTACCGTCCAGGGCAGGCCGGCGTGGGTGAGGGGCTCCCCCTGGCGGCCGCGGTCGAAGGCGAGCTGCTCGCCGCAGCGGGGGCAGGCGGCGGCCAGGGCGGCGCGGAGGCCGGCGTCGTGGCCGTCGGCGACGAAGATCTGCGGGGTGTCGGCGGCGCAGCGCACGGCGAAGGGATCGGCGGCGTCCAGCTCGACCAGGCTGACGTGCTCGCCCAGGTGGTCGCGCTCCCAGGCCACGCGGGGCGGGACGTTGGTGTACCAGGCGTAGCTCAGCCACCACCGGCCGGTGGCGGGGTCCTGCCACGTCTCGCTGTCGAGGCGGATGACGTGGTGGCAGAAGGTGCCCTGGCAGTCGTGGGAGACGTAGTCGACGCTGCGCGGGAGCTGGTCGCGCAGGCCGCAGGTGGCCGCGTTGGCCCCGGCGGGGACGGGCTCCCAGGGGTGGTCGGCGCGGGCGTAGGGGCCCTCGGGCGTGGGCGACCAGGCCTGGTAGACGCCGCCGTCCTCGCCATAGCCGGGGCAGGCGGCCTGAGGTCCGCGGTAGCGCATCGCGGAGAAGCCGAGCAGGTAACCCCCGGGGATCGCTGCGAGATCCGGCGCCCACAGGGCGCAGAAGTGCGCGCCGTTGAGGGCCATGGACGCGCCCGGGGTGCGCGGGCGGTCGAAGGCGCCGGGCAGGCGCTCCCAGTGCACGAGGTCGCGGGAGCGGTACAGGGGCAGATCGCCGGCGTCGTGGACCGTGTGCGAGAGGTAGTAGGTGGGGCCGTCGGGGCCTTCGACGCGGAGGACGTCGGGATCGGGGTGGTCGCCGGCGAGGACGGGGTTCGTCACGGCGAGGCCGCAGCGGCCGTCGCGGCAGGTGGCGCCCTCGGGGCAGGCGCAGGGCTGGCCGCAGCCGTCGTCGGCGCAGGTGTGCGGGGCGCACCGGGGCTGGCAGGGGCCGGCGTCGGTGGGCGTGGCGTCTGGCGCCGTGGCGTCGGCCAGGGTGGCGTCCGTCGGGGCGGCGTCGGTCTGGGTGGCGTCCGTCGGGCCAGCGTCGGTCGGGCCAGCGGTCCGGGCGTCGGGCGCGGCGCCCACGTCCGCTGCGGCGGCGTCCCCCGGGCGGCGGTCGCTGGCGTCGACGGGATCGGCGACGCCGGGGTCGCAGGCGGCGAGCAGCAGGCCCGCGAGGCAGGCCCCTTGGAGGCGGGTGATCAGAGGGGGCGCAGCGTCAGCAGGTAGCCGGCGGAGGCGTAGTCATGGCCGATGATCTGGATGATCGCCGGGCCCTGCCACTGGAAGGACTCGTTGTCGTCGAGGGTGGCGGAGCCCACGGGCAGGGCGTCGGCGCCGAGGAGCGGCTTGTCCTCGTCCACGTCCCAGACATAGACGTCGAGGTCGCCGGTGACGTGGCTGAAGTTCAGCGTCAGGTCCCAGGCGCCCTCATGGTCGATGCGGTAGTAGTCGGGGTGCTCGTCGCAGATGCCGCCGCGGACGCTGCCGGGGGCCAGGGGCGCCGCCTGGGCGGGGGTGTTGTTGGGCTCGGAGTCCTCCTCGCCGCCCGCCAGGCAGTTGGAGCGGAAGCCCTCGGGATCGCCGGCGGTCCAGTCCTTCTCGGGCTCGGCCAGCACATCCATGAGGCGGACGGGGCCCTCGACGCCGTTGGAGTCGTAGATGACCTTCATGTCGCTGGTGCGCAGGACGACCACGACGGGGATGCCGCCGCGGATGATGCCGGAGGCGGTGAAGAACTGGCCGGAGGGCTTGGTGTCGGCGTCGCCGACGCGCACGCCGGGGCCGTTGCCGATGATGCGCGTCAGGTGGCGCTGGGCCCACTCGGTGCCGGCGGGCTCGTAGTTCTCGTCCTCGAACTCGACGAAGAGGGGCATGGCGCCGAGGCGGGCCAGGCTCTCGCGATCGGCGTCGAGGCGCTGGGCGAAGGCGGTGCAGGCCCCACACCAGCCGGCGCCGAAGACGATGACGACGGTGCGGACGTGGTCGTACTCGGCGTCGCAGAAGAGGTCCTCGAAGGAGAACGCCTTCTGCGTCACGCTGCGGCCATCGCCGAACCAGGCGCCCTCCCAGCCGACGGGCGGGGCCACCTGGCCCAGGACGAACCCGCCGGGGAACTGCGGGTACGCACAGGACTTTTCGAAGGTGAGGGCGCCCTCGACGCCGGCGATGCGGGCGGTGATCGCCACGGCGGCGTCCTGCAGGACGGTGGCGAGGCCCTTGCTGCCGGGCTCGTTGGAGATGGTCACGACGGCCGGGTCGGAGGTGACCCACTCCACGGCCTCGGTGAGGTCGCGCGTCTCGCCGCCGGGGAAGGTGCCGAGGGCGGTGAACTGCTTCATGGTGCCGGGCTGGAGGCGGGCCGAGCGGGGCGCGATGTCGATGCGCTCCAGGCCCGTCACGTCCACCTGGATGCCGCCGCCGCCGGCGCCGCCCGCGCCATCGGCGGCGCCTTCGCCGGCCGTGCCGCCACCGCCGCCGCCATCACAGCCGGCCAGGCCGAAGCCGCCGATCAGCATCGTCAAGAACATCCAGCGCATCGTCGCCTCCTGTGCCACCCGCCCCGGCATGGTGGCGCAAGCGCAGGGACCGTGACAACAACGCGGTGCGCGGACTCCCATGGGGAGCGGCTTGTGGAGATCGTGATGCGGTGGATGGTGCTGGTGGCCCTGGGCCTGTGGGCGTGCGACGAGGAGAAGGCCGGGGCGGATGGCGCGCCGACGGTGGACGCGGGGCGGGCGGACGGGGCCCGGCCCCTGGACGCGGGCGGCCCGGATGGCCGGGTGGCCGACGCGGCCGTGGCGGAAGCGGGCCCCGACGCGACGGTGGTGGTGGACGCGGCGATGGTGGACGCCGCCAGGCCGATGGACGCCGCGCCGGTGGACGCCCGCCCGGCGGACGCCGGGGCCCCCGACGCGGCCCTGCCCGACGCGGCCCCCGTGGATCTGGGCCCGCCGCGCGAGATCGCCTGCTTCAACGGGGTGGATGACGACGGGGACGGCCCCATCGACTGCGCCGATCCCGACTGCCGGTCGAGCTCGTCGTGCTTCGAGACGCCCGAGGACTGCGGCAACGGGGTCGATGACAACGGGGACGAGCGGGTGGACTGCGACGACGTCCTCTGCCTCGCCGTCTGCCCGCCGGCGGAGGGCCCCCTGGACGTCGAGGCCATCCAGGCCATCTTCGATGACGCCTGCGTGGTCTGCCACAACCCCGTCGACCAGATCGCCCTGCTCGATCTGACGGCGCCGTTCGTGGCCCAGACCGTGGGCGTGGCCTCCAGCGAGGTGCCGGGGCTGCGCATCCAGCCGGGCAGCCGGGTGGACAGCTACCTGTACCGGAAGCTGGCGTTCGCGTTTCGTGACGTGCCGGGCGGTGGCGGCGAGGGCATGCCGCCCTGGCCCGAGGTGCCGCTGCCCGCCGCGACGGTGGATCGCATCGGCCAGTGGATCGACGCCCTGCCCCCGCTCTGAACCCCGGCTTGACGATCGGGGGGTCGCGGGCCTACCATCCGCGGTCTTTTCCTGGGGCCCGAGGGCCCCCTCGCCCACGGGATGCCACCATGCTCGAGACGCTCAGCAAGGGCTTTCGCTCCGTCAAGCACCGCATGCAAGGCAAGCGGGAGCTGACGCCGGAGATCATCGACGAGGCGCTGCGCGAGATCCGCGTCTCCCTGCTCGAGGCCGACGTCGACTTCAAGGTGGTCCGGGGGTTCGTCGCCCAGGTCAAGGAGAAGGCCGTCGGCGAGGTCGTCCAGGTCAAGGCCGGCAAGGGCGACAAGCGCATGCAGGTCAGCGCCGGTGACCACTTCATCAAGATCTGCCAGGACGAGCTGGAGGCCCTCATGGGGCCGCCGGACATCGCGCTGCAGTACGGATCCGGCATCACCCGGATCATGATGATCGGTCTGCAGGGCGCCGGGAAGACGACCACCTGCGGCAAGCTGGCGCGGTACCTGACCGAGAAGGGCCGCAAGCCCCTGCTGGTGGCGGCCGACATCTACCGCCCCGCCGCCATCGATCAGCTCAAGATCCTGGGCCAGCGGCTCAGCGTCCCGGTGTTCCACGCCGCGGGCAAGGCGCCGCCGGACATCTGCTCCGACGCCATGGACTACGCGCGCAGCCACGGCCGCGACGTCGTCATCTTCGACACCGCGGGCCGCCTCGCCATCGACGAGGCCCTCATGGGCGAGCTGGCCGAGATCAAGCGCCGGACGAAGCCCGAGAACACCCTGCTGGTGGTCGACGCCATGATCGGGCAGGACGCCGTGCGCACCGCGTCGAGCTTCGACGAGCGCATCGGCATCAACGGCTTCATCATGACGAAGCTGGACGGCGACGCCCGCGGCGGCGCGGCGCTGTCCATCAAGGCCGTGACCGGCAAGCCCATCAAGTTCCTGGGGATGGGCGAGGATCTGGAGAGCCTCGAGGAGTTCCGCCCCGAGGGGCTGGCCAGCCGCATCATGGGCTTCGGCGACATCGTCGGCCTCATGAGCGACTTCGAGAAGGTCGTCGACGAGGATCGGGCCGAGGAAGACGCCCGCAAGCTGCTCTCCGGCAAGTTCGACATGTGGGACTTCCTGGAGCAGATCCGCACCATCAAGAAGATGGGCTCGCTGACCGACCTGTTCGAGAAGCTGCCCTTCTTCGGCGATGGCCTGCCCGAGGGCGCCCAGATCGACGACAACGCCCTCGTGCGCATCGAGGCGATCATCCAGTCGATGACGAAGCAGGAGCGCGCGAAGCCGGAGCTCATCGAGAAGCAGCCGCGCCGCGCCGAGCGCATCGGCAAGGGCGCGGGCATCCCGGCCACCGAGGTCAGCGAGCTGGTGACGCGGTTCAAGGGCATGCGGCAGATCATGGGGGCCATCGGCTCGCCCGGCGGGGGCAACCTGCTGTGGAAGCTCCCGGGATTCAAGCAGTTTGCCCAGATGCAGCAGCTCAAGGGCATGGACATGGGCCAGGTCTTTGGCCAGATGGGCATGCCCGGTGGGATGCCGGGCATGGGTGGGATGCCCGGCGGCATGCCCGGCATGGGCGGGATGCCCGGCGGCATGCCCGGCATGGGCGGCGCCCCGACCCCCGAGATGCTCCAGCAGATGCTCCCGGGGCTGCCCAAGGGCTACCTGCCCCCCGGCATGCCCGGCGCCTACAAGCCGGCCGCCTCCGGCAGCGCCGCCGATCGCAAGAAGGACGCGTCGCGCAAGAAGGCCAAGGCCGCGCGGGCGAGCCGCAAGAAGCAGCGCAAGAAGTAGCGGGGCGGGCGCCGGGCGGGCGCCCGGCCTGGCAGGGAGGCCCGCGCGACGCGGGCCGGACACCTCAGTCCTTGCGGTACCAGAGGTGGACCCAGTCGCTCTTGCCGATGGACACACCGGCGTCGAAGCCTTCGCACTGGATCTTCAGATCGGTCTTGCCCGACGGCAGGTGCAGCTCGTCGTAGGGGATGAAGTGGACGAAGTCGGCCCACTTGGCGTCGGCGTACTTCACCTGCACCTTGTCCATCACCGAGACGTTGCCGTTGGCGGTGTAGTAGCGCTTGTTCATGTCCTTCAGGGCGCCGCCGTTCTCGTAGTAGAAGAAGCAGGTCACCTCCAGCTCGCGGTTGGCCATGGCCTGCACGTCGATGGGGTGGTGGACCTCCAGGCCCTTGATGCCGTCCTTGAAGACGTCGTGCTTCAGGCTGCCCTTGCCGAACTTGATGAGCTTGGGCACGGCGCCGCCGACGCGGAGCGTGAAGCTCTGCCAGCCGCTCTTGCCGATGCTCCTGCCGCTGTCGAAGGCCTCGCACTTCACCTTGAGCTTGTGGGCGCCAGTGCCCGCATGCAGCTCGTTATGGGGCAGGAAGAGGCTGAAGTCCTTGAAGGTGGAGTCGGCGTACTTGATGACGTGGTGCTCGCCCACGGAGACATCGCCGCCCGTCGTCCGGAAGCTGTTGTTCTCGTCCTTCAGCGGCGTGCCGTCTTCCCGGTAGAAGTAGCAGGCGACCTCCAGATCGCGGTCCTTCATGCCCACCACGCGGATCTTGTGGTGGACCTCCATGCCCTTCTTGCTGTCCTTGAAGACATCGTGCACCAGGCGGCCTTCGGAGAACTCCGCGCGGGCGCTGTTGCCCACGGCGGACTGCTGGGCCTGTTCGTTGTTCTGGGCGAAGGCAGCGCCGCCCAGGAGGAGGGCGGCGGCGAGAATGGTACGCAGACGCATGGCATGCCTCGACAGTCGGTCCGCGGCGGAGGATAGCATGAGCGGCGTCGAGCATCCCAGCCTCCTGCGCCTGCGTTCCCCCCGTGCACAACGGCTCCGTTGGGAGGTAGAGTCACCGGGATGCCCTTCCTGATCCTCAGCTTCCTGCTGGCGTGGCCCGGGCCCGCGGAGCGCTCCGAGGGCATCGAGCGGACGCGCGCCGCGCGCGACTGGGAGACCGAGCTGAACGTCGCCCCGGCCGAGGCGGGGGACGAGGACGCCGAGACCGGGACCCAGGAGCAGCGCCCGACCCGGCGACCGCGGCCGGCCAGCCCGCCGCCACCTGCCTCGTCGGCGGGGTCGGGCCTGGCGTCCGTGCTGCTCTGGGTCGTCATCGGCCTGTGCGCCGCGGCCGTCCTCGTCATCGTGCTGCGCGATCTGACCACCCGACCCGCCCGGGCGCGGGCCGGCCCCGAGGGCCCCGTCGTCACCGAGGCCCCGACGGTCGAGGTGCGGGCGGTCACGCTGGACGAGGCCGAGGCGCTCGCGCGGGAGGGCCGCTGGGCCGAGGCCATCCACGTGCTGCTCCTGCGCACGTTCGCCGATCTTGGGCGCCAGGCAAGCCTGGCGCCCGCCCTCACGAGCCGCGAGATCCTGGCGCTGGTGCCCCTGCAGCCGGAGGCCGAGGCGGCCCTGCGCCACCTGGTGACCGCCGTCGAGGTGAGCCTCTTCGGGGCCGAGGAGCCCAGCGCCGAGGACTACGGCCGCTGCCGGGACTCCTTCCGCCGCCTGCTCGGGGCCCGCGGGGTCAGCGTCGGATGAGCGCCCCGGTCTTCAGCCGCCGCGTGGCCATCGGGCTGAGCGCCCTGACGGTGATCTCGTTCATCGGCGGGCTCCTGTTCGCCATCCTGGGCGAGGAGCTGCGGGTGGTGGAGTCGGAGGGGGCCGACACCTTCAGCCGGGCGCCCATCGGCCACCGCGCCTTCCTGACGCTGCTGCAGCGGCTCACCCTGCCCGTGACGGTGAGCCGCTACTCGACGGGCGACCGGGCCGGCGCCGACAGCGTGCTCCTGCTGCTGGAGCCGCGGGTCGAGGCCTCGGATCCGACCGCGCGCGGGCTGGCCGAGCTGGTGCGGGAGACCCACGCGGCCGAGGTCATCCTGGTGCTGCCGCGCTGGTTCCACCGGGGCAACGACGAGGATGGCAAGCCGCTCTACGGGTGGTCGCGGGACGCCGGGGACGAGGTGCTGCGCGCCCTGGAGCTGGAGGGCAGCGTCCTGGCGGGCCAGGGGCCGTGGACGCCCGCCGCCGAGCTCGACCTGCCCACGCCCACCCTGCCCCGGGGGGCCCAGGTCCTCAGCGGCGGGGACTGGACGCCGCTGCTGGGGGGACCGACGGGCGCCCTCATCGCGCGCACCCACCTGGGAGACCGGGGCATCACGGTCATCGCCGATCCCGATCTGGTGAACAACGCGGGCCTCCTGGCCGGCGACAACGCCGCCCTCGTGCTGGAGGCGCTGAGCCCCGTCGCCGAGGGCAAGACCCTGCTCATCGACGAGACGCTGCATGGCTTCTCGGCGCCGCCGAGCATCTGGGGGCAGCTCTTCCGCTTCCCCCTCGTGCTGGTGACGCTGCAGGTGGGGGTGGTGCTCTTCCTGGTGCTGCTGGCGGCCATGCGGCGCTTCGGCGCCCCCCTCCCCCTCGCCCCGCCGCTGGGCCGGGGGCGGGAGGTGCTGGTGGAGAACACGGCGCGCCTGCTCTGGTTCGGCGGGCACAGCGCCGACGCCCTGGAGAGCTACTGGGCGGAGACCCGCGCCGAGGTCGCGGAGCGCCTGCACGCGCCGCCGCTGGCGAGCGCGGAGGAGCAGGCCGCCTGGCTGGACCGGGTGGCCGAGAGCCGCAAGATTCAAGAGAAAATCGGGAACCTCATCGTCGCCGTCGAGGACGCTGGGCGCGACGCTGACCGCATCGTGGCGGCCGCCCGGCGGATCCACCGCTGGCGGCGGGCGATGATCGAGACCAGGACGGAGGTCTGATGGACGTCGTGGAGATCGGGGCGCTCGCCCAGGCCCTGAAGGCCCAGGCCCAGCGGGTCGTGGTGGGCCATGAGCGGGTGGTGGAGCTCTTGCTGGTGGCGCTGCTCTCGGAGGGGCACATCCTGCTGGAGGGGGTGCCGGGCACGGGCAAGACGCTGCTGGCGCGGGCGTTCGCGGCGGGCCTCGACCTGACGTTCCGGCGGGTGCAGTTCACCCCGGACCTCATGCCCGGCGACATCATCGGCACCAACCTCTTCAACTTCCAGACGAACACCTTCGTGCTGACGAAGGGGCCGATCTTCACGGAGTTCCTGCTGGCGGACGAGGTGAACCGGACGCCGCCGAAGACGCAGGCCGCGCTGCTGGAGGCCATGCAGGAGCGCAGCGTGACCATCGACGGCAAGCGCCACAGCCTGGGCGCGGGCTTCATGGTCGTCGCCACCCAGAACCCCATCGAGCAGGAGGGGACGTACCCGCTGCCTGAGGCCCAGCTCGACCGGTTCCTGTTCAAGGTGCCGGTGGGCTACCCGAGCCGCGACCAGGAGCGGCAGATGGTGCGGGTGCACGGGCACCGGACGGCCATGCCCGACCTGCCCGCCTTCGGGCTGCAGGCGGCGGCGGGGCTGGACGTGCTGCTGGCGGCCCGGGCGCGGGTGGCGGAGCTGCGGCTGGCCGACGAGATGGTGGACTACATCGTGGACCTGGTGCGGGCGACGCGCGAGCACCCGTCCCTGGTCACGGGGGCCTCGCCCCGCGCCTGCAACATGCTGGCGACGGCCTCGCGGGCCTACGCGGCGCTGCAGGGGCGCGACTTCGTGATCCCCGACGACGTGAAGGTGCTGGCGGTGCCCTGCCTGGGCCACCGCGTCGTGCTGGCGCCGGGGGCCGAGATCGAGGGCCTCACGGCGAACGACGTGCTCCGGCAGGTCCTCGACCGCGTCCCGGCCCCGCGGTAGCGCCGTGCAGCCGACCCTCCGCGCCGTGCTCGTGTTCGCCCTGGGGGTGCCGTTCGCCCTCGCGCCGGCGATCATCGACGCGCGCCTGTGGCTCGGCTGGCTGCTGCTGCTGGGGCTCGGGCTGGTGGCGCTGGTGCTCGACGCGCTGCTCACGCTGCCGGCGCGGCGCATGGCCGTGGAGCTGCGGCCGCCGGAGGTGCTGTACATCGGCGACCCGGATCCCCTGGTGGTGGCGATGACGGCCAGCGGCACGCCGCGTCCGGTGGACGTGGAGCTGCTGGCGGAGCTGGGGGGCGTCCTCGGGCCCCAGCCCGCCCTGCCCGTGCGGCTCGCGGACGCCGGGACGCGGCTGGTGGAGGTGCCCCTGGCGCCGACGCGGCGCGGCCTGGCCCGGGTCGAGGCGCTCTGGCTGCGCTGGACGGGGCCCCTCGGCCTGCTCCGCCGCCAGATCCGGCTGCCGATGGACCAGGACATCCCCGTGGTGCCCAACCTGCGGGCCGTCCGCTCGGCGGCCCTGCGCATGCACAGCCAGGATCTGCTGGTGGGCCTGAAGGCCGAGCGCTTCGTGGGGGAGGGCTCCGAGTTCGACTCGCTCACCGAGTACCGCGAGGGCCTCGACCACCGGGCCATCGACTGGAAGGCCTCGGCGCGCCACCGCAAGCTGCTGGCCCGCAAGTTCCGGGCGGAGCGCAACCACCAGGTCATCCTGGCCCTCGACACCGGGCACCTGATGGGCGAGCCGGTGGACGGGGTGCCGAAGCTCGACACCGCCATCAACGCGAGCCTGCTGCTGGCGCTCTACAGCCTGCGGGCGGGCGACCGGGTGGGGCTGTTCGCCTTCGACGAGCAGGTGCAGTGCTTCGTGGAGCCGACGGGCGGGGTGCAGGCCATCCACCACCTGCAGCGCCGGCTCGCCGACCTGGCCTACAGCCGCCACGAGACGAACTTCACCCTGGGCCTCACGCACCTGGCCAGCCGGCTGCGGCGGCGGTCGCTGGTGGTCGTGCTCACCGACTTCGTCGACACCGTCACGGCCGAGCTGATGCTCGAGAACCTGGGCCGGCTCGCCCGCCGCCACGTCGTCATCTTCGTCTCGCTGCGCGATCCCGAGATGCAGCGCATCGTGGGCGCCGAGCCGGGCAGCCTGCTCGACATCCACCGGGCGGTGGTGGCCTGGGATCTGGTGCGGGAGCGCGAGAAGGTGGTGCGGCGGCTCCAGCGCAAGGGGGTGTTCTGCGTGGACGCCGCGCCCGATCGGGTGTCGGTGGGGCTCTTGAACCGCTACCTCGACATCAAGCGACGGGAGCTCATCGCATGAGCGACGGCGAGCTGCGCAGCGTCCAGTTCCGCCGGGAGCGGGAGGCGGCCTGGCGAGAGCTCGAGGGCCTCGTCATCGCGGTGGAGAAGCGCGGGATGCGCGCCCTCGACGCCAGCGACGCGCGCCGGCTGGCGATGCTCTACCGCGGCACCCTCTCGGCCCTGAGCGTGGCGCGGGCCATCAGCCTCGATCGCAACCTGGTGGACTGGCTGGAGAGCCTCTGCAGCCGGGCGTACCTCTGCGTCTACAGCTCGAAGCGCAGCGCCAGCGGCGCCCTGGCGGGCTTCTTCCTGCGCTGGTTTCCCCAGCAAATGCGCAGACTTCGCTGGCACCTGCTGCTGGCCTTCGTCTTCCTCGGGGCCGGGATGCTCGCTGGCTTCCTGCTCACCCTGGGCGACATGGAGCTCTTCTACAGCTTCATGCCGGCGGGCATGACGCAGGGCCGCAACCCCGCGGCCACCACCGAGTTCCTGCGCGACGGCCTCTACGACGTCGAGCACCTCAACGACAGCCTGGCCGCCTTCGCGTCGTTCCTGTTCAGCCACAACGCCCGCATCGGCATCATGGCCTTCGCCCTCGGGTTCGTCTTCGGGCTGCCGGTCTTCTACCTGCTCTTCTACAACGGCCTCTCCCTGGGGGCCTTCGCGGCGCTCTACCACAGCCGCGGCCTGTCGGTGGACCTGTGGGGGTGGCTCCTGCCCCACGGCGTCACCGAGCTGTTCGCGGTGGTGGTCTGCGGGGCGGCGGGCCTCGTGCTGGCGCAGGCCCTGCTCTTCCCCGACCGGCACGGCCGCCTCGACACCCTGCGCGTGCGCGGCCGGGAGGCCGCCGGCATCGCCCTGGGCGCGGTCGTCCTCTTCTTCATCGCCGCGCTCTTCGAGGGCTTCTTCCGCCAGCTCGTCACGGACGTCGAGGTGCGCTACCTCACGGCCACCACGATGGCCGCCTTCTGGCTCTTCTACTTCCTGGTCCTCGGCCGGCGGGGGGCGGGGACGTGAGCCTCGTCGACGAGCGCGCCGCCATCGACAGCCGGCGCCTGAACACCCCGGAGGGCATCGAGCTCACCGTGCGCCTGGCCCCCATCGGCGCCCGCGCCGCCGCGTTCGTGCTCGACTGGCTCATCATCATCGCCGTCACCCTGCTGCTCGCCATGCTCGTCGTCCTGGCCGGCGGCAACGGCTCGTTCACGGCGTTCTTCCTCTTCGCCCACTTCCTGTTGCGGATCTTCTACTTCCCCTTCTGCGAGCTCGCGCTGCAGGGGTCGACGCCGGGCAAGCGCAGCCAGAAGATCCGGGTCATCGACAGCCACGGCGGCCCCCTCTCGCCCCGCGCCATCTTCGCCCGCAACCTCACCCGGGAGGTCGAGGTCTTCCTGCCGGTGGTGGCGGTCTTCAGCCCCGAGAGCATCTGGCCGGGGGCCGGGGGGCTCATCGGCCTCTTCGCGGCGCTGTGGTGCATCGCGCTGCTGCTGATGCCCCTCTTCAACCGCGACCGCCTGCGCGTCGGCGATCTGATCGCGGGGACGTGGGTGGTGACGGTGCCCGAGCGCCCGCTGCTCGAAGACCTGAGCGCGCGGGTGCAGCAGCCCCGCTACCACTTCACGGCGGAGCAGCTCGGCCACTACGGCAACTACGAGCTGCACGTGCTCGAAGACCTGCTGCGCAACGAGGGCGAGGTGGACCGGGACACCTGGGACCTGGTCTGCACCAAGATCAAGCAGCGCATCGGCTGGCCGAAGGACGCCTGGGAGGTGGAGCCCCTGCCCTTCCTGCAGGCGTTCTACGCCGCCCAGCGGGCGCGCCTGGAGCGCGGGCTGCTGTTCGGGGTGCGGCACGCCGACAAGAACGAGGCGCGGGAGGCGCGCCAGCGATCCGGCGGTCAGTCGTCGCGATCCTTGTGATCTTCCTGGAGAAACCGGGAGATCTCCTGCTCGGCCTGGGCCTGGCTGCGCAGGGAGTCGATGAGGGCGCGCGTCTTGCGGGCCGCCTGGGCGCCGCCGCCGCGGCCGCCGTCATGGGTCTCGAGCAGCTCCAGGTACACCTGGCGGAGCCCGCTGACGGCCTGGGCGGCCTCGGTGGCGAAGCGGTCGGCGCGGGCCTCCAGGGCGGCCGCCGTCTCGCGGCGCTGGCGCTCGGCGTCCTCGGGGAGGGGCCGGCCGGCGCGGCGCCCCGGGGGGTGGCCACGCACCTCGTGCAGGTGGCGCTCCACCTCGAAGCGCAGGCGGACGAGCTGGGCGATCTCGTGCAGGATGCCGTGCACGTCCAGCAGCAGGGCCCGCTGCACGCGGCGATCATCGCCGCGCACCACCGCCTCCATGCGATCCCGCAGATCCAGCGCCTCGCCGAAGGCCAGGGACTGCTCGGCGAGCAGCCGCCAGTCGTCGGGGACCACCGGCAGCGTCCGGGCCTTGAGCCAGGCGCGCACGCGCAGGCCCGCCCAGACCAGGCCCGCGGCGACGATGATCACCAGGAGGCGACGCAGCACCTCACTCCCCCAGGAAGAACTGGCGCCACGCGCGCATGGAGCCGAACTCGTAGAGGAAGCGCGGGTTGATCGAGTTGAGGCGGACGTCGCCCATCTTGAAGCGGCGCACCGCCTCGATGGCGCTGAAGGTGCGGCCCGCCTTGGTGGACAGGGCCTCGGCCTTCAGCCGCTCGCCGAGGGCCTCGGCCTGCACCTCGGCCAGGTCGCCCTCGGCCTTGAGTTCGGCGAAGTGCGCGTCGGCGTCGGCGCGGCGCTGGCGGGTGTAGCGGGTGGACTCGGCCTCGATCTGCGAGACCTCGATCTCGAAGCGCGACTTGAGCTCTTCGACCTTCTTGTTCCACTCCTCCCGCTTGAGGGCGATGTCCTTGAGGATGGTCTTCTCCAGCGTCTCGGTCTCCTGCTTGGCGACCGACTCGCGCTGGCGGGCCTCGTCGAGGCGGCCCTGGACGATGAAGAACTGCTTGTTCTGGAGCTGGTCCTCGTACTGCTGGCGGAAGCGGATGGACCGGATGACCACATGGGTCGCGATGACGTGGTACTGGGCCAGGGCCTCGTTGAGCTTGGGCAGCGTCTCGTCGGCCACGCGGCGGCGCACGTCGGGATCCTGGACGTCGATGTTGGAGAAGGCGGCCAGGTGCTCGCGCAGGATGCCGGCGGTGGTCGACTTGACCTTCACCTCGTAGCTGTCGGCGAAGCCCTCGCGCACGATGCGCCAGGCCTCGTTCTCGCGGATGCGGTAGGGCACGGCGAGGTCGATGTAGATGATGTTGTTGTCGCGGGTCCGCACGTCGAGGGCCGTCGACTCGCCCTCCACGAACTCCAGGTAGTGCAGGGTGCCGTCGAGCTGGTACCAGGAGTGCCAGAACGGCAGGGAGAGGTGGTAGCCCACCTCGAAGTCCTGCTCGGTGATGCCCCCCTCGAGGCTGCGGCGCACGCCGATCTGGCCCGGCTCGATGCGCTCGAAGCACATGCCCGGCAGCAGGAAGAGCGCGATCACCGCCAGCGAGATCCAGTTGATGATGCGCTTCACTGCTCACCCCCGCTGTTGTTGAGGTGGCGGATGTCGATGGGGGTCGTGGGCTGGGCGTAGGGCGACGCGGAGACGCGCTCGAGCTGCGGGAAGACGTGCTCGGCGATCTCGCGGTTGAGGACGTCGGCGCCCTGCTCGCCCACCGCGCGGATCTGGGCGACGACGCCCTCGGCCTGCTTGCGGTAGGCCACCTCGTTGGACTTCGCCCGGGTGACCTTCTCGTCGCGGTAGGCGATGCCGGCGGCCTCCTTCTCGATGAAGTAGATGTCCGCCTCGCGGCGCGCGGCGATGAAGGCGTTCTGGGCCTGCTGCTTGCGCGCCTCCAGCTCGGCGTTGAGCTGCTGGAACTCGGCGTTCTTCTCCTGCTCCACCTGCTGGAGGCGGTGCCCCTTCTGCTGGCGCAGCTTGTTGCGCTTCTCCTCCTGGACCTGGACCTCCTGCTCGGCCTCCTGGCGATCCTCGATGGCCGCCTCGACGCGATCGTCGAACTTCGGCTTGGAGATCAGGATGTTGGAGACCTCGATGCCCAGCGGGGCGAGGCGCTTGTTCAGGGCCTCCTTGGCGCGGGCGTTGGCGGCGCCGTAGGTGGAGGGGTCGGCGATCTCGAGGAAGGAGTGCCGGCCGAACTCGTCGCGCAGCAGCTCGCGGGAGTGCACCTGGAGGGCGCGCCACTTGTAGTCGTTGCCGGGGCCGTTCTGGCGGATGACCTCGGCCGCCATGCCCGGGAGGACCTGGTAGTGGATCTCGACGCGCTCGAAGTAGAAGTTCGAGCCGTCGTTGGCGCGCACGGTCAGGCGGCGGATGCGGTTGTGATCCACCTCGCCCCCCTTCTTGCCCCCGTCGCTCGTGCCCTCCATCGTGAAGATCTGGGGGCGCACATCCAGCTTCTCGACGCGCTGGAAGAGGGGCAGGAAGGTGAGGACGCCCTGCTCCTTCACCACGCTGGCGGGCTCGCCGAAGAGGGCCAGGCCGGTGTTGTTGTACTTCACGGCCACCTCGCCAGGCTCCACCTCCACCACGCCGCTGTGGTCGGAGAACAGGAGCCCCAGCAGCAGCACGGCGGCGATGCCCGGCAGCAGCCAGCGCCGCAACAGGGAGCCCTTGCCCTGGCTGTCCTTCAGCCGGCCCAGTGCCTCTCTCAGGCCCATGGCGCGTCCTCCTCGGGGGTGAGTGGGTCGGCCTCCGTCATACGCCAGGATGGCGGCGGGGGGAACTTCGCTCTACGCGGGGGCGACCGGGGCGGTCGGGCTCAGCCCTGGGCGAGGCGGGCGAGGCGCTCGGGGAGGTCGGGGAAGTCGTCGGGGTTCGAGGCGCTGGCGACGGCGCGCAGCTCGTCGGCGGCGCGGTCGCGGCGGCCCGTGGCCTCGTAGGCGCCGGCCAGCTCGTAGCGGAGGGCCACGCGGGCGTGGGCCTTCACCCGGGCGTCGGCGAGGGCCTCCACCAGCAGATCCACGGCCTGCTGGGGCTGGCCGCGCTCGACGTGCACCAGGGCCAGCACGCGGGTGGCCTCGGCGAAGAGCTCGCGGCCCCGCCGCGCCTTCTCGAGCTGCCCGATGGCCTTGTTGAACTGGCCCATCTGGCGGAAGGCGAGGCCGAGATCGAGGTGCGTGGCGCCGTCGTCCTCGGCCAGCTCGCTGATCATGGAGCCCTGGACGGTGCCGAAGTCGACGTCGCCGTCGAAAGCGTCCAGGAGGGCGTCCGTCTGGGCCTCGGCCTGGCGCACGAGCTCCTCGTCCGTCTCGATCTCGAGGATGCGATCGAGGCGCTCGGTGAGCTCGGGGTGGCCGGGGTGCTGCTGGTTGAGCTCGCTCAGGAGCTCGCGGGCCTCGGCCACGAGGCGGCCGCCCAGCAGGAAGTCCAGCTCGGCCAGCTCGGCCGTCAGGGCCGGCCACTCGACGGTGCCGCCGATGTTGAAGAACTCGGCGCCCGACAGATCGACGTCGTCGGAGAGCGGCTCCTCGGGCTCGGCCGGCATGGGGGCCGGCGTCTCCGTCCGCAGGTTGAACAGGCTGCCGCCCGGCGGGGGCGGCGGCGCCGGGGCGACGGGGCCCGAGCGGTGCGTGATGCGGGCCAGCTTGTCGCGCAGGTTGCCGCCGGCCGGGTTGGGCAGGCGGGGCAGCGGCGGCATGCGGCTGGATGGGGGCGGCGGCGGAGGCGGCGGCGGGGCCAGCAGCGAGCGCTGGTCCTCCAGGGCCTCGTCGGCCTCGAGGAAGAGGTCGTCATCCTCGAGCTGGAAGGCCTCCAGGCCGTCGGCGTCGTCCTCGTCCTCGCCCATCACGCCCGGCAGGGCGCCGACGGCGACCTCGGCGTCGAACTGGTCCGCCTCGTCGGGCATGCCGAGGACGTCGGCCGTGGGGAGGTCGAGGCCCGTGTCCTCGCCGCCACCGAACGCCAGGGCGTCCAGATCGAGGTCGTAGGCCTCCTCGGCGACCGGCGCCGGGGGCGGATCGGCCAGGAGGTCGGCGAAGGCGTCGTCGTCGGGCACCTGCGCGGCCGGCGGGGCCAGATCGAAGAAGGCCGGCGCGGCGGACAGCGGGTCGTCCTCGAAGAAGGCCGGCACGGCTGAAGCCGCCTCGAACGACGTGGGCACCGCGGACGCGGCCTCCTCGTCGAAGAGCGCGGGCTCCTCGGCCGGGGGCAGCAGATCGCCGAAGGCCACCTCGTCGAAGCGCAGGTCGGACGCCGGCTCGGCCTCGCCGAAGACCTCGTCTTCAAAGGCGTCGTCGCCGAACGTCCCGTCACCGAGCGCGGCCGCGTCGAAGTCGAGGGGGGCGGGGCCCGCCGAGCGGGGCGCGTGGGCCAGCAGGTCGCCGAAGGCGTCGCTCGCCGCCGGGGCGCGAGGATCGGGCGCGAGCAGATCGCCGAAGGAGTCGTCCTGGAGGGACGGGGCGCCGCTCAGCAGATCGCCGAACTCGTCCTCCTCTTCCATGGAGGGCGGGCCGTGGCTCGGGCGCGTCGGCAGGGCCGGCGCGTCCGGCACCAGCGCGGCCGCCAGGGGATCGACCGACGTCTCCTGCAGTAGATCGCCGAAGTCGCCCAGGTCGCGGCGGCCCCCGGAGGCCGGCTCGGGGGCCAGCAGATCGCCGAAGTCATCCCCCTCGGCGTCCAGGTCGCCGAAGGCCTGCCGCCCGAGCTGCAGCCCCTCGTCCACCGGGCGGGTCGGGACGCGCTCGCCCTTCCCCGCGGCGCGGGCCGCCTGATCGAGCAGATCGCTGAAGGCGTCATCGTCCGGGGCCGGCGCCAGCTCATCCAGATCCAGCTCGAAGTCGAGGTGGTCGCCGGCGTCGGCGGGCGGGAGGCCCAGCTCCATGTTCAGATCGTCGTCGAAGTCGAAGCCGTCCAGGTCCAGCTCGACCTCGTAGGGCTCGGGCGACGCCATGATGACGGGGGCCTCGCCCTGGTCGGCGGCCATGTCGTCGCTCAGGCCGCGCAGGCGGGCCCGGGCGTCGATGTGGTCGGGATCGATCTGGAGGACGCGCCCCAGGAAGTCCATCGCCTTCTCGCCGCTGGTGAGGTCGGCGAGGCGCAGGTAGACCACCAGGGCCTCCCGCTCGCGCTTGCGATCCATCAGCAGCTTCGCGCGGCGCTCCAGGGCGGGCACGGAGTCGGGATCGACGGCGAAGACCTTGTCGAGGCGGGCCAGGGCGTGATCGAAGAGCTCGTACTTGATGTAGAGGTCGACGTCGCGCAGCAGGTCGTCGGCGCGGCCCTTGGGGGCCGGCGGCTCCACCGGGCGCGGCACGCCGCTCGTCACCACCACCCGGGGCATGACGTCCACCTCGGCGGGCATGCCGAGGGCCGCCATGGCCTCCTCGTCGTCAGGCTCCAGGGCGAGCACCGCGCGCAAGGCCTCGTGCCGGCCGCGCTCGTTGCCGGCCAGCCCCTCGAGGCGGGCCAGCTCGCGATACACCGAGGCCGCCTTGCTGCCATAGCCCAGGTCGCGGAAGGCCTGCCCCAGCATGCGCAGCACGTCGGGATCGGTGGGGTTGGCCTGGAAGAGCACCTGCAGGCGCGCGAGGGCCCGCTTGGGCTGGGCGCGCTGGAGGTAGATCTCGGCCAGCTTCCGGGCGGCGGCGTGCTGGTCGGGGGCCAGGTAGAGCATCCGCTCGGCGACCTGGATGTAGTCCTCCACCCGGCCGCGGGCGAGGAGCTGATCGAGGACGATGCGGAACTCGTCGGCGGCGTGCCCCGTCTGGCCCTGCCGGGCGTAGGCCTCGGCCAGCCGGATGCGGTTGGGCTCGTCGTCGGGCTGCAGCTCCACGATCTGCTGGAGCAGATCACAGGACTCCTGGTGGCGACCCTCGCGCTCGTAGGCCCCCACCACGATCTGCAGCTCGCTGATGGCCTCCTGGGGCTGGTTCAGGCGGGCGTAGAGGTTGCCGAGCACCAGGTGCGCGTCGATGGCACCGGGGGCGAGGCTGATGATCTGCTTGTAGACCGCCACCGCCTTCTGGGCGTGGCCCTCCTCGCGGTAGTGGTTCGCGACCCGGTTGTACGTGGCGATGGCGTGGGGGATGGCCCCCTTGCGCACGTACAGGGCCCCGATCTTCATCCAGATCCGGACGTCCGTCGGATCGTCCTCCACGATGGTCCGATACTCTCGGATCGCGCGATCGATCTGGCCCTTCTGGGTCAGGCGCTGCGCAGAGGCGATGAGCTTTTCTTTGTTGACGGCCAAGTCGTGGAAGTCTCCGGGGAGGGTCGCTCCCGACCGCGCTGCTGGTCGACCGGAGTCGGTTCGGCAGACCGATCAGGCGCCTGAGCCATCGATGGTATGGGTGGGTCCGAGGGGAGTCAAGTCGCCGGGAGGGGCGCGTTAGCGACCGACGCGCGAGGAGTAGCTGGCCGTCCGGGTGTCCACGCGGATGATCTCGCCCTGCTCGACGAAGAGGGGCACCTGCACCACGGCGCCGGTCTCCAGCGTGGCGGGCTTGGTGCCGCCCTGGGCCGTGTCGCCCCGGACGCCGGGCTCACACTCGGTGATGAGCAGATCGACGAAGTTCGGCAGCGTCACGTCGACGGGGCGGCCGTTGTAGAGCAGCACGCCGACCTCGAGGTTGTCCTTGAGGAACTGGGCGGCCTCGCCCAGGTCTTCGATGGTGATGGCGACCTGCTCGTAGCTGGTCTGGTTCATGAAGTGCCAGGCCTCGCCATCGGAGTAGAGGACCTGCATCGTCACTTCCATCACATCGGGACGACCGACCTTGTCGCCGGAGCGGAAGTTGATGTCGAGGGTCTGCCCGTTGAGCATGTTCTTGAGGCGGGTCTTCACGAAGGCCACGCCCTTGCCGGGCTTGACGTGGTTGGCCTCGACGATGATCCAGAGGCTGCCCTCGTAGTCGACCTTCATGCCCTTGCGGAACTCATTGGTCTGAATCACGGAAACTCCTTGGGGGGCTTGGCGCCGACGGGCGCATCAATGGGGGGTGGCCGGGGCCAGGAGGCTCTTCAGCGCGTGGAGCGCCAGGTGGTAGCCGTGGGCGCCGAGGCCGGAGATCGTGCCGACGGCCACGTCGGCGGTGAGCGTGCGGTGCCGGAAGGGCTCCCGCCGCGCCAGGTTCGAGAGGTGGACCTCCACCGTGGGCCGATCGGCGATCAGCAGCGCGTCGCGCAGCGCCACGCTGGTGTGGCCATAGCCCGCGGGGTTGATCACGATGCCATCGCAGTCGGTCGCGCCGTGCAGCGCCTCGATGAGGGCGCCCTCGTGGTTGCTCTGGACGCAGCGCAGCTCCAGGCCGAGCGCCTCGGCCGTGGCGTGCAGCGCCTGCTCGATCTCGGGCAGCGTCTGCTGGCCATAGACCGACGGCTCGCGTCGACCGAGCTGATCGAGGTTGGGTCCGTTGAGGACGAGCACCCGCACGCCGTGGCTCCTGCGCCCGGCCGCGGCCAGGCAGATCATCTCGCCGCGGGCACGCCCACGGCCTCTGCGCTGCTCAGAGCTCCCGCCCGAGATCCGGGGCGGCCACCCGCAGGTGGAAGTGGCCCTGGGCCTCGATGGCCCCCGCGGGCAGGTTCAGCGCGACGACGTAGTGGGGGGAGAGCACGCGGGCCAGGCCCAGGCGCTTGTGGCCCTCGACGGTGAAGCGCTCGACGCGCCCCAGCTCGATCTCCTCGGCGGCGGCCAGGAGCTGCTTGAAGACCTGGGCGTACTCGAGGGTGGCCACCTCGGGGTCGCAGGGCGCGCCCGTCTCGTCCACCGCCTCGATGACCAGGCCATCCAGGCTCAGGACGGCCGCCCCCAGGGCACCATCCGCGTCCGCAACCAGGCGCTTCAGAGTCGACTCGAACACTGGCCCGTCCTCTCGTCGGCGCATCGTCCAGGGGGCGCCGGATCCGGCGGGCGGTTTCTACCGTCGGCCACCGGGGTTGTCAAACGAGCCGGCCGGGGCCGGCTGAGCCTCTCAGAGCCGCGGCCCGGCCGCCGGCTGGCAGAGCTGCGCGGAGAGGTTGTCCACCGCGAAGCCGGGGCACTCACGGCAGTCGACGAAGTTGTTGTCGGTGCCGGGGAGCTGGCAGGCCAGCCGCTCGATGATCTGGTTGTCCGCCTCGGGATCGGGCAGCCGCAGGCAGTTGGGCTGCACCGGGGCCGACACGTCGATGGCGTCCGGCGGGAAGAGCACGCGGCAGCCGTTGCAGACACGGACCGGGAAGACGAACTCGTTGCTGGTGACGTCGGTGCCGTCCAGCGTCTCGCCCTTCAGCACGATGCGCATGAGCACCTGCACCGACGTGCGGACCGGGAAGACCGTGCCGTCGATGGAGTCGGTGACGAGGAACCGGGGCGAGGCCCGCAGCTCCTCGATCATCGCCGGCGTCAGGACCGTCATGCCCACCACCGCGCTCGCGTTGACGGGGATGGTGCCCGAGAGGGGCACGCGGCGCCGATCGCCCAGGTTGGCCGGCAGGCCCTCATCCGACTCGTAGCGGATGATGGCCTCCTTCAGCACGACGTCGTGGGTGTCGATGCGCCCGTCCGTCGCGCTGAAGCTGTTCACCTCGGTGACATCCAGCATGTTGTTGGTGACCCGCGGGAACACGGCGTAGTTGGTCGTGACGGCCAGATCGACCGCCCCCTCGCCCAGCGCGTTGGTGGCGGCCACCGACGACGTCGCCTCCAGCAGGCACTGCCCGTCGATCTCCATCTGGACGATCTGCAGGCTGACCTCGCGGTCCTCACAGGCTCCCAGCAGGCCGACGGCCAAGAGCCCGGCCAGCATCCGCTTCCCACCGGCAGACACAATCCACCCCTGCGCGTGCATCAACGCCTCCTATGCCTCCACCGGATCGGCCGCCAGGCCGGTCACGGTCCGCCGCCATGCCGCGAGCGTCACAGAGTCGATCTGGCACCGACCCAGCCCGGACAGCAAGACGTCGTTCACGTATTGTCCACGAATCTTCTTGTCGTTGGCTACCTTGTCGAGCACCGACGGCGAGATCCAGGGCCGCCAGGCGGTGTCGAGGCCGCAGGCCGCCAGCGTCTCCAGGACCACCTGGCGCTCGGCCGGGCTCACCAGGCCCCGGACCTCGGACCGCTCGGCGGCGCAGGCGATCCCCAGGGCCACCGCCTCGCCGTGCTCCAGCACCCCCGGGTGGGCGGCCTCGATGGCGTGCCCCAGCGTGTGGCCGAGGTTCAACAGGGCGCGCTGGCCCGCCTCGAAGACGTCGCCCCGCACCACCTCGGCCTTGACCTCGATGGCAGAGGCCACCAACAACGCCATCGCCTCGGGCTCGCCGCGCTCCCAGGCCCGGAGCGCGGCGGGGGCCTCGGCCAGCAGCGCCGGCCGGGCCACCAGGCCGTGCTTCACCACCTCGGCGAGCCCCGCGCGCAGCGAGCGCGGCGGCAGCGTGCGTAGCCAGGCCGTGTCGGCGAACACCAGCGCCGGCTGGTGGAACGCCCCGATCAGGTTCTTGCCGCGGGCGTGGTTGACGCCCACCTTGCCCCCCACGCTGCTGTCCACCTGGGCCAGCAGCGTCGTCGGCACCTGGACGAACCGCAGCCCCCGCAGCAGCGTGGCCGCCACGAAGCCCGCGACGTCGCCGACCACCCCGCCGCCGAAGGCGACGAGGATCGTCCCGCGATCGACCCCCGCGGCGAAGGCCTCGTCGTACAGCCGGGCCACGATGGCCAGATCCTTGGCGGCCTCGCCCGGCGGCACCGTCAGCGGCGCTGCCTGGACGCCGACCGCGCCGAGCGCCCCCAGGAGCGTCGGGCCGTGCAGGGCCCAGACGGTCTCGTCGGAGATCACGATGACGGACGCGGCGCCGGCGATCTCGGCGACGCGGGCGGCGCACTCGGCCACGGCCTCGTGGCGGACGAGGATGGGATAGCCGCCGCCCGGCAGCTCGAGCGCGAGATCGGCGGCCATCAAGCAGCCCCCCGCCAGGCGGCGACCACCGCGGCCGCGACGGCCTCGGGATCGCGGCCATCGGTCGCGACCACCACGTCCGCGTCGGCGTAGGCCACCGACCGCACCGCCACCAGGTCGGCCAGGGCCTCGATGCCCCCGGCGAGGAGCGGCCGGGTGGTGTCCCCCGCCAGGCGCTCGGCCAGCGTCTCCAGGCTGGCGGTGAGCGTGACCAGCCGCCCATGCTGCCGGATGAGGTGGCGGTTCTCGGGATCGACGATGGTGCCACCCCCGAGCGCGATGACCGCGGCCGGGCCAGCCAGGGCGGCCTCGAGGGCGCGCCGCTCCCGCACGCGGAAGCCCGCCTCGCCCTCCCGGGCGAAGAGGGCCGCCACCGAGCACCCGGCCTGGGCCTCGACGTCCGCGTCCAGATCGGTGAAGGGGAGCGAGAGCCGGTCGGCGACGAGCCGACCGACCGTGGACTTGCCGGTGCCCATGGGTCCGGAGATCAGCAGGTGCCGGGCGGCCCCCGCCATCAGTTGGCGGTCCGCACCCTGGTCGCGGAGCGGTTGACGATGCGGGGGGTGACGAAGATCAGCAGCTCGGTGCGGCGATCCGTCTCCTGGTAGTTGCGGAAGATCGCGCCCAGGATGGGGATCTGCGCGAGGTACGGGACCTCGGAGCTGTTCTGACCCGCGTTGCTGGTGTAGATGCCGCCGATGACCGTGGTGTCCCCGTCCTTGAGGAGCAGCTCGGTCTCGGCCTCCTTCTTCAGGATGGTGGGGTCACCGCGGGCGCCCACGTTCTGGAAGTCGGGCGTGTTGTTCTCGGCGCGGATCTTCAGATAGATGTTGCCGTCCTGGGTCACGTGGGGCGTGACCTCGAGCTTCAGCACCGCGTCGAAGAACACCGTCTGCGTCCCCGCCGCCGAGACCTGGCTGATGGGGATGCTGACGCCCTGGCTGATCGTGGCTTCCTTGTTGTCCAGCGTGGTGATCTTCGGGCTCGACACGATCTTGACCGTGCCGCGGTTCTCGAAGGCCGAGAGCCGGACGTTGAGGTTGTAGGCGCCGTCGATGCTGCCGAAGGTCAGGCCGAGGGCACCACCGGACCCGCCGCCGGCGGCCGCGGGCAGGTTCACCACGAAGTTCGGGACGGTGGCCACGCCGGTCGAGGGCGTCTGGGCGTCGTCGGCGGCGCCGCGCACGCCGACCACGCTCGGGAAGCGCAGGCCGGTGCCGTTGCCGAGCGCGGGGCTGGCCAGGGCGTTGCCGCCCCACTGGATGCCGAGCTGCAGCGAGTCGACCGTGTTCACCTCGACGATGCGGGCCTCGATGAGGACCTGGGGCGTCTGGGTGTCGAGGCGCGACACGATGTCCTCGGCGGCCTCCACGTTCTCCTGCACGTCCTTCACGATGACCGTGTTGGTGCGCTCGTCGAACTCGGCCTTGCCGCGGTCGCTCAGGACGCTGCGCACGCGGGGCAGCAGGTCGGAGGCGCTCGCGTAGTTCACCGTGATGAGCTTGACCAGCAGGGGCTTGAGCTTCTCCTTGACCTCCTGCTGCTGGAGCTGGAGGTCGCGCTCCTTGGCCAGCACCTCAGCGGGGGCGACGCGGATGATGTCGCCATCGCGCACCATGCCCAGGCCCTTGGTCTGCAGGATGATGTCGAGGGCCTGGTCCCAGGGGACGAGCTTCAGGTGGACGGTGACCGTCCCCTTCACGTCGTCGCTGGTCACGATGTTGACGTTGCCCTCCTTGGCGAGCAGCCGGAGGATGTTGTGGATGTCGCCATCCTTGATGTCGATGTTGATGCGGCGGCCGGTGTAGCGCCGCACGGGCGCCGCGCGGCGCCGGGCCCCGGTGAAGCCCGCGATGGGCTGCATGGGGGCGGTGAAGGCCGCCGCCTGGGGCTGATCGAACTTCACGGGCGCGGGCGGCGGCGGCGCCGACCAGGCGGGCGGCGGGGGCACCGCGCCGACCACCGGGCGGGAGGCCCGGGGCTTGCCGAACGTCCAGGCGAGGGTGTTGCCCTCGACCACGACGTCCTCCTTGACCTGCTCGCTCAGCGTCACGACGACGCGGACCTGGTCGCCCGGGGGCGGGGCCTGGAAGCTCGAGACGATCTGCACGGCGCTGGCGAACTCGCTGGTGTCCAGCGTGCGCTCCAGGGCGGGATCGATGCGGGCGTTCTGGAACTCCAGCACCCGGGTGCGCTCACCCTCCTGGCGGGTCTGGTACACGGGCTTGCCCGTGAACGTCACCCGGATGGCGGTGCCGGTGGCGTCGTCGTCGAAGCGCACGTTGGTGATGCGGGCCAGCGCGACGGTCGGCGGCGGCAGCACCTGGGCGGGCGCGACCGGGGCCGGCTCGACCACCGCGACCGGCGGGGCCGGCTCGACCACGGGGGCCGGCTCGACCACGGGGGCCGGCTCGACGGGCTGGGCCTGGGCGACCTGCGCCTCGGCGACGGCCTTGCGGGCCTCCTCCAGCTCGCTGGCCAGCCGGGCGGCCTCGCCCTGGCTGCGGGCGGCCTCGGCGCGGGCCGCGGCGAGCTCGTCCTCGCGGTTCTGCAGGGTGGCCCGCAGCGCCGCGCCCTCACCGGCCACCGAGGCCAGCTCGCCCTGCAGGCGACCCACGTCGTCGGTGCGGTCGGCGGCCTTGGCGGCCTCGAGCTGGGCCTCGAGGGCGGCGACGCGCTGGTCGAGGCCGGAGGCGGCCTGGGCCGACTCGAGCTGGGCGACGCGGGCGCGCTCGGCGGCGAGGCCGGCGGCCTGGGCGCGCTCCTCGGCCTCGAGCACCCGGGTGCGCTCGGCGTCCTTGGCGGCGCGGGCGGCGACCAGATCCGCCGACAGGCGGGCCTGCTCGCTCTCGAAGCGGGCGATCTGGGCCTCGGCGTCCGCCTTCTGCTGCGCCAGCGAGGCGAGCTCGGCGGCGAGGCGCTGGCGCTCGGCCTCGGCCTTGGCGGCGCGGGCCTCGGCGCGGGCGGCGCGGGTCTCGGCCTCGTTGGCGCGCTTCTCGGCCACCGCCAGGCGGGACGCGGCGTCCTCGGCCTTCTGGGCGGTGCCCGTCGCGGCCTGGGCCTGCTGCTCGGCAGCGCGGGCGGCCTGGAGAGCGCGGGCGTCGGCGGCGGCGGCGGCCTGCTGGGCCGCGCGGATGCGGGCCTCGGCGGCCTTCTCGGTGTCGGCGCGGGCCTGGGCCATGGCCTGGATGCGGGCCTCGGCCTCGGCGCGGATGCGGGCGGCGGCGGCCTGGTCGGCCTGGGCGCGGGCCTCCGCCTCGGCGCGGATGCGGGCCTCGGCCTCGGCGACGCGGGTCTTCGCGGCGTCGTCGGCGGCGGCCGCGCGGGCCTCCGCCTGCTGCACCTCGGTGCGGGCCTCGGCCACGGCCTTGGCCAGGGCGGCGGCGCGGGCCTCCGCCTCGCGGCTGCGGGTCTCGGCGGCGCGAGCGCGGGCCCGGCCTCGGCGGCCTCCTGGGCGGCAGCGCGGGCGCTGGCCTGGGCCTCGGCGGCGTCGCCACGGCCGGCCGCGATGGCCTGGGCCGCCTGCGTGCGGGCCGCCGACTCGACGGCGAGGGCGCGGGCCTCCGCCTCACGGGCGCGGGCCTCGGCCACCGCCGCGCGGGCCTCCGCCTCGCGAGCGCGGGCGGCGGCCTCCGTCGCCTGGGCCTCGGCCTCCTGGGCGCAGGCCTCGGCGGCCGCGCGGGCGGCGTCGGCGCTGCCCCGGGCCTGGGAGTCCTGGGCGCGGGCCTGGGCGAGGGCGCTGGCCCGCTCGTCGGCGGTCTTGGCGCGATCCTCGGCCTGGCGGGCGCGGGCCTCGGCCTCGCGGGCGCGCTGGCTGGCCTCTTCGGCGCGGCGCTCGGCCTCGCGGACCTTCACCTCGGCGGCGGCCACGGCGGCCCCGGCGTCACCGCCGGTCGGGCCGAGGCTGACGGGCTTCTTGTCCGTCCGCCGGCTGGCGTCCACCGTCACGACCAGGGTGTCGCCCACCGCCTTGACGGTGTACGGGGCGTCCACCTCGAGGCCCACGATGAGCCGGCCGACCGTCACGACGTCATCGCTGAACTGGAGCGCCGTGATCTGACCGACCACGCCGTTCTCCACCTCGATGGGCGTCTGGACCGCCGACACATCAGCGTTGGCCACGTCGACGAAGAGCCGGGTGGGATCGCTGAGCTTGAAGACGGTGAACGTGGGAGGGACCGTGCCCTGCAGCACGATCTCGGTCGCGACGTCCGTCTCGCGCACCTCCACCCGGGTCAGGCGGTTGGTTGCATCGTCGTCGGCGCGGGCCGGCAGCACGAACGCAAGCACCAGGCCGGCAAGCACCGCCGGCACAGCGCGCAGGCCGCGGTCACGGATCGGGGATCGACGCATCGCGCTACTTTCCTCTGGACGCCTCACGGGAGTTGCTCCTCGAGCTCTTCCTGGGTGAGGAGGGCCTTTCGCACATCCTCGAGCTTCTTCTCGGCCGTGGGCGGCTGGATCGGCTGGAAGAGGACCTCGTTGCGGGTGATGCGAGCGACCCGGTACGGGATCTCGTCACCCACCATGTCACCAGGACGAATCACATGCCCCAGGCCATTGGAGTCGTTCACCATCGCCCGGTGCACCGCGGTGCCCGTGATGATGGCGATCAGCTTCAGGTTGGCCGGCGGCTCCTGGATCTTCGTCTCCAGGCGCTGCTCGTCGGGCATGATCTCCGGCGGCCGATCGACGACCACCAGATCTTCGACATACGGGCGGAAGGGGTCGCGGGCGTCGCGCAGGCGCTTCGCCAGATCGGGCACCGCGGCCCAGTCGGCGGCCGTCAGGCCCCGCAGCTTCTTCGGCAGCCGCGCCTCGTCGGCCACCACCGCCCCGGCCGTCGAGGCGGGGGCTGCCGCCGCCGCCCGGCGGCGACGCGGCGCCTGGGGCGGCGGGTCATCGCCGCAGCCCACCGCGGGCAGCGCCATCAGGGAGGCGCAGGCGAGGAGGAGGAGGTGACGCATCACTTCTTCCCCCCGGCCGACGCCGGCGCGGCCAGCTCGGCCCCCGGGATGTACTGGTACGTCGTCGCGACGCAGTTGGCCACCAGCCGCTCCTCCGCCACGTCGCTGCCGCGGCGGATGGTCGTCAGCTCGATGTCCTGCACGTTCACGATGCGCTGGAGCTGGCCCAGGTTGAAGTAGAAGGACGCGATCTGGCTGAACGTGCCCGTCAGGATCATCTTGACCGGGATGCGCGCGTACAGCGCCTCGCGCAGCATCTCACCGCGCTCGAACCGCGAGATCTCCAGGCCGACGATCTTGGCCTGGCTGTGGATCTGCTGGAGCAGCTCGGCGATCTCGGCGTTGTCGGGCAGGCGGGAGCGCATCTCGTCGCGCAGCCGCTTGAGCTCCTGGATCTCGGCGCGGTGCTCCTCCAGGTGGTCCGCCACGTCGCGCTCGGCCGAGAGCTCCTTGGCCAGCACCGGTACCCGCGCGTTTTCCTTGGAGATCTTGCCCAGGGACTCCTCGTACATGAGGAAGTACCAGGCGGCGCCGATGCCGACCATGATGAAGATCAGCAGGGCGATCTTCTGCGACGTCGGCACCGCGGCGAACTTGTCGAGGGTGTCAGCCATGGGCCCCTCCCTCCCCGCGCCAGGTCGACTGGGCCATCACTTCTTCCGCTCCAGGGTCAGCTCGCCCGAGGCCAGCCGCTGCACGTCCGCCGGCCCGTAGAGCGCCAGCGCCTCGATGGCGAAGCGCTGCAGCTTGATGCCACCCAGCTCGGGCACCGCCACCGTCTCGGAGAACTGCAGCGTCACCTCGGCGAAGTGCCGGGAGCTGTTGAGCCGGTGCAGCAGCTCGGCGACGTCCTCGTTGCTGCGGGCGTGGCCCGAGAACTTCACCACGCGGGCCTTCTCGATGAACCCGTCGATCCACAGCCGCCGCGGATCCCAGTCCGGGTTCCAGCCGCGGTTGGCCTGCTCCAGCTTGCGCTGGGGGTCATCCTCGGGCCGCAGGATCTCCGAGAGCTCGAAGAGCATGTTCACCGGGCCGCTCTGCCCCTCGATCAGGGCGTCGAGGACCTCCTTCTGGCGCTTCAGCTCGGCCTTCTCGCGCTCGAGCTGGGCGACCTCGGCGGTCTTCTTCTTGAGCTCGGTGATCATCCGCTCGGTGTCGGTGTTCTTCTTGACGAGCTGCTGGAACTCGGTGTCCGCCTCGCTCTGGAGGAAGAACAGCGCCCCCCCTTCCAGGGCCAGCAGGATGAGCGCCAGGGCCATGAAGCCGCGGCCACCGCCACCCGAGCGGCCCCCCTTCTGGGAGGGCAGGAGGTTGATCCGGATCATCGCCTACCGCCCCTTGTCGCCCCGATAGCGGAGGCCCAGCCCCACGGCGACACAGGCCAGCGGGCGGATCTCGTTGATGTACTCGAGGTTGAACAGCTTGGGATCGATCTGCACGTTGCGGAACGGATCGAACTGCTCGACCTGGACACCGACGCGCTGCTCGATGGTGCGAGCCAGGGAGGGGACCTTCGCCGACCCGCCCGACAGGTAGATCTTGGAGAGCCGCCCCTCGGAGGAGGTGGCCAGGTAGAAGTCCAGGGAGCGGTGGATCTCGCTGGCGATGGACTCGCTGACCTGGGTCATCACCCGCTCGACCTCGTGGGGGACCACGGAGTCGGCGTCCACGCCCTTCTCGCCGCCCAGCTTGTAGGCCTCGGCCTCGTCGTAGGAGACGCCGAGCTGCTTCTGGATCTCCTCGGTGTACTGGTTGCCACCCATGCTGATGTCACGGGTGAACGTGGTGGCCTTGCCGGAGAGCACGTTGATGTTCAGCGTGCTCGCGCCCACGTCGATGAGCACGATGGTCTCGCCGAGGGAGTAGCCATAGGCCACCTCGAAGGCATTCTGGATGGTGAGGCAGTCGACGTCGACCACCACCGGCTCCAGGCCCGCCTCGCGCACCACGCTGAGGTACTCGTCGACGATCTCGCGCTTGGCGGCCACCAGCAGCACGTCCATCTGCCCCTGCTCCGGCCGCTCCTTGAGCGTCTCGTAGTCGAGGTAGACGTCGTTGATGTCGAAGGGGATGTACTGCTCGGCCTCCCACCGGATGCTCTCGGCGAGCTCCTCGGGGGTCATGGCCGGCAGCGAGATCTTCTTGATGATGACCGAGTGGCCGCTGACCGAGACGGCCACCTCCCGCGACTTCAGCTTCTGCGCGGAGACCATGCTCTGGATGGTGTCCACGACCGCCGGGGAGTTCATCAAGGCGCCATCCACGATGGCCTCCGACGGGAGCGGCGCCATCGAGAAGTTGGCCAGTTCGATGCCCTTCTTCGACTCCCGAAACTGCACCAGCTTGACTGAGCTGGAGCCGATGTCGAGCCCGAGGGCGTTCTTCCGTCTCGCCATGGAGCCGTTCCTGAGCGGGGACGAGGTGGATGGTTCGACCCCCCGACCCGCGGACAGCGCGGGCTGGGGGCTGTTTCCGTCCTTGCGCGAGTTTGGGTCTGGGAGCGTTCGGCCGTCAAGGAAAGAAAGAGTATTGCGGGGTTGGGCGGCCCATCGAGGCCTTCAAAACCCAAACACCTCCCAAACCCCTCTTACAGCTCGATCCCGAACTCCTTGATCTTGTAGAGCAGCGCGCGGTGGGAGATCTCGAGCAGCTCGGCGGCCCGGGTGCGGTTGCCGGCCGTCTGGCGGAGGGCCCGGCGGATGAGCTCCTCCTCGATGATGCGGGTCGTCTTCTTGATGGAGAGCTCGTCGCTGGCCAGCGTCTGCCGGATGCGATCCCCGGCCTCCCGGATGCGGTCGGGCAGGTCGGCCTCCCCGATGACGTCCCCCTCGGCCATCACCATCGATCGCTCGATGGCGTTCTCCAGCTCCCGCACGTTGCCCGGCCAGTCGTGCTGCATCAGCAGCTTCTGGGCGGCCTTGTCGGTGCCGCGGCAGCGCGTGCCCAGGCGCTCGTTGAACCGGGCGACGAAGTGCTCGAGCAGCAGCGGGATGTCGCTCTTGCGCTCCCGCAAGGCCGGCAGGCGGAGGGGCAGGACGTTGAGCCGGTAGTAGAGGTCCTGGCGGAAGCGGCCGGCGGCGGCCTCGGCGGCCAGGTCGCGCACCGTCGCCGCGATGACGCGCACGTCCACGGGCGTCGACCGGCTCTCCCCCACCCGCCGGATCTCGCCCTCCTGCAGCACGCGCAGCAGCTTCACCTGCAGCGTCAGGGGCAGCTCGCCCACCTCGTCCAGGAAGAGGGTGCCGCCGCTGGCCTCCTCGAAGAGGCCCCGCCGGTTGTGGGAGGCGTCGGTGAACGCGCCCTTCACATGGCCGAAGAGCTCCGACTCCAGCAGGCTCTCCGGGATGGCCCCGCAGTTCACCGCGATGAAGGGCCCGTCGCGCCGGATGCCGTTGAAGTGCAGGGCCTTGGCCACCAGCTCCTTGCCGGTGCCGCTCTCCCCCGTCAGCAGCACCGTCGTCTTGTAGTCCGCCACCTTGCGGATGGTGCGGAAGACCGCCTGCATGGCGCTCGAGCGCGCGATGATGCCGCTGAAGCCGAACTCCTGCTCCAGGGCCTCCTTCAGCCGCCCCACCTCGGCGCTCAGCTCGCGCGCCTCCAGGGCCCGGCGCAGGCGGAAGAGCACCTCGTCCGCCCGGAACGGCTTGGCGATGTAGTCGAAGGCCCCCTGCTGCACCGCGGCGAGGGCCGTGTCCACGTTGGCGTGGGCGCTCATCAGCACGATGGGCGTGCGGATGCCCGCCGCCTGGGCCGCCTCGATGAGGGCCAGCCCGTCCAGGCCGGGCATCACCAGGTCGCAGAGCGCGAAGTCGAAGTCGCCGGAGGCCAGGGCCTTCAGCGCGGCCTTGCCATCGGGCACGGCCGTGACGCTGTGGCCGGCGCGCCCCAGGTGGAGCTCCAGCATGAACCGGATGTCTTCTTCATCGTCGGCGACGAGCACGCGGGCGGCCATGGGGCGAAGCTACCGAACCTCCGGTCGGGGGTCCACCTCGCCCGCGGACTCAGGGCGCCTCGGCCCGCAGGACGCGGGTCGCGATGTCGGCCAGGCGCACGGGCTCGGGCAGCCGGTAGGCGCCGGCGCAGCCCAGGACGAGGGCCACGGCGCTCGCCCGGTCGGCGCGGTGGCCGGGGCTGACGTACACCGGCTTCACCCCGGCGATCCGCCGCACCAGGTCGCCCACCGGCGCGCCGTCCACCCGCAGCGGCGTGCTGCCGACCTGCGCCGGCAGCGCGTCGTGCTCGCCCAGCAGCCGCGACTTGGCGCAGCCCACGGCGGGCACGTCCAGCCAGAGCCCCAGGTGGCACGCCAGGCCGAAGCGCCGCGGGTGCGCGACGCCCTGGCCGTCGCACATCACCACGTCCGGCGTCACGGACAGGCCGGCGAAGGCGGCCAGCAGCGCCGGCACCTCCCGGAACGACAGCAGCCCGGGCACGTAGGGGAACTCCACCGGCCGCACGGCCTCGGCCGTCGCCACCACCTCGCGCCCCCACGCCCGCGTGACCACCACCACCGCGTAGCAGCGGGCCTCGTCCTTGTCGTAGGCCAGGTCGCAGCCGGCGATGAGGGTGGCGTCGGTGAGGGGCGGCAGGGGCTCGAGCCGCACCCGATCCACCAGGCCGTGCTGCAGGGCCTCGGCCTCGGCGGCCGTCGTGGGCCAGGGGTGCAGGCTCACTCGTCGATCTTGCGCACGACGAAGACGCGCCGGCCGGGGCCGCCGCCGGGCCCGCCGCCGGGTCCGCCGCCCGGGGGCCCCATCCGCCGCGAGATGGCCCGCGCCACCAGCCGCCGCAGCGGCGGCAGGAGCAGCAGCGCCCCGAGGACGTCGGTGATGAACCCGGGCAGGAAGAGGAAGACCGCCGCCAGCGCCACCAGCGAGCCGTCCACCATGTCCACGTCGGTGGGGCCCTGGCCCCGGAGCTGGCCGTTGCGGATGCGCTCCACCGTGGCCAGCCCCTGATCCTGCGCGGCCCAGAGGCCGACGGCCGCCGTCACGATGGTCAGGCCGACGGTGGGTAGCGCGCCGACGCGCGTGCCGACCTCGACCAGCAGGGCGAACTCACCGAGGAGGAGGAGCACGCCCCCCAGCAGGATCGGGCCGCACATCCCTCAGGGGAAGAGGGCGGTGTGCTGGAGGCCGGTGTCCTCCGGGAGCCCCGCCATCAGGTTGAAGCACTGGATGGCCTGGCCCGCCGCGCCCTTGCCCAGGTTGTCGATGACCGACTGCACCACCAGCAGGTCGTCGTCGACGAACAGGCCGATGTGGCAGCGGTTCGTGCCGCGGACGTGCCGGGTGTCGGGGTGCGCGCCGGCCGGGAGCAACGCGACGAACGTCTCGTTCTCAAAGGCCTTTTCGTACACCGCCCGCACCTGGGCGGCGTCGACCCCGGGCTGGAGCCGCAGGTACACCGTCGCCAGGATGCCCCGGTTCATGGGGATGAGGTGGGGCACGAAGCGCACCCGCACGCCGCCCAGGGCCCGGCTGATCTCCGGCGCGTGCCGGTGGGCCAGCGTCTTGTAGGCGTGCAGCCCCTCGCTCGTCTCCGAGAAGTGCGTGCCCGCGCCCGGCACCCGGCCGGCGCCGCTCACCCCCGACTTGCAGTCGGCGATGACCTCGGGCAGCACGATGCCCGCGTCGAGGGCGGGGCCCGCCGCGAGGATGACGCTGGTGGGGTAGCAGCCCGCCGAGCCCACGATGCGGGCGTCGCGGATGCGATCGCGGAACCGCTCGGGCTGGCCGTAGGTGGTCAGCGCCAGGGACTCGGGGTGGGCGTGGGGGCTGTAGACCCGGGCGTAGAAGGCCGGATCGTCGAAGCGGTGATCGGCGCTCAGGTCGATGACCCGGACGCCGGCCGCCAGCAAGCTGGCCGCGGCCTCCTGGGCGGCGCCATGGGGCACCGCCAGGAAGGCGAAGTCGGCCTGGCTGGCCACCTCGGCGGCGTCGAAGCGGGAGACGGGGGGGAGGGCCACCCCCGCGAAGGCGGGCAGCGACTCGGCGATGGGCCGGCCCGCCTGGGCGCGCCCGTAGAGACCGGTCAGGCGGGCCTGCGGGTGGCCGAGCAGCAAGCGAAGCAGCTCGGCCCCCGTGTAGCCCGTGGCCCCCACCAGCGCGACCCGGCGCGGCTCCATCTCAGCGCTTGCTGAACTGGAACCGCTTGCGGGCGCCGGGGCGACCGTACTTCTTGCGCTCGACCTCGCGGGCGTCGCGCGTCACGAAGCCGGCGCGCTTCAGGCCGCCGCGCAGCTCCGCGTCGTACTGCATGAGGGCGCGGGTGATGGCGTGGCGCACGGCCCCCGCCTGCCCGGACGAGCCCCCGCCCGACGCGTTGATGAGCACGTCGAACTGGCCCAGGGTCTGGGTCAGCTCGAAGGGCTGCAGGATCTGCATGCGGCTGGTGGCGCGGGGGAAGTAGTCCTCGAACGACCGGCCGTTGACCGTGATCGTGCCCGTGCCGGGCCGGAGGTACACGCGCGCCACCGAGGTCTTGCGACGCCCGACGGCGTGCCACTGCTCAGGCTGCTGGATCATCTTCACTCCTGGTGCCACGGGCGCCCGGCCTCCCGGCCGTTTTGACCCCGAAGGGGGTTGTCCAAAGTGCGCGCCCGCAGAAAGTCATCAATCGAACGAAGGAGCCGCGGGCCTCAGAGAGGCAGCGTCTCCGGCTTCTGCGCCTGGTGCGGGTGCTGGGCGCCCGCGTAGATCTTCAGCTTGCGGAGCTGCTGCCGACCGAGCGGGCCGCGGGGCAGCATGCCCTTGACGGCCATCCGCAGGATGCGGTCGGGGAAGCGCGCGCGCAGCTTCTCAGCGGTGATCTCGCGGATCCCGCCCGGGTAGCGCGTGTGCCAGAAGTACTTCTTGTCCTTCCACTTGCGCCCGGTGAGGTGGACCTTCTCCGCGTTGATCACCACGACGAAGTCACCGTCGTCGATGTGGGGCGTGAAGGTCGGCTTGTGCTTGCCGCGGAGCACCGAGGCGATGCGCGTGGCGGTGCGACCGAGGGTCTGGCCCTCGAGATCGACCAGCCACCAGCGGCGCGTCGCCTGGGCCTCCTCGGTGGAGGTGAAGGGGGTGTACATTCCGAAAACCTCGGCTTGAACGACTCCCTGGCCAAAGCGACCAGGGAAAAGGGCGCGCCATTATAGCGACGTCGGTGGGGGAATCAAGGCCATGACGCCCTCCGCCGACGCGCCGCGCGCATCAACGAAAAGCGCTGGCATTTCAACGGCTTGACGAAGCACCCTCGGCCGCGACCGCCGCGAGCCACCCCTGGAGGATGCGCCGCGCCACCTCCAGGCGGTACGTGGCGGTGCTGCGGATGTCGTCGATGGGCTTGATGTCGGCGCCCACGAGATCGGCCGCGGCGGCGTCCACCGGGCGACCCACCAGGGCCGCCTCGACCGTCCGCGCGCGCACCGGGAAGGCCGCCACGCTGCCGAAGGCGACGCGCGCCTCGGTGACGACGCCGCCCTCGATGCGCAGCCGCCCGCCCAGCATCACCTTGCTGATGGCCTGGGCCAGCCGGGTGCCGACCTTGCGGTAGTACTGCACGTCCGCCGGGTGGCGCGCGGGCAGGCAGATGGCGGTGATGAGCTCGTCGGGGGCGAGCGCCAGCTTGCGGTAGCCGGTGTACAGCGCGTCCATGGGGATGCGCCGGGTGCCGCGCACGCTGGCCACCTCGACCTCGGCGTCCAGGGCCAGCAGCACCGGCAGGCTGTCGCCGGCGGGGCTGGCGTTGGCCACGTTCCCCGCCAGCGTGCCCCGGTTCTGGATCTGCTTCGCGCCGACGGTGCGGGCGGCCTCCACCAGCGCCGGCGCCGTGGCCTGCACGCGGGCGTCGGCCTCCAGCTCCGTGTAGGTGCAAAGGGCGCCGAGGCGCAGGCCGTCACCGTCGGCCTGGACGCCGCGCAGCTCGGCCAGGCCCCACAGGTTGAGGAACGCCGGCGGCGAGAGGGTGCCCGACTCCACGAAGACCATCACGTCCGTGCCGCCGGCGAGGGGCATGGCCTCCGGGTGCGCCGCGCGCAGGGCCAGGGCCTCCGCCAGGTCGGCCGGGCAGTGCACCGGTGCGTGGCTGGTGATCATGCCCCCGCCTCCGTCGCCAGGGCCTCGACCACCGCGTCGACGATCTTCTGGTAGCCGGTGCAGCGGCACAGGTTGCCGGCCAGGGCCTCGCGGACCTGGGGCCGCGTCGGGCGCGGCGTGTGGGCGAGCAGCTCGGCGGCCGCCACCAGGAAGCCCGGGGTGCAGATGCCGCACTGGGCCCCGCCGTGGGTGAGGAACGCCGCCTGCACCGGGTGCAGCCGGCCCTCGGGGGCCGCCAGGCCCTCCACCGTCGTCACCGCCGCGCCCTGGACCTGCACCACCGGCACGAGGCAGGCGTTCACCGCCCGGCCGTCGATGAGCACCGTGCAGGCCCCGCACTCCCCCTCGCCGCAGCCCTCCTTCGTGCCGGTGACCCGCAGGTCCTCGCGCAGCACGTCCAGGAGGCGCGCCATGGGCAGCGCGTCCACCGCCACCTCGCCGCCGTTCAGCGTGAAGCCGATTCGCATCTTCAGCTCTCCTGGAGCGCCGCGAGCACGCGCTCGGGGGTCATGGGCAGGCGGTCGAGGACCGCGCCGCAGGCGGCCTCGATGGCCTGGGCCACCGCGGCGGCCGGGACGTCATGGGGGATCTCGCCGATGCCCTTGGCCCCGAAGGGCCCGCCGCTGAACGGGATCTCGACGAGGGCCGTGACCATCTCGGGGGCGTCGAGGGCGGTGGGGATGATGTAGTTGGTCAGCCGGTTGTTGCGCATGCCGCCCTGGTCGTCGAGGACGACCTCCTCGCAGGTGGCGTAGCCGAGCCCCTGCAGGGCGCCGCCCTCAAGCTGACCGGTGCAGAGGACCGGGTTGAGGGCCTTGCCCACGTCGGTGGCCGAGACCAGCCGGCGGTAGAGCACCTCGCCCGTGTCGAGGTCGACGTCCACGTCCACGATGACGCAGGCCCAGCCGTAGGTCGGGTAGGCGTCGCCGCGGTAGGTGGCGGGATCCCAGACGAGGCCCAGGTCGTCGCGGTACTGGGCGCGCACCCGCAGCGGGGCCGCGCTCTTGCGCTGGGCGAGCAGGTCGTCGAAGGCCCCCTCGGCGCCCACCTCGGCCTGCAGCGCGGCCAGCAGCTTCTCGGCCGCCTGCTTCACCACGCCGCCGACGACCATGGCCGTCCGGCTGGCCACCGTGGGCCCCGAGTCGGGCACCGTGGCGGTGTCGTGGTCGGCGTTGGCCACCCGGTCGACGGAAATCCCCAGGACTTCCGCGACGATGGCCGGGAAGATGGTGTCCGTCCCCTGGCCGATGTCGGTGCTCGCCGTGTAGATGACGACGCGGTCGCCCTCGATGGCCACGTCCGCCTGGCCCTTCAGCGCGGCCTCGCCGTTGCCGGTGAAGCCGCAGCCGTGCCAGGCGATGGCCACCCCGCGGCCGGGCGCCACCCGCGCCGCCGCGCCGCCGCCGCCGGCCCGATCGGGCACGCCCGACGCCGGCAGCCCCGCCTCGGCCTCCTTCAAGGCCAGCTCCAGCACCTGGGTCGCCCCGACGTCCACGAGCCGCTGCCCCGAGGGCGTCACGTCGCCATCCTGGTAGAGGTTCAGGCGCCGCAGCTCCAGCGGCGACCGCCCCAGCTCCCGGGCGATGCGATCCATGTGGCGCTCGGCCGCGAACATGACCTGCGGCGCGCCGAACCCGCGGAAGGCGCCGTTGGGCGGCGTGTTCGTGGCCACCATCAGCCCCTCCACCTTCACGTGGGGGCAGGCGTAGGGGCCGAGGGCGTGCAGCACGGCGCGGCTGTTCACCACCGGCGAGAGCGTGTTGTAGGCCCCGCCGTCGAAGAGCAGCTTCACATGGGCGGCCTGCAGCTTGCCCGTCGCCCGGTCCACCGCCACGCGGTAGTGCATGATGGCCGGGTGCCGCTTGGTGGTGGCCCGCAGATCATCGTCGCGGCGGTAGATCAGCTTCACCGGCCGCCCGGCCTTCAGGGCCAGCACGGCGGCGTGGGCGGCGACGATGGAGGGGTACTCCTCCTTGCCCCCGAAGCCCCCGCCGGTCACCGCCTGCACGACGTTGAGGTCGTCGTGGCCGAGGACCCGCTTGAGCGCCTTGACGATGTAGTAGGGGCACTGCATGGAGCCGAAGAGCGTCACGCCGCCATCGGCCCGCGGGATGGCCATCATCCCCTGCGGCTCGATGTAGAGCTGCTCCTGCAGGCCCACCCGGTAGGTGCCCGTGATGACGGTGTCCGTCTCCGCCAGCACCCGCTCGGCCTCGCCGTGCTCCACCGTGATGCGGGAGTAGACGTTGTCGTCCCGGAAGATGCGGTGGGCGTTGCCGGCCGACACCTCGGGATCCATCAGCGGCGTGAGCGGCGTGTAGGCCACCCGGACGTGGTGCGACGCGGCGAGCGCGCGGTCGCGGTCGGGGCCGGCCACCAGCGCGACGGGCTCCGCCACGTGCCGCACGACGCCGTCGGCCAGCACCGGCTGGTCGTCCGTCATCAGGGCCACGACGTTCTCGCCCGGGATGTCCGCGGCGGTACAGACCGTGATGTCCGTCCAGTCGAAGTCGGGATCGAGCTCGATCCCGTCGATGCGCGCGTGGGCCCACGGCGAGCGGACGGTGAAGCCGTAGAGGCAGCCGTCGGGCCGCACGTCGTCGACGTAGCGGGCCTGGCCCGTCACCTTCGCCGGGCCGTCGGCGCGAATGAGATCCTGGCCGATGAGCATCAGCCCCTCCTGAGTCAACGAGGTACTGTAGAAGACTCAAGCGCGCGGGACGAGCCCCCGGATCGCCGCCCGCCCTCGCGCGGGGCCCCGGCCATTTGTGCGCCGCACAATTTTCCTCGACGAGCCCTGGACGTTTCGCAATACTGAGCCCCACTTCCACCCCAAGGCTGCTTGTGCACTGCACCGCAGCCGCCGCCAAGGAGGCCCCCATGTCGGCACGCTGGACCCTGGCCCTGGCCCTGTTCCTGGCCCTGCCGCTGGCGCTGCCCGCCGGAGCCGCGCGGCTCCCCAACGAGGTCGCCTGGGCCCAGGGCACCCGCTGGACCTACCACGAGAACTTCCATGGCTTCCCCGAGGCCTGGGTCTACGTGCCGGCGAGCTTCTCGCGGGTGGCCGGCCGCCGCGGCCTGGTGATGCACTTCGTCGGCTGCGGGCAGATGCCCTACCAGGCCGCGCAGGGGGCCGGCTGGCCCGAGGCGGCCGAGGCCTTCGGCCTGGTGGTCGTCATCCCCGCCGCCGGGCAGCCCGCCTTCCCCAACCGCGATGCGCCCAACGTGGAGTGCTTCAACTACGGCTGGGATGGCAGCTACGGGGTCTACCGCCCGAGCCGCAACGATCCCGACCACGCCGCGACCTTCGCCACCGTGCGCGCCCTGCTCGCCGACCAGGATCTGGCCGTCGACCCCCACCAGGTCTACGCGACGGGCCTGTCCGCCGGCGGCGCCTTCGCCGTCGAGGTGGCCTGCATGGCCCCCGATCTGTTCGCGGGCTTCGCCACCGCGTCGGCCCCCGGCATCGGCACCGCCCAGGGCACCGCCGTGATGCCGCCCCCCGCCGGCTTCTCGGCCGACAGCGTGCGCCAGCTCTGCCAGCAGTGGGCGAGCCAGTCGGGCGTGCCCGACGCCAACGGCCTGCTCGCCCGCCAGATCGTCGCGATCTCCAGTGATGACAACGGGTTGCGCGCGGGCGTCGGCCCCTTCGACACCAGCATGTTCAACGACCAGACCGTGTGGGACGGCGACAAGTTCTGCCCCCACGTCTACCAGGAGACGCGGGCGGACGCCTTCGCCCGCCAGCTCGGGGTGCAGCCCACCGACCGCGGCGAGCCCATCGCCGAGGGCCAGGGCATCGGCTGCCAGGGGGGCGAGGCCAGCCGCGGCGACGGCGGCGAGGTGCGCTGCCGCATCGCCGACCAGATCGTGCGCGACTGGACGGCCCTTGCCGACTTCTACGCCGATCCGGAGGGCCGCGTCCGCCTGGCCCGCGTCGAGCAGGACACCCTGCGCCACGCCTGGCCGTCGGGCCCCCGCGGCGCCGGCGACGTCGTGATCACCCCGAGCCGCGACACCCTGCGCGCGGACGGCTACATCGATCCCGCCAGCGGCGAGTTCGACCGCAGCCGCATGGGGCGGGCGCCCCACGGCACCTACGGCGTCATCTATTTCAACCAGGACAGCTTCGACTACCCCATGTTCCTGGGCCAGCTCTGGGCCGAGGGCAACCCCCGCGTCGTCGACGGCGGCGTCGCCCCGGAGCCGGAGCCCGAGCCCGAGCCGGTGCCCGAGCCGAGCGCCGCCACGGCCCGGCTGGATGGCGTGCGCGGCGGTCCCGACGGCTGCGTCGAGGTGGGCGGCCAGGCCGAGGGCGCCGCCCGCGTCCAGGTCGTGCTGCCCGGGCTGGGCAGCGCCGACGTGGTGCCGGCCGGGGGGCGCTTCTCCCACCGGCGGTGCGACCTCGCCCCCGGCACCTACCTGGCGCTGGCCGTGCCCTTCGACGCCGAGGGCCGCGCCGGCGCCGCCACCCCGCCCGCCGAGGCCACCGTGCCCGCGGGCCAGGGGGCCGAGGCCGTCGAGGGCAACCTGACGGACCACGCCAACGCCGGCCGCGTCGTCCGCCTCACCCCCTGGTACTTCGACCTGCGCGATCGCACCTGCGTCCTCGACGGCATCACCTGGGTCTGCCAGCCCTTCACCCTCTACCGCTGCCCCGGCGACGCCGAGTGGACGGAGGAGGCCCCGGCCTGCGGCGGTGGCGAGGCGCCCCAGGTGGCGCTGGCCCATGAGGCCGCCTTCGCCGTCGAGCGGGTGGAGGCCGGCCAGCCGGCCGACCTGAGCGTCGCCGTCACCAACGCCGGCCCCGACGCCGCCTCGGCCGTCTACCTGCGCGTCGACGCCGCGGTGACCAGCGCCGACCCGCGCTGCGCCCGCGTCGAGGGCACCCTGTGGTGCCACCTGGGCGAGCTGGCCGCCGGCGGCGCGGCCGACGTGCCCCTCCAGGTCGTCCCGGCCACCGCCGGCGAGCTGAGCATCCGGGTGGGCCTGGCCGGCGCCCAGCAGCCCGCCGTCACCGACGCGGTGGCCACCCTCACGGTGGACCCGTCGACGATTCCCCAGGAAGATCCGGAGGATCCGCGCGATCCCCAGGACCCGCAGGATCCCCAGGACCCGCAGGATCCCCAGAACCCGCAGGATCCGCAGGACGACCCCCGCGAGGATCCGGCGCTGCCCCCGTACGCCCCCCCCGCCGACGAGGCCGGGGATCCGCCGGCCGATCCGGCCGGGCGGGGCGGGCCCATCCCCATCCCGAAGGACGGCTGCACGGCCGCCCCCGGGGCGCCGGCCGGGGCCGGTGGCCTGCTGCTGCTGGTGGTGGGGCTGGTCGCCCGGCGGCGTCGCCGGGGCTGAGCGTCAGCCGTCGAGGGCCGTCTTCATGGCGGCCTTGAGGGCGTCGATGCCCGCCGGCGTGTAGAAGAACGGGTAGCGCGGGTGCCCGGAGTTGATGTCCTCCCGCAGCGAGCCATCCGGCGTCAGGAAGAACAGCCGCGGCACGTAGCCGCCCAGGGTGTCGAACTTCTCCAGGAAGGCCGGCCGCTCGTCGCTGTTCTGGCGGATCATCACCAGCCCCTTCGAGAGCGCCAGCACCGCCGGATCGCTGAACACCGGCGTCAGCTCGCGGCAGCGCGGGCACCAGTCGGCGTAGACCAGCAGCAGGATGGGCTTCTTGTCCGCCTGGGCGCGGGCCAGGCCAGCGTCCCAGTCCATCCAGCCGACGGCCTCGTCGAAGTGGATGGCCTTGCCGCCGCCGCCGTGGCCCCCGGCACGGGCCGTGGTCGCCGGCGCCGCGGGCGCCCGGGTCGCGGGGGCCGCCGCCGACGCCGGGGCGGCCGCCGAGGCGACGCTGGCCGGGGCCGTCGGCGCGGCGCCGGGCTCGGTGGTACAGGCCGCCAGCGCGAGGGGCAGCGACAACCAGGCGCGCAGGTGCATGGGCACTCCTCCACGGTCGAGGCCGGATGTCTACCAGCCCGGGGCGGGCCGGCACCACCCGGTTGACGCCGACCCGGTCCGCCGACGAGGCTCCCCCCGACACCGCGAGCCCTTCGGAGAGCCCCATGCGAGCCCTGGTCACCGGCGGCGCCGGCTTCATCGGATCCCACCTCGTCGAGGCCCTCGTGGCCCGCGGCGACGCCGTCACCGTCCTCGACGACTTCTCCACCGGCCACGCCGAGAACCTGGCCGCCGTGCGCGCCGACATCCGCCTCGTGCGCGGCTCCGTCACCGAGCCCGCCGACGTGGCCGCCGCCGCCGCCGGCGCCGACGTCATCTTCCACCAGGCGGCGGTGGCCTCCGTGCCCCGCTCCGTCGAGGAGCCCGCCCACACCCACGCCGTGAACGTGGGCGGCACCGTCCAGATCCTCGACGCCGCCCGCCGCCTGGGCGTCCGCCGCGTCATCCTCGCCTGCTCGGCGGCCGTGTACGGCGACCGCAGCGACGCCGCCCGGGAGGACGACGCCCCCCACCCCGAGAGCCCCTACGCCGTCGAGAAGCTGGCCGCCGAGCACTACCTGCGCATGTGGCCGTCCATCTACGGCACCGAGACGGTATCCCTGCGATACTTCAACGTTTTCGGCCCCCGGCAGGACCCGGCCAGCCCCTACTCTGGCGTCGTCAGCGTCTTCGTCGACCGGCTGCGCAAGGGGCTGCCCGTCACCATCTACGGCGATGGCGAGCAGACGCGGGACTTCGTGGCGGTGGCCGACGTCGTGCGCGCCAACCTCTGCGCCGCCGACGTGCCCGACGCCCGGGGCCTCGTGTGCAACATCGCCCGGGGCCAGGCCACCACCATCAACGCCCTGTACGGCGCCCTCGCCGACCTGCTGGGCGGCCCCGCGGCGGCCCACGGCCCCGCCCGCGCGGGGGACGTGCGGCGCTCCCTGGCGGAGGTGTCCCGGGCGCGCGCGCTGCTCGGCTTCGAGGCGCAGGTCAGCGTCCGCGACGGCCTGGCCCGGCTGCTGGCTGGCTGAGAGATCGAGCGACCGAGCCGCTGGCCGTCAGGCCAGCTCGGCGATGACCACCATCGACTCGGCGTCCTTGCCGAGGGGCGCGCCCTGGAAGTCGCCCTGGAACTCCACCAGCCGCAGGCCGGCGGCGTGCAGGTGGGCCTCCATCTCCTGGGGGAAGAAGACCCGGTGGGAGAGCTGGAAGGTGATCTCCTCGGGCCCCCACTCCTCCCCCGGATCCCGCACGAGGCGGAACCACATCTGGTTGAGCTGCAGGACGGGGTCGTAGGCGCTGCGCTCCGCGTAGGTGTACCAGGCGTTGTGCCGCGGGTGCCGAAACCGGCTGCCCGCGTACCAGCGCAGGGCCGAGCGCGACAGGTACTCCAGGTCGGGCATGAGCACGTCGACGATGAACCGCCCCCCCGGCGCCAGGTGGCGGCGGACCATCGCCAGGCACCGCGCCACGTCCTCGCGGGTGTACAGGTGCTGGAAGGCGTTGAAAGGACAGGTGATCAGCGAGAACGTGCGCCCCAGATCGAAGTCGCGCATGTCCGCCTGGTGCAGCTCCAGGTGGTCGCGCAGCTTCAGCGGCAGCGTGCTGCGCCGGCGCTCGGCCTGGGCCAGCATCTCGGCGCTCAGGTCGACGCCCACGATGCGGGCCCCGCGCCGCACGGCCTTCGCCGCGATGCGGGCGCTGCCCACCGCCAGCTCCAGGCACACGTCCCCCGCCTCGACGTAGCGGTCGGTGTACCAGGCCACGTCCTGGGTGCGGTTCTTGAACTCGTGGTCGTAGTAGACCGGGTCCTCGTAGAAGCCGCGGGTCCCGGCGTCCAGATCAAAGGGTGCGTGCATGGGGAGGGAAGCTAGCCAAAAAGCGGTGCGCAGGCCAGCCCACGCACCGCCGATCGGCGACTAGCGGCGGGGGCGCGCGTCGACGCAGGTGGCGTCGGAGTCGTCGGGGGTGCAGACGAACTCGCCGGCGATGGCCTCGCCGTCCGCCCCGCGGCGGGCGCTGCAGGTGTGGGCGGCCGGGCACTCGGCGCCGGGGCCCTCGCAGGGGGGCAGGCAGGCGGGGCCGGAGCGGCCGCCGGAGAAGCGCACCGTCGAGCAGACGTTGTCGCCACCGCAGGGCAGGGTGCCGTTGAACGCGCACAGGGCGCAGACGGCCGAGGGCACGCAGAAGCCGGCGCTCAGATCATCCTCGACGGAGTCGGGATCGATCGAGAACACGAGGTGCTGCTCGCAGGTCATGGCCTCGTCCCCGTCCGCGCAGTCAGCGTCGTCCAGGCAGGCGCCCTCGCAGTAGCCGCTGCCCACCCGGGTGGTCCGGGCGCGGCAGCTGCCGCTCTGGCAGGCGCTGTCCTGGTCGCAGACGGCCCCGGCCGCCCCCTCGCCGCGGTTGGCGAGGCAGAGCTTCTCCACGATGCCGCTGTTGGGCAGCACGTTGACGGCGCAGTGCTCGCCCTCGCCGCAGTCGCCGTTGCGATCGCAGGAGAGGCGGCTGCCCTCGGCGGGGATGCAGGCGCCCACGAAGACGCCGTCCGAGAACTGGATGGGGGCGCAGATGGCGTCCTCGGCGCAGTCCGCGGTGTTGCGGCAGGCGTTGCTGCAGACGCTGTTGCCGCTGATGCGCAGGCAGAGCTGCTCGGTCTGGCAGGGCACGATGTCGCTGCAGGCCTCGCCCGGGGCGACGGCGCCGCGGGGGATGCCGGCGCAGCGGCCCGTCACGCGGGGCTCACCCACGGGGCGGCCGTTGTTCAGCTCCTGGCGCTGGGTGTACTCGCAGGCCTCCTGGGGGATGTCCCCCTCGGGGGCGCAGTCGGCGTCGACGGCGCACTCGCGGCCGGAGCCGGTGGCCGGCACGCACATGTTGGCGGGGGCGGTCTGGCCGTCCTCGCTGATGGTGAAGTTCACGAGCTGGCAGGCGCCGTTGGGGCAGTCGCTGTCCTGCTCGCAGGGGGCCGAGCAGTAGGAGTCGGCGCCCTCACCGAAGCAGATGCCGGGGCAGTTGGAGCCCTCGGCGTTGCAGCGATCGCCCAGGCCGGCGGTCTCGCTGGCGTCGGGGGCCAGGCAGATGCCGATGAGGAAGGGCGCGCCGTTGAAGTCGAGGGTGATGTTGCAGAACTCGCCATCCGGGCACTCGGTGTTGCTCGCGCAGAGCTTCGGGCCGCAGATGTCGATGGTCACCGAGCCGTCGGAGCTGACGGAGAGGTTGCCGATGCAGCTCTCCTCGTCGGTGCACAGGTTGTTGGCCGCCTCGGGATCGCAGAAGGCGCGGCAGCGGCCGAACAGGCACATGTCGTTGGCGCAGATCACGTCGTCGTCGTCGCAGACGGTGCCGTAGGGCGCGCCGCCCTCGGTCGCCGGCTGGCAGGTGGCGCCGTAGAAGTCGTCGGCGCCGAACACCGCCTGGAACTTGCAGACCTCGCCGTCCGGGCACATGCCGTTGCCGGCGCCGTCGCAGCGGGCGTTGCTCCCCGGGGCGCAGGTGCCGTTGATGCCGTCGGTCAGGCAGCGGAACTCGTTGCCGTAGGGGCCGTCCACCGCGTTCTCGCAGGCGAAGTCCGCCTCGCACTCGCGGGTGCAGTAGCCGTAGAGGGCGAAGCCGGCCGTCGTGCAGTCCCCGGTGGCGCACTGGGCGTCGAGGCAGATGGAGAAGTCGGCCTCGGAGGTGTCCGTCTCGTCGTCGCACTCGGGATCGTCCAGGTCGATGAGGCCGTCCTGGTCGTTGTCGCGGCCGTCGTCGCACTGGCCATCGGAGGGCGCGGGGCAGTCGGTGTTGTTGGGGCCGCAGGCCGCGCCGAAGGGCGCGAGGTTGCCGCCGCCGCCGGCGCCACCCTGGCCACCGCCCATGCCGCCCATGCCGCCGCCCATGCCACCGGCGCCGCCGCCCATGCCACCGGCGCCGCCGCCCATGCCACCGGCGCCGCCGCCCATGCCGCCGGCGCCGCCGCCCATGCCGCCCATGCCGGCCGCATCGGCGCCGCCGCCGTTGCCGCCGTCGCCATCATCACAGCCGAAGGCCACCAGCATGGTGGCCAGGAGGGCCGTGCCCCACAGTCGATTCATCGCGCTTCCCCTCGCGCCGGAGTGACCCAGGCGTCGCTCTGCCCCCCGGCATTGGCACCATCTGGGAGCATTTCCCTCGTCAAATCAAGAGCTTGCATGGAATGCAAACCGGCGCATGCTATGCGTGGCCCCGCATCCTCGTCAAGCCGCGCGGCGGCTGGCCCTCCCCGGGCCGGGCACACCGCTGACACAGCCCAATACGCAGGGGCGCCGTCCCGGTGTGAAATCGCTGCGGCCCGCGCCCCGAACCGACTCGGATGCGCCGCACAGCCGCAGTGGAAGTTTGCCGCTCACCGGCCTCGCTGGTAGGCTACCGCGATGCCTCGCGCTCCCTCCGGGGGGACCGGAGGCCAGCGGCCACGCGGAGCCCCCTCCAGCATGAAGTTCGCCTGCGAGAACTGCGGCACGCGGTACACGCTCTCCGACGAGAAGGTGCACAACCGCCTCCTCAAGATCCGCTGCAAGATCTGCGAGAACGTGATCGTGGTGCGCGATCCCCGGACGTCCGCCGCGCCCAGCGCGGCGCCGGCGGCCGAGGTGGAGTGGTTCTACGTCCGCGCCGGGGGCGACCCCGAGGGCCCGATGCCCGAGGAGCGGCTGCGGGACATGGTGCGCCAGGGCAAGCTGGCCGCCAGCGACATGGTGTGGTCGGAGGTGCTGGCCCAGTGGACGGCCGTCTCCGACGTGCCCGCGCTGCAGCCGCTGCTGCGCGTGGGGGGCCCGCCGCGCCTGCCGCCCCTGCCCCCCGCCCTCGCGGCGCGAGCCGGCCAGGCCCCGCCGGCGCCCCTGCAGCCGCGCCGCAAGAGCGCGCCACCGACCGCCATCGACGATGACGAGGAGCGCAACACCGGCACCTGGACGGGCCGGGCCGTCGAGGAGGACCGCCCCACGGTCTCCATGACGCCCGACGCCGCGCTCCTGCAGGCCGCCGGCGCGCCCGTCGAGCACGACACGTCCCTGGCCCCGGCGCTGCCGCCGTCGCCGCTGGACGATCTCTCCGACGACCTCTCGGACGACCTGGACGAGGAGAGCGATCCGGGCAGCGACCTGGGGCACGACACCGCCCTGGCGCCGGCCCTGCCGCCCGATCCGCCCGCGCCGTCGACGGCCCCGCTCGTGGCCATCCCCGACGCGCCCTCGGCCATGCCCGCGCCGCCGCCGCCCGTCGTCGAGTCGGTCCCGCCGGCCCCGCCGGAGCCGCCCGCGGCCCCCGACGCCAGCAGCGAGGTGATGCGCAGCTCCCGCGAGCTGGACGCCCTGTTCTTCGGCGACGAGAAGCTGGCCCTGGCCGACGAGGAGGCCGCGGACGACGACGATGACGATGACGCGGCCGCCGCCCCGCTCGCGGCGACGCCGCCCGGGTCGCCGCCGCCGCGCAGCATGCTGCCGATCGTGCTCGGCGGCCTGCTCCTCCTGGGGGGCGGCCTGGCCGCGGGCATCCTGCTGGGCCGCGGCCCCGCCGAGACGCCGAAGGACGCCGCCGCCGTGCCGGCGCGCATCGCGGACGCCGCCGTGCCCGACGCCGCGCCCCCCCGTCGTCGACGCCGCCGTGCCCGACGCCGCGCCCCCGTCGTCGACGCCGCCGTGCCCGACGCCGCGCCGGACGCCGCGCCGCCCACCGTCGCCGCCCGGCCCGCCTCGCGCCCCTGGCCGCCGCGCCCCGTCGCCCCGCCCTCGGCCGCGCTGGAAGACGGAGGCCGCCACCGGCGCCCTCGCCGCCCTCGATCGCGGCCGCGTCGAGGCCCCCGTCGAGAAGGTCGAGGCCCCCGCCGAGGTCGAGGAGCTGCCCGACACCCTCGAGCAGCGCACCATCTCCGGGGTGATCAAGACGAACAAGCGGGGCGTCGAGGGCTGCTACCAGCGCCAGCTCAAGCGCGACCCCACCATGCGCCAGGCCAGCATCAAGCTGCGCTTCAACATCGAGCGCACCGGCCAGACCAGCAACGTCGTCCTCGACGAGAAGTACAAGGGCACCGAGCTGGCCGCCTGCCTCGAGCGCCTGGTCCGCCGGTGGCGCTTCCCCGCGTTCAAGGGCGAGGCCATCCCGGTCGAGTACCCGGTGCTCTTCCACACGTCGCTGTAGCCCGCGGGCGCCCGGTCGGGCACCCGCAAGCAGCCGAAAAGACTGGGAGATTCGGGAGGGGCGCCGGCTACTTGCCGGCGAGGAGCTTCTCGATCTTGTCGAAGACGTGCTTGTCGGTGCCCGGCTTGTCCTTCACGTCGTTGTAGGCGGCCTTCAGCTTCTCGAAGTCGCCGTTCTCGGCGCCCAGGCGCTTCATGGCGTCGAGGGCCGCGGTGCGGGCCAGCCAGTTGGCCTGGCGATCGGCCGTCAGATCGGCCAGGGCCCCGATCAGATCGCCCTTCTTGTACCAGGGGGCGGCCTGCTGGAAGCGGTCCTTGGAGGCCCACTCCACCGCCGAGATGGCCGTCCAGGGCGGGGCCGCCTCGTCGCGGGGCTTCTTCTTCAGGATGGCGAGCGTCGCCTGGTAGGCCTTCTCGCTCGGGGTCTTGTGGGGCACCGGCGCCGACCACATGGCGATGAGGCCGCGCACGCAGGCCGAGTACAGCTTGGGATCGGCCTTGTGATCGGCCGTCAGCTTGAGGAGCAGGGGCAGGGCGCGCTCGTCGGCGCGCTCGCCGAGCCGCCGGCACGCGTAGATGCGCACCTCGGGGCTCTCGTCCTTCTCCGTCATCTCCATGGCCTTCTCGAGGGTGCCCTCGGTGTCCTTGGCCCACGACGAGGTCAGGGCCGAGAGCACCTCCATGCGGATCTTCGCGTCGGCGTGGCCCGCCTGGGACAGGGCCAGCTGCCGCACGGCGTCGTTCTTCTTGATGCTCGAGGCCACGGCCCGCAGCATCGCCTTGAGCACCTGGGGATCCGACTCCACCTTGGCGGCGTCGATGATGGTGCTCTGGCTGTCGCCCGAGGCCCCGAAGATGGAGCCCATCAGGCTGGCCGCCTGGATGCGCACCGCCGGGCTGGCGTTCTTGATGTGCTTCTGGCCCAGGCCGGCCATCAGGCCGCTCCAGTCCTTGATGAGCGTGCCGCGGTTCTTGCGGGCGTCGCGCCAGGCCTTGTTGGCCTCGCAGTCCCGCTCGATGCCGGCGTCGTCCACCTTGCAGGTGGCGAGATCGAGCAGGAGCTTCTCGAGCTGCTCGGGGCTCACGCCCTCCCCGCCGCCGTCCGCCAGGGCCTCAGCGGCCGCCTTGCCGTCCTCGAGGGCGCCGGCGATGGCCTTCGCCCCCTTGATCTGCTGCGCCGCGTTGGCCACCTTGCCGGCCAGGTCGGGCGACAGCTTCGCCGCCGCCCCGCTCGCCGGGGTGCCCAGGGCCGAGACGGGGGCCGCCGAGCCAGCCGCCGCCTTCTCGCCCGCGGCGGGCGTCGTCGTCTTGTCGCCACAGCCCCAGAGCCCCGCCAGGGCCAGGGCCGCGATCGCCAGAGTGCGCATCGAGTCCTCCTGTCAACGTAGCCGCGGCAGTGTCGGGCGGCAGGTGCGCCCTGTCAACGACCCGCCGCCCCCCCGGGCCGGCCCAGGTAGCCGCTCAGCTTCGCCTCGAGCACCCGCTCTTCCCCCACCGTCGCCCGGCCGCTCGCCTGGGCCAGCCCCAGGCGGACGCGCTCGATGCGCACGCTGAACGTCACGATCTCGCCCGGCCGCACGGCCCGGCGGATGCGGCAGGCGTCCACCCCGGTCAGCAGGATGATCTCGCCGGGCCGGTCGCGCAGCACCAGGTAGGCGAGCGTCTGGGCCAGGGCCTCCACCAGGATGACCCCCGGGACCACCGGCAGCTCCGGGAAGTGCCCGGCGAAGAAGGGCTCCTCGGGCCCGAAGCAGCGCTCGGCCACGGCCTCCCCCTCCCCGCAGCTCAGCACGCGGTCGAGGAAGAGGAAGGGCGGCCGGTGGGGCAGGATGTCTTCGGGGGGCGGCAGGTGCATGGGGGGATCAAGACGCATCCCTCCCCCGAGGTCAACCGGGCGGTACGCCCGGGGAGCGGCCGTTGCTATGCTCCGGGCCATGGCCACCCGACTCACCGACACCGAGCGCGCCTACCTGACCCAGGTCAACCAGGCCGCCCTCGTCAACCCCTTCAGCGCGGCCCGCGCCACCCTCGACGCCGAGCTCGCCGCCACCAGCGGCGACGACCCCGATCAGCTCGCCCGGGCGGTCTCGCGCCTCGCCGTGCGCCTGGAGGCCATCGACCGGCGCCTGGAAGGCTCCGACTTCGCTGAGGAATCCGACCGCACGCTCTATGAGTACGGGGTGCTCTTCGAGGCCTTCCACAAGTTCAGCGCCGAGTTCGACGCCCACATCCGGGCCCAGATCAGCGCCGGCGCCACGGTCGTCCCCCTGACGTTCGGCCGCAGCCTGCTGGCCTGGCTCGTCGCCCGCAGCATCCCCCCGGCCCGGGCCGAGCGGTTCTTGTCGCTCTTCTTCCAGATGCACCGCGCCTGGTACTTCATCGCCGAGGGGCTCACCGGCGTGAGCCGGCCGGTGCAGGCCCTGCGCGAGTCCCTCTGGAACAACATCTTCACGGGCGATCTGGGCCGCTACGAGCGCCTGCTCTGGGACCGGATGGAGGACTTCTCCACCATCCTCCTGGGCGAGACGGGCACCGGCAAGGGCGCCGCCGCCGCCGCCATCGGCCGCTCCGGCTACATCCCCTGGGACGCCACCCGCGAGCGCTTCACCGAGAGCTTCGCCGAGGCCTTCGTCACCCTGAACCTGAGCCAGTACCCCGAGAGCCTCATCGAGTCGGAGCTCTTCGGCCACCGCAAGGGCGCCTTCACGGGCGCCGTGGACCACCACGACGGCGTCTTCGCCCGGTGCAGCCCGCACGGGGCCATCTTCCTCGACGAGATCGGGGAGGTCTCCATCCCCATCCAGATCAAGCTGTTGCGGGTGCTGCAGGAGCGCAGCTTCACCCCGGTGGGCAGCCACGCCGCCAGCCGGTTCTCGGGCCGCGTCATCGCCGCCACCCACCGGCCGCTCGACAAGCTGCGCGCCGAGGGCCGCTTCCGCGACGACTTCTACTACCGCCTCTGCGCCGACGTCATCGCCGTGCCGGCCCTGCGCGACCGCATCGCCGACGGCCCCGCCGACCTGGAGGCCCTCGTGGCCACCCTCGTGCGCCGCACCCTCGGCCAGCCCTCCCCCGAGGTCGCCGCCGACGTGCTGGCCGCCATCGCCCGCGACCTGGGCCCCGCCCACCCCTGGCCCGGCAACGTCCGCGAGCTGGAGCAGTGCATCCGCCGCGTCCTCCTCACGGGCCGGTGCCGCGACCTGCCCGCGCCGGTGGCCGAGGCCCCCGACGCCGCCGCCCAGGCCCTCGCCCAGGGCGGGCTCACGGCCGTCGAGCTGCTCGATCGCTACTGCGCGGCGCTCTACGAGACCCACGGCACCTACGAGCAGGTGGCCCGCGTCACCGGCCTCGACCGCCGCACCGTCAAGAAGCACGTCCTCGCCGCCGCGGCCTCTCTGGCGGAAGGCGAGGACCCGGGGTACCATCCGACGCCATGAACGAAGACGCCCTCGTCGAGCTCATCGCCCAGCAGGTCCGCGCCCGGCTGATGGCCGGCGGCACCGGCCCCGGCTACACCCGCAGCCCCGTCCCGGCGGCCGCCCCCCGGGGGGCCAGCCTCGAGACCCACAGCCCCGAGGAGCTGCGCAAGATCCCGTGCAGCGAGGATCCCACGGGCTGCTCGGCCTGCGGCATGTGCGCGGTGCGCCGCCCCCAGGACGCGAAGGCCCTGACCGAGGGCGGCGCCGCCCGCATCGGCGCCGGCCCGGGCACGGGCCGCGTCGAGAACGGCCTGGCGGGCTACATCGATCACACCCTGCTCCTGCCCGAGGCCACCCGCGAGCAGCTCGCGAAGCTGGCCGAGGAGGCGCGCAAGTACAGCTTCGCCACCGTCTGCGTGAACTCGGCGAACGTGCGCCTGATGGCCCAGCTCCTCGATGGCAGCGGCGTCCCCGTCTGCGCCGTCGTCGGCTTCCCCCTCGGCGCCATGACGCCGCGGGCCAAGGCCTACGAGACCCGCGAGGCCATCCGCTGCGGCGCCCGCGAGATCGACATGGTGCTCAACATCGGGGCCCTCAAGAGCGGCGACCACGCCCTCGTCCTGGCCGACATCCAGGCCGTCGTCGAGGCCGCGAAGCCCATCGGCGTGAAGGTCATCCTCGAGACCAGCAAGCTCGACCACGACGAGAAGGTCATCGCCTGCGCCCTGTCGAAGGCCGCCGGCGCCGCGTTCGTGAAGACGAGCACCGGCTTCGGGGGCGGCGGGGCCACCGCCGAAGACATCGCCCTCATGCGCCGCATCGTCGGCGCCGAGATGGGCGTGAAGGCCTCGGGCGGCGTGCGCAGCAAGGCGGACGCCGAGGCCATGATCGCCGCCGGCGCCACCCGCATCGGCGCCTCCGCCTCCGTCGCCATCGTCACGGGCGGCACCTCCAAGAGCTCGTACTGAAAGGGAAATCATGGGCAAGACCGTCAGCGTCACGCGGCCGCACAACACCAGCCGCGAGGCCGCCATGGAGAAGCTCAAGAGCCTCGGCCAGGACGCCGCCAGCAAGTACGGCGTGAGCGTCCAGCCCACCGGCACCGGCGCCAACGTCGACGGCCGCGGCATCAGCGGCACCTGCCGCATCGACGACCGCAACATCACCATCAGCCTCGAGCTGCCCCTGCTCCTGCGCGCCATCTCCGGCAAGATCGAGCAGGGCATCAACAAGTCCATCGACCAGCACTTCGGCTGAGTCCCCGGCGCTGATCCCGCGGCGTCAGTCGCGGTGGTAGGGCGACCCCTGCAGGATGGACGCGGCGCGGTAGAGCTGCTCGAGCAGCACCAGGCGCGCCAGCTCGTGGGGCATCGTCAGCCGACCCAGCGACCACACCACCCGCGCGCGCTCCCGCACCTCGGGATCGAGGCCGTCGGGCCCGCCGATGAGGAACGCCATCGTCCCGGTGCCGGCGTCGCGCTGCTCGGCCAGCCAGTCGGCGAAGGCGCGGCTGTCCCACTCCCGGCCCCGCTCGTCGAGCGCCACCAGGGTGGCCCCGGGGGCGACGGCCCCCAGCAGGGACCGCGCCTCGTCGGCCCGGAAGCGCGCCGCGTCGCCGCCCTTCGAGCGGTGGGCGTCGCGGACCTCCTGGATGTCCAGCGGGAAGTGGCGCCCGAGGCGGGTGGCGTACTCCGCGCACCCGAGCCGGGCGTAGTCGAGCTTCAGCCGGCCGACCGCGATGACCTGCAGCCGCACCGGCTCAGGTCGCGGCGGCGGGCACCGCGTCGGGATCGAACGGCACCCGGGGCGCCTCCGTCCACAGGCCCTCCAGGTCGTAGAACTGCCGCTCCTCGTTGCGGAAGACGTGCACCACGACGTCGCCGAAGTCGATGAGCGCCCAGGCCCCCTCCCCCAGCCCCTCGACGCCGTAGGCCTGGCGCCCGAGGGTGTCGCGCACATGGCGCTCCACGTAGCCGATCATGGCCTGGAGCTGCCGCGCGTTGCGGGCCCCGGCCACCACCACGAAGTCGGTGTAGCCCACCACCTGCGTCACCTCCAGGATGACCAGGTCTTCGGCCTTCTTCTCGGCCAGGGCTTCCGCGATGAACAGTGCGAACTCTTTGGATTCCATTCAGGTCCTCACCTGACCCTCGCCCTCGATGACGTACTTGAGGGTGGTCAGATCGTCGGCCCCCATCGGGCCATAGGCGTGCAAGCGGGTCGTGCTGATGCCGATCTCCGCGCCGAGGCCGAGCTGGCCCCCGTCGGCGAAGCGGGTCGAGGCGTTGGCCACCACCACCGCGCTCTGGACCTCGTCCAGGAAGCGCCGGATGGCCGCCGGATCCTCGCTCACGATGGCCTCGGTGTGATCCGAGCCATAGCGCTCGATGTGAGCGATGGCGGCGTCCAGATCGGGGACGACGCGCACCGCGAGGATGAGATCGAGGTACTCGGCGAACCAGTCCTCTTCGGTGGCCGGCGTCGCCCCCACCAGGCGCACCGTCTCGGGGCAGCCGCGCAGCTCCACCCCGGCCGCGCGCAGGGCCTCGGCCAGCATGGGCAGCAGGCGCTCGGCCGCGTCGGCGTGCACCAGCAGCGTCTCGGCGGCGTTGCACACCCCCGGCCGCTGGGCCTTGGCGTTGAGCACGATGGCCTGGGCCTTCTCCGCGTCCGCCGCCGCGTCCACGAACACGTGGCAGACGCCCTTGTAGTGCTTGATCACCGGGATGCGGCTGTTGGCCGTCACGAAGCGGATGAGCCCCTCCCCGCCCCGGGGGATGATCACGTCGATGAACTCTTCGGCGTGCAGCATGGGCAGGAGCCACGCCCGATCCGTCGACGGCAGCGTCATCAGCGCGTCCGGCGGCAGCCCCTCGGCCTCCAGCGCCCCGCGCAGGACCCCCAGGATGGCCGCGTTGGCGTGCTCCGCCTCGCTGCCACCCCGCAGGAACACCGCGTTGCCGCTGCGCACGCACAGCCCCGCCGCGTCCGCCGTCACGTTCGGCCGCGCCTCGTACACGATCCCGATGACCCCGAGGGGGATGCGCACCCGCGAAACCTTCAAGCCATTCGCGAGGTTGCGCCGCTCGACCACCCGCCCCACCGGATCCGGCCAGGCCGCCACCTCCCGCAGCCCGGCGGCCATGGCGGCCACCCGCGCCGGCGTCAGCGCCAGCCGATCCCGCAGCGCCCCGGTGATGCCCCGCTCATCCGCCGCCGCCAGATCCAGCGCGTTCGCCGCCAGGATGGCCGGCGTGTCCGCCTCCAGCGCGTCCGCCATGCGCAGCAGCGCCGCCGTGCGCTGCGCCGGCGTCGACTTGGACAGCCGGCGCGCGGCCGCGCGACCGCGCGCCCCCAGGGCCGCCATCGTCGCCGTCATGGTCGTGTCGAGCTCGCCACTCATCGAGGCACTCCTGCACTGGACCGTGCCAGATACCAGAAGCGGCCCACATCCTTCAACGGCCGCGATCCGGGGCCCGCTCACCGCCGCCCGAAGAAGCGCCAGCCGCGGCCGGCTCCATCGCCCTCGGCTTCCAGGGCCGCCGTCGTGGCGTAGAAGGCCTCCGCGGGGTGGTCGGCGCCGCCGGCGGCGTAGAAGCGGCGCACGAAGCGGGCGGCTTCGGCGTCGGGCACCGGGCGGTCGGGGGCGATGACGCGGTCGGCGCCGGCGAGCAGGAAGGCCTCGGCGAGGCCCAGGGACTCGAAGCGGCTGAGGGGGCCGGCGGCGCCGGTGTCGCAGCCGCTCAGGATGACGGTGCCCAGGCGAGGGCGGCGGGCGAGCAGGTCCATGACGGAGAGGGGGCCGTCGGCGAGGGCGATGTGGGCGGCGAAGGGGTCGCCGGCGCCGAGGTCGCCGTGGCCGTCGAAGTGGAAGAGGCGCGCGCCATCGAGGTGGGCGAGGACGGCGTCGCGGGTGGCGGCCGGGCCGAGGAGGCGGACGTCGGCCGGGAGGGCCTGGCCGGTGGCGCGGGAGTGGGGCAGGTCGTCCCCCGGGTCGGCCACGACGAGGCTGGGGCCGGTGGCGGGGGGGCGGGCCTCGGCGAGCCAGCGGGCGCTGGGGATGAAGCCCACGGTGGCGCCGCCGAGGTGGCCGGGCAGGCCGCGGGCGTCGGGGGAGCCGCCGTCCGCGACGGCGAGGTGGCGCAGGCCCGGCCGGTGGGCGAGGGTGGCGCGCAGGTCGGCCCCCGGGGGGAGCCACTCGCAGGCCCCCGGGCTGAGCAGCACGCCGCTCCAGGCCGGGGCGCAGGGCGCGGAGGGCGCGGGCACCATGACGAGGACGGCCTCCCCCGCGGCCACGGGCACCGCCGCGGCTTCGGCAGGCGCGGCGTCGAGCTCGGCCAGGAGCGCCCCCTCGGCCGCCACGAGCTGCTCGGCTTGCCGGGCCTGCGTCGCGAGGCAGGCGGGCAGCTCGTCGGCGGGCACCGTCTCGCAGGCCGCGCTCTGCGTCGCGAGGGCGGCCCGGGCGTGGTCGCGCTGGGCGACGCGCTCGGCCCACCGCCGGCTGGCGGCCGGGGGCAGGCCGTCCAGGCGGGCCTCCTGGACCAGCCGGGTGCGCACGGGGGCCCCGTGGCGCTCGATGCGCTGGACGACCTCCTCGCACTCGCCCTGGCGCAGCAGGCGCTCGGTCGCCACCTCCAGCAGGGCCCGCCGGTCGGCGTACCAGGCCGCGCGGCCGCGGCGCAGGCCCGTCCGGGTGGAGGCCGCGGCCAGCTCGTCGAGGGCGCGCAGCCAGGTCCCCAGGGCGCGGTCATCCCCCGCGGCGGCCTCGGCGAGGCCCTGGCCGTACAGGGCTCGCCAGGCGTCGTCCCCCGCCGCGCCAGTGCGCCCCACCGCGCGCTCATGGGCCTGGACGAAGGCCGCGCGCGCCTCGGCCGGGCGCCCGGCGGCGAGCTCCAGTCGGGCTGCCAGGTGCTCGACGAAGGCCGGATCGCGGCCACCCGCCGGGTGAGCGGCCCGCGCGGCGGCCAGGGCGGCCTCGGCGGCCGGGACGCGCTCCGCCAGCGACCAGCCGAGCGCGGCGTTCACCCAGGCGTTGGCCTTCTCATCGGCGCCGAGGGCCAGCGGAGCCTGGGCCAGCGCCTCGAAGGCGGCCGCGACCTCGGGAAAATCCGGTCTGGTTTCGCAGGCTTGCATGCTGAGCAGGCGTTGCCACGCGACGTTGATCCGCCGGCGCCAGGCCATGACGGGCGAGCCCGGCGGCGGCAGCGCCGCCAGGACGTCGCGCGCCTCGGCGTGCCGGCCCTGATCGGCCAGCAGGCCGGCGAGGGCCTCCTGCGCCGCGGCGGCGCGACCGTCATCGCCGAGGGTGGTGGCCAGCGCGGCCGCCTCCTCCAGCCGGGTGGTCGCGCGGCTCAGCCGATCCAGGCGACCCAGGACGAGGCCGTCGAAGAAGGCCACCAGCACGGTCGCGCGGCCGTCGGTCTCCGCGGCCAGCGCATCCATCCGGGCCACCAGCCGCTGGGCCTCGGCCAGATCGTCGAGGCGGGCCTGGTGGAACGCCGCCGCCCCCAGGTGCTCGACGGCTTGCGTCGTCAGGCCCAGCGCGCGAGCCCCGTCGGCCGCCTGCTCGAAGAGCGCGATCGCCCGCTCGGCTTCGCCCGCGCGGGCCCGCAGGCTGGCCTCCATGGCCCGCGCCGCCACCGCCTCCTCCCCGACGGGCGGCGGCGCCAGCTCGGCCAGCGCCCGGAGCAGCGGCGGGAGGGCCTCGCCTCGCCGGTCCCAGAGCGCCGCCAGGCGGGGGGTCCGCCCACCGTCCGCGCGCCAGCGGGCCGTGATGGTCCAGGCCCCGCCGCGCCCCTCGACGACGAGCCGCCCGGGCCCCGGCGGGACGGGCCCCGCGAGCCGGACGAGCGTCCCTCGCACGGGCGCCAGCGCCAGATCGACGCGCCCACCCTCGCCCTCCCAGCGCGCCCGCGCCGCGCCGTCCGCGTCGATCACGGGGGGCTGGGCCGACTCGAAGACGACCTCCTCGCCCGCGGGTCCGGCCGGCGCCACCCGCGTGGCGTAGCCCACCAGCGCCACCCGCAAGGGGGCCTCCGGGGGCGTCGGCGTGCAGGCAGCCAGGACGCCCAGCGCGAGGAGCGCCGACCTCACGGCGGGGTTTCGAGCGAGACCGGATCGGACCGCAGGACGACGCCGGCCGTCCCCACGTGCTTGCACTCGAAGCGGTAGAGCGCCGCGTTGATCTTGGCGGGGTTGCCAGCCAGCGCGCTCGGCAGCGCGATGTTGGTGAACGGATAGGACGTGGCCCCCGCCCAGCCGCCCGAGGGGGGCGGGAGCGTGTACTCGTGGCGCGTCGTCCCGTCGATGATCACCAGCTTCACGTCCTTGATGTAGGGGTACGTCGCGGCGGGGTGGATGCCGTCGGTGATGGCCGCGGTGAAGTCGAACTTCGCGAGCCCGGACTGGACCACGACGCGGCATGGGCTGACCGGGCAGGGCGGGTCGTCCGGCTGCGGCGTGGCGAGGCCCGTCGCGAAGGCGTCGGCGATCTGGAGCGTGGACACGCCCCCCGCGTCGACCGGCTGCAGGCAGTCGGTGCACGGCGCGGGCGGCGGGGACAGGGGCGCAAGGACCGGGAAGTCGCAACCCCCGCCCACCCGCAGGCGGGGCGTGGCGTCGGCGGCGGCGCAGGTGTGGTTCTGCAGGAACTGCTCGGCTGTCATCGTCGGCGTCGACAGCAGCAGGCGAGCGGCCGCGGCGCTGGCCACGGCGGCGGCGTACGACGTGCCCGTCCCGAGGGTGCCGGCGTCATCGACGCCCAGGTTGGCGCCGGGCGCGAGGAGCGTGGCGCCGAGCTGGGTGTCCGGGCCCGACAGCGGGCCGCCCGCCGTGTCCACGCCCACGGAGATCGCCAGATGGCGGGGCGCCGCGCCGGGCACGCAGGTCAAGATGGTCGCCCAGGCCGCCGGGAAGAAGCTGCCCGATCCCCGGGTGAGCCCCATCGGCGTGCCCGGCCGCGGGGCCCCGTTGGCGTCGGTGTCCAGCGGCACGTCGAGGCAGGTCGGGGCCCCCTGCGTGTCGACGACGGACTGCCGCTGGTAGCGGTTGCCCCGGGCCGCGAAGAGGAGCGCCTGACCCTTGCGGCCGCGCAGCCGGACGAGCGCGCTGCGGACGGCTTCGCCGGACGGCCCCTCGGCCACCCGGCAGTTCCCAGCCGGGCGGAACAGCTGCACCGACCCCCGCAGCTCGGCGATCTGGCCGAACTCATCGGGCCAGCCGAAGCTCAGGTTGGCCACCATGGGGCGCTCGTCGGCGCGGTACTGGACGGCGAGGGCGCCGATCTCCCGCGCGATGTAGGTGCTGGGCGTGCCCTTCTCGTAGACGAGCGCGGGCACGTGGGCCACCTCGATCTGGGCCGCCATCGAGCCGAGGACCTGCTGGATGACCGCGTGCACCCGATCGGCGTGGCGGGGACGGCTGGCGTCACGCGGCGTGTCGATGACCGCGAGGATGGCGCTGGCCGTGGGCGTCGGGGGCGAAGGGAACGCGCCGAGCCAGGCCGGATCGCTGTACCAGAACGCGTCGCCCTGCGGGACGCCGTCGCAGTCGCGGGCGAACATCACCTGGCGCTTGATCTCGGACGCCGCCCCCACCGGGATGGCCTCGCCGATGCCCGTCGGGGGGACGCTCTGGACCAGGGCGCCCTGGAACTGGTCGACGACGTCGCACTGGGCGGCGGCCACCACCGGCAGGCGCCGCGCCGAGCCCGGGCACTGGAACGTCAGGATCTGGTGGCGCCCCGGCTCGATGCCCAGCGCCGACTCCTGGCCGTCGAACACCCCGGCCAGCCTGACCTCGACGGGGTCCTCGCCGCAGGGCGCCGGGTGGCCGAACCAGGCAGCCCGGTTGGTCCGGGCCGCCCCGATCGCCGCCGGGTTGAGCCGCGCGGCGAGCTGATCCCGCGCCCCCTCGATGGCGACCTGATACCCCGGATCCCAGGCGTAGCTGGCGAGCAGATCCACCGAGAACAGGTCGCTGGCGCAGGCGCGCCCCAGGCTCTCGCCGGGATCCTCGGCCGCGACCAGCCGGTGGGTGATGTCGGGCGGGGTCCCGCCCCCCCCGCGCCGCAGGGCGATCGCGGCGTCCGGCGCCGGCCGTTTGGCGTCCGGCGCCGGCCGCTTGGCGTCCGCCACCCGGGCCGCGTCGGCGATGCCGGCGTCCGGCGCCGCGGGCGGCGTGCAGCACTGCTCGCAGCCCATGCTGGCGACGAGGCCAACGACCACCACTCCCCATCGCGCCCTGTGTCGCGTCATTCCTCTCCCCCCGTCCCATACGTCAGCGCCGCCTCGACGACGACGCTCTCCCCGCCGCCCGCCGGGGTGATGATCACCACCAGCGTGCGCGGCCCGTCCGGCCCGGCCAGCAGCGTCCCCGCCGGGCCCTCCACCACGACCGCCCCGCCCGGCTCGACCCGCACTGCCGCCGGCGGCAACGCGACGCGCGCCCCGCCGACCACCACCTCGCCCCGCGCCGTCGGCGGCGGCTCTACCCGCGTCGCCGGCCGCACGATCCACCGCAGCCGGCTGGTGGGGCCAAACGTCGTCGACGCCTGCGGGGTGGCCTTGACGACCTGGACCCCTCCGCTGGGCGCCTCACCCCGATAGGCCGGCAGAGACGCGCCCGACGGCCACAGCGCCACCACGAGCGCCGCCGCCGCGGCCAGGGCAGGAATCATGAACCAGAACAACGGCTTGCGGCTCCCTGGCCGCGCCCCCGCGCCCTCGATCCGCGCCACCACCCCCGGCGCGAGCGGCGCCAGCGCGGCCACGAACGAGCGACACGCCGCGCAGATCCCCAGGTGCGCCACCACCTCCTCGTCCTCCGCCCCGGCCTTCCACGCCTCCAGGCGCGCCGGGTCGAACTCCGGATCGCAGGTGCACACGCGCGCGTCGGCGCCCTCCAGACCCGCGACGGCCTGGAGCACCGCGTCGGTCGGCGGCTCGGGCTCGCTCATGGCACCTCCGGTGGCTCAGCCTCGGCGCAGCGCGCGGCGGCCTGGCGAATCTCGCGGTGGCGGTCATCCACCCAGCGGCGGGGCCGCCCCAGCCCGTCGGCCAGCTCGGCCGGCTCCCGCCGGTCGGCGTACAGCCCCATGAACACCAGCCAGGCGCCCGGCGACAGGCAGCGGCGCAGACAGGCGCGCAGCTGCTGCAGGCGCTCGCGGGCGCTGGTGACCTGCTCGGGGCCCGGGGCCTCATCGGCGCCGTCGGGCAGCGCGTCGGCCATCGGCCGGGCGACGCGGCGCCGCTCCGACACCACGGACCGCGCGATGACCGAGCAGTACGCCTGCAGGCTCCCCCGGTCGGGCTGCCACGCCCGCAGCAGCCGCCCGTCGTCGCGCAGCAGCCGCTCGAACACTTGCTGGACGAGATCATCGGGGCCCTCCGCCCCGATGGGTCGGCCCCCGGTGAGGTGCCGGACGCGGGCCTGGATGGTCGGCCCGACGCGCTCGACGAGCGCCCGCCGCGCCCTCGACTCCCCCCGCAGCGCCCGCTCGATCAACGACGCGTCGGCCTGATCGGACGCCGACCACCCCATGCAGACCGCCCTCCCCCCGATGACTCGGCTTAGCCCATCGGGCGGGAATGGTCAATGCAGCGACAGTCACGGTTTTTCACTCCTGCTGCCGTAACGACACGGCGCGCTCGGGGCTCGACCCGTTGGCCCCGAGCGCGCCGGTCCGGCCCGAAGGTGGAGGGTGCCGCCGCGCCGGCGCGGAGCTGCTCCGGGGGAGTCGCGTCGGCACCCTCACCCAGCCATAGGGCGGGGGCCGCGTGGATCTCGTGGGGCGGGAGACGAATTTCGGCGATCGCCGAAAAAAGGACACCGACTCAAGCACTTGCGCCGACGCGCCGAAAAACACGCCTGGGCGCCGCGAGATCCCGGCCGCTCGGCCCCTACCTGCTGGGCGAGGCGAAGATCGCCTCGACCCACGCGCCCGGCGGTAGCCCGGGTGATCGAACGCGACCCAGGAGCCCGCAGGAGACGGAGCGCTGATGGCCACCCTCACCGACGCCCACATGGTCATCGAGCCCAGCCCGACGCGCGCCATCGTGGTGGCGTCGGTGCACGCGAGCTTCACGCCCGTGGAGAGCTTCCTGATGAAGAACGCCGGCTTGCAGTTCCGGCTGCACGGCCGCCTGCGCTTCACGAACGGCCTGTCCGACGACACCCTCCTCACCCTGGCGTCGCGGATCATCACCGCCGGCGGCACGGTGCACTTCGAGGCCGCCGCCCTCCCATCCCAGCTCGAAGACAAGCGTGGGGGGCGGCGCGATCTCTACGCGCGCTTCGACCTGGAGTCCCTGGAGCCCATCCTGCCGGCCAGCGTCCGCCTGGACAGCAACCGCGTGCGGTACGTGGCCGAGCAGCGCCGGGCCGGCGAGCTGCTGGCCTGGTAGCGGGCCTACCGCCGCGACAGGCTCGACGTCCCGCCGCCCGCGATCACGATGGCCTCGGAGGCCAGCCAGGCCGCCGCCTCGGCGGAGCCGCGCAGCTCCCGGTCGAGGAAGGCCAGCCCCAGCGAGAAGACCCACGACCGCATCGTCTGGCAGCGCTCCGCCCCCGCGATGGGGGTGCAGGCGTCCACGCTGCCGGCGAAGAGGGTGTGCTTCGCCCCCGGATCGTCGAGGTACAGGCGCAGGAAGCCCTGGCCATCCGCCGAGGTGGGCAGGTTGTCGAAGATCGCGGACCGGGTGGCCGGCTCGCCCGGATCGCCGTCCGCCGCCCCCGTCGCCATCAGCATGGGCACGCCGACCGACGCGAACGAGGCGTCCAGGAAGCCCTCGGTGCCCGGTCCCTGGGGCGACATGGCCACGACGGCCTTCAGCCGGGGCTCCCGCGCCGACACCAGATCGGCCTCGTCACACGGGACGAGGGACCCCTGATCCATGCCGTAGGGCTGCGCGCACACGAAGCTGCGCGTCGCGCCGGCCACCATCGTCGCGGCGCCGCCCCCCGCCGAGTGGCCGAGGTGCGCGATCCGGGTCAGGTCCACCTGGCCGTCGAGCGGCCCGCCGGCCGCCTGGGCCTCCAGCCAGTCGATGACGCGCCCCACATCGGGCGGGCGATCCCAGTGCACCTTGATGCCGCACTGGAACCCGGCCACCACGGGGACGTTGAGGGCCGCGCAGACCGCGGCGTAGGACGCCTCGTCGCGCCCCTCATGGGCGATGCCGACGGCCAGGTAGCCCGCCGCCGCGAGGCGCGCGGCCCAGTCCTCCAGGCTGTTGAGCGGCCGCACCGAGCCGCCGGAGCCCCCATGGGAGAGCAGCACCACGGGCATGGGCGTCGGCGCCCCCTGGGGCCGATACACCGCGATGCGCACCGTGCGCTCCGCGCCGATCACATCGGTGTAGGTCAGATCCTCGAAGGTCTGGACCTGGTGCTCATACCGCGCCGCCGGCAGGTACAGGCACGCCGCCGGATCCGCCTCGCTGCACCCCGGAGGCAGGCCGTCACCCGCCGGCGGGCCGGCGTCGACCATGCCTTGATCCGCCACGGTCGCGTCGCCCGCCGCGGCGTCCACCTCGCTCTCGTCGCCACCGTCCCCGCACCCGACCAGCAGCGCCAGGCCCACGATCATCCACCACCGCATGCGTCCTCCTCTCATCCAGCGCCCTGAGGGCCTTCAGCGCCGCCGCCCGATGAGCTGCACCACCCAGGCGTCCCCTGTGTGGCCCCACCCCTCGACGACCGAGCGCTCGCCCTCGTACCGATGCTCCCACGCCAGCCCCGGCACCTCGGCCTCCAGGGTCGCCGCGTCGGGCATCATCTCGACCACCGGCGGCCCGCCCGTCCCCCGCCCGAGCTGACCCGGCCCGTACGCCTCCAGCACGAGCACGCCCCCCGGCATCAGGGACCGCGCCACCTGGGCGTACAGGGGCCCTCGGATGGCCGGCGGCAGGTGGCAGAAGATCGAGACGATCCCCGCCCACCTGCCCTCGCCCAGGTCGAAGCTGGCGAGATCCGCCTGGACCGTCTCGAGGGCTACGCCCCGCTCGGCGGCCAGGGCCCGCGCCTTCGCCAGCCCCACGCTCGAAGCGTCGACGCTCGTCACCGCGTGCCCTCGCGTGGCGACGAACACCCCGTTGCGCCCCTCGCCATCGGCCAGGCAGAGCACCGGCCCCGCCGGGATCCGGTCTACCATCTCAGCAAGAAAATCATTGGGTTGCGTGCCGTACACGTACTCGGTGCCGGCGTAGCGCTCGTCCCACATGGGCCCTCCAGGCTTCGTCCTCGATCGTTTTCTGCACAGTTTCGCGCGCTGAGGCCAGTGAACAGCGATTCCGTCGAGGTCGCCGAGGTTCCGCGCGGCCGGGGGGCACGCGGTGGTGAAGAGGCAGACCGGGCGGGTCGGGCGGGTCGGGCTGGTCGGGCTGGTCGGGCTGGTCCTGCTCCTCGGCGGCTGCGCCCCGAAGTCGGAGCAGCTGCGCAGCCTGCTCAAGGCCGGCGACTTCGAGGAGGTCATCGAGGAAGGCAACGCCTGGCTCGACGAGACCCCCCCTCGCAAGGATCCGGCCGAGCGGCAGCGCGTCGCCGTCGTCATCGCGGAGGCCGAGCTGGCGCGCACCAGCGTCCTCGACCGCGTCGAAGAGTACCAGCGCTACCGCGCGCGGTACGACGGGGCCCACGGCCTGGCCGGGGTGCTCGCCCTGGCCCTGGCCCGGGAGTCCGAGGCCGCCTGGCGCGATGAGGCCACCCATCGGGATGACGAGGCCGCCTACCGCCAGTTCCGCGTCACCTACCCGGACAGCCCCCACCTCCCCGAGGCGCGGCGTCGGGAGGTCGCCCGCGGCTTCCGCGCCGCCGCCGCGACCATGGGCGACCAGCAGGCCTTCCGCGACCGCTTCGCTGGCTGGCGCGAGCTGGCCGAGTACGAGGGCCGCTCGCGCACCATCGAGGTCGAGGCGGCGTTCGCCCTGGTGCACCAGCACGGCACCGTGCCTGGCTGGCGCGGCTTCCGGGCGGCCTACGCCGAGTGGCCGGAGGCCGCCGCGCATGTGCGGGAGGCCCTGACGCTGGAGGCGGGCGTGGCGCTGGCCGAGGCGGAGTCCTCCCTCGAGGCGCTCGAGGCGTTCCAGGTGGCCTACCCCGATCCGCCCTGGCCGGCCCGGGCGGAGGGGGCCATCGCCCGGCTGGTCCTCCACCCCGTCCTGGCGCCGATCCGGCACGGCGAGGCCCCCCTGGACTCGACGCTGGCGGCCTTCTTCGCCGAGCACGCCGGGCGGCCGGGCCTGGCCGAGGTGGCCGACCCCCTCCGGGCCGACATCATCCGCACCGCCATCGAGTCGGGCCGATCGGGGCCGCTTCGGCTCTGCCGCGTCCTCTTCCCTGACGATCCCGCCGTCCGGCCGCTGCTCGCCATCGAGCAGGCCCTCGCCTGGGAGGAGGTGAGCGCGGCCGACGACGCGGACCGCTGGCGCGCCTTCGTGCTGATCTACCCCGACCACCCCCGGGCGGATGAGGCGGAAGCCCACGCCTTCCGCCTGCAGCACCTGCGCGACGCGGAGCTGGGCTGGCCCCGCGCCGACGTCGCCTGGTCGCGGACGCTGCCCTCGGGGGAGATCGAGCTGGCCGTCGACGTGGTGGACTGCGAGGGCAGCCGCGTCAGCGGCCTCACCCGCGAGGCGTTCGAGGTGCACGCCGCCGGATTCCCTCAAGAGATCACGGACTTCAAGGGCCTGGAGGAGGAGCGCCCCCTCGACGTGGTCTTCGCCATCGACCTGTCGGGCAGCATGGCCGCCGAGCACGAGGCCGTCCGGCAGGCGGTCATGTTCTTCGCCGAGATCTTCCAGTTTCGCGGGCGGCAGGCCCGGCTGGGGCTGGTGACGTTCGCCGAGCAGGTGGCCCGCCGCGACGCCCCCACCGGCCGCGTCGCCACCTTCCAGGGCTGGATGCGGACGCTGCCGGCGGTGGGCGGGGGCGGCATGGGGGAGGACTCGACGCTCGCCCTCGTGGCCAGCGCCGACCTGCTGAAGCGCGCCCCCGGCGAGCGGGTCGCCATCCTGCTGACCGACGAGGACCTGCAGGCCAACCGCGGCGGCCAGAAGGCGCTCGGGGTGTCGTCGGGGGCCGCCTGCGGCCGCCTGCAGCGGGCGGGCGAGTGCATCACGCGCTGCAAGAACGTGGCGTGCTTCGCCCGGTGCTATGGCCTCATCGGCCCGGCCCAGCGCAAGGCGATGAACCGCTGCACGCGTCGCCTGAACGCCGCCCTCTGCGCCAGCGCCGTCGACTGGGACGCCCTCGCGCTGGGCCTCGCGGCCTGCGTGGAGCCCGTGGCGGATGACTCCGACACGGCCGAGCGGCTGGCCGCGCGCCTGGCGAGCGCCCGGGTGCGCCCCTTCTTCCTGGTGCCCGCCGTGGACCAGACCGCCGGGCGCGCCATCCTGGGCCACCACGGCGTCGCCCGCATGGCCCAGGGCCGCGTCCTCGAGGTCCCCCAGGACGGCGAGGATCCGGCGCCCTACGTCCGCGCCCTCGTCGACATCGCCGACCAGCTCTCCAAGCAGTACGTCCTGCGCTTCCGCCCGGCCGACGCCGCCGCCCGGGCCGCCGCCCCCCTCGTCGTCGCGGGCTACCAGCACAGCTGGAGCGCCCAGGCGGTCCTGCCCGGCCCCGCCGTCGTCGCGCTCCTGCCCCGCGCCGGTGCCCCGGCGGGCTGCCCCGCCCTCACGCTCGTCCTCGCCGACGGCGTCCACCAGACGGCGGACTGCGGAGGCCGCTGGCAGGCGGTGGACCTGGACGAGGGCCCCCTGCTCCAGGCCGTCGGCGGGACGGACGCCCACCCCGACGTCCTCGTGCGGACGGCGACCTCCCTGCTGCGCGTCGACCGCGAGGGCGACGTCGACGCGCTCGACACCGAGCTGGCCAGCCTGGAGGACGTGGCCCTCGACGACGCTGGCGGCCGCTGGCTGATCGGCCGCACCCCGGACGGCGAGCTGGCCCTGCACCACCAGGCCGCCGGGGCCGACGCGCTGGCCCGGGTGGACACCCTCCCAGGCGCGGCGGCGGCCGCGTTCCTCTACGCCGCCGGCGCCGACGCCTGCGTCCTCACGGCGCCGGACCGGCGGCGCTGCAGCCGGGACGGCGGGCGGACGTGGGCCGACGCGCCGTCCCAGGGGCTCCCGCCCACGGCGCTGGCGGGGCGAGCCCAGGCCTTCAGCGTCCCCGGGCGGACGGGCACGCTGCTCCTCGGCACCGCGGACGGCGCCCTCTGGCGGAGCCTCGACGGCGGGGCGCGCTGGCGGCCCGTCCAGGAGGCCACGCCGGGCAAGCCGGGCACCCCCGCGTTCGTCTGGCTGCCCGCCGACCGCCCGACCCTCTGCGCCTCGACGCCGGCGGCGGCCCGCTGCTCCCCGGATCTCGGGCGGACGTGGGCGAGCGTCGGCCGCGGCGCCGACGAGACGGGCGCGCTCGCCACCGTGGGCGGCCAGCTCTACCTCGGGCGCGAAGGCGCGCTGCACCGCCTCGACCGCGTCGTCTCCCGCGACATCCCCTCCAGCGCCGTCTACTTCGACACGGATCGCGACGACTTCGACCCCCGGATGCGCCCCTTCCTCATCGACCTGGCCCGCCGGATGGCGGCCGACGAGGCCCTGTCCCTGCGCGTCGAGGGCCACGCCGACCACCGCGGCGGCGACGCCTACAACGACGATCTGGCGCGCCGCCGCGCCGAGCGGGTGGCCGCGACGGTCGTCGCTCAGGGCATCCCGCCCGACCGCGTGGTCACGGAGGGGTTCGGCAGCCGGCGCCCGGTGCGCGCCGGCCGATCCCCCGAAGACCTGGCCCGCAACCGCCGCGTCGAGCTCGTCCTGACGCGCCAGGAGCCCGTCTTCCAGGCCCGCCTGGACCGCTGCGGCCGCCTGTCGGGCGAGGACGAAGAGCCGACCGGGCACATCATCGTCGACCCGGACCTCTACCTCGACGGCGCGGGCGATGATGATGGAAGCCTCTGAAACCGTTGAGGAATCACCCGCCCGGCGGGCGCAGCCGCCCCCGCCGGCCGCCTACCGTGGTGGTGCGGCCGGTCGGGGCGGGCTTCGGCCCCACCCGGACGCTCATGAGGCCCTCGGCGGGGCCGTCGGGGAAGCGGGCGGTGGCGCGGGCGACGACGCTGGCGCCCGGGGGCGGGGCGCTGAAGGTGGCGCGGACGCTGGTGACGTCGATGGGGGTGACGGCCACGGCCAGGCCGTCGGTGCCGTAGACCTCGACGTGCAGGTCGGTGGCCCCGGGCGCGAGGCGCACGGTGAAGACGACGGCGTCGCCCTCGCGCGCCGCGTCGATGGGCAGGCGGGGATCGGCCTTCTCGGCGGGGGCCGCGAGCCCGGCGCCGGCCCAGAGCAGGAGCAGCAGGGCCATCCTCATGGCAGGGCCTCCAGGGTCACGCGGCAGGTGAAGGGCTGGGCGTCGTCGTTGTCGGCGCGCAGCACCACGACGAGGGGCGGGCCGGGCTCGGCGGGCACGTCGATCCACTGGTCGCCGGGCTCGGCCCGATGAAAGTCGCGCTGGCGGACGCCGACGCCGCGGCCCTGGCGGTAGACGAAGAGGTCGACGTCGCGGTCGGCCGGGCAGTCCGCGCGGACGCGCCGGGGGGTCGCGCCGGCGTCGAAGCGCAGGAAGCGGCTGCTGCTCAGCCAGTTGGTCGGGCCGGTGTCGGGCTCGCCCCCATGGCGCAGCGGGACGTCGACGGGGGCGTCCACGTCCAGCGGGGTGTAGACCGGCAGCGGCAGGCCACCCCCGTGGGTCTCGCCGGTGCCCCAGGCGTCCTGCACGGGATCGAGGCCGCAGAGCCCCTCCCCCACCTCGCACGGCGGCGCGGCCAGGAGGGTCGTGACCAGCGCGTCGATGGCCGCCCCATCGCCCTGGGCCTTCGCCGCGTTGACGAGCGAGAACAGGGTGGAGAACGCAGGGGTTTCGAGCTGTTCCGGGCTCAGCAGCGCGTCGAGCACGCCCCCGAGGCCCAGCGCCACGCCGTCGCCCGGCTCGTCGTCGTCGTCGAACAGGTCGAACAGCAGCGTGCGCACGGTGGCCTCGGAGAACCAGCCCGGGTTCCGGTCGCGGCCGTTGTCCTGCATGTCCTGGAAGAAGCCGCGGCTCGCGCCGACGCCCGTGGTGTCGATGTAGACGGGGTCGGGCGCGAGGACCATGGCCGCGACGCCGCTCGCGAGGCCCTCCCCGAAGGCGAGGCGCGGATCCTTGAGCTGGCCGCTGCTGTGGCTGCCGCCGATGCTGTCGGCCCGACCGACGGTGGCCTCGAAGGCGTGCGTCCACTCGTGCGCCACCACATGCGCGTCGAACTCGTCGGTGTCGACGTCGGCCTTGCCCAGAATCCAGAGCTGGCCATCCCAGTGCGAGGTGCCGATGCAGCCGGCGGCGTCGTCGCCCGTGCAGCGGTCGTTCAGGACGCTCCAGTTGAGGGTCAGGGGCACGAGCGGCAGGGCCGGGCGGGCGGCCAGGACGGCCTCGCTGGCGGTGCGGACGGTGTCGAGGAGCGCGAACGGCGAGGCGGGGCGGGGGCCGTCGAAGCCGTTGGGGCCCCAGCCCGCGCTCAGGTGCACGTCGTGGGTGCCGGCCACCGCGGCGTCCAGCGGCGGCTCCGGCGGGAACGGCGAGAGCACGCCGTACAAGCTCGCGCCGTCGGTGTTGTCGACCACCCGGGCCCGCGGGCGCGCCGTCTCGGCCCAGACGGCCACCCGGACCTGGGCCTCCCCGGCCCAGCGCGCGGCGTAGCGCCCCTCGTCGTCGGTGAAGGTGGTGGCCAGCACGGCCTCGCCGTCCGCCGCCCGGATCTCCACCCGCGCGCCGCGCACCGGGTGCACCTCGGCGTCCCCCGGCCGCAGGCAACAGTCGTCCTCGGCGCAGGGATCCCCCTCGACGAACGGGTTGCAGACCGGGCGCGGCCGCTCGTAGGTGACGACGCCGGACAGGGCCTGACCGCCCTCGCAACCGCTCGAATCCCAAACACAATCCGCCGTACAGCCCAGCGCGCCGCCGGCCATCCCGAGGCCAGCGCAGGTGGCGTCGCCCGCCCCGTCGCAGGCCTCGTCGCCCTCCACCACGCCGTCTCCGCACCGGCTGTAGCGGCAGCCCGAGGCGTCCCGCCGGCAGTCGGCGCCGCAGGCCAGCGCGCCCGCGTCGAAGCCCAGGCTCCGGCAGTCCTCCCCCGCCAGGTCGTCCCCATCGCAGGCCTCGGGGAAGCCCACGACGCCGTCGCCGCAGACCTCGCACTCGCCCTCGTGGCTGATCTCCAGGTCGTAGCCGTTGATGGCCCCGCCGTAGCCGAAGACCCGCAGGAAGAGCGGCGCGTCGCGGCCGGCGCGGAAGGCCACGCCCTCGTCATCGGTGGTGGAGGCCGAGCGCACCTGGCGGATGCCGCGGTCGTCGTACAGCTCGACGTCGATGTCGCCGAAGCGGTGGTCGAAGCGGGCCCAGGCCGTCACGCGCCGGCCGGGGCAGGCCTCGAGCCGGTACCAGTCCTCGTCGCAGGTCGTGGCGCCCTCGTACCGGCCGGGCGCCCGGGGCGCGGCGGCCTCGGGGCCGTCGTTCTCCTCGTCGGCGTCGGGCGGGCAGGCGGGCGCGACGCCGGGCGCCGCGTCGACGCGGACGCGCCAGGTGTTCTCGGCCTGCTCGTAGCCGTAGATGCGCAGGAAGTAGCGGCCCGGGGCCGGGGCCTCGAGCTCCACCCGCTCGTCGTCCGTCACCGAGTCCGCGTCGCCGACGAGGCGGCCGCGGGCGTCGAAGACCTGCACATCCAGGTCGCCCCGGGCGTGCCGGAAGGCCACGTCGACGACGACGGGCCCGGCGCCCACCTCGAAGGCCAGCCAGTCGGCGTCGCCCGCGCACAGGCTGCCGTCCACGGCCTCGCCGACGGCGATGGGCGTCGCGGCCAGGGGCCCCTCGTTGGGCTCGAACCCGTCGGGGAGGCAGACCGGCACGCAGGCGTCGGCGACGCAGCGCAGGCCGTCGGGGCAGGCGCCGTCCACGCATGGCGGATCCGGCGGAGCGGCGTCGGGGGCCATGGCGTCCGGGGGTGCGGCGTCGAGCGGCGCGGCGTCCGGCGGCGCCGCGTCCAGGCCGGCCGCGTCCGGGGGCGCGGCGTCGGGAGGCGCCGCCGCGTCCGCGACGACCGCGTCTGCGCCCGCGGCATCCGGCGCGCCGACGTCGACCGCCGCCGCGTCGGGCGGCCCCGCGTCGACCACGGCCCCACCCTCGTCGTCACATGCGACCAGCGCCCACACGGCCCAGAGGACCACCCCCGCTCGTCGCGCCACGCTCCCTCCCCCGGTCGGCCCCGCGAGTGTACGGGCGCCCCAGCCGAGGCCGCCACCATGCAACCACGTGCAACCGTGTCCGGCGGCGCCCGCCGCTACCGTCCTGCCCAGACGGTCGGGCGAGCCGGCCCCCACACAGGAGAACCCCATGACGACCTGGCGTGAACTCTGGCCGGGCGAAGACGGCAAGATCGTCTATCGCCTCTTCGAAGGATCGACCCTCAAGGCGGCCCTCGTCCCCGTCGGCACCAGCACCCTCTCCGGCCTCTCGGCCGACACGGACTACTGGCTCGGCGCCCACCCGAGCACCTGGGCCTCCAGCTTCACCCTCGACAAGATCACCCGCTCGACGCCCACGAGCGCCGCGGCGGCGAAGCAGTACACCCTCGGCAGCACCACCCTCTCGAGCTGGCACAGCACCGCCCTGGAGGAGTTCGTGGCCAGCATCGGCAGCCACAGCTGGTCGACGGGCCGCGCCTGGAAGGCCGAGGTGCCGGAGCTGCGCACGACGGAGGACCACTTCCTCTATGTCGTGTGGAACGGCAGCGACTTCGAGTGGGTGGTCACCTCCGACGAGACCGCCGCCTACATCGATCTCGACACGAGCACCACGCTGACGTTCTCTGAGCTCACCAGCCTGAGCATCACGGGCGTCAAGGGGAGCGATGTCTGACGAACCGTCCACGCCGCCGGCCACGGTGCCGGCGGCCGACCCGGCCCCCGCCCCGACGGGCGGCCTGCCGACCCGGTACACCCTCCGAGAGCGCATCGACGGCGGGGGCCAGGGCGACGTGTTCGCCGCCCGCGACGAGCGCCTCGGCCGCGACGTCGCCATCAAAATCCTGTTTCATGCCAGCGGGTTGCGCGCCGACGCGGTCTACGAGGCCCGCGCCGAGCGCGAGATCCGGCTGACGGCGCGGCTGCAGCACCGGGGCATCGTCGCGGTCCACGACTCGGGCAGCCTGCCCGATGGCCGCCGCTGGTTCGCGATGCGGGCGGTGCGCGGCCAGCGCCTCGATCGCTGGCTGGCCGGGCTGCCCACGCCCGCCGGCGGCCGCCCCGCGGACCGCCTGCGCCCCATCGTCGAGGTGCTGGAGGCCGCCTGCCGGACGCTCGGCTACGCCCACCAGGAGGGCATCCTGCACGGCGATCTGAAGCCGGCCAACATGATGGTCGAGGGCGGCAAGGACGTGCAGGTCCTCGACTGGGGGGCGGCGATCCCGGTCGGCGACCGCGTCCCCGACCTCACGGGCGTCACCCTCCAGCCCGAGACCGGCCGGGCCGTGACCCTCACCGACGTCGTGCTCGGCACCCCCCACTACATGGCGCCCGAGCGCGTCATCCCGGGCCGGCCGCTGGGGCCCGCGGCCGACGTCTACGCGGTGGGGGTCATCCTCTATGGCCTCCTCGCGGGTCGCCTGCCCTACACCTGCCCGCCCCAGGACGTCCTGCACCAGCTCCGGTTCCAGTCCCCGCCGCCGCTCCACCAGCTCGTCGACACGGTGGATCGCGACGAGCGCGACCTGCTGGCCATCGTCGACCGCGCCATGGCGCGCGACGCCGCCGATCGCCACCCCCATGGCGACGCCCTGGCCGGCCAGCTCGCCGAGTGGCTGCGGGTGGCGGCCGAGCGGGCCACCGCCGACGAGATCGTCCAGAAAGCCGAAGAAATCCGCGCCTCTTTCCTGAGCCTGCGGGCCCACCGCGACCAGGCCCTCGCCCAGGCCGCCGCCGCCTGGCAGGGCGTCGAGCCCCACGCGCCCGTGGAGCAGAAGCGCCCGGCCTGGGCCCTGGAGGACGAGGCCGCCCGCCTCGCCCGCCTCGCCGACCAGCAGGCCCTCGACCTGGAGCAGCGGCTGCACACCGCCATCCACCGCGACCGCCACCACCCGCAGGCCAACCGGGCCCTGGCCGCGCTCTACCGCCACCTGGCCGAGGACGCGGAGGCCCACCACCGGCCGGAGGAGGCCGAGGCCCTGGCGCAGCGCGTCCGCCGCCACGATCAGGGGGAGCACCAGGCGTGGCTCGAGGGCTGGGGCCGCCTCAGCCTGGCCACGGAGCCCTCCGGCGCTCGCGTCGTCCTGCACGCGCTGGAGCTGCGCGACCGCCGCCGCCGCCGGGCCCCCGAGGGCCGGGAGCTGCGGCCGACGCCGTTGTACGAGGTCGCCCTGCGGCGGGGCAGCTACCTGGTGCACCTGCTCGACGCCGCGGGCAGCGTCACGCGCTACCCGATCGCCCTCCCCCGCGGCGGTCACTGGGATGGCGTCCCCCCCGGCGGCCACGCCACCACCCCCATCCGGTTGCGGCCGGCCGACGCCGGGGACGACTGCTACATCCCCGCGGGCTGGTTCCTGAGCGGCGGCGACCCGCTGGCCCCCGACAGCCTGCCGGCCACCCGGCGCTGGGCCGACGGCTTCGTGATGGCCCGGTTCCCCGTCACGTGCGGCGCGTACCTGGACTTCCTCAACGCCCTCGCCACCGTCGGCGACCTGGAGAGCGCTCGCCGCTTCGCGCCGCACGAGGGCCGCGGCGCCTCGGGGCAAGAGCACCCGCCCTCGGCGTTCCCGGAGGTGGGCGGCCGCTTCACCCTGCCCGACGACGCGCGCTTCCGGCCCGACGTGCCCGTGACCCTGGTCGACCACCCCAGCGCCCTGGCCTACGCGGCCTGGTGGGCCGAGCGGACGGGCCTGCCCTGGCGCCTGCCCCACGCCTTCGAGTGGGAGAAGGCCGCCCGCGGCGTGGACGGCAGCCACTTCCCCTGGGGCGACTACGAGGAGCCCACCTACGCCAACATGCTCAAGGCCCACGCCGGCCCGCCGGTGCGGACGCCCATCGACCAGTTCCCCGCCGACGAGAGCATCTACGGCGTGCGCGGCCTGGCCGGCAACGTGCGGGACTGGTGCCTGGACGCCTACGAGCGCTCGAGCCCCGGCGTCCGCGTGATCATCGCGCCGGGCTCCGGCCCGCGGCGCAACGTCCGCGGCGGCGCCTTCAGCGTCGAGGCTCCCCACTGCCGCGGGGCGGCGCGCTTCGGCGGGTTGCCCACCGAGCGACTCGGCTCCCTGGGCTTCCGCCTGGCGCGATCGGTGGACGGTGGCTGAGCCCTCAGCCCATGGGCTCCAGGCTCACCGGCCCCACCAGCCGGATGCGCAGCTGGCCCCGGCGCTCGACGCGCGGCCCCTCCTCGGGATCGAGGCTGGCGCTGCGCATCAGCCGCCGAAACCGCAAGACGTGCAGGTTGAGCCCGGGCCGATCCAGGTCGCGCTCCCCCGCCTGGGCGATCTCGGTCAGCAGGCCCTCCACGTCCACCCAGCCCGCCTCGGCCTCCGCGATGCCAGCGGCGCGGTCGTCGCGGAAGCGGTGGGCCAGCAGGTAGAGCATGAAGGCGTACGTCCGCGCGCCGAAGACCCGCTCGGCCCCGTCCGGCGCGCGGACGGCCAGGGAAAAGTCTTCCTGATCAGCGCTGCAGCGGATGATCAGCGCCGAGCCCGGGGCGGGCGCCTCGGCCGTCGTCTCCACCGCCTCGGGCAGGAAGAGCCGCCACGTCCGCCCCGCCGAGACGACGCGGCCATCCGCCGGCGCGGGCTGGCCCTCCACCTCCCACCGACCGTCGCGCCCCTCGGCCACGGTCAGGGCGTCGGGCCCCTCCCCGAGCACGAGCACGCCATCCTCGCCCGGCCAGAGGGCGCCGTCGTCCCGCCGGCCGATGGGCTCGGGCGGATCCACCCGCCCCACCCGCAGCGCCTCCCCCGTCGGCCCGCCGAGCTGGATGACCTGGCCGACGTGCAGCTCGACGGGCACGACCCCGACGGGCACGCCATCGAGGCGAGTGCCGTTGGTGCTGCCGCTGTCGGTCAGCAGCCAGCGCCCCGCGCGCCAGGTGATGTGGGCGTGTTGCGTCGAGACCTGGGGGTTCGGCAGCGCGATCCACTGGGTCGTGTGTCGACCGATGGCGGTGAGATCGAGGAGCGGCCAGGAGCGGCCGTTGTCGGGGTGGTCGAGCCGGGCCATTTCGCCCCTCCGGCAGCCGCCCGCAGGCGAGCCGCCAGGATAGGGAGGGGTGCGCGGGGCGACAAGAAACCCGCCCCCGGCCCTGCCCGGCCGGGGGCGCCCCTTCCATGCCCTGCGCCCGTCGCCGCTCTCCCGACCCGTCGGAGAGCGACGAGCGAGAGCATCCGCCAGCGGTGGGCCGGCGCCGGCTTCACGCGGTTGCACGCTCATGGCAAGCGAGCAGCAACCCATTGTTTTCATGAAGATTTCGCCCGGCAGGAGGCACCATGAACCCCGTCTCGATCGTCACCACCTGGGCCGACACCGTCGGCCTCACGCTCCAGTACCAGACCCTGCGGCCGCTGCTGCTGGGGGGCATCCACACCGGCTACCAGGCCAGCCTCCCGGTGTTCAGCCGGCAGCTCGACCAGCTCTGGTCGGATGTGCAGAGCCTGAGCCGCCAGGGACCCCTGGCCGATGGCAAGGCGCCCTTCCGCATCTGGCTCGCCAACGTCGTGGCGTGGGCCGAGAAGACCGGCCAGTCCACCGCGGGCCTGGCCGAGCTGCTGGCCGCCCAGGGCCTCGCCGAGCCCCCGCCGGCCACGCCGGCTGCGGGCATCGCCGTGCCGGGCGACGGCGGCCACGTCGACGTCCTCTTCCTGAGCGCCAACCCCGACCGGGAGAAGCTGCTCAACCTCGACCGCGAGCAGAACGAGATCCAGGCCATCACCGAGGCCACCCTGGAGCGCCACCGCTTCCGCCTGGCCGCCTGGCCCGACATCAAGCTCAGCCAGCTCGCCCCCCGGCTGCTGCGCCTCAAGCCCCAGGTCCTGCACTTCAGCGGCCACGGCGGCAAGCAGGGCGACCTCTTGCTGCGTGGTGAGGACGGCGAGCCCCGCTCCGTCGCCGCCGCGGCCCTCGCCGACATCCTGGAGGTCGTCGGCAGCTCCCTGCGGCTGGTCATCCTGAACGCCTGCTACTCGGATGTGTTGAGCCAGGCCATCGTCGACCGCCTCGACGTCGCCGTCGTCGGCATGACCCGCGCCGTCTCCGACACCACCGCCCTGCAGTACAGCCGCAGCCTCTACCAGGGCCTCTTCGACGGCCTCACCCCCCACGACGCCCACCGCGTCGCCGCCGCCAACGTCAGCGGCCGCCCCGACGAGACCGCCCCCGCCCTGCGCGTGCGCGACGGCTCCCAGGTCGCGAAGCACCTGCTCTGGGTGTGATGGCCCTCACACGGCGGGGTCACCCCCGGGTGCCGCCGCAGCCGGAGCGGACGACGCGCTCTTTGACCACCGTGCTCTTCAGGCCCTCCGGGGTGAGGCGGTAGCGGCGGGTGACCTGGCGCTCGCGGCCCCACTTCACGACGACGGAGGCGTCGTCGTCCCAGTCGCCCCGGCGGACGGCGGGGCGGTCGCAGGTGTACGTCACCACGTCGAAGCGGCCGTCGCGGCGGATCTTGAGGGGCTTGCCTTGCAGGGTGGCCTGCCAGATGACCTGGGGGGGCTGGCCGGGGGGCAGGGCCACGATCAGGGCGGGGCGCTGGCCGTAGCGCAGGTCGATCCAGCTCGCATAGTCGCGATCGCAAAGGGGAAAGCCCTGGATGAGCAGGACGCGGTCCGGGGTCTTCGGGGTCAGGTCGACGACCTCGACGGGCACGAGCGCGGGGGTGGGGGCGGCGTCGCCGAGCCAGACGCCGTCGCCCTGGGTGAGGCGCAGGCGGTGGGGGCCGATCACCAGCTCGGCGGCGCGAGCGCAGCCGTCCTGGACGTCGCCGAGGTCGATGGACACGGCCTCGGGCTGGCCATCGCCGTCCAGGTCCACCGCGGGCAGGTCGGGCGTGAGCAGGCCCGCCAGCAGGGCGAGGGCGGCTACCACGTCACCCGCAGGCGGCCGGAGGGGCCGTGGAAGACGTCGAAGCCGCCGAAGTCGACCACCTTCTGGCCCAGGTCGCTGTTCTCGTCCTGGCTCACGCCGTCGGGCGAGAACGCGTAGATGAGCTCGGCGTCGTAGACCAGCTCGAAGTCGAAGTGCAGGCGGTCGCGGGGCTCGGCGAAGCTGTAGGCGAGGCCCAGGCGGGCGGGGATGACCAGGTCGAGCAGGGTGTCGCCCTGGCGGTCGGCGTCGGCGTCGCCGATGTCGAAGTCGGCCGGGCCGCCGCCCAGGTAGAAGCCGAGGGCCATGGGGAAGCTGAAGCCCGACGAGGTGCGGGCGGCCCCGCGGGCCAGGATGCCGAGCTGGTAGAACTTGCTTTCCACGTTCTGCGGGTCGCTCTCCGAGATGAGGACGTAGTTGTCCACCTCGGGATCGCCGTTGGTGTCTTCGAACTCGTAGACGATGCGCGGCACGGTGTAGGTGGTGTAGCGGAAGCCCAGGTCCAGGGCGTCGAGCAGGCTGCGCAGGTTGGCGCTGTCGATGACCCAGAGCAGGTCGTAGCTCAGGTCGACCTTCTGGCGCTTCAGCTCGAAGGGGGCGCGGGCCACGACGCGATCGGTCTGGACGTCCTCCAGGTTCACGGTGCCGGCGTTGAAGGTGGCCCGCTCGACGGCGGCCCGCACGCCGAGCACGGCCAGGCCCAGGGCCAGCACGTCGGAGGCGGCCCCCGTCGCGCCCAGGGCCGAGAGGGCGTCGTCGCTGCGCTCGATGGTGCCGCCGCTCTTGTAGACGCGGTCGGTCTTGTAGCCGAAGTCGAGCTGGATGAAGCCGGGGATGCGCAGCAGATCCAGGCCCAGGTTCAGCGAGGCCGCCGCGAAGACGATGGGCTCCACGTCGTAGGTGAGGCGGAACTTCTGGCCGGTGAGGTCGTAGGTGACCTTGGCGTCCCCCTCGGGCTCGCCGCCATCGCGCTGGGCGTTGTGGAAGAAGAGCACCTCGCCGCCCGCCCGCAAGTCGAAGTAGAAGCTGTCGAGGGCGAAGCCGCCGATCAGGTCGGACGCCGAGTTTTCGTAGAGAAATCCAGCGGTTTCATCGAGGGCGACGCCCGCCGCGTCGGCCGCGCGCTCGGCCAGGGCGTACAGGCCCTCGGCCACCAGGGCCAGGTCGCCGTCGAGGGCGCGCAGCTCCAGGACGAGGCCGAGCAGCGTGCCCGCCGCCACGGCCGCGCCCCGCGGGTTGACCGTGGCGTTGCGCAGGGCGCCGTAGGCCTGGCTGAGCACCACGGGCACCACCGCCGCCGCCTCGGCCGCCATGCGGGCGCCGTAGCCGAGCACCGCCACCAGGTCACCCAGCAGCGCCTTGGCCTCGGGGTCGCGCAGGTCGAACTTCAGGGCCTGGAAGGCGGTGTCGACGGCGGCCAGGGCCGCCTCGGCCTTCTCCTGCAGGCCCTCGGCGCGGCCGGCCAGCTCCTGGATCTGCTGCGTCAGGCGGTCGCGGCCGGCCTGGTCCTTGGGGTTGAGGCGGTCGCGCTGCTCCACCAGATCGGCCTGGGCCTTGCGCACCTGGGCCAGCGCCTGCCGGGCGCCGCGCAGGTCGCGCCAGCGAGCCGCCAGCCCCGAGCCGGGGGCGAACCGGGCCTCCACGGCCTCCAGCAGCGACGTCCCCTTGCCCCCGTCGGCGATCACCGCCTCGGCGTGCTGGCGGTACAGGGTGGCCACGGGCACGCGCAGGCTGCCGTCGCGATAAAGCCCCTTCTTTTCAATGGCTTGCAGCAGCTTCTCGGCCTCGGCGTCGCCCAGGGAGAGGCGGCGGGCCAGCTCGCCGGGGTCGCCCGGCATGGGGCCATCGAGCAGGCGGTCGATGAGGGACACGGCCGCGCGGAAGTCCTCCACGCGGGCCACGACGGCCTCGGCCTTCGCGGGCTCGCGCCCGTGCTGGCGCAGCGCGCGGACGCTGCGGACGGAGGACGAGCAGCCGGCGAGGGCGGCCAGGGCGGCGACGACGAGGAGAGTGCGCATGCCGCAGCATCCGAAGGGGGCGCCGCGGACGCAATGGTTTGTAGACTGGCGCCATGGACACTTTGATCGCCCACCTCCGCGACGCGGACCCCACCCCCGCCGCCGTGCCGGATCTCGGGGCCTGGCTCGGCCGCGTCCAGGCGCGGGACGTGGCCGACGCCCTCACCGAGGGCTTCGCCGCGGACCGCCTGGGCTACGCCTTCGTCGCCGGCTACCTGGCCGCGACCCGCGCGCTCTTCGGCGAGCCGGGGGCCCTCTGCGCCACGGAGGCGGGGGGCGGCCACCCGCGGGCCATCCAGGCCACCTTGACCCGGGAGCGGGAGGGCTGGCGGCTCGATGGCCACAAGACGTTCGTGACGCTGGGCGCCCAGGCCCCGCGCCTCTTCGTCGTGGCGCGGACGGAGCGCGGCGAGGTGGACGGCCGCCCCGAGCTGGTGGTGGCCCGCCTGGGGCCCGACACCCCGGGGGTGCGCCTCGCGCCGGGGCCGGCGACGCCGTTCGTGCCCGAGATCCCCCACGCCACCGTCGCCTTCGACGGCGCCCCGGTGGAGGCCCTGCCGGGGGATGGCTACGCCGATTTCCTCAAGCCTTTCAGGACGATCGAAGACCTCTACGTCCACGCGGCGCTGGTCGGCCACGCCATCGCGCTCACCCGCCGTGGCGGCGGCGACCCCGCTCCCCTGCTGGCGCTGGTGCCCACCCTGCTCGCCCTGGCCGCCGCCGACCCGAAGGCCCCCGCCACCCACCTGGCCCTCGACGCCGCCCTGCGCGCCGGCCGCGCCGGCCTCGAGGGCGTGCCCTGGGCGAACCTGGACGCCGACACCCAGGCCCGCTGGCGGCGCGACCGCCCGCTGCTCGACGTAGCGCGGCGCGCCCGCGAGGCCCGCCTGGCCCGGGCGCAGCCGGGCTAGTCGGCCGCTTCGTCAGGCCCACCGCAGACGTCGTCGTAGTCCAGGCAGCAGTCGCCGGCGGCCAGGCACGCGTCGTCGCACTGGCAGGCCTCTCCAGCGTCCCGGTCTCCACACCGCCCCGCGCAGGCCGGGAGGTCGCGGAAGCCATAGGTGGCCGCGAACCCGTCGAGGTCATCCAGGGCGGGGTACGGCCCGCCACCGCGCGTGGCCATGAAGCTCGCGATGCCGGTCACGACGTTGCGGGCATCGACGGTGACCGGCCAGCGCAGCGGATACACGCTCGATGCCGGCCGGTCGACCCAGACCGCGTAGGGCGATGCGTTGCGCAGACTCGTCTGGGCAATGGTCTCCGGCACATCGAAGAGCACCCGGAGCAGGACGAACACGTTGGCGACCGCCGACTCCCGAACACCGGCCGATCGATCGGCGAGCGCCAGCTCGATGCCTGCGCGCACATCCGACACCGCGTGCCGCTGCAGCCGGAGGGCGGCGAGCGTGTAGGCGTCCAGATCGGTCTGGTCGAAGGGCTCGGCGTCGGGGTGCCAGCCCGGCGATGAGAGCAACCAGGGAGGCAGAGCCAGGATGATGTCCCGGACCTCCTCGCTGGGCTCGGACCGGCCGTCCGAACGCCGGGGCTCGAGGTGGCCCAGGGAGCACGCGGTGGCCAGCGTGGCGACCAGGACGATGGGCGGAAGCGCTGTGTATCGCATGGGACCTCGGGAGTCTGGGAGGGCGACCTCGCCTGCCTGCGAAGGCCCCACGGTGGTCGTACCACCCTACCCGGGCCGGCGCCACCGTGGCCGGGCCGGTCAGCGTGCTCATCGCGGTTGACGCCAGCGGCCGGCCGTGGCGGTGATCAGGGCGTCTAGCAGAGAGGGAACATGATCGCGCGCTACATGCGGTGGCTGCACACCGGCTGGCCGGCGGGCACCGTCGAGAAGCTGCCCGACGTGCGGGAGGGCGGGCTGACCAACGTGCCCGGCGTGCGGGTGGTGGGCGACCTCACCGGCATCCCGCTGCTGAAGTTCAGCGCCGACACCGGCGCGCGGGCGGTGCAGGCCATCCTCGCCGAGCCCGACTTCGCGGGGGCGCGGGGGCAGGCGGGGGTGCACGACCTGGTGATCATCGGCGCCGGCGTGAGCGGCTGCGCGGCGGCGGTGGAGGCCCGCAAGGCCGGCCTGGCCTGCGTGCTCTACGAGGCCGATCGCACCTTCTCGACGGTGAAGAACTTCCCCAAGGGGAAGCCCATCTACACCTACCCGACGGAGATGGTGCCGGCCGGGGACATCCGGTTCCACCACGAGGTGAAGGAGCCGCTCGTCGCGGATCTGGACCGGCAGGTGGCCGCCGCCGGCGTGGAGACGACGCCGGGGCGGGTGGAGCGGCTGGCCCGCAAGGGCAAGATCATCGAGGTGCACCTGGCCGGGGGCGCGGTCGCGAAGGCGCTGCGCGTCATCGTCGCCATCGGGCGCAGCGGCAACTTCCGTAAGCTGGGGGTGCCGGGCGAGGAGAGCGAGAAGGTCTTCAACCGCCTGCACGATCCCAAGGAGTTCGTGGGCCAGCGCGTGCTGGTGGTGGGCGGGGGCGACTCGGCCCTGGAGGCGGCCATCGCGCTGACGACCTGCGGCGCCCACGTCACGCTCAGCTACCGCAAGCCCGAGCTGAACCGCGCCAAGCCCGAGAACACCAGCCAGATCATGGCGTTGGTGGCCGATCCCATGGCCGACGTGGCGGTGGAGGAGCCGAGCTCCGAGCGGCAGACGACGGCCATCACCCACGAGATGATGACGGTTCACCCGGCGGGCTCGCTGCGGCTGGCGCTGGGCAGCCAGGTCCAGCGCATCGACGCGGCCGAGATCGCCCTGCGCCACGGCGACGGCCGCGACGAGGTGCTGGCCAACGACGCCGTCTTCCTGATGATCGGCCGCGAGGCCCCGCTGGACTTCTTCCGGCGGTCGGGCATCCGCGTCCGCGGCGAGTGGAGCCCGGCGGCGTGGGCGGGGCTGGCCGCGTTCTTCGCCTTCTGTGTCTTCATCTATCACTGGAAGAGCTACTACTGGTTCCCGACCGAGAGCCTGAACCCGGCGAAGTGGATGGGCTGGCTGGGCGAGAAGCTGGGCGAGTCGGCCCAGCGCACCGATGGCCTGCTCTACACCGTCCTGCGGGCCGCCAGCGGGCCGGCCTTCTGGTACACGCTGCTCTACAGCACGGCCATCGGCGTCTTCGGCTACCGGCGGATGAAGCGGCGGCCGACGCCCTATGTGCGGCGCCAGACCCTCACGCTGCTGGCGTTCCAGGTGGTGCCGCTCTTCCTGCTGCCTGAGATCATCTTGCCGTGGATGGGCCGCAACGGCTTCTTCGCCGACGGCGCTTTCCTCAAGGGTTTCGCGGACTTGTTCTTCGAGCCCTACGGGGACGGCGGGCCGCTGATCGCCGAGCGGGCGTACTGGCGGGCCTACGGGTTCATCCTGGCGTGGCCGCTGATGGTCTACAACTGGTTCACCCAGGCGCCCATCGTCGGCTGGCTGGTGCTGGGCAGCATCCAGACCTTCGTGATCATCCCGCTCATCGTGCGGCGGTGGGGGAAGGGCGCCTACTGCGGCTGGGTGTGTTCGTGCGGCGCGCTGGCCGAGACGCTGGGCGACACGCACCGGCACAAGATGCCCCACGGGCCACGGTGGAACCGGCTCAACATGCTCGGCCAGGCGGTGCTGGCCCTCGCGATCGTGATGATGGGCCTGCGCATCTGGGGCTGGCTCTCGCCCGAGGGCTATGTGGCCACCCACTTCGACGCCTGGCTGCAGGGCAAGAGCGCGCTCTCATACAAGTGGGCCGTCGACATCGCCCTCGCCGGCTTCCTGGGCGTGAGCTTCTACTTCCACTTCTCGGGGCGCGTCTGGTGCCGCTTCGCGTGCCCGCTCGCGGCGCTGATGCACATCTACGCGCGGTTCTCGAAGTTCCGCATCTTCGCCGACAAGAAGAAGTGCATCTCGTGCAATGTCTGCACATCGGTCTGCCACCAGGGCATCGACATCATGAGCTTCGCCAACAAGGGCATCCCCATGGCCGATCCCGAGTGCGTGCGCTGCTCGGCCTGCGTGCAGAGCTGCCCCACCGGCGTGCTGACGTTCGGCCACTTCAAGGGGCAGGAGATCGTCTACGACCGCACGCCCGCCAGCCTCGTCCAGCTCACCGAGGCGCTGAACAAGGCGAAGGCGGCCTGACGGCGCTACCGCTCGCCGAGGGAGGGGGCCGCGCGGACGACGTCGAGCGCCTCGTCCCAGGTGGGCGGGAAGGCGTCCGCGTCCACCTCCCAGTGCACCACCGTCGACTCCGGCCGGCCGAACTCGCCCTGCTGGGCCATGGCGGCCACATGGGCGGGGCTGGCCACGAAGCCGTACATGGCGGCCGCGTCGCGCCAGACGGTGAAGGTGCGGGCGACGCCGCAGCGATCGTCGTAGGTCAGGGCCTGGGCCAGCAGGCCATCCGAGGTCGCGAGCGTCGCGGCGACGGGCCCGAGCACCTCCAGGAACTGGGCCTTCGCCGCCGCGCCCGGCCGCAGGTAGAGCACCGTGGCGCTCGCCACCACCGCGCCCTCGGGGGGCGCGCCCATGCCGGGGCCCTCCAGCGCCGGCGGCTCGAAGGCCTCGGCCTCGCAGGCCTCCAGCGCCTCGATGGTGGGCTCGACGGCGGCCGGGGGCGCCGCGTCGGCCTCGTCGGCGACCATGGCGTCCGGGCCATCGAAGGCGTCGTCGTCGGTGCCGCAGGCCGACAGGGCGAGGAGAATCGAGAAAAAGGCAGTCGTCTTCATGGGTTGGACTCCATCGTGAGGGTCGCGAAGCCGACGCGCTCGAAGCGCCGGCCGAGGCGGGCGGAGGCGTGATCCTGCCGCCACCCGAAGATCCGGGCCTGCACCCGGGCGGCCACCGCGGGGCAGGCCCCCAGGGTGGCGAGCCAGTCCGGGCCTTCCAGGCGGACGTAGCAGTAGGGCCCCGCCGGCAGCGCCTCGGCGACGGCGCCCACGCGGCGCTCGTCGGTCGGGGTCACGGCCGGGGGACCGGCACAGAGGGCCAGCACCAGCATCCACATGGGTTCCTCCTCGGGGTGGTGGGTGCATCGTGCCCGGCCGGGGGGGCCGCCGACTTGGCCGTGGGCGCCACCGGCCTTGCAGTTGGCGCCAACCGGCTGGCAGGGGGCGCCGGACGCAGTAGGCTGGGCCCTGCTGTCGAGGGGAGGGCCCATGAGCGCCGCCGGAATCCAGGGAGAGATGGTCGAGTGCTGCCGCGCGCTCGTGGTGGCCGCCGAGCAGGCCGGGGTGCGGGTGGGCCCCATCCTCGCCGAGCAGGGCATCGAGCGCGCCGCGCTGGACGACCCGGAGCAGCGCATCGCCCTCGACACCTGCGATCGGGTGTGGCGCCGGCTGGTGGAGGCCAGCGGCGATCCGGACCTCTTCCTGCGGGCGGTGGAGTGCTCGCCCTTCGGCAACTTCCTGGTGATCGACTTCCTCGGGGCCAACGGCACGACCGTCGGCGGCGGGGTGCGCGCGCTCGCGCGGTACTTCCACGTCGTGCACCCCGACCTGCGGCTCGAGGTGACCCGCGAGGGGGACGCCTGGAAGCTGTGCATGGGGGCCGACGACCCGGAGGGCGCCGCGTTCGCGCTCGCCATGACCCTCTCGCGCTTCTCGGGCCGGCTGGAGGGCGGCCTCTGCCCCCTGCGCACGACGCTGCGGCGGGCCCCGGCCCGCGACGCCGCCCTGGCCCTGCGCCTGTTCGGGCCCCGCGTCGCGTGGCGGGCCGAGGAGGACGCGGCCTGGCTCGACGACGCCACCTGGACGCGGCCGCTGCCGGAGAGCAACGAGATCCTCGGGCGGCTCATGGCGCGGCAGGCCGAGCAGCTCGGCCAGCCGGTGGGGCGCGACCTGCCCGGCCGCGTCCGGCTGGCCCTCGCGCGGCTGCTGCCGACGGGCACCGCCGACCTCGGCCGCGTCGCCGAGCGGCTCGGCACCAGCGGCCGCTCGCTGCAGCGCCAGCTCGCCCAGGCCGGCACCAGCTTCCAGCTCATCCTGGACGAAGAGCGCCGGCTGGCGGCCGAGCGCCACCTCGCCGACCCCGGGCTGACGCTGGTGGAGGTGGCGCTGCTGGTGGGCTACGCCGACGAGACCGCCTTCCACCGCGCCTTCCAGCGGTGGCATGGCGAGAGCCCCGGTCGCTGGCGGCGCAGCGCCGCCTGACGGCTGCGCTCGCGGCGGCGGCGGTGGTAGCATGGCGCGCCAAGGAGGTGGCCGTTGCCGATCCCGGACTTCTCGACGATCCCGCTGCGCGGGGAGGCCGCGGCGCCGCCGGCGCCCCCCCGGACGAGCCTGGAGACCCCCGAGGGCATCGCGGTGCACTCTCGGTACGAGGCCAGTGATCTCGCGGGGTTGCCGGCCCTGGACACGCTGCCGGGCCTGCCGCCGTTCGTGCGCGGGCCCTACGCCACCATGTACGCCCAGCGGCCCTGGACCATCCGGCAGTACGCCGGCTTCTCCACGGCCGAGGCCAGCAACGCCTTCTACCGGCGGGCGCTGGCGGCGGGGCAGGCCGGGCTGAGCGTCGCCTTCGATCTGGCCACGCACCGCGGCTATGACAGCGATCACCCCCGCGTGGCGGGGGACGTGGGCATGGCCGGCGTCGCCATCGACAGCCTGGCCGACATGCGCATCCTGTTCGACGGCATCCCGCTGGACCGGATGAGCGTGTCGATGACCATGAACGGCGCGGTGCTGCCCGTGATGGCGCTCTACATCGCCGCCGCCGAGGAGCAGGGGGTCCCGCCGGAGAAGCTGGCGGGCACCATCCAGAACGACATCCTCAAAGAGTTCATGGTCCGCAACACCTACATCTACCCGCCCGGGCCGAGCCTGCGGATCATCGGCGACATCTTCCGGTTCACCAGCCGCAACATGCCGAAGTTCAACAGCATTTCGGTGAGCGGCTACCATATGCAGGAGGCCGGGGCCACGGCCGATCTGGAGCTGGGCTACACCCTGGCGGACGGGCTGGAGTACCTGCGCACGGGGGTCGCGGCGGGGCTGGACGTGGACGCCTTCGCGCCGCGCATCAGCTTCTTCTGGGCCATCGGCATGGACTTCTTCATGGAGGTGGCCAAGCTGCGCGCGGCGCGGCTGCTCTGGGACGAGATCGTCGGCCGGTTCGACCCGAAGAGCCCGAAGAGCCGGGCGCTGCGGACGCACAGCCAGACGAGCGGCTGGAGCCTCACGGCCCAGGACGTCTACAACAACGTCGTGCGCACCTGCCTGGAGGCCATGGCCGCCACCCAGGGCCACACCCAGAGCCTGCACACCAACAGCTACGACGAGGCCCTCGCGCTGCCCACCGACTTCTCGGCGCGCATCGCCCGCAACACCCAGCTCTTCCTGCAGCTCGAGACGGACACCTGCGCGTCGGTGGATCCATGGGGCGGCAGCTACCTGGTGGAGCGCCTGACCCATGAGCTGGCCGAGAAGGCGCGGGCTCACATCGCCGAGGCCGAGGCCCTGGGCGGCATGGCGAAGGCCATCGCGGCCGGCCTGCCCAAGCGGCGCATCGAGGAGGCCGCGGCGCGGACGCAGGCGCGCATCGACTCGGGGCGGCAGGCCGTCATCGGCGTGAACCGCTACCCCCTCGACGAGCCCGAGGACGTCGAGGTGCTGAAGGTCGACAACCGGGCGGTGCGCGAGGCGCAGATCGCGCGGCTCAAGGCGCTGAAGGCCAGCCGGGACGGCGCGGCGGTGGCCGAGGCGCTGGCGGCGATGACGCGGGGCGCGGCCGGTGACGAGAACCTGCTGGCGCTGGCGGTGGCCGCGGCGCGGGTCGGGGCCACCGTGGGCGAGATGAGCGACGCGCTGGAGGTCGTCTTCGGCCGCCACGCGGCGGTGCCCGAGACGCTGCGCGGCGTCTACCGGCGCGAGTTCGGCCAGGAGGGCGGCGACGTGGACGCGGTGCAGGGGCTCGTCGAGCGGTTCGTGGCGGCGGAGGGCCGCCGGCCGCGCATCCTGGTGGCCAAGATGGGCCAGGACGGCCATGACCGCGGCCAGAAGGTGGTGGCCACGGCCTTCGCCGATCTGGGCTTCGATGTGGACGTGGGCCCGCTCTTCCAGACGCCGGAAGAGGTCGCGCGCCAGGCCGTCGAGAACGACGTGCACGTGGTGGGCGTGAACTCGCTGGCCGCCGGGCACCTGACGCTGGTGCCCGCCCTGCGCGCCGCCCTGGCCGCGAGTGGCCGCGAGGACATCATGATCGTGGTGGGCGGCGTCATCCCGCCCCAGGACTGGGACGCCCTGTACGCGGCGGGGGCCAGCGCCATCTTCGGGCCGGGCACGGTGCTGCCGGTGGCCGCCCGGGAGGTGCTGGAGGCGCTGCTGGCCCAGGCCGCGTGAGGCCGCCCGCCGCCCGACGCCGCCTGCCCGGCGTCGACGCGCTGGTGGCCGGCGTCGAGGCCGGCGACCGCGCCGCCCTCGCCCAGGCCATCACCCGCGTCGAGTCCAGCCGCCCCGAGCACCGCCGCGACGCCGCCGAGCTGCTGACGCGCCTGCTGCCCCGCACCGGCGGCGCCCTGCGCGTGGGCCTGACGGGCGTGCCCGGCGTCGGCAAGAGCACCTTCATCGAGGCCCTGGGCACGCGGCTCACGGCCCGCGGCCACCGCGTCGCCGTGCTGGCCATCGATCCGACGAGCGCCCTCACCGGCGGCAGCATCCTGGGCGACAAGACCCGAATGACGGCCCTCTCGGCCGATCCCGCCGCCTTCATCCGCCCCTCCCCCACCAGCGGCACCCTGGGCGGCGTCGCCGGCCACACCCGGGAGGCCCTGCTGCTCTGCGAGGCCGCGGGCTACGACGTGGTGATCGTCGAGACCGTGGGCGTCGGCCAGTCCGAGACGCAAGTGGCTGAAATGACGGATACTTTCGTCGCGCTCATGCTCGCCGGCGCCGGGGACGCCCTGCAGGGCATCAAGCGGGGCCTCATGGAGCTCTGCGACGTGGTGGTCATCCACAAGGCCGACGGCGACAACCGCCCCGCCGCCGAGCGCGCCGCCCACGAGCACCGCCAGGCCCTGCACCACCTGCGCCCGACGCTCCCGGGCTGGACGCCGCGGGTGCGCCTGGCCAGCGCGCTGACGGGTGAAGGGGTGGACGCGGTCTGGCAGGACATCGTGGACCACCGGGCAGCGCTCGAAGCGGCTGGGGCGCTGGGCCCTCGGCGAGCCCGCCAGCAGGTCGGCGCGCTCTGGGCCCAGATCGACGAACACCTGCGGCGCCGGCTGCGCGCCGATGCGCGGGTGCTGGCGGCCCTGCCGGCGGTCGAGGCGGACGTCGCGGCGGGACGGGTGGCGCCGACGACGGCGGCGGAGGGGCTGGTGGAGACGTTCCTGGGGGGGTGAGCCCGCGGTGGGCTCAGTTCCAGCAGCTCCACTTGAGGGTGTCGTTGCCGTCGCCGCCGTAGCAGTTGTCGAGGCCGCTGTTGCCCCACAGGGTGTCGCCGCCCTCGTTGCCGTGGATCTCGTCGTCGCCGGGGCCGCCCCAGATGCGGTCGGCGTTGCGGCCGCCGTAGAGCCAGTCGTCGCCGTCGCCGCCCTCGATGTGGTCGTCGCCGTCGCCGCCGTAGATGGTGTCGGACCCGCTGTCGCCGCGGAGGTCGTCGTCGCCGCCGTAGCCGTAGATGGTGTCCGCACCCGAGCCGCCGATGAGGACGTCGTCGCCGTCGTCGCCGAAGATGTCGTCAGGGCCACCCTCACCGAAGACCACGTGGATGCCGGTGGGCTCGTCGAACCAGAAGTCGGGGAGGTAGCTGTCGGCGCCGCTGCCCAGCCAGGCGAGGCAGCCGTCCTTGGAGGCGCAGATCACGGAGTCGTCGCCGTCGTCGCCGTAGATGGTGGCGTAGTCGGCCCGCACCGCGACCCAGAGGATGTCGTCGCCCGCGAGGCCGTCGATGTAGACGCCGGCGTGCGCCGGGCCCGTCCAGTAGTAGTCGTCGCCGTCGATGGTGTTGGAGACGACCCACGAGCCGTTCGGCAGCGCGCGGACGACGATGGCGTCCCGGTCGGCCGTCCCGACGATCTCCAGGTAGCTGGAGGTGCCGTTGCTGGTGACGGTGACGTCCGTCATCGGCACGACGGCGAGGGCGGGGGTGCTGACGGCGAGGAGGAGGAGGGTGGTCAGGGCGCGCATGGGAAGCTCCAGTGTGTGTCGCTGCACCCGGCCCAACACCGCCCACCGACCAGGCGTGCAACGCCCGCGCGACTTTTTCTGGTCGAGGGGCCGCGGGGCCACGCCGGGGTGGCGACGAGCAGGCCGGACGTGGCATCCACTCGGGTCGAACGGCGACCCGCCGGCCGCCGTCGTCGACCGCCTACCCGCAGGAGATCCGATGAACTACGTCGCGACGTTTGCGCGCTTCGCCGAGCACCTCAACAACCTCTGCGCCGACCTGGACAAGGCCGTCGCCTACGCCGCCGAGAAGAAGTTCGATCCGGCCGTGCTGCTGAACGCGCGGCTGGCCCCCGACCAGTTCAACCTCATGCGGCAGATCCAGGTGGCCTGCGACAACGCCAAGAACGGCGCCGGGCGCCTGGCGGACCGGACGGTCCCGGCCCACGCCGACAACGAGGCCACCGTGGCCGAGCTGCAGACGCGCCTGAAGGCGGTGGTGGAGCTGCTGGGGAGCTTCGACGAGGCGGCCTTCGCGGGCGCCGACGAGCGCGTCATCGCCCTGCCCTACTGGGGCGGCCGCTACATGACCGGGGCCGACTACCTGGCGCACTACCTGGTACCGAACTTCTACTTCCACGTGACGACGGCCTACTCGATCCTGCGCCACAACGGCGTGAGCCTGGGCAAGCTCGACTACCTCGGCCGCCTGCCCCTGCGCCTGCCGGCCACCCAGGGCTGAGCCGAGTGGGCTGAGCCGGGTGGGCTGAGCCGAGTGAGCCGCCGGGCGGCGGCGCGCCGTCAGCTCCAGAAGGCCAGGCGCGTCCGCGCCGTGTCGATGGTCAGGAACCCGCCCATGGTCAGCCGCGGGCGCGCCCCCTGGATGGGCGCGACGCGGTGGACGTGCCGACCGGCGTCGAAGACGACGAGGTCGCCCGCCCGCAAGTCGATGATCTCCTTGGCGAAGTGGGCCTCCAGGGCCGCCGTGTCGATGAAGCGCGTCGGCAGCATGGGCAGGTTCGGATCGCTGCCCCAGAGCCCATAGACCACCAGCTCGCCGCCCGCGTCCGGGGCCTGCAGCGTGATGAACCAGCTCAGGATCGTGGTGCGATCCAGGTCGGTGGGCATCCGCTTGTAGACCTCGAGGCCGAAGTGGTTGTCGTGGTGCGAGTAGATCTGCTGGCCCGGGTCGAGGGCGCGCAGGTTGTAGGGGGCCCAGGTGAAGCCGTCATCGAAGACGGGCGGCGCGGCCGGGCGGCCGCCGAAGAGGCCACCGAGGAGGCCCTGGACCGCGGGCGTGGGGCCATCGGCGTCGCCGAAGACGGCGGCGGCGCGCCGGGCGTGCTGGGCCACGTTGTCGCCGTAGCGCTCGATGGACGGGCCGCGCAGCGCCGTGAAGGTGGGCGTCGCGGCGTCGCCGATGGTGCGGATCTCGCCGCCGGTCATGCCGGCGTTCGGGGCCGCCCACTGGTCGGCCAGGTCGGCCGCGCCGAGGCGGGCGACGGTCGCCGCCGTGCGCTCGGCGGGGAAGGCCCCGCGCACCACGATGCCGGTGTGGCGGGCGTCGTAGATGGCCTCGATGGTGTCGGCGTGATCGGCGAGGTCGGCGGCGTCGATCGTGGAGAAGCGGAGCGGGTGGCCCTCGCGGGCCGGGGTGCTGGCGTGCATGGCGGGCTCTCCCCGGGTCGTTGACGGCAGCAGGGTACGCCAGGACGCCTGGGCGGTGCGACGGCGACGTCCTTGTTCATCCGCCGCCCGCGCCGGCATGATCGGCGGGAGCCGGGAGGTGCGCATGATCGACTTCGACGCCCCGATCGACGAGGGGGGTGAGCCGCTGCGGGCGCACCTGCGGCGGTGGCTGGTGGCGCCGGCCCATGTGCCCGACGACGCGCACCTGCGGCGGGCGGCGGCGCTGGTGCTGCTGGGGCCAGGGCAGCTCGAGCCGGTGGCGCGCTGGCTGGCGTGGGCCGACGCGCGGCGGGCGGAGGGCTGGACGGCGGCGCAGGTGGGCGCGCGCTCGGCGCGGTGGGCGGCGGCGGCGGGTCGGGGGGAGCACGGGCCCCCGACGCGGGCGGTGTACGCGCTGCTGCGGGACGGCGACGTCGGGTGGCTGCGGCCGCTGCGGGCCGATCTGGAGGCGGGGCTGTCGGCGGAGGCCACGCCCACGCACCGGGCGGTGCACCTGTTCACGCTGCTGGCGGACGCCGAGGTGCCGCCGGCGGCGCTGGCGTCGCGGCTGGTGGCGTCGCCCGAGGTGGCCCGCGCGCTGGGGCTGGCGGCGCTGCGGGCGGTGTTCGCGCGCCTCGACCCGGCCGAGGTCGAGGCCATCTACCTGGCGATGTCGCACCCGGACCGGTGGCCGGCGAGCGGGGCGCTGGAGGAGACGCATGTGCTGGCGGACCGGCTGCCCTGGACGCCGGCCGTGCGCGCGCGGCTCGAGCGGCTGGTGGCGCGGGCCGGGGATGTGGGGCGGGTGCGGTGGCTGCGGGCGCACATCGAGGCGCTGATGGGCGCGGCGGGCCCCCGGGAGCTGGCCTTGCCTGACATGGAAGTCCGCAGAATCATGGGGAATCTGGCGGATGTGCGGGCCGGGTTGCGCCTGGGGCCGGTGGCCGAGGCGGCCTGCGAGCGGCGGGTGCAGGTGCCCGGGGCGGCCGAGCTGCTGGACGTGGCGCGGTGGGTCGGGTGCGGGGACGCGCGCCGCCAGGCCATCGCGGAGGCGACGGTGGGCGCGCTCTGCGCCGCCTTCGGGGCCGGGGCCTTCCGGCTGGAGGGCATGGCGGTGTTCCGCGGCACGCCCATCGCCGTCGTGGCGCCGAAGAAGGGGGCGCTGCGGCTGGCGCTGGTGCCGGGGGGGACGCTGGCGCGCGGCTTCTCCGAGCGGGAGGAGGCGCGGCTGCGGGCCCTGGCCGAGGCGGCGGCGGGCACCGCCAACCACTTCGAGGAGTACGGCCACCTGCTCGCGACGCTGGCCACCATGCGGCCGGTGGCGCCGGTGCGCGTCGCCCCCTTCCTGCTGGGCCAGGCGCCGGGCGGCGAGATGGCGGCGGCGAAGGCGGTGAAGTGGCTGGAGAAGGGGCCGTTCCGGCTGCCCTCCGAGGCGGAGTGGGAGCACGCGGCGCGGGGCGGGCAGGTCGGGCAGCTCACGCCCGATGGCGACGCCCAGCCGGACGAGGGGGTGCTGCGGCAGGCGCGCGCGGCCAAGGTCGCCGGCGCCAACGCCTTCGGGCTCTGGGGCTTCGGGCTGTACCCCGAGGTCTGCGCGGATGTGTACGCCGATGGCTACGCGGGGGCGCCGGTGGATGGCCGTCCCCGGACGGGGGCCGGGCCACGGGTGGTGCGGGGGGGCGCGCTGCAGGTCTCGCCGTGGCAGCAGACCGGGGAGTGGCAGCTCCTGCTCAACGCGGTGCGGCAGGACGAGCGGGCGTGGGAGGACGGCCCCCTCTTCGTGCGGCCGGCCCTGGGGCTCGAGCCGGTGTAGCGTGCGTGGCTAGAACCGGCAGCGGTCGGGGCCCGCGACCCAGCTGCAGCCGCTGCGGCAGCGGTAGGCCTGCACCTGGTCCTCGGCGCAGCGCACGAGCGTCCGGCCGTCGCGGGCGCAGGTCCAGTCGGTGTAGGGCTCCCACACGCCGCAGCCCTCGCGGTACTGGGGCACGGCGTCCTCGCCGCACAGCGCGTCCTCGCCGGCGCGGCTCGCGCGGCAGCCCGCGGCGCACTCGACCCACGTGGGGGCGCCGCCCTGCACGCACTGGTACTTGTAGCGGCCGTCCGGGGTGCAGACCCACTGGGGGAAGAGGCGCCACTGGCCCACGCCGCAGCGGTCGCTCTGGGGCTCGTCGGGCTGCTCGGGCTCGGGCTCGACGTCCTCGGGGCCGCTGCCCGGATCCTCGGGATCCGCGCCGATCTCGGGGATGCCGCCGGCGCTCCACTCTTCCATCTGGGCGCGCACCTGGTCGTAGACGGTGGGCAGGTGACCGAAGATGTCCGTGCCGAAGCGGTCCTGGTAGTAGCCGGAGTTGATGCGGAGGACGGCGCCGTTGCTCTCGTCGAAGACGGGGCCGCCCGAGTCGCCCGGGCAGAGGTGGTTGGTGGCCTCGCCCTCGGTGAAGTCGGCGCGGCGCTTGCGCCAGTCGGTGCTGCGGCCGCGCTCGGTGCAGCCGTAGCCCCAGACGGAGAGGTCGGTGCCGTTGGCCGGGGTCGTGCGGGCCACGGGCCGCGGGCGGGCGATGGCCGCGTCGACGCGGTCGGCGAGCTGCAGGAGCGCGACGTCGGCGCTGCCGAGCTGGCGGCTGAAGCCGCGGTAGCGCTGCACGCCGAACCGGTGCTTCGTGCCGTCGGCGGCCTCGATGGTGAAGGTGCCGTAGTTGCCGCGCTGCAGGGCGCTGCCGTAGCCGACGCAGTGGGAGGCCGTCACCACCAGGTCGGGGGCGACGAGGGTGCCGGTGCAGCCGAAGGAGAGGGAGCCCACCTCCGGCCGCTCCTGGGTGAGGGTGCCGTTGCGGACCTTCTCGACGAAGTCCGGCACCGGCGGGGCGTCGGCGGGGACGTCCTCGAGTGGCAGGTCGGCGCAGGCGCCCAGCAGGGCGGCGAGGCAGAGGGTTCCGGCGATCCGGCCCATGGCGGTCTCCCCATTTTCGTGCGGAGAGGGCCTTGTTCACGGGGCGTGCCAGCCCCGGATCGCCGCGGATGACGGGGCGGCGGCGGCGGGGGTGCGCTGGCCGCGCCTCAGTGGGACGCGGGCGGCGTGACCTCAGTGCACCACCTGGTGCGCGCGGGCGCGGTTGCGCAGCTCGAAGTCGCGGACGGCCTCGGCCCCGCCGCCGAGGCGGGCGCGCTCGCGCTCCTTGATGACGCGGATGGTGGCGGCGTCCTCGGGGGTCAGGTCGGCCGCGGTGAAGGCCGGGTCGGGGCGGTACCACGCCCGGGCGCTGAACCACGCCCGCAGATCCGCGGCGCGGAAGGGGTAGCCATGGCGGGCGTAGGCGGCGTTGCGGAGGACGCGCAGCCGCGCGAGGGACAGGCCGTCGAGGGCGCCGACGGCGACGGGCATGCCCTGCCGCACCTGGTCGACGAGGGCCTCGAAGTCGGCGTCCGAGACGGCGGGGCCGCTGCGCACCGTGGCCGAGACGACGAGGCCGGCCCGCTGCTCCCACGTCTTCAGGGTCGCGACGTTGGCGACGTCCTGCCGGGTGAGGCGGGCGGGGGTGAAGCCGCGGTCCTCGCGGTACCAGCCCGTCTTGGCGAAGAACGTCTGCAAATCCGAGGACTTGAAGGGGTAGCCATGGCGGGCGTAGGCGGCGTTGCGCAGCAGGCGCAGGCGCTCGGCGGGCAAGCCCCCGAGGCGGCCGGCGTCGACGGCCTGCCCCTGCCGGGCGGCCTCGAGCAGGGCGGAGAAGGCGTCGGGATCGGGGGCCGAGGAGGCGTCGAGGTCGGTGTCGACGTAGGGATCGGCGAAGAGGGCGAGCAGGCCCTCGATGGCCTGGCGCTCCTCGCCGGTGAGGGCGTCGCGGCGAGCCTGGAGGCGGGCGCGCTCGTCGCGCAGGCGGGCCTGGGCCTCCAGCAGGTCGCCATCGCGCAGCAGGCCGGCGGCTTCGGCGAGGATCTGGGCGCTGCGGGCCCGGTCGGCGGCGACGACGTAGCCGGGGACGGCGCTGGCGGTGACCTCCTCGGGGGAGGCGGTGAGGCGGTAGGCCACCGTCGCGGTGCGGGCCACGGCGGGGCCCCCGCCGACGGGCTGGTACTGGAGGGCGACGTCGGCGGCCTCCCCCTCGCCGCCGCGGGGCACCCGGATCTGGATGGCCAGGGCGCGGGTCTCGCCGGCGTGCACGTCGCCGAGGTCGATGCGCACGCTGCCGTCGGCCTGGGGCTGCAGGGACAGGCCCGGGCTCGCGCCCAGGATCTCGACGCCGGGCCGGGGGGTGACGCTGATCACCGCGCCGCGGCCGGCCACGGCGCGGGCGCGATCCAGCTCGGCCTGCACGATGCCAGCGAGCTGGACGGGATCGGTGAGGTGGTGGAAGCCGCCGCGGCCGCGCTCGGCCACGGCGGTGAGGACCTTCTCGTCGTAGTCGGTGCCCACGCCGAGCGTGGAGAGCGTCGCCCCGCCGTCGGGGGGCAGCGCGGCGAGGATGTCCTCGGCGGTGGAGGGGCCCACGTTGGCCTGGCCATCCGAGATGAGGAGCAGGCGGCGCACGGCCGCGGGGGGCGCGCCCTCCAGCTCTTTGAGGCCCGCGACGAGGCCGCCGTGCAGGGCGGTGCTGCTGGTCGCGCTGAGGGCGTCGACGGTGGCCAGCAGGGCGGGCACGTCGGCCTGGCCGAGGGCCACGCGGGGGCGCACGACCTGGACGTCAGAGGCGAACGCCACCAGGGCCACCTCGTCGGCGGGGCCGAGGGCCTCGATGAGGGTGCGGGCGGCGAAGCGGGCGTGCTCGATCTTCTCGCCCTCCATGGAGCCGGAGGTGTCGACGACGAGGGCGAGCGCCAGGGGGGGCCGGGCCACGGCGTCGGCGGGGGGCGTCACGAGCACGCCGAGCCAGGCCGTGCCGTCGCCGGACCGCAGGACGTACGGGCTCTCCAGGCCGGCGCGCAGGACGTCGTCCGCGACCGGCGCCGGGGCCGGCTCGCTGGCCACGGCGGCGTCGGGCTGGGGGGTGGCGGAGCCACAACCGATGAAGATCAAAGACAAAAGAAGGGCGATGCCCCGACGGGGGCGCTGCAGGCTGCGCATGGTGGTGCTCCGGGCTGGTGGCCGGCTCGTCGGCCTCTGCCCGGTGAACGGGGGTCCGGGGCTCGATTGAAGAGCGCGGCGCGTTTTCGTGCGAGGGGGCCCGGGCTTGGGGTAGGCTTTTCGGCATGGTCAGCCAGTTCCACGGCATGGTGAGCGTCTCGCCGCAGATGCACACCCTCTTCGATCTGCTGCCGCGGGTCGCCCGGGCCGACTCCACCGTGCTGGTGCGCGGGGAGACGGGGACGGGGAAGGAGCTCGTCGCGCGGGCGCTGCACGAGCTGGGGCCGCGCCGCGGCGGGCCCTTCCGGGCGGTGAACTGCGCGACGTTCACGGCCGAGCTCCTCGCCTCGGAGCTCTTCGGCCACGTCCGCGGGGCCTTCACGGGGGCCGTGCGCGACCGCAAGGGGCTGTTCGAGCTGGCGGACGGGGGCACGCTCTTCCTCGACGAGATCGCCGAGATCCCGGTGTCCATCCAGTCGCGGCTGCTGCGGGTGCTGCAGGAGCGGACGTTCGTGCCCCTCGGCGACACGGTGCCCCGCAGCGTCGACGTGCGGCTGGTCTCGGCCACCCACCAGTCGCTGCGGGCGGCGGTGGAGGCGGGGCGCTTCCGGGCCGACCTGATGTACCGCGTGCGGGTGGTGCCCCTCTTCATCCCGCCGCTGCGCGAGCGCGTGGGGGACGTGGGGGTGCTCGTCGACCACTTCATCGAGGCCTTCAACACCTCGCACGGGCACCTGCGGCGCGTCACCGAGGTCCACCCCGTCGCGCGGGCGGCGCTGATGGCCTACGCCTGGCCGGGCAACGTGCGCGAGCTGGCCAACGTGATCGAGTACGCCTTCGTCGTCGGCCAGGGATCCACCATGTGCCTGCAGGATCTCACCCCGGAGCTGCGGGGGGAGGAGCCCCCGGCGGAGCCGCGGCCGGCGGTGACGGAGGACGAGCGGGAGCGCCAGCGCCTGCTGCGGGTGCTGGCCGAGCACGGCGGCCGCAAGGGCGCGGCGGCCAAGGCGCTGGGCCTGAGCCGGTCCACCCTCTGGCGCCGGCTGCGCGAGCTCGGCATCCACGCGTGAGGCGCCGTTCTGCTACTGTGGCGGAACCGAGCGCCGCCGGCAGGTGTCCACGGCCCATGCATCGCACGACCCTCCTCTTCGCCCTCTTCGCCCTGGCCGGCTGCGGCAGCAGCCCCGCGCTGCGCGCCACGCCCCCGCCGCCCCCCGTCGAGGTGGAGATGGAGCCGGTGATGGTGGAGGCGACGGAGGACGGCCAGGTAGAGGCCTTCGACGCCGCCGGCCTCTTCGAGGAGGCCCAGGCCGCCTTCGCGCGGCAGGACTGGCCCGCCTGCGACGCCGCCTTCGGGCGCCTCATCGAGAAGTTCCCCGACAGCCGGTACCTGCACGCCAGCCTCTACAACCGCGGGCTCTGCCTGGAGTATCTGCGCCAGCACGGCCTGGCCGCCCAGCACTTCCGGCGGCACGCGCAGCTCTCGGAGGACGAGAAGGACCGGCTCGATGGGCTCTTCCGGCTGGGCTTCAACCTGGTGCGCGGCAAGCAGTACTACGAGGCGGTGCACCTGTACGACCAGCTCCTCCGCGAGGCGGCGCTGGGCACGGCCGACAAGGCCGAGTGCCACCTGCGGCGCGGCACGGCCTGGATGTACCTGGACAAGGCGGGGCAGGCCGAGAAGGACCTGAAGCTGGCGATGGCGCTGACCCGGGAGGCCTACGAGGAGCTCGTCGATGGCAACGAGCTCTTCGCGGAGGCCCACTTCCGGCGGGGCGAGATCTACCAGCGGCTCGCCCACGCGGTGCGGCTGAAGCTGCCCGTGCAGAGCATGAAGGGCGATCTGGCGGCCAAGGTGCGCTTCTTCCGGCAGGCGCAGGCCAGCTACATCGACGCGCTGAACGTGCGGCACAGCTACTGGGCCACGGCGTCGGGGCTGCGGCTCGGGGAGCTGTACGAAGAGTTCTACCGCGACGTGCTGGGGGCCGAGGTGCCGGCCGACTTCGACGCCGAGACGCGCCGCTTCTACATCGTCGAGCTCAAGCGGCAGCTCCAGCCGCTGCTGGAGCAGAGCCTGGCCATCTACGAGAAGAACATCACCATGTCGGAGCGCATCGGCGCCCAGAACGAGTGGGTGGCCGAGACGGAGGCCCGGGTGAAGCGGCTGCGCAGCCTCATCGAGGAGACGGTGCGCACCACCGAGCCGGCCGAGGCGCCGAAGGGACCCTCGCGCGGATGACCGCCCCCACCGGCCGGGTCATGGGCCTGGACATCGGCGACCGCACCATCGGCATCGCCATCAGCGACCCCGGCTGGATCATCGCGACCGGCGTGACGACGGTGCGCCGGACGCGCCCCGCCGACGACCTGGAGGCCCTCCGGGCGCTGGTCGAAGCCCATGAGATCACACGACTTGTCGTCGGCTGGCCCCTGCGGCTGGACGGCCAGCCCGGGGAGCAGACGCGCAAGGTGGGCGTCCTGGCCCGGGCCATCCGCGAGGCCCTGGGCCTGCCGGTGGAGCGGATGGACGAGCGGCTGACGACGGTGGCCGCCGAGCGGGCGCTGCGCGAGGGCGGGGTGCACGGGCGGGAGCGTCGCCAGGTGGTCGACCAGGTGGCCGCGACGCTCATCTTGCAGGGCTGGCTGGACCGCCGGCAGGCCCGGCGGCGACGCGCGGAGGAGGACGGCGCGGCCGGCTAGCGACCGTAGCGGCGCAGCTCCAGGCGGGCGATCTGGTCGCGGTGCACCTCGTCGGGCCCATCGGCGATGCGCAGCGCCCGGGCCCAGGTGTACGCCTGCGCCAGCCCCGGATCGTCGCTGACGCCCGCGCCGCCGAAGGCCTGGATGGCCATGTCGATGACGTCGCAGGCCATCTGGGGGGCCACCACCTTGATCATGCCGATGGCCTGGCGCGCGACCTTGTTGCCCGCCGTGTCCATCATCCAGGCGGCGTGCAGGGTGAGCAGCCGGGCCTGGTCGATGGCGATGCGGGCGTCGGCGATGCGGGCGCGCCAGACCGAGCGCTCGGCCAGCGGGCGGCCGAAGGCGACGCGGGTGCTGAGGCGGTGGCAGGCCTTCTCCAGCGCGCGCTCGGCCAGGCCGATGAGGCGCATGCAGTGGTGGATGCGGCCGGGGCCGAGGCGGCCCTGGGCGATCTCGAAGCCGCGGCCCTCGCCGAGCAGCAGGTTGCTGGCGGGCACGCGCACCCCCTCGAAGTGCACGACGCCGTGGCCATGGGGCGCGTCGTCGTAGCCGAACACGGGCAGCATGCGCTCCACGCGGACGCCGGGCGTGTCGCGGGGGACGAGGATCATCGACTGCTGGAGGTGCGTGGGGGCCTCGGGGTCGGTGCGGCCCATGACGATGAGGAGGCGGCAGCGGGGATCGCCCACCCCGGACGTCCACCACTTCGTGCCGTCGATCACATAGTCGTCGCCGTCGCGCTGGATGCGGGTGCGGATGTTGGTGGCGTCGCTGGAGGCGACGTCGGGCTCCGTCATGGCGAAGGCCGACCGGATGCGGCCTTCGAGCAGCGGCGTGAGCCAGGCGGCCTGCTGGGCCGCGGTGCCGTACTGGGCCAGGACCTCCATGTTGCCGGTGTCGGGGGCCTGGCAGTTGAAGACCTCCGGGGCCCAGAAGACGCGGCCCATGATCTCGCAGAGCGGGGCGTACTCCTGGTTGGTGAGGCCCGCGCCGAAGCGCTCGTCGGGCAGGAACAGGTTCCACAGGCCCTCGGCGCGCGCCCGGGCCTGCAGGCGCGGCACCAGCTCCCCCGGCGTCCAGCGGTCGCCCTCGGCCACCTGGGCGTGCCAGGCCGCCTCGTTGGGCAGGATGTGCGCCTCCATGAAGCGGACGAGCCGCGCCTGCAGCGCCGCGGCGCGGGGGGTGAGCGGAAACTCCATGGATCTCCTCGCGTTTTCGTCAGGGCCGCTGCGGCAGGCCGGCGCCGGGATCCTCGGGCCCGAGGGCCCGCCGGTAGGGGCAGGCGTCGGCGAACAGCAGCTCGCACGCCGTGTTGTAGACCAGATCGCCGGCGCCCGGCGAGTCGGCCTGCCAGGCGTCGCCCGCGTTGGGGTGCTGGCGCAGCTCGACGGGCACCACCCCGCCGATGGGCAGCCGCACCGGCAGCTCGCCCAGGACGGTGAGCGTGAGGGTGTCGCCCCGCTCGACGCCGGCGGCCACGAGGTCGGCGTCGGGCAGCCAGGCGCGGCGGCCCGGGCCCAGCTCCAGGCGATCGCCGGCCGCGCGGACGGCGCCGTCGGCCCCCTCGACCTCCCAGGCCTCCACCTCCAGGCCCAGGGGCAGGTCGACGAGCAGCCAGAGCTCGTGGGCCCCCGGGAGATCGGCCAGCACCGGCGTCTGGGCCGACCAGGCCTGCTCGGCCAGCTCGCCCAGGGGGATGGTGCCGCGGCAGGGCCAGGCAGAGAGGCAGGCGTCGACGTCGGCGAGGCCGGGCGCGCGGACGGAGGCCAGCAGGGGCCCAAGCTGGCCCTCGAAGACGTTCTGGTGGGTGGCGCGCCCGACGAGGGAGCCCACGCCGCCGTTGGTGCGGCCGATGAGCCAGACGCGGTCGGTGGCGAGGCCCACCGTCGCCGGGAAGCGCTGGGGGTTGGCGGGCCCGGGCACGACCACGGGCAGCTCGCGGCCGTTGCCGCGGGTCACGACCCGGATCTCGGGGTCATCGGCGTCGGGCACGCCGTCGCCGTCGAGATCGCCCAGGTTGCGCTCGTCGCCGAGGGGCAGGGACGCCTCGGGGGCGCCGAGGGCGAAGGCCAGATCCAGGCCGCCGGGGGTGGTCAGCAGGGTGACGGGCCCCAGGTCGAGGCGATCGAGGCGGTGGCGCAGGCAGCCCAGGCCCCCGCAGGCCGGGGCCTGGAGGCTGCTGGCCCAGGCGTCGGTGGCGCTGCGGCCGGTCAGCCACTCCCCCAGGCGGGGCAGCAGGCCGAGGCGCGCGGCCAGGCCGAAGCGCGGGTTGGTGAGGGGCAGCCAGGCGTAGCGAGCGCTGGCGCCGAGCTGGGCGTCGGCGGGCTCGGCGTCGTCGAGGGCGGCGAGGGCCAGGCTCCCCAGGTAGCGGCCCAGGGCGGCCGTGGGATCACCGGCCGGGGCGGCGGCCTCGGCGTCGGCGGGGGCGCCGGCGGCGTCGACGGGGTGGCCGTCGGCGTCCACCTCGGGGATGAAGGCGGGCGGCCCGGCGACGAGGGTGTCGGCGGCGGCGGCGGGCAGCCAGAGGGCCACGGCGCCCGGGCGGGCGCGCTCCAGGTGCGAGCGCACGACGCCGGGGAAGTCGGCGCTCAGGAGCGGCGGCCCCATGCGCGTCGCGGGGGCCGCGCCCCAGCTCGCGATCAGCGCGACCGGGCTGGCCCCGTCCAGCGCCAGCACCCGCAGCTCGGGATCGACCAGGCCAGGCAGGCGCTCGTCGTGGGCGAGGGGCTGCGGGCGGCTGCGCCAGTGGGCCCGGTCGGCCTCGTCGTTCACCACGCCGTCGGCGTCGACGTCCGGCAGCAGGATGGGGCCGGCAGGCGGATCGAAGTCGACGGGCAGGGCGGCCCGGGCCGCGCGGATGCGGACGGGGGTGAGGCGGGCGGCGGCCTGGCGGATGGCCGACGCCGCGCGATCGGCCACCACGTCCCAGAAGCCGGGGGCGACGCCGGACTGCAGCGGCACGCTGTCGAGGAGGCCGAGGGCCCCCGCGGCGCGGGCCCGCAGGGCGATGCCGGGGCCGAGGCGCTCCAGGGACGGCCCCGCCAGGCCCACGGCGTCGGGGCCGCTGCGGTTGCCGGTGGCCACCAGCACCACGGCCTCGGGGGGCAGGCCCAGGCGGGAGCCGAGGCGCTGGGAGAAGGCGTGGCCCTGGGCCGCATCGACGGCGTGCACGTCGAGCACGACCAGCACCCGCAGCGTCGCGTCGCGGGTCAGGAGGAGGACGCGCCCGCTCGGCGGGTTGTCGTTGTCGATGCCCTGGGCCGGCCGGTCCATGCCCCCGCCAGCCAGCCACACCGCGTCGAACATGCCGTTTCCATTGGCATCGTCGTAGCGATCGGTGCAGCGGGCCGTGACGGCGGGGGCGTCCACGCGGCTGTCGAAGCGGCCGGGGCGGTTCTCGGGGCAGTCGGGACCGGCGGCGTCGATCCAGGGCTCCAGGTAGGCGGGCAGGATGTCGAAGGCCGACGCCGCGGCCCGGGTGACGCCGTCGGCGGGCCAGGAGAAGGCCGGGGCGGGCGGGCCGACCTGGCACACCCCGGCGGCGCAGAAGGCCCCGGGCCCGCAGTCCGGATCGTGGGTGCAGGGGAGGGCGGCGGGGGTGGCGCCGTCGCTGGCCTGGGCGTCGGTGACGGCGTCGGCCATGGGCCCGGCGTCGGGGATGGCCTGGTCGCCCACCGCCCCGCGATCCTGGGCGTCGGGGGCGGCGCTGCCCGCGTCGGCGTCATCGGAGCAGGCCCCGCCGAGCAAGGCGGCGAGGACGCTGACGGCAAGGAGGAGGCGGCGGCTGCCGCCCCCGCGCTGGGTCTGGCGGCTCACGTCGGAGAGTGTAGGAGAGCGCCGGGGGGCGGTTCAAACGGGGCGGGCGGGCGCCCGCCCGGGCTCACTGCTCGAGGATCTTGAACTCGACGCGGCGGTTGTTGGCACGACCCGCCTTGGTCTTGTTCGTGTCGATGGGCTCGTCCTCGCCGAAGCCGACGGCCGTCAGGCGCTCGCCCTCGACGCCCTTGTCCATGATGTACTTGCGGACGGCGTTGGCGCGGCGCTGCGACAGATCCTTGTTGTAGTCGTCCTTGCCCTGGCTGTCCGTGTGGCCCTGGACCTCCACCTTCTTGATGTAGGTGTAGGCCTTCATGGTCTCGGCGACCTCGTCGAGCACCGGGTAGCTGACCGGCTTGATGATGTCCTTGTCCAGCTCGAAGAACACCTTCTGGAGGATGATGATCTTCTCCTTGGTGACCTTCACCAGGGTCAGCTTCTTGTCCGGGCAGCCGTCCTCGTCGTCGATGCCGTTCATGGTCTCGGGGACCAGCGGGCACTTGTCGTTGACGTCCAGGATGCCGTCGTTGTCGTTGTCCGGATCGGGGCAGCCGTCCTGATCCTGGAAGTCATCCTTGTCCTCGGGCTCCTTCGGGCACTTGTCGACCTGGTCGTTCAGGCCGTCACCGTCGGTGTCCGGGATGCCATCGGGGCAGCCATCCGTGTCGTCGTAGCCGTTCACGGTCTCGGGATCGTTCGGGCACTTGTCGTCGACGTCGAGGATCTGATCCTTGTCGTTGTCGGGATCGGGGCAGCCGTCCTCGTCCTCGAAGCCGTCCTTGTCCTCGGGGTCGTTCGGGCAGCGATCGGCGGTGTCGAGGATGCCGTCGTTGTCGTTGTCGAGGTCGGGGCAGCCGTCGCTGTCCTCGAAGCCGTCCTTGTCCTCGGGATCCTCGGGGCAGCCATCGACGGAGTCGAGCAGGCCGTCCCCGTCGGTGTCGCGATCCTTCTTGAAGTAGGAGATCTGCAGCAGGCCGCGCCAGAGCGGGGAGCCGTAGTCGGGGATGAGGCCGGTGCCGGCGCCGATGGTCACGACGGCCCCGGGCTTCGTGAAGAAGCGGAAGCCAAGCAGGCCCTCGAGGGGCTTGGAGCGGCTGTCGACGCTGAGGTCGTCGAGGGGGGCCACGCCGAAGGCCTCGGCGAAGAGCAGGGCGTCGGGGGTGCCGAGGTCGATGCCCATGGCGGCGCCATAGGTCAGCTCGTTGCTCAGCTCGAGGGTCTGGAACGACTTCTTCTCGGGACGGAACTTGAAGCCACCGTTCACCGCGAAGCTGAAGCCGATGACCCGGCCTTCCAGGATGAGCTTGGGGTTGAGCTCGACCTGGTCGGCGCCGAAGAAGAGGTCCTTGTCGCCGGTGGGCAGGTCCACCGGGATGGAGATCGACGCGCCGACGCCGGCCTCGTCGTGCTTCTCCAGGCCGAACAGGCGGACCTTGGGCACGATGCGGATGTCACCGAGGGCGGCGCCATCCTCGAACTGGTTGGCGTCCCCGGCCACGATGTAGCTCAGGGGGATGTCCAGCCCGATGTCGAGGCGGTCCCCGATGCCGGCGTTGAACTGCAGGTCCGCCGTCACCATGTGCTCGACGATCGTCTGGACGATCTTGTCGTCCGCGTCGCGCTCGGTGAGGGGCTGGTTGCCGTAGTTGATGCTCAGCGTCGGCACGAAGCGCCCGTGGGGAGCCACCCGCGCGCTCTCGACGCTGAAGTAGTTCCAGGGGCCCGTAGCCGGGCGGAAGTTCTGGACGTTCTGCGCCTCGGCCGCACCCGCGAGGGCGACCAGGGCCGCGACGGCCTTCAGGATGTGACGAGTGTAGCGCACGAATCCCCTCCATCCCGGGTGCGACGGGGGGGACGCTACCTCACCTGCCTGCGGACGTAAAGAATGATGCGATTGGGAAGTCCTCGCAGGACGCGGGTCTACGCCCTCGCGAGCGTGCTCCGGGTCAGCGGGTGAAGGCGACGAACGCCCGGCCTCCCTCGCGCTGGACGAGCAGCCGCACGGTGCTCCCGGGGGCCGTCTTCGCGACCGCCGCGCCGAGCTGCCCGGGGTCGCGCACCGCCTGGCCGTTGCACCGCACGATGACGTCGCCGCGCTGCATCCCGGCGCGCTCCGCGGGGCTGCCGGCGTCGACGCCGAGGACCATCGCGCCGCCCTCCACGTCGAGCCGCGCCCGCAGCGCCCGGTCCATCGGGGCCACCCGCATGCCCAGGATGTCCTCCTTGCCGGCCGGACCCCCGCTGCTCTGGCGATCGAGGCGCGCCGGCTGGTCGTCCTCGCCCGGCATCCGGGCCAGCTTCACCTGGAGCTGCTGGCGGCGCCCGTCGCGCAGGACGTCCACGGCCACCGTGCGCCCGATGCCCGCCGTGCTGGCCAGCCAGGGCAGGTCGTCGTGGCGCTCGATGGGCTTGCCGTCGAAGCCGAGGATGACGTCCTCCTCGCGCAGGCCGCCGCCCTGGGCGGGGCCGCCCGGCACCACCTGCACCACCGCCGCGCCCTCGGGCTTCGCGAGGCCCAGCGACTTCGCCAGCTCCGGCGTCACGGGGGCGATCTGCACGCCGAGCCAGGACCGGGCCACGCGCCCGTCGTCGGCGAGCTGGGGCAGCACCGTCTTGATCATGTTGACCGGGATGGCGAACCCGATGCCCTGGCCCCGGGCGCTGATGGCCGTGTTGATGCCGATGACCTCGCCGCGCAGGTTGAAGAGCGGGCCGCCGCTGTTGCCCGGGTTGATGCTGGCGTCGGTCTGGATGAAGTCGGGGTAGCGCAGGCGGCCGTCCGGGCGCACCTCGCGGCGGCCCTTCGCGCTCACGATGCCCGTCGTCACGGTGTGCGACAGGCCCATGGGGTTGCCGATGGCCACCACCCACGCGCCGATCTTCAGCGCGTCGGAGTCACCCAGCGGCGCGACCGGCAGGTCCTTCTTGGGCGTCTCGATCTGGATGAGGGCCAGGTCGGTGGCCGGGTCGCGGCCGATGAGCCGCGCCGGGAGGTCGCGGCCGTCGTGCAGGTGGACCTTGATGGTCCGGGCGCCCTCGACGACGTGGTTGTTGGTGAGGACGTGGCCGTCGGCGTTGATGATCACGCCGGAGCCGGCGCCCTTCTGCAGCCCCTCGCCGCCCATGTCGCCGAAGAAGGGGTGCATCACCTCGCGCCGCGTGGACTCCGTCTCGATGGAGACCACCGCCGGGGCGCAGCGCTCCGCGAGCTTGCTGAACGCGCCGAAGGTGACGGGGGTGTCGTCGGTGATCGTGTCGTCGCCGCCCCCCTCCGTCCAGAGGCGCTCGGCGGCGGCGGTGCCGGTGGCGGCGATCAAGAGACTGAGCGAGAGCACGGCCCGGACGAGCGGCCGCGCAGCGGAGCGAGTCGTGTGCATCGTGACCTCCAGGGGTTCGGTGGGGCGGGCGCCCCGTCGTCGGACCAGAACCAATGGGGCCGGGATCGTATTTCGCAAGCGCCCGGACAAACCGGGCCGGGCTCAGGGCGGGGCGGTGGCGGCGTCGGCCTCGATGAGCGCCACGAGGGCGCGCGTGGCCTCGTCCATGGGCGTCACGCGGCGCGCGTCGGGGTCCACCAGGAAGGCGTAGTGGGCCGCGTCCACCGCCAGCCGCACCTGGACGTCGCCCCCCGGCAGCGTCGGCGGCTCGGCCGCCCAGGTGATGACCGCCTGGGGGTGCGCGCGGCTCAGCCAGGCGTCGACGCGCGACCGGGTCGTCCCCGCCACCCGCCACGTCTGGACGCGGGTGATGGCCACGCTGGCGTCCTCGCGCGCGAAGTGGCGGTGGGTGACGGCCAGGGCCGCCGCGGCGGCGAGCACCAGGCCCGCCACCAGCGCCCGGTGGGCCGCCCTCAGCTCTGCGTCCCCGGGGCCGCGGAGGCCGGGGCCGAGGCGGGCGCCGCGGGCGTGCCCCCGCCGAAGGCGGAGATGAGGTGGTTGAAGGGCGTCTTGCCGCCGATCGGGGCGAGGAAGAAGACGACCAGCAGGACGATGATGCCCGCCCCGATGGCCATGCTCTTGATGGGGTCGGCCTTCGGGCGCGGCCCCGTGTTCACCTTGGAGTCGGTGGTGCGGCGGACGACCCGCCGGACGTTCGGTGCGGGCTCGCTGAGGCGCGGTGGCCTCCCCGAGCGCCTGTTCTTGGCCATCTCACTCCCCCGTTACTGGTCGAAGGGCCCGGGCTCCGTGCCCTTCTCTTCCAGGATCACGAACTCCACGCGCCGGTTCTGAGCCCACGCGTCGGCGTTCTCTTCGTTGACGATGGGCTCGGTCTCGCCGTAGCCCTTGCTCACCAGGCGATCGCCGGCGATGCCGCCGCGATCGATGAGGAACACGCGCACCGCGGCCGCGCGCCGGTCGGACAGGTCGAGGTTGTAGTCGTCCCGCCCGCGGCTGTCGGTGTGGCCCTGGACCTCCACCTTCGTGATGCCGGGGTTCTGCCGCAGCGTCTCGGCCACCTGGTAGAGGATGTCGTAGCTCTCGGCCTTGATGATCGCCTTGTTCGTCTCGAAGAAGACCTTGTCGAGGATGCGGATCTTGCCGCCGGCGATGACCACCTTCTTCTCCGACTCGGGGCAGCCGTCGCCGTCCTCGACGCCGTTGAAGTTCTCGGGCTCGTTGGGGCACTGGTCCCGGTCGTCGGGGATGCCGTCCTGGTCGTTGTCGGGATCGGGGCAGCCGTCCTCGTCCTTGAAGCCGTCGATGTCCTCGGGCTCCATCGGGCACTGGTCCTCGCTGTCGGGCACGCCGTCGCGGTCGTTGTCGAGCTCGGGGCAGCCGTCCTCGTCCTCGAAGCCGTCCTTGTCCTCGGGGTCGTCGGGGCAGCGGTCCACGGAGTCGAGGATGCCGTCGCGGTCGCGGTCGCGCTCGGCCTCGGGGCAGCCGTCCTCGTCCTCGTAACCATTGAAATCTTCAGCGATATCCGGGCACTGGTCCACGAGATCGGGGATGCCGTCCTGGTCGTTGTCGGGATCGGGGCAGCCGTCCTCGTCCTCGAAGCCGTCCTTGTCCTCGGGCTGGTCGGGGCAGCGATCGATGTCGTCCTCGATGCCGTCGCCGTCCCGGTCGCCCACGGCGGGCTCGAAGATGATGCCGGCGAAGGGCCGCACGGTCGGATCGCCGTAGTCGCCGAGGATGCCGCGCGTCACGCCGAAGCTGAAGAACGAGTTGCCGACGAGGAAGAGCTTGAGGCCGAGCAGGGCCTCCATGGGCATGGCCCGCTCGGCCCCCGACTCCAGGGGCGCCGCGCCGTAGAGCTCGGCGATGAGGTCGAGCCGGCCCTTGATGGCCGCGAAGCCGATGCCCAGGCCGAAGCTGATCTCGCTGCCGGCGATGATGGGATCTTCGCGGGCGACGGTGCGGGCCGGGGTGGCGTCCGTCGCCGGGATGACCACGTTGCCCGTGATCTCGCGCTTCTCCCGGATGAGGGCCCCGGCGTTCAGCGCCATGCCGACGCGCTGGCCGATGTCCCAGTCCACGACGAGCTTGCCGCTCAGGACGGGCGACTGGGCGTGGGTGGCGAAGATGTCCGGCTCGCCGGTGTCGAAGCCCGCCGCCGCCACGATGGCGAGGCCCACGGGCATGACCTCCCGGTCGAGGATGCGCACCTTCAGGTGGGCCGAGATGTCGCCCAGGCCGTCCCCGGAGAGCTCGGGCGCCTCGCCCGGCCCGTCGGGATCACCGCGCACGATGACCATGGGGATCTGGATGCCCACCTCGACGAGGCTGGCGAAGCCGATGGCCCCCACGAACCGGCCGGTGCCGTAGCTGGTCACCAGCTCGCGCTCCTTGCCGTCGATGGTCTGCACCAGCGGGCTGAACGCGTAGTCGAGGTAGAGGCCGAAGCTGGGATCGAGCGTGCCCAGGGCCTTGCTGCGCTCCACCGTCACGAACCCCTGGGAGTCCATGGCCGGGCGGAAGCGCTGGATGTCGAAGTCGTTGGGTTCGGCGGCCACGCCGGCCGCCGGGACGCCGACGATGGAAGCCGCGAGCGCTACGCGCCGCCAGAAGCCGGACATGACACCACCCCCTCGGGCCGGGCTCTGGGCGGCATCCTAGCGGCGTTGTGCCTGTGCGGCAATGTCCGGTGGGGTAGGCGGCGGCCCGGCGGGCCGGCGAGCCGGGATCAGGGGTTGATCTCGGCCTCGAGCTGCTGGATGAGCGACTCGATCCGCGGCCGGTAGGCCGGGTTGGGCTCCTTGGCGCGCCACAGCTTGCAGTGCGTCAGGGCGTCCACCGTGCGGCCGAGGGCCGGCAGCACCGCGCAGAGGCGCTGGTGGGGCACATGGGACTGCGGATCGAGGCGGTGGGCCTTGAGCAGCAGCCCCACCGACTCCTCGCGGCGGCCCTGGGCGATGAGCTGCAGCGACTTGCTCATCAGCTCCTGGTAGGTGGGCTGGCTGTCCGCCGTGGCCGGGGCCGCCACCGGATCGGGCCGGCGGCGCGGCTCGGGCCGGGTGGCCGGGGCGCGCGGCGGGGCGTCCGTGACCGGCGTCTCCGGGCGCCGGGGGGGCGCGACGGTGTTCACGGCGACGGGGGGCGGCTCCGTGGCCGGGCGCACGTCCGGCGGCCGGGCCGCGAGCCGCTCGGCCGCGCGGATGGCGTCCTGCAGCTTGCCCGCCTGCACCGCGGCGAACGGCTTGAGCGCCAGCGCCTCGTGCACCTTGCGGGCCCCGTCCAGGGCGCCGTCCTCGACCAGGCGCAGGCCGCGCTCCAGCTCGGCGTCCGCGAAGCCCCGCTCGATGCGCTCGCGCATGGGGCCCAGGCGCACGCCGTACTGGCTGTCGAGGGGGAACTCCTCCAGCGCGAAGAACGCGTCGGCCCACTGGGCGTCGTCGACGTCCTTCAAGATCCGGTTGTAGCGCCGCTGGTTGGCGGCCTCCGAGGCCGACTTCTTGCGGAGCCGCTGGGCCTCCTCGTGCTCGGGCTGCACCTGCAGCACGCGGCCGAAGGCCTTGCCGGCCTCCTCCCACTCCTCGCGCTCGATGAGGCGGCGGCCCTCGTCCATGCCGGCGGAGACGTCCACCGGCTGCGAGACCACCGTCGCCGGATCCGTGCCGCCGGAGCCGTTGCCGCTGCGGTAGCGGTCCACCAGGACGAACGTGCCGACCGCGACGGCCGCCAGCATCAGGCCGATGAAGACCAGCCGCCCCATGCCCGGGCCGGCGACGACCTCGGCGTCCTCCACGTCGGCGGGGGTGAAGACGTAGCTGTCGCCCGGGGCGACGTACCGCATCTTCACCTGGCCCAGCTCGACGATGTCGCCCTTCACCAGCGACGCGGTGCCGTACACCTCGCCGTTGACCTTCACGCCGTTGGACGAGGCGAGGTCGATGATGGTGAAGGCGTCGTCCCGGAAGATGATCTTGGCGTGGTTGCGCGAGATGGACCGGTGGTTGACGACGATGTCGTTCTCGTCGGTCCGCCCCACGATCAGCTCGCGGCGATCGAGGTTGAAGCTCTCGCCGGCCAGGTTGCTGGAGACGACCACCAGCCGGCCCTTCTGCTCGTCGGCGAGGGCCTCGACCTGGTGGACGGCGGTGGCGGCGCGCTCGATGGCGGCGGCGCGATCGGGCTGGTCCTCGGGGGCGTCGTCCTTCAGGGCCAGCGCGTAGTCGCCGATCTGGATCAGATCGCCGACCTTCAGCGAGGCCTTGTCGGCGATGCGCTCGCCGTTGAGGCGCACCCCGTTGTAGCTGTCGAGGTCTTCGACGAACACCGTGGCCGGCGTGGCCCCCAGCCGCACGAGGCGCGCGTGGTGCCGCGACACGTTCCGCTCGGTGAGGCGGATCGTGTTGCCTTCCTTGCGACCAATGGTGATCTCGTCCCGGATGAGGGGCACCACCGTGGTCTTGCCGTCATCATCCTCGATGACGAGCCGCAGCATCCGCACCCTCCTCGAAAGCCCGATCCGCGGGCGTACCAGCCGACAGAAGTAGCACAGTCCAGGTCGACCGGCAAAAGAGAGCGGCGCCGTCGACGCGCAATCCGTCCCCCTCCCCGGGGCCGGGCTCAGTTCCAGTCGAACCAGACCTTGACCCGGGCGCCGGGGGGCGCGTCGGGCTTGGGGGCCGTCAGCCGAAACGAGAAGCCGACGTCGGGCACCGCCACCCCGCCGAAGCGCAGGCCCGGGTTGAGCCAGCGCGCCGGCGTGGCGTCCGTGAACGCCGCCACCGCCGGGTACGCCCGCCCCTCGGCCTTCACCAGCTTGCCGTCCACGACGTCGAAGATCTCGACACCGTCGGGGAAGGCCTCCAGCGAGAACGGGGCGTCGAGCGTGTGCAGGTAGCGCAGGCTGCGGTCCCGCATCCGCCAGACGGGCTTGCCGTCCTTCAGGCGGTAGTCGAGCAGCTCGCCCGCGGCCGCGTAGCGCTCACGGTCCGGTCCTGGGAGGAAATCATTAATGATCTTGTAGCTATACAGCAGAGGCTTGCCGAAGGCGTCCACGCGGGCGGCCGGCGCGTCGGCCGTCGGGCAGCGGGAGGTGTCCAGGTCGCGGGGGCGCCAGCCGGCGTCGCGCACGAAGCACATCATCGCGAAGAAGCCCTCCTCCAGCCACGCCTGGGCGTCGTCGAGGCGGTACTGCGTGTCGAAGGCGCCCGGGGTGCCCGCCAGGGGGTAGCCCGGCAGGGGCACCTCGTCGGGCAGCGCGTCGACCGCCAGCAGGAAGCCCTGGCCGGGGCCGTTCGTGGCCGGGTCGTTCTCGCTCCAGGCGTAGGCGCCGTCGTAGTACCAGGCCACCACCCCGGGCCGCGCCCGCGCCCGCAGGGCCCGCACCTTCTTCTGCGCCGGATCCCAGAAGAACCGGAAGGTCGTGTCGCGCACGATGCCTGCGTCGTAGCCGGCGGCGCCCGGATCCCGGTGCTCCAGCAGGTAGTAGTGGGGCACGAGCAGGGTGTGCTGGCCCGGCGACGGGGTGAAGCCATCCAGGCGCCACGCCCGCCCGGGCTTCTGCTCGAAGTCCTCGGCCAGCACCGGCGCGCCGCCGGCCGTGACCTGCACGTCATCGATGAGCAGCCCCCGCATGACGGCCGCCATGTCCGTGAAGTAGCGCAGCCGCACCCGCACGGCCTTGCCGGCGTAGGCGCTCAGGTCGAAGGACGGCCGCACCCACGTCGGCCCCTGGCAGGGGTCCTTCTGGGCGGCGTCCTTCTCGTCCCCGTGCACGATGGCCTTCTTCGGATCGCAGCCCTTCGCGCTCTCGTTCTTCCCGTCGCCGTCCAGATCGCCCGAGAGGCCGGTGAAGCCGGGCAGCGTCTGCTTGCCGTCATGGCCGTGCTTCGCGGGCATGAACCGCCGATCCGAGGGCACCAATCGCGTCCACGTGGCCCCGTCGTCGACGCTGGCCTCGACGTAGGCGAAGTCCCAGCCCGCCTCGATCTCCCACCACGCGTCGAACGACAGCGTCACCGGCCCGGCCTTGCCCGCCAGATCCAGCCGCAGCTCGGCGCTGCGGTTCAGCCCGTTGCCCTGGCCGCTGTAGAGCGCCTGACCCCCCTTCGGCAGCGCCGTGAGGTTCACGTCGATGGTCTTGGGGGGCAGCACCACCATCGCCGCGCGGTACATGCCCGCCCGCTGGTGCTCCCGGGCCACGGCCGGCGGATCGAGGGGCGCGTCGAGGGTGCGCAGGTAGGCGGACTGCACCGCCTTGCCGCCGAACTCCGGGGGCAGCACCACCCGCGGCCGCAGCCAGCCGAGCATCAGCCGCGACCAGGCCGACAGGTTCTGCGGGCTCGGGGACGCCGTGTTGCTCATCAGCTCCCAGCAGCCCGTGCTGTTGCTCGTCTGGCGGGCGTAGATGTCGGGCAGCCCGAGGGAGTGGCCGAACTCGTGGATGAAGGTGGAGGCCTCCGTGTACTCCGACTGCATGTTGTAGTCGAGCGCCCAGAGCGTCGGCCGCAGCGGCGCCCCGCCACGCCCGTGCACACGCCCCTCCACCATGGGCCCCTGCCCCTCCCGCTTCTGGATCATGAAGCGGTGCGGCCAGATGCGCTCCGCGCACTCCTTCGCCTCGGCCGGCAGCGTGGCCAGCGCCTCGGGGCCCACGTTGGGGTTGAGGGCCTCGTCGAGCTTGTAGAGCCCCTGGCAGGAGGACTGCCCGCCCCCGGCGAAGACGATGACCAGGTGATCCAGGTAGCCATCGGCCTCGGCCAGCACGCCGTCGCCGTCGTGATCCAGGGGATCCCAGCGGTCGAAGGCCGCCCAGTCCAGCTCGGGGTGGGCCGCGGCCGCCAGCTTCAGCACCTCCTCGGCCATGCCCTCGGTGTCGGCGTCGTTGCGCCAGTCGCCGCCCTCGGGCCGGTGGGGGGCCCCATACGCCGCCCGGGGCTTCGAGAGCGTCACCGGCGGCAGCACGCGCCCCTGCAGGTGGTAGGTGTCGAGGCTCTGGACCGCGTAGAAGTGGCTCAGCGTGTCCTTCTTCTCGTACTTCGGGTCGAAGAGCTGGTCCTGGTACCAGGCCGCCAGCTTGCCGCCCTGCGTCGCATCTCCCTGAAATCGCACGAACTTCCGGTCGGGGAACTCGGCCAGGACCACCAGGAGCTGGTGCGGGTGGTCGGCGGGCGCGTACACCGGCGGGATGGCGTCCCAGTGCAGGACGGGGTTGCCGAGCTGGTCGAAGCGCAGGGCCGCGAGATCCGAGACGAGGCGCGCGCGCTCGCCCTGGAGGCCGGCCGGCGGGGCGGCCAGGGCCACCGGCGCGGCGGTGCAGAGGGCGAGGGCGGCGAGCAGTGCGGGACGCATGGGGGCCTCCGGGCGCGGAACAGACGCCGCATCATGCCGGGGTGGCTTGCGTTTGCCCACCTCGCCGCTACACTGCCGCCGCCGTCCCGGCAGACCATCGCACTGGAGCCGCCATGAAGTTCTTCATCGACACCGCCGACGTGAACGAGATCCGCGAAGCCGCCGCCCTGGGCCTCGTGGACGGCGTGACCACCAACCCGTCCCTGGTGGCCCGGACCGGCCGGAAGTTCGCCGACGTGATCGCCGAGATCTGCAGCGTCATCGACGGCCCCATCTCCGCCGAGGTGGTGTCCACCGACTTCGATGGCATGGTGGCCGAGGCCAAGCAGCTCTCGAAGATCCACGAGAACATCGTCGTGAAGATCCCCCTCATCGCCGAGGGGCTCAAGGCCGTCGCCTGGTGCGCCGACCACGGCATCGCCACCAACGTGACGCTCTGCTTCTCGCCCCTGCAGGCCCTCCTCGCGGCCAAGGCGGGCGCCGACTACATCAGCCCCTTCGTGGGCCGGCTCGACGACATCGCCCATGACGGCATGGAGGTCGTCAGCCAGATCGTCGAGATCTACGAGAACTACAACTTCGACACCGAGGTCCTCGTGGCCTCCATCCGCCACCCCGGGCACATCCTGGAGGCCGCCCGCATGGGGGCGGATGTCTGCACGGTGCCCTACAGCGTGCTGATGCAGCTCATCCGCCACCCGCTCACCGACGCGGGCCTGGCGAAGTTCCTGGCGGACTGGAAGAAGGTCCCCCAGTAAGATCGATCCCCGCCGCGGGCCCTGTCTCCGCGGACCAGAAGCCTGATAGATCTTCCCCTGGGTGGCTCGAACACCCACTATGCTTCCGCCGCGGCCGCCCCTGACGCCGGCCGCACCAGCCCGGGAGGTTGCCTGTGCGCACCTGGATGTTCGCGCTGATCGCGCTGTTTGCCCTGCCCGCCTTCGCCGAGCCCGACGAGCCCACCGAGGCCGCCGAGGCCGCCGCCACCGCTGGCGAGGCCGCGGGTGAAGCCGCCGCCGCCGCGGGCGAGGCCGCCGGTGAGGCCGCCGCCGCCGCGGGTGAAGCCGCCAGTGAGGCCGCCGAGGCCGCCGCCGCCGCCGCCGCCGCCGCCGCCGAGGCGGGCGCCGAAGCCGCCGCTGCCGCCGCCGAGGCGGGCGCCGAGGCCGCCGCCGCTGGCATGGAAGCCGCGGGCGACGCCATGAAGGCCGCCGAGGCCGCGGGCGCCGCGGGCCTGGACGCCGCCGGCAAGGCCCTCGACCAGCTCGACGGCCGCGCCAACATCCCCGCCGGGGCCATCGAGGACGCCCGCAAGGCCATCGAGGCCGCCAAGGGTCAGCTCGGCGACGGCACCGCCGCCGGCGCCGCCGCCATCGAGGCTGCCAAGGTCGAGATGGCCGCCCCCGCCACCGCCGCCGCGCCCGCCGCGCCCGCCGTGGCCGCCGCGCCCGCCGGGGGCTGCCCCGCCGCCGGCGCCTGCAACCTGGCCTGCACCACCGGCGACTGCGCCCAGGCCTGCCCGGCCGGCCGCGTCTGCACCTTCGCCTGCCCGGGCGGCAAGTGCGCCCAGGCCTGCTCGGCCGGCTCCACCTGCGTCTTCACCTGCAACGGTGGCGGCTGCAACCAGGCCGTCGAGGCCGGCGCCACCAAGGCCACCCTGAGCTGCAACGGCGGCCGCTGCAACCGGGCCCTGCCCGAGGGCGTGTCGGTGCTCAAGAGCTGCCTCGGCGGCGGCTGCAACTGAGCCGCGGCGCCCCCGCCCCGGCGGCGCCCTTCCCAAACTCGCACGCCCGATGGTAGACCGATCCCCACCGGATCGGAGGGCACCATGGGGCTGATGCGATGGGCGCTGGCCGCCGCCCTGATGGCTGGCTGCCTGCCCCTCGACGCTGAGAAACCTGAATGTTTCCCGGATGATCCCTGCCCGGGTGGCGGGGTCTGCGTGGCGGGATCGTGCAGCGCCGCGACGGGCCGCCCCGTCGTCGTGCAGGCCCGCGGCTGCCTGGGAGACGACGACGCCCAGTGCGCCGCGGCCTGGCAGGGCGCGGGCCTCTGCCTCGTCGTGGAGGATGACCGGCGCACCCTCTCGGCGGCGCTCCCGACGCCCGACGCGGCCCTCGAGCTGGGCCTCGACGCGGGCACCACGCGCATCCAGGCCGCCCTCTACGCCCTCGACAACATGGTGGCGTGCGGCCCCGAGCTGACGGCGTCGGGCGCCTGCGCGGTGGAGGCCGGCTGCCAGGCCGCCTGGCGCATCGGGCCCTTCACCGCGGAGGCAGGCAGCCTCACGCTCGACTTCGCGGCCCCCGCCTGCGACGTGGTCTGGCCCGTCGCCCCGCCGGCCGAGCGCTGCGACGGCGGCGATCAGGACTGCGATGGCGCGGTGGACGAGGACTTCGCCCTGAGCATGGCCTGCACGGTGGGCGTGGGCGCCTGCGCCCGGCCCGGCGAGCGGCGCTGCGGCGACGACGGCCAGCCCGCCTGCATGGGCGACGCCGGCGATCCGGTGGACGAGGTGCCCGCGGACGGCCTCGACAACGACTGCGACGGCACCGTCGACGAGGTGGCCGCCGAGTGCCAGCCCGGCGACCAGGTGGCCTGCGGCGTCGACGCGGGCGCCTGCGTGGCCGGCACCCGGTTCTGCGGCGCCGAGGGCACCTACGGGCCCTGCGTGGACGCCGGCGGCCGGGTGGTCGTGCTGCCCGACGAGCGCGAGGAGGCCTGCAACGGCGAGGACGACGACTGCGATGGCAGCGTCGACGAGGCCTTCCGCCTCGGGGCCGACGGGCCGCCGGTGGGGGCGGAGTGCGAGGGCGGGCTGGGGATCTGCGCCGGCGTCGGCCGCGTGATCTGCGGCGACGACGCGCCGGTCTGCGAGCTGCCCATGCCCGTGGGCGGCCCCGAGCGCTGCAACGCCCTCGACGACGACTGCGACGGCCGGGTGGACGAGGACCTCGGGGTGGGCGACGCCTGCGCCGCCGGCGTCGGGGCCTGCCGGGTCGAGGGGCGGCTGGTGTGTCGCGACGAGGAGGCCGTCTGCGACGCCGTCGCGGCCGAGCCCGGCGTCGAGAGCTGCGCCGCGCCCGCCGATGAAGACTGCGATGGCACCGTCGACGAGGGCTTCGACGCCGTGGGCGAGCCCTGCGCCGTCGGCCAGGGGAGCTGCCAGCGCAATGGCACCATCGTCTGCGGCGATGATGGCCTGGCGGCGGCCTGCAACGTCGCGCCCGGGGATCCGGGCGACGAGACGTGCAACCTGCTCGATGACGACTGCGATGGCGCCGTCGACGAGGACTTCGACACCGACGCCGATCCCCAGAACTGCGGCGAGTGCGGGCGCCGCTGCGAGCTCGACCAGGCCACCGCCGGCTGCGAGGCCGGGGAGTGCACCGTCGCCGCGTGCGCCGAGGGCTTCGCCGACGACGACGGGGTGGCCGCCAACGGCTGCGAGTGCCAGCCCGGCGCCGAGGACGAGCCCGACGCGGCGTTCGAGGACGTGAACTGCGACGGCGTGGACGGCCCCGCCGATCGGGCCGTCTTCGTGGCCGGCCCGGACGGCGACGACGGGGCCGCCGGCACCCTGGAGGCCCCCGTCGCGACGGTGGCCCAGGGCGTGGCCCTGGCGGCCGCCCGGGGCGGCGCGCCCGTCCTCATCGTGGCTGGCCGGCATGTGCTGGGGAGCACCCTCGACGTCCCGGCGGGGGTGGACCTGCACGGCGGCTACCTCTTCGATCCCGCCGGGCCGGCGTGGAGCCGCGTGGCCCCCGATCAGGCCGCGACCGAGCTGGCGGGCCCGCCCGTCGTGCTGCGCTACCAGCAGCTCGGCCGCCCGACGCTCCTCGACCTCGTGCGCGTCCGCGCGGGCGCCGCGCCGGCCGGCCAGAGCTCCTACGCCATCCTGGCCGTGGACGTGGGCGATCACCTGCGCCTGCGCGACGTGGACGTCGAGGCCGGCCGCGGTGGCGTCGGCGGGCCGGGCCAGCCGGGGGATCCGGCCCCCGAGCTCGCCGCCATCGGCCGCTCGGGCGCCGACGGCGACGACCCGGGCTGCCCGGGCTGCGGGGGCCTGCCGGGCACCAACGCCGGCTGCCCCATCGGCACCGATGGCGGCGCCGGGGGCCGCAGCACCGACGATCTCGCCCTCATCGACGGGCGGCCCGGCCAGGGTGATGTGCCCGGCGCGGCCGGGCGGGCCCTGCCCGGCCAGGCGGGGGAGCGCGGGGGCAACGGCGGCGCCGGCGCGGTGGGCCCCGCGGGCCTCGGCAGCCGCCTGGGGGCCGCCTCGATCCTGACCGGCCCGGCTGGCTGCCCGATCGGGGCGAGGGCGGTGGCCTGGGCACCGCGGGCAGCGGCGGCGGCGGTGGCGGCGCGGGCGCGCTCGGCGGCGGCCTCGTGGGCGGCGGCGGTGCCGGCGGCGGCGCGGGCGGCTGCGCGGGGCCGGTGGCCTCGGCGGCCTCGGCGGCGGCGCCAGCTTCGGCCTGGCCGTCTTCGGCGGGCGCGTGGGCCTCATCGACGCCCGCCTCGCCGGTGGCCCCGGCGGCGTCGGCGGGCCTGGCGGCGCGGGCGGCACCGGCGGCCTCGGCGCCAACAGGGGCCAGGGCGGCCGCGCGGGGCCCGACTGCGTGGACTGCACGCCCGGCGGCGACGGCGGCCCCGGCGGCCGCGGCGGCGGCTGCGGTGGCGGGGGTGGCGCGGGGGCCGGTGGGCCCAGCGCGGGGGTCTTCAGCCCGGCGAGCGCGATGCCCGTCATCGCCCTCGACCGCGCGGGCGCGCCCCTCCCCGATCAGGCCGCGGCCCTGGCCCTCGCGCTCAGCCCGGGCCTGCCCGGCGACGGCGGCCCCGCCGGCGCCTCGGCCGTCTGCCCCGTCCCCGGCGGCGAGGGCCCCGTGGGCCGCACGGGCGCGAGCCTCTGCTGCGCCCCCGCCCCCGATGGCTTCTGCCGCCTCGTCGCCTGTGAGGAGGGACCGTGAGCCGCCTCGTCTCCGCGCTCCTCGCCCTGGCCCTCGCCGCCCCCGCGGCGCACGCCTACGATCCGGTCGCTGCCGACGCCCTCAAGGCCGAGGCCGACCGCCTCTTCACCCAGCGCGACTACGCGGGCGCCCTGGAGAAGCTCAAGGCCGCCTACGCCGCCGATCCCCAGCCCGGCTACATCGCCAACCAGGGCCTCGTCCTGCAGCGGATGGGGCGCGTGGCCGAGGCGGTGGCCGCCTTCGACAAGTTCCTCGCCACGAACCCCGAGCCCGACAAGGCCGAGATGGCCCAGCAGGTGGTCGAGCGCCTCAAGCCGGAGGTGGAGATCCTGTCGGATCCGCCCGGCGCCTCCGTGACGACGCAGGACGACGTCGAGCTGGGCACGACGCCCCTCAAGACGCGGCTCGTCGTGGGCGAGTACACGCTGCGCTTCAGCCTGCGCCGCTACGATCCCGCCGAGGCGAAGCTGGTGGTGCGCGAGTCCCGCAAGGGCACCATCAGCCAGACGCTCATGGCCCAGCGCAACGCGCCGCGGCTCACGGAGGTCATCGTCCAGAAGGCGCCGGCGGGCGGGGGCAAGCGCGTCTGGACGTGGGTCGCCCTCGGGGGCGCCGCCGCCGCCGGGGCCGCCGCGGGCGTCTTCTACGGCCTCGCCTCCAGCGAGATCGACAGCCGCGACGCCGCCCGCACCAGCGCCGCCTGGGACGACCACCAGGCCAGCGCCGAGACGTGGAACCTGGGCTTCTGGTCCGCCGCCGGCCTCGGCGCGGCCGCCCTCGTCACCGGCGGCGTCCTCTTCTTCCGGGAGGGGCACGGCGTGTCGGTGCAGGCGAGCCCGGGCGGCCTCGGCGTGGGCGGCACCTTCTAACCGCCCGTCTTCCCAGCAGAATCCCCGCAATCCAGCCACCGCGCCCGCCCGCTCGACGGGCGCGAAGTTTCCTTTCCCGGGGGCCGTGGGCATGATGCCGGCTCGCCGCCGGAGGGAGCCTTGGACGAAGCCCGACTCATCGAGAAGCTGCGCAAGATCGAGGCGCTCTTCGCCGGGGCCACCACCGAGGGCGAGCGCCAGGCCGCCGCCGAGGCGCGGGCGCGCATCCAGGAGCGCCTGGCGGCCATCGCCGAGACGGATCCGCCCATCGAGTACCGCTTCACCGTCACCGACCTGTGGTCGCGGCGCCTGCTGGTGGCGCTGCTGCGGCGCTATGGCCTGAAGCCCTACCGCTACCCCCGCCAGCGCCGCACCACGGTGATGGCCCGGGTGCCCGCCCGCTTCGTCGACGAGACGCTCTGGCCCGAGTTCGAGTCGCTCTGGGCGGAGCTGCGCGGCTGGCTCAACGACGCCACGGAGCGCGTCGTGCGCCTCGTCACCGAGCAGGACGCCGACGAGGCCGAGGTGGTGGAGCGGCCCGCCGCCCTGGGCTTCGACCCCGACGACGACGACGACGACTGACGCCTTGATCCGGCGGCACCCCTCCGGGACGATGCCGCCCATGAGACCCCTCGCCCTGCTCTTCCTCTGGTCGCTGGTGGGCTGCGCCGAGTCCCCGGGCGTCGACGTGCCGGGCGCGGCCTACCTGCCCGACGCCGGCCCCGGCGCCGACGGGGCCGCCCCCAGGGCCGACGACGACGCCGCGGCCCTGCCCCCGGGCAGCGACGCCGCCGCGCCACCTCCGGCCGGGGCCGCCGCCACCTACGCCCGCCTGTGCGCGGCCTGCCACGGCCCCCTCGGCGAGGGCGGCGCCGGCCCGGCCCTGACCGGCCTGGGCGACCGCGACCGCGCGACGCTGGCCGACCGCATCGCCCGCACCATGCCGCCGACGGATCCCACCGCCTGCGAGGGGGCCTGCGCCGACGACCTGGCCGGCCTCATCCTCGACACCTTCTCGCTGGATCCCGGGACCTGCGACGCCGCCGGCGCCCTCCCCCGCCGCGTGCGCCTGCTGACGCGCCGAGAGTACGCCAGCTCCCTGCGGGACCTCTTCTTCTTCGATCAGGTCGAGTGCCAGCCCGCCCGCTTCACCTTCGATCCCGGGGACCGCCAGCCCGGCACCGTGCACGTCGCCGGCAGCTTCAACGGCTGGCCCGGCACCCTCGCCGCCGGGGGCCTGGCCATGGCCCGCGTGGACGGCGTCTACGTCGCCACCGCCGACCTCCCGGCGGGCCGCCACAGCTACAAGTTCGTCCTCGACGAGCGCGACTGGGTGCCCGACCCCGACAACCCCCTCACCGAGCCCGATGGCTTCGGCGGCCACAACTCCATCATCGAGGTGCCCCCCTGCGAGGCGCCCCCCGATCCGGCGGCCTTCACCGCCGGCGTGCCCCCCGAGACCCGCCCCGAGGGCTTCGCCTTCGAGACGCATGTGGCCTCCGGCCGCGTGACGGCCGTGCACCTCGAGGCCTACCTGGAGAACGCCGAGCGCGCCGCCCGCGCGGCCCTGGCCCGCGGCGGGCGCTGGCTGCCCTGCGCCGCCGCCGACGCCGGCTGCCCCGCCCGCTTCGCCACCGAGGTGGGCGCCCGCGTCTTCCGCCGGCCCCTGACCGAGGCCGAGGCCGCCCGCTACACCGCCCTCGCCCGCGACGAGGGCCAGGAGGCCGCCCTCACCGCGCTGCTCGCCTCGCCCGGCTTCCTCTACCGCTCCGAGCGCGGCGTCCCGGACGGCCAGGGGCGCTACCGGCTCACGGGCCATGAGGTCGCGGCCGCCCTGTCCTACTTCCTCTGGGGCACCACCCCCGACGCCGAGCTCCTCGCCGCCGCCGCCGACGGCCGCCTCGACACCGAGGCCGGCCTGGCCGCCGAGGCCCGCCGCCTGATCGCCGATCCCCGCGCCGGGGAGGCCCTGGGCACCTTCGCGGTGCAGTGGCTCGGCGTCGAGGCCCTGCCCACCGCCGCCAAGAGCGCCGAGCTGGCCCCCCTCTTCGGCGACGACGTCCGGCAGGCCCTCCTCGACCAGACCCGCGACTTCGTCCGGCAGGTGGTCTTCGATCCCGACGACGGCCGCTTCGCCAGCCTGCTGACGGCGGCGTGGCCCGTGCCCGACGCCCGCCTCGCGGCGCTGTACGGCGCCCCGGCCGGCGCCCCGGCCCCCGACGGCCGCGCGGGCGTCCTCGGCCAGGCCAGCGTGCTGGCCACCTACGCCCACTCCGACCAGTCCTCGCCCATCCGCCGCGGCCTCTTCGTCCGCCAGAAGCTGCTCTGCCAGGAGCTGCCCCCGCCGCCCCCGAACGCCGGCGGCGTGCCCGACGTGGATCCCCGCGCCACCACCCGCGAGCGCTTCCGCCAGCACACGGACGACCCGTTCTGCCGCTCGTGCCACCAGTACATCGACGCCGTGGGCTTCGGCTTCGAGGGCTTCGACGCCATCGGCCGCCACCGCACCACGGAGAACGGCCAGCCCATCGAGGGCGGCGGCGACATGAACGACCTGGAGGGCCTCGGCGCCGGCACCTCGGCCCCGTACGCCGATCTCGCGACCCTCGGCGCCCTGCTGGCCGAGAGCGAGGCCGCCCCGGCCTGCTTCGCCACCCGCCTGCGCCGCTTCGCCCTGGGCGCCCGCGAGGGGGCCGCCGACCGCTGCGCCGTGCTCGCCCTGCAGCGCCGCTTCCTCGCCTCGGGCGGCGACCTGCGCGACCTGCTGCTGGCCGTCGTGACCGCCCCCGAGTTCACGACCCGCGTCGAGGAGGCGCCGTGATGGGCAACCACCTGAATCGACGACGCTTTCTCGGCGTGGCGGGCGCCTCCATCCTGGGGCTGCCGGCCCTCTTCCGGCCCGCGCGGGCCCAGGTCGAGCCCGCCCGCCGGCTGATCGTCTTCTACTTCCCCGACGGGGTGGCCGGCCCCAGCGCCGACGGCGAGCCGAGCCTCTGGCGGGTCAGCGCCGGCGCGCCCCTGCCCGACCAGCTCGCCGCCCTCACGCCCCACCGCGCCGCGTGCCTCTTCCTCAACGACCTGAGCATGGGCGGCACCGACGAGGGCAGCCACCCGGGGGGCGCCCGCAAGCTGCTGACCGGCGTGGACGGGGGCGGCGGCCGCTCCATCGACCGCGTCCTGGCCCAGACGGTGGGCGCCGACCGCCCCCACCGGCACGTCTACCTGGGGGCCATGGCCAACTGGAACGGGGCCTCCGGCGACAAGCACATCTCCTACCCCGAGGCGGGCTTCACCGCCCCGCCCTGGGACGATCCCGTCGAGGCCTTCGAGCGCCTCTTCGCCGGGCAGGTCGCCGACCCGGCCGGCCCCGACCCCGCCGCCGAGCGCCGCCGCCGCCTGCGCCTGAGCCTGCTCGACGGCATCCGCGGCGAGCTCGCCGAGCTGAAGAGTGGCCTCGGCCCCAGCGAGCGCGCCCGCCTCGACCTGCACCTGGAGGCCGTCCGCGAGGTGGAGCAGCGCATCGGCGACGTGGCCCAGGCCCGCGACCCCGCCGCCTGCGGCCTCGGGCCCATGGACATCGATCGCGGGCAGCTCTACGCCCCGGAGCAGTTCCCCGCCGTGCTCGCAGCCCAGAGCGAGCTGCTGGTGCAGGCCATGGCCTGCGGCCTGACCCGGGTGGGCGTCATCCAGGCCTCCCACCACACCAGCGAGCTGATCATGAGCCGGTTCGCCGGCACCGAGATGTACGACCCCGGCTTCGACATGCGCAGCCACCAGGCCAGCCACTACGGCCCGCGCCACGACCTCGAGCGCCGGGAGTTCCGCGACTACTTCGCGCAGCGGCGCTGGTTCGTGCAGCAGTACGCGGCGGTGCTCGACGCCCTGGCCGCCCGGCCCGAGGGGGACGGCACCATGCTCGACTACAGCCTGGTGCTCCTGTGCAGCGAGGTGAGCGACGGCAACACCCACGCCCACCGCGACATGCCGTTCATCCTCGCGGGGGGCGGGGCCGGGCGGGTGCGCACCGGGCAGGTCCTCGACACCGGCGGGGCCCGCCACGCCGGCCTGCTGGCCGCCATCGGTCAGGCCATGGGCGCCGACGTGCCCCGCTTCGGCGACACGGCGTCGCCGCCGCTGCCCGGCGTGCTGAGCTGACGCAGGGCCGAGACCCACGCCAGCGCGATGAGGGCCCCCGACGCGAGCCCGGCGGCGTGGCCCGCGAAGCTCACCTCGGCCATCACCCCGTCGAAGAGCGCCTGCACCACCACCACGCTCACGGCGAAGCGGCGCCCGGCGTCCCCGGTGGCCGTCCCCTGCAGCGCCGGGTGCCGCCAGAGCACGACGAGCAGGGCGCCCAGCAGGCCCATCGCCCCGCCCGAGGCCCCCACCGTCAGGCCGTCCGAGCCCACGAGCGCGATGCCGACGCCCCCGCCGACCACGGCGCCCAGGTACACGACCAGCAGGCCCAGGCGGCCCAGCGTCGACGCCACCATCGGCCCGAGCAGGGCGATGACGAGGGCGTTCACGGCCAGGTGCATGACGCCGAAGTGCAGGAAACCATAGGAGAAGATGCGGGACACCTGGTCAGGCCACGTCCCCCCGTGCAGGGCCCCGAGGGCCCAGGCCGCGTAGGGGTTCATGCTGCCGCCGCGGGCGATCTGCAGGGCGAAGCCCACCGCGATGCCGCCCAGGATCAGCAGCGTGGCGGGCTCGAGCCACCACCGCCGGCCCCGCAGCCGCAGCCCGGCGCGCACCTCCACGTCGGCGGTGGCCAGGATGTCCCGCGCCGACACGCCGAGGGGGCGCGGACCCGGGAGCGCCGCGCGCCGCTGCTCGGCGGCCGCCCGCAGCGCTGGGGGGAGGCCCGGGCGGGTGAGCAGGACGTCGAGCCGCCGCGCCGCCTCGGCCGGCTCGCCCGCCGCGGCCAGCGCCGTCGCGTGCCAGAGCGCCGTGGACAGGCCGTCGAGCCGCAGCAGCCGGCAGAGATCCAGGAGCGAGCCCACCCGCCCCGAGAACGCCATGGGGGCGAGCCACAGGTAGCGGGCGGTGCGCAGCCCGTTCCACGAGAGCCGGCGCCCGAGGCTGCGGCCCGCCAGCTCCACGCCGCGATCCACCTCCCCCAGCTCGCAGAGGGCCCGGGACTGGGCGTCCACCGCCGGGCTGTGCAGCAGGTCGGCCCAGGCGCGGGTGGCCACCGACAGCCAGTCCACCAGCAGGTCGGCGGAGGCATCACCCTCGGCGCGCAGGCGGTCGCGCAGGCGCTCCACGGGCAGGGCGTCGCCCCGGTAGAAGGCGTCGATGGCGGCCCAGGCCGCGTGCCAGCGGTGCATCTGGCGCGACCGGCGGACGGCGGCCAGGGCGCCGACGACGCGGGCCGCCCGGGCGTAGTGGCCCCGCGACGCGGCCCGGCGGGCGAGGGCGAAGGTCAGCGCCGGGGCCAGCAGCCCCCCCAGCCCCGCCACCGTGGCCGCGACGAGGGCCGCGGGCGAGGGCACGACGAGCCCCACGATGCCCAGCCCGAGGGTGGCCCACGCCGCCCCCGGCCAGCCGATGGTGGCCTGCCGCCGCGACGAGCGCAGCACCCCCGCGGCCATGAACATGGCCAGGATGGCCAGGGTGTCGAGGACGCCCACCGCGGCCGATCAGCCGGGCGGCCAGGCGAGGGAGCGCCCGCCGATGACGTGGACGTGCAGGTGGAAGACCGTCTGCCCGGCGCTGGCGCCGTTGTTGATGACGAGGCGGAAGCCCGAGAGCCCCTCCTGCCTCGCCACCAGGCCGGCCACCCGCAGCAGGTGCCCGAGGAGCGCCTCGTCGCCGTCCTCGGCGGCGTCCACCCGGGCGATCTCCTTGCGGGGGATGACCAGGATGTGGGTCGGGGCGGCGGGGTTGATGTCGCGGAACGCCAGGCAGTCGTCGTCCTCGTACACCACGTCCGCCGGGATCTCACCGTCGAGAATGCGCTTGAAAATCGTGGCCATGCCTACCTCCAGGGCCCCGGATGCTACGGGAGGGGCGGCCCGGGGTAAAGCCCGCGGCCGCGGGGCGGGGGCCGCGCCCACCCGACCAAAAGTGAGGTTCCCTCCCGGGCCTCGCGTGTATACTCCGCGCCCATGAGCAAGACCGACCTCGAGAGCCTGCGCAAGCGGGCAGACGCCCTGCACCGTCGCTACCTGGCCCACTACGCCGGCCAGCCCCGAATCTCCCGGGATCCCAAGGCCTTGCAGCTCATGGTCCGCGAGGCCGATGAGCTGACGGGGGCCCTGCGGCGCCTGCCTGCCGCCCAGCAGATGCAGCTCGCCCGGGTGCTGCGGGAGAACCGTGACCTGTACGCCCAGGAGGTCAAGGCCATCCAGCAGGCGCAGGCCGGCGGCGACGAGGCCCTGTACGCCCACCACCTGGCCAACCAGGCGGCCGTCACCAGCGGCCGCTACCGCCGCAGCTTCGCCGGGCACAACCGCGCGACGCGGGACGTCGGCCTGCTGACCGAGATGATCGGCGACCTGGAGCGGCTCGCGCCCCTCATGGAGGAGCAGCTCACTCGCATCGACAGCAGCGAGCTGAAGCAGGCGCTGACGGCGGCCCGCGAGAACCTGGGGCTGTACCAGGCCGAGCTCGCCGAGATCCGCACGGCCCAGACGACCGGGGAGCCCGACCAGCGCGGCGACATCCTGGCGAGCGTCGCGAACAGCCAGTTCGGCCTGTACCGCGATCACTTCGCCGGGCGCTCCCGCCTGTCGCGCCGCCCGGGCCTGCTCGTGCGGATGATCGAGAACCTGGAGGCGACGCTGGCCGCGATGCGGGGCATCACCGGCATCGAGACCAACGACCGCAACGCCGAGATCGTCGCGGGCCGGCTCCAGGCCTGGAACGACGAGCTGGCCCAGATCCGCGCCGCCAAGGCCGGCACCCAGCTCGCCGAGCTCGTCTCGGCCCTCGGCGAGGCCGCCAACGGCATCTTCGAGGAGTACCGGGCCGGCTTCGCGGGCCAGGACCGCAAGACCCGCGACCTCGACCTGCTCAACCGCCTGGTCGAGGGCCTCATCGACATCGCCCGGCAGATGGAGGACATCGATCGCGTCCGCGACGATGCCACCAACCGCAGCAACCTCGGCATCGTCCTCGATCACATCCGGCTCTACGACCGGGAGTTCGAGCTGATCCGCGAGGCGCAGAAGGCCGCCACCTGAGCGACCTCTTCGACTGGCGCCGGCAGCAGGCGACCGAGCGCGAGGCGCCCCTCGCCGCGCGGATGCGCCCGCGCACCCTCGACGAGTACGTCGGCCAGGACGCCATCCTCGGCCCCGGCCGCCTGCTGCGGCGGGCCATCCAGGCCGACCAGCTCGGCTCCCTGATCTTCTACGGCCCCCCCGGCACCGGGAAGACGACCCTCGCCCGGGTCATCGCCAACTCCACCCGCGCGGAGTTCATCGCCATCAACGCCGTCCTCGGCGGGGTGAAGGACATCCGCGAGGCCGTGGATCGCGCCCAGCGCATCCGGGGCGAGCAGGGCCGCCGCACCATCCTCTTCGTCGACGAGGTGCACCGCTTCAACAAGGCCCAGCAGGACGCCCTGCTGCCCTGGGTGGAGAACGGCACCGTCATCCTGGTCGGCGCCACCACCGAGAACCCCTACTTCGAGGTGAACAAGGCGCTGGTCTCGCGCTCGCGCATCTTCCGCCTGGAGCCCCTGGGCGAGGCCGACCTGCGCCGCATCGCCGAGCAGGCCCTGGCCGACCCGCACCGCGGCTTCGGCGACCGCCCCGTCGCGCTGCTGCCCGAGGCCATCGACCACCTCGTCGACGTGGCCAACGGCGACGCCCGCGCCCTGCTCAACGCCCTCGAGCTGGCCGTCGAGACCACCCCGCCCGGGGAGGACGGCCGCGTCGTCGTCGATCTGGGCGTGGCCGAGGAGTCCATCCAGCGCCGCGCCGTCTTCTACGACAAAGAGGGCGACGCCCACTTCGACGCCATCAGCGCCTTCATCAAGAGCTGCCGCGGCGGCGACCCCGACGCGGCCCTCTACTGGCTCGCGCGCATGGTCCACGCCGGGGAGGATCCGCGCTTCCTCCTGCGCCGCCTCATCATCCTGGCCAGCGAGGACGTGGGCCTGGCCGATCCCGACGCCCTCGTGCGCGTCGAGGCCTGCGCCGCCGCCTTCGATCGCGTGGGCATGCCCGAGGGCCGCTACCACCTGGCCCAGGCCACGCTCGTGGTGGCGACCGCGGCCAAGTCCAACAGCATCATGGGGTTCTTCTCGGCCCTGGCCGCCGTCGAGCGGGAGCGGACGGAGGACGTGCCCGATCACCTGAAGGACGGCAACCGCGACGCCGAGGGCTTCGGCCACGGCGTCGGCTACCTGTACCCCCACGCCTACCGCGACCACTGGGTCGCCCAGCAGTACCTGCCCGCCGGGCTGCAGGGGCAGGTCTTCTACGCCCCCTCCGACCAGGGCCATGAGGCCGGCATCCGCGAGCAGGTCATCCAGCGGCGCGAGGCCCAGCTCGCCAGCGTCGAGGTGACGGCCGCCGAGCCCATGGGCCTGACCACCGGCCCCGACGACCCGCTGCTGCACCGGTTCGCCCAGCGCGCCCTCGCCGGGGCCGCCGACCACATGGCCGCCGTCCGCGCCGGCCTGTTCGAGCGCGCCGAGGTCCAGCGCCACCACCTCGTGCTCGAGCTGCGGGCCCGCACCGGCTTCCTCACCTGGGAGGCCCTGCGCCGCGCCCCGGAGGGGGGCGTCGTGGCCTGGATCAGCGAGGCCGATCCCGCCGAGGCCGCCCGCTACGCCGGCACGCTGCGCGAGCAGGTGGCCGCCCTGCCCGAGCTGCTGCGGCCCCGCGTCCTGACGGGCCCCCTCGACGAGGCCGCCGCCACCCTCGACGCCGACGCCCTGCGCTTCGACCGCGTGCTGGCCCACGACCTGCTGGGCGGCCACCTGGAGCGCCTGGGCGACCTGCCCGCCGTCCTCGCCGCCCGCCTCGCGCCCCATGGCCGCGTGGTGCTGGCCGAGCCCGTGCCCCGGCTGGCCCAGCGCCTCAGCCAGCTCACCCACCCCGAGGGCCTGCCCGCCGAGCTGCACGCCCGCTGGCGGGACGCCGAGGAGGCCCTGCACGCCGACGTGGACGCCCGCCTCTCCTGGGAAGGCCCTGATCTCGCTGAGCTTTTCGAGAACGCGGGCTTCAGCGTCCAGGTGGAGCACGGCGCCGTCGAGCGGCGCCTGCGCGTCACCGCCCGCCTGCTGGAGCGGTGGTGGACGGGGGCCTGGGGCGAGCGCCTGGCCGCGACGCTGGCGGCCGACGACGTCGACACCCTGCGCCGCTGGACGCGGGCCCGGTGGGTCGACCGGGACGTCGCCTGGCACACCGGGCTGGCCTGGGTGGTCGCGCGCCGCTAGCGGAGCGGGACCTCGAGGGTGGTGGGGGCCCCCGGCATCGGGAAGCGCCAGCGCTGGGCGCGCTCGACGAGGCAGGCCGCGCTCGGGTGGGCCCGGTGGGCGGGATCGAGCAGCGCCGCCCGCCGCACGCTGCCATCGGCCGCCACCTCGAGCTGCAGCACCGCCCCTGCCGGCGCCTCGCCGCAGACGGCCAGATCGGTCCGCCGGCCCAGCGCCCTCGCCCGCAGGTCGGGGCCGCCGCCCCCCTCGCTCAGCACGCCATCGTCATCAGCGCCCAGGCTGCCGCGGATCTTCGCCTTGCGCTCGACGTCGCCTCCGAAGCCACCGCCCGGCGAGGGGCCGGCGGCCTGGGGCGGCAGCAGCGTGGCCTGCGCGCGGCTGTCCTTGTCGGCCGGCGGGGGCGGCGGGGGCGGGGGCGGCACCACGACCGGCGCGGGCGCCGGTGTGACCGGCGCGGGCGCCCTCGCGGGCAGCGACGGGCGAGGCGGCTCCTCGCCGCGCACCTCCGCGGGTCGCTCCTCCTCCTTCGATGGGAGGGGCCGCTTCTCGTCGTCCACCGGCTCCTCGTCCCGCGGCGGCACCTCCGCCTCCACCGACGGCGGCGCCTCGGCCAGCAGGCGCGACGCCGGGCCCTCCGTCTCGGGGGCCGCCGCCCCCGCGGTCTCGCCGGGCTCGGGCGCGTCGCGCCAGGTGGGCAGGATGGCCAGCGCCAGCGCCCCCACCGCGACCGCGAGCTGCACCGAGCAGCCCAGCGCCTTGAGGTTGATGCCCAGCCGCCGCGTCTTCGGGCGGGCCGCCTCGACCGTCGCCGCGAGGGCCAGGGCCGCCGTGGGGGCCTCGCCCGTGCGCAGCCGCTCCAGGTCGCCGCGCAGGGCCCCCGCGTCGGGGTAGCGCTCGGTCGGCTGCTTGGCCAGGCCCCGCTGCAGCACCACGTCGAGGGCGTCCACCCCCGCGAGATCAGGCCGCTTTTCCTTCAGGCGGGGGGGCGGCGTCTGGGCGTGCTGGAGCATCACGGCCACGGCGCTGTTGCCCGTGAACGGCCGCTCGCCCGTCAGCATCTCGTAGAGCATCACCGCCACGGCGTAGACGTCGGCCGGCGGGCCCACGGGCTCGCTGCGGGCCTGCTCGGGGGCCATGTACGCCGGCGTGCCGGGGTTGCTGTTCTCGGCGGTGAGGGCGGTGGCGTCGTCGTCCATGATCTTGGCGACGCCGAAGTCGAGGACGCGGGCGAAGTCCTCGCCGTCCGCCAGCCGCGTGACCATCACGTTGCTGGGCTTGAGGTCTCGGTGCACGAGGCCCTGCCCGTGGGCCTCCTCCAGCGCCAGGCTGATCTGGCGGACGATCTCGATGGCCTGGGCCGGCGGCAGGGCGCCCTGGTCGCGCAGGCGCTGGTCGAGCGTCACGCCCTCCACCAGCTCCATGGCCAGGTAGGGGGTGCCGTCGGCGAGCTGGCCGAAGTCGAAGACGCGGACGGTGTGGGGGCAGCGCAGCCCCGCCGTCACCCGGGCCTCGCGCAGGAAGCGCTCCAGGGCGACGGGGGCCTCGGCCACCGGCTCGGCCAGCAGCTTCAGCGCCACCTCGCGATCCATGGAGCTCTGCCAGGCCCGGTAGACGGCGCCCATGCCCCCGCGGCCGATGCGGGCCAGCAGCAGGTAGCGCCCGTCGATGAGCTGGCCGCAGCGGGCGTCGTCGGCGCGCAGCGTCAGGAGGGCGGCGCGGTCATGGGGGCAGTAGACCCCGTCCTCCTGAAAAACCGTCTGACACTGCGGGCAGATGCGCACCAGGTCCTCCAATCGGCCCAGTCTGGCAGCGCCGCCTCCGTGGCGGAAGGGGCGGCGACTCTTACGTGCGAGGGGCCGGCTCGATCCCCTCGGGGTCGACGAGGTGGCAGGCGACGGCCCGCCCGTCGGCGCCCACGCGCAGCGGCGGGGCGGCCTCCCGGCAGCGGGCCTCGGCCAGCGGGCAGCGCGGGTGGAAGGCGCAGCCGGCCGGCGGATCCAGCGGGCTCGGCGGCTCGCCGGGCAGGATGACGGGGGCCTCGCGGCGCCGCGGATCGGGCACCGGCGCCGCCGCCAGGAGCGAGCGGGTGTACGGGTGGCGCGGATCACCGAAGAGGGCCGCCGCGGGGGCCAGCTCCACGACGCGGCCCAGGTACATGACGGCGACGCGGTGGCTGACCAGGCGCACGACGTCGAGGTCGTGGGCGATGAAGACCCAGGCCAGGCCCCGCTCCGCCTGCAGGTCGAGCATCAGGTTGATGACGCCGGCGCGCACGCTCACGTCGAGGGCCGACACGGCCTCGTCGGCCACGACCACCGCCGGATCCAGGGCGAGGGCGCGGGCGATGCCGACGCGCTGGAGCTGCCCGCCGCTGAAGGCGTGGGGCCGGCGGGTGGCCACGGCCGGATCGAGCCCCACCCGCGCCAGGAGCGCCGCCACCGCCGCGCGCCGGGCCGCCGCGTCGCCCACCCGATGCACGACGAGGGGCTCGGCCACCGCCTCCGCGATGCGCATCCGGGGGTTCAGGCTCTGGTGCGGATCCTGGAAGATCATCGCGGCGCGGCGGCGCAGGCCGGCCCGCAGGTGGCGCTCCGACGCGGTGGTCACGTCGTCGCCGAACGCCCGCACCTGGCCGCCCGTGGGCTGCTCCAGCCGCAGCAGGGCCCGGCCGAGCGTCGACTTCCCCGACCCGCTCTCCCCCACGATGCCCAGCGTCTCGCCGGGCAGCACGGCCAGGCTCACCCCGTCCACGGCCCGCACGACGCGGCCCCGGCCCACCGGAAAATGGACTTTGAGATCAACGGCTTCCAGGAGCGGCGTCACGGCGCGCCCTCCTCGGGGAAGAGGCAGCGGACCCGCCGCGCGCCCTGCACGTCGAGGGCGACGGGGGCCTCGCCGCAGCGCGCGCGGGCGCGGTCGCACCGGGCCTGGAAGCGGCAGCTGCGCGGGAAGTCGCGGGGCGATGGCACCGTGCCGGGGATGGCGTACAGGCGCCCGCCGGGCTCGGCCGCCTGCAGCCCGGGCACGCTGCGCAGCAGGCCGCGGGTGTACGGGTGGCGTGGCGCGGCGTAGAGGTCGAGGACGGGCGCCTCCTCCACGATCTGCCCGGCGTACATCACCAGCACCCGGTCGACCGTCTGGGCCACCACGCCCAGGTCGTGGGAGATGAGGAGCAGCCCCATGCCCCGGGCCTGCTGGCGCTCGCGGATGAGGGCCAGGATCTGGGCCTGGATGGTCACGTCGAGGGCCGTCGTGGGCTCGTCGGCGATGAGCAGGGCCGGGTCGCAGGCCAGGGCGATGGCCACCACGACGCGCTGGCGCATCCCGCCCGAGAGCTGGTGCGGCCAGGCCCGCGCCCGGGCCTCGGGATCGGGGATGCCCACCTCGCCCAGCAAGGCGACGGCGCGCCGGGCGGCGGCGTGGCGGTCCAGGTCGCCATGGCGGCGCAGGCGCTCGGCGATCTGCTCGCCCACCGGCAGGACGGGGTTCAGGGCGCGGCCGGGATCCTGGAAGACGAAGCCCACCTCGCGGCCGCGCAGGCGCTGCCGGGCCGCCGGGGCCGCGTCGAGGACGGAGACGCCGCCCAGGGTCACGCGCCCGGTGATGCGGGCGCCCTCGAGCAGCCCCAGCAGGGCGCGGGCGGTGACGCTCTTGCCGCAGCCGCTCTCGCCGACGAGGGCGACGGACTCGGCGGCGTCGACGCGGAAGCCCACGTCCTCCACCACCTGGATGGCCCCGCCGCGCCCGTCTTCGAAGGCGACGCCCAGGGCCTCGACGGCCAGGAGGGTCACTTGCGCTGCAGCTCGGCCAGCAGATCCGCCGGGTCGATGAGGCCGCTCTGGCTGAGGCGCCGGACGAGCAGCAGGAGCAGGCGGCTGGTGGGCGATCCGGCCCGCCCGAGCGCGCGCTCCAGGGCGCCCAGGAACTCATCCGCCGGGGGCGCCGACGGCGTCTGCCCGTAGCGATCCAGGTACCGCGCGATGACGGCGTCGCCGGCGGCCAGCTCCTCGTCGCGGGCCTCGATGCGATCAAAAAGCCGGCGCATGTCGATGCCATCGGCGGGCGTGGGCGTGCCGAAGGCCTTGCCATCCGGGATGGTCGGCCGGGCCGGCACGCTGGCGCGATCGGGGCGCGACTCGGGCTCCTCGCTCGCGTCACCGCGGCGGCGCTTGCGGATCATCATCCCGCCGGGATCGGCGGCGGCGCTGCCCGGGGCCTCGGAGGCCGGCCGCGGCGGCGAGCGCAGGGTCGGCGACGGGGTGTTCATGGTGGAGACCCGCGGGGGGCCGCTGGTGACCATGGGCCGGGGCGGTCCGCTGACGGGCGCGCCCGGCAGGGGGCCGAGGCTGACCGGCGGCCCCGGCCGGGGCGGCCGGCTGGTCGGGGCGGGCGCCCGCACCGGGTCGAGATCCAGGTCCATGCCGGGGTTCGAGCGCGGCACCGGCGCCGCCGCGCGGCTGGTCGCGGGCAGGCGGCCGGAGTGCTCGAACATGGAGAGATCGGTCGCGACGGCCGGCCGGGCCCGCCGGGACCCGAGCTCCGCCGAGTGCTCGAAGACGTCCATGTCCGGCGCCGGGGCGGCCGGCGGCGGCGGCGTGGAGTACAGGGCCACCCCGCGCGCGGCCGGCGCAGGCGCCGCCGGGGCCGGGGCGCGCTCGGGCAGCGTCGGCGCGCGCGGCACCGAGCGGCGCTCCGTCTCGAAGACGTCGTCGCCGAGGGCGGGCAGGTGGTCGAGCGTCATCGCCTGGCCCAGGTCGACGCCGCCGCCCAGCTCCCCCTCCGCGTCGTGCTGATCGAGGGCCGAGAGATCGGTGATGGAGAAGTCGAACATGTCGACGGGCGAGCTGCTGCTGCCCGGCAGCGACGGCGCCCGGCTCGCGGGGGCGTCGCGGCTCACGGCCTCGCGGGTCCCCACCGGCCCGCCATAGTGGCGCGCGATGGCCTGACGGATCTCGCGGGCGGGGGCGACCAGCGGCCGGATGCGGCGGCGCGCCTTGCGCGTGACCTGCTTGATGGCCCGGACGTCGGAGGGGTTCGCCATGGCGACGTGCAGGTGGTCGCCGGCGCGGGTGCTCTCCAGCTCGATGGGGAAGAGGGTGTACTCGACGCAGAACTCCCGGGGCACGAGGCCCAGGGCGCGCTCGTCGGGGTGGACGTCGGCCAGCGAGACGGTGGGCAGGTTCAGGGCGCGGCTGATGGCCTGCATCATCGCGCCCTCGTCCACGAGGCCCTTGCTGACCAGGTACTCGCCCAGGTCGCTCTCCTCGGGCACCCGCTCCATGGCCTCGTCCAGGCGCTCGCGCTCCAGCACGCCCGCCCGGACCAGGATCTCCCCGAATCGCAGCTTGTCGCTCACGCACGTCCCGATCGCCGCGGCCCGATCGCCGTCTGGGCACTGTACCCGACCCACCGGTCGGTTGGGGAGATGCTTCCCTGCACCGCCGTACACCGGCCCCGCGCTACTCGAAGGGCTCGACCGCGATGCCGCGGGGCGGCTCCAGCTCGAACGCGGCGTCAGGCAGCGCCGGGTTGACGCGGTGGTCCACCACCTCGACGTCGATGCGGATGCCCTCCGCCTCCAGCAGCATGCGGCGCGGCACGGCGGTGTCGCCCTCGTTGCTGTAGTCGCCGAGCCGCGCCTTGTACTGCAGCGCGTCGCCCACCCACTCCCGGGCGGCCGTCACCCGCAGCGCCTTCGGCTCGAAGGAGATGCGCTGGCGACGACCGTTTTTTCCTTCGAGATCAAGCTGATACCAGCCGTTGTCCCCATCCCAGGCCACCTGGGCGGCCTGGTGCTCGATGACCGGCATCGTGCCGCGCAGCAGCGACGCCAGCGACTCGGGGGCCATGGCGATGGGCACCAGCCGACCCAGGTTCTGCGGGCTGGCCGCCCCCCGCCAGAAGCGCTTCTCCTCCAGGGAGTAGAGGGCGAGGGTGGTGCCATCGCTCACCAGCGTCGACAGCGGCTGGTCGAAGGGCGACAGGGAGTCGATGCGCAGGCGGTCGGGCTGCCGCACGGCCACGAGCTGCCGCAGCCGCACGCGCTCGTCACGCTGCCAGACCTCGAGGTGCAGCTGCCCCGTCAGGCTCGCCACCGCCGCCTGGCGGCGCGCGATGCCCGCCAGCAGGGGGGCGGGATCCGCGGAGAAGTCATCGGGGCGGCGGAAGGTCTCGGGGCAGCCGGCGAGGCCGAGGGCCAGGAGCAGCGCGGCCAGCAGCCGCGTCAGGTGGGCAGGGGTCAACGGCGATCATCCTCCCGCTCCAGGCGTCGCCACCGGCGCCGCAGCGCCTCCCGCTGCTCGCCGCCGACGCGCTCGAGCGCCTCGGCCAGGGCCGCCCGGGCGGCCGCCTCTTCGCCCAGCTTCCGCAGCACGCACGCGAGGTGGTAGCGGATCTCGGCGCGCTTCGGATCGAGGGCCGCCGCGCGCTCCAGCACGCGCCGGGCCTCGCCATGCTCGCCGCGACGGTAGAGCACCCAGCCGAGCGAGTCCACGATGGCGGCGTCCTCGGGGCTGTTCTTGAGGGCCCGGCGGATCATCCGCTCGGCCTCCTCCAGCTTCTCCCCCGCGTCGGCCCAGGTGAAGCCGATGTAGTTCAGGGCGCCGGGGTGGTTCTCGTCGAAGTCGAGGATCTCGTGCATGGCCCAGAGGGCGCCGTCGGGATCGCCGATCTCGTGCATCGTGAGGGCGCGGACGAACCGCATGTCGGCGTGGCGCGGCCAGCGGTTGATGCCCTGGGTCAGCAGCGTCAGGGCCTCCTCCAGCCGGCCCGCCGCCCGCAGGGCCGAGGCGTGGTCGACGACGAAGGCGGGGCGCTCGGGCCGCCGCAGCCGCGCCTGCTCCAGCAGCTCGACGGCCTGGGCGACGTCCCCCTGGGCGAGGCTGATGTTGCCCAGCAGCCGCAGGGCGTCGGGGCCATGGGGGCTGGCGATGGGCACCTGGGCGAGGTGGCCCTTCGCCTCGTCGTAGCGCTCCACGCGGCTGAGGACGAGCCCCAGCATCAGCCGGCCCTCGGCGTGATCCGGCAGGCGCTCCAGCAGCTCCTCCAGCTCGTTGGCCGCGCCGAGCAGGTCGTTGCGCTTGAGCAGCAGGCCCGCGACCATCATCGCGTCGGCGCCGGCCCGGGCGTAGGGCCCGCCCATGCGCCGCGCGGCCGCCCGGGCCAGATCGCGCTCGCCGCTGTCCAGGGCCAGCGCCAGGATCTGCGGATCCAGCTCGCGCCGCGAGGGATCGAGGTGCACGGCCTCCGTCATGGCCGCCGCGGCCGCCGCGGGCCGGTTCGTCCGCCGCCGCAGCCCCCCCAGGCGCAGCCAGCCCTCGGGCTCCCGGGGCGCGCGCCGCGTCGCCTCGAGGTACGCCCGCTCGGCGGCGTCCAGCTGCCCCTGCAGCTCCGCCACGTTGCCCAGCTCGCGCCACGCCTCGCCCCGCTCGGGCGTCAGCTCGGCGCGGCGCTGGAGGGCGTCGCGGGCGGCCGCCAGCTCCCCGCGCGCCAGGTGGGCGCGGCCGAGCAGCTTCAGGGGGCGTGGATCCATGGGGGCGATGGCGTGGGCTCGCTGGGCGCGCTCGACCATGGCCTCCCACTGGCCGAGCTGCTCGCGGGCGAGGGCCGCGGCGATCCAGACCTCCGCCGACCCGGGATCGAGGCGCGTCGCCACGTCGTAGGCTTCTGCCGCCTCCGCGAGCTGCCCTGCCTGGGCCAGCAGGCCGCCGTCCACGTACGCGCGCACGGCCTCCGGCGGAGGGCCGGCCCGCTGGACCGATCCGCACCCTGCCAGCGAAGCCGGCAACGCGATGCCGAGGAGGAGGCGCTTCACCGACACAGACTAGCGCGCTGGTCGGGTGGCTGCACGTCGACGCGCTGGCGGCCGCGCCACCACGAGATCGCCCGCCCGCGGCAGGACCGCGACGTCCGCGCCCGCGGCGCCGCCCAGGGCGGCCTCCACGCTCGGCGCCCAGGTCGCGAAGGTGGGCGCCACCGCCGAGGGGGGCTGGTCGGACACCAGCACCACGCGGTGGCCCGGGGGCAGCTTCGGCGCCAGCCCGAGCGCGTAGATGGCCTCGTTGATGGTGGCGACGGGCCCGATGCCCTCGTCGCAGGCCGCCGCCACCACCACCTGCCCCCCGGCCGCGAGCAGCGCCGCCGCCGGCGCCAGCAGCTTGCAGGCCTGGTACAGGTTGGCCGACACCGGGGCCCCGTCCGAGACGACGACGTGGGCGAACCGCCGGTCGGGCGCCACCACCTCGAAGACAGGCCGCGCCGCCGCCACCCCGGCGCGGTGGGCCGCGACCGGATCCCCGGCCACGACCGCCACCGGGCCCCCGTGGGCGCCGCGCACGACGTTGAGGAGGAACGACGGCCCCGCCATCGCCCCCGCGGCCTCCAGGTCCGCCCGGCAGGGGTTGGCGTCCACCCAGGCGCCGCCTTCAGCCGGTGGTTGTGCCAGATGCCGTCCGCGCCGGCCGCGCCCGGAAAAATACCTTTGTATCCGCCAGCATAGCCCGCGAAGTAGTGCGGCCGGATCTCCCCCACGATGACGCGCAGATCGGCCTCGAGGACGGCGCGCGGGTACGCCACGACGGTGCCGTGGGCCGTGCGCCCGACCTCGACGAGGGCCGGATCGTGGGCGTCGTGGCGCCAGCACCCCGGCGGAGGCGGCCGCACCGGGTGCTTGCCCGCCGCCACGCCCACGCTGACGGCGCACCCGGCCAGCCGGGGCAGCAGGCGGGGCAGCACGGCCGTGGCGACGTCCTTGCGCGTCTCGTCGGGCACCAGCACGCAGATGGACCGCGCCGCGGCCACGCGCTCGGCCAGCGGGGCCGACCCCACCGGCGCGGCCAGCGCGGCGGCCACGAGGGCGTCCCAGTCGCCGGCCGGCGGCGACGCCGGCGGGTGGATGACGGTGGCCCCGGTCGGCACCTCGACCCGCCGGGGGGCCCGCCCGAAGCCCAGCCAGACCTCCATCTCGCCCCCTCCCCGCGCGCGGCAACCCGCAGAGAGCATAGGGCACGCGCCTGGATCTTGCGCCCCGGGGAGGGCGCCAGTTAGATCGGAAGGTCATGATCGCCCGCTCCCCCCTCCTCGGACGCCCCGCGCTCGCCCTCGCCCTGGCTCTGCCGGCGTGCAGCGACGCCGTCGTCGACGTCGAGGTGGTGGAGGAGGCCCCGGTCGCCGCGGGCCGCTACGGCCTGGTCGTCATCTCGGCCGACCTGGGGCAGCCCGGCGTCGCCATCAGCGGGCAGTGGATGGCCTACGACGGCATGGGCCGGGCCGACGCCCTGCTGGCCCTCGCCGCCCCCGAGCACGCCCTGCTGGCCGACGCCCCGCCCTCCATGGGCAGCTGCCGCCTGCTCGACGCCGAGGCCCGCCGCCCGGCCGCGGGCAGCCGCGTCGACCTCCTGGACGCCGGCACCCTCACGGTGCTGGCCCCCGCGCCGCTCACCGAGGCCGTGCACATCGCCCCGCGGGAGCTGCCGCCGCTCATCGCCGCCCTCGCCGGGGTGGTCTACGACGCCGACGCCGACCTCCCCTACCTGGCCGGCGGCCGCTACGACGTCCGGGCGGAGGGCGCCGACGTCGGGCCCGTGATGGCCCACGTCGAGGCCCCCCAGCCGAGCTGGATCGAGGGCCACCAGGTCGATGACGCCGGCCTCGAGATCCGCCTCGGCGGCGCCGCCGATCCCATCGTCCTGCTCTCGCGGCAGGTCGGCCGCCGGTCGCTCTTCGCGGCCTGCCGCCCCGTCGAGGGCGCCGACACGCTGCGCATGCCGACCGAGGCCCTGCGCCACCTGGGCCCGGGCCCGGCCTCCCTCGCTGCGCTGCGCATCGCGCGCACGCCGCTCGCGCTGGAGGGCCTCGACGGCGCCCTCCTCTTCGTCACCCGGGACGCCACCGAGCTCACCCTGCCCGAGCCGGGCATCCCCGAGGAGCCTGTCCGATGAAGCTGACCTCTGCCGGCCGCACTCACGTGGGCATGAAGCGCGCCCACAACGAGGACAGCCTCCGCCTCTTCCGGGAGGAGAACCTGTTCGTCGTGGCCGACGGCATGGGGGGCCACGCCTCGGGCGAGGTCGCCAGCCAGATGTCCGTCGAGACGCTGGCCGAGTTCTTCCGCGCCACCGCCGAGGATGACGAGATCACCTGGCCCTTCAAGATGGAGAAGGGGCGCAAGTACGAGGAGAGCCGCGTCGTCACCGGCATCCGCCTCTCCAACCGCCGCATCTTCGAGTCCGCCTCGCGCGACTCCAAGCTCAAGGGCATGGGCACCACCATCGTGGTGACGTTCTTCGTCAACGACACCTGCTACGTCGGGCACGTCGGCGACAGCCGCGTCTACCGCTTCCGGGCGGGCGAGCTCACCCAGCTCACCGAGGACCACTCGCTCCTCAACGACTACATCAAGATGCGCCAGCTCACGCCCGAGGAGATCGAGGCGTTCCCCCACAAGAACGTCATCGTGCGGGCGCTGGGCATGAAGGAGACCGTCCAGGTGGACGTGATGCAGGAGCGCCCCCTCGCCGGCGACGTCTACCTGCTCTGCTCCGACGGCCTCTCGGGCATGGTCACCGACCCCGACATGGCCCGCATCCTCACCAAGGGCGGCGAGCTCGACACCCTCTGCGACGAGCTCATCGATCGGGCCAACGAGAACGGTGGCACCGACAACATCACGGTGATCTTGATCCGCTGCGAGCCGGACTGAGCCCCCCGGGGCGGGCGACCAGCGGGCGCCCCGCTGGGGACGCCCGCCTGAAAAGCCCAATCAGCGCGAGAACTTGCGGTACTTGATGCGACGCGGCATGTCGGCGTCGGGGCCGAGGCGCGCCTTCTTGTCCTTCAGGTAGCTCTCGAAGTTCCCCTCGAACCACACGACGCTCGAGTCCCCCTCGAAGGCGAGGATGTGGGTGGCGATGCGGTCGAGGAAGAACCGGTCGTGGCTGATGACCATCACGCAGCCGGCGAACTCGAGGAGGGCCTCCTCCAGCGCGCGCAGCGTGTTCACGTCCAGGTCGTTGGTGGGCTCGTCCAGCAGGATGAGGTTGCCGCCCGACTTGAGCAGCTTGGCCAGGTGCACGCGGTTGCGCTCACCGCCCGAGAGCTGGCCGGTGATCTTCTGCTGGTCGCTGCCCTTGAAGCCGAAGGCCCCGCAGTAGGCCCGGGAGTTGATGAGGTGGCCCTTGCCCATCTCGATCACCTCGGCGCCCCCGGAGATCTCCTGCCACACCGTGTTGCCGGCGTTGAGGTCGTCGCGGCCCTGGCTGATGTAGCTGAGGTCGACGGTGGGGCCCACCCGCAGCTCGCCGGCGTCGGCCGTCTCCTGCCCGATGATCATGCGGAACAGCGTCGTCTTGCCGGCGCCGTTGGGGCCGATGATGCCCACGATGGCCCCGGGCGGGATCTTGAAGCTGAGGCCCTCGACCAGCAGCCGGTCGCCATAGCCCTTCACCAGATCCGTCGCCTCCACCACCAGATCGCCCAGGCGCTTCTCCGGCAGCGGGATGCGCAGCTCCAGGTGCTGCTGGCGCTCCTCGTTCTGCTGGTTCTGCAGCTGCTCGAAGGCGTTGATGCGGGCCTTGCTCTTGGCCTGGCGGCCCTTCTGGCCCTGGCGGATCCAGTCGAGCTCCTCCGTCAGCGCGCGCTGGCGGTTGGACTCGGCCTTCTCCTTCATGCGCAGGCGGTCGCTCTTCTGCTCCAGCCAGCTCGAGTAGTTGCCCTTCCAGGGCAGGCCGTGGCCGCCCTCGAGCTCCAGGATCCACTCGGTCACGTTGTCGAGGAAGTACCGGTCGTGGGTCACCAGCACGATGGTGCCGTGGTAGCCCTTCAGGTGGGCCTCCAGCCAGTGCACCGACTCGGCGTCCAGGTGGTTGGTGGGCTCGTCGAGCAGCAGCAGGTCGGGCTTCTCCAGCAGCAGGCGGCACAGGGCCACCCGGCGCTTCTCGCCGCCGGACAGGTGCGTCACGGCGGTGTCCCCGGGGGGGCAGCGCAGGGCGTCCATCGCCACCTCGAGGTGGCTGTCGAGATCCCAGGCGTCGAGGGCGTCGATCTGATCCTGCAGCTTCGCCTGCTTCTCCAGCAGGACGTCGAAGTCGGCGTCGGGATCGCCCATCTGGTTGGAGATGTCGTTGAAGTCATCCAGCAGCTTCTGGATGTGCGCCAGGCCCAGGCGGACGTTGCCGATGACATCCAGGTTCGGATCCAGCTCGGGCTCCTGGGGCAGGTAGCCCACGGTGTAGCCCTTCGCCAGCCAGGCCTCGCCCACGAAGTCGGGATCGAGGCCCGCCATGATGCGCAGCACGGTGGACTTGCCGGCGCCGTTGCCGCCGATGACGCCGATCTTGGCCCCCGGGTAGAAGGACAGGTTGACGCCCTTCAGGACCTCACGGCCACCGGGGTAGACCTTCTTGAGGTCCCGCATGTGATAGATGAACTGCTCGGCCATCGACGCCTCCGACGCTGGGTCTCAACGGGAGCGGGAGCATAGAGGCCCGCCTGATGGGCGACAAGCCCCGCCCTCGTTGAAGTCGACGCCCGCCTCTGCGATGTTGCGCCCGCAACGCCGACCCGGAGAGCGTCGTGACCGAACCCCTCTTCCTGCGCGCCTGCCGCAACCAGCCCACCGAGCGGACGCCCATCTGGCTCATGCGCCAGGCGGGCCGCTACATGGCCGAGTACCGGGCCGTGCGGGCGAAGGTCGACTTCTGGACGCTGTGCCAGACGCCCGAGCTCGCCTGCGAGGTCACCCTGCAGCCCATCGAGGCCTACGGGCTCGACGCCGCCATCATCTTCTCCGACTTGCTGACGCTGCTGCCGCCCATGGGCGCGCCCGTGGAGTTCTCCAAGGGCCACGGGCCGGTGGTGCACGACGGGGTGCAGGCGGCGGCCGACGTGGACCGCCTCAAGCACTTCGACGTGGCGGACGACCTGGGCTACGTGGCCGCCGCCGTGCGCGCCACCGTCGCGGCCCTGCCGGCCCACGTCCCCCTCATCGGCTTCGCCGGGGCGCCCTTCACCCTGGCCAGCTACCTCATCGAGGGGGGCTCCAGCCGCCAGTTCATGAAGACGAAGGCGTTCCTGCACCAGGAGCCCGCCGCCGCCGACCGCCTCTTCGCGCTGCTGGCCGACGTCTCCGCCGATCTCCTCTGTCTGCAGGCCGAGGCCGGCTGCCGCGCCCTCCAGATCTTCGACTCCTGGGCAGGCTGCCTCGATCCGGCCGACTACGCCGACTGGGGCCTGCGCTACACGAAGCGCATGGTGGATCGCATCCGCGCCCGCCACCCCGGCGTGCCCGTCATCGTCTTCGCCAAGGGCACCGGCACCTACCTCGACCTCGTGGGCCAGTGCGGCGCCGACGTCCTGGGCGTGGACTGGACGCTCTCCCTCGACCGCGCCCGCGCGCTGGTGGGGCCCAGCGTCTCGCTGCAGGGCAACCTCGATCCGGGCCGCCTCTTCGGCCCCTGGTCGGCCCTCCAGCCCGCCATCGACCGCATCCTGGACGCCGCCGGCGACGGCACGGGCCACATCTTCAACCTGGGCCACGGCATCCACCAGCACACCTCGCCGGAGCGCGTCGGCGAGCTCATCCGGTACGTCCAGCAGGCCTCCGCGGCGCGGCGGACGACCCAGGGCTGAGGCCATGAAGATCGCGATCATCGGCGCTGGCATCAGCGGCCTCTCCGCCGCCTTCCGGCTGCGCGGGGCGGGCCACGACGTCGTCGTCCTGGAGGCCGCCGCCCGCGCGGGCGGCAAGATCCACAGCGAGCGGGACGAGGGCTTCCTCGTAGAGCACGCCGCCAACGGCGTCCTCGACAAGCGGGCCGACGTCTTCACCCTCGCGCGCGACGCGGGCATCCCCGAGGACCACTTCTGCCCGGCCGCCGACGCCGCGAAGCGCCGCTACCTCTTCCTCGACGGCGCCCTCAAGCCGCTGCCCGCCAGCCCCCCGGCCTTCCTCAAGAGCGATCTGATGACCCTCGGCGGCCGCCTGCGCGCCCTGGCCGAGCCCTTCATCCGCGCGCGCCGCGAGGGCCCCGAGGAGTCGGTGCACGCCTTCTTCGCCCGGCGCCTCGGCCCCCAGGCCGCCGACACCCTGGCCGATCCCTTCGTCACCGGCATCTACGCGGGCGACGCCGAAAAGCTGAGCGTGGACGCGGCCTTGCCGGCCCTGCCCGCCCTGGAGCGCCAGTACGGCAGCCTCTTCAAGGGCATGATGAAGAGCCGCAAGGAGGGCGGCGGCCCCGGCGGCAAGCTCACGTCGTTCTCGGGGGGCATGGGCGAGCTGGTCGAGACGCTGGCCGCCCGCCTGGGGGACGCCGTGCACCTGGGCCGGCCCGTCACCGGGCTGCGCGCCCGGGGCGCGGGCTGGACGGTCGAGGCCGGCGGCGGCGACGCCCTGGACGTGGACGCCGTGGTCTTCGCCACCCCGGCCTTCACCACCGGCGCCCTGCTGAGCCCGCTGGCCCCCGCCGCCGCCGCCCCGCTGGCCGCCATCCCCTACGCGCCCGTGGCGGTCGTCGGCCTGGGCTACCGCGCCGACCAGCTCCCGCGCCCCCTCGACGGCTTCGGCTTCCTCGTCCCGAAGAAGGCCGGCCGCCAGGTCCTCGGCGTCCTCTGGCCCTCCACCATCTTCCCGGGGCGCGCCCCCGAGGGCCACGTCCTGCTGCGCGTCATCATCGGCGGCGCCCGCGATCCGGCCCTCGTCGGCCTCGACGACGCGGCCCTGCTGGCCCTGGCCCTGGCCGAGGTGGGCATCACCCTCGGCGGCCCGGTGCCGGCCCCCGTCTTCCACCGGATCATCCGCTGGGACGCGGGCATCCCGCAGTACACCCTGGGCCACCTGGAGCGCGTGCGCGCCGCCGAGGCCGCCCTGCCCGCGGGCCTGTTCCTGGCCGGCAATGGCGTCCACGGCGTGAGCGTCGCCGACTGCGTGGCCCGGGCCGACGCCCTGCCCGGCCTCGTCACCCCGGCCCGATGAGCGCGGCCCTCGCCCCCCTGGCGGAGGTGGCCGACGCCCTCAGCGCCAGCGGGGCCCCCGGCACCCTGCTCAGCCGCGCCACCAGCCACCTGGCGGCCTCCGGCTTCGTCGTCACCGCGTGGCGGCGCACCCCCCTCGGCCCCGCCCCCGCCGCCGGCCCCGGCCCCCTCGCCGAGCGCCGCGCCGCCGAGGCCTGCCTGGACGCCCCCGCCAGCCCCCCCGCCGACGCCGCGCCCGTGCGCCAGGGCGGCACCCTGGTGGGCGTGGTCACGGGCCCCGGCTTGCCCCGCGCCGCCCTCGAGATCCTCGCCGGCCTCTTCGCCCCCGCCCTCGCCCGCCTGGCCGAGGCCCCCGGGGCCCGCCCCACCCTCATCGGCAAGTCCAAGGCCATGCAGGCCGTGTGGGACCAGGTGACGCGGGTGGCCCAGAGCGACGCGACCGTCCTGCTGCGCGGCGAGAGCGGCGTCGGCAAGGAGCTCGTCGCCCAGGCCATCCACCTGCAGAGCGCCCGCCGCGCCGGCCCCTTCATCACCGTCAACTGCTCCGCCCTCCCCCGCGACCTGCTGGAGAGCGAGCTGTTCGGCCACGAGCGCGGCGCCTTCACCGGCGCCGTCCAGCGCCACACCGGCCGCTTCGAGCAGGCCCGCGGCGGCACCCTCTTCCTCGACGAGCTGGGCGACCTGCCCCCATCGGTCCAGATCACGCTGCTGCGCGTCCTCCAGGAGCGCGAGTTCCGCCGGGTCGGCGGCACCGAGACCGTGCGCGTGGACGCCCGCGTCATCGCCGCCACCCACCGCGACCTGGAGTCCCTGATCGAGTCGGGCGACTTCCGCGCCGACCTGTACTACCGCCTCAACGTCTTCCCCATCCGGGTGCCCCCCCTGCGCGAGCGCCGCGACGACATCACCCTGCTGGTGGACTACTTCATCGAGCACTACGCCCGCCTCAACGCCCGGTCGGTCCAGCGCATCTCGACGCCGGCCATCGACATGCTCATGGCCTATCACTGGCCCGGCAACGTCCGCGAGCTGGCCAACTGCATCGAGCGCGCGGTGCTCATCACCGACGACGAGGTCATCCACGGCAACCACCTGCCGCCGACGCTCCAGACCGCGGAAGCCACGGGAACCATTGGGGAAAACACCCTCGACAACACCCTCGACACCATGGAGCGGGAGCTCTTGATCGAGGCCCTGAAGAACGCCCGCGGCAACCGCGCCAAGGCCGCCCGCGCCCTCGGCATCTCCGAGCGCGTGATGGGGCTGCGCGTGAAGAAGCACGGCATCGACGCCCGCCGCTTCAAGGCCCGCCGCCGGCCGCGTGGTTCCGACGCCTGACGCCGGCGCGCCCTGCCTGTAAGGAACCCACCCGCCACGGGCCACCAGGGGAGGTGGCGGTCGGCCCAGGCTGGCCACCGCCGATCCCTCGGGGTAGAGTCCTCGGACGAGCCCCGATCCTGGCGTCAAAGGTCGGCCATGCGCGTCGCCGTCATCCTCTCCTGGGCCCTCCTCGGGGCCCTCGCCGCCGGCCCGGCCCTGGGCCAGGGGCGCTACCAGCCGCAGGGGGCCGCCCAGCGCGCCTACCTGGAGGGCGAGCGCCTGCGCGAGGCGGGCGACGCCCTGCGCGCGCGCGGCAAGACGGATGACGCCAAGGAGAAGTACGCCGACGCCCTCGACGCCCTGCTCGACGCGCAGAAGGCCGACCCCGCCTACATCGACGTCTACGTGAAGCTCGGGGTGCTGCACTACAGCCTGGCCCGCCACGCCGCCGCCCTGCCGCTGCTGGAGGCCGGCCTCAAGCGCGCCCCCGCCAACCTCGACCTGCGCTTCTGGTACGGCCAGAACCTCCTCGCCGCAGGCAAGGCCGACCAGGCCGTCCCGGTGCTGGAGCAGGTGGCCAGCCAGGGGGGCGAGCGCTTCCCCGAGGTGCTGGTGGTGCTGGGGGAGCACTACTACGAGCAGCGCGACTACGCCCGCGCCCGGCCGGCCCTGGAGCGGTACCTCAAGCTCGATCCCGAGGCCACCGCGGTGCGGGCGAAGCTCGGCAACACCTACTTCAAGCTGGGCCTCTTCGCCGAGGCCCTGGCCGCGTTCGAGGCCGTCCAGCGACGCTGGCCCGACAACATCCAGGCCCAGGTCAACATCGGCAACGCCCTCTTCCAGCTCGGCCAGTACGAGAAGGCCGTGGCCGTCCTGGAGGTCGCCCTGAAGCGCGACCCGGGCCGCGAGAGCGTGCTGTTCAACCTGGCCCAGAGCTACTTCAAGCTCGGCCGCAACGCCGAGGCGGTGCCGTACTACCGGCAGTTCGTGAAGGGCCGCCCCGACAGCTTCAACGGCCGCTACTTCCTGGGCTCCGCCCTGATGGAGCTGGGGCAGGACGCCGCGGCCCTGGAGGAGCTGGCCCAGGCGCTCCGCCTCAAGGCCGACATCCCGCAGGTCGCCTACAAGATCGGCATCCTCCACCTGCGCAACGGGCGGCCCGCTGACGCCGAGGCCACCCTGGAGCGGGCCCGCAAGGGCGCCCCCGACGACGCCTGGATCCTCAGCGCCCTCGGCACCGTGGCGCGCCAGCGGGGGCAGCTCGAGGTCGCCCTCGACCTGCACCGCCAGGCCGTCGCCCGCGCCCCGAAGGAGGCCCGGTTGCAGGCGAACCTGGCCCTGACGGCGCTGCGGGCCGGCGCCATCGCCGAGGCCGCCCCGGCGCTGGACGAGGCCCTCAAGCTCGACCCCCGCGAGCCCTTCGTCCGGGCCGCCGCCGCCACCGTCCTCGCCGCGCGGGCCCGGGCCGCCGTCGCCCAGGACGCCGCCGCCGCGGACAAGCTGCTGGAGCGCGCCCTGGCCCTCCAGCCGGCCGACGCCACCCTGCAGGCCGACCGGGCCCTCGTCCGCCTCGCCCTCGACGACGCGCCGGGCGCCCGCGCCCTGGCCGAGTCGGCCTTGAAGGCGGCCCCCGACCTCGCCGCCGCCCGCCACGCCCTCGGCCGCGCGAAGCTCCTCGCCGGGGACGCCGATGGCGCCCGGGCCGATCTCGAGGCGGCCATGAAGGCCGAGCCCAGCGTCGGCTCGGCCCTCGCCCTCGCCCAGGCCCAGGTGGAGGCCGGCCAGGTGGACGCCGCCGTCGACCTGCTCACCGAGTCGGCGCGCAGCTGGCCGGCCGACGCCGACCTGCGCCGCGGCCTGGCCCTGGTGCACTACGCCCGCGCCGCCGCCCAGCTCGGCGGCGACGCCGCGGGCCGCCGCACCGCCACCGACCTGCGCTTCGCCCTCGAAGCCGAGGCCAGCCTGCCCCGCGACGTGGCCGCCCGGGTGCACTACGCCGCCGCCGTGGCCGCCCTGCGCCGGGGCGACGGCCGCGAGGGCCGCGCCCACCTGGGCCAGGCCATCCAGAAGGGCCGCCAGGCCGGGCCGGGCCTCACCGCCCTGCTGCGCGCCGGCACCCCCGCCAGCCACCTGGAGTACCTGCAGGCCCACGCCGACGCCCTCGTGCGCCGCTACGACCTGGCGCTGGACCGGCTGGGCCGCTGCCAGGCCCCCCTCGAGCGCCGGCTCTGCAAGTTCGCCCTCGACCGCCAGGCCCAGGCCCTGTACCAGGCCGGCGACCTGAACGGCGCCCGCAAGGCCCTCGACGCCGACCGCGAGCTGGGCGCCGACCCCGTGGTGGACCACAACCTGCTGGTCATCGCGTGGCAGCAGAAGAAGGGCCGCGACCGCGCCCTGGCCGCCTGGCGCAAGCTCGAAGACCAGGTGCCGGAGGCCAGCTTCAACACCGGCGTCGCCGCCGAGGCGAAGGGCGACCAGCGCGCCGCGTGGGAGGCCTTCCGCCGCCAGGTCACCAGCGGCGGGCCCCTCGCCGCCCGCGCCGGCGAGATCGCCGACGTGAAGGACCGCATCTACCGCTTCGGGGAGGCCGGCCAGTGAAGGCGATGCTGCTCCTCGCCGGGCTCCTGCTCGCGCTGCCCGCGGCCGCCCAGCCCGAGGCCCCCGCCGGCTACGTGGTGGGCGTCTTCGCGCCCCGGATCTACTTCCCCAACTCCCTCGCCCGCACGGGCTACGCCAACGACGTCGCCGCGAAGCTGACCGCCGCCACCGGGATTCCCTTTTCAGGTCGAGGCTTTGCGACGCGGGGCGACTTCGACCGCCAGGTCCAGGAGGGGCAGGTCCACTTCGCCGTGGTCGAGGCCCAGCTCCAGGCCGAGCGGGGCTTCACCGCCCTCGCCCAGGGCACCAGCGGCGGCAACGCCAGCCGGCCCATGGTCCTGGTCACGAGCGACGGCGCCACCCCGGGCATCGGCGCCTTGAAGGGGCGCACGCTGGCGCTGGTGGCGGTCGGCGGCCGCGACAAGTCCTTCGTCATGAACCACCTGCTCCAGGGCCAGGTGCCCGCCGACTGGTTCAAGACGACGACGGCCCGCGACGCCCAGGGCGCCCTGAGCCTGGTGAAGCTCGGCAAGGCCGACGCCGCGTTCACGTTCAGCGGCAACGCGGACGGCCTCGGCGTCTCGTTCCAGAGCCGCGGCGCGCCGCTGCCCGTGTTCGTCCAGACGGCCCGCGACCTGGACGCCGCCGTCGTCGCGAAGGTGCGCGGCGCCATCACCGGCGTGAGCGCCCGCAACGGCGTCTTCGATGGCTTCGGCGCCTTCGATGGCGCCAGCCTGGGCCGCCTCAAGCGCGACCTGGACGCCGGCCCCCGCGCCCCCGGCAACGACCCCGCCTTCGCCGGGCCCCGGTCGGCGCTGCCGCCCGTGCCCGACCAGATGGAGCGGGGCGCCGTCGCCCTGCCTGCCCCGGATCCGGCGGCCTTGATGGCCATCCCGGCCCCGCCGGCCGACGCGTTCTGAGGCGGTGGTGGTGCAGCCACGCATCGTCTGCGTGGGCGACGCCGTCGCCCTCCGGCCGGCCATCCGGGTGGCCACCTGCGCCGGCGCCCGCGTCACGGCCGTCACCGACATGGACGCCGCGGCGCCGCACCTCGGCGGCGCCCACATCCTGCTCGTCGAGCACCTGCACGACCGCACGCCGCCCGCCATCGACGCCGCCGTGGCGGCCCACCCCGGCCTGCGGGTGGTCCTGGTCGCCGATCCGTCGCCCCCCCTCGACCTGCAGCACCTGCTGACGCGCCCCTGGTTCCTGCACCTCGCCGGCCAGGGCACGCCGTGGTTCATGGAGGAGCTGACGGCGACGCTCGCGCGCCTGCTCGGCCGACCCACGCCCGGCGTCGCCGGCCACCTGCCCTGGGGGGCCGTCGTCCACCAGGTCCAGATCACCGGCTCGACCGACAAGCACCTCGCCTTCGACCGCATCGAGGGGCTGCTGCACGGCCTGGGCATCCGCGGCCGCATCGTCGATCGCCTCATGGACGTGGCCGACGAGATGCTGATGAACGCCATCTACGACGCCCCCGTGGACCGCCAGACGGGCAGCCCGCTGCACGCCCAGCGCCGCCGCGCCACGGCCGTCCAGCTCGCCCCCGCCGATCAGCCCGCCTTCAGCTTCGGCAGCGACGGCCAGAAGCTCGTCATCGCCATCCGCGACCCCTTCGGCGGCCTGGAGGCCGAGACGGTGAAGCGCTACATCGGCAAGGGCCTGCGCCGCGGGGACGATCAGATCGACCAGAAGGAGGGGGGCGCTGGCCTCGGCCTCTTCTTGATGTTCGACGCCCTCAACGCCCTCCACGTCAGCGTGGAGCCCGGCCGCTCCACCGAGGTCGTCGGGGTGATGAACATCCGCGGCAGCATGAAAGAGGCCTCCATCACCCCGAAATCACTCAATCTTTTCGCACGGAGGCGCTGAGCATGTGGGTCGTGGACCGCATCGAGGGGAGCTTCGCGGTGATCGTGGCGGACGGCCTGGAGGACACCTTCGACGTGCCCCTCGCCGCGCTGCCGCCCGGGGTCCAGGAGGGCGACGTCCTGCTGCTGGGCGCCGATCCCGCGGCGACGGCCCACCGCCGCGCCGACGTCGAGGCCCGCCTCCGGGCCCTGAGCGCCGACGACGACGGCGGCGACATCATCCTCTGACCGCGAGGGGGCGTGACGCCGGGCGGCCCGCGGTGTAGGAGGCGGATCGACCCGACGCGGAGAGCCCATGGACGCGACGCTCGTCAGCCCTGCCACCGGCGCCCCCGGCGACGCGGCCATCGCCGACGCGGCGGCGCGCCTGCAGCGCGGCGAGCTGGTGGCCTTCCCGACGGAGACGGTCTACGGCCTCGGCGGCGACGCCCTCGACGCCCGCGCGGTGGCTGCCATCTTCGCCGCGAAGGGCCGCCCCGCCGACAACCCGCTCATCGTGCACGTCGACGCCCTCGAGGCCGCCGCCGCCTTCGCGCGCCTCGACGACCGCGCCGCCCGGCTGGCCGCCGCCTGCTGGCCCGGCCCCCTCTCGCTCGTGCTCCCTCGCCGGGCCGGCGTCGAGATCCCCGCCGCGGCGGGCCTGGCGACCGTGGCCGTCCGCGTGCCCGCCCACCCCGTCGCCCTGGCCCTCGTCCGCGCCGCCGGCCTGCCCATCGCCGCGCCCAGCGCCAACCGCTCCGGTCGCCCCAGCCCCACGACGGCCGCGCACGTCCTCGCCGACCTCGCCGGCCGCGTGCCGCTCATCCTCGACGGCGGCCCCTGCACCGTCGGCATCGAGTCCACCGTCCTGGCCCTCTTCGACGACGAGCCCCGCGTCCTGCGCCCGGGGGGCACCTCCGCGGCCCGCATCGCCGAGATCCTGGGCCAGCCCGTCGGCACCGCGGCCGGCTCCGTCCACTCCCCCGGCACCCGCTACCCCCACTACCGCCCCCGCACGCCGGTGCTGCTCGTCGGCCCCGGCGTCAGCGACGCCGCCCTCGACCGCCTGCACGCCGCCGTGCCCGCCCGCGCCGGCCGCCTCTGCACCCGCGTCCCCCGCCTCGGCGCCCGGTTCCGCGCCGACGCCGCCGCCCTCACCCACCACCTCTACGCCGACCTGCGCGCCCTCGACATGCCACCCCTCCTGCTCATCGAGGGCCTCGCCGACGATCTGCCCGTCAGCGAGCGCCTGCGCCGCGCCGCGACGTGGCACCTCACCACCGACGCCGACGTCGACGCTTTCCTCCTTGACCGCGCCGGCGATCCCGATCAATAACCATCTGGTTATATAGCCAGGAGGTTCAGCCATGGCCGACGCCCTCAGCGCCACCTTCGCGGCGCTGGCCGATCCCACCCGCCGGGCCATCCTCGAGCGCCTCGCGCTCGGGGAGGCGACGGTCACCGATCTGGTCGCCCCGTTCGATCTCAGCCAGCCGGCCATCTCCAAGCACCTGAAGGTGCTGGAGAGCGCGGGCCTGGTGAGCCGCAGCCGCGACGCCCAGCGCCGGCCCTGCCACCTGGTGGCGGCGCCGCTGCAGGACGTGTCGGCCTGGGTCGAGCAGTACCGCCAGCACTGGGAAGCCCGGCTCGACCGCCTCGAGGCCTATCTGCGAGAGCTCCAGGGAGCAGAGGAAACCGATGAACATGAGTGAGATCCAGCAGTTCCAGCCCCACCCCGACGCGAAGCTGGTGATCGAGCGGGTCATCCCCGCCCCCCGCGAGCTGGTCTTCGCGGCCTGGACGGACGCCCGCCACCTCGTCCGCTGGTTCGCGCCCAAGGGCTTCAGCGTGGCCGAGTGTGTCGCCGATGCCCGCCCGGGCGGCCGGCTGCGCATCGTGATGCGGGGGCCGGATGGCACCGAGTTTCCCATGGTCGGGACGTTCACCGAGGTGTCCGCTCCCGCCCGCCTGGTCTTCATCGACGACGTCAGCGAGCACCCGGCCCAGTGGTTCGAGTGGTTCAACCCGCTGCTGGAGAAGCACGGTGCGGTGGGGGACACCCGCCGATCCGAGCTGGCGGTCGACCTGACCGAGGTGAAGGGCGGCACGCGGCTGACCCTGACCACCCGCTACGCCTCCACCGCCATCCGCGACGCCTACAGCGAGCTGGGCCACGAGCAGGGCATGGGCGCGGTGCTCGACCGCCTGGTCGGCCTCGCGGCTGGCATCGTGCCCAGCGCCGAGGCCGATCGCGAGCTGGTGCTCACGCGGCTCGTCCGGGCACCCCGGGCCGTGGTCTGGAAGAGCCTCACCGATCCCGTCCACCTGGACCGCTGGTGGGGCCCGCCGGGCTTCAAGAACACCACCCACGCCTTCGACCTGAGGGTCGGCGGCCAGTGGCGCTACACCATGCACGGCCCCGACGGCACCGACTACCCGAACCTGGTGACGTGGACGACCATCGAGCCCGAGGCGCGCCTGGTGTACGACCACGGCGACAGCGTCGAGCGCCCCCGCTGGTTCGTCACGACGCTCACCCTCGCCACCGAGGGCGACGCCACCCGCGTCACCCTGCGCTCGCTCTTCGACACGCCGGAGGCCTGCGCCGCGACCCTCGAGTACCACGCCATCGAGGGGGGCTTCGGCACCCTGCGCAAGCTCGACGCCTTCGCCGAGCGCCTCATCGATCGGCTCCTGCAGGTCACCCTGCCCACCGACACCACCATCCACTTCACGCGCGTCTTCGACGCCCCCCGGCCCCTGGTCTGGGCGGCCATCACCGAGCCCGCGCACCTGGCCCGCTGGTGGGGCCAGGATGACGCCCCCCTCTTCGTCTGCGAGGTCGACTTCCGCCCGGGCGGCGCGTGGCGCTTCGTCCAGCGCGCCACGAACGGCGAGACGTTCGCCTTCCACGGCGTCTACCGCGAGGTCGTCCCCGGGGAGCGCATGGTGCACACCTTCATCTTCGAGCCCATGCCCGAGCACGAGGTCGTCGTCACCACCGAGCTGGTCGACGTCGAAGGCGGCGCCACCCGGCTCATCGCCACCATGGCCCACGCCTCCCAGGCCGCCCGCGACGGCCACGTCGAGTCGGGCATGGAGGCCGGCGCCGCCGAGAGCTATGACCGCCTCGCCCGCCTGCTGGCCACCCTCCAGGCCTGAGCCGGGGCGCCCCGCGGATTTTCCTCGCATCCGCGCGGCACAACGGGTAGCACGAGGCATCGTGCCGCGACGGGGACCCGTGTTCGAAGACGCCCGCAAGATCTACCGCGAGAGCCAGAAGCCCGCGGATTCCTTGTTCAATCGCTACATCGCCCGGCCCCCCGCGGCCGTGGTGGTCGCGAAGCTGGCGCCCACACGGGTCACGCCCAACCAGGTCACGTTCGCCTCCATTGCCATCATGAAGCTGGCGGTGCTGGCCTTCGCCCTCGTCCCGACGTGGGCCGGCCTCTGGCTCGGCGTCCTGCTGGTCGAGGCCTCCTACGTCCTCGACTGCGCCGATGGCCAGCTCGCCCGCTACACCGGCCGCTCCTCACCGGTGGGCAGCCTGCTCGACTTCCTCATGGACGAGCTGAAGGCGTTCCTGCTGGTGGCCGGCCTCTCCATCCGCTGGTCGCTCTGGGAGGGCGGCGGCACCACGGCGCTCATCACCGGGATCATCACCCTGGCCGTCGTGGGCTCGGCCATCGCGCTCACGAAGTTCGTGCGCACGCCCGAGTACGCCCAGGCCACGGGCACCACCCCCCTCAAGCACGGCGAGGCCGCCGGCTCCAAGGCGGCCGGCCCCCTCGGCGCGGTCATGGCGGTGGCGCGGCTCATCAGCCAGTACCCCACCACCCTGCCGATCTTCGCCCTCTTCGGGCGCATGGATGTCTTCCTCTTCGCCTACGGGGGCGTCCACGTCCTCTACCTGGGGCGCACGTCGTTGAGCATCTTCCGGGCGCTGGGTCGCCCCGCGCCGCGGCCGGGAGGGTCGTCGTCATGAAGGCCATCATCATCGCAGCGGGCATGGGCCGCCGCCTGCGCCCGCACACCGACCGCCGCCCCAAGTGCATGGTCGAGATCGCCGGCAAGCCCATCCTGCACCACCAGCTCGACGCCTTCCGCGCCCACGGCGTGGACGACATCGTCATCATCCGCGGCTACAAGGGCGGCGGCATCCAGGCGAAGGGCGTGCGGTTCATCGACAACCACCGCCACCGCGAGAACAACATCCTGGAGAGCCTGTTCTGCGCGGGCCCCGAGCTGGTGGGCGACGTCATCGTGAGCTACGGCGACATCCTCTACCGCCCGTCGGTGGTCGGCCGCCTCCTCGGCCACGCCCAGCCCGGCGTGCTGGTCGTCGACACGGCCTGGCGCAAGAACTACGAGGGCCGCACCGACCACCCCGAGAGCGAGGCGGAGCTGCTGCGCCTCTCGCCCTACGAGCTGGTCACCGAGGTGGGCAAGCAGGTCACCTCCGAGGGGGCCGTCGGCGAGTTCATCGGCCTCGCCCGCCTGACGAGCGGCCTCGTCGGCCGGCTGTGGGCCCTCTACCTCGAGGCCCTGTCCGCCGGCCGTGAGCGGCCGTACGGCAACGCCCCCACGCTGCGCCAGGCCTACCTCACCGACCTGCTCAACGACGCCATCCGCCACGGCGAGCAGCTCGGCGTCTGCCCCATCGCCGGGGACTGGCGCGAGATCGACACCGTGCAGGACTACGAGCGCGCGACGAAGGAGTGGACGTGATGCAGGTGCTGACGAGCTACCTCGGCGATCGCTGGCAGGCCGGCGACGCCGCCGGCGCCGCCACGCTGGTCAACCCGACCACCGAGGCCCCCGTCGCCACGGCCTCCACCCGCGGCCTCGACCTGGGCGCCGCCCTGGCCCACGCCCGCACCGTCGGCGGCCCCGCCCTGCGCGCCCTCACCTTCGCCGAGCGCGGCGCCCTGCTCGCCGCCATGAGCAAGGCCATCCACGCCGAGCGCGACGCCCTCATCGAGATCGGCCGCATCAACGCCGGCAACACCCGCGGCGACGCCAAGTTCGACGTCGACGGCGCCACCGGCACCCTGATGTACTACGCCGGCCTGGCCCGGGAGCTGGGCGAGCGCCGCACGCTCCTCGACGGCGAGGCCCTCACCCTCGGCCGCCCCGGCACCCGCCTCCAGGGCCAGCACGTCCTGCTGCCCCGCGAGGGCGTGGCCCTGCACATCAACGCCTTCAACTTCCCGGCATGGGGCCTGGCCGAGAAGGCCGCCTGCGCCCTGCTCGCCGGCATGCCCGTCCTGGCCAAGCCCGCCACGGCCACCGCCTGGATGACGTGGCACATGGTCAAGGTGGTGGTCGACGCCGGCATCCTGCCCCCTGGCGCCCTGGCCCTGCTCACCGGCTCCGTGGGCGACCTGCTCGACCACGTGCAGCCGGCCGACGCCATCGCCTTCACCGGCGGCGCCGAGACGGGCTTCGCCATCCGCAGCCACCCCCGCGTCCTGCGCGCCGGCGTGCCCGTCAACATCGAGGCCGACAGCCTCAACGCCACCGTGCTGGCCCCTGACGCCGAGGACGCCACCGTCGACGCCTTCCTGCGCCACCTCCACAAGGAGATGACCCAGAAGGCCGGCCAGAAGTGCACCGGCACCCGGCGCATCCTCGTGCCCCACGACCTGCTCGGCGAGGTCAAGGAGGACCTCTCGCGCCGCCTCGCCGACACCCTCGTCGGCGACCCGGCCGACGACGCCGTCCACATGGGCCCCCTGGCCACCGCCGGCCAGCAGAAGGGCGCCCGCGAGGGCCTGGCCCAGCTCCAGACCCAGGCCGACGTCGTCTTCCAGGGCGAAGGCCCCCTCGTCGGCGTCGAGCCCGGCCGCGGCTACTTCCAGCGCCCCGTCCTGCTGCAGGCCCGCGACCCCCACGCCCCGGGCCCCGTCCACGACGTCGAGGTCTTCGGCCCCGTCGCCACCCTGCTGCCCTACGACGGCACCGTCGAAGAGGCCGCCGCCCTCGTCCGCCTGGGCCAGGGCAGCCTCGTCGGCTCCCTCTACGGCGACGACCGCGCCTTCCTCCGCGACGCCATCCTCGCCCTCGGCGCCCACCATGGCCGCCTCGTCGTCACCGACGCCAAGGTCGCCGACCAGGCCCTCCACCCCGGCCTCGTCATGCCCCACCTCACCCACGGCGGCCCCGGCCGCGCCGGCGGCGGCACCGAGCTCGGCGGCCCGCGCGGCCTCGCCCTCTACCAGCAGCGGGTGGGCGTCCAGGGCAACGGCCCTCTGATCGCGAAGCTCCTCGACGCCTGAGCGGTGGGGTGCAAGCCCTCGAAACAGCTACTGATTTCGGAGACAGTCGTCGTATCGGCGGCCGGCTCGCCCATGGCGGGACGCCGAGCGCGCCTGGCCGCTTGCGCCCACGGGGCCCACAAGCCCCGGTCGCGTGACCGGGCCCCGTGACCACCAGGCCGAGCCGCCTGGCGATGGGACGCCCTGTGCTACCGGCACTCCGCCTCGCGCCAGTCGATGAACGCGCAGCGCGATCCCGGGCGGAACTGGGCCTCACACGAGAACACCGACACGGCGATGCACTGCCGCGCCTCGTCGAAGTAGCAGTTGACGATGTCCTCGTTCACCTCGCAGCGGACGCGCACGTCGCTGCACTGGTTGGCGGCCTCCGGGCAGATGGCGCGGGGCTCGGAGCACCGGACCCGGGCCGGGTCGTCGTCCAGGCACCCGGCGCCCGGGCCCACCTCCTCGGTGCACTGGACGGCGATCCGATCGACACAGCCCCGGGCTTCGTCGACGCGGCAGACGTCCAGGGTGCCCGTCCGGCCGCACACCGCCTCGCCTTCGGCCACGCAGTCCGAGCCAGGGCAGATGGGCGCCGGCGGGGGCACCTCGCAGGTGGCCAGCGTCTCGCTCTGGGCGACGCACGTGGCCCCCGGGCCGGCCGCGTCCTCGCAGAGCAGCGCGCTGCGCGCGATGCAGCCGCGCATCGGATCGAGCGCGCACGTCTCGAGGGTGCCGCCAGGACCACAGGTGCTGGCCTCCCCCGCGCACACCCCCATGGCCTCGGGACAGATGACCGGGGGCGGGGCGGCCGCGCACCTCGCCGCCGCGGGGCTCTCGGCCTCGCAGACCGCGCCCGCGCCGAGCTCGGCGGCGCAGTCCACGGCGCGGTGCGCGATGCAGCCGAGCGCGTCATCGAGAGCGCAGATCTCCAGCGCGCCGTCGGGCCCGCAGCGGGACGCGGCCTCCGTGCACCGGTCGGTCGAGCCGGGGCAGACCACGTCGGGCGCGACCGCCGAGCACACCGCGCCCGTCGGGCCGTCCGCCTGGCACGTCGATCCCGGCCCCACCTCGGCCGCGCAGTCGGTCAGGCCCGCCGCGATGCAGCCGAGCTCGGGGGCGAAGGCGCAGACCTCGACCCGCCCGTCGGCCGTGCAGTGAGACTCCTCCCCGGTGCAGGTCCCGATGGCGTTGGCGCAGATGGTCGGCTCCGCCCCGCCATCGGGGCGGGCGTCCTCACCCACGTCCGGCAGACCGGCGTCCGCCACCACCGCGTCCTCCGACACCACGGCCCCGTCGACGGCGCCGTCGTCGCCGTCGTCACACGCAGACGCCCCCAGGGCCAGCGCCCCGGCCAGGATCAGCTCACGGACTCGCATCGCATCCCCTCGACTCCACCCAGGAAGGAGGCGGGAGAATAATTCACGCCTGGGAAGAGCGACAACTCGCAGCGCGGGCCAACGACTCTGCCCACAACCCCATGAAAATACTAGCACAATGCTCTTTGCGCCCGTGCGCCCCGCGCGGGCCAGACGACCTCCCATGGCGGTAGCCTGGGATGGTTCGAGTTTCCTCGTTGTCAGCGCCGCCGCCGCCAGGGCGAGCGCCCTACTGCGGCTTCACCTCGAAGGTCACCACGCTCTGGCCACACTCGACGGAGAGGGAGCCGCCGGCCTGGAGCTCGTAGGCGCTCATGGCGAAGCTGCATCGGCCGATGAGGTCGTCGAACTGCAAGTCGTCGTCGGTGACCTCGAAGGTGACCCGGCTCATCAGATCGCGGGCCCGGACCCCCGGCAAGACCGTGGTGTTCCAGCTTGGGCGCCAGGTGTCGCGCTCCAGGCCAGTACGCCCGCTCCGGCCACCGGATGACGCCTCCAGGTAGGGATCGGGCGGGTCGTCGCAGCCCCCGAAGATGTCGTCCCAGCAGTCACCGTTCGCCTTCGTGAAAGCCACGTCCGCGTAGAGCACCTTGAGCGAGAAGGTCGCGTTGTCGTCGAAGCGACAAGCACCACCCCCGCACGTCTCGCCCGAGCCGCAGCTCTGGCACGCACCGCCGCCTCGCCCACACGTCTGCTCGTCGCCGCCTGCCATGCACCGGCCCGCGCTGCAGCAGCCCTCGCAGGTCGCCGGCCCGCACGCCTCCCCCGCCGGGGGGCGCGGCGCCTCGGCCACGCCGAGAGCGCACCCGGTCGCGGCGAAGTGCAGCTTCCAGGACCAGTCGCTGCCGCTGTGGGTGCCGCCGGCCGAGATCGTCCGGTCCCGCTCGTTGATCCACGTCCAGAGGGCCTGCCGGCCCAGCCGCTCATCCGCCGAGTACAGGTGATCGTCGCCGTCCAGCGCCGCCGCCAGCTCGATGAGGTAGTCGGCGACGTCCGGGCGGACAAGCGCGTCCGAATGGGTATCCAGATCGCGCACTTCCCCATCCAGAAGACCCTGGAGGAGTTCGACTTCGGCGCCCAGCCGTCCGTGGATCGCCGACTGATTCAGGAGTTGGCGACGGGGCGCTTCGTGGCCAACGCCTGCAACGTGCTGCTGCTCGGCCCGCCGGGGGTGGGCAAGACGCACCTGGCGATCGGACTGGGGCGGGCGGTGGTGCAGGCGGGGTACTCGGTGCTCTTCGTGACGGCGACCGAGCTGGTCGCGGCGCTCGACCGTGCTCAGAACGAGGGCCGGCTGGCGGATCGGGTGGCGCACTATGCGAAGCCGAAGCTGCTCGTCATCGACGAGCTGGGCTACCTGCCGTTCGACAAACCGGCGGCGCACCTGCTGTTCCAGCTGGTCGTCCGTCGCTACGAGAAGACGGCGACGCTGATTACCACCAACCAGATGGTGACCCAGTGGGGCGCGGTGTTCGGCGACGAGATGATCGCCGCCGCAATGCTCGACCGGCTGCTGCACCACAGCTACACGATGGTGATCCAGGGCGACAGCTATCAGATGCGGGAGAAGCGCAAGGCGGGGTTGTGGACGCCGCCGGAGTTGAAGTGAGGGTCCGGGAGCAGTCTTGGAGTTGAGCAACTGGCCGTTCGGGAGGGGGTCAGGATTGCTGTCGTCCAGGGGGTCAATTTTGGTGGCGCTTGACGCCGGTCTCGTCAGAGGTCCAGGCAGCAACGCACTTCGACGTTGCCACCACCGCACCAGACCGCATCGTTTGGCACCCTGTACATCTGCGGGTAACCGCGCTCATCGATCTCGTAGGCGGCGATCGAACGCACCATGCGCTCCCGCCCTCGGTCGTCCTGGAGCGGCCGAAACTCGGAGACGATCTCGCACCAACCGGCGAGCACCTCAGCCGGGCCATCAACCCGCCAGGAGAACGGTCGGTAGCAGCCGAGGGTCAGGTCCGCCCCGTCAGGTACGCCGGACGAGAGCACGCACTGATTCCAGGCCTGGAGTTCATCCATGGTGCAGAGGCGCTTCTCGCGGACTCGGCAGTGCGCCTCGGCGTCGAGGCCGAAGCGGCTGAAGAACCGCTCCCCCTGAGAAGCAAGGGCTTTGATCTCGGGCGGAAGCCGCTCGTCCATTTCGCGCTCCGCGAGCGGATCGATGCACGTCCTGCGACTGATGGGCCACATGTCGCCCGGACAGTCGATCACTGTAGGCTCGCCCTGAGGCCCCTGAGGCCCCTCCGGGCCGGCCGGTCCGACTGGACCTGGTTCGCCCTGCGGTCCCGGCTCACCCTGAGGACCACGCTGTCCTTCTGGACCTCTCGTGCCCTCGGGACCAGGTGGCCCGGGTTCGCCCACCGGGCCGAGCGCTCCGGTCTCCCCATCCTCACCTGCGCGCCCCTGGCACCCAGCCAAGACTGCGCAGCACCACACCATCGCGAAGAATTTCATCTCGCCCTCCTAGTCTCCAGGTTCCCAGTCGACCGGACCCGCCAGGATCCCGTAAAGCGGTTCGCGCGACTCGCAGGCCAACTCGACGCAATCAGCTGCTTCCCGGACCGACAAGGCCGGAAGGGTCAGGACGGTGCCTTGGTGTCGCCGGATCCGACGCGTGAAGGTCCAGCCGCCACATCGCCCGACATCCGGAAGGCAGCCAGGGGGAGGCGGATCCCAGTACAGCACCCTGATGCCAAGGTCCGCCCTGACGTCGTCGAGGAGGAGGCCGCCGCCAAGAACTGTTGCTGCGTCAACCCCAAGCGGAAGCCAGTTGAAGCGCGCCTCGATGTCTACCACCTGCGCTGGCCGATGGTCGGTCCAACCGCGAATCTGCTCGACCCGGCCTTGTCTTACGTGACCGACGCTCCACGGCACCTCGACGACGATTGGGCCCACATCCCGGAATTGCCTGACGCGGCACCCAGGGATTCGGATCTCCCGGGCCATGCTGCCGTCATCCTGCAGGACCAGAGTCTCGACGCCGATGGCCTCCACATTCGGATTGGGCTCAATCGCGCCCATGGGATTCCACCGGAACAAGCATCCCCCATTCGAGATCTGCGTCTTGCTCCAGCCGTCGCCCGATGCTGCCGCGAGGTCGACGCCGAGCACATCCTCGGGGCGCTCGGGCTCGACGACGGTGTCGATGGTCAGGGTCGCCGGCGGGGGGGCGGCAATGGTCCACGCGACTTGCAGGGGCCACGGATTGCGAAGCTGCCAGGCGCCGATACGCACGCCGCGGCCCTCGTTCGCTGCGTCTACGAGGCCTGCAACGGTGAGCTCTTGGAGGTTGTCTACGAACTGTTGCGGAGCAGGAACGACCGCCTCGATCACCAGCGGCGGCGGCAGAATCTCCAGTGAAAATCGCGGGATGTCGATGACGGTCTGGTTGCCGGCCAGGTCGGTGAGGGTCAGCGGCGGGAGGTCTTGCGGGGGCCACGGGGTGCTCGCGTCGACGAGGCCGTCGGCCAGCCCCAGGCGCTCGGCGTCCAGGACCAGGGCCCGCTCGCCCCGCGCGTTCTCCACGGGCTCCAGGACCTCGTCGCCGAGGCGTGCGATGAGCTGGTCCGGGGTGGCGCGGACGTCTGCGCACGCTTCGCACCCCGGCGCGGGGTCTTCGACCCGCCACCGGAGCACCACGGCGTTGGGGTCGCCGGCCCCGAGGCGCGTCGCGACCTTGCGCACGGGGATGACGCCGCCGGGGTGCTGGGCCGGGTCCAGGGAAATCTCCGGGCTATCGACGGGAATGTCGATGGTGCAGGCGTCCGCCTCGCAGCGCGCCTGGGCCAGGCCCTCGTCGAGGTAGCTGGTCAGCACCGGCTCGTACCGGGGGGGCGTGCGATCGATGAAGACGTCGACCTGCTGGCTGGTGGAGTAGCCGAGGGCGTCCGTCGCGGTGACCGTCAGCTGGTGGACACCTTCGCCTCGAACGCCGGTGTGCAGAGGCAGGTCGACGTCGACGCCGGGAGCGGCCGCTGCGTGCAGGAGGTCTTCGGCACCGAATGTGGCCGTCACGTTCACCGGGGTCGCGTCGCGGACTGACAGGTGAAAGTGGAGCTCGTCGCCGACGTGGTTCGTGTACCAGAGGTTCAGCCGCGCTGCGTCCGCGTTCGGCATGCCGACACCGGGAGGGGGCGTCAGCAACAGGCGTGGAGCTTCCCGATCGATGCGGATGTAGAAGACCTCGCGGCTCTCGCGACCAAGGGCGTCGCGGGCGACGACCTGGACGGGCAGGCGAGCGCCCTCAAACTCGGCGGGCAAGCGGCCGGTGTGCAGGTTCGCGTGCACTTCGACCTCGGCCTGGATGCCAAACAGCGCCGGCTGCTCCACCAGCTCGAGGGCGATGGGCGGCGCGTCGCCCAGCAGCGCGATGGCGACCTCCGGCGAGCCATCCGCCCGGACGCCGATGGCTGCGTCGTCTCGCACGAGAAACCGCAGATGGACCGTTCCGCCAGCGACAACCTCCCGGCCAGCCATCTGTCCTTCTCGGGGGGCTTCGTCCCCACTGACAGCGCCACCTCCGTCGGGCCAGGGCGCCACGAACAGCCGCACCATGGGCCCCTCGTCGTCGAATGGCCGGGGCTGGATCTGCTCCCCGATGGGCCCGAACAACCGCTCGTCGTCGTTGACGGCCATCGCCTGCAGGCGGCCGGCCTGGTGGGCGAGGGTCTGGCCGGTGCCGTTGCGGGTGAGGTCGCTGAGCCAGCGGGCGCAGGCGCTGGCGAGGGGGTGGCGCAGGGGGTCGGCGGGCAGGCTGACGGGGCCGAGGTCGGCGACGTCGCGGCTGACGGCTTCGCCGCCGAGGCGGCCGTCGATGCGGCCGTCGCGGGCGTCTTCCCGATACATCTCAACAAGGTGCAGGGCGGTGAAGGTGTCGGAGAGGTCGGCCTCCTGGCAGCGGTCGCCGGCGCAGCCGAGGCCGCGGGCCTGCTCGGAGAGGCAGGCGAGGGCGATGGTGAAGCGGACGGCGTCGCTGACGCCGCCGGCGTCTTCGTAGGGGTCGGCGGGCAGGGCGCGCAGGATGGTGGCGCCGGGGTCGTCGAAGCCGAAGTGGCGGCCGAGGCGGCGCAGGGCGTCGTCGTAGGCGGTGAAGAAGTCGTCCTCGGTGGTGCGGCTCCAGGCGTCGGCGAGGGCGACGGCGAGGTCGCCGAGGGGGCTGATGGTGGCGGGGAGGCCGAGCTCGGGGTCGTAGAAGGGGACGACGGTGGTGAGGGTCTGGGCGCCGGCCCAGCGGACGGGCTCGCCGCGGGCCTCGTCGAAGTAGAAGCTGCCGCCGCCGGTCTCGACGCCGCGGGCGGTGAGGCGCAGGGGGCCCTGGTACTCGGTGAGGCCGGCCTGGAAGCGGCCGTCTTCCCGGGTGTTCGTGGTGGCGAGCGGGTGCCAGATGCCGTCGACGAGGCCCTCGACGGTGACCTGGACGTTGCTGGCGGGCTCCCCGGCGATGACGCGCAGGACGACGCCGTCGAGGACGCCGGGGCCGACGTTGCGGATACGGTAGCGCAGGGCGTGGGGCGGCGAGGTGAGGCCGGCGGCGTTGGTGGCGCGGGTGCGCAGGTACAGCGTGCTGGTGCCGAGGACCTGGCGGGTGTCGACGCGGAAGGTGAACGTCTCGCGCTCCTGGTCCTCGACGGGGTAGCGCTGGAGGACGGCGCCGTCGGGGCCGTCGAGGCGCTCCAGCTCGGCCGTCATGACCGCGCTCTCGCCGTCGTACCAGGTGAGGCGGAAGAGGCGCTCACCGGCCAGCTCGGGGTCGGCGTCGGGGTCGGGCTCGACGGTCACGAGCTGCGGCGGCGTCTCGTCGGCGGAGTCGTCGTCGCACGGCGGGAAGAGCTTGGAGCCCGAGCAGCCCAGCCGCGTGCGCAGGCCGCTCACGTCGCGGGGTTCGAGGCGGCTCCAGGGTCCCGTCGTGGCGACCAGCAGGTCGAGGGCGTCGCGCAGCTCGCTCTGGAGGGTGTCGGGGGAGAGGCCGTAGGTGCGGGCGGCCTCCAGCTCGACGGCGCCGTCAATCCCGAGCCCGTCAAACACCCCCGAGGGCCTCGGCCCGAAGGCGTCGTCCACCAGCAAGGCCAGCAAGTCCGGCGGGTTGAACGTCGTGCCCGGCTGGATGCCCACCGCCGCGGCGACGCGGTCGGCCAGGGTGTCGAAGGCGTCCAGCAAGAGCGTGTGCAGCACCGCCGTGTCCACCGCCCCCTCGCGGCCTCCCACCCAGGTGTGCACCGCGTCGAAGCCCAGCCAGCTACGCCCCGCCTGCTCCGCCTCCAGCAGCGGCGTCTCCCGGTTCACGCTGCGCCGCGCCTCGCCCGCCGCCACGATGAGCGTCGTCAGCGGCGAGATGACCACCTCGCGGTCCCGCTGGGCCGCCTCCCGCGAGAACGGCTCCAGCAGCCCCGTCGGGCTCTGCAGCACCAGCCCGTCCGGGAACGTCCCCGCCGACTCCCCACGGCGCCACGGCAGCCCGCCCACCTCCGCCCGCAGCAGGTAGTGCGACTCCTCCTCCAGGCCAAAGAAGTTGAACCGCCCCTCTTCATCTGTCGTGGACTGCGACACTCGCGCCAGCAGTGTGCCCGCCGCGTCCGAGAAGTGCAGCGAAACCACCGCGTTGGGCACCGGCCCCATGAACCACACCTGCCCGTCGATGCGGCTGCGCAGCGGCCGCGGGGCGTCATCGGCGTTGCAGGCGAGGAGCAGCATCAAGCCGCTGAAGAGGGCGAACCACGCGGCAAGACAAGGCGACGGGCGATGCATCTCCAGCTCCTCCGAGTCGGCGCCGGAGAGCCCATCCCCGGCCTGCGTCGTCACGTCCCCGGCGCCTCGGGCGCCTGGGACAAGGATCTATCGGTCAGTGCCGCCGCGTGTCGCAGACTTTTTTGACCTGCCCCCCATTTTTTTGCACGGCAGGGCGCAGGGGGGCAAGGCGCAGAGCGCGAGGAGTGGTTGAATTACACAGGCTTACATGTGGGCGGAGGCGCCTACGCCTCCAGCTCCCCGATGCTGTCGCCCACGAGCCCCGGGCCGTCGCCGAAGGTCGGCGCCGGCACGCCGCCAGCGCGCAGGGCGGTGAGCACGGCGTGGCTGGTGTTGGGCTTCCCGCGGCCGCGGTGGTGCCAGTCCCCCTTGAGGCGGCCGCTGCCCTTGCCCGCGATGAGGATGGGGAACTCGTCGTTGGAGTGGACGTTGCCCTCGGAGAGCTCCGTCGTGCAGAGGATGGAGCAGTGGTCCAGCAGGTTGCCGTCCCCCTCGGGGATCTGCTTGAGACGATTGAGGAAATCGGCCAGCCGCTCCATGGTGTAGACCACCGTCGCGTGCACCGTGGGCTGGGGCGCGGCCTCGTCATGGCACATCTGGTGGAGGCTGTTGCGCGCGCCCGCGGGCCAGACGATGACGCCCGAGCCGGCGGTGCTGAACATGACCGAGAAGGCCCGGGTGAGGTCGCAGGCGAGGGCCAGCGCGACCAGCTCCGACATGGCGGCGTTCTTCTCGGCGATCTGCTCGCGGCCGTCCAGGTCGGGGTAGTCGGCGGCGGGGGGCTCGCCCACGGCGCAGGCCGCCTGGGGGGCGCCAAGGCGCTGCTCGATGGCCCGGATGCTCTCGAAGTGCTGGTCGAGCCGGATGCGATCCCGCGCGCCGACGCGACCCTTGAGCCGGGTGATCTGGCCCATCACGGCGTCGAGCACGCTGCGCCGGGCCAGGTCGAGCTGTGGGGCCGCCGGGCCCATGCCGAACAGGCGCTCGTACACGCGGCGAGGCGAGTACTCCGACGGGTTCACGTTGTTCGGGCCGTTGTGGCTGAGGTGCTGGAACGTGGTGCCCTCGTCGGTGCCCCAGAACCGGCACACGGCGACCTCCAGCGAGCGGAACGGCGTCTGGCCCTCGTAGTGCGCCGCCGCGATCTGGTCGACGGAGGGCCGCGCGAAGGTGGTGACGATGGTGTCGCGCGTCGTGCCGTTCTGGTGGTAGCGCGCCCCCGTCATGATGCCCGTCATCCCCGAGTGGTGGGGGTGCGTGGCGGTCTTGATCTCGTGGCCGGTGATGACGCTGAGGTGGCTGCGGTGCGGGGCGAGCGGCGCCAGCTCGGCGCGCGGCTGCCAGCCGCGGCCCTCGCCGTCGGGCGTCCAGTGCTCGCGGCGGATGCCGTTGCCCCAGAACCAGACGCCGAAGCGCGTTGGCAGCGGTGAGCCGTCGGCCCACGCGGTGCCGTGCAGGTTCAACATCGCCTCCAGCGGCGGCAGGGCGACGGTGGCGGCGGCCCCGCCCAGGAGCCCCTTGAGCAGGGTGCGTCGGTGCAGCGGGCGCATCACTCGTCCTCCCCGACCAGGCGGAAGGCGTCGCTGGTGACCAGGGCCACGACCAGGGCCTGGAACCGGTGGTCGCTGGCGCGGAAGGCGTCGATCAGGTCGCGCACGGCGCGCTCCTCGGCCTCGCTCTCCAGGTGCCCCATGCCATGCCGGAAGAACCGCCGCGCGAAGCACGCGCCGATCTCTTCGCGCTCACGCAGCAGCTCGCCGAGCTGCCGGGGGCCCTCGAACGTCTGCCCCTCGAACACCGCGCGGGCGTCGATGGCCAGGCCCGCCTCGGTGGTGCGGAAGGCGCCGATGGCGTCGAAGTTCTCCAGCGACACACCCAGCGGATCCATGAACTGGTGGCAGCCGTTGCAGGACGGGTCGCTGCGGTGGCGCTCGAGCTTCTGCCGCGTCGTCTCGGGGCCATCCTCGCTGTCGGAGAGCTGTGGGATGCCAGGCGGTGGCGGCGGGATGTCGAAGCACAACAGCGTGTTCTGAATGAACTTTCCGCGCAGGGTTGGCGAGGTGACGGTGTTATGGGCGTTCAGCGCCAGGATGCCCGCCGTGCCCAGCAGGCCGCCGCGGGGGTTGTCGGGCGGCAGGTGCACCGGCTGGTGGCCCGGCCCCTCCACCGGGGGCAGGCCGTAGAGGGCCGCCAGCTCGGCGTCGAGGAACGTGTCCCGCGTCGTCAGCAGGCTGCGCAGGTCGGCGTCGCGGCCGAACACGACGTCGTCGATCATGGCCTCGACCTCGCGCCGCATGGCCGCGCCGAGGGTGGGGCTCATCTGCGGGAAGACGTCGCGGTCCTTGGTGAGCCCGTCGAGCCGGTCCAGCAGGAAGAACTCCCCGAAGAAGTGGCGCATGGCCTCGCGGGCGCGGTCATCGGCCAGCAGCCGCCGGGCCTGCGTCTCGAGGCCGGCCGGGGTGGCCAGCTCGCCCCGCTCGCCCGCCGCCAGCAGCGCGTCGTCAGGGGCGCTGTTCCAGATGAGGAACGACAGCCGGCTGGCCATCTCGACGTCGGAGTAGCGGCGCTGCCCCTCCGCCCCCTCGCCGCGCTCCACGCGGAAGACGAACCAGGGCGACTGTAACACCGTCGCCACGGTGAACTCGGCGGCCCGCCACGGATCGCGCAGCGTGCGCAGCAGCTCGGCGTAGAGGGCCGACAGCTCGCCGACCTCCTCGCCCGAGAGGGGGCGCCGCCACGCCAACCGACCGAAACGCCTCAAGAAATCGTCGACGCAGCCCGCCTCGCCCAGGTCACACCCGACGAGCGCCTGGCGCCGCTCCGCGTCCCCGAAGACCTGGCCGGCCACCGCGAAGGCCGCCGCCTCGAGCTGCTCGGCCGCCCGGGGCGACACCGTCAGCTCGCTGGCGCCGACGCTGGCGAAGCCGTGCAGGGGCGTGTCCGCCTCCAGATCCGCGGGCACATCCACGGCGCCCAGCAGATCCCGCAGGCAGTTCTGGTACTGGGCGCGCGTGAGCCGGTAGAGGGTGGCGGGCGCCGGCTCGTAGTCCGGCAGCTCCTCCACGTCGGGCGGCGGCATCATGGGCGGGACCTCGGGCGGATCCCCCGGCATCCCGGGCGGATTTCCCGGCGGCGATCCCGGTCCGCCCGCGTCCGGCCCGGCCGGATCAGGCGCGTCGGGCCCACCGCTCAACGCCCCCGGGGCGCACCCGGCGAGGGCGGCGGTCAGAAACCAGCAAAGTCGGCGCATCGGCACTCCCCCAGAGCCTCGCCACTGTAGCGAAAACCGCGGGGGCTGGCGACACGGCGGGCGTCAGGCCGGATCGCGCGGATCGTCGGCGTACAGGTCGGCGGTGAGCAGGGCCTGAGCGCGTTGCAAGGCCTCGGGGGAGCCCGAGACCGCGAGGGTGTCGCCGGCCTGCAGGCGCTCGTGGCCCGTGGGCAGGGTGATGGTCACCTCGCCGCGGCAGATGGCGATGACGGTGGCGCCAGTGCGGCAGCGCAGGTCGAGCTGGGCGAGGGTCTGCCCGTCGGCCGGATTGCCAGCGGCGATGGGCAGGGGGTGGTAGTCGAGGCCGGCGAGCGGGCCCGCGTCGGCCTGGGTGGGGTGGGGCGCGTCGTCCTGGACGTGGCCGGCGAGGTCGAGGGCCAGGCGCGCCACGCCCGAGGTGTGCTCCCCCTGGACACCACCCACCCGCAGGCCGAGCAGCACCAGCGTGAGCAGCAGCAGGGCCAGCAGGGTGGCCTCGATCCAGGAGCTGCCGAGGAACGGGCGGACGAGGGCGAGCGTCGGCAGGCCCACCCCGAGGATGCCGGCGGCCAGGGCCAGGGCCTCGACAGCGCGGGTGCGCGACGTCGCCCCGCCGGCCCCGCCGACGCGGACGCGGATGCCGGCCGCCAGCTTGCGCCCGCTGCGGACCAGCCCGACGACGAAGGGGGCCGCCAGGACGAGCGCGCCAGCGTTGACCGCCAGCTTGAAGTCCGGATCGACGCGCCGCACCACCGTCGACGTCGCGATGATGATGATGAGCAGGGCCGCCCAGTCGAGGAGGGTGGCCAGCGCCGGGCGCCGCAGCGACGGGCCGTCCCCGGGCGTCTGGATGCGCCGGACGAAGGCCTGGTAGGCCGCCAGCACCTGCTGCACCCGATCGGGCAGCCGGCGATCCAGCGTCTCTACCAGGCGCTGCGCCCGGCCGAGCAGCAGCGGCGTGGTGAAGGCCGTGATGGTCGCCACCGTGACGAGGGCCGGTAGCGTCTCCTTGGGCACGACGCCGCCCGCGATGGCGATGGTGGCGAGGATGAAGGACAGCTCCCCGATCTGCCCGAGGGCGAGGCCCGCGTACACGCCGCGCCGCAGAGAGCCCCCGGTCAGGACGGTGCCGACCACCACCGCGATCCACTGCATGCCCACGACGAGGGCGCACAGACCCAGCGCCAGCGGCAGGCTGCGCCAGGCGACGACCGGATCGACCGTCATGCCGATGGACACGAAGAAGATGGCCGAGAACAGCGCGCGCAGCGGCTCGATCAGCTCCTCGACGTCGTGCCCGCGCCCCGACTCGGCCACCGCCATGCCCGCGATGAAGGCGCCCAGGGCGACGGAAAACCCGAACAAGTTCGCGGCCATGGCCAGCCCGAACGCCGCGCCGGCCACCAGCACCACGAGCCCCTCGGCGTCCCCCTGGCGCAACAGATAGCGGACGAGCCTCGGCAGGATGAGCAGGCCCACGACCAGCATGCCGACGACGACGCCGGCGAGCTGGGCCACCAGCACCCCCAGCGACCGCATCCCCAGCGACTCGCCCGCGGCCAGGGCCGTGACGATGGCCATGAGCACGATGGCGACGACGTCCTGCACCACGAGGATGCCGAACACATGAGAGCGCACGTCCGGGTCGATGGGGCGGCCGCGCAGCACGGCGCTGACGACCATGGTGCTGGAGATGGCCACCATGGCCCCCAGGCACACGCTCGCGGGCGTCGACCAGTCCAGCAGCGAACCCACCGTGAAGCCCGCCCACCAGAGCGCGGCGATCTGGATGACCGCCGTCAGCCCGGAGACCGGCAGGATCTCCAGCAGCCGCCGCACCCGGAACTCCAGGCCCACAGCGAACATGACGAGCACGACGCCGACCTCGGCCAGCTCGCCCATGCGGTGGGGATCGGCGAAGAGGGGCACCGGGATGTAGGGCCCGACGATGAGGCCGGCGAGCAGATAGCCCAGGATGCTGGGCTGGCCGATGCGCCGCGCGAGCAGGCCGGTGAAGGCCGCGACGACGGTGACGATGGCGAGGTCGGTGATCAGGGCGCCGTGCAAGCGATCTCCTTGGGGGACCGGGTGGCCCGTCAGTGTAGCAGATGCCGAAGGTTATCGCGGACTTCGGCGGCCACCGGCCCAGCGGGACGAGGGGCAGGCCCGGACGCGCGAAGCCGGCAGCGGCCCGCGCGGTGATGGTGTAGCCTCGAAGGACTCACCCCCACAGACCGGAGTGTCGGCATGCCCAGTCGCTCGCTCATCGCCCTCGTCGCCTGCCTCGTCGGCGGGCCGGCCCTGGCCCAGGCCCCTGCCTCGGTCGAAGCCGAGCTGGAGGCCATCCCTCGCCGGCCTGGCCCGGCCCGGCCCGGCGACCGCCCCGCGATCCCCATCCGTCATATCGCAGCGCCGACGCTCTCGCTCGGCAACATGGTGGGGACGTGCACGCGGGTCGCCCGACCGGGCGTCGACTGCCTGGGCGGGCTGGCCGCGGGCGACGGCATCATCGCCCTCATCGGCTGGGCCCCCGACCGGCAGCCCACCAGCGCCCGCAAGGCCGAACGCTACCGCCTCCTGCGACTGCCGCCGGCCGCCCGCCCTCGGCGCGTCCCCGGGGACCGCGGCGCTCCGGTGGCCGCGCGTGTGGCCCTCGGCACTGCCGTCTCCGAGGGCACCTTCCTGGGGGTCATGCAGGGATACAGCCTGGGCATGAGCCGCTTCGAGGATGGCATCTTGCTGCGGGGCGTGAAGGCGGGCGAGTGCTTCGTCGCAGTCGTGGAGGCCGCAGGCGGGACCGTCTCCGCGCAGAGCGACCCGGCGTGCATCGACGCCGGCGTGAGCTGGGGTGTCGAGACCATCAACCTCCCCATGATCGCCCGCCAGGGGCGTGCCCGCACCCCGGACGCCTGCAACCGCGAGTCGGGCAAGACGAAGGTCCAGGCCTTTGAGACCCGGGTCGGCACCATGGCCTACACCACAGACGCCTGCACGGGCGTGTGGTACCACAGCATGCTCATCGGCTACGACTTCAGCGGCGTCCACTTCCCCTTGATCAAGGCGGAGCTGCGCCAGCCGGCCAACGCCGCCTGCATCCGCCACCTGAGCCTCGTCACTCCGAACTGGTCCGCCGACGCCGGCCCCGACGCGTCGCGCCCCTACGAGACGCTGCAGACCCGCGACGTCGCGGGCGCCGAGGCCTTTGCCCAGGACGTCACGGCCTGGCTGAACCGGCGGGACGGCAGCACCGGCGGCTTCCAGTTCGATGGGCCCGGCGGCCGGAGCACGTGCATGAGCAGCGCCGGCGGCATGCAGCTCGTCGTAACGCAGCTGCGATAGCCCGGCCCGAGAGCTGCTCTGCAGGCCGGCGCCCACATGTAAGCCTGTGTAATTCAACCACTCCTCGCGCTCTGCGCCTTGCCCCCCTGCGCCCTGCCGTGCAAAAAAATGGGGGGCAGGTCAAAAAAGTCTGCGACACGCGGCGGCACTGACCGATAGATCCTTGTCCCAGGCGCCCGAGGCGCCGGGGACGTGACGACGCAGGCCGGGGATGGGCTCTCCGGCGCCGACTCGGAGGAGCTGGAGATGCATCGCCCGTCGCCTTGTCTTGCCGCGTGGTTCGCCCTCTTCAGCGGCTTGATGCTGCTCCTCGCCTGCAACGCCGATGACGCCCCGCGGCCGCTGCGCAGCCGCATCGACGGGCAGGTGTGGTTCATGGGGCCGGTGCCCAACGCGGTGGTTTCGCTGCACTTCTCGGACGCGGCGGGCACACTGCTGGCGCGAGTGTCGCAGTCCACGACAGATGAAGAGGGGCGGTTCAACTTCTTTGGCCTGGAGGAGGAGTCGCACTACCTGCTGCGGGCGGAGGTGGGCGGGCTGCCGTGGCGCCGTGGGGAGTCGGCGGGGACGTTCCCGGACGGGCTGGTGCTGCAGAGCCCGACGGGGCTGCTGGAGCCGTTCTCGCGGGAGGCGGCCCAGCGGGACCGCGAGGTGGTCATCTCGCCGCTGACGACGCTCATCGTGGCGGCGGGCGAGGCGCGGCGCAGCGTGAACCGGGAGACGCCGCTGCTGGAGGCGGAGCAGGCGGGGCGTAGCTGGCTGGGCTTCGACGCGGTGCACACCTGGGTGGGGGGCCGCGAGGGGGCGGTGGACACGGCGGTGCTGCACACGCTCTTGCTGGACGCCTTCGACACCCTGGCCGACCGCGTCGCCGCGGCGGTGGGCATCCAGCCGGGCACGACGTTCAACCCGCCGGACTTGCTGGCCTTGCTGGTGGACGACGCCTTCGGGCCGAGGCCCTCGGGGGTGTTTGACGGGCTCGGGATTGACGGCGCCGTCGAGCTGGAGGCCGCCCGCACCTACGGCCTCTCCCCCGACACCCTCCAGAGCGAGCTGCGCGACGCCCTCGACCTGCTGGTCGCCACGACGGGACCCTGGAGCCGCCTCGAACCCCGCGACGTGAGCGGCCTGCGCACGCGGCTGGGCTGCTCGGGCTCCAAGCTCTTCCCGCCGTGCGACGACGACTCCGCCGACGAGACGCCGCCGCAGCTCGTGACCGTCGAGCCCGACCCCGACGCCGACCCCGAGCTGGCCGGCGAGCGCCTCTTCCGCCTCACCTGGTACGACGGCGAGAGCGCGGTCATGACGGCCGAGCTGGAGCGCCTCGACGGCCCCGACGGCGCCGTCCTCCAGCGCTACCCCGTCGAGGACCAGGAGCGCGAGACGTTCACCTTCCGCGTCGACACCCGCCAGGTCCTCGGCACCAGCACGCTGTACCTGCGCACCCGCGCCACCAACGCCGCCGGCCTCACCTCGCCGCCCCACGCCCTGCGCTACCGTATCCGCAACGTCGGCCCCGGCGTCCTCGACGGCGTCGTCCTGCGCGTCATCGCCGGGGAGCCCGCCAGCAACGTCCAGGTCACCGTCGAGGGCCTCGTCGACGGCATCTGGCACCCGCTCGCCACCACGAACACCCGGGAAGACGGCCGCTTCCAGGCCGGCCTCACCGAGTACCAGGGCCCCCTGCGCCTCACCGCCCGCGGCGTCGAGACCGGCGGCGGCAGCTTCTACTTCGACGAGGCCCGCGGCGAGCCCGTCCGCTGGGCCGGCGCCCAGACCCTCACCACCGTCGTCCCCTTCTACGACCCCGAGCTCGGCCTCCCCGCCACCATCAGCCCCCTCGGCGACCTCGCCGTCGCCCTCGCCGACGCCTGGAGCCGCACCACCGAGGACGACTTCTTCACCGCCTACGACGACGCCCTGCGCCGCCTCGGCCGCCACTTCGGCTTCGACGACCCCGGCGCCACCATCCTGCGCGCCCTGCCCGCCGACCCCTACGAAGACGCCGGCGGCGTCAGCGACGCCGTCCGCTTCACCATCGCCCTCGCCTGCCTCTCCGAGCAGGCCCGCGGCCTCGGCTGCGCCGGCGACCGCTGCCAGGAGGCCGACCTCTCCGACACCTTCACCGCCCTGCACCTCGTTGAGATGTATCGGGAAGACGCCCGCGACGGCCGCATCGACGGCCGCCTCGGCGGCGAAGCCGTCAGCCGCGACGTCGCCGACCTCGGCCCCGTCAGCCTGCCCGCCGACCCCCTGCGCCACCCCCTCGCCAGCGCCTGCGCCCGCTGGCTCAGCGACCTCACCCGCAACGGCACCGGCCAGACCCTCGCCCACCAGGCCGGCCGCCTGCAGGCGATGGCTGTGAACGACGACGAGCGCCTGTTCGGGCCGCTGGGAGAGCAGATCCAGCCGCGGCCGTTCGACGACGAGGGGCCCACCCTGCGGCTCTTCGTCGAGGCCATCGCCGACGAGCCCGACAGCCTCGTGTCGGGCCACGCCCTCCCGCGGGAGGGGAGCGAGGGCGAGCGCGACGCCGTCGCTGGCGGTCGCGTGCGCGTCCGGGTCGAGGCCGTCGACTCCTCCGGCGTCGCGCTGACAGAGGATGGACAGGCCGCCATCGGCCTCGAAGCCATCGGCGACTTCGCCGACGGTCTCCTGCAGCCCGAGGTCGAGCCGACCCTGCCCGGCGTCCAGCTCGAGCGCCGACGCGGCTACGTGCTCGACCTGAGCCGGCTGCCGCCCGAGGCCGACGGCAGTCGGCTGCGCCTGCAGGCGACCGCGACCGACCTGCTGGCCCGCGAGTCAGACGCCGTCTTCCTGCTCTCGGTCGACCAGAGCGCGCCCACCATCCGGGTGGTCCCGCCGGCCGGCGTTCGCGTGCACGGCGAAGCCTGGTGGACGAACCTCCGCACCGACGACGAGCGCTTCGAGGTCGACATCCAGGACGTGGACCAGGTCGAGTGGAGCGTGCGCCTCACCGGGGAGCGCGAGCAGGCCGGCGGCCCGGAGGTCTTCGGCCAGCGCGACTTCGCCCTCCCTCTGCAGAACCGCGACGAGGGCACCCTCACCCTCGAGGTCTCCGCCACCGACCGCGTCGGCCGCACCACCACCCTCACCCGCCCCATCCACATCGACCGCACGCCGCCCGTCGCCCAGCTCCAGACCACCGCCTACATCGACGAGCGCGACGCGACGGCCACCCTCGGCCCCGACGGCCTGCCCACCATCCACCTCGGACAGCAGATCGCCACCATCGGCCCCGACTCCGAATTTCCATTGCGGATCAACAAGATCCAGCTACGTCTGGGGCCGGATGACCCGAACCTGCCGTCGCTGGCCTATCGGGTCTCCGACGGCCGAGACGACTGCGAGGAGTGCCCGCACACCCCGGTCGAAGAGCTGCACCTCGGGACGGATGGGGACCCGGGCATCGCCTTCTCCCAGCGCGACGGCGACGTGCTGACGCTGCCTCTGCACGCGGGCGTCCTGGGCATCGAGCCGCAGGCGGTGCCCGACGCGGACATGGCGTGGCGACGGACGTTCGTGCTGGAGGACCTCGCCGGCAACCGCACGCAGGTCCCCGCGCCGGCGCTGCTGCTCGCCATCCTCCCGCCCCCGCTCGTCATCGAGCCGGTCGTGGTGGACGACGCCCTGAGCCTCGACACCCTGACCTTCGAGAACATCGGCCCGGCCATCCTGGCCGGCAGCACCGTCATCCTGCGGCGCTTCCGCATCACCAACCCGTGGCCCGTCCCCGTCAGCTACCGCTTCGCCGCGCCCGAGCCCGCCGAGATCACCGCCACCACGGCCATCCGGCCAAAGCAGCTCAGCCATGTGCTGGGCGAGCGACCGGACGGGTACGTGATCGACCCCGGCTGCCTGGCGGGCGGCGACGGCCAGCCGAACTCGGCCCTGGAGGCGCTGCCGCGCATCGACCAGCGGGTCGAGGGCGGCCGGGAGGTGACGGCGCTGACGCCGCTGGGCTGCCTCGACCGACGGTCGTTCGGGGCGGGGGAGAAGCGGATGACGGCGCCGACGCGAGTTCAGCCGGCTGGCGGAGCTCCGGTCTTCTCGTGGCAGCTGGCTCCGGCCGGCTCCAGCAGCGTTCTCGAAATCGCCGCTCGCCTCGACCGTATTGAGGGCGCCGACGTCGCCGACTTGCGGGCACTCCTCCAGAGGTCGGAGGGTGACTGGACGTATGCCCGGCAAGTCGACGACCTCCGAATCCTTCTGTGGAATCAGGGGGTTGGCTGTCCACGACTTGGGCCGCAACTTTGCCGCCTGCACGGTTGGTGGTTCACTTGGCGGGTTGAGGCCCTGACGGGAATCTCGGTCGGCGTGGGCGATCAGCAGCTCAGCCTTGCGGCGGCCTGCAACGACGAGGCTTGTGACCGACGCGCTCACGCAACGCAGATTTTCGACGCCGCCACCGCGGTCCGATCGGAGGATTGATGGCCATGAAGTTCACCAGTTACCTCTTCAGCCTTCTACTGTTCGGCTGCTCCGGTTCAGCGGGCGCCGATGGAGAGCCTGGGCCTGTCGGGCCGGAGGGTCCTGCGGGCCCGGCTGGCGAGCCGGGCTTGCAGGGTCCACGGGGCGAGCCCGGTCCTCCCGGAGAGTCCGGACTGGTAGGTCCTCCGGGTGAACAAGGGCCCCGAGGGCCGCAGGGTGAGGCAGGTCCGCCTGGGGAAGGGCTCAATCGTACCTGCCCGGACGACATGTGGCCGCTGTCGATCTCGGTTTGCGTCGACCGCGAGTTCGAGGGAGCGATTGACGAGGCGGCGACGCCGGACCTCAAGGCCCTGTCGCCACAGCCGGGCACCGACATCTTTGACCACTCCGGTCTCATGGCCGAGGCACACTGTCGGTTTCGAGGTCGGCGGCTCTGCACGATGCCCGAGCTCCAGCATTGGAGTCAGTGCTACCTGGGCCGCTTCCCTGATCGAGCGCCGCCCATCAACCTGGGCTGCTACCGGCCGCTGCCCACCCGAGACGAGGAGCCGGAGTTCCGGGCCCTCTATGTTCGCTGCGAGTTCGTCGCCGAGATGGTCCCGACGAGCCTTGACCAGCCGAGCGAGCTGCGCCACGCCATCGTCGGCCCGCAACTGGACCTCAACACGGGCTTCCCCATCCCTGATGAGCGCGGATACGCCCCCCTTCGCTTGAACCCCTACAACAACCGCGAGTGCGGGGCCGGCACCGTCCAGACTCGCTGCTGCCTCGACCTCTGATGTCCTTCCGTCGGCTGCGGTAGGGAAAAGCAATGAAGCTGCTGGTCTTGCTGGCACTTTGGTTCGTGGGTTGTTCGGGGAGCGAAGGCGCCGACGGGCCGGCGGGCGCCCAGGGTCCAGCTGGACCGGCCGGCCCCGCGGGTCCCGAGGGGGAGCGAGGAGAACAGGGTCCCCAGGGGGAAGAGGGACCGCATGGACCGCAGGGTGAACAAGGCGCAGCCGGACCGGAGGGCCCGGAGGGGGAGCGAGGCCCTCCTGGTGACGGGGTGAGTCGCACCTGCCCCGACGGAATGTGGCCGCTGTCGGCTGCTGTCTGCGTCGAGCGCGAGGTCGAGGCGCAGATCGATGAGGACGCATCCCCCGAAGTCAGAGCTATCGCCGAGGCATTCGACCGTAGTGGCCTGCAGGCGGAAGCCCACTGCCGTCTTCGTGGTCGTCGCCTCTGCACGATGCCGGAGTTGCAGCACTGGAGCCAGTGCTACCTGGGTCGCTTCCCGGATCGGGCACCCGCCATCAACCTGGGCTGCTTTCGGCCAGTCCCATCGCGAGAGGAGGCTCCAGAGTTCCCAGCGCACAACATTCTCTGCGAGTTCGTCGCGGAGATGGTGCCGACCAGCCTCGTTGTACCGACCGACCTGCGGCATGCGGTTGTCGGCTTGAACCTGGACCCGATCACGGGCTTCCCGATCCCTGATGAGCGGGGCTACTCGCCGCTGATGTTCTATCCCAACGACAACCGAGACTGCGGAACCGGCACCGTCCAGACCCGGTGCTGCCTCGATTTGTAGCTGGCGCGTCCCCACGACCCACGCCTCGTCGGCGACGCCCTCCACATCGACGATGAGACGGCCTCCGCTCGGTCCGCTATGCTGGCCGGCACAGGGCAGGGAGGTAGACGACATGCGTGGGTGCTGGCTGCTGGCGGCCGTGCTCCTGGGGTGTGACCCAGGCGGCGATGGCCCGTCGGGCGACCTCGATGGCGGGCTGGCTGATGGCGCGGCCATGGACTCTGGCGGTGGCGCGGGTGGCGCGGCCGGCGGCGCGGGTGGCGTCGGCGGTGGCGGGGGCCAGGGAGGGAGCGCCGACGCCGGCCCAGATGCCGGGGCCGACGCGGGTGGGATGGCCGGCGCTGGCCATCGCCTCCTGCGCGCCGTCGTCCGCTACGACGGGCAGGGAGAGGCGGGCGCCGTGGGCGGCGTCCTGCGCGTACGCTTCGCGGCCACGGGCAGTGGCTTTCAGGTCAGGGGGAACATCCAGTGAGAGCGTGGACGCTGTTGTGGTGCTGTCTGGCGGGCTCGGCCTTCGCCTCCCCTCGCCTCTCCTTCGAGGGGACGCTGGCGGATGAGGAGGGCGGCCTCCTCGAGGGGCCGGTGGCGCTGGCCTTCTCCTTGTACGACCAGGCCGAGGGCGGGGCGCCCATCTGGCAGGAGTCCCACCCGGAAGTCGATGTGATCGCAGGGGATTTCTTCGTCACGCTGGGTGACGTCGAGCCGCTCGGCGAGCGCCTGGCCACCGATCGGGCCCTGTGGCTGGAGGTGGCCGTCGATGGCGGGCCCGCCCTGACGCCGCGCAACCCGCTGACCGAGGTGCCCCGCGCCGCGGCGGCCCTCTGGGCGGCCGATGTGACCGGCCAGCACATCCACCCGGCGGAGGTCAGCGTCGGGGATCGCCTGGTGATCGACCGCGGCGGGCGCTGGGTGGGGCCGGGCGGGCCGGGCGGCGGCGCGCCCGATTACCGCCTCCGGTTCATCGACATCGACGCCGAGACACAGAACTTCTGTGGGCTGCTCGCGAACGGCCGCGCTCTATGCTTCGGCCGCGCCTACCTGCAGGCCCCGGCCACCCCCTTCACGGCCATCGCCGTGGGGGAGAGCCACGCCTGCGGGCTGAAGGCCGATGGGACCGTCGGCTGCTTCGGCGCAGGCCCGGAGGCGCGGACCATGGCGCCCGACGGCCGCTTCACGCAGATCGTCGCGGGCATGGGCCACACCTGCGCCCTGGCGGAGGGCGGCGAGGTGGCCTGCTGGGGCGACGACCTCCAGGGCCAGTCGACGCCGCCAAACGACCGCTTCGTGTCGCTCTGTGCGGGTGGTCTGCGCAGCTGCGGTGTGCTGGCCGAGGGGGGCGCCATCCGGTGCTGGGGGGGCGATGGCCAGGGCCGCCCGAACCCGGCGCCGCCCGCCGGGGATGGCTACGCCGGGGTGACCTGCGGGTTCCAGCTCGTCTGCGGCTGGCGGGCAGACGGCTTCGCCTCGTGCTCCGGGGTCGCGGGCGCCCCGCCCGGGCTGTACGCCCGCATCGAGGCCGGCTCCTCCCACGCCTGCGGGTTCGATCCCGCTGGGAGCCTGACCTGCTGGCCCGATGTGGTGAGCGGCGCGGCCGCCCTCGGCGGCCCGGGCCTCGTGGACGTGGCCGCCGGCGACTTCAGCACCTGCGGCATCCGCACGGACGGGACGGTGATGTGCTGGGGCGTGCGTGACGGCTTCACCCCGCGGCCCCCGGAGGGCTTCGCCCCGTTCGGCGAAAACCCCTGAAGATCAACAGCTTGGATCAAACCACGGCCCCGCGGGCAGGTAGCCAGACACCACCTGGCACCGCAGCCCCCGCTCCTGGGCGCGGGCGCACCAGCCCAGCGTCCGCAGCGGCAGCACGCCCGCCGGGTCGCGCTTGTCCGGGCCCCGCCCGTGCACCGCCCGCCACGCCTCCAGGCCTTCGGCGAGGTGCTGGTTGAAGCCCGCCTCGTCCCCCACCTCGATGGCGCGCGCCAGCGCCATGAGGGGACGACCGAGCAGGCGGCCGCGCTCGGGAAACCGCCGGGCATGCGCCGCCGCGTGGGCGGCCTGGTCCAGCCGATCCAGCGCCTCGGCGCGTGCCCCGATGACCGCCATCACCGCCTCGGCGTAGGCGTTGTGCCAGGCGTCGTACTCGCCGCCCCACCAGGCCACGTCGAAGGCGCAGAGCCGGCCGAGGGCGGCGTCGTCGCGCAAGGCCATCGCGGCGCCCGCGGCCACGCCCCACCGCGGCGCGCTGTTGAAGTACGAGTTGCCGCCGGGCACGACGATGACCTCGCCGTCGATGGCCAGGGCGGTCGTCTGCTCACGGTCGACGCCAGCGCGCTGGAAGAGGGCGACGCCCCAGTCCACCACGCTGCGCATCCCGGTGACCAGCTCGTCCACGGGGCGGCCGAGGGCCGCGCGCAGGCCCAGCCGCGCCACGGCGCTGTCGAAGCCGACGCCCAGGTTGTCGCGCCCCCGGGGCAGGTTCACCCGCAGCCGGGGCAGGTGGCCTTCGAGAAACTCGAGCTCGTCCTCGGGCTCCGGGAAGTCGAGGGCGTGCGCGGCGATGGTCGTCATCGGGGCACCCGGCGGCGGAGGTGGTCGAGGGCCCGGTCGACCTGCTGGCGCATCTCCTCGCACGCCGCGGGGGTGCCGGGCTGCAGGGCCTGCCAGGCATCGAGCACGAGGGTGCCCGTCTCGCTGCTCACCCGCCAGTGCACGGCCCCCCGGGTGAAGGCGTGCACGAGGCCGCGCTCGGCCATCTTGTTGATCTCGCGACGAAATCGCTGCATTGCAGCCTCACCGATCGGGACGTCCGCCGCCAGCACCGGCCGCAGCCGCTCGCCGGGGCAGGCCGCGTAGCGGGTCACCAGCACGACGCTCCCGTCCCCCGCCGGCAGCTCCCCGACGACGACCGGCGCCAGGGCCAGGCGTAGCGGGGCGACCAGCGCGAGCGCGTGCACCCGACGCCGGGCGACCTCCGGGGCGCCGACCCACGTCTCGTACTCCAGATGGCGGTGCGTCCCCCAGCCTGCGTCCTCGGCGCCGGGCAGCGCGCCCAGGGCCTCCAGGACATCGATGAACGCCTCCGTGGCCGGCCGCCGGCTGCCAGCGACGGCGCCTTCGACGGCCGCGCGGATGCGATCGGGGAGTGCCACGCCTCAGTACCGGTAGAAGCCCTCGCCCGACTTCCGGCCCAGCTTGCCGGCCCGCACCATGCGCTTGAGGATGCGCGGGGGGCGGAAGGTGTCGGTGCCCAGCTCCCGGTACAGGTGCTCGGTGATGGCCAGCCGCACGTCGAGGCCCACCAGGTCGGTGAGCGCCAGCGGGCCGATGGGGTGGCGGTAGCCGAGCGTCATGGCCGTGTCGATGTCGGCGGCGCTGGCGACGCCTTCTTCAAACATGCGCATGGCCTCGTTGCCGAGGGCGATGCCCAGCCGGCTGGTGGCGAAGCCCGGCGAGTCGATGACCAGGATGGTCTCCTTGCCGAGCGCGGCGCCCAGCGCGCGTGCAGCCTCGACGGTGGCGTCGCTCGTGTGCTCGCCGCGCACCAGCTCCAGCAGCTTCATCACCGCGACGGGGTTGAAGAAGTGCATCCCGACGACCTGCGCCGGGCGCTTCGTGGCGGCGGCGATCTCGGTGACAGGCAGGCTGCTGGTGTTGGTGGCGAGCAGCGCCCCGGCCGGCGCCACCGCGTCCACCCGGGCGAAGATGGCGCGCTTCAGCTCCAGGCTCTCGGGCACCGCCTCGATGATGAGATCGGCGTCCGCGACGGCGGCCTCCAGATCGGTGGACGTCGTCAGCCGACCCGCGGCCTCGGCGGCCTGGGCCTCGGTGACCTTGCCCTTCTCGACGCCGGTGCCCCAGCTCCGGTGGATGGCCGCCTGCCCCGCCCCCGTGCGCCCGGGATCGAGGTCGTTGAGGATGACCTCGAACCCCGACAGGGCCGCCTGGCCCGCGATGCCGTGCCCCATGGTGCCCGCGCCGATGACCGTGATGCGTCGGATCTCCATCGCCATCCCTCCTCCGTCCTGGCGCCGGGGATGATATGACGCCCCCCGGGAACCGACAAGCGAGGCACCCATGAAGGCCTACCTCGATCTCCTCCGCCACGTCCTCGAGCACGGCGAAGAGCGCGACGACCGCACCGGCACCGGCACCGTCGGCGTCTTCGGGGCCCAGCTCCGCTTCGACCTGCGCGCCGGCTTCCCGGCCGTCACCACCAAGAAGCTCTTCTTCAAGAGCCTGGTGCACGAGCTGGTCTGGTTCCTGCGCGGCGAGACCAACATCGCGTATCTCAAGGAGAATCGGGTGCCCATCTGGGACGCCTGGGCGGACGAGGCCGGCGACCTGGGCCCCGTCTACGGCAAGCAGTGGCGCGCCTGGGAGGCCGCCGACGGGCGCGTCATCGACCAGATCGCCGAGGCCGTCCGCCAGATCCGCGAGACGCCGGAGTCGCGCCGCATCATCGTGAACGCCTGGAACGTCGGCGACCTGCCGCGCATGGCGCTGCCGCCCTGCCACCTGCTGTTTCAGTTCCATGTGGCCCGCGGGCGCCTGTCCTGCCAGCTCTACCAGCGCAGCGGCGACCTCTTCCTGGGGGTGCCCTTCAACATCGCCAGCTACGCCCTGCTGACCCACGTCATCGCCCGGGTCACCGGCCTGGAGGTGGGCGACTTCGTGCACACCCTGGGCGACGCCCACATCTACCGGAACCACCTCGACCAGGTGCGCACCCAGCTCGAGCGCGACCCCCTGCCGCCCCCGACCCTCTGGCTCGACCCCGCCCTGACCCGGCTGGAGGACTTCCAGGCCGACCACGTGAAGCTGCTCGACTACCAGCACCACCCCGCGCTGCGGGCCCCCGTCGCCGTATGACCCTCGCCCTCATCGTCGCCATGACGCGGGCGCGGGTGATCGGGCGCGACGGCGGCCTGCCCTGGCACATCCCCGCCGATCTCAAGCGATTCCGGAGCCTTACGCTGGACCACCCGCTCATCGTCGGGCGCCGCACCTACGACTCCATCGGCCGCCCGCTGCCCCGCCGCCGCATGGTCGTCCTCACCCGCCAGGCCGGCTACCAGCCCGCGGGCGTCGAGGTCGTGCCCTCCCTGGAGGCGGCCCTGGCCCTGCTCGCCGACGCCGAGACCGTCTTCGTGGGCGGGGGCGCGGCCGTGTACGCCGAGGCGCTGCCCCGGGCCGACGCCCTGTACCTGAGCCGCGTCGACGCCGAGGTGGCGGGGGACGTGTACTTTCCTCCGTTCGACCCGGCGGGCTGGGCGGTCGCGAGCCGCCAGGCGTGCCCCGCGGATGAATCAAACCCGGTAGGTCACACGTTCTTCCACCTCGTCCGGCCCGGCCCGGACGACCCGCCCGCCGACCTGGAGATCGTGTGACGGAAGAGACGCTGACCCTGACCGCCGACGATGGCACCGCCCTGGCCGCCCGCCTCTTCCGCCCGGCGGGCACGCCGCGCCTCGCGGTCCTCGTCAACGGCGCCGTCGGCGCCCCCCAGCGCTTCTACACCGCCCTCGCTGCCTGGCTGGCCGAGCGCGGCGCCCTCGTCCTGACCTACGACTACCGCGGCATCGGCGCCTCGCGCGCCGGCTCCCTGCGCGGCGCCCCCATCGACATGCTGGACTGGGCCCAGCGCGACTACCCCGCCGCCCTCGACGCCCTCGCCGCCGCGGGCCCCGGCCTGCCCCTGGCCGTGGTGGGCCACAGCTTCGGCGGCCAGGCCCTCGGCATGACGCCCGCCTCCCTGCGCCTGGCGGCCGCCGCGCTGGTGGCGGCCCAGAGCGGCTACCACGGCCACTGGTCGGGCCGCGGGCGCCTGCGCATGCTCACCCTCTGGTACGCGCTCATCCCCGGCGCCACCGCCGTGGCCGGCTTCTTCCCCCGCCAGCTCGGCCTCGGCGCCGACCTGCCCGGCGGCATGGCCCGGCAGTGGGCCCGCTGGGGGCGCCACCCCGACTACGTGCTCAGCGAGCTGGGCGACGCCGCCACCTACCGCCAGCTGTCCATGCCGCGCCTGGCCATGCGCTTCACCGACGACGACTTCGCCCCCGCCCGGGCCGTCGAGGCCCTGCTCGGCTGGATGCCCCAGGACGACCTCGAGCGCGTCGTCATCGATCCCGCCGACGTCGGCCAGCCCGTCGGCCACTTCGGCTTCTTCCGGCCCGCGCTCGGCGAGCGCCTCTGGCCCCAGCTCTGGGCCTTCCTGGACCGCGTCGCCCTGCCCTGACGCTGGACTTCCCGGCGCGCCTCCCCAACACTGCCGGCATGAGCGAAGAACGCGTCGTGCTGGTGACGGGCGCCTCCCGGGGGATCGGGGCCGCCATCGCCCAGGGGCTCGCGGAGGATGGGCACAAGGTGGCCTTCGCCGCCCGCAACCCCGCGGATGTACAAGACAAAGCGAAGTGGCTCGGGGGCATGGCCGTGCCGCTGGACGTGGCGGATCCCGCCTCCGTCGCGGCGGCCGTCGCCCAGGTGGAGGCGACGCTCGGGCCCATCGACGTGCTCGTGAACAACGCCGGCGTCGCCCTGAGCGCGCCGTTCGCCCGCACCACCGCCGCCGACTGGGCCCAGACGCTCGCCGTGAACCTCACCGGCAGCTTCCATGTGACCCAGGCCGTCGTCCCCGGCATGCAGGCCCGCGGCTTCGGCCGGCTGGTCTTCATCGCCAGCAACGCGGGCCTCACGGGCTACGCCTACACCGCCGCCTACTGCGCGTCGAAGCACGGCGTCGTCGGCCTCATGCGCGCCCTGGCCGTCGAGCTGGCGAAGCACGGCGTCACCAGCAACGCCATCTGCCCCGGCTTCGTCGAGACGGACATGGCCCGCGCCTCCATCGACCGCATCATGGAGACGACGGGGCGCACCGAGGAGGAGGCCCGCGCGGCGCTCGCCGGCCTCTCGCCCCAGCGCCGGCTCATCCAGGTGGAGGAGGTGGTGCACGCCGTGCGCGCCCTGCTGCCCGCCAGCGCCCGGGGCATCAACGGCCAGGCCATCGCCGTGGACGGCGGGCAGGTGCTGCATTGAGCGGCACCGTCATCCAGCCCCCCGGCTGGCCCCCCGCCCGCGGCTACGCCAACGGCATCGTCGCGACGGGCCGCGTCCTCGCCATCGCCGGCCAGGTGGGCTGGACGCCCGCCGGCGTCTTCGAGGCGAAGGACCTGCTGGGCCAGTTCGACCAGGCCCTCGCCAACGTGCGGGCCGTGCTCGACGCCGCCGGCGGGCAGCCCGAGGACGTCATCCGCATGACCATCTACGTCACCGATCTGCCGGCCTACCGCGCGGGCGTGAAGGGGCTGGGCCCCATCTGGCGCCGCCACTTCGGCCGCCACTACCCGGCCATGGCCCTGGTGGGCGTCACCGGCCTGGTGGAGCCCGAGGCCCTCGTCGAGATCGAGACCACCGCCGTGCTCCCGGAGGAAACCCCTTGATCCCGAAGCATTTTTCCTACGAGCTCGTGGACCACGTCGGGCGCATCACCCTCGACCGGGCGGATCGCCTCAACGCCCTCACCTTCGAGAGCTACCAGGAGCTGCGGCAGTTCTTCGACTGGCTCGACGGCCAGGACGCGGTGCGGTCCATCGTGATCACCGGGGCCGGCCGGGCGTTCTGCGCCGGCGGCGACGTCGATGACATCATCGCCGAGCTCTTCGCGCGCGACATGCGGGGCCTGCTGGCCTTCACGCGCGTGACGGGGGCGCTCATCGGCAGCATCCGCCGCGTGAAGAAGCCGGTGGTCGCCGCGGTGAACGGCGTGGCGGTGGGGGCCGGGGCCGTCATCGCCCTCGCCTGCGACCTGCGCGTGGCCAGCGAGAAGGCGCGGTTCGGCTTCATCTTCCCGCAGGTGGGGCTGTGCGGCGCCGACATGGGGGCGGCCTGGCTGCTGCCCCGCGTCGTCGGGCTGGGGCACGCCTCCGAGCTGCTGTTCACCGGCGACATCATCGGCGCCGAGCACGCGGCCCGCATCGGCCTCGTCAACCGGGTAGTCGCCCCCGAGGCCTGCGTGCCCGAGGCCCTGGCCCTGGCCGACAAGCTGGCCCGCGGCCCCGCCTTCGCCCACGGCATGACGAAGAAGATGATCGAGGACGAGGCCACGCTGAGCCTGGAGGCCGCCCTGGAGGCCGAGGCCCAGGCCCAGGCCATCTGCATGGCGCACCCCGACTTCCGCATCGCCCACGACGCCTTCAAGGCGAAGGTGCCGCCGGTGTTCGAGGGCCGCTCATGACCGGGCCGGCGCTGTCCTGCGACGACTTGCCGTTCTTCTTCGATCCGCTGCACACGGGCGTCGCCCGGCAGGCGCGCACCTTCGCGGCCGCCTGGCAGGCGACCGAGAGCGACGCCGGGGCGGAGACGCGGCGGGCCGTCGCCGCGCTGGCCGAGGCGGGCCTCACGCGGTGGTGCGTGCCCGAGAAGTTCGGCGGGGCCTTCGTGGGCCGCCCCGAGGGCATCGACGTGCGCGCCTGCACCCTCGTGCGCGAGGCCCTGGGCTGGGCCGATGGCCTGCTCGACACCGCCTTCGCCATGCAGGGGCTGGGCAGCCTGCCCATCACGCTGGCCGGCACCGACGCCCAGAAGGCCGCGTATTTGCCGGGGATTCTCGATGGCACCCGCCTGGGCGCCTTCGCCCTGACGGAGCCCGAGGCCGGCAGCGATGTGGGGGCGCTGCAGTGCACGGCCCGCCGCGACGGCGACGCCTGGGTGCTCGACGGGGCCAAGACGTTCATCAGCAACGCCGGGGTGGCGGGCCAGTACGTCCTGTTCGCCAACGCCGACCCGGCGGCCGGGCGGCGCGGCATCACGGCCTTCATCGTCGAGCCCGACGACGCTGGCTTCGCGGTGGAGCCCCTGGAGGTCATCGCCCCGCACCCCATCGGCACCCTGCGCCTGACCGGGTGCCGGCTGCCGGCCGACCGCCTGCTCGGCGAGGTGGGTGGCGGCTTCAAGCTGGCCATGGCCACCCTCGACGCCTTCCGCACCACCGTCGCCGGCGCCGCCCTCGGCATGGCCCGCCGCGCCCAGGACGAGGCCATCGCCCGGGCCCGCGCCCGCCACCAGTTCGGCCAGCCGATCATGGCCCAGCAGCAGGTCGCCGCCGCGCTGGCCGACAGCGCCACCGAGCTGGACGCCGCCCGGCTGCTCGTCTACCGCGCCGCCCACGCCCGCGACACCCGCACCGACCGCGTGAGCAAGGAGGTGGCCATGGCCAAGCTCTTCGCCACCGAAGCCGCCCAGCGCGTCATCGATCGCGCGGTGCAGATCCACGGCGGGCTGGGGGTGACGCGGGGGGTGGCGGTGGAGCGTTTGTACCGTGAGATCAGGGCCTTGCGCATCTACGAGGGCACCAGCGAGATCCAGCGGGTCATCATCGCCAGCCAGCTCTGACGCGCGTGGGCGGTGGGCGTGCGCCCGCCGGGCGCCCACGCCCGCGCTGGCGCCAGGCCGCCTGCGCAGGGCCCGCGGCGACCGGCACGCGCGCTGCACCACCGGCCGCCGACGACGACCAGGAGGACCGATGAGACGGGGGGTGGGCCTCTGGGCCCTGGGGGTGGTGCTGGGGGTGCTGGGGCCGGCCCGGGCCGAGAACCTGCAGAAGCGCTTCGGCAACGATGACGCCATGGCCGAGACGTTCTGGGAGCTGATCAACCGCACGGTCCACCTGGAGGCCGGCATCGGCCTCTTCTACGCGAACCTCAGCGGGGGCATCTCCTCGCTCACCTCGCTGCTGGACGACAGCCCCCTCAACCAGGCCATCCAGTCCATCGGCACCGGCCAGGGCCTGGTGCGCGAGGTGCGCTTCGGCCTCAAGGTCGCGGGCAACGAGGCCTTCTTCAACTACCTGTCCGACCGGCTGTTCTCGGCCGCCGAGGACGAGGTGAAGGACCGCGTCGACAACCCCATCGCGCAGGACCTCATCCTGCTCATCATGGGGGAGCTGCGCCCCGACCTGCCCGCCCTGCTCGGCCCCGACGCGAAGACGTGGGTGCGGGTGGAGTACGGCCGGTTCGAGGGCGCCATCGAGGACGCCTGGCGCTTCGCCACCCGCCACGGCAACCCGTGGTTCGAGAACCGCGGGGCGGGCTGGGCGACCGACTACTTCAGCGCCGAAGCGGGCATCTTCCCCGACGGCGCGGGGGGCCTGGACGCCTTCGACAAGCCGCGGCGGCGCGGCGAGTACGGCGGCGGCGGCTTCGGCTACTACCTGCGCTACAGCCGGTGGAGCCGCCCCGTGGTCATCGGCTTCGGCGAGGACGCCGGCACCAGCGCCCAGGGCTACGTGCTGCAGGACGCCGCCATCTCCAGCTACCAGCTCGGCGCCCGCGTCGAGCTGCTGACCTGCGAGACCTTCTGCTGGCGCATCACGGGCACCTTCGCGCCGTTCACCACCTGGACCTCCATCGACCTGGGGGACTTCGGCGACACCCGGGGCATCTCGTTCGCGGGCGGCTTCGATGTGCAGCTCTCCCTGCCCATCAACCTGTTCGGCAGCCTGGGCATCGCCCCCTACGCCAGCTTCCGCGCCGACTTCCTCTTCCCGCTGCTGGGCGCCGGGTACTTCGACGCCGACCCGGATCGCACCACCCTCTGGCAGCCCGACTACCTGCTCTGGGGCCCCACCGTCGGCGCCACGGGGAGGTTCTGAGCCATGAAAGCGCTGATTTTCGTTGGACTTTTCGCGCTCGGCTGCGGCGAGATCGTCAAGGCCGAGGGGGACGCCTGCGACGAGGGCCCGCAGTGCACCTGGCCCGCCGTCTGCTGCACCGCCCCGCGCATCCCGGCCATCGGGGACCCGCTCCCCATCTGCGAGAAGATCGACTACTGCGACGCCTTCCTGCCGTTCCTGGTGGAGGGCAACCCCTGCCAGCGCGCGGGCGCGGGCCCCCTCGACAGCTGCGCCGACCCCTGGATCTGCTGCCCGAAGACGCTGACCTGCCTCGAGCAGGCCGACTGCGACGCGGCCCCCGAGCCGGTGCCCATCTCGCCCTCCGGCGACCCCTGCCGCGCCGACGGCGACTGCCCCGCGGGCGAGATCTGCGAGGGCATCAGCATCCGGGATCGCGAAGGCACCTGTACGGCCATCGCCATCGCGCCCATGATGCCGGGGATGCCCTGACCGCGAGGCGCTCCCATGAGCCAGGATCCCGGGCCGCCGCCCCCCGCCATCGCCGCGACCCTCGCCCGCTTCATCGAGGCGGGGCTGGCCTACCCCGAGGCCACCCTCGACCACCCCTGGGGCCACCCGTCGCTGAAGGTGCGGGGCAAGGGCTTCGCGTTCATGTACGCCAGCGCCGAGGGCTTCAGCTTCTCGGCCAAGCTGCCCGACTCCAGCGGCGACGCCCTCATGCTCCCCTTCGCCCAGCCCACCGGCTACGGCCTGGGCCGGGCCGGCTGGATCACCGCCCGCTTCGCCCCCGGGGAGGGCATCCCCGAGGATCTGCTGCTCGACTGGCTGGACGAGAGCTACCGCGCGGTGGCCCCCAAGAAGCTCAGCAAGACCCTCCCGCCCCGGGCGGACGCCTGATGCGCCCGCTGGCGCTCGTGGCCCTCGCGCTCGTGGGCTGCGACGACCGCGCCGCGCTGCGCGAGGGCGAGACGCCCGACGGCCCCACCGACTGTCGCCCCCTCGGTGAGCGCTACGCGCTGTGCACCCGCCTGCGATCCTTCGACGCCGCGGCCGCCGCCTGCGAAGCCTGGGGCGGGACGCTCGCCATCCTCGATGAGCCCGGCGAAGCGGACGCCCTCGCCGCCCTCGCCGATGACAGCGTCCGGGGGTGGCACTGGATCGGCCTGTCCGACGCGGAGGAGGAGGGGCGGTTCGCGTGGGTCGACGGCCAGCCGCTCACGCTGCCCGCCTGGTACGGCGACGAACCCAACGACCGCTGGGGATCGGAAGACTGTGTCTTCATGTACTCCCACACCGGCACCTGGAACGACTATGGCTGCGACCGGCCCCTGGCGGCCCTCTGCGAGCGGCCGCCGGCGGACGTCCAGATCGATCAATGATTCTTGCTAGTTGAGCACGGTCGGCGACCTCGCGTGGGGGCGGCGACTTGTCCCCTCGCCCCCGCCCGCGCATCCTCGACGGTCGGATGGAGGCTCCCATGATGCGCGCGCTGGCTCTGCTTGCCCTCACGACCCTGCCAGGCCCCCTGGCCCCGACCCACGCCGTCGCCGCCGACGAGTGGACGAACGTCTCGGCGGGCGTCCGCCTGCTGCGGCGGACGACTGGCCAGCCCTGGCGCATCTTCGCCCTCACCGCCGACCTCTGCACGCCGGGCCTGCGGCTCCAGGCCACCAGCGAGGCCGATCACTGGCGCACGGTGCCGTCCTACGGCCAGCGCGTCGGGGCCATCGCCGCGGTCAACGCCGACTTCTTCAGCTACGACACCCAGCGCCCCACCGGCCTGGCCATGAGCGGCGGCACCACCTGGAACCCCGACATGGCGGGCTCCGGCGACCTGCTCTTCGGCGACGACCGGGCGCTGCTCGTGCCCCCGGGCCGCGTCGCGGACCCCCCGTTCTGGGCGCGGGAGGCCGTCGGCGGGCGGCCGCTCCTCGTCGACCAGGGGGTGGTGCCCGCCGACTTCAACCGCGCCGACTGCTCGGTACGCCACCCGCGCACGGCCGTGGGGCTCAGCGCCGACCGCCGCCAGCTCATCCTGGCCGTCGTCGACGGCCGCACCGCCCAGAGCGTGGGCATGACGTGCGCCGAGCTGGGCCGGCTGATGCGCGACCTGGGCGCCGAGACGGCCATGAACCTGGACGGCGGCGGCTCCTCAACGCTCTGGACGTCCCGGGACGGCGTCGTCAACCGGCCCTCCGACGGCAGCCCCCGCACGGTGGCCAACCACCTGGCCCTCATCGCGGGGGATGGCCCCGCGCGGGCCTGCGACTTCACCTTCGCCGAGGTCTTCGAGCAGGCCGGCGTGCTCGACACCGGCCACACCGACGTCGACGGCGACGGCCTGGCCGACGTCTGCGGCCGGGACGCCGACGGCTTCGTCTGCTACCCCGCCACCGGCGCCGGCTTCGGCGCCCCCTGGCGCATCCCGGGCACCGCCGACGCCAACGGCTGGGCCGACGTGGCCAACTACAGCACCCTGCGCATGGCCGACATCGACGGCGACGGCCGCGCCGACCTCTGCGCCCGGGCCAACGCCGGCATCCGCTGCTGGCGGTCCAACGGCGCCGGCTTCGACGCCGCCCTCGCCGGCCCCGCCCTGAGCGACGCCGACGGCTGGGACGACCGCAAGTATGGAACAACACTGCGGTTTGCCGACGTGAACGGCGACGGCCGCGACGACCTGTGCGCCCGGGCGGCCGCCGGCATCCGCTGCTACCCCTCCACCGGCGACGGCTTCGGCCCGGCCTTCGAGGGCCCCGCCCTGTCCGATGAGTCGGGCTGGGGCGCGCCCGAGCACTACGGCACCCTGCGCTTCGGCGACGTCGACGGGGACGGCCGCGCCGACCTCTGCGCCCGCGGCGGGGCCGGCATGCGGTGCTGGCCGAGCCGGGGCGACGGCTTCGCGGCCGCCATCGACGGCCCCCGCTGGTCGGACGCCGCCGGCTTCGACGACGTGTCGAAGTGGAGCACCATCCGCCTGATCGACCTGGACGGCGACGGCCGCGCCGAGCTCTGCGCCCGCACCGCCGCCGGCCTCGAGTGCGCCCGCTACGCCGAAGGCGCCTTCGCCGCCCCCTTCGCCGGCCCCGCCCTCAGCGACGGCAGCGGCTGGGCCGACCACGACAACTACGGCACCCTGCGCTTCGGCGACGTCGACGGTGACGGCGACCAGGACCTCTGTGCCCGCGCCAACCGCGGCGTCCTCTGCTGGCCCTACACCGGCGACGGCTTCGGCGCCTCCTTCGACGGCCCCGCGTGGTCCGACGACGAGGGCTGGAACGACCGCCGCTACAACACCACCCTGGCCCTGGCCGACGTGGACGGCGACGGCCGCGCCGACCTCTGCGGCCGCGCCGCCCGGGGCGTGCTCTGCGCGCCCAGCCAGGGCGCCGGCTTCGGGGCCCCGCTGCCCGCGGTGCCCTTCGGCAACGAGCAAGGCTTCGCGGCGCTGGAGTACCGGTCGACCATTCGCGTAGCCAGCCCGCGGGTGCGGCCCGAGGTGCCGGTGGAGCCTGGGGTGGACGCGGGGGTGCCTGACGTGGGGGTGAGCCGCGACGCCGGGGCTGGGGACGCGGGAGTGGGCGACGTGGGGGTGGTGGATGCGCGGGTCGACCCCGCCGACGTGGGCCGGCCGGAGGTGGCCGACGCTCGCCCGGCGGACCCCGATGGTGCAGTGCTGACCCCCGAGGCCGGCGTCGGCACCGACGCCACGGCTGCCGACGACGACCCGGACCGCGGCATCCGAACCGGCTGCACCGCCACCGTCGGCGCGGAAAAGGCCCCGGCGTGGCTGCTCGCGCTGGTCATCGGGGCGGTGGTGGCCCGGCGCCGGCGCCCCGTTGTGGGTGGAGGTGGGGTGGGCTAACGTCGCCTGCGGAACTCCGGGCAGGAGGGCAAGGCATGAATCGCGAAGACGTCAGCGCCCTGGTCGCGCTGCTGGTCAGGCTGGGCTACGGCCAGACGCAGCGCGCCGCGCTGTTGAGCGGGGTCGAGCCCGGCGTGATCGGCGGCCTGCGGGAGCTGGGTCGGCCGAAGGACCAGGCCCTCAGCGATGTGCAGATGCTGCTCGGGTTTGGTCCGCCCGGGGAGGTGGCGTTGGGGCAGCTCCTCCGCAACGCGCTGGACGTCGCGACCGTCGCCAGCGACCGTGATGGGCTGATGGACCTGTATGAGAAGGTGACGGGTGAGCGGCCGCCCGTCGGCTCGCCGAGGGCCTCAGCAGAGCCGGGGCCGAGGGTCCGGAGGGAGGGTGGCGTGAAGACCATCTTGTTCATCGGTGCGAACCCGGTTGGCAGCCGGCACCTGCGCATCGACCAGGAAATGGCTGAAATCCAGAGGGAAATCAACCAGGCGCCCGAAGGGCGTCAGCTCACCCTGGTGTTCCGGTTCGCGACGACGTTCCGGGAAGTCCAGGCGGCGATCCTCGACGTGCAGCCGGACTTCGTGCACTTCTCCTGTCACGGTGAGGCTGGGAAGCTCGTTCTTGCCGATGCTGCCAACCAGCGCCGGGCTATCGCGGGCTCGGCTATCGTTCGCTTGGTTTGCTCGGCGGAGCAGCCCATCTTGGGTTGCTTGCTGATCGCGTGCGACTCGGCTCAAATCGCAGAGGAGATGGTGCAGCCGCCGTCGGGCTCGTTCGCTGTCGGCATGCGGGGCCCGATCTCTGACCAGGCAGCCCGGGCGTACCTGGTCGGCTTCTATCTGACGCTCGCGCGAGGCCGTCCTGCTGAGCTGTGCCATGAGCAGGGCGTGATCGCGATCATGGCCCTCGATGTGGGCGAGGAAGGGGTACCGGAGCTATTTGGCGGTGCTCCGGTCTCTCCGTCCTGTGAGCCCGAGCCTGACGCCGCTCCTCCGCCCCCACCGCCAGCTCCTGACGAAGTGGTCGCCAGGTTCCGGGCTCTGCTCGTCGCGCGCCTCAGTGGTGAATCCGTCCTTCGAGCTCGTCTGGCAGACAGGCTAGCCAGCTCCGACGACGCTGCCAGTCTGTCGGAAGCTCTTCTGCGGGGATCCGCCCTCGACGCCATCCACGCGCTCGTACAAGTCGTCCGAAGGGATGAGGCTCTCCGGCCCGCCGCGCAGAACGTGGCTGCAGTGGCCCTCCCTGCGGCGAAAGACTGGGCCCCCCTCCGTGAGGCTGCAGCGCGGGCAGAGCCTGGCCAGAAGGTTCATCTGGTCGTGCCCTTCCTCGTCGGCGCGCTGTGCGACATTGCCGTCGCCGCCGTTCATGGTCGGCCGGCCCAACTCGCAACGCGGGATGCCCCAGACGCCGGCATACTGGCTCCGACGCTGCTGAGCTTGCCCGTTCGGAGTGACGGACGTTTCATCGAGGTCGTGGTGGCCGACGCCATTCTCAAGGAGAAGGTGGGCCTGAGCACCGAAGAGCTGCCTCCAGAGAGCCTTCGCCTTCAGGAGGCAACTGAGACGATTCGGTACTTTCGAGACAACGAGGACGAAGAGGAGCGCTATCAGCTCTACCTCGTCTTTGCAGACGACCAAGGAGGGGTCGCCCGCCTGAGCGACGCCCTGCCCGAGCTCTGGCTCGTGCGCAGTGACACCCAGAATCAGGCCCTGCTCCTGCTCAACGTCGAGAAGCTATTCGGATGGAAGTGATGACGCGGATCAATCTCCCCGAGACCCCGACTGTGGCCCAGCGACTGCAACCACGTGGTGGCCTGGCCGAGGGCGTCCACCTGCTGGATCACGCCTCCATTCACGCGATCAACGCGGCGCTGATCGGCAACCGCCCTCTGCTGCTCCGCGGCAGCCCCGGCGTCGGCAAGAGCCAGCTCGCCCGGGCCGCCGCCGACCTGCTGGGGCGCTCCCTGGTCAACTACACCGTCACGAGCCGAACCGAGACGGACGACCTGCTCTGGCAGGTGGATCTGGTCTCACGCCTGGCGGAGGCACAGCTCGCTGGCGCGACGGGCAACGCCGACCGCGTCCGCCTGGAGCACTTCGTCTGCCCCGGCCCCCTGTGGTGGGGGTTCGACTGGGGCTCAGCGCAAACCCGTTGGCGATCGTACCGGACGCACGTCGCTGGCGAAGCGAGCGCAGCCGATCCGCCCGACACCCCCTCCGGCAACGGCGTCGTCGTCCTCATCGACGAGATCGACAAGGCCGACTCCGCGATCCCCAACGGCCTGCTGGATGCGCTGGGGCACGGCGGCTTCAGCCCACCCGGCGTCCCCCGCGTATGCCTCGAACCCGAGCGGCCCCCGCTCGTGATCTTCACGACCAACGAGGAGCGGCACCTCCCCGACGCCTTCCTCCGGCGCTGCTTCGTTCACACCATGAGGCTTTCTCGGGAACGACTGACCCTCATCGGTGAACTCCGGGACCGTGGGCGAGCCCACAACGAGGTCGGGGGCTGGGGCCTCAAGCCCCAAGTCATTGTAAAAGCAGCGGAAATCATCGCGGACGACCGGCTCTCCAAGGACGCACGCGCTGCCTACCGACCGGGCGTCGCCGAGTTCATCGACCTGCTGCGCGCCGTCCGGGGGGCCGACGATCCGGGGGCGCTCCTGGAGACCCTCAAGACCTTCGTGCTCGCGAAGCAGGCTGCGCCCGAGTGACCATCGACCCCCGTGGCGCGGTCGGGCGGGCCGACCTCGTCCGCCTGATGCGGGCGTGCCCGGAGGCGGTCACCACCATCGCCGCGCTGCTCGGCTACGCGCCTGACCTTGATGACGCGGCAGAGCGCCAGCGCGAGCGCTCGGGAGACGATGCCGGGTCTGCTGAGGACGGCTCGACCGGCGGCGAGGACGAGAACCTCGACGAGGGAGTCGACGAAGACGCCGACGGCGCCCCCGCCGGGTGCATCTGGCACGTGGTGGACGAGGAGCAGCGCTCCCTTCCCAGGCCCGAACCCGTGGATGCCCCGGCACCGCTCCCGCCGGAGGGTGGGAACGTCCGCGCCCTCTCGCCCACCCCCGACCTGGCCCCCTGGCGGGCGCTCTGGCCCCGCCTCTACGATCTCATCGCGGCCGAGCGCCCGGGTCGCGCTCCCGACGTGGCGGCCCTCTCCCGCCACCTCGCCCAGGCGCGACCCATCCGCCGCATCCCGCCCCGCCTGCACCGGGCCTGGCCGGAGCGGTTGACCCTCTGGATCGATCGTCGCCCGGAGCTGATCCCGCTCTGGCACGACCAGGACCTCGTGAAGGCCGAGCTCAAGCGCTGGTGTCCGACGCTGGACATCCGCCTTCGCCGCCACCAGTTCGCGACCCGGCCCGGAGAGTCCGCGCTGTTCCTGGGTGACCTGAGCGCGCTGCCGACCGCTGACGCGATCGCGTGGCAGGCCGAGCAGCACGGCGCGAGGCTCGCCGCGCTGACGGCCCGCCCGGTCAAGCTGCGTGGCTGGCGGTCGGCGCTCTGGGAGACCCCGCTCGCGACGCTCGGGACGACGGCGGCCCGAGCCGATCGCCTGCTGGCGCTGGCCGCCACCTCCACCTGGGTACGCCCCGGCCAGCTCCGAGCCCTCCGCCTCACGCTGCCGGCGGCGCTCGCCGACGTCACCACCGAGCTGGACGTCTGGAACCACCCCGACGTGGCCGCTCGGGCCCACGACGGCCTCGTCCTGCGGACGAACGCCGGACGACGGCTCAGGCGGGGCCTGGCCCTCGCCGATCCCGAGGCCGTCCGCGCCGTCATCGAGGTCTGGCACGCGCGGCTGCCGCGGACGCTGCGACACCTGGACACCCTCTTCTTTCCCGCCGGAGCCGCGGATGCCGAGGTCGCGGCCGCGCGCGACTACTTCGAGCTGCTGCTCGCCCACGTCCGGACGGGCGGGCTGGATGAGCTGGCTGGCTTCACGCAGCAAGCCTCCGATCTGCTCGCCACGACGCTCGACCGGTACCCCGAGTGGCAGTCGCTCGTGAGCCAGCTCTGGGTTGCCGGCCACCCCGAGCCGGACACCGCGGTGCCCGAGGGCATCGACCCTTCGAAGGCCAGCCTCATCCGGCCCGGCGAAGTCAGCGAGCTGCACCTGCTGCACGCCGAGGGGGCGCTGCGCCTGGCGGCCGGGCGGCCCCAGGGCATCCGCCTGGCCGGCGTGCGCAGCACGCAGCCAGTGGCCTGGGTGGGCCAGGGCCCAACCCGCCGCCAGCAGGGCCTGGGCGAGCCCATCGAGCTGGCCCAGGCGACGCGCATCGAGATCGAGACCGACCTGTCCCGGGTGGTGGTGGAGAAGCTGGAGCGCCCCGCCTGGGCCGTGGCCTTCGGCGTGCGGCAGGGCCGCGTCTGGGCGGACGCCGACCTGGACGGCGCGCCGCGGCGGCTGTGGTGGACGGCGGGCGACTTGTGGGAAGGCGCGGACGGCTACGGCGCCGACCACTTCGGCGTCTACCACCTCGCCGAATTCGGCCGTGAATCCATGCGGTTCCGGCTCATCCCGGCGGGGGAGTTCTTGATGGGGTCCCCGGGTGATGACGGCGAAGCATACGACGACGAGCGTCCCCAGCACCCCGTCCGCCTGACGGCCCCCTTCTGGCTGGCCGACGTGCCCGTCACCCAGGCGGTCTGGCAGGCCGTCATGGGCGACAACCCGGCGCACTTCCAGGGCCCCGACCATCCGGTCGAGAACGTGAGCTGGGACGACGCCCAGCGCTTCATCACCGCCGCCAGCCGACCGGGTCTCACCTGGCGGCTGCCCACCGAGGCCCAGTGGGAGTACGCCTGCCGGGCTGGCACCGCGACGCCCCGCTACGGCGACCTGGACGCGGTGGCCTGGTGGACCGGAAACAGCGGCGGCCAGACCCACCCCGTCGGCCGGAAGCAGCCCAACCCCTGGGGCCTGTACGACATGCTGGGCAACGTCTGGGAGTGGTGCGCGGACTGGGCGTACCGCCGTTATGAAACCACGCTGCAGGTGGACCCTGCTGGCCCAGCAGGAGGCTCCAGCCGGGTCTACCGGGGTGGCTCCTGGCTCGGCTCTGCCAGGGGCGTCCGGGCCGCGTACCGCTTCGGCCGCTCGCCCGGCTACCGCAACCAGGACCTGGGCTTCCGCCTCTCCCGAGGTCAAGCTGCGCCCAGCCCGCGGAGCGGCCAGCCGCGGGCGGAGCCCGCGCCGCCCGCGCGGAGCGCGGGGCCCTCGGGTCAGGCGCGGAGCGCCGGTGGCGGAGCCAGACCCGAGGGCGGCGAAGCCGCCCGCAGGCCGTCGATCTGGGAGCGTCTGTTTGGTCGCAAGAGGCCGCCGGAGGACTCATGAAGTACCACTTCACCAGCATCCCCGCCGTCGGTGGCGAGGCCGCGCAGGCCGAGCTCAACCGCTTCCTGGCGGCGCACCGCGTCGTCCATGTCGAGCACACCCTCGTCCCGGACGGGTCAGCCAGCTTCTGGGCCGTCTGCGTCCGCTACGCCGAGGGCGCGCCGGCGGCGACCGTGCCCGCCGCCAGCGGCCGTAAGCAGGTGGACTACAAGGAGATCCTGTCCGAGGCCCAGTTCAAGGTGTACTCCCGGCTGCGTGACGTCCGCCGCACCCTCGCTGACCGGGAGGGGACGCCCCTCTACAGCGTCTTCACCAACGAGCAGCTCGCGGCCATCGCAGAGAAGCCCATCCGCACCCTGGACGAGCTGGGCGCCCTGCCCGGCGTCGGCGCCGGGAGGCTGGAGAAGTACGGCGCCGCGATCCTCGCCGCGGTGGAGCCCGCCGATGCCTCGTCGTAGCACCATCGACCTGGCCACCATCGCCGCGTGGCCGTCCCTGCACGAGGCCGCGTTCCGCGCCGCGAGGGGCCGGCGCGGCCAGCCCGCCGTGGCGACGTTCTTGAGCGACGTGGACCGGAATCTCCTGAAAGTACAGCAAGATGTGCTGCACCACCGGGCGCCGCGGGGCGAGTGGAGTGTGTTCTCCATCCGCGATCCCAAGCCCCGCCAGATCGCCGCCCCCTGCTTCGCCGACCGGGTGCTGCACCACGCCCTGATGCTGCACCTTGGCCCGATCCTCGTCCGGGCGCTCATCGCGGGCACCTTCGCCTGCATCGAGGGCCGCGGCAGCCTGGCCGCCGTCCGCCGGGCCCAGCACCACCAGCGGCGCTGGCCGTGGGTGGTCAAGACCGACGTCCGCCGGTACTTCGCCAGCGTCGACCACGCCACGCTCCAACGCGACGTCCTCGCCCGGCGCTTCAAGGACGCGGGCGTCCTCGCGCTCTGTGCCCGCATCCTGGCGCGGGGGCCAACGCCGAGCGCAGTCGGCCTGCCCATCGGCGCGCTGACGTCGCAGTTCTTCGCCAACAGCTACCTGGACGCCGTCGATCGCTTCGCCTGCGAGCAGCTCCGGGTGCCCGGGTACGTGCGCTACATGGACGATCTGGTGTGGTGGTGCCGCAGCCGCGCCGAGGCACGGGAGACCTTCGAGCAGGTACGCGCCTTCGCCGCCGACCAGCGCGGCCTCGAGCTCAAGCCCCCGCAGATCGGCCGGGCCGACGCCGGGGTGACGTTCCTGGGCTACCGGGTGCTGCCCGGCACCCTGCGCCTGTCTCTGCGTCGCCGCCGCCGGTACGCAGCCGCCCGCCAGCGCTGGGAGGCGCGCTACGCAGCCGGTGACATCGACGCCCTCGCCCTGCAGCGCGGCTACGCCTCGGCCCTGGCCATCACCGCCCACGCCGACGCCACCGCCTGGCGCCGCGAGCAGCACCGCCGCGTGCCCCCGGTGGACGCATGAGCGCCGCTCGGGCATCCTGGCCCGCGACGGTGGGCGTCAGAGAGGCTCCAACCGGGTCAACCGGGGTGGCTCCTGGAACAACTCTGCCAGGAACGTCCGGGCCGCGTACCGCAACGGCAACTCGCCCGGCAACCGCAACCAGAACCTGGGCTTCCGCCTCTCCCGAGCGCAGCCGCCGGTGGATGCCGGCGCTTGACCCGACGCCCATCGTGCCCGTCGCCTCGGCGGCGGCGAAAACGAAGGACCCCGGTCCGCCCGTAGGTCGCGTGGATGCGCGGCCGAGCGCTGGCCGGGCGTCCGCCCTCTGGAGGTCGCCATGACGCGGGGGACGCCGCCCATGCCCCCGCCCTGGGCCGAGGGCTACGGCTACGACGCCTTCGGCCCCTTGGCCGAGATCTACGTCGGCGATGTCTGCCAGCGCTTCCGCTGGGCCCCGCCGGGGCAGTTCATGATGGGGTCGCCGAACGACGAGGAGGGCCGCTGGGGTAGCGAGGTCCAGCACCCGGTCGAGCTGACCGCCGGCTTCTGGCTGGCCGACACGCCGGTCACCCAGGCCCTCTGGGCGGCCGTCATGGACGGTAACCCGGCGCGCTTCAAGGGCCCCGACCGCCCGGTCGAGCAGGTGAGCTGGGACGACGCCCAGGCCTTCATCGCACGCCTGAACACGCAGCAGCCGGGCCTGGCGCTGTCACTACCCACCGAGGCCCAGTGGGAGCACGCCTGCCGGGCCGGGACGGACGGCCCTCGCTACGGCGACCTGGACGCCGTGGCCTGGTGGGAAGGGAACAGCGGCGGCCAGACCCAGCCCGTCGGCCAGAAGCAGCCCAACCCCTGGGGCCTGTACGACATGCTCGGCAACGTCTGGGAGTGGTGCGCCGATTGGCTCGGCGCTCATGGGACCACGCTGCAGGTGGACCCTGCTGGCCCAGCAGGAGGCTCCGTCCGGGTCTACCGGGGCGGCTCCTGGAGCGACTCTGCCAGGAGCGTCCGGGCCGCGTGCCGACACGGCAACTCGCCCGGCCGCCGCCACGGGCTCCTGGGCTTCCGCCTCTCCCGAGGTCAGGCTGCGCCCAGCCCGCGGTAGCGGCCAGCCGCGGGCGGAGCCCGCCTCGCCGCGCGGAGCGCGGGGCCCTCGGGTCAGGCGCGGAGCGCCGGTGGCGGAGCCAGACCCGAGGGCCGGCCCCGGCACAATCATTCGTGTTTTCGGGTGCTTGCGGCCCGGCCCCATCGAGGCCGCCGCCAGGCGGCCTCGATTCGGTCGAGCGCGTTCACCGCTTCGCTGGCGCGCTCGGTAGGCGCTCGCTACGCTGCTCCCATGCTGTTCCCCGCCGCCCTCGACCACCTCGACGAGCTGACCCTCGACGCTGCTGCGCTGCCGGAGCTCCCGGGGCTTGCCGCACGGTGGGCGACGCTCAAGGCCGACCTCGGTCGGCTCGAGCCGGCCCAGATCGGCGCGGAGCAGGTGGCGCGCTTCGCGCACTTCGCCCTCGAACTCGCCGAGGCCCTCGGCCCGCGGCAGCTCGCCGTCGCGCAAGAGCTGGGAGACGTGCTCGGCCAGGCCCTCGTCGCGGCGGAGCTACGGCAGCGAGACGTGCTGGCCCACTTCGCGCTGCGCCAGCTCGGGCAGGCCCTGCACGACTTCTACCAGGTGGTCGAGGCCTTCGGTCAGCTCTTCCACGAGCTGTCAGACGACGAGCACCAGCTCGTGCTCGCTGGCGTCAAGCTCGCCGACGGGGCCGACCTGCCCGTCGAGACTCAGCACATCTTCCGCGCCGAGCTGCTCATCACCCTGGCCATCGACTCGCTGGCGGCCCCCGTCGCTCAGCTCGCCCGCTGGACGCGGGCGGCCGTGGGCGCGACCCGCACGCTCAGCGCATCGATGGCGACCGAAGGCTGGGCATCCTTCCGGGCCGAGCTGGCCCGCCTGGTCGCCCGGCGAGAGCACGCGGACTGGACGCTGGAGGACCTGGACGACGAGTTCGGGCCCTGGAGCGCGACCCCCTGAAGGCCCAGCGCGAGCGGCAACCTGCCCCCATCGCCGGCGAGGCCCCAGGGACTGCTCCCAAGCCAGGCGCAGGGGCTCCGAAGTCTCGATCACCGCCCCCGAAGCCTTGAGCACCGCCGTCGAGTCTCGATCAGCGCTCACGAAACCTCGATCAGCGCTCACGAAACCCCGATCAGCGCTCACGAAACCCCGATCAGCGCTCACGAAACCTCGATCACCGCCCAGAGCACTTCCCCATCGTTGCCGAACGTGTCCAAGCCGTCGCCCAAGCCTCCCGGAGCGCCGAGCGGGCAACAATCAGCGCTGAACGAGCCCGACTGGCGCCTGCACGAGACCGATCGAGGCCTGATCGAAGGCTCACTGGGCGCAGGCGAGGGTTCAGGAGCGCTGCTCGAAGCTTCAGGAGCGTTGCACAAGCGTCCCGGGCCCGCTGGGGCCGGCTCGATCGATCCCGCTGGGCGCGCGAGCCCCGGCTGCCGTTGGCTGACTTCCGGCTCGATGCCGGCGATGTGGTTGCTCACCGTGGCCGCCGCCATGCTCAGCTCGGCCAAGGCAGCCGGTGGAGCTCTGCGCGGCGAGGCCTCCCTGGGCCTGCCGGGGTCGCTGAGCCACCTCGGCTTCCGGGCAACCCCTCCAGTGCAACGGCCGCTACAGGTCGGTGCAGCAGCGAACCTGGGAGACGCCGCCGGCACAGACCTCGCCGTCCGGCTGGTAGAGCCGCAATGGTGCGTAGCCGCGCTCGTCAGGCAGAGGGTCGTTGCCTGGGCCGCCCGTCCTCATCCCAACGAGCGCGTGACGAAGCGCCGGAGCGGGATCCGCGTCGCCCGGGACCATGTCCGCCGCAAACTCGCACCGAACGGTACCGAAGCGCCCCCCGGGTTCCTCTTCCAGAGTCGGCACGGGCTCGTAGCAGCCGAGGCGGACTGGAGGCGTCTGGTCTGCGAAGCGCTCGAGTACGCACTGGTTGAACCGCTGGAGTTCGTCGATGGTGCAGAGACGAAGCCCGCGTGCGGTACAGGAAGCCTCCGCCAGGAGGCCACCTCGGTCGAGCGCCCGACCATTGGGGGCGGGCGAAACGACGAGCAGCTCTTCCGCGACCTCGGCAGCGGCGGTCTCTGCGGGGCGAGGATCGATGCATCGGGCAGTCGACAGTGGCCACATGTCCGGGGGGCAGGCGCGGTTGACGCCCTCGCCGGCTGGGCCCGCCGGGCCGCGCGGACCCTCAGGGCCCTGTGGGCCGACGGGTCCAGCTTCGCCGGGGCTACCGGGCGAACCAGGATCACCCTTCTCGCCCTTCTCGCCGGGTTCTCCGATCGGACCAGTTGCCCCTTGGGGTCCAGGACCTCCGGGCTCGCCGTCCGTCCCCGACGACCCCTGGCACGCAGAGGTGAGGGCCAAGATGCTGATCATGAACATGGATTCGAGCTTCACTGGTTCCTCCGAATGGTCCAGGCCCGCTCGGCCTGAAGTGGGTGCCCGGACTGTGCCCAAGGAGAGCAATCATCGCGCCCGCACGACGAGCTCAAGGCGAGGTTGAGCGGCGGCGCCTGGATGTCGACTGAACCCAGAACCAGGCGACGGCGGGTATGCCACCATCCATGGCTGCTGCAGATGACCTGATTGGGCATGCGGGCGCAGTCCTGGACTTCGTTCCAGAAGGCGACTGGCTGGCGGTCAAGAACGGTGACGCCATCAACGCCGACCTCACGGGCAGCGAGGAGGGCCGCGAGGGTAGCGGGCGGTGGCGCGCCAGGGTCACCCAGGCCGGCACCTTGGGCTTCAAGAGTCACCGACTCTCCCGCAGCAGCGACCAGCCATTGGCCTGCGCTGGTAACGACCCGGCCATCCACGGGCACACCGATCGCCGTCCCGGTTTCGACCGGCAACGTGGTCGGCTGCACGCGTCGCGGCACGCAGACCCCCGCCCGGATCACGACCGTCCCGTCGGGCTGGCCCTCGGCGACGGCGGGGGCCTCCACGTCGGGGTCGGGCACGCCCGCGTTGAAGAGGCAGGCGCCCTCGACGCGCCAGGCGGGGCGCGGGGGGTTGAGGGGGTTGGGGTCGGGGACGAGGGGGGCCGTCGGGCCGAGGATGTCTGCGGGGTCCGACGGACGAACGGCGGCATGGCCGACTGCCCGCAAGTCGCTGGGATCCTGAATGAAATAGGAGACCGCAATCGGCCAGGGGTTGGTCACGCGGAAGCGGCCGATGACCAGCGGGGCCTCGGCCCGGACCCGGGTGGCGAGCTCTTCGAGGGTGAGGTCGTCGAGGTCGCCGCCGAGGTCTTCGACCATGAGCGGGGGCGGCAGGATGTGGAGAGCGAAGGCCGGTGCGGCGACCTCGGCGACGTTGCCGGCGAGGTCCATGACGACGGGCTGGGGCTGCCAGAGCGTCCCCGCGGGTGGCGGGCGGGCCGGGTCGAAGTCGAGGACGCGATCGGTGAGCGGCAATTGCTGGGCGCCGGGCGCCGCGGCGATGAAGGCCACCTCCGGGTCGCCGGGCAGCACCATGCGCAGGTCGTCAGGCCGGGTCGTCGGGCACTCGTCGAGGCAGTCGGCGGGCGTCTCGTCTTCCACCAGGTACTGGATGAACGGGAGGTTGGGTGACGCGAAGCCGACGCGAAGCTGGATCTTGTAGAGGGGGATGGGCCCCGCCGCCTCGGGCCCGATGGTGACGGCTTCGCCGAAGACCCGGATCTGGGGGCGGCCGTCGGCGTTCAGGGTGGTCTCGGCCGCTCGCTCGTCGGCATACGTCGTCGCCACCAGCTGTGCCGTCGGGGGAGTCCGGTCGATGATGACGCGCCGCTCGACGGTCGTCGTGCGGCCGAGGCGGTCGGTAGCCTGGACCGAGAGGAGACGCACCCCCTCCAGGCGGGCCTGGACCGGGAAAGGAAGGTCGAGCTCGGGACCAGGCGCCGGGCGCTCAGCGGTGCTGAGATCCTCGTCGCCGAGGTGGATGGTCCAGGTCACCTGGTCGACGTCGCGGATCCGGACGGGGAAGTGCTGATCGTCGAGATCGTGCCGCGTCCACCAGTCGCCGTCGACCGCGTTCACCACGGGCGGTGCGTCCAGCTCGATGGTGGGGGCAGTCTGATCGACGTTGACCAGGACGATGCGCTCGGTCGGCTGGTCGAGCAGGTCCGTGGCCCGAATGCGCACGCGGAGGCGCTGACCGTCGAGGGCAGCCGGGAGACCGTCGAGGTCAAGCGTGCCGACCCGACGACGCCTCTGCTGGACGCCTTGGGGAGAGTCGTCGGGCTCCATGGCGACGACGTCGGCAGCATCCGCGAGCAATGCCACCTCGATCGCCGGGCGGCCGGCCTCATCGACCGCGACGCCTGCGCCATCCGTCGCCTCGACGACCAGCCGCACGCGCCCGCCGGCCACGAGGACGGGAGCTCCGTCGACACCCTCGGCAGGCGCCTCACGGCCAAAGACGCGGCTCTCGGGGTCGTCGGCCAGGGCCTCCAGGTACAAGCGGACCTCGGGCCCTTCGCGATCGAACGGCTCTGGCTCGATCTGCTCCCCCAGGGGCCCAAACAACCGCTCGTCGTCGTTGACGGCCATCGCCTGCAGGCGGCCGGCCTGGTGGGCGAGGGTCTGGCCGGTGCCGTTGCGGGTGAGGTCGCTGAGCCAGCGGGCGCAGGCGCTGGCGAGGGGGTGGCGCAGGGGGTCGGCGGGCAGGCTGACGGGGCCGAGGTCGGCGACGTCGCGGCTGACGGCTTCGCCGCCGAGGCGGCCGTCGATGCGGCCGTCGCGGGCGTCTTCCCGATACATCTCAACAAGGTGCAGGGCGGTGAAGGTGTCGGAGAGGTCGGCCTCCTGGCAGCGGTCGCCGGCGCAGCCGAGGCCGCGGGCCTGCTCGGAGAGGCAGGCGAGGGCGATGGTGAAGCGGACGGCGTCGCTGACGCCGCCGGCGTCTTCGTAGGGGTCGGCGGGCAGGGCGCGCAGGATGGTGGCGCCGGGGTCGTCGAAGCCGAAGTGGCGGCCGAGGCGGCGCAGGGCGTCGTCGTAGGCGGTGAAGAAGTCGTCCTCGGTGGTGCGGCTCCAGGCGTCGGCGAGGGCGACGGCGAGGTCGCCGAGGGGGCTGATGGTGGCGGGGAGGCCGAGCTCGGGGTCGTAGAAGGGGACGACGGTGGTGAGGGTCTGGGCGCCGGCCCAGCGGACGGGCTCGCCGCGGGCCTCGTCGAAGTAGAAGCTGCCGCCGCCGGTCTCGACGCCGCGGGCGGTGAGGCGCAGGGGGCCCTGGTACTCGGTGAGGCCGGCCTGGAAGCGGCCGTCTTCCCGGGTGTTCGTGGTGGCGAGCGGGTGCCAGATGCCGTCGACGAGGCCCTCGACGGTGACCTGGACGTTGCTGGCGGGCTCCCCGGCGATGACGCGCAGGACGACGCCGTCGAGGACGCCGGGGCCGACGTTGCGGATACGGTAGCGCAGGGCGTGGGGCGGCGAGGTGAGGCCGGCGGCGTTGGTGGCGCGGGTGCGCAGGTACAGCGTGCTGGTGCCGAGGACCTGGCGGGTGTCGACGCGGAAGGTGAACGTCTCGCGCTCCTGGTCCTCGACGGGGTAGCGCTGGAGGACGGCGCCGTCGGGGCCGTCGAGGCGCTCCAGCTCGGCCGTCATGACCGCGCTCTCGCCGTCGTACCAGGTGAGGCGGAAGAGGCGCTCACCGGCCAGCTCGGGGTCGGCGTCGGGGTCGGGCTCGACGGTCACGAGCTGCGGCGGCGTCTCGTCGGCGGAGTCGTCGTCGCACGGCGGGAAGAGCTTGGAGCCCGAGCAGCCCAGCCGCGTGCGCAGGCCGCTCACGTCGCGGGGTTCGAGGCGGCTCCAGGGTCCCGTCGTGGCGACCAGCAGGTCGAGGGCGTCGCGCAGCTCGCTCTGGAGGGTGTCGGGGGAGAGGCCGTAGGTGCGGGCGGCCTCCAGCTCGACGGCGCCGTCAATCCCGAGCCCGTCAAACACCCCCGAGGGCCTCGGCCCGAAGGCGTCGTCCACCAGCAAGGCCAGCAAGTCCGGCGGGTTGAACGTCGTGCCCGGCTGGATGCCCACCGCCGCGGCGACGCGGTCGGCCAGGGTGTCGAAGGCGTCCAGCAAGAGCGTGTGCAGCACCGCCGTGTCCACCGCCCCCTCGCGGCCTCCCACCCAGGTGTGCACCGCGTCGAAGCCCAGCCAGCTACGCCCCGCCTGCTCCGCCTCCAGCAGCGGCGTCTCCCGGTTCACGCTGCGCCGCGCCTCGCCCGCCGCCACGATGAGCGTCGTCAGCGGCGAGATGACCACCTCGCGGTCCCGCTGGGCCGCCTCCCGCGAGAACGGCTCCAGCAGCCCCGTCGGGCTCTGCAGCACCAGCCCGTCCGGGAACGTCCCCGCCGACTCCCCACGGCGCCACGGCAGCCCGCCCACCTCCGCCCGCAGCAGGTAGTGCGACTCCTCCTCCAGGCCAAAGAAGTTGAACCGCCCCTCTTCATCTGTCGTGGACTGCGACACTCGCGCCAGCAGTGTGCCCGCCGCGTCCGAGAAGTGCAGCGAAACCACCGCGTTGGGCACCGGCCCCATGAACCACACCTGCCCGTCGATGCGGCTGCGCAGCGGCCGCGGGGCGTCATCGGCGTTGCAGGCGAGGAGCAGCATCAAGCCGCTGAAGAGGGCGAACCACGCGGCAAGACAAGGCGACGGGCGATGCATCTCCAGCTCCTCCGAGTCGGCGCCGGAGAGCCCATCCCCGGCCTGCGTCGTCACGTCCCCGGCGCCTCGGGCGCCTGGGACAAGGATCTATCGGTCAGTGCCGCCGCGTGTCGCAGACTTTTTTGACCTGCCCCCCATTTTTTTGCACGGCAGGGCGCAGGGGGGCAAGGCGCAGAGCGCGAGGAGTGGTTGAATTACACAGGCTTACATGTGGGCAGCGGCCTGCCCGGTGGGCTACAGCCGCTCCACCCAGATGGGCGCCGACCAGGCCATGCGGTCGGGGCCGGGCTCGTGCACCTGGACGTAGAAGATGGTCGTGCGGCCCGGGGCCGTGAGGGGCAGGTTCAGGTCGTGCCAGCCGGCGCCCACCGTGGTCGTCCAGACGGTCTCGAAGGTGCCGCCGACCTCGCCGCGGCGCAGCGTCAGGGTGAAGGGTCCGGGAAAGTCGGGATCGTCCACCATCACCGCGGCGGGGAGCGCGGCGGCGGCGGTGGTCACCTGGCCACCCATGGCGACGCGGCCATCGGCGTGGAAGCGCAGGGCCAGGTTCTGGTCTTCGCTGGCGTAGACGGCCCGGGCGGCGATGGCGGCGTCGAGGGCGTCGGGGGTGAGGGCGGCGGCGATGATGGCGGTGCGGCTGGTGTGGCCGGTGCCCCAGTTGGCGAAGTGGTTGTCGTGGCTGGCGGCCGGGGCGAGGCGGAAGCCGGCGCTCAGGTAGTACTCCCAGTCGGGCTGCACATGGGTCTGGCGGGTGAGGGCGCCGTCCGCGCCGGGCACGAGGCTGGGGTTGGCGGGCGTCTCGCCGCCGAGCTCGGTGCCCCGACCGACGGTGACCTCCATCAGGCGCGCGAACGGCCGGCTGGCCCGCTCGACGGCGGCGAGGGACTTCGCGACGACGGCGGGGTCGGGCCGGGCGTCGCCGCTGATCCAGTCGGGCAGGACCGCGGCGAGGGGCGGATAGTCGTCGATGCCGTAATCATTGAACTTCTGGGCGCGCTCGCCCCCCTTGGGGATGCTGGGGAGGGGCACATCGAAGGCCTGGTCCCACGCGCCTTCGACGCTCTCGTCGTGGCGGCGGAAGGTGCGGGGGTGGTTCAGCATGATCCAGACGCGGTCGCCGGCGGCGGCGCGGCCGGGGAGCCAGGCGTCGTAGAGCTGGTCGAAGCGGCCGCGGGGCACCTTGGCGAGGGCCTGGCTGCCGAAGACGTTGACGTGGTTGCCGCGGGAGTTGGTGTTCCACTCCATGCCGGCCAGGGCGACGAAGCGGCCGGCCTCGGTGCTGGCAGCGGCGGCGGCGCGCAGGGCCGCGAAGCCGGCGGGGGCCATGTCGGGGACGTCGGCGGGGTCGCCCGGGGCGTCGTCGACGACGTGGGGCGTGAGGGCCAGGAAGTCGAGGTGGCCCTCGTCGCGGGCGTAGGCGAAGGCCTGGCGGGCGGCGGCCTCGGCGTCGGCGGGGACGTCGACCGGGACGACGACGCCGTCGGGCCCGTGGCGCTCGGGGCGGCCGTCGTCCCAGCGCGCGTCGCCCTGCCCGGCGCTGAAGTGGGCGTGCAGGTTGCCGAAGAAGATGCGCGTCGCCGCGGCGGCCTGCCGGGCGGGATCGAGGCCGGCGTCCACGCTCTCGGCCGTCAGGCCCAGCGCCCAGAGCTGCTCGAACCGGGCGCGGAACGGGGCCACGAGGGACGGGTCATCGTGGCGGACGAAGAACTCGTAGTTGTTGAAGAAGGCGCTGCCCGACCAGTTGCCGGAGCCGTGCAGCAGCGTGCGCCCGTCGACGATGGCCAGCTTGTGGTGGCTGAGCTGATAGAGGCCGGCGTTGCCGCGCTTGTAGCGGATCTCGACGCCGGCGCCGCGCAGGTGGTCCCAGCGCGGCCCCCGGGTCTCGTCACGGTCGGCGGCGTTGACGACGATGCGCACCCGGACGCCGCGGGCGCGGGCGCGCACCAGCTCCTTCATGAGCTTGTCGAAGAGCAGGTGGTGCATCAGGACGTCGATGGAGGTCTTCGCGCCCTGGATGGCCCGGGTGATCAGGGTGATGGGGGCCGTGCTCGGGGAGAAGGCCACGCGATCCGGCAGGCCACACGCGCCCGCCTTCTCAGGCTGCTGATCCCATATTCGGCTGAAATGACACAGGAAAGCGCGGATGAGCGGGTCACCCTCGGCCTCCTGGATGATGAGGCTCTCGTCGTTGATGGTGGTGCCGGTGGAGGACCAGTTGCCGCTGCCGGCGGCCAGCGCGCGGCCGTCCACGAGCAGGTACTTGGCGTGCTGCAGGCCGGCGCCCTGGCCGCGGGTCTGCCCGGTGACGAAGCGGACGGGCACGCCGGCGGCGGCGAGGCGCGCGCCCGCGGTGTCGGCGCCCTGCTGGCCGGCGTCGAGGGCCAGCCGCACCTTGATCCCGCGGGCGTGGGCGCGCAGCAGGGCCTCCTCGATGGGCCGCACGCTGAACGTGAACTGGGCCGCGTCGACGGTGGCCCGGGCGCCATCGATGAGCGCCACGATGCGCTGGGTGGTGGGCGAGCGGGCCTGCAGCCACGCCTTGTCCTCGGCGGTGCACACATCGCAGTGCGGGGCGGTGAGCACCACCTCGGCGCGGACCGGCAGCGCGAGGAGGAGGGCGAGGGTGGCGAGCGTCCTCATGGCGGCGGGGGCACGACGATGGTCACGGTGGTGGCCTCGCCGTCCGGGCCCTCGGCGGGCACCTGGAGGATCTGCCCGGTCAGGGCGGCGTCCCGGTTGGTGACGCTCAGGCTGCCGTCCGACGCCTCGACGATCTCGAGGGCGGCGGAGGGGGGCCGGAAGCGGACGTAGCGGGGGCCGGCCGTGGGTGGGGCCGCTGCTGCGACCGCGGGCGCCGCGAGGGCGACCGCGGCCGGGCGAGCCTCCAGCGCAGCGACGCGCGCGGCGAGGGCCGTGGTGTCGCACGTCGCGGCCGCGGGGATCGGGGCGGGCCGCTCGGCCGGCGACGCCGGTGCGGGCGCCGTCTGCGCTGGGGTGGCGGGCGCCGGCGTCCGGAGCGTCAGGGCCAGGGCAGCCGCGCCGAGGGCCGCTCCCAGCCCGCCGAGGGCCGTCCCGAGCTGCATGGGCAGGGGATCAGAACATCCGCTGGCAGGCGTTGGCGTTGCCCGCCCAGCGAACGCAGTGGAAGACGAAGATGGGGTTCGTCGTGTCGTTGACCGTGACCACGATGGGGCTGCCCTCCAAGCAGAACGTCCCCTGGATCGTGTCCCCCACGGCGACGGAGAACCGGAAGGACTGGGACATCGTCGCCGTGCCACCGTTGCCCGCCCCCACGCAGTTGGTGGGCGAGATCATGCCGAAGTCGAGGAAGCCGCCGCCGGCGGTGCGTCGCACCTGCAGGGTGTTGGCGGCGGTGGCCTCGAGCACCCAGTTGCCGCCGTCGAAGTGGGTGATGGGGCCAGCGCCGAAGATGGCCTTCGACTGATCGGGGGCCTCGAACTGGCCGGCCGGACCCGCCGGACCCTGGGCACCCGCCGGACCCTGCGGACCCGCCGGGCCCTGCGCCCCCTGCGCGCCGTCCGCGCCCGCGGGCCCCGCCGGGCCCTGCGGACCGACGGCCCCCTGCGGGCCGATCGCGCCGACGGGACCCTGCGGACCGACCGCGCCCTGCGGCCCCTGCGGCCCGACCGCCCCCGCCGGGCCCACGGGACCGATCGCGCCCGCCGGGCCCACGGGACCGACCGGACCCTGCGGACCGATGGCCCCTGCCGGGCCCGCCGGCCCGATGGCGCCCGCCGGCCCCTGCGGCCCGACGGCGCCCGCCGGCCCCTGCGGACCTTCCGGGCCAATGCCCCCGGCCGGGCCCTGCGGCCCCTGGGGACCGATGGGGCCCGCGGGGCCGACCGCCCCGGCGGGGCCGACCGCGCCCTGGGGACCGGCCGGGCCGATGGCGCCCTGCGGACCCACCTCGCCCTGCGGCCCCTGGAGGCCGACGTCGCCCTGCGGTCCCTGCAGCCCCTGCGGACCCACCTCGCCCTGGGGACCCTGGGGGCCCACCTCGCCCTGCGGGCCGGCGGCGCCCTGGGGGCCCACCTCACCCTGCGGACCGGCGGCGCCCTGGGGGCCCACCTCGCCCTGCGGGCCTTGCGGACCGATCTCACCCGCCGGCCCGGCCGGCCCCGCCGGCCCCACGAGGCCCGTCGGATCGCCGACCCACCGGCCGTTCTCGTCGATGACGACGGTGTCGCCGATGCTCACCGTCCGCGGGTGGATGTCGTTGCCGGCCACGTCGAAGGCCTGCGCCGCGTTGGCCGCCCAGAGCGCGCGCAGGGCGCCGCCCACGGGCATGCGGGGCCGCAGCTCGTCGTCCTGGTCCACCTGGACGGCCAGGTACACCGTCTGCGCCGGATCCAGATCGGGCGGGAACGGGACGTCATCCCCCAGGACGGCGTTGAAGTGGCCATCCACCACGGCGACCTGGTCCTGCTCCGTCCACAGCACGTCGCCGCCCTGGGCGGCCGTGTAGAACCGGAACGTCATGGGCAGGTCGGCGTTGGTGGGGTTGCCGCCGAGATCGGCGAGCTGGCCCTGCCAGGTCATCGTCACCGCGGGATCCTGGGCCGACGCGACGGTCGGGGCGAGGGCCAGCAGCCCAAGGCAGAGGCGGGTCTTCATCGCGGTGCTCTCCCTGCGGGCGGTGGCGCCCATCCGGTTCATCTGCTTGAAATCATTGTGCTTCATCAGGGCGCGCTCCCACCACCGAGGCGGTGGTTCCCGCCCTCGGCCGGGCCGCCGACGGCGCGCCCGGTGGCGCGGCCGGTGCGCTGGTCGTTGACCAGCTCGCCCCCGAAGAAGACGACGCTCTGGCCCACCAGGCGGTAGTTCGCCTTCGCCGGCGCCTGGTCGCAGGCGTCGCCAGCTCCATCCCCGTCGGTGTCGAGCTGGTCGGGGTTGGCGGCGTCGGGGCAGTTGTCGGCTGCGTCCGGGATGCCGTCCGCGTCGCGGTCGGGTGGAGGGGTGCCCTGATCGGGCTGGCTGGCGTCGGGGAGGCCCCGATCGGGGGCGGGCCCCTGGTCGCGGCCGGCGTCATCGCCGGGGCGGGCGTCGGCGGCCGCGTCGACGGTGCCACCACTGGGGGCCGAGTCATCACAGCCGGCCAGGGAGGCGACCGCCGCGACGGCCAGCCACAGGATTCTGTGTGCGCTCATGCCTCCCAGAGTATCGCCATCACACGGGGAGGGCTACTTGTTCCAGTGGTAGACCTCGTAGCGACCGTCGTCGCCCTTGATGGTCTCGACGCCCTCGGGGGTCTTCACCTCGAGGTGGTACTTCACGTCGTAGTCGTAGCGGACGGGCTTGGAGTAGCGGGCGGCCACCAGCTTCACGGCCGCGTTCATCTCCTCCAGCATGTCCTTGCGGGTCCGCTGCTTCACCTTGGTGATCGCCCCGCGGTAGGCCCGGTTCTGGTCCTCGTCGTCGAAGCCGAGGAGCGTGAAGCTCTCGGGCACCACGTACTTGTTCTCGTGCTTGCCGTCCGTGAACGACTCAGTGGGCTTCGCCTCGAACTTGTAGGACTCGATGAGGATCTCGGCGCCCTTGGTGACCAGCAGGTACTGGATGGGCGTGGCCTCGTAGTCCTCCGCCGGGATGAGCTCGCGCAGGTAGATGGTGTAGTCGCCCTGGATGGCGCGCAGCTCGCGGCTCATGCGGGCCTGCTCGTACACCGCGATGTCCGACCAGGAGTGGGAGCCGAAGCCGCGGCCCGTGATGGGGATCCAGTCGCCGCCGACCTTGTAGCGGCCGGTGACCTGCATGAGCGGGAAGACCGTGAAGTCGGCCGCCTTGCGCTCCTTGCCGAACTGGATCTGGCCGTTCTTGGGGCGCCAGGCGCGGGCGATGGGGGTGAACTCGAGCTCGACCTCGCCGCCCCCGCCGCGGGCCTTGAGCGTCAGCTTCTCGGGCGTGCCGCTGATGGAGGCCGGGCCGGCCGTGACGCTGAAGGGCGACTTCGTGAACTTCCACTCGTCGTCGTCGAGCTTCTTGTTCCACTTGAAGGACTTGTCGCCCGCGGTCATGCGCCCCTTGGCTTCCATCTTGTGGTCGCCCATGCCCAGGTTGCTGATGGTGAGCGAGAAGTAGAAGCTGCCGCCGTCGGGGAAGTCGGCGTTGAAGGTGTACTTGTCGCCGTAGCCTTCATCCTTGCCCATGCGCGGGACGAGGTGCTCCTCCTTGACGAGCGAGCGGGTGCCCTGCCAGGCCCGGACGGGCTCCTTGGCGATGGCGGGGGTAGCGAGGGCGAAGGCGAGCAGCAGGGCGATCGGGTGGAGCCTCATCGAAGCCTCCTTGGAGGGTCGTTGACGGCGGGCGCAGACGCCCGACTGGGGATGCCATTCAACCGGAGACGGCGGCCGGGGGAAAGCCCACGGGCTCCACCGGTTGGGAAATTCAACGAAGATCCGCCATCTTGCGGGGCGGCATGCCGGCCGCGCAGTCGCTCACCATGGTGAGGACCCGGGCGCTGGGCGAGACCTTCTGGACGGGCCGCAGGGCCGCCAGGGCCGCGGGGCAGTCGTTGCGAGCGTAGGCCTCGGTGCCCTGGCGGATGCGGCTCTCGAGGTCGTCGATGCGGGCCAGCAGCGCCCGGGCCTCGCGGTGCCGGGCGTCCTGGGACAGCACCTCCTCCACCTGCTTGCGCGCCCGGTCGAGGCGGCCGCGGCTCAGCTCCGTCTGGGCGTCCTCCAGGCGGCGGGCCTGCTCGGCGCGCTCGCGGCGCTTGCGGCGGGCGTCGTCCACCACGCGCTCGGCCGTCCGGGGCGAGGCCACCGTCGGCGGCGGTGCGGGCGGGGCCGTCGGCGGAGCCTCGGTGGGCGGGGCGGTGGGCGGCGCCGAGGGCGGCGCGGCGGTCGGCGGCGCGGCGTCGGGCAGGGCGGCGTCGGGCGGCGGCCGCGTCGCGTCCTCCTGCGTCGCCGGGGCCGCCGTCACGACGCGGTTCACCTCGGGGGCGTCCACCGCGTCGTCCGCGCCGAAGAGCCAGGCGGCGAGGGCCACGGCGGCGACGAAGATGCCCCCCACGATGAAGAGCGCCGAGCGATCGGGGGGCACCACCGTGGTCCGCGGCGGCGGCGTGTGATCGATGAGCACCCGCTCCGTGGGCAGGGACGTGGGCTGGTCGCGGTCGTCGGTGATGGTGAGGGCCGTGTCGGCCTCGACGCCCCGGGCCTGGGCGGGGACGCGCGTCTCGCGCAGGCGGACCGGGGGCGGCACGGGCGTCGGGCGCTCCGTCCCGAAGGCGTGCTCCAGCGCGGCGATGAACTCGTCGGTGCTGCTGAACCGGTCGGCGGGGCGCTTCTCCAGGCACTTGAGGGTGATGGCCTCGAGCGCAGGCGGGATGCCGGCCACCCCCTCGGAGGGCGGGCGGGGCTTCTCGCTCGCCTGGCGGTGCATGACCTGGAGCTTGTTGCTGCCCACGAAGGGCGGATCGCCGGTGAGCAGCTCGTAGAGCAGGCAGCCCAGGGCGTAGATGTCGGAGCGGCCGTCGACGCGCTCACCGCGGGCCTGCTCGGGGGCCATGTACTCGGGGGTGCCGAAGACCATGCCCGCCTGGGTGAGGCGCGGCCCGTCGTCGTCGAGGCGCTTGGCGATGCCGAAGTCGAGCAGCTTCACGTGGTAGCGGCCGGGGCCGGCCTCGACCAGCATCACGTTCTCGGGCTTCAGATCGCGGTGCACGATGCCGGCGGCGTGGGCGGCGCCGAGGCCCTGGGCCACCTGGATGATGACCTCGACGACGAGCGTCGGATCGAGGCGCTCGTGGCGGCGGACCAGCCGGGCCAGGGCCGTGCCGGGGCAGTACTCCAGGACCATGAAGTAGCAGCCGTCGGGCGTGCGGCCGAAGTCGTGGAGCGCCACCAGGTTGGGGTGCGACACGCGCGCGTAGGTCAGGGCCTCGTTCTCGAAGCGCTGGGTGAGGGCGCGATCGCCGGCGTAGCGCTCGTGCAGCACCTTGACGGCCACCCGCTGCCCGACGCGCACATGGGTGCCCAGGTAGACGGTGCCCATGCCGCCCACGCCGATGCGCCGATCGATGCGGTAGCGGCCGGCCACGGTGAGGCCGAGAAGGGGGTCCACCGGGAGGCCGTCTGTCGGGCGCGCGAGCCCGCAGCGGCCGCAGAAGCGGTCGCCCGAGGGCATGCTGTAGTCGCAGCGCGGACATCGCATCAGGCTGGGCGACCCCGGGGTGGCGTTGGCAACACGCGCCGGCCGCCCGACCGGTGCGCACAAGACGGCCCCGAGTATAGCAGGGCATGCTCCCCTGTGCGTCGCGGATCCGCCCGATCTTATGGGGTGGCGCGCACCGCGGTGGCCAGGATGTCGGGGGTCGCGGAGAAGTCGGGGACGAGCGTCATTCCCGTGAAGCGGCTCGGCTGGTTGTCGCCGCCCGGCACCTCGCGGATGACGATGGCCACCACCCGATCGGGGTGGCGGGTCCGCAGCGCGGCGTAGATCTCGGGATCGCGCTCCCCGGAGTCGCCCAGCAGCACGAACCGGGTCTTCGGGTGGGCGGCCAGGATGCGCTCGAGGCGGCCCGTCTTGTAGCGCACCTGATCGAAGGTCGGGTCAGTGCCGAAATTCTTCAGGAGCACGGGGCCGGCGGGGAAGCCGTTGATCCGAAAGAACTCCTGGATGCGTTCGGCGAAGTTCTGGGGGCTGCCGCTGAGGTAGAACGTCGCCACGGCGCCCGCCGAGGCGGCGCGACGCAGGGCCTCGGCCGTGCCCGGGGTGGCCCGGAGCTGGGCGGCGTTGCTGAAGAGGGCCGTCTTGATCATGCCCCGCTTGGAGGTGATGTTCGAGACGACCACGGTGTCGTCGATGTCGCTGATCACGGCCACGGCGGGCGTGGCCGGCAGGATGAAGACCTGGCCCCGGGCGGGGACGGCGTGGTGCCCCCGATCGTCCAGCGCGACCGCCAGCACCGAGTTCGGACCGGGCCGGAGCCGCGCGCCCGTGATGGCCCCCTCCACCTCGAAGACGCCGTCGTGATCGGTGAGCGCGGTGAACGTCTGCGTCCCGACCTGGAGCTGGATGCGGGCGCCCTTGATCTCCTCGGACTTGAGCTGCCGGAGGGTGCGCCAGGCGTTCTTCAGCTTGCCGTCGGTGGCCCGGGCGGGGGCGATGTGCTCGTCCTCCAGGAAGCGGCCCTGGAGGTGCACATGGGTGGGGCTGCCGTGGGTGGGGTAGACGATGAGCTTGCCGGGATCGCGGCCCAGGGCCGTGGTCGAGACCAGCAGGACCAGGGCGGGCGCGATCAGGCGGCGCACGATCAGTACTCGCCGAACAGGACGGTCAGCTTCACGCCGAGGGCGACGGCCACCTTGTAGAGCGAGCTCACCGACGCGCTCGACTCCGCGCGCTCGATCTGGCTCAGGAGGCTCACCGACAGGCTCGTGCGGCGGGCGAGCTGCTTGAGCGTCAGCTCCTTCTCCTTGCGGATGCGCCGGATGTTGTGGCCGATGGTGCGGTGCAGCTCGGCCTCGGGGTTGAGCAGCAGCCCCTTGCGGCGCAGGACGTCGGCGATCTTCTCGCGGAACTCGTCCACGTCGAAGGGCTTCTTGATGTAGTCGGAGACGTTGAGCTTGAGGGCGTCGACGGCGGTCTCGACCGACGGGTAGCCGGTGAAGACCACCACGGCCACGTCGCTGTCGGCCCGGCGGATCTGCTTGATGAGCTCGATGCCGTCCATCTTCGGCATCATCAGGTCCACGATGAGGAGGTGGTACTCCTCGGACCGGACCTTCTCCTCGGCCAGGGTGGGGTCGGAGAGCGTCTCGACCTGGTACCCGGTGGCCAGGAGCAGGGTCTTCATGTACTCGCAGATGTCCTCATCGTCGTCGATGATGAGGATGCTGATGTTGACCGCCATGCCGGGCTCCTCCACGTCGACGTCCAGGGTCGACGCCTCCAACGTACAACGTTTGCCTGCTAGCACGGTCCCACCCGGCCAGCAAGGGGCGCGGACCGCCGCCGCCTCAGGGGCTGGGCGGAGCCCCCAGATCGGCGAGGAACCGGCGCGCGGCGAGCGTCGCGTCGATCCGTGCGCCTAGATCCTTGAATCGAAAGGGTTTTCCCACGATGTCATCCGCCCCCAGATCGACGAGGCGGGCCAGCGTCTCGGCCTCGGTCACGGCCGTCACCATGATGACGGGAAGGCCCGCCGTCTCGGGCTGGGAGCGCAGGTGGGTCAGCACCCCGAAGCCATCGATGAGAGGCAGCATGAGGTCGAGCAGGACGAGATCCGGCACGCGCTTCGCGATGGCCGTGAGGGCCGCGGAGCCATCCTGGGCGACCCGGGGGGCGTGGCCCAGCGTCCGGCAGAAGCGCGTCAGGAGGCGCGCGTTGAGGGCGTCGTCCTCCACGACCAGCACGTCGATGCCCTCGTCGCTCATCGCGGCCCCTCGTCCTCGAGGTTGTCGAACCGGGTCCACTGCTTGAAGAACTTCAGCTTCGCCGTGCCGGTCGAGCCGCTTCGGTTCTTGCCGATGATCACCTCGGCGATGCCCCGGTCCTCGGAGTCCTCGTTGTAGTACTCATCACGATACACGAACATGATGATGTCGGCGTCCTGCTCGATGGCGCCGGACTCACGCAGATCCGAGAGCTGAGGCCGCTTGTTGGGGCGCGACTCGACGCCGCGGTTGAGCTGGGAGAGGGCGACGACGGGGACGCTCAGCTCCTTGGCGAGGGCCTTGAGGTTCCGGCTGATCTCGCTGATCTCCTGCTCGCGGCTCTTGATGTTGGCGCGGCCCTTCATGAGCTGGAGGTAGTCGACGACCACCAGGCCCAGGGGTGGCAGCGTCCGCTCGCTGGCGAGGCGGCGGCACTTGGAGCGGCACTCCATCACCGAGATGCCCGGCGTGTCGTCGATGTGCACCGACAGCTCGTTCATGCGCTTGACCCCCTGGAGCAGGCGGTCGATGTCGCCGTCGCTGAGGTGGCCGGTGCGCATGCGCTCGCCGTCGACCCGGGCCTCGGAGGCGAGGATACGGCCGGCGAGCTGCACGGTGGGCATCTCGAGGCTGAAGATGGCGACGGAGCACTTGCCGAGGAGCGCGGCGTTGGTGGCCATGTTCAGGGCCAGGGCCGTCTTCCCCATGGCGGGGCGGGCGGCGAGGATGATCAGGTCACCCGCCTGCAGGCCGGCGGTGCGGGCGTCGAGGGCCAGGAAGCCCGTCGGCGTCCCGGTGACGGAGCTCTTCAGCTCGTAGGCCCGCTGCACCTTCTCGATGGCCTGCTTGAGCGCGCCGGCCATGGTGGTGAAGTGGCGGCCCTGCCGGGCCTGCCCCACCTCGTAGACGGCCTGCTGGGCCTCGTCGAAGAGGCGCTCGGTGTCCTCGTAGTCGCCCCCGCGGGCCTTCTGGACGACCTCCTCACACACCTGGATGAGGCGGCGTACCTCCGCGTATTCATGAACGATTCCGGCGTGGTGCTCGACGTTGACCGCCGAGGCCGTCGCCTCGGAGAGCTGGACCAGGTAGTCCATGCCCCCCACCGCCTCCAGCTCGCCCGCCTGCTCCAGGGCGGTCGCCAGGGTCACGGGATCGAGAGGGCTCTCGATCTCGGCCAGGCGCACCATGGTGCGAAAGACGATCTGGTGGCGGGGGACAAAGAAATCGGCCGGGTCGACCAGTGTGGAGACCCGGTCCAGGGCCGTGTTGTCGAGGAGCACCCCGCCGAGGACGGAGAGCTCCGCCTCCTGAGCTTCCAGGTGGCGCGCCGTCGACATGCTGGCCTCCGACCCAAGCTGGGGCGGACCCCGAGGAGGCTCAGGCCTCCGCGGCGTCCGTCTGCGCGGCGGGGTTCTCGGACTGCACGATGACGGTGATGGTGGCCACCACGTCCTTGTGCAGCTTCAGGCTCACGCGGTGCTCGCCCAGGGTCTTGATGGCGTCCGGCATGAGGATCTTGCGGCGGTTGATCTCGTAGCCCTGCTCGCGGAGGAGGGCGTCGATCTCCATCGTCGTCACCGAGCCAAACAGCTTGCCGGACTCGCCCGCAGCCTTCTTGATGACCAGCACGATCTTGTCGATCTGCTTCTTGCGGTCCTCGGCGCCCCGCTTCATGCGCTCGAGGCGCTTGGCGATGACGCGCTTCTCGTGCTCCAGGCGACGGATCTGGCGCTCGTTGGCGATGACGGCCAGGCCGCGGGGCAGCAGGTAGTTGCGCCCGTAGCCCGCCTTCACCGTCACCAGATCGCCCACGTCACCCAGGTGCTGGACCTCTTCTCGCAGGATGACCTGCATGATGGACCCCTCCTCAGTGCGCCTTGACGGTGGTGAAGGGCATCAGCGCGACCATGCGCGCGCGCTTGATGGCCTGGGTCACCCGCCGCTGGTTCTTGGCCGTGAGGCCCGAGACGCGCCGCGGCACGATCTTGCCCCGCTCGGTCACGAAGTACTTCAGGACCGAGGGATCCTTGTAGTCGATGACCAGGGTCTTGTCCGCCTGGAAGCGGTCGACCTTCTTGCGCCGACGCCCCCGGTAGCCGCCGAACTTACGCATCGTCGTCCTCCTCGAAGTCGTCGTCGTCGTCATCCACGACCACGGGGCGCATCGCACCGCGAACCGGCTCCGGCTCGTCGATGATCTCGGCCTCGGGATCCAGGCCCTCGTCGAGCTTGATGGTCAGGTAGCGCATGCAGTTGTCCAGCATGCGCAGCACCCGCTCGATCTCGGCCGTGAGGCCCGGAGGACCCACGAAGACCTGGTACTGGTAGAAGGCCTTGTTGAACTTGCGGATCTCGTAGGCGAGCTTCCGCTTGCCCCAGTCCTCCTTGCGCAGGACGCGGGCGTTCTCGAACTTCTCGAAGGCCAGGTCGACGCGCTCGGCGATCTTCTCGCGCTCCTCGTCGGTGGCCTCCGGCTGTACGAGATAGATCAACTCGTACTTGCGGAGCTTCTGTCGGATCATTCCCGGGCTCTCCCTTCGGGTTTCAGCAGCCCGCGAGCACCTCTCGCGAGCAGGGAGCTTCCACGAGGCGGCATCCACCGCCTGTGCACCCTCCGCCACTGGCAAGAGGGCGCGGCAAGATACGCGGCCCGGTTGCTGGCGTCAAGGCCAGCCGCGGCGGGCAGCGCGGCGGTGGAAGCACGAAGTTTTTTTCAGAAAGTGCGCGACACGCGGCGCGACTGACCGATGTGAAGGGGGCAACCGAAAGTGGAGGCCCCCCGCCATGGCCGAGAAGCTGCGCATCGAGCTGCCCGAGTATGCGGTCCACACCGCGCGGCTCGGGGCGCTGATGATGATCTACGAGACGACGAGCAAGGTGGTCGACGACCGCTTCGCGCTCGTCCCGACGGAGAAGTGCTCCGAGATTCTGCTGGGCGTGCTGGCCCAGGCCCAGCGGATGTTCCCGCTCATCGACGTCTACGCCTTCCACTTCCTGTCCAACCACCTGCACCTGCTCATCGGCGCGCCGACGCTGCGCCAGAAGAGCGCGTTCCTGGAGTGGACGCTGCGAGAGATCTCCAAGCGGATCAACAAGTTGCTGGACCGGACGGGCAGCCTGCTGGAGCAGAACCACTGCATCCAGATCACGACGCTGGAGCACGCGCTGGAGCGGCTGCGGTACATCATGGGCCAGGCGACGGCGCAGTTCCTGGTGCGGCACCCAGCGGACGACATCTTCCCCAGCTCGACGCCCTTCCTGCTGTTCGGCAAGGCGGTGGAGGGGGTGTTTCGGTACGCGAACCAGGAGCCGATGACGCTGAAGGTGCGCGTCGACCGGCTCCCGGGGCTGGAGGAGCTGTCGGCGAAGGACCACCGGGCGCTGATGTGGACGCTGGCGGATGGGCTGGCGGCGGAGGCGCGGCCGAAGCGGAAGAAGGCGGGCGTGCGGATTCCGGAGCCGGAGGCGCTGCGGCGGATCGACCCGATGACGCGGCCGAAGACACGGGACCGCAGCCCGGCGCCGGTGGTCCATGGGCCGAAGGAGCACCAGCAGCGGTGGCGGGAGGTGCATGCCGAGCTGCGTGCGGCCTACACGGTGTCGACGCTGGCCTACTACGCCTGGCAGGACGACCCGACGCAGGTGATGATCCCGTGGCCGGCGCACACGCTGCCGCCGGCCTTCTCGCGACCGAGGCGACCGCGAGCCGGCGCGGCCTGACGGCCGGCCGGCGACACCGAAGACGTTGAAGCTGACCGGCCAGGGCCGCGCGGGCGCCGTGCGCCCGCCGTCACGCGTCGGGACACCCGCGTGGTCCCTCGACGACCCCACCGACGTCGCCCGCCTCCCAAGCGTCCCCCACTCCCAGCAGCCAACCGCCTGCCGAGCCCCACCCCCCACCCCAAATTCCAGCCCCAGCGCACCATTGCAGGTCCCCGCCCGCCTACCCGGTAGACGGTTGCGGCGCACGATTGCCGGGGCGGTTCCGCCCCCAGCGCACGATTGCAGGCGGCCGCGAGCGTACCCGGTAGGATTTCGGACGGCCGCGAGCGTACCCGGTAGGACGGCCGGACGGCCGGGAGCTGGCCGCGAGCGTACCCGGTAGGACGGCCGGGAGCTGCGCGGCCGCTCGAGGCCCGCGCCGCTTGCGGGCTGCGGGGCTAGTGGCTGTGGTGGGCGGTGGGGAAGTCGCCGGTGCGGACTTCGCGGCCGAAGCGGCTGACCGCGTCGACGACGCGCTCCTGCAAGTTGTCGAACTTCTTGAGGAACTTGGGGTTGAAGCGGTCGTCGAGCCCGAGCAGATCGTAGAGCACCAGCACCTGGCCGTCGCAGGCCGGTCCGGCGCCGATGCCGATGGTCGGGATGTCGAGGGTGTCGGTGACGCGCTCGGCGAGGTCGGCGGGCACGCCTTCGAGGACGAGGCTGAAGGCGCCGGCGTCCTGCAGCGCGCGGGCCTCGGCGAGCAGGCGCTCGGCGGCGGAGGTCGTCCGGCCCTGGACGCGGTAGCCGCCGAACTGGTGGACCGACTGCGGGGTGAGGCCCAGGTGGCCCATGACCGGAATGCCAGCCTGGGTCATGCGGTACACGGACTCCGTGACCGCCTCGCCGCCTTCGAGCTTGACCGACTGGACGCAGCCTTCCTTGAGCAAGCGGGCGGCGCTGCGGAGGGCGTCGTCGGTGCTGGCCTGGTAGGTGCCGAAGGGCAGGTCGCCCACGAGGTGGGGGCGGGCGCAGCCGCGGGCGACGGCCCGGCAGTGGTAGATGACATCGTCGAGGGTCACCGGGATGGTGTGCTCGTGGCCCTGGATGACCATGCCGAGGCTGTCGCCGATGAGGATGGCGTCCACCCCGGCGGCGTCGACGAGGCGCGCGAAGGTGGCGTCGTAGCAGGTCACCATGACGATCTTCTCGCCGTCCTGGGCCTTCTTCCTGAGCGTATGGGTGCTGATGCGAGGCATCGCGGCGTCCTTTCGTCCCGGGTCCGCGGCGCGGGCTCCAGGCAAAAGCATGAGCGGCGGGGACGGAGCGTCGGCCCGCCGGCCGGTTGTTGGACAGTGTGCGCGCGTCGCGCCGGATGCCGCCCCCGCCCGGTCGTCGGGTGGCAGCTCCGCGGTCCCCGCGGGCGATGGACGATACCATGATCAGCGCGCGTCAGTGCTACACTGCGCCGCTATCCCCTCGGCTGGTGCGATTCGTGGCGCGCGTCCTCTGCAGTCTCGTGTTCTTCCTGGCGGCCTGTGGCGCCGAGCCGGCCCGGCGGCCACCGCTGCCGGAAGGCCGGGGCGTCTACACGGCGCGCCTCAACCCGCCGCCCTGCCTGGGCGGGCGGCCGGAGCTGCACGTGGAGGTGAAGACGCCGCAGGGCTGGGAGCGCGTGGCCATCGAGCTGCCGGAAGAGGACGGCGAGGACCAGGTGGCGCTCCTCCTCGAGCGCTTCGCGGATGACGCCGGGCGCAACGTCGATCTGGAGGCGACGTTCACCGGCGCCGTGATCGCATGGGGGGGGCGTCACCAGAGCCGCGTCTTGCGCATCGTTCGCCTGGATCCGGAGGTGACCGATGAGCCCTGAGCCGCTCTGCCCCGTGCGCTTTACCAAGGACGACGCCACCTGGGAGATCGAGGTGCCAGCGGGGACGTCGTTGCTGGAGGCCGCCCGGGACTGCGGGGCCCCCATCCAGACGCTTTGCCAGGGCATCGGCGCGTGCGTGCAGTGCAAGGTGCAGGTCGTCGCCGGCGCCGAGCACCTGTCGCGCCCCGAGGCCCTCGAGAAGGACCGCCTGGGCAACATCTTCCACCTGACCGGCGAGCGCCTCGGCTGCCAGACCCGCGTGGCGGGCCCGGTCGTGGTCGAGGTGCTCGATCCGAAGCTGCCCCGGCGCGGCCGGGTCCGTCGCTAGGGAGGGCGCGTGCAGATCGGGCCCTACCGGCTCCTGCAGCGCATCGCCGTCGGCGGCATGGGCGAGGTCTGCCTGGCGACGCTGGAGCGGGCCGGCGGCTTCCGCAAGCTGGTCGCCCTCAAGCAGGCCCTCCCGGCCCTCATGGACGATCCGTCCTTCGTCGAGATGTTCGAGCGCGAGGCCCGCCTCGCCGCCGCGCTCAGCCACCGCAACATCGTGCAGATCTTCGACTTTGGCCGGCACGAGGGGGTGGCCTGGCTGGCCATGGAGTACGTCCACGGCGCGGACGTGAAGGCGCTCCTCGATCAGGGGCCCCTGCCCGCCGGCGTCGCCCTCGAGATCGCCCTGGGGTGCGCGCGCGGCCTGGAGTATGCCCATCGCGCGACGGACGCCCAGGGCCGCCCGCTGGGCCTCGTGCACCGCGACGTGTCGCCCCAGAACGTGCTGCTGTCGTTCGAGGGGGACGTGAAGCTGGCCGACTTCGGCCTGGCCCTGCCCGCCGCCGGTCGCCGCCAGGAGGGGGGCCTCCTGCGCGGGAAGTTTGGCTACATGAGCCCCGAGCAGGTGGCCGGGCGCGCGCCCGACGCGCGCAGCGACCAGTTCGCCCTCGGGGCGGTGATCTACGAGATGTTCGCCGGCCGGCGGGCCTTCTTCGCCGACGACGGGGCCGAGGCCATCCTGGAGCGCGTGGCCCGGGCGCGGCCCCTCGCGCCGCTGGCCGAGGCGGCGCCGCACCTGCCCCCACCGCTGGTGGCCGTCGTCGAGCGGGCCATGGCCCGCGATCCGGCGGATCGGTTCCCGGGCGTCGGTGCGCTGGGCGAGGCGCTGGCCCGCGCCGCGGCGGAGGCGGGCATCCGGCCCGGCGAGCCGGCCCTGGGGCCCTGGCTTGCGACACGCATCCCGGAGCGCCTCGCCCTGCCGACGACGCCAGGCGGGGGCGACGCGCCGCCAGCGGAGGTGACTGAGGCCGCCGCTCAGCCCATCGGCCTGGAGCTGACGGCGCCGCCGCGCGTGCCGGCGCGCGCTCGACGCCGGCGCCGGCCGAGCCCCGCCGAGGCCACGCGACCCTGCCTGGAGCGACGAACGCCCCGCTCGTCGGGGCGCGCTGCCCTGGCTGCTGGTGGCGGTGGGCCTCGGCGCGGGCCTTCGCGCTCCGCGCCGGAGCCGATCGAGCGGCCGCCGGACGCGGCGCCCTGCCACCGGCGTGCAGGCGCCGCCCGGACGCGCGGTCGCCGATGTTGAGCCTCCTGACGCCGCCCGGCCCGACGCCGCCCGGCCCGACGCCGCCACCTGACGCCGCGCCGCCGACGCCGCGCTCGACGCCGCGAAGGCTCTCCGGTCCGGCCCTGCGCGCCGGAGACCGGCGGCGACCGGTCATCGCGCGGCGCCCGGATCGGGGCGTCGACGTCGCCCCCTGACCGCTGCCCCCGACGGCGGCGCCGCCACCGCTGCGCCCCCACCGCTGCGCCTCCCACAGCTGCGCCGCCCGACGGCCGCGCCGGAGACGGCTGCGCCCGCGCCCTCGCGGCTGGCCCCGGTCCGCGTGCGCGGGGCGGGCGTCGCCGTGGACGGCAGCCGCGATGACGCCGGCTGGTACGCGATGGAGGCCGGCGGCCTCGTGGCCCGCGCCGCCGGCGGCCCCGGCCCCGAGGTCCAGCTTCGCCTGCGACCCCAGGGGGATCGCTTCCTCGCCACCGTGAGCTCCCGGCCCTTCGGCACGGTCTTCATCGACGGCCGCGACGTCGGCCCCACCCCGGCGGCCGCCCTGCCCCTCCGGCCCGGCCGCCGCGTCCTCGTGGTGCGCACCGAGGCGGGCGCCACCGAGCTGAGCATCGAGGTGGCACCGTGACGCGACAGTCCCGGCGCGGGTGTCAAGGAAACGCGACACACCGCCGCCGCCAGCAGGCCCGCGATTTCTCCAATGGTTTCAGTATGATGACCACACCGTGCCGCCTCCCTGGCCGCAGGGCTTCCCTGGACCGGAAGTTGCCTTGCTATGCTGGCGTCATGCTCCGCCTGCTGCCCCTCTGCTGTGTGCTCCTGGTGGCCTGCGATCGCAGCGCCCCGTCGCGGCCGCTCGGCCCCGAGGGTCCGCCCAGCGGCCGGGGGCGGTACACCGACGACGCTGGCCAGGATCACACCCTCTTTCGCCCCCTCGGCGTCATCCAGTATGGGGACGAGCGCTCGGGCCGCGTGCCCGATCCCCGCGTCCTCCTGGGCTACGAGTTCGAGGCGCGCTCCGGCGCCCGCCCGATCATCCAGCTCACCGTCGCCGGGGGCGGCCGCGCGGGCGTCGCGCTCTATGGGCCCCGCGGCGCCGAGGGCCTGTGGGATGAGGCGCTGGGCTTCGTCAACGGCGTCGGCACGCTGGCCCTCGCCGAGGTGACGCTGGACGTCCCCGGGATGTACTTCATCCTGGTGCGCGGCCTCGGGGAGGGCGGCGTCGACTACACCCTGCGCCTGCGCTGCGCGGGTGACGCCTGCGGGGCTCCGGACTGCCCCGACGTCGTGGCCTGTGACCTGGTCTGCGACGGCGGCTACGCCCTCGATGACACCGGCTGCCGGCAGTGTGGCTGCGCCGCGACGGCCTGCCGCCCGGGCGAGTGCGCCGAGGGCGAGCGGTGTGTCGATGGCCAGTGCCGCGCCATCCCCTGCGCCGAGCGCTGCGAGCCCGGCCAGGACCCGGTCTGCGGCGTCGACGGCCAGACGTACCGGAGTGGCTGCACCGCGACCTGCGCGGGCGTCGAGGTCGAGCACGGGGGCCCCTGCGAGGGCCCGCCCGCCTGCGACGCCGAGCACCCCTGCCCCGCCGACGCGCGCTGCAACCGCGGCCGCTGCGAGCTGGACGACTGCGGCTGCGCCACCGTGCGCGCGCCCATCTGCAGCACCGACGGCCAGACGTTCCCGAACCGCTGCCTCCTGGAGTGCCGTGGGCAGCAGGTCGCCTACCCCGGGCCCTGCGTCGAGGACTACTGCCAGGGGGACGCCGACTGCGCCGAGGACGAGCGCTGCGAGCCGCTGCCCGATCCGGAGAACCGGCGCCGCTGCCGGATGCCGGATGCCCCGGAGTGCATCCGGCAGTGCGTCCCGGCCGGGGGCGAGCCCTGCGGCCGCGGTGGCCCCATCTGTCGCCCCGAACAGATCTGCATCACGCTCTTCGGCCCCGACCGCCCGGGCACCTGCACCCAGCTCTGCCGCCCCGACGAGGGCTGCCCGGAGCCGTCGGAGGTCTGCGCCGTGCCCTTCGGCCAGTCGCCGGACCGCGGCTTCTGCGCGCCGGCCTGCGGCCCCGACATGCCGGCCTGCCCCCCCGGCCAGGCCTGCCTGCCCGATCAGCGCGGCCAGAACGCCTGCTCCCCGTCCCCCTGCGGCTGCCCCGACGCCGGCCCCGAGGACGTCGTCTGCGCGGGCGGCCGCGAGCTGGCCAGCGCCTGCTTCGCCCGGTGCTTCGGCGTCTTCGACTTCCAGCCCGGCCCCTGCATGCCCGCGCCGGCCGGCTGCGCCTGCGAGCCGGACCGCCGCCCGCTGGCCTGCGCCGCCGACGGGACGATCTTCGCGGACGCCTGCGACGCGCGCTGCGCCGAGGCGCCCCTCGCCCGCCCGAGCGCGTGCCTGCCCGACGTCGCGCTGACCTGCCAGGTGGACGCCGACTGCATGCCCACCGGCTGCGATGGCTCCGTCTGCGCCGCCGCCCCCACCGACCTCTGCCCGACCTACTCGCCGGCCGCGCAGTGCCGCGTCGACGCGGGCCCCTGCGGCTGCTTCCGCGCCCAGGGGCAACCCGTCGGCACCTGCACCTTCGGCCTCACCCGCGAGTCCCAGGCCTGCATCGACGCCGCTCACCAGCCCTAGCCACCCGAAAGTCCTTGCCACCGAGCCCCTCGGCCGGCTGGAATCGCCCCCGGGGAGGTCGAGACATGATCAGGGGACGAACGGCGCTGAGCCTGTGCCTGCTGGGGCTGGTCGGCTGCGAGGCCGAGCCGGCCCGCGTGCCGGTCGATCAGGGACGCGCGGACGCGGGACGCCTGCCGGAGGCGGGGCTCGATCGGGGCCCCGTCGACGCCGCGACGGATGGGGGGACGGGCGCGGACGCCGGCGACGAGGGCACGGGCCCAGCCGACATGGGGGTGGCCTGCGGCGACTTCCTCCCCGGCGCGCCGAGCTTCCGGTTCGTGTTGCTGCACGCGGGCGGCAGCGCCTCGGCGCTCCTCAGCCCCGACGACACGGGGGGCGCGGCCCGCTTCGTGACGCGCGTCCGCCGCCTCCAGGCCGACGCCCGTGACGCCGAGGAGGCCACCGTCGTGACCGTGGGCTCTGGGGACAGCTTCCTGGCCGGCGCGACGTTCGCCGTGAGCCGGGAGCGCGGCGTCCCCTTCCTGGGCGGCCTCGCCCTGGCCTCGGCCGGCTTCGACGCCATCGCCCTCGGCAACCACGACTTCGACTTCGGCCCGGCCATCCTGGCCGACTTCGTGCGCAGCACCGCACGCACGGACGACGCCCCGGCCCCCGACGACGCCGACGCGGGGGTCGCCGACGCGGGCGTCTCCGACATCCCCGATCCCCCGGCCTTCCTCATCACCAACCTGGACGTGAGCGCCGAGCCGGCCCTCCAGGCCCTCGTCGACGACCGCCGCCTCGTCCGCCAGCGCGTCATCCGCGATCGCGGCCACCTCATCGGCGTCATCTCCGCCACCACCGACCACCTCGCCGACGAGTCGAGCCCGGGCCGCGTCGCCGTGCGCCCCACCGTCAGCGCCGTCCAGGCCGAGATCGACGCGCTCACCGACGCCGGCGTGGCCCACATCGTCCTGGTCGCCCACCTCGACGCCCCCCAGGCCGAGCTGGCCCTCGTCCAGCAGCTCACGGGCGTGGACGTCCTGGTGTCGGGCGCCGCCGACGAGCTGCGCGCCAGCGGCCAGGCCCGGCTGCTGGAGGGCGACGCCCCCGTGGCGCCGTACGTCTCGGAGACCTGCGACGCCGAGGGCCGCCGCGTCCGCGTGGTGACCGTCCCGGGTGGCTATCGCTATGTAGGCAGATTGATTGTGGATTTCGACGCCGAGGGGCATATCGCCCGCGTCGATCCTCGCAGCGACCCGCTCCGCGTCATCGGGGGCGACACCAGCGACGCCGTCCCGCCGGATCCCTGGGTGGCGGCCAACGTCGAGGCGCCCCTGCGGGCGGCCCTCGCCACGCTGGCCGACAACGAGGTGGGTCAGACGGAGGTGGCCCTGGACGGCCGCCGCGCCAGCCTCCGCGCCGGCGAGACGAACCTCGGTGACCTCGTCGCCGACGCGCTGCAGTGGGCCGTCGAGGAGCTCGTCTGGGGCACCGACGACCCGCCCGCCGACGTGGCGATCATGAACGGCGGCGGCATCCGCATCAACCAGGTGGTCCCCGCCGGCGCCGTCACCGAGCTGGACACCTTCGCCATGCTGCCCTTCGCCAGCTTCGTCGTCCGCCTGCCCGCCGTCAGCCGCGACGAGCTCAAGGCGGTCCTCGAGAACGCCTTCTCCCAGGTCGAAGACGGCGCTGGCCGCTTCCCGCAGGTGGCCGGGATGCTGGTGGAGTGGCAGGCCGACGCGCCCGCCCGCCAGCTCGCCCCCGATGGCACCGTCCTGCAGGTCGGCAACCGCGTGCGCCGCGTCGTGCTCGACGATGGCAGCGTCATCGTCCAGGACGGCGTCGTTCGCCCGGGGCCGCCCCTCGTCGTCGCGACCATCGACTTCCTGGCTCGCGGCGGGGATCAGTATCCGTTCACCGGTGCCTTTGAAGCCTTCGGCGTCAGCTACCAGCAGGCCCTCCGCGACTTCGTGGCGGGGGCGCTGGAAGGTCGCATCGACGCGGCCAGCTACCCGGAGGGGGCCGAGAGCCGCGTCCGCCGCCTGCGCTGATCGGGGCGCGCGAGCCATGAGCCTTGGCACCGTGCGTCACAAGGTCCAGAATCGTTGGGGATCCCGCCGATGAATCCAGGACGCTCATGCTGATCTCGCATGCCCGCCGTGCCTCGCTGATCAGCCTGCTCTTCGCGGGTACGGCCGCCGCGCAGGACCTCCAGAACTTCAAGCCCGCGGCGGCCACCGGCGCCTACTTCACCGTCGACACCGTCCGCACCACGCCCAACCGGATGATCACCCCGTCCGTCTGGGTGCACGATGGCATCGAGCCCGTCGTCCGGCGCGACCGCGAGGCCGCCATCAGCGAGGTGGTCGTCAGCCACCAGCTCACCCTCGACCTGCAGGGGGCGGTGGGCCTGGGCACGCGCTACGAGCTGACGGCCGGCCTCCCCATCTCGTACGTCGCAGGCGAGGGCCTCGCCGCCGCCGACCAGGAGGGGGTGGCCCTCGGCGACGTCCGCCTGGGCGCCAAGATGCGCCTGGCCGGCATGGAGGAGGAGCAGGCGGCCGGCGTGGCGCTGCTGCTGCCGCTGACGCTGCCCACCGGGAACACCGACCGCCTCCTCGGCTCCAACGGCTTCAGCGCGGCCCCCACCCTCCTCGGCGAGGTGCGCGGCCTGGGCCTCGGCTTCGCGGCCCAGGTCGGGGCGCGCCTGCGCACCGAGACGGACACGGTGGAGAACATCGAGATCGGCCACGAGCTCCTCTACGGCGTCGCCGGGCGGGTCGAGCTCGATGGGGACGCGCTGCAGCTCCTCGCCGAGGTGGCTGGCTCCGCGGCGCTGGCCGACGTCCTGGACGAGGACGTCGCGCGCCCGCTCGAGGCCTTCTTCGGCCTGCGCCTCGACACCCGCTTCGGGGGCCTCTTCACCCTCGGCGGCGGCGTCGGCATCAACCCGGACCGGGGCGTCCCGCGCCTGCGCGGCATGCTCGGCTTCACGTGGCGCCGCCCGCCGCGCCGCGGCCCCCAGATCGACGCGGCCGCGCTCCTGGGCGACTCCGACCAGGACGGCGTGCTCGATCTGGACGATCGCTGCCCCATGGCCCCCGAGGACGAGGACGGCTTCGAGGATGACGACGGCTGCCCCGACGTCGACAACGACCAGGATGGCATCCGCGACAGCCTGGATCGCTGCCCGGACGAGCCCGAGACGGTGAACGGCTACCAGGACGCCGACGGCTGCCCCGACGCGGGCGACACCGACAAGGACGGCATCCCCAACAACACCGACGCCTGCCCCGACGAGGCCGAGGACGTGGACGGCTTCGAGGACACCGACGGCTGCGTCGACGCCGACAACGACGCCGACGGCATCCCCGACGCGCGAGATCGCTGCCCCGACCAGCCCGAGACGTTCAACGGCTTCGCCGATCAGGATGGCTGCCCGGACGAGGTGCCCGACGAGCCCCCGCCCGGCCGCCGTCGCAAGCGCTGACCCAGCGGAAACATTGAGGTTTCAGTCGTCCTGAGGCGCGTCGCCCAGGACGGCCAGGCGCCCCGCCCCGCCCTCCGCGAGGGCGAGCTGGCCCCCGCCCAGATCGCCGAGGCGGGCCGAGAGCCGCGCGAGGGCCTCGCGCGCTGCCCGCGCCCCCTCCCCCCGGCCCTCCGCCAGCCGGCGCAGGGGGGCGCCGCCGCGCGGCTGCCCACGAAGCCGAGCGCCGCCGCGGCCGCCGGGGCCCCGGGCGTCGCCAGGGCCGCCACCAGGAGCGGCTCGTCGGCCTCCAGCGCCACCAGGGCCTCCGCCCAGGCCAGCGCGTCCTCGCCTGTGACCGCGCCCCGCCCGTTGAGCCAGGGCCGGCAGCGCGCCGCGGTGCCGCGTCCGCGCCGCCAGGGCGGCCGCCCGCCGCCAGACGATCCCGCCCCCCTCCGCGGCCAGCACGGCGTCGAGCACGGGTGCAGGCTCGCGGGGGGGCAGCGCCGCCAGGCGGTCGAGGGCCGCCAGCCGCGTCTCGTGCCCGACCGCCCCGTCCTGGGCCAGCGCAGCCAGGCGCGGCACCCCGGCCGGCCCGGCCAGCTCGGCGGCCACCAGCCGCACGCCGGCGTCCGCGTCGGCGTCCGCGGCCCGCAGCGCGCGCTCGACCGTGGCGGCGTCCACCACGCCCGCGGCCAGCGCGGTCAGGCACCGCGCGCGCTCCGCGGCCTCCGGCGCCTGCCGCGCCCCCTGCAGCAGCCGCAGCGCCAGGGGCCGCCGCGTCAGATCCAGATCCTCGGCCAGGGCGGCCAGCTCGCGCAGCCACCGCTGCAGCCGGGCGGCGTCCTCGACCCGCTCGGGCACCGACACGCGCAACCAGCCGTCCTGCAACGACAATCCGTCCGGCAGCAGCCGCCGCACGCGCCGCCGGGTGGGGGCGTCGAGCAGCGTCAGCCACCGCGTCGCGTCGCCCGTCAGCACGAGGGCCCGGTCCAGCTCGGGATCGATCGCGAGCGCCACCTGGCTCGGCGTCGCGTCGACCCGCACCCGCAGGCCGAGGCCCGGGGGCAGCCCGCTGCTCACGTCGACCTCGGCCACGGTGCCGTCATCCCGCGGGCCGCGGGCCGTCAGGCGCAGCGCCACCGGGTAGCCCCGCAGCGTGCCGAAGACGCGGGCCGTGCGCCCGCCACCCAGCTCGGCGTCCAGATCGAGGGCGAGGGCCGTCTGGCCGAAGGCCCCCCGCAGGCGCCGCCGGCTGCGGCTCGTCAGCGCGTCCCGGGCGAAGTCGATGATCCAGGCCAGGACGCTGAGGTCGGTGTCGGCCCTCACTCCGCGTCGCTGCGCCCCGCTCGGGCGGCCAGCGCCTCCGGCCCCGGCAGCCCCGCCAGCCCCGTCGCCACCGGATCCAGCTCGGCGCCGCCCGGCAGGAAGATCTTCACCGACGGGCTCTCGGCGATGTGTTCGAGCGTCTGCAGGTACTTGAGCGACAACAGATAGCGCCAGGCGCGGTCCCGGCCCATCTCGGCGGCGGCCTGGCGATAGATCTGCAGGTCGGCCTCGACGAGCGTGCGCAGGGCCTCGGCCGTCCCCTCGGCGCGCAGGCGGCGCGCCTGCCGTTCCCCCTGGGCCCGGGCGATGCGGGCGTCCTTCTCGCGGTCCGCCGACATCTGCTGGAGCATGGCGCCGCTGGCCTCGGTGTTGGCCGCCCGCAGCTCCTGCAGCTCCACGCGGTTGACCCGCACCCCCCACTTGCGCGACGTCGCCTCGATCTCGGCGAGCAGGCCCTCGTTGATGCGACCGCGGGCGCCCAGGGCGTCGTTGAGGGTGGTCGCGCCGAGCAGGTTGCGCAGCGTCGTCACCGCCAGATCCGTGATGGATCTCGGCAGGTTGTCCACCTCGTAGATGGCCCGCACGGGGTCGACGATCTGCCAGAAGACGGCCGCGTCGGCCATCATCTCCACGTTGTCCCGGGTGATGATCGTGCGCGGCTGGGTGTCCGTCTGCTGCTCGGCCAGCTCCACCAGGATGGGATCACCGTTGAAGTGGGCGCGGACGCCCTGGCCCCACGCCGGGAGCTGCTTGGGCGAGTCGAGGAACGGCAGGCAGAACCGCAGGCCGCTCGTGGCCACGCGGTGGAACCGTCCCAGCCGCTCGATGATGATCACCGTCGCCTGGGGGACCTTGAAGAACAGCGCCACACCGCCTCCTTGCCGACCCGCGCCCGCGTCGGGGCCTGTTCAGCTCGCGTCGAGGACCCGCACCACCGGCACCTGGTCCACCATCGCCTCGACCACCACCCGGGCGCCCGCCGCCGGCGCCGGGCTGTCGGGGGCCGTCCGGCAGGTCCAGAGGTCGCCCTCGAGATCCACGATCGGCCCCCCATCCGCGAGCCGCTGCACGCGGCCCTCCAACCCGATCAGGCGATCGATGTTGGTGCGCACCCGCGCCGGGAAGAGCGACTCGCTCAGCCGCTCGCCGAACCGGATGACCACCGCCACCGTCACCAGCATGCCGACGGCCGCCATGGGCCACCGCACCGGGCCCGCCACGCCGACCGCCTCCAGGCCGCGCTCGATGAGCGCCGCGATGCCGACGCCGCTGAGCAGCCCCCCGGAGGGGATGAAGACGTCCAGGACCACGAGGGCCAGGGCGCCGATCACGATGATGAGGGTCCACGAGTCCATGGCCACCTCCGGCCGCGTCAGGGATCCACCGTGACGCACAGCCCCATCGCCCACTGCCCCCGGCCCGCGGGCAGGTCGGCGTCGACGAGCATCAGCGCTCGCCCGCCGGGCCCGATGGCCAGCGAGCCGCCGGCGCGATGGAAGAAACCTCTTTGCGTATCCAGGGGATACACGTCGCTGACCGGGACGCCGAGCACCACCTGGCGCCCATCGGCCAGCTCGAGCGTGGGCCGCTCGCCGCCCAGCGCCAGCGTCGCGCGGCTGCGCGAGACCGCGAAGGCGTTGGCCACGTCGAAGTAGGGCCCCCCGCAGAAGTAGGCGCGGTCGACGGCGGCCGGCCGCCCGCCTGCCGCCAGGGCCAGGGCGATGCCGTAGCGATCCCCGTTGGCGGCCAGCTCGCCGGGCCCGCCGACCCCGCGATCCGTCGACGAGTACACGAAGAAGCCCCGCCCGTCGTCGCTGCTGAACCGCGTCCGCGTGTCGGCCTCCCGGAAGAGGGTGGCGTCGGGCAGGGACATGGCGGGGCTCGCCTGCACCCGGTAGTACTGGCTGAACTGCTGGGCAGGGCCGGGCCCCTGCAGCAGGCCCAGCTCGGCGGCGTCAGGCGTCGGCCGCACGGTGAGCTGCGCGTAGAGCGCCGTCCCCGGCCACATCTGCTCGGGGCCCTGGCGGCTGGCCAGCGCGAAGATGGGCTGGGTGCTCATGCGGTCCTGGTCGTTGACCAGGACGCCGAGGCCCGTGACGGGATCGAGCGCCCCCACCAGCAGCCCCGCGACCGGGAAGAGGTTCAGCGAGACGCGCGGGCTGCCGTCCGGGTGGGGGGTGAAGGGCGTGGCACCCTCGGCGAGGGGCTCCTCGCTCTCCAGCGTCGTCACCGTGGCGCTGCCGTCCGCCGCCACCCGCAGGGCAGCGACGAACATGGACACGTCGCGATCCCGGCCCTGCAGGCCGTAGACATGCCAGACCCCGGCGAGGGCCGAGACGTCCACCGCCGGGCCGGCGTCCGGCGACGGCCAGGCCGCGTCCTGGGGCGGCGCGGCGTCCATGGGCGGCGCCGCGTCCACCGGCCGGGCGGCGTCCCAGGCCGCGTCCACCACCCCCCGATCCCGGGGCGGCGCGGCGTCCACCGGGGCCGCGTCCAGCGCCCAGTCCGGCGCCTCCCCCTGATCCGCGACGCCCCCCTCCGGGGTCTCCACCCGCGGCAGCTCGATGTCGCCGATGACGAGCTGGCACCCGCCGAGGGCAAGCGCGGAAAAGAGCAGTGATCTCAAGGCCGTGGCTCACGCTCAAGGAGGTCGGCGGGCCGGAACGCCCCCGGCAGCAGGGCCTGCAGGCGCTCGCGGCGGATGGCCCCCTGGGTGTTCACCAGCAGGATCTCGAGGTCCTCGCAGAACTCCACCAGGACCTGGCGGCACATACCGCAGGGCACGGCCGGCGGATCGGCGTCGGTCGCGATGGCGATGCGGCGGAAGCGGCGCGCCCCCTCGCTCACGGCGCGGGCCACCGCCACCTGCTCGGCGCAGCGCGTCAGCCCGAAGGTCACGTTCTCGACGTTGCAGCCGGCGTAGATCTGGCCGTCCTCGGCCTCGATGGCCGCCCCGACCAGGAAGTGGCTGTAGGGCGCGTAGGCGTTGAGGCGGACGGCGAGGGCGGCCTCGATGAGGCGGGCGGGATCGTCGCTCATGCGCAGGCGAGGGCCGCGTCGATGCGCGGGAGGCCCTCCTCCAGCAAGGCGAGGAAGCGGGGGCGCGCCTGGGTGGCGACGTCCTTGACCTCGTCGTGGTTGAGCTGGGCGTTGCCGAGGCCCGCCGCCATGTTGGTGATGCATGACACGCCCACGATCCGCAGGCCGCAGTGGTGGCCCGCGATGACCTCGTGCACCGTCGACATGCCCACCGCGTCGGCCCCCACCCGCCCGAGCATGCGGATCTCGGCCGGCGTCTCGTAGCTCGGCCCGAGGAGGCCCGCGTAGACGCCCTCGTGCAGCGGCGCGCCCTGCTCCCGGGCCGTCGCCAGCAGGATGCCGCGCAGCTCGGGATCGTAGGCGGCGCTCATGTCGGGGAAGCGCGGCCCGAGGCGCTCGTCGTCGGGCCCCGTCAGCGGGTTCTGGCCCGTCAGGTTCAGGTGGTCCGCGATGGCCATCAGATCACCGGGGCGGTAGGTCGGGTTGACCCCGCCGGCCGCGTTGGTGATGAGCGCGGCCTGGGCCCCCCACAGCCGCATGGCGCGGATGGCGTGGACGACCCGCGCGGGCGCGTGGCCTTCATACAGGTGGACGCGGCCGGCCAGCGCCGCGATGGGCGGGCCGTCGGGTCCCAGGCGCCCCACCACCAGGCGCCCGGCGTGGCCGGTCACGCTGACGTCGGCGAAGCCGGGGATGTCGGCGTACGAGAACACCACCGGATCGGAGAGGCGCTCGGCCAGGGCCCCGAGGCCGCTGCCGAGCACCGCGCAGACGCGCGGGGCGGGCCCGCGGGCCCGCAGCCAGTCCGCGGCGCGCGCGGCCATTGCGTAGGGATCGTCAACCATTCGGTCAAGCTCGCTCGGAGTCGAGGTTGGACGCAAGAATTCCCGCGCAGCGAGAAATTCCCGCCTCGTGAGATCCGTCGGCGCGCCGGCACGTAGAATGCCCCGTCCCTGCCACCGAGGTCGCCATGAAATCCCTGATTTCTCTTCTGTTTCTCTGCCTCGCCGCCCCCGCGATCGCCGCCCCTGCCCAGGCGGGCGGCTACGCTCTGGAGCTCGTCGACGAGGGGGGCGCGCCACTGGCCACCTTCAACCACCGCGGCCAGACCTACGTCGTCGGCCAGTACGGCCTGCGCTACAACGTCCGCGTGGTGAACCGGACGGGGGCGCGCATCGAGGCCGTGGTGACGGTGGACGGCCGGGACGTGGTGACGGGCGAGCACGGCAGCTACCAGAACCGCGGCTACGTCATCGACCCCTACGGCTCCGTGACCGTCGAGGGCTTCCGACAGAGCCACAGCCAGGTGGCGGCGTTCCGCTTCACCAGCCCGGGCGACAGCTACGCCGGCCGGCGCGGCTCCGTCCGCAACAACGGCGTCATCGGGGTGGCCGTCTTCCGCGAGAAGACCTACCGGCCGCGCCCCCAGCCCATCGCCCGGCCCCGCCGCTACAGCCGCGGGGACGAGCTGCGCAAGCAGCGCGCCGACCTCGACATGCTGGAGGGCGAGGATGTGGCGGACGCCCGCGCGGGCGCCGCGGCGGCCGAGGCGAGCCCGGCCCCCGACGTCGCCACCCGCGGCGGCGGCGGCTACGGCCGCATGTCGCGCCGGCCCGCCGCCCCCGCCCGGCAGAACCTGGGGACGCAGTACGGGGAGAGCATGTACAGCTCGGTGGTGGAGGTGCCCTTCCAGCGGCGCAGCGGCCGCCCGGACACCGTCCTGAGCCTCTACTACGACGACTGGGACGGGCTGCGGGCCAAGGGCGTCCCGGTGGATCCGCCCTACTACTCCGGCACGCCGGATCCGTTCCCGCGCCGCTTCGCCCCGCCCCCGCGCTAGCCGCTCAGAACCAGTAGCGCAGGCCGATGGCGCCATCCAGGTCCAGGTCGACGCGCTCCACCACCCACAGCACCGCCGCGATCTCGATGAAGAGATCGAGGGGCACCGACCGGAAGTCGATGTCGAGCCCCAGCGGCGCCCGCGCCCCCAGCCACAGCCCGTCCTCGTCGTCGTGGTACTTCTTGTCGTGGTAGTGGTCGCGGTCGTACGCGGCCAGCTTGCCGCCGACGCCGAAGTGCCACGACACGATGCCCGAGAGCGGCCGCATCCAGTGCAGGTTGAGGTGCGTCGCGAGGCGGTTGCCGTTGAGGAAGCTCAGGCCGACGGTCCCCTCGACGGCGGTCGAGCCGCTGAGTTTGTACTTCCCGTTGACGCCCGTGGGATCGCCGAGGGCGAGGCCGAGGCCGAAGGCGCCCTTGGCGGCGGCGAGCCCCGGGGTCAGCAGGGCGGCGATCAGGGCGAGGCGGGTGATGGTCTTCATGGGGTCTCCTCCCGGTCGAGTTGTGGAATTCAGTGCCATTGAACGAGTCCGGGACCGTCTGGTCACATCTCGGGCCAGTCGGACCGGGTGAAGGTGGGGCAGAAGGACCCCGCGTCGGTGGTGATCCAGAAGGCGCCGTCGGCCGCGTACCGGGCCGCGTCGGTGAAGGTGTAGCGCACCCGGCGCGAGCGGATCGCGCGCGGCGGCCGGCCGCCAAAGGGATCGTGGGCGAGCAGGCCCCGCACCGCCGGCGCGCCGCGCTGCAGCGCCTGGATGAAGCCCGGGTACCAGCCGCGCCGGCAGCTCGGGGAGAGGGCCGCGAACCAGAGCTGCCAGTCGAGCCGCGGCATGTGCAGCCCCGCCATCGCGCCCACCCGGTGCGGATCGCCCGGCTTGTAGCGAAAGCCGTAGGGTCGCCAGTCGGTGACGCCGTCCGCGCTCCCCTCCACCACGATCTCGAAGCGGTCGCGGGTCATCGTGGCGAACAGGCCGTAGCTGTTCACGCTGGCGAAGGGCCGCGTGAGCTCGAGGGCGGCCTCCCGGGCGTCGGCGATGCGGACGAGCCAGCGCTGGGGGTCGGTGTCGGTGCCGGCCTCCACGGCCAGGCGGGCCTCGCGCTCGGCCTTGCGCCCGGCCAGCCCCGTCATCTGCAGCGCCGAGACGGGCAGGATGACCGTGGCGAAGGCCGCCGCCAGCCACGGCGAGGCCACCCGGATCGGCCGCGGCGGGCACCGCAGCGTCGCGTCGTCCAGCAGGGTCACGCACAAGGCGAGCGTCAGGAGCTGGAAGAAGCCGTAGCTGCCCGTGGCGCTGATGAGCAGCATGAGCCCGGCGATGGCCACGAACGCCGGGGTGCGCGCGTTGCGGGGCGGGCCGGCGCTCGCGGGCCGCAGCCACCGCCAGAGGCGCTCGTCGAGCAGCCCGGCCACGAGCGCCAGCCACGGGACGTGCCCCAGGCCCAGGTGGCCCCCCGCCGCGATGGTCACCGCCGCCACCACCCCGCCGAAGACCGCCAGCCGCCAGCCCCGCACGTCCGCCACGATCAGGAGCGGCGCCACGAGCTCCACCACGAAGGTCAGCGTCACGCCCAGCCAGCGCAGCGGCGCCTGGTGGGCGAGCCAGCCCCCGATGTGGGGCAGCGGCTGCGTCCAGTAGTGGTAGTCGAGGGCGGTGCCGTCGGCCCACGTCGGATCGCCGCTCGTCAGCTTCACCACCCCCGACGAGAAGATGAGCTTGAACAGCAGCAGCCGCACGGCCCAGAGCGCGATGGGGTGCGCGTCGGGCGGATCCCGCGGCCGCAGGCCCCCGGGCGCGTACGGGATGGCCACCAGCAGCGTCTCCAGCAGCAGGATGTCCCACTGGAAGCCCAGGAACGGCCCCGCCAGGTGGAAGAGGCTGAGGTAGGCCACCCAGCCCAGCGCCAGGGCCACCCGGGGCGCCCACCCCAGCAGCAGCGCGCCGGCCGCGGTGCAGCCCAGCAGGCACAGCAGGTCGAGGGCGGTGTTGCCCGCGCCCCACCACCCCAGCGTGGGGACCTCCAGCCAGCGTGACCGCCCCTGCTCGTCCAGCCAGGGCCCCACTCGAGCCAGGGCGTCGCCGGCGGGCACGATGCCGTTCTCGCCCACGAGGCCCCGGGCCTGCACCCAGAACGACAGGCACGCCGCCAGGAGCACGAGCCCCAGCACCCGCAGGAAGATCCAGCGCGGCCAGTGGCCGGTCATGCCCCCTCGTCGGCCACCAGCGCCGCCACGCGGCCCGCGTCGAGCCACGCCGCCAGCGCCGCGCGATCGGCGGCGTCGAGGCTGGCGATGCGCCCGGGCCCCACCGCGTCGGCCAGGTCCAGCTCGACGCCGACGTGGGCCTGGAGCGTCTCCTCCAGCACCGTCGCCGCCTCCGCCCAGGTGCTGCCGGCCAGGGGGAACCGCGCCGCCTCGCCATCGTCGGCGAGCACCAGCAGGTCGAGCGCGGCCACGTCCAGGCCCACCCGCCAGGGCTTCGTGTGCTTCCGGGCCGCCTTCATCAGGGGGCCGACCCAGGCGCCCCCCTCGGCGACGAGTCCCGCGTCCCCGGCGACGCGGCGGCCGGGGGCCGCGGCGAGGCGCAGGGCGGCGCGCAGCAGGGCGAGCTGGTCAGGGGTGGGCGGCATGTCCGCAGCGTACGACGGGCCGCCGCCAGCGTCGATCAGGTCGTGAACGATCCGGCCTCCGGCGTGACCCCGGCTTCACGCCCCGCCCGATCCACGCCCGCCCCCCGCGTCGGCACGGCCCGTGCGATGCCCCCCCGCGTCTGCCACGAAGGGATCCACCATGCGACGCGCGCTCCTCCCCCTGCTCTTCCTCGCCTGCAGCGACGCTCCCCCCGAGCCCGGTCAGGCCGTCACCCACGACACCGCCAGCGCCCGGCAGGTCGACGCCCTGCTGGTGGAGATCACCCTCGAGGCCACCGACGGCCGGGCCATCGCCCCCGAGCACATCGTCGAGGTGACGCTGGACGTCGACGACGAGCGCTGGGGCCGGTTCGAGCTGGCCGCCCCCCTGCCGGAGGCCGCCGACGAGGCCGGCGACTGGCGCCTGCTCGACGCCCCCCGCGGCGCCCTGCTCGTCGCCCGTCTCACCGCCGACGCCGACGCCGCCGACGCCCCCCCGGCGACAGTGGGCGCCTGGCTCGACCTGCTCGATCGCAGGCTCGCCCCTGGGGCCCACGCCGCCCGCCTGAGCGAGGTCGTCCTGGAGGACGCCGCCGGCGTCCGCCGCACGCTCCGCGCCGACGGCTGGCTGCCCTTCGACGCCCCCCTCGGCGCCGGCTCGGCCTGGATCGGCGCCCTCACCCTGACCGTGGAGCTCGACCGATGAAGCCCGCCCTCCTGCTCTGCCTGCTGTCGCTCTCGGCCTGCACGACCACCCTCACCGTCGAGAGCGAGGTGCCGGGCGTGACCGTGAGCGACGTGACGTTCACCACCAAGAACCGCACCTACCTCGCCCCCGAGCAGCTCCTGCCGGGGCAAAAGACCAGTGAGATCATGATCTTCGTCGACGACGAGGACGAGCCGGGCCACCTGGCCTTCGTGCTGGAGAAGGACGGCCGGCGCGTGGCCCTGGAGGTGGAGGCCCCCGTCCGCGCCCGGCCGGGGGAGGACACCGTCTACACCCTGCGGGCCGACACCCCGGTGAAGAGCGCCCTCTTGAGCGAGGCCCCGATGGCCCTCTGGGCCGACGTCCCCCTACTGCCCGACGGCGATGCCCCGTAGAATGTGGCGCCCCCAACGCTGGCGGGGCCGGAGGACGAGATGGGTGGAGCCGAGCGCAAGCATGTGTTCAACGCGGGGCCCGGGGCCCTGCCCCGCGCGGTCCTGGAGGAGGTCCAGCGCGACCTCGTCGACTGGCAGGGGCGCGGCCTGAGCATCATGGAGATGAGCCACCGCTCGTCCACCTACGAGGCCATCATCGCCGAGGCCCGCCAGACCATCGCCGACCTCTACGCGCTGCCGGCGGACTGGGACGTCCTGTTCCTGCAGGGCGGGGCGAGCCTCCAGTTCGCCATGGTGCCCATGAACCTGGGCAGCGGGGGCGCCTACCTCAACACCGGCACCTGGTCGACGAACGCCCTGGCCGAGGCCCGGCGCGTCGGCGCCGCCGTGGAGCTGTGGAGCAGCGCCGAGCGCGGCTTCGACCGCGTGCCGGGCCCCGACGAGGTGCCCGCGACGCCCGACGACGCGCCCTACCTGCACTACACCAGCAACAACACCATCTACGGCACGCAGTACCACCACGTCCCGCAGTCGCGGGCGCCCCTCGTCTGCGACATGTCCAGCGACTTCTTGTCGCGGCCCGTCGACGTGGCCCCCTACCAGCTCATCTACGCCGGCGCCCAGAAGAACGCCGGCCCCTCGGGCGTGACCATCGTGCTGGGTCCGAAGGCCCTGCTGCACGCCTACACCGGCGCCGCGAGCGTGCCCGTCATCCTGCGGTACGCCACCCACGCCAAGAAGGACTCCATGTACAACACCCCGAATACCTTCGGGATCTACGTGGTGGGCCTCGTGGCGAAGTGGGTGCGGGACGCGGGCGGCCTGGCCGCGATGGCGGCCCGCAACGCCGCCAAGGCCGAGGCGCTCTACGGGGCCCTCGACGCCCACCCCCTCGTGCGCGGGCACGCCGAGCCGGCCAGCCGCTCCCAGATGAACGTCACGTTCCGCCTGGAGACCGAGGATCAGGAGGCCGCCTTCCTGCGGCTCGCCACCGCCCGGGGCATGATGGGCCTCAAGGGCCACCGCAGCGTCGGTGGCCTGCGCGCCTCCATCTACAACGCCGTCGAGCCCGCCTCCGTCGACGCCCTCGTGGCGCTGCTGGCCGACTTCAAGGGCTGACCTCGGCCGCCGCCAGGAAGGCCTCGGCCTCCTTGCGGATGCGAAACCGCCAGTTGTAGACGACCTGGGCCGTCACCTGGAGGGCGTCGGCCACCTCGCCCACCTCGCAGCCATCGGTGTAGAGCAGCCGGAAGACGAGCCAGCCCCGCTCCGGCAGCGCCGCCTTCAGGTGGGTGGCCAGGCGATCCAGCAGATCCCGATCCTCGGCCCGGGCGTCCGCCGGGGGCCCGAGGGCCTCGTCGCGGGCCTCGTCGAGAGGCAGCCCCGCCGCCCCGCCGCCTCGCCGCGCCGCCCGCGCGTGCTCCAGGGCGTTGAGCGTCTTGCGCTGCGCGATCTGCCCCACGTAGTTCTGCAGGCTCGCCCCCCGGGTCGGATCCCAGGCCCGCAGCACCCGCCCGTCCTCGGCCAGCAGCCCCACCCAGATGGCCTGCACCAGGTCCTCGGCGTCCACCCCCTCCAGCGACGCCCCCCGCAGGCACCGCCGCACACGGGCATGCACCACGGGCAGCAGCCGGTCGAGGAGCGCCCGCCCGGCCCGCCGATCGCCGTCCAGGCACGCCCGCACGAGGGCGCCGTCGTCCTCGGGGGGCGGGCGCCGAAAGGCCAGCAGCTTCGCGAAGATCTGGAACATCGCCCCCCACGAGCGCGCGCCCGATCACCTTCCCGCCAACCGCCACCGGGCGCAAGCGGCCATGGACGGCCCGGCCCGGCTCTGCTAGGTTCCGCGCCGTCGCGGCTCTGGAGTGACCCTGTGCCCACCACCGTGCGGGCCATTCGCGGTGAACCCTGCCTGCGCCGGCCCCCGGTGCCCCCCCGACGAGCCTCTACCGACCCGCGACGGACTCCTGCAGCCGCCCCGCCGGCCAGACCCCCCCGGAAGGTGACCCCATGAAGCGCAGCGCACGCAGCACCAAGTACATCTTCGTCACTGGTGGCGTGGCATCCTCCATCGGCAAGGGCATCGTGGCCGCCTCCATCGGCGCCCTGCTGGAGGCCCGCGGCCTCACCGTCACGCACATCAAGCTCGACCCGTACGTGAACGTGGATCCGGGCACCATGAACCCGTTCCAGCACGGCGAGGTCTTCGTCACCGACGACGGCGCCGAGACGGACCTGGATCTGGGGCACTACGAGCGCTTCACCAGCGCCACGATGAGCCGCGCCAACAACGTGACGACCGGCCGCATCTACGCGAAGGTCATCGAGAAAGAGCGCCGCGGCGACTACCTGGGCGGGACCGTGCAGGTCATCCCCCACATCACCGACGAGATCAAGGCGTTCGTCCGGCGGGGCGGCCAGGACGTCGACGTCTGCATCACCGAGATCGGCGGCACGGTGGGTGACATCGAGTCACTGCCCTTCCTCGAGTCGCTGCGGCAGCTCAAGGTCGAGGCGGGCCGCGGCAGCGCCATCAACGTGCACGTCACCCTCGTCCCCTACATCCCGGCGGCCGGCGAGCTGAAGACGAAGCCCACCCAGCACTCGGTGAAGGCCATGCTGGAGCTGGGGATGCAGCCCGAGATCATCGTCGCCCGCTGCGACCGCGACCTCACCCCGGAGCTGAAGAAGAAGATCGCCCTCTTCTGCAACGTGGAGCCCGAGGCCGTCATCACCGGCCGCGACGTCGACAGCATCTACTCGGTGCCCCTGGCCTTCCACCGCCAGGGCCTCGACGGCCTCATCTGCGACTACCTGGGCATCTGGACGCGCGACGCCCAGCTCGACCGCTGGACGCGCATCGAGCAGCAGCTCCGGGAGGCCACGCGCCGCGTCACCATCGCCATCGTGGGCAAGTACGTCGACCACACCGACGCCTACAAGAGCCTGCACGAGGCCCTGACGCACGGCGGCTTCGTCAACGGCGCCCGGGTCGACCTGCGCTACATCGACAGCGAGGAGCTGGGGGATCGGGATCCCGCCTCGCTCCTGGCCGGCGTGGACGCGGTGCTGGTGCCGGGCGGCTTCGGCAAGCGCGGCATCGAGGGCAAGATCCTCGCCGTCCGCTACGCCCGCGAGAACGGCCTGCCCTTCTTCGGCATCTGCCTGGGCCTGCAGGTGGCGACCATCGAATATGCCCGGAATGTTTGCGGAATCTCCGACGCCAACTCCGTGGAGTTCGCCCCGGACGGCCCCGCCAACGTCGTGCACCTGATGGCCCACCAGGAGACGGTGACCAACAAGGGCGGCACCATGCGGCTGGGCACCTGGCCCTGCGAGCTGGTGGCCGGCAGCCTGGCGGCCCGCATCTACGGGCAGACGCGCATCGACGAGCGCCACCGCCACCGCTACGAGGTCAACAACGCCTACCGCGCCACCCTCGCCGAGGGCGGCCTGCGCTTCTCGGGCCTCTCCCCCGATGGCGAGCTGGTGGAGATGGTCGAGCTGCCTGACCACCCGTGGTTCGTGGGCTGCCAGTTCCACCCCGAGTTCAAGTCGCGGCCCTACGCGCCCCACCCGCTCTTCGCCAGCTTCGTCCAGGCCGCCATGGCGCGGAAGGCCACGACCGCCGGTTGACGCGCCCCCCCCGGGTCTGGCCCCATGCACCCATGCAAGCGGCCCGCTGCCCGGTCCACCCGGACGAGACCCTCCTCCCCGCCACCGCCCGCGCCACCGACCGCTTCTGGGGCTTCGGCGGCGAGTTCACCTATGGGCGCTGCCCCACCTGCGGCACGTGGGTGCTCGATCCCCGGCCCGCGCCGACGGAGATGGGGCCCTGGTACGCCGGCTACTACCCCGAGGGGGAGGCGGCCTTCCGCCGCAAGGCCTGGTCGCGCTACGGCCCGCGCCGCGCGCTCGGCATCGACGGCATGCGCGCCCTCGACACCAAGGTGCGGCTGGCCCGGCTCGGCCAGCGCTGGACGCCCGAGACGCGCGCCCTCGACGCGGGCTGCGGGGCCGGCGGCTTCCTGGCCGGGCTCCGCCACGAGACGGGCGCCCAGGTCCAGGGCGTCGACTTCAACCCGGAGTGCCGCGCCTTCGCCGCCGAGGTCTACCAGGTGGCCGTCGACAGCGGCGAGCTGGCGGCCCAGGCCTACCCCGACGCCGCCTTCGACGTGGTGACGACCTGGCACTGCCTGGAGCACACCTACGACCCGGCCGCCGAGCTGGCGGAGCTCAAGCGCATCACCCGCCCCGGCGGCTTCCTGGTGGTCGAGGTCCCCACGCCGAGCCCCCTGGCCTGGCTCTTCCGGGGCCGCTGGTTCTTCCTCCAGGCCCCCACGCACCTCTACCACCTGCGCCCGAAGGCGCTGCGGGCCCTCCTGGAGCGGGCCGGCTGGCGCGTCCGCCAGGTCCGGCGGCCCTGGCTGCCCAGCGAGCTGGCCGGCAGCCTGCTCATGCTCTTCGGCGTCCGCCGCTTCGTGCCCACCGTGATGTACGGCAAGGGCGCCGCCGCCCACCTGCTCAAGGCCCTCTTCGGCCTGCTGCTGCTCGTGGACGTGCCCCTCACCTTCCTGCTGGCCCTCGCGGGCGCCACCGGGGGCCTGCGCGCCGTCGCCCAGCGCCCGGAGGACGCATGAGCCGCGTCGTGGTCTGGGGCGCCGGCGAGCTGGGCGGCCGCGTCGCCCGGGCCGTGGCCGCCGAGGGCCGCGCGGTCGTCGGGGCCACCGCCACCACCGGCCGCCACGCCGAGCTGCGGGCCGCCGGCGTCACCCCCCACCTCGGCCCCCCCGCCCTGCAGGCCGACGACCGCCTGCTCCTCGCGCTGCCGGGCTCCGAGCGCCAGATCATGGCCATCTCGGCCCTGGTCGGGCAGCCCGTGCCCGCGCGCGCCGTCCTCATCAGCTCCACCGGCTACTACGGCACCCCTAGCGGCGCCGTCCACGAGGACACCGCCCCCGGCGACGACCCGCACGCCGCCCTGGTGGCCTCGGCCGAGCAGGCCTTCCGCGCCTGGGCCGGCGACCGCGGCGTCATCCTGCGCACCGGCGGGCTCTACCGGCCAGGTCGCGGCCCCCTCCAGGCCCTCATCCGCCGCGGCGCGCCCCCCGCCGGCCCCCCCGATCGCAGCCTGGCGCTGGTGCACTACGACGACGCCGCCGCCGCCGCCCACGCGGCCCTCGACCACCCCGATCCCCACCCCGTCTACCTGAGCGTCACGCCCCCCTGCCCCACCCGGGAGGCCTTCTACACCGCCGCCTGCGTGCTGCTCGACCTGCCCCTGCCCCGCTTCGAGCGCCCCCTGCGGCGGCCCCTCGCCCAGTACGACGTCGGCCGCCTGCGCGCCGATCTGCTGCCCACGCCGGCGCATCCGCGCTGGCAGGGGGCCCTCGTTCCGGGTTAGAAGGTCAATCCGTCCGCGGGGTTGGCCGCGCCGGATCCCGCCCCGGGCCGAGCCCGTGGCCGCCGGCGCCGATCCTCGCGAGCAGGCTGTTGAGGTGAGCGGACCGAGCGCTCGGCGGGTGCGAGTGGGCCAGATGCGAGGAGGAAGACCGCAGGCAATCCGGCGCGGAGAGCTGGCGACTGCCGGCGACGCCGGATTGTCGAGGACTTCTGACGACGCGGCAGCTGGCCCGCGCGCGCCGGAGATGCGACGGGAGCTTTTTTCAACATCCTGCTAGATTGCTCCGAACAATGGAGGGGGCCTCCTTGCCCGCGTGTCTGCTCATCCTGCTGCTGGCCCCGGACGCGCTGCTGTGGCGCTTCCAGGGTCCCGAGGCGTCGAGCCTGCAGGCCGCCGCGGTGGCCGCCCAGCAGGCCGGTGGCCTGAGCGGACACCTCCTCACGCCGGAGGCCGTCGACCAGCACCTCGCCAGCGTCGATCCCGCCGGGGCGCGCCAGCCGGCGCTCCTGGGCTGCCTCGCCGATCGCCAGGTCTGCGCCGACCCCGTGCGCGCGGGGCTCGCCCTCGCGGGGCTGGCCGGCCGCATCGACGCGCGCACCTCCCGGACGGAGGCCGGCTACGTCGCCACGCTGGAGCTCGTGCCCGCCGACCCCACGGCCGCCCCCCGCACCTACACCGGGGCCGGCCCGAGCGCCGGCACCGCCCTCACGGACGCCATCTCGGCCCTGGAGGGCCAGGGGACCATCGAGGTCGAGGTCGAGCCCGCCGACGCCCGGCTGCTGCTGGACGGCAAGCCCCTGGGCACCGGCGCCGGCCGCTACCCCGCGCCCCCCGGCCGCCACCGCCTGCGGGCCGAGGCCGACGGGCTGGCCCCGCTCGAGATGACCGTCGAGGTCCGCGCCGGCGAGATCGCCCCCGTCCGCATGGAGCTGGGCAACGGCTACGGCCAGCTCATCCTGCGCCTGACGCCCGCCGACGCCACCGCCACGCTGGACGGCCAGCCCGTCGCCCAGCCCGCCGAGGCCCGCGATCTGGCGCCGGGCGAGTACCGCCTGCACGTCGAGGCCGAGGGCTACCAGGCCCACGACCAGACCGTCTCCATCAAGCCGTCCACCCTCGTCACCCTCACCGTGGGCCTCGCCCGGGAGCAGGACGACTGGCTGCGCCGCTTCCAGTCCCCCCACCCCGACACCCTCGCCTACCCGCTACAGCTCCACGCCGATCTGCGCTTCGTGAGCATCGGCGCCGGCCCCCTCGACGTCAGCCGCGACGGCGCCGGGGGCAAGGTGGAGTACGACCGCCTCGACGACGCCGTGGGCCTGCTGGGCATCGGCCTGGGGGTGGGCTGGCGCGGGCGGCACCTGCTCGTCGACGCCCTCACCCTCACCTTCGAGGGCGGCGGCGGCCAGACGCCGGCCACGCTGGCCACCGGCGAGGACGACCACATCGACAGCCTCTCCCGCATCACCGTGCGCCCGGGCTGGGTCGGCCTGCGCTACCCGGCCTGGCGCCTCTCCCCCTTCTTCGCCGGGGGCATCCAGTTCAGCTTCGAGAGCCTGGAGGTCACCAACGACGCCGGCAAGACGGAGGAGCTCTCCAAGTCGGCGCTGCTGCTGGGCCTGACGATCGGCCTGGAGGCCCAGATCACGCCGGAGTGGTCGGGCACGGTGGCGGGGGTCGTCGACTTCGGCTTCGACGCGCGCACGGCGGCCACCTTCGTGGTGGGCGTCGGCTATGCCTTTGAAACCCCTGGACTTTTCTGATGTTGCGCCGCCTCGCCCTCGCGAGCCTCTGGGCCGCGCCCGCCCTCGCCCAGCCCATCGAGCTGGGCCCGGAGATCCCGGCCGGCGAGGCCGTGCCCGGGGAGTCTGCGCCCGCCGAGCCCCTGGGCGCCGAGCCCGTCGCCGGCCCCGCGCCGGCCGCCCCCGTGGCCGCGCCGGGTCGCCCGGCCAGCCTGGCGCAGGACGCCGAGGCCCGCCTCGCCCTCGAGGCCTACAACGACGGCCGCTACGAGGAGGCCGCCCAGCGGTTCCTGCAGCTCGTGCAGCGCTGGCCCAGAGAGCCCGCGCCCTACCGCGCCCTGGCCCGCGCGCGGGTGTGGACGGGGGACGCGGGCGGCGCCGTGGTGGCCTACCGCACCTACCTGGCCGTCAGCCCGGACGCCAGCGATCGCGACAAGATCGAGGCCGAGCTGAAGCTCGCGCGCCGGAAGCTCGGGGGCAACCCGCCCGCGGGCCCGCCCCCGGAGGCCGTGGCGGCGCTGGCCGAGGCCGAGCCCCGCGCCCGCGATGGCCGCTTCCTCGGCCCGGACGGCGCCTTCGCCGCCCTCGACGCCGCCGAAGACCAGGGCTACCTGGGCCCCGGCCTGGCCGACGCCCGCGACAAGGTCACGGAGGCGCTGACGGAGGCCTCCGACGGCGCGCTCGATCGGTGGTGGCGCCCCGACGTCCGCCTGGAGGCCGGCGAGCTGGGCGCCCTCATGCAGGCGTGGGACGAGCTGAAGCTGCGCCGCACCCTCACGGTGGGCGAGGCCCCGCTGCCCGGCGCGCTGGCGGGCCTGCAGGCCCTGGCCGAGGACCGGGGCGACGACGCCATCCGCTTGCTGGGCCCCGTGGCCCCCGGGGATCCGCGGCTGCGCTACGCCCAGGCCATCGCGCTGCTGCAGGCCGGCCGCGCCGAGGAGGCCGAGGCCCTGCTGGCGCTCCTCACCCGCACCGAGACCGACGCCCGCGTGCCCCTGCTGCTGGGGCTGACGCGGCGCCTGCTCGGGCGCGACGACGCGGTGGACGCCCTCCGCGCCGCCCTCCTCGACGAGTAGCCGGCGTCAGCGCGGGGTGACCCGCAGCAGGCGGTTGGTGCGGGCGTCGACGGCGTAGAGCCGCCCCTCCTCATCGAAGGTGATGCCCATCAGGCCCCCCGGCGCGACGTCCAGGGCGAGGGTGTCGATGAGCTCGCCGGCCATGGTCCAGGCCGAGACCTCCCCGGTGGCGTTGTCGCTCACGAAGATCTTGCCGTCGTGCAGGGCGATGCCCGAGGGCGTCTCCAGCGAGCCGGTCTGGCCGAGGGTCAGCACCTGCAGCCCCTCCACGGCCCCGAGCACGGTGCCGGGCTCGACGGCGGGCATGCGCCGGTTGCGGCCGAACGCCTCGGTGTCCATCACGCCGATGCGCCCGTTGCCGCTGTCGGCGATGTAGAGCAGCCCCGAGCGCCGATCGATCTCCAGGTGCGACGGCACGTCCGGCACGCGCAGGACCTGCCCCTCCACGTAGCGCGTCATCTCGCCGTCGCTGTGGTCGTCGAAGCCAACCCCATGATCTTCCTTGAAATCCACCCGCATGATGGACGAGGTGAGCCCCTCGAAGACCCAGTAGACGTTGTCGTAGTCCCACACGATGCCCATGCAGAACGGCGACTCGTGGAGCATGTCCAGGTGGGAGCCCAGGTCGTAGCCCAGCTCGCGGCGGGCCACGGGGTTGGTGAAGCCGTAGACCTCCAGATCGGAGGGCCAGAGCGCGGGGCCCATGAAGCCATTGGGGGGCGCCTGGTTGTCGTAGCGGTTGTCGGACTCCTGGCAGGTGGCGAAGGTGCCCGGCGCGCCGAAGGCGATGCTCGAGACCTCCTCCATGAAGTGGTTCGCCGCGGGATCACGCCGGCTGATGACCTCCTGATCGGGGGTCCCGACGTTCAGGAACGTCGAGGTGGAGTCGTTCTGGCGGTTGACCACCCACAGCTCGCCGGGGCGCTCGGGGTTGAAGTCGAGATCGCGGGGCACGCGGAGGCCGTCGCTGCGCTCGCCCAGGACGTCGATGGTCACCCGATCGGGATCGCCGCCGCAGCCGAGGACCGGCAGGCCGTCGCAGGGGATCTCGCCCCCGCCAGCGCCACCCTGGCCGCCCTCGGCCCCGGCGCCGCCTGCGCCGCCCTGGCCACCTGCGCCGCCCTCGGCGCCTGCGCCACCCTGCCCGCCTGCGCCGCCCTGCCCACCTGCGCCACCCTGGCCGCCTGCGCCCGCATCGGCCAGCACCACCGGGCCGCCCGCCTGCTCATCCCCCCCGTCGTCACAGCCCCACGCGACGAGCGCCACCAGCGCCCACGCCTTGCGAACCTTCATGCGTTCTCCTCGCGATCACCGCGATCGTCCGGGCCGGCCGCGAAGCAAGCCCCGTTCCGTGCATCCGCTGACGGCCGCCGTTGACCGCCACCGCCACGCTCGGCAGCATGCCCCCCTCGGGAGGTGACCATGCCGCGTCCACTGCGCATCGCGCTCGTCCGCATCAACCAGGAGAGCAACGCCCTCTCCCCGCTGCGGACGACGCTCGCCGACTTCCGCACCACCCACTTCGTCGAGGGCGCCGCCCTGCTGGCGGGCGTCGCCGAGGGGGGCGTCGAGGCCGAGGGGTTCCTGAAGAACGCCGAGCTCTCGGGCTTCGCCGCCGCCGCCCGAGCGCGGGGGGCGGTGGAGCTGGTGCCGCTCTTCAGCGCCTGGGCCGTGCCCGGCGGCCCCCTCACGGCCGAGACGCACGAGGCCCTGAAAGCCATGCTGATCAAGGGGTTGCAGGAGGCTGGCGCCCTCGATGGCGTCGCCCTCTCCCTGCACGGCGCCATGGGCGTCGAGGGCGTGCCCGACCCCGAGGCCGACTACCTGGCCGCCATCCGCGGGGTGGTGGGCGACAGTCTGCCCGTGGCCGTCACCTATGATCTGCACGGCAACCTGACCCCCGCGAAGGTCACCGGCTCGCCCTTGCTGTTCGCCTACCGCACCAACCCGCACCGCGATCACGCCCGCATCGGCGAGCGCGCGGGGCGCGTGCTGCTCGACACCATCGACGGCGAGGTCCACCCCGTCGCGGCGTGGCGCAGCCTGCCCATGGTGCTGGGTGGCGGCACGACGGTCGACTTCCTGCCCACGATGCGGCCGCTGTTTCGCCACATGAAGAAGCTCGAGCGGGATCCCCGCGTCCTCGGGTGCTCGCTCTTCATGTGCCACATCTGGAACGACCACCCGCACCTGGGCTGGGCGGTGCACGTGCTCACCGACGGCGACGGCCCGCTGGCCGAGCGCCTGGCGGACGAGCTGGCCGAGCGCGCCTGGGCGGTGCGCACCGTCGAGCCGCCCCGCTTCCCCACCGTCGAGGAGGCCATCGGCCGCGCCCGCAAGGCGCGCCTGCGTCGCCGCCTGGGGGCCGTGTGCATGTCGGACGTCTCGGACGTGGTGGCCGCCGGGGCGCCCGGCGAGAACCACCGCATCCTCGAGGCCCTGCGGACCCACGGGCAGGGGCTCCTCGCCTACGTCCCGTTCCGCGACGCCGCCGCCGTCGCCACGCTCTGGGACGTCGAGGTCGGCCAGCCCGTGCGCTTCTCCCTGGGGGGCCGCCTGCACCCCGAGCAGAACCAGGCCCTGCCGGTCGAGGGCACCCTGCGCTTCAAGCGCGAGAGCCTGGCGCTCGGCCGGCAGGTGGTGGTGGAGAGCGGCGACGTCCGGCTCGTGATCACCGAGGGCCCGCCCATCGCGATGAAGCCCGAGTTCTACCTGGAGGTGGGCCTCAACCCCGCGAAGGCCGACATCGTGGTGGTCAAGAGCTTCTTCCCCTGGCTCATCTACTTCGCCCGCTACAGCCGGATGAACCTGTGGGTGCAGACGGAGGGCATCACCGACCTGGACGCGGTGCGCCGGATTTCTTTTGCGGATCCGGTGTTTCCCATCGACGACGTCGACGACTGGCGCGCCATCGACCGGCAGCGCCGCGGGGCCTGAGCGCCTCACGCCCCCCCGGCGACCCAGGCCCGCAAGGCCCCGAGGTTGGCCGGCTTCATGGCCAGGCCCAGGTGCGCCGGCAGCTCGACGGGCGGGTGGCTGGTGTGCAGCAGCGCAGGCGTCCCCGCCCGGGAGAGCTCCGCCAGCCAGCCCACGCTGTCGCCGTCGGGCAGGTGCCGGTCGGCGATGACGCAGTCGACGCCGGTCGACAAGCCCCGGGCCTCGTCGAGGGAGGCCGCCACCCGGACATCGGCGACCCGGGCGAGGCCGCGCGAGGGCGCTGCGGAGGACGGGCTCGTCTTCGACCACCAGCACCTTGCGCATCGCCCGTCTCCTGGATTGAACAATGTCTGCACAATGATTCATGATCGTTTGCATACGGTTGCGTGGCGTGCTGCATTTTTTCCAGGAACGTCAGCCGCCGCGCCGCGGTTCCTGGACAACCGCAGGCCCGCGCTTCCCCTCCCCGGTGGGCTTGCGTATCCTGCCCCGTCGATGGCTGGCCACGGAGGACGCCGCTTGAGAACCCTCCTTCTACTGCTCGCGCTGACGGCGCCCGCCCTCGCGGGCGAGGCCCCGTCGGTGCCGGTGAAGACCTACACCCTGGACAATGGCCTCACGGTCCTGCTCAGCCACGACGATCGCCTGCCGGTGGTCGCCGTGGAGATGCGCTACCTGGTCGGCTCGGCCCACGAGCCCAAGGGCCGTTCCGGCTTCGCCCACCTCTTCGAGCACCTGATGTTCCAGGGCTCAAAGTCGTTTGATGACGAGTACTTCAAGCCGTTCGAGCCCATCGGGGCCGCCGTGAACGGCACCACCAACACCGACCGGACGAACTACTACGAGCGCGTGCCGGCCAACTACCTGGAGCTGGCCCTCTGGATGGAGTCGGACCGCATGAGCGGCCTGCTCGACGTGCTCACCCAGGAGAAGCTCGACAACCAGCGCGACGTGGTGAAGAACGAGCGCCGCCAGCGGTACGAGAACACGCCCTACGGCATGGTCTGGAAGTACCTGGCGCGGGACATGTACCCCGAGGGGCACCCCTACCAGCACACCACCATCGGCTCCCACAAGGACCTGACGGCGGCGTCGCTGGACGACGTGAAGGCGTTCTTCCGCCAGTACTACGTGCCCGCCAACGCCATCCTCACCATCGTGGGCGACTTCGACGAGGACGAGGCGGAGCTGCTGGTGGCGCAGTACTTCGGCGCCATGCCCGCCGGGAAGCGGGCGCCGACCCCCACGGCCGAGCTCCCGGTGCTCGCGGCCCCGAAGCACCTGACCTCCACGGACGACGTGAAGCTGCCCCGGGTCTACCTGGCGTGGCACTCGCCGGCCCTGTACAGCGCCGATGACGCCGCCCTCGACGTGCTGTCGTCCATCCTCACCGATGGCAAGACCAGCCGCCTGTACCAGCCGCTCGTGTACGACAAGAAGGTCGCCAAGGACGTGTCGGCGTTCCAGGCGTCGCGCCACCTGGGCAGTCTGTACGTGGTCGTCGCCACGGGGGCCCCGGGGCAGACGGTGGACGCGCTCGCCAAGGCGCTCGAGGACGCCCTGGCCGAGGCCCTGTCCACCCCGCCGACGGAGGACGAGATGACCCGCGCGCTCAACGGCTGGCGCAAGGGCTTCTTCGGCCAGGTCGAGAGCGTGCTCAGCCGCGCCCAGATGCTGAGCAACTACCTGCACTTCACGGGCGACGCCGACTTCCTGGAGGACGACCTGGCCCGCTACACCGACCTCAAGGCCGCCGATGTGCACGCCGCGGCGCAGAAGTGGCTGGTCCCCGGCCGCCGCGTCCGCATCGACATCGTGCCTGGCCCCCAGGAGCAGGAGGTGGACGAGTGAGCCGCGCCGTCACTCGCGTCGTGGGCCTGCTGGCCCTGGCCCTGACGCTCGCCGCCTGCGGGGCGAAGCCGCCGCCGCCGGTGGATCGCTCTGGCCTCCCCGCGCCGAAGGCCGATCCCGGCTGGGCGCCGCCCGCCGTCGAGACCTGGACGCTCGCCAACGGCATGGAGGTCTGGTTCCTGCGCCAGGCCCAGGCCCCGCTGCTGAGCCTGCAGATCATCTTCCCGGGGGGCGCCTCCGCCGATCCGCAGGGCAAGGCCGGCCTCACGTCGCTGGTGGCCGACATGCTCGACGAGGGGGCGGCTGGCCGCACCTCGCTCCAGATCAGCGAGGATCTGCAGCGCCTCGCCACCGACTACGGCGCCAGCGCCGCCACGGACGGGCTGGTGGTCTCGATGGACCTGCTGGCCGACAAACTCTCGGAATCCCTGGCGATTCTGAAGAACATCCTGCGCTCGCCCGACTTCCCCGCCGAGGAGTTCGAGCGCCGCAAGGCCCAGCGCATCGCCGCCGCGCTGGCCGACGAGGCCGAGCCCGGCACCGCCGCCTCCCTCACCCTGCGCCGGGCGCTGTTCGGCGAGGGCTACGGCGGCATGTCGCCGGGCGGCATCCGCGACACCCTGCAGGGCCTGACGCTGGCGGATGTGAAGGCCCAGTACGCGGCCGTCGTGCAGCCCGCCGGCGCCCGCATCGTGGTGGTGGGCGACGCGGATCGGGACGCCGTGCAGCAGGCCCTCCAGGCCACCTTCGGTGACTGGCAGGGCCAGCCCTCGGCACCGCTGGCGGTCGTGGCCGGCGCCCAGCCCCCGGCCGCCATCCACCTGGTCAACTTTCCTGGCAGCACCCAGTCGGTCGTCCAGGTGGCGCGGCGCATCCCCGGCACCATCGCGGCCGACGACCAGCTCGCCACCGACGTCTTCAACTGGACCATCGGCGGGGCCTTCACCAGCCGGCTCAACCTGAACCTGCGCGAGGACAAGGGCTACACCTACGGCGCGCGCAGCGGCTTCAACCGCTGGCGGCAGGCGGGCTTCTTCAGCCTGGGCGCCCGGGTGAAGGCCGACACGACGCGCGCCAGCATCGACGAGATCCAGAAGGAGCTCGCCGACGTCACCGGCGCCCGCCCCGTCACCGACCAGGAGCGCGGCGAGGCGGTCGGCGGCATGCTGCTCGGCTTCCCCGGCGACTTCGAGCGGATGGCGTCGGTGGCCGGCCAGCTCACGGCCCTCGTCCTCGATGGCCACCCGAGCGACTACCTGCAGCACTGGCCCGCCCGCATGGCGGCCGTGACCACGGCCGACGCGAACGCCATGGCGAAGAAGTACGCCCATGGGGACTTCGTGATCGTGGTGGTCGGCGACAAGGCCGCCCTGCTGCCGACGCTGGAGAGCCTGGGCCTCCCCGTCATCGAGCACGACGGCCAGGGCAACCTGCTGCCCGCCGCCCCGCCGACCGCGCCCCCCGCCGAGCCCCCGGTCCAGCAGGCCGCCCGCTAGCCCATGGACGCCCTGTCCGCCGCCCTGCTCGGCCTGCTGCAGGGGCTCACCGAGTTCCTGCCCGTCTCCTCCAGCGGCCACCTCGTCCTCGGCAAGGCGCTCCTGGGCGTCCACCTGGACGGTGGCGGCGCCGCCTTCGAGGTCGCCGTCCACTTCGGCACCCTGCTCAGCGTGCTCGTGCTGCTGCGCAAAGACGTCGGCGCGCTGCTCGCCGCGACGGGCCGCGCGCTGCGATCGCCCGGCCAAATTACGCAGCAATATCGGGAAGATGCCAGCCTGCGACTGGTCGTGGCCATCGTCGTCGGCTGCCTGCCTGCGGGCATCGTCGGCGTGCTCTTCAAGGACGAGCTCGAGGCCGCGTTCTCCTCCCCGCGGCTGGTGGGCGGCGCGCTCCTCTTCACGGGCCTGCTGCTGCTGAGCAGCCGTCTGGTGCGGACGGGGGACCGCGAGATCACGCTGGGTCGGGGCCTGCTCATCGGCGTCGCCCAGGCCGTCGCCATCCTGCCGGGCGTCTCCCGGTCGGGCAGCACCATCGCCTCCGCCGAGCTGCTCGGGGTCGCGCCGGAGCGCGCGGCCCGCTTCAGCTTCCTGCTCTCGCTGCCGGTCATCGGCGGGGCCTGCGCCCTCAAGCTCAAGGACCTGCTCGCCGCCCCGCCGGCCGACGACGTCATCACGGCGCTCACCATCGGCACCGTGGCCAGCTTCCTCTCCGGCCTCGCCGCCCTCTGGCTGCTGTTCGGCGTCGTCCGGCGTGGCTGGTTCGGCCACTTCGGCTGGTACTGCCTGGCGGTGGGGGCCCTCGCCCTGGCCTTCGGCTAGTCCGGGGTCGACGCCCGGGCGGCCAGGCGGGCGAGCAGCAGCGCCTGGTCCGCCGGTGGCGCCCGGTCGATGAGGGCCTGCACGTTGCGCAGCCCCTCGGCCCAGAGCGCCTCGCCCGCGGGGAAGGCGTCGATCTGGACCCCCGCGTGTGCCGCGATGGACCCCCGGACCCAGCGCTCGACCCGCGCCTCGGTGCGCCACAGGTCGGTCTCGCCGGCCGCCTGGCGCCGCTGCAGATCCGCCTCCTCCGCGTCGCTCAGATCGTCCGCCCGGCCCCCGGTGGGGGCATACAGCTCGACGCGCCGGGTGACGTCACCGGCGTCGGGCTCCTCGGGCAGCCACCGGACGCTGGCCTCGTCGCCGAAGTACGTGAGCACCGGCAGCGCGGTGAGGGGATCCCCGAGATCGACGAGCCGCAGCTCGTACGGCCAGGCCCAGTAGCAGCCCTCGACCGCCAACGTCCGCCCCGACGGCGACAGCGCGAAGTCCGCCCAGCAGAAGCCCCTGCCCTCGGCGGCCTCGGGAGGCAGGTGCTCCGCCCGGCGCCCCGTGTCCAGCTCGATGACCGTCTGACCCTGATAGTCCTCACCGCCGATGAGGTAGTCATGCCCGCTGGCGTGCCCCTCGACCCACACGAACGGAAAGTGGCTGAAGTTCCTCAGGATTTCGGCCACCAGCGTCTCGCCGTCGTACACGCGCCCCTTCGCATACGCCCACGTCCGCGGCCCCTCCGCGTGGGTCGTGACCTCCAGGCGGTACCGCCCGCTCGGCGCGGCGTGCACCACCGGCTCCCCCACCCGGGCCTCGTCGCGGCAGCGCCACACCCGCTGCGCCGCCCACCACCGCGCCAACAGCGCCGGCGGCACCAGGCCCTTGAGCCGGTCGCGCTCCTGCGGATCCGCGCCCGCCTGCCCGGCGTAGTCGACCCACGCCTGCAGGGCCGGGGTCATACCCTCGAAGACGAAGCCGCTCACGACCGACCCCACCACCCACCCAGCCCCAGCATCCCCACCTCCACGCCACCAACGCCCCGACGCTACCGCGGCCACAGCCACTTGCCTACCGGGTTTGCGCGAGGGCGGGTGCACGACGGCAGCGTGGCTGGAATTCGCGAAGGCCGCGTCCTCACTCGCCTACCGGGTTTGCAAGTTTGGGGGTGCACGCCGGCGGTGTGGCTGGAATTCGGGCGGGGTGGGGGTGGCTCTTGGTCGTGTGGACGGGCTGAGAGGAGCGGGTGCGGGTCGCTGTCCGGGGCCCAGCCACGCCTCTCCACCGCCAGGCGGCCACGGTCGCGGCCGCCGACGCGCACCTCGCCCATGGCACCCACCGGCTGCGCTCACGCTGCTTGCTGTCGGCGCCCCGCCGCGCGCTCACCCGCTCTCGGCCAGCGCGCGCATGGCCTTGCGGGCGTGGGACGGCGGGATGGTCCCCGGCGGGAAGGGGATGAGCGGCGAGCGGGGGTCGGCGAGCCACTTCCAGTAGGCGATGTGGGCCTCCGTGTAGGCCTCGCGCAGGGTCGCGTGCAGGGCGCGCCACTCGGCTTGCTGCTCGGGGGTGCCGTGGACGACCGGCGCGGGGCTGCGGTCCCGCACCTTCGGGCGCGTCCACGGGTCGACCTGGCGGACGGCCTCGGGGTCGGGCACGGGCAGGCCGGCCTTCTTGCGGCGCGGGCGGTGCTCGCCGGCGATGCCATCGGCGAGCTGCCACATGAGCGCGCGGTGGGACCTGGGGGTCAGGTCGCCCAGGCCGGGCAGGCGGTCGAGGCGGACGGTGACCTCTTCTTCGACGCCGTTGCCGTGCACGAAGACGCCCGTCAGCGGCTCGCCGCGCAGCAGCGCCGGGTTGGCGCAGGCGAAGACGTCGTCGGCCGGGTGGCGCGTCTTGAGCTGGGCGGTCGCCTGGCCCATCACGTAGCGCAGCCGCTCCAGCGCGTGGGCCTCGGAGGTGATCTGGATGGCGTGGTTCGGGGTGAGGAGCTGGCCCGTCCGGTCGTGGTACTTGTTGATTCTCCTCGCGATCTCCCGGTTGACCCACTCCAGCACGAGGCTCTTGTCCACCAGCTCCTCCACCCCGATGAGCAGGTGCAGGTGGTTCGACATGAAGTAGTAGCCGTAGAGGTCGAAGTCGAAGTCCGCGGTCTTCTGCTGGGCCCTCCCCAGGATGCCGTTGAGGATCGCGACGATCCGCGGCCGGGGGACGAGCAGGAAGAGGTCGTCGGTGACCTTCGAGGTGACCTCGAAGACGAGGACCGGGCGGCCCAGGCGGGGGCTCGGGAGCCGGTAGGTGTCCATCTCGATGCGCAGCTGCTCGGCCATGGGGCGTCCTCCAGGGCGGTCGGGGCCTCCTCTTCCATCGGTCAGTCGCGGCGCGTGTCGCAGACTTTCTTCGAGATGGCTGAAAACAAAGAGAAAAAAGGCGGCGCCCGCCGCATCACCGGGCCGGTTGGCTGAAAGTCGACAACCTTGGGCCAACCTGCGCATGCAGGCCAACGCCGCCGACGGCACACTGCGCGCGTCCACGCTGGAGGCCGCCATGCACCGCCTGCTCGCCCCCCTCGCCGCCCTGCTCGCCGCCTGCGCCACGCCCCCCGCGCCGGAGATGGTCGCCGCCCCGGCCGAGCGCCCCGCCGCCGCCGTCGTGGGCAAGGCCGACCAGGCCAGCGCCACCGCCGCCGGGCCCTGGGGCGGCGCCGACCCCGCCCGCTGGACCCCCGAGGCCGTCCTGGCCAACGCCGCCGAGGAGGCCCTGGCCGATCCTGCCGTCGTCGTCGTCGCGTTCCCGGTGCGCCTGTCCGCCTCCGACGTCGCGCCCTTCGGCGACGGCCAGACCAACGCCGTCGTCGACCTGCCCGGCTGGAGCGTCCCACGCCCGCCCGTCGTGGCCGCCCTGCGCCATGACGGCGCGGTCACCCTCCGCCTCGACCACGCCCTCGGCCCCATCGCCGGGCTGAGCCTCCAGGTCGAGGACGGCGCCCCCCTGCACCTCGCCCTCGCCCCCGACGCCGCCGGGCACGCCTCCGCCACCTGGCAGCCCCCGGCCGGCTGGCGCCCGGCCACCGACCGCCTCATCCTGCGGCCCGACGGCTGGAACGACGCGTTTCCCTTGAGCTTTCGCCACCCCGTCCGCGACGCCGACGTCCTCGCCGACAGCGTGCCCGCCCCCCTGCGCCCCGCCGCCCTGCCCGATCCGGCGGGCGTGAGCGGCCGCCCCGGCTCCGCCGCGGACGCCCTCGCGGCCCAGGGCGCCGGCCCCGGCTACAACCACGCCCCCTACGTGACGCCCACCGTCCACGCCGGCCTGCCCGGCCGCGTCACGGCCGTCGGCGGCGCCCGCTCCTGGGTCACCGAGGCCCCCTTCAAGCACGTCTACCTCTGCCTCGACGGCCGCGACGCTGCCGCGGAGGCGGCCACCGGCGCCCCGAGCGGCGCGGGCTGGCACGCCATCGGCGACCCGGCCGAGAGCCTGGTCAACAGCCTCGAGGCCGTGCCCCTGCTGGCCGCCTGGGGCCAGGCGCACCTCTTCGCCGACGACGAGCACGGCTTCGCTTTCGGAGCCGGCGCCGCCGCCTACGGCCTGACCGACGTGGCCACCTTCCGCCACCTCCAGCCCGGCGAGGCCCTGGTGACCGGCCGCGACAGCGACTACGGCCCCCCGGTCTTCCACTGGTACGCCGCCGCCGCCGCCCCCGCCTGCGTCGAGATCTGGGTCCACCCGTGCGGCCTCGACGCCGACGAGACCTTCGCCTGCCGCCCGGCCGCCGTGCAGCTCCAGGTCCGCGGCGCCCACACCGTGGCCGGCGAAGCCATCTTCCTCGTCGGCGACCACCCCGCCCTCGGCGCCTGGGATGCCGCTCAGGCCGTGCCCCTCGACCCGGCCGGCTACCCCACCTGGCTGGCCGAGCTGCGGTTGCCCCCCGGCGAGACGCTCCACTTCAAGCCCATCCGCCGCGACGCCGCCGGGCGCGTCACCTGGTCGGGCGGCGCGGACCACACCTGGACGGTGCCCTACGCCGCCCGCGCCTTCCACGGAGTCGACTGGGTGGACTGAGGTGGCGGAAGGCGGCCCGGCGCGCCATGCTGGGGGCAGCCAGGAGGCCGCCATGCCCGAGTACCTCGCTCCCGGTGTCTTCGTCGAGGAGGCCTCGCTCCGACCCCACGTCATCGAGGGGGTGCCCACGTCGACGACCGGGTTCCTCGGCGAGTCGCCCGCGGGCCCCGTCGAGACCCCCGTCCTGGTGACCTCCACCACCGAATTCGTGAGCGAGTTCGGTGACTTCGACACGCCCATCCTCGCCGCCATCCGGGGCTTCTTCGACGCCGGGGGCCGCCGGGCGCTGGTCGTCCGCACCTCGGCGTCGCCCGCCTCGCTGGCTGCGGGCCTCGCCTCCCTGGCGCAGACGGAGGCTGCGCTCCTCGTCCTGGCCCCCTCGGCCCACGGCGCCGACGTACCCCCCTGGGCCTGGGCCGCCGCCGCGAAGGTCGCTCGCGAGCACCAGCGCTTCCTCCTCGTCGACGCGCCCGCCGACTGGAGCCAGGGCGCCGCCTGGGATCCCGCCGCGCTCGGCATCGCCGCCGCGGACGCCAGCTCCTGCGCCGTCTACTTCCCCGCCGTCCTGCGCGCCCGGGACGGTGAGCCCCCCAGGCCCGAGCCAGCCAGCGGCCTCGTGGCCGGCCTGTACGTCCGCACCGATGTGGAGGCTGGCGTCTGGAAGGCCCCCGCTGGCGACCAGCGCACCTTGCCCGGGGTGGTCGGCCTGGCGACCGACCTGACCGCGGACGCCCTGGACCGGCTGACCGCCGCCGGGATCAACGGCCTGCGCACGCTCCCCGAGGCGGGCACCGTCGTCTGGGGCGCCCGGACGCTGGATCGGGCCGACCCGGAGGTCCGCGACGTCCCCGTCCGCCGCACGCTGCTCTACCTGGAGCGCTGCCTGGCGCTGGGCACCGAGTGGGCCGTGTTCGAGCCGAACAACGAGGCGCTCTGGTCCCGGGTGAGGGAGGCGATGAACACCTTCCTCACGCAGGTCTGGCGCCTGGGCGGCCTGCTCGGCCTTCAGCCGGACGAGGCGTTCTTCGTGCGCTGTGATCGGTCGACCATGACCCAGACCGACCTCGACAATGGCCGCCTGATCGCCCAGGTGGGCGTGGCGCTGACCCGACCCGCCGAGTTCATCATCTTCCGGATCGGCCAGTGGACGGCCGACGCCGCGCCCCGCTGACGCCGGCCCGAGCTCGCCACGCGCTGGGGCTCTCGCCCGTAAACCCGCGAAACGCATGGCTGAACGCCGCGAAGGAGTCGTAGCCCACGGCCAGGGCCACCTCGCTGACGCGGGCGTCGGGCGCGCCCAGCAGCTCCATCGCGTGGAGCATCCGGGCCGTGAGGACGTACCGCCGCCACGTCATGCCCGTCTCGGCGGCGAAGTGCCGCGAGAGGCTGCGGACGGAGAGCCCCGCCGCCTGGGCGGCCGCGGCGTGGTCCAGCGCGCCGTCGAGGTGCGCGTGGGCGAAGGCCATGGCCCGGCCGATCGCGGGTGACCTCGCCACGGGCAGGTGCCAGGGCAGCGGCGCCGCCGTCCACTCGGCGCAGAGGCCGACCAGGGTGGCGAAGACGGCCGCGCGCAGGGGCGACGGCGGGTCCGCCGGCCCGAACCGCGTCGCCAGCAGGATGAGCTCCCGCGCCAGGTCGCTGACCGCGAAGACGCAGCAGGCCACCGCCGGGCCGCCGAGGCTGGGATCGACGTAGACCGTCCGCAGCGCCACCGGCCCCGGGGCGTCGACGCGGTGCTCGACCCCGCCGCCGATCCACGCCGCCCGCGCCGGCGGCAGCAGCCAGCGCGCCCCCTCGACCTCCAGGTGCAGCGTGCCCGACCGGGCGTAGAGGAGCTGGTGGCGGCGGTGGGCGTGGGCGTCGCCGCGGAACGGGCCGTGGTCCTCCACCAGGGCGAAGGCCGGCGCGGCGACGGCATCCACGTCGAGGGGCGGGGCGCTCATGCCCCCAGTGAAGCAGGCTTCGGCCGCCACGGGCAGGGCCTCGACGCCCCGGCATCCCTGGCCACGCTCCGGCCATGGTCGTACAGTCGCCCGGACACGGCGTGGGACGCGCACTTGCTGCAGACCCTCCTGAGCGGCCTCGTCTGGCTCTCCTTCCTGGTGCTGCTGCTCACCAGCTTCGTGGCGGCGCTGCCGGTCTTCGCCCTGACCGCCTGGTGGGATCGCGAGCGCCGCGCCCTGCACGCCCTCGTCTCGGCGCTGACGTCGGCCTGGCTGTGGGCCGTCCCGCTCTGGCGGCTGACCATCACGCACCGCGAGCGCCTGCCCGCCGGGCCGGCCATCCTGGTGGCGAACCACCAGTCCATGCTCGACATCCTCGTCTGCCTCGGCCTGCGCCGGCGGTTTCGCTTCGTCGCCAAGGCCGAGCTCTTCCGGGTGCCGCTGCTGGGCCAGATCATGACGATGATCGGGCACCTGCCCATCGACCGCGGGCACACGGCGTCGGCCCGCCGCCTGATGCCGGCCTGCCGGGCGCGCCTCGCCCAGGGCGTCTCGGTGCTGTTCTTCCCGGAGGGCACCTATGGCCCCGGCGGGCCGCTGCTGCCGTTCCGGCGCGGGGCCTTCCAGCTCGCCGTCGACTCCGGGGTGCCGCTGGTGCCCATCGTGCTGCGGGGCACCCGCGACGCCCTGCCGGGGGACGCCCTCCGCATCCGGCCCGGCCACCGGCTGAGCGTGACCATCCTGCCCCCCATCACCGACGTGGGCGCCGACGCCCACGCCCTCGCCCGGCGCGTCCGCGGGCTGCTGGAGGCGGCCCTGGCGGCGGCCGATCCGGGCGAAGACACCAGCAAGAACAACGGGTTGCGCTAGCGTACCCGGGCCCGCAGCACCTCGGCCCCCAGCCCCAGCAGCACCGCGCCGCCCTGCTCCGCCAGCAGCGGCATGCCCGCCAGGCGCGGGTCGTCCACGCAGCGCTCCCCGCTGGCCCCGGGCCTCGCCGGGCGCAGCACCAGGCGCCCATCGTCGCCCAGGACGAGGCAGACGCCGCTCGGCAGCACCAGGCACGGGGGCACCCCGACGGCGCCGTCCTCGTCGCGGCGGTCCCAGGTGTCATCGGCCGCGAAGCGGAAGACCATCCGGGCATAGCGACCCCCGCGATGGCCCGCCACGATGAGCACCCCGCGGCTGTGCCGCGCGTCGAGGACGGTGAAGCCATCCAGGTCGGGCACGCGGATCTGGCGCGCCTGGTCGTCGGCCAGCAGCGAGACGTAGGTCGCCCCGAGCAGGCTCTGGATGACGACCCCCGGGAAGAGCCGCGCCGCGTGGGGCAGCACCTGGGCCACCGGCTGGGCGCTGGCGAACAGCCGGTCCCCGGCCTCGGTGAGCGCGAGCCGGTGCACCTGGTCGCCGGCCTTGAGCCAGACCTGGCCGTCCTGGCCAGCCACCGCGTCGGCGGCCAGCCCGAACGGGAGCGTGGCCCCCGTCGTGAGGTCCGTGAGGACGGGGATGGGGCCCCGGGCGTCCACCGCCACCGGCCGCCGCGCGCGCGGGCTGAAGGCCACCACCTGCACGGCCGCCGGCTCCACCTGGAGGCGCCGCCCATCCAGGAAGACCCCCGCCTCCGTCACCGCGACCCGGTACAGGGCGTCCGTGAACAGCCGCAGCAGCCGGCCCTCCAGGCGGTCCAGGCGGGTGACCTCGAGCCCGCCCGGGGGCAGCGCGACCGGGGCCGGGGCCACCACGACGGCGGCGTCGAAGCTGCTCGGCGGGGGCCGGCGGTGGCCCGCGGCGAACAGATCGGCGTACCAGGCCCGCCACGCCGGGGGCAGCGTGTCGACGGGCGCGGCGGCGGCCGGCACCCGCACGTCGGGGTGGAAGACCGAGACGCCGGCCTGCATCCGGCGGCGCGTCACGGCGAACGGATCGTCGGCGGCGTCGGTGGGCAGGCGCCCGCGCAGCGCGGCGTCGGGGCCCTCGTACCTCCCCTTGAAGGGGTGCAGCCCGGTGAAGAGCTGGAACGTCACGATGGCGAACGAGAACCAGTCGGTCTCCGGGCTGAAGTCCGCCCGCGTCCAGTCCCGCACGCTGTCCATCAACGCCGTCGCCGGGTAGCCGGGGAGCTGCCAGGCGTCGACGTCGATGAAGCGGACGTCGGAGAAGTCCTTGAGGACCAGGAAGTTGAGCTCGTTGAGGTCGACGATGAGGCCGCCGCGGGCGTGGACGAGGGCCACCCCGTCGCGCAGGCGGGCGATCAGGTGGCGCAGCATCGCGTCCGTCACCCCCTCCCGCTGGCGGAAGGCCGGCGGGAAGAGCCGGCCGAGGGGCCAGGCGTCGGCCTCGAACCGGGACGTGAAGCCCGCCGGCCGACCCTGGGCGTCCACCAGCAGGTCGACCGGCCGGAGGATGCGCGCGTCGTCGAAGGCCGCCAGCCGGTGCAGCTTGTCGAGCGGCGGCACCCGCGCACGGTCGTGGTGGATCTTGAAGGCCACACCCCGGCGGGTGAAGACCTTGCCCTCGCCCCCTTCGGCCACGAACTGCCGGGGGCCCAGGTCGATGGGGCGCGGATCGCCCAGGCGGAAGACGCGGACGCCGGCCCGCGGCGCGCTGGCGTTCATGGGGAGCCTCCGAGCCAGAGGGCGCCGACGCTGTAGTCATCCCCCGGGGTCCAGCCCAGGCGCGGACAGGTGCGGCGCAGGAAGAACGTCGACGACCGCTCGATGAAGCGGCCCGCCGGGACGCGGACGTCGGTGACGTGGGCGAGCACCTCGGCGACGGGCACGACCGCGCCACCCGCCCGGAAGGCCGACAGGCCATCGCTGGCTACCCCGATCAGGCGCCAGTCGGCCGGGTCGAGGTCGCGCACCTGCGGCTGCAGCAGGTCGCAACCTTCTGAATCTTCAACAGAAACCACCTGACGCAGCCGCGCGAGGCGGCCCGCGTCGAGGCCGTACGACGGGTAGGTGGGCAGGCCGCCCTGCTCGATGGGCCACGCCTCCACCGCGCCGTCGGCGCGCACGCCGAAGACCACCCCGTCCCCGAAGGCGGCCACCCGGACGCGCCCGCCGGGCTCGGCCACCACCGCCAGCAGCGTGGCGTCGAGGGCCAGGGGCGAGAGGAGCCCGGCCGCCGCCGCCGCCGCGCGCGCCACCGCCGCGGGGCCGAGGGCCGCCACGTCGACGCCCTGCTCCAGCGCCTCCACCGCCGCCAGCACCAGCAGGCGCGCGCCGCAGTCGGTGTCGGGCGAGCTGGAGCAGCCATCGGCCACCAGGGCGTAGACCCGCCCGGCGGCCGTCACGCCGGCGCGAGCGTAGTCCTGGCCCACGGCGTGGCCGCCCCCGCGGCAGAACCAGGCGTCGGCGTGCATGGCCACCCCCTAGAACGAGAGGGCGACGGAGGCGCCGCCGGAGCCGAGGGCCTGGGACTGGCTCTGCAGCGAGCGGCTGATGAAGCCGCCGAGCTTCGCCAGGGCGTCCGCCGTGGTCTGGCCGATGGCCACGTACTGCTGGAAGCCCGCCTCCTGCCGGAAGGCGTCCAGGTACGGGTCGAGCCCGCCGTGGTCCGTGCCCAGGCCCACCAGGACGGTGAGGGCGGACTCCAGCACCTCGGCCTGCTGGGCCTCGGCGAGGGCCCGCTTGATGTCCGCCGGCCGCATCTTCGAGCTGTTGTCGGCGCCGTCGGTGATGACGAAGACCGCGGCGTTCACCTGGTACTGGTGGTCCACCAGCAGCTTGCCGTAGGCCGCCGCCGAGCGGACGGCCTGCCACGTCGCGTCGAAGAGCGCCGTCGCCCCCGCCGGCCGGATGACCCCGTCGTAGTCCTTCGGGTCGCAGTCGGGCAGCGGCTTGAAGCCGTGCAACTCCTGGACGCTCGAGTCGAAGAGCACGACGCGCAGCATCAGGTTGTCGGCCCGCGGGTGGCGACCGCAGGCCGTGACGATGGCCTTCAGGGCCCGCTCGATGTCGGCGCGCCAGGGCCCCACCGACCCCGAGACGTCCACCACCACGAGGCCGAGGGTGTACTCCGTCGCGCCCAGGTTCGAGAGCCGGGCCGCGCTGAACTGGAAGCCCCCGCCGCTGTGCGTGTCGAGGGACGGATCCTGGAAACGAGGCATGATCATTCTCCTTTTCGGCGCGCGGCGCCGTGCTCAGGCCAGGAAGTCGGCGCAGGTGGCGGTCTTCATGCCGCGGGCCTGCAGCTCCTTGAGGAAGCCGGCGCCCAGGGACTCGAAGCCGCCCACGTTCGAGGTGGCGTCGGTGAGGAGGACCATCTTCTCGACGTAGCGCGGGTCGGCGAAGCAGTCGGCGATGTCGCGGCCGGTGTTGGCCACGCAGTGCGAGAGCGCCTCCCCCGCCAGGGCGATGACGTCGGCCTCCTCGAGGGCCTGGATGAGCCGCGTGTTGACCTGGGTGGCCGGATCCCGGGGGTCGGGCACCTCGGCGCGCACGCCGGAGAAGTGCTCCGTGTCGGGGTTGTTGCCCTTGGCCACGTAGTTCACGCGGGCGTACTGGTCGATCTCCCACTGGTAGAGGGCGGCGTCGAGCACCGGCACCACGCCGAAGCCCCACGAGCCCACGCGGCAGTGCACGGGCCAGATGACGTGGGGGTAGCGGCCCGCCCTGGCCAGGGCCTCCAGGTACCCGAAGGCCCCCTTCCCCGTCGCGCCGCCCTGGTGCAGGTAGGCCGGCAGGAACGTCGTGTAGGCCTCGTCCGTCGCCACCAGGCCCGCCCCGCCGGGGACGTACTTCACGATCCGGCGGCCGTCGGGGTGGATGCCGAGGACGGTGAACGGCGCCGGCTCGGCCCCATCCCCCACCCGCTTCCACCAGCGCGGCCGCTCGATGCCGAGCCCCTGGTGGCTGTCGAGGGTGACGGTGATGTCGTCGAGGCGGCCACCCACCCGGCGCACGAGGCCGGCGAGCCGGCCCATGTCGTCCAGCGCGCCCGGCACCACGAGGGCCCCGCGGTTGCCGTGGCCGTCGTCGGGGACGCAGAAATCGTTCTGGGGGTCGACGATGAAAAGATGGACCTTCATGGGGGCACCTCACTTTGTGTGCTTCATACATTAATGCCCGACCCCAGGAGCGCAAGGGCTTAAATGTAATTTGGACAATTATTGCGGCAGGCGCGCGGGAGGCGGCCTGGGACGAGGGCTTGCGGTGAGGAGCGGGGAGCGGTCGGGGTCAGCGATCCTGCCAGGCGACGCGCAAGAAGGGGCCCGCGAGGCTGCAGCCGAGGGCCAGGGGATCGTTGTCGCTGCGCCAGCTCAGCTCGGCGCCGTCGGGGTGGCGCCACGTCTGGCGGGAGCCGCTGCCGCTGGCCTGGGTGTAGCCGCGCTTCCTGGCCAGGGCCGTGAGGTGCCCCACCCCCTCATCGAGGGCGTAGCCGTTGTGGTAGAGCATGCCCACCTCCAGCGCGAGCCGCTCGGGGGTGCGGTCGAAGCCGGTCAGGACGCGGCGCCGGGTGGAGCGGGCGTTGGTCACGGCGTCCAGCCACGCCGGCAGCTCCGCCGGCAGGTCGATGGCCGCGGGCTTCTTGCAGGGCTTCTCCCCCACCACCATCGGGGGGGTGCGCTGCCAGGTGATCTCGGCCTCGGTCTCCCGCGGGGCGTCGCCCTTCACCCGGGCGATGTCGACGGCCCAGCGCTCGGGGCCGGCCTCGACGGGCGCCTCCGGCAGGGCGTCCCCCGGCAGGCCGAGCGCCTTCAGGGCCGCCAGCAGGCGGGCGTCCACCGCGGCGTCCTCGCCAAACACCCGGATCTTCAGGCGAATCGACTCGGCGGGCGGCGCGCCGTCCACCCGGGCCTGGCGGGTGTGGCCGACGCTCACCAGCTTGCCCTCCACCGCCGCGGCGAGGCCGCGCCACGCCTTCGGCCAGCCCGCCGGGGCGTCGACGGCGGGCCGCGCGTCGAACCGGGCGCGCCGCTCGGCCAGCGTCGCCCCCGTCGTCCGGGGCGCGGGCGCCGCGGTCGCGGGCGCGGCCGAGGTGGGCGCGGCGGCGGCGGGGGTGGCCGACTTCGGGCTGGCCTCCTCGCCCCCGCAGGCGGCGAGGCCGACGGCGACCACCGCGATCAGCAGTCGCACGCCACCAGCTCCAGGATCTGCTCCAGGAGGTCCCGCGTCGCCACGGCGTCGCCCAGGGCCGTGTGGCGCAGCTCCTCGGGGGGCGAGACGTTGAAGTACTGGAACGCCCCGTCCGACGTCGTCGTCTCCGGCGGCAGCCGGCCTGCGGCGGCGAGGGCCCAGAGCAGCGCGTGGGTGTCGACGCTGCGGTGGGTGAACTCGGCCGGCGGCGTGCGCCCAGCGAGGCGGTAGATGCGCCGCATGTACGCGAGATCAAAGGCGATGTTGTGGCCGGCCAGCATCACGGGTCGCCGGCCGGGCACGGCGTCGAAGAAGGCCTCGACGCGATCGCAGGTGTCCTCGGGGCTGAGGCCATGCGCCGCGATGAAGTCGAGGTCGATGCCGTTGACCTTCATGGAGCGGGGGTGGGTGGAGATTTCCGGCTCGCGGACGAAGATCTCGGTCCGCCGCGCGCCGTCGAAGGTCACCAGCCCGATGGAGAGCAGGCTGTGCACGGTCGGGTCGAGCCCGCCCGTCTCGGTGTCGATGATGACCAGGTTGTCGAGGGCGTTGGTTTTCACGGCGGCAGGATGCCAAATCGCGCCGTCCGACACAAAGCGTGGGCGCGGCCCCCGATTGATCCCCGACCCGGCTCGGGCTCATGCTGGGGCATGCTCATCCTGCTGGTCGACGACGAGCCCGCCATCACCGAGAGCCTCGCCTACGCGCTGGAGCGGGGCGGCCTGGACTCCCTGATCGCCCCCACCCTGGCCGAGGCCGAGCGGCTCGTCCGAGAGCACCCGGTCGATCTGGTCATCCTCGATCTCATGCTGCCCGATGGGAACGGCCTCGACTGGCTGCGGGCGCTGCGGCAGCGCAGCCGGCTGCCCGTCATCATCCTGTCGAGCCACGACGACGCCGTGGAGCATGTGGTGGGCCTCGAGGTGGGGGGCGACGACTACGTGGACAAGCCCTTCTCGCCGCGCGAGATGGTGGCCCGCGTGCGCGCGGTGCTGCGGCGGGTGCAGCCGGAGCCCGAGGCGCGCGGCGACGGGGCGCCCATCCGGCTGGACGCCGACCGCCGGGAGGCCTGGGCCAACGGGCAGCGCCTGACGCTCTCGCGGCAGGAGTTCGATCTGCTCGCGGTCTTCGTCGCGGCCCCCGGCCGCGTCTTCGAGCGGGACATGCTGCTCGACCGCGCGTGGGGCCCCGAGATCGCCATCACCGAGCGGACCGTGGACGTGCATGTGAAGGCCCTGCGCAAGAAGCTGGTGGCCGCGGGCCTCTCGGCCGAGACCATCGAGACGGTGCGGGGCGTGGGCTATCGGCTGGCGGAAGGCAGCCCCTGAGGTGGGGGACGCCTTCATCATCGGCAGCCGCGAGGCCATCATCCTCCTGGCCGGCGCCGCGGTCCTGCTGGGCACGGCCTTCGTGGCCGGCCGCGTCCTGCGCTCCCTCCGCCACGGCTTCTCCATCCGGCTGCAGCTCTTCCTGGCCATCTTCGCCACGGCGACGCTGTCGGCGGCGGTCATCGGCTTCTGGGCCGTGGAGCGCATCCAGTGGCGCGCCGAGGTGCTGATGGCCACCAACACCTCGTCCTCCGAGGTGCTGGTGGAGCTGCTGCGCGACTTCGGCCCCAAGATGGCCTTCCTGGTGACGTTGCTCGGCGCGGCCGCGGCGGCGGCCGCGTTCCTGCTGGGCCGCGGCCTGGCCGGGCCCCTGGAGAAGCTCACCCGGGTGGCCGACGGCATCGCCCGCGGGGAGCGCCCCATGGCCCTGCCCCCCGCCACCGGCCGGGAGGTGCGCCGGCTCACGGCCGCCTTCGCCCATATGCGCCGCGCCCTGGAGGACCGCCACCACATCGAGCGCTTCGTGGCCGACCTCTCCCACGAGCTCAAGAACCCCGTGTCGGCGGTGCGGGCGGCCACCGAGGTGCTGCTGGAGGGGGCGGCCGACGATCCGGAGGCCCGGGCCCGGTTTCTGGGCCGCATCGACGAGGCGGCGCGGCGCCTGGAGGCGCTGCTGCAGGACCTGCTGGCCCTGTCGCGGCTGGAGGCCCACGGGGTGGACGAGAGCCGGGGCAACGTGAGCCTGGCCGACGAGGTGCGCGCCGCCATCCGCGAGGCCGGCCCCCGCCTGGAGGCGCGGAGCCTCACGGTGCAGGAGACGCTGGCCCCCGTGCGGCTGCGGGGCGACGCCCCCTGGCTGCGCCGCGCCGTCGACAACCTGCTGGCCAACGCCATCCGCTACAGCCCCGAGGGGGGCACCATCCGCGTGGACCTGCGCGTCGACGGGGAGCACGCCCGCATCCGCGTCGCGGACGAGGGGCCGGGGGTGGCGCCGGCCCTCAAGGCCCGGATTTTTCAGCGGTTTGTGACCGATCGCGCCCATGTGGGCGGCACCGGCCTGGGCCTCGCCATCGTGCGCAGCGTGGCCGAGCTGCACGGCGGCGACGCCCAGCTCGTGGAGAGCGAGCGCGGCGCGTGCTTCGAGATCAGCCTGCGGCTGGCGTGAGTCCGGTCTTCGGCGGCAGCCCCGACGACCGCGCCGGCGACTGGGCCTCCGTCTCCCAGGGCAGGCTGGGCCACCACCGCGACGGCGCAGTGGGCGCGAGGGGCGAGACGCTCTCGCCCGGGCGGGGCGTGACCACCGTGACGCCGGCGGCCTGGGCGGCCACGAGCACGCGCTCCATCGGCTCCGTCCAGCCGTGCAGCGCCAGGTCGAAGGTGCCCCAGTGCACGGGCAGCATCACCTTGCCCCCCACCATCTGGTGGGCCTCCACCGCCTGCTCGGGGCCCAGGTGCACGTCCGCCCAGGCCTGGTTGTAGGCCCCCGACTCGATCATCGTGACGTCGAAGGGGCCGAGGCGCTGGCCGATGTCGGTGAAGGCCGGGTGCATGGCGGTGTCGCCGCTGTAGAAGGCGCGGTGGGTGGGGCCCACGAGGGCGAAGCCCGCCCAGAGCGTCTTGTCCTTGTCGTTGAGGAAGCGCCCCGAGAAGTGGCGGGCGGGGGTGGCCACCAGGCGGACGTCGCCGAGGGCGTGCTCGCCCCACCAGTCCAGCTCGGTGATGCGATCGGCCGAGACGCCCCAGTAGGTCAGGTGCGCGCCCACGCCCAGGGGCACGATGAAGCGGACGTCCCGCCGGGCGAGCGCCTGGATGGTCGGGTAGTCCAGGTGGTCGTAGTGGTCGTGGGAGATGACGACCGCGTCGAGCGGCGGCAGGTCGTCGAGGGCCAGCGGCGGGGCGTGGAAGCGCCGCGGCCCCATCCAGGTGAAGGGCGAGGTGCGCTCCCCCCAGACGGGATCGAAGAGGACGCGGCGGCCGTCGATCTCGACGAGCAGCGTCGAGTGCCCGAGCCACGTCACGCGCAGGCCGTCCGCCGGCAACGCTGCGAACTCAGACGCTTTTCTGGCCACCATTGGCGGCGGCGAGGCCGGCACCGAGTGGGGGCTGCCGGCGGTGATCCAGCGCCAGAGCGTGGTGAAGAAGGGGGGCTCCTGGCGGGCGATGGGGTTCTCGAAGTGCCCGCCATGCCACTGGGGCGAGGCCTGCATCCGGGCCAGCCGGTCCCCCGTCGCCGTGGTGCCCATCGCCGTCCAGCCCGTCGCCAGGGCGACGCTGACGCCCAGGACCAGCAAGAGCGCCAGCCCGCCCAGCACCCGCACCCACCGCCGCTTGAGAAGCCGCATCGCGATCCCCTTTGCGCCCAGGGGCGCCTGAAGTACACTGCACAGTGTAGTGCAGCCATCGACCGATTCAAGGCGATTTGCACTGCACGGTGCAGTTTACCTGGAGGACCCATGAGCGCCGCCGCCAGCCGCAAGCGCCGAGACATCCTCGAAGCCGCCACCGCGGTGTTCCGCGACGAGGGCTACGACGCCGCCAGCATGGATCGCATCGCCGAGCGGGCCGGCGCCTCCAAGCGCACGGTGTACAACCACTTCGGCAGCAAGGAGGCCCTCTTCCAGGCCGTCGTGGCCACGCTGATGGCCGACATGCACGCCCTGAAGCGCCTGCCCTTCGACCCGGCCCGGCCCGTGGCCGACCAGCTCGCCGACTACGCCCGCAGCAAGACGGCCGTGACCGAAAACCCGAGCTGGATGGCGCTGTTGCGGGTGCTGCTCGGCGTGTTCGCCCGGGATCCGGCGCTGGCCCAGGCCACGCTGCGCCAGGCCATGCCCGCCGACGATCCCTTCGTGGCGTGGCTCGAAGCGGCCCACGCCGCCGGCGCGCTCGACGCCCCCGACGCCACCGTCGCCGCGCCCATCTTCCAGGCCATGCTGGCGGGCGCGCTGTTCTGGCCGCAGGTGCTCGAGGGTCCCCTGCCCGCCGCGAGCCGGGCGCGCATCACCGCCGAGCTGATCGCAACGTTCCTGGCCCGCTTCGGGGTGGAACGCTAGAGCAGCCTAGGCCCCGAAGATGCGCCGGTGCAGCCGCCGGTCAGCGGTGAGCTCGGGGTGGAAGCTGGCCGCCCAGACGTTGGCCTGGCGGGCGAGGATGGGCTCGCCCTTCACCGTGGCCATGACCTCGGCGGCGGGGCCCACGGCCTCGATGCGCGGGGCGCGGATGAAGAGCAGCGGCAGGGGCGCCTCGTCCCCCGGCAGCGGGGCGTCGGCGACGTCCTCGAAGCTGTGGACCTGGCGACCCCAGGCGTTGCGGGCGACCTTCAGATCGATCCAGCCGAAGCTCTCCTGGGCCGGGTGCACCACCTCGCGGGCGGCGAGGATCATGCCGGCGCAGGTGCAGAAGATCGGGGCGCCGCTGCGCACGAAGGCGTCGAGCGGGCCCCAGAGATCGAAGCGGTGGATGAGCTTGAGGTGCGTAGTGCTCTCGCCCCCCGGGAAGACGAGGCCCCCCAGGCCGGCGAGGTCGGCCGGCACCCGCACGCGGCGCGTGGCGAGGCCCAGATCGGCGAGGGCGGCTTCGTGGGCGGCGTAGCCCCCCTGCAACGCCAGGACGCCGATCGGGGCGTCCATCACCAGCCCCGCTTGGAGAGCCGGTCGGCGTCGGTGAGGCGGTCCATCTCGAGGCCGCGCATCGCCTCGCCCAGGCCCGTCGAGATCTCGGCGAGCTTCTTGGGGTTCTCCCAGTGCGTCACGGCGTCGACGATGGCGCGGGCTCGGCGCTCGGGATCCTGGCTGAGGAACACGCCAGAGCCCACGAAGACGGCCTCAGCGCCGAGGGCCATGCACAGGGCGGCGTCGGCGGGGGTGGCGATGCCGCCGGCGGCGAAGTTGGGCACGGGCAGGCGGCCGTTCTCAGCCACCCACTTCACCAGGTCGTAGGGCGCGCCGAGGCGCTTGGCCTCGGTCATCAGCTCCTCGGGCCGCAGCGTCGTCAGCCGGCGGATGTGGCCGTTGACGGTGCGCAGGTGCCGGACGCCCTCGACGATGTTGCCGGTGCCGGCCTCGCCCTTGGTCCGCAGCATGGCCGCGCCCTCGCCGATGCGGCGCAGGGCCTCGCCCAGATCGGTGCAGCCGCAGACGAAGGGCACCTTGAAGGCGCTCTTCTCGATGTGGAAGTCATCGTCGGCCGGGGTGAGGACCTCGCTCTCGTCGATGAAGTCGACCTCGAGGGCCTCCAGGATGCGGGCCTCCATGAAGTGCCCGATGCGGCACTTGGCCATCACCGGGATGCTCACGGCCGCCTGGATTTCCTGGATCATGCCGGGATCGCTGGCGCGGGCGACGCCGCCGTCCTTGCGGATCTGGGCCGGGACGCGCTCGAGGGCCATGACCGCCGACGCGCCCGCCGCCTCGGCGATGCGGGCCTGCTCGGCGTTCACGACGTCGAGGATGACGCCCCCCTTGAGCATCTCGGCCAGCCCGACCTTGGCCTGGAACGTCGACTTCTCCATCACTCACCTCCGTGCGTGCGCTCGCGGCATCGATGCGCCGGCGTTCTAACCGGTCGCCGGGCGATTTGAAAGGCTGCTAGATTGGGGGGCTGGCGGAGGGGTGCGGGGGGACGATGCGCAGGTGGGCCTGGATGGCGCTGTTCTGGGGCTGCGGTGGCGACGACGACGGCGGCACCGCCGCCTGCCCCGACTGCGCCGTCACCATCGTGCGCCACGCCGAGGTCACCGGGGCCTGCCCCGACCCGCGGGGCCTGCGGCTGGACGTCGTGCTCACCGATGAGATCGAGGCCATCGGCCCCGAGGCCTTCGAGCAGGCCCCCGGCCCCGGCGACTTCCTGCTGGACGCCGCCGCCCAGGGCCCCGTCGGCCCCGGCCCCGACGAGCCCGTCGCCCTCACCGCCGTCGGCGTCGACTTCGTGGGCCCCGCGGCGCCTCGCCTCATCGTGCTCGTGCTGGATCAGTCGGCCAGCCTGGTGGGCCTGGACCCGGAGACGGGCCTCAAGTCCCCCGAGAAGGCCAGTGATCCCCAGGGGTTGCGGTTCTCGTTCTTCTCGGGGCTGCTCACCGACCTGGCCGAGGACGACGCCGTCGCCCTGGTGGCTTTCAAGGGCCTCTTCGGCGTCGTCGACCCGAGCGCGGGGGTGCCGACGACGGATCGCAGCGTGACGCGCGCGGGCCTCCAGGCCCTCGACGGCAGCGAGCTCGGGGCCACGCCCCTGGCCCGCGGCCTCATCGACGCGCTGGAGAAGGTCATCGACGCCGCCCCTGATCGCGCCCCCGTGGTGGTGCTCTTCACCGATGGCGTCGAGGCCGGCGACTCCAGCGACCTGCCCGACCGGCCCGACCCCTCCAACCTGGAGGCCGCCGCCGCCGCCTACGAGGCGCGGGGCATCCCGGTGCACGTGCTGCAGCTCGCCCCGCCCATGGCCGCCGAGACGCCCCGGGCCCGCGATGAGGGCCTCGCCTCCCTGGCCTGCCGCACCGGGGGCTCGTGGACGTGGCTGCCCGACGCCGCCTCCCTGAGCGATGGCACCCGCCGCGCCCTGGTGCACCGGCTGGCCGGCGCGTGGCAGGTCCAGGTGGACGCCGCCCTCAACGGCCAGGAGGGGGGCTCCCTGCTCGACGTCCGCGGCCGCTTCGCCGGCATCGCCGGCGGGGGCCGCCCCTGGATCTTCTGGTAATCGTTACGCTTTCAGGCGGCGGTCAGCGATCCGCGCGGCGGCTCTCGCGGCCCGTCAGCAGGGCCGTGAGCTCCTGGTAGGCCTCGTTGATGAGCTGGGCCTTGGCCTGGGCCCGCGCCTCGGCCTGGGGATCGTGGGCGAACTTGTCGGGGTGGTGGGCCCGCATCATCTTGCGGTAGGCCCCCTTCACCGCCGCCATGTCGGCGCCGTCGGCCAGGCCCAGCGTCGCGTAGTGCTGGGCGGCCGTGCGCCGGCGCTCGATCTGGCGACCCTGCCGCTGCGCCTGCTCCTGCGCCTGCCGGATCCAGGCCCAGGCCTCGGCCTCCAGGTCGCGGAAGCGCGCCTCGGCCACCCGCCGCGCGTCGGCGTAGACCTCCCGCGCCCGATCGACCCGCCGCCGCACGGCGGGCTGGGCCATGGCCACGTCTGCGGCCGTCCGGGCGACCCGCCGGGCGGCCCCGGCCACCTGGCCCAGCAGGCTCACGCCGCCACCTCGGCCACCTGCAGCCCGTCGCGCTGGTAGCGGCGGCCGCAGTCGGCGCAGGCGCAGCCCTCCTTCTGCTGGGGATCGACGCCCATGGGCAGGCGGGCCCCGCAGAAGCAGGCCCAGCCCCGCAGCCGGGCGGGGTTGCCGTACACGAGGCCATGGTCGGGCACGTCGCGGGTGACGACGGCCCCGGCCCCGACGAAGGCGTAGCGGCCCAGCCGGTTGCCGCAGACCACGGTGGCGTTGGCGCCGATGCTCGCCCCCTGGCAGACGCGGGTGGTGGCGTACTGCCCGCGCCGCGGGAAGGCGCTGCGCGGCGTGCCGACGTTCGTGAAGACCATCGACGGGCCGCAGAAGACGTCGTCCTCCAGGATGACCCCGGAGTACACCGAGACGTTGTTCTGGATCTTCACGTTGTTGCCGATGCTCACCCCGCGCTCGACCACGACGTTCTGGCCGAGCACGCAGCCCTGGCCGATGGTCAGCGGGCCGAGCAGCTTGGTGAAGTGCCAGATCTTGGTGCCAGCGCCCACGTCGACGGGGCCGTCCACCTCGGCGGTGGGGTGGATGAAGGCCCCCTCGCCCAGCGCGGTCGTCGGCGCAGCCAGGCCCAGCAGGGGCCGGACGGCCGCCACCGGATCGCCCGTCAGCGGCGCCATGACCACCGCGATGCCCGCCTCGGCCGCGCGGCTCACCAGGCCGGTGTGCTGGGGGTGCGTGATGACGATGACGTCGGCCACCCCGGGCTCGAGGGCCGCCGTCGCGTCGGCCGTCACGTGCACGCCGGGCCAGGCCTCCCGGGCCGCCGCGCGCCGGTCGGCGTCGGCGTCGGCCACCAGCACGAGCCGCCCCGCCGCCGCCAGGGCCGCGCCCACCGACGCCCCCCGGCCGTCACACCCCAGCAGGGCCACCCGCGCCCCGATCTGCTCGCGCTGCATCGCTTCCTCCGCGACCCCCGAGGGCCACCGCGTTTCTACCGGGGCGCATGCCCCCGCGTAAAGCGCCCGGCGCGCGTGGGCCTTGCCCCCGGTCCCCGGATCTCGGAAGGTCCGCCCGAAAGGAGTCCGCCATGTCCACCGAAGCCGCCCGCGATGGCTTCTTCGTGCGCCTGATCTGGGTCGTCTCGATCCTGCTGGCCGCCGCCGTCGCGTTCCTCATCCTGGGGCCCCGCCCGGCTGGCATGGCCGGCGCCCTCGACGTCTCGGGGCTGCCGGTGGTGAACGCCACCCTGAACGGCACGGCCGCCGTCCTGCTCGTCGCCGCCTTCCTCGCCATCAAGGCCCGCAACATCCCCCTGCACCGCCGCCTGATGTTCACGGCCTTCGCGGTGTCGGCCGGCTTCCTCGTCTCCTACGTCATCTACCACTGGTTCAAGGCCGGCCCGCGCCCCTATGTGGGCGATCACAAAGGCCTTTACCTGGGCATCCTGTTCAGCCACATCGCCCTGGCGGCCGTCGTCCTGCCCCTGCAGCTCTTCACGCTCTACCGCGGCTGGCGCGACGAGCGCGCCCGCCACCGCCGCCTGGCCCGCGTCACGCTGCCCATGTGGCTCTACGTCTCCGTCACCGGCGTCGTCATCTACGTGATGCTGTACGGCTGAGCGCCGGCCGGGTGGAAACTTCGCGGCCCCGTCGCCTTCCGGTTAGGATGCCGCCCTCTTGACCCCCGAGGAGTCCCCATGGGCGCTTTCCAGGGCGGCCTGACCTTCCGGCGCTACACCGTCGAAGGCGAGCTGCCGAAAGACTTCCGCGACCGCTTCCACCAGGGCATCACGAAGTACACGTTCCGCCCCATCGATCCGGGCGGCGAGGAGGAGCGGGCCCTCGGCTGGGCCGACGCGCTCTTCCCCCTCGAGCCCGAGATCTTCCAGGAGCGCTACCGCTTCGACGAGTACATCGTGCTCTCGCTGCGCATCGACACGCTCTCCGTGCCCGGCTCCCTGCTGAAGCTCTACACCGAGGCCGAGTGCAAGCGGTACATGGCGGAGCACCAGAAGGAGACCATGAACCGCTACGAGAAGGCCGAGGCCAAGGAGCGGGTCAAGCTGGAGCTGCGCCGCAAGCTGCTGCCCGGCATCAAGGTCATCGACATGGTCTGGAACCTCACCGAGGGCCAGGTGCGGTTCTTCGCCAGCGCCGAGAAGATCAACATGGAGTTCATGGAGCTGTTCGAGCAGACGTTCGAGCTGCAGCTCATCCCGGATTCTCCTTTCACGGCGGGCCTCTTCGGCGGCCCCGTCCTGTCGGAGGCCCTGAAGGAGCGCCTGGAGCGCGTGGAGCCGACGGTGTTCGTGGACGCGGACGTGATGGCCGCGGCGATGACGGAGGTCTGAGGTGGATCTGCTCGATGCCATGCAGCGCACGGTCTTCCTGGGGCCGGAGTTCCTCACCTGGCTGTGGTTCCGCGCCGAGCGGGACGACGGCGAGTTCAACCTGAACACGACCGAGATCGGCCCGCTGGAGGTCTTCTTCGACGACCGCCTGGTGGTGGGCTCGCCCCTCGTCGACGCCCAGCAGAACCACTTCAAGGGCGGCCAGCCGGCCACCAGCCTGGAGGCCCGCACGGCCCTGCGGCTGGGCAAGCAGGCGGCCGAGGCGAAGCTGCGCATCGTCGTCGGCGCCCAGGAGTGGTCGTTCATCTTCAAGGCGGCGTCGTTCCAGCTCGCCAGCGTGAAGCTGCCGGCCGTGCTCTCGAAGGAGGACGACGCCCGGTTCGCCGAGCGCATGTTCCTGCTGGAGCAGCTCGACCGCATCCTCCGCGGCCTCTACCACCAGTTCCTCGCCGTGCGGCTGGACGACGCGTGGGAGGCGACGGAGCTGCCGGGCATCCGGGCGTGGGTGGCCGCCGGGCACGAGGCCTGATGTTCGCCGTCATCATGGCGGGGGGCGCCGGGACGCGGTTCTGGCCCCTGTCGCGGCGCCTGCGCCCCAAGCAGCTCCTGGCCATCGGCACCGAGGCCCCGCTGCTGGTGGAGACGGTGGCGCGCCTGGCCCCCCTCATCCCCGCCGAGCGGGTGCGGGTGGTGGCCGGACCGCACCTGGTGGCGGGCATCCAGGCGGTGCTCCCCGACCTCGGGCCCGCCGGGCTCATCGTCGAGCCCTGCGCGCGCAACACCGCCCCCTGCGTGGGCCTCGCCGCGGTGCACATCGCGCGCGAGGACCCCGACGCCGTGATGGCCGTCCTGCCCGCCGATCACCACATCGCCGACGGGCCGGCCTTCCGCCGCGCCCTGGCGGCCGCCGCCGAGCGGGCCCGCGCGGGCGAGATCGTCACCCTCGGCCTGCGCCCGACCCGCCCCGAGACGGGCTACGGCTACATCCACGCCGACCACGACGACACCGCCCTCACGAGCAACGGCACCGAGGTCTGCCGCGTCCGGCGCTTCGTCGAGAAGCCCCCCCGGGCCGTCGCCGAGCGGTACCTGGCCGACGGCGGCTACCTGTGGAACAGCGGCATGTTCTTCTTCACGGCGGCGCGCATCCTCTCGGATATCAAGCGCTTTCTGCCGGGGCTGCACGCCGCGCTCCTGCGCATCCAGGCCGCCATCGACACCCCCGCCTACCCCGAGGTGCTGGCCGAGCAGTTCGCCAGCGTGCGCTCCGTCAGCCTGGACTACGGCGTGATGGAGCACGCGAGCGACGTGCGCGTCATCCCCGCCGACATCGGCTGGAACGACGTGGGCCACTGGGCGGCGCTGGCCGACTTCGCCGAGGCCGACGACCATGGCAACGTGGTGCACGGGCCCACCGTGGTGCTCGACTCCCAGGACACCATCGTGCAGGCCGAGGGCCGCATGACGACGGTGGTCGGGGTGACGGGGCTGGTGGTGGTCAGCACCCCCGACGCGGTGCTCGTCTGCCCGCGCGACCGGGCGCAGGACGTGCGCAAGGTGGTGGCCGTGCTGGAGGAGCGCGGCGAGGAGGAGCTGCTGTGAGCGAGGTGCCGGCGGGGATCTTCCGCGAGTACGACATCCGGGGGCGGGCCGACGTAGAGCTGACCCCTGCCCTCGTCCAGGCGCTCGGCCGCGCCTACGGCACGCGCATCCGCCGCGCCGGCGGGCGCCAGGTGGCCGTCGGCCGCGACTGCCGCCTGAGCGGGCCGCGCATCCACGCCGACTTCATCGCCGGCATCCGCGCCACGGGCGTCGACGTCCTGGACATCGGCCAGGGCCCCACGCCCCTGCTCTACTTCGCCCTGCACCACCTGCCCGTGGACGGCGGCGTCATCGTCACCGGCAGCCACAACCCCCCGAACTGGAACGGCTTCAAGCTCTGCCAGGGGGTGAAGGCGCTGTACGGCGAGGCCATCCTGGACCTGCGCCGGGCCATGGAGGCCGACGACTTCGACGCCGGCGCGGGCGCCCTCACCGCCGTGGACGCCGCCCCCGCCTGGCTCGCCACCGCGACCCGCACGCTGCACCCGGGCCCCCGCCCGCTGCGCGTCGTCGTGGACGCCGGCAACGGCGCCGGCGGCCCCCTCGCCGTCGCCCTCTACCGGGCCCTCGGCTTCGAGGTGCACCCCCTCTTCTGCGAGCCCGACGGCCACTTCCCGAACCACCACCCCGACCCCACGGTCGAGGCCAACCTGCTGGACTTGCAGCGGAAGGTGGTCGAGATCGGCGCCGACGTCGGCCTCGCCTTCGACGGCGACGCGGACCGGCTGGGCGCGGTGGATGGCCAGGGCCGGATGATCTTCGGCGACCAGCTGCTGCTGCTCTTCGCCCGCGACGTCCTGCGCCAGCACCCCGGCGCCACCATCGTGGGCGAGGTGAAGTGCTCGCAGGTGCTGTACGACGGCGTCGCGGCGGCCGGCGGCCAGGCCGAGATGTGGAAGGTGGGCCACTCCCTCATCAAGGCCCGCATGGCCGAGACGGGGGCCCTGCTCGCGGGCGAGATGAGCGGCCACCTCTTCTTCGCGGACCGCTGGTTCGGCTTCGACGACGCCCTCTACGCCGGCGCCCGCCTGCTCGAGCTGTTGAGCCACGGGGGCCCCACGCTGGCCGAGCACCTGGACGCCCTGCCCCGCACCGTCGCCACCCCCGAGCTGCGCGTCGCCTGCCCGGACGCCGCCAAGTTCGCGGTGGTCGAGCGCGCCGCGGCCTGGTTCCGCGCGCGCCGCCCGGTGGTGGACATCGACGGCATCCGCGTCGAGTTCCCCAGTGGTTTCGGGCTCTTGCGGCCGAGCAACACCCAGCCGGTGCTGGTGATGCGGTTCGAGGCGGCCACCGAGGCCGAGCTCGCCGCCGCCCAGGGCGAGGTCTACGACTGGTTGCGCATCCACGCCCCCGAGGTGGACCTGACGGCCTCCGTGGATCACTGACGCCCCCTGCGCTTGCTCCCTCCGGGGCGACTCCCTAGAGTCCCGTGTCATGCGGCACATCATGACGCTCCTCGTGTGGCTGGGGTGGCTGGCTGGCTGTGACGACGGCACCGGCGCCGCCCCCGCGGCGGACGCCCTCGCCCTCCCGGACGCGGCCCTCGCTGACGCGACCCCGGCGGACGCGGCCCGCCCGGACGCGGCCCGCCCGGACGCCGCCCGCCCTGACGCCGCCCGCCCGGACGCCGCCCGCGCGACGCCGCCCCGCGCGACGCCGGGCCCGTGGACGCGATGCCCGTCGAGCCCGACGCCGCCCCTGCTGCCCGACGACGCCGATGGCGACCGCGTCCGCGACGCCGACGACAACTGCCCCGCCGCGCCGAACCCCGACCAGGCCGACCTGCGACGGCGACGGCGCCGGCGACGTCTGCGACCCCAACCCGGTGCGCTTCAACGTGCGCCTGGTCCGCGCGGGGCCTCGTCGGCGTCGGCGGCGCCGGCATGGCGGGCACCCAGAACCTGAACGGCCAGGGCCGCCAGGCGGCTGGCGCCGCCGAGACGCCCACCAGCCGCCTGCGCGGGCAGGTGGGACCATGAGGGGAAGCTGCATGAAGTGGATGCTGGCCGCGCTGTTCGTCGCGGCGCCCGCCCTCGCCCAGGAGGTGACGCTCACCTACCAGGGCGAGCTGACCGACCTGGCCGACGCCCCCTTCGAGGGCACGCAGACGCTCTTCTTCCGGCTCTACGACGCCGACGCTGGCGGCCAGGAGCTCTGGGCCGAGCGGCAGGACGACGTCCCCGTCGTCGCCGGCCGCTTCGTCGCCATCCTCGGCGACCAGCAGCCGCTCCCCCGGGACCTGCCCCCCGGCGGGCTCTGGCTCGGGGTGCAGGCCGAGGGTGACGTGGAGTTCGAGCCCCGCCTCCAGGTGGGCGGCGCCCTCAAGGCCCAGTGGGCCGCGGTGGCCGCGCAGGCCCTCGACGTGGCGGGCCGCCACATCCACCCGGAGCCGCGTGAGCATCGGCGAGCTGGCCGTCATCGACGACCAGGGCGCTGGGTCGGGCCCGTCGAGGGCTTCGGCGGCGTGGGGCCCCTGGGGTCCGCAGGGCGAGGCAGGGCCGCCTGGGCCGCCGGTCCGCAGGGCGCGCAGGGCGACGTGGGCCCGCGCGGCCTGCAGGGGCACCCGCCGGGGCGAGGGGCCGGCCGGCGCGCCGGGCCCGCGCGGTGACGTCGGCCCGGCCGGCGCGCAGGGGCCCGCCGGCGTGGCCGGACCCGAGGGCGCGGCCGGCCCGGCCGGCGCGCAGGGGCCCGAGGGGCCGCAGGGGCCCGGCGGGGTGCCGAGGGCCTGGAGGGGGCAGCAGGCCCCGAGGACCGGCGGGGCCGGCGCCCGAGCATGAGTGGGACGCCACCCGCCTGCGCGTCCGCCAGCCCGACGGCCAGTGGGGCATCTATACGGATCTTCAGGGGAATCCCTGACCGGCTGGCCTGCTGGGGCCGCCGGCGCGGTCGGCCCCCAGGGCGTCGCGGGGCCGATCGGCCCCCAGGGGCCGGCGGGGGGCTCAGGGGCCGGCAGGGGGCCCAGGGCGCGCAGGGCGCGCAGGGCGTCGCCGGCGCGGCGGGCCCCGCGGGGCCGAGGGCGCGGCGGGACCGCCTGGCGCGGCGGGGCCCGCCGGCGTCGCGGGCCCCGTCGGCGCGGCAGGGGCCGGCCGGGCCGGTTGGGGCCATCGGCCCGCGCGGCCCCATCGGCCCGGCCGCCGCCCTCGACGTCGAGGGAGACGCCGACGCCGACGGCTTCGCGGACTGGATCGAGGTCGCGGCCGGCACCGACGTCCACGACGCCGGCGACGCCCCGGCCGACGTGGATGGCGACGGCATCGCCGACTTCTTCGGCCGCGGTGGCCCCGACGCCGCCGGGGGCGTGCGCTTCCTGGACCTGGCCGCCGCCAGCTACGTGACGTGTGGCGTGCGGACCGACGGCGGGGTGCTCTGCTGGGGTGGGGGCCTGGACGGCGAGGGCGTCCCGCCGACGGGTCGCTTCACGACCATCGACGCCTACCTCGGGTTCATGTGCGGGATCCGGGAAGGCGGCCAGGCGGCGTGCTGGGGTGGCATCAACGTGGCCGCCCACGAGGACCCGCCGGCCGGCGACTACCGCCAGATCAGCGTCGGCCAGGACTTCGCCTGCGCCGTCCGCGCGGACGGTCGCCTGGCCTGCTGGGGCTACGACATCGGCTTCGGTGTCACGGTGCCCCCCGCCGGGAACTTCCTGGAGGTCGCCGCCGGCACCGACCACGCCTGCGCCATCCGGGACGTCGGCACGGTGGTCTGCTGGGGCAACCCCACCAGCGGCGGCACCAACGCCCCCGCTGACCTCGTCCTGCGCCACATCACCGCGGGCCACCGCTTCACCTGTGGCCTCGACGAGGACGGGCGGCTGCGCTGCTGGGGTCTCAACCAGTCGCAGCAGGCGAACCCCCCCGGCGGGACCTACGCCCAGCTCGAGGCCGGCTACGAGACGACCTGCGCCCGCCGGGACGACGGCACCGTCCGCTGCTGGGGCGCGACGGGGGGCGGCCGGGCCGATCCGACGGCGGGTTTGCCGTTTCGCTACGTGACGATGGGCTACGTGCACGGCTGCGGCATCGACGTCGAAGGCACGGCGCGGTGCTGGGGCGACAACCTCTACGGCCGGGCCACCCCGCCGAACTGACCGCCCCCGCCCTTGCCGGCCCCGCGCTGGTTCCCTAGAGTCGGGCCCCATGCGCAAGATCATGACCCTGCTCGCTTTTCTCGGGTGGCTCGCGGGCTGCGACGATGGCACCAGCGCCACGCCCGCGGCGGACTCGGCGGCGCTCCCGGACGCGGCGGCTGACGCGGCCCGCCCAGACGCCGCCCGACCCGACGCGGCCCGACCCGACGCGGCCCACCCTGACGCCGCCCGACCGGACGCCGCCCCGCGCGACGCCGGCCCCGTGGACGCGATGCCCGTCGAGCCCGACGCCGCCCCGCTGCCCGACGACGCCGATGGCGACCGCGTCCGCGACGCCGACGACAACTGCCCCGCCGCGCCGAACCCCGACCAGGCCGACCGCGACGGCGACGGCGCCGGCGACGTCTGCGACCCCAACCCGGTGCGCTTCAACGTGCGCCTGGTCCGCGGGGGCCTCGTCGGCGTCGGCGGCGCCGGCATGGCGGGCACCCAGAACCTGAACGGCCAGGGCCGCCAGGCGGCTGGCGCCGCCGAGACGCCCACCAGCCGCCTGCGCGGGCAGGTGGGACCATGAGGGGAAGCTGCATGAAGTGGATGCTGGCCGCGCTGTTCGTCGCGGCGCCCGCCCTCGCCCAGGAGGTGACGCTCACCTACCAGGGCGAGCTGACCGATCTGGCCGACGCCCCCTTCGAGGGCACGCAGACGCTCTTCTTCCGGCTCTACGACGCCGACGCTGGCGGCCAGGAGCTCTGGGCCGAGCGGCAGGACGACGTCCCCGTCGTCGCCGGCCGCTTCGTCGCCATCCTCGGCGACCAGCAGCCGCTCCCCCGGGACCTGCCGGCCGGCGGGCTCTGGCTCGGGGTGCAGGCCGAGGGCGACGTGGAGTTCGAGCCCCGCCTCCAGGTGGGCGGCGCCCTCAAGGCCCAGTGGGCCGCGGTGGCCGCGCAGGCCCTCGACGTGGCGGGCCGCCACATCCACCCGAGCCGCGTGAGCATCGGCGAGCTGGCCGTCATCGACGACCAGGGGCGCTGGGTCGGGCCCGTCGAGGGCTTCGGCGGCGTGGGGCCCCGGGGTCCGCAGGGCGAGGCGGGGCCGCCCGGGCCCGCCGGTCCGCAGGGCGCGCAGGGCGACGTGGGCCCGCGCGGCCCGCAGGGGGCCCGCCGGGGGCGAGGGCCGGCCGGCGCGCCGGGCCCGCGCGGCGACGTCGGCCCGGCCGGCGCGCAGGGGCCCTGCCGGCGTGGCCGGACCCGAGGGCGCGGCTGGCCCGGCTGGCGTGCAGGGGCCCGAGGGGCCGCGGGCCTGGCGGGGCCCGAGGGGCCCGTCGGTCCGGCCGGTCCGCTGGGGCTGCAGGGGCCCGAGGGGCCGCGGGGCCCGGCGGGTCCGGCGGGGTGGACGGCCCGGCAGGGCCTGGCAGGGCCGGCGGGCCCGGCGCCCGAGCATGAGTGGGACGCCACCCGCCTGCGCGTCCGCCAGCCCGACGGCCAGTGGGGCATCTATACGGATCTCCAGGGGAATCCGGACCAGCCGGGCCTGCTGGGGCCGCCGGCGCGGTCGGGCCCCAGGGCGTCGCGGGGCCGGTCGGCCCCAGGGCGTCGCGGGCCCCAGGGGCCGGCGGGGCCGCAGGGCGCCCAGGGCGGCGCGGGCGTGGCGGGTCCGGCGGGGCCCGAGGGGGCAGCCGGCCCGGCGGGCGCGGCGGGCCCGTCAGGGGCGCAGGGTCCGGCCGGTCCGGCTGGCGCGCCGGGGGCCATCGGCCCGCGCGGCCCCATCGGCCCGGCCGCCGCCCTCGACGTCGAGGGCGACGCCGACGCGGACGGCTTCGCGGACTGGATCGAGGTCGCGGCCGGCACCGACGTCCACGACGCCGGCGACGCCCCGGCCGACGTGGATGGCGACGGCATCGCTGACTTCTTCGGCCGCGGGGGCGCCCCGGATGGCACCGCCGACTACCGCTACCTGGACATCGAGGCCAGCTACTACTCCGGGTGCGGCATCCGGCCCGACCGGACGCTGCAGTGCTGGGGCACGAACGACTGGGGCGAGACCGGCCCGCCCCTCGGCGAGTTCACCGCCGTCTCGATGAAGCGGTTCCTCTCCTGTGGCATCCGGGTGGGCGGCCAGGCCGCGTGCTGGGGCGGCACCGTCGCCGGCGCCCAGGTCGACCCGCCCGCGGGCGACTACCTGCAGGTCGAGGTCGGCCACGACTTCGCGTGCGGCCTCCTCGCCAACCGCAGCCTGACCTGCTGGGGCATCAACCCGAGCGGCGTCGCCGAGCCGCCCGCTGGCGCCTTCATCGAGGTCGCCGCCGGCTACGACCACGCCTGCGCCATCGGGGACGACAACAGCGTGATCTGCTGGGGCAACGCGACGAACAACGCCACGGTGGTCCCGGACGGCCTGCGCCTGCAGCACCTGAGCGCTGGCACCCGCTTCACCTGCGGCATCGACATGGCCGATCAGCTCCAGTGCTGGGGCAACGGCGCCGACCGGCAGACGACCCCGCCCCCCGGCACCTACGTGCAGGTCACGGCGGGCGAGGCCAACGCCTGCGCGCGCCGGGCCGACGGCACCGTCCGCTGCTGGGGCGCCACCAGCAACAACCGCAGCGATCCGATCTCGGGCCGCCCCTTCACCCACATCAACATGGGCTACCTGCACGGCTGCGGCATCAACAGCCTGGGCCGCGGGGTGTGCTGGGGGGAGACGGGCGGCAGCCGGACGGCCGTGCCGGAGTAGCGCGCGCCGCGCCGCGGAGCGCAGTTCGCGTCACGCCTGTTGACACCAATTCGTTTTCGCGTCACGCTCCGTGACATGAAAACGCGCACCTACACCTCCGCGCTGCGGGAGCAGCAGGCCGAGCAGACCCGGCTCCGCATCATCGAGGCCCTCGTCGCCCAGGTCGTCGACCAGGGCCTCGCCGACTTCGCGGTGCCCCAGGTCGCCCGCGAGGCCGGCGTCAGCACGCGGACCGTCTACCGCTACTTCCCCACCCGCGACGACCTGCTGGCCGCCGTGGGCGACCACCTCCAGCAGGTGGCCCCCGGGCCCGAGTGGCCCGCCGGCCCGGCCGACCTGGCGCGCTACGTCCGGGAGCTGTTCTTCTGGTTCGAGGCCAACCAGCAGCTCGTCCAGGCGGCCCACATCACCCAGCTCGGGCGCGACGTGCAGGCGCGCCTGCGCAGCGACCGCTGGCGCCGCGTGCGCGCCCTCATCAGCTCGCTGGCCGGCCCGGGCGACCCCGACGGGCGGCTCGCCTTCGGCCCCATCCGCGCCCTGATGAGCTCCCAGAGCTGGCTGTCGATGACGCGGGAGCTGGGCATGTCGACGGCCGAGGCGGCGGACGCCGTGTGCGACGTCATCGAGGGCATCCTCGCCGAGCGGGCCATGGAGGCCGACCACCCGGCCGCCGCGGCCGCCCTGACGCCCGGTCCGCTCCGCGGGCTCTTCGCCTACGCCGAGATCGACCTGTGAGCCTCGCCCTCGAGCCTCCGGGGCCCGGCGTCTGGCAGCTCGACGTCAGCCACTTCGCCCGGCCCCTCACCCGCTCCGTCGCGGAGATCCTGCCGGCCGCCTTCACCGCGGGGCAGACCGCGTGGATCCAGCGCTACGGCATGCCGCTGCGGGGCATGCAGTCCAGGAGCGTCGAGGGGTTCGTCTACCTGCAGCCCGTGCCCCTGGCCGGCAAGCCCGGCGGGGCCCCGCCGCCGCGCTGGCTCTTCGGGCTGCTGGGCCGGCTCTTGCCGCCGCTGCGCGCCTGCGCCCGCGTCGCGGAGGCGGCGGTGGCGGAGGCCCGCTGGCGCGAGGACGCACGGGTGTGGCGAGAGGAGACTTTTCCCAGTCTTCTCAAGCGCTTCGAGGCTTTGCAGGCCGCCGACCCCGCGACCCTGGACGACGCGGGCGCCCTGGCCCACCTGCGCGAGGCCGGCGCCGTGCTCGGCGCCTCCTTCCGCGCCCACTTCGCGAGCAACGCCGCGACGATGGTGCCGACCGCGCTCCTGCTGACCGCCGCGACCCGGTGGGTCGGCGCCCGCCCCGACGAGGTGGTGGCCGCGGTCGGCGGGCGCTCGCCCGAGGTGGCCGAGGACGAGCGGCGGCGCGCCGCGGTCGTGGCGCTGCTGGACGACGGCGCCCTCGACGGGCCGCCGGCGGCCGCCCTGGAGCGGCTGCGGGCCCGCGAGGACGCGCTCGGCGTGGCGACGCGGGCCTGGCTCGCGCGGGTGGAGCACCGCCAGGCCTGGACGGGGGACGTCTGGCTGCCGACGAACGCCGAGCTGCCCCAGCTCCTCGTCGACCAGCTCCGCCAGCCGCTCCGCGCCGAGGCGCCCGGCGACCCGGCCGCCGACCTGAGCGCCCGCATCCCGGCCGCCCACCGGGCGGAGTTCGACGCGCTGCTGGCCGAGGCGCGCTCGACGGCCTGGCTGCGCGACGAGCGCAGCGCCGTCGCCGACGCCTGGGCCGCAGGCCTGCTGCGCCGGGCCCACCTGGCCATCGGCGCTCGCCTGGTGGCGCGCGGCCGCCTGCCCCGCGCCGAGCTGGCCATCCACCTCACGCCGGACGAGAGCCAGCGCCTGCTGCTGGACGGCGAAGGCCCCGACCTGGCGCAGATCGAGGCCTGGGCGACGGCGCAGGCGCGCCCCGCCGACGCGGCCCCGCTGTGGCTGGGTGGCCCGCCGCCGGCCCCCGTCCCCCTGGACGCCCTGCCGGGCGCGCTGGGCCGCGTCGCGGACGGCATGATGCGCTATCTCGCCGCGATGGAAGGGGATCTGACCGACGAGCGCCCCGCGGGGCTGGCTGGCCTGCCCGCCAGCGGCGGCAGCTACGTCGGCGTCGTCCGGGTGGTGGAGGGCCTCGACGAGATGGCGCGGGTGCGGCCGGGCGAGGTGCTGGTGGCGCGATCGACGCTGCCCTCCTGCAACGGCGCCCTGGCCATCGCCGGCGCCGTGGTGACGGAGCGCGGCGGGGCGCTGAGCCACGCGGCCATCGTGGCGCGAGAGCTCGGCATCCCGGCGGTGGTGGGGGTGCGAGACGCGACGCGGGCGCTGCGGACGGGGGCCCGGGTGCGGGTGGACGGCACCGCGGGCACCGTCGAGCGGCTGCCGTGACGCCGCTGGCCGAGGCCCGGGCCGCCGCGCGCTTCGGCGGGAAGGCGGCCGGGCTGGCGCGCCTGCTCGCCGCGGGCCTGCCTGTCCCGCCCGGCTTCGCCGTCGACGCCGCCGCCCCGCGGCCCTCGCCACGCCCGAGGGCGCCGCGGCGGCCTGGGCCGGGATCACCGGACCCCTGGCCGTGCGCAGCTCCGCCCCCCAGGAAGACGGCCCGCGCCACAGCTTCGCCGGGCAGCACGCGAGCGTCCTCGGCGTCTCGTCCGCCGCCGCCCTCGCCCGCGCGGCCGCCACCGTCCAGGCCAGCGCCGCCGGCAGCGCGGCCTATCGCGCGGCCCACGGCCTGCCGCCGGTGCAGCTCGCCGCCGTCGTGCAGGGCATGGTCGAGGCCGTCGTGGCCGGCGTGCTCTTCACCCGCGATCCCCTCACGGGCGCCGACCGGGTGGTCATCGAGGCCGCCTGGGGCCTGGGCGAGGCCGTCGTCCAGGGCCTCGTCACCCCCGACCACGTGCACCTGGACGCCGACGGCGGCCTGCTGCGCTACGACGTCGGCGAGAAGGACGTGGCGCTGCACGTCGAGGCCGGCGAGGTGGTGGAGCGCGGCGTACCGGCGGACGCGGCGGGTGCCCGCTGCCTCGACGCGGCGCTGCTGGCGCGGCTCGCGCGGTTGCGGGCGCCGTGCGAGGCGGCGGTGGGGGGCCCCGCCGACGTGGAGTGGGTCTGGGATGGGGCGGCGCTCTGGGTGGTCCAGGCCCGGCCCATCACCGCCGGTCAACCCCCGATCTCCTGACGCAACCGCTCGATCTCTTTGCGAATTCGCCCCGCGGCGAGCCCCAGCGGGGCGGCGGCGAGGGCGGCCTCGGCGGCGGCGAGGCCGGCACGGGCGGCGTCGGCGTCCTCGTCCACCGTCCACCGGGCCTCGGCCAGGGCCAGGTGGTTGTAGGGGTGCCCGGGGTACTCGGCCACGGCCCGGGTCAGCAGGGCGAGGGCCTGGTCGGGATCGCCCGGGCCCTGGGGCCAGCCCGGGGCCCGCAGGTAGAGCAGGCCCAGGACGCGCAGGGGGCCGCCGTCGTCCTCGCCGGGCCGGAGGGCGACGGCGCGCTCCAGGTGGGCGCGCAGGCGGTCGAGCTCGCGCAGGGCCTGGGTGGGGTGGTCCTCGACGAGCATCCCCAGGCCCAGGGCGGCCTGGTAGTGGGCGGCGCCGTCGTCGGGGCGGGCGCGCAGGGCCTGCTCCGCGTAGGCGAGGCCCTCGGCCGCGAGCTGCTCGCGCCCGTCGCCCGGCGGCTGCTGGTCGGCCAGCAGCGTGGCGACGCGGGCGGCGAGGGCCTGGTGGCGCGTCCCCGGGTCGCCCGCGCGCAGGCGCACCAGGACGCACTCGAGATCGGGGCCCGGCGTCAGCGGCCCCACGGCCAGCAGGTCGGCGAAGATGGGCGCCGAGGTGGGCGGGCAGTCGGCGCGCAGGGTGGCGCGGTCGGTGCGCAGGGCCCCGCAGCCCGTCAGCGCCAGGGCCAGGACCACCCGCCTCACGGCGTCCCCCAGCGCTTCACGGCCTCGGCGTAGGCGGCGGCGTCCACCGGCTCGAAGGCCTCGACGCCGAAGAGCTCGCAGAGCGCCTTGCCCTCGGCGTCGGCGCAGATGCCGGCCAGCGCCGCCACGAGGCGGGCCCGGGCGGCGGCGTCGAGCTGCGTCTCGTCGGCGACGACGCCCACCAGCGGGAGCGCGTCCGTCGTGTGCACCACCGCCAGCTTGTCGGCGAAGGGCAGCGCGCCCAGCGCGGCGTACTGGGCGTCCGTCACCAGCACCGCGTCCACCTCGCCGGCGTCGAGGGCCCGCAGCGCCTTGAGGGCGCGCTTCTCGGGCTTCAGCGTGAAGTGCGTGGCGGGATCGACGACCCCGGCGAAGGCCACCCGGGTGAGAAACGCGGGCTCCTCCAGCGGGGTGCCGGTGAGGGTCTTTCCCTTGAGATCCAGCAGGTTGGCGGCCGTCCCCGCCCGCACCAGCACCCGCAGGGCCTCGCTCGTCCGCCCCTGGATGCGGGGGCGGACGAGGGGCACCAGGTGGTGGGCCTCGCGGTGCTCCAGGAAGAGGCCCAGGGAGAGGATGGCGAGGGGCGGCCGCGCGGCGAGGGCGGCGCGGCAGGCGCCCACGTCGCGCTCGAACTGCGGGTGGAAGCCGCCGGCCGGCAGGCCCCCGAGGCGCTCCAGGACGCCCAGCAGCTTGCCGATGGCAGGCTCGGCCTGGCGGGCCGTCACCGTGCCGCCGGGGTAGCAGACGACGAGGGGGCGGGTGGGATCGGCGGCGGCCGGGGCGGCGACGAGGAGCAGGGCGAGGGCCAGGAGGCGCATCAGGAGGTTCTCCGCGGGAAGAGGTGCACGAGGGCGGGGGCGACCACGAGGGCGGCCGCGACGCAGGCGAGCAGGCCGAGGGTCAGCGAGCGGCCCATGCTGGCGACGCCCGCGTAGCGGGCCAGGGTGATGGCGCCGAGGCCGGCGAGGGTGGTGGCGGCGGCGAGCAGGATGGGCCCGCCGGCGCGGCGGGCGAGGGCCGGCCCGCCCAGGTGGGGGTGGTCGGTGGCCTCGTGGGCCAGCCAGACGCCGTAGTCGATGGCCAGCCCCATGGTCAGGGGCAGCGCGACGATGTTGGCGAAGTTCACGGACTCGCCCAGCAGGTGCAGCAGGCCGTTCATCCAGACGCCGCCGAGCGCCAGGGGCAGGGCGGCGAGGACGATGGGGCCGGGTCGGCGCAGGGCGACGATGAGGAAGAGGAGCGCCGCGCCGGCCGCCAGCAGGGTGCCCTCGCGGTAGGCCGCCACGACCTGCGCGGCGAAGACGTGGTGCGTGATGGGGAAGCCCGTGGCGCTCGGGGCGGCGGCCAGCACCTCGGCGTTGAGCCGGCCGAGGGCGTCGGGGTCGTAGACGCTCTCCCGGGGCCAGGCGTAGACGGCGACGGCGCCGCTGCGGCCGAAGAAGCGGCTCTGCAGGGCCGGCGGCAGGTCGGCCGGCGTGGGCGGCCGGGCCGCCTGCCAGCGGGCCACGCGCGCGGCGGCCTCGCGGACGCGGGCCAGGAGGGCGGTGGCCAGGGCCTCGGTGCGGGCGCCCGCGTCAGGCCGGGCGAGGGCGGCGCGCAGGGCCGCGAGGGGCAGGGCCTCGATGGCGGCGACGAGGGTGGAGCGGCCGGCCGAGAAGGCCTGCTCCTGGGCGGTGTCGAGGGCGTCGGCGGCGTCGGCCAGCAGGCCGCGCAGGGCCTCGAGGGTGGGGGCGTCGACCCGGGCCGAGGCGGTGGCGAGCCGGGGCAGCAGCGCGGCGGCGCGGGCGCCCACCTGCTGCGCCGCCGCCACGCGGTCGGCCGCGTCGGGCGGGAAGAACGGGTCGATGCTCTGCACGCGGGCGATGCCGGGCAGCGCGCCGACCCGCGCCGCCAGGGCCCGGGCGGCGGCGACGTCGGGCGCCGTCAGCAGCACGACCTCGGCCTGGAAGTCGCTCTCGGCGCTCATGCGCCGCTGCAGGCGGACGGCCTCCGAGTCGGCGGGCAGCAAGGCGAGCACGTCGTGGTCGAAGGGGACGGGCCCGGCGGCGAGGGAGGCGGCGGCGCCGGCGAGGGCCACGCCCAGGACGAGGGCCGCGGGGGCGCGCCGGCGAGGCGCGGACGCCGCCGGGGATTTCTCTTTCTTTTCCGCCACCTTCAGCGGCAGCAAGGCCAGGAGCGCGGGCTGGACGAGCAGCGTGGCGGCGACCACCAGCAGCACCCCGGTGGCGGCCACGAGGCCCAGCTCGGCGAAGCCCTGGAAGTCGGAGGTGGCGAGGGTGCCGAAGATGAGGGCGGTGGCGCCGCCGGCCACGACGAGCGGGCGGACGGCGGCGCGGGCGCCCGCGACGATGGCCGGCGCCGCGGTGCGGCCGCTGCCCTGGGCCGCCAGGATCTGGGCGCTCAGGAAGATGCCGTAGTCGACGCCGAGGCCGAAGAGGATGGCCGTGAAGCTCGACGTCAGGATGGTGAGGTGCCCCACCAGCAGCGCCGCCAGGCCCAGGTTCCACACGACGCCCAGCCCCATGGGCACGAAGAGGGCGACGGCGCGGCGCCAGGAGCGCAGCCAGCCCAGGACCAGCAGCAGGATGAAGCCGGCGGAGGTGGCCACGATGAGCTGCAGATCGTCGCGGACGGCCGTGAACTCCTCATGGGCCACCGCCGGGAGGCCGGCGAGGCCGACGGTGGGGGCGGGCCCGGCCCAGGTGGCGCGCAGGGCGGCGGCCTCGGCGCGGACGGCGGCGATGACCGGATCGAGGACGGCGAACTCGCCCGAGGGATCGGCGGGGCGCACGAAGATGAATCCCAGGCGCCCATCCCGCGACCGGAAGCGGCCGTCCGCCAGGGCCTCGGCGCCGACGGGGGCGAGGGCCGGGGCCAGGTCGGGGTGGGCCGGGACGTCGGGGGCCTCCAGGTAGCGGCGCCACTCCCCCAGGAAGCCGGCGAGGGCGCGCAGGCCGCGCTCGGCGAGGGCCGGATCGGCGTCCGTGGGCAGGTCGTCGAGGCCGGCGCGGGCGGCGGCGATGGCGGCCGGGAAGTCGGCGGGGCCAGCGGCCACGGGCTGGGCGGCCAGCTCGGCCAGAGCGGCGGGCGGCATGAGCAGCCACGCGCGCTCCACCACGTCGGCGGGGTCCACGCGGTCGAAGGCGAGGCCGACGGCGGGCAGCGCGGCGAGCCGGGCGGTCAGGGCCGCGGAGAAGTCGCCCGGATCGTCCCCCTCCAGCACGACGATGAGGTCGGCGCCGGCCCCGAAGTCGGCCAGGAAGGCGTCGAGGCGCTGCATCGCCGGGGCGTCGCGGGGCATGAGCGCCTCGCGGGCCGTGCGGACGGGCAGGTGCAGCAGGCCGAGGAGGGCCACGAGGGTCAGGGCAGCGGCGGCGGCCAGGACGCGGCGCGGGTGGGCCACGGCCCAGGCGAAGTAGCCCGGCGTCACGGGGGCGCCTCGCCCGCTACCGCCGCCATGCCCGCCGCCGCGGCCGCGGGGCTGGCGGCGGAGTAGCCCCCCGCGGGCAGCATCACCAGGCCAGCGCCGATGCCGCGGGCGTAGCGGGCCACGCGGCGGTCGCGCTCGACGATGCCCTCGACGGTCATGCGCAGGCTGCCGAGCGGGTCGGCCTCCAGGGGGTCCGTCCCCGCGATGTAGACCACGACGTCCGGCGCGAAGCGCTCGGGCAGGCCGGCCAGCATCCGGTCGATGTGGCGCAGGCAGACCTGGTCGCCGATGCCCGACGCCAGGGGCATGTCCCAGTCGGAGTGCAGCTTCGGGTGCGGGAAGACGGCGTCCTCATGGATGGAGGCGGTGAAGACCTCGGGGTCGTCGGCGAAGGCCGCCGCGTTGCCATCGCCCTGGTGCAGATCGAAGTCGAGGACCAGGATCTTCTTTCTTTTCCCCGACTTGCGGAGCGCGTCCACGGCCAGCGCCACGTCGTTGATCAGGCAGAAGCCGTGGGACTTGTCGGGCCGGGCGTGGTGGAAGCCGCCGGAGAGGTTGATGGCCCAGCCCCCGTCGGCGGCGTGGGCGAGGGCCTCGACGGTGCCGCCGGCCGCCCGGAGCTGGGGGTGCACGACGAGGGGGCGGACCAGGGCCGTCGGCAGCGCCGTGAGCCAGGGCAGCTCGATGGCCTCGGCGAGGGCGAAGCGGTCGCGCAGGCCGGCCACCACCTCGGGGGTGTGCACGGCGCGCAGGGCCTCCTCCGTCACCGGGGTGGGCACCACCGCCTGCCGGGCGAGGCCCTGGGCCCGCAGCAGGCGGCGGATCTTCGCCGACCGATCCCGGGTGAAGCCGTGGATCTCGCGGGGGAGGCCGATGATGCGGCGGCCGTAGACGTAGCCGGGGTGGTCGTACCAGCGCATGGCCGATCAAAGCGCGGGCGGCCGCCGGGAGCAAGGCCGTTGCACCGACCCGGTGGGGCCCCGCAGGATGCGGGCGGGAGGTACGCATGTACAGCAAGAGCCTGGTGGCGGTGGCCCTGGTGGCCGTGTTGGGGTGTGACGACGGCGGCAGCGGCGGGGCCGGGGGCGCCGGCGGCGGCCTGGACGGTTTGGCTGGCGCCGGCGGCGTCGGCGGCGAGGGCGGCGGCGCGGGCGGCGAAGGCGGCGGCGCGGGCGGCGAAGGCGGCGGCGCTGGTGGTGAAGGCGGCGGCGCGGGCGGCGCGGGCGGCGTCGGCGGCCAGGGCGGCGCGGGCGGCGCTGGTGGCGTTGGTGGCGGGCGGCGTCGGCGGGGCTGGCGGCGTCGGCGGCGCAGGCGGCGCTGGCGGGGCGGGCGGCATCGGCGGCGCGGGCGGCATCGGCGGCTCGGGCGGCGTCGGCGGCTCGGGCGGCATCGGCGGCTCGGGCGGCATCGGCGGCTCGGGCGGCGACGGCGGCGGCACCGGAGGCGCGGGCGGCAGCGGCGGCGTCGGCGGCGTCGGCGGCGCGGGTGGCGGCACGGGCGGCGCCGGTGGCGGCGTGGGCGCGTGCGATCACCCCCGCTCGACCTGCGCGGACGACGCGGACTGCCCCGGCGGGACCTGTGGGCCCGTGCCCATGATCGCCGGCGCGCCCTGCACCTGCATCGGCCCCCGCCCGGAGCCCCAGCGCAACGACTGCTTCGATGGCGGCGAGCCGGGCTGCTGCGATGACGCCGACTGCGCCCAGCCGGTCGTCGGCGCGGCCGTCTGCCTGGCGGGCGCCCACGACGCCCAGGGCGCCTACTGCGGCGGCGCCGCCCCGCCGCAGTTCAACGACTGCCGGGACGACGCCTGCCAGGCCCACGAGGACTGCGGCGGCGGTCAGACCTGCATGCCGGCCGGCGTGCAGGGCTTCGTGGTGAGCGCCTGCGTCCCGGCGCAGTGCCTCGTCGACGCCGACTGCCAGGCCGGGGCCGAGGGCGCCTGCCTGCCCTTCTTCTCGCGCTGCGGGAACGCGGGCTTCGGCTGCTACTACCCCGGTGATCCCTGCCGTGTTGACGCCGACTGCCCTGGCGAGCGGTTCCCGGAGAACTGTCTGCCCCAGCCCGGGGCGGGCACCCACTGCGTCGAGAACCCCCCGCGCCCATGAGCGGCTACGACGTCGCCATCGTCGGCGCCGGGGTCGCCGGCAGCGCGGCCGCCCGGGCCTTCGCCCAGGCCGGGCGCCGCGTCGCCCTCATCGACGCCCGCCCCTTCGATGACGCCGGCGCGCGCTGGGTCAACGGGGTGCCCGACTGGATGTTCGACGCCGCCGGCGTGCCGCGCCCCCAGGCTCCCGAGCGCCGCCCGGCGGGCCCGTTCGTGATGCTCGACGCCGCCGGCACCCGCCGGCAGACGGTGGATCCCTCCCCCGCCCAGCCCATCGACATGCGGCTGCTGGGCGAGCGCCTGCGAGCGGACGCCTTCGCGGCGGGGGCCGTCGGCCTGCCGGGCCACCGCGTCGTGGATCTGGCGCTGGATGGCCGGGGCCGCCCGCGGCGGCTGGACGTGGCCGGGCCCGACGGCCCGCTGGCCATCGAGGCCCACCTGTTCGTCGACGCGGCGGGCATGAAGGGGGTGCTGCGGCGGCGCGTGCCCGCCCTGGCCGACGCCTGCCCCAAGGTCCCGGGGGCCGACGTCTGCTCGGCCGCCCAGGCCGTCTTCCACCTGGCCGACGCCTCCGCCGCGGCGCAGTGGCTCGCCCGCCAGGGGGCCCGCCCGCTGGAGACGCTCTCCCGCACGGGCGTCGCCGGCGGCTACTCCATCGGCAACGTGATGGTGGACGTGGACGGCGACGAGGTGGAGCTGCTGACCGGCTCCGTCCCCGCCGAGGGCAACCGGGACGGGCCGCGTATCCTCGCGGAACTCCTGGAAGATCTGCCGTGGATCGGCGAGCGGATCTTCGGCGGCCAGGGGGCCATCCCCATCCGCCGGCCCTACGCGCACCTCACGCACCCGGGGCTGGCGCTGCTGGGCGACGCGGCCTGCCAGGTCTTCCCGGCCCATGGCAGCGGCATCGGCATCGGCCTCATCGCGGCCCGCCTGCTGGCCGACGCGACGGCCGGGGCGGCCGATCCGGGGGCGCGGGCGGTGGTCTGGGCCTACGGGGCGCAGTTCCACCGGACGTGGGGTGGGCTGATGGCCAGCTACGACCTCTTCCGCCGCCTGTCGCAGTCGCTGGCCCCGGAGGAGACGGCGGCGCTGCTGGCGAGCGGCCTGCTCACGCCGGCGGGGACGCGGGCCGCCCTGGACCAGCGGCTGCCCGAGGTGCCGCTGCAGGATCTACCCAGGCTGGCGCGGGGGATCCTGAAGACGCCGCGGCTGGGGGCGCGCATGCTGGCAGTGCTGGCGTGGATGCCGGCCATCTCGGCCTGGGCGAAGCGGTTCCCCGAGGCCCCCGACGAGGCGGCGCGGGATCGGTGGGCCAGCCGGATGGACGCCCTGTTCGTGCGGGCGACCGGCCGGCCGTAGGGCCGTCAGCGCAGGCGGCCTTCCTTGTCGTTGTCGGCCGGCACCAGGTCGCGGCAGACGAGATCGGCGCGGTAGCGCTGGCCGCCCAGGTTGCTCGGGTACTTGAAGGTGAGCGGCTGGCGGCGGCCCGCGGCGATGGCCGGCACCGTGACGGTGGCGATGCGGCGGTTGCCGACCTTCACCTGCAGCTTGCACGGGCCGCTGGTGGCGCTGCCGGAGTTGGCGACCTGCAGCGTCAGGCGGCTCTCGCTGCCGATGCGCTCGATCTCGTCGACGCCGTCGAACTTCAGGTTGGCGCCGCCCCCGCTGAGGGCCACGCGCTTCTTGCAGGCGGCGGTCGCGCACTCCGGGGCCACCACCTCGATGCGGCCACGGCGCAGGTCGCGGCCGCGCAGATCGACCGTGACGGCGTGGCGGAAGCCGCCGCGGGTCGCGGCGAACGTCCCCTGCCCGGCCCAGAGCTTCGTGCGCTGGTTGCCCTCGACGAACCACACCTCGACGGGGTGCCGGCTGCGCTCGCCCTGGGTGTAGAGGCCCAGGCCCAGCTCGACGGAGGTGCCCGTCACGCGGGTGATGCCGGCGTCCTGGATCTGCAGGGGCGGGGCGGCCTGGGTGGCGAGGCCGGTGTCGGTGGAGCCGACGTCGGCGAGGGCGGGCGAGGCCGCAAGGCAGAGCAGCACAGGGAGCGTGCGCGCGAGCATGGGGTGGTCCTCCTCGGCGGATCAGCGCGCCACGGCGGTGGCGCGGCGCGCGCGACGTCGAGGGTACGCCGTCCATTCACCCGGCGCGAAGGATTCTCGCGGCGGCGGTCAGGTGCAGTCCTGGAGGAGGGCGGCGGCCTCGTCGAGGGAGCCGCAGACGGCGACGTGGCCCCAGCGGCGCGCGAGGCCGTGGCGGTCGAGGGCGGCGGCCACCTGGGGGCGGGCGCCGCTGAGCACCACCAGCGTCGTCCCCCGGGCCAGGCGGCTGACGGCCGACTCCAGGTTGGCGAGGGCGGTGCCATCGATGGCCGGGACCTCGGCGAGGTCGAGCACCACGGCCCAGTAGCGGCCGCCGATGACATCGAGCTGCTGCATCGCGCGCTGGGCGGCGCCGAAGAAGAGGGGGCCGGCGATGGCGTAGACGAGCACCCCCTCGGGCATGCCGATGGTGGCGACGCGCTCGTCGGCCTGGGGGGTGATGAGGCGGAAGTCGGTGACCTCGGCCATGCGGCGCATGAAGAGCAGGGAGGCCAGCACCACGCCCGTCGCGACGGCGATGACCATGTCGCCGGCCACGGTGAGCACGAGGCAGGTGAGGAGCACCACGCTGTCGGCCCGGGGCGCCCGCCGCAGGGTGTGCAGCGCGTGGGGCAGCTCGGACATGTTCCAGGCGGTCATGAGCAGCACCGCCGCCAGGGAGGGCATGGGCAGGTAGTTGAGGACCGGGGCCAGCGTGACGATGGCCAGCAGGACGAAGAGGGCGTGGGTGACGGCGGCCACGGGGCTGCGCGCCCCCGCGCGGATGTTGGTGGCCGTGCGGGCGATGGCGCCGGTGGCCGCGAAGCCGCCGAAGAAGGGCGCGAGCAGGTTGCCGATGCCCTGGCCCAGCAGCTCGCCGTCGGGGTCGTGGCGGGTGCCGGCGAGCCCATCGGCCACCACGGCCGACAGGAGCGACTCGATGGCGCCGAGCATGGCGATGGCGAAGGCCGGCCCGATGAGGGCGCGCAGGAGGGCCAGGTCGACCACCAGGGGCTGGCCGTCGGCGCCGGGGAAGAGCCAGGGCAGGTGGAAGCCGGGGGGGCCGGCGGGGATGCCCCCCTGGCTGGCGAAGCGGGTGCCGATGGTGTCGACCGTCCAGGCCGGGTACCACGCCGCGAGGCCCGCCGCGATGAGGCTGCCGATGGTGAGGGCGACGAGGGGCGCCGGCACGCGGCGCAGCAGCCGCGGCCAGACGATGAGGATGGCCAGGGTGAGCAGGCCGACGACGACGCTGGGCAGGCTGCTGGCCAGCTCCTGCGCCTGCAGGCCGCCGATGACGAGGCCGATCCCGGCGGTGAAGCCGACGGTGACCGGGTACGGGATGTAGCGGATGAGGCGGCCCATGCCCCCGAGGGCCATCACGACGAGGACGGCCCCCGCCATGAGGGTGGCCAGCAGCAGGCCGCCGGGGCCGTGGGCCTTGACCACCGGCGCCAGCACGACGACGAAGGCCGCCGTGGGCCCCGACACCTGCAAGCGCGAGCCGCCGAGGAGGGCGATGCTGCCGCCGGCGACGATCGCGGTGGCCAGGCCGTGCTGGGGGGGCATGCCGCAAGCGATGGCCAGGGCCATGGACAGGGGGATGGCCACGAGGCCGACCACGAGGCCGGCCAGGAGGTCAGCGCGGAGGAGCTTGCCGGTGTAGCCTTCGCGGAGCGTGTCGCGCAGCGCGCCCGCGAGGCGGAGGTGCGCAGGGATGAGGCTCATGACGACCCGCAGCGGGTGGCGGACGGACCCGCGAGCGCAGCCTGGGCGCCCCCCCGGGGGGGACCAGACGCGCGCATGATGGTCGTTCACGGCCGGAAATCAAGCGTCCCGTGGCGGCCGCCTCTTGCAACGCCTCGCGGCGCGCCGCATCCTGGCGGGCCTTGAACCGAGGAGGCGCCCGATGGCCATCGACGAAGGACTGCTCGACCTGCTGGTCTGCCCCGAGACGCGCGAGAAGCTCAGCCTCGCCGACGCGGAGCTGGTGGCGAAGGTGAACGCCGCCATCACGGCCGGGCAGCTCAAGAACCGGCGCGGCGCCCCGGTGAAGGGCGCCATCGATGGCGGCCTGGTGCGCCCCGATCGCAAGGTGCTCTACGCCGTGCAGGACGACATCCCCAACCTGCTGGTGGACGACGCCATCCCCCTCGATCAGCTCTGATCGAGGCGGCCTGACCGGCCGAACCTCACGAAAATCATCAGGATTTCGGGCGAGCTCAGAAGTCGACGGCGAAGCCCATGAGGCCGCCGGAGCGATCGCCGCCGATGACCGGCCGGAACGTCGGGCTCGGGGCCTGGGCGGTGGACTCGATGTCCTTCTTGAGGCGGTCGTTGTGGTCGGCCACGGTCATGGCCGCCCAGACGGCGCCCAGGATGGTGGTGGCCGCGTAGGTGGCCCCCAGGATGAGGACGCCGGTGTCCTTGCCGTCGAAGTCCTCGCCCTGCACGCCGCGGGTGTAGTCCGCCTTGGTGGCGAAGTACGGCGTGTTCATGTCCTCGGAGCGGCCGTCGATCTGCTGGTTGTCGCCCGCGCGGCCGCCGATCTCGCACTCGTCGAGGGGCACCTTGCCGTCGCGGACGTGCAGGCAGACCTGCTTGGACGTCTCGTCGAAGACGCCGAGCAGGTAGGCCGCGCCGAGGCCGTACCCGACGGCCGAGACCAGGAAGGGCACGACGGACTGAGCCTTCTTCTCGGCGTACACCAGGCCGTAGCCCGCGCCCGGGATGAGGCTGAGGCCGATGGCGCTGCCCATCGACCAGGCGTCCTTGTCGTACTCCTCGACCATCAGCTCGTTGAGCGTCTCCTCGTCCTTGAGGTCGGAGTCGTCCACCTGGGCGATGAGGACGCCGGGGGCCGGGGCGGCGGCGGGCGGCACGGGGCCCGCGAAGGCGGCGCCCGCCCAGCCGACCAGGGCGGCCACGGAGACGGCGAGGCGGGGCATTTCGCGAGCGGATGACCGGGCTTCAGTGCGTTCGAAGAGCAATTTCATCCTCGGGGCCGGGCTCGGGGAGACCACTGTACCAGGGGTTTCGCTCACAGTGTGTAGAAGATGTTGAGGTGCAGGCGGGGCTCCTGGGGGCTGAAAGCGGTGGCCCGCAGGGGCACCCCCACGTCCAGGCGCAGGGGGATCTGGCCGGTGACGAGCCAGCGCAAGCCCCCGCCCACGCTGGGGAAGATGTCGTCGTCGGTGATGCGATCCCACTGGATGGCGACGGCGCCCACGTCGACGAAGGCGGCGAACCAGAAGTCGTCCAGCAGGAACGTCGGCCAGCGCAGCTCCAGGCTGCCCGACACCATCGCGCGGCCCCCCACGGTGAAGGGCAGCTCGCGATCCTCATCCTCAGGATCGAAGACGTCGACGCAGAACGGGTCGATGTCGCGGGCGCGGCAGGCCTCGATGGAGGCGTCGGCGTAGCCGCGCACCGGCAGCGCCACGCTGTCGCCGCCGGCCTTGTAGAGGAAGTCGCCGGGCAGATCGGCCTCGCGGCGGTCGGTGATCACGCCGCCGACGCGCAGGGTGGGCGCGATGATGAGCCGGCGCTCGAAGAACGAGTGCACCGTCTGGCCGATGAGCGTGGCCTTGAAGGACACGTCGGGATCGATGCCGAAGTCGCTGGACACGGCCTCGGTGGCCAGGCTCGCGAACCAGCCGCGGGTCGGGTGCAGGGAGTTGTCGCGCCGCTCCCAGGTGAGGGCCGGGGCGAGGCTCAGGAAGTTGTCGAAGTCGTCGTAGGGCGGCCGCTCGCTGGCGCGGGTGAGGGGCCGGCGGCGCTCGCGGTGGAACTCGAGCGTCCAGGTGGTGCGCATGCCGCGGCCCCACTCGGCCGGGTAGGACAGGTTGTAGAAGTCGTAGCCCACCACGGTCTTGGCCGAGAACACCTGCTGGTAGGCGTCGCGCTGGGCCGTCTGCCCCTGCTCGAAGGGGATCTCGACGGTGAGGTCGAGGCGGGTGCCGAAGAGGCGGCGATCCTTGAAGAAGAGGCCCACCTCCCAGCTCGCGTCGTCGCCGCTCACGTCCTGGGGGGTGTCGATGCGGTTGGCGTGGGTGAAGCCGACGCCGCCCTCCACCGCGCGGCCGAGCAGGTTGCGGTCGCGGGCGCTGATGCCGGCCGTGTAGAGCACGGGCAGCTCATCCGCCGACAGGGGGGTGGAGGCGATCTGGAGGCCGAGCACGGTGTCGATGATCTGGTAGCGCCCCTCCTCCACCACGACGTTCACGGTGGTCGGGTTGGCGTGGGCGTACCGGGTGCTGTTCTCGGTGCGGCCGATGGGGGTGACGCTCACCGAGTCGAAGACGCCGAGGGAGCGCAGGTTGGCCTGGCTGCGGAAGAGGGCGTCGGTGCCCAGGGCGCCGCGGTCGGAGAGCAGCAGCTCGTGCTCGATGATGGCGGGCTTCGTCAGCAGGTTCCCGCGCAGCAGCACCCCGTCCACCTCGCTGCGGGGGCCGGGGGTGATGTCGAACTGCAGCCGGTCGATGTGGGCGCCGTAGAGGCGGCCCGTCGTGCAGTCGGCGTGGCTGCGGGCGCTGCCCGACTCGCTGAAGCACAGGGGGGTGATCTCGGCCTGCAGGTAGCCCTCGCGGTGGAAGTAGCGCAGGACGAAGCTGCGAATCGCCTGAATTTTCTTGGGGTTGAGGCCCGCGCCCTTGATGGGCCGGCGCACGTCGTCCACCAGGCCGAGCGTCTGGAGCAGGGCGAAGGCCTCGTCGCGCATCTCGGCGTCCATGCCGGCGAGGAGGGCGTCGATGGCCACCCGATCCACCGTCGTGCGCGGCCCCTCCGACAGCTCCATGTGCAGCGTCACCAGGCGGGGGTCGGCGTCCGACTCCACCAGGAAGCACCGGTTGCGGATGGGATCCTCGGACCAGACGTCGAAGCGCCCGGCGAACCAGCTCGGATCCATGGCGGGGCCGAAGTCGTCGGAGGGGCGGATCTCCTGGAGGCGGCGGGCCGTCCAGGTGGCCACGTCGAGGCGCGGATCGGCGCAGCGGAAGCGCACGCCGAGGAAGCCCTGGTCGTAGTACAGGTTGCGCAAGGCCAGGAGATCATTGATGACGCGGGCGTCCTGCAGCACGCCACTGCTGGCGACGAAGGTGTTGATCACCCCGTCGGGGGCGACGCCCTTCGTCTCCATGGCGGCGAGCAGCTCCTCCAGCGGGATGGCCTTCGAGCCCACCAGCTCGATGGCGCGCACGTACACCCGGGGGCCCTCGTCGATCTGGAAGCGCACGTGCACGCCGTCCGTGGGGGTGCGCTCGGCCGACGCCTCCACCTCCACGTAGTAGCGGGCGATCTCCTGGTAGAGGTCCTTGATGGCCTCGATGCTGGAGGCGATCTCCGTCTCGTCGTAGGCGCCGGTGCCCTCGAAGGTGAGCACGGCGGCCAGCTCCTCGTCGTCGAGGCTCTCGTTGCCCTCGAAGCTGGCGGTGACGCGGGGCCCTTCGCGCACGCGCACCAGCGGGAAGACCTTGCCGTCGCGCCGCTGCACGGTGCCCTCGAGGCGGACGCGCGCCGCCACGTAGCCCTGGCTGCGGTACAGGGCCTCGACGCCCTTGAGCTCCTCGCGGAACTGGCGCTGGGCGTAGCGACCCAGGCCGAAGGCGCCGAAGAGGTCGCGCCAGAAGTCGACGCGCTCGCCGGTGCTCAGGGCCGCCAGGATGCGGCTGTAGGAGAACGCCTGGTTGCCCTGCACCAGCACCTGGCCGATCTCGGGCTGCCGGCCCTCGTGGACGCGCACCACCAGCTCCACGAACTTGCGGTTCTCGCCGTGGTACTCGGGCAGGAACTCCACCTCCGTGCCCTCGTACCCCTGGCGCTCGTACAGGTCGGCGATGCGCGCGCGCTGGTCGTCGATCTCGGCCTGGTCCGCGGGGGAGAAGCGGCCGTCGGCCTGGAGCGGCGGAAACGAGCTACCCTTCCGAAACGAAAGGCGTTTTCGGATCTCGCTGCGGAACTGCTGGGGGTAGAGCCGGCTCTGCAGGCGGTCGTACTCGATGCGCAGATCGGTGATGACCACCGCCCAGACGCCGGTGAAGCGCACCTCCACCTGGGCCCCGCGGGGGGCGGCGTCGACGCGCAGGTCGCGGAAGAGGCCCGTGCTGACGAGGCGCAGCCAGGCGTCGGCGACGTCCTCCGGGCGCAGGGGGGTGCCGCGGTCGAGGCGGGTGATCTGGCGCAGCACGGTGTTGCGCTCGGGGGCGGCGCACTCGGCGAAGTCGCAGGTGATGGAGACGCCCAGGACGGGGCGGCCCTGGAGCGGGCGGAACTGCTCGACGATGGCCTCCAGGCGCGGGTCGCGGCGGGAGGCGCCCTCGCCGCCCCGGTCGCGGCCCCCACGGCGGCCACGGCGGCGCTGGCCTGACTCACCGCCTTCGTCGGGGGCAGCGCCCGCCTCCGGGGCGGCCTCGCCGTCCTCGGGCACCGCCTCGCCCTCGGCCGGGGCCTCGTCCGGCGGCCCGGCGTCGGCCTCCTCGTCCTCCGTCGCCGGCACGAAGACGCCGCCGTCGGGCACCTCGGGCTGGGCCCAGGCCACCCCCAGCAGCAGCAGGAGCGCGAGGAGGGCCCGCCCCATCAGTCGAGCTCCAGGCGCAGGCGCAGGCGGCCGCTGGTGGCGTTGTTGCTGCCGAGCTGCTCGGTGGTCAGCTCGCCCGTGGCCAGGTTGTTGATGCGGTACTCCAGGCCGAACGTCTGCGGGTTCGTGGCCGACTCGTTGCCCACGGGCGTGCGCGAGTACAGGCGCAGTCGCCGCGAGAGCACCTTGTCGACGTCGACGAAGAGCGTCCCCGTCGTGGCCGCCGTCAGGCTCAGATCCAGGTCGAGCGTCTCCTCCAGGGGCTGCTCGATGAGGTTCAGCACCGGCCCCAGCAGGGCCTCCGTGGCGGGCTGGGCCCCCGCGGCCCCCGTCAGGTCCGAGGGCAGGCGGCCGGTGAGCAGCAGCGTGAGCACCTCGATCTGGCTGGCCCCGCCGCTGCTGGAGAGCTCCGGCTTGATGCGCAGCTCGCTGTCGCGGGTGGACATGGCCGCGCTCACCTTCAGCGTGACCTCCTCCTCGCGCACGTCGCCGCCGCCGCCCAGCTCGAAGGAGCTGGCGCCGCCGCCCTCGTCGGTGCGCAGGCGGAAGGTGTGGGTGGCGATGAGCTCGGCCGTCATGAAGTTGCTGTTGCTGCTGTTGCCGAAGTTCACCTGCCCGGACGTCACGTCGAAGGGCCGGCGCTGGTAGACGATGCGCGAGTCGTCGAGGATGTCCACCTGGCCGTCCAGGGTGAGCTGCTCGTCGGCGGCGTCGTCGTCGGTGCCCACCAGGAAGCCGCGGGCGGTGACGTCCATCTTCAGCTCCATGTCGATGGTCGCCACCGCCACGTCGCTGCGCACGTAGATCTCGTCCTTCCCGAAGACGTGCAGGTCGAGCATGAGGCGCTTGAGCAGCGGCACGCGCTCGAAGGCGCTGACGGTGCGCGCCCGCGTCCGGCCGGCGATGTTGTCGGCCACCTCCTGGTTGATGGCACCCGGCGGGCTGATGTCGGCCACGTACTCGAGCCGCTGGATCTCCACCTCGCCGCCGACCTTCAGGCGCGTCTCGGGGGGCCGGCGGCGCCGGCGGTGCTGGAAGAGCTCCACCGTCAGGTCGCGCAGCGTCGCCTGGCCGCGCACGACCTTGGGGATGTTCAAGACCAGGTCGTTGGCGTCGATGGCCACGGCCAGCCGCTCCAGGGCGAACTTCTCCAGCAGCACCTCGACGCGCTTGATGGCCACCGTCGACTCGTCGCGGCGCAGCAGGAAGGCGTTGGGGGCCGCCGGGCGATCCGGCGTGGGGCGCGTCTCGCGGGGGATGCTGACGAGGATGGCCCCGTCGCCCTCGGCCGTGCGCACCCCGTCCGGGAGGCCGATCTTGAACTCGACCGGCTGGATGAGCCGGAGATCATTGGCGATTACGGGCGAGCGCGGCGCCAGCTCCAGCCGCTCCAGGCGAACCCAGCCCGTCGCCTGCGGGGCGGTGAGGGGCCCGATGACGCCCACCTGCAGCTCGGCGCTGCCCTGCACATCGGTGAAGACCGACTGCAGGAAGGGCCGGCCGAGGGCCAGATCGAAGCGCCCGCCGACGGCCAGGTCCACCGTGCCGTCCACCCCCACCGTGCCGGCGAGGCCGATGATCTGCCGGTTCACGGCGATGTTGAAGTCGTCGACCGTGATGACCCCGTGGCGGAAGCTCAGGCGGATGGGCCGCGCCGCCGCGGCCATCAGCGTCGGGCAGGTGGGGCACGTCAGGCCCGGCGTCTGCACGATCTGCCCCTGGGCGTCGTACAGCCGCCACGACCCGCCCAGCTCGCTGATGTTGACCACCACCGCGTCGAGGGCCCCGTCGAAGGCCCGGAACGCCGCCTTCACCTCGCCGGAGGCCTTGGCCGACCAGCTCTCGTCGTCGATGGCCAGCAGCACCTTGGGATCGATGCGCTGGAAGCTGACGGTGGCCTCGCCCGCCTGGCCCGGGCCCAGGCCGGTGTGGGCGGCGATGTCGAAGGCCCCGAGCAGCTTGCCGCCGAGGGTGACCTGGTCGCCCTCCGCCTGCACCGTCAGCAGGGAGTCCGCCAGCTTCAGCTCGCCCACCGCCAGCTGCTCGATGGCGATGGAGCCCGCCGCCTGCGGGGCGGCCACGGTGCCCTCCCCCTCCAGGTGCACCGTGAGGCGGCCCGCGACGCCGGTCGGCGAGGGCGCGAAGGCGTCGGCCAGGGCCAGCGGCACCTGCCGCACGTCCAGCGTGCCCGTGTAGGCCAGGCGCCGCAGGTCGATGGAGCCGCTGGCCTCCACCCACGTCGCCCCCTGGCCGCGGACCTCCAGCCGATCGAGGGTGGCCGTCTTGCCGGCCCACGCGCCCGCCACCGTCACCCCGTCCAGCAAGAGCCGCCCGTAGCGCGGGCGCGTCACCGCCACCGCCCCGGCGATCTGCGGCGCCGACAGCGGCCCCGTGATGGTGATGGGCGTGGGCGTGTCCACCTGCCCCGAGATGTCGAGGGCCAGGGGCACGGCGGTGAGATCCAGCTCCTTGAGCCGCACCTGCAGATCGAAGGTGGGCACGCGCCCGAGGGCCACCTTGCCCGCGGCGGACACGCTGCCCACGTCCGTCGTGACGTCGAGGCGGCCCACCTGGACGGCCTTGCCGGTGTAGCGCAGGTCCGTCACCACGTCGGCGGCCGGGTAGTCGGCGTAGCGCAGGCCGGTGCCCACCACCTTCACCCCCACCGAGGGCGACTTGACGGTGCCGCCCGCCTCGAAGGTGGCGGAGACCGCCCCCACCAGCGGCACCCCCAGCGCCGCCCCCAGCTCGGCCAGCCGCGCGACGTCCACCCGGCCGCTGGCCTGGGCCTGCAGCGTCGGCAGATCGAGCGCCCCCCGCAGCGCGACGCGGTTGTCGCCCGCGTCGGCGCGGAGGTGGTGCAGCACCACCTGCCCCCCCTCCAGGGAGGCGATGAGATCCAGCTCGGCCAGGCGCGCCAGGCCCGGCAGCTCCCGGCCGGTGCGGCGGTGGGTCAGGTCGAGGGTGGCCGAGATGCGCCGGTCGTCGTCCAGCAGGCTCGCCCCGTGCACCCGCACGCGGGCCGTCAGCGGCCCCTGCGCCAGGCTGGCCACGGCCCGATCCTGGGCGACCTCGGGCAGCAGGCTCGGATCCACGGCCAGCAGATCCACCACCGCCACGGCGTCCCCGGTGGGCAGGTCGAAGTCGGCGCTCAGCTCGACGCGGCCCGCCAGGGCCTCCGCCGTCAGCGACTCCACCACCATCCGGTCGTCGGGATCCTTCACCGCCACCAGCCGGTAGGCGCCGACGGCGTGGCCCATGACGTCGAGCCCGGCCCCCGAGACCTCGGCGTGGGCGCCGTAGGCGTCGAGCTCGCCCTCCCCCCGGGCGCGCACGGTCGCGGGGCCGGCGATGCCGGAAATCCCCAAGGGTTCCAGGTGGTTCTGGATGGCCTTGGCCTCTATGTCCACGTCGGCCCGCAGCGTGGGCGAGGGCCCCGACAGGTCCATGGCCAGGGCGCGGACGCTGATGGGATCGCCCCGGCTGGTGGTGGTGAAGCCCGCCACCGTGAAGGCGCTGAACCGCCAGTCGAAGAAGCGGGCCACCCCGTCGGCGAAGCTGAAGCGCATCACGTCGCCGGGCTCGGCCTCGACGGCGGGCACCACCAGGGGGCCGCGGGGGACGAGGACGTAGCCCTCCTGCAGCCCCAGCCGGGCCGCCCCCATCGTCATCGACCGCTCGGCGTCGAGGGTGTTGAGGTAGAAGCGCGCCTGCTCCACGTCTGCCCCCCGCACCTCCAGGAAGAAGTCGGGCAGGTCCAGCAGGAAGCGGGCGTTGGTGATGTCGACGTCCTGGAAGTCGAGGTGCAGCTCCGAGGGCGCGGCCCCCTCGTCCAGCACGACCACCCCGGGCGGCGGCAGGAACATCTCGGAGATGTTCATGAGGGGCACCGGCTGGCCCAGCGCGTCGACGCCCTCGGGGTGGGCGCGGGCCACGAGCCGCACCACCGGATCCTCGATGAGGATGCGCGACGCCGCCACCCGCATGCGCAGGAGCTCGGCCAGGTGCAGGTCGTCCACCCGGATGCGGCGGGCGGTGATCACCGGCCGGTCCTGGGAGTCGGCCATCACCACATCCGACAGGCTGAGCTGCCAGGGCAGCGGCCCCCACTGCAGGCGGCCCCACGCGATGCGCCCCCGGAACTCGCTGTTGACGAGCTGATCGAAGACCCGCGACGCGAACGTGGAGTTCAGCAGGAAGTAGACGAGGAAGTAGACGAGCCCCAGGAACGCCAGGATCAGGATGATCTGCGCGCTGATCCGCTGGTAGAGCCGAGCGGTGATGCGCAGAACCTTGCGGGGGGCGTCGAGCGCGTCCATGTCGGCGCAGCCTACCAGCGACCGCGGCGGGGGTCATGCTTGCCGCGGTGACGTGGGCCCGGCGGGCGCGCTATTCGAGCGGCTCGACGGCGAGATCGTAGTCGGTCACCTGGGTGACGACGGCGCGCACGATGGCGCCCGGCCGCACGGCGTCCGACAGGCCGATGTAGGTCACCCCGTCGATCTCGGGGGCCTGCTGGGCGGTGCGGCCCACCATCACCAGGTCCGACTCGGCGCTCGGGCGCTCCACCAGCACGTCCACCTCGCGGTCCATCAGGGCCTCGTTGTGGGCCCGGGAGATGTCGCGCTGGACGTACATGATCTCGTCGAGGCGGCGCGCCTTGACGGCCGCCGACACCTGGTTGGGCAGGTCATGGGCCGGCGTGCCCTCCTCGCGGCTGTAGGCGAAGACGCCCAGGCGCTCGAAGCGGGCCTCCTGCACGAAGTCGACGAGCTGGCGGTGGTCGGCGTCCGTCTCGCCGGGGAAGCCGGAGATGAACGTCGTGCGCAGCACCAGGCCGGGCACCTTCTCGCGCAGCTCGGCCACCCGGCGGCGGATGGTGTCGCTGGTGCTGCCCCGCTTCATCAGCTTCAGGACGGGGTCGCTGATGTGCTGCAGGGGCATGTCCAGGTACGGCACGATGCGCGGCTCGCTGGCCATCAAGTCCACGAGACCCTTGGGGAAGCTGCGCGGGTAGGCGTACAGCAGGCGGATCCAGCGGATGCCGTCGACCTGGGCCAGCGGCTCCAGCAGGGCCGTCAGGTTCAGGCGCGGCGTGAGGTCGTAGCCGTAGGCCGTGAGATCCTGGGCCACCAGGTTCAGCTCCACCACGCCCTGGGCCGCCAGCATCCGCGCCTCGCGCAGGATGGACTCGATGGAGCGGCTGCGCTGCGGCCCGCGCAGGGTGGGGATGATGCAGAAGGCGCAGGTGTTCGAGCAGCCCTCGGCGATCTTCAGCCACGCGGAGTGGCCGCCCTCGACGCTGTTGTAGCGCGGGGCCTCCCAGTCGAAGTCGCGGCGGTCGGGGTTGCCCACCAGCACGCGGGACTGGGTGCGGCCGTCCAGGATCTCGGTGACGAGGCCCAGGTCGTTCGTGCCGACGAAGTGATCCACCTCGGGCAGCTCGCGGGCCAGCTCGTCGGGGTAGCGCTGGGCCAGGCAGCCCGTCACCACGAGCTGGCCGATGCGGCCCTTCTCCTTGAGGCGGGCCATGTCGAGGATGGCGTCGACGCTCTCCTTCTTGGCCGACTCCACGAAGGCGCAGGTGTTGACGACCACGACGTCGGCCTCGTCGGCCTCCGGGGTCATCGTGTAGCGGGCCCCGGGCAGGCTGGCCAGCATCGTCTCGGTGTCGATGCGGTTCTTCGGGCAGCCCAGGGAGAGAAAGTGGACCTTGCGCACTTCGGTGCTCATGCGAGCCTCCTTCGAGGGCGCGCAGGGTAGCAGCGCGGCCCGGCCGTTCCCAGCGCGTTTCGCGCGGGCCCTACGGCGTGGGGCCGTCCGCGCGCTCGAGCCGGGCCGGATCGGCGCCCTCGAGGCGCAGCGTGCCCGCCGCGTTGCCCTCCAGGGCGTTGTGGCCCAGGCGGCCCGCGGCGGCCTCGAAGTAGGCGACGCCATAGCCGGCGTTGCCGCGGACGGTGTTGCCCTCCAGGCTCGGGGCGGCGGCCACCACCTCGATGCCATGGCCGCGGTGGTCGGTGATGCGGTTCTCGGTGTAGGTGCCCGCGGCCCCCTGCAGGACGTGCAGCCCGCTCTGCCCGCCGCCCCGCAGCACGTTGCGCACGACCCGCGGCGCCGTGCCCGGGTCGCGCACCAGGACGCTGGCCCGGGCCGTGCCGACGATCTCGTTGTCCTCCACCAGCCCGCCGGCCTGATCGTGCAGGAAGATGCCGCCCCCGTCGCCGCCCTCGATGCGGTTGCCCCGCAGGACGGGCTCGGCGCGCGTCGTCACCTCGATGGCGGCCAGGGCCTGCCCCTGCAGCACGTTGCCCTCGATGCGCGGCTTCGCGTCGTCGTGGATGAAGATGCCCGTCCCCAGCCCGCCGCTCAGGGTGTTGCGGCGCAGGACGGGCGTCGCGCGGTCGCCGATCTCGACCCCGGCCAGCCGGTTCTGCACGAAGCGGCTGTCCTCCACGCGCACCTCGCCGCGGCTGCGGACGAAGAGCCCCGACGCGCGCCCCTCGCGGAACAAGCTGCGCACGACGCGCCCCGAGGCGCTGTCCTTGATGGACAACCCCGCGTTGTCATTGGAGAAAACCTCGACGCCATCCAGATCGACGTGCCCCGCCTCCCGCGCCAGGACGCCCGCGCCGGCGTTGTCGTGGATCTGGCAGCGGCGCGCCCGCACGCGCCCCTGGCCCGCCACCTCCACGCCCGACAGGCCGGCGTCCTGGATCTCGCAGTCGGCCAGGATGGCCTGGCCCAGATCCGTGACGAACAGCCCCGCCGCCTGCCCGCCCTGGATGCGCCCGCCCTGGATCGTCAGGCGGCCCTCGTCGGTGACGCCCACGGCGGCGCCGCCGGCCCCCATGATGGTGCAGTCCTCCAGGCGGGCGTGGCCGGCCCGGACGCGGACGACGTAGCGGTTGCGCAGCCCGGTGCGGCGCAGCGTCACCCGCCGCACCACCGCGTCGGCGGCGATGCGCAGGGCGTTCTCGTCGGCGCCGTCGATGATGGCGCCCGGCTCCCCCTCCAGGATGAGGGGCACGCCCAGCTCGATGGGGCCCGGGTGGACGCCGGCCGGCACGATGACGCGATCGCCCGGGCGCGCCTCGGCCACGGCCGCGGCCAGCGTGCGCAGCTCGCCCTCGGGCTCGACGCGCAGCACCCGGCCGGTGGTGGCGAGGGCCGCGTCCGGCGCTGGCGTGGGGCGCCCCCGCGTCGGGGGCAAGGGGGCCCGGCGTCGGCGGCCGGGGCCACCGGGGCGCGGGGCCAGAGGACGAGGGCCAGCACCCCGGCCAGCGCGAGGGCGGCGCCGAGGGCGAGGCCGCGTCGGCTCGGGGCGGGAGCCACCGCGGCCGGCGCGGGCGCGCGCGGGCGCCGCGGGCGCAGGGGCGAGCGCGGGGCGGGCGTCGTCGGGGCGGCGGGGCGGCGACGACCTCCGCCGTGAGGCGAGAGCGCAGGGCCCGCTCCCCCCGCAGCATGCCGGCCACCGCCGCCGCCGTCGGCCGCCCCGGGCGGGGCCCCACCATGGCGTCCACCGTCTCGCGGACGGCCAGCGGCAGCGTCGGATCCAGCGTGGCGAGGGACACCCGCTCCGCCGGCGGCGGCCCGCCCGTCAGCACCCACCAGGCCACGGCGCCCAGCGCCCACACATCGTCGGCCGCGGAGGGCTCGAGCGGATCCCCGTCGGGCGGCCCCACCAGGCGCTCCGGGCGCAGCAGGCGCGCCACCCCGAAGTCCTCGACGAGCACGGGCCCGTCCTGCAGCCAGATCACCTCGGGCGACAGCGCCCCGTGCACCACCCCGCGCCCGTGGGCCTCGGCGAGCGCGTCGGCCACCCCCACGATGACGGCCAGGGCCCGGGGCAGCGGCAGCGGCCCCTCCAGCTCCTCGATGGCCGCGGCCAGGGGCTCCCCCTCCAGGCCCGGGGTCACCCGGAAGCGCAGCCCTTGCAGCTCCCCCACCGCCAGCGCCCGCACGATGTGCGTGAAGTCGGCCCCCTGCAGCTTCTCCAGCTCGGCCACGCAGGCCTCGAAGTCGGCGCGGGGATCGATGGCGTCCCCCTCGAAGACCAGGAAGTCCTCGTCGGGCGCGCCCGCCTGCCGGTACAGGCTGCCGAGGCGGTGCTCGCCGACGAAGCGCTGCAGCCGGATGGCGCCGAACGCGCGCTGCAAGCGGGGATCGGGGGCGAGGGCGGCGCCCTCCTCCAGGCACGTGGTCGCGCCCGAGAAGTACCGGCGGCCACATTGGGGACAATAAAGCGCCATGTGCACACGTTTATGGCGCCGCTGGTCGTACGTCCAGCCCCACGGTCCCGGACCGCTGACACTGAAGCCGCTGGTCGCCCCCGGCCGGGCTTGCTAGCCTCGCGAGCGCGGTCAGCCAGTGGCTGAACCAGCTCCGCCGAACGGAGGTCCCCGTGCCCTTGTTGTCCCTCGTGGTGGCGCTGCTGGCGCTGCCGCCCATCACCGAGGCCCCCGCGAGCGCCGAGATCCGCGCCCGCGCGGCCGCCGAGAACACCGCGGGCTTCAAGCTCTGGAAGGCCAACAAGCAGGTCGCCGCGTGGAAGCGGTACGAGGCCGCCGTCGCCCTCGATCCGTCCTACCACCTGGCCCGCTACAACCTGGCCTGCGTCTGGGCCCGCCTCGGCAAGTCGGTGGACGCGCTGGCCGTGCTGGCCGACTTCAAGGCGAAGGGCTGCGAAGAGTGCCTGGCCCGGGTGGAGCGCTCCCGCACCGACCCCGACTGGAAGAGCCTCTGGAAGGACGCGCGCTACGTCGCCATCGCCGGCGCCCCGAGCCCGGCCGAGGCCGCCGCCCTCGCGGTCGAGGCCGCCTTCCTCACGGGCAAGAGCCCGGAACTCAAGGAGTTTCTTGGCAAGAAGTCGATCGTCATGAAGGACATCTGCTCGGTCTGTGATGACGACATGCCCACCCCCACCCGGGTCGTGCCCCCCGCGAAGCTGGCGGCGTCCGTGGGCAAGTGGGCGAAGATGGCCCGCCGCGAGGACATGGGCCAGGTGATCGGCTTCGAGCAGATGAGCTGCGACGCCACCTGCTGCAGCACCGGCCCCCGCGAGGCGCTCATGCACTTCACCCAGTACCTGCAGCGGGTCTGCGTCGAGCCGACCGGCGACGGCAAGGTGCAGATCGTCGCCGTCGACGTGATGGGCGGCTGAGCGCGTGATCGACTACCCCCGCGGCCGCTGGCTGCCCCTCACCCTCGTCCTGCGCGGCACCGTCCTCCCCCGCACGCTCGGCTGGGTCTTCGGCCTGGCCGCGGCCACCGTGGCCCTGCGGCTCTACGTGACCTGGGCGGAGATCCAGCTCAGCGTGCCGCCCCTGGCCCACAGCCTCATCGGCGTGGCGCTGGGCCTGCTGCTGGTCTTCCGCACCAACGCCTCCTACGACCGCTACTGGGAGGGCCGCAAGCAGTGGGGCGGCATCGTGAACGCCAGCCGCAACCTGGCCCGCGCGGCCAGCGCGTACGCCGGGCCGGCCGACGCCCTCGTGCCCCTCATCGTGGCCTTCCCCGTCGCCCTCAAGCAGCACCTGCGCGGCGAGCGCGACCTGTCGGCCCTGAGCGCGACGCTGCCCGCGCCCCTCTACGCCGAGCTCACGGCGTCGGCCAACCCGCCCACCCACCTGGCGCGGGAGATGACCCGCTGGATCGCCGCCCGGGTGCAGAGCGGCGCCCTCGATCCCCAGCTCGCCCGCACGCTGGACGCCGCGGTGGGCGCGCTCGTCGATCACCAGGGGGCCTGCGAGCGCATCCGCAAGACGCCGGTGCCGTTCGCCTACGTCGTGCACATCCGCCAGCTCCTGCTGCTCTACCTGCTCACGCTGCCCTTCGTCCTGGTGCAGACGCTCGGCGTGCTGGCGCCGGTGGCGGTGGCGTTCATCGCCATGGGGCTGATGGGCATCGAGGAGATCGGCGTGGAGATCGAGGAGCCCTTCGGCACCGATCCCAACGACCTGCCCATCGAGGCCATGTGCGCCACCATCGAGCGGGACGTGGTGGCCCTGGCGGGCTGAATCTTCTTTTGATTCGAGGGGTTCAGGGGGCCGTGGCCGCCGTGTAGACGAGCCAGGGGCCCGGCTCGGCGGCCACGTGCGGGTCGTCCCCCGCCGCCAGCCGGCCGGCCAGCCGCGCCACCTCGGGCGCCGGCACCTCCCCCGCCGCCAGGATCACGGCCCGCACGCCCCGGCGCCGCAGCCGGTCGGCCAGGCGCAGGAAGCCGGTGGCGTCGGCGCCGCCGACCACCCGGGCGAACACCACGACCGACGCGCCAGCGCTGACCTCGGCCGCGGCCGGCAGCGCGACGGGGGCGCCCCCCACCTCGCCCGTCGCGGCGTCGAGGGGGGCCGTCACCACCAGGCGCCCGTGGATGGCCAGGCGCTCGGCCAGGTCGGCGCCGACGGTGCCCCGCCCGCCGGCGGCGGCCAGGATGGCGGTGGCCTCGGCGTCCTGTGGCCCCACCACCCCGATGCCGGGCGGCGGCGTGGGCCCATCCCCCGGCAGCGCCGGGGCCGGCAGCGCGCGCCGCAGCCGGAAGCGCCCGCGGAGGGCCCCGCCCACGGCCGCCGGCCGATCCTCCAGGCGGGCCGCCACCAGGGGCCCGTCCGGGATGAGCCAGACCGTCAGTTCGGCCAGCGCGGCGGACGTCTCGGGGTCGGTGGCCCAGGGCACCAGCGCCATCGGGAGCTCGGGGGCGGCCAGCAGCGCCGCCGCCGCGTCGGCGCCGGGCAGCGGGAAGTGGCGCGGATCGGCGCCGGGGCGCAGGACCCACAGGTGGCCGGCCTGGGCCTCGAACCGGTAGAGCACGATGGCGTCCTCGGGCCCCGGCCGCGGTCGCCAGGCCGGATCGGGCACCAGGGATCCGGGGACCCAGGGCCCCGCCGTCGCCAGCCGCCGCAAGCGCTGGGCGTCGGCGATGCCGATGCCGGGCCGGGCCAGGGACGCGCGCAGGTGGGCCAGCCGGGCGCCGTCGGCCACGACGGGGGTGGCCTGGCCCGGCACGAGGGACCGCCCGGTGAGGCGCAGGCGCTGATCCACCAGGGCGGCCACCACCGCGGCCCGCTGGTGGGCCCCGGCGGCGCCCCGATCCTGCTCGGCGGCCGCCACCAGCAGGCCGGGCAGCGTGGCCCAGAGCGCGTCGGCGTCGCGCGGGGGGATCCACGTCCCGGCCCCGAGGGTGAAGCCCCCGGCCGGGCGCTCGTAGCCGAGCGCCGCGTGCTCCAGGGCGGCCATCCGAGCCAGGCTCGCGGCCTCTACCGCCTGCCCCTCCCGCGCCGCCAGCCGGCTCGCGAGGGCGTTGGCCCGCCAGGCGATGACGGGATCGGCCGCCCAGCTCGTGCCCGCCCGGGCCTCGGCGAGGGCGCGGGCGGCCTCGGCCGGGCGGTCGAGCTGCAGGAGCGCCGCCACCCGGCACAGCCGGGCCTGGAGCGCCAGCGGCCCCTGGACGCCGTCGCCGGCCGCCAGCGCGTCGAGGGCCTCCGCGGCGCGGGGCGAGCCAGCGAGGATGCAGCCCTCGCCGACGCGGGCCGCCCGGGCGTCGTCGGGGGGGCCGCCGGGCGCGAAGCGGCTGGAGAGGGGCGCCAGGACGCGGAGGGCGGCGGCGTCATCCCCCGCGGCGAGGTGCGCGAGTGCCCGGAGGCGGGCCAGCTCGAAGTCGGCCCCGCCAGCCCGCGCGGCGAAGTCGAGGCGGGCGCGCGCGGCGTCCAGCAGGCCCGCCGCGTGGAGCGCCGTCGCCGCCAGGGTGTGCAGCTCGGCCCTCGGCGCCGCGGCCGCGGGCTGGCCGAGCAGCAGCCGCAACCCACGGTTTGCAAAGGCGAAAGCGGGCGCCGCGCGCCCCTCGGCCAGGGCCAGGCGGCCTCGATCGGCGTCCAGCCCGGCGGCCTCGGCCGGCGTGGGGGCCGCGGCCGTGGCGTCCAGGACGCGGCGGGCCTCGGCCAGGTGGCCGCGCAGCATCAGGGCCTCGGCGTCCAGGCGGCCGAGGGCCAGGGATGGGGGCGCGGTGGCGAGGCGGGCGTGCACCTCATCGGCCAGGCCGCGATCCAGCGCCAGGCGGGCCTGCAGCGCGTGGGCCGCGACCAGCAGCGCCTCGGGCCGGGTCGGGTCGGCGCGGCGGGCGAGCTCCTCGGCGCGCAGGGCGGCGTCGGCGGCCCGCGACGCCGCCGCGACGTCGCCGCGGGCCCGCTCCGCCTCGACCCGGGCCCGGAAGGCGGCGGCCGCGGCGTCGAGGGCCTCGCGGTGGACGCGGGAGCCCAGCACGCCGCCCGTCGGCGCCGCGCCGCCGAGCGCGTCCAGCTCCTCCAGGAAGGTGAGGGCGGCCTCGTGGCGGCCATCGGCGAGGTGCGGCGCGACGAGGCTCGCCAGGAGCGCCGCCGTCAGGTGCGGGTGGCCGAGGGGGCGGATGGCCTGCAGCACCTGGATGCGCAGGGACGCCTCCTCCCGCGGGCGCCCCCGCCAGCCCGACACGAACGCCCCCAGGTTCGACACGAGCGCGGCCAGCACGGTGAGGCCGTGGCGGTCCGCGGCGCGCAGGGCGATCTCGCCCTGGGCCTGCACCGTCCGGTCGTCGCCGGCGAGGCGGGCGTTGAGCAGGCGCGTCAGGGCGTCGTCGACCTCGCCCCGCCCACGGACGGGCACCTCGCCGCCGTACCAGGCGGCCAGGTCGCCGAACCAGTCCAGCCGCCCGACGATGGCGGCGCGCCCCTGGGCCAGGTGGCGCGCGTCGGCCAGCAGCCCCTCGGCGCGCTCGCTCTCGCCCGGCTGGCCGAGGGAGGCGCGGAAGATCGCGGAATAGAACAGGAAAGCGGCCAGGTCCTGCTCGACGGCCTGGAGCATGACGCGCTCGCTCTGGCTGGGCAGGGGGGGCAGCGCGGCGAGGGCCGCGGCCAGGCCCGCGTCGCGGAGGCGAGCGCTCAGATCGGCGTCGGCGAGGGCCTCGGCCACGGCGGTGACGCGGGCGCGCCAGCGGATCTGGTCGTCGACGGGCCCCGTCACGGCGTCGGGCAGGTGCCCGTAGGCCCAGACGCGGGCCAGGGCTGGCGCGGCCTGGACCTGGGCGACGACGGCCTCGGCGCCGCGGGCCTCGGCGCGCTCCAGCTCCGCCGCCCAGGGCCCGAACGGCCCGGCGATGGCGGCGCTGGCCGCCAGCAGGATCAGCGCGAAGATGCTTCGGCCCATCGAACCCCCTGGTCCGACTCTGCCCGGCCGGCGCCGGGATGGCCAGCCCCGCGGCCGGTCAGCCGTCCTCGTCGAGGAGGTCGTCGGAGAGATCGGGCACGTCCACGGGCGGCGGCGGGGGCAGGCCCGGCTTGCGGGCGGCGACCACCTTCACCTCGTAGTGCACCTCCACGTCGTGCAGGGCGTGCAGCAGGTGGACGCGGGCGGCGCCGTCGGCCTGGATCTCGCTGACCTCGAACTGGAGCGGGCGCCCGTCGGGGCCCCGGGCGCCGAAGCGATCGCCGACGGCCATCTTCGTGCCGGCCGGGAACTCGCTGGCCTGGACGACGCGGTAGGCCGTGCTCGCGGCGGGCACCAGCTCGCCCGGCGGGATGACGCCGGTGCGGGTCTCGCCGACGGCCATCCCGACCATCGCGCGGGCCAGCCCGGGCAGCATGCGATCGACGCCGAAGCGAAAGCTGATGGCGCCGCCCTCGCTGGATGACTCCAGGACCTTCCCGGCGACATCCTTCAGGACGTACTCGATGGTCACCACCTGGCCGTCTTCGATCTGCATGACCCCTCCGCCGCAATCGCGGCCCGGATGATACCCGGCCGGGGAGGTCGAGGGGAGGTGGATCGAGCCGGGTCGTCGCGCGTTGGAGGCCGAGCCGGCGCCCGCGGCCCAGGCGGGCCGTCGTGGCGAGTTGTGGTGGAGGGGGGTGGATGCTATGGATCACCATGAGGGGGGAGGCCGGCCGGCCGCCTCGAAGTCGCGCCTGCGAGGCATGAGGCGATGGTAATCTGTCCGCACTGTCAGACCGTCAACCACCCGACGAGCGTGGCCTGCGCCGGCTGTGGCGCGCCGCTGGGCTTCGACGCCGCGCTCGGGGGCGATCCGTTCATCGGGCGGACCCTGGGCGGGGGGCGGTTCACGCTCCAGTCGGTCATCGGGTCCGGCGAGATCGGCATGGTGTACCGGGGCACCGACGGCCGCACGGGCCAGGCGGTCGCCATCAAGATCGTGCACCCCGACGTGGCCGCCACCCATGGCGACGAGCTGCTGCGCTCCGCCAGCGCGGTCGCGCGGCTACGCCACGCCAAGATCGCCACGGTCCTGGCCGCGGCCCGCGAGCCCGACGGCACCACCTTCATCGTCACCGAGTTCATCGAAGGCGAGACGCTGCGCGACCTGCTGGGCGCCGCCGGGCCCCTGGGCCCGCGCCGCGCGGCCGACATCCTCTTCCAGCTCTGCAGCGCCCTCGCGCCCTTCCACCGGGCCGGTCGCCCGCACGCCAACCTCAAGCCCGAGAACGTGTTTCTGGCGCGGCGGGAGGACGGCGCGGACGCCGTGCAGGTGGTCGACGCCGGCTCCCCGGACCTCTTCGGGGTGCGCGAGACGCTGGGCGGCCACATCATCGTCGGCAACCCCAAGTACTTCAGCCCGGAGCAGGTGCTGGGCGAGCCCGTGGGGCTGGCCTCCGACCTCTTCACGCTGGGCGTGATCGGCTACCAGCTCCTCTCGGGGGCGCTGCCGTTCTTCGGGGCCACCCCCGACCAGCTCCTCGACGCCATCGTCAACGGCACGCCGACGCCGGTGGAGCACCGGACCTCGGGCACCCTGCCGCCCCGGCTGGCCGCGGCCATCCGGCGCTGCCTGGCCAAGCGCGCCGAGGATCGCTTCCCCGATCTGCGCGCCCTCGCCACCGAGCTGGCCGCCGTCATCAAGGCCTCGGCCCCGGCCGCGCCCCCCAAGCGCCGGTTCGGCGGCGGGGCCATGCCCTCCACCGTCATCGCCGACGTCAACGCCCTCAACGCGCTGGTGGAGGACGAGGACGAGGATCGGACGGTCGCGCGGGCCCTGGACGAGGACGCCTTGAGCAACCTCGATCTGGGCGGCGACACCGGCGGGCTGCTCTCGGGCCCCGAGTCGCTGGAGGACATCCCCGAGCCCCTCCTCTTCACCGGCGCGCTGGACGGCGACGCCCTGCGCAGCGCCCTCGCCGAGGCGACGGCGCGGGCCGAGGCCGCCGTCGAGACGCCGGCGCGCGCGCCGTCCGCCGATCCCATGCAGGCCGCCCTCGACGCAGCCATGGCCGAGGTGGACGACGCGCCGCCCCGCTCGGTGCCCCCAGGCGATCTGCCGCAGCTCAACCAGCTCGGCCAGGTGAGCGACGGGTTCGATCCGTTCGCGGGGCTCACGCCGGCCGCGGCCGAGGCCGCCCCGCGCCCGAAGGCCACGTCAGCCCGCCCGGCCCCGCGCCTCGCCGACGCCATCCTGGACGCCATGGACGACGTGGCGGTGCCGGCCGTGTCGGCGGCGCCGCTCGCCACCGCCGCCGACTTCGCCGCCATCGCGCCGCCCACCATCACCACGAGCGGGGCCCTCGACGCGCTGCCGCCGCCGCCGGCGAGGTCGGCGGGCGGGGGCACCCGGATCGCCCTGGTGCTGCTGCTGCTCCTCGCGCTGGGCGGGGGCGGCTACTACGCCTACATCACCTTCCTGGCCGAGCCGACCACGACGCCGACCACGCGCGTCACGGCCCGCCAGCCGCCGACGGACGCCGTGACGGCGCTGGCGCGGGACGCGGAGGCCCCGGCCACGGACGCCCTGGGCGCCGCCGCGCCGGCCTCGGCCGAGCCCGGCTCCGCCGCGTCGGTGGCCTCCGCCGCCCCGGCCGCGCCGCCGCTGCAGGTGACGCTGGTGAGCACGCCCGCGAAGGCCGACGTGCTCGAGGGCGAGACGGTCGTGGGCCAGACGCCCCTGGCGCTGACGTTCCAGGCCGAGGACGGCCCCCGGGCCTTCACGCTGCGGCTCGCCGGCCACAGCGACGCCGAGCAGACGGTCGATCCGGGCGCCCTGCGCGCCGACGCCAAGGAGGGCGCGGCCCTCGAGGTGGCCGTGCGCCTGAAGAAGCGCCCCGTCGCCCGCAACCGGGACGACAACGGCAACCGCCGCAAGCCGCCGCGGGTCGAGAACCCCTACAAGGTCGAAAATCCGTACTGATTTCGCGGGCTTTCACGCAGACGCCGCCGCCCGCGAGCCCCCACGGATCGCCGCGATCCACCCCCCGTCGCTGCACTTCGAGTGGACCCGACTCCATCGCGTGTGGTAGCGCCGCCGGCCCCCATGTGGTTCAATCGGGCGTGCAGCAAGGTCCGGAGGGTCGAATGGCGCGACCGGTGGTGATCCTGTTCGTGGCGCTCTTCTGGGCCGCCCCCGTCCTCGGTCAGGCCGATCCGGCCACCGAGCGGGCCCGGCAGCTCTTCGTCCAGGGCAACGAGCACCTCAAGGCAGGCCGGTTCGGGCGCGCCGTGGACGCCTTCGAGCAGGCCAACGCCATCAAGCCGCACCCCGTGATGCTCAAGAACATCGCCCTCACCTACGAGGCGATGGAGGATCTCGAGCGGGCCATCACCTACTACCGCCAGTACCTCGACGCGAAGCCCAAGGACGCCGGGGAGGTGAAGACCACGGTCGCCCGCCTCGAGGGCGTCATGGCGGACTGGCCGCGCATCACGGTCACCACCGATCCGCCGGGGGCCGGGGTCTGGGTCACCACCACCGAGCACCGGTCGCGCGGGACGACGCCCCTGACGATGGTCGTCGCGCCGGGCGCCCGGAAGCTGCACATCGTGCTCGCCGGCCACGAGCCGGTCGTTCGCGACGTCCGCGTGAACACGGGGCAGGCGCTGTCGCTGCCCACCATCACCCTCAAGCGGCAGCTCCCGTACGTGTCCCTGCGCACCGATCCGGCGGGGGCCAACGTGTTCATCGACGACGCCGACGAGCCCGTAGGCAAGACGCCGCTCCTCTGGCCGCTGCCCGCCGGCGAGCACCGCGTGCGGCTGGTCCTGGAGGGCTACGCCCCCCGCACCGAGACCATCGCGGTGCAGGCCAGCCACACCCGGGAGGCCCCCCGCGTCGTCGAGGCGGCGCTGGAGAAGGCCCGCGCCACCGGCGAGCTGCAGGTGGTCGTGAACGTGCCCGCCGAGATCCGCCTGGACGGCCGGCCCATCGGCCGCGCGCCGCTGCCGGGCCCCGTCCCGGTCGAGGTCGGCCTGCACGCGCTGGAGGTCCGCCCGGACGGCGGCGACGTGTACCGCGAGATGGTCACCATCGAGGCCGGGCGCCTCACCGAGACGAGCATCGATCTGGACGCGGGCCCCGGCTTCTCCCTCGACCAGCGCACCGTGAGCTACGTCGTGATGGGCGTGGGCGGGGCGGTCATCCTGGGGGGCGTCGTCACCTCCATCCTCGCGGTCGGCGCGGACGGCGATCTCGCCGACTGCCGCAGCGACGCGACCTGCAATCACACCGATCGGGAGCTCACGCTGGCCGACGACGTGCGCAGCCAGGCGCTGACCACCGACATCCTCCTGGGGGTCGGGGCGGCGGTGGCGGCGACGGGCGTCGTGCTCTACCTGATCGACGAATCGCCTGATGCGCGCGCCGACACGGGGGTGCCGCGCGTGGGGCTGTCACCGACACCAGGGGGGGCGATGGCGGTGGGGTCGTTTGAGTTCTAACGGCTCCGTCTGACACGCTCCGCTTGATGATGACGCGACTGGGGAGTCGTGATGCGCATCCGCGGCGGACTGGTCGGCCTGCTCTTCTTCCTGCTGGCCGGCTGTAGCTTCATCCTCGATCCCGAGGAATGTCAGGGCGATGGCGACTGCGCCAACGGCCAGTCGTGCTCCAGCGGCATCTGCCTGGGGCCGGTGATCCCGCTGACGCCGGAGGACGCCGGCGGCGACGTCCTCAACGCCGACATGGCCGCGCCCGACCAGGGCCTGCCACCGGACGAGGGCGTGGATCCCGATCGGGGGCTGCCCCCGGACGCGGCCGACGCCGACGTGCCGCCCGCCCGGCCGCCCATCTGCGAGATCCTGGAGCCCGTGGGCCCCGAGGTGGGCCCCCTCTCCGCCGACCGCATCACCGTGCGGGGCGTGGTGGGTGATCCCGACACGGCCGTGGCCGACCGGCAGGCGACCTTCGCTGGCGCCCCCGTCGCCCTGGACGGGGACGGCATGTTCGAGGTGGAGGTGGAGCTGGCCGAGGGGCGCAACGTCCTGGAGCTGACGGCCATCGACGACACCATGCTGTCCTGCCGGGCCCAGGTGGTGGTGCGCTCCGACCGAACGGCCCCGGTGCTGGTCATCGAGGAGCCCAACGGCGATGTGCCGGTGAACGGGTCCTTCAACCCCTTCCGGGTGAGCGGCACCGTCGAGGACACCGGGGGCATCTCGGCCATCGAGGTCACCCTGAACGACGCGCCGGTCGACGGCCCCGCGCCGGCCGTGGGCGCCTTCGGCTTCCCGGTGGCCCTGGTGCCCGGCGCCAACGCCATCGAGGTCACCGCCGTCGACCAGGCCGGCAACCGCTCGGCCCCGGTCCGCCGCGTCATCACGCTCGACGAGGAGCCGCCCGTCGTCACCATCGAGAGCCCGGAGGACGGCACCCGCACCCCCGAGAGCATGATCCGGGTGGCGGGCCAGGTGACCACCGACGGCGTCGGCGAGTTCCGGTCGCGGCTGGCCCTGCGCGTCAACGGCCGGGCCGTGCCCCTCGCCGGCAACGCCGGCATCTCCGACGAGGAGGGGCGCTTCGACCTGACCGTGGCCCTGGAGGTCGGCGACAACCGCATCGAGGTGGATGGCAACGACCGCGCCGACAACCACGGCGTCGGCGCCGTGACCGTCGTCCGCGAGGATCCGGCCCCCTGCGTCGCCATCGAGGCCCCCGCCGACGACGCCTTCGTCGGCACCCCCGACGTCGAGATCACGGGCACCGTCTGTCCGGCGGTGACGGCCGTCGAGCTGCGCGTCGGCAACGGGGCGGCGGTGGCCGGGGTGGTCGCCGACGGCCGGTTCACCGGGACCGCCACGCTGCCCGCCGGCCGGGCCAGCACCGTGACCGTGCGCGCCCTCACCGACGACAACCAGTCGGCCGAGGACAGCGTGCGCCTCTTCCACGACGACACGCCGCCCACCGTCCGCATCAACGTGCCGGCCATCGGCGCCTGCCTGAACACCGCGACCATCCGCGTCTGCGGGCAGGCCGACGACCCCGAGAGCGGCATCGCCTCGGTCACCGTCAACGCCGTCGCGGGGGCGTTCCTCAACGGCGACTACTGCGCCGAGCTGCCCCTGCCCGACGGGGCCAACCAGCCCCTGCGCGTCGTGGCCGAGAACGGCGCCGGCCTGCGCACCCGGCTGCCCGCCCTGGGCCAGCCCGAGCACCTGGTCAACGTCGACCGCGAGCCGGTGGAGATCATCGTCCAGAACGGGGACGACGTGCCCTGGCTGCGCCCCGATGGCGCCGGCGACATCGTCCTGCGCGGCAGCTTCAACGGCGGGATCTGCGCCGCCCTGAACGCCCGCATCGAGCGCCTCTGCGAGGGCGAGGAGCCCGTCGACCCCGCCTGCGTCGCCAACCCGCAGGAGGTCGGCATCCAGGGCAACGGCGCGTTCAACTTCCGGCGCCGCTTCCCCGACGGCCGCCAGCGCGGCGTCCTCATCCGCGCCACCGACACCGCCGGCAACATCAGCGAGCGCCGCTACGCCTTCCGGGTCGACTCCCAGGCCCCCGAGATCGTGGATCTGCCCGCCGGCGGCTTCACCACCGAGCCGACCTTCGAGGTCTGCGCCGTCGTGCGCGACCCCGCCTCGGGGGTGACCCGCCTGCTCATCGGCGGCGTCGAGGTGGCCGTCGTCCCCGTGGCCGGTGATGACCGCCGGGGCTGCCGCGACGTCCCCCTGGTCGAGGGCGAGAACCCCGTCGCCATCGAGGTCACCGACCTGGTGGGCAACCGCACCACCGGGGAGGTCCGCATCACCCGCGACACCTCGCCCCCCGACGTGGCCATCACCTGGCCCGCTGAGGGCGACGGCGTGCCCTCCCCCGCCCTCGCCGAGGGCACCATCGATGACGGCCCCACCGGCAGCGGGGCGCGCTCCGTGCGCGTCAACGGCGTGCCGGCCATCGTCGACGCCGAGGCCGGCGTCTGGCGGGCGGGCCGCATCCCCATCGATCCCGACGATCCGGTGCTGGTGGTGGAGGCGGACGACCGCAGCGGCAACGCCATCGCGCCCATCCGCCTGGCCGTCACCCTGCCCCCCTACGTCGACCTGGGCGCCGCGCGCAGCGGCCTGGTCGGCGCCCAGGGCGTCGGCTGGCTGGGCATCACCGACGCGGACGCCGACGGCCTGCAGGACGTCATCGCCCTGACCGACCAGCCCGACGGCGTCTCGGCCGTCTACTCCCAGCGGGCGGACGGCACCTTCGGGGGCCTGCCGGGCGACCTGGCGGGCCTGCCCGACGGCGTGGCCATCCGCGCGGCGGCCCTCGGGGACGTGGACGGGGACGGCATGGTCGACCTCGTCCTGTCGGCCCCCGCCTCGACCGGGGCCTACCTGGGCCAGGGCGATGGCAGCTTCCTGCTCACCAACTCTGGCATCCCGGTCAACGTGCTGGCCGACGGCCTGAGCCTGGGCGACCTGAACCGGGACGGCACCCTGGACGTGCTGCTGCTGGCCGGCGCCGCCACCCGCGTGCAGACGAACGTGGCGGGCCGCTTCAACACCCAGCCCCTCGGCGACTTCGCCCTGCAGGCCGTGGTGGACGCCCAGCGGGCCCTGTTCGCGGACGTGAACGGCGACCAGGTCCTCGACCTCATCACCATCGGCGCCGCCGGCTCGCGGCTGCTGCTCGGCAGCCTGGCCGGGCCCTTCCGGCTGGCCGCGGGCTTCGACGCCTTCCCCGCCGAGCGGGTGGCCGTCATGGACGCCAACCGCGACGGGCGCATGGACGTCTTCACCGGGGGCGCCGCCGCGGCCCGGTTCCAGCTCGCAGGCGTGGACGCTTTCTCCAATGATCTCCTGGGCCTGGAGTGGTTGCCCGGCGACGTCGGGCTGACCATGGGTGACCTGGACGGCGACACCCGCGACGACGTGGTGGTCTACGGCGCCAGCGGCCTGCGGGCGTACCGGGGCGTGGCGGCCGGCTTCGAGCCCCACGACTTCGGGCTGCCGGCGGTGGGCGTCGCGGTGCGCGCCCTCGCCATCGCCGACCTCAACGGCGACGGCGACCTGGACCTGGTGTACGCCGGGCCGGCCGGCGTGGGCGTCATCTCGTCGAACCTGCGCGTGCTGGAGCCCGACCGCCGCTACAGCCGGGTGGACATCCGCCGCGGCACCGAGGGCGAGGCCGGCCCGGCCGACGCCGTGGGCGCCGTCGTGGCTCATGAGTACGCCCCCGGCCAGCTGCGCCTCATCCCCGCCCTGCCGGGCGCCCCCACCCACGTCACCCTCTCCGGCGACGACATCGAGGTGCAGGTGCGCTTCATCGATCTGGGCGATCAGGGCGGGGCCTCCCGCAGCCTGCCCGCCCTGGTGGCCGAGCCCGGCGTCATCTACGGGCCCGAGTAGCCCGCCCACCCCCCCGCCCACCGCCGCCTCCCTGGCGTCACCGAGGCGTTGATTGACCTGAGCACCGCGACTCCCAAGAATCGGCGCCGAGCACACGGCGGCTGATGGGGAGCGACGATGCGACGGATGACCTGGTGCCTGCTGGTAGCGGCTGGCCTCTGGGCCTGTGATGACGACCCGAGCGGCGGCGGAGGCGGCGACGCCGCCCCCGACGGCTCCCGGGACATGGCCCAGACGCCCGACGCGATCATCTCGCCGGATCGCGGGCGGCCCGACACCGGCCCGCCGGTGGACCAGGGGGTGCCCGCCGACCAGGGGGCGCCCGCCGACCAGGGGGTGCCCGCCGATCAGGGGGTGCCCACCGACCAGGGCCCGGCCGACATGGGCGCCGCGGACATGGGCGACACCCCGTGCCTCGTGGACGACGACTGCCTCGACGAGGACCCCTGCACCGCGGACACCTGTGGCCCCGACGGCCAGTGCGCCCACGACGTCCAGGGCGGCTGCTGCGTCCAGGACGCCGACTGCGCCGCGGACGCCCTGTGCATCCCCGGCCTCCAGATCTGCGCGAACGCCCCGCCGGTGGGCGACCTCGTGATCACCGAGCTGCTGCCCGATCCCGAGGCCGTCTCCGACGCCAATGGCGAGTGGATCGAGGTCTACAACCGGGGCGCTGCGCCCGTGTACCTCAACGGCTTCACCCTCGCGGGCGGTGAGGGCGAGAGCCACCTGATCGTCGCCGACCGGCCCCTCGACGTGCCCCCCGGGGCCTGGCGCGTGCTCACCCGCGTGGCCGATCCCGCCGTGAACGGGGGGGTGCAGAGCCTCTACACCTACGGCGGCGCCTTCAGCCTCAGCAACGGCGGCGACCGCGTCGCCCTGATCGATCCCTTCGGCGGCCTCGTGGACGAGGTCGTCTACGGCGCCGGCTGGCCGGTCGGCCCCGGCGCCAGCCTCTCCCTCGATCCGTCCCAGCGCACCGTGCTGGCCAACGACCTGCCCGAGGCCTGGTGCGCCGGCCAGGCGGGCTGGGCAGAGGGCACCGACCGCGGCACCCCCGGCGCCGCCAACCCGCCCTGCCCGCAGCCCGACGTCGTCGTGGACTGGTGCCGCCTGCAGTTCCCCCTGGACCTCGAGACGCCCGCCGGCGAGGCGGTGACGTTCTACGGCCGCGTCTTCGAGGCCGGCATCACCGACCGCAGCGACGCCACCGACGTGGATCCGGCCCTCATCGCCCAGCTCGGCATCGGGCCCGACGGGGCCGATCCCACCGTCGACCCGGCCGTCTGGGACTGGTTCCGCGCCGACGCCAACCCGGGCTGGGACGCCGCCGGCGCCAACGAGCCCGGCAACGACGAGTACCAGGTCACCCGCCCGGCGCCCGCCCCCGGGGCCTACGACTTCGCCTTCCGCTTCAGCCGCGACGAGGGCCGGACCTGGACCTACTGCGATCGCGCGGCGGGCCCGGGCGCGGACGGCGCCGAGAACGGCTACCAGGTCGAGAACGCCGGCCAGCTGGTCACGGTGCCCGGCGCCTGCGACGGCGTCGTCTGCGACCAGCCCCCGCCCGCCCGCTGCGCGGACCGCTTCACCCGCGTGGCCTCCGCGCCCATCGGCGCCTGCGCCGTGGTGGACGGCGCGCCGACGTGCACCTACGCCGACGCCGCCCCCGAGGACTGCCGCGACGCGGGCGACCTGCTCTGCCTCGACGGCGCCTGCGTGCCGGCGCCCCCGCGCCCGGCGGCGGGCGAGGTCGTCGTGACCGAGATCATGTACGACACCGAGGCGCCCCTCTCGGAGAACAACGCGGAGTGGATCGAGGTGCAGAACGTGGCCGACCACGCCGTGCGCCTCGACGACTGCACCCTGCGCGACCAGGCCAACCAGGCCGTCATCGGCGAGCTGACGCTGGCCCCCGGGGCGTTCGCCCTCTTCGCCCGCAGCGCCGATCCCGCCCTGAACGGCGGCCTGCAGGGCGTGGCCGGGATCTTCGGGTTCGGCCTGAACAACCCGGGCGACACCGTGGCCGTCTACTGCGGTGATCTCGCTGTGGATTCGGTGGTTTACGGCGCCGGCTTCCCCGTCGCCCGGGCCGCCTCGCTCTCCCTCGATCCCGCCGCCACCGCCGCCGACGCCAACGATGACGGCGCCCGCTGGTGCCTGGGCGAGGCCATCTACTTCGGCGCCGACGCCACCGCCCACCGCGGCACCCCGGGCGCGGCCAACCCGCCCTGCCCGCAGCCCGACGTCACCATCGACTGGTGCCGCCTGCAGTTCCCCCTGGACGTCCAGGAGCCCGCCGGCGGCAGCGTGACCGTGTACGGGCGCGTCTACGAGGCCGGCGTCACGGACCGGACGGCCCAGAACGACGCCGAGGAGGGCTTCCTGGGCCAGGTGGGCATCGGGGCGGAGGGCGTGGCGCCTGACGCCACCTGGCGCTGGACCGACGCGGCGCCGAACCCGGGCTGGGACGGGGCCGCCGCCGGCGAGCCCGACAACGACGAGTGGGCCGCCGAGCTGCTGGTGCCGGCCCCCGGCCGCTACGCCTTCGCCCTGCGGTTCAGCCGCGACGGCGGCCAGACGTGGCTGCTCTGCGACCGCGACGCCGGCCCCGGCCGCGACGGCGCCGAGGATGGCTTCCAGCTCGACCAGGCCGGCCACCTGACCTCGCTGGCGAGCCCCTGCGAGGGCGTCGTCTGCGACAGCCCGGACGGCCCGAGCTGCGACGGCGACGTGCGCGTCGTGCCCCGGGCGCCCGGCCGCTGCGAGGTCCAGGGCGACCAGGGCGTCTGCCTGTACCCCGCCGACCGCGAGGACTGCGCCGTCGACGGGGCCCGCTGCGCGGCGGGCGCCTGCGTGGGGGGGCCCCAGCCCCCCGTCCCCGGCCAGCTCGTCGTCACCGAGATCATGTACGACACCGAGGCGCCCCTCGTGGAGGCCCAGGCCGAGTGGTTCGAGATCCAGAACGTGAGCGGCGAGCCCCTGCGCCTGACGGGCTGCCTGCTGCGCGACTCGGCGAGCCAGGCCGTCGTAGGCGCCTATGTGCTCGCTCCCGGGGCCTTCGCCGTCTTCGCGCGCAGCGCGGATCCCGCGGTGAACGGGGGCCTGCCGGCCGTCGCGGGCACGTTCGGCTTCGGCCTGAACAACCCGGGCGACACCGTGGCCATCGCCTGCGGCGGCGTCGTCATCGACACCGTGACCTATGGCGCGGGCTTCCCGCCGGCCACCCGGCGCAGCCTGTCCCTCGACCCGGCCTCGACCGACGCCGCCCTGAACGACGCGGGCGCCGCCTGGTGCGTGGGCAGCCTGCCCTACTTCGCGGCCGACAACGCGGCGCAGACCCACTTCGGCACCCCGGGCGCGCCCAACCCCCCGTGCCCCATGGTGGATCCGTGCGATCCCGATCCCTGCCTGGTCGCCCCGCCGCCCGTCTGCGAGGGCGCCGCCTCCCGCCGCGTCTACGACGCCCCGGGCGACTGCGCCGCGGTGGATGGCGCCGCCGAGTGCACCTTCGACAGCGTCCTGCAGCCCTGCCCCGAGGGGGAGATCTGCACCGATGGCGTCTGCGCGGCCGAGGCCATCCCGGCGCCCGCCGAGGGCGAGGTCATCTTCACCGAGCTGATGTACGACCCCCACTTCGACCTGCTGGACGCCAGCGCGGAGTGGCTGGAGCTGACCAACGTCGCCGCCGGGCCGCGCCGCCTGGAGGGCTGCGTCCTGAGCGACGCCGGTGCTCAGACCGCCGTCAACCCCCTCGTCCTGGGCCCCGGGGAGGCCGTCGTCTTCGCCGTCAGCCTCGATCCCGCCCTGAACGGCGACGTCGGGGCCGTGCAGGCCATGGGCTTCGGCCTGGGCAACAGCGGCGAGCGCGTCGCGTTCTCCTGCGGCGGCGTGCTGGTGGACACGGTGACCTACGACGACATCGCCCCCTGGCCCACCGGCGCCCGGGCCCACACCATCAGCCTCGATCCCGCCGCCTACGACGCCGCCGCCAACGACGACGGCGCCGCCTGGTGCCTGGGCCGGCCGGTGTACTACGACGATCCCGACGGCCCGGCGGGCGACAACCACGGCACCCCCGGCGAGCCCAACCCGCCCTGCGACCAGCTCGCCGAGTTCGGCCGCCTGCAGTTCCCCCTGGCCGCCCAGGGGGCCCCCGACGCGGAGGTGGCCATCTACGGCCGCGTCTACCACCCCGGCCTGACCGACCCGACGACCGTCACCGACGCCTCGCCCCTGCTGCGGGCGCAGCTCGGCTTCGGCCCGGACGGGGCCATCCCCGGCGCCGACCCGGCGGCCTTCACCTGGATCAACGCCAGCCCCAACGCGGGCTACGACGGGGCCAACGTCGGGGAGCCGAACAACGACGAGTACGTCGTGCACCTCCGGCTGCCCGCCGCCGCCGGGCGCTATGACTACGCGTGGCGCTTCAGCGCCGACGGCGGGCGGACGTGGCTGTACGCCGACGGCCAGGACGCGGGCTCCTCGGACGGCTATCAGGTCGAAAACGCTGGGGATCTGCTCGTCGAGGGCATGGCGGATCCCTGTGATCCCAACCCCTGCGCCGCCCTCGGTCCCGAGTGCGCGGACGGCGACACGGTGCTCGTCACCAACGGGCCTGGGCAGTGCGTGATCGTCATCGGCGAGGCGCAGTGCATGTACGACCGGGCCGAGGTGGACTGCGCCCCCGGCGAGGTCTGCCAGGCCGGCGCCTGCGTGCCCGCCGGCCCGCCCGCCCCCGCCGAGGGCGAGGTCATCTTCACCGAGGTGATGTACGACCCCCACTTCGACCTGGCCGACGCCAGCGCCGAGTGGATCGAGGTGCGCAACGTGGCCGACGGCCCCCGCGCGCTCACCGGCTGCCTGCTCGGCGACGCCGGCGCGACCATCGCCCTGCCCGAGCTGGTGCTGCCCCCCGGGGGCTTCGCCCTCTTCGCCAACAGCGACGATCCCGCCCTGAACGGCGGCCTGCCGGCGCCCGACGCCATCTTCCGCTTCGCCCTCGGCAACGGCGGCGACACGGTGCGGCTGCTGTGCAACGGCGCCCTCATCGACACGGTGACCTACGACGACGGCGGCGACTTCCCCAACGCCCAGGCCCGGACCATCAGCCTGGATCCGGGGCTGGAGGACGCGCTGCTCAACGACGACGGGGCGAGCTGGTGCCTGGCCCGGGACGCCTTCTACGTCGACCCGGATGGGCCGGCCGGGAACAACTTCGGCACCCCCCGGGCCGAGAACCCGCCCTGCGCCGTGGCCGTGCAGTTCGCCCGGCTGCAGTTCCCTCTGGAGATCATGGGCGCCCAGGACCAGGAGGTGCTCGTCTACGCCCGGCTGTACCAGGCCGGCATCACCGACCGCAGCACCGTCACGGACGCCTCGCCCCTCGTGCGCATCCAGGTGGGCTACGGCCCCGATGGCAGCCTGCCCGATCCGGCCGCCTGGACCTGGATCAACGCCTTCCCCAACCAGGGCTACGACGGGGCCCTCGCGGGGGAGCGCGACAACGACGAGTACCAGGCGACGCTGCGGCTGCCGCCACCGGGCCGCTACGACCACGCCATCCGGGTGAGCGTGGACGGCGGCTTCTCCTACACCTACGCCGACGGCCAGCCCGCGGGCTCGTCGGATGGCTACCAGATCGAGAACGCCGGCGACCTGTTCGTCGGCGATCAGGCGGCCCGGGTGGCCCGGGAGGGCCAGGTCGTCATCTCCGAAATCCTCTATGATCCCAACGGGATCCCCGACAACCTGGGGGAGTGGATCGAGCTGTTCAACCCCACGGACCGCGACCTCGATCTGACCACCTGCTTCCTGGAGGACGCCACCCGCGAGCAGGCGCCGCTCGACGGCGTCATCGTGCCCGCGTTCGGCTACGCCGTGGTGGCGCGGTCCCTCGATCCGGCGGTGAACGGCGGCATCCAGGCGGCCGCGACCTTCCCCTTCACCCTCGATGACGACGGGGACGTCGTGAGCCTGGTCTGCCGGTTCGAGGTGGATCGCGTCGACTACGACGTGGGCCTCGAGTTCCCCGCCGCGACGGGCACCTCCATCCAGGTGGACGTGGCCCACCAGAGCCTGCGCGAGAACGACCAGGGCGGCTACTGGTGCGAGGGCGCGGCGGGCGGCACGCCGGGGGGCGCGAACCGCGACTGCGGGCCCCTCGAGGGCTTCTCCGCCGAGCGCATGCAGGCCATCTTCGACGTGCACTGCGACGGCTGCCACACCCACGGGGCCGTCACCGAGGGCCTGAGCCTCGATGGCTTCGAGGCGCAGACCTTCAACGTGCCGTCGACCCAGCTCCCCGCCATGCCGCTCATCACCCCGGGGGACCGGCGGCAGAGCTACCTGTACTACAAGCTCTCGGGGGAGCACTTTCAGCTCCCCGGCGGCCAGGGCGTCTGGATGCCCCCGGCCGTGCCGTTCCCGCCCACCACCATCGAGCGCTTCGGGCTGTTCATCGACGGCCTGCAGTAAGCGGCCGCGCCACGCGGACGAAGCCCGTCGTCCGCCCCTCCCCCACCTGCAGGGACGCCGCCATCGCCGCGGGGATGGTGGAGACCCGCGTCTGCTCCGGCGTCGCCTCGGCGCGCCAGCGGCGGTAGCGGCGACGCGCCCCGGCCGCCAGGCGGACGAGGGGCCAGGCCAGCAGAGGCAGCCCCCACAGCAGCGCCGCGACGGCCAGGGTGCGCGCCGCCCCCTCCAGCGGGCAGGCCAGCACCACGCCGGCGCCGGCCACGGGGCCCAGCGCCGCCAGGGCGAGGCCCAGCTTCACCCCGCCCACCCAGCGGGCCTCCGTGATGCGGCCCAGGGCGAACAGGAGCGGCCCGGCCAGCAGCAGCAGGCGCCAGGCGAAGAGGGAGAGGCTGACGAGCAGGGCCGCGCCGGCCGCGCCCCAGGTGCCGGGATCGGCGAGGCTGCGGCCGGCCCCCGCGCCCGCGACGAGGTGGGCGCTGGCCCACTCCAGGACGGGGCCGGCGAGCAGCGTGGCGACGAGGCCGCCCACCGCGAGCAGGGCGGTGGCGGCCGCGTCGGTGAGGGACAGGCCGTTGGGCAGCCACCAGCGGCGCTGGCGCGGGGCGAGGCGGCGGGCGAGGGCGGCGATGGGGACGGCCGCGAGGGCGAGGGCGAGGCAGAGCCAGGGGGCGGTGGGGGCGAACTCGACGGGCAGCATGCGACCTCCTCGGGCGAAGCCGCGCTCCAACGCGGCGTAGAGCTATCGGTCAATCGCGGCGCGTGTCGCAGGAAAAATCACAACCTCTGGGAATCATTGCGTTCTTTTTTCCCCACCCCTCGGCCCGGCGCGGGCGGCCGCCGCGGGCCCCCTGGCCCCCATCAGAACGCAACCTGTTGATTTCAAAAAGAAACAGTGCCAGCCTGCCGCGACTGGAGGTGGCATGGGCGCCAGACTGACGATGCAGGTGCGGGGGCGGGTGCAGGGGGTCTTCTTCCGGGCCTCGACCCGGGAGCGGGCCGCCGGGCTGGGCCTGGTGGGCTTCGTGCGCAACGAGCCCGACGGCTCCGTGCACGTCGTGGCCGAGGGCGCCCCCGAGGCGCTGGCCGCCCTGCAGGCGTGGATCGAGGCGGGGGGGCCCCCGTCGGCCCGCGTCGACGCCTGCGACGTCACCGCCAGCGCGGCCACCGGCGAGCACGCCGACTTCGTGGTGGCGCGGTGACGGCGCTCCTGGCCCTCGTGGGCGCGCTGCTCGGCGGCCCGCCCCTCGTCTACCCCCTGGAGTACACGCCGCGGGTGACGAGCACGTTCGGCACCTACCGCATCGGCCACCACCACGCCGGCCTCGACCTGGCCACGGACGACGACGAGACGGTGGTCGTCCGGGCGGCGGCGGCGGGCGAGGTGACGCGGCTGCGGCGCAACGACGCCGGCTACGGCCGCGCCGTCTACGTGCGCCACGCCGACGGCCGCCAGACGGTCTACGCCCACCTCTCGGGCTTCGCCCCGAAGCTGGCCGCCGAGATCCGGGCGCGGGAGGAGAAGGAGGGCCAGTTCTTCCTGGCCTTCAACCTGCGCAAGCCCATCCCGGTGGCCCAGGGCGAGATCCTGGGCTACGCCGGCACCAGCGGCACTGATCTGGTGCACCTGCACTTCGAGCTGCGGGAGAAGGGCGCGCCCATCAACCCGCTGACCCACGGCCTGCCGGTGCCCGACACCCAGGCCCCGACCATCCGCCGGCTGCTCTTCGTGCCGCGCTCGGCCTCGGCCCATGTGGCCGGCGCCCTCGACGAGCACGTGGTGGAGGTGCCCGCGGACGGCCGCGTCGCCGCCCCCATCCGCCTCGACGGCGACGTGGTGCTCTATGTGGAGGCCCCCGATCACATCGATGGCAGCCCCCGGGATCTGACGGCGTGGCAGCTCGCGCTGGAGGTGGACGGGCGGCCGTGGCACCTGACCCGCTACGACGAGGTCTCCTACGCCGACGACCGCTACACGGAGCTCGACTTCCACCTGGAGCGCGAGGCCCGCAAGGAGGGGCGGTTCAACGCCCTCTTCCGCCAGGGGCCGCGGGCCCGCGTGCACGCGCGGCCGGGGCGCTCCTTCAGCAAGCTGAAGCGCGGGACGCACCCCGCCGTGGTGCGGGTGACGGACGCGGCCGGCAACCACCGCGAGGTGCGCTTCACCCTCGAGGTCGGGCCGGCGGAGGCGCCCTGCGCCCCGAAGCCGGCGAAGCTCGGCCGCGGCACCTCAGCGCCGCCGCCCGCGGGCCGGCTGTGGCGCGAGCGCCTGCTGCTGGTGCCCATCGAGGGCCTCTGCGGGGCCGGCGAGCGCCTCGACGTCCAGGTGGACGGCCGGCGGCAGAAGCCCGGAAAGGGCTATCGAATCAGCAGGTTGGGCGGGCAGCCCGCCGTCGCGCTGGACCTGCCGGCCGACAAGGACGCCCGGGTGGAGATCGGCGTGGCCGGCCCGGCAGGGCGACCCACCTGGACGACCATCCAGAGCCACGGCCTCAAGGCGGGGGTGACGGCGGAGGCCGGCGACCTGCAGTTCACGGTGGGGGATGACGCCCTCTTCTTCCCCTTCCCCACCGAGATCAGCCGGGCCGAGGCCAACCCCGGCGGCCCGGGCCTGGAGGTGGTGGGGCCGCTGTACCGGATGAGCAACCGCTTCGTGCCCGCCAAGGCGTTCAGCCGGCTGGGCCTGCGGCGGCCGCCGGGGGGCACGGGGCATGTGGGCGTGTACGTCCTGGACGGCGACCGGTGGTGGTACATCGGCGGGCGCGACGAGCCGACGCACACCATCGGCGGGAGCGTGCACCCGGCCGACGTGGCCCTGATGCGCGACATGGCCGCCCCCGTCGTCGGCGAGCCGCGCGTGGAGGCCCACCCCGCCGGCCCCCGGATGATCCTGCCCGTCTCCGACGCCGGCGCCGGGCTGTCGTCCATCGAGGTGACGGTGGATGGGCGGCCCGCCTACGTCGAGCGCCAGAAGGCCTTCGACCGGGTGATCTGGCTGCCGCTGCGGCCGATCAAGCCGGGGGAGCACCGCCTGAAGGTGAAGGCCCGCGACCGCTCCGGGCGGGAGACGGTGGTGGAGAAGACGCTGATCTGGCCCGACGGCTGAGCGTCAGGGCGGGCTGAGCGTCAGGGCGGGCTGGGCTGGCAGGGCCAGGGCCGCGGGGCCGGCAGGGGATCGCCCACCCAGGCGGCCAGCTCCACGCACTGCACCAGGCCGTCGCCGTTGGCGTCGAGGCGCAGGTTGCCGTCGAGGCCGTCGGCCCGGATGAGCAGAATCTCGCCCTGGGCGCCGGCGCGCTCCCGGCCCCGCAGGGCGCGGGCCGCGGGGCCGCCCAGGACCGTCTGCTGCCGCTCGGCCTGGGTGAGGCCGGTGAGCGCCCGGGGCGAGGCGACGCGCAGGCTGATGCGCGCCGTCGTCTGCTCGGCCACCCACGCCACCGTCGGCGTCGCGCCGTTGCCGCGGACGGTGACGCCGGGATCCTCGTCCTCGTCCTGGTCGAGCAGGCCCGCGGCCTCCACCTCGGCCGCCCCCTCGGGCTCGCTGGGCAGCGCCGCGCCGGCGGCCAGGCCCCAGCGCTCCTCGAAGCCGTCCAGCGTCACGGTGCCCGTCGCCAGATCCACCGCGCCGGTGAGCTGGATCCCAGGCAGCGCCGCCACGACCACGTCGTCGGGCAGCTCCGCGGCGCAGACGCCGGCCTTGTCGACGAGGGGGCTCTGGTCGAAGCCGCAGAGGATGAAGGCGCCCGCGATGCGCTCCTCGTCCTGGCAGAGCTGCATGACGCCGTAGCGCGTCACCACCTCCGTCTGGCGGCTGGGCAGCGATCCGCTGACGGTCGAGACCGTCTCCATGACCACGCCATAGACGCCGGACACATCGGGATCGAGGCCCGAGCCCGGGCACCGGGCGACCTGGAGCGCGCGGGCGACGAGGCGGTCACGGGTGGAGGGCCCCCCGCCGCTGCCCGCGCCGCCGCCGCCCTGGCCCACCTCCGCGCCGGTGGGCACGCACGCCCCGCCGGCCAGGAGGAAGACGAGCCAACCCCTTGTCACGCCTGCTCTTTCTGGCTCTCCAGGTAGGCGCTCACGGCGTCGGAGGTGCGCTGGAAGTTGGGCTTGACCGTGCCGAGGACGAAGTTCTCGATGGCCGGCTGGGCCTTCTTGAGCAGGAAGCCCGGCAGGAAGCCCTTGAGGTCGAGGATGAGGTTGCCCTTGATGCGCGTCTCGGTGCCGCCGTCGACCTCGTGGTAGGTCGTCACACCGCTGCACGAGATGCGCTCCGCCATGAAGCCCATCTCCAGCCGCCACTCGCAGCGCCACTCCGCCTCGATCCAGCGGGCGTGGTCCAGCCAGAACATGCGGGCGGGATCGACGAACTTGCGGGCGACGGCCGGCACCTCGGAGCGCGCGGCCTGCCACCGGTTGACGAGGCGGACCTCCCCCGGGGTGCTGTCGTCCCGCGACTCGACGGTGATCTGTTCGATGTTGGGCATGTAGGCGGCGAGGGCCGTCATCTGATCCCGCATCGCCGCGAAGACGGCCGGGCGCGAGTAGTTCAGCGTCGAGACGACGTCGATCTCCATGGTGGGCTCCCAGAGAAGAGGTCTGGGCACTATAGCCTGCCTGTCCCCGGCGCACGAGAACCCTGACGCCCCCCGCCCGGGCCTGCTATGGTCCGCGCCGCCACCGCCGAGGAGCCCGCCATGTCCGCCCGCAAGTCCTTGCCCGCCCAGGGGGTCGACCACGCCGAGCTGCTCACCGAGATGGCCGCGTTTCGCCAGGGCGACGCCGCCTGGCAGAGCGGCCGCACCTGGAGCATGGTCTACTACGGCGGCCCGGCCCACCACGCGTTCCTCAAGGAGGCCCACAACCTCTTCTTCACCGAGAACGCCCTGAACCCCATCGCCTTCCAGAGCCTCAAGCGCATGGAGTCGGAGGTGGTGCAGATGAGCGCCAGCCTCATGAACGGCCCGGCGACCACCTGCGGCATCATGACGGCCGGGGGCACCGAGTCCATCCTGCTGGCGGTGAAGACGTACCGGGATCGGGCGCGCAAGAAGGCGCCCTGGATCCTGCAGCCCGAGATGGTGGCCCCCGAGACCATCCACGTCGCCTTCGGCAAGGCCTGCGCCTACTTCGGCGTGAAGCCGCGCTACGTGAAGGTGGGCCCCGACTTCCGCGCCGATCCCGAGGCCATGAAGAAGGCCATGAACCGCAACACCATCCTGGTGGCGGTCTCGGCGCCGCAGTACCCGCACGGCGTGGTGGATCCCGTCGAGGAGGTGGCGGCCATCTGCGTGAAGAAGGGGCTGCCGCTGCATGTGGACGCCTGCGTGGGCGGCTTCATCCTGCCGTGGGTGGAGCGCCTGGGCTACCCGGTGCCCCGCTGGGACTTCCGCGTGCCCGGCGTCATGTCCATGAGCGCCGACGTGCACAAGTACGGCTACTCGTCCCCCAAGGGGGCGTCGGTGGTGCTGTACCGCGACATGAAGCTGATGCGGTACCAGTTCCATGTGAGCACCGACTGGTGCGGCGGCATCTACGCCTCCCCCGGGCTGCTGGGCTCGCGGCCGGGCGGCAGCATCGCGTCGGCGTGGGCCTCTCTCATGGCCCTGGGCGAGGACGGCATGCTGCGCCTCGCCGGCCAGGCCATGGAGGTGGCGGGCGAGCTGAAGGCGGGCATCGGCGCCATCCCCGAGCTGAAGGTGCTCGGCGATCCCTGCTCGCCCATCGTCACCTATGGCGCCGCCGACGAGCGCGTGGACGTGTACGCCCTGGCCGATCAGCTCGAGGCCCGGGGCTGGGCGGTGGATCGCCAGCAGTTCCCGCCGAGCATCCACTGCACCTGCAACGCCCACAACCGCACGGTGGTGGCCGAGTACCTGGCCGACGTGCGCGCGGCGGTGACCTACCTCAAGGCCCACCCCGAGGTCGCCAGCCAGGGCAACGCCGCCATGTACGGGATGATGGCCAAGGTGCCGGTGCGCGGCCTGGTGAAGGTGGCCGTCCGCAAGATCATGGAGGGCATGTACGGCCCCGACGGCGAGGTGCCCGATCTGGCCAACCTCGGCAGCGACGGCTCCCTGCTCTTCAAGGCCATCGATCGCTACGGCGACCAGGCGATGGCCGCCCTGGGCAAGCTGCAGGCGGCGCGGGACAAGCTGCTGCGCCGCAAGGGTTGAGTCTCCCCCACGCCGGGCCCGCGGGCCCTGGAGGTCTCCGAATGTCCATGAAACTGCTGGCTTTTCTGGTGTCGTTGCCCCTGGTGGCCCAGGCGGAGGACGCGCTGATGCCGCCCCCGCCGACCCCGGAGATGCTCGCGGCGTTCCCCAACGCCCCCGCCGTGCAGCCCTGCGCGACGGCCCCCGCCGGCATGGCCTGCGTCGAGGGCGGCCCCTTCATCCGCGGCAGCGACGACGGCCCCGAGATGGCCCGGCCCCAGGCCGTGGTCTGGCAGCAGACCTTCTTCATGGACATCAACGAGGTCACCTACGCCGACTACAAGGCGTGCGAGCGCAAGGGGAAGTGCAACAAGGCCGGCCCCAAGTACCGCGACTTCGACCGCCCGCAGCAGCCCATCAACGGCGTGTCCTGGTACGACGCGGTGAAGTACTGCGAGGTCCACGGCAAGCACCTGCCCACCGAGATCGAGTGGGAGAAGGCGGCCCGCGGCACCGACGGCCGCACCCACCCCTGGGGCAACGAGCCGTCCACCTGCGAGCGCGCGGTGATCATGGACGAGACGGGCCGCAGCTGCGGCATCAAGAAGAAGGGCAGCGAGCCGGAGAAGGGGCGCGTCTGGGAGGTGGGCCAGAAGCCGGCGTACCTCTACGGGCTCAAGGACATGATCGGGAACAGCTACGAGTGGGTGGCCGACTGGTACTCCCACAGCTGGGCCGACTGCGGCGAGAAGTGCCTGGGCATCAACCCGAAGGGCCCCTGCGACGGCAAGGAGCCCTGCAAGAAGCACCACCGCAAGGTCGTGCGCGGCGGCTCGTGGTACTGGGGCCCCGACCATAACAACGCCCTCTACCGCCGCGAGCACATCCCCGCCAACCACCCGGCCTACCACCACTTTGGCTTCCGCTGCGCGGCCACCGTCGAAGAGGCCGCGAAGATCGCCACGCCCTGATGGTGGAGGCGCCCCTCGATGACGCCGTCCTGCGGGCCATCCGCCGCATCTTCCAGCGGGTGGCCGAGCACTCGCGGCAGCTCGCCCGGGACACCGGGCTGACCGTCCCCCAGATCCTCGTCTTGAAGGCGGTGGCCACGGGCGAGCCGACGGTGGGCCAGGTGAGCGCCCTGGTGCACCAGAGCCCGGCCACCGTCTCGCGCATCGTCGACCGGCTGGAGCGCGGCGGGCTGATCGCCCGGCGGCGCGGCTCGGCGGACCGGCGGCAGGTGCGGCTGACGCTGACCCCCGAGGGCGTCGCCCAGGTGGCCACACTGCCCGCGCCGCTCCAGGAGCGCTTCCTGGCGCGCTTCCACGCCCTGCCGGTGGATGAGCGCCACGGCCTGCTGGGCGCCCTGGAGCACGTCGTCGCCCTGATGGACGCCAGCGATCTGGACGTGCCGCCCGTCCTCTCGGCTAGCGACGACAGCGACCCACCAGCGCCCCGTCATCGTCCCGACAGGTGAAGCCCTCGGCGCAGGCCGGCGGCTGATCGGGCAGGCACGCGCTGCTGGCCGGCAGGGGCGCCCAGGGGTCGAGGTCGGCGTCGGCGACGGGGCGGTCAAAGGCCGCCGCCACCAGCTCGCCGCGGTGCCAGCCCACGGCGGCCACGTCCCACCAGCGATCGGCGGGCCCGAGGGCGCGGGTGCCCGTCCAGACCAGGCGCTCCGTCACGAAGATCTGCGCGGTGGCCATGACGGGCACGGCGCTGCGGTTCTCCACGGCCACCCGGTACGGGCCCGCCAGCGTGTCGACGCCCTCGGCCCGGGGGAGCTGGACGCGCTCGAAGCCCGGGGCCGTGGCGTCGTCGCCGCTGTGGGCCGGGCGCTCCAGGGCGGTGGTGCCGGCGATCCAGCGCGGGTCGAGGTCGGCGGGCGAGCAGTCCAGGCCCGGGGCGCCGAAGGCCGCCGCGCTCGGGTGCAGCAGGTGCAGATCCAGATCGGCCGGGGCCTCGCCGCCGGCGGCGACGCTCCACGTCAGGCGCACCCGCACGTCGTCGGGGCACGGGCAGGCCTGGACGCGCAGGCGGCTGTTCTGCGGCGGGCAGTCCGCCCCGGCCGGGGGCTTCACGGTGCAGTCGAACGTGTACAACCCCCCGACATCCAAGAAGAACCAGGCGCCGGGGGTGGCCGGATCGTCGGGCACCTCGTCGCCCTGGAGGATGGACTGGAAGTCCTCGGTGAGGGCCGAGACGGAGCCCTCGGGCCGCTCGGCCACCGCCCAGAGCACCTGGGCGGCGGTGGGGGCCACCCCGGGCGGGGGCGTCGCGTCCAGGCGGATCACCCCGTCGATGCCGGTGCCGATGATCTCGACGTCCCAGTGCCGGCAGGCCGCGTCGCTCCACCGGCTGTTGCCGGCGACGGGGATGGTGAAGTCGCCGGCGTCGGTGGCCAGCACGAGGACGGCGCGGGCGCGCTCGGCCACGAGGCGGGGGCGGTAGGTCAGGCGGAGCAGATCCACGGGGCCGGCGGGCAGGGCGTCGGGCAGGTGGAAGGCGTCGGGCGGCGACACGTCCAGCAGCGTCGCCTGCTGCACGCGCAGGCCGCCGCCGCAGCCGAGGGGGATGGCCGCGGCGGCCAGGTCGCCCACCGCGACGTCCTCGAAGCGGACGAGGGGCGGCACGGGGTCGCAGATCATCGCGTCGGGGGGCGGGCCCGCGTCGGCGGCGGCGTCGGCGGCGGTCGCGTCGGGGGGGGTGGGGCCGGCGTCCACGGTGGGATCGGCCTCCAGGACGACCCCGCAGCCGGCGGCCAGGGCCGCCAGGACGGCGAGCCAGCGGGCGCTCATGGGGCCGGGCGCAGGGCCCGCAGGCGGTCGGCCCGGTGGCCGGTCGGGAAGCGCGCGAGGAAGCGATCGATGGCCAGCCGGGCCCCGGCGGCGTCGCCCTCGCGGCGGGCCAGGAGCGCCAGGTGGAAGAGGGCGTCCTCGGCGAAGAGGCCGCGGGGCTGCTCGACCAGGTAGCCCTCCAGGCGGCCGCGGCCCGCGTCGACGCGGCCGGCCGCGAGGTCGTCGAGGGCGGCGCGGATGACGGCCTCGCCCTCCAGGCCCCCCTTGCAGATGGAGCGCGACTGGCCGGCCGGCACCAGGAAGGCGTCGGCCTCGCGGCGCACCCGGACGGTGCCCTCGGCCACGTCCACCCGGGTGCAGCGGGCCTCCACCGTCACCGAGAACCGCGTCCCCACCACCTCGACGCGGCCATGGGGCGTCTCGACCGCGAACTCGCCCCCCGGGGGCAGCGGCTCGACCGCGAAGGTGGCCGTGCCGGACGACAGCTCCACGACGGTCTGATCCTGGCTCTCCCGCGCCACCTGGAAGGCGGCGTCGGCCCCCTGCGTGACCTGGTAGCGCACGCCGGTGGCCACGCGGATCTCGGGCAGCGTCGGCAGCGTGGGCTGGGCGCGGCTCCCCCACCACAGGGCGACCCCGGCGGCGGCCGCGGCGGCGGCGAGCAGCGGCCAGACGGGCCGGCGGGGCGCCATCGCCCGGGCCATCGCCCCCTCGGCGATGCGGTGCTCCACGGCCGGGTCCGGCCGCGCCTCGGCGAGGGCGCGCAGCGGATCGGGTGCGGTCATGGTTCCTCCACGGCCAGGGGCGACGCCGCCCCGTCCGGTCGAAGATCGGCCCAGAGGCCCCGGAAGGCCTCGCGGCCCAGGCGCAGGCGGCTGGCCACCGTCCCCGGGGGGCGCCCGATCATGTCGGCCACCTCCTCGCGGGTGTAGCCCTCCACGTCGGCCAGCAGCAGGACCTCGGCCTGGTCGGCGGGCAGGCGGGCCAGGCAGGCGCGCACGGCCAGCTCCAGCTCCGGCCCGGGCCCGTCGACGAAGGCCGGCTCGGGCACCCGCTCCACCGCGAAGACCCGGCGCCACCACACCTTGCGCCGGGCGTTGGCCACCACGCGGCGGGTGATCTGGTAGAGCCAGGTGTCGAAGGCGCCAGCGGCGGCGCACTGGCCGATGCGCCGGTACGCGATGGCCAGGACCTCCTGGGCGGCGTCCTCGGCCTCCATCGCCCGCAGCCCGCGCAGCACGGCCCAGCGGAAGACCCGGCCAGCGTAGTCGCGGTACAGGCGGCGCCACGCCAGGGCGTCGGCCCGGCGGCACCGGTCGAAGAGCTCGGGATCGATGGCCACCCCTCCAGGATGTCATGGGCGCGCCGCTCGGATCAGTCGGCGCGAAAGAAAGCGGACGAAAGACCGCACTGCTCTGATTTCGTTGATGAATCAGCCCCGTGACCTGCGGGCCCGATCGTGGTTCAATGCCGCGTCTACGGCCCCTTCGGAGCGCACCCCATGGACGAGACCTTCCTGCTGGCCATCGATCAGGGCACCACCGGGACCACCGTGCTGGTCATCGACCGGGCGCTCAGCGTCCGCGGCCAGCACACCGAGGAGTTCCCCCAGATCTACCCGCAGCCCGGCTGGGTCGAGCACGACCCGATGGCCATCCTGCGCTCCGTCCAGATCGCCATCGACGAGGCCCTCATCGACGCCGAGATCAGCGGCGCCCAGGTGGCGGCCATCGGCATCACCAACCAGCGCGAGACGACGGTGGTCTGGGATCGGGCCACCGGGGCGCCCATCCACAACGCCATCGTCTGGCAGTGCCGCCGCACCGCCGATCAGTGCGCGGCGCTCAAGGCCGCGGGCCACGAGCCGGTCTTCAAGGCGCGCACCGGCCTGGTGCTGGACCCCTACTTCTCGGGCACCAAGATCGCCTGGATCCTCGACCACGTGCCCGACGCCCGGGCCCGCGCCGAGCGGGGCGAGCTGGCCTTCGGCACCATCGACTCCTTCCTCGTGTGGCACCTCACCGGGGGCGACGCCCATGTGACGGACGTCTCCAACGCCAGCCGCACCCTGCTGATGGACCTGCAGACGCTGCGCTGGAGCGAGACGCTGCGCGGCATCCTGCGGGTGCCCGAGGCGGTGCTGCCGGCCATCCGGGGCTGCGCCGAGGTCTACGGCCACACGCGCGGGTTCAAGGGCCTGCCGGACGGGGTGGCCATCGCCGGGATGGCCGGGGATCAGCAGGCGGCCCTCTTCGGCCAGGCCTGCTTCGACGTGGGCGACGCCAAGTGCACCTACGGCACCGGGGCGTTCCTGCTCATGAACACGGGCGCCGAGCCGGTGGCGAGCCAGAACGGGCTGCTGACGACGGTGGCGTGGCGCATCGGGGACCGCGTGACGTACGCCCTGGAGGGCAGCGCCTTCATCGCCGGCGCGGCGGTGCAGTGGCTGCGCGACGGCCTGGGCCTCATCGCGAGCGCCCACGAGATCGAGGCCCTGGCGGCCAAGGTGCCCGACAACGGCGGCGTCTGGTTCGTGCCGGCGCTGACGGGGCTGGGGGCGCCGTACTGGCGGCCCGAGGCGCGCGGCGTCATCTGGGGCCTGACCCGCGGCACGACGGCGGGCCACCTGGCGCGCGCCACGCTGGAGGGCATCGCCTTCCAGAACGACGACGTCCTCACGGCGATGCAGAAGGATCTGGGCCGCCCCCTCAAGAGCCTCAAGGTGGACGGCGGCGCGGCGGCCAACGCGCTGCTCATGCAGATCCAGGCGGATCTGCTGGGGGTGGACATCGTGCGGCCGGCGATGCTGCAGACCACGGCGCTGGGCGCCGCGCTGCTGGCCGGGCTGGGGATCGGTTGGTTCAGCGACCTGGCGGCCATCCGGGCGGCGTGGCAGGCCGAGCAGACGTTCACGCGGCAGCTCGACGCGGCCGCGGTGGCCGCCTGGGCCGAGGGCTGGCAGGCGGCGGTGGCCCGCGCGTGATCCCCCCTCGGATCTTGGAGGGGTGATCACGGAAAGTCACGGCGGCAGGGGCCCGGATCCGCGCCCCAGGCCGCCTCGCGACGCTGGTACGGCGGTTGCTCACCTTGTCGGGCGAACACCCACAAGGAGCCGACCATGCGCGCCCTCACCCTCCTCGCCCTCGCCGCTCTCTCCCTGACCGCTTGTGGTGGCGACGGCGCCGACGCCACCGATCCCCCCGTCGACGTGGGGGATCCGACCCTGCAGCCCGGCCAGGTGGAGGTGCTGCACTTCCGGGTGCCGTGCCAGGGCGAGGGCCGCCAGCTCTGCCTGCAGGTGCGGGGCCACGGCAAGGCGTCGTTCGAGAACTTCTACAGTGAGATCGAGGGGTTCGACTTCGTCTGGGGCGAGCGGACCATCCTCGCCGTGCACGAGGAGCCCCTGGCGGACGCCCCCGCGGACGGGCCGGACGTGCGCTACGTGCTCGACGACATCGTCGAGGCGGAGACGGTGCGGGCGGCCTTCGAGCTGACGCTGGAGGCGGGCGACTTCACCCCCGCCGGGCCGACGGAGCTCACGCTGCTGGACGGCACGCGGGCGGCCTGCGCCAGCGCCGACCTCTGCCGCGTCATCGCCGCCCGGGCCGGCGAGGCCCCCGCCCTGGTGCGCGTGCGCGCCGGCGAGCCGGGCGAGCCCCTCTCCATCTTCCGGGTCATGCAGTGACCTGAGCGTGCACCACGGTGGTGAGCCAGCCGACGAAGACGGCGATGAGCAGCGCCCCCTCCGTCCGGTTGATCCGCATGCCGCTGCGCATCAGCGGGAAGAGCACCACCGCCGCCCCCAGCATCCACCACAGATCCCGGTGGATGATCTCGCCCGTGACGGCGGTGGGGGTGATGAGGGCCGTGGGCCCTAGAATCCCCAGGATGTTGAAGATGTTGGAGCCGACGACGTTGGCCACGGCGATGTCGTCGCGCCCCCGCCAGGCGGCCATCGTCGACGCGGCCAGCTCGGGCAGGCTCGTCCCCGCCGCCACCACCGTGAGGCCCACCGTGGCCTCGGAGACGCCGAAGCCGAGGGCCAGATCCACCGCGCCGCTGACCAGGGCGCTGGCGCCGCCGATGAGCAGCCCGACGCCCGCCAGGATGGCGCCGCCGTTGAAGACGAGGGCGGCGCCGCCGGTGCGGCCGAAGGAGGCGGTGGTGAGCTCGCCCAGATCGGCCTTCTCCTGCGGCCGGACGTTGCGGCGGGCGATCCAGACCACGTAGGCGGTGAACACCACCATCCCGGCCAGCAGGAAGCCGCCCTCCAGGCGGTCGACGACGCCGTCGCGGGCCAGCAGCACGAGCTGGAACGACGCGAGGAACATGACCGGCCACTCCAGGCGGACGGTGTTGCCCTCGATGCGCAGCGGGTGGATGAGGGCCGCCAGGCCGAGGATGGCGGCGACGTTGAAGATGTTGGAGCCCACCACGTTGCCGACGGCCAGGTCGGGGCTGCCGCGCAGGGCGGCCTGCACGGAGACGACCAGCTCGGGCATGGAGGTGCCCGCGGCGACGATGGTGAGGCCGACGACGGCGGGGGCGACGCGGGCCACGAGCGCGACGCCGGTCGCGCCGCGGACGAGCAGATCACCACCGACCACCAGGAGGACGAGCCCCAGCAACACGAGGACACCAGCCCAGAACATGGGAGGCACTCCGACTGCCCGGCGAGGGGAGGGCGCTCTGGCCGGCGGGCGCGGGCGCAGAGGAGCCGGGCCAGCCGGCCCGGACGGCGCGAGAAGATGGCGACGGGACAAGGCGCCCGCAAGGGGAAGAGAATGCGGCGCCGCGGGGCCCGTCTGCGGGCGGCCGTGCCGTGGGCCGGCGGGTCGTGTATCGTTCCCGCTGTGCCGGGTCTTCGGCCCGTGAGGACGTCCAAAGGGGGTGCCATGAGGTGGATCCAGGTCTGGGGACCGGGGCTGGCCCTGCTCGCGCTGGGGGGCTGCAAGAACATCACGGAGGGTCAGGCCGAGCCGGGCGCCGTCGGCGCCGGGTGCCAGACCGCCGAGGAGTGCACCGAGGTGGAGGACAGCCCCACCTGCCTGAAGATGCCGGGCGGCTACTGCTCGGCCGAGTGCGCCGGCGGGGCCTTCGACTGCGATGACCAGTCCATCTGCGAGCAGCTCGGCGACCAGGCGTTCTTCTGCCTGGATGGCTGCCTGACGGAGAACGGCAACGGCGACTGCCGCGGCGACTACCGCTGCACGGCCCGGCCCGAGGTGGTCAACGTCGACGGCCGCGAGGTGGGCGTCTGCCTGCCGAAGTGCCAGAGCGACGGCGACTGCGAGGCCGGCCGCCGGTGCGACACCGGGAGCGGCGACTGCATCCCGCGCGGCGAGAAGTCCACCGGCGACGCCTGCAGCAACAACGCCCAGTGCAACGGCGGCCTCTGCGTCCAGAACGACAGCTTCCGCGGCGGCTACTGCTCGGCGCGCTGCGGCAACCAGTTCGCCGACTGCGAGCCGGGCAGCCAGTGCGCCACCCTCGACGGCCAGGCCCTCTGCCTCGACACCTGCCAGTCCGACCGCGACTGCCGCGGCGACGACGGCTACCGGTGCCGGCAGATCGCCACGCGCCGCGACCAGAACGGCGACGCGCAGGCGGTGAGCGTCTGCGTGCCGCGCTGCCAGAGCAACGACGAGTGCGATGACGGCTTCCACTGCGACGCCGCGACCGGGGACTGCCAGGCGGGCGTGGGCGAGCCCAACCCGGTGGGCGAGTTCTGCGGCGGGGCGGCGGAGTGCGAGAGCGGCGAGTGCCTGACGGGCGCGCGCTACCCCAACGGCTACTGCACGGCGGGCTGCGACGCCTGCCCGGCCGGCAGCGTCTGCGGCGACACCCCCAACGGCCAGAAGTGCCTGGCGGCCTGCGACACCGACCTCGACTGCCGCGCCGGCTACGTCTGCGCGGGCGGCGGGTGCTCGGCCCCCTGCCAGGGCGACGCCGACTGCGGCGGCGGGCTCATCTGCAACGGGGCGAGCGGGCGGTGCGTCGAGCCGAGCGCGGCCGGCGCGCGGGTCGAGGAGATCGACATCGCCCAGGACGTGCCGGTGAGCGGCCAGCTCAGCCGGGAGCTGACGCTGAACGTGCCCCAGGGCGCGCTGGGCTTCTCCATCGTCGCCACGGGCAGCGGCAACGACCTGATGATCATCGGGGAGATGCGCGATCCCAACGGCCGCACCATCTACGACTTCCAGGATCCCTTCGGCAGCCAGGTCCGCTTCTTCCCGGGGGAGGACGCCATCACCCAGATGGTGCCGTCGAGCCCCCGCTCGGCGCCGGTCCCCGGGGCCTACAAGTTCCGGCTCATCAAGGACGGCGGGCAGAAGAACATCGACGTGAAGGCCTACGTGAAGATCGCCGACGGCGAGCCCCAGGGCGGCACGCTGGACGTGAACTTCTTCTTCGCGAAGCAGGCGGGCCTGAGCGCGGGCACGGCGGCGGGCGACGCCGACTTCCAGGCGGCGGTGGGCGAGTTCAAGCGGCTGTACCAGGGCCGCGGCATCACCATCGGCGACGTCCGCTACTGCGACATGAACGGCAGCGACGGCGACCGGTACGCCGTCATCGACAGCGTGGACGGCACGAGCTCCGAGCTCAGCCAGATGTTCGCCCTGTCGGCGCGCGCCGGCGAGCTGGGCTGCACCGCGACGCCGGCGCTCAACTTCTTCCTGGTGGACGAGATCGTCGGCGGCCGGGCCGGGTACATCATCCTGGGCGTCTCCGGCGGCATCCCCGGCCCGCCGGGCGTCCACGGCACGACGCACAGCGGCGTCGCGGTCACGATGTCGGGGTTCCGGCGGCGGCCCAGGCAGCTCGCTCAGACCATGGCGCATGAGGGGGGCCACTTCCTCGGCCTCTTCCACACCACCGAGGCGGAGGGCACGGCGTTCGATCCGCTGCCGGACACCCCGGAGTGCCGGTCGGGCAAGGACGCCAACCAGGACGGCCTCGTGGACTACCAGGAGTGCCTGGGCGGCAGCGGCTCGGAGAACCTCATGTTCTGGGCGGCGGGCGACCAGGCCGAGAACGTCTCGGGCGACCAGGGCTTCGTGCTGCTGCGCAACCCCGGCGTGAAGTGAGGATGAAGATGCGCAACCTGCTGATCACGAAGGCGTTCTTGCTGGCCAGCCTGGTCCTGCCGGCGGTGGCGTCGGCGGAGGCCGGCACCGTCGCGGAGGCCCGCGAGACGGTGCGCCAGTGGTTCCACGGCTACGAGTTCGTGCCGGAGCCCCACCACTACAAGCGCGTCGGCCCGCACCTGGCGGCGGCCCTCATCGGGCTGGCCCTGGACGACGGCGAGGCCCTCTTCGTCCGCGCCCGCGCCCTGTCGGCGATGGTGAACACCCCGGGGCAGGCCACCGAGCCCGTCCTGGTGGCGTTCGCCGGCGCCGACGGCGTGGAGAGCCTGCTGCGCCGCAAGGTGGTGGCGGTGCTCGTGGCGAACCACGGCGCGAAGCACATGGACCTGGTGGCGGGCATCTACGCGGGGGCGGTGGACGACGTGCCCCTGCGCGAGGCCTGCGCGCGCGCCCTGGCGGAGATGCCTGGCGACGGGGCCCGCGCCCTGCGCGACCGGCTCTTCCGCGCGGAGAAGTCGCCGACGGTGCGGGCGCTGCTGGCCCCGCCGAAGCGGCTGGAGTCGACGCCGTGAGGCCGCTCGCCCTGCTGGGTCTGCTGTGGGCGGGGGGCGCGGCGGCGGCGCCGACCCCCGCGGACTGGCGGCCGACGGGCGCGCCCGGCGCGGACGGGGCGACGGTGGTCGAGGTGACGCTGAAGCGCTGCCTCATCGCCGAGGCGGAGACGGATCCCTTGCCCCTGCGCGGCGACGACACCGAGAAGTGCGAGCGCCTCAACCGCGCGACGCTGGTCACGCGGGAGGCGGGCCTGAAGCGGCTGCGCCTGAAGCCCGGGCGCTACGTGTTCCGGGTGCGCAACGCCGAGGTGCCGTGGGCCCTCGACTTCGCCATCCGGGGGGCCCATGACAAGGGCCTGCCCACGACGAGTGGCGGCGCCATCCGGGTGGGCGAGGTCTTCGACTTCCCCATCACCCTGACGGCGGGCATCTACGTCTTCCAGTCCCCGCTCGGCGGGACCATCGAGTACGCCCTGCTCGTCGAGGAGTAGGCGCCCCACCCCCCGAGCGGGGGGCGGGTGCCGACAATCGCAGTGAAATCAGGAGGATGCGTCCCCGGCCAGCCTGGCTGACCGGGGGGCGCCGCGGCTCAGTCGTCGCTGGGCAGCGTGGCGAAGATCGAGGCCGCCGCGTCGCGCGCGCTCTCGTCGACGGCCGGCTCGGCCTTGCGGGCGCGGGAGGGCCGGGCCTTGGCGGGCGCGGCCTTCGCCGGCTTCGCCTTGGCGGGCGCGGCCTTGGCGGGCGCGGCCTTGGCGGGCGCGGCCTTCGCCGGCTTCGCCTTGGAGCGCGACCGGGCGGGCTTCTCGGGCTCGACCGGCTCGGCGGGGGCCTGGCTCGGCGGGCGCCGCCAGCGCCGCCTGACCGGCGCGGCGGCCGTCACCGCCGGCTTGCTCCGCGTCCGCCGGGGCAGGTGGGCTCCGGCGCGGGCTCCGGCGTCGCCGCGGCCTCCGGCTCGGGCGTCGGCGCCGGCTCGACGGCAGCGGGCTTGCTGCGCGTGCGCGTCGGGGCGCGGGCTTCGGCGCCTCAGGCTCCGGCGTCGCGGCCGGCTCCGGGCGCCGCGGCGGGCGCCGGCTGGCTCGCGCGGCCACCTCGGCCTCTGCCTTCGCGCCCCGGCGGGACCGGCGGCGAGAGGGCTTCGGCTCCGCCAACGGCTCTGCCAACGGCTCCGGCTCGGCGGCCGGCTCTTCGGCGACGGGCTCCTCGGCCACCGGCTCCACCGCGTCGACGACGGCCGGCTCCTCGATCGCCGCCTCGACGACGGCCGGCTCGGCCGCTGCGCCGCGCCGACGGTTGCGCCGGCGCGAGCGCCCGGCCTCCTCGGTCGGCTCGGCCGCCGGCTCCGGCGTCGGCTCGGGCGCCTCGACCACCGCCTCCGCGGGGGCCTCGCCGCTCAGCCGCTTGCGCAGCCGGTCCGCCGCCGGCTCGCCGGCTCGCCGGGCTCGGCCTTCGCCTCGGCAATCGCGCTCCTTGCGCACGGTCCGCCGCCCGCCGGGCTCCGGCCTCGGCCCGCCACGCGCCTCGACCACCGGCTCCGCACGGCTCCACTCGGGGCCGGCGCTGCCGCCGCCCAGCCGCTTGCGCAGCCGGTCCGCCGCCCGCCGGCTCGCCGGGGCCTTCGGCGCCTCGGCGACGGGCTCCGCCACCGGCTCCTCGACCACGGGCTCCTCGGCCACGGGCTCCACCGGCGCCGCCGGCGCCGCCTCGCCGCCCAGCCGCTTGCGCAGCCGGTCCGCCGCCCGCCGGCTCGCCAGGGCCTTCGACGCGCCTCGGCGACGGGCTCCGCCACCGGCTCCTCGACCACGGGCTCCTCGGCCACGGCTCCACCGGCGCCGCCGGCGCCGCCTCGCCGCCCAGCCGCTTGCGCAGCCGGTCCGCCGCCCGCCGGCTCGCCGGGGCCTTCGACGCCTCGGCGACGGGCTCCGCCACGGGCTCCTCGACCACGGGCTCCTCGGCCACGGGCTCCACCGGCGCCGCCGGCGCCGCCTCGCCGCCCAGCCGCTTGCGCAGCCGGTCCGCCGCCCGCCGGCTCGCCGGGCCCTTCGGCGCCTCGGCGACAGGCTCCGCCACCGGCTCCTCGACCACGGGCTCCTCGGCCACGGGCGCCTCGGCCACGGGCGCCGCCGGGGCCGCCTCGCCGCCCAGCCGCTTGCGCAGCCGGTCCGCCGCCCGCCGGCTCGCCGGGCCTTCGGCTCGGCAATCGCCTCGGCAATCGCCTCGGCCACGGGGCTCGGCCACCGGCTCCTCGACCGCCGCCTCGACCACCGGCGCGTCCGCGGGGCCTCGCCCGCCCCGCCGCTTGCGCAGCCGGTCTGCGGCCCGGCGGCTCGCCAGGACGGGCGCCTGCTCGGCTGGGGCGTCCGCCGCCGCGGGGCCTCGACCACCGCCGCGGCCACCGCCGCCTGCTCGACCGCCGCCGCGCCTCGCTGCGCGGCCACGGCGGCGGCGGCAGGACCGATCGGACCGCCGGCTCAGGGCCTCAGGCGTCTCGACCTCGGCCGCCGGGGCCTCGACCTCGGCCGCCGGGGCCTGGCCGCCTCAGGCCGGGCCTCGTCGCCCCCACGCCCACGGCGCCGCCGATCCCGGCGCGCGCGGTTGCGCTCGCGCGCCGCCGCCCGGCGCTCGGCCGCCGAGGCGTCCTCGTCGTCGCCCGCCTCGGCGTCATCCGCCGCGGCCTCGTCGTCGCCCGCCTCGTCGGCGGCCTCGTCGCCCGCATCCTCGGCCGCGCGGTCCTCGGCGCCGCTGGCCTCGTCACCCCCCCGACCACGGCGGCGGCGACGCCGGCGCCGGCGCCGGCGGCCGTCGTCCCCCTCGTCCTGGGCGGCCTCGCCGGCCTCGGCCTCGTCGGCGTCCTCCTCGGGGGCCTCGAGCTGGGCCGCGTCCGCGGGGGCCTGCACGTCCTCGGGGCCCAGATCCGCCGCCGCCAGCTCCTCGGGGGCCATGAAGCCCAGGATGCGCGGCGGCTCGAAGGGCTCGTCGTCCTCCGGGGGCGGGATGTCGGGCACGTTCTCCGGGCGGCGCGGCCGGCTCGGCTGGGCCTGGCGGCGGTTGTCGCGGCCCTCCCGGCCGTCGCGGCCCTCGCGGCGGTCACCGCGGCGACCACCGCGGGCCTCCTCGCGCTTCTCGCCCTGGTTGGGGGCGCTGACCTCGAAGGCCTCGCGGGTGCTGATGGCGCCGATCTCGGGGATCAGCTCGATGGTGACCTCGAAGCGCTCCTCCAGCTCGGCGATGCTCGCGCGGTGGAAGTTGAGCAGGTGCAGGGCCACCGGCACCGGCAGGCGGCCGCGCACGACGGAGCCGCGGGCGCTGCTGACGGCCAGCTCCTGCAGCCGGCGCAGCATGCCCATGGCCGTCGCCTCCGTGCTCATGACGTAGCCGGAGCCGTCGCACATGGGGCAGACGCGGTGGGTGCTGGCCAGCAGCCGGGCCTTGATGCGCTGGCGCGAGAGCTCCAGCAGGCCGAACTGCGAGATGCGGCCCAGCTCGACGCGGGCCTTGTCGCGCTTCATGGCCTTCTTGAGCGTCCGCTCCACGTCGCGGCGGTGCTTGGAGTCGCTCATGTCGATGAAGTCGACCACCACGAGGCCACCCAGATCCCGCAGGCGGAGCTGGCGGGCCACCTCCTCGGCGGCCTCCTTGTTGGTCTCGTAGGCCATCTGCTCCTGGCTCGACTGCCCCCGGGACTTGCCCGAGTTCACGTCGATGGCCGTCAGGGCCTCCGTGGGGTTGACCACGATGGACCCGCCGCTGCGCAGGGGCACGCGGTGGCTGGAGATGTTCTCGAGCTGCCGCTCCAGCCCGAAGTTGCTGAAGATCGGCATCTTGCCGGTGTAGTGCTTCACCTTCCCGGTGTCGTCCGGGATGTGGCGCTCGAAGAAGTCGAGCACCTGGCGGTGCAGGTCGGCGTCGTCGACGACCACCTCGTCCACGTCGTCGGTGTAGTAGTCGCGCACGGAGCGGATGACGACGTTGGGCTCGCGGTAGACGAGGCCCGTCTGGCGCGCCTGGTTGTAGCGCACCTGGATGTGGCCCCAGACCCGCACCAGCTCCTGGAAGTCGGCCTGCAGCTCCTTCTTGCTGCGCTCCTCGCCCGCGGTGCGGACGATGATGCCCATGTCCTCCGGGGGCTCGAGCTTCTCGATCAGGTCCTTGAGGCGCTTGCGCGTCTCCTCGTCCTGGATCTTCCGGCTGACGCCCCCCGTCGCGGAGTGGGGCATGATCACCAGGTAGCGCCCGGGCAGGGTGATGTCGGTGGTCAGGGCCGCGCCCTTGTTGCCGACCTCCTCCTTGTACGCCTGCACGAGCATCTCGGCGCCGGGGGCCAGCACATCCTGGATGCGCGGCCGGCCCTTGCCGGTGAACGTGCGGTTGTAGAACCGCGCGTTGATGTCGTTGAAGGTGATGAAGCCGTTGCGCTCGGCCCCGTAGTCGACGAACGCCGCCTGCAGGCCGGGCTCCACCGTGACCACCCGGGCCCGGTAGATGTTGCCGCGGATCTGCTCGCTGCCTTCAAAGGCCACGTTGAGCTCTTCGAGGATCCCCTCGTCGACGATCGCCACGCGCACTTCACCGGCCTGCGCGGCGTTCACCAGCATCTTCTTGCTCATGTTGTCTCCCTGCCGGCCCGCTGCCCGGCGCCTCCACGGGGGGCGTCTTCGGGGCGGGGGGCGGTGTCGGTCGCCTGCCTGTGGCGGGCGAGGGGCGGCCCCGACGGGGCCGCGCTGAGTCTGTCTTCGTCCGCCCCCTCCGCCCGGCGGCCTGCTCGCAGCGCGAGGGCCTTGCGACGGGGGGTGGGGCGGGGCTCTCGAGTCGGTGAGCGGCGAGCCGCTCGTGGGCACCCCGTGGGCGCCGCCGCGCCTCAGCCCGGATCGGGCCGGCCGAAGCGCAGGTGCCAGGGCTCTACCATGAGCGCGGCCCGCTCCGCCAGATAACTGCGCAGGGCAGCGGGGGCGGCCTCCACTTCGGGGCCCGGCCGGACGAAGCTCTCCTGCACCAGCGCGGCCGGCGGCTCGACCCGCTCAAGCCACGTAAAGTGCTCGAATTCCTGGCGAATGTCGGTATCGGGGCGGTCCACCCGCCAGGTGTTGCGCAGGAAGAACTGAGGCGTCACCTCGGTCATCCAGCGCTCTACCTCCGGCGGGGGCTCCACCGGCCGCGGCTCGGCCAGCGCGAAGGCGATGAGGTCGTCCTCGCGGAGCTGGACCGGGGCATCGAACGTGGGCTCGGGGAAGTCGGGGACGCGCGCCATCGGGGGGGCGCCGGCCGCGCCGAGCACCCGGAGGATGCCCATGCGGCCCGCGTGGCGCTGGATCCGCTCGCTCTGCGGCGAGAGCGGCGGGAGGTCGGACGGCCTCACTTCGAGTCGCCGCCCTCGCCCTCGTCGTCGTCCTTCTTCTTCAGGCCGCCGAGGCCGCCGCCGCCGAGCAGGCTGCCGGGCCGGCGACCACCGAGGCCGCCACCGCCGAGGCCACCCAGGCCGCCACCGCCGCCGAGGCCGCCGCCGCCCAGGCCACCGCCGCCGAGGCCGCCGCCGCCCAGGCCACCCAGGCCGCCGCCGCCGAGCGGGCTCTTGCCGCCGCCCAGGCCACCCAGGCCGCCGCCGCCGAGGCCGCCGCCGCCGAGGCCGCCGCCGCCGAGGGGGCTCTTGCCGCCACCGAGGCCACCGAGGCCGCCGCCGAGCGCGCTCTTGCCGCCGCCCAGGGATCCCCAGCCAGCGTCCACGGCGCCGAGCGGGCTCTTGCCCAGGCCACCGCCGAGCGGGCGCTGGGGCTCCTCGGCCGCCGCCGGGGTGGCGGGCTCAGCCGCGGGCGCAGCCGGCTCCTCGGCCGCGGGCTCCTCGGCCGCAGGCTCCTCGGCCGCAGGCGCCGCAGGCTCCTCGGCCGCGGGCTCCTCGGGCGCAGGCTCCGCCGGCTCCTCGGCCACGGGCTCCGCAGGCTCCTCGGCCACGGGCTCGTCGGCCGCAGGCTCCTCGGCCACGGGCTCCTCGGCCGCGGGCTCCTCGGCCGCGGGCTCCTCGGCCGCAGGCTCCTCGGCCACGGGCTCCGCAGGCTCCTCGGCCACGGGCTCCTCGGCCGCAGGCTCCTCGGCCGCCGGCTCCTCGACCACGGGCGGCGCTTCGACCACGGGCGGGGCCTCCACCACGGGCGGGGCCTCGGCCACCGGCTCCTCCACCGCGGGGGGATCGGAGTCCGGCGGGCTGATCGTCACCACCCGCGAGGTGCGGGGGGGCGGCTCGTCGAAGGAGGTCTCGGGCAGGGCCAGCTCGTCCGCCGGGGGCGGGGCCGCCGCGGCGCGCTGCTGCTCCAGGCGCTCGGCCAGGAACTTGGCCGAGAGCGCGGGCATGGCCACGGTGGCCGCCGCGTCGAGGGGGTCGTACGCCGAGGCGGGCGACTCCTGGATCTCGCGCTTCACCTCGTCGAGCGCCTGGGCCTCGTCCATGGAGAGGTCGGCGAGATCCACGGCCGGGGCCTGCGCGACGTCGGCCGCGGCCTGCGCAGCCGCCTCGGCCGCCGCCGCCGCCTCGGCCGCAGCCGCCGCCTGGCGGGCCTCGTCGGCCAGCCGGGCCTCTTCCGCCTGCCGCGCCTGCTCGGCCTTGCGGGCCTCCTCGGCCGCCCGGGCCTCCTCGGCCGCCTGCGCCTGCTCGGCCTTGCGGGCCTCCTCCGCCTTGCGGGCCTCTTCGGCTGCCTTCGCCTCGGCGGCCTTGCGGGCCTCGTCGGCCTTGCGGGCCTCGTCGGCCTTGCGGGCCTCGACCTCCTGGGCCGTCTCCTTGATGTGGTCGAGGCGCTTCTGCTTGCGCTTGCGCCGCGCCCGACGGCGGGCCGCCTTCGAGTTCGCGCGCTGGCCGACGCGGCTGGGGCGCTCGTCGTCCTCGTCGTCCTCGTCGTCGTCCTCGTCGTCCTCGTCGTCGTCCTCGTCATCCTCCGGCTCGGCCTGGGCGGCCTCGGCGGCGGCGGCCACCACGGGGGCGGCGGCGACGGGGGCGGGCTCCTCGGCCTTCGGCGGCTCGACCTGGGCCTCGACCTGCGGGGGCTCGACCTTCGGGGGCTCGGCCTTCGGGGGCTCGGCCTTCGGGGGCTCGGCCTTCGGGGGCTCGGCCCGGGGCGGCGCCGCCTGGGGCGTCGCGCTGGAGGCGTCCTCGAGGGCCGGCTTGCTACCGCCGCCCAGGAGCCGGCGGAAGAACTCGACGATCCGCTGCCACATCAATCTTCCCCGATCTTCACGGTCTCGGCGGCCGTGGCGGCAGCCTGATAGAACTCTGAAGTGCGCTCACGCTCGACGACGATGCCCAGCTCGGCCTCCAGGGCCTGGGTCAGCTCGAGACACTCAGCGCCAGCGACGCCACGGACCGTCAGCTTCACCTCCCCATCGGGGGTGATCTGGATGTCGATCTCTTGCCTCATCGAAGCTCCCTCACCCGCCTCACGACCGCCAGCGGCGGACCGTCAGGGCGATGGTCTGGTCTTCCTTGACCTCGTCGGTCTCGATGGTGAAGCCCTGGCGGGCCACCTCGCTGAGCACCTTGTGGTAAGCGTACCGCTGGGTCACGGCCTTGACGAACTGTTCCTGGGTGACACCCTTCGTGGTCTCCACCCCCCACCAGTCCGCCACGAACTCGTAGCCCTCCGCGGTCGCCTTCACACCTACATCATAGGTCTTGCTGACCTGGATGGATATTTCCGCGGTCTCTTTCTGGCCCAGCCAGCCGCGCACCTGGACGCCCTGCTCCGCCTCGGTGAAGGCGTAGCCCAGGTCCTTGAGCGCCGCCTTCAGGGCGACGAGGTCCTTGATCTTCGTCTGGACCGTGGTGAAGTGCGACACGTCAGTCCCCCAGCTCCAGGTTGCGGAAGCCCGCGGGCACGGCCTTCTTGCGCTCGGCGTCCTCGGCCTCGTCGGGATCGACGGGCTCGTCCTCGCGGGCCGCGCCGATGGGCAGGCCGCTGGCGCTGCGGGCGCGGCTCTCGGCCCAGTCCCGCAGGTCGTCGATCTTCTCCTTCATGGTGAGGGAGAGCGGGATGACCTCCGCGCTGGCCCGCAGGACGCGGTCCGTCGTGAGCTCCTCTCCCTCGAAGAAGGCGTCGTACAGGGCGCCGACCACCGCCTGCTCCACCTCGGCGCCGCTGAAGCCGCGGGACTCCCGGGCCAGGCGATCGAGGTCGAAGCTGTTGATGTCGCGGCCCTTCTTCTCCAGGTGGATGCGGTAGATCTCGCGCCGCTCGGCCTCGGTGGGCATGTCGACGAAGAAGATCTCGTCGAAGCGGCCTTTGCGCAGCAGCTCCGGCGGCATCATCGAGACGTCGTTGGCCGTGGCGATGACGAAGACCGGGCTCGTCTTCTCCTGCAGCCAGGTGATGAAGCTGCCGAACACACGGGCCGTGGTGCCGGCGTCGCTCTGCCCCGAGGACTGCACCCCGGAGAAGCCCTTCTCCAGCTCGTCGAGCCAGAGCACGGCGGGGGCGACGGCCTCGGCGGTGGAGATGACCTTGCGGATGTTCTCTTCCGACGAGCCCACGAGGCCGCTGAAGACCTTGCCCACGTCGAGGCGCAGCAGGGGCATCTGCCACAGGGCGCCCACGGCCTTGGCCGTCAGCGACTTGCCGCAGCCCGGGATGCCGATGAGCAGGATGCCCTTGGGCACCGGCAGGCCGAAGTCGCGGGCGCGCTGGGTGAAGGCCCCCTGGCGCTTGACCAGCCACTCCTTCAAGACCTCGAGGCCGCCGACGCCGCCGAACTCTTCCTGGCTCTCGTAGTACTCGAGCAGCCCGGACTTGCGGATGATGGCCTTCTTCTCGGAGAGGATCGTCGAGATGTTGAAGTCGCGGTGGCGGATGAGGCTCTTGGCCAGGACGAGCTTGGCCTCGTCGTAGGTCAGGCCCAGCGCCGCCTCGGTGAACCGCTCGCGGGCGTCCGCGTCGTGGTCCAGCTCGTACATCCGCGCGAACTCGGCGATGAGGGAGGCCAGCTCGCCGCGCCCCGGCAGCGAGAAGTCCACCACGGCGACCTCGGCCTCCAGCTCCGTGGGGATGCGGAGGGCCGGCGAGACCAGCAGCAGCGTCTTGGGGCGCTCCCCGTCCTGGATCTGGCGGTAGCAGTCGCGCATGCGGCGGACGACCACCGGATCCTTGAGGTAGGGGTGGAAGTCGCGCAGCACGAAGAGGCCGGCGTCCTCGTAGCGCAGGATGAAGTCGAGGGCCTTGATGGGATCGCGGAGGTCGCTGAACTCCTGGTCGCCGGTGAAGCCCTGGGTGATGGACCAGAACAGCAGCTTGCGCTCGTGGCCGCGCTCGGCGCGGGTGCGCTGGATGTCGCGGACCGCGTGCTCGACGCGCTCCTCCTCGCCGCTCTGGATGTAGATGATGGGGTAGCGAGCCCGGATGAGGTGGCTCAGCTCCGTCCTGCTGTCGACGCCGCTCCCGATCACGCCCTCACCCCTCGTAGCCGTTCTGGACGAGCACGTCGCGGAAGTCGCGCATGAGCTTCTTGAAGTCGGTCGCGCCGCGCTGGGCGTTGCCGAGCGTCTCGATGGCCGACTCGGTGGTGAGCTCGGCGTCCACGCTGTCCATGGCCTCGCGGATGGCGGCCGTGTTGGCGGGGTCGCGGATGACCACGGCCAGCAACCCCGCGAGTTCCTTCACATAATCGCCGCCGACCCGGATGTTGTTGCGCAGGTCGGAGGCGAGGTCGTTCAGGGCCTCGTAGGTGCGGACGGCCGCGGGGAGCAGGCCGCCCGTGTCGGCCGCGGGCGCCGCCTGGGCCGCGGCGGCGGCGGGCGCCGGGAGGGCGCGCAGGCGCTCCACCTCGGCGGCGGCGGCGTCGCGGGCCTCGCGCGCTGCCTGGAGCGCGGCCTCGAGCTCCGTGGTGGCGCCGCCCTCGGCCCGGACCTTCTCCACGTCGCTGCGCAGGTCGCGGTTCTCGCGCTTGAGGCGGTTGAGCTGCTCCTGCATGTCGCGCAGGCGGCCGGCGTTGGCGCCGCCCTCGCTGGCCTCGGCCCGCAGCCGCTCCAGCTCGACCCGCGCGGCCTCGTTCTCGGTGCGCCGGGCCTGCTCGCTCTCGGCCACCATGGCCTGCAGGCGCTCCACCTCGGCCCGCTGGGCCGCGGCGTCCGCGGCCTGGGCCTGGGCGTCCGCCTGGGCCTGCGCCAGATCCTCGCCCAGCCGCGTCGCGCGCTGCCCGGCGTCCTGCTTCGCGTGATCCTTCGCCTGGGCCAGCCGCTCCTCGAACCGCTCCACGTCGCGCTGGAGCGTGTCGATCATGCTCTCCTTCTCCATCACCACCTGGCGCAGGTGATCGATGGTGGTGTTGAGCTCCTTGCGGGCCTGGTCGTCGTCGCCGAAGGCGAGGCGCAGGTTCTCGTTCTCGTCGCGGGCCGACTTGAGGTCGTACTCGACGAGCTGCAGCTCGCGCTCCAGCTCCCGGCGGGCCTTCTCGCGCTGGCTGACCTCGCGCTTGAGGTCGTTGATGGCCTCGGCGAGCTCCAGCTCGCGGCCGCTGGCCGAGACCTGGGCGCCCTTCAGCGTCTCCAGCGTCTCGCGCACATCGGCCAGCTCCATCTCGAGGTCGGAGCGCTCGCGGCGGGCGGCGTCGAGCTGGCCCTGGAGGTCGGCGGCCTGCTCGTGCAGGCGCAGCGCCCGGTCCGTCTGCGTCTTGAGCTGCTCGCCCAGCCGCCGGACCTCGCCCTCCAGGTCGTTGATGCGCCGCGTGCGCTCCTCGATGTCGCGCTCGCGATCGGCCAGCGTCTGGCGGAGCTGGTCGGCGTCGCCGCCGGCGGCCCCCGTGTTCAGGAGCGCGCGACCCTCGGCCTGGGCGCGCCAGTGGGCGACCTCGCGGCGGAGGCGGGCGTTCTCGTCCTCGTCGCCCCCGGTCGCCCGCGGCGACGGCTCCTCCACGCGGCGGGCCGGATCGATGGGCCCCACGGGGCGCAGCATGGGCGCGCCGTCGCCGAGGGGGAGCTGCAGGTCGGGGCGGTTCGTCGTCGGGCGGGCCGAGACCACCGCCGGCTCGTCGCTGCGGCGCGGCCGGATGGAGCCCACCACCCGCGGGCGGTTGCTGGGCAGCGGGGGCGGCGCCACGTCGTCGAAGTCGGGCGTCGTGGTGTAGCGCATCAGGAAGTCGCCGCAGCGCAGCTCGCACCCATCGCTCAGCGTCGCCTTCGTCACGCGCTGGTTGTTGATGTAGGTGCCGTTCGAGCTGTTGAGATCCTCGACGCAGAAGCCGCCGGCCTCATGCCAGATGCGGGCGTGGCGGCGAGACACCGAGGGCTGCGTCACCGTGATGGAGCAGTCGGGGTGGCGCCCGATGGTGACCGGGGTCGTGTCATCGAGCAGAAGCTCGCGGTCCGCGCCATCTGGCGTCTGGTAGGCGAGCTTCGCGTGCCGGGCCATGAGGGACTCCTGCCGCTTGCGGCGCTGGAACCACGGGGCGCTGACTATATCTTCGCCGGTGTGGAGGTACAAGGTGGCAGGCGGCCCGCAGACGACGGCGCGTGCCTCTGGACCACGGCCCCCCGGATCCGACACCATTCAGGCCGACCCGACGAGAGGAGACCTGCGTGCAGACCCCGGACGACGTCCTGGCCCAGCGGGGCGGCACCATCAGCGGCGCGTGGATCGAGCGGCTCGATCTGCGCGGCGGCGATCTGACGGGCACCCACTTCGCGGGCACGCGCATGCGGCAGGTCGGCCTGGCCGACGCGGTGCTCGATCAGGCGGTGCTCCAGGGCGTCGAGCTGGTGGGCTGCGATCTGCGCCAGGCGCGGCTCGTGGAGCTGGAGGCCCAGGGCGGGCTGCTCTCGGCCTGCGATCTGTCGCGGGCGGCCGGCGAGCGCCTGCGCCTGCGCGGCACCCGCCTGGTGGACTGCCGGTTCGGCGGCGCGAGCCTGGACGGCGCCCGGCTGGTGGGGGTGACCATCGAGGGCGGCGAGACGAGCTACATGCGCCTGCCGCGGGCGGTGCTGCTGGGCAGCCGGTTCTCCCACCCCCGCCTCGGCGGGGCGCAGCTCATGCGGGTCGATCTGCGCGGCGCGTTCCTCGTGGACTGCGATCTGCGGGCGGCGAACTTCTACGCCGCCGATCTGCGCGGCGCCGTGCTCGTGCGCTGCGATCTCTCCGACGCCAGCTTCGACGGCGCGGATCTGACGGCGGCGGTCCTGATCGAGTGCAGCACGGCGCGCACCGACTGGGCCGACGCGCGGCTGCCCGGCGCGGCCACCAACGAGGCGAGGCAGCAGCATGGCGGGGCATGACTGGGAGGCGCTGCACGGCGCCCTGGGGCAGGCGACGACGGACTGGTCGCGGGAGGAGCTGGTCGTGCTTCTCCGCGATCTCATTCGGGAATACGTGATCGAGCGCGGCCTGCCCACGGGCACTCCGGGCCAGGCGGCGGCGCCCGATCTCACCCGCTTCGACTTCCCCGGCCTCATCCAGTGGCTCAAGGATCACCTGAGCCTGCCGGAGCTGGCGCTCTTCCAGGTGGATGGGCGCCGCGTCATCGTCGACGCCGACGGCCCCCGGGAGCTGGCCCTGAGCCGGGCCACGGAGACGGCGGTGCCCCCGACCCGCCCGCGCCGGCCCGGGCCCGGCCCCCGCCCGCAGCCCGGCCCCGGCCCGCGGCGCCGGCCGGCGGCGACGACCCAGCCCGCCCGGCGGCGGCCGAGCCGGAGGCCACCGAGGAGGCCCCCGCCAAGCCCCTCGGCCGCGGCTTCCGCGGCCTCGAGTTCGATTGAGCCTGCCCCCGCCCACCATGGCCGATGGCCTGGCCGAGGCCAGCCGCGGGCTGTGGCGGTCGGCCATCGAGTCCTTCGCGGCCGCCGCGGAGGCGGATCCCGCTGATCCCGCGCCGGCGCTGGCCCTGGCCCGTTGCCACCTGGAGCGCGACACCCCCGAGCTGGCCCTGGTGGTGCTGGAGACGCGGCCCGCCCTGAGCCGGGCCGGCCTGCCCTGGAGCCTGCGGCGCGACTGGCTCGCCGCCGCCGCCCGGCTGGCCCTCGGGGACTTCCTGGCCGCCGAGGCGGCCGCCCGCCGGCTGCCCGCCCCCTACGCGGATCGGGCGCTGGCCGCCATCCGCCTGGCGGCGGGCGACTATCGCCGCGGCGTCGACTTGCTGATCGCGGGCCACGGCGCCCGCGCGACCTGGAGGCCCTCATGACCCACCCCCTCATCGCCGCCCTCACCGACGCCGCCGGGTCCCGCGCCCTGGCCGAGGTGCTGGCCGACTTCCTGCTCGCGCAGCCCATGGGCCGCCTCATCCGCGCCGAGCGGGTGCTCGATCAGCTCGACCGGGTGCTGGACGAGCGCCTGACGGAGCGGGCGACGGGCGCGCACCTGCGCCCGGCCATCGATCGCGAGATCGCCCGGGCGAAGGCGCGGGGGGACGTCGTCGGGGACTGGCTCACGGCCGAGGCGAAGGCGGAGCTGCGCAGCCTGGCGGGCCGCCCCATCCGCATCGACCGCCGCATGGTGGAGCGGGTGGTCAAGCAGGACGAGGTGAAGGAGCTCATCCGGCAGGTCGTGAAGGACACCCTGGAGCGGTTCCTGACCACGGTGAAGACGGGCGGCGACGACGGCGGCGGCGCGGTGGGCAGCCTGGGGCGCAAGGCCTTCGGCTTCGCCAACCGGGCCAGCGCCGGCGTGCTCGGCAGCCTGGGCAGCGCCCTGGAGGGCCGCCTGACCAGCGCGATGAACACCTTCGTGGCCCATAACCTGGACGGCGTGCTCGACAAGGTGGTGGCCGTCATCACCTCGCCCGAGACGGCCCGCCAGGTCTCGCGGGGGGCGATGAAGACGTTCGACCGCGCCATGGACTTCCCGGGCCGCCGCGTCGCCGAGGAGGCCGAGAAGCTGCCCTGGGACGACCTGCTCGAGGCCGTGCCCGGGCTCATCGCCCACAACCTGGGCCGCGAGGCCCTGCGGGCGGGCATCCGCGCCGAGGTGGACGCCGCGCTGGCCGTCGAGGGGGAGCGCCCCGTGCGCAGCCTGTGGGCCGACGAGGCCGCCGTCGCCGCGGCCCGGGCCGACATCGTCGAGGTGCTGACGCCCCTGGTGGCCGACTTCGGCGCCAGCGAGGCCTACGGCGCGTGGCTCGCGGACCACGCCCCCATGCCGGCCCCGCGGGGCGGGAAGAAGAAGGCATGAGAGCGCTCTGCCTGTTGCTGGTGGCGGCCCTGGGAGCGGCCGGGTGTGACGACGCGGGCGGCGGCGGCGGGGCCGACGCCGGGGCCATGGGCGGCGCGGGCGGCGGGGCCGGTGGCGCGGGCGGTGAGCCGGGCGCCGACGCTGGCCCGGACGACGTCGTGATGTTCAAGACGGCGCCCCCCATCATCCTCGGCGTGCTCGGCGCCGAGTCCGCCGCCGACGTGGCCACGCGCATGCGCACCCGCCTGGAGGAGCTGCGCACCGACCCCCGCTACCTGGAGGCGGAGCGGGGCATCGCCGAGCTGCTGGAGAACCCGGATCGCCTGGAGAGCGTGGCGACCTCCATCCGCAACCGGCTCTCCCCGGACCGGCCCGGGCGGGGCTACACCCGCTTCCGGCTGCACCTCGCCTTCGAGACCCGCGGCGGCGAGGTGGCCTCCAAGTGCTTCACTTTGTTGAACTTCATCGCCTACAGCAGCGAACCCGCCGCCTCCCTGGTGGCCCATGAGGCCGAGCACGCGCGCATCAACCAGACGCTCGTGCCCGCCATCCTCGACCGCTGCTGCGCCCAGGGCGCGGCCGCCCACCCCGACGACGTGCGCGCGGGCATCCAGGCCGGCCTGGACGGGGTGATCGACGCCCTCGACGAGGCGGGCGACGCCTATGACGAGGCCACCCAGAGCGGCACCGAGGGCGATCAGGCCGTCGAGGCCGACGCCGTCATCCAGGCCCTCTCGGCCAGCGCCTGCGGGGGCTGAGCCTCAGGGGCCGATGCGGATCTGCGCGGCCTCGCCGGCGCGCAGCCAGCCCCGGTACATGCCGGCGGTGTTGAACGGCAGGGCCGCGCTCCCCTGGGCGTCGAGGGCGATGAGGCCCCCGTCACCCCCGGCCGCGCCGATCTCGGCGAGCACCGCCGCGGCCGCGGCCTCCACGTCCTGCCCGGTGTAGCGCAGGCGCGCGGCGAGGGCGTGGGCGGCGACGGCGCGGATGAACGCCTCCCCCTGCCCGGTGCACGAGACGGCCACCCGGGCGTCGGCGTAGGTGCCGGCCCCGATGAGCGGCGAGTCCCCCACCCGCCCGCGCAGCTTGTTGGCGACGCCCCCGGTGGACGTCGCGGCCGCCAGCCCCCCGTGGGCGTCCAGGGCCACGGCCCCGACGGTGCCGTGCTTCCCGTCGTGATCGAGGGCCGTCGCCGCCGGATCCGCGGCGCGCAGGGCGGCGAGCTGGCGCACCCGGGCCGCCGTCCGGAACCAGCGCGGCGGCGCGGGCGCGAGGCCCTGGGCCAGGCCGAAGGCGTCGGCGCCGGCCCCCACCAGCAGCACATGGGGCGAGGCCTCCAGCACCGCGCGGGCGGCCAGGACGGGGTTCTTCAGGCGGCGCACCCCGGCCACCGCCCCCGCGCGGCCCGACCGCCCGTCCATCACCGCGGCGTCCAGCTCGACGCGCCCGTCGCGGGTCAGCACCGCGCCCCGCCCGGCGTTGAAGCCGGGGTCGTCTTCCAGCACGAGCACCGCCGCCTGGGCCGCGTCGAGGGCCGCGCCGCCCACCGCCAGCACGGCCTCGCCCGCCGCCAGGGCCGCCCGCAGCGCGGCCTCCCGCCGGCGTAGATCCGCGCCCCGCATGGCCTCCGGGCGCACCACCCCGGCCCCGCCGTGGATCAAGATCGCGTACACGCGCCCCGCCCTCCGCCCCGCTGGAAGATGTTCGGCGCCTGCGAGGTTGCATCCGCCGGCGCTGCGCCTACACTATGGCGCCCCTTTTCCGGGCACAGCCATCCCCCCCGCCGGAGGCCCTCCGTGATCCAGTCCCTCCTCAAGATCTTCGGCTCCGCCAACGATCGGGCCATCAAGAAGCTCAAGCCCATCGTCGAGGCCGTCAACGCCCTCGAGCCGTCCATGAAGAAGCTGGATGACGCGGCCCTGAAGGGCAAGACGGCGGAGTTCCGGCAGAAGCTGGCCAACGGCGCCACGCTCGACGACCTGCTGCCCGAGGCCTTCGCGGCCACCCGCGAGGCCGCCTGGCGCGTGCTGGGGATGCGCCACTACGACGTGCAGATGATCGGCGGCGCCGTCCTGCACTCCGGCCGCATCGCCGAGATGAAGACCGGCGAAGGCAAGACGCTGGTGGCGACGCTGCCCTGCTACCTCAACGCCCTCACGGGCAAGGGCGTGCACGTCGTCACCGTGAACGACTACCTCGCCCGCCGCGACGCGGAGTGGATGGGCCAGCTCTACCGCTGGATGGGCCTCACCACGGGCGTCATCGTCAACGGCATCGACGACGGCGAGCGCCAGCGCGCCTACAACGCCGACATCACGTACGGCCAGAACAACGAGTTCGGGTTCGACTACCTGCGCGACAACATGAAGTTCGACCTGTCGCGCTATGTGCAGCGTCCGCACCACTACGCGATCATCGACGAGGTGGACTCCATCCTGATCGACGAGGCGCGCACGCCGCTGATCATCTCGGGGCCGGCCGAGGACGCGACCGAGCACTACGTGATGGTCGACCGGATGATCCCGAAGCTCAAGAAGGACATCCACTACAACGTCGACGAGAAGGCCCACTCCGCCACCCTCACCGAGGAGGGCGTCGAGACGGTCGAGCGCATGCTCGGGGTCGACAACCTGTACGAGCCCGGCTCCATCATCCTGCTGCACCACGTCAACAACGCCCTGAAGGCGCACACCCTCTACCGGCGCGACGTGAACTACCTCGTGAAGGACGGCGAGGTGCTCATCATCGACGAGCACACCGGCCGCCTCATGCCGGGCCGCCGCTGGTCCGACGGCCTGCACCAGGCGGTCGAGGCCAAGGAGGGCGTGTCCATCCAGGCCGAGAACCACACGCTGGCCACGGTCTCCTTCCAGAACTACTTCCGCATCTACGAGAAGCTCTCGGGCATGACCGGGACGGCGAAGACGGAGGAGCAGGAGTTCCAGAAGATCTACACGCTGGACGTGGTGGTCATCCCCACCAACAAGCCCATCCAGCGCGCCGACCACCCCGACATGGTCTACCGCACCGAGAAGGGCAAGTTCCGGGCGTGCGTGGAGGAGATCAAGGCCTCCCACGAGCGCGGCCAGCCCGTCCTGGTGGGCACGACCAGCGTGGAGAAGTCCGAGATCATCCACCGGATGCTCGTCAAGGAGGGCATCCCCCACGAGGTCCTCAACGCCAAGCAGCACGAGCGCGAGGCGTCCATCGTCGCGCAGGCGGGGCGCCTCGGGCGCGTGACGGTCGCCACCAACATGGCCGGCCGCGGCACCGACATCATCCTGGGCGGCAACGCCGAGTTCTGGGGGCAGGCCAAGCTGCTCGAGCTGGGGGTGGCCGAGCGCTACACCCGCGAGTGGGAGGTCGTCGAGGACTTCGTCAAGCAGATCGTCATCGGCAACGAGGACAAGGCCCGCGAGATGCTGGCCGGCGAGGTCGTGCTGCAGGGCGTGCCCGAGACGCTCATCCGCGAGATCGCCGAGACGCGCGACCTGTTCCGCGAGGAGAACAAGAAGGTCCTCGCGGCGGGCGGCCTGCACATCCTGGGCACCGAGCGCCACGAGAGCCGCCGCATCGACAACCAGCTCCGCGGCCGCGCCGGCCGCCAGGGCGATCCCGGGTCGAGCCGCTTCTACCTGTCCCTCGAGGACAGCCTGATGCGCATCTTCGCCAGCGAGCGGATGACGGCCATCATGGACCGGCTGGGCATGAGCGACGACGCCCCCATCGAGGCGGGCATGGTGTCGCGGGCCATCGAGAACGCCCAGCGGCGGGTGGAGGCGCAGCACTTCGACGCGCGCAAGAACCTGCTCGAGTACGACGACGTCATGAACCAGCAGCGCAAGACCATCTACAAGTGGCGGCGGCGCGTGCTGGCGAGCGAGGACCAGCAGGCCCTGGCGCTGCTCAAGCAGCTCGGCGAGGCGCCCCTCACCGCCGCCGAGGCGGTGGAGCGGCTGCCGGTCGACGCGCCCTATGTCATGGCGATCATGGAGGGTTTCCGGCGGCGCGGCTACCTGGAGGTCAAGCTCGACGAGAGCAAGCTCTCGGTCAGCGAGGACGGCCAGAGCGCCGAGGCGCCCCCCGAGGCCATCTCGCTGCACCTCACCGATCTGGGCCGCCAGCGCCTGGAGGAGGCCGAGCCCCTGCGCGAGATCGCCCTCGACTGCATCGAGGACCTGGTCGTGAACATGGTGGCGGTGCAGTGCAGCGACGCCCTGCCGCCCGACAAGTGGGACATCGACGCGCTGGTGGAGGCCGTCCTCTTCCAGTTCAACCACCGCATCGATCTGGCGGCGCTGCCCCGGGCGGCCATCCGCTACCAGGAGCACATCTACTTCGAGGCGGAGAAGCCGTTCCTGGCCAAGATCGAGGAGGTCAACGCCAGCCGGCCCCTGCTCTTCCACCAGATCGCCAAGGATCTCTTCCTGCGGCAGATCGACGAGCAGTGGAAGCACCACCTCCAGGTGATGGACCAGCTCCGGACGGGCATCGGCCTGCGCGGCTACGGCCAGCGCGACCCGAAGAAGGAGTACCAGAAGGAGGGCTTCCGGCTCTTCCAGGACATGCTGGTCAACATCAAGTCCCAGGTCATGGGGCAGCTCTACCGGCTGACCGTGCGCTCCGAGGAGGAGGTCCGGCGGGAGCAGGAGGAGGAGCGGCGCCGCCGCGAGATCCTGCAGCGCCAGATGCAGATGCAGGCCGCCGACGCGGCCAAGGGCGAGACGCCCGATCCCGACGACGTGCTCGAGCAGCCCGTCGCCCGCCAGGTGGGCACCGTGCGGCGTGACCGGCCCAAGCTGGGCCGCAACGATCCGTGCTGGTGCGGCAGCGGCCAGAAGTACAAGAAGTGCCACATGGACGCCGATCAGGGGGTCCAGGCCTGATGGACGCCGGCGTCGCGGGGTTTCGGTTCGGCGGCATCGCCTGCGGGATCAAGAAGTCGGGCGCGGCGGATCTGGCGGTCATCGTGGCCGACCGGCCCGTGGCCTGCGCCGGCGTCTTCACCAAGAACCTCGTCGTCGCGGCCCCCGTGGTGCGCGACCGGGCGCTGCTGGCGGCCGGGGGCCTCGTGCGGGCCATCGTCGTCAACAGCGGCAACGCCAACGCCTGCACCGGTGAGCAGGGCGCCCGCGACGCCGACCGCATGGGGGCGCTGGCCGCCGCCGCGCTCGGCTGCGCGCCGGGCGAGGTGATGGTGGCCAGCACCGGCGTCATCGGGGCGCCGCTGCCCATGGAGAAGCTCGAGGCCGGCATCCCCCGCGCCCTCGACGCCGCCACGGCGGACGGGCTCGCCGCCTTCTCCCGGGCCATCATGACCACCGACACGCGCCCCAAGGTGCGCACCGGCGTCATCGAGGCCGGGGGCCGGCGGTTCCAGGTGGCCGGGGCCGCCAAGGGGGCGGGCATGATCCACCCCAACATGGCGACGATGCTGGGTTTTCTGGTCACGGACGCCCCCGTGGCGCCGGCCGATCTCGACGCCCTGTGGCGCCGCGTCTGCCAGGACTCCTTCAACGCCATCACCATCGACGGGGACACCAGCACCAACGACACGGCGCTGCTCCTGGCCGGCGGTGGCGGCGAGCCCCTGGCCGGCGAGGCCCTGGCCGCGTTCGAGGCGGGCCTGCTGCCCATCGCCCGCGAGCTGGCCCGCGACATCGTCCGCGACGCCGAGGGCGGCACGAAGACGGTCTCGGTCACCGTGGCGGGCGCCACCGACTTCGCCGCCGCCCAGCGCGTCGCCGAGGCCATCGCCCTGAGCCCGCTCGTCAAGACGGCGCTCCACGGCGAGGACCCCAACTGGGGCCGCATCATCGCGGCGGCCGGCCGCAGCGGCGTGGCCGTCGAGCCGGCGAAGCTCCGCCTCACCATCGGCGACGTCCTGCTCTATGCGGGGGGAGAGTGGTGCGGCAAGGAGGCCGAGGTGGCCGCCCGGGCGGTCATGCAGACGCCCGAGTACCCCATCCGCCTCGACCTGCAGCAGGGGGCGGTGGCCCACACCGTCCACACCTGCGACTTCGGCGCGGACTACGTCCGCATCAACGCCGACTACCGGAGCTGACGCCGGCGGCGCAGCAGCGCCAGGCCCACCAGCAGCCCCAGCGCCCCGACGGGCCCGCCCTGGCCGGGCGCCGCCTGGCAGCCGCCGCCCTCCTCGTCGAGGGCCAGGGGCTCGTAGCCATCGTCGTCGTACCCGTCGTCGTCGTCGTACCCGTCGTCGTCGTCGTCGTACCCGTCGTCGTCGTCGTACCCGTCGTCGTCGTCGTACCCGTCGTCGTCGTCGTACCCGTCGTCGTCGTCGTACCCGTCGTCGTCGTCGTACCCGTCGTCGCCGCCGTCGCCCGCGCAGTCGGGATCGGGCCGGTCGCAGAAGTCATCGCACTCGCCGTCGCCGTACCAGCCCTCCTCGGCGCAGGCGTCCACGCCCGGCTCGCCGTCGTTGTCGTCGTCGGCGCCGCTCACGGGGCCCACCGGCGGGTTCACGGCGCCGTTCCCGGCATCCGGGTCGGCGACCACCTCGGCGACCCAGCCCGCGTAGGCCGGCACCAGCGTGTAGATGCCCCGATCCCCGCAGTCGACCTGGGCGTCGTGCGCCGCCCGGGAGGTGGCCCCCACGAGGTAGCGCGTCCCGTCGATGGTGGCGTAGGCCGGCCCGCCGGAGTCGCCGTTGCAGGTGTCGCCGGGGCCCCCGGCCAGCAGCTCGAAGGCGCCCCGCCGGATCAGGCGGCTCTCGCCCACATGCAGCGCCCCCGACTCGTCGGCGCGCTCGTTCAGGTCGGTCACGCCGTAGCCCGCGATGGTCAGCACCGTGCCGGGGGTGAGCCGGTCCACCAGCCGGGCGGGCAGGATGGGCGTCGGCGCCTGGTCGGCCACCGGCTGCTCCAGGATGATGACGGCCACGTCGTCCTCCTGGCCGACGCCGGCCGGATCGGCCGTGTCCTCGCCCTCGGGCCGGAAGCCCGGGTGCACCGCGAAGCGCCGGATGGCGTGGCGCTGCCGCTGCGGGGCGGGGTCGGCCCGCAGCGTCGCCACGGCCACCGCCAGATCGTCGGCCTGCACGAAGCCCGTCTCGTCGTTGTTGAGGAAGCAGTGGGCGGCGCTGATGACCACGTCGGGGGCGACCAGCGTGCCGGTGCAGAAGAACTCCCCGGCGCCCGAGTCGACGAGGGCCACCGTGGAGAGGAGCTGGGCCGCCGTGGCCCGGGCCCCGTCCACGATGGGGGAGCGCTGCGTCGCCACCGCCGCCCCGTCCCGTCCACAGCCCGCCGCCGCCAGCGCCAGCACACCGATGCTCAGTCGAGTCGCCATGATCATCCTCCCGAAGTGTTCGGCCCGTGGGACACCCGAGCACCGCGGCGTGGCAACGCGACCCGTACCTTTTTTGTTCAGGCTTGTTTTCGCTGATCTTTTCGGCGGCGCGGCCACAGGCCGACGAGCACCAGCAGCGCCCCGGCGCCGGCCAGCGCGGCGTCGACGCCGAGGGCCGGCGTGCGGCTCAGGACGCTGCGGCCGGGGTCGGCCGGATCGTGGAAGACGGGGTGCGGGCCGCCGGCCACCAGGCGGTCGGCCTCGGCGGCGTCGAGCCCGGGCCAGCCCACCGCGGCCTGGCCCTCATGGGGCTGGCCGCCGACGGTGTAGGTCCAGCGGAGCTGATCGATGGTGGCGCCGCTCCAGCCGGTCTGCTGGTGGCGCGTGAAGGTGGCGGGCACCTCGGCGAAGCCGGCGGCGTCCGCGCGCAGGGCCAGCGTGGCCCGCAGGCCGACGCCGCCGCCGTAGAGCAGGCCGCCCCCGAGCGCGAGGGCCGCCAGCCGCCCCCACATCAGTGGCCGACGGCGCGGACCTCGAGGGCCGTGGCGATGAGGCGCAGCTCGGCGGCCGGGATCTGGTCGACGGGCTTCTGGGCGTCCTCGGCCAGGTGCTTGCGCTCGGCCTCGTCGAGGACCTTGGCCTCCACCACGCCCTCGAGCGTCGCCAGCTTGCCCTGGCTGTCGAGGGGCGCGAAGAAGCTGTAGTCCTTGAAGACGACGCGGGCGACGGCGGTGGCGCCCTCGCCGTTGAGCGTCATCCAGCAGCCCTTCTTCTTGCAGACCGAGCCGATCTTGCCGCTGACCTTCACGGTCTTGCCGGCGAACTCGTCGGGCTTCGCCGCGATGGCGTCGAGGGTGACGCTGTCGGCGAGGGTGAAGGCCGCGCCGCGGTGGACGACCGCCTGGGTGCCCATCGTGTTGTCGGCGGGGGGCGCCGCGGGCTGGCTGGCCGGGGGCGCAGGCTGGAACAGGGCGATCACCAGCAGGATGCCGGTCATGGAGACCTCCTCAAGTCCGGCGTGGCGCCCGGCGGCGGGCACCGACGCCCGCCCCCCGCGCGCCGCGGGTCGGCGGGGTGGTTAGCACGCGGGGGCCGACCGCTTCAACCGCGGTAGAGCGCCTCGACGAGGGCCTCGATCTGGTCGGCGAGGGGGGCGACGTCTTCCCCCGCCGTGGCGCGCACCTGGGCGATCCGGGCCAGCCGCCCCACCTCCACCGCGCGGGGGTCGTCGAGGGCGACGGGGGGCAGCGGCGCGGCGCGCAGCTCGCCCACCTTGAGCTGGGGGAAGAGGGCGCCGTGCACCACGTGCCGGGTGCGCAGCAGCTCGGCCATCAGGCGGCTGTGCAGGCAGCCGAGCAGCGTGTACGGGTCGACGCCGGGCGCCGGCTTGACGATGTAGACGGACTGGTCGCAGACGAAGGGCGCGTCCGTCACCGCCGCGTGCAGCGTGGCGCCGACGATCTTGCGGACGAGGACGCGCGGGCCGCGGAAGAGGCGCGGATCCCGCGGCTCCTTGAGCCACGGCCCGTAGTGGATGAAGGCGTCCTCCGCCCAGGTCAGGTGCCAGGGGGCCAGGTGCCGGCCGCGCAGCTCGGGTCGCCAGTCCGGGCCCTGTGGGCTGGCGGCGTGGTGCACGCGGGCGGCGATCTGGTCGGGGCGGTGGGTGCTGCGGTGGTACGGGTTCACCCCGCGGGCCACCTCGGCCACCGCCCCCAGCGGGCGCGTCCAGGCCGCGCTGCGCCGCAGGATGGCCGCCGCCTCGGGGCGCCGGGCGAGGGCCGCGGGCGCGGCGAAGTCGTTGATGTTCAACAACAACTGCCCGGTCGGGCGCCCGGCCAGGTCGACCACGGGGACCTCCGCGGGGGTCGATCCGCCGCGGCTGAGCACCGCGAGGGTGGCCTCGACGCCGGCGTCGAAGGCGTCCGCGGGCAGCTCGGCCAGGCGCTCCAGCCGGTTCGCCCCCAGGGCGAAGGCGCGCAGGGCGCCGGCGCGGTGGTTGGACAGCCAGGTGGCGGGCATGACGAGGGCGGCCCGGCCGCCCGGCCGCAGCAGGCGCAGGGCCCGGTCCAGGAAGAGCAGGTAGGGGTCGAGCTGGTACTCGGCGGTGGGCACGCGGGCCAGCAGGGCGGCGCGGGGCAGCTCGGCGTGGCGCCCGGCTCGGTAGGGCGGGTTGCCGGCGATGGCGTCGAAGCCGGGGCGCGCCGAGGCGGGCCACGCGGCCGCCCAGTCGAAGCCGTCGGCGCCGGGCTGCTGGCCAGGGGCGGGGCCCAGCAAGGCGTCCCCCACCCGGATGTGGTCGGCGATGACGGGGCGCAGCGCCGGATCGGCCCCGAGGGCGGCCCAGAGGCGGCTGCGGGCCAGGGCCACGGCCACGGGGTCGAGATCGAGGCCGTAGAGGGCGGCGGCGATGGCGGCCGGGGGCTCGCCCGCGGCGCGTCGCCGCGCGGCCGCGGCAACCAGGAAGTGCCCCGCGCCGCAGGCCGGGTCGCAGAGGGTGCCGCCGCCCACCGCGTCGAGGGCCGCCGCCACGGCGGCGGGCGGGGTGTACCAGAGCCCCGCGGCCTTGCGGCCGGCGCCGGCCCGCAGGCGCGGGGGATCACCCACCAGCTCGAAGGCCCGCAGCTCGGCGCAGGCGTTGGCCAGCGCGTCGAGGGTGGTGGGGCCGGGGGGCAGATCGGGCGTCGGGGTGCCGAAGCCCCCGGGGAGCAGCGCGTCCAGCCAGCCGGCCACGGCCCACGCCACCCGGGCCTCCCAGGGGCCGGGCGCCGCGAGCAGGGCCTGGGCCAGCGCGTTCGTCGGCCGCGCCTTCACGGGCCGAAGAGCGTCTCCATCGACAGGTACTTGTCGCCGCGATCGGGCACGATGAAGACGATGACGCTGCCGGCCGGCGCCTCCTCGGCCACCCGCATCGCCGCCACGCAGGCCCCGCCCGCCGACAGCCCGACGAACAGGCCCTCCTCGCGGGCGAGCTGGCGCGTCATGCGGGCCGCGTCGTCGGTGTTCACGTAGCGCATCTCGTGGATGCGGCCGTCCTCGTGGATGCGCGGGCGGTAGGCGTCGGGCCACTTGCGGATGCCCGGGATCTGGGAGCCCTCCTCGGGGTGCACGCCCACGATGCGCACCGAGGGCTTCGCCTCGGCCAGGTAGCGCGAGGTGCCCATGATGGTCCCGGTGGTGCCCATCGAGCTGACGAAGTGGGTGATGCGCCCCCCCGTCTGCCGCAGGATCTCCGGCCCCGTCGTGAGGTAATGCATCAAGGGATTCGCGGGGTTGGAGAACTGGTCCAGCTCGTGGTGGGTGCCCGCCTCGGCCAGGGCGCGCGACCAGTCCCGCGCGGCGATCATGTCGTCGGCGATGAGGACCTCGGCGCCGTAGGCCTCCATGTTCACCCGGCGCTCCCGCGTCGCGTTGGCGGGCAGGATGAGGGTGATGGGCAGGCCCTTGAGGGCGGCGATCATGGCGAGGGCGATGCCCGTGTTGCCGCTGGTGGCCTCGACGATGCGCCGGCCGGCGAGCTGGCGCTCGGCCGCGTTGATCATGCCGAGGGCCGCGCGATCCTTCACCGAGCCGCCGAGGCTGCCGCCCTCGAGCTTGGCGATGATCTCCACGTCGGGCCGCGTGACGACGCGCTTGAGGCGGCAGAGGGGGGTGTCCCCGATGAGGCCTTCGTAGCCGGCGAGGCAGGTGCTGGCGTCCATGAGCGCGCCTCCGAGTGAGCGAGGCGGCGAGCATACGCCGTTTGGGCGCGTGTTTCATCGGGACGCTGGCAGGGGCGGCGCCGCTTGGGGAAGAATGCGCGCCAGCGTGGAGGCTCCCATGGACGAAGATCAGCTCGGCGCCATCGCCGATGAGCTCATCAGCAGCTACGACCTGGACGGCACCAACGAGCGCCTGCCCCCCCGGGAGGCCGTCGAGGCGGTGCTCGACCAGATCAAGCGGCTGCTCTTCCCGGGGTTCTACGCCGACGAGGCGCTGCCCCAGGCCAGCCGGCGGTTCCGCGTCGGCACCTGGCTCTGCCAGCTCCACGACCGGCTCAGCCGCCTGGTGCGGCGCGCGCTCGTGCACCACGCCCCGGATCGGGGGACGTCGGCCCTGCGCGCCGAGGCCGCCGACGTGGCCACCGGCTTCCTGCGGGCCCTGCCGCGCGTCCGCGAGGCGCTGCGCCAGGACGCCCGCGCGGCCCTCGACGGCGATCCGGCCGCGCGGAGCATCGAGGAGGTCATCCTGACCTACCCCGGCTTCGAGGCCATCATGGTCCACCGCGTCGCCCACTGGTTCTACGAGGCCGGCGTGCCCTTCCTGCCGCGCGCCATGGCCGAGCTGGCCCACCAGAAGACGGGCATCGACATCCACCCGGGCGCCCGCATCGGCTGCCGCTTCTTCATCGACCACGGCACCGGCGTCGTCATCGGCGAGACCACCGACATCGGCGACGACGTGCAGATCTACCAGGGCGTCACCCTGGGCGCGCTCTCGGTGCGCCGCAGCCTGGCCGGCGCCAAGCGCCACCCGACCATCGAGGACGGCGTCGTGATCTACGCGGGGGCCACCGTCCTGGGGGGCGAGACGGTCATCGGCCGCAACGCGACCATCGGCGGCAACGTGTGGATCACGACCTCGGTGGCAGCCGACACACTGGTGATCGAGAGCGCGCCGTCGCTGGAATACCGCGCCCCCCGTAGGGAAGCTGCATCGGAACTTGAACAGACGTCCGACAAGTCCCATGCTGGGAGCGCGTCGCCCTGAGGCCCCGGGGTCGGCGCGAGAAGGGATTTGGAGGATGGATCACCTGACCGACCAGCAGTTCCTCGAGCTGCTTCGTCGGCTGTACGCGCTGGAGAGCCCGTTCTGGGACGCGGCCCTGGCTCAGGTCTGCGCGCTGCTGCAGGCCTCGAGCGGCCTGGTCGGCGTGCAGGGCGGTTCGCTCCAGATCGTGGCGACCCATGGCGCGCTCCAGCGCCGCCCCTTTCCACAGCTCGACAGCCCCGGCTTCCGCGTCGTCGATGACGTCATCGTGCTGCGCTCCCGCCACCGGGAGCTGGCCCACGACACGGTGTGGGTGGCGTTCGGCGTGGGGCTGACCCTCGACGCCAACCTGCGGGCGTCGAGCGTGGCGTCCAACCTGGAGCTCGCCGTCGACTTCGCGCTGCGCCGGGCCCAGGCCGCGCCCCTGTCGGAGCGGCTGCGTGAGCCGGATCCCGAGCGCATCGACGAGGTGGAGGGGATGCTCGCCACCCTGCCCCGCCGCTCCGGGGACTGCCTGCTGCTCGCCGCGCGGGGCATGACCAACCTGCAGATCGCCGAGTACCTGGAGCTGACGTCGGCCACCGTGGCCCGCTGCCTCCAGGAGGCCTACCGCCTCTTCGGGGTCGCCGGCCGCAACGAGCTGGACGTGGCCGCCCTGCTGAGCCAGCCCAAGCCCGTCCCGCCCGGGCGGCCGAGCACCGCCGCATGAACGAGCCCATCGAAGTCGCCGAGCTCGTCACCTGCATCCAGGAGCTCTATCGCCCGAGCCTGCGGGGCCACTGGCAGCGCCGGGTCCTCAACCGGGTCCGCCGCTGGCTGGGCCGCGACGACGCCACCCTCTTCTGGACGGAGGACGAGGAGGTCGCCACCCCGTGCGGCGCCCGCATCGTCCTCCCCGATCGCAGCCGGGCCCCCCGGTGGATCTGCCTCCAGGGGCCCCTGTCGCCCGAGTCGAAGGCCATCGCCCAGGTGCTCGTGGGCCACCTCGCCACCGTCGTGACGCTCATGGAGGCCGAGGTCGCCCCGCCCGAGATCCCGCCGCGGTGGCGCTCCCGGCTGACCCAGCGCCAGGTGCAGGTGGCGCTGCTGGCGGCCGAGGGCAGCTCCAACGACGACATCGCCGCCGAGCTGGGCATCGCCCCCCGCACCGTGGCGCGGCTCCTCCAGGAGACGTTCCTGCGCCTTGAGGTGAGCAACCGCACGGCGCTGGCCGCCGAGTGCGCCCTGGGGCGGCCCCCGACCCCCTATTTTGACAGCCAGGGCCATTCCGGACTCTGATCCGGGCACTGCCCGCTGCCCGAGTCGAGGTCATGCAGAGACTGGTGATCATCGTGGCCATCGCCGCCCTCGGCGCTGGTGCCTGGTTCGTCCTGACGTGGAAGCCCCGGGTCGAGACGCCGCCCGCCGTCGCGCCGACGACCGCGGCGGCCGCCCCCGCCCCGCCCACCGAGCCGGACGCGGCGCCGATCACGGCCGCCCCGCCCCCGGCGACGGAGGCGGCGCCGGCCACCGAGGCCGCCGCGGCCCCCGAGAGCGCCCCCGCCGGCCCGTTCGTGGTGACGCTCGGGCCCTATACGCTGGCGCTGCGTGACAGCAAGCGGAAGCTGCGGGCCGGGGTGGAGCTGACGACGGACAACCCCGTCACGCTGCGGGAGCTGCGCGGCCGCCGCGAGCAGCTCCGGCGCATGATGTACTTCCTCAGCGCCCACCGGACGGAGGAGTCGGCGCAGGGGGAGGCGGGCAAGGCGCGCTTCCTGGCCGACCTGAGCGAGCGGTTCCGCAACGTGGTCAAGACGGGGGATCTCGACAAGATCGAGTTCACGGCCTACGTGATCGAGGACGCCGCCCCCGGGAGCGACGCGCCCCCGGAGGGCGAGGCGCCCCCGTCCGCGCCGTAGCGCCGCTCAGAGCGTCTCGAGCAGATCCACCAGCAGGGCGACGCCGTAGCCGGTGCCGCGCTCGGCGTCGTGGGCGGGGCCGGCGATGTCGAGGTGCAGCCAGCCGCCGCGGAAGTCGCCGAGGTGCTCGGCGATGAACTGGCCGGCGCACGAGCTCTGGGCGTTGGCGCGATCCTTCACCGAGTTCTTGAGGTCGGCCACCGGGCTCTTGAACTCCCGGCGGAAGAACTCCGGGCAGTAGGGCAGCGGGTGCACCAGGTCGCCGGTGCGGCGGCCCGCGTCCACGGCGGCGGACTCCAGCTCGTCGTCGTTGCAGACGCTCGCGGCGTGGCGCTTGCCCGTCGCGACGGCCTGCGCGCCCGTCAACGTCGCGACATCAATGATGATCTCGGGCGCGAGGTGCCGCACGGCGTAGGCCACGCCGTCCCCCAGGACGAGGCGGCCCTCGGCGTCGGTGTTGTTCACCTCGACCGTCTTGCCCGAGTAGAGGGTGATGACGTCATCGGGGCGCAGGGCGTCGGGGCCGATGGCGTTCTCGGCCAGGCAGAGCACGGCCCGCAGGCGGTGGCGGCTGCCCAGGCGGACGGCGGCGGCGAAGGCCCCCAGCACGGCGGCCGCGCCCCCCATGTCGCCCTTCATGCCCGTCATGCCCGCGCGGGGCTTCAGGCACAGGCCGCCGGTGTCGTAGACGATGCCCTTGCCCACCATCGAGATGGAGCGCCCCCCGCGACCGGCGTGCTCCAGCACCACCAGGGCGGGCTTCTGCACCGCCGCGCGCCCCACGTTCCACAGGCCGCCGAAGCCGCCGTGGCCCAGGGCCTCCCCCTCGATGACGGTGATGTCCGCCCCGACCCGCGCCGCGGTGTCCCGCGCCACGTCCACGAAGGCCTCGGTGTCCAGCTCGGAGGCCGGCATGTCCACCAGGCGGGCGGCGAAGCGGATGGCCTCGGCCACCTCGGCCAGGCGCTCCACGTCCACCACGCCGCCGTCCGCAGGCAGCACGGCGACGCGCACCAGGCGGCGGGCGGGCTCCGACTTGCCCGTCTTGCGGGAGTAGAGCGGCAGGGCCCGCGCCACCGCGGCGGCCACGGCCAGCGCCTCGGAGGCGCGCTCGGGCACCAGCAGGATGGCCACCGGCGAGCCCGTGGGCAGGCCCCCATGCACCAGGCTCGTCACCGCGTCGGGCCGGGCCGCGCAGTTGTGCCGGGAGGCCGCGCTCGGGACGACCCCCACCACCACCTGCCGCAGCGTCCCCGCCAGCCACGTCGAGCGCGTCACCCCGGCGTCGCCGGGCCGGGCGTCGTCGAGGAGGGCGTCCCAGGCCACGTCCGCCGGCAGCAGCGCGCGCACGGCGCCGTCCGTCAGGGCGTCCGCCCGCCCCACCACCATGAGGCCCTCGACGCCGTCGAGCGCCGCCGAGACCTGGCAGAACTCCAGCTCCGTCTTCATCAGGTCCCCTGCTTTCGGAAGAGGCCGAAGAGGCCCTTCTTCTTCTTGTCCTCGGTGGGCGCCGGATCGAAGGGCAGCTTCTCCGTCAGCGCGTCGGCGAGCTGGAAGAAGGCCTGGGCCTGGGGCGAGTCGGGGTTCTCGGCCACCACGGGGTGCCCGGTGTCGCCGCCGCGCTGCACCTCGTCGGCCAGCGGGATGCTCGCCAGGATGCGGGTGCCGAGCTGCTCGGCCACCCGGGCCGTGCCGCCGCTGTTGAAGGGCTGGCTGTGGTGGCCGCACGCCGAGCACACGTAGTGGCTCATGTTCTCGACCATGCCCAGCACCGGCGTCTCGACCTTGCGGAACATCTGCAGGCCCTTCACCGCGTCGACCAGGGCCAGCTCGCTGGGGGTCGTCACGATGATGGCGCCCGTGATGGGGGCCGACTGGGTGAGGGTGAGCTGGGCGTCCCCGGTGCCGGGGGGCAGATCCAGGATGAGGTAGTCGAGGGTGCCCCACTCCACGTCGTCGAGGAACTGCTTGACCACCGACGACACGATGGGCCCGCGCCAGATGACCGGGGTGTCGTCATCCACCAGGAAGCCGATGGACATGACCTTCAGGCCGTAGGCGAACACGGGCAGGAAGCGCTTCTGATCGGCGCTGACGCCCGGCTTCGCCTGCACCACCCCGAGCTGGACCGGCACCGACGGGCCGTAGATGTCCACGTCGCAGAGGCCCACGCGGGCGCCGCGGTGGGCGAGGGCCAGGGCCAGGTTCACGGCCACCGTCGACTTGCCCACGCCCCCCTTGCCGCTCGCCACGGCGATGAGGGACTTCACGTCCGAGAGCGCCGTCTTCGCGGGCTTCACCGCGGGCTTCGCCGGCGCGCCGCCGCCCCCGCCGTGCATGCTCAGCCCCGCCTCGGGCGGCGGCGCGGGCATGTCGGCCACCTCCGTCTCGATGAGCACCTCGTCGATGCCATCGAGCACGATCAGCCGGTCGTAGACCTGATCCTCGATGGCGTGCCGGGCCTCGCGGCCCAGGCCCGAGAACCGCAGCGCGATCGTGATCTCGCCCCCGTCGATGGTGATGTCGCCGACGTGGCCGGCCGCGACCAGATCGCCCTCGCCCGCCGGCGCGGCGATGCCCGCCAGCACTTCCCGGATCTTCGCTTCGTCCATGTTCACCTCCGGCCCGCCCTTTCCCATCGTTTTGGTCGAGCGGTCAAGAGGACGCCGGGGCGCCGCCGCCGGTCGCCACCCCCCTGCGACGCCCACGGCCGCCTTTCCGGTGGCATTCCGGCGGGTTCGCTCCACGTTATCGTGCGCGCCGGCCGGATAAGCCCGTCGTCGCAAACCCACATCCTGCGCGGGTTTGCGCGCTTCGGACCGGGCCAGAAATCGACAGGCAAAAATTTGCCGTGCCCGCGGGGGTGGACTATATCTGCCCTTGCGTGGTGGCCTGTGGGGGCCGCCGACGAGTCCGGCGAACGGCTTCTGCGAGGTCGCGGTGAGTAGGAACGACGAGCGAAACACGGGCACGACCACCACGGTGGTCACCGAAACCGAAGTCCAGGGCCTGACCGCCTTCGAGGAGCGGGTGCTGCGGATGCGCACCGGCGCGGCCCTCCCGGCCGACGCCCCGCTGGGCAGCAAGCTGGACGGCGTGCGCGCCGAGGCGCGGGCCGACGTGGCAGCCCGCCTCGCCCTCATCGAGGCACAGCTCCTCGCCGAGATCGCCCCGGACTCCATGGCCGAGCCCGTGGAGACCCCCCGCAAGCGGCGCATCATCGACGCTCTGCGGCGCCAGGAGAGCGACGAGACCTGATCGCGCCTTCCGGGTTACCCTTCGCCGGCGTAAGAAAGCACGCCGACGATCGCACCGGATGGCTCCATGAAGCGTCTCCTCCTCCTCTGTCTCCTCCTCCCCTGGTCGGCCTGGGCCCAGACCTCGGCGCGCGTGCTCGTGATCTTCGACACGTCGGGCTCGATGCTCTGGGACTACGAGGGCGGCACCGACTGCTACGGTGATGGCAGCGCCCGCTACCCGCACCGGCGCGCCTGTGCCCTCGGCAGCCGCATGTTCCACGCCAAGGCGGCCCTCTCGGCCATCGTCGCCAACAGCCCGACCATCGAGTTCGGGCTGATGCGCTACGGCCAGCTCGAGCCGGGGGATCCCGACTTCGGGCGCCTGCAGCACGACGTGGGCGCCCAGTACCGCCGCGAGGACGGCACCATCCTGGCCTCCAACTACGACGGCGCCTCCAACGCCTGCGGCCCCGCCGACCTGCTGGTGGAGCCCGGCCCCATGAGCCGCCGCGGCGTCCTGCGCTGGATGGACGGCTCGGAGAGCTACCCCAACGACAAGGAGCTGCGGGGCAACGGCTACACGCCCCTCACCCACTCCATGGCCAGCGCCCGCGAGGCCCTGGTGCGCTTCCTCTCCGCCGATCCCGAGGCCGAGTGCCGCCCCTACTACGTGCTGCTCTTGACCGATGGCTACCAGCAGTGCCCCGGGGCCGACGCCGAGGATCCGGTGGTGCGCGCCCGCGTCCAGGCCGAGCTCGTCGCCGCGGCCAGCGGCCTGCGCAACCTGCCCGTGCTGGGCGAGCGCCACGACGTGCGCACCTTCGTCGTCGGCTTCGGCCCGGGCACCGCCTTCGCCACCGAGCTGGACGCCATGGCCCGCGCCGGCGGCACCGCCGTCGACGCCCGCGGCCGCGTCGACCTGAACGCCGGCAACGCCTACCAGGCCAACGATCCCCAGGATCTCGTGGCGGCCCTGCAGGACGCCATCGACAACGCCCGCCCGCGGGAGCTCTGCGATGGCGTCGACAACGACTGCGATGGCGACGTGGACGAGGGCTTCCCCAACGTCGGCCGCCCGTGCTCCGTGGGCGTCGGCTTCTGCAACCGGGACGGGGAGATCGCCTGCAGCCCCGACGGCGACGGCACCACCTGCTCCGCCACCCCCGGCGACCCCCGCGCCGAGGACTGCAACGGCATCGACGACGACTGCGACGGCCAGGTGGACGAGGGGCTGCTCAACCGCTGCGGCGGCTGCGGCGACGTGCCCGTCGAGGCCTGCGACGGGGCCGACAACGACTGCGATGGCGCGGTGGACGAGGGCGCGCTGAACCGCTGCGGCGGCTGCGGCGAGCTGCCCGACGAGGGCTGCAACGGCCGCGACGACGACTGCGATGGCCGCGCCGACGAGGGCGTGCTCAACGCCTGCGGCGGCTGCGGCGCGCTGCCCGACGAGGTCTGCGACTGCGCCGACAACGACTGCGACGGCAACATCGACGAGGGCCGCGAGTGCCCGCGCTGCGACTGCGAAGCGGGCCCCGAGGCCTGCGACGGCCTCGACAACGACTGCGACAACCGCATCGACGAGGGCGTGCGCAACCAGTGCGGCGGGTGCGGCCCGCTGCCCGAGGAGATCTGCAACGGCCTCGACGAAGACTGCGATGGCCGCAGCGACGAGAGCTTCCCCGAGCGCGGCCAGGCCTGCGGCACCGACGTCGGGGCCTGCACCCGCGGCGCCATGGTCTGCCGCGGCGGCGCCCTGATCTGCGAGGGGGAGCAGGGCCCCACCCAGGAGCTCTGCGACGGCCTCGACAACGACTGCGACGGCGTCGCCGACGAGGACGCCTACAACGCCTGCGGCTACTGCGGCCCCACGCGCCAGGAGATCTGCGACGGCGTCGACAACGACTGCGACGGCACCATCGACGGCGAGGGCACCTGCCCGCCCGACCGCCGCTGCGTGAACGGCGAGTGCGCGCCCCCCTGCGAGAACGGGGAGTGCTTCGACAACCGTGTCTGCATCGACGGCTTCTGCCTGGAGCCCTGCCGCAACATCGACTGCCCCACCGGCCTCGTGTGCCGCGACGGCCAGTGCAGCGACCCCTGCCCCGGCATCGAGTGCCCCGAGGGCCGCTACTGCACGCTGGGCCGCTGCGTGGAGCTGGACTGCTACGGCGGCGCCTGCCCCGACGGCCAGCGCTGCGCCGAGGGCGAGTGCGCCCCCGACGACTGCGCGGGCGCCGGCTGCGGCCCCGCCCAGGGCTGCGCGGGCGGCGACTGCTTCGAGGACTGCGCCGACGTCACCTGCCCCACGGGCCTGCGCTGCGTGAACGGCGAGTGCATCGACGACGCCTGCGCCCGGGTCACCTGCCCGTTCCCGCTGGTCTGCACCGACGGCCAGTGCGGCATGGATCCCTGCTTCGGCGTGCCCTGCCCCACCGGCCGCGTCTGCGAGGGCGGCCAGTGCGTCGACGACCCGTGCATCGGCGTGACCTGCCCCGGCGGGGCGGTCTGCCACCGCGGCCGGTGCCCTGGCGAGGGCCGTGGTCCCGCCGATCCGGGCAGCGGCAGCGACGCGGGCACCGACGGCTCGGGGGTGGACGGCGGCCAGGCCGACAGCGGGTGCGCCTGCGACGCCACCGCGGGCGACGCCCCGACCGCCTGGCTCCTGCTGCTGCCCCTGCTGGCCCTGGCGCCCCGGCGCCGGCGGCACTGATCGCCAAAAACCCAGCAAAAACAAGGCGCTGCCCGCGCGCGGCCGCCTCGACGGGGCGATGACCCCTCCCGAGAGCGCGCCCGCCCGGCCGCCCGCGCCGCCCGCCCCCTTGCCCACCCGGCCCGCCTGGCGCATCATCGCGCGCCATTGGAGTCCCAGATGACCGATCCCGTCCTCACCCCCCTCGCCCTCACGGGCGCCCAGCGCCGGCACCTGCGAGCGCTCGGCCACCACCTCACGGCGGTGATCCAGCTCGGCCAGCGCGGCCTCACCCCGGCCCTCGTCGCGGCGACGGCCGAGGCGCTGGACCGCCACGAGCTGATCAAGCTCTCGGTGGGCCGCGACGCGCCGGTGGAGCGCCCCGAGGCGGTGGGCGATCTGGCCCGCCAGACCGGCAGCCATGTGGTGCAGCTCCTCGGCCGCACCGCGCTGCTCTACCGGCGGCGCGAGAAGGAGCCGGCCATCGAGCTCCCCGGCGTGACGGTGGAGCCGGCGCCCGGCAAAGCCGCCCCGCGCAAGGCCGCCCCCGGCAAGGCCGCCCCGCGGAAGGCCGCCCCGCGGAAGGCCGCCCCGCGCAAGGCCGCCCCGCGGAAGGCCGCTCCTGGCAAGGCCGCCCCGCGCAAGGCCGCTCCCGGCAAGGCCGCCCCCGGCAAGGCCGCCCCCGGCAAGGCCGCCCCGCGCAAGGCCGCCCCCACCACGGGCCGCGGCGTCCGCGGCGCCGGCCGCACCCCTGGACCCCAGCGCGGCCCGAACGGAAGAGGCTCCCGGTGATCATCCAGATGGACGAGCAGCATCCGTCGCCCTACCGGGTCGAGCGGATCGTCACGTTCCTCGAGGACGACGGCGTCGTGGCCATCCCCACCGACACCACCTACGCCCTCGCCTGCCTGCCCGACCGCAAGACCGCGGTCGACAAGCTGCGGGCGCTGCGCCGCCTCGACGCGAACAAGCCCCTGGCGCTGGTCTTCAACGACATCCGCCACATCAGCGAGTACACGCTGCTGGACGACTTCTCGTTCCGGCTGCTGCGCCGCTTCCTGCCGGGCCCCTACTGCTTCATCCTGGAGGCCAACCGGAAGCTCCCGCGCTTCATCAGCGACAAGCGCAAGCACATCGGCGTGCGCGTCCCGGCCCACGCCATCCCCCAGGCCCTCGTGGCCGCCGTGAACCGCCCGCTCATCGTGACCAGCGCCATCGATCCCACGACGGATCTGCCGCTGAACGATCCCTGGTCCGTCGAGGACACCTTCGGCCACGGCCTCTCCGCCGTGCTGGACGGCGGGAACGTCCCCGGCGGCGTGTCGAGCGTCGTCGACCTCACCGGCGACGAGGTGCGCGTCATCCGCGAGGGCCTCGGCGACTGCAGCGACCTGGCCTGACCGGCTACCCTGGCGGCATGCGCCTCCTCGCCCTCACGCTCCTCACCGCCGCCGCCCTCACCGGCTGCCAGGCCGGCTGGCCCGGCGGCCCCTGGGGCGTCGCGGCCCTCGCCCTCGCGCTGCTGACCTGGCTGGGCTTCGCCCGCGGCCAGGAGGTCCCGGACGCCGCCGCCGACGCGAGCCCCGGCGACGCCGGCGTGGATCAAGGCCCGGGCGCCGAGCCCGAGGCGCCGCTCACCACCCAGGTCTGCCTGTGCGCCGCCCACGAGGACGCCACCGAGGCGCCCGCCCTGCCCTCGGCCGCCCCGGCCCTGGACGCCGAGGCCATCCGCGCCCGCGTCCTGGCCCGCCTGCCGGCCGACGTCGTCGATCGCCTGCGCCCGCCCACCGCCTGATCCGTCGACAAGCTCCCGCCCGGCGTCGATCCAACATAGGATGCCCGGGATGACGCGACCCGCCCTCTTCGCCAGCGCCGGTCCGGCGGCCCTCGCCGCCCTCGACGCCATGGCCGTGCCCCTGGAGCTGCCCGCCGGCATGGCCCTGACGACCGTGGGCCAGGCGGTCGAGGGCCTGTGGTGGCTGACGGAGGGGCTCATCGAGGCCCAGCTCCCCGATGATGACGAGGACGAGTGGCTGCCCGGCCCCGTCCTGCGCCCGGGCGATCTCTGCGGCACCCACGCCGCCGAGCCCGGGGCCACCCACACCGCCCGGCTGACGTCGCTGACGCCCATTCGGCTCGTGGCCTGGCCCGCCGGCCCGCTGGCCGAGGCGGCGGCGGCCCACCCGGCCCTCGCGGCGCTGCTGGCGGCCCTGCGCCCGCCGGGGCTGCGCAGCCTGCTCCTGCGCCTGGCCGACGTCGACGCCGACGCGGCCGCCGCCCTGGTGGCCCTCGCCCCGCGCCTGCGCCGCCTGAGCTACGGGGACGGCGAGTCCATCCCCTTGAAAGCCTTGCAGATTCTCGACAAGGGCGCGCTGCGGGCCCAGGGCGCCCTGCTGGCCCCGGGCAGCCTGGTCGACGCCCCGGCGGCCCTCCTGGGCGTGGCGCCCCTGCACCCGACCCGCGCCGAGGGGCCCGTCGAGGTGCTGGCCCTGGACGACTGGGCCACCGCCCCGCCGGCCCTGCACGCGGCCATCCGGCGCCTCGCCACCGCCGACGGGGGCATCCTCCGCGGCGCCCCCGGCCCCGACATCGACGCCAGCTACGTGCCCCTCACCGACGAGCCGCCGCCGGCCTACGTCCCCGAGGGCCGCCACCCCGGCCCGGGCGCCCGCCTGCCCTTCATCCGCCAGCGGGAGTCCATGGACTGCGGCGCCGCCTGCCTGCGGATGATCCACCGCTACCACGGCCACGCCCTCGGCCACCGCTTCGCCGTGCGCCTGGCCCGCGTGTCGCGGTACGGCACGTCCCTCTTCGACCTCGCCCGCGCCGCCGAGCAGCTCGGCTACCAGGCCGTCGGCGCGGAGGTCGCGGGCGTCGAGGGCCTGGCGACGGTGGATCTGCCGGCCATCGCCCACGTCGACGGTGAGCACTTCGTCGTGGTCTGGCGGGTCGGCCGCCGCGCCGTGCTCATCTCCGACCCGGCCCACGGCCGCCTGCGCATCGCCCGGGCCGAGTTCGCCGAGCGCTTCAGCGGCGCCATCCTGCTGCTGCGGCCCACCGACCTGGCGGCCCGCCTCGACGACGACCCCGGCGACGCCGAGCCCGAGACCGGGGACTTCACGCCCCGCCGCCTCTGGCCCTTCGTGCGGCCGTTCCGCCGGCTCCTCGTCCACGTCCTGCTGGCGTCCGTGCTCCTCCAGGTCCTCGGCCTCGCCGTCCCCTTCATGACCCAGGTGGTCATCGATCGCGTCATCAGCCAGGGCGACGCCGACCTCCTGCAGATCGTCCTCATCGGGCTGGTCACGCTGGCCCTCATGACCGGCGCCGTCCTCTTCGCGCGCACCTGGCTGCTCATCCACGGCTCGCTGCAGATCCAGCGCGCCCTGACCTCGAACATCTTCCAGCGGCTCCTGCAGGCCTCGCAGCGCTTCTTCGCCCGCTTCACCTCCGGCGATCTCATCCGCCGCCTGCAAGAGGTCGACAACGCCCGCGGCTTCTTCGTCGACAACGCCCTGCAGGCCACCGTCGACCTGGTGATGATGCTGGGCTACGCGGTCATCCTGGCGCTGCTCGACCCGCAGCTCGCCGCCCTCTACCTGGGCGTCCTCGCCGTCTCCGGCGTCCTCGGCGTCGGCCTCGCCTGGCCGGTGCGCGGCCACGTCTTCGGCTTCCAGGGCCGCATGTCCCGCGCCGACACCCATGTGATCAACGCCCTGAAGGGCATCGAGCCCATCAAGGCCCTGGCCCTCGAGCGCCCCTTCGGCCGCTGGTACGAGCGCCTGCTGGTGCCCGCGCTGGAGCAGGGCCGCCAGGCCGCCCAGTGGGCCGGCGCCTCCGCGGCCCTCGTCACCGCCCTCCAGGGCGTCAACATCGCCCTGCTCCTGGGCGTCGGCGCCGGCCGCGTCATCGACGGGGGCCTCACCCTCGGGCAGCTCATGGCCTTCCTGCTGCTGGCCCAGCAGCTCGGCGCCCCGTTCCAGCGCCTCCTCGGCCAGTGGCGCGCCTTCCAGGCCACCATCGTCAGCCTCTACCGCGTCGGCGACCTGCTCGACGAGGTGCCCGAGGGCGAGCAGCAGGCCCGCCGCGGCATCGCCGTCGACGGCCGCAGCCTCCGCGGCGAGATCGAGCTGGCCGGGGTCACCTTCCGCTACCACGGCGACCCCAAGGACGCCGGCAAGCAGATCCTGGCCGACGTGGATCTGCACCTGCGCCCCGGCGAGGTGGTGGGCGTGGTGGGCCGCTCCGGCTGCGGCAAGAGCACCCTCGCCCGCCTGCTCCTGCGCTTCCACGAGCCCACGTCCGGCGTCATCCGCTTCGACGGCATCGACGCCCGCGACCTGGATCCCGAGAGCCTGCGCAGCCAGATCGGCCTCGTCACCCAGGAGGCCTTCCTCTACCAGGCCAGCGTCCGGGAGAACGTCGCCTGCGGCCGCGAGGGGGTGACCGACGAGGCCATCGTCGCCGCCGTCCAGGCCGCCGGCGCCTACGAGTTCATCAGCGAGCTGCCCTTCGGCTTCGACACCCAGGTGGGCGAGCGCGGCCTGCAGCTCTCGGGGGGCCAGCGGCAGCGCCTCGTCATCGCGCGCGCCCTCTGCACCGATCCCCGCGTCCTCATCTTCGACGAGGCGACGGCGGCCCTCGACCCCATGATCGAGGCCGAGATCCACGAGCGCCTGCGCACGGTGACCGCAGGCCGCACCACGCTGATCATCGCCCACCGCCTCCACACCCTCCAGCACGTCGACCGCATCGTCGTCCTGGACCGCGGCCGCGTCATCGAGCAGGGCCCCCACGCGGCCCTCCTGGCCCAGGGCGGCCTGTACGCCCAGATGTGGGCGGCGGCGCCCCGCTGGGAGGTGGCCGATGGCTGACGAGCTCTCCGTCCTCGACCGGCGGCCCGCCCCCCGGGTGGCCCTCGTGCCGCTGTACGTCGTGGCGTTGCTGGTCATCCTGGGCCTGGTGGCGGCCTTCGTGGTCGAGGTGGACGAGACGGTCCTGGCGCGGGGCCGCCTGACGCCCCCGGGCGAGGGCACCCGCGTGATGACGCTGGCGGGCGGGCGGGTCGCCCAGGTCGCCGCCGAGGGGGCCGTCGTGGCGGCCGGCGACGTCATCCTCGCCCTTGAGACGCCCGAGGCCACCCAGGCCATCGCCACGCTGGAGGCCCAGGTGGCCAGCGCCCGCGAGGAGGTCGAGCGCCACCAGGCCATGGGCCGGGCCCACGCCGAGCTGGCCGCCCTGCAGCGCGACGAGGTGCGCGTGGCCCGCGAGGCCCAGGCGGCCGGGCTGGCCGGCGTCCAGGCCGACAGCCGCCGCGCCGCCACCGACCTGGCCGTGCAGGACGCCCGCCTCGCCCGCACCCGCGCCCTCGCCGACACCGGGGACTCCGCCGCCGAGCAGCTCGAGGAGAGCCGCCGGGAGCGCGAGGCCGCCCGCGCCGGCCTGGCCCGGGTGCGCGCGGAGCTGACCGGTGGCCGCAAGCTGCTGGAAGGACTGGAGAAAAAGGAGGAGCGGGCCCAGACGGAGGGCCGCCTGGCCGCCCTCGCCACCGAGGTCGCGCTCCTCCAGGCCCGCGATGATCTGGCCGAGCGCCTGGGGCAGCTCGCCCGCGCGCGCCTGGCGCTGGAGCAGGCCCAGGTGCGCGCGCCGGTGGCCGGCACCCTGTACGCCGTCGCCGTCCGCGGCCCGGGCGAGGTGGTGGCCGCGGGCACCCTCGTCGCGCGCATCGTGCCGGAGGCCGGCGAGCTGGAGGCCTGGTTCGACGTCCCCGCCAGCCGCATGGCGCGCCTGCAGGCCGGGGCCCCGGCCCGGCTCGAGCTCGACGCCTTCCCCTTCGCCGATCACGGCGCCCTGCCGGCCGAGGTGGTCTTCGTCTCGCCGGACGCCACCTCCACCGAGGGCGGGCTCGCCAGCTACCGCGTCCGCGCCCGGGTCGCCCGCACCGGCGCCTGGGAGCGCCTGCCGCTCCGCCCCGGCATGACGCTCACCGCCCGCGTCCAGACCGGCGCCCCGGAGCCCCTGGGCCTCTGGCTGCTGCGCCCCGTCCGCGGCGCCTGGCGCGCCGCCACCGAGCGCTGATCGCCCCTCGCGAAAAAAAGTGATCCAGGTCCGAAAGGTCCTCGTGCCTCGCCGCGAAGGGGTAGGTGTCCGGCAAGGATGCCGGCCTGACCAGGAGGACCCCATGAAGCTTCGCACCCTCGACACCAGCGCCGTCCGCACCCAGTCCGCCCCCCGCGTCACCACCCTGTCCCACCAGGGCCTCAAGAAGGTGGTCGGCGGCGGCACCGTGTACTTCGGCAGCTACATCACCAGCGGCGTCTACATCACGCGGTCCTCGTACTGAGGACCGCCCGGGGGCCGGCAGCCTGTAGGAATGCACATACATTTCGGCAGGTTGTCTGCCACCCGGGCAGTTCGCCTGGACAGACCGGGATCCGCGTGATACCCGTTCCCGGTCGGTAACACACAGCCGGCCCACGCGCTGTCCAGGAGAACACATGAAGCTGCAGACTCTCGATGCCCAGGCCGTCCGCACCAACGTCGCGCCCCGCCTGACCACCCTGTCCCACAAGGGCCTCAAGAGCGTCACCGGCGGTGGCATCGGCAACGTGTACCGCCCGGACCGCGGCATCTATGATGTCTACCAGGGCCGCGGCGTGATCGGCCTGTACGACGCGATCTAGGGGCGCGCACCGGGCGCCTCGCACCCCGCCAGCCTGGAGGCGCCCGTGTTCCACCTGCTCTTCGGCACCTCGGCGAGCCTCGCCGACCACCCCGCGCTGCACACGCCCGACGCCCTCGTGATCGAGCCGGACCCGCTGGGCCTCTGCGCCTGGTGGGTGCCGCGGAGCCTGCTCGCCGCCCTGCGGGCCGTCGTGCCGGCCGCCGACATCGACGCCGCGCTCGCCCCGCACCGCGGCGTGCTCTCGCTGGTCCTGCGCGGCCTGGCGCTGACGCCCGAGGAGGCGGAGCGGCGCGAGGCCCACGCGGCCGATCCCATCGGCTTCATGACCCATAACGGCCTGGTGACCGGCCATGTGACGAAGGCCTGGACCCTCGCCCTCGCCCCCCTCGTCGCGGGGCGCACCCTCGTCATCCCCACCCTCGCGGGCCTCGACCACCACGGCTTCCTCGTCATCCAGGGCTTCCAGAGCGTCCTGCCCCCCGAGGAGCGGCCCACCGTGGTCGTGGCCGTCGGGCCCGGCATCACCGACGCCGGCCGCGACCTCTGGACGGCGGAGCGCGAGGGCGTGCTGGCCACCGTGGCCCTGGCCGAGGGGCTGGCGGAGACACGCGTCGAGCGCATCTCCCCCCCGGTGCCCGCCGAGGAGGTGGCGCCGTCCGCCCTGCCCGGCCGGTTCGATCCCCTCGACGACGCCCTCGAGATCCGCGCATGGGCCAGCGGCGACGCTGACCTGCTCCAAGCCGGCGCCGAGGCGGCCTTCCGGGCCTACGGCTTCACCGGCGTGCTGCGCCTGGGCCTGCGCGCCCTGGACCTGCTGCCCCCGGGCGACGCCGCCCGCCGCATGCACCGCCTCGTCGCCCTGGCCGCCTACAACCGCCAGGTCCGCCGCAGCGACCAGACGGACGAGCTGCCGGCGCTCCTGGAGGCGCACTTCGAGGCCGCCCTGGCCGGCGAGGAGGATCCCGCCGTCCAGAGCCACCTGTACTACCGCCTGGCCATCAACACCGGCCGCCGCAAGGGGGATCTGGATCAGGGCATCGCCGAGGGCACCCGCGCCATCGAGCTGGCCCGCGACCCCCGCGTGCCCCGGGGCCTGGGCGCGTTCCTGGAGGCGTGGGCCCGCAACGGCCGGGCCTTCTCCTTCGCCACCGCGCGGCGGGGCGCCGAGGCCATGGCCGACTGCGAGGCCGCCTGGGAGATGCTGGCGGAGGCCGAGCAGCACCCGGGCGCCCCGACGATGGAGCTGCTGCCGACCCGCGCCGTGCTGGCGGACAACCTGGCCCGCGTCTCGCTCCTGCGCCGGGACCACGCCGCCGCGGCCCGCTGGCAGCGCGAGCTGGAGGCCGCCGAGCAGGCCATGGGCGGCATGACGGGGCTCAACCCCATCCGCTGGCTGGAGCTGCTGCGCCACAGCGGCGAGCTGGCCCAGGCCCACCGCCGCGGGGCCGCCGCGCTGACGCGGGCGCGCGCCGTCTTCGATCCCATCATGGTCGACCTGCTGGCCGCCGAGCTGGCCGAGCTCTGCTACCGCCTGGGGGACGCGCCCGGGGCCGTGGCCCACTACACCGAGTGCCTGCACATCCGCGAGCGCATCAGCGACGCTGACGACCTGCGCACGACGCGCCTCAGCCGCGCCGTCGCGCGCCTGCGGGCCGGCCAGCTCGACGTGGCGGCCGCCGAGGTGGCCCTGCTGCTGCAGGACGAGGCCCTCGCCACCCCCGCCGCCCAGGCCCAGCTCCTCGCGCTCTCGGGCCGCATCGAGCACGCCGCCGGCCGCCCGCCCGAGGCCGTGATGTCGGCCGCCATCGAGGCGGCCGTCGAGAGCGGTGACCGCGACACCCTGGCCCATGTGGCCCGCATCGTCGGCGACATCTCGGCCGCCCAGGGCGACGCCGAGGAGGCCGCCGAGGCCTTCGAGCGGGCGCTCGCCATCGCCGGCGTCGACGTGGGCCCGCCCCCCGCGGGGGAGCTGCTCGCCATCCACCTGGGCCGCGCCGCCCTCGGGGTGCCGGGCGCGGGCGCCGAGGCCCTGGCCGTCGCCCCCGCCGCGCTGGCCGCCGATCCCGAGGCGTGGTGGTCGCTCTCGGCCCTCGAGCCGCACCTCGACGCCAGCGACGCGGCGGACGCCGTCCGGTCCGCCATCGCCCAACGAGCTGAATTCGCTGAGGTTTCTGGAGACGCTACCCCGGCGTGACGCCCGCGCGCGCCCCGCGCGCGTGCTGCGCCTGCAGCCGGAAGCCCGCGCAGAGCCCGCCCACCGGGGCGACGAAGGCCGCGCCGACGGCGAAGATCACCCCGGCCTCGCCCCCGCCCGCCAGCAGCAGGCCCCCACCCACGGCCAGCGACAGGCCGGTGAGGCGCAGCCCGAGCCGCGCGCCCGTCGCGGGGCGCAGCCACCCGCCCAGGGCGGCCAGCGCGACCAGCAGCAGGATCCCCCACCAGGCGTTGCCGTTGTCGGGGGCGTGGGCGTTGGCGGTGCAGAGCGCGGCGAGCAGGACGGCCACCGCCGTCCAGCGGCCGCCCCGGGCGACCGCGGCCGGGATCACCGGGGGGCGCAGCAGCAGGGCCAGCCCCGCCACCGCGCAGGCGATCCCGCCGGCGATCACGGGCCCTCGACCACCGAGAGCTCGAAGGCGCCGAAGCGCGGGGCGTCGGGGCCACCGCCGCCGGCCTGGACCTCGATGTCGGCGGCCAGCGCGGCGGCGACGGCGTCCCAGGCCGCCTGGTTGGCGCCGTAGTGCAGCGCCGTGTAGAGCGTCAGCGGCAGCTTCACGTCCCGGGCGGTGATCGTCATGCTGTCGCCGTTGCGGGCGTAGTTCACCGCGCCGAGCTGCTCGGGATCGCTCGGGACCCAGAAGTGGTAGACGGGCGGGTCGCCGGGCGCGCCGAAGTTGTCGGACGTGTGGTAGTAGCGCAGCGCCCGGCCCTGGAACGGCACCTGGCGCTCCGCCCCCTGGGTGGCGCCGTCGCTGCCCAGGTTGCCCGTCAGCGTCACCGTCACCAGGCGCTCGTCGTTCTCGACGGCCGGCAGGATCTGGAAGCGCCAGACGTTGCCCACCAGCTCGCTCGTGTAGCGGAAGTTGTAGGCCCCCGCCGCGGCCTGCCGGGGCGCGGCGGCCGGGGTCGCGTCCAGGGGCGCGCTGGCCACGCCGTTGAACGTCACCCCGATGGTGCCATAGCAGTCGAAGGCGTCGTTGCCGCCGTCCGCCCAGCCGCAGCCCGCCTGGAAGTCGTTGCGCGCCGCGAAGTTACGCGGATCGGGGGGGAGCGGAATCTGCGCCCCGGCCCCGCCGACCCAGCGCTCCGGGCCGCCACCGTCGACGATGACGTAGTACTCGCCCGGCTCGGCGTTCGGGATGACCACCGTCGGATCCGGCGCCCGGAAGTCGCCCGCGCAGGCGAGCTGGGACAGGGGCTCCTCGCAGTCGCGGCGCACGGAGAGGATGACCGGGTAGTTGGTGCCCGGGTTGTCCGCCGAGACGGTCAGCGTGGCGCGGGCCGGCAGGGTGTAGCGGTAGACGCGGTCCGGGGCGTCCTGGCCGCCGCACTCGCTCTGGTAGTTGTCGGCCCCGGCCGCCAGGGTGGCGCCGATGACCGTGCCGTTGCGGGGGATGTTGGGCACCTGGCCCACGGCCACGCACATCTGGGCCTCGCCCGCGTCGCCGCGGCCCTGGCAGCCGGGGTCGGCGGGCCAGTCCACGAGGCCGTCCATGTCGTCATCCACGCCGTTGGCGCAGATGGGCGCCGCCATCGGATCGGCCTCGTCGTCATCCAGCCCGTTCACGCAGCCGGGATCCTGGAGGTCCACCAGGCCGTCGCCGTCGTCGTCCACGCCGTTCACGCAGCGCCGGGGGATGACGATGGGATCGGCCTCGTCGTCGTCGCCGGCGAAGGCGCAGCCGCGATCCGCGGGCCAGTCCGTCAGGCGGTCGCCGTCGTCGTCGACGCCGTTGGCGCAGCGGGGCCGCTGGACGGGATCGTTCTCGCGGGGGTCGGCGGCGAAGGCGCAGCCCGGATCCGACGGGAAGTCGGTCCGGCCGTCCATGTCGTCGTCGATGCGGTTGCTGCACTGGGCGCGCTCGGCCTCGGGGGGATCGGCCTCGTCGCCATCGCGGGCCGACTGGCAGCCCATGTCGAAGGGCCAGTCGGTGATGCCATCGCGGTCGTCGTCGATGCCGTTGGCGCAGGCCGGCAGGGGCCCGTCATCGGCCTCGGACTGGTCGGCCGCCGAGCTGCAGCCCGGGTCCGCCGGGAAGTCCACCCGGCCGTCGGCGTCGTCGTCGCGGCGGTTGCCGCACTCGGGCAGCCGGACGGGATCGCGCTCGTCCAGGTCGCCGCGGCCCGAGCAGCCGCGGTCGAAGGGCCAGTCGGGGTCGCCGTCAGCGTCGTCGTCCAGGCCGTTGGCGCACTGGGGGACCACGGGCGGATCGCGCTCGTCCTGGTCACCCGCCGCCACACACCCGGGATCGAGGGGGAAGTCGATGTAGCCATCGCCGTCGTCGTCCCGCCCGTTGAGGCACTGGGGCGCCACGCCGCCGATGGGATCGGCCTCCTGCTCGTCCTGGGCGTCGACGCAGCCGTCGTCCTCCAGGTCGATCAGGCCGTCGTCGTCGTTGTCGCGGCCGTCGGCGCAGGGCCCGCCGCCGCCACCGCCGCCGCCGTTGGCGATCATGTAGGCCATCAGGTCGAGGCCGGCGTCGGGCATGACCTGGCCGTCCTGCCAGTCGATGTCCACCAGCCAGAGGCGCCCCGAGCCCACCTCGATGTAGGCGATGGAGACGTTGTTGGCGTCCCAGCCGCCGATGGGCGTCACGTCGGGGAAGAGGCCCACGTTGTAGCCGCAGCCCGTCTGCCCGGCCGCGGCCGCGACGAACATGTTGTCGGCCCAGAACTGGTCCTCGGGGGAGAACTGCACGGCCGGCAGCAGGTTGTCGGTGCAGTTCCCGTTGCGGGCGCCCTGGGCCACGTTGGCCCCGAGCACCGCGTTGTAGATGGTGTGGCTGATGTTGTACTCGGTGATGAGGACGCCGCCGTCCTCCAGCCAGGGCCGGATGGTGTTGAGGTTCTGGTTGAACTGCGCCACGCCCCCGCGGGGGATCAGGATGGCCTGGGTCTCCTCGTTGGGCGTGCAGCCCACCTCGCCCCGCAGCCCCGCCTCCACCAGCTCGCCGCGGATGAACTGCTGGATGGGCCGGCCGGAGTTGCCGCACATCAGCGCCACCTGGCGGATCTCGCCGCCGCAGCGGCCGTCGACGCAGGCGATGCCCTCGCGGCAGGCGCGGCCGCAGCGGCCGCAGTTGAGGGGGTTGTCGCGCAGCGGCGTGCAGGCCCCGTCGCAGAGGCCAGCGCCGCCCTCCTCGCACTCGTCGCCCTGGGCCGCGCAGCCCGGCTCGTCGGGCCAGTCGATGATGCCGTCGCCGTCGTTGTCGATGCCGTCCGCGCAGAACGGCAGGATCTCGGGATCGAGCTCGTCGTTGTCGCGGGCGTTCACGCAGCCCACGTCGGCCAGGTCCACCACGCCGTCGTCATCGTTGTCCACGCCGTCGGAGCAGCGCGGCTGCACCGGCCCCTCGGTGGCCTCGCGGGTGTCGCCGGCGAAGCGGCAGCCCGGGTCGTCGGGGAAGTCGATGCGGCCGTTCATGTCGTTGTCCATGCCGTCCGCGCACTGGGGCGGGAAGCCCGGATCGGTCTCGTCGTCGTCGGCGGCGAAGGTGCAGCCCGGATCCCGGGGGAAGTCGACGATGCCGTCGCCGTCGTCATCGATGTCGTTGCTGCACGCGCGCGGCGGATCGGGGTCGCGCTCGTCCACGTGGCCAGCGGCCAGGCAGCCGGGATCAAAGGGGAAATCGACCAGACCGTCGCGGTCGTCGTCCTCGCCGTTGTTGCAGGCCGGATCGACCGCGTCGTCGCGCTCGCTGGGATCGCCCGCCGCCGCGCAGCCCGGATCCACCGGGTAGTCGGTGAGGTTGTCGCGGTCGTCGTCGATGCGGTTGCTGCACTGCGGGGCGTTGCGGGGGTTCTCCTCGTCCAGGTCGCCGCGGGCGGCACAGCCGACGTCGGCGGGGAAGTCGATGAGGCCGTCGCCGTCGTCGTCGCGGCCGTTGGCGCAGGCAGGCGCCTGGCGGGGATCCGTCTCGTCGTCGTCGCCCTTGCCCACGCAGCCGGGCTCGAACGGGTAGTCGATGATGCCGTCGCCGTCGTCATCGAGCTGGTTCCAGCACTGGGGCAGCGGCGCGCCGTCCTCGGGGTCGCGCTCGTCCTCGTCGGTGGGATCGAGGCAGCCCACGTCGTCGGCGTCGATGAAGCCGTCCTCGTCGTTGTCGCGGCCGTCGGCGCAGCCGGCGGGCAGGCGCTCCACCTCGACGGAGAGCTTGATGGGGCCGCCCAGGCCGAAGCGGGCGTCCACGAAGACGAAGTAGTCGCCCGGGGCCGCGCGCTCGATGCTCACGGTGCCCTTCGTGCTCATGTTGACCGGGTTGCCGTTGTTGCAGCCCAGCTCGGCGCCCAGGCAGGTGGAGCGCACGTAGAGCAGCGTGTTGTCGCCCGTCTCGGGGTGGTCGACGCTGAAGGTGAGCTGGGCGTTGAAGGGGTTCTCGTAGAGGTAGACCTTCTCGTTGGCGTTGGCGCCGCCGCAGGAGCCCTGGAAGAGGCTGGTGCCCCCCTCGGAGGTGTCGTCGAGGATGAAGGGCTCGCCCACGGGGTACTGCAGGAAGCGCACGCCGTCCCCGCAGACGTCCACCTCGTCGTTGTCGGAGGCCGCGCGGCAGCCCACGTCCAGCGGGTAGTCGATGAGGCCGTCGCCGTCGTTGTCCTCGTCGTCGGCGCAGGCCGGCAGCGGATCGGGATCGACCTCGTCGCGGTCGGAGGGGCGCTCGCAGCCGGGGTCGGCCGGGTAGTCGGTGCGGCCGTCGCCGTCGTCGTCCAGGCGGTTGAGGCACTGGGCCAGGGCCACCTCCTCCACCAGCAGGCCGAAGCGGCCGCCCATGCCCTGCGCGCCATCCACGAAGATGTAGTAGTCGCCGGCGGTGGGGTTCTGCAGCGTCAGGGTGTTGCCGGCGAAGCCGTCGTCGAGGGGCTCGCGGGCGCAGGCCACCTCGGTGCGCCCGTCCAGGCAGCCGCGGCGGACGTACAGCGCCGTCTGCACCTGCGTCTGCTCGAACTCCGTGGTGATGCGCAGCGCCTCGAGGGCCCGCTCCACGCGGACGAGGTACACCAGCTCCGGGGAGCCGCGGCCGCCGCAGGAGCCCTCCGCCTCGAAGACGCCGCCCCGCAGATCGCCGATGACCATCGCGCCGGTGTCGATCTCGATGGCGTCGTAGGTGCGCCCGCACGAGCCCGTCTCGGTGCCGTCCGCCGCGCTCTCGCAGCCGCGGTCGGCGGGGTAGTCGATCTGGCCGTCGCGGTCGTTGTCCAGGCCGTCGGAGCAGGCCGGCACCACCGGCGGATCGGCCTCGTCGCGGTCGCCGATGCCGGCGCAGCCCGGATCCTCCGGGTAGTCGGCCAGGCCGTCGCCGTCGTCGTCCAGGCCGTTGCCGCAGGCCGGCGGCCGCATGGGATCGTCGAGCTCGCTGTCGTCACCGGCCGCGGAACAGCCCGGATCCCAAGGGAAATCCACGATGCCGTCGCCGTCGTCGTCCAGGTTGTTGAAGCAGACGGGCGACTCCTCGGGATCCACCTCGCGCGGGTCGGCCGCGCTGGCGCAGCCCGGATCGGCCAGGTCCACGCGGCCGTCGCCGTCGTCGTCGTTGCCGTTGCTGCACTGGGGCAGGGGCGGGGCGTTGTCGTTGCGCTCGTCGTCGTCGAACTGGGAGCCACAGCCCGGATCCGCCGGGAAGTCGATCAGGCCGTCATCGTCGTCGTCGACGCCGTTGCTGCACGCGGGCAGCACCGGGTCATCGCTCTCGTCGACGTCCTGGCTGCTGGCGCAGCCCGGATCGGCCAGGTCGATGGCCCCGTCGCCGTCGTCGTCCAGGCCGTTGGCGCACTGGGGCGGCGGCGGATCGGCGGACTCGTCGTCGCCGTCGTCGGTGGTGCAGGCGGGATCCTGCCGGTCGATCTTGCCGTCGCCGTCGTTGTCGATGCCGTCGGCGCACTGGGTCGGGGGGATGTCCGTCTCGTCGTCGTCGGCGCGGCCCGAGCACCCGGGATCGTCCAGGTCGATGAGGCCGTCGCCGTCGTCGTCGGCGCCGTTGCCGCAGGCGGTCAGCACCACCCCGCCGCCAGCGCCCGCCTCGCCGCCGGCGCCGCTGGCGTCGACGCCACCGCCGGCGCCGCCTCCGTCGCCGCCCTCGTCGTCACAGCCCCACGCGCAAAGCGCGACCATGAGGACGACCCTGCACCACTTGAAGGTTGCCACCGTGATTTCCCCCCTGCACGCGACCCGTCGACGATACGGGCCTCTCACCGCCGCACGCAACGGGGGGCGCCGGGCGCGGCCTCCTGAGCGCACTTCCGGTGCCATGCCGGCCACAGACCGGCTATACTCCGCGCTCTCCGGCCTGCGTGGACCTGCCATGCCCTTCTCTTCGCGCCGCATCCACCTCCTCACCGGCAAGGGGGGGGTCGGCCGCACGACCGTCACGGCGGCGCTCGCCCGGGCCACCGCCCACCAGGGCCGCCGCGTGCTGCTGCTGGAGATCGGCGATCCCGACGAGGGGGCCTCGCCCCTGGCCCGCCTGTTTGGCCGCGAACACCTGCCCATCGAGCCCACGGCCCTGGAGCCGGGCCTCTTCGGCGCGCGGCTCTGGGCCCCCGTCGGCCATGAGGGCTTCCTGAAGGCCCACCTGCCCGGCGGCGCCCTCATCAGCGCGGCCCTGCGCAGCAAGGCCCTGGCGCGCTTCCTGGTGGCGGCCCCGTCCTTTCATGAGATGGGCCTCTTCTACCACCTGCTGATGCTGCTCGAGGCGAAGCCCGCCTGGGATCAGGTCATCCTCGACATGCCGGCCACCGGCCACGCCCTCGCGCTGACGGGGCTGCCCGAGGTGCTGCTGCGGCTCATCCCCCGCGGCCCCATCGCCAAGGCCATGCGCCGCGGCCAGGCCTACATGAACGACCCCACCCAGGCCGACGCCTGGGTCGTCGCCCTGCCCGAGCAGCTCCCGGTGACGGAGGCCATCGAGCTGATGGCGGGCCTGCGGGCCACGGGCATGACGGTGGGGGGCGTGCTCCTCAACCGGATGCCCGCGGACCCCTTCAACGCCACCGAGCAGGTGGAGCTGGCGGGCTTCATGGCGGGCCGGGCCGTGCACGGCGAGGTGGCCTGGGGCCGGCTCGTCGACGCCCGCATCGCCGCGGCCCGCCTGCGGGCGGAGGAGGCCGACCTGCCCATCCTGACGCTGCCCGAGGTGCCGGCCGAGCCGGATCACGCGCTCGTCGGGCCGCTCTGCGAGGTGCTGGCGTGAGCACCGGGCGGCTGCTGCTGGAGAAGCGCCTCGTGGTGAGCTGCGGGGCCGGGGGCGTGGGCAAGACCACCGTCTCCGCCGCCCTCGCCCTGGCCGCCGCCCGGGCCGGCCGCCGCGTGCTCGTGGTCACCATCGACCCGAGCCGCCGCCTGGCCGAGACGCTCGGCGTCGATCGCGGCCCGCCGGAGCCCGTGCTGCTGCCCCCCGACCGCCTGCTGGCCCTGGGCGTCACGCCCCCGGGCAGCCTGTCGGCCTGGATGCTCGATCCCCAGCGCGTGTCCGACAACGTGGTGCGGTCGTTCTCGAAGACGCCGGCCGACGCCGCGCGCCTGCTCGACAACCCCATCTACCGCAACGTGTCGGCCATGGTGGCGGGGATGCAGGAGTACACCGCCGTCGAGGCGTTGCACGGCTTCCTGCAGGACGACCACTACGATCTGGTCATCCTCGACACGCCCCCGAGCCGCGACGCCCTGCGGTTCCTCGACGCCCCCCAGCGGGTCGGCGGCTTCCTGGATCGCCGCATCTTCGGCCTGTTCGTGCCGGGCGAGGGCGGCGTCATTCGCCGGGCCGCCACGGCCCTCATCGGCCGGGTGATGGACGCGGCCTTCGGCGAGGAGACCCGCCAGGATCTCCAGCAATTCCTTGCACTTTTCGGGACGCTGCTCGGCAACCTCAACCGCAACCAGGCCGAGGTGCAGGCGTTCCTGAAGACGCCCCAGGTGGGCTTCATGCTCGTGACGGGGCCGGCCCGCGAGGCCCTCGACGAGGCCTTCCACTTCGCCGAGCGCAGCCGCGCCCTCGGCCTGCCCGTGGCCGGCTACGTGCTCAACCGCAGCCTCGCCACCCGCGCGCACCTGCCGCTCCCCGAGGCCCCGGCCGGGGCCAGCGAGGCCCTGCGCACCGCCGTCGCCCACCTGCTGCCCATGGCCGAGGCCGAGAAGGCCACCGCCTGGACGCACGCGGCCCTCGGCGAGCGCCTGCGCGAGCGCGGCACCACGTGGGTGCTGCCGCAGCTCCCGCGCGGCGCCTCCGATCTGGAGGCCCTGCTGCAGCTCGCCCATGTGCTGGCCCCCAGCACCTGACGGCGCCTACATCCCGACGGTGTAGCTCAGCGAGATCACGATGTGCGCCACCAGGGCGCCGAACATGATGTTGCTCGACACCACGTGGACCACGCGGTAGCGCTTGAGGATGCGGGCGAGGAAGGCGTGGCGGCGGGTGGAGCGCTCCAGCCGCGCCTTCTCCTTCATCAGGGCCACCACCTCCTCGGCGCGGCCCTCGACCTTCTGCTGCAGATCGCTGCCCATGCGCTCGATGGCCCGCCGCTCGCGGCGATCCTCGCCCACCAGGCGCCAGATGCCCGAGAGCAGGCGGCCCTTCTCGGCCGGATCGTCCGCCCGGGTGGGCATCGTCGACGCCGCCTCGGCCACCGACTGCTGCGTCAGGGCGTCGAGGCGGATGAGCATGGTCTGGCCCTCGTTCTGGTTGCGGAAGCGCCCCTGGATCTCGGCGTTGAGCGTCTTGATGCGGGCCACGGTGTCGGCGAGGGCGAGCTGCTGCCCGGCCCCGCTGCGGGGCACCAGGAAGACGACGTAGCGCCCCACGATGCCCGTGATGACGGCGATCATCATGGTGGCGAAGGCCGCGATGGCGACGGGCTTCTGCAGGACGAAGGCGGTGTGGAAGAACCCGTAGACCCCCGCCAGGATGCCGATCCAGACGTGGAACTCCATCCACGCCTGGACGCTGCCGAAGCGCGGCGCCCACTTCTTGCCCAGCCGGTAGAGCTGGGTGGCGAAGCAGCAGCCCGCGCCGATCCACCCGAGGGAGTGGCCGAAGAGATCGCCGGCCCGGAAGGGATCGAGGGGGTCCAGGCCGGTCTCGGTCAGGCCCCAGGTGTAGAAGAGGTGGCCGAAGGTCAGGCCGGGCCAGTACAGCCGCCCGATGCACTCCCAGGCCACGACGAGGGTGTTCACCAGGGCGAAGAGGCCCCAGAACCAGCGCGCCATGAGGCTGGGACGGTTCTCCGGCGAGGTGATGCCGTGGAACCCGGGCCGCTCGTGCACGGTGAACTGCTCCCAGTGGCGGAACAGATCGACGCCGTCCACCTGGAACATGGCCCCCGTCGGGCAGGCCGTGATGCACGCCTTGTCGGCGTGCCCGGTGCAGTTGTCGCACTTCTGGGCGATGTTGAGCCCCTTGGCGTCGGGGCTGCGGTCCGGGAAGTACTTCGACACGTTCAGGTCGGCGAGGGCGTGCATGCGGATGGCGCCGAACGAGCAGCCCTTCGCGCAGAGCGTGCAGCCCGTGCAGTCGTCGGCGATGACGATCTCGCGGGTCTCGGCATCCCGGCTGATGTGGCCGAACTTGCACTTGTCCATGCACTCGGGGACCACGCAGTTGTGGCAGTTCTGCGGGATCTCCGTGATGCCGTACTTCACCTCGCTGGCGCCCAGGCGATCGGTGCCGTGGCGGTCGCGGCAGGCGTCGTAGCAGGCGTCGCACTCGATGCAGATGTCCATCCGCTTGATCTTCACGCGGCCGGCGAAGGTCAGGCGCTCCTGCACGAAGAAGGCCGCGATCTCCTTGCGGAAATCGGCGTCGAAGTAGTCGGCCTGGCGCCGCGAGACCCCCTGGATGGCGGCCGAGACGCGGTCGCGCAGGGCGGGGGCCTGGGCCATCAGGAAGTTCAGATCGCGGTAGCGCAGCTTCAGGGCGCGCACCGGGCACATGGCCGTCAGGCGCAGGGTGCGGGTGTGCTCCTTGACGAAGAGCTTCTGGACGAAGACCTCGCCCACGGTCAGGTAGTTGACGGTGGTCTCGCGGCCGTCGGCCCCGGCGCGGTGCACGCCCACGTCGCCGAAGAGGACCACGAAGACCGGCGCGGCGTCGTCGGAGAGCACCGGCCCCTGGTGCAGGTGCTCGCCCCGGGCCAGCTCCACGTGCTCGACGCGGCTCGCGAGGCCGTGCAGCAGGCCAGCGTCCAGGCCGGCGAGGAGGGGGATGGCGCCCAGGAAGGCGGCGTCGACCACCACCTCGGGCTCCCCGCGGCGGCGGCGGCCGCCCTTCTTGGGCGCGGCCTTCTGGACCCGGAGGGCGCCGGGCGTGGGGGGAGTGGGCTCAGTCACGGCGACCGAGCGTGCCCCGTCAGATCCCCAGGCCGCAAGACCCGCAGCAGCCGGGCAGGTCGGGCAGGAACTGCAGGCAGCCCTGGCCGGGCTGGCAGGCGATGCGCGGGGCCGACATGGGGTTCATGGGATCGCTGAGCGCGCAGTCGCAGACGCCCAGGTTGGGATCGAGGAACGACGGGGTGCAGGTGCTGCCGGGGGCGCAGACGCCGTCGCCCTGGCCCACGTCGCAGACGCCGGAGTTGAAGAAGCACTGCCCCGTCTCGGCGTTGCACGTCATGGGGCGCATCTGCCCCGTGTTGTCCACGCAGTCGGCGTCGGCGTTGCAGCCCGGGTTGCAGCGGCCGAGCTGCGGATCGCACTGCGAGCCGCGCTGGCACTCGACGCCGCGGCACGGGTCGGGCTCGCACTGCTGGTTGGCGTTGCAGGCGTTGCGGGCGGGGCAGTCGGCGTCCTGCAGGCAGGCCACGCAGCTGCCGTTGAAGCAGACCGGCGTCGGGGCGCTGCAGTCGATGTCGCCCAGGCAGCCGTCCCGCTCCACGCAGGCGTAGTTGGCCAGATCGCAGGACAGGCCCTCGGGGCAGGGGGAGCCCGGGCCACACTGGCCGCAGCGCGCCTCCGCCTCGATGCAGTAGGGCGAGTCGCCCCGGCACTGCCCGCCGCAGGCGTCGCAGCGCCCACCGACCGGCTTGCAGAGGCCATCCTCGCAGGCCAGCGACTCATCGCCGCAGGCGCCGTTCTGGCAAGGCTCGAAGCAGTACTGGCGGCCGCCCAGCGGCGCGCAGGTCAGGCCCTGGCGGCAGCCGTCGGCGCCGGTGCAGGCGCCGCAGACGCCCTGGGGCTCCACGCAGTCGCCCGACTGGGTGTCGCAGACGCTGCCCGCCGCGCAGGGCGTCTGCAGGCAGGCCACGCAGCGCAGATCCACCGGCAGGCAGAGGCCCAGGCCGTCGACGCACTGGTAGCCGGCCGGGCAGTCGGCCGCGCCGTTGCAGGCGCTCGCGCAGAAGGCGCCGTCCCCGCCGAGGGCGGTGCAGCGGGCGCCGTCCCCGAGGGGGGCGCAGTCGCCGTCGCCGCCGCAGGGGCTGCAGAGCTCGCCGGTGGGCCCCGCGCCCATGTCGGGCCGCGGGGGGCCCATGTCGGTGGGCGGGCCGGCGTCGGGGGTGGGCACGTTCATGTCCTGCACCGGCAACATGCCCTGATCGGGGCAGTCCGCGCGGCACTCACCGCCGCAGCACGCGAGCCCCGCGATGCCGCCGCAGTCCGAGGCGTCCTCGCAGGCCAGCGACGCCACACAGGACGTCCGGAAGGCCCCGGACTCCAGGCAGATGCTCCGCTCGGGCGGGCACGCCAGCTCGGCGCCGTTCACGGCGTCGGCGCACTCCTTGGGCGAGCACTGCCGCAGGTCGAAGAGGCAGGTGCGGCCGGAGCCCGGGCAGCTGCCGATGCCGCTGCACTGGATGACCGCGCAGGCCCCCTCCTCGCACACCTGGCCACGCTCGCACTGCGAGTCCGAGGCGCAGCCCCCACCCTTGTCGTCTTCGTCGTCACAGCCGGCCAGGCCCGCGCCCGCCAGCAACAGCACGAAAAGCCACCCGCTCCACCGCTCCAGCATCACCGCATCCCCTCCCCTGGGGCTCGTCCGACCACCGCGACTCGCGCGTCGGGCGGTGCACTATAGGAGAGCGGTTCTGCGCGGGGCAACTTGACGTGCGGCGAGCGGGCGGGGGCCCCGGCGCTTTGGGGCGACGGGCCGCGCCGGCCGGTGTAGCCTGAGGGCGCCATGCTGACGCTCTACATCGCCGACTACGCCTCCGTGCCGGTGATCCGGTGCTCCCCGCCGTCGTGGATGGCCCACCTCACGCTGGCCGAGAAGGGCCTCGCCCATCGCGTCGTGCGGCTGCGGTTCGACGCCGGCGAGCACCGCACCCCCGAGATGCTGGCCCTCAACCCGCGCGGCTCCGTGCCCATCCTGGTGGACGGCGAGCAGGTGGTGCACGAGACGCTGGCGCTGCTGGAGTACGTGGAGTTCGTGCACCCGGCGCCGGCGCTGCTGCCCCCGGGGGCGCCAGCGCGGGGCCTGGCGCTGACGCGGCTGCACGAGGCCGGCGTCCTGAAGGATCACGGCCGCGCGCTGTTCGGGCACTTGATGCGGGGGGGCGAGGCGAGCGAGACGGCCGCGCTGGGGGCGGCCTTCGAGGCCGAGCTCGGCCTCTGGGAGCAGGCGGTCGCGGACCAGCCCTGGGTGGCCGGGCCGCGGCTCAGCCTGGCGGACATCGCGGTCTTCACCTACGTGGCCTGCGCCGTCCAGCTCGGGCTCGATCTGGGCCGCTGGCCCTGCATGGCGGCGTTCTACACCCGGATGCGCCGGCGATCGGCGGTGCGCGCCACCTGGCCCGAGACGTGGACGACGCCGCCCCCGGCGACGCCGCCGTGGCCTCAGGCCGAGAGCTTCACGCGCCCGTAGAGGTGGCCCATCCGCACGCGCTTCGTCTCGAGGTAGTTCTGGTTGACGGGGTTGAGGCCGGTGAACACCGCCTCGCGCCCCGAGACCTTCACGCCCGCCTCGGCCAACGCCTCGATCTTCAAGGGGTTGTTGGTCAGCAGGCGCACCGAGCGGATGCCGAGCGCCGCGATGACCTGCACCGCCACGTCGTAGCTGCGCAGGTCGTCCTCGAACCCGAGCAGGCGGTTGGCGTCCACGGTGTCGGCGCCAGCCTCCTGGAGGGCGTAGGCGCGGATCTTGTTGCCGAGGCCGATGCCGCGGCCCTCCTGGCGCAGGTAGATGACCAGGCCGCGGCCCGCCGCCTGGATGCGCTCGAGGGCGGCGTCGAGCTGCGCCTTGCAGTCGCACTTGAGCGAGCCGAGGACCTCGCTGGTCAGGCACTCGGAGTGCATACGGACCAGGACGTCCTCAGCGCCCGCCAGCTCGCCGACGGACAGCGCGACGTGCTCGCGACCCTCGGCGTCCACCAGCACGCGGACGTCGAAGTCGCCATGCTCGGTCGGCAAGCGCGTGCGCGCGAAGAAGGGCGGTTCGATGGGCGGGGTCTGGGACATGTGATCTCCTCAGGACGGGGAGCGGCTCGCCGGCTCCCGGGAGTGGATTGGTGAGGGGCGAAGATGGTTGCAACAAAGTTGTCGTTCCGAGGCGCCACGCCGCCGGGGTCTCTGGACCCGATCCGCGAGGTCGCGGGGGCGCGACCTCGGCGCCTCGCCGGGGGGATGTGATGAAGATCCTGCCATGGCTCTTCCTGATCGTAGCCGGGCTGTGGGGCTGCGCCGATCCGGCCCCCTCGGCCTCCTGCGAGCTCGGGGGCCAGACCCTCGAGCTGGACGAGGTGGTCGAGGACCAGGCGACGTGCCAGGTCTGCCAGTGCCAGGCGAACGGCAGCCTGAGCTGCTTCCCCCTGCCCGGCTGCGTCGGGCTGCCCGGGGCGGCGGACGCCTTCTCGCCCGGCGGCGGCGGCCCCGGAGGCCCCGATGGGCCGGGACGAGACGCCGGCGCCGGGGGCAGGCGGCTTCAACAGCTTCGGCGGCGGCGGCGGCCCGGACGGGCCTGGCGGCGCGGGGGCGGCTGGGGCTGGTGGCGCGGGCGGCGGGGCGCCTGCCCCCAGGGGGCGGTCAACGGCCTGGCCTGCGCGCCCGATGGCACCCCGATCGGCGGGGCGCGCGTCCACGCCGAGACGACGGACTGCGACGGGCGGCCCGTGACCCGCGAGGCCTTCGCCTCCGCGGACGGCCACTTCCGCCTCGACGGGCTCGCCCCCGGCCCCACCACCGTCTTCGTCACGGCCGGCCGCTTCCAGGGCCGCTACGACGTGGTGGTGCTGGCCGATCGCAGCGTCCCGGTGGACGAGCGCAGCGACAAGGAGTGCCTGCCCTCCAACTCCGCCGAGGTGGCCGCCATCACCGGGGAGTACGACCGCATCGAGCAGATCGTGGGGGGCCTGGGCTTCGACTTCACGGCCTGGTGCGGCGACACCCTGGGCAACTACGGCGGCCGCGCGCTGCTGGGCCGGTGGGACCTGCTCTCGCGCTACGACGTCCTGCTCATCAACTGCGGCTTCACCATCGATCTGACGGGCAGCGCCGAGGGGCGGCAGATGATCACCAACCTCCGCCGCTTCGTCGCGGAGGGCGGGGCCGTCTACATCTCGGACCTGGCCGCCAACGTCATCGAGGCGGCGTGGCCCGACAAGATCCGCTTTGACTCCGAGTACTTCGGGACGGGGGCCGGCATCGACCCCTGCTGCACGTGCATCGACTGCCCCGCCCGGTGCGGGGCCCAGGCCGAGGCTCCGCGCCCGGGAGGCCAGTGCCGCGGGGGGCTCAACGCCGGCGAGCTGCTCTGCGGCCACGAGCCCCCGCTGGAGGGCTTCGGGGATCCGGGACGGCGGCGCGCCCAGATCATCGATCCGGCGCTGCGCCAGTTCCTCGGCCGCGACGTCCTCGACGTCAACTTCGACCAGGGCGGCTGGATGGGCATCCTCGGCGTCGGGGCCGGCGTCGACGTGCTGGTGGCCGATGGCCGCGAGCCGCTGATGGTGATGTTCACCGACCCCGCGAGCGGCGGCCGCGTCGCCTTCACCACGTTCCACAACGAGGCCCAGGCCACCGCCGACGTCCAGCAGATCCTGACGGCGCTCCTCTTCCAGCTCTGAGGGCGCGTCAGAGCAGGCGCGGCTGATCGACGCCGAAGCGGGCCAGGTAGCCGGCCAGCTTCAGCTTCCGGGCGGTGTTCTCGGAGCTCATGTAGCGGATGGTCCCGAAGATGGGCCGCACCGGGCCCCACGGCCGGTCGAAGCGGCCGAGCGTCCAGAAGATGCCGCTGTACGAGTTGGGATCGCGCCCGTCGATGGCGTAGCGGTTGTTCAGCTCGATGAGGGTGTCGAGGGCCTCGGCGGGCGTCCGGCTCCACTCCAGCACCTTCTTGCCCCAGAGCATGCGCAGGTAGTTCTGCATGCGGCCGGTGCGGACGAGCTCGGTCTGGGCCGCGTTCCAGAGGGGATCGTGCGTCCGGGCGGCGGCCAGCGTCTCGCGGTCGTACAGGACGGGGCGGGGATCCACGGCGTGCTCGGTGAGCGTCGCCCGGGCCCAGTCGGGCAGGCTGTCGAAGGTGAAGTAGTCGTCGGGGCGGTGGAAGCAGAAGCCGAAGCCCACCTCGCGCCAGGTCACGAGCTCGTCCAGGAACGACTCGGCCGTAGCGGAGAGGCCCCACCAGCCCGCGCGGGAGCCCGTGACCTTGCCCAGGCGGCCGGGGTGCCAGCCCTCGGCGGCGAAGATGCGATCGACGATGGCGTGGGGCGACAGGTGGCCGAAGTGCAGCCAGGGGGAGAGCCCGCTGGCGGCGTCGGCGTCGGGGTGGCTGCGCAGCTCGCCGTAGCGGGGCAGGCCGTCGACCAGGAAGTCGTCGAGGCGGGCCTCGGCCGTGGTGGCGCCGCCGCGGAGGGTCTCGCGCACCGTCTGGTCGATGGGCAGGTGGTCGAGGAGGCCCGGATCGTCCAGGTCGGCGGCGGGCCAGCGGGCCAGGATGGCCGGGGGCACGACGGCGGGGGGGCCGGAGACCGACGCCAGCGGGTCGGCGGCGGGGAAGAGCTCCAGGTGGGGCGGCAGCGTGGCCTGGAGGTGGCGGCGAAAGCCGGCGGCCGTCGGGAAGGCGCGGTCCGAGGCGCGCAGCGGGAGCAGGCCGTTGCCGTCCACGGCCTCGAGGCGCGCCGGCAGGCGGCGGCCGGCGGCGGCCACCATCTGGGGCAGGAAGAAGCAGGGGTACTCGTCGGTCACCACGAGGCAGGCCTCGGCGGCGAGGGCGGCCAGCAGGCCCGAGCCGGCGCCGGCCGCTGGCTCGACGTAGGGCAGGTAGGCCACCCCGGCCGCGGCGCAGGCGGCGCGCTGGTCGCGCATGCCGTCGATGACGAAGGCGTGCAGGCGGCGGCTCGCCCAGCGATAGCCCACCCGGAGGGGCTCGAAGACGAGCAGGGGCCGCCCGAGGGCCCGGGCCTGATCGGCGGCGTACTGCAGCGCGAAGTTCCACCGCGTCCGGCGTTGGGCGATCATCCAGTACAGGACGTAGGCCCCGTCGGGGCGCACAGCCAGGTCGTTGACGGCGCGCAGGCGCAGGGAAGGCAAGCTCATGCAGACCCCCGGAGTGAAGCAGGCCTCAGATACCTGGCGGCGCCTGGGCGTCGCGCTCGTCGGTGGCGCGCTGACCGGCTGCGGCCCGACGCCCGAGACGCTGGGCGGCAGCGCCGTGCTGGGCGCGGTGGCGTACGCGCTCGTCTCGTGGGCCTTCGTCCGGGCCAGCCGGCGGCTCTGGCACCGGCTGCGGACGGGGGCGTGGCCGCAGCTCCAGGATGGCGGCGGCCTCGGCTGGCTGCTGGCCTCCCACGCCGCGATCAGCGGGGCGGCGGCGCTCTGGCTGCCCCTGCTCACCAGCGACCACCACGACGTCTACCCGCTGCTGCTCGGCTGCGCCGCCAGCCACCACCTGGCCTGGGCGCTGGTGCTCGCGCGCTTCACCCGGCTCAGCCCCGCCTCGGCCTCCGCCATCGCCACCGTCCCCACGCTCATCACGGCCCTGGGCGCCGCGCTCAACGTGGATGGCGTCGACCAGGTCATGATCGTCCAGTACCTGTACGGCGGCTTCCTGGGCGCCGCGCCGGGCGTCATCCTGGCGCTCCTCTGCCTGGAAGCGACCCTCCGGGCCGAGCACCGCTAGCGAACTTTTTTCGCAGTCTGATCAGGCACTTCGAAAATAGTCTGCGACACGCGGCCGCGCTGACCGATGGGAAGAGAGCCCCACACTGGAGGACTCTCCCATGGCCGAGCACCTGCGCATCGAGCTCGACACCTACCGGTTCCACAGCCCCCGCCTGGGCGTCCCGGTGCTGATCTTCGAGGTCACCGCCAAGGTCACCGACGACCTCTTCCTGCTCGTCCCGCGGCACGCCATCGTCGACCTGCTCAACGGCGTCCTCGGCCGGGCGCAGCAGAAGACGGGCGACTTCGACTTCGACCTGTACGGCTACCACTTCATGTCCAACCACCTGCACCTGCTCATCGGGGTGGTCGAGCTGGTGGACAAGAGCCTGATGCTGGAGTGGACGCAGCGGGAGATCGCGCGGCGGATCAACCGGTACCACGGCCGGACGGGCCAGCTCCTCACGCCCAACCACGCCATCCAGATCACGTCGCTGCCCCACGCCCTCGAGCGCATGCGCTACGTCATGGGCCAGGCCACGGCCCAGCTCTTGTCGCGGCACCCCGCCGACGACGTCTTCGCCTGCGCCAACCCGGCGCTGCTGCGCGGCGAGCCCCTCGCCGGCACCTTCGTGCACGCCAACGGCGTCCGGGAGGCCGTCACCGTCCGCCTGGACCGCCTCCCCGGCCTCGACGACCTCAGCCCGCGCGCCCACCGCGACCTGATGTGGCAGCTCGCCGACGCCATCGCGGCCGAGCACCGCCCCCGCCGGAAGAAGGCCGGCCTGCCCGTCCCCGACCCGGAAGCCGCCCGCCGCGTCGACCCGTGGACGCGCCCCCGCCAGCGCGACCGCAGCCCCGCCCCCGTCGTCCACGGCACCCCGGCCCAGCAAGCCGAGTGGCGCGAACGGCACGCCACCCTGCGCGCCGCCTACACCGAAGCCCACATCGCCTACTGGAAGTGGCTCGCCGACCCGCGCCAGCCGCTCATCCCCTTCCCGCCCTGCACCATCCCCCCCTCGCACGCCCGCAAGCGCCTCTGCGCCCGGGCCGAGAGCGGCTGAACCCGACCGGCGCCACAAGCTGCACCGACCCGCGCTCCCCGCAGCGCCTGCGCCCCCGTGCGCCCGGCGTTCGAGCCGCCAGCCCGCGCCGACGGCGCTCGCCCGCCGACCCGCTGCGCACGGGCAGCCAGATCGCCGCTCCCCCACCTTCTCCCCGCCGTTCCCCTTCCCGCGCGCCCCGCCGATTCCAGCCCACCTGTCGCCCGACACCCGCTCGAAGACAAACCCTGTAGGCTCGCAAGCGGGCGGCCGGCTGCCGCGTCCAGCCCGCCTGTCGCCCGACACCCCCGCGAAGACAAACCCGCGAAGACAAACCCGGTTGGCTCGCGATGGGACCGGTTGGTTCGCGATGGGGACTGGTAAGGCGTTGGAATGCCTGGGGATTTCCGGGGGCTAGTCGGTGACCTGGAAGCCGAAGCGGCCGATGAGCTGGCCGTGCTGCGTCTCGACGTCCACCGTCCACGGCCCCGCGCGGCTGCGGGGGAGCTGCTCGCGCAGCAAGCGGGAGCGCAGCCGCACCCGGTCGCCTTCGATGGGCCGGCGGGCAGGGACCAGGCGCACGATCTCGGCGCCGTCACGCCGCCAGACGTGGACGAACTCTTCGCCCGAGTCGACCAGCGTCTGCACGTCGGTGACCGCCACCATCTGCTGCATGAGGCTCTCGTGCAGCGCGGTGACCTCGTAGGCCAGCCGGCCGTCGACGAGGACGTCCGGGCCGACGGCGGCGTGGGCCAGGGTGAGGGGGACGGGGGGGACGACCCGCCTCGCCAGCCAGGCGGTGCCCCACGCGGCGAAGAGGGTAGCACCGAAGATGGCGGCGACGACCGGCCGCCGCAGGTGGCGGGGTCGGAAGTGCAGCGTCCAGAAGCCGATGGTGGCGCCGACGGCCGCCAGCGACAGGCTCCAGACGGCCGGGACGAGCAGCAGCGCGGGGATGGCCAGGTTGAGGCAGGCGAACAGCGCCATGCCGTAGTAGAGCGAGGCGAGCAGCCGCCACCGCATCAGCACCCGGTCGAAGACGACGTCGAGCGTGGCCAGCAGCGTGCAGGCGGCGAGCAGCACCAGGAAGCCGAAGTTGGCCGCGCCGGCCGTGGCGCTCTGCCAGTAGAAGGGCAGCAAGAAGAAGAGCATGCCCTGGTAGAGGTTCTTGAGGACGTACGTCATCACCAGGAAGCGCAGCTTCTCGACCGGCGTCTCGAGCTTCTGCTGCCGGCCGCTACCCGCGACGCGGAAGACCAGCAGGCTGATGAACCACGCGGCGATGACGAAGAGCAGAATCCAGCGGACGTAGAGCAGGCCCCGCGCCGCGAACGTGATGATGAAGACGCCCAGGCCCAGCGCATAGACCGAGTGCAGCCACCACAGCTTCTTGTGGTGCCGCGCCAGGAACCGGCGCGCGCCGCCCAGCAGGCCGGGCGGCCGCAGCAGCTCCTCGCCGGGTGCGTCGGGGGTGGGCTCGCTCACCGCCGCGTCAGTCGGGGAGCGCCCACTCGATGGGCGCCTCGCCCCGCGCCTTGAGGTGCGCGTTGATGCGAGCGAAGTGGCCACAGCCGAAGAAGCCGCGGTGCGCCGACAGCGGCGACGGGTGGGGCGCCTGGAGGATGAGGTGCCGGCGCCCGTCGATCATGCCGGCCTTGCGGCCCGCGGGCGCGCCCCAGAGCACGAAGACGATGCCCTCGCGCTCGTCGTTGAGCGCCGTGATCACCCGGTCCGTGAGCCGCTCCCAGCCCTGGCCCCGATGCGAGTTGGCCTGGTGCGCCCGCACGCTGAGCACCGTGTTGAGCAGCAGCACCCCCTGCCGCGCCCACGAGGTGAGCTCGCCATGGGCCGGTCGGGGCACCCCGAGGCTCTGGTTGAGCTCCTGGAAGATGTTGACCAGCGAGGGGGGCGGCGGCACGCCGCGCTTCACCGAGAAGCACAGGCCATGGGCCTGGCCCGGCCCGTGGTACGGGTCCTGGCCCAGGATGACCACGCGCACCGTGTGGAAGGGCGTGTACCAGAAGGCGTTGAACATGTCGCGGCCCGGCGGGAAGACCCGGTGCTCCGCCCGCTCGCTGACCAGGAACGCCTTGAGCTGCTGCATGTACGGCTGCTGGAACTCATCGCCCAGCACGGCCAGCCACGAGGGCTCGAGGTTCGGCTTCTCGGAGGTGTCGCTCGCCATGCGTCGGGTGTAGCGCATCGCCGCGCCGCCCGCCACCAGCATCCGGCGTCTAGCGTAAAGTGGCACTTGACGCTTTACAGTCCCCCTCGCTACGGTCATCCCCATGGACACCGAACCGCTCCGCACCGCCCTGCGCCGCTTCGATCCTCGGGTGCGCCTGGAGCTGCCCCGGCCCATGCGCGAGCGCTGGGCGGGCCTCCGCCGCGACGTGCAGGCCCTCGCCTCGGCCTTCACCGACCAGCGCCCCCCGCCCGTGCGCCTGCGCGACGGCCGCGCCTACGTCGCCCGCACCGCCCAGGCCGCGGCCCTCAACCGTCGGACCCTCCAGATCGTCGGCGTCGACCCCCTCACCCCCGACGCCGTCCGCCTGCGCCTCGCCCGCCTCGACGGCGCCCCCACGCCCTTCCACCCGGGCCAGTTCCTCACCCTCTGCGTGCGCGTCGACGGCGAAGAGCACCGCCGGGCCTACAGCCTGTGCTCCGATCCGACCCGCCCGGGCGAGCTGGCCGTGGCCGTGAAGCGGGTGGAGGGGGGGCGGGTCTCCGGCCACCTCGTCGCCCGGGCCGAGGCGGGCCAGCGCGTCGACGTGCTGGGGCCCTCGGGCAGCTACGGCGTCACCCTCGACGCCGCGGCCTCCCGCCACCTCGTCCTGGTCGCCGGGGGTAGCGGCATCACCCCGCACCTCGCCATCGCCCAGGGCGTCCTGGCCGTCGAGCCCCAGAGCCGCGTCACCCTCGTCTACGCCAGCCGCTCGGCCACCGACGAGATGTTCGCGACGCAACTCGATGATCTTGTTGAGCAAAACCCCGACCGCCTGCGCCTCCACCGGGTGCACGAGCGCCCCGCGCCGGGCTTCGCCGGGCAGGCGGGCCGCCTGGACGCCGCCGGGGCCGCCGCCGCCGTCGCCGCCCTCCCGACCGACGCCGCCGGCTACTTCGTCTGCGGGCCCGCGCCGATGATGGAGGCCGTCACCGCCGCCCTCGCCGCCCACGGGGTGTCCCCCGACCGCGTCCACCTGGAGCGCTTCACCCCCGGCCCCCGCGCCCGGGGCGCCGCCACGACGCCCCAGCCCGTCGTCATCTGGCGCGGCGGCGCCTCCATCGGCACCGAGGCCGCCCCGGGCCGCACCCTCCTCGAGGCCGGCCTCGCCGCGGGCGTCGCCATGCCCTACTCCTGCGCCATGGGCGGCTGCGGCGCCTGCCGCGTCCGCCTCACCGCCGGCGACGTCGTGATGGACGAGCCCAACTGCCTGACCGACCGCGAGCGCGCCGAGGGCCACGTCCTCGCCTGCGTCGCCCGCGCCGCCGGCCCCGTGCAGATCGAGGTCCCCCGGTGAACGCCGCCCACGCCCCCGGCTCGTGGACGCTGCGCATGAAGGACCTGTGCGCCGAGGCGGGCCTCACCCGCCAGGCCATCCACTTCTACATCCAGGAGGGCCTGCTGCCGCCCGGCCGCAAGACCGGCCGCAACATGGCGTTCTACGGGCCCGAGCACGTCGAGCGCCTGCACCTCGTGCGCAAGCTGCAGCACGAGCGCTTCCTGCCCCTCAAGGCCATCAAGGCCCTCCTCGGCGAGCGCGATGAGGCCCTTGAGGGCTACAGCGAGGCCCAGCGCGCCTTCCTGCAGGCCGTCCGCACCCGCGTGGGGGGCGCCGCCGGCGCCGATCGGCCGCCCGTCCCCGGCGCCGACCTCGTGGCTCGCGGCCTCATCGAGGGCCACGATCTGGAGCAGCTCGTCGACTCCGGCGCCATCGCCGCCCGCCGCGACCCCCAGACGGGCGGCATCACCGTGCACGCCGCCGACGTGCCCCTCGTGACGCTCTTCGGGGCCCTCCGCGACGCCGGCATCACCGAGGAGGCCGGCTTCACCATCGAGGATCTCGGCCTCTACGAGCGCACCATCGCCCGGCTCGTGAAGCAGGAGACGGCCCTCGTGGTCGACCGCCTCGGGACGCGGCCCCCCGAGGAGGTCGCGGCCACCATCGAGCGGTCCATCCCGATCATCAACGCCATCATCGGCCACCTGCGCGAGCGTCGCGTCCGCGACCTGCTCGCCACCGTCTAGGAGGCGACCCTTGAAGCTGACCGACCGCGTGCTCGACCGCCTGCCCCCCCGGGTCAAGAGCCAGCTCGACGCCTGGCGCGAGGTGGTGGACGTGTTCTCTCACATCCGCGACCCCCGCGTGCTCAAGGCCCTCGGGCCCTCCGGCGTGCGCGGCCTCCTCCTGCACCGCGGCAAGCAGGGCGTCCCCACCCACGTGGCCGCCAGCCACCGCGTGCACTTCGACTGGTCCTACCCCCACGACCACCCCGAGATGGAGGCCCTGTACCTGCGCGCCAAGCAGGGCCAGTGGGATGGCGACGACCTGCCCTGGGGCATCGACGTCGATCCCGTCAACCCCGAGGTGCCGCTGCTGCCGGCCTGGTTCTTCGACTTCGACGCCATCCCCGTCGCCTCCCGCCTCAGCCCGAAGGAGCGCCTGGCCTTCCAGCACAGCCAGGCGGCCTGGATGCTGTCGCAGTTCCTGCACGGCGAGCAGGGCGCCCTCTTCGCCGCCGCCCAGGTGACCGAGGCCGTGCAGTTCTTCGACGGCAAGTTCTACGGCGCCACCCAGGTGATGGACGAGGCGCGCCACGTCGAGGTCTTCCAGCGCTACCTGGAGAGCAAGATGCAGAAGCTCTACCAGGTGAACGACAACCTCTTCGTCATCATCGACGCCCTCATGGCCGACGGGCGCTGGGACATGAAGTTCCTGGGCATGCAGATCATGGTGGAGGGCCTGGCCCTGGGCGCCTTCGGCACCATGTACAGCACCACCGCCGAGCCCCTGCTGCGCGCCCTCCTGCGCAACGTCATCCAGGACGAAGCCCGCCATGTGCACTACGGCGTCGTGGCCCTGCGCGACCATGTGCGCCAGGAGCTCAGCGAGAGCGAGCGCCGCGAGCGTGAGGACTGGTGCTTCGAGGTGGCCCTCCTCATGCGCAACCGCTTCATGGCCTACGAGGTCTACGAGGAGTGGTTCGAGGGCATCATCAGCCGCGCCCAGTGGCGCCAGTTCGTCACCGACGCCCCGGGCATGGAGCTCTTCCGCAGCGTCATGTTCAGCCGCCTCGTCCCCAACCTGCGCGAGATCGGCCTGCTCTCCGACCGCATCCGCCCGGCCTACGAGGAGGTGGGGCTGGGCCGGTACTTCGACGGCGCCGCCGCCGACCAGATCTCCGGCGACCAGATGCTCAGCGAGCTGGACGCCCAGCGGGCCGCCGCCGCCTGAACCGCTCGCCCACCGGGCGCGGCCAGGGTAGAATCCCGCCCCATGAGCAGATTCTCTTTGAGTTTCGGGCTGTTCGTCGCGCTGTCCCTGACCGCCTGCGGGGGCCGGCCTCCGCCGCACCCCGATGACGAGCCCGTCCTCCGCCAGCCCGTCGTGGCCGGCGACGGCGCCACCGCCTGCACCGTCGGCCCCGCCACCTACGCCCTCGGCGCCCGCTTCGAGGCCGACGATGGCTGCAACACCTGCACCTGCACCGAGGACGGCGTGCAGTGCACGAAGATGGCCTGCGAGGCCGCGGCAGGGCACCGCTTCGTGGTGCGCTTCGCCCGCGGCAGCGCGGTGCCCGACCCCGACGCCGTGATGGTCCTCGGCACCATCGCGCGGGCCCTGCGCGGCGCGCCGGAGGACCAGGTCGTCGTCCTCGGCTACGCCACCGCCGTCGAGCGCCGCGCCGACGCTGGCCTCGCCCTGCGCCGGGCCGAGTCCGCCGCCGCCCGCCTGCGCTCCCTCGGCGTCTCGCCCGATCAGATCACCGCGGAGGCCGGCACCGACGGCGACGGGGCCCACGCCCTCTTCCGGCGGGTGCGCCGTTGAGCGCAGGCCGCCCTCTGCGCATCGTCCACGTCTACAACTGGCTGGATCCCGCCAACGGCGGCCCCCCGCGGGTCATCGCGGGGCTGGCCCGGGCCCAGCGCGCCCTGGGCCACGACGTCTCCTTCGTGTCGTCGGACGCCCTCGACCACCCGGGGCTCGCCGCCTTCCTGGCCGACTACTTCGACGACCCGCCGCCCCGGACCCGCATCCAGCCCCGGTTCTTCCGCTCCGTCCTCACCCGCCCCGCCCTCCGCCGCGCCCTGCGCGGGGCCGACGTGGCGCACCTGCATGGCATCTGGCCCGTCGCCACCCTGCTCGCCAGCCAGGTGTGCCGATCCCTCGGGGTGCCCTATGTGCTCGCGCCCCATGGCTCCCTGCACCGGGGCGCCCTGGCCGAGAAGTGGCCACGCAAGGTGCTCGGGATGCTGGCCCTCGGCTACGGCACCATGGTGCGCCGCGCGGCCGCGCTGCACGTCCTCAACGCCGACGAGGGGGCCGGCGCGCTCGTGAAGCCGAAGCGTATCGCCGTGATCCCCAACGGGATCTTCGCCGAGCACTTCGCCGTGCGGCCCCCGCCCGGGGCCTTCCGGGCGACGCTGCCGGCCCTCGGCGCCGCCCCCTACCTGCTGTTCCTGTCCCGCCTGCACCCGGGCAAGGGGCTGGGCTTGCTGGCCGAGGCCTTCGCCACCGTCGCCGCCGCCCGCCCGGACGTGCACCTGGTGGCGGCCGGGGGCGATCAGGGGGGTCGCGCCCTCCTCGAGGCCGGCGCCGAGTGGCATGGCTACGGCGACCGCCTGCACCTCGTGGGCGAGCTCGGGGGCGAGCGCAAGGCCGCCGCCTTCACCGCCGCCGCCGCCTTCGTCCTGCCCAGCCACCACGAGGGCTTCAGCATGGCCATCACCGAGGCCCTGGCGTGGGCCCGGCCCGTCGTCATCTCGGCGCCCTGCCACTTCCCCGACGTGGCCGAGGTGGACGCCGGCCGCATCGTGCCGCTCCAGGCCGACGCCCTGGCGGCCGGTCTGCTGGACGTCCTGGCCGATCCCGCCGCCGCCGACGCCATGGGCGCCCGCGGCCGCGCCCTCGTCTTCGAGCGCTACCGCTGGGAGGCCATCGCCCAGCGCACCATCGATCTCTATCGCTCGCTCGCGTGACCGCCCGCCGATCAGAAAACCCACGACCGATCCGGCGAAGTGTCGTAGTGTACGCGGACCGGGGTCGTGAGGGTCGAGCAGATCGAGGGGGGTCTGCGCGGCCGGACTCTGCGACCAGTGGTGGTCCGCCAGGCGCCCGCCGGGACCGAGGGATGAGATGAGCCGGGAGACCCGCACCTATCTGGGATTTCGACCCGACGAGCCGGAGTTCATCGGGCGGCATCTCGACGACCTGCGCCGCTGGGCCGCCGACAACCCGGAGGAGGCGGGGCGGGTCATCAACGCGCTCGTGGGCGGCATGGTCCAGGCCAGCGCCCGCGCCTTCGTGGCCGGCCTCACCAGCACCCCGCCCCGCGCCGGCTCCACGCCCGTGCAGTCCATGAACGCGCCCCTCGCCACCGGCGAGTTCCCCATCGTGCGCGAGCCGTTCACGCAGTCGGCGCCGACGGTCGTCGCCCCCAGCGCCCCGCCCGCCTCCATCCCCGCGCCCTCCAGCCCGGGCATGGGCGCCGCGCCCCCGGGCACGCCGCCCTCGGGGTTCGAGATCGGCGATCTGGTGGAGCATCGCTGGCTGGGAGAAGGCATCGTGGAGCGGGTGTGGTGGCGTGATGATCACTGGCACATCGCCACCGATCGCTTCGGCGCCCCGGCCTCCCGCCTCAAGCGCAAGCGCTGACGGGGCCTACCAGCCCGGCGCCAGCAGCAGCCCCAGCCCCACCTCGACGCCCGCCTCGTTGAAGGGCACCACCGGCCCATCGGCCACGCTGAGCTGCCCGATTGGCGCCCAGCGCCCGCGCAGCGTCGGCGCCAGCCAGAAGCTCTCCGCGAGCTGCACGGCGCCCTGCAGGCCCACCGCCACCCCGAGCTGCCAGAGCCCGTGCGGCGATCCCTCGACGTCCGTGCGCTCGACCTGCGCGTACTCCACCGTCAGCCCCACCGGGGCCGCCAGGCGCCAGCCGCGATCGCGCCGGATGGACACGCGGTAGTCGAGGCCGAGGCCCCCGCTCGTCGCGCTGTACCGCCGCCCGTCCCAGGCCCACGCCAGCGCCGGCTGCCAGCTCAGCGTCGCCTGCAGGGGACCGTAGCCACCCACCAGCCCGGCCTGGGGCACCAGCATGGCGGGCGCCCGCCAGCGCAGATCCAGGTGGACGCCCCCGAAGGCCGGGCTGTGGGGCGTGATCGTCACCCGGGGGGGCGGCGGCGGGAGGACGACCACCCGCACGGGCGGGGGCTCGGGGGGGGGCGCCGGGCCGGGATCGAACGGCGGCTCGGGCGCGGGCGCCGGCGGGGGCTCCGACGCTGGCGCGGCCACGGGCTCCGGCGTTGGCGCCTTGGGGCGCCGCGCGATCTTGCGGGGGGCGACGGACGGCGGCGCGGCGGGCGGCGGCGCGGCGGGCGGCTCCACCGGCGCCGCCGGCGGTGGCTCGGTCGGCGCCGGCGGCGGTGGCTCGGTCGGCGCCGCCGCGAGCTGGTGCTCCAGCAGCAGCCCGTCCAGCAGCACCCCCAGGGCCCCCAGCCGATCCGCCATCACCGTCCGGCTGAGCGCCTGGGCCGGACCCGCCAGCCAGGGGACGCGGCGCACCGCCACGCTGCCATCGGGCGCCACCACCTGCAGATGCGCCCCGCCCGCCGCCGCCACGAAGCGAGCGTGGTAGCCCCCGGCGTCGCAGCCGGCCTGCACCGACCCGAGCCGCACATGGCGCCCGAGCTGGGCCACCGCCGCCGCCTCCACCGGCTCGTCGGCGACGCAGAACCACACCGGCGCGGCGCCCGCGGGCCCACCCAGAATCATCAGCAAGATCAGCAGGTTGCTGCGGATGGCTGCCTCCGTGCGGGGCCGCTGGCGGCGGCGCCCCGCGTCCATCCTACCCCGTCGCCCGGGCCGGCGGATCCGCCTTCCCATGGGCCGCCCGCGGCGGTACGGTCGCGCCGTGACCCGCGAGACGACCGAGACGCTGATCATCGGGGCCGGCCCCAGCGGCCTGGCGGTGGCCGCCTGCCTCGCCCAGCGGGGCGCGCCCTTCACCCAGGTGGACGCCGCCTCCGCCGTCGGCAGCTCGTGGCGCGGCCACTACGACCGCCTGCACCTGCACACCGCCCGCGCCCACTCGGGGCTGCCGGGGCTGCCGTTCCCCGAGCACCTGCCCCGCTACCCGTCCCGCGACCAGGTGATCGCCTACCTGGAGGCGTACGCGGCCCACCACGGGCTGCAGCCCCGCCTGGGCGTCACCGTCCGCCGCGCCCGCCGCGAGGCCGACGCGTGGGCCGTCGAGACGGACGCCGGCGGGTTCACGGCGCGCCACCTCGTCGTCGCGACGGGCTACAACGCCGTGCCGCGGCGCCCCACGTTCCCCGGCGAGGCCAGCTTCCCCGGCCGCGTCCTGCACAGCCGGGACTACCGGACGGGGGCCACCTTCCGCGGCCAGCGCGCCGTGGTGGTGGGCAACGGCAACAGCGGCGCCGAGATCGCCCTCGACCTCTGGGAGCAGGGGGCCAGCGCCGTCACCCTCGTCCTGGGCGGGCCCCGCTACGTGGTGCCCCGCGAGGTGGCCGGCGTCTCGGCCCAGCAGGTGTCCCTGGCCTACGCCCGCCTACCCCGCCGCCTCGCCGACGCCATCGCCCGCCGCACCACCCGCCTCGCCCTCGGCGATCTGCGCCCCTGGGGCTTCCGCGAGCCCGAGGCCGGCCCCATCACCGAGGTCGAGCGCCATGGCCGCGTGGCCCTCATCGACGTGGGCACCATCGCCCTGATCAAGCAGGGCCGCATCGCCACGCTGCCCGGCCTGGCCCGCTTCGAGGGCGCCGACGTGGTGAGCCCCGACGGCCGCCGCGTGCCCGCCGACGTGGTCGTGCTGGCCACCGGCTACCAGGCGGGCCTGGCGGCCTTCCTCGACGGGGCCGACGCCGTCCTCGACGACCGCGGCTACCCGCGCTGGCACGGGGCCGCCTGCCCGCCCCTGCCCGGCCTCTTCTTCGCGGGCTTCCGCAACCCCGCCACCGGCGCCCTGCGCGAGAGTGGCCTGGAGGCGGAGCGCATCGCCGCCGCCATCGCGGGGCGCTGATGGATCTGCTGCGCCACTGGCACCCCGTCTGCCTGTCCCGGGAGCTGACCCACCGGCCCCGCCGCGTCTGGCTCGGGGGCGTGCCCTACGCGGTCTTCCGCACGGACGGCGTCATCGGGGCCCTGCCCGACGCCTGCCCCCACCGCGGCATGCGCCTCTCCACCGGCCGCGTCCGCGGCGGGCAGCTCGTCTGCCCCTACCACGGCTGGGCCTTCGGGCCCGACGGCGTCGGCAAGGCCCCCGGCACCCCGCAGATGCGGCCGCACACCGCCTGCCTGGAGGCCGTCGAGCGCGACGGGGCCATCTGGATGCGGCGACCCGGCGCGACCGGCCCCTTCCCGGCCGTGGGCCCCGGCGGCTTCCACCCGGTGAGCGTGACGCGCCACCGCGCCGCCGCGCCCCTCGAGGCCACCATGGACAACTTCACCGAGGTGGAGCACACGGGCGCCGTGCACTGGATGCTCGGCTACGCCCCCGAGGCCGCCGAGGCGGTGCAGGTGGAGGTCACGGCCCGCCCGGACGCCGTCCGCGTCTACAACCGCGGCCCCCAGCGCCCCCTGCCCGCCGCCCTGCGGGCCCTCATCGGCCTGGGCCCCGCCGACGACTTCATCGACGACTGGACGAGCTACTTCTCCCCCGTCCACACCCTCTTCGAGCAGTACTGGATCGAGGGGGGCACCGAGGCGCGCCGGCCCGCCACGGTGCGCATCGGCGTCGTCTACACCCCCGTCCACGACGACGTGACCGACATCTACACGTTCGTGCACACCAACGCCGAGGGCAGCGGGCCCCGCGCCCTGGCCCTGCGCCTGATGCTGCGCGCCTTCGCGGAGGTGGAGGTGCGGCTGGACGCCTCGCTCCTCGGCCGCCTCGAGGAGGGCCGCGGGGGCCTGGAGGGCCGCCGCCTGGGCCGGTTCGACAAGGCGCTGCGGCTCCAGCGCCAGCGCATCGAGCGGCTGTACCGGGGGCCGGCGTGAGCAGCTTCGAGGCCCGCGTCCGCGGGCTGCCCCACCTGGGCATCGGCGTCTCGACGGAGTACGGCGCGGCTGGCTCGCCCGGGTCCCTCGACGTGGCGGCCCTGCGCCGAAAGCACCCAGAATTCGCGGGGTTCCTGGAGGTGGGGCTGGAGACGGTCAAGGGCCTCGACGGCCCGACGCAGGCCTGGCGCGCCGCCGGCCTGCCCACGACCTACCACTTCCTCGACGTGAACCTGGACGAGCCCGAGGACTTCGACGCCCCCTGGCTCGACGCCGTGCGCGGCTTCATCGCGGCCCTCGATCCCGCCTGGCTCTGCGGCGACGCCGGGCTGTGGCACTTCGGCCCCCGCGACCGCGGCCACATGCTGCTGCTGCCGCCCATCCTCTCCGACGACGCGGCCACGGCCATGGCCGAGGGCATCGTGCGCCTGCGCGAAGAGACCGGCCGCGAGGTGCTGCCCGAGAACCCGCCCGGCCACGTCTTCCTGGGCGACCTGCACCTGCTCGACTTCTTCGCGCGGGTCTGCGAGCGCGCCGACACCGGCCTGCTGCTCGACGCCGCCCACCTGGCCCTCTACCAGCGCACCCTGGGCCACGCGCCCACCACCGGCCTGGACGGCTTCCCCCTCGACCGCGTGGTGGAGGTGCACGTCGCCGGCGCCGGGCACGCCGAGGTGGACGGGCTGGCCATCGTGGAGGACGACCACACCCCCGCCGTGCTGCCCGACACCTGGACCATCCTGGAGGCCCTCGCGCCCCGGGCCACCGAGCTGCGGGCCGTCGTCTTCGAGTGCGAGCGCAACCCCCTCGACGACTGCCTGCCGGGCTTCCGCCGCATCGCCGCGACGCTGGCGGGCTCGCCGTTCGCGCGCCGGAGCGCCCCGTGAGCGCCGCGGCCCTCCAGCGCGTCGTCGTGCGCATGCTGCACGATCCGGCGCTCGTCGCGGCGGTCTACGCCGACGCCGACGCCGCCCTCGCCGGCGAGGACGTCACGGCGGCGGAGCGGGCCTGGCTGACGGCCCCCGATCCGCGCCGGTGGCGGGCCGATCCCATGCGCCGCTACCGGGGCCTGCAGGCGCTGCTGGAGGAGTTCCTGGTGGCGGGGGCCTACGCCGTCCGCCAGGGGGGCGTCGCCGCGGTGGACGCCTTCTTCTCGAGCCCTGCCTTCCACCGGGCCATCCAGGGGCGCGCCGCGCTGGCGCCCACCTTCGCCGCCTGGCTCGCCGCCACCTTCGCCGGGCCCGTCCCGGCCTTCGCGGCCCTGGAGGGCGCCATCGCCCGCAGCCGCCGGGCGCCCGCCCCGCGCGCGGGCGCCGGCCCGCTCATCGCCACCGCCCCCTGGATCGAGGCCGTCACGGTGCCCGGCGGCACCCTCGCCGCCTGGCAGCGCGCGCGCGCCTCGCTGGGCCAGGCCGGGCCCCTGGCCGCCGCCGTCGATCCGACGCACGCCCTGCCCGCCGTCGCCGTGGCTGCCGAGGCCGAGGGCCTGCTCGTGGAGCCCGGGCCGGCCATCGCCACCGCGTCGCCCGATCTCGTCGCCCTGCTCGAGCGCCTGCGCGCCCCTCGCCCGGCGGGCGAGGTGGCCGATCTGGCGGACCTCGGCGTCGACGCCGACGAGGGCGCCGAGCTCCTCGACGACCTCGTCGATGACGGCCTCCTCTGGCGTCTGCCGACCGCCGGATCGGCCTCAAACACCTGATTTGTTTGAAAATCAGGGCGGAGCAGCATTTTTCCCTGGCACCGCCCCCCCGGTTGGACGGACAAGCGTGCAACCGTGATTCGCCCAGGGAGGCCCCTCCATGTCGACCCCGTTGAAGATGATGTTCGTGTCCGGCGCGCTCGCGCTGCTGGCCTTCGGCTGCTCCGAAGGGGCCGGCGGTGGCGCGGTGTTCGGTGAGCCCTGCGCGGCCCCGGGCGACTGCGAGACGGGCCTCTGCGTGCCCCGCGCTGGTGGTGGGGGCTACTGCACCGCGGAGTGCACCTCCAGCTGCGCCGCGCCCGGCTACACCTGCACCCCGGCCATGGTCAGCGGCCGGGCCAGCGCGGTGTGCACCGAGGCGCCCGGCGGCCGCGGCATCAACGACGCGGGCCCCGGCGGCCCCGGCGGCTTCGGCGGCGCCGGCGGCGGTGGCCAGGGCGGCGCGGGCGGCGGCGGCCAGGGTGGCTTCGGCGGCGGTGGCCAGGGCGGCTTCGGCGGCGGTGGCCAGGGCGGCGCTGGTGGTGGCGGCGCCGGCGGCGCGGGTGGCGGCGGCCAGGGCGGCTTCGGCGGCGGCGGCGGCGGCAACCTGGACTGCGCGGGTCTGAACGAGTGCCTCTCCGGCTGCGGCGAGGGGGACGACGCCTGCACGGATGCCTGCTTCGGCGAGGCCACCCCCCAGGCCCAGGCCACCTTCACGGCGGCCATCGAGTGCATCCAGGCCAACGGCGGCGACCAGAACGCCTGCCAGGCCGAGATCGAGGCCTGCATCGGCGAGTTCGATCCCGGGCCGACCGGCGACCTGAGCTGCTCCGAGCTCAACGACTGCCTGTTCAACTGCGCCGATGGCGACCAGGCCTGCGGCCAGGCCTGCTTCGGCATGGCGACCGCCCAGGCGCAGCAGCAGTTCATCGCCGCGGTGGAGTGCATCGACGCCAACGGCGGCAACCAGGAAGCGTGCGCGGCCGAGATCGAGGCCTGCCTCGGCGGCGGTGGCCCTGGCCCCGGCGGCGACCTGACCTGCGGCGGCATCTTCGAGTGCGCCGGCAACTGCCCCCAGAACGATCAGAACTGCATCCAGGGCTGCCTGGCGGCCGGGACGCCCCAGGCGCAGGACCTCGCCCTCCAGCTCTCGCAGTGCGCGCAGAACGCTGACATGAACGGCCAGGACGTCGAGACCGCCTGCGCCGATCTCATCAACGCCTGCTTCCAGTAGCCTGCCCTGGCCCGCCGGCGCGCCCAGGCGCGCGGCGGAAGGGAGCGGTATGGCCGCCCCCAGCCCCGCTGTCGAAAAACCGCAGAGCAACATTTTTCCCTGGAACCAGTGTTGGCCTGTAGTGGAAAAGCGTCCACTCGACACTTCTCCGTGGGAGAGCAAGCGTGAAGCAGACTCTGAAGTTGGCCTTGCTGGGCAGCACCCTCGCGGTGTTCGCCCTGGCGTGTGACACCAGCAGCTCCGACGACGCCGACATGGGCATGGGCCAGGGCGGGCGGGCGGCGGCGCCGGCGGTGCCGGTGGCGGTGGCGGGCTGGTGCTGGCGGCGGCGCGGTGGTGCTGGCGGCGGCGCTGGCGGTGCCGGCGGCGGCGCGGGCGGGGCTGGCGGCGGGCTGGCGGGGCCGGTGGTGGCGCCGGTGGCGCGGGCGGCGGCGCCGGTGGCGCTGGCGGCGGCGGCGGCGACCTGAGCTGCGCCGAGCTGAACGAGTGCCTGACCGCTTGCGGCCAGGACGAGGCCTGCGCCGATGACTGCTTCGCCCAGGCCTCGGCCGAGGCGACCCAGCTCTTCTCGGCGGCCGTCGAGTGCATCCAGGCCAACGGCGGCGACCAGGCCGCCTGCCAGGATGAGATCACCGCGTGTGTCGGCGATGTGGGCCCCGGCCCCGGCGGCGACGGCGACTGCGCTGGCATCTTCGAGTGCGCTGGCGCCTGCCCCCAGGGCGACCAGGCCTGCATCCAGGGCTGCCTGGCGGCGGCCACCCCCGCCGCGCAGGACCAGGCCATCGAGCTGTCCCAGTGCGCCCAGGCGGCGGACGCCAACGGTGAGGACGTGGAGGCCGCCTGCGGCGACCTGATCGCGGCCTGCTTCGGCGAGCCCCCCCCGCCCGGCGACCTGACCTGCAGCGAGATCTTCGAGTGCGCCGGCGCCTGCCCCCAGGGCGACCAGAACTGCATCCAGGGCTGCCTCCAGGCCGGCACCGCCGAGGCCCAGGACCAGGCCATCACGACGTCGCAGTGCGCCCAGACCGCCGACATGAACGGCCAGGATCCCGAGGTCGCCTGCGCCGCCGAGTTCGAGGCGTGCTTCGGCCCGCCCGCCCCTCCCGGTGACCAGGCCTGTGGCCAGGTGCTGAGCTGCTCGGCCGAGGCCCAGGACGCCGCCGCGGCCGAGGCCTGCTACAACGCCGGCACCGAGGCCGCCCGCGACCTGTTCGAGGCCGTCGCCCTGTGCCTCAACGAGAACATGTGCATGGATCTCGAGTGCCCCGCGTGCGAGGCCCCGATCGCGGCCTGCAACGCCGACGGCCAGTAAGCTCCCCCTTCGTGCGCCTGCCCGCCGCCCTGGCCCCCCTCTTCTCCGCGCGCTTCATCAAGTTCGCGGCCGTGGGGGCCAGTGGCGTCGTGGTCAACCTGGGCGCGCTCGCCCTCCTGCGGGCCTTCGACGTCAAGAGCACCGTCGCCTCGGCCCTCGCCATCCAGATCAGCATCGTCTCGAACTTCGTGATCAACGACCGCTGGACGTTCCGCGATCATGACACCGGGGGCTCGGCCCTGCAGCGCGCGCTGCGGTTCCAGGCGGTGTCCCTCGTGGGCGCGGTGATGCAGTGGATCGTCTTCATCCTCGGCAACATCGCGGCCCTGCGCCTCATCGCCGGGGCGGACGGCCTGGCGGCCTGGTGGGCCGGCGCGCCCCCCGGGGCCCTGGGCGTCGTCACCTTCCCGGTGACGCACCCGCCCGAGGTCGGCGGGTGGATCTATGTGTCGCAGCTCCTCGGCATCGGCGTCGCCACCGGCTGGAACTTCCTGGCCAACTTCTGGTGGACGTGGCGGGAGCGGCCCGCCGAGGGCCAGGCGCCGAGCTAGCGGAGCGGCAGGAAGCGGGCGACGCGGGCCAGGCCCGCCAGGTCGCGGACATCCAGCGGGAACAGCGGGATCTCGGCGGGCGGCTCGGCCCGGGCCGCCACCAGCGGCTCCAGGGCCGCGGCGTCGCGCTCCGCCATGCGGTTGTGGGCACGCTGGCCGCAGACGAGCCGCTGCAGCAGCGCCACCCGCGCCGCCAGGGGCACGTCGGGCAGGATGTCCTGGGCCAGCGCGGCCAGGGCGGCCGGGGCGTCGCTCGCCTCGGGCAGCGCGTGGTGCACGCGGTTGGCGATGAAGCCCCCGAACGGCAGCCCCCGCTCCGCCAGCGTGCGCTGGAAGTGCAGCGCCTCGTCCACATGGCTGACGGTGGGCGTCGTCACCAGCAGGAAGCGCGTCGAGTCGGCCCGCAGCATGACGCGGACGGCCTGGCTGGCCTCCTTCAGCGCGTCGAGGATGCTGCCGAAAACCGCAAGAAATTCAACGAGATCCTCGAGGAACTGCCCACCCGTCAGGGTGTTGAGGGAGCGGACGATGAGCTCGCGCCCCTTGCCCAGGATGCGCGCGCCCAGCCCCCCGCCCCGGCTCGTCTGCAGCATCTGCATGGCCTTCGAGTCGAGGGCCTCCACCAGCCGATCGGGGGCGTCGAGGAAGTCGAGGGCGTCCGACGCGGGCGGCGTGTCGAGGATGACGAGATCGAAGCGCGGGTCGCTCACCAGCGCCCGCACCTGCTCGACGGCCATGTACTCCTGGCTGCCCGACAGCGAGGTGCTGAAGTAGCGGTAGTACTTGTTGTCGAGGATGGCCCGGGCCGTCTCGGCGTCGGGGGCGAAGCGCTTGACCATCTGATCGCTGGTCGTGTGCACGTCCAGCATCATGGCCCAGAGCTCACCGCCCGGCGCGAGCCCGGCGCGGGTGAAGATGGCCGGATCCACGGCTCGCAGCTCGCCGGTGAGCTGCCCCAGGCCCAGGGAGTCGGCCAGGCGGCGCGCCGGATCGATGGTGAGCACCGCCGTGCGCTTGCCGGCCAGCGCCCCCGCCACGGCCAGGGCCGCGGCGACCGTCGTCTTGCCCACGCCCCCGGCCCCGGCGGTGACGAGCAGGCGGCTGCTGCCGAGGGACGTCATCGCGACTGCTCCAGCAGGCGGTCGCCCAGGGCGCCGATCTGCTCGGGGCCGAAGTCGCGGGTGTACATGATGGGCAGCTCGACGAGGGGCATGGCCAGGCCCGCGAGCTGGCGCCGGTAGCTGCCGGCCAGGGCCTCGCGCCCCATGCGGATGCGGCCGGTGGCCCAGAGGTCATGCAGCGCGGTGCCCGGCGCCGGCTCCGGCAGCCGCGCGAAGAGCTCGGCCTGCTCCGGCGCGAAGAGCGGCGGCGGCATCATGTTCACGAACAGGTGGCCCAGGGGCATGCCCAGGTCGCGGGTCAGGCGCCCGTGCAGCTCCAGCGTCTCGCGCACCGGCAGCTCCTCGGGCAGCGTCACCAGGTGCACCGCCGTGCGGCGCGGATCCGTCAGCAGCGCCCACATGTCCGCCGCCTCGCGGTGGAGGTTGCCCGCCGGCACGGCGTCGCGGATGACGCGCGGGAGCTGGAAGAACGTGAGGCCGTGGCCGGTGGCCGGCGCGTCGACGATGATGGTGTCCCAGGTGGGCCGGCCGTCGGCCTCCACCTCGCGCTCGTGGTTGAACGCCTTGCCCATCATGAGCAGGTGGTGGACCCCCGGGATGATGCGCACCATGTTGCGCACCACCGGGTTCTCGAAGACGAACCGGTACAGCGTGCGGAAGCGCAGCTTCATGAGCGCGTACTCTTCCATCGCCATGTCCGGCTGGATGTTCACCGACCAGAGGTTCTCGCCGATGCGTGTCACCTCGCCCCCGACGGGCGGGCGGCCGAAGAGGCCGGGGATGCGCTCGCGGGTGTTGAGCTCGCAGACGAGCGTGCGCCGGCCGGCCCGGGCCGAGAGGCGCGCCAGGACGGCGGACACGGTGGACTTGCCCACGCCGCCCTTGCCGGTCACGAGCACGAAGCGGCGCTGGAGGAGCGGGGGCAGGTGCATCGGCGGGAGCCTAACGGGAATCGTGCCGGAGATCACCCCCGAGATGCCCCGAAGGCGCGTCCGGCCGCGGCCCGTCAGCCGAGCAGGAAGTTTTCGAGGAAATTCCGCAGGATGACGGGGCCGGTGTGCACGCCCACGACGCCCGCCGCGAGGGCCGCGGCCGCCCCGGGCCCCCGCTCGGCGTCGATGGCCTCGGCCCGCTCCCCGATGATGTGGCGGATGGCCGGGGCGTCGAACTCGGGGTGCCACTGCAGCGTGCGGCAGCGGGGCCCGAACGCCATGGCCTGCACCGGGGTCTGCGGGGTGGCGCCCAGCACCCGCACCCCCTCGGGGGCCACGTTCACGGCGTCGCTGTGGGTGAGCACCACGGGGAACCGCGGCGGCAGCCCCGCGAAGAGCGGATCCTCCGCCACCTCCACCTCCAGCACGCCGATCTCGCGGCCCCGGGGGTTGGGGCCTACCTGCCCGCCGGGCAGCGTGTCGCCCAGGAGCTGGTGGCCGTAGCAGATGCCCAGCACCGGCACCCCCGCCTCCGCCGCCGCCACCAGCCAGTGGCCGAGGGCCACCGACCACGCGGGCCGGTCGTGCACCGACAGCGGGCTGCCCGTGACCAGCACGCCGTCCACCCCGCCCGGCGCCGGCAGCGCCTCGCCGGCGTAGGCGTCGAGGACGGCGAAGCGATCGCGGTGCCACCCGAAGGCGTCGGCGAAGAGCTGGGCGTAGTCGCCCCGGTGGGCGCGCAGGGCGGGCGAGGGCGAGCCGGTCTGGATGATCAGGGGGCGCATGACGCGGCAGGATGGCCAAAGGCCCCCGGTCAACACAACGGTTTACGCGGGCGCGCCGCCGCTGCCATGCTGCGGCGATGGCAGCAGCACCCGACATCCACGGCACCGTCGCCCCCGGCTTCGAGCCCGTCCGCGACGCCTTCACCGAGAACTTCACCCGCCGCGGCGAGGTGGGGGCCGGCGTCTGCATCTGGCACCGCGGGCGCCTCGTCGTCGACCTCTGGGGCGGCGTCGCCGACCCCGCCTCGGGCCGCGCCTGGGAGGCCGACACCCCCACGACGATGTTCTCGAGCACCAAGGGCATGTCCGCCCTCTGCCTGCTCATGCTCGCCGAGCGGGGCCGCCTGGACTACGACGCCCCGGTGGCCGACTACTGGCCGGGCTTCGCCCAGGCGGGCAAGGCCGGCATCACGGTGCGCACGCTCCTGAACCACCGCGCCGGCGTGGTGGGCTTCGACGAGCCCCTCTGCATCGAGGACTTCGAGCTGCGCCCCGAGCGCGTCGTCGAGATCTGCGAGCGCCAGGCCCCGGCCTGGGAGCCGGGCACGAAGCAGGGCTACCACGGCGTCACCTTCGGCCCCTACGCGGCCGAGCTCTTCCGCCGCGCGTCCGGGGGCCAGACCATCGGGCAGTTCTTCGCCGAGCACGTCGCCGGCCCCCTCGGCGCCGACGTCTACATCGGCCTGCCCGAGGAGCACGACGCCCGCGTGGCCACCACCCTCGGCCCCACCCTGGCCGACAAGCTGCTGCGCGTCGTGCCCAAGCTCTTCCTGCACCGGGGCATCGAGGGCCGCGTCTTCCGCCAGGCCGTCCAGCGCAGCTCGTGCACCCGCCGCGCCTTCGCCCACCCGGCCGACCTGGGGGCCGCCGGCCTGGCCAACTACAACACCTACCGCGTGCGCCGCCTGGAGCTGCCCTGGTGCAACGGCGTGGGCACGGCCCGGGGCCTCGCCCGCGTCTACCAGGCCCTCGTGGCCGGCGGCACCCTCGACGGCGTGACGCTGGCCCGCCCCGAGAGCCTGACCCCCGTGCACGCCCGCCAGTCCTGGGTGGAGCGCGACGAGGTGCTGCGCAAACCCCTTGGATTCTCTCAGGGTTTCATCAAGGAAGAGACGCACCTCTTCTGCCCGAACACCACCATGTTCGGCCACCCGGGCGCGGGCGGATCTCTCGGCATGGCCGATCCGACCGCCGGCGTCGCCCTGGGCTACGTGATGAACAAGATGGGCCCGTACGTGCGCTCGCCCCGGGCGCTGGCGCTCTGCCACGCCCTCTACCGGAGCCCCGGGCTGCAGGCGGGCCAGGCGGCCTAGGCGGGCTCGCCCTCGCGCCACTTCGCCAGCTTGGCCTGCAGCGCCTGCCGGCTGATGCCCAGCGTCTCCGCCGCCCGGGTGCGGTTGCCCCCGTGCTCCTCCAGGCACCGCCGGATGACGCGCTCCTCCAGCCGGGCCATGACGTCGCGCAGGCTGCCCCGCGGCAGGCCGACCTCGCCGTCCGGCGTCGGGGCCAGGTGGTCGCTGCCGGCCACGGCCTCGCTCAGGCTGTCCAGATCGATGGGCTCGCCCTCCTCCGCGAGGATGACCGCCCGCTCGATCTCGTGCTCGAGCTGCCGCACGTTGCCCGGCCAGGCGTGGCCCTCCAGCGCGTGCAGCGCGTCGGCCGTGAAGCCCGGGTTGTAGATGCCCGCCCGGGCGCAGGCCGCCTGCCGGAAGCGCTCGGCCAGCAGCCGCACGTCGCCCGGCCGCTCCCGCAGCGGGGGCAGCGTCACCGGGAAGACCGCCAGCCGGTAGTACAGATCCTCGCGGAACTTGCCGGCCTCGGCCTCGGCCTTCAGGTCGCGGTTCGTCGCCGCCACCACCCGCACGTCCACCTGGATGGGCTGCCGCGCCCCCACCGGCTGCACCTCGCGCTCCTGGAGCACGCGCAGCAGGCGCACCTGGACCGCGGGCGAGATCTCGCCGATCTCGTCGAGGAAGACGGTGCCCCCCTCGGCCGACTCGAAGAGGCCCTTGCGGTCGCGGTCGGCGCCCGTGAACGCGCCCTTCCGGTGGCCGAAGAGCTCGGATTCCAACAGGTTTTCGGGCAGGGCCGCGCAGTTGATGGCCGCGAACGTCTTGTCGGCCCGGGGGCTGTGGGCGTGCACGTAGCGCGCGGCCAGCTCCTTGCCGGTGCCCGTCTCGCCCAGCACCAGCACGCTCGTCGCCGTGCGGGCCACGCGCCGCAGCTGGTCCAGCGCCCGGGCCAGGGACGCGCTCTGCCCCACGATGGGCCGCGGCATCCGCGCGTCCCCGCGCAGATCGTCGTTCTCCGACCGCAGGGCCGAGAAGCGCCGGGCGGCCACCAGGCTCGCGGCCACATGGGTGCCCACCACCGAGAGCCAGGCCAGGTCCTCCGGGGCGAAGTGCCGCCGCCGGCTGTCGACGTGCAGCACGCCGATCGCCTGATCCCCCGACAGGAGCGGCACGATGACGGCCCCCGCCAGGCCCACCATGCTCTGGGGGGCCACCTCCACGCCGGGCAGGTAGGACACGAGCTCGCGCCCCTCCACCGCCCGCTGCACCAGCGTCGAGCTCACCGGGGTGGCGCAGTCGCCCTGGGCCTGGGCCACGCACCAGGCCCCCGCCGCGTCGCGCTGCAGGATGCGGGTCGAGGCCGCGTGGGGGAACCGCGCCAGCACCGCCTCCGCGATGCGCGCCAGCACCGCCTCGGGATCCACGCGCCCGCTGAGGTCGTGCAGCAGCCGGAAGAGCTGCCGCAGATCGGCCGGATCGGCCCCATCCAGCGGGTCGCGCTCCGGCGTCATGGCCCGGCGGGCGACCACGGTGCCCTCGGGCGTGACCACGGGGGCCTCGCCCGCCTCGACGTGCAGCACCACCGGGGACACCAGATCGCCCAGCAGCAGGCGATCCCCCGCCCGCAGGGGCACGGCCACATGGGGCCGGGCCACGATGCGCTCCCCCGCGCGCTCCACGATGGAGCCGTTGCGGGAGCCCAGATCCTCGAAGACCACGCCGTCCGCGCCGGGCACGACCCGCGCGTGGCGCGACGAGATGCGCGGATCGGAGACGACGAGGTCGTTGCCCGCCACCCGGCCGACGCGGATGCCGGCCGGCCCGACCTCGATGGCTTCTCCGTCACGGACGATGCGCACGCTGTCCCCCCAACGACTTTGGCGGCGAGTGTACGACCGCCGGCCCGCGGGGGCCAGCGGGGCATGGCCGCCGGCGCCCGCCGGGGGTAGGATGCAGACCGGACGAGGAGGCGGTGATGCGATCGGCGGTGATTGGCGGGGGGAGCTGGGGCACGGCCCTGGCCACGGTGCTGGCGGACAAGGGCCCGGTGCGCCTGTGGGCGCGCTCGCCCGAGGTGGTCGAGGGCATCAACAGCCGCCACCAGAACCCGCGCTACCAGACCGAGCTGACGCTGCCCGAGCACCTGACGGCCTCCGGCGAGCTGGCCGAGGTCCTGGCCGGCGCCGAGCTCGTCTGCGTGGTGGTGCCGAGCCACGCCATGCGCACCGTCATGACCGCCGCCGCCCCGTACGTCCCCGCCGGCGTGCCCATCGTGAGCGCCAGCAAGGGCATCGAGAACAGCACCCTCCTGACCATGGAGGAGGTGCTGACCGAGGTGCTCCCCCGGGGCTATCGTACTGATTTCGCTTTCCTTTCTGGCCCGAGCTTCGCCCGCGAGACCATCCAGCGCATGGCCACGGCCGTCACCGTGGCCGCCCGCTTCCACGACGTCGCCGTGGCGGTGCAGAAGGCCTTCAACACGTCCTGGTTCCGCGTCTACACCACCGAGGACGTCACCGGCGTCGAGCTGGGCGGGGCCCTGAAGAACGTCGTCGCCATCGCGGCCGGCGTCGCGGACGGCATGGGCCTGGGGCACAACAGCCGCGCGGCCCTGCTCACCCGCGGCCTCGCCGAGGTCAGCCGCCTGGCCGTGAAGCGCGGCGCCAACCCGCTGACGCTCGCGGGCCTGGCCGGCATGGGCGACCTCGTCCTCACCTGCACCGGCGGCCTCTCCCGCAACCGCCACGTCGGCATCCAGCTCGGCAAGGGCCGCACCCTCGGCGAGATCCTGGGCGAGATGAACGAGGTGGCCGAGGGCGTGCGCACCGCCCAGAGCGCCCACCAGCTCGCCCTCAAGGAGGGCGTCGACATGCCGGTCACCCGGGAGGTGTACCGCATCCTCTACGAGGACAAGTCGCCGGCCGTGGCCCTGGCCGATCTCATGGGCCGCGGCGCCCGCCGGGAGCGCGACGAGTGAAGCTCGCCCTCCTGGCCCTCGCCTGCCTGGCGAGCCCCGCCCTCGCCGGCCGCAACCCCGCCCAGGACCACCCCGAGGCGGTCTACGAGGGCGACGCCGACGCCGCGCGCAAGCTGCGCATCGAGGCGGCCATGGGCATCTTCCAGGTGCTCCCCCCCATGCGGCACCCGTCCGAGGGCGTGGAGCTGCGCGGCGGCCAGGTGCGGCTGAACATCTGGCACCCCGTCGGCCGCCAGAGCGACAAGGAGCTGGTGGCCCGCGCCGTGAAGTGGCTCGTCTTCGGGCGCACCCGCTACGCCCGCGGGGTGCGCGGCATCTTCAGCGACATGCCCGAGGTCTCCGAGGTCCTGCTCATCTTCCACGAGGTCATCCGGCCCGACGAGAAGGGGCGCCGCGCCTCCAAGAAGGCCGACGAGATCAAGCCGTACCTCGCCATCAAGCTCGACCGCCGCCGCTTCGAGCGCCTGAGCCTCGAGCCCTTCGCCGAGTGCGTGGACCGGGGCGACTGCGACAGCCTCTTCAAGAGCGCCTTCAGCGCCGCGAAGTACGACCGGCGCTACGTGCGCAGCCGCCGACAGGAAGACGAGGAGTAGCCCTGGTGGAGGAGACCTGGACCATCGGCCGGGTGCTGACGTGGACGACCTCGCACTTCGCCGAGAAGGGCATGGAGTCGCCGCGCCTCGACGCCGAGCTGCTCATCGCCGACGCCCTCGCGCTGACGCGGCTGCAGCTCTACACCCAGCACGATCAGCCCCTCATCGCCCCCGAGCTGGCCGCGGTGCGCGAGCGCGTCCGCCGGCGCAGCCGGCGCGAGCCCGTGGCCTACATCACCGGCACCCGCGGGTTCTGGAGCCTGGATCTGCAGGTGGATCGCCGCGTCCTCATCCCGCGCCCCGAGACCGAACTCTTGATCGAGAAGGCCCTCGACTTCCTCAAGCCGTTCCGCCAGCCCCGCATCGTCGACGTGGGCACGGGCAGCGGGTGCATCGCCCTCACGCTGGCGAAGGAGCGGCCCGACGCCCGCGTGCTGGCCATCGACACCTCCCCCGACGCCCTGGCCGTCGCCGCCGCCAACCGCGACCGCCTGGAGCTGCCCGTCACCCTCCAGCGGGGCGACCTGCTCCAGGGGGTCGAGGGGCCCTTCGACCTCATCGTCAGCAACCCGCCCTACATCGCGAGCGGCGAGATCGCCGGCCTCATGCCCGACGTCGCCCGCCACGAGCCGCGGCTCGCCCTGGACGGCGGCCCCGACGGCCTCGTCCTCATCCGCCCGCTCATCGACCAGGCCGGGGCCCGCCTCGCGCCGGGGGGAGGCCTCATGATCGAGATCGGCCACGACCAGGGCCCGCGCCTTCTCGAAATCCTGAAGAAAGACGGGCGGTTCGAGGCGGAGGCCGTGCACGCGGACGCCGCCGGTCTGCCCCGCCTGGCCACCGCGCGGCGGGTGCGAGCGTGAGGGCGCTGCTCCTCCTGGGCGCCGGCCTGCTGCTCCTGACCGGCTGCAACCCCGACGAGGTCAAGCAGGTCACCGAGCTCTACCACCCCGAGCTGACGGGCCCCCTCCTCGACGCCAAGGTCCTGGAGATGACCCGGGTCATGCCCTTCTACGTGGCGGCCACGGGCCTCGCCGTGCTGCTGATGGTCGTCGCCGTCTTGAACGCCCTGGAGCACGCCCGCCAGCTCGGCGGCAGTGAGTCCATCCGCCTCGGCGCCTACACCCTGCTGCTCTGCTTCGTCAGCCTCTTCATCGCCATGTCCGCCGAGCGCGCCTGGCTGCCGGCCGGCCACGCCGTCGCCGCGTTCCTCGCCACGCTGGGGGTCAGCGCCGTCGCCACCGTCCTCGCGGCCCGCGCCCGCCCCGAGCGCGCCGTCCTCTCGGTGGGCTACGTCGCCGTCACCCTGGCGCTCCCGCTGCTCGGCGTGCTGCTCAACGCCGAGATCCACCTGGTCGACACCACCGCCTCGCTCTTCATCGGCTTCGCCTGCGGCCTGCTGGTCACCATCGTGCTCAGCGGACCCGTCCGGTCCGGCCTCGTGGATTTCCTCAGGCGTCGCGGCGCCTGATCGGCTATAAATGCGCCGTTGAATCGCCGGCTTTCCGGTCTTGACTGCTTGGAGCCCCCCGATGTCCGACGATACCCCGCTCGATCCGCTGCGCCGCGCCCACGAGGAAGACTTCTTCCACAAGCGCAACCAGGAGCTCATCGAGAAGCTTCGCAAGAAGCTGGCCGCCGAGGAGACCGCCGAGGGCCTGAAGGCCGCCACGCACCTGGACGATGACGAGCTGCTGCAGCACCTGGCGCGCCTGGGCATCACCCAGAAGACGCTCCCGGTCCTGCACCTCGTGCCCCTGCTGCAGGTGGCCTGGGCCGACGGCGAGATCCAGGCCGAGGAGCGCATCCTCCTCGAGCAGGCCGCCGACGAGGCCAACGTCGAGGGGGAGGCCCGCGCCGCCTTCGACGACATGCTGAAGAACAAGCCCACCCAGGAGTTCTTCGACGCGTCCCTCGACTTCATCCGCGCGATGCTGGCGGCCATGCCGGCCGATCGCGCCAGCGCCGCCAAGGCCGATCTGGAGTCCCTCGCCTGGCGCGTCGCCGACGCCGCGGGTGGCCTCTTCGGCCTCTTCGGCCGGGTGGAGGGCGCCGAGAAGGGCGCCCTGCAGGACATCAGCGCCCGCCTGAGCGCCCGGTCGGGCAAGGTCCTCGACCGCCTGTAACCCCCTGAAACGGCTACAGAACCACGCCCACCGCCAGCACGGGCGACGGGGCCATGAGCACGCGATGGTCGCTGTTGCCTCCCATCGGCTGGCTGAGCAGGCTGAGCCGCACCTGGAAGTGCAGCGCCCGGTAGAGCCGGCGGCTGTACTCCGCGTCCAGGTTCAGCGCGACGCCGTGGCTGCGGTCGTAGGCGGGCAGATCGGCGGCCAGGCGGCGGTAGCCGAGCTGCAGGCCCGCCCGCAGCAGCCCCGCGCCCAGCGGCAGCCGGTAGTGGGCCCCCACCCCGGTCTCGAACGTCCGCACCGTGTCCGTCGTGCGCTCGCCGGCCTCGAAGCCCCCCGCCAGCACGAAGGCCCCCACGTCCAGGGCCGCCGCCACGGGCACGTCCAGGGTGATGGCCAGGATGGGCCCCGGGCGGGCGTCGGCCGTCCGGTCGCCGACCTCCACGCGGGTGGGCAGGAAGATGCCGCCCGCCAGGCCGAAGCGCAGCGGCTCGGCGAGGCCGGGCGACGCCGCCAGCGACAGCCCGAGCAGCAGCAGAGAGCCCTTCTTCACCCCCCCAGCTTGGGGCCTCGGCCGGCGGGAGTCCAGTATGCGCGCCGGGCGTGACGCGGCGGCGGCCTGCGGCGTGCCCGTCCGGGCCGGCGAGATCGTCGAGCCCCTCGGGGCCGGCTGGCTCCTCCGCGACAAGCGCGGCTTCACCCCCTGCCCCTGGGCCTTCCCCCTGGCCCGCTTCGCGGCGGCGCGCGCGGGGGATCGCGCCCTCGACCTGGGCTGCGGCACCGGCGTGCTGCTGCTGGCCCTCTACCAGACCTGCCCCGATCTCGGCCCCGGCGTGGGCCTCGAGCTCGACGCCCGCTCCGCCGACCAGGCCGGCCGCAACGCGCGCCTGGCGGGCCACCCCCTCCAGATCGCCCGCGGCGACGTGCGTGACGTGCCCGTCGCCCCGCAGGCCTTCGATCTGGTGGTGAGCAACCCGCCCTTCTACCCGCCGGGCTGGGGCCGCCAGAGCGCCGAGGCGCGCACCGCCGGCGCCACCCACGCCCTCGCCGGGGACGTCGCCGACTTCGCCCGGGCCGCCGCCCGGGCCCTCAAGCCCCACGGCCACGCCATTTTTGTCTATGATGCCGGGCACCTGGGCGCGCTGTTGCTCGCGCTCGCCGGCGCCGGCCTGACCGTCCGCACCCTGCGCTTCCTCGACGACGACCGCGGGCGCCCCAGCCGGGTGCTGGCCCGGGCGGCGCGGGGCGGCGCGGGCCTCACCGTGGAGAGAGAGCCATGGCCTTCATCCTGAAGATCGTCGTGACGTGGGCCGTGGTGTCGGCCCTGTTCGGCGGCATCGCCCTCGCCGTCCCCGCCATCCATGTGGGGGCCCGGCTGCGCTTCCTGCTCGCCGTCGCCACCTTCGGCCTGGCCAACGTCGCGCTCGTCTGGCTGCTGACGTTCGTGCTCAAGGCCGTCCTCTTCCTGCCCGTGATCCTGTCCCTCGGGCTCGTCGGCCTGCTCATCCCCATCGTCGTCAACGCCGCGCTGCTCAAGGCCATCGACGTGAAGTTCGGCGAGGCGGTGCGGTTCGACAGCGTGCGGGCCCTCCTGGGCACCGCCACCGCCGTCAGCGTCGGCAGCTTCGTGGTGGGGCTCTTCTTCTAGAAGGCCAGCCCGGCCGTCAGCAGCACCCGCGACAGCTTCACGTCCTTGAGCTCGTTGGTGGCGTCGCTCACCTCGCGCTGGGGATCCCCGGCGCGGTGGTCGTAGTACACCCCCGCGAGGGCCCGCAGCGTCGGGCTGAGGGGGTAGCCCGCCCCCGCCCCGACCATCGCGTGCAGCCCCCGACCCGCGATGGAGTCGTTCACCGTCAGGGTGCTCACGCCGAGGGCGCCGGCGGCGAAGACCTCGAGCTGCCCGGGGATGAAGACGAAGCGGGCCCAGAGATCGGCGTCGATACCCACGTACGACTCCTCGCTGTCGACGCCGGTGGCCTGCTGGTAGCCGAGCCGGCCGCCCAGCCGAAGCTGCCAGCCGATGGGCCACTCCACGGTGGCCATCACCCCCAGGTCGTCCGCCAGCTCCTCCGAGAAGGAGGCCCGCCCACCCCCCTCCGCCTGGCCCGAGACGCCGAGCAGGGCCTGGACGCTGACGATGGGGCGCCCGTGGGCGACGCTGCAGGCGAGGGTCAGGAACGCGGTCGTCGCGAGCGCTCGGCGGCGCGTGGTCATGAGGTCTCCTGGGGGCTGGTGGTCGCGGCCGGCGGCCGCGAGCGCCCTCTACGTTCGCGCCCTACGTTCGATTCACCGCCGCCGCCGAGAGCACGCGCACGCGCTCCGCGCCCGCCCGGGCGACGACCCGCGCCACCGCGTCGAGGGTGGCCCCGGTGGTCGCCACGTCGTCCACCAGCAGCACGTCCGCCGGCGGCGGGCGCCGCACCGCGAACGCGCCGCGCACGTTCTCGCGGCGCGCCACCTCGCTCAGCCCCGCCTGGGCCGGGGTGTCCCGCGTCCGCACCAGCACCCGGGCCGCCAGGGGCACGCCGAGCTCCGCTGCCACGGCCGCCGCCAGCTCCAGGGGCGGATCGACGCGGCGGGCCAGCACCCGGCGCAGGTGCAGCGGCACGGGCAGGACGGCCCCCGGGGGATCCGCCCGCAGCTCGGCGGGCAGGGCCGCCCGCAGCGCCCGCGCCACCGCCGGCAGGCCGTCCGGCCGCCGCTGGTACTTGCCCGCCCGGATGGCGTCCCCGATGGGACCGGCGTAGTCGAAGATGCCGAAACCACGAGAGAATCTCGGCTTGCGCGCCAGGCAGCGCCCGCACTCGTGGGCGGGGCCGGCCGTGGGCAGCGCCGCGTCGCAGCGGGTGCACCGAGGGCCATCCCGCGGGCTGATCAGCGAGGTGCAGGGCGGGCAGAAGCCCGGCCGCGGGGTGGGCTCTCCGCAGCAGAGGCAGGTGCAGGGCCAGAGCAGGTCCAGGGCCCCTTCGACGAGCAGTCGCAGCATGGCGGCGCCTTTGGCCAGGGTCGGCCAGGCGCCGACCCCGATCTATCGGTCAGCCGCAGCGCGTGTCGCAGGGTTTTTCGGAGAGTGCCGGAAACACAGGGGAATCCGGCTCAGAACATGATGCCGCCGGTGAGCATGAGGCGGGAGAGGACGCCGTCCTCGACGCGGACGGTCTGGCCGGCCACCTCGGCCTCCGGCTCGCCGCTGTGGTGGCTGTAGTACAGGCCGCCGATGACGCGGGCCGAGCGGCTGATGGGGTACGACGCGCCGGCGCCCAGCAGGAAGTGCAGGCCCTGGCCGGTCAGGTCATCGCTGCTGTTCTTGGGATCGAGGGTGATGTAGCTCAGGCCCAGGGCGCCCGCCGCGAAGGCCTCGAACTTGCCGGGCACGAAGACGAACCGCGCCCAGAGGCCCGCGTCGACGGCCGAGTAGGCGCCCTCGCTGTCCACGCCGTCGGCCGCCTGGTAGGCGAGGCGGCCGCCGAGGCGGAGCTGCCGGGAGAGGGGGAACTCGACGGTGCCCATCAGGCCGAAGTCGTTCTCGACCTTCTCGGACTCGGTGTTGTCGGCGTCCGCGGTGCCGTTGAAGCCGAGCTGGGCCTGGACGGTGAAGGAGGGCTTGGCCTGGGCGATGCCAGCGGTGAGCAGGAGGACACCCATGATCTTCCAGGTGGCGTTCATCTTCGAGACTCCATTGCAGCAGGTTCGGTGCCCGGAGCGGGCGGCGGGGCCGCTGACGTCGATGCCCCGCCTTTATGCAAAGTCGCGTACACATTGGACTTCATCGCGACCCCAGCCGGCCGCATAACATGACCGGCGCCCGGCGCGCCAGCGGGCCCCTTGAACCGTGGCCGCCAACCCGGGATGCTCTCCCCCCATGCCGACCGAGCTGACCGCGAGCCGCTACACCGTGCGGGGGGCCTCCCTCGGCGGGATGTACACGTCCCTGCACGTGCCCGAGCTGGACGCCCTCTTCGACGTGGGCTACCCGCTGCGCGGGGCGTGCAGCGCGAGCCACCTGTTCTTGAGCCACGCCCACATCGATCACCTGGGCGCCCTGCCGACCGTGCTGGGGATGCGGGGCCTGTCAGGGGTGGAGAAGCCCCTGCGCGTCTTCCTGCCGGCGGGCCTGGAGGACGAGCTGCAGGCCGGCCTCGACGCCCTCGGCCGCCTGCACCGCTGGCCGCTGCAGGTGGAGGCCGTGCCCATGAAGGCCGGGCAGGAGGTGGCGCTGCGCAAGGACCTCATCGTCCGCGCCTTCCCCACGTTCCACCCCGTGCCCTCCCTCGGCTACCTGTTCCTGCGGCGGGTGCCGAAGCTCCGGGCCGAGTTCGCCCACCTGCCGGGCCGGGAGATCGGGGCGCGGCGGCGCGCGGGCGAGGATCTCTTCGAGTCCCTCGAGCACCTGGAGCTGGCCTACGCCACCGACACGCTGCCGAGCGTCCTCGATCACACCCCCGAGCTGCTCCAGGCGCGGGTGCTCATCCTGGAGTGCACCTTCCTCGACGACCGCAAGACGGTGCAGGCCGCGCGGGCCGGGTGCCACATCCACCTGGACGAGCTCTTGCCCTACGCCCCCCGCCTGCAGAACGAGGCGCTGGTGCTCATGCACTTCAGCCAGCTCTACAAGCCCTCGGAAGTGTTGCAGATTCTGGATGAGCGCTGGCCCGCCGAGAGCCGCGGGCGCGTGCACGCCCTGGTGCCCGACGCGCCCCACTGGTGGAGCTGATCAGGCGGGGCGGCGCCGCCGGAGCTGCCAGCCCAGGGCCAGCAGGATGAAGAGCCAGGGGGCCGCGTAGCCGACGCCCGCCTGGCAGCCCTCCTCGGGATCCGTCGCGCCCACCCGGCCGGGGACGCAGCGGTTGCACTCCAGGAACGACGTCTCCTCCTTGTCGGTGCAGCGGTCCTGGAGGGCGCAGACGCCCGGCTCGTTGGTGGCCGTCTGCAGGCAGGCCTCGCCGTCGGCGCGGCCCCAGCAGGGGTCGACGCAGAGCAGGCAGACGTCCACGTCGTCGTCGGGCGGATCCTCGCAGAGCGTGTCGCGCACGCAGGCGCCGAACTGGGGGCCCACCATGCGGCAGGGCGCCCCCTCGGCCTTGTCCTGGCAGGCGAGGTAGGCGGACGGCACGTTGGCGACGGCCGGGCCGGCGACGAGCAGGGTGAAGACGGCGAAGGCGAGGGCGCGCATGCCGCCAGACTAGTCGGAGGCGCCCCCCGTCGCCACTCCCTCCCCCTCGATGAGGGCGGCCGGCAGCAGCGGGCTCGGGGCCTTGGCGCAGAGCAGCCAGAGCTGGTGGGCGGCGCGGGTCATGGCGACGTGGAGCAGGTGGCGGGCCTCCAGCGTCGTGGGCCAGTGCTCCGCCGTGGCCTCCAGGACGATCACGTAGTCGTACTCCAGGCCCTTGATCTGGAAGACGTCCGTGAGGTCCGCGCCGGGGCTGAACTCGAACTCCTGGTGCCGGATGCGCCGCAGGGCCGGCACGTCGGCGCGGCGCAGGCCGTCCCAGTACAGCTCGGCCACCTCGGGCGAGCGGGCCACCAGGGCCACCGTCGCCACGGGCTCGCGCATCCGCAGGGCCTTGAGGGCGTCGGCCACGAAGGCCACCGCCTCGCCCACCTCGTCGAAGCGCAGCAGCGAGACGGGGGCGCCGTCGCGGGCGTCGCGGGGGGCCTCGTCGGGGGCCAGGGGGCCGAGGACGTGGCGCGCCAGCTCCATGACCTGCCGCGTCGAGCGGTAGCTGATGGCCAGGGGCGGCAGCAGATTCGCCTTGATCTTCAACGACTTGACGAGGGCCTCCCAGTCGTCGAAGCCCGTCTCCAGGCTGAGCCGCTGGGCGGTGTCCCCCGCCAGGGTGACGGGGCCGCCGGGCTGGACGGCCTCGCAGAGCACCTTGAGGGTGAGGGGCGAGAGGTCCTGGGCCTCGTCCACGACGAGGTGGCTGTAGGCGATGCGGTGGCCCGACGGCCCGCCGAGCCCGCCCCACTTGAGCTGGCAGATGCGCAGCAGGATGGCCAGGTCGTCGGCGTCCAGGCGCCCCTGGCGGGCCCCCTCGTTGACGTGCAGCCCGTCGATGCCCACCCGCCGGTCGGCGTCGATGTGGGACAGATCCTCCGGGTCGTCGGCCTGGGTGGAGATGGCCTCCACCAGGCTGTCGAGCTCCCAGCCCACCACCGAGGGATCGGCGGCGAAGGCGGCGCCCAGGCGGTCGCGGTCGGTGAGGAGCGTGGCCCACGTCTCGAAGGGATCGAGCAGCTCCTCGCGGGCCCGCTCCAGGGCCCGGCGGACGCGGACGCCGTCGCGCAGGGCCGGCTCGCTGTCCACCCAGCGCGTCACGGCCTCGAGCCGCTGGGCGACGGGCAGGTTGCGGCGGCGGACCCAGGCGTCCAGCAGGCCGCGGCCCCCCGCCTCGCTGAAGATGTCGTCGAAGGCCCGCGCCTCGGCGCGCACCGTGTCTTCGAGCAGCCCGATGAGCACCGGGTGGCGCTTCAGGCGGCGCGCCCCCATGGCGGCCTCGTCGTCGGTGAACTGGCGGTGGCGGGCCGAGGGCACCAGCCGCTTGAGCACGCGCATGGCCCAGTCGGCGAAGGTGCGCACCGAGACGCCGTGCACGTCGAGGGCCGGCAGCACCCGGCTCACGTAGCGCCGCAGCGCCTCGCCGGGGGTGATGACCAGCATCTTCTTCGCCGCGAACTTGCGCGGGTCCTGGAAGTGCAGCCACGCGGCCCGGTGCAGGGCGATGGTCGTCTTCCCGGTGCCGGCGCCGCCGCGGATGATCACGATGCCCGAGCGGTCCTGCGTCATGATGCGGAACTGCTCGGGATCGATGAGCGCCGTGATCTCGGGCAGGCGGGTGTCGGGCCGGCCGCCGAGCTGGTCGAGGGGGGCCCGCAGCGCCGCGCCCTGGCCGCCCGCGAGCTGGTGGCGGGCCACGTCCTCGCGGACCCAGCCGGCGGCGGTGCGCACCAGCGAGCGCTCGGCGGCGCGGATGCGCAGCAGCTCGCCGCGGCTGATGGTCAGGGTGCGCCGCGCCAGCACGACGCCCGACTGGGCGTCCCCGCCGAAGCGCTCCTCGTAGTCATCGCCCTCGGCGTAGCAGTAATAGATGCGTGAGATCGGGGAGTTGCGCCAGTCGACCACCTGCACGCCCTGGCGGGTGTCGATGAAGGCGCGGCGCCCGATGAGCACGTCGCGCACCCGCACGGCCCCCTCGTGCCGGTCCTGCAGGCGCAGGTGGGCGAAGTAGGGGTTCTGGGGGTCGGCCGGGAAGGCCACGTCCCGATCCTGGGCCCGCCGCAGGGCCGCCAGGCGGGTCATGTGCTCCACCAGCATGGCGTGGTCTTCGGCGCGGCTCTCGGCGAGCTGGTCGCGCAGGTTCACGAGCTCGCGGTCGAAGTCCGATCGGGCCGAAGGGGCGACGACATGCTCCGCCAGGCGCCGCTGCACCTGGCGCAGCACGGCCTCTTCTTCGGCGATGAGGGCCAGCTCGTCCGGGGTCAGGCCGTCCTCGCTCATGGGTCCTCCAGGCCGTCAGGGGACGGAGGTTCTAGCAGAGCGGCGGGGCAGTGGTCCAGCGGCGCGCCGGGAGGCGGCGCGGAGAAAACGTCAAAAATCCAGGCCCACGTTGAAGTTATAGGACTGGATGGCCTGCGCGATGGCGACCTCGGGGGTGAAGTTGAAGGCCCCGAAGATGAACCGCCCACCGAAGACGAAGCGGTGGATGACCTCGTCCTCGTCCGCGAAGACGAAGGTGCCGGCGGGGGTCTGGTGATCCCCGGGCGAGGAGTCCACGACGCCGCTGGCCGCGTAGATGAAGAGGGGGCTGTAGGCCATGTAGGGCGCGATGTTCAGGCTGCGGGCGACGCCGAAGCCGTGGCTGACCACCACGTCGAGGCCCACGAAGGTGAGCTCCAGCTCCGACGAGCCCACCATGCGGCCCACCGACACCCGCACCGCCCCGTCGAGGGGGAACTGCCGCACGCCCTCGTGCAGGGCGATCTTGGCGCTGCCCGAGAAGGACAGCAGCTCGGAGTTCATGATCCACGCCAGGTTGGCGCCCAGCTCGACGCTGAAGGGCAGGCCCTTGCGCAGGTCGAGCTGCAGCGTCTGCAGGGTGGAGGGCGTCTCGGGGCTGGCGGGGCTGCCCTGGTTGGCCTGGATGGCCCGCTGCCAGTGGCTCTTGTTCTCGTCCACGTTGGTGAGGCCGAGCTGCAGCGCGAAGGCGAAGCCGTTGACGCCCAGCGTCTCGGCCGGCTGCATGAGGCGCGGCCCGAGGGCCATGCCGTACTCCCGGGCCAGGGCCGCGAAGGCCTTCTGGTCGGGGCGCGGCGTCTCGCCACACGGGGACGGGCTGCTGGGGTTGACCACCGTGCAGAGGCCGCCCAGGACCGGATCGTAGTCCAGCGCCAGGGCCGGCGCCGAAATACACAAGCACACTGCGAGGATCCTGGCCGTCACCGCTGCCTCCCGCGATCTGCCGCCGAGCGTAGAAGCTCGCACCGCCCGGCGCAAGCGACCTGCGGGCGGGCGGCCGGGGCTACTTGCCGTCCTTGAGGCGGCGCGAGATGCGCAGGTGCTCCCGGTTGCCGACGAGCTCGCGGGCGTGGACGCGATCGACCGTGCGCACCACCCGGAAGTGGCGGGCCTTCACCTCGCGCACGCGGGAGTAGCCGCGCTCCCAGAGGTGCCGCGGGTAGCTGCCCTGCTCGGCCTCCTTGAGGAGCGTCTCGAGGACCTGCACCTGCTGGTCGATGTTGCTGCAGCACATGAACAGATCGACGCCCGCCTCGAGGGCCAGCCGGGTGGCCTCCTCGATGCCCACCGTCTCGGTGATGGCCTTCATCTCCAGGTCATCGGTGACGACCAGGCCCTTGAAGCCCATCTCGAGGCGCAGGAGGTCCTGCTGGATGGTGCGCGAGAGCGTCGCCTGGTGGCGCGCGTCGATCTTCGGGTAGAGGACGTGGGCCGTCATCACCATGTCGAGCTGGGGCGACCCCTGCATGAGCCGCTGGTAGGGCTTCAGCTCCACCTGGCGCATGCGCTCCATGTCCAGGTCGCACACCGGCAGCGTGAGGTGGCTGTCCTCGGTGGTGTGGCCGTGGCCGGGGAAGTGCTTGCCGCACGCGATGATGGCGTTGTCGTGCAGGCCGCGGACGAGGGCCTTCGCCAGGCTGGCCACCAGCTCGGGATCCTCCGAGATGGCGCGGCGCCCGATGATGGGGTTGTCCGGGTTGGTGTTGACGTCCAGCACCGGGGCGAAGTTGAGGTTGAAGCCCGTCGCCGTGAGCTCGCGGCCGATGACCGCCCCCACCTCGTAGGCCACCGACACGGAGTTCACCTGGCCGAGCTGGGCCATCTCGGCGAAGACCGTGTAGGGCTCGGGCAGGCGGTGGACGCGGCCCCCCTCCTGGTCGATGCCGATGAAGGGCGGCACCCCCTGGCCCAGATCCCAGAGCTCCTCGTTGAGGTCCATGATCTGTTCCATGGACTCCAGGTTGCGGCGGAAGAGGATGTAGCCGCCCAGGCCCCACTCCTCGTCGAGCCGCATCAGCTCCGGCGGGACCCGGGGGCCATCGAAGCCAACGATGAGGCGCTGCCCGATGCGGCGCTTGAGATGGCGGAGATCGCCCATGTCGGCTCCTCTTCGGCTGGCAAATGGAGGCGCGAGAGTCTACCCCTGAAAGGCCGCACCGGCAATGCTGGTTCACCGGGGCCCGCGCGGGACGGTTTTCGTTGACGGTCGCGGCCGCGCCGGCCACCCATGGCGGCATGTGGATCGCCGCCCTCGCCGCCCTGCTCGCCCTGGCCATCGCCAGCCCCCGCCTGCCGGCCCTGGCCCTCGGCCTCGGCGCCGCGGCCGCCCTGGGGCTGGGCTTCTTCGCGCCGCCGACGCCGCTCGTCCTGGGCCCCACCGGGCTGCTGGCCGATGGCGCGGCCGCCCTGGCCGTGCTGGCCCTGAGCCTGCGGCTCCCGGCGCGGACGCTCTTGCCGGCCACCGTCGCGGCCCTCGCCGCCGAGCCGGTGCTGGCCTGCGTCGCGCTGGCCGCCCTCGCGGCCCAGACCCGGCGCCCGAAGCTGGCGGCCGGGCTGGCGCTCGCTGCGGCCGGATTCTTCTTCTGGATCAACGGGTTCGCGGACGCGCGCGTCGTCGTCCAGCTCCGCGCGCTGCCCGGCTTCGCCGCCCTGCTGGGCCTCGTCGCGCTCGTCCCGACCGGGGCGCGGGCCGCCGCGGCCGGGGTGTGGCTGCTGGCCCTGGCGCGCTTCGGCCTGCCGCTCTTCCCGGAGGGCTTCGCGGTGCTCGCGCCCACCCTGGCGTGGGTGGCGGGCGGCGCCGCGGTGGCGCTGGGGCTGGGCGCCTGGCGGTGGCCGGGGCCCGCCGCCCTCGTCCCGCTGGGGCGCTGGGCGCGCTGACGGGCACCAGCCCGGGCCTGGCCGGGGCGGCCCTGCTCGGCGCGGCGCTGATCGCGGGGGGCCTGGCCGCGGTGCCCCTGGCGCTGGCGGGCTCGGCCCTGGCGCTCTCGGCGGCGACGTTCGCGGTGGGGGCCGCCTGGGGCCGCCCGCCCTGGCCGCCCTGGGCCTCCTGCTGCTGCTGGGCGCCGCCCTGCTGCGCCGCCGCCCGCCGCGCGCTGGGCCGCCGTCGCCCTCGCCACGGCCGCCGCCGCGCCCGCCGGGCTGGGCCTGCTGCTGCCGGGGGGCCAGGCCGCCGCCGCGCGGGCCAGCCGCCGGGCGCCGCCCGTCGATGACGTGGGGGGGTGGCGCCGCCTGGAGCGCCTGAAGCCGCCGCCCGGCGCCGACGCCGGCGTGCCCTGACGTCAGAACCGCTCGGGCAGCGCCAGCACCACCGGCACCGTCGCGGTGCCGCCGCCGAGGGGGCTGTCGAGGCGCACGTCCAGGCTGAGCGGGACGTCCGCCAGGTCGGCCAGGCGCTCCCGGGGGAAGAGATCCCCGGCCTCGTCCACCAGCACCAGCCGGGCGCGCGGGTACTCGCAGGCGGGGCCCGCGGCGTCCACGTGCAGCAGCCAGTCGGCGGTGACGTGCCGGGCGCGGACGACGTCGCCCTCGCGCAGCGTCAGGTCGATGTCGGCGTGATCGGCGTCGACGGCCCCGGCGAGGCGCAGCGAGACCTCGAAGTGGAAGCCCCCCTGCAGGCCGGCCTCCACCTGGAAGCGCCCATCGGGGACGGCGGTGTAGGGGTTGCCGGTGCCCACGGCCACGGCGAGGGGCCCGGAGCCGCACGGGGTGTCGCCAGCCGGGGGGTCGGCCGCGTCATCGCAGGCCGAGGCCAGGGCGAGCAGGCCGGCCAGCAGCAGGCGCTCAGTCCGCTTTGGGGCCCGCGTCCTTCGAGGTGCTGCTGGTGCTGCCGGCGTCACCACTGCCTCCACTGCCTCCACTGCCGCCGCTGGCGGCGCCCGTCGCGGTGCCGGCCTGGGCCGAGGCGCCGTACCCCTGGGCATACCAGCCCCCGCCCTTCAGATGAAAGGCGGTGCGGGCGACCGCCTTGACCAGCGGGCCGCCGCCGCAGTGGGGGCACGTCGCCGGCGGCGGATCGCTCATCTTGGCAAAGACGTCGGTGGTCTGAGAGCACGCTTCGCACTGGTAGCGGTAGATGGGCATCAGGGCACCTCGGCGGAGAAAAGCCGGCGACCCTGTAAGCGCCTGCCCCCGGCGTGTCAACCCATCCGGTCGGTTCGGGGACGTCTCGGCTGGCCACCGGAGGGCGTCCGCTCTACCATGGGCGCGTTGCATGAACCGGGGATGAAGCGTCCGTGCAGACGGGACCCTTGAGCCTGCCCTCCGTGAACACCGGCGGCGACATCGGCCCGCACCGGTTCCCCGCGGGGGCCTACCGGGCGAACCTGTACGTCTACGATCCCTTCGGGCGCATCGACTGGTATGCCCTGGCCCCCCAGAGCTTCGCCGAGGGGCGCTACTTCACCATCGGGCGCGGCGCCGACTGCGACATCGCCCTCGATGACGGGGCCGTGAGCTCCCGGCACGCCTTCATCGCGGCCGAGGACGGCGAGCTCATCCTGCGGGATCTGCGCTCCACCAACGGCACGACGGTCAACGGCGAGCCGCTCACGGAGCACATGCTCCAGCACGGCGACGTCATCCGCCTCGGCGCCACCGACATCCGCTTCCTGTTCAGCCTGGTGCGCTCGCCGGTGCAGCTCGTCCTCGACTTCACCGAGGGGCAGAACGCCGGCAAGTCCGTCGCCACGTACGGCGCCTCCACGCACATCGGCCGCTTCAACTGCGCCATCAACCTCGCCGGCGACGGCGTGGCCGCCCAGCACGCCCGCGTCGACGCCTTCGGCGAGGAGCTCATCTACGTCGTCAGCCTGCACCCCGACAACGAGACGTGGCTGAACGGCGAGCGGGTGGTGGGCATCGCCCCCGCGCGCCAGGGCGACGTCCTGCGCGTCGGCGAGCACGCCATCGTCCTGCGCGTCGTCGAGGGCGACGCCGAGGACGTGCCCCGGGGCGAGGGCACCCTGCAGGTCGGCCAGGGGGAGGGCGGCACCGCCCACGACCCCGTCGCGCGGGTGTCGGCGAGCCAGATCGCGAGGCTGGAGGCGCACTTGCGCGATCACCAGCCCGAGCGCCAGGTGCAGGTGAGCACCGCGCCGCCGACCGCCTTCGCGCCCCCGCCCGCCCGGGCCCACGCCGAGGCCGCCGTGGTGGCCGAGCTGGCCGCGGCCCGCCCGGCGGCCGCCGCCCCGCCCCGCCGGCGGCGTGGCCTCTGGCTCCTGCTGCTGCTGCCCGCCCTGGCCGCCGGCCTCGTCGTGGGCGCGTGGGTCGTGAAGCTGCCGCGGGCCACCGTGCTGACGGGCGAGGTCGTGGGCAGCGACGCCCAGGCCGTGCCCCTGAAGTCGCCCCTCGCCGGCCGCGTGGACGCCGTGTCCGTGGCGGTCGGCGGCGAGGTGGCCGTGGGCCAGGCGGTGGCCGTCGTCGTAGACGCGGCGGCCGAGGCGCGGCTGGCCATCGTCGCGGAGCAGATCAAGGGCCTGGAGGCCCAGCCCCAGGTGGAGCGCGTGGTGGCGGCGCCGGTGCCGTCCGAGCTGCTGCGGGCCCTGCGCATCGCCGAGCAGGAGCGCGAGGACACCGCCATCGCCGTGGCGTCCGCTCAGCGCGCCTTCGAGCGCCGCGAGATGACGCTCGACCAGGTGGAGGCCGCCAAGGAGCGCGCCGAGCGCGCCCGCCGCGAGGTGTACGCGGTCCAGGCCCGCGTGGACGAGGCCCGCAGCCGCCGCACCGTCGTCAAGGAAGGCGGCCCCAGCGAGGCCGACTACCAGCACATCGAGCGGCTGGTCGCCGAGCGCGAGGCCCTGCAGAAGCGGCTGAAGGTGCCGGTGCTCGCCGATGAGGCCGGCCGCGTCGCGCGGCTGACGGTGGAGCCGGGGGCCGTCGTGGTGGCGGGCCAGGCCCTGGCCGAGCTGCAGCAGGGGCAGACGCGCCGCGGCCTGCGGCTGCACGTGCCCCACGCCCAGGTGCAGCCCGTCGAGGCCGCCGGCGCCGGCACCCTGCGCGCGCCCGGCATCCGCCCCCTCACCGTGACGCTCGGCACCGCCGCCGTGCGGGCCGACGCCGATGGGACCTTCCCCATGGACCTGCCCCTGCCGGCCGTCGCCGAGGGGGAGCTGGGGCCGGGCACGACCGTCGAGGTCGAGGTCGCCCTGCCCGAGGAGCGCGCCCTCCTCGCGCTGTGGCGGCGCGCCCGGGGTCTGTTCGACTGACGCCCCCCGGCGCCCGGCGGCGAAAAACTGGTCAGGTCGGCGGTCGGCCGGGGTATCATCCACGCTCGGCGAGAGGGGTGAATGGCAGATCCCATCAGCGGACTGGAGGCGGACCTGGAGGCGGCTCGGCGCGAGTTCGAGCGGTACTTCCTCGGCCTCGAGAAGCGCCTGCCCGCCCGGACCCGCGACGAAATCGCTCGTAAGATCAGGCAGTTCGAGCCCGGAAACGACGCCGTGATGCGCTTCCGGTACATCAACCTGATGCAGCGCCACAACGTGCTGGAGCAGTACTGGGCCCGCATCCTGCGCCAGATCGAAGAGGGCACCTACGTCCGCGACGTGCGCCGCGCCGACTGGCGGGATGGCAAGCGCGAGGAGCCGGAGAAGGCGCCCGAGCCCGCCCGCGCCGAGGCCGCCGCCCGCAAGGCCGCCGAGGTGGGGGACGCCGCCGCCGACTTCCTGGCCTCCCTCGGGGCCCCCATGCGCGGGACGCCGAAGGGCGCCGACGCGCCGCCGGCCGTGCCGCTGCGCGGGGCCCCGGTGAGCCGCGATCCGCCCAGCTCCCCGAGCCGGACGGGGCCGGCCATCCCCATGCGCGGCGCCGCCGTGCGCGACACAGGCCCGGCGTCTCGGGCGCCGTCGTCGCGCTCGCCCTCGGCGCCGCCGCTGGTGTCGCGGCCCGTGCAGCGGACGCCGGGCTCGCTGCCGCCCGCCGCGCCCGTCTCGCGAGCGCCGGCGCCGCCGCCCGCCGCGCCGGCCTCGCGCGCTCCGCTGCCGCCGCCCGCCGCGCTTCCGCCCTGGGCCCCCGCGCCGCCGCCGGCCGCGTCGCCGCCCTGGGCCCCGCGCGCCGGCTGCGTTGCGCGCCTACGGCCCCGCCCGCCGCTGCCCCCGTCGCGCCCACGGCCCGCCTGCCGCTGCCCGCGCCACGCCGCGCCCGGGTGGCGGCATGCCGCCGCTGCCACGCCCCCCGGCGGCCCCGGCGCCGCCGCCCCTGCCCATGCGCGGGGCCCCGAAGGCCGACGGCCCGCCGCCGCCGGCCCCGATGCGCGGCCAGCCCGTCGCCCGACCTCGCCGCGACGAGTAGCCCCGTGCAGCCCGCCCTCTGCCAGCCCGCCGAGCTGGTCGCCGCCATCCAGCGGGGCGACCGCGCCGTCCTCGACCGCTTGAGCCGCTGCTACGGCGCGCACCTGCTGGCCGTGGGCCGGCGCTGGTGCCGCGATGGCGACGAGGCCCAGGACGCGGTGCAGGACGCCATGCTGGCCGCCGGCGAGCACCTGGGCGACTTCCGCGGCGAGGGCAGCGTGGAGGGCTGGCTGGTGCGGATGGTGGTGCGGGCCTGCCAGCGCATGCGCCGCGGCCAGAAGAACGACGCCCGCCTGCACGCGCCCTTCGAGGAGCTCGAGATCCCCGCCGCGCGCGAGACGCCGGCCGACGAGGTGGCCCGGGGCGAGGAGATGGCCGCCCTCGGCGCCGCCCTGCTCACGCTGGCCCCGCTCGATCGCACGCTGGTGCTCCTCGCCGATGGCGAGGGGTGGACGGCCCCGGAGCTGGCCGAGCGCGTCGACATGAGCGCTGGCGCCGTGCGCACCCGCCTCAGCCGGGCCCGCCGGGCCCTCCGCGCGGCCATGGCCGAGGCCCTCCCAGAAAAAATGCGCGACGCGTGACACGTTTTGGGGGGCTGCTGGCTCTACCCGGTGAAGCCTGAAGACTTCAGGCCAGAGAACCTCAAGCCACCGAGGAGAGACGCCATGAGCCAGCCCGTCGACGTGAACTTCGACAACTTCGAGCAGGAAGTCCTCAACGCCGACCAGCCCGTCGTCATCGACTTCTGGGCCCCCTGGTGTGGCCCCTGCCGCCAGATCGGCCCCGTCCTCGCCGACCTGGCCAGGAAGTACGACGGCAAGGTGAAGGTGGCGAAGATCAACGTGGATCAGGAGCGGGCCATCGCCGGGCACTTCCAGGTGCAGGGCATCCCGGCCCTCTTCGTGGTGCACAACCGCACGGTGGTGGACAGCATGGTGGGCTTCGGCGGGCGCGGCCCGCTGGAGAAGCTCTTCGAGCGCCACGCCACCCGCGCGGCCTGAGGCCCGCGGGCCGCCCTGACGAGGCCTGCCCGCCTCGTCCCCTCTCTCCGCGGCGCCGCCTTCTCCCCTCCCCTGGCGGCGCCGCCTCCCCTTCGCGCCCCGGGGCGGCGCCGCCTCCCCTTCGCGCTCCGGGGCGCCGTCGGCTTTACGGCGGCGCCCCCCCGCGCCATGCTGCCCGCGTGAGCGTCATCCTCTTCTTCGTCCTGGTGGTCGCCTCGCCGTTCCTGGCGCGGGCCGTGGCCGCTGCGCTGACCGGTGGGATGGTCCCCGGCCCCACGGGCGCGCGGGTGCTCATGCCCGGCCTGCCCCCCGTCGACCTGAAGCGCTCCAGCGTGGCGCTGGCCCGGGCGGCCGCCCGCGCGCGGCGTCGCATCCTGCGCCGGCCGGGCGAGTGCCGGGATCTGGAGGCCGGCCGCGTCGCCGCCGACGCCGGCGTGACGCCCGAGGCCGCCGAGGCCGCCCTGCGGGATCTGGCCGCCCGCCTGCCCCACCGCCTGCGGGTCACCGCCGACGGCCGCCTGCTCTACGACTTCCACCCCACCGACCTGGCCCGGGTGGCCGGCCGGCGCGGCTCGGGCCTGCTGCGGGGCGTCGCCCTCTTCCTCGCCGGCGCCCTCGGCAACCTGGGCGCCGTCTGGCCCCTCGTCCTGGCCCTGGGCCTCATCGCGGGGCTGGCCGGCGAGAGCTACGGCAGCCTGGAGGCGTTCACCATCGCCGGCGCCGCCGTCCTGGCGGTCATCGCCGGGGTGATGGGCGCCGTGGTGGGCGTCGGGGCGGTGGTGCGGTGGATGACGCTGCTCGGGGTGCCCGGCCCCGCCCTCGGCGAGCCGGCCGTCATCCCGGCAGAGCCCGAAGCGCCGCCGCCGACGCGCCGGGGGCGCCGCTCCAAGGAGCGCTCGACCTCGCCCACCGCCAGCCGGTCGTTCGGCAAACTCTTCGACAAGATTGACGATTTCCGGGTGCTCGCGGTGATCGTCGTGGTGGTGCTGCTGGTCGCGGTGGCCGCCGGCGCCTTCTACGGCATCTTCGCCTGGCTGGCCGGGCTCGTCCGCGCCGCCCGGGGCCGCGGCGCCATCCCCGAGGACGCGTCGCCGACGACGTGGGTGCTCACGCCCGCCGAGCCCTCGCCCCTCGCCCGCTTCGTGCCCACCAACGACGTGGCGCTGCGCCTGCTGGCCGTCATCCGCCGCGCCGTCACCCAGCCCCGGCCCGTCGACGGCGAGCTGGCCGCCCGCGTCCTGACGCTCGCCGCCCAGAACGGCGGCCGGCTGGCCCCCATCGAGCTGTCCCTGGCCACCGGCCTCTCCCCCGACGACGCGCTGTCGACCATCGCCACGCTCGTGACGCGGGCGGGCGGCGACCTGGCGGCCGTGGGGGCGGAGGTGGAGGGCATCTTCCCGCCCGCGGTGCTGCCGCGGGGGCCCGGCGCCGTGCCGCCGCTCGCCGCCGAGCTGGAGGGGCTGGTGGAGCGGACCGGCGAGCTGCGCCTGCGCCTGCCCCTCGGCTACCCCGTCGCGGTGCCCGGCCTGACGGCGGGCCACGTCCAGGCGGGGTGGCGCCTGGCCGCCGGCGTGACGCTGCTGGCGGGGGCGCTGGTGCCGGTCGTCTGGGACGGGGCCGCCCTCGGCTGGCTGGACGCGGGCCTGCTCGTGCTCGTGGGAGCGACGTGCGCCTTCACCTGGGGCCTGGCGGCCGCGGCGGGCCGCGTCGCGCGCCACGGCGCCGCGGGCAGCGCGCTGCGCGACGTGCGCCGGTGGGGCATCGCGGCCGTCATCCGGGCCCTCGACCGGGGCGAGGAGGCGGTGGACGTCGGGGCGCTGGTGCGGACGCTGTCGACGGCGCTGGAGCCGGCCTGGCCCGCGCTGGACCGGCCCGCCATCGAGGCCGAGCTGCGGCGCGCCCTGCGGGACGTGGGGCTGGATCTGGATCCCGACCGGCCGCGGCGCTGGGCCCTCGCGCCGCTGCGCGCCCGGCTGGCCGAGCTCGAAGCCGCGCGCCGCGTGGCCCGCCCCGCCACCCCCGCCGCCGCGGGCGCCATCATCTTCGACACGGGCGTCCTGCCCGCCGCCGAGGGCTGATCAGCCTCAGGGGCAGCCCTCGTCGGCGCGGCCGTCGCAGTCCTGGTCCACCCGGTCGCCGCAGATCTCGGTGGCCCCCGGGTAGGCGCCCGGATCCGCGTCGTCGCAGTCGGTGCCGCAGCCCTCGGCCCCGTCGCCGTCGGCGTCGGTGCCCTGAGCGCAGGCGTCCTCGCAGATGACGCCGTTGTTGGCCCCGCAGCCGATGTCGTTCCAGCCGTCGCTGTCGGCCCAGAAGTGGATGCAGTCCTCCGCCCGGCCCGAGTCGTTGGGCTCGCCGCGGGAGTAGGCGGCGAAGCGGGGCCGCGTGCCGTCGGGCGCCACGTAGTCGCCCTCGACGTCGCGGTCGGTGAGGCCGACCCACCAGCGCTGGTAGCGCCGGGCGCGGGCCCGCTCGAAGAGCCAGGCGTTCTCGCTGGCCGAGTCCACCTGCACCGGCACCATGCCGCGCTCGGCGCAGATGGCCTCCATGCGCACGAAGTTCACGGCCTCGGGGCAGAGCAGGTAGCGGTGGGTCCCCCGGCTGGCCCCGGCGCAGGGGCAGTCGGGGCCGTCGTCCACCACCCCCGAGCAGTCCTGGTCCAGGCCGTCGCCGCAGACGTCCACGGCGCCGGGGAAGACGGTGGGATCGGCGTCGTCGCAGTCGGCGCTGCATCCGTCGGCCCCGTCGCCATCCAGATCCACGGGATCACAGGGGAAATCGCAGATCACGCCCAGGGAGCTGCGGCAGTCCACGTCGTTCCAGAGGCCGTCGGTGCGCAGGTGCCCGCAGTCCTCGCCGGTGCCGTAGTCGTTGGGCTCGCCCGGCGCCCAGTGGGTGTAGGTGGGGGCGTCGCCATCGGGCCAGGCGAACTCGCCCTCCACGCGGATGTCGTTGAGGCCGAGCCAGTACTCCTGGCGGCGCACCCGGCTGGCCGCCTCGAAGAGCCAGGCGTTCTCGCCGGCGCTGTCGACGCGGGCGAGCCGCGCGCCGAAGCCGGTGCAGAGCTGGATGGCGGCGGCGTAGGGCGTGCGCTTCGGGCAGATGAGGTAGCGCTTGCCGGCCCGCTCGACGGCCTCGCAGGCGGGGCAGTCGGGGCCGTCGTCGGCCACGCCGGAGCAGTCCTCGTCGATGCCGTTGCCGCAGGCCTCCACCCCCGTCACCGAGACGGCGGGGTCGTCGGGCTGGCAGTCGGCGCTGCACCGCCAGCCGTCGCCGTCGGCGTCCTCGGTGCCCGCGAGGCAGTCCAGCTCGGCCGCCACCTCGGCGACGCGGGCCTCGACGAACCGCGCCCGCGCCTCGGCGGCGGCCTCGAACATCTCGACCGGCCAGAACGAGGCGCGGTCCTCCGCCACGCGATCGCGCAGCGCGGCGGCCTGGGCGCGGATGCGGGCGGGCCAGTCCCCCCCGGCGATGGCCGCGTGCACGGCGCGCAGGGCGTCCTCGTAGGCGGCCCGGCAGACGGGATCGGCGCCGCAGAGGCGGTGCAGGCGCGCCCGCCCGGCGAAGAGGTTGACCGGCACCCGCAGCGCGACGTCGAGCAGATCGGGCAGGAGGGTGGCGCGGTTGAGATCGTCGACGTGCAGGCGCAGCAGGTTGTCGGCGGGGCCGTAGCCCTCGACGCTGCCGACCCAGGCCTCGCCGGCCAGGGCCAGCAGGGCCGCCGGCCAGTCCACGAAGTCCTGGGAGAAGCCGTAGCGCGTCTGGCCCACGAGCGGATCGTCGCTCAGGACGCGGGCCAGCCAGGCCAGATCGCGGCGATCGGCGGCCTCGCCGGCCAGGGCGTCGAAGGCGAGCAGGGCGTCGGCCACCAGGTCGACGCGGACCCCCTCCCAGATGTGCCAGGTGGAGGCGAAGTGCCGGGCGCCGAACGCCGCGTCCACCGGCTCGACGGCCAGGGTGAGGCCCAGCTCGGCCCCATCGACGGTGACGGTGGCGAAGGTGGCGCGGGGCACCACGACCCCGGCCTCGCCCAGCATGCCGAGGGCGGCCCACTCGGAGATCAGGCCCGGATCGACGATGGCGGGGCGCAGATCCAGGCCCGAGAGGCCGTCGCCGCCCGCCTCGACGAAGCGGATGACCATCGGGGCCTTCTGGTCGGCGCGCCGGCCGCGGCCGTCGAAGCCGACGAGGTGCACCTTCGCGGCGCGGGCGGGGCCGTCGTCGAGCTGGACGTCGGCGTCGACGTCCATGCCGCGGTTGCGGTCGAGGACCTCGATGGCCCCCGAGGAGAGCGTCACCGCGACGCGGTGCACCTGATCATCAAAGAAATCAGCCTCTTGCGCCGCCTGGTTGGGCGCGCCCGGCGTGGGCGTCGTCGCCTGCCAGTCGCCGGTGCCGTCGGGCAGGCGGCCCCAGGTGAAGGCGGCCGGGGCGAGGGGCGCGCGCACCGCCTCCACCTCGGCGCCGGCTGGATCGAGCAGGCGCACCTGCGTCCGCTCGCAGCCCAGGTGCGCGGGCAGGGTGATGACCGAGAAGCCCGCCTCGACGTCGAGGGGGACGCCGCGCCCGTCCACCTCCAGGCGCCAGCCGCGGGCGGCGCCCGTCGCGACCACCTCGACCCAGGAGTCCGCGCGGCAGTCGAGCTCGTTGAGGGCCACGTCGCCGCCGGGGGGCGCCGCGTCGACGGCGGGCGGGGCGGCGTCGACGGGCGGCGGGGCGGCGTCGACGGGGCCTGCGTCGCCGGCGGCGGCGTCGGGGGCAGCGGCGTCGGGGCTGGCGTCGGGCGCGGGCGTGCGGGCGGCCGGGCCGTCATCGCACGCGGCGAGGGCCAGCAGCAGGGCGAGGGCAGAGTGCGCATGGCGGGCACCATACCAGCGGCGTCAGGATTGGCGCGCCCCGTGATGCGCCCGGTGATGTAGGATGTGCGCCCGCGCCGTCCGGTAGCGGGGTCTGGGGAGGTGGCGTGCGGATCGACAGGGTGATGCTGGCGCTGGCGCTGGCGGGCTGCGGGTTCACGCCTGAGCGAAAGCAGTCGGGCAACCAGGACGGCAGGGCCGTCGCGGACGCGGGCGGCTTCGGCGGCGCGGGCGGCCAGGGCGGCGGCGCGGGCGGCATGGGCGGCGGCGGTGGCCAGGGCGGCGCCGGCGGCGCAGGTGGCGCGGGCGGTGGCGGCGGCCAGGGCGGCGCGCGGGCGGCGTGCGGCCAGGGCGGCGCTGGCGGCATGGGCGGCGCCGGGGCGGCGGTGGCAGCCCCGACATGGGCGCCCAGGACGCCGGGGTCGTGGACGCGGGCCGGCGGACGCCAGCCCGGGCGATGGCGGCCCGACGGACGCCGGGCGCCCCGACGCGGCCCCCTGCGGTGACGTGGCCCCCTGCGTGGACGCCGCGCCCGCGGATGGCGCCGTCCAGGACGCGGCCCCCCGCGACGTCGGAGGCACGCCTTGAGCCGCCCCGGCCGCCTGGCGGGCCGCAGCCAGGAGCACGAAGGCCGCGTCGTCGACGCCGCCCTCCGCAGCCTGTCGGGGGGCGACGGCACCCTCCTCGTCATCGGCGATCCCACCGGCCGGATGGCCCCCGCCCTGGCCGAGCGCGGGTGGAAGCCTCGCACCTGGTCGCGCTGGTGCCGCGGCGACCAGCCCGGCACGCCGTGGCCCGCCGAGGGCGTGGTGGACGCGGCCACGGTGCGGCTGCCGAAGGCGCGCGCGGCCTACCTGATGGCGCTGCACGCGGCGGCCTCCCGGGTCCGGCCCGGCGGCCACATCTACGTGTACGGCGCGAACGACGAGGGCATCCGCTCGGCGCTGGACCCCCTCCGGGCGCTCTTCCCCGGGGCGCACACGGCCGACATCCGGGGCCACGGGCGCGTGCAGCTGGCGGAGCGGCCGGCCGAGCTGCCCGGCCTGGTGGACACCGTCGACGGCTGGCGGCGCGACGTGGATCTGATCCTGCCCTCGGGCACCTACCGCTGGAGCGTCTGGCCCGGCCTCTTCGCCAAGGGGGGGCTGGACGCCGCGACGGCCACGCTGCTGCAGGTCATGCCGCCCCCCGCCGCTGGCGACCGCGTGCTGGACTTCGGGTGCGGCGCCGGCGTCATCTCGGTGGAGCTGCACGCCGCGGCCCCCGACGCGGTCTACACCGCCCTCGACGCCGACGCCCTGGCGGTCGAGGCCACGCGCCGCAACGCCCCCCACGCCACCGTCATCGCCAGCGACGGCCTCGCCGGCGTCGCCGGCCAGCGCTTCTCGCGCATCGTCAGCAACCCCCCGTTTCATCAGGGGAAAGCGGAGGACTTCCAGGTCATGACCGACCTCGCTCGCCAGGCCCCGGCGCACCTGCTGCCCGGGGGCGCCCTCTGGGTGGTGGTGCCGCGGCAGGTGCCCATCGAGGGCATCCTCGGCCCGGTCTTCCGCCACGTCACCGCCCACCACGTCGATGGGCGCTTCCAGGTGGTGGAGGCCCGATGAGCGCCGAGCGCCCGCGGCTGGACCGCCTCCTCTGCGACCGGGGCATCGAGCCGCGCAAGGAGGCCCACTGGCTCATCAAGAAGCGCAAGGTCATGGTGAACGGCGAGCTCGTCACGCGGCACGAGACGCTGGTGCCGGCCGACGCCGAGATCACCATCGACGGCGTGCCGCTGGAGCCGCTGCCCCTGGTGCTGGCCTGGCACAAGCCGGCCGGGGTGGTCTGCACGCTCAAGGATCCCTGGGGGCGGCAGTCGCTGGCGGGGGTCCTGCCCGAGCAGTGGCGTACGCGGTTTCACCCCATCGGCCGCCTGGACGCCGAGACGACGGGGCTCCTGCTCTTCACGCGGGAGGGGGCGCTGACGCAGCGGCTCCTGCACCCGCGCCGGGCGGTGCCGCGGGAGTACGAGGCCACGGTGGCGCGGCCGGTGGAGCCCGCCCTGGTGGGCATCCTGGCCGCCGGCGTCGAGACGGCCGAGGGCACCTTCACCGCCGAGGTCCTGGCCCTGGACGGCCTGACGGTCCAGCTCGTGGTGCGTGAGGGCCGACACCGCATGGTGCGCCGGATGCTGCACAACGCGGGCTGGTCCGTGGTGCAGCTCAAGCGCCTGGCGTTCGGCCCCGTGCGGCTGGGCGATCTGCCCGAGGGCGAGGCCGTCCCGGTCGAGGGCGACGCGCTGGCGTCGCTGCTGTCGCTCTAGAGCTCGAGGAGCGCTATATAGGGGCGCCGATCTCGCCACAGGAGGCCCCCATGACCGACGATCTCTACCGCATCGAGCGCGACTCGATGGGCGAGGTGCGCGTCCCCAAGGACGCCCTCTACGCCGCCCAGACCCAGCGCGCCGTCGACAACTTCCCCATCAGCGGCCTGCGCATGCCCCGCGGGTGGATCCGGGCGCTCGGCCTCATCAAGGCCGCCTCGGCCCGGGCCAACCACGCCCTCGGGCTGCTGTCGGCCGAGAAGATGGGGGCCATCGTGCAGGCCGCGGAGGAGGTCGCCGCGGGCGATCACGACCGGCACTTCCCCCTCGACGTCTTCCAGACCGGGTCGGGCACCTCGTCGAACATGAACGGCAACGAGGTCATCTCGAACCGCGGCACGGCGCTGCTGGGGGCGAAGGTGCACCCCAACGACGACGTGAACATGAGCCAGTCCAGCAACGACGTGGTGCCCACCACCATCCACGTCGGCGCCGCCCTGCTGGCCCATGAGCAGCTCCTGCCGGCGCTGCGCCACCTGTCGGCCACCCTGCAGGAGAAGGCCGCCGCCAACGATCACGTGGTGAAGACGGGCCGCACCCACCTCATGGACGCCATGCCCGTCCGGCTCAGCCAGGAGCTCGGCGCCTGGGCCGCCCAGATCGACGCCGGCGTGGCCCGCGTCGAGGCCAGCCTGCCCCGGGTGCACGAGCTGGCCCTCGGCGGCACCGCCGTCGGCACCGGCATCAACGCCCACCCCGAGTTCGGCGCCGAGGCGGCGAAGTTCCTGGCCGAGGCCACGATGGTCCCCTTCGTGACGGCCCCCAACAAGTTCCAGCACATCGCCGCCCAGGACGCGGCCGTGGAGCTCTCGGGCCAGCTCAAGGCCGTCGCCGTCAGCCTCATGAAGATCGCCAACGATCTGCGCTGGATGAACTCGGGCCCCATCACCGGCCTGGGGGAGATCAGCCTGGAGGCCCTGCAGCCCGGCTCCAGCATCATGCCCGGCAAGATCAACCCGGTGGTGCCCGAGGCCGTCTGCATGGTGGCCGCCCAGGTCATCGGCAACGACGCGACCATCACCATCGGCGGCCAGTCGGGCAACTTCCAGCTCAACGTCATGCTGCCCGTGATCGCGTACAACCTGTTGCAGTCGCTGGAGTTGCTGGCCAACGCCAGCGAGTGCCTCTGCGACACGGTGGCCAGCTTCACGGTCAACCAGGACCACATCGACGGGCTGACCGGGAAGAACCCCATCCTCATCACGGCCCTCAACCGCGAGATCGGCTACGACCTGGGCGCGAAGATCGCCAAGCGCGCCTACGCCGAGCGCCGGCCGCTGGTGGACGTCGCCCTCGAGATGACGGACCTGAGCCGGGAGCAGCTCGTCGAGATCCTCGATCCGCGCAAGCAGACCGAGGGCGGCATCCTGGAGTAGCCGGTGGCCCAGGACACCCTGCCCCTCCAGCGGCGGCGCGACGCGGTCATCACCCGGCTGAGCCGGGCGTTCGAGGCCGAGGAGCTGGACGACGACGCCTTCGAGGCGCGGCTCGACCAGGCGCACCGGGCCGCGGACGAGGCGGCGCTGGTGGCCCTGACGGCCGATCTGCCCGAGCAGCCCGAGCAGGCCGAGCTGGCCGAGGCGACGCTGCCGGCGGTGGTGGCCCCCGCGCCGGTGCCCGCCACGACCCGCGCCGAGAAGCGCAAGGTGGTGGCCATCTTCGGCAACGCGGAGCGCAGCGGAGCCTGGACGCCCGGGGCCACCCAGGTGGCCACGTCGGTGTTCGGGAGCATCGAGCTGGACTTCACCCAGGCGGTGCTGCCCCCCGGCGTCACCGAGGTGGAGGTGAAGGTCGTCTTCGGCAACGTTGAGATCTTCGTGCCGCCGCACCTGCCGGTGGAGTGCGACGGGATGGCCATCCTGGGCAACTTCGAGGCGGTGGAGCGCGCCGCCCCCACGCTCGACCCGGACACCCCGCGCCTGCGCATCAAGGGCTTCGCGGTCTTCGGCAACGTGGAGGTGCAGACCCGCATCCCCGGCCAGCGCCGCGGGCTGCGCGGGCTGCTCGACAGGCTGGGCCCGCGTTGAGGGCCCTCGTCCTCGGCCTGGCCCTCGCCCTCGCGGCGTGCGGCGCCTCCCTGCCGCCCCTGGAGGCGCCGGCCAGCCACTACGCCCTGGTCATCGTCTCCCTCGACGGCATGCGCCACGACTACCCCGTGCGCGGCGACGCCCCGGCCTTCGCCCGCATGGCGCGGGAGGGGGCCATGGCCGACCGCCTCATCCCCCCGTTCCCGAGCCAGACGTTCCCCGGCCACGCCACCCTCGCGACGGGCGTCTCGGCCCAGCGCCACGGCATCGTGAACAACCGCTTCAAGGACCGGGTGAAGGGGGCCTTCAACTACGGCGAGGAGGCGAGCTGGTACGACGCCATGCCTCTGTGGGTGCACGCGACGCGCAGCGGCGTGCGGACGCACGTCTTCCACTGGGTCGGCAGCAAGGGCCCCTGGCAGGGGACGTCGCCGGCCCTGGCCCCCGCCTTCGACAAGGGCATCGACGACGACGACAAGGTGGACGCCATCCTGGGCTGGCTGCGCGGCAAGACGCCGCCGGGCCTGGTGATGAGCTACTTCTTCGGCTGCGACAAGGCCGGCCACCGCGACGGCCCCGACGCGGCGTCGGTGCGCGACTGCGTGGTCGAGACGGACGCGCGCATCGGCCGGCTGCTGGACGGCATGGCGGCCCTGCCCTACCCCCACACCCTGGTGGTGGTCTCCGACCACGGCATGACGAAGGCGCTGGGCAGCATCAACCTGTACCGCCCCTTCGAAACCCTTGATTTCGGTGTAGAAATCGTCCCCTCGGGCCCCATCGCCCACGTCTTCGTGGCCCCGAAGAACCGGGCCGCCACGCTCGCCTTCGCGGCGACGCTGCCCCACGTCACCGCCTGGGCCCAGGAGGACGTGCCCGCCGAGCTGGCCTACCGCCACCCGACGCGGACGGGGGACGTGGTGCTGCAGGCCGAGCAGGGCTGGCACTTCAGCGCGCGGTCGGACATCGCCGATGGCAACCACGGGCACGACCCGTGGGCGCCCGACATGGGGGCCATCTTCTACGCGTGGGGGGCGGGCATCGAGCCGGGGGCGCGGGTCCAGACGCCGCGCGCCGTGGACGTGGTGCCCACGGCCTGCCGGCTGCTGGGCATCCCGATCCCCGAGGGGCTGGACGGGCGGCCGCTGGACGAGATCCTGCGCGGCGTCAGGCGCTGAGGGCCACCACCGAGGGGCGCATCAGGATGCGGGCGAGGGCGGCGGGGGCGTCGGCCGGGGCCTTCTCGGTGCCGCCGACGGCCGCCAGATAGTAGGCGTCGCCGTCCAGCTCCATGGGCCAGACGCGCAGGGGCTCGCCCCGGGTCACGAGCCGCAGCAGGCCGCTCTCGGCGTCGTGGTGGTTGGCCAGGGGGGCGATGGCCGCCACGGCCTCCATGTCGACGAGGGGGTCGTTGTCGACGACCAGCAGGCCGTCCGCGTCCGCCAGGCCCAGGGCCCGATAGCCGCCCCGGCGGGCCGCCGCCTGGAGATAGAGGCGCGCCGCCTCCGCGGGGACCTCGCTGCGCTCACGCCGTCGCTCGTTCATCCGGTTCCTCCCTGGTGGACCTCGTCTGCGATGATGTGGGCGGATCCGCGGGCGGGCAAATTTTTGCCCGTCGTCCGCGGCGGGAATGCGAAGACGGGGTGGGCCGTTAGCGCCTGGGTTGCCACCCCCGGGAGTGACGATGCGCCGGATCGCCGTGCTGGGCCTGGGGGCTGCCGCGCTGCTCTTCCTCGATCAGTGGACGAAGGTGCTCGCCGTGCGGGCCCTGAGCCTGCCAGCGGGGGCCCTGCCGACGGATCCCGAGCGCATCCGCACCCGCATCGAGCCCATCGCCGGCGAGTGGTTCCGCCTGCGGCTGGCCGGCAACAAGGGGGTGGCGGGCAGCATGCTCGCGGGCCTGCCCGACACCTGGCGGCTGCCGCTGCTGGTGCTCATGACCATCGTGGCCCTGGCCGTCCTGCTCACCCTCTACCAGCGCTCCCAGGCGCCGGCGGAGCGCATGGCCCTGGTGGTGGTGGTGGGCGGCGCCCTGGGCAACCTGTCGGACCGCGTCCGCCTGGGCTATGTGGTCGACTTCATCCAGTGGGAGCTCGCCGGGTACACGGTGCCCACGTTCAACGTCGCGGATGTGCTCGTCTGTCTGGGGGTGCTCGCCCTCGTGCCCACGCTGCTCTGGCGGCCGGCGCGTGTTGCATCCCCTCGATCCCCCGCCTAAAGTGGCGGACCCAAACCGGTCTTCGTCGGGGCCCATGCAGCGCTATCTCCTCCTCCTGATTGGCTCGGTGGTGTCCATCGGCCTCGACCAGTGGACCAAGATCCTGTCGGTCCAGGCCCTGTCGGTGACGGGCCAGGCGCCGGCCGACGCCAGCCTCATCCGCTCGAAGCTGATCGTCGTGAGCGAGGGCTGGTTCAACCTGCGGCTCGCCGGCAACAAGGGCGCCGCCTGGGGCCTCTTCCGCAGCCTGCCCGAGGGCTGGCGCGTGCCCTTCTTCGTGCTCATCAGCGTCGTGGCCGTGGCCGTCATCGTCACGCTGTACCGCAAGAGCCACGGGCACCGCCTGCAGCAGGTGGCCCTCACGCTCATCCTGGGCGGGGCCATCGGCAACCTCATCGATCGCATCCGCCTCGGCTACGTCATCGACTTCATCGACTGGTACAAGGGCGACTGGCACTGGCCGACCTTCAACGTGGCCGACATCTGCATCAGCGTCGGCGTCGGCCTGCTGATCGTCGACATGCTGCTGGCCGCGCGCCGCAAGACGGGGGCCGACGAGGCCGCCCGCATCGCCCCGGACTGATCCCCCGCCGCCATGTACCCCACGCTGCTGCAGATCGGCGACTTCACCCTCCCGAGCTACTACACGATGATCACGCTGGGCTTCCTGGCGCTGGTCTTCGTGGGCTGGCGGGAGTCCGGCCGCATCGGCTACGACCGCGACGACTTCCTCGACATGGCGCTGTACATGCTGCTCTTCGGCATGATCGGCGCGCGCCTCCTGCACGTGATCGCGGATGGTTTCTTCTGGGATTACGTGCACTTGTGCACCGACCCCCTGAAAGTCGACGTGCCGAGCTTCATCCACGTGAAGTGCGACTCGGACGCCGCCTGCGTGGCGGCGGACGCCGGCGCGCTCTGCGATCCGGTGGCCGGGCGGTGCCACCCGGCGCGGGACTGCTTCGCCGCGCTGAAGTTCTGGCACGGGGGGCTGGCCTTCCTGGGGGGCTTCGTCGCCGCGGCGATGGTGGCGCTCTACTTCATCCGGCGCCGCAAGCTCGACATGGGCAAGACGTTCGGCCTGGGGGCCATCTGCGTGCCCCTCGGCCTCGCCTTCGGGCGCCTGGGCTGCCTGCTCTCGGGCTGCTGCTTCGGCGAGACGACCACCGGCCCCCTGGGCGTGCGCTTCGCGGGCTTCGTGAAGGCGGTGGGGCCCGACCGCACCTGCCCGCCCCGCTACGACCTGCTGACCACCGACGGCGGCAACACGGTCTGCGCGTTCGGGCGGCCGGCCTTCATCGACCATGTGAAGCACGACCAGCTCCCCATGGGCGCCGATCACAGCCTGGCGGTGCACCCGACCCAGGCCTATGAGTCGGCCTTCGTCTTCCTGCTGTGGGCCTACCTGTACTTCTGGCGCCGCAAGCGCGTGCGCTTCGCCAGCCAGGGCTTCTGGGAGTTCTGCATCCTGTACGGGGTGGGGCGGTTCGTGATCGAGTTCTACCGCGCCGATGACCGGGGGCTGTGGTTCGGGGACGCTGTCTCCACCAGCCAGCTCATCTCGGTGCCGCTGGTGGCGTTCGCCGCGTGGCGGCTGGTCAAGGGGCTGCGCGGCGCGCGCGAGGCGGTGGCCTGATGCACCCGGTGCTCTTCTCCATCCTCGGCTACCCGGTCCACATCTACGCCGTCATGATCGCCCTCGCCTTCGTGGTGGGCATCTGGATGGCGGCCCGGTACGGCGAGCGCCATGGCCTCGAGAAGGCCATGATCCTGGACCTGTGCTGGTGGATCATCGTCAGCGGCCTCGTCGGCTCGCGCCTGGCGTTCATCGCGGTGGAGTGGAAGCAGTACTGGTACCCCTGCTTCGACTTCGCCCACTTCAACGAGCTCTTCCCCGATCGCGCCATCACCGAGCCGGACTGCACGCGCATCCTGCGGTTCTGGAACGGCGGCCTCGTGTTCTATGGCGGCGTCATCGGCGCGATGCTGACGATGGCGTGGTTCCTGCGCCGCGAGAAGCTCTCGTTCTGGCCCGTGGCCGACGCCCTCATCCCCTCCCTGGCGCTGGGCCAGTGCTTCGGGCGCATCGGCTGCTTCGCCGCCGGCTGCTGCTTCGGCCAGCCCACCGACGCGGCGTGGGGCGTGGAGTTCCCCGCGGGATCCATGCCCTTCCGCCACCACGTCGACGTGGGCCTCATCGACCTCGACGCGGCCCACTCGGCCACGATCCACCCCGTCCAGCTCTACGACTCCTTCGCCGGCCTGCTGCTCTTCGGGCTGCTGCTGTGGATCCGGCGGCGCAAGCGGTACGACGGCACCGTCTTCGTCTGGTGGCTGTTGCTCTACCCCATCTGGCGCTCGTCGGTGGAGCTGTTCCGCGGCGACGTGGAGCGCGGCTACCTCACCGAGATCGTGCTGCCCGGCTTCAACCGGCTCCTGGGGCTGCCCGTCGACAACCCCACCTTCCTGTCGACGTCCCAGTTCATCAGCCTGGGGATGATCAGCGTCGGCATCGGGCTGTGGGTCTACCTGCGGCGGCGCCGGGCCCCCGCTTGATTCTCGGCGCGACTCGGGCCTAGTGTTCCCCATGCACCGACTCTGGCTCATCCTGCCCCTGCTGGGGGCCTGCTCCGTCGTGACGGACTTCGACCGGGACTACCCCAGGGTCACCCTGGAGCTGGCGGGTCCCGTGCCGGCGCCGGAGGCGGGCGCGGGCCTGGCCCGGCGCCAGGCGAGCTGCGTCCAGGGCTGCTCGCTGCTCCAGGAGTGCCTGTACCAGCAAGACCAGGCCACCTGCAGCCGCGCGCCCGATGGCACCGGCGCCGACGACGTGAACTCCGCCTTCTACCTCCACGCCTGCGTGGGCACCTGCCTGGCCTCGGATGGGGCGGCCCGGCTGCTGGGCCTGGCGACGTGCGACGAGATCACCGCCCTGCCGGGCGTGGTGGATCTGGGCAAGGCCATCTTCTGCCAGGGCGAGACGTCGGTGTGCAGCGAGGCGTTCCTCTGCCTCGACCTGCCCCGGCCGCTGCCCACCCTCTTCGAGGCCTGCATCGACATCGACCTGGGCGGCGAGTGCGTCAACGCCTGCGAGTCGCTGCCCGAGCCCTTCTGGGCCTGCGTCTCCCAGGACACCTTCTTCGATCTCGAGTCGTGGAAGCAGGGCGTCGTCGCCGAGGGCCGCACGCCCAGCGACGAGGAGACGGAGGCGCGCCTCGTGCGCGTGATGTGCGAACGGCTGGCCCGCTGCGCCGGCGCGCCCCCGCCCGAGCTCTTCGGCGAGGCGTCGGCGGGGCCGCCCGAGGCGCCGTAGCAGGCGCTCGCTTCCTTGCTCACCGCCTAGTCGAAGCTGATGACGCCCTGGGTCAGCCGGGTGCAGGTCAGGCTGCGATCCCGCGCGGCGCTGTCGGCGGCCTCCAGCACGGCCCGCTCCCCCAGATCGCCGTAGGGCTTCGCGGCCCGCTCCACCAGGCGCGCGGCCAGCTCGGCGGCCGGCAAGTACTTGTTCTTCTTGCAGATCTCCTGCGCCCACCGGCCCAGATCCCCCTGCAGATCCGTCACGCGGGCCTGCTCGGCCTGCACCGGGCGCGCGGCGGCGTCCAGGCGGCGGGCGAGGGCCGTGGCGTTGGGCAGCGCGGGCGGCTCCTGCTTGATGGCCAGCGTCGACTCGCAGAGGACGCGGGTGTCCTCCCCCGCGGCCGAGGCGGCCAGCTCCTGGGCGAGCTCGTCGCCGAGCACGCCCCAGATCATCTCCTCGATGGGCAGGGCGCGGGCGCCGGCCCAGGCGGCCTCGACCCGGATGACGTCGCCCTTCGAGGGGGTGCCCGACTGGTCGCGATCCCAGATGGACGCGCGCACCGCGTAGCCGGCCTCGCCCTTGAGGGTGTGACGCACGGCGTCCCAGCGCAGCTGCCCGTTCTCGGGCGGGCAGTAGGGCACGGCGGCGAGCGCGATGAGCGCGCTGAAGATGAGCATGGCGACCTCCCGCCTGGGGATGATGTGGTCCAGCAGACCACACCCCCCCACCTGCATGTCAATGCGGGGTTGCGCCGGGGCCGATCAGTCGAACGTCATCTTGGGCACGGCCAGGTGCGCGCACTTCAGGCCGAAGTCCTTGGCCACCGTCCGCGCCTCGCCCCGCAGGGTGCTGCCCTTGAAGCCGCGCTCGGTGCGGGCGGCGCGCTCGGCCAGGAGGCGGGCCAGCTCATCCTCGTCGTAGTGCTTCTTCTGGGCGCAGATCTCCTCGGCCCAGCCGCGCATGGTGCCGTTGAGGCGGGCGACGGGGTCCGCGTTGCCGCCGCCGCCGGTGCTGAGCACGAGGGCGCCCAGGCGGTCGGGGCCGTTCACCGTGGGCACGTCCTCCACGTCAAAGCGGCTCTCGCACGTCGCGTTGAGCTGGCGGCCGATCTGCTTGAAGCGCGCGTTGAAGGCCCCCGCCAGGCCACCCCCGAGGACGGCCCAGACGTCGCTGGCGCCCAGGTCCTCGCCCCCGGCCCGGGCGTCATCGACGCGGAACAGGTCGCCCTTGGACGGCTTGCCGTTGCGGTCGCGATCCCAGAGGGTGCCCCGGACGGTGACCTTCTTCCCCTGAGCCTGGAACGTGTAGCTGAAGTCGTCCCAGCGGATCTGCCCCACCTCGGCGGGGCAGCCCGCGGGCGCGGCGAGGGTGGCGATCAGGGCGAGCGCGATCATGGAGGCCTCCGTCCAGCGGACATCGAGGCGCTCAGGCTACAAGAAGCAGGCCAGCAGGGGGAGTCGCACGGGGCGCGGGGCTTCGGCGACAGCGAGACCTCGGTGTCTCGCCCGCGGCGTACGGGGGCCTGGGGTCAGGCGTCCCCGCCGTCGCCGACCACCGGGGGGGCGTCGGGCAGGACGGTGGCGACGGGGGCCGCCTCGGCGGCGGGCGCAGCGGGGGCCGCGCCGCTCTGCTGAGCCGACACCAGGTCGGCCACCCGCGACTCGACGAGCTGGTCGAGGCCGCGGGTCTTGTCGACCAGCGCCTCGAACTGGAGCTGGAGGATGCGGTAGGCCTTCCGCTCGGCGCTGAGGTTGTGCTGCAGGTCGCGCAGGACGGCGTCGGCCTTGCCCAGCTCGCTCTTGAGCTTGCGATCGGCGTCGCGGGCCAGCTTCTCGGCGGCCGTGAGGCGCTCCTTGTAGCTGTCGCGGGAGCCCTTGAGCTCGTTGACCTTCTCCTCCAGGTGCTCGACGATCATGTCGTCGCGCGGGTGATCCTGGCGGCGGGGGGCGGGGGTCACGACGGGCGTCACCACCGGCTCGGGGGCCACGACGACGCGCTCGGGGCCGCGGGCGCGCAGGGCCTCGACCTCGCGCTGCAGGTCGAAGCGGGCGGCGTGGGCCGACTCGGCGTCCCGGCGGGCCTCCAGCATGGCCTGGCGGAACTCGGCGGCCTCGGCCTCCAGGTGCTCCACCCGGCTCTTGAGGGCCTGCTCGCGGCGGTCGACGTCACCCTTGGACTGGGCGGCCTTGTCGGCCTTGGCCTTCGCCTTGCGCGCGCCCTCGGTGGCCTCCTGGGCCCGCTTCTCGGCGGCCTGGAGCGCCTTGTCCTTCTCGGCCAGGCGGCTCTCCACCTCGGCCTTGGCGCGGCGGGCGGCGTCGGCCTCGGCGCGCGCGGACTCCAGCTGGGCCTCCAGCTCATCGACTCGGCGCTTCAGCGCCCCACCCCCACCGAAAAGCCCCATGCCTCGCTCCTCGCCTGCCGGTTCTGGTCGGGTCCGCCAGCCTGCGGTCCGCCGTCCGGCCCCTGCCGAACGCTCCCCGGCGCCGTCCCCGGTCCAACGGCGCTGGGAGGGTATAGCGGGGGCTCGTGGGTCTGTCCAGCCGGATGCCGCGGCCGGCCGGCGGATCAGGCGTCGGCGAGGTCGCGCACGAGGCGGCGCATGCGGGGGTCGGCCGGCGCGAAGGCGGCGGCGCGGCGAGCGAGGTGCCCGGCGGCCACGCGATCGCCCAGGGCGTCGGTGGCCTCGGCGAGGGTGGCCAGGGCGTCGGGCTCATGCGTGGGCGAGGCCAGGGCGTCGTAGAGCGTCGCCGCCGCCTCCTCCGCGCGCCCCGCCGCGAGCAGCGCCACCCCCAGCATGAGGGCGTACTCCGGCTCGCCCCCCGACAGATCGATGGCGCGCTTCAGGTGGGCGATGGCGCTCTCGGGCTCCTGCAGCCCGATGTGCAGGTCGCCGAGCCGGGCGTGGGCCACCTCCCGGGCGAAGTCGCCCCGGTCGGCCAGCCGGATGACCCGGCGGTAGGCGCGCACGGCGCGGACGAGGCGGCCCTCACGGGTGTGCGTCTCTGCGGACTGGAGCAGCGCCCGGACTCGGTGTTCTCGCGGCATGACGCGCATCGTACGTGCGGTCGGCCCAGGCACCAAATTCGTGTGCGGCGGGGTGGGACCAGGTAGGACGCGCTACCAGATGGCCCAGAGGAAGAGCAGGGCGACGACCACGCCGCCGGCCCCGAGGAACGTGCGGTACATGGCCGAGCGGTCGAGGGCGGCGCGCTCGTGATCGAGGCGGCTGCGGGCCTCGCGCAGGCGATCGAGGTGCTCCAGGGCGCCGGCGGCCGCCGCCCGGCCAGGCACGTCGAGATCGGGCTGCTCCAGCGTGGCCAGGCCCAGATCCACGAAGACGGCCTGCCGGCGCCGGGTGAGCGCCTGCTCGGCGTTCTCGGCCGCGCGCAGGACGGCGCGCTGCCGCGCCAGCCGCTCGTCGGCGTCGAGGCGCGCCTGCCGGCGAGACTCCCGCGCGGCCTCCAGGGCGTCGGCCGCGGTGGCCACCTCGGCGCGCAGGGCGGCCACGGGGCCGGCCAGCTCCGCCAGCGCGGCCTCGTCGGCCCCGGCCCCCTCGGCCAGCGCCGCCAGGCGCCCGGCCACGGCGTCGCCCTCGGCCTCCAGGGCCTCGCGCTGGGCCGGCTCGAGGGTGGCGTCCTCCAGGCGCTCCCGGATGCGGGTGCCCCGGACCTCCTGGTTGCGCCGCTGGGTCGCGCGATCCGCCGCCGCCTGCTCCAGCTCCGTCTGGCGCCCGCGCAGCTCGCGCAGCCGGCGCTCCAGAGGGCTCAGCACCTCCCGGGCGGCGTCGACGCGCTGGTCTTCCTCGGCCAGGCGGTCGCGGCAGGTCTGCTCCAGGGCGGCCAGCGTCGCGGCCTCGGCCTCGCGCTCGGTCGTCGCCGTCGCCGCCTCGCTGGCCAGGGCCTGCAGGGTGTCGAAGTAGCCCGCGAGGGCCGGGGGCGCCGGATCGAGGGCCGCCGTCGTCTCGCCCAGGGCGGCGACGCGGGCGTCGCGCCGCTCGACGGCGTCGCGGAGGGCCTCGTCGAGATCCTGGAGCTGCCGTCGCCACGCCCAGAGCAGGCGCACGGCCGCGCGCGTATGCTGCAGGTGCCCCACCAGCCCGCGGGCGGCCGGCAGATCGGCAGCAGAGGCGACGTGAGGAGGAGGAGCGGGATCGGGGGCGCCCACGGCGGCCTTCAGCGACCCCGCCTCAACTCGATGAGGACCTGCTTCGCCACCGCCTTGAGGGTGTCGAACACCCCGTAGCCAGTGGTGGCGACCGCCTCGAAGTCGGGCACGTTGGTCGGGTTCAGGTACTCGCGCAGGTAGCTGCCGTCGACGGCGTTGGGCAGGTCCCGCTTGTTGTACTGCACGACGTACGGGATCTTGTCGAGGTCGTAGCCCTGGTCGGACAGGTTGTCGCGCAGGTTGTCGAGGCTCTCGATGTTCGCGTCCATGCGCTCCACCTGAGAGTCGGCCACGAAGACCACCCCGTCCACGCCCTTCAAGATGAGCTTCCGGCTGGCGTCGTAGAACACCTGGCCCGGCACCGTGTACAGGTGGAAGCGCGTCTTGAAGCCGCGGATCTCACCCAGGGAGAGGGGCAGGAAGTCGAAGAAGAGCGTGCGCTCCGTCTCCGTCTCCAGCGAGATCATCTTGCCCTTCGCCTCGGGGTTCGTCTTGGCGTAGATGTACTGAAGGTTCGTCGTCTTGCCGCACAGACCGGGACCGTAATAGACGATCTTGCAGTTGATCTCGCGCGACGAGTAGTTGATGAACGACATGGTCCGGCCGCCGCCTTACCCGTCTCCGAAGAGACTGTCGATGTCGTCATCCGTGATCTCGGAGAACACGGAGGACCCCTGGTCTTGCGCCTTCGACTCGATGACGTCGAAGACCGATGAGAGCTCCGCGCTCGCCTTGCGAACCCGGAGACGGACGAGGCCCAGCGACGAGCGCTGGTCGAAGATGATCACCAGGATCACCCGGTGTCCCACGAGGGAGATGTGGATGTTGTCGTGCTCGCCCTCGTGGAACTGAATGGCGAATTCCTTCTCGCCAAGAAGCTGGGCCAGCCCCCCCGTCGCAGCGATGTTGCCGGCCGTGAGGCTCGCCAGGGACGTGGTGTCCATGGAGGCCGTCTCGCCGCTGTTCGCGAGGAGCTGGCCGTTCTTGTCCACCAGGAAGACCGCCTTGGCGACGGCGTCCCGGTGAAGCCCATCGCAGATGTCCACGATGAGCTTGTGCTCTTCTTCGAACAGCACCAACTGCGAGGTCATGCGTCGCTCTCGATCGCCTGGCCGGTCCTTGGAGGCGGCGCCGCCCCCTGTCGGGCAGGGGGGAGCGACCGCGCCGGGCCAACCTAGCACCGGCCGTATGGGCAAACAAGAACTCGCGCCCCGGGCCTCGGACCCTGGGGGCGAATGCCGGTAGCGGGCCCTCGGCTACACCCCCGGCGGAGGGCCGCTGCCCGGCGGTTTGCACCTCGTCTCCCGCGAAGACCGGCGTGTTTCATGCCGTGGTCACACCAGATGAGCGCAAGGTGGCCGCCGGATCAAGGGGCGAATCTGCCCACACGGCGCGACCCCTCCCCAGGCCCTCCAGGCTACAGGTCTCGCCGCCCCGCGAGGGCCCGCGAGAGCGTCACCTGGTCGGCGTACTCGAGCTCCGAGCCGATGGGCACCCCGCTGGCGATGCGGGTCACCCGCACCCCCAGGGGCCCGGCCAGGCGCTGGATGTAGAGGGCCGTCGCCTCCCCCTCCACGCTCGGGCTGGTGGCCACGATGATCTCGGTGACCCCGGCCAGGCGCCCCAGCAGCTCGCGGATGTGGATCTGGTCGGGGCCCACGCCGTCGAGGGGGGAGAGGCGGCCGTGGAGCACGTGGTAGCGCCCCCGGAACTCGCCCGTCCGCTCGATGGCCAGCAGCCCCTGGACGTTCTCCACCACGCAGATGAGCCCGGCGTCGCGGCGCCCGTCCGCGCAGAACCGGCAGGGGTCCTGCTCGGTGAGGTTCTGGCAGAGGGAGCACTTGCGGATGCGGGCGCGGACCTCCGTGAGGGCCGCCGCCAGCTCCGAGGCGACGTGGGGCTCAGCATCCAGGACGAAAAAAGCCAGACGTGCCGCGGACTTCTCGCCGATGCCGGGGAGGCGGGAGAAGGCATGGATGAGCCGGCGAATCGGATCTGCCTCGGCCACGGCGTCCCCCTGGCAGGCGGTTGAAGTGAGCGGACCGAGCACCAGGCGAGCGCGAGCGGGCCCGCTGCAAGGAGGAGCCTGCTAGCGCCGCCCGGCCATCAGAACAGCCCGGGCAGGTGGATGCCGCCGGTGATCTTCTTCATCTCGGCCTGGCTGTTCTCCTGGCTGTTGGTGATGGCCATGTTGGCCGCCGCCTGCACCAGGTCCCCCAGCTCGTCGGGATCCTCCGGGTTGAAGGCGTCCGGCTGGATGTGCACCGCCTTGATCTTCTGGCGGCCGTCCACGATGACCTTCACCAGGCCCCCACCCGCCGTCCCCTCGAAGTCGAGGCCGGCGAGCTGCTCCTGCAGGTTCTTGATCTGGCCCTGCATCCGCCGGGCCTGGAGCATGATGTTGCTGTAACCGCCACCACCGGGCTTCGCCATCGATCGTCTCTCCTTGGTTCGCGACGTCCGGTCGCACCTACTCCGTCCGGACGTTCCAGATCTCCGCCTGGAGGATGCTCATCGCCGCCCGCACGGCGGGATCGCGGCGGGCGGCTTCCTCTCGAGCCCGGCGCGCTTCCGACGCCAGGCGCTGCTCCCACTCGTAGACCGTCTCCCCCGAGAGGGCCTCGCTGTCCGGGCTGAGCGCCAGCAGGCGCACGTCCGGGACGCGGTCGAGCACGCGGGCCGCCGCCGCCGCGAGGGCGGCCGTCAGCTCGTCGATGTCGGCCGCGAAGACGACGTTGAGCGCCACCTCGAGCACCCCGGGCTCGAAGCGCTGCACATACGTGTTGTTGCGGAGCTGGGAGCGGGTGAAGCCCTCCACATGCCGCAGCAGGTGGGCGTAATGGGCCAGGGCCGGGCGGCCATCCCCCAGATCGAGGGGCTCGACCTCGGGATCGGGCTCGTCGACGGTGGCGGCCGCCGGCGCGGGCTTCGCGGCGACCACGGGCGCCGGGACCACCGGCGCGGCCACCTGGGCCGGCGCGGCCGCGGGGGCCGGCTCGGGCTCCACCGCGGGCTCGTCCTCGGGCACCGGGGGCACCACCCGCAGATGCGGGGTGCGGCGCGCGGCCTTCTGCACGGCCGCCACCGGGGCGTCGAACGCCGAGCGCTCCGCCGGGCGGGGCCACTGCAGGGCGCTCAGGACGCCGCGGGCCTTGCGGGTGTAGCTGCTGGCGCCGGGGGGCAGATCGTCGTCCTCGGCGGCCACGGCCAGGGCGGCGCTGCCCGCCACGGCCGGCGTCTCGACGGGGGGGCCGGCCACGGGGGCGGCCTCCGGCGCGGGGCCCGCCAGGGAGCTCTCGGGGGGCGGCCCGGGGCGGCTCGGCACGGTCGCCGGCCCCTCGGCCCGGGGGCCACCGCTGCCGACGTCCATCGAGCCCACGTCGCTGCGCGATCCGCCGCCCGGGCGCGGCCCACCGCCCTGCGGAGCGCCGCCGTCGGGGGGCAGCGGGTGATCGAGCCGCCCCTCCAGCCGGGCCAGCCCGGCCAGCACCTCGGCGAGGGGCAGCGTCGGCCCCTGCTCGCAGAGGCGCAGCAGCGTCATCTCGAAGACGAGCTTGGGGAAGGGCGAGCGCGCCACCTCCTCGGCGCCGCGCATCAGGGCGTTGAACAGCCGGTGGATGCGGGCCGGCGCCACGTCGGCCACCAGCCGCGCGCAGGTGGCCAGCTCCTCCGGGGGCACATCCACCAGGCGAGCCGGCTCGGCGCAGACCTTGATCACCATGAGATCACGGAGGAATTGCACGAACTCCGCCGCGAACTTCTGCAGGTCGAGGCCGAACCGGAAGAGCTCGTCCACCACCGCCAGGGCGCCCTGGCCGTCCCCCGCCAGCACGGCCGCCGTCAGATCGGTGAGGATGCGGCGATCGGCGATGCCGAGGACGTCGCGCACGGCGGCCTCGGTGATGCGGGTGCCGGAGAACGCGATGACCTGGTCGAGCAGCGACAGGCTGTCGCGCATGCCGCCCTGGGCCTCGCGGGCGATGTGGTGCAGCGCCGCCGCCTCCACCGCCAGGCCCTCGGCCTCGGTGATGCCGGCGAGGGCGTCGACGATGGCCCGCTCGGGGATGCGCTTGAAGTCGTAGCGCTGGCAGCGCGAGACGATGGTGTCGGGGATCTTGTGGGGCTCGGTCGTCGCGAAGACGAAGAGGACGTGGGCGGGGGGCTCCTCGAGCGTCTTCAACAGGGCGTTGAAGGCCGCCGTCGAGAGCATGTGCACCTCGTCGATGATGTAGAGCTTCCGCTTGCCCCGGGAGGAGACGAACTTCACCGCCTCGCGGATCTCGCGGATCTGCTCGACGCTGTTGTTGCTGGCCCCGTCGATCTCGAAGACGTCGACGGACCGGCCCTCGGTGATCTCGACGCAGGAGGTGCAGACGCCGCAGGGCGTGACCGTGGGGCCCTGGTCGCAGTTGAGGGCCTTGGCCAGGATGCGGGCGCACGAGGTCTTGCCGACGCCGCGGCTGCCGGTGAAGAGCAGCGCGTGGGCGACGCGACCGGTGGTGATGGCGTTCTTGAGGGTGCGGGTGACGTGACCCTGGCCGACCACCTCGTCGAAGGTGGTGGGGCGCCACTTGCGGGCCAGTACCAGGTAGGACACGTGTTCCGCCCCGAGGTCAGGTCTGCTGCTGGCTGGACGCGCCCGCCTCCAGAGAGGCCGGCGCATCCGCGCGTCAAGGTCGATGACCGGACCCGACACCCCGAAGGGGCCGCTACCGTTGCTGCCTTCCGGCCCTGGCGGAGTTCACGGTCTTCGGTCGCCGGGCCCGGTCATCATAAGCGCCCAGGAGCGCGGCGGAGAGGGTGGGATTCGAACCCACGGTACCCTTTTGGGGCACACACGATTTCCAGTCGTGCACCTTCGACCACTCGGTCACCTCTCCGCATCATCGTCCACCCCGGGCGCAGGCACCCGGGGCGACAGCGGATCTCGTCGCTCGACGGCCATCATGGCAGCGGGCCCTCCCGACGGGAAGGGGCCCGAGCCGCGCTGGCTCAAGCGGGCACTGGCGGAGAGGGTGGGATTCGAACCCACGGTGAGTTGCCCCACACCTGATTTCGAGTCAGGCGCCTTCGACCACTCGGCCACCTCTCCATAGCGAGCACCCGAGCTGACGATCCGGCCCGCGCGCCAGCGGCGTTTGCCACCGACCCGACGCGCCCGGAAGAAGCTCTGGAGCACTGCCGCACATTCCTCGGCCCGGACCCCGCGCGTGAGCGCGACGCGATGATTCAAGCGGGGGTCGGAGGCCACCTCGTAGAGGCTCTCCACCGCGCCGGCCTTGCGGTCCGGCGCGCCGTACACCAGGCGCGCCACCCGGGCGTTGACCAGGGCTCCGGCGCACATGGGGCATGGCTCCAGCGTGACGTACAGGGTGGCGGCGTCCAGGCGCCAGCGGCCCACATGGGCCGCGGCCTCGCGCAGGGCGAGCACCTCGGCGTGGGCCGTCGGATCCGCGTCCAGCTCGCGGCGGTTGTAGCCGCGGCCGATGATGCGGCCGTCGAGGACCACCAGGGCCCCGACCGGCACCTCGCCCAGCGCCGCCGCGCGGCGCGCGAGGAGCAGGCAGATGCCCATCAAGGCGTGGTCGTCGAACCGGGCATGGTCTTTCAAGGCCAGGCCATCGTCCTGAGAGGAGTCCAGAAAAAGAAAGGCCCGGCGCGGGATCCCCGCGCCGGGCCAAGCGCACTCGGCAGGATTCGAACCTGCGACCCTCGGTTCCGTAGACCGATGCTCTATCCAGCTGAGCTACGAGTGCTCGATGTCGCCCGTGCGGGCCACTCAGGGGTTCTTGGGAGCCTTCTGGCGGAGAGAGAGGGATTCGAACCCTCGAAGGAGTTTCCCCCTTACGCCCTTAGCAGGGGCGCGCCTTCAGCCACTCGGCCATCTCTCCAAGGGAGCCTCCCATGACGACCCGCCGCTTGTCGTTTTCGCGTTCGGGTCCGGCAATGTCAACGAGCGCAGCGGGGTGTGGCGGAGGAGGTAGGATTCGAACCCACGGCAGGAAGCCCTGCAACGGTTTTCAAGACCGCCGCCTTAAACCACTCGGCCACTCCTCCCTGGAAATGGCCCCCACTGTGAAAGAGCTGGGCCGCCACCTCACGGTGTCCGGGCCCGGGAAGACGGTTTGTAGGGAAAAAAAGAACCGCCGTCAAGCGATTCGTTCGAGACCCCCGAGGTAAGGGCGCAGGGCCGGCGGAATCAGCACCGTGCCGTCGGCCTGCTGGCCGTTCTCCAGCACCGCCACCACCGTCCGCCCCACCGCCAGGCCGGAGCCGTTGAGCGTGTGGACGAGCTGGGGCTTGCGGGTGTCCGCCGGCCGGTGCCGGATGCGGGCCCGGCGCGCCTGGAAGTCGCGGAAGTTCGAGCAGGAGCTGATCTCGCGGTAGGTGTTCTGGCCGGGCAGCCAGACCTCCAGGTCGAAGGTGCGGGCGGCGTTCGCGCCCAGATCCCCGACGCAGAGATCGACCACGCGGTAGTGCAGCCCGAGGGCCTGCAGCACCGCCTCGGCGTGGCCCGTCAGCGCCTCGTGCGCCGCGTCGCTGTCCTCGGGCGCCACGAACTGCACCAGCTCCACCTTCTGGAACTGGTGCTGGCGGATGAGGCCCCGCGTGTCGCGGCCGTAGCCCCCCGCCTCGCGCCGGAAGCACGGCGTGAAGGCGGTGTAGCGGACGGGCACCTCCTCCAGGATCTCGTCGCGGTGGAGGTTGGTGACGGGCACCTCCGCCGTGGGCACCAGCACGAGGCCGTCGTCCACGTGGAAGGCGTCCTCCTCGAACTTGGGGAACTGGCCGGTGCCGCGCATGGAGTCGTGGTTGACCAGGAAGGGCGGCAGCACCTCGGTGTAGCCGTGCTGCTGGGTGTGCAGGTCGAGCATGAAGCTGGCCAGCGCCCGCTCCAGCCGCGCCAGCAGGCCCTTGTAGACGGTGAACCGGGCGCCGGTGATCTTGGCGGCCCGCTCGAAGTCCAGCAGGCCCAGGGCCTCGCCGATGGCCCAGTGCTCCTTCGGCTCGAAGTCGAAGACCGGCTTCTCGCCCCAGGTCCGCAGGACGACGTTGTCGTCGCTGCTGCGGCCGTCGGGCACGGCGTCGTCGGGGATGTTCGGGATGCGCATCAGGCCATCGTTCATGGCCGCGTCCACGTCCCGCTGGCGGTCCGCAACCCCTCGGATCTCTTCGCCAATCTGGCGCATGCGATCCCGGAAGCCGGCGAAGGCCTCGCTCGACTTGTCGGCCGTGCGCATGGCCTTCTCGGCCTCGCTCTTCTCGTGGCGCAGGGTGTCGGCGCGCACGATGAGCTGCCGGCGCTCCACGTCGAGGGCGATGACGGCGTCGAGGGCCTCCACCGCCGGGCCCCGGCGGGCGAGGGCGGCGCGGAAGCGTTCAGGGTCTTGAGCGATCTGCCGGATGTCGAGCATGGCGGCCTCCCGATGGGCCGCCTGTCTACCGCGGCTTCGGGGCTACTTCAAGCTCCGCAGGAGGTCGCGGGCGTCGCTGGCCCAGTCGCCCTCGGGGGCGAGGGCCAGGTACTTCTCGCAGTGCATGCGCGCGCGGGCCCGGTTCTGCTCCTTCTGGAGGGCGCAGAGGCGGTAGTGGGGCTCGGCGAACTGGTCGTCGAGCTTCGCGGCCTGCTCCAGCCAGCTGATGGCCTGGGGCCGGCTGCGGCCCAGGTTCAGCGTCACCACCGCCGCCGCGGCGTAGGCCGGCGCGAACTTCGGATCCCGCGCCATGGCGTTCTGGTAGTGCTTGAGGGCCTGCTCGGGCTGGCCGGCGCTCTCGGTGATGCGCCCCAGGGCCAGGTGCACCTCGGGGCCGTCGGCTCCGCACGTCAGCGCCTTCTCCAGATCGGCCTTGGCCCCGCCCCACTCGGCCAGCCGGTAGGTGCGCATCCGCCCGCGGCGGAAGTAGGCCTCGCAGACCTGGTTGAGCAGCCGCGGGTCAGCCTCCACCGCCGCGATCACCAGATCGTACTCGCTGCGGGCCGCCTGGGCGCCCGCCGGCGTCTTCTGATCCTCCAGCGCGATGCCCAGCCAGTAGTGGTAGAGGGTGTTCTTCTTGTCCTCTTCCAGGGCCCGCTTGAACTGCTGGACGGCGGCCTCGTAGGCCTCCTCGGCCAGCTCGACGCGGCCCAGGTAGTACAGGGCCTCGTGCAGCTTCAGATCCGCGTCGTGGGCCTTGACCAGCAGCGTCCGCGCCTCGGCCAGCTCCCCGCGGGTGAACCGCGCGATGCCCGCCGCCAGCAGGACCTGGGCGTCCTCGCCGTCGCGGGCGAGGGCGGCGTCGTAGTGCACGATGGCGTCGTCGACGCGGCCCAGCGCCTGCTTCGCGCGCCCCATCTCCACGTCGAGCACCCCGCGGAAGTCGGGGCGGCCGGCCAGCTGCTCGAGCTGGGCCAGGGCCTCGGCCGGCTTCTCCTGGGCGAGCAGCACCACCGCGAGGCGCTGGCGGGCGTCGAGCAGCGAGGGATCGAGGGCCAGCGCCTTCTCGTAGGCCGCCCGCGCCTCCGCCAGGGGGCCCACGGCGTTGCCGCCCACCTGGGCGATGCGCATGCGCAGATCGCCGAGGCCGGCGTAGAGCTCCGCCGCCTTGGGGTACTGGGCGATGGCCGCCTCGATGTACTGGATGGCCTCGCCCACCTTCGTCTGCCGCTCGAGCAGGCGCGCGAACTTCAGCAGGGCGGGCATGTAGGCCGGATCCACCTCGCGGGCCTTCTCGAAGGACTGGCGCGCGGGCTCGAACTCGCCGGCGGCGAGCTGCCGATCCCCCTGGGCCGTGAGCAGCAGCGCCGACGTCGGGAACTTGCCCACGCCGGCGGTCAGCGTCTCCACGGCCTTGTCCTTGCGGCCCAGGGCCTCCTCGCAGCGGACGATCTCCAGCGTCAGGGCAGGGCTCTCCGCCCCCCCGGACGCCAGCAGCTCGAACTGCTCCAGCGCCTTGTCCCAGGCCTTGTCCTGCTGGTGCAGCTCGCTGATGAGGTGGATGGCCTCGGCGTTCTCGGGCCAGGCCTTCACCGCCTCGTCGAGGTGCTTGTAGGCGTCCGCCCGGCCGTCCCCGGCGAGGGCCGCCCGGGCCAGCAGCACGTACGCCTCGGAGCGCGCCTGGGGCGACGCCCGGCCCGCCTCCAGGTCGAGCACCTGCTGCGCCAGCTTCTGGGCGCGGCTCGGGGCCTTCGCCTGCAGGGCCAGGTTGGCCAGGGCGATGTTCACCGCCGGCGCCCCGGGGGCCTCGGTGTAGAGCGCGTCGAGCTGCGCCTTCGCCTTGTCCACCTCGCCGGCGCGCAGGGCCGCCTGGGCCTCGCGCACCCGGGCCGGCAGCAGCGTCGGATCCAGCGTCGCCGCCGCGGCGAAGGCCGTCCGGGCCGCCGCCAGGTCGCCCTCCTTGAGGAGGGCGTGCCCGAGCAGGTAGCTGGCCTGGGCGTTCTTCTTCTGCGAAGCCGCCCACGCCTTCACCTGGGCGACGCTGCCCTCGGCGCCCGCCGCGAGGGCCGTCGCCTGGGCGGCCGCGGCCGCCTCGGGGGCCTCGCCCAGCTTGACCATCATGGCCTGGGCGTCCTGGGACCAGCCCGGATCGCCCCCCTCCAGGGCGCCCGTCGCGTACAGCCAGGCGAGGCGCGCGCCGTCGGCCGGCGGCAGCTCGTCCTTCTTCGCCGCCAGGGGCCCGATGGCCGCCTGGAAGCCCCCCGCCTCGGCCAGCGTCGCGGGCTTCGGCGTGAGGATCCCGTCGGGATCGGGGGCGGCGTCCGTCACCACGGCCACCGGCGGCGTCGTGTCGGGCGCCTTCACGACGGGCGGGCGGACGCGCCGCGTCGTCACCGGGGCGTCGGTGCTGGGGGCGAACGGCCCCATGTCGAGGGCGAACATCGCCCCGACGGCCACCACCGCCGCCACCGCCACGCCACCGCCGATGAGCAGGCCGCGGCGCGAGCCGGCCCGGGCCTCACCCGGCGCGCCCGGCTCGGCCTTCCCGGCCTTGGCCGCCTTGCCCGCCTTGCCGCCCTTGCTCGTGTCGAGCTCCAGGGCGCCGGCCGGGGCGTCGAGGCCCAGCGCCGGACCGACCGGCGCCTCCAGCCCCTCCCCCAGCCCCGGCAGGCCCGTGACCCCCGGCAGGCCCGTGACCCCCGGCAGGCCCGTGACCCCCGGCAGGCCCGAGACCCCCGGCAGGCCCGAGACCCCCGGCAGCCCGCCCACGCCGGGCAGGTTGCTCTGGCCAGCGGCCGGCAGCCCGCCCACCCCGGGCAGATCCGTCAGGCCCCGCCGATCACCGCTGGGCAGGCCACCCACGCCGGGCAGATCGCTGATGCCCGGCAGATCGAGGATCTCGTCGCCATGGGACGACGAGACCGGCCCCGGCAGATCGGCGATGCCCCGCGGGCCCGGCAGATCCGAGACGCCCCGCGGCCCCGGCAGATCCGAGACGCCCCGCGGCCCGGGCAGGTCCGACACCCCCCGCAGCCCCGGCAGATCCGACACGCCCCGCGGCCCCGGCAGATCCGAAATCCCCTTGGGAGCCGGCAGGTTGGAGAACGAGCGCGGCCCGGGCAGGTCGGCGATCTCGGGGGCGGCGTCGCGCTTCGGCGCGGGCAGATCGTCCAGGCCGGCGCCGGGCCGACGCGGCCCGGGCAGGTCGGAGAACTCCTTGGGGGCCGGCAGATCGCCCACGTCCGTCAGGGGCCGGCGGCCCGTCTGCGGCTTGGGCACCGGCAGGTCGTCGAACAGGTTGTCCAGGCCCGCCTGCTGGTCGGCGAGCCGCTGGGCAGCGTCGGGATCGCCGAAGGAGAAGTCGAAGTCCTCCCCGTCGCCGGCCCCGGCCGCCGGCTCGACGCCGAAGCTGAAGTCGAAGTCGTCCACGCCATCGGAGGGCGGGGCGACGACCCCGGGCGGGGCCTCCCGCTGCATGGGCGGCGCCCCACGGCGCGGCGGCGGCAGGAGCTCGCCGATGCCCGGGAAGCTGCGGATGGGCACCCAGGTGCGCTGATCGAGGGAGGCCTCCTCCGTCCCGGCCAGCGTGCCCGTGGAGGCGCGGGTGGACAGGGTGCCCGCGTCGAAGGGGCCCGAGACCTTGCCCTGGGCGTCGCGCAGCCAGATGGTGCCCGACTGGGCCAGCGTCGACTGCCCGTCCAGCTCGTCGATGTCCTCGATCTCGTCGAGCAGATCCACCGCGAGGGAGTCCTCGGGGGGCATGGACGGCGGAGGAGGCGGCACGCTCTCGGCCACCGAGCGACCGCGCATCGCGACGCGGGGCGGGGCCAGCAGCGGCTCCTGGGCCCGGGGCGGCGGATCGGAGGTCGGCCCGAAGTCGAAGTCGGGGGCCTCGTCCGGCGGCGGCGGGGCCAGGACCGCGGGCGGCGGCGGCGGGGCCAGGGACTGCGGGCGGCGGTGCGGGCCAGGGACGCGGGCGAGGCGGCGGAATGGCGGGGCCAGCACGCTCGGCAGCGGCGGCGGGGGCCAGCGCGCCGGCGGCGGCGGCAGGGCCAGCACGCCCGGGGCAGCGGCGGGGCCAGCACGCCCGGCGGCGGCGGCGGGGCGATGATGGCGCCCCCCGGAGGTGGGGGCGGCCCGCCCGGCGCAGCGCCCGGGCCCTGCGCAGCGGCGTTGAAGGTGTGCAGACACTTCGGGCACTTGATCTGCAGGCCGCCGGGTGGGATGCGAGCGCCGACGTCGTAGCTCGCGTCACACTTCGGGCAGATGACCGTCATCGCCCCTCCAGGAGTTGCGTCCCCGGTCGAGCCGGGTCGGCACGTTGCGGTTTCGAAGGCCCATGTTGCCCCGAAAACGCGTCAATGTCTCGCGTCCTGGCGCATGGGCGTGCGATGGCCACCACGGGTGGCGTGGGCGGATGGCGTCGGCGCGGTGATTTCGCACCTCGCCGCCAACCCTGGTATGGATGGCCCCATGAGCGCAGAACCGAGCCGAAGCGGCTCACCCGCCCGGGGCCGCCAGCGTCACGCCCGGCACGAGGGCCCAGGCGCCCAGGGCGCCGTCGGTGGTGCGGTACTCCAGCGGCTCGACGCCGCGCGAGGAGCAGACCTTGAGCAGCAGGGGCCAGGCGGCCTCCAGGCTGGCGACCTCGGCCACCTCGAAGAGCAGGAAGCCCTCGGGGGTCTGCATGCGCACTTGCAAGGTCAGGTGCTCCGGGGTCTTGAGCGAGCGCCCCGTGCACGTCCCCACCTTCCCGCGCCAGCGCAGGCGAAATTGAAAGTGGGCGACCTCGGGTTTCTCCATCTCCACGGCCGGTACCTCCCTGGCGTGCGGGAACAGGAGTAGAGCATGGCGAAGAGAAGCAGCAAGAGGGTTCGGCCGGTGCTGCGCCCGCCGTCGCTTCGACGCCGGCTCCTCCGGCTGGCGCTCCGGCTCTTCGTGGCCGGCCTCCTCCTGGGGATCCTCACCTTCATCGCGGGCTACTGGTACTTCAGCCAGGGGCTGCCCGACTTCGACCGGGTGACGGACTACCGGCCCGCCCAGGTCTCGCGCGTCTTCGCCGCTGATGGCAGCGTGCTGGCGACCTTTGGCAGCGAGCGTCGCACCGTCATCGGCCGCGACAAGATGCCCGAGGTCCTCGTCCAGGCCGTGCTCGCCGCCGAGGACGCCGAGTTCTTCAAGCATGAGGGCCTCGACTACACCGGCATGCTGCGCGCGCTCTACAACAGCCTGCGCGCCGGGCGGGTGACGGGCTCCGGCTCCACCATCACCCAGCAGACCGTGAAGAACCTCGTGCTGACCCACGAGCGCTCCTTCGGCCGCAAGGCCCGCGAGATCATCCTCACGCGGCGGCTGGAGCAGAAGCTCAGCAAGGACGACATCCTCGCCATCTACCTGAACACCATCTACCTGGGGCATGGCCGCTACGGGGTACAGGAGGCGGCGCGCTACTACTTCGGCAAGGACGCCTCCGCCCTCGACGTGAACGAGGCGGCGACGCTGGCCGGCATCATCCAGTCCCCGGAGCGCCACTCCCCCCGCAAGCACTACGACGCCGCCATCACCCGGCGCGCCTATGTGCTCGATCAGATGGAGAAAAACGGCTTCATCACCCCCGAGACGGCCGCCGCGGTGCGCAAGCAGGGCATCCCCCTGGCCGAGCTGCCTGTCGAGCGCGTCGACGACGCCATGTGGTTCGTCAACCTGGTGAAGCGGCAGATCATCGACGCCCTGGGCGAGGAGGCCCTCTACACCGGGGGCCTGCGCGTCTACACCTCCCTCGATCCGGCCCGCCAGGCGGCGGCGCTGGTGGCCCTGCGCGACGGGCTGCGGGCCATCGACGGGCGGCAGAAGTTCGTCAAGGCCGTGGAGCACGTGCCCGACGAGGCGGTGGATCGGTGGCGGGCGAAGCGCAGCAAGGCCCTCGGCGGGGCGCCCCCGCCCGACGCGCGCCCGGTGCCCGCCCGCCTGATGTCGAGCGGCGCCCAGGGCCTCGTCTTCGACACCGGCGTCGGCACCGCCCTGGTCTCGCGGGCCAACGCCAGCCGCTTCGCGGACGAGAAGGGCACCCTCCCCTTCCGCGTGGGCGACGTGCACCTCGTCGCCGTGCGCGCCGACGGCCCCCGCCACCCCGAGCGCATGAACGCCGTCTTCGCGTTCGCGCCGCAGGGGGCCATGGTGGTCCTCGACCCCCGCGACCGCGCCGTCCTGGCCCTCGTCGGCGGCTGGAGCTACGACGACTACCCGTTCGATCGCACCACCCAGGCGCGCCGCCAGCCCGGCAGCTCCTTCAAGCCCTTCGTCTTCGGGGCGGCCCTGGAGAGCCAGCGGTTCACGCCGGCGACGCTCATGCTCGACGCCCCCGAGACGTGGCAGATGCAGCCGGGCAAGTGGTGGAAGCCCAAGAACTACGACGGGAAGTTCAAGGGCGAGATCAACCTGCGCACGGCCCTGGCGCGGTCGGTGAACACCGTCGCCATCAAGCTCACCGACGAGATCGGCGTCAGCGCGGTGCAGGGCTTCGCCCGCCGCGCCGGCATCACCTCGCCCCTGGCCGACAACCTCACGCTGGCGCTGGGCTCGTCGGAGGTCGCCCCCCTCGAGCTGGCCAACGCCTACGCCACCATCGCGGTGGACGGCCAGCCGGGCACCCCCCGGTTCATCGACCGGGTGGAGGGGCCGGACGGCCTCATCGACGTGCGGCTCCAGCGCAACGACCAGGAGGACCAGCCCGACCAGACGCTGCCGGCGGACGTGACGTGGCTGCTGCGCAGCCTCATGCGCTCGGTCGTCAAGGCCGGCTCGGGCACGGCCCTCAAGGACATCAAGCGGTCGGTCGTGGGCAAGACGGGCACCAGCAACGACGCCCGCGACACCTGGTTCGTGGCCCTGCTGCCCGACGTCGTCGTCACCACCTGGATCGGCTTCGACACGCCCCAGACGCTCGGCCGCAAGGAGACGGGCGGCAAGGCGGCGGCGCCGGTGGTGCGCGACTACCTGGAGAAGATGGAGACGACGGGCCCCGACTGGACGCCGGCCCCCGACACCATCGACGCGGTGGAGGTCGACCCGGTGACGGGGCTGCGCGCCACGGCGAGCACGCCCAACAAGTACCTGGAGTACTTCCTGCGCGGCACGGCCCCCACCGTCGAGGCCCCGAACCGCGGCGAGGTGGACGCCAACCACTTCATGATGGAGCAGCTCGGCCAGGACGCCCCCGGCGAGGCCCCGGACGAGGACGACCCCGTCGCCGTGCCGCCCCTGCCCGACGACCTGGCCCCCGTGGATCCGCGGCCGGGCCGGCCGGTCGAGCCGGCGCTGCCCCGCCCGGGCCTGGCCCCCATCGCCCCGGTGGCGGCGCGGCCCGCCGACGTGGCCCCGGTGCGCCCGGCCCTGGCGGTGCCGTCGGTGAAGGTGGTGCCCCTGCCCCCCGACGGCCCCGGCGGAGACGAGGAGGAGATGCCCGAGGAGCTGCCGCCCCTGGACGCCCCCGACGACGAGGATCGGCCGGAGTAGCGGGCCTCAGGCCAGGGCGGCGAGCACGCCCTGCAGCGCGGCGACGGCGTCGCAGCCCAGGTAGATGAAGTCGTCGACGCCGGCGGCCCGCCAGGTGGCCTCGGCCGCGCCCGGCTTGCCGGCCAGCAGGACCCGACGGGCCCCGGCGGCCTTCAGCCCCGCCGCCACCGCCGCCGCGTCCGTCGCGTAGTCGTCGTCGTGGCCGCACAGGCAGGCGACCGTCGCGCCGGAGGCGACGAACGCCGCCACCGGATCCGCCGGCTCTGCCTCGCCCACGGCGTCCACGCCCCCCGCCGCCAGCAGGTGCGTCGCGAACGTGGCCCGGGCCAGGTGGCGGGCCAGGGGGCCCAGCCGGACGAGGCCGACCCGGGCGGGCTCGCCGCCACGCGCGAGGGCCTCGGCCGTCGACCGCAACCCCTCGAAATCAGACACATCTTGTCGAAAGACGAGGGGCTCGAAGGCCGGCGCCTCGGTGGCCTGGGGGGCGCTCGGGGCGGCGGCCTCGGGCGGCGGCTCGATGACGGGGTAGGCCGTCACCCCCACCACCCCCTGCTGCCGCCGCGCGATGCGGCGGGCCCGCTGGGCGCTGATCTCGGCCAGCCCCGCCTGCACGGTGCCCGCGGCCAGCGCCGCCGCGAGGCCACCCTGGGCCTCGATGGCCTGGAACCCGGCCCAGGCCCGCTCGGCGATCTCGGCCGTCAGCGTCTCCAGGAAGAAGCTGCCGCCCGCCGGATCGGCGACGCGCCCCAGGTGGCCCTCGGCGTCGAGGATGAGGGGGGTGTTGCGGGCCAGGCGGCGGCCCACGTCGCCGGCCGGGCCCAGGGCCGCGTCCAGGGGGACGCCCACCACCTCATCGGCCCCGCCGACCTGGGCCGCGAACGCCATGGCCGTGCCGCGCAGCAGGTTCACGAAGGGCTCGTGGCGCGTCCACTGGCGGGCGGCCGGGCGGGCGCGCAGGTGGAAGGCGGGGGCGAGGCCCGAGACCTCCAGGACCCGCGCCCAGCACGCCCGCAGGGCCCGCAGCGTGGCGATGGCCTCGAAGAAGCGCGTGCCGACGGCGACGGTGAAGCCGAGGCGGGCGGCCGGATCGGGCACGCCGTCGAGGGCGCGCAGGCAGCCGACGCCCGAGGCCAGGGCCAGGGCGATCTGCTGGGCGTCGCCCGCGCCCGCGGCGTGCCAGGCGTGGGCGTCCACCTCGAAGACGCGCCAGCCGGGCGCCCGGCGGGCCAGCTCGACGCCCTCCGCCAGGCGTGGTGGCTGGCCCGCCGCTGCGGCCGCCTCGAACGGCGAGATCCCCAGCCCGGCCGGCACGTCGGGCCGGGCGGCCAGCAGGGCCGCGGCGAGGTCGGCGTCGGCGTGCGCCAGGGACACCGGCACCCCGGCGGGCACGGCCGCCAGCAGGGTGGCCAGGTCGGCCGGCGCGAGGTCGGAGGCGTCGAGGAGCACCGCCTCGGCCCCCCGCGCCAGGTCCTCGGCGATCCAGCGTGCGCGCACGGCGGCGTCCGGGTGAGCGGCGGCGGTCAGCCGGCGCGGGCGGGCGGCCGGCGCCCGGGCGGCGAGGAGCGTCCCCTCCGCCTCGGTGTACAGCGGCTGCACCGCCACGCCGTCGTCCGTCCGCTGGATCAGGCGCTCGAGCGGCGCCCCCTTCAAGTCGCGCTCCACGAGGGCGCGCCACGCTGCCAGATCGGGCTTCATGGGGCGCATCATCCCCGTCCCGCGCCCCCTCGACAAGCGCCCCGCCGCGGCGTGTGACCTTTCCCGCGCGGGCCGGTCTGGTACCCCGTGAGCGACGCGCCGGACCGCCCCCGCAGAAATCGCGGGAAATTTTCCGGGGGCCGGCGTCGTTGTTGAGCAGGTTCCAACACTCTGAGCGCGGGAGAACACACCATGAACGAGCCCACCGACATCGGCCGCATCGACGAGCACGCCCACCGCAGCCTGTGGCTCCTCACCGCGGGCGCCGGCGCGCTCCTGCTCACCGCCTTCTTCGCCCTGATGGTCTTCCGGTAGCGCCCGGGCCCGCCGGGCCCGCCGATCCACCCGCCCCCCCGACGCGTACGGGAACTGGCCTTCACGCGCCAGTTCCGGTTGAATGGCGCCTCACTGCAAGTCCGGGGGGACACTGATCATGGGAATGTCGGGATGGATGCGGCCCTGGGCCGCCGTGCTCGTGGCGCTGCCGCTGGTGATCGCTGGCTGTGACGACGATGACGGCGGCGGTGGTGCCGGCGGCGCCGGTGGCCAGGCCGATGGCGGCATGGGCGGCGCGGGCGGCGCCGGTGGCATGGGCGGCGCGGGCGGCGCTGGTGGCATGGGCGGCGCGGGTGGCGCTGGTGGCATGGGCGGCGCCGGTGGCCAGGGTGGCGCGGGCGGCATGGGCGGCGCGGGTGGCATGGGCGGCGCCGGCGGTGGCGGCGGCGAGCAGACCTGCGAGGCCTACTGCCTGCAGATGGAGAGCAACTGCCCCGACATCTATGCCGACAACGAGGCCTGCATGCAGGCCTGCGCCCAGTTCCCGACGGACGGCAACGCGGGCGACACGGACGGCAACTCCCTGCAGTGCCGCATCTACCATAGCGGCGCCCCCGCCATGATGGACGCCGCGCTGCACTGCCCCCACGCGGCGGCCGAGGGCGGCGGCGTCTGCGGCGACTACTGCGAGGTCTACTGCGACGAGATGGAGGCGAACTGCGCCGGCACCTACGCCGACCGCGACGCCTGCATGAGCGCCTGCAGCGTCATCCCCACCGGCGGTGACGTCGGCGCCACCGATGGCAACAGCATCCAGTGCCGCATCTACCACGCCGGCTACCCGGCCAGCACGGACGGCGCCCTGCACTGCCCCCACGCGGCGGCCGAGGGCGGCGGCGTCTGCGGCGACCTCTGCGAGGTCTACTGCGACCACATGGACGCCCAGTGCGCGGGCACCTACCCCGACCGCGGCACCTGCATGAGCGCCTGCAGCCAGCTCCGCACCGACGGGGCCGTCGGCGCCACGGATGGCAACAGCGTCCAGTGCCGCATCTACCACGCCAGCTTCCCCGCCGCGGCCGATGGCGCCCTGCACTGCCCCCACGCCGCCGCCGAGGGTGGCGGCGTCTGCGGCGACTACTGCGAGGTGTACTGCGGCCTGATGGCCCAGAACTGCGGCGGCTTCTACGTGGACGACGCCGCCTGCATGGCCGCCTGCGGCGCCATGCCCATCGACGGCGCCCCGAACGCCACCACCGGCAACTCGCTGCAGTGCCGCACCTACCACGCCAGCTTCCCCGCCGCCGCCGACGGCGCCCTGCACTGCCCCCACGCCATGCCCGAGGGCGGCGGCGTCTGCGGTGACCTCTGCGAGGTCTACTGCGACTTCATGGAGACCAACTGCGCCGGCAGCTTCGTGAACCG
>JACKDP010000016.1 GCA_020633435.1 Myxococcales bacterium | reverse complement strand
GCGAGAGCGACGCCAGCGGCAGCAGCAACGACGACTGCACCGCGGCGCCCGGCCAGCCCGGCGCCCCGGCGGCCTGGCTGCTCGGCCTCGGCCTGCTGGTGGCCCTGCGCCGCCGCCGCCGGGCCTGACTCCCCCGACAACCCCCTGAAAACAGGCGCCTTTCCGGGCGCCTGCCCTACCGCCGCTCCCGCAGCGTCCACTCCTGGTTCTTGTGCCGGACGCGCACGCGGAAGCCCGCGAACGCGGGCAGCCACGCCAGGCGTGGGGGCTCCTTGCGCTGGCCCCCGATCTTGTCGAGCAGCACGTCCCGGCGCGCCACGTCGTAGACCACCCGGTAGACGCCATCGGCGATGTCGAGCCGCCGCGGATACAGCCGATCCAGCCGCTCGCGGACGTCCGCCGGCAGGTCGTCGGGCAGCAGATCGTCAGGGGAGAGCAGCGCCAGGTCGGCCCCGCTCTCGAAGCCCAGGGCCTCGAGCCGGGCCAGCACCCAGTCGGCCAGCGGCGGGAGGGCCGGGCCGCCCGGCTCGAGCTGGCGGTGGAGGGCCCAGGCGTCCAGGCGCTCCTCGGCCATGGCCCGCGCCTCGCGCCACAGGCGGCCCTCCAGGAAGAACCGCGCCAGGGCCTCGCGGGCCAGCGCCCCCGTCGGCACGGCCTCCCGGGTGCCCAGCACCCGCCCGGCGTGCACCACCTCGACCTCGGCCACCAGGGCGTCGCGCTCCCGGCGGAGGGGCCCCACGCGCTCCCGGCCCACGCCGCCGGCCAGCAGCCAGGCGAGCGGCACCGGCATGGCGCAGGTGGCCACGATCTCGGTCTGCCGGGCGTCGCGGCCGAGGGCGCGGCTGTGCAGGATGAGGGCCGCCTCGATCTTCGCGCCGGCCGGCGTCTCCAGGACGGGCGCCAGGGCGCTGTCGCGGCCCAGCGCGAGCTCGGTGCCCCCGTTGCTCCAGGCCACGGCGCGCTTGCGGTGGCGGGCCACATGGGCCACGCGGTGGTCGGCCGCCATGGCGACCAGCGCCAGGGCGCGGCGGTCGACCGGCGCCGGCGTCGGCCGCTCGGGCAGCCCGAACATCCGCCGCAGCCGGCGCGCGTTCTGCCGCGCCTCGTGCAGCGTGAACGCCCGCAGCCCGTGCCGGGCCGGCTCGCCCTCCCGCACGGCCCGGATGGCCGCCACCACGTCGCACCCCTGCTCGCGCAGATCGTCCGCGGGATCGGCCGGCGGCGGGCCAGCGGCGAAGAGGGGCCGGTCCACCGTCAGCGCCGCCACCAGATCCACCATGTCGGCGAGGACGGGGGTGCCCTCGGCCTCCACCAGCAGGCGCCCGTGGCCCGGGTCGAGGGGGAGCTGGAACAGCGCACGGCCCCGCTCGGTGAGGGCGTCGCCCGCCAGGGCGCCCAGGGCCGCGAGCTCGTCGCGGGCCGCGTCGAGGGCGTAGGCGCGCGGGGCGTCCAGGAACGGCAGGTCGTCGACGCGGGCCCCGCAGGCCGCGGACGCCAGCACCAGCGGCACCAGGGACTCGCGGTGCACCTCGGGCGGGGTGCGGGCGTCGAGGCGGGCCCGCGCCCCCCAGAGCCGCAGGCAGAGCCCCGGCCCCGTGCGCCCCGCGCGGCCGGCGCGCTGGTCGGCCTGGTCCGCGGCCACGGGCAGCAGCGTCAGGTAGCCGCGGCCGTCGTGGTAGCGCGTCCGCCGGACGAGCCCGGCGTCGATGACGACGCCGATGCCCGGCAGCGTGATGGACGTCTCGGCCACGTTGGTGGCCAGCACGACCTTGCGGTGGGGCGTCGGCCGGAAGGCCGCCCGCTGCTCGTCCAGGCTCAGGCCGCCGTGCAGCGGCACGATGGACAGGTCGGCCCGCCGCAGGCTCTGCTCGACGCGCAGGATCTCGGCCTTGCCCGGCAGGAAGACGAGCACGTCCCCCGGGTGCGCCGCCCGGTCGAGGGCCGCCGCCACCCGCGCCGGCAGGTCGCCCGCGTCCGGCAACCTGGCGTCATCACTGAGGTATCGGTGCTCGACGGGGAACGTCCGGCCCTCGCCCCGGAGGGCCACGCCCCCCAGGAAGGCCGCCACGGCCTCGTCGTCCAGCGTCGCCGACATCGCCACCAGCCGGCCGCGCACCCGCGCGCGGCAGAGGGCCAGCAGCAGGTCGACGTCCAGCGTGCGCTCGTGCAGCTCGTCCAGGACGACGGTGTCCCAGCCCGCCAGCGCGTCGGCGGCCAGCATCCGCAGGACGACGCCCGGCGTCGCGAAGAGCAGCCGCGTCGCCGCGCTGCTGCGGTCGTCATCGCGGACGCGGTAGCCGACGAGGCCCCCGAGCGCGGCGCCCTCCAGCTCGGCCACCCGCTCGGCCAGGCTGCGGCAGGCGACGCGGCGGGGCTCGACGACGAGCACCCGCCCCCGCCCCAGGCACCAGCGCGGGATCTCCGTCGACTTCCCCGAGCCGGTGGGCGCGGACACCACGACGGGCCCCGCCGCCAGGGCCGCGTCGAAGGCCGCGCGCAGGGCGTGGATGGGCAGGCTCATCGGCGCAGGGTGGCCGCCCGGCCCGCCGAGGGTCAAGTCAGGCGATGATGGCGCTGCGCAGGCCCAGCTCGGCCGGGAAGGGCTGCAGGTAGACCTGCGCGAGGGCCCAGGCCGCCTTGCGGCGGCGCAGGTGGTGGCGCAGCAGCGTCAGCGGCACCTCCAGGGGCACCTCGCCGCGCCGGAAGGCCCCGATCACGCCCGCCAGCTCCCCCTTGTCGGCGGCGTCGAGCGTGTCGCTAGCGAAGCCCGCCAGGTGCTCCATGACGTTGACGTGGCGGCCCCGGGTCGCGCGCCGCGCGAGCGTGCTCATGAGCAGCGGCTCGTAGCGCGCGAGGCGCTCTTCCAGGGGCGTCGTCTCGGCGACGAGGCGCCCCAGGGCGCGCGCGTCGGCCGGCGAGTGGGTCATGAGCAGCAGCTTGTGGCGGCTGTGGAAGTCCATGAGCGCCGCCACGGTGGGCTCGCCCTCTCGCAGCGTCCGCCAGGCGTCGAAGACCCAGAGGCGCGCCGCGAAGGCCTGCCGCAGCGCGGGGTCGAGCAGGCGGCCCTCCTCCTCGCAGGGCAACTCCGGCCAGGCGGCCATGAGGGCGGCGGCGAAGAGGCCCACGCCGTCCTTATGGCCGTAGCCGGTCTCGCGATAGACCTTCACCCGCTCCATCCCGCAGGACGGCGACTGGCTCTTGAAGATGAAGCCGCGGATGCCGGCGGCGCGCAGGGCGGCGATGCGGGCCTCGGCCATGCCCGCCACCGCCGACGTCCAGTCGGCGCCGCTCTGCCGCCCCACCATCCGGGGCGCCTGCTCCCCGATGCGGACGAGGCGCACGGCCTCCCGGGGCGTTGGCATGCCGGCCTCGACCTCGGGGCAGGTGGGCACGAAGCGCAGGTGGGCGGCCAGGCCGTCGTCGCGCCACCGGGCGTGGCCGCCGTCGTGCCGGACAGGCTCCCCCAGCAGGCAGCGCGAGATGCCGACAGGGATGAGGCCCATCGAGGTCAGGCCCAGTTCGCCGCCCGCGCCGGGCGCTGGGCGGCCGGCAGCAGGCGCTCCACCACCCGACCCAGCCACTCGATCAGGTGGCCGCGGCCCGCGCACTCCGGCAAGGCAGCCTCCGCCTCGCCCCGCAGCGCCTCGATGCGGGCGAAGGCCCCCTCGATGCCCAGCGAGCGCACGGCGCTCGGGCGGTCATGGGTGAGATCCTGGCCCACCGGCTTGCCCAGGTCGCGGGCCCCGCCGAGGATGTCGGCCAGGTCGTCCGCGACCTGGTAGGCCTCGCCGATGGCCGCCGCCACGCGCCGCCAGGGGCCCGCGTCGTGGCCGCAGGCGGTGGCGGCCATCACGGCGGCCGCCTCGAACAGCGCGCCTGTCTTGGCGCGGTGGTAGCGGCCGATGGAGACGACGTCCTCCTGCTCCCAGGCCTGCCCGGCGACGAGCCCCCGCCCCGCCCCGATGCTCTGGGCGAGGGTGCGGACGATGGCCCCGAGCCGCTCCGGGTGCAGCGTGGGCGCCCGGGCGATGACCTCAAACGCCAGCGCGATGAGCCCATCGCCCACCAGCACCGCCAGCCCCTCGCCGAACGCGCGGTGCACCGTGGCCATGCCGCGGCGGTGGTCGGCGTCGTCGAAGCACGGCAGGTCGTCGTGGACGAGGGACGCGCAGTGGCACAGCTCGACGGCGACGGCGCAGGCGTCCACGAGGGCCGGCTCCGAGTCCCCGCAGGCCCGGGCCACCGCGAGCGCGAGCTGAGGCCGCACCCGCCCCCCCGCCGGGAAGACGGCGTGGTGCAGCGCGGCCGACAGGCGCGGGGGGCGACCTGCGCCTTCGCCGAGGGCGAGGGCGGACCGGAGGGCGTTCTCGATTCGAGTGCTCGCGTTCATGACCTCATCCTGACGGGGGCGAACAAACCTTGTCAACATCCAAACAAACCATCCACGCACCCTGGACAAATGCGCGAGGGGGCGGGTAGGTTGCGTGCCGATGGAGCGACGCCGACGAGCGGTGGTGGTCGGGGCCGGCATGGGCGGGCTCGCGGCCGCGTGCGACCTGGCCCGCGGGGGCTACGCCGTCACCGTCGTCGAGCGCGAAGGGCGCGCGGGCGGCAAGGTCCGCCGCGAGGTGGTGGCCGGGCGCGCCTTCGACGCCGGGCCCACCGTCTTCACCATGCGCGCCGTCTTCGAGGCCTTGTTCCAGGACGCCGGGGCCGACTTCGACGCCGCCGTCACCACGCGCCCCGCCGAGCTGCTGGCCCGCCACGCCTGGCCCGATGGCAGCCGCCTCGACCTCTTCGCCGATCGCGCCCGCACCGCCGACGCCATCGCCGCCTTCGCCGGGCCGGCCGAGGCCCGCGCCTGGGAGGCCTTCCTGGCCCAGGCCGCCGTCATCCATGGCGAGGTCGAGGGTCCGTTCATCCATGGGCCCCGCCCCACCGTGGCCAGCCTCATCGCCGCCCGCGGGGTGGGCCTCTTCGGCTCCCTGCGCCGCATCGACAGCTTCCGCACCATGTGGGCGGCCCTCGGCAAGCGCTTCCGCGACCCGCGCCTGCAGCAGCTCTTCGGCCGCTACGCCACCTACTGCGGCTCGTCGCCCTTCCTCGCCCCGGCCACGCTCAACCTCATCGCCTTCGTCGAGCAGCAGGGCGTGTGGCTGGTGGACGGCGGCATCGGCGCCCTGGCCGACGCCGTGGCCGGCCTGGCCACCTCGCTCGGCGTCGACCTGCGCTTCGGCGAGGACGCGGCCGCCGTCCTCGGGGATCGCCGGGCCACTGGCGTCCGCCTCGCGTCCGGCGAAGAGCTGACCGCCGACGTCGTGGTCGTCAACGCCGGCCAGGGGATGCTGGCGGGCGATCACCTGGGCCCCACGGCCCGGCGGGCGGCGCCGGGCGCGCCGGCCCGCTCGCTCTCCGCCCTGACGGCCTGCGCGGTCGCCCGGGCCGACGGCTTCCCGCTGGCCTTCCACAACGTCTTCTTCTCCCCCGACTACCCGGCCGAGTTCGCTGCCCTGTTCGGGCAGAGCCGGTACCCCTCGGATCCCACGGTATACGTCTGCGCCCAGGACCGCGACGGGTTCCAGCCCGTTCCGGTCGGCGCCGAGCGGCTGTTCATCCTGATCAACGCGCCCCCGACAGGCGATACGGCGGCGGACGCCGCGCAGATCGACGTGGCGTGGCAGACGGCCGAGGCGACGCTCGCCCGGGCGGGCCTGCGCCTCGACGTCGAGGACCGCCGCCTGACCACGCCCGCCGACTTCGCCGACCGGTTCCGGGGCACGGGCGGTGGCCTCTACGGCCCCCCCACCCATGGCTGGCGCGCGTCGCTGGCGCGCCCCGACGTCCGCACCCGGCTCCCGGGCCTGTACCTCGCAGGGGGGGAGGTGCACCCGGGAGCCGGGGTGCCCATGGCGACGCTCAGCGGCCGCCTCGCCGCCGCCACCGCCCTGGCGGACGCCCCATGACGCCCCCCGGCTTCGCCGACGCCGTCCCCCTCGACGGCTACACCTGGTGGTACCTCGACGTCCTCGACCCCGCCTCGGGCCAGGGCCTCGTCGTCATCTTCCTGCTGGGCAACGTCTTCTCCCCGCGGTACGCCCGGGCCCGCAAGCAGAACCCCGCGGATCCACTCGACTTCTGCGCGGTCAACGTGGCACTGTACGGCCCCGTCCGGGCCTGGGCCATGACGGAGCACCCGCCCGCCGCGGTGGTCCGGGACGCCGGCCAGCTCACCCTGGGCGCCTCGACGCTCACCTGGGACGGCGATGACCTCGTCGCCCGCCTCAGCGAGCGCACGGCCCCGTTCCCCGGGCGCATCGCGGGCGAGGTGCGGCTGCGCCCGACGGCCCGCCCGGGCCTGCACCACCGCCTCGACGCCGCGGGCCTGCACCACTGGTGGCCGGTGGCCCCCGTCGCGACGGCCGAGGTGACGCTCCAGCGCCCCGACGTCCGCTTCACCGGGCTGGCCTACCACGACATGAACCACGGCGCGGGGCCGCTGGAGCAGAGCTTCCGCGCCTGGGACTGGGCCCGCGCCAGCCACGCCGAGGCCACCGAGGTGGTCTACGACGCCGTGGAGCGCGACGGCCCGGCCCCCCGCTTCGGGGCCCGGTTCGGCGCCGACGGCAGCGTCACGCCCGTGGATCCCGCCGAGGTGACGCCGCTGCCCCGCGGCCGCTGGGGCGTGCAGGGCCAGGCCCGGGCCGCCGGCCCCGTCACCGTGCGCGCCGTCCTGGAGGACACCCCGTTCTACACCCGGAGCTGGCTCGAGGGCCCCGCCGGCCACGCCATGCACGAGTCCCTGGACCTCGATCGCTTCGATCGGGGCTGGGTGCGGTTCCTCCTGCCGTTCCGCATGCGGGGTGGCTTCGGGTGATCGGCGCGCTGCTCCTGGCCTGGGCCGTCATCGTCGCCGCCACCTCCGGGGTGGCCATCGCCCGGCGCGCCCGCCGCCGGCCGCCGACCCCGGCCCCCCTGCCCTGCCTGCTGGTCCGCCCCTGCGCGGGCGCCGAGCCCGGCCTGGCCGACCGGCTGGCGACGCTGCCCCCGACGGCCTCGGCGCCGCGCGTCGGCTTCTCCGTCGCCAGCGCCGATGACGCCGCCCTCCCTGCCCTGCGCGAAGCGGCTGCCCGCCTCGCGGCGGCAGGGGTGGCCGTCGAGATCCGCGTGATCGATCCCGGCGACGCCCCCAACCGCAAGGCCGCCCAGCTCGTGGCCTGGCTCGCGGACGCCCGGGACGACGAGGCCCTGGTCTGCGCCGACAGCGACGTGGATCTGGCTGATTTCCCTCTGGATTCCCTGCTCGCCCCCCTGCACGACGTGGGCTGCGGCGCCACCTGGGCGCCCCCCGCCGAGCACGGCGGCCGCACGCCCGGCGACCACGCCTCCGCGGCCTTCCTGGGCGCGTCGCTGCACAGCTTCACGCTGCTGGCCACGCTCGACCCCGCCGGCCTCGTCGGCAAGCTCTTCGCCGTGCGCGCCCGCGCCATGCGGGTGGCCGGGGGCTTCGCCGGCCTCGGGGACTGCCTGGGCGAGGACATGGAGATCGCCCGCCGGTTGCGCGTCGCGGGCTACCACACCACCCCCTGCTTCGCGCCCGTCCGGGCCCTGCCGGTCGACCGGACGCTCTCGGCGGTCACGGCCCGCTTCGGGCGCTGGCTCGCCGTCATCCGCGCCCAGCGGCCGGCCCTCTTGCTGAGCTACCCGCTCCTCTTCGGCGCCACCACCTTGCTCGTGCCCCTGGGCGCGCTCGCGGGGGGCGTGGCCGGCTGGTCGGCGGCGGGGCTCGCGCTCGGGGCGCGGGTGGCCGTGGCGGTGGCCGGGCGTCGGTTCAACCGCGTCGCCGGCGGGCTGGCCACGCTGCCCCGCGACGTCTTCGCGGGCGAGTGGGTCACCTGGGCCGCGCTCGGCCGCGCGCTCGCCTCGCGGGACGTGGAGTGGCGGGGACGCCGGCTGCGGATCGGCCCGGGCGGCCGGCTGCAGGTCGTTCAGGAGCGGTCGTGACGCACCTCGCGCCGGCGCCGCCGGTTCAGCCAGGCCAGCGCGCGCTCGGCCAGGGCGTCCAGGCGCCGCGGTCGGGCGCGCAGCACCTCGACGAACGCGTCATCCGGCGCCGCCAGCCGCGCCTCGATGGCGCCCAGGCCGGCCTCGACGGCGGCCTCCATGGCGAGGCGGCGATCCTCCACCTCGCCCGAAGCCGCGCAGGGCGGGCCGAAGGCCAGGTACAGGTACGGCTGCTCGCGCTCGGCGAAGACGTAGCGGATCGCCAGCGGCACGACCACCGCCGCCGGCACCCGGTCCGCCACCACGGCGGCCCCGCGCTTGAACCCCAGCGGCCGCTGGTTGATGGGGCGCTCGTCCCCCTGGGCGAAGATCCACACCAGGCGCCCCGGCCGGTCGAGCAAATCGGTGGCGTAGGCCAGCGACTCCGCCGCGAGCCCCGCCTCGCTGCGGTCGACGCCGAAGGCCCCGACCCGCGCGAAGAACGGCAGCCGCCGCAGGTTCGCGGCGTCCATCATGGCGTAGGCGTCGCTCCCGACCAGGCGGTTGGCGACGAGCAGGCAGACGAGCGGATCCCACCAGCTGGTATGGTTGGAGACGAGGATGACGGGCGCCCCGGTCAGGGCCGCGCGCAGGTGCTCGAGCCCCCGCACGCGCACCGCCGCGAACGTCCGGCGCATGCGCTTCTCGGCCTGGGTCGTGAACCAGGCGGAGAAGCGGCGGGTCTTGCGGGCCGGGATCACGGCCCCTCGGGAGGCAGGTGATGGAGACGAGCGCCAAGGTCCTGACGTGGATCGCCGTGGGCGTGCCCGTGATCCTCTTCATGGAGCTGTGGTCGGCGGTGCTGCACGGCCGCGTCTGGCATCGGGCCCTCTGGTTCCTGCACGCCTCCCATCATGCACCCCAGGGCAAGTGGGAGCGCAACGACATCCTGTCGGTGACGCACGCGCCCATCGCCATGGCGCTCATCGTCTGGGGCTGCATCGGCGAGCCGGGGCTGGCCCGCGAGATCGGCTACGGCGTCGGGGTGGGGATGACGATCTTCGGGCTGGCGTACATCGTCGTGCACGACGGGCTCATCCACGGGCGGCTGCCGGTGGGATTCCTGAGCCGTTTTCGCTACTTGCGCCTGGTGCGCAACGCCCATCTCGTGCACCACCGCAAGGGCGAGGCGCCTTACGGCCTCTTCTCGGGGCCGTGGGTGGTGCGCCGCATGAGCCGCGAGCGCGAGCGCTAGCAGGCCGTCGAGAGCGGCTGGCGACCGGCCTGGCGGAAGCGGGGCTTGACCACCTCGGCCGCCCGCTGGGCCGCCTGCAGCACGTCCTGCTCTTCATCACCGGGGAGGACGCCGCCGAGGGCGACGAGGGCGCGCAGCGTATCGAGCCAGCGATCACGGGTCGTCTTCAAGAAGCCGAGCATCATGGCACCTCCGTTTCGAGACCCCACACAGACGATAGCCGAACGCCCCGTTTGCGTTCCGTGACCACTTCGTCACGATTTCGTCCCGGCAGGCCGTCACCGGCGGCCGAGCTGGACCTCGTAGAGGGCGCCCTGCGTGGGGCCCTGGGGGCGCCAGAGGGTAACCGTCAGCGCCTCCCCGTCCAGCCGGGCCTCAGCCCCCGGGACGAGGGCGCAGCCGTCCGGCGGCAGCGCCAGAGCGACGCGCTGGCCGTCGAAGGCGGTGAGGCGGGCGTCGACCTGCAGCCGCCGCGTCGCGATCTGCAGGTGACCCGTCGGCGCCATCCGCGCGTAGGGCCCATCGACGGCGTCGCCCGCGTCGATGCGGACGCGGTCCTCCAGCGTGGTGCCCGGGCCCCCGTCGGGGGCGAGGGTGCGCAGCTCCCGCCAGACCTCGACGCGGTACCAGTCGCCGCTCAGGGCGGCCGGCGCGAGCATCGCCGCGCCCCCGTCGGGCACCAGCGCGCCGTCGGCCACCCGCAGGTCGTCCAGGGCCGCCGGCAGCCGCGCCTGGCAGAGGCCCACGTCGCCGTCGAGGGGCAGCACCCGCCCGCAGCGGTCCACCACCACGTCGAGCGGCTGGGCCGCGCCGCAGGCCGCCTCGGGCACGAAGGTGTAGGCGCCCTGCCGGGCGTCGGCGGCGCAGGCCTCCTCACCGCCGCGCCAGCGCCCCGCCTCGCCCTGCCGCCACGCCGCCCCCGCCCGCGGCCAGCGCGACGCCGACGGCGCCTCGCCCCGCACCCACGCCTCCCACGCCACGCCGGCCAGGCCGTGCAGCGTCACGCGCCCGGTCAGCAGCGGCCGGCCCAGCGGGTCATCCTCGATCCGCGGCAGGGTGAGGCGCCCGGGCGCGGCCGGGGCGAACACGCGCCAGGTGCGCGTGGGGGCGCAGCCATCGTCGGCCAGCAGCTCGATCTCGGCGTAGGTCGCGTCCCCCGGCGCCCAGCGCAGGGTGCGGTCGGCGACGCCCAGGGCGGGCGCCGGCTCCTCCGTCGCGGGTCGGGGCTGCACCTGGGCCTCCGGCGCCCACGCCAGGCTGGCCTCGGCGGTGGCGAGCTGGACGTGGGCCCCCGCGACCCGATCCGGCGCGGCGGCGCCGGGCGAGCGGGCCGTCGCCTCGAGCCAGAGGCCGGCGCCGGCCAGCGCCGACGGGCGGGCCACCGCCACGCCCTCCTGCCGCGCCGCCACGCCCCCGCCGAGCACGAGGCCCGTCCGCAGGCCCTCCAGCGTCAGCTCGACGGACAGGTAGCCCGTCGGCGCCGACTCCAGCCGCACGCGCGTCTCTGCGTCCAGGGGCACGGTGGGGGCGAGGGCCTGCACGCCGAGGCTGCGCCGGGGATCGGGGAGCAGCCGCAGGCCGAGCGCCGTCGCCCGGCCCCCCGGTCGCCACAGGCCGACGAGGCGGGCGGGCACGCCCTCGGGCAGGCGGATCTCGAACCCCGTGGGCGTCCGGCGGCCCTGGAAGACCTGGTCCCCCGACAGCGCCGCGACGGCCTCCAGCCCCGCGATGGTGGGCCGGATGGCCAGCGGGATGAGCGTCCCGCGGACGGCCGACTCGCCGCCGAGGGTGACGAAATCCAGTGTCGGTCCGGGGACTTCCAGGATGGTGGTCCGCTCGTCCCCCCGGTCCATGTGCACCGTGTAGGGGGGCGCGCCGATGCCGACGAAGCGCACGGGGTTGTCCGTCTCGACCCGCACCCGCTGCGCCCCGACCTGCACCGTCGCCCCGGCGGGCGCGCGCACGTCGAGCACGCCGGGCGGCGGCGCCACCACGGCCTGATCGCAGCCCGCCAGCAGGAGGAGCCCGAGGAGGCTAGAACACCACCTTCGCCGTCTGGTCGGCGTACACGGTGACGCGGCGGGTCGTGCTGCAGTCGTCGCGGTTCCCCTCGAAGCAGACCTGGACACGGTAGGTGCCTTCCGGCAGCGGCTTGTTGAGCAGCGGCGTCTCGGTCGCCACCAGGCGGCCGTTGATCAGCACCGATCCCCAACGCCGCGACTGCACGCTCAACTTCCCGCCCCCGCCCCCACCGCGAGCAGGGGCCTCGGCGCCGCGGTCGCTGCCCCGATCCCGGCTGGCCACGCGGGGGCGGCGGGGCTCCCGCGGCTCGCGGGGCTCACGCACCCGGCGCGTCGGGCGCGGCTCGGGCCGCGTCACCCGGCGCGTCGGCCGCGGCGCGACCCGGGCCACCGGCGCCGGCCGCGCCTCCGGCAGGTTCACCGCCACTGGCGGCGCCACCGGCATGGCCTGCAGCTCGACCTTCACCACCTGCTCGGGCCCGCTGCCCCAGTCCACCGTGGCCCGGTGCGGCTCGTAGCCATCCTTCTCGACCATGACGCGCACGGCGCGGCGCATGGAGACGTTCGGGTGCGTCAGCGGCGTGCGGCCGACCACCACGCCGTCTACCGAGACCTCCGCCTGGCTGGGCTCCGACTCGACGGTGATGGTGCCGGTGCGCTCCTGGAGCGTGGCGTTGAGCGTCCGCGTCTCCCCCGGCGAGACGGTGACCTGGGTGCGGTACTCGTCGTGGTTGTCGAGGCGGACGATGAGCTCGACGGCCCGGCCGGCCGGCACGATGGCGCGGGCGGGCGTGCGCTCGGGCAGCCAGGAGCCGTCCACCTTGATGTTGGCGCCGGCCGGCGTCGACCGGACGAGCAGCGTGGCGCCGTTGGCGTTCGCGGCGACGGCCGGGGGCTCGGTGACCGGGGCCGCCGCCCCCGTGATGGTGATGACCTCGCCCCGGGCGTCCTCGGCCACGGCCGGGGGCGGCGCGTCGTCCACCAGGAACGAGGTGACGACCGCCGCCAGGATGATGACGGCCACGAGCACCGAGGCCATCAGCAGCCGCTCGCGCGTGACCCAGGCCAGCCGCGCCGGCCCGGGCTGGGTGCCGGCGGCCGGCGTCACCTCGCGGCCGCGCCGGGCGCGCGCGGGGCCGCCGCGACGGGCGCCGGCTTGCGGGCGCCTCCTGGGGCACGATGACGGTGGGCTGCCGGTTGAAGACGGCGGGCTCGGGCGTCGGCGCGGGCTGTCGGGCCGCGGGCCTGGGCGCGGGGGCCGGCTCGCGGATGGCCCGCACGATGGGCTGGGCCGGCACCGGCGCGGCGGCCATGGGCACCGGCACCGGCGTGGGCCGGTCGCCGAAGGGCACCGACTCCGGCTCTCGCCGCGCGGGCCGCCGATCCCCGAAGGCCCGCGTCGGCTCGTCCTCGCCGAAGAGGTCGTCCTCCATGCCCGCCGCCCCCGACTCGATGGAGTCGAAGGCGTCGTAAACATCCGGAACGCCTCCGAAATCCACCGTCGGGCGGTCCTCGATGAGCTCGATGTCCTCGGTGGACAGCTCGACCATCTCGGAGGCCAGGGAGGGGTGCAGCTCGACGGAGGCGTCGAGGGAGCCGGGATCCACCTCCGTGGACTCGGGCTCGCCGAAGTCCACGACCGAGATCACCGAGCGCTGGTCGTGGCCGAAGTCGCCGCGGTCGCGCATGACGGCCTCGGCCTCCACGTGCTCCACCGGCTCGTCCACGAACATGTCGCGCATGATCTGGCCCAGGCGCGTCTTGTTGAAGACGGCGCCGGTGTCGCGCAGGTAGCGCGCCAGATCCCGCTGCATGTGCTGGGCGGAGGGGTAGCGATCCTCGCGATCCCGCGCCAGGGCCCGCATGGCGATGCGCTCGAGGGCCGGCGGCAGGTCGGGGCGCATGGTGCTCGGGGGCGCGATGTCGGCCCGCCGCACCTTCGACAGCAGCGTGACCTCGTCGTCGTCCTTGTAGAGCAGGTCGCCCGTCAGCATCTCGTAGAGGACGATGCCCAGGCTGAAGATGTCCGTCCGGTGGTCCAGGTGCTCGCCGCGCGCCTGCTCCGGGGACATGTAGTAGAACTTGCCCTTGATGATCCCGGACTCGGTCTCGTAGGCGCGCAGGGCCGCCTTGGCGATGCCGAAGTCGACCAGCTTGACGTCCCCCTCCATGGAGATGAGGACGTTCTGGGGCGAGACGTCGCGGTGGATGATGTGCAGCGGCCGCCCGCGGCCATCGCGCTTGCGGTGGGCGTAGTCGAGGCCGGCGCAGCACTCCATGGCCACGTAGGCCGCCGCGTCGAACGGGAACTGCTGGTGGCGCTCCCGCAGCCGCTTCATGACCCGGTACAGGTCGCGGCCCTCGATGTACTCCATCGCGATGAAGTAGTGGTCCTCGACCTTCCCCAGGTCGAAGATCTGCCCGATGTTGCTATGGGCGAGCTCGACCGTAATGCGGGCCTCATCGATCAGCATCTCGATGAAGTCGGCGTCCTGGCTGTACCTCGGGTGCAGGCGCTTGATGGCAAGCACCTTCTCGAAGCCCCCGAGGCCCGGGGCCTTCGCCCGAAAGATCTCGGCCATGCCGCCAATGGCGATGCGCTCGAGGAGGATGTAGCGACCGAACTGCTCGTGCATGTCGCCGCCGAGGATAACCCGGATTCGTGGACAGTTCATCTATGCAACGAATCGACCCGATTGTCCGCTCTACTCGTACTTTCCCGGCGGCGGTTCCGGCGCGCGGGATCTTCGGTGCTCCCGGAACTCCTGCTACGATGCCCGGCGATCTGGAGAGCCCCGCCCGATGACCGACACCCCCAACCCCGAGGCCACGCCGCGCATCGTCGGCGGGCGCTATCGCCTGGAAGAGCGCCTCGGCGCCGGCAGCATGGGCGAGGTCTGGTCGGCCCGGCACGTCGTCACGAAGCAGGAGGTGGCGGTCAAGCTCCTCTTCGGCCACACCACGCGCGACGAGCGCGGCGTGGAGCGCTTCCTGCGCGAGGTGCAGGTGGCGGGGGCCATCGGCCACCCCGGCATCGCCACCGTCTACGACGCCGGCCGCGACGTGGACGGCAGCCTCTACATCGCCATGGAGCGGCTTCGGGGCCAGGGCTTCGGCGAGTGGATCCGCGCCGAGAACCCGAGCCTGGTCGAGGCCCTGGGGGTCATGGCCCGCCTGCTGGAGGCCGTGGCCGCCACCCACGCCGCCGGCGTCGTCCACCGCGACATCAAGCCCGACAACGTCTTCGTCCTCGATGGCCCCCAGGGCCAGCGGCCCGTGAAGCTGCTCGACTTCGGCATCGCCCGGCACGTCGAGGGCGCCAACACCGCCACCCGCACCGGGTTCACGGTGGGCACCCCCTTCTACATGAGCCCCGAGCAGGCGATGGACCCGCGCCGCTGCGGGCCGCCAGCGGACGTCTGGTCCGTCGGCGCGATGCTCTACGAGCTGATGACCGGGCACCCGCCCTTCGAGGGCGAGACGGCCACCGCCGTCTGCCTGGCCGCCGTGCAGGAGGCCCACCGGCCCATCACGGAGGAGGCCCCGATGGTGCCGCCGGCCCTGGCGGCGCTCGTGGACCAGTGCCTCGCGAAGACGGCGAGCCAGCGGCCCGCGGATGGCGCCGCGCTGCTGGCGCTGCTGCGGCCCATCATCGCCGACCTGTCGGGGGTGGCGGTGCCCGTCGGGCGGCCGCGCCCGGCGGAGGGCGAGGAGCGCGACGACGAGGCGACGCTGGCCACGCGCTCGGGCTCGCTGGAGCTGCCGTCGCCGCGCCGGTGGCGCTGGGGCCTGCTGCTGGGCGCGCTGGGGGCCGCGGCGCTGACGGTGCTCTGGCTGAGCAGCCGTGGCTCGGGGGCCCGCGCCGGTCGACGCGCCCGTCGCTGCGCCTGACGCCGCCCCCGCCGACGCGGCCCCGGTGGACGCCGCGCCCGTCGACGCGGCGCCGGTGGACGCGGCCGCCCGCGACGCCCAGGTGCCTGACGCCGCCCCCCGCGACGCCGCCCTGCCGGACGCGACGCCTGACGCCGCCTGCGCGGTCAAGCGGCCGCCGATCCGCCTGGAAGACGCCGCCCACGGCCCCGCCGCCCGCGCCGAAGACGGCCCCGCCGTCGGCCCGCCGACCGCGCTGCCCACGGCGCCGCCCACGGCCGCCCCCTGCCGACGGCCGCGCCCCCTGACGGCCCCCTGCCCGCGCCCCTGGACGTCACCGCCGACGGCCCCGCCCGCGGCCCCCAAGACGTCTCCGCCCGCCGCCCCGAAGACGGCGGCCCCGAAGACCGACCCGGCACCTTTTACTTTCTAGATCAACGAGTTCAGGCCGCCAGACCCAGCGCGATCAGCCCCAGCCAGGCGCCGAGCGCGGCCGACAGCGGGATGGACAGGTTGTCGTCGACCGTCCGCGAGAAGAGCTCCACGATGGTCGCCGGGGCCGCGGCCGCCAGGGCCACCACCGCGGCCTGGCCCGCCGTCAGACCCATCAGGCCCGCCAGCACGCCGAACGCCGCCGCGAGGCCCACCACGAAGAACGTCGCCGAGCCCTGCAGCGACCGGCCGTGCACCAGCTTGATGGTGCCGTAGCGCCGGCCGACGAGGCCCGCGGCCGGGTCGGCCAGGCCGAGGATCGCCAGCCCCACCCCGCTGAGCGCGGGCGAGCCGATGAGCGCCAGGATGAGGAGCCCCGTGCCGAACCACGTCGACGAGTTGACCCGGTAGGCCTCGTGCGGGTGGGCCAGGTGGCCGAGGTGGCGCAGCAGCACGGCGTTGAGGCGCGGGGAGCGCCGTCGCAGGATCTCCATCGACCACGCCCAGCCGGCGAAGGCCCCCGCCGCCGCGACCTGGCCCGCCCAGGGCAGCCACATCAGCAGGCCGAGGGCCACCAGGCTGGAGGCGACGTGGAAGACCGATCGGGCCACGTTGGTGGGGCGCAGGGCGGGCACGTGCACGGCGTGCTGCCGGAGGCCCTGGGCCAGCCGCTCATAGGCCGGGGCGACGCGCTCGCGGAAGGCCTGCCAGGCCGCGCGGGCCTCGCCGTTCTTGAGGTGCCCCGCCGGCAGGTGCTGCTCGACGGCCGCCGCCAGCTCGGCGAGGCGCGCCTGCAGGCCCGACCAGCCCGTGCCCACGACCTCGGCCGCCCGGCTGGCGCGGGCCAGCTCCATGACGCGCGCCGCTCGGGCCCGGGCCCGATCCTGCAGGTCGGCGCGCCACCGGGCCGGATCCAGATCGCGCAGCAGGTGGTGCAGCTCCAGCGCGATCTCGCGCCCGCCCGTCACCAGCACCTCGGTCATCGGTCCCTCCGCCTCCGTGTGGCGGCGCGCACGCTACCGGACGCCAGCCCGGCGCGCCAGCCGCGCGCGACTCGATGCCGGGAAACCCGTTGCGGATTCAGGTGTTGTGGGGCCCGTTGCTGGCTGACCGCCGGTCAGAAGCAGGCCTGGAGCTGGGCCCCGCACTGGCGCTCGACGCAGTCGTAGTCCTGGCAGCCGGCCCGGCCGGCGCAGTCGTAGATGGCGTCGACGCCCGCCCGCCCCTGGGCCGAGCCCTGGCCGTAGCAGGCGTTCACGCAGGCGTCGTCGGCGCAGCCGCCGAAGCAGTCGATGATGTCCATGCAGCGCAGGCCGCCGCCGTTGGCCACGCCGTTCGGGCACCCGCCGCCGTTCGGGCACCCGCCGTTCGGGCACCCGCCGCCGTTGGGGCACCCGCCGTTCGGGCACCCGCCGCCGTTCGGGCACCCGCCCCCGCCCGCGAACCCGCCCTGGAAGCACTGCCCGTACTCGGCGGGGCAGAACGCCTGCAGGCAGCCGGCGTCCGCGCACAGGTTGCTCAGCCCGCACGTCGCCAGGCCGGCGTAGGCGATCTGGGCCTCCGGGCTGCCCTGGAAGTAGCAGTTCTGGGCGCAGGCCTGGTCGCCGAAGCGGCAGCCCTGCATGCAGCCGACGACATCGGCGCACGCCATCCCGCCCGCCTGGCCACCGTCATCGAAGCCGCCACCGCCGCCGTTGTCGAAGCCGCCCGGGCCGCCGGCGCCGGTGCAGGCCCCGTACTCGGCGCTGCAGAACTGCTCCGCGCAGGCCCCGTCCTGGCAGCCGTTCTCGAAGAAGCAGCCGCTGTAGGCCTGGTAGGCCTGCTGGGCGCCGGCCGCCGCCTGGGCCCAGCACCCGCTGAAGCACTGCTGATCCCCGGCGCACTGCTGGCCGCACTGCAGCAGATCGAGGCAGCTCAGGCCCCCACCGGGCGCGGGGCCCGGATCCTGGGGCTGGGCCCCGCCGCCGCCGCCGCCGTGGCAGGCGCTCAGCTCGGCGCCGCACCGCTGCCGCCAGCAGGCGTCGTCCTGGCAGGCGTTGGCCTGGCCGCAGCCCGCGAGGGCGTCGTAGGCGGCCTGGGCCGCGGCGCCCCCGCGGTCGTAGCAGCCGCCGCGGCACTGGTCGTCGTTGGCCCGGCAGTCGCTCATGCACTGCAGCATGTCCCCGCAGGCGCCGTCGCCGGCCTGGGGGCCCGGATCCGGGTCGGGGGCCGGCTCGCCCGCGTCGCCGAAGCAGGCCGCCACCTGCGCGGGGCACTGGTCGCGCACGCAGCTCATGTCGGGGCAGCGGCTCGCCTGGCTGCAGGCCACCATCGCGTCGTAGCGCCGGCGGGGCTCGGCCCCCGTGCGCCGCGCGCAGCCCTGGGCGCAGTCCGGGTCCTGGCCGCAGCCCCGCAGGCACTCGAAGAGCCCGCCGCAGTCCAGGTCGGGGGCCGGGGCCTCCCCACCGCCGGGGGGCGCCTGCTGCTGGCCCCCGGACCACGCGTCCGCCTGCTGGTTCAGGCGCGCCGCCATGGCCACCGCGTCGCCGAAGAGGTCGGTGCCGTCCAGCGTGTTGTAGGCGCTGTTGATGTGGAAGAGCGTGCCGTCGGCGTCCAGGAACGTCGGCCCCCCGGAGTCGCCCGGGCAGAGGTTCGTCGTCCGCCCCGAGGCGAACGGCAGCTTCTGCTTGCGGCCCTGGTGCGAGTCGCCCGTGTCCTGGCGGTTGCCGCAGCCATAGCCGAAGAGCGTCACCGCCTCGCCCGCCTGGGGCTTGCGGGCCGCGATGCGCGCCGGCGTCGCCACGTTGGCCGGCACCCGCTGGATGAGCCGCAGCAGCGCGATGTCGGTGTCGGTGTCGCCGCCCTGGTCGAAGTCGCGCCCGTAGGCGATGTGGGCGTCGAAGGCGTACTGGAAGACCTGCTGGCCGTCGCGGTGGACGATGAACGAGCCCAGGGGCCGGCCCTGGGCGTCGTTGGTGCTGAAGCCCACGCAGTGCGCGGCCGTGATGGCCACGTTGTCGCGGATGAGGGTGGCCGTGCAGGCCCCGCCGTTCCAGTTCAGCAGGCCCACCTCGGGCCGCTCGAAGGTGAAGCGGCCGTTGATGATCTTGGTGATGGCGTCATCGGCGGTGAACTCGATCTTCGCCCCCTCCCCCTCGGCGCAGCCCGCGGCCAGCGCGCCCGCCGCGAGGAGGAGAAGCCGGGAAATCCAGAGACCGTGTGCCATGCGTGTCGCTCCTGGGTCGCTCGCCCACCTGCTTGCGCAAGAAGCATACCGCATGAGCAGCGCCCAGCCGACGGCCCTCCGCGGCGCTCCACGCCCCCGATCCGAGACCTGCGCAGCACAGTCCGAGGTCTCGTGGGGTCCGGCGACCCCGGCGTCAGTGGCAGATGCCGTCGACGCACCGCCGCAGCAGGTTGGGGGCGAAGTCGCACTCCCGGTCCACGCGGCAGCGCGCCGCGCAGACGGGGCCCTCGCCGCGGTCGCCGCAGACGCAGCCGCCGCGGGCCTCGGCGGGGCACGTCGCCACGCAGTCCACGCCGTCGCAGCTCCGATCCCCGAGGCCGGAGAGCGGATCGCGGCAGAGGCCCTGCGTCGGCACCTCGCCGTACGTGAGGCTGATGGGCGCGTCGACGTGGCAGGCGCGCAGGAGCTGGTCGCAGTGGTAGCCCGCGGCGACGCGGCAGTCGGCGTCCTCGGCGCAGGCCGGCAGCCACGCCACGTAGAGCTGGCGGCGCTCGCTCGTCTCGTAGCGCACCGTGCCCGACTGCTCGCAACTCCCCGTCCCGACACACATTCCGCCGGGGAAGCCGGGCCCGAGCTCGCGCCAGCAGGTGGCCTCGGCGCCACAGTCCCCGGCCCGGACGCAGGGGTCGCCGATGGGCAAGCCGCAGTCCTCCGTGCCATCGCGGGTCGGCTCGCAGGGGAGCGGGAAGCGCGTGACGTGGAAGCCGGCGGGCAGCGGGCGCCTGGTGGGCGAGGCCTGCGCGTCGAGGTCGGCGGGGGCGTAGACGAGCGCCTGCTGGGACGTCCCCAGGATGGGCTCGTCGGGGCCCCGCAGCCGGTCGCCGTCGCGGTCGTCGTACAGCAGCAGGCTGCCGATGCCGTAGCGGCCGCCGCCGGCGGTGGTGGCCAGCAGCGCGGGGGCCGGCGGCGCGTACAGGCGCAGCGCCCCCAGGTACCGGACGGCGGGGCGGCTGGTGCCGGGCTGCTCCACGCCGTCGTCCACGTTGCCCGCCTCGAAGCCGCCCCGCAGCCAGAAGACGCCCCAGCGTGGGCTCACCGCGTCGGGCGGCTGGGCGCCATCCAGGACCATCTGGTGGTGCACGAAGACGGGCTCCCCCTCATACGCCGTCTGGACGAGCGGGTCGCCGCAGCCCAGGAGCGCCAGCCCCAGCAAGCCGCGCGTCAGAGCCGCCACGTCAGCCCCCCGGCCGCCCACCAGACCAGCGCCGTCTGCTGGCCCACGTCCACCTCGCCGCCCAGCTCCACCTCGCCGGCCCGCAGGACGGTGGCCATCGGGCCGCCCTCCAGCCGCAGCGCCAGCCCGCCGCCGAGCCACCGCTCCGCGGCCGCCAGCGCCCCGAAGCCGCCCGTCGTGCTCTGCCGCGTCGGGGCGTCGCCATCGGTGAAGACCTGCCGGTGCACGGCGACCTCGCCGACCAGGCCCAGGCCCACCGTGAGCCACGCCAGATCCACGGCCCGGCTGAGCACGAGCGCCCCGGCATACTCCTCGTGCCGCCGCGGCGCCCGCCCCTCGGGCGCGCTCGCGCTCACCTGGCCGGCCCGCCCCCGCAGCTCGCCCGAGAACCACGGGGTGTCGACGCTGTAGCCCAGGGTGAGCTGGGGCATCGCGCCTTCGTCCGCGACGAGCTGGCTGCGGACGCCGACGAGCGCCCGCAGGCCGTGCACCACCGTCCGCTCGCCCCCGCCCTTGCGCACGAGGCGGTCGTACTCGATGCGCTGCCGGGGTCGATCCCGCAGTGCCACCACCTCCCCCGCCCGCAGCGTGACGTCGTACTCCAGGTAGGCGCGAGCCTGCCGCTCCTGCACCCGGTAGCGCCGCGGCGGCAGGGCCAGCGTCGCCCCGGCCCGGCTCGGCTTGACCTCGGCCACCACCTGCCCCGCCACCGCGTCCGTGACGAGGTGCACCGTCGGCTCCCCCAGCTCCAGGCGGCCCACCCGCTGATCGGCGTCGGCCACGCGCGTCAGCACCAGGTCGCCGCGGCCCTTCACGTCCCAGGCGTAGGTCGGGTGCTGCAGGTCGAGGGTGCGCCCCGACGAGCGCAGCGTCCCGTCGTAGGCGTAGGCGTAGGCCTCGGCCAGCGTCACGGCCCCGTCGCCATCCCGATCCCCCGCCCCCCGCAGCGCATTGACGAGGTGGTGCGAGAAGAACGACGCCTGCAGCGCATCGCTCTCCTGGCTCGTCTCGCCGGCCGTGCTGGAGGTGATGATGGCCATGCCCTCGGCCAGCGCCTCGTCGGCGAAGTCCACCCGGAACTCGGGCGCGGGCCGCAACCCCTTGACGCGCGTGGCATTTCCCGACCGGCAGGCGTCGATGACGAGCAGCTTCATCCGGGCCGGCAGCGCGCGGATCTGCGCCTGCAGCGCCGCGAAGGGCAGCGAGGTGCCGCCCAGGTGCAGGCCCTCGGCGTCGGCGTGGCCCGAGTAGAAGACGACCAGCACGCTGGCGCCGGCCAGCCGGGGGGCGAGGCCCGCGAGCGTCTGCTGCACGTCATCCGCGGAGCCATCGAGCAGCGTCGTGATGCGCGTCGAGGGGACGTCGCCGAGGGCGCGCAGCACCTCGGCCACCGCGCGGGCGTCGTCGTGGGCGTAGCGCAGGCCCACCTCGCCGGGCTCGCCGAAGCCGTTGCCGATGACGACGACGTGGCTGTCGGGGGGCAGCGCGTGGGCCACGCTGCCGAGCAGCAGGGCCAGCGCCAGCCCGCTCAGGGCGGCCCGCCTCACGGCGCCGGGTCCCGGCGCACGACGAAGGCGCTGCTGGTGCAGCCGGACGGGCAGGTCAGCGCGTCGCCCGCGAGGGTGCAGGCGGGCTCGGCGCCCGCGCAGTGGATGAGGAACAGGCGCTCGTCCCCGCCGGCGTCGTCCAGGGCCACCGCCCCCGGGACGACCTGGCCGCGCCCGGGGCCCATGGCCTCCGCGCCCACGGCCGGCCAGACGGGCACCAGCGCGTCCCCCTCCCCCCGGGCCACGATGCGCACGGCGCCCGCGGCGGGCAGATCGACGACGAACCGCAGCCGATCCCCGGCCTGGCAAGCGGCGCCGCTCAGGATCTCCTCGGCCGGGGCCTCGCCCCGCTGCCGCATGACCCGCAGGACGGCCCCGCCCTTGGCCCGGACGCCGGGCGGCTCGACGGGATCGACGGGCCCGGGCCGCAGCGCGAAGACGGCCAGGGCCGCGGCGGCGCCCACCGGCAGCGCCAGCCACGCGAAGCGCCACCAGGGGCGGCGGGCCTGCGCCTCGGCGTGGCGGGTCTGGATGCGCGCCAGCACCGCGCGCTCGTCGAGACTGGCAAACGCCTGAAACCCTTGCTGAATCTCCGCGAGCCTGGCCGCGCAGTCGCCGCAGCCCGCGACGTGCGCCGCCGCCGCGGCCCGCTCGTCTTCGGGCAGCGCGCCCAGGTGCAGGGCGTCGAGCGTCCGCTCCGAAGGGCACCCGGCCTGGCCGGCCCGGGCGGCGGAAAAGTCGAGCTTCACGAGGTGCCTCCCAGCGCCACCGCGGCCCAGGCATCGAACCGCGCGATCAGGTTGCCTACCGTCCGCTTCGACACCCCCAGCAGCGGCGCCGCCTCGCTGTACGACATGCCATCCAGGTGCACGTACACGGCGGCCTCCGCCTCCCGGGGATCGGCCCGGCCCAGGAGCTCCCGCAGCACCGACTGGTCCACCGCCACCGCGTGATCGGCCCGCTGGGGCGCCACCCGGAAGGCCTCGCTCAGCGCCAGCCGGCGCTTGCGGCCCCGGATGACGTTCAGGCAGTGGTTCGTCGTGATGCGGTACAGCCAGTTGAGGGTCTTGCCCTGGTCGTCGAAGTCATCCACGCGGTCGAGGATCTTCAGGAACACATCCTGGAGGGCCTCCTCCGCGTCCGTCGGGTTGCCCAGCAACCGCAACGCACGCCGATAGACCTGCGGACCATGCAGACGAAACAGGCGCGCGACCTCGTGCGCAGCGAACGCTCCCATGGGCTCAGTCTCGGCGCAGACCCCCAAGATGGCCAGCCTTTCGACCCGTCGTCACACACCCCCCAACACCGGCCGGCGGGCGAGCGTGCAACGCGGGGCGAAGATCGTCAGGCGAGGGGCGCGATGACGGCGAGGGCCGCCGGCAGGAGGCCGATGTCGAAGGCCGCCGTGCGGGCCAGGATCTCGCCGTCGCCCAGGAAGGGCACCGGCTCGGCCACCTCGATGCGGGCAGCCCGGGCGCGGATGGCCGGCAGGGCGCCCGGGCGGGCGGCCTGCCCCCGGGCCAGGGCCCAGAGCAGGCGCAGCAGCCGGGGCCGACCGGTGGCGGGGAGCAGGCAGATCTCGAAGACGCCGTCGTCGGGGGCGGCCTCGCACAGCCGCAGCGAGCCGGCGACGGCCCCCGTGTTGGTGACGAGCAGGCCGTAGACGGTGGTCTCCAGCTGGCGGAGCGCCCCGGTGTCGGCGCACGTCCAGGTGAGGCGGATCCGGCGCCGCAGCCCGCGCCGGCCCACGATCTGGCTGCCCGCCACGGCCGCGTACAGGTGGTGGCCGAGGACCCGGGTGCCGCGCTGCCGCTTCAGGCGGTTGGCGATCTGGGCGACATGCGCGGGCAGACCCAGGCCCCCCGTCGTGCAGAACCGCCGGCCGTTCACGGTGAGCACGTCGAGCCGCCGGGGCTGGCCCGACACCGCCGCCGCCGCGCTGCGGGCGCCGACGGGCAGGCCCAGCGCCCGCGCCAGGTCGTTGGCCGTGCCGGCGGGCACGATGGCCAGCGCCGGCGCCGGATCGGCCAGGGCGTTGAGCGCCAGGTTCACGGCCCCGTCGCCGCCCGCCACCACCAGCAGCCCCTCGCGCAGGCGGGCGATGGCGGCGTGGGCCGCGCCGGGGCTGGCGGGCTTGAGGAAGGTGGCGCGGCCGAGGACGGCGGCGAGGGCCCCCTCGACCTGGCGGCCGAAGGGGCCGCGGCGGAGGCGCCGGGCGGCGGGGTTCATGACCACGGTCGCGCGGGCCGGGCGTGGGGGCGTCGTGTCCATGGCGGGGGCAGCAGAGCGAAGCCCATGCCAGCGAGTCTGCGGCTGCAACCTCCTGAAATCCCTGCTATCTTCTGGCGCCATCGGGGTGTGCCGGCCCGCACACCCCGTGCCCCGGCGGCACAGGAGAGGAGCCCATGGACGCGCTCGCGCGCCTCATCGCGGAGGTCGAAGCCCGCGCCGACAGCCTGGCCACCGGGCGCGACTGGCCCTGCCACGCGGGCTGCGACGGCTGCTGCCGGCGCCTCGCCGTCATCCCCGCGCTCACGGGCGCGGAGTGGGCGCTGCTGGCCCCCGTGTTCGCGGCCCTGCCGGCCGACCGCCGCGCCGACATCCGCGCGCGGGCGCTGGCCCTGGCCGACCACCCGGCGGGCGCGCTGGTGTCGTGCCCCTTCCTCGACGGCGAGGCGGGCCTCTGCCAGGTCTACGCGGGCCGCCCCGCCGCCTGCCGCAGCTACGGCTTCTACCGCGGCGCCCGCCACGACGCCTTCTGCGGCCTCGTCGAGGCCGCGCTCCCGGCGCTGGAGGCCGACGGCCCCCTCCTCTTCGGCAACCAGGACGCCCTCGACGCGCGGCTGGACGCCCTCGGCGGGCGCGTCGATCTGGTGGCGTGGTTCCGCGACGGCCCCGGCGCCGCGGGCTGAATCGGCGGCCGAGGTATCCTCGGACGGCCCGACCCGCTATCCTCCGCCGCCATGGGGATGGGTGACACCGAAGGTTCTTCGTTCGCGGCGACGGGCCGCCGCTCGCGGGAGGCGCTGCCCGTGATTCAGGATCGGCGCCCCCGGCACGAGCACCCGTTCCTGCCGATGACGCGGGCCGACCTGGACGCCCGCGGCTGGGACGCCGTCGACATCGTCATCGTGTCGGGGGACGCCTACGTCGACCACCCCGCCTTCGGCCCCGTCCTCATCGCGCGGTTCCTGGAGGGCCGCGGCTTCCGCGTCGGCCTCATCGCCCAGCCGGACTGGCAGGGCCCCGAGGCGTTCATGGCCCTGGGCCGGCCGCGCCTCTTCTTCGGCGTGGCGGCGGGCAACCTGGACTCGATGCTCAACCGCCTGACGGCCCAGAAGAAGAACCGCAGCGCCGACCAGTACTCGCCCGGCGGCGAGACGGGCCTGCGCCCCGACCGCGCCACCATCGTCTATGCCCAGCGGTGCCGGGAGGCCTACAAGGACGTCCCCATCGTGCTCGGCGGCATCGAGGCGTCGCTGCGCCGCATCGCGCACTACGACTACTGGTCCGACAAGGTGCGGCGCTCCATCCTGCTGGACGCCAAGGCCGATCTCCTCATCTTCGGCATGGGCGAGCGCCCCGTCTGGGAGGTCGCGCGGCGGCTGAAGGCGGGCGAGCCCATCGAGGCGCTGCGCGACATCCGCGGCACCGCCCGCCTGGTGGGGCGCGACGAGCTGGCCGGCCTCGAGGCCGATCCCTCGCGCTACGTGCCCGACGGCAAGCCCGTCATCCTGCCCTCCTACGAGCAGGTCTCGACGGACCTCGAGGCGTACGCCCGGATGTCGCGGCTCTTCCAGCACGAGACCAACCCCGGCAACGCCCGCCCGCTGGTGCAGCGGCACGGCGATCGCGGCGTGTACTTCAACCCGCCCGCCTTCCCCCTCGACGACGGGGACGGCGCCGGGCGCGCCGACGCCGTCCCGATGGATGAGCTCTACGATCTGCCGTTCAACCGGGCCCCGCACCCGCGCTACACCGCGCCCATCCCGGCGTTCGAGACGGTGAAGCACTCGGTCGTGCTGATGCGCGGCTGCTTCGGCGGCTGCACCTTCTGCTCCATCACCGAGCACGAGGGCCGCGTCATCCAGAGCCGCTCCGCCGAGAGCGTCCTGCGCGAGGTGCGCGCCCTGCGCCGCATGGGCGACTTCCGCGGCACCATCACCGACCTCGGCGGCCCCACGGCGAACATGTACAAGATGAAGTGCAAGTCGCCGCAGTTCGAGTCGGCCTGCCGCCGGCTTTCCTGTGTACATCCGGGGGTTTGCGAGAACCTGAACACCGATCACGGCCCCCTCGTGGACGTGATGCAGCAGGTGCGGGAGAGCGAGGGCGTCAAGCACGTCTTCATCGCGTCCGGCGTGCGCTACGACCTGGCCGAGCTCGACCCGACGTACGTGGCCGAGCTGGCCCGGCACCACGTCGGCGGCCAGCTCTCCGTCGCCCCCGAGCACGTCTCGCCGCGCGTCCTCGACAAGATGAAGAAGCCGGGCATCGCGGCCTACGAGCGCTTCACCGAGATGTTCTCCTGCGCCTCGAAGGAGGCCGGCAAGGAGCAGTACGAGATCCCGTACTTCATCAGCGGGCACCCAGGCTGCACCCTGGAGGACATGGTGGATCTGGCCCTGTGGCTGAAGGCCCAGGGCTACCGGCCCCGCCAGGTGCAGGACTTCATCCCGACGCCCATGTCGGTGGCGTCGGCCATGTACTACACGGGCCTCGATCCGCTGACGATGAAGCCGGTGCCGGTGGCCCGCGGCCTGCGCGAGAAGAAGCTGCAGAAGGCGCTGCTCTTGTACTGGAACGAGGAGCAGTGGCCGCTGGCCCGCGAGGCGCTGCGCCTGGCGGGCCGGGCCGATCTCATTGGTCAGGGTCCCGAGGCCCTGGTCCCGCCGGAGCGCCCAGCCGCAGCCGCAGCCCCCGCGGCGAGACGCGCAGGTGGGCGGCCGCCTGCTCGAGGTCGCCCCCAGCCGCCGCCACGGCGGCGCTGACCTCCGCGGCCGGCACCTCGCTGGCCTTGCGGATGTCGGGGCAGCGATCGATCAGCATGTACAGGCTCGACCGGGCCAGCCCCAGCGCCCGGGCCGCGGCGCCGATGCGCCAGCCGCTCGCCTCCAGCGCCGCGATGAGCTCCGGCGTCTCCACCTCGCCCGCGCGGCGCCGGCCGCTCACGGGCGCGGGCGTCGCGGCGGCCGGTCGCTCGGCCGGGATGCCATCGGCCTGAGCGGTGGCCTGGCCGCGGCTCGCGATGGCGAGCTGCCGCGCGGCGTTGCGCAGCTCGCGCACGTTGCCCGGCCAGGGGTGCAGGGCCAGCCGCGCCGCCACGCTCCCCGGCAGCCAGGCCCCCTGCCCCGCCGGCGCGTCCAGTCGGTCGGCCTCGCCGAAGTGCCCGAGCTCCTCGCGCAGGAAGGTGTAGAGCAGGCGCCCGATGTCGGCGCGTCGCTCGCGCAGGGCTGGCACTCGCAGCCGGTAGCCCTCCAGCCGGTGCAGCAGGGCCGAGCGGAACCGCCCCGCCTCCACCATGCCCTCCAGATCGGCGTCGGTGGCCGCCAGGAGCCGGACGTCCACCGTCCGCGTCGTGCGCCCGCCGAGGGGCACGAAGCTGCCCGTCTCCAGGACGCGCAGCAGCATCGTCTGCACCTCGACGGGGGCCTCGCCCACCTCGTCGAGGAACAGGGTGCCCGTGTCGGCCTGGGCGAAGCAGCCCTCGTGGTCGGCCACCGCGCCGGTGAAGGCGCCGCGTACATGCCCGAAAAGACTCGACAAAGCCGTCGAGGGTGACAGCGCGGCCATGCTGACCGGGACCCAGGGCCGGGCCCGGCGGGGGCTGTGCCGGTGCAGCGCCGCGGCCGCCAGCTCCTTGCCCGTGCCCGTCTCGCCGCGCAGCAGCACGGGCACCGCCGCCCCCGCCACCCGCAAGAGCTCGCCGCGCAGGGCCTGCACCGCCTCGCTCTCGCCCACCAGCCCCAGCGTGGCGGGCCGCTCGCGCGGCGGCGCGGCGTCCTGCAGCAGGAGCACGACGTCGCGCCCCAGCGTGAGCACGACGCCCTCGGCCAGCTCGGCGGCCTGGAGCACGCGGTCGCCCACCAGCGGCGCGCCCGCGACGGCCACCTTCAGGCCATCGGCGGGCACCCGGAGCCGCACGCCCTGGGGGTGGCGCTCCAGCGTCGCGGCCCGGCGGGACAGCGCGGGATCGGCGAGGGGCCAGGCCGCCCCGCCCCGCGGGGGCGCGAAGGCCGGCTCCAGCCGGGACAGGGCCACCGGCTCCCCGGCCGCCAGCCCCGCCAGCCAGGCCTCGTCGCCCACCCGCCGGGCCTCGGGGTGGGACAGGACGGTGAGCACGAGCAGGCGCGCGGGGCCACCGCCGGCGGCCACGAGGGAGCTGCGGCTCTGCGTCTCCAGATCGGCGAGGGCGGTGACCATCAGGGGCACTCCGGATCGCGGGCGCCGCCCAGGCTCCCACCGTCGGCGTCGGTGTGCCAGAGGAAGGGGCGCGGGTCGGCCGTCTCGTCCTGGCGACAGGCCGCGGCGTCGGCCGCGCCGCAGAGCGTGGAGCCCACGAACAGCCCGCCCACGGGGGAGAAGCCCAGGGCCACCCGCGCGGTGCCGCTGGGCGTCAGGTCGCCGAGCGTCCAGATCTGGGCGCCTTCGCCCGCCGCGTCGGCCCGCAGCACCCAGAGCGTCCGGGCGTCGAAGCCGGCCCAGCCAGCGAGGGCCAGGCGGTCGTCGTCGAGGGCCAGGGCCACCGGGCGCAGCGGCGCCAGGTCGGGCAGGCAGGCGGTGGCGGGGCGGAACGCCGTGGGGCTCGCGGGATCGAAGACGCCGTAGCGCGCCTGCCCGCCCACCTCGTCGGCCAGCAGGGCGCGGCCATCGCCGAGCCCCAGCAGGGCGCCCACCCGGCCCGTCTCGGCGGCGCCGGGGTGCAGGTTGGCGTCGCCGAGCTGGCCCGCGGCGTCGAGCGTGAGCACGACGGGCTGGGCGTCGACGGGCCCCGCGAAGCTGCCCCCGACCAGGAAGCCGCCCCCCGCGCGGGCGGCCACGGCCCAGGCCTCGGCGGCGGTCGAGCCGTCGACCCGCCAGGTGTCCTCGCCCACCAGCGCCACCTCGTCGCCGGTGACGCGGAAGACCCCGGCCCACAGGGCGCGGTCGCCGCTGCCATCGCCCACGTTCGCCTGGCCGGCCACGGCGACGAGGCCGCCCCCGCTGGCCGCGGCGCGGGCCGTCGCCCCCTGCCCCAGCGTCCCCGCCTGGCGGCGCTCGCCGTCGGCGTCCAGCAGCAGCCCCACGACGGCCGAGCCGTTGTGGCCGTAGGCCAGCCAGCCCCCGTCGGGCAAGGCCAGCAGCCCGCTGGCCTGGAAGCCCTCGACGGCGCCGCCGTAGGCCTGGGGTGTGCCGGTCGCGCCCGTGTCCGTGACGTGGAAGGTGCTGAACTGGCTACGGTTTTCGCCCTCCCGGCTGAGCCCGAGCGCCCGCAGCCCGCGCCCGTCAGCCGCCACCCCGCCCAGCTCGACGAGGCCGGGCAGGCGCCGCTGGAAGTCGAGCAGCGTGGGCTCGAAGTCGGCGCAGCCCACCAGGGCCAGGGCCAGCCAGAGCGCCCTCATGGTGCGTCCTCCAGGGCCCAGAGCACGGCGCCGACGACGAGGCCGACGCCGCCGGTGATGGCCAGGGCGAGCCCGGTGTCGCGGCGGGCGGTGTAGGCGTCCTCGGCGTCCGTGCGCTCCACCGCGAAGACGCGGGGGGTGCGCAGCTCGGCGGCGTCGGCCAGGAGGAAGGCGGCCGCCCCGCCAGCCGCGGCGCCGCTGCCGAAGGCGATCCACTTCCACAGCGGGTCGGGGCCACCGGCCAGGGGCGGGGCGGTGGCGGGGGCCACCCAGGGCACGGATCGGGGGGCCGGCGGCGGCGCCGAGGGCGGCGCGGCGGACGGCGGCGCGGCCGAGGGCGGCGCAGCGGTGGGCGGCGCGGCCGGCAGCGGCGCGAGCTGGATGGTCTGCTGCGACCGCTGGCCGATGGGGTGCCGCCAGGTCAGGCGCTGGACGGCGTGGCCTTCGCGGCGCACCTCCAGGCGGCTCTCGGCGCGGGGCACCAGGACGCGGCGCGGCGCGGGCCAGGGGGCGCCCTCCAGGGTGACCTCGGCGTCCGCCGGCGTGACCTCCAGCCGGATGGCGGCGTGGGTGGCCAGCAGCTTCGCCTCGATGGCGTCGCACTCGGCCACCACCTTGGCCCGCCGTTCAGCCGGCGGATCGCGCTGGAGGGCCCGCTGGCAGGCGGCCCAGCCGGCCAGCGGTTCGCCGGTGAAGACCAGCACCGTCGCCTGGTTGAAGGCGGGCTGCCACGCGGGCACGAGGGCCTCGGACGCCTGCCACGCCGCCAGGGCCTCGGCCCAGCGCTGGCGGCGGGCGGCCCGGTTGCCGACCTGGAAGAGGCGCTCGGCCTCCTCGGCCGGGGTGGGCGCGGCCGGCGCGGGCAGGGCGAGCAGCAGGCAGAGGGCGAGGGACCAGCGTGCGGTCATTGGTCCACGATCGCGGGGAGGCGGCGCAGCGTCACGGGGGCAGGATCCGCCTGATCGGCCGTGATGCGCAAGCGGCGCGCTTCATGGCCCGGCAGGCGGAGCTGCAGGGTCACCACCTCGTCCACGGCCGGGCGCGGGACGGCCAGGGGCGTCGTGCCCAGCCGCTCCCGGCCCCGGTAGACGGCGGCGCCCGCCGGGCGCGTCTGGACCAGCAGCGTCGCCGTGGCGGCTGATGCCGGGGCGGCGTCCGCCGGGGGTGGCGGGTCCGCGTCGGGCGGGGGCGGCGCGGCGTCCACCGCCAAAGCGGGCGCGGCGTCCACCGCCGAAGCGGGCGCGGCGTCGACGGCCGGGGGGGCCGAGCCCGCATCGGCGGGTCTGGTGGCCACGGACGGCGCGGCGTCGACGCCGGCCACCGAGGGAGCCTGGGCCAGCCAGATGGCGCCGCCCCCCGCCAGCGCCAGCGCCACGACGATCGCCGGCCACCAGCGCCGCGGCGCCCCCACCGCCGCGACGGGCACGGCCGGCAGTGGCTCCAGCGGCGAGTCCAGCGTCGGCGCGAACGCCGGCAGGCGGTCGACGGTCTCCCCCCCGTCCACCGGCCCCGCGGCCGGCGTCGAGAGGCCCGCCTGCAGCAGCCGCTTGAGCTCCGCCGCCGTCGCCGGCCGCTGGGCGGGGTCCTTGGCCAGGGCCGCCATGACCGCCGCCGCCACCCCCACCGGCACCCCCGGCGCGTACTGCGCGAGGGGCGGCGCGGCCTGGTGCAGGTGGCCGAGCAGCGTGGCCATCGCCGTCTCGCCCTGGAACGGCAGCCGGCCGGCCAGCGCCAGCCACGCCACCACCCCCAGCGCGTACACATCCGTCCGCCGATCCACGGCCTGGTCGTGGATCTGCTCGGGGCTCATGTAGGCCGGCGTGCCGCAGACCTGCCCGGTGCGGGTGATGGACTCGGCCCCGGCCACCGTGTGGAGCTGGGCCAGCCCGAAGTCGACCACCTTGATGAACTCGCCCGTCGGCCCCGTGTCGGGCAGCACGATCGCGTTCTCGGGCTTCACGTCCCGGTGGACGACGCCGGCCTCGTGGGCGGCGTGCAGGCCGTCGCACATGCCCGCCAGCAGCGCCACGGCCCGCGCCGTGGGCAAGGGCCCCTCGGCCGCCAGCAGCGCGGCCAGCGTGCGCCCCTCCAGCAGCTCCATCACCAGGTACAGATCGCCATCGGGCGTCTGCCCGTGATCGAAGGCCGTCACCACATGGGGGTGGCTGACCCGCCCGGCGCCCTGGATCTCGCGCAGGAAGCGCCGCGTGGACGTCTCGTCCTCCAGCAGCCCCCGGCGCAGCACCTTCACCGCGACGGGCCGCTCCATGCCATGCTGCCAGGCCCGGAAGACCAGGCCGATGCCCCCGCGCCCGAGCGGGGCCTGGACGGTGTAGCGCCCGTCCAGCACCGCGCCCACCAGCCGCTCCTCCGCGTCGCCGACGCTCCACAGCGTCCGCCCGTCCGCCGGGCAGACGCTGGCGTCTTCCGGGTAGGTGGCCTGACACAGCGGGCAGATGCGAACGGACATGGATCGGGGCGGCTCCGGGGGCTCGTGGCCGGCACGCTAGCGCAGGATGGCAGTGGCGCCAACGATCCCGACCGGGGTGGCAGCATCCCACCTGGGCGTACCTGTACGAGACGATGACACACGGGCGCACAAGTCCGCGTAAGTGATGATTTTTTTCTTTCAACCCACTCATGCGCGGCGTTGGCATTCCCGGCGGGCCTTCGTAAGGTGGATCTGTGATCGCCGCCGCCCTCTCGCTGGTCCTCGCTGCCCCCCCGGGCCTCCCCGGCGACGCGGACCTGATCGGCTCGGCGCGGTTCCACTTCCCCCAGCGCATCAACGCCGTCGCGGCGGCCCCGTCGGGGGAGCGCGTCGCCGTCAGCACCGGCCCCGAGGTCGTCATCACCGCGGCCCGCTCGGGCGCCCGGGTGGCGCGCTTCCACGCGCCCTGCAGCCCCATCGACAGCCTGGCCTGGACGCCCGACGGCGAGGTGCTGGCCGGCGGCTGCAACAGCACCAGCCTGGGCAACGCCCGCGTCTTCGCCTGGCGGCCCGGCCGCGAGGCCCCGGCCTTCTCGGGCAGCACGCCCGCCGCCGTCACCGCCGTCGCCTTCGTCGTGCGCCGCGAGGGCCTGGCCCTGGTCGCCGGCGAGCGCTCCGGCCACCTGACGAGCTGGCAGCTCGACGGGGGCGACCAGCTCGGCCGCGTCGACGCGGGCGTCGGGCGCGTGCTCGGCCTGGCCGGCACCGCCGGCCGCGTGGCCGTCCGGGGCGAGACGGGCGTGGCCATCGCCGCCGTCGCCGGGCCGGCCGAGCGCGTCTTCGGCGCGGCCGTCGACGCCGCCGCCTGGACGCCCACCGGCACCCTCGTCCTGGCCGGCAGCGATGGCGTCCGCCTCGTGACGCCCGGCAGCCGCCAGCCCCTGCGCTTCCTCGCCGCCCCCGCCGGCGCCGGGCCCGCCCGCGCCATCCACGGCGACCTGATCGCCTGGGCCGGCGCCGGGGTGCACGCGCTGGCGGGCGGCCGCCTGGTGCCGCGCGCCCGCGCCCCCTTCGCGGCCGACGGCGCCGTGACGTTCAGCGCCGATGGCGGCCTCGCCATCTCGACCGGCGCCCAGCGCGACGTCCTCGGCGTCTACGACCTGCGGGCCGACGAGGCCATCACCCAGGGCCACCGCGCCGCCGTCACCCAGTTCGCGGTCTCCCCCGGCGGCGATCAGGTCGCGACCATCGACCTCGACGGCGCCGTCGTCCTCTGGCGCCTGGCCGACGGCCAGCCCGTCACCCGCTGGCAGGTCAGCCCCCCCGAGGCCTGGCTCTTCGCCCCCGACGACGCGCTCGTGGCCTTCGTGGGCGACGACGAGCTGATCGCCGGCAGCGGCTCCGGCGGCATGTACCGCCTGGGGTCCAGCCACGCGGCCCAGGCCCGCGCCGAGCGCCGCCACGTCACCCAGGCCCGGCTCAGCCGCGGCGGCGACCGCGGCATCTTCATCTGGCGCACCGGCGAGGCCGAGGTGCGGGCCCTGGGCCCCAAGGGCGACCGCACGCTCTGGACGCTGAACAAGAAGGTCAAGCGCGCCGGCCGCGCCCAGCGCGTCGACATCTCCGACGATGGCCGCCTGGTGCTGGCCGTCGGGGCCCGCGTCTTCGTCCTCGACGCCGCGACGGGCGCCGTGCGGTGGCAGGGCGAGGGGCGCGACGCCGCCCTCTCGGCCGATGGGCAGGCGGTCGTCGTCCTGGAGGGCGACGAGATCACCGTCCGCGCCCTGCCCGGCGGCGACGTCCTGCGGCGGTACCCGGCCGAGGGCGCGACGGCCGTCGCCGCGGACGCCACCGGCGAGCGCGTGGCCTTCGCGACGCGGGACGGCCTGTACCTGGCGCAGGGCCACCACACCGAGCGCCTCGGGCCGGCCGGCTTCACCCGCCCGGTCGACAGCCTGCGGTTCGCCGGGGCCCACCTGCTGGCGCACCCCAACGACGCCCCCTATGTGCACAGCGTCGCCCTCGACGTCGCCCCCGAGGCCATCCCCACGGCGTTCATCGCCCAGGCCGGCCCCGCGCTCGAGGCGGCCCCCGCGCCGCCGCCCGCCGTCGTGGCCGCCGTCGCCGCGCCCGAGGACGAGGACGACCTGCCCCCCGCGGCCGGCGATGGCCCCGTCGACGTCCTCGCCGACCTCGTCGCCCAGGGCGCGGCCCACTAGCCAGCGCTCACGGATCCCAGCTGATCCCCACCCGCGACCCCATCCGCAGGGAGTGCAGCCGCGGCGCGCTGTCCGTCTCGGGCAGCCACTCATGCCCCGCCCAGATCATGACATAGGGCTGCACGCCGGCGACCCGCAGCGTGGCGACGCCGATGGACTGGTCCCAGCGCAACCCCATGCGTGGATTGGAGAAATCGGGATCCTTCGACCGCCCGGTGAGGCTCACGCCCGTGTCCCAGCGCAGGCTGCCCACATGGACGCGCAGGACCAGCGGCACGCCCGCCGCGAAGCCCGGCGTGAGCTGCACCTCGCCCCCCTCACCCCGGTCCAGCTCGCTGGCGACGCCCATCTCCAGGCCCAGCAGCACCGTCAGGTGGTGGTTGAGGCCGTAGCCGGGCAGCAGCCGGACGAGGCCGGCCCCCCCGACCGCCGGGTCGGCCCCCTCGGCCAGCACCAGCTGGAAGGCGCCCATCGTCTCGGCCTGCAGGATGAAGCGGTCGGCGTCGGCGTGCACGCCGCCGAAGTCCTCCGTGGGCGGCAGCCAGAAGGGGCACTCCCCCTCGATGGTCTGCCCGTGGGCGAGCAGCTTGCGCACGCGAGCGAGGTGGAGCGCCGGCTGGACGAGCGCCAGGTCGCCACCCGCGCTGCGCCAGAGCGCCTCGGGCTCCCCCAGCTCGCCCTGCCGCGCCGCCAGCCAGCCCCCGAGCCGCGCCCGCTCCGCCAGCGGGGTGGCGCAGACGCTGCGCATCAGGTCGTCGGCGACGGCCTCCAGCTCCACCCGATCCACCACCCAGTCCGTGCGCTCCCGCCCCGCGACGAGCTGATCCAGGTCGACGTACAGGGCCCGCGCGGGACCGGGCGGAGGCAGCGTGGCGCAGCCGCCGAGCCCCATGGCCAGGGCGACAAACGCCCACCGACTCATCTCCTGGTGCACCCGGTCTCCTCTCGCTGGCATCTGTGGCGCAGACTCGGGCTTTCGCTTCCGGGTCGGCGGGCCCATAGTGATGCGCACGCGGCGCGCTCTGATGCGTGCGACGGACGCCCTGATCGAAAGGAGCCGAGTTGGCCTGGGATCCCTTTGCCGAGGATCGCCCTCGTGGAGGCGGTGGCGGCGGTGGTGGTGGTGGCGGGGGTGGCGAGTGGCGCCCCGGCGGCTTCGACCTCGACCCCCGCCGCATCCGGAAGATCGTCATCGGCGTCGTCGCGGTGGTGCTCCTCCTCGTGGTCGCCGTGACCTCCGGCTACAGCATCGAGCCGGAGGAGGAGGGCGTGGTCCTGCGCTTCGGGCGCTACCACGCCACCGTGCAGCCGGGCTTCCACATGAAGCTGCCCTTCGGCGTCGACACGGTGAAGCGCGTCGCGACGCGCACGGTGCACAAGGAGGAGTTCGGCTTTCGCACCAAGGAGCCGGGCAAGCAGACCACCTACTCGGAGCAGAAGTTTCCCCAGGAATCTCTGATCCTTACGGGTGATCTGAACATCGCCGACATGAGCTGGGTGGTGCAGTACCGCATCAAGGATCCCAAGGCGTTCCTCTTTCGCAACGAGGAGCCCGAGAAGACGCTGCGCGACATGAGCGAGTCCATCATGCGCAGCGTGGTGGGCGACCGTACGGTGGACGAGGTGCTGACGGTGGGCCGCTCCGAGGTGGAGGCCCAGGTCAAGGAGCAGCTCCAGCAGAAGATGGACCAGTACCAGACGGGCATCACCGTCGTGGCGCTGCAGCTCCAGAACGTGAACCCCCCCGAGAAGGTCCAGGCCGCGTTCAACGACGTGAACAAGGCTCTCCAGGACAAGGAGAAGCTGGTCAACGAGGCCCGGCGTGAGTTCAACCGCCTCGTGCCGACGGCCGAGGGCTCGGCCCTGCGCCGCGTCCAGGAGGCCGAGGGCTACCGGTCCCAGCGCGTCAACCAGGCGCTCGGGGACACCGTGAAGTTCACCCGCATCTACGAGGAGTACCTGCGCGCCCCCGACGTGACGCGGCGCCGCCTCTACCTGGAGGCGATGGCGGAGGTCCTGCCCCGGCTCGACCAGGTGCTCCTGGTCGACGGCAAGGGCGCGGGCCTGCTGCCCTTCTTCGACGTGGGCGCCCGCCCGGCGGCCGGGCTGCCGATCCAGGGGGGTGGCAAGTGAGCCCGGCGCGCCAGATCACCCTCTTCATCGTCGCCGTCCTGGCCATCTGGTTCGCCACGCAGTCGTTCTTCGTGGTGGATGAGACGGAGCAGGCCGTCATCACCGAGTTCGGCAAGCCCATCGCCACCGAGACGGAGGCGGGCATCAAGTTCAAGCTCCCCTGGCAGACGACCCACTTCTTCGAGAAGCGGCTCGTGCGCTGGGACGGCCAGAAGAGCGAGATCCCCACCAAGGACAAGAAGTTCATCGAGGTGGACTCCACGGCCCGGTGGCGCATCGTCGAGCCCCGCAAGTTCCTGGAGTCCGTCGGCGACGTCCGCGGCGCTCAGGCCCGCCTCGACGACATCATCGACTCCGCCGTCCGCCAGGCCGTGACGGAGAACATCCTCATCGAGATCGTGCGCTCCGACAAAGCCGGCAAGATCGTCGAGCGGCTGCAGGCCGAGTCCTCCCACACCGAGGACGACGCCATGGCCCCCGACGAGAACGAGTCGGAGGACGACCTGCTCTACCGCATCCAGAGCGGCCGCGAAGAGATGCAGCAGACCATCACGGATCGCTCCAAGGCCATCATCCGAGATGAGTACGGCATCGAGCTCCTCGACGTGCGCATCAAGCGGCTCAACTACATCGAGGACGTCCGCCAGACGATCTACGGCCGGATGATCTCGGAGCGGAACAAGATCGCCGAGAAGTACCGCTCCCAGGGCCGCGGCCTCAGCGCCCGCATCGCCGGTGAGATGGAGCGCAAGCTGCGCATCATCCGCTCCACGGCCGAGCGGCGCGCCCAGGAGATCGAGGGCGAGGGCGACGCCGTGGCGGCGCGCATCTACGCACGGGCCTTCAACGTGGACGGCGAGTTCTACTCGTTCTACCAGACGCTCGCGAGCTACCGGACGTCGATCAAGCCCGGCCTCCGCCCCGTTTTCTCGTTGGATGGCGAGTACTTCCGCTATCTGCAGGATCGCGGCGGGCCCGGCATCCAGGGGCCCGAGCGCGACCGTCGGCTCCAGGAAGTGCAGAGCATCCTCAAGGACCTCGAGGCCCTCGGGAAGGCCCACGGCGAGGCCCCGGCCGGCGGCGAGGCGCCGCTACCGCCCCCGCCCGTCGAAGTGGCCCCGCCGCCTGCCCTGCCCGCGCCGGCGCCGCCGGCCCTGCCCGCCCCCGTCGAGCCCGACCAGCCCGCGGGAGGTCCCTGACCGATGATCCGCCGCCTGGCCCTCCTGGGCGTCGTGCTCCCCTGGGTCGCCTGGGCCCAGATCCCGGTGCCCCTGGGGGGCAACGCGGAGGAGGCGTTCGGCGGCGCAGCCATCGGCACGGCCAGCGACAAGGACGCGCTCACGAAGGAGCGCAAGCGCCTGCAGGAGCAGCAGCGCGACCTGGGCCTGCGCGCCCAGGACGAGCGGACGTGGCAGGACCGGCAGACGACCCTGGCCGAGAAGCGCGAGGCCCTGCTGGACCAGCGCGCGGAGCTGGTACGCGAGGCCCCGCCGACGGACGAGGAGCGCGTCTGGGACGCGGCGCCCGAGACCCCGCCGCCCGAGGCGCCGGGCACCGGCGAGGCGCCCGCCGCCCCCGACAGCGACGCCGCCCCCCCGAGCGCCGGCAAGGACGCCCCCCCGAGCGCGGGCAACGACGCGCCCCCCACCGCGCCCGGCGACGCCCCGCCCTCGGTGCCCGAGGCCGCCCCGGAGACGGAGCCCCCCGTCGTCCTGCTGCCCCTCCTCGAGCTCACCGACGAGGACGGGCTCAAGGAGGCCTGGCTGGCCCCCGGCATCCACCCCGAGGAGGTGCGGGCCATCGACGAGATCGTCGACCTGACCGACGCCCTGCGCCGGCGGTTCGACCTGCTGCTCCACCACCACCGCGAGGAGCGCGCCCAGCTCGCCCAGGCCCTGCTGGCCGTGACGAGCCTCATCGAGTCGATGGAGAACCCGGCGGAGGAGAAGCCGCCCCCGGAGGGCTTCTGGTCGCTGCAGGACGTCGAGCGCCAGGCGCGCATGGCCAGCCAGGCCCGGCAGGCCGTGATGCTGGCGCGGCAGCGCGCCCAGCAGGATCGGGAGCTGGACGCGCTGGAGGAGGACGACGGCGAGCTGGAGGAGCGCCGCCGCGGCCGCCTCATCCGCTACGAGCCCCAGGCCGCGTTCCTGGAGTCCATCGCCCGCACCCGCACGCTGCGCGAGGAGGTCAGCCGCCTGCGCCGAGAGCTCACCGGCCTGCGCCCGCCCCTCCTCAACGCCCGCCGCCAGGCCCACACCGCCCGGACGGCCTGGCATGGCGTCGAGCTGCGCACGGCCGAGCGCACCGCCGACGATCTGGACCAGCAGTGGCGCAAGGCCCTGGCGGCGCTGCGGATCAGCCCGACCGACGTCGAGGAGTACCAGAAGCGCCTCGACGAGGCCCGCGCCCAGCGCAAGGCGGCGGTCGAGAAGATCCAGCAGGCCATCGACGAGCTGCCCCCCGGCGAAGAGCTGGAGGACAGCGGCGAGGAGTCGCTGAGCGTCGGCCGGCTCTACCGCATGGAGCGCGTGCTGCTGACCGAGCGCCTGGCCGCCGAGCGCATGCGGGTCGAGCGCGCCGAGTTCCGCCACGCCGTCGCCGTGCACCTGGGCGCCGTCATCGACGGCGAGCCCCCGCCGACCGAGCTGAACCGCTACGCCGAGGCCCTCTCTCCCCAGGCCAACGAGGCGCGCAAGGCCGACCTGGACCTGCGCTGCGACGGCTGGCGCGACGCTCGCGCCCGCGCCGAGTCCCGCGCGGCCCTCGAGGCCGACCAGGAGAAGCGCCGCACCCGCCTGCTGACCATCTACAGCGAGCTGGCCGACCTCTGCCTCAGCGAGGGCCGCACGCTGGCCTCCGAGGCCCGCACCGCCGCCATCGCCCGCTACCACCTCGACCGGCAGGTGCGCCGCAGCCGCACCGTCGGCTGGTATGCCCTGCGGGTCCTGATCTCGGCGGTCCTGGTCTTCGTCCTGCTCTACGCGACGCGCTGGATCGGCCGCGTCACCCACCGCCTCGCGCGCCCCCCGGCCCAGCCCGAGCAGGCCGGGACCCCGCCCGCCCGCGGCGAGGTCAAGCCCGGCTGGGCCGGTCGCTGGGAGCGTATCCGCGGCAACCTGGCCCTGCTCATCTACCTGGGCTCGGCCTCCGCCCTGTGGTTCTTCGCGGCCGCCCTCACGGCCCAGCACGTCTGGAGCCTGCCCGTCGAGTGGTCGTCCTGGCTCGCCTGGATGACGCACCCGCTGCTGACGGTGGCCGACAACCCCGTCTCGCTCTTCTCCATCCTGAGCATCGGCGTCTGGTTCGTGGGCGCCATCTGGCTGTCCCGCCTCTTCCAGACGTTCCTGGCCGACGGCCTCATGGAGCACTTCGCCGTCGACCAGGGCCTGCGCGACGTCGTCGGCACCCTCGCGCGCTACCTCGTGGTGCTGCTGGGCATCATCTTCGGCCTCTCCGCGGCCGGCATCCCCCTCACCGCGATGGCCGCCATCTTCGGTGTGCTCGGCATCGGCATCGGCTTCGGCCTGCAGAACATCGCGTCCAACTTCATCAGTGGTTTCATCATCTTGCTGGAGCGCCCCTACCGCCGCGGCGACTTCATCCAGGTGGGCGACATGGTGGGCGAGGTCAAGGAGATCCGCGCCCGCGCCACCACCATCGAGACGCGCGACGCCGTGACGGTGGTCGTCCCCAACTCCGAGTTCGTCGTCGGCCGGGTGGTGAACTGGACGCTGGGCCAGAGCGAGCGGCTGCGGGCGCAGGTGCGGGTGGGCGTCGCCTACGGCACCGACCTGGGCCTGGCCACCCGCGCGCTGCTCGACGTCGCGCGCCAGCACCCCGACGTCCTGAGCTGGCCGCCGCCCCGCGCCGAGATGAGCGGCTTCGGCCCCTCCAACATCGACCTGGTGCTGCACATCTGGACGCGCCGCCTGCGCACCCTGCCGGGCCTGCTCTCCGACCTCTACATGGCCGTGGACCAGCGCTTCCGCCAGGACGGCATCGAGATCCCGTTCCCCATCCAGACGGTGCACCTGAAGGACGCCCCGAACCGCACCGCCGCGCCGCCCGCCGTGGCGCCGCCGACGGCCCCGCCCGGCCCGGGCACGACGCCGCCTACCGCCCCTTGAGGGCGACGCCCAGGTCGTCGTTGTCGTCGACGTCCTGACCCAGATCGAGCCGGTGGAAGAGGCCGTCCCCCCGCGTCGAGGTGCAGGCCTGCGGGAAGCTCACCCGGCCGACCTGCAGGCGCCGCGACCCGGGGCAGTCGAAGCCCCACGTCGGCGCCCCGTCGCCCGGCCCCTGGTTGCCCGCCGACCACGCGAGCTGGACCTCGGCCGACGCCTGCGCCGCCGCCGCCCGCGCCGGCTGCTCGTCATCGCGGCAGATCCACGCCAGGCCCAGGTCGTCGTTCTCGTCCACGTCGCCGGCGAGCTGCATCGCGCGGAAGTTGCCATCGAAGCCCGACGACGTGCAGCGGGGCACCGCGGCCGAGCTGCTGACCCCCGGGCAGGCCCCCCACACCGGCGAGCCCTCCGCGGCCCCCTGGTTGTTGTCGGCGTGCCCCAGGAAGACGGCGCAGTGCCCCTGGATCCACCGGGCCGCCTCGGCGAAGTCCGCGTCTTCACAGCGCAAAGAGAACGCGAGCAGGTCGTTGCCGTCGACGTCGCCGTCCAGATCCAGGCGGACGAAGGCGCCGTCGCGGCGCGTGCTCGTGCAGCGCACATCGCCCCCCATCTGCCGGATCTCGGGGGGGCAGGTGCTCCAGGTGGCGCTCGCGCCCAGGGGCCCGCGGTTGTTGTCGGCCCAGCCCAGGGTGAGCGTGCAGCGCCGCTCGATGAGCTCGCCGCAGACGGGCTCCTCGTCCACCCGCCCGTCGCAGTCATCGTCGGCGCCGTTGCACGTCTCGGCGCGGCAGTCCACCCGGGCGTCGGGGGGCGCCGCGTCGGGCGCGCGTCGTCGCCGGGGCGCCCCGCGTCCACCGGCGCGGCCCGTCGCGCGCGGGCGGCGCGGCGTCGGGTGGCGGCGCCGTCATCGCGTCCCCGACCCGCGGCGTCCGGCGGCGCGGCGTCCGGCACCTGGGCCGGCCGGGCGTCGGGCGCGGCGTCCGGCGGCCCCATCTCCAGGCCCACGCGCACCCGCAGGGCGTCCTGGCCGCCCGCGTCGTCGGCGCCCGGGGCGTCCACCCCGGCGCAACCGGCCACCAGACAAAGCAGTGGAGTCGACCATCGCATGGGGCCATGGTACCCCATGTCGCGGCCCCGCGGCCGCCGCAACCTCGCCCTGGAGCGCACCATGACCCCCTCTCTGCTGGCCCTGCTGGGCTACGCCTCCTGGATGCTGTTGCTGCTCGGCGTCATCGTCGTCCAGCGGTCCACCCTCACCCTCCTCGGGCGCCGGGCGGCCAACGGCTTCAAGCCCACGGGCGACGGCGGCGGCCCGGCCGAGCAGCGCCTGCTGCGGGCCCACGCCAACTGCTACGAGAACCTGCCCATGTTCGGGGCCTTCATCCTCGTGGCCCACGTCAGCGGCCACGGCGACGTCACTGACGGCCTCGCCCTCGTCGCCCTCGGCGCTCGCGTGGCCCAGTCCGCCATCCACATCACCTCCACCAGCGTGCCCGCCGTCAGCCTCCGCTTCACCGCCTTCCTCGTGCAGGTCGGCATCCAGGGCTACTGGGCCGTGAAGCTGGCCGTCATCGGCCTGGGCTGACGAGGCTGGCCGCCGGCCGCCGGCTGGCGATATCCTGGGCGCGCTGACCAGACGAGATGGACCCGTGACCCCGATCCACGTCCTCTTCGGCACCGAGACGTACAACTCCCAGGATCTCGCCGAGCGCACGGGCGAGGCCATCCAGGGGCAGGGCCTCGCCGCCGAGGTCCTCGACATGGCCGACGTCGAGGTGGACGCCCTCGCCGGCTGCCACACGCTGCTCGTCATCACCAGCACCTTCGGCGACGGGGAGCCCCCCTCCAACGCCGCCGAGCTGCACGACGCCCTCATGGCCGGCGGCCCTGCCCTCGGCCACCTGCGCTACGCCGTCCTCGGCCTGGGCGACTCCAGCTACCCGAAGTTCTGCCAGTGCGCCAAAGACTTCGACCGCCGCCTCGGGGAGCTGGGCGGCCAGCGCCTCCTGGCCCGCGTCGACTGCGATGTGGACTTCGAGGGGGTCTTCAACGGCTGGCTCGGGCAGGTGCTCCAGCTCCTGCAACACATGGACTTCTCAGCGGTTTCCGCCGCGGCGCCCGCCGCCGCGGCCTGGGAGCCCGAGCCGGCCTGGGAGCCCGAGGCCCCCGCCTGGCCCGCCGAGCAGGCCCAGTGGCCCGCCGAGCCGGCCCAGTGGCCCGATGAGCAGGCCCGGTGGCCGGACGAGCAGCCCCCGTGGCCGGCCGAGCCCCAGCGCGCGCCGGCCGCCCCCCCCCCCCCCCCCGCCCCCCCCGCCCCCCCCCCCCCCCCCCC
>JACKDP010000015.1 GCA_020633435.1 Myxococcales bacterium | reverse complement strand
TCGCGGCACTCCCACCTCGGGACGACCGCCGATGAGGCCTCCGCAGGGGTCCTCCGGACGTGGGACGGGCGCTGGCGAGGTCGGCGTCGCGGGACTTGGTGCTCCGCCGTGTGCATTTCGGTTGGCCAACTGGCCCGACTGATCAAAAAATCGATTTGCAGCAGCAGGGCTGCATCGAGCAGGAGAAGCATCATGAAGAAGTTGTCCGAAAGGGCGGGTCCCCAGGCGGTGGATCGGGCGCTGCGGGTGGTCGAGATCCGGCTGGCGGGCCACCCGGCCGTGGCGGCGCGGGCGGCCGAGGTGCGGGCGGTGCGCGATCGGCTGCGGGGGGCCCTGGAGGGGCGGGAGTCGGCGCGGGTGGCGGCGCAGGTGATGACGGCTGAGCTGCGGCTGCTCGATGAGCGGGTGGACGCGGCGGTGCAGCGGCTGGCCCGGGCGGTGCGGGAGGTGGTGGACGACGGAGGCGAGGCGGCGCTGTACGCCCGGGCGTTCCCGCAGGCGCCGTCGGTGGCGACGCGGCCGATGGCGTCGGCGGCGCAGGGGGTGTACGTGCGCAACGCGCTGCACGCCGTGCAGGGGCTGGAGGCCGGGCGGGTGGCCGAGCGGGCTGGCGAGCTGGCGGCGGCGCAGGAGGCCCTCGACGCGGGGCTGGCCCGGCGCGCGCCGCTGGTGGACGCCGACGCCCGGGGCCGCGGCGAGGTGCGGCTGGTGGTCGAGGACGCGCGGCGGTTCTACAACCACCTGCAGATCGAGCTGCTGGCGGCCTTCCCCCACGAGCGGGCGCTGGCGGCGTCGTTCTTCGGGTAGGGCCCGGCTTGCCCGCCGTGGGGACTCCGGGTACGGTTCGGCGTCTGCGCCGGAGGCCGGTCATGCTCACCCACGAACAGCTTCGCCGTGTGTTCGGGCCTGGCCCCGCCGCGCCGGAGCACCGTGCGCGGCTGTCGACGCGGGTCTTCGTACAGACGCCAGGGGGGCTGGCCTTCGAGGGGCCAGGGGTGGAGGGGCGTCGCCTGACGGCGTGGGAGGTCTGGGCGACGCCGGCGCTGCGGGCGCTGCTGCCCGTCCTCGCGGACGAGGGCTTCGCGCCGCTGCCACTGGCATCGAGCTGGCCGCCCATCGCGGCGAGGGCCGCGCGCCTGCGCCTGGATCTCCCCGGCGATGGCGTCAAGGCGCTTGGGCTGAAGGCGACCCGGGTCGCGGCCCTGGAGCAGGGGCGCGGTCCAGTGCGCGAGGTCGAGGCCCTGGCCCTGCGGCTGGGCATGCCAGCGGGGACGCTGGCCGACGGCGACGACGCGCTGGCGACCCGGCTGAGGACGCTGCGCGAGGATCGCCCGGGCAGCCTGAAGCCTCGTGTCGTGCAGGCGTTCGCGGAGGCGGGGGGCATCATCGCCACCGAGCGGCGACTGCTCGCGTCGCTTGGCATGCTGCCGGTCTTCGACCTGCCCGCACCGAGCGCCGACTTCGGGGGGCCCGGTCGGCCGGCCTGGGAGGCGGGCTACGAGCTGGCCCACCGCACACGGGACCTCCTCGGGCTGATGCCTGATGAGCCCATCGAGAACCTGCACGCCCTCATCGAGGATCGCCTGGGCATCCTTGTCATCCAGGATGAGCTGCCCGCGTGGCTGGCGGGGGCCACCGTCGCCGTCGGCGAGCTGCGCGGCATCGTGGTCAACACGGTGGGCAGCAACCAGAACGTCTGGGTCCGCCGGGCGACGATGGCCCATGAGCTGGGTCACTTGCTCTGGGATCCGGCGGAGCGGCTGCAGAGCCTGACGTTCGATCGCCACCAGGATCTGGACCGGCCGGAGAGGGCGAACGACGTGGTCGAGCAGCGCGCCAACGCGTTCGCCATCGAGCTGCTGGCGCCCCAGGCCGCCCTCCAGAGCATCGCGGCCGCCTCACCCGATCGGAGCGTGGCGCTGCGCGCCATCATGGAGCGGTTCGGGCTGAGCCGGACGGCAGCGAGCTACCACCTCTGGAACGCCCTCGATCGCAGCTTCGACCGTCGCTCCCTGCAGGCCGATCCCGAGCCCACGGACGACTGGACGGGGCGGGAGTCGTACTCGGTGGAGTTCTTCCGGCCGGCGGCGACGCCGCTCCGGCGGCGCGGACGCTTCGCGGCGACGGTCGCGGCGGCGGCGCGCACGGGCCTCATCCACCGCGACGCGGCGGCGTTGCTGCTCGGGGTGGAGGCCGTGAGCGCCCGAGACCTGCAGGGCATCGCCGAGCTCTTCCCGCAGCACGTCGAGGCGGCGGAGGCGCGCGTCGCGGCGGCTCACGCCGCCATCCCGGACGCGCGCAGCCGCCCTGACGGTGGGCTGGATCACGCGTGGATGCGCGCCCACGCAGCGGCCTACGCGGGACGCTGGGTCGCGCTCTCGGGGGGCCAGCTGCTGGCGGCCGGGCAGAGCCTGGCGGAGGTCGAGGCGAAGCTCTCTGGCCGCGACGGGGCGCGACCGCTCATCTTCCAGGTCGGCCCCGAGGCGCGGTCCGCCGGGTAGCCGGATGTGGACCCCCTACCGTGGGCGGGCGCGTCTGGCGGTCGGCGCGACCATCGCGGGTCACCCGGTGACGCTGGCGGTGGACGGGAAGCTTGAGGACCTCGACCCGACGTTGCTCTTCCTCGACACTGGCGCTGCCTGGTCGGTGATCGGCGGCTTGTAGGCGGAGCGCCTGCTGGCGGACGGGCGCCCGGCGCTGGCGTCGCAGGCGCTCCACACCCGCCTCGGTACGTTCACCGGCGGCCTGTATCGCTGCACCGTGACGCTGCTGGCCCATGAAGGCGTCGATCTGAGCTTCGAGCCCACCGTGCTCCTCACCCCGGACTGGCCCGGCCCTCCGACGCTCGGCTACCCCAACGGCCTGGAGCGGCTGCGGCTCGCGTTCGAGCCGGCCGATGGGGACGACGAGGCCTGGCTGCACTTCGGGCCGGCGGTGTGAGCGGCTCGCGGCAGCGACACGGGATGGTCAGTCCCCGACATCGGGCTCCAGCTTGCCCTCGAACGCCGCCTTGAGCGTCGAGATGCCGTAGCCGTCCGCCTGGACGATGGTCACGCTGGCCGCCTTGCAGGCGTGGACGATGGTCTTGCTGGCCTGGTGGTCGCTCCTCGGGCAGGCGGGATGGTAGTACTGCTCAATGCCGGATCCGCGCAGATTGCGCGGGTCCGGGTCCTGTGCTACCCCCGGCAACGGAGGTGGCACCTTGGCCCGACGCCGTACCGACTACGCCAGTCCCGCGTTCCGACACCTGCGGGATGGCGAGTACCTGCTGCAAGGCGCGACATCGGACGCCCGTCGGAGGATGAACGCCGACCAGCTCTTCGGGCTGGCGTGGGAGTGCGCGCTGAAGGCGATCATGGTGGGCCTTGGCATGCCGATGGACCGGCCACGGCCGGTCTATGGCCGAGTCCTGGGGCCGATGCCGAGGCGGAAAGCCGACTTCGTCCACGCCAACAAGGTGCTGCCACGTTTCACCCACTACGCCAACGGTCGAGCACAGGCACACTATGCCGCCCAACTCGGTGCGGCGAACCCCTTCGCCGACTGGAAGGTCGACCAGCGCTATCTGAATGATGGCCGCTACCCGGGACGGCGGGTGGTCGAGGGTCACCAGCGGGCGGCGCGCATCGGGATGGGCGTCCTGCAGCAGGCCATCATGGATGGGGTGGTGCGTCCGTGATCGACTTCGACGCAGCCCTCGATCGGGCGCTGGGCTTCTATCGCCAGCACGTCGCGGTGCTGGGCGAGGGCTCGACGCTCGTGCGAGACGTCTGGGGTCGAATCGGGCTGGTGGCGATCCAAGCGGTGCCGACCACGCTCGCCCAGGAGTTCGTCCGGGCGGTCGGTCCCTGGAGCCGCCCGGCGGATCAGGCCATCCTGGCCGCTGAGCTGGTGGGGGGCCGGGCCGCCCTGGACCGTGACCCGGACCGGATGCTCTACGAAGGCGTCCCGGTCATCGAGCGCATGCTGGTGGCCCGGGACTGGACGCTGCCTCCGCTGCCTGATGCCGAGCCTCGGATTCCGAGGGCGGTGCTCTATGGGCTCAAGGGCGGCACCGGCCGGTCGACGGCGCTGGCCGTCTGGGCCATGCACCTGGCCCGCGAGCACGGCAAGCGGGTCCTGGTCGTGGACCTGGACATCGAGTCCCCGGGCGTCGGGAGTCTGCTGCTGAGCCGCGACGCTCACCCCCGGTATGGCCTCGTCGACTGTCTGGTCGAGGCGATGGTCGGGCAGGCGGGCGAGGCTGTTCGCCAGTGCTGGGCCCGGTCGCCAGGGGAGCTCGACACCGGCGCGGGGGCGGTCTTCGTCGTGCCCTCGACGGGCAGCCCCGCCGGCTACTACCCCCAGAAGATCGCGCGGGCCTACGCCGACGCCGTCGGCAGGAACGGCGTGAGCGAGCACACCGCTGAGCGGATCGCGCGGGTGCTCGACCTGATCGAAGCCGACGTCCGACCCGACGTCGTCCTCATCGACAGCCGCGCCGGCCTGCACGACATCGCGGCGACGGCGCTGACCCGGCTGGGTGCTCGGCTCGTCCTGCTCTTCGCGATGGGCACGCGCCAGACCTGGGACGGCTACCGACTGTTGTTCGAGCACTGGCAGCGCTGGGCCCAGTCGACGGCGGATCGGACGCAGTTCGATGGGCTGCGCGAGTCGCTGCAGATCGTGGCGGCGCAGGTGCCGGAGCTGGAGGCCGGCCCGTACTTGCAGCGCTTCGAGGAGGCGTCCTACCAGGTCTTCGCCGAGCACTTGTACGACGCGGTCGAGGGTGATGACGTGGAGGCGTTCCACCCGGTCTCGGATGATCAGGCGCCCCACAAGCCGCTGCGCATCGACTGGAGCATTCGGTTCCTGGCGTGGGATCCCCTCACGGCGCCGGTGGAGGCCCAGCATGTGCGGGCCAGCTTCGCCAGCTTCCTGGATCGGGCGACGGCGGCGTTGTTTCCGCCATGAGCCGACCGATGCTCACCGAGGTCGAAGCGGCGCCGGGGCGGAGGTATCCCGCGCTCGATGGGGCGCCGGTGCGCGCTGCCTGCATCGAGACGCTGCCTCGCATCGCGTCGACGGAGCATGAGCGGCCCCGGCCGGGCTTCATCTATGTGCCGCGCGCACACCTGCGTGCCCTGGATCCCGACTCGGCGGTGGTGACGGGGGTGCGGGGGGCGGGCAAGACGTTCTGGTGGGAGACCCTGGCCGATCCGCTGATGTTGAAGGCGCTGGACTCGTTCTTTCCCAGCTACCGCCTGGCGACCTACGAAGTGCTCCAGGCCTTTGGCCCCCGGACGTCGGAGCACTGGCCCCACCGACTGGTCTTCGATCGGCTGATCGCCGGGCATGACGCCGAGATCATCTGGCGGGCGGTCCTGCTGCGGCGACTCGGTCTGCTGGAAGCGGATGACTGGGCCTCGGCATGCGAATGGGTGAACGGGCACGTCGAAGAAGCCGAGCGCCGCCTGCTCGCCCACGACCGTCAGCGCGCCGAGCAGGACCGCCCGGTGCTGGTGGTCTTCGATGGCCTGGACCAGGTAGCCAGCCGCTGGACCGACATCTACGCGCTGTTGCGAGGTTTGCTGCGCCTCATCGCCGATCTGCGGCTGTTTCGCGGCGTGCGGGCGAAGGCGTTTCTTCGCCACGACATGGTGAAGCAAGAGGCGGCAACCGGGTTCACTGACGCCTCCAAGCTGCTGACCGGAGCCGTCAACCTGGACTGGCCCGTTCGCGACCTCTATGGGGCGCTGTTCCAGCGCCTGGGGAATGCAGCGGACGCCGCGGGTCAGTACTTCCGGGACGCGAGCGCGGCGATGGTGGGTGCAACCTGGGCCTCGACGGCCACGACATGGCACCTGCCGTCGGCGTTGCGCAACGACGAGCTGGCCCAGCGTCATGTGCTGAGCGCCATCACTGGCCCGTGGGCCGGACGCAACGAGCGCCGCGGGGTGACCTACACGTGGCTGCCCGCTCACCTCGCCGATGCCTACGACAAGGTCAGCCCACGCAGCCTCTTCGCCGCCCTCCATGCAGCGGCTGCGGCGGACGCTGCGCAGGCGTCGGCCGAGGGCAGCTTTCCGATTCCGTGGCAGGCGGTGCGCGAGGGCGTCAAGGTGGCCTCGCAGGTGCGCGTCGACGAGCTCTGCAAGGAGGAATACCCCTGGGTGCGGGCGGTCTTCGAGCCCCTCCGTGGCCAGGAGGTCCCCATCGAGGCGGGTCGCATCGTCGACCTGTGGAAGACGCAAACGACGCTCCGCAGAATCGGGAACGAACAGGATGAGCGACGTCGGCCAGCCCGGCTCGCCGAAGGGGAGCGGGCCGTCGTCGACGAGCTGGTCACGCTGGGGATCTTCTCGCGCAACTCCGACGGCCGCCTGCAAATGCCCGATCTCTATCGGGTGGCGTTCGGGCTGCGACGGCGGGGGGGGCTGCCGCCCGTTCAGTGAGCCCTGGTTCCAGGGCGCCGGTCAACCGTCGACATCGGGCGCCAGCTTGCCCTCGAACGCCGCCTTGAGCGTCGAGATGCCGTAGCCGTCCGCCTGGACGATGGTGACGCAGGCCGCCTTGCAGGCGTGGACGATGCTCTTGCTGGCCTGGTGGTTCAGCCAGCGGCTCACGATGATCACGAGGTCGTAGCGGCCGGTCGTGATGGCGGTCTGGCTGGCCTGGACGCGGCGATCCTTGTGGCCGGTGGTGTGGTCGAGGGTGGCGAAGCCGAAGGTGGTGCGGAGCAGGGCGAGCTGGTCCTGGGTGATGTCGCTGCCCAGGAGGAGCACGCGGGCGTCGCGCAGGCGGTCGCGCCAGGGCCAGTCCTCCGGCAGCGGGTCGGCGGGCAGGGGATCGGCCGGCGTCTCCCGGCGCTTGCGGCTGGTGGCGCTGGGGGCGCTGGCCGGCTGGGGGGCGGCGGCGGGGGGCTGCAGGGCGTCCCAGGTGCGCTCGGCGTCGGCGAGCCAGGTGCCGGTCTGGGGGCCGTGGGCCTGGGCGAGGCCATGGACGAAGCCGGGCCGGTGGGCGGCCGACCAGGCCGTCAGCTTCGAGAAGAGGGGCCGCAGCCCACGGGGGGGCTCGGGCTGCTCCTGCAGGGCCCGCAGGCGCGCCGCGAGGTGGGCGAGCAGCAGGGTCTGGGTCGTCATCGAGAGCGCCGGCCAGGCGTCGCGCCGGGCGATGGCGGCGGTGAGGCGGGCGGCCTCCGCGGCGACGTCGTCCGCCGACTTGAGGGGCCGGGGGCGGCCGAGGGCGGCGATGGCCGCGGTGGCGTCCGGCGTGTGCTCGAGGGCAGGCGTCGTCCAGCGGGGCTGGCCCAGCGTCCGCCCCAGCTCGGCGATGCGGGCGTCGAAGCTGGCCTGCTCGGCGCGCTCCAGGGCCTGAAGCTCGGGGCTGGCCTCCAGCTCGTCCAGCAACGTCTGCTCGGCGGCGAGGGCGGCTTCGGCCGAGGCGACGGCGGCCTCGGCCGCGGCGCGGGCCACGAGGACCGGGGCCATCAGCTCGAGGGCCTCGGCGCGCCACGCCATGACGGCGCCCTCGGCGCGGTGGAAGGCGCCCACGGCCTGCACCTGCTCGGAGGCGGCCTGCAGGAGGGTGCGCTCGGCCTGGCGGCTCGCGTCGAGGGCGGCCTGCAGGTCTTGCTGAGCGGCCGTCAGGACCGCGCGCGCGGCGTCGCGGCGCTCGCGTCGCTGGTTGCGGGCGGTCCGCTGGGCTTCGCCCGCGCGCTGGGGGGCGTCGCGGCAGGCGCGGGCGATGGCGGCTTCGAGGGCGGCGTCGAGTGCCTCGGCGAAGGGGCCGAGGAGCGGGGCGTGCGGGCCGTCAGCGGGTGGAGCCATGCGGGACCTCTCTGGACAGGGTGGCCAGCCAGGGACGCGAGGCGGGTGGCGGACCGGACCCGGGTCGACGAGGCCGCCCAGGCCTCCAGTCTTCGGGATGCCCCCGATGCCCAGGGTGATTCTGCGGCGGTCCCCCGCGCTGGCGCGGCGGTTGCCGGAGGCCTTCGCCCGTCGACGTCGGGCTCCAGCTTGCCCTCGAACGCGGCCTTGAGCGTCGAGGCGCCGTCGCCGTCCGCCTGAACGATGGCGAGTCTGCGCAGATTGCGCGGACCTGGGCCCTGTGCTAACCCGCGGCCGCGGAGATGGCGCTGTTCGATCCTGCCTGGCCAGGACAGCCGGTGGGACCTTGAAGGGGGCGCGCATCAGTCGTTTGTGGCGTATCCTGGCGCCACTGGCCTCGGGACTTGGATGAGCGACGGGTTCGAATGAGCGACCGAATCGACCTTCAGGCACTTGCGGAGCGAGAGAGCGAGCAGGTCGAGTGGAAGGAGGCGGTTGCCGACGAGCAGGACGTCGTGAAGACGCTGGTCGCATTCGCCAACGATCGGGCGAACCTCGGCGGCGGCTATGTGGTCTGTGGTGCCCGGGAGTCCCGGGATGGCGAGGGGTTCGCTCGGGTCGAGCTGGTCGGGATGGGCAGCGCAGACTGCAAGCGCGTCGAGGGCAAGGTGCTCGCGATCTGTCGCGACCAGGTGAGCCCACCACTGGCGCCGCGGGTGGAAGAGCTGAGGACCGAGGATCCAGCCCGACGCATCCTCGTCTTCGTCATGCCTCAGACTGGTCGTGCGCATCAGCTGCGGCTGCGCAATGGGGAGACCCACCACTACATTCGAGTTGCGAGGACGACACAGCAGGCCCGCAACGGGTTGCTGCTCGACTTGCTGACGCTGCGGGGCGAGCGGGAACCGTGGGATCGACGGCCCTGCGGCTCGGCTTCCATCGCCGATCTGGACCTCGTGGCGTTGCGCGATACGCTCCAGCGGTTGGGGCGCTTCGATCCCCAGGCGGGCATTGAGCCCCATCTGTCGGACGAGCAGACCATCCATGCGCTGGTCCCCTCGCTCTGCGTTCGGGAGCCCTTGTCGGGGGAGCTGCGGCCACGGAACTTTGCCATCCTGCTCTTCGGTCGGGAGATCCAGCGGTTCATCCCAGGTGCCTGTACCTACTTCTCCCTCTACCCGGGACCCGATCGGTCTGAGCCGCACGCCGAGCGCCACGAGCTGGCAGGCACCTTGCTGGAGCAAGCAAGGCGGGTCCTGGAGCTGCTGGACGTCCAGGCATACACAGCGTTTGACAAGACCGATCGGGCGATGCCGAATGCGGTGAGGTACCCGCTGCGTGCACTCCAGGAGGCCGCGGTGAATGCACTGGTGCACCGCAGCTACGAGGAGGCCGAGCCGACCCGGATCACGGCGTTTTCCGATCGCATCGAGGTGATGTCACCCGGGCCGTTGCCGCTGGGCGTCGATCCGGTCGCATGGCGGGAGGGTCGGGCAGGTGCTCGCTGGCGCAATCAGTCCCTGGCGTGGCTGCTCAACCGCCTGCAGATTGCCCAGGGCGAAGGTCAGGGGATCCCGACCATCGTACGTACGATGCGCGAGGAGGGGTGTCCCCCCCCGACGTTCGAGGCCAATGAGGGTCAGGTCCTCTGCACCCTGCCTGCCCATCCTCGCCATGCGCTGGCGCGAAGTCATCGGGCGGTCGAGACGGCCCTGTCGCTGGGCGACTTCGAGCATGCCCGGGGACTCCTTGAGCCCCTCGTGGCTCGGGATCCGCTTGGCTTTCGGACCGCCCTGTTGTTCGCAGAGGTTCACCGTGTGCTCCGCGATCCCGCGCCCGTTCGTCGCTTCGTGGATGAACATCGAGACCATCTGCCAGCGCTGCCGGCGTCGGCCCTGCTGGCGTTGGCAGAAGCACTGCTCGCATCGCCGCAGCCGCTGCGATCGGACGAGGAGCGTGCCAGCGAGCTCTACCAGCTGGCGGCAGCGGGCCACCACGAGCTCCTCGATGCCCGCCGGGTGGCGGTCGGCTTGAAGCGATACGATCGTCCGGCGCGGGCGCTTGAGTTCATCCGCACCCAGCTCCAGCGGCATCCCGAGTGGGCGGACGACGCGGGCCTGATCCAGATCCAGGGTGATGCGCTCATCGGGCAGGCGAAGCGCTGCTCGGAGACCGGCAACAACCGCTCGCTGCCGCCCGCGACGCGGCGGCGAGCGTGGGAGGACTGCCGGCGGTACCTGAACCAGGCGGAGCCGCTCCTCCGCCGAGCGCAGGCGCTGCGTCCTGATGCGGGGCTGCTGTCTCAAATTGAGCGAAACCTGGCGTTTCTGAGTCTTCTGAGGAAGAAGGCAACGCGCTGATCCAGGCCGTGCTGCACGCCGCCCCCGCCTCCCCGGGACGATCTCAGGATGTCGAGGCGCCTGGCGTCTCGAAAGACCCCTCCGGCGTCAGCCCCGCGCGGCGACGGCGGCTTCGAGGGCGGCGATGTCGATCTTGCGCATCGTCATCATGGCTTCGAAGGCGCGGCGGGCTTCGTCGGGGTCGGGGCTGGTGGTGAGCGCCATCAGGCGGCGCGGGGTGATCTGCCAGGCGACGCCCCAGCGGTCCTGGCACCAGCCACAGGCGTTCTCGGTGCCGCCGTTCTGGGTGATGGCGTCCCAGTAGCGGTCGGTCTCGGCCTGGTCTTCGGTGAGGACCATGAAGCTGACGATGAGGCCCGGGCGGCCCGGGGGGCCGCCGTTGAGGCCGACGAAGGGGCGGCCGAGGACGGTGAACTCGACGGTGAGGTCGGTGCCGGCGGGGCCGCCAGGGAAGTCGCTGGGGGCGGTGTTGATCCGGCCGACGGCGCTGTCGGGGAAGGTGGCGGCGTAGAACTCGGCCGCGGCGCGGGCGTCGCCGTCCTGGAAGCAGATGAAGGTGACCAGGGCGTCCGGGGCGTGGGCGCCCGGGCGTGCCTGGAGAGGGAGGTCGTCCGAAGCCATGGTGTCTCCTGGGATGGCGTAGGGTCATCAAGTGCCTGCCGCGACCCGGTGTCAAGCCGGGCGGGCGAAGGGGCCGACGAGCGGGTGGAGGCGCTCGGCCGGGTGCGCGCCTCAGGTCTTCGGGTTGCCCCGGCTGCCCATCGTGAACCCCCGGCTGCTCCCCGCGCCGCCGCGGCTGCCGAGGAAGCCGCCGCCGCGGTTGCTGGGGCCGGCGAGGTTCGGGTCGTCTTCGAGGCCGTAGATGCGGCCGCGCTGGTCGACGAAGAAGCGCTGGCCGCCGTAGGTGTCGCGCTGGACGTGGACGGCGGGGTGGAGCTGGCGCAGGGCGTCCTCGGCTTCGTCCAGGGAGAGCTCGGGGCTGTTGCTGTTGCCGGCGATGCGGACGTCGACGCTGTGCAGGCCGCCCTGGCGGGTGAGCAGGAAGCTGAAGACGCCGCGCAGGGCGTTGGCGCCAGGCTGGCGCTGGCCGCGGAAGCCGCCGAAGTGGGCGACGATGCGGGTGCCGGTGATGCGGTCGTAGATGCTGATGACGGTGCACTGCAGGACGCCGGTGATGGCGACGACGGAGGCGTCGCTGCCGGGGCGGGTGGTGAACTCGCCCGGGCGGGGCAGGGTGAAGGGGGCGATCTGGGCGCCGTTCCAGCGTTGCATGCGTCCTCCTGAGGGGCAGGCGTCCAGGCTGCCAGAGGGCGCGATGCGGCGCGAGGGAGGCGAGGGAGTTGCTTTGATTTCAATACGTTGCTGGCGCGGATGGGCGAGGGTGGGGTCGCGGGGGTGGGCCCGGCAGGGCGGGCGGCGTCCCGCGCCCGGGGGCTACTCCCCGAGGCAGGCCGCCAGCGCGCCGCAGTCTGGGCCGGCCGCGGTGAGGCAGGCGCGATCGGCGTCGGGGAGCTGGGGACAGGTGGTGCGACAGTCGTAGATGGCGTCGCGCTCGGCCTGGCCCGGCTCGACCTGGGCGCACGCGAGCCGGGCGTCGCAGATGGCCCGGCAGGCGGCCTCGGCCGGGGTGTCGTTCTCGACCGCGCAGGCGTCCAGCGCTTCGCAGCTCGCGGTCAGGGCGCAGTGGAGGTCGAACTCGGTGGGGTAGGCGGCGGTGCAGGCCCGCTCCGTCGTACAGGCGGCGTCCACCGAAGGGCTCGCGGCCTGGCAGGGACCCTGGAGGCGCGCGCACACCGTCTCGCAGGTGCCCTCGAAGGACACGAGGCCCAGGCACTGGTAGGCCGCGATGCAGTTGTCGGCCGTCGTCAGGCAGGCTCGCTGAGCCGCTGTGTTGTCGGCCACGCAGGCCTGGATGCACTCGTCCTGGAAGCCCGGTTCGGCGGCCTGTCGCTCGAAGCATGGCAGCCGGACGATGTTCTCACATGCGGCCGCACACTCGGCCTCGGCTGCCGGGTCGCCTCCCGCGGCCCCCGCCCCGCCGGCCCCGCCGGCGCCCCCCACGCCCCCCGCCCCGCCGGCTCCGCCCGCCCCGCCATCCTGGGCGGCTGAGCCGCCCCCGCCCTCGTCGGAGCCGTCGCATGCGCCCAGGACGAGACCAGCCACCAACACCCAGCGTGCCTTCATCGACCACCTCGAAGCTGTGTTGAGCAGAGCAGCCCGGATCCGGGCAGTGTGGACGGTAGCAGGCCCGCGGGCGGGGGCGAAGCCTCGACGTGGTGGGGCGCCGGGCGGTGGACGGGCGGTGGGGCGTCGTGCTCCAATCGCCGGGCGAGCCGGGGGTGGCCGGCGAAGAAAAGTGCATGAAAACGGGCGGTTGCCGCGTGGGGCCGCCGCGGAGGGGTGATGAAGCGTCTGGAGGAGCTGCCCTACCGGTTCTGGCCGGCTCGCCTGGTCCCGGAGGGGGCCGAGGTGCCGACGAAGGTGGTGAACCTGAAGGCCGAGAAGTTCAAGCCGGCGTACACGCGGGTGGTGAACCCGGTGCTGAAGGGGCACGGGTTTCGGTGCACCGGCACGACGGCCGTCCGCCTGGAGGAGCGCCTGTGGGTGATGGTCTGGTCGGGGGCCGGCAAGTACGGGGGCTCGGGCGAGGTGGTCATCGCGGCGCACCTGCCCGGGCTGCCGGCGCGCAGCGGGGCGGCGCTGGAGGCGCGGGAGTTCACGTACTACCGGGCCATGTGCCTGCGGTCGATCAAGCTGACGCCGGAGCAGGTGATGTTCGACTACGGCCACACCCCGGAGGAGGGGCTGGAGACGGCGGGGCTCATGGCGGAGGCGTTCGCCGAGCAGGGGCCGCCGTACCTGGAGGCGCTGGCGCAGGCCGAGGAGCGGCTGCTGGCCGTCGAGGTGGGGGGCTGGGTGGAGCAGATGACGGCGCTGTACCAGACGCTGTCGCTGCGGCTGGTGGAGCACACGGTGCCGGTGGGGAGCCTGCCGCTGGAGGCGAGCGCAGAGCTGCTGGCGCGGCTGCACGCCCGGGCGGGGCACCGGGCCGAGGCCCGGGCGTTCGCGGAGGCGGGGCTGGCGGCGGCGGAGGAGAGCCTGCGCGGGTACCGGCACGCCTGGCACACGACGCGGCTGCGGCTGGAGAAGCTGGTGCGGGGGGAGGTGGCGTTCGTGCTGGACGCGGCGGATCGCGCCGAGGTGGACGCCCGGGTGGCGGCGGAGAAGGCGGCCGGGCCGGTGGGCTGAGCGGGCGCCCGCCCGCCGCCCGGGGGGCTCAGAGGCGGGGGCAGCCGTGGGTGACGCGCACGTCGTCGATGCGGTGCTCGGCGTGCCAGAAGCCGGTCCCGGCCGAGAAGAACATGTAGCCGCCCCGGAAGACGAAGCCGTCGTTCTGCTCCACCTTCAGCTCGTCGTCGAGCAGGATGCGGATGCTGGAGGTGGTGATCTGCACCTCGAGCTCATGCCACTCGGCCGGCTGGCCCATGTGGGTCGTGACGGACTCCAGGCAGTGGCGCTGGCCGTCCGCAGCGCCGAGGCTCGGGCAGTTCACCTGGGGCACCTGCTCCGGGGGCGACCAGAAGGCCACGATGTCGTTGGGATCGAGGTCGCGCGCCACGGCGATGTGCTCGGCGAACGCGGGGATGCCCGCCCCCTCGCCGACGCCGTTGTAGTAGGTGTCCACCTCGACGGTGACGGCCTTGGGGTGCGGGGTGCCGGCGGGCGGGGTGTAGGCGTAGCCCAGGCCGCCACCCGCCTGGAAGTTCGGGCTGATGGCGTTGAACGTCGCGGGATCCACGTCGACGATGGTGAAGGCCAGGCCATCGGCGACCTCGCCTTCGGGACTGTTGTTGCTGATCTGGAACCGGAACTTGATGGAGACGCCGCCCTCGCCGATGTGATCGGTCAGGTTGACGAGCTGGCCCCGCTGGTCCCCGACGTCCGAGGTGAGGCGGATGGAGCCGGCGTCGAGCGCGGCGTTGTTGCGCGTGGCCCAGTTGCCCAGGGCGTCGAAGACGGTGGAGGTCTGGCTCGCGCAGGCCACGCACTCGCCCTGGATGCAGGCGGCGCCGTCCATGCAGGCGGGGTCGCAGGGGACGTTGCAGACGGGGGCGGCGGCGGTGCCCTCGCAGGTGCCGGCGCGGTCGTCGACCTGGCAGGCGGCGCCGAGCATCAGGTTGTCGGGGGCGGAGCAGACGCCGGCGTTGCACTGGGAGCGGGCGCAGTCGTTGCCGCAGCCCAGGTCGAAGGTGGCGCCGGGGGTGTCGAAGCAGTGGGCGCACTGCGAGGGGTTGCCCGCCAGGCAGACGTAGCCGTGCTCGCGCTCGCACTCGGCCGAGCAGCCGTCGCCGTCCATGGTGTTGCCGTCGTCGCAGGTCTCGTCGCGGTCGACGCGGCCGTCCCCGCAGCGGAAGCAGACGGAGTTCGCGGCCTCGGCGATGCAGGTGTAGCCATCCTCGACGGCGCAGCGGGCGGAGCAGCCATCGCCATCCATGTTGTTGCCGTCGTCGCAGCCCTCGCCCTCGCGGGGGAGGCCGTCGCCGCACTGGTTGCCGCACATGGCGGCGGCGCCCTCGCCGATGCAGCCGCCCACGTCGATGTTCACGATGCCGACGACGTAGCCGTGGGGGTCGAAGCCGGGGCCGGAGAGGTCGAGCGTCAGGTTCGTGGCGTCGGCCGGCAGCAGGAAGAAGATGAGGCCATCGGCGTTGCCGGGGCCCGAGCCGCGGATGGTGCGGGGGGCCTCGAAGGTGGGGAAGCGGCGGGTGGCGAAGGCGTCGAACTGGCCGATGGGCGCGAGGTCCTGGCTCGAGCGGACGACGGTGTTCTCCTGGCCGGCGCCGCCGGAGGTGCCGCCCATGCCGAGGACGTAGCGCCAGGTGCCGGGCCGCGCGACGCGGGCGACGGCGGTGCCGCCGAAGTCGAAGTGCAGGCTGCCGCGGGAGTCACCCTGCAGATCGATGTAGGGGAAGGTGCCCGTCCAGCCGAAGCTGATGTGCGGGAGCGCCATGGACTCGAAGGAGCCGTTCATGGTGCTCGGGGGGGTGAAGGAGCGGATGCTCGTGGAGCCGCCGGTGCGCCAGAACGAGACCGGGACGTTGACGGCCGCGCCGGCGGCCTGGGCCACGGGGACGTTGAAGGTGTAGGGCGCCGCGGCGCTGGCGCTGTTGGGGATGCGCGCCAGGTCGTTCCAGGACACCTGCCCCTCGTCGCAGGCGATGTGCTGGCAGGCGCCCGCCTCGCAGACGTCGGTGGTGCAGCCGTTGCCGTCGTCACAGCCGCCGGCGCAGCCGCCGCTGCAGCGGCCATCGGCGCCGCAGGTCTCGCCGTCCGGGCAGGCCAGCTCGGGCACGCCCTCGACGCAGTTCACCGTCACGACGCTGCGCTGGCAGGCGCCGGCGCCGCAGGCGACGCCCGCGTTGGAGCCGTCTACGCGCATCTCGGGGCCGACGATGTTGCTGATGTACTTGCGGCCGCGGAGGGTGATGACGACGCCCACGGTGGGGTGGGTGTTGCAGACGGCGGGCAGGCAGCGGGTGCCGTCGGCGCCGGCGGTGCGCAGCAGGTAGCCGGAGCCCTCGCCGCAGTCGGGGTAGTACTGCAGATCGGCGCCGGGCAGGACCTGGCCGCGGGGGGAGCGCACCTCGATGATCTGGCAGCACTCGCGCTCGCCGGTGGGCAGCCCGCAGATGGTGTCGTTGTTCCACCAGGTCAGGTGGGGCAGGTCGGCCGCGTAGCGGTCGCCGTCGCGCTGGGCCGCCCCCTCCTGGACCCAGATGCCGCGATCCTCGTCGTAGTACCAGAGGGGCACCTCGGGGGGGTCCTCGGCCTTCGCCTCCGTCTCCAGGGTGAGGGCCTTGTCGTCGGCCACGTTCACGGCCGCGCCCTCGGGGGTGGTGATGGTGACCTCGGTCATGCCGTAGCTGACCATGGGGCCGTCGGGGGTCTCCATGGGCAGGGGGGCGACGCCGGCCTCGGCCTGCTCGGGGGTGACGTGGGCGATGGCGACGTCGACGGGGCCGGCGACGGGCATGCCGGTCTCTTCGACGATCAGGGCGTCCTCGGGGATGGCCAGGGAGCCGACCGCCTCGCCGGCGGCGTTGCTGACGGCCACCTCGGCGGGGCCCTCGCTCAGATCGACGCGGGTGACGGTGTAGGCGAAGAGCGTCACCGCGACGGACAGGGTGGGGGTGTCGCCCGGGGTCACGGGGCGGGAGCCGGGGGCGTAGCCGTCGAGGGTGATGGCCAGCACGGTGGTGCCGGCCTGGGGCACGTCCAGCTCGAAGGCGCCGTCGGCGCCCGTCCGGGCCTCGGCCTCGCCGGCGCTCACCCGGGCGTTGGCGAGGGGGGCGCCGGCGGCGTCCTGCACGACGCCGGCGACGCGGCTGGTCATGGCCGCGCCGCCCCCCTCGCCCCCCATGCCACCGGCGCCGCCCATGCCACCGGCGCCGCCCATGCCGCCAGCGCCGGCCATGCCGCCCGCGCCGCCCATGCCCCCGGCGCCGGCCATGCCGCCCGCGCCGCCGCCAGCGCCGCCCATGCCGGCCGCGTCGGCCTGGCCGCCCGCGTCCGTCTCGGCGGCGATGCCGCCCGGCTCGCAGCCGGTGGCCGCCAGGCAGGCCACCACCAGCAGTGTCTTCAGGTTCCGGATCGCCATGACTACCTCCCTCATGTCCGGGGTGTGGAGGCAGCATCGCGGGGCCGGCGGGGTGGCGGCGATTACACGGCCTTACAGCCCCGCGTGACGCTGGACGTGGCCGGGCGGGGCAGCCTGTGCCATCCTGCCGCCGCCGGGCGCGAGGGATGCGCCCACACGAGGGGGGGAGTGATGGTGCGAGCCGGGTTGCTGATGGTGTGCCTCGCCGGTCTGTTCTGGGCCTGTGACGATGGCGGCTCTGATGGGGGCGCCGATGGCGGCGTCGGGGGCGCGGGCGGCGCCGGGGGCCAGGGCGGCGCCGGTGGCGTCGGTGGCGCCGGTGGCATGGGCGGCGCGGGTGGCGCGGGTGGCGCTGGTGGCCAGGGTGGCGCGGGCGGCGGCGGCCCCGACTGCGCGGCCGTCTGCGGCGTCCTCGGCGACTGCGCGGCCGGTGACGATCTGTGCCCCGGCATCGGCGCCGACAACCGCGGCGCCTTCGTCGACGGCTGCATCGAGACGTGCGGCATGCAGCCGGCCCTGGCGGCCCTGGTGAACGGCGCCGACTGCGCCGGCACGGTGGCCACGCTCTCCAACATCAACCCGACGTTCCGCGACGCCTGCGAGGGCGCGGGTGGCATGGGCGGCGCGGGCGGCATGGGCGGCGCCGGTGGCATGGGCGGCGCGGGCGGCGGCGCCGGGGACTGCGACGGCGCCATCGCCGTCGTCGACGGCCGGGTCGAGGGCTCGACGGCCGGCGCGGCCTCGGCGACCGCCGGGACGTGCGGCGGCGAGGGGCCCGAGGTGGTCCTGACCTGGGAGGCCCCCGCGGCCGGGGCGTTCTGCGCCTCCACCTCCGGCACCGCCTTCGACACCGTGCTCTACGTGCGCACGAGCTGCAGCGACGCCGAGACGGAGGTGGGCTGCTCCGATGACTTCCAGCCGGGGGACTACTCCTCGGCCGTCACCATCGAGGCCACGGCGGGCACGCGCTACGCGATCGTCGTCGATGGCTTCGATCCCGACGCGTCGGGTGACTTCGTGCTGACGGTCACCCCCGGCTCCTGCGAGATCGTCGATCCGTGCGAGAACGTGGAGCCGGCCCCGTGCTGCCGCGAGGGCGTGCCCGCGCTGCAGGTCTGCTTCGCCGAGGGCGACGCCTGCACCTGCGAGTGCGGCCCCGGCGCCGAGCCGGGCCTCTGCCCGGACGGCCACGTCGGCACCTGCGAGGCGCCCCTGCCCATCGGCGGCGAGGGCACGCAGGGCTCCACCGTGGGCGCGGCGGACGTGCACCAGGGCTCCTGCGGCGAGCTCTCGGGCCCCGACAGCGTGCACCAGTGGCGGGCCGAGGCCAGCGGCCCGGTCTGCATCTCCACGGCGGGCTCGTCCTTCGACACCCTGCTCTACGTCCGCACGAGCTGCGAAGAGGCCGCCAGCGAGCTGGCCTGCAACGACGACGACGGCGACGGCCTGACCTCGGCCTTCACCCTCGACGCCGTGGCGGGCACCGACTACTGGGTCATCGTGGATGGCTACGAGGGCGCCTCCGGGCCCTACCTCATCCACACCACGCCCGGCCCCTGCCGCGCCAACCCGGGGGATCTGCTCTGCGAGCGGGCGCCCCAGACGCAGCGCGCGGCGGTGAGCGGGCCCGGCGGCGGCATGCCGTTCGACGTGACCTGCGGCGCCGACCAGGTGCTCGTCGGCATCCGCGGCCTCGCCCGTGGGGCCCTGGGTGGCGTGGCCGGCCTGTGCCGCCAGGTGACCATCAGCGAGGCCCAGGTGCAGATCGTCGGCCCCGTCATGCCCACCGCAGCGGCCGGCGGCGGCGCCCCCACGGACGCCATCTGCCCCGAGGGCCAGGCCGTCGTGGGCCTCTCGGGCCGCGCCGGCGGGCTCATCGACGCCATCACCGTCCGCTGCGCTCCGCTGCGCTTCGTCGAGGGCGCCCTGACCCGCGGCGCCCCCGTCGTCGACGGCCCCACCACGGCGGGCGGCGACGGCGGCGGCATGCCGTTCCCCGCGGCCGACTGCCCGTTCGGCCTCGGCGTCGGCGTCTTCGGCACCGCCGGCGACGACCTCGACAGCGTGGGCGTCACCTGCGGCGAGATGCTCTGCCGGTAGGCCGGGCTCAGGCCCCCTCCACCCGGCGCGCGAAGAGCGCGCGGGCGGCGTCCCACGTCAGCTCCTCCCACGCGAAGCCCCCGAGGGCCACCCGGGCGGCCTCCCACACCACCGCCACCGGCGCCGCGACCTGCCGCCCCAGCACCACCATGCGCGGCGGCACGATGGGGCCGTAGCCCATCGCCAGGCCGACCGTCCAGGTGTTGTCGCCGGCGTCGAAGACGTGGATGGTGATGTCATCGATGGGCCGGATGTGCGCGGGCGTCGGGGCGCGCAGGGCGTCGAGGGCGTCCAGGTCCAGCACGGCCGAGTGCTGCGTCAGGCGCAGGCTTTGCCAGGGGGTGAGCATGATGCCGGACAGGGTGGGGAAGGTCGGCGTCGGTGTCGATGGTCCTGTGGTCGCGGGGCCCTCGATCGACGGGCGGCCGCCGGTGATCGCGGAGGCTCACTGGCCCTTCCGACCGGCGAACTGGAACGGCGTGCTGGTGCTGGGAGAGGCACAGAACCTCGCGACGAGTGCGGGGACGCCAGCCCAGGTGCGCGCCTACAGCCTCGAGGCGCAGGGGCTGGGCTCGCCCGATGAACGTGCGGGGCGGCTGACGAGCCTGCCGGCCTTCATGCCCGCCGGCTGGTCGGGCCAGACGATACACGTCAAGCCATGGCACAGCGGGCCGCTGCGCATGGCGGTGGCTTGCCATGGGCATGACCCCGATCGCTGCGCCGTCACCAACGCGGTCCCGTGGGCGTGGACGAAGGGGGGGAAGGACGACAACACGATGCTCGGCCGCAAGGCCGTCGTCGAGGCAGCGGCGGCCTTCCTCACGACGCTGTTTCCGAGGCAGCCGCGTACCGTCTACGCCTGTGGAGGCAGGGCCCAGGCGGTGACGGCCGCAGCGGGCTGGGACGTGGCGCGGTGGCGGCAGGGGAGCTACCGGAGCCTCTGGCACGACCGGAGGGCCTGGCGGGGAGCGTTCACCGTCGAGGCCATCCTGGCAGCCCTGCCCGCCGAGGTCCGCAGGACGTTCCGGGAGCGCCAGGCCAGAGAGGCTGCGGGCGGCATGAAGGGGGCCATGAAGCCCGAGTGGGTGGCGCTCTTCGTGGCTCAGACCCTGGGCGTGATCAGCGGGCCTTGAGCTGGAGGGGGCCGCCGTGGCGCTTGATCCCCAGGGCCTTGCGGAAGAGGTCGGGGACGTCGGCGCGCAGGTCGTCTTCGCCTCGGCGTGCCGGGCGTTCCAGGAGAACGCCGAGGCGGCACAGCCCCTCGAACGCCGCCTCGCCGTCCGGAAGGCCGTCGTGGGTAGCGGCACGCTCGAGGCGCCAGATCGCGGCGCTCTTCGGCATGGGAACGACCTCATCTCTCAGACCGTCGAGGCGCTCGATGACGGGGTGCTCTCCCAGCAGCTCGGCGAGGCGCGTCCTCCCAGCTTCCTCCTGAGCGGCGTCCAGGTCGGACGGGGACAGCAGTCCCCCCTCACCGGAGTCAACGCCACGCACGAGCGCGCCTCGGGCGGCCTCCCGGATGAGGTTCAACGTGACACGGGGGAGCGACTGTCCGTTGGCGTCCTGGGTATGGTTGAGAATCCAGGTGTGGGTGTAGCCCTTCTTGCCCCCTGAGCCCATGTGCGGCCCGACGAGCGCTTCGGCGAAGCCGCGCTGCGTTGCTTCTGCGGCGTCGGTGTCGGCAACCGTGGCCAGTTGCTCAGGCAGGGCCAGGGGTGGCATCCATCCCAGCACATCGTTCCGGTCGAACTGGACCTTCATCTCCTCGGCGAGCCAGTCTCGGAGGAGGTCGTTGGCGACGAAGCGGCGCAGCACCACCCGGAAGATGTCCTCCGGCGTCCAGGTCAACCGAGCCTCGGCGCCCCGCAGCTTACTTGCGTCAACAACGGAGGTTCGAGCGCGCTCGAAGAGGTCCGGGCGCAGGAAGATCTTCCCGCGAATGCCGCGGTACCGCCGCGAGAGGCGAATCCAGAGCGAAGCCAGGGCGGACGAGAACCGCGCTGGGAGGTCCAGACCCCCCGACGCAAGAACGAGGCGGTCGAGGTTGTCATAGCCGACCGTCAAGACCCTGCCGGCGCTGACGAGCCCGCGGTTGTGGGCGTCGAGCCAGTCATAGCAGGCAGGGAGGCTGGCGCGCGTGAGGGGCACCCAGGCTGCGGGATCGTTCCGCCGACGCACCCAGGTCGGCAGCCAGTCCAGGTCGGCAGCCGGGTCGATGGTGCCAATCAAGTGTCCCAGCCAGAAGAGCTCCAGATCCTCGGGCGGGCGGTCCTGGCCCCAGGTCGCCAGCACATGGGTAGGCGGGTGGGCGTCGGAGTCCTCGCCGAAGCCGTTGATCCACGTGTGGCTTGCGTCCAGGTCGGAAAACACGCCGCTCGGATGGTTGGGGTGTGACTCCTGGAGGGCGGCGAGGAACTGGAACAGCGCCGTCTTGCCAGCCCCACGCTCGCCCACGATCACGATGATGCTGTCGCGGAGGAGCTGCCGGTGGCTCGGCAAGGGCAGGAAAGACGTCAGGGGCCGCCGCTCGGCCTCCTCACCCAGGGCTTCGATGACCGCCTCCAGCAGCTCCTTGCGCCGGGCTGCGTTCACGACTCGGGCTCCCAGAGGGCTTCCAGCCGGGTGACGGCGTCACGATAGGTGCCATGGTCCAGGAAGCTGCGATCCACGTCACCCAGCCAGTCGGCGCGGCGCATGCCCGGGAAGTCTCCAATCGGGCATGGATCATGGGCGATGCCCCGAGCGGTAAACGCCGGGATGCCGCCGCTGGCATCGCGACCGTACAGCGCCTCAGCGAAGAGGTCGTAGAGGTCGCTCCGGTAGCCGTCGAGGAGCTCGGCGTCGACAGGGAGCTCCATGAACGTGCGCAACACCAGGACTCGCCAGTCGGCCGGCTGTCGGCGCCGCTGGAGCGCGGGCAACAAGACGCTCAGGCCGTCCAGCTCCTGCCGGTCGCCGCGACCGACCAGCACGTCGACGTGGGCCAGGTCGTGGAGGGCGAGACCTGCGAGGTCGTGAAGGCCCGAGCGACAATCCAGGAGGATGTGATCCGGCTTGTGGCTGGCCCGGATGCGCTGCAGCAGCGCCACGAGGGCGGCATGCACGGGGCTCTGGCCCGGGTGGCGGTGGAGGGTGTCCAGGCGGGCCAGCTTCTCGATGTAGGTGGGGCCCAGGACGCCGGCCGGGGCGACGTGGAGGCGCGCACCATGGACGTCGACCGGGAAGATGGGGAGGGCGTCGAGGCCCTGGCCGGTGGCCGAGTGAGACAGGATGTCGTCGATGACCCAGCCGTTGGCCGTGGGCAGGTCGGTTGGCGAGAGCAGTCGACCGAGCCCCGGGGCCTCCAGATCCAGATCGACGCAGACCACAGACTTGCCGGCGCGGGCCAGGTGCCAGGCCAGCGTCGCGACCGCAGTCGTCCTCCCGACGCCACCCTTGAAGCCGTAAAAGGCTGTAATCTTTGGGGTCTTCGCCAGCATGGGCCACGGCGGCGTCGCTGGCTCGGTCTGGTCGGGCGCGAGCCAGGGTTCCTTGCCGACGGCGGCCTGCAGCGCCAGCCAGCGCTCGTCAGGCGCCCGGCGTGGCACCCCCGGCAAGGTCGACCCGGTCGGCCAGCCCTGCGGCCAGCAGTCCGTCCAGCCCAGCTTCGCCACCCGCGCCCTGGCCTGCTCGAGCAGGTGCCGGGCGAGCTGGCTGTAGCCCTTCCGCTTGTCGCTGACCGCGAGCACTGGCCCCTGGAACCAGCGACCCACTTTGGCGTGGAGGGCAGCCTCGAGCCTGCTGGGCAGCGCGTCATCGGGGGCGTCGAGGATCAGGCGCACCTGGCCATTGAGGGTCCGCACGATGAGCGCGCTCACGACCTGACCGAAGGCCGGGTCTCGCTCGCAGACGCCGATCAACTCGGCGATCACGTCGTCGTAGGCCAGGCTCATGGCGTGTCGCTCACACGCCCAGCCGTCCAGAGGCCGCCGACGATGGCCAGCGTGTCGGCTTCGCAGGCCTCGACCAGCTGCTCGACGTCCGCCAGGCCGCGGGCGCCGGTCGGCTCATAGCGGTGCGCGGGCGCCCAGCCTCCGGTCGGTGCGGCGCCGCGGACGATCAGGTGGGCGGAGACATCGAGGCTCAGGAGCCAGCCGAGCAGCTCGGCGTCATGGGCCTCGTGACCCAGCACCTTGTCCAACGCCGGCGTGTTGATCGCGGCCTTGCGGGCACACTCCGGCCCGAACCCAGCGAGGTGCCAGGCCTGGTCGAGCGAAGCGTCGCTTCCGCCGAGGAGGGCCCGGGCGTCGCGGACATGCCGAAGGGCAGCGGAGGCCATGTGGTCGCGGGTGCTCATGGCGGCAGCCTACCCCGAGCGTCGACAAGCGGGAAGTCGTCCGCGCCCGTCGTGGCCGACCCTGGGCCTCCGGCCTCACCCTTCCCGTGTCCCCCGCCATCTGGTACCACCCCTCCAGCGCGCCGCGAGGCGCGAGGCCGCCCGCCGGGGCGGGGAGGTGTCCGTGGGCCCGACCCACACCGCCAGCGAGCCGCCGATCGGGGGGTGTCCCCGCACGGCGAGCATCCGCGCGCTCTGCCTCACGGCGGCGCCGGCGACGCTGGCGGCGGCTCCCCTGGCCGGGTTCGCCCGGCTCTCGGCCTGGCCCGGCGCGGTCGCCCTGGCCCTCTCCCTGGCTCTCCTGGCCGCCGGCCTCGGGCACCGCGTCGAGCGGCGCTGGCCCCGCTGGGTGGCGACCGGGGCGTTCCTCCTCTGGGTCGCCGGCGGGCTGGTGGCCCACCCCGAGGCCCCGGCCCGGGGGCTCGCGCTCTTGCTGGCGGCGGTGGGCTTCGCGGCGGTGGTCTGGCCGACGGAGCCGCTGCGGCGGGCCGCCCTGGCCCGCGCCCCCCGCGCCCCCATGCGCGACGTCGGGCTGGCAGCGACGGTGGCGACGGTCTTCGGGCTGGAGCGGTGGCTGGCCGGCGGCGTGGCGGCCTTCTGGGGGGCGCTGGCCCTGGCGGCGGCGCTGGCCGTCCCCGTCGGGCTGCTGGCCTGGCGCCTGCGCCGGCACGGGCGCCTGGGTCGGGCCGCGCAGGGGGTCGTGGCCCTGGCGGTCGCGCTGGCGCTGGCCCCGGTGATCGTCTGCCTGGCCGCCGGCCCCGAGCACGAGGGCCTGGCCCTGGGCCTCGGGGCGCCGCTCCTCGTCGGCGGCTGGCTCACCCGCGACGCGATCGTGGCGCGCCTGGCCTCCACGGCCGGCCATGGCGACGCCGACCTGCTCGACCTGGTGATGGCCCAGCCCGCCCGGGTGCTGGTCCTCTCGTTCGTGCTCCTCGGGGCCATCGGCACGCTGCTGCTGGGGCTGCCCATGGCGTCCCAGGGGGCGCCCGTCGCCTGGCTGGACGCGGCCTTCACCTCCGTCAGCGCGACGTGCGTCACCGGCCTCGCCGTGGTCGACACCCCGACGACGTTCAGCAGCTTCGGCCTGGGGGTCATCCTGGCGCTCATCCAGGTGGGCGGCCTGGGCATCATGGTCTTCTCGGCCACGATGGTGGTGCTGCTGGGGCGCCGGCTCTCCCTCTCCCACGAGCGCGCGGCCGCCGACCTCGTCGGCGCCGATGGCCGCGGCGACCTGGTGTCGATGGTGGGGCTCGTCCTGCGAGTGACGTTCATCACCGAGGGCGTGGCGGCCGCCCTGCTCTTCGTCGCGTTCCTCGCCCACGGCGACCCCGTCGGCGTCGCCCTCTGGCGGGGGGTGTTCACCGCCATCTCCGCCTTCTGCAACGCGGGCTTCGCCCTGCAGAGCGACAGCCTGGTGCCCTACGCCGAGAGCAGCGTGGTGCTGGGCGTGACGGGGGCCACCATCATCGTCGGGGGGCTCGGCCCCATCGTCGTCGCGGCCCTCTGGAGCTGGCGGCGCCGGCGCGGCATGACGCTGCACGTCCGCCTCGTCCTGTGGACGACGGCGCTCCTGGTGGTGGTGCCCGCCCTGGCCATCCTGGCCCTCGAGTGGGGCGGCACCCTGGGCGGCATGACGCTGGGCGACAAGCTCGGCAACGCCCTCTTCCAGTCGGTGACGCTGCGGACGGCGGGCTTCAACTCCATCGATCTGGCGGCCATCCAGCCGGCGACCTGGACCCTCATGGTGCTGGTGATGTTCGTGGGCGGCTCGCCCGGCTCGACGGCCGGCGGGGCCAAGACGACGACCATCGCGGTGCTGGTGCTGGCCATCTTCGCCGTCGTGCGCGGCCGCGGGCGCGTCGAGGTCTTCGGCCGCGCCCTGCCCACGGCCACCGTCATGCGGGCCACGGCGGTGACGACGCTCGGCGTGCTGGGCTCGGGGGCCGCCCTCTTCGCCCTGCAGCTCACCCAGGTGCTGCCCCTCGATCAGGCCCTCTTCGAGGTGGTGAGCGCCCTCGCGACGGTGGGGCTGTCCACGGGGGCCACCGCCGCCCTCGACGACGTGGGCAAGCTCATCATCATGGCCTGCATGTTCGCCGGCCGCGTGGGCCCCCTCACGCTCTTCGTCTTCCTGTCCCTGCGACCCCCCGGGCGCGCCGCGTGGCGCTACCCCGAGGAGTCCGTGCCCATCGGCTAGCCGGTCGGAGGTCCCCATGTCGCGCCAGTTCCTCATCATCGGCCTCGGGCAGTTCGGCTCCTCCCTCGCCCGGGCCCTGGCCCACCATGGCAACGAGGTCATCGTGGCCGACTCCGACGCCGGGCGCGTGGCCGAGCTGGCCCCCCATGTGGCCGACGCAGTGGTGGTGGATGGCACCGACGAGGTGGTGCTGGCGCGCCTCGGCCCCGCCCAGCGCGACGTCTGCGTCTGCGCCATCGGCGGGGACAGCCGCGAGAGCAGCATCATCACCACCGCCCTGCTGCGGCAGCTCGGCGCGCGCCGCGTCCTCGCCCGCGCCGCCGACACGGTGCACGCCCGCATCCTCGCGCTGGTGGGGGCCCATGAGGTCGTCAACCCCGAGGAGGACTTCGGCGAGCGCCTGGCCATCCGGCTGGCCTGGCGCCACGTCATCAACGTGCTGCCCCTGGGCGGCGACCTGGTGCTCACCGAGATCGTGGCGCCGGAGTCGTTCTGGGGCCGCACGCTGGCCGAGCTGGAGCTGCGTCGCCGCTTCGGCGTGACGGTGGCCGCCGTGCGGCGCGAGGGGCCGGCCGGGGTCGTGGTGGGCATCCCCGATCCGCACCAGCCCTTCCTGCGCGGCGACGCCCTCATGCTCGTGAGCGCCGAGGGCGCCGCGCGGCTGCTGACGGAGGGGACCTGACGTGCAGCTACGCCGTGAAGCCAGCGTGGGCATCGTCGCCATCCTCGTCCTGCAGGTGCTGCTGGCCCTCCTGGCCATCACCCTGCTGACGCGGATGGGGCCGGCCATCGGCTGGATCCTGCAGGAGAACGTCTACAGCGCCGAGGCGGTGGAGGCCATGCTGGCCGAGCTGGCGGCGGGGCAGGACGAGGCCGCGTTCGACGAGGGGCTGGCGCGCGCCCAGGCCAACGTGACGGAGGCCGAGGAGCCGGCGGTGCTGGTGCGCATCGCGGCCCAGCGCACCGCGGCCCTGGCGGGGCCGGGGCCGGCGCGGGCCGCGGTGGTGCGAGATCTGCGCGAGATCGGGGCCATCAACCGGGCCAGCATGGTGCGCGCGAACGGCCGGGCCGGCCGGCTGGGCCTGGGGGGGGCGTGGGCCGCGGCGCTGCTCGGGGCCCTGGCGGTGGGCCTGGGCGTGCTCGTCTACCGGCGCCTCAGCCTGCGCCTCGAGATCCCCATCCAGGACGTCCGCCTCACGCTGGAGCGGCTGCGCGCCGGCAACCCCCAGGCGCGGTGCGCCCTGCTGGAGTCGCCCGCCGAGCTCCGGCAGATCGCCAAAGATCTCAACTGGTTGGCGGATCGCTGGCTGGAACGCAGCCGGCCCGCCGCGCCGCCCCGGGGCGAGGCCGAGCTGCGGCGCCTGCTCGCCGTGCTGCTGGATCGCGAGCCCGGGCCGGCCCAGGCCGTCGACGGCGACGACGACATCGTGGCCCAGAACCTGGCGGCCCTGGAGCTGCTCGCCGCGCCGGTGGCGGGGGCCTGGGAGGACGAGGCCGTGGCGGGGACGACGCTGCGCCTGCGCCGGTGGGCGCCCGCGTAGGGCGGGCCCGGCGATCGTTTTTCTACACGACGGTCGATCCGTTGGTGGGGGCATGTCGTATGCCCCCCGACCCCCTGCGGGGGGGAGCCCAACGGAGGAACACATCATGGTGCAGCGTTTGTACGGGCCGCTCCTGGCGGCGCTCGTGATCGGACTGGCTTGTCTGGGGTGCGGGGAGGAGAGCGACGACGGGGGCGGCGGCGCTGCGCCCGATGAGACGCTCACCGCGGAGGAGGTGGACGCCCTCGCGACCTGCGCCGTGCCCTTCGAGGCCATCGTGCGGTCGGGGGCCAGCGCCGGGCTCGAGGTGCGGGGCCTCTTCGTCTTCGACCGGACGAACGCGGCGAGCCTGGCGGGGGCCGCGCTCGGCCTCGACACCGGCGGCCAGGCGACCGTGACAGGCAGTGTGACCGGTGATCAGATCGACCTGCAGATCACCCTGCCCGATGGGGGCACCATCGCCGGGACGGGCACCCTCGACGTGAGCCTGGACGAGGGCTGCGGCGGCTCCATGGCCGGGCCGTTCACCGGCCCCGGGCCCGACGACGCCGGCGACTGGATCGTCTACCCGGAGTTCCACGAGACGGTGCGCGGCACCGACTTCACCACCTGGTACCTGCTGCCCTACAGCCTCGGCCGGACGCAGATCCTGCGGCAGACCATCCGCACCGTCATCGACGCGTCGGGGACCCGCACCCGCGTGACCGAGAACCCGGTCGTGCTCGGCGTCGGCACGCTGGGGGGGCCCCTGGGCATCGCGGCGCTCACGCCGGGGGGCATGGCCCTCACCCGCGAAGGCGACGCCTACATCGTCTGGGTCACGGACGCGGAGTCGGGGGAGCTGCGCGGCTACCGCGACGAGGGGCGGACGCTGACCCTGATCGCCACGCTGGATCCGGCGGCGATGGGCGCCCGGGCCGAGGCCCTGGGCTTCGCGGGCCTGGCGCCCTTCCGGGCCCGCGGGCTGCGCCGCATCGGTGACTACTTCCGCGACTACAGCTACCTGATGGTCACCGACGAAGAGAACCACGTGATCTGGACGGTGGACCGCCGCGACGACTCGCTGGCCATCGCCGACCAGACGGCCCTGGGCCTGGGCGCCCCCGGCGAGGCTGGCGCGACCGTCGGCGCCGTCGGCGACGCCCGGCTGACGTCGCCGGCGAACGCCTACGTGAGCTACGCCAACTCCCTGCGCTATCCCACCGTGCGGGTCACGGGCCTCGGGTGCCAGCTCGCGCTGGTGCGCCAGACGCGCACCGAGGGCGTCCCGGCCCTGAGCGCGGCGCGCATCAACCAGCTCGCGAGCTGCGCCTTCTCGACGCCCTGACGGCGCCGTCGCCGGGCCAGGCGCGATCCGGGCTTGCATGGCTCGCTGGACCCGCTAGCATGGGTGCCAGAGGGGTGTGTTGGCTGTGAAGATCCGACCTTGCACCGATCTGGAGGCGTCCGATCCCGGGGCGCTGCGGGCCCAGGTGGTGGCCTCGGTCGTCGCCCAGGCAGGGGCGGACGTGGGGCTGTTCTATGGGCAGGCCCGGCTGTCGGACGGCCGCCTCTCGCCGACCAACGTCACGGCGACGGAGGACGCGGCCGGCATGTCCGAGGCCCTCGGGCAGGGGTTCGTGCCCATGCCCGACGGCACCCAGACCGCCCGCCGCGCCACCCGCGCCTTCCTCGACGCCTCGACGCTCTTCGGCAGCTGGGAGGCCTTCGCCGCGCGCCCCGCCACGGGCTACGTCCGCGAGCGCTTCGGCCTGGGCGACCAGATCCGCCTGCTGGCCTACCAGGGCTGCCGCTGCCTGGGCTGGATCGGGGCGTTTCGCCGGTGGGGCCAGCCGCGGTTCACGCCCAGCGACCGCCGCCGCCTCGCTGGCCTGGTGGAGTCGGTGACGAGCACCCTCGCGGCGGCCACGGCCCTGGCGGAGGACGGCCTGCCCGGCGGCTCCGCCTACCTCATCGCCGCGCCGGACGGGCGGGTGGCCCACGCCTCCCCCGAGGCCGCGCCGTGGCTCGCGCGCCCCGGCTTCCAGGCGGAGCTCGCCCGGACGGTGCGGGACCACGATCGCGGGGCCACGCCCGCCCCGGCCGTCGCCCTCGAAGAGGCGGACGCCTCGTTCGCTCGCCTGCACGGCGAGGCCGGCAGCGTCTACCTCGTCTGCCTGCGCCCCCTGCGTCGGCTGACGCTCAGCCCCCTGGCCAGCCTGTCGCCGACCCAGATGCGGGTGGCGGAGTACCTGGCCGCCGGGGCGCGCCGCTCCGAGATCGCCGCGGCGCTGGAGGTGAGCGCCGAGACCGTCCGATCCCATGTGCGGGCCGTGTACGAGCGCCTCGAGGTGGCGACGCCGATGGAGCTCGCCCGCTTGCTGGAGGAACACGCTTGAAGCCGACGACGGTGGCCGGGCTGGCCGGTGTCGAGGTGGCCGGGGCTGGCCGCCCGCTGCTCTTCTTCCACGGTAACTCCGCGGATCATCGAAGCTTTCTGGGCTTGCTGACCTGCGATGCCCTGGCCGGCCGGCGCCTGGTGGCCCTCGATCTGCCCGGCCATGGCGCCTCGCCGCGGGGGGGCGCGTACACCCTCGCGGGGCTGGTGGCGGCGATGGCGGCGGCGGCGGAGGCGCTGGACGCCGGCGTCGTCCTCGGCCACAGCCTCGCCGGCCACCTGCTGTTGCGGGGCTGCGCGGCCGGTGGCTTCGCGGGCGCCCTCGGCGTCGCCGTGCTGGGCACGCCCCCCATCCCCGGCCCGGCCGGCATGGAGGTGGCGTTCCGCCCCGATCCGGCCATGGCCTTCATCTTCCAGGGCGAGCTGTCGGCCGAGGAGCGCGAGACGTGGCTGAGGGCGTCCTTCGGCCCCGCGCCGCCGCCGTGGAGCCGCGACGCGCTGGAGCAGACGGACGTGGCCCTGCGGCCCGCCCTGCTGGCGAGCTTCCTGGCCGAGCCCCCCGTGGACGAGGTGGCGGTGCTCTCGACGTCGCCGGTGCCCGTCGCGGTGCTCTGGCCGACGGCGGATCCGTTCTGCGCGCCGGCCCATATGGAGGGCCTGGCCGGGCGTCGGCTGTGGCGGGGGCGGGCGGAGCGGCTGGAGGGCCTCGGGCACTACGCCCACTGGGACGCGCCCGAGGTGGTGGGGGCGGTGCTGAGCGCGTTCGAGGCGGAGGTGGGGGGCCGGGCGCCCGGGTGAGCGCCCGGGGGCCTCAGCGGCCGCAGCCGCTCTGGGCGGCGGCCGAGACGAGGGGCCCGATGTCCCCGGAGAAGCCACCAGCGGCCTGCGCGATGCAGGCGGCGTACTGGCCGTTGTGCCGCCAGCCGCGCACGGCGCCAGCGGGGCCCTCGCAGGGGCAGAGCTGGTCGAGGGTACAGCCGGTGGCCGAGACCTCGCCCGCGCTGCCGGCGCACTGATCGTCGGCGTCGGGCACGCCGTCGCCGTCGTCGTCGGCGTCGCAGGCGTCACCCAGGCCGTCGCCGTCCGTGTCCACCTGGCCCGCGTTGGCGGTCAGCGGGCAGTTGTCGGCGGCGTCGGGCACGCCGTCGCCGTCATCGTCGGCGTCGCAGGCGTCGCCCAGGCCATCGCCGTCGGTGTCCGTCTGGGCCGGGTCGGCCGTGCGGGGGCAGACGTCGTCGGCGTCGGGGATGCCGTCGCCGTCGTCGTCGGCGTCGCAGGCGTCGCCCAGGCCATCGCCGTCGGTGTCCGTCTGGGCCGGATCGTAGGTCAGCGGGCAGGCGTCGTCGGCGTCGGGCACGCCGTCGCCATCGTCGTCGGCGTCGCAGACGTCGCCCAGGCCGTCGCCGTCGGTGTCCACCTGGGCCGGATCGGCGGCGGCGGGGCAGGTGTCCAGGTCGTTGGGCACGCCGTCGCCGTCCAGGTCGGGGTCGCAGGCGTCGCCGTCGCCGTCGCCGTCCAGATCGGCCTGGTCGGCGTTCGGGGCGGCGGGGCAGTTGTCGAAGCCGTTGGGGGCGCCGTCGCCGTCCAGGTCGTCGTCGCAGACGTCGCCCAGGCCGTCGCCGTCGGCGTCCGCCTGGTCGGGGTTGGCCGTGAAGGCGCAGTCGTCGTCGCCATCGAGCACGCCGTCGTTGTCGTCGTCGTCGTCGCAGGCGTCGCCCAGGCCGTCGCCGTCGTTGTCGTTCTGATCCACGTTCGCGACGGTGGGGCAGTCGTCGTCGGCGTCGAGCACGCCGTCGCCGTCATCGTCGGGATCGCAGGCGTCGCCGGCGCCGTCGGTGTCCAGGTCGGCCTGGGAGAAGTTCATGACAAACGGGCAGTTATCGTCGCCGTCGAGCACGCCGTCGTTGTCGTCGTCCGGGTCGCAGGCGTCGCCGGCGCCGTCGCCGTCCGCGTCCGCCTGGGCCGGGTTGGCCAGCACGGGGCAGTTGTCGTCGGCGTCGGCGGCGCCGTCGTTGTCGTCGTCGTCGTCGCAGGCGTCGCCCAGCGGATCGGCGTCGTGGTTGGCCTGGTCGGCGTTGGCCACCAGCGGGCAGTTGTCGGCCGCGTCGGGGGCGCCGTCCCCGTCGTCATCGTCGTCGCAGGCGTCGCCCTGGCCGTCGCCGTCGGTGTCGGTGTTGGTGGCGTCGGCCGTGGCCGGGCAGTTGTCGTCGGCGTCGGGCACGCCGTCGCCGTCGTCGTCGGCGTCGCAGAGGTCGCCCAGGCCGTCCTGATCCAGGTCGCTCTGATCGGCGCCGGCCACGTCCGGGCAGTTGTCGTCGGCGTCGGGCACGCCGTCGCCGTCGTCGTCGTCGTCGCAGGCGTCGCCCTCGCCGTCGCCATCGGTGTCGAGCTGATCGGCGTCGGCGTCGAAGGGGCAGACGTCATCGCCGTTGGGCACGCCGTCGCCATCCGCGTCGCCGTCGCAGGCGTCGCCCTCGCCGTCGCCATCGGTGTCGGCCTGGTCGGCGTCGGGCGTGTTGGGGCAGACGTCCACGTCGTCGGGCACGCCGTCGCCGTCATCGTCGGGGTCGCAGACGTCGCCCTGGCCATCCAGGTCGGCGTCGGCCTGGTCGGCGTTGGCGTCGGTGGGGCAGTTGTCGGCGAAGTCGAGCACGCCGTCGGCGTCGTCATCCAGGTCGCAAGCGTCGCCCAGGCCGTCGCCGTCCGTGTCCGTCTGGTCGGCCGCCGGCAGCTCCGGGCAGTTGTCGTCGGCGTCGGGCACGCCGTCGCCGTCGTCGTCGTCATCGCAGGCGTCGCCCTGGCCGTCGCCGTCCCGGTCGCTCTGGCTCGGGTTGGCCACGTCCACGCAGTTGTCGGCGTCGTCGGGCACGCGGTCGCGATCGGCGTCGGGCGCGCAGGCGTCGACCCAGGCGGGCAGGATGCGGGTGGTGCGGCTCTCGCGGCTCAGGCCGTCCGGCGTCGTCCAGGTGTAGGTGAACTGGGCCTCGTGGATGCCACCATCGGGGGTGATGGCGGGATCGATGGTGAAGTCGTCGTGCTGGAGCCAGAGGCGGAAGGTCAGGGCCTCGTCGACGAGGTCCTCCGGCCACGCGTCGATGCGCCAGGTCAGCGTCCCCCCGTCGTTGGTCAGGTCGCCCACCGCGGGCGCCGCCTGCTGGGCCGCGTCGAGCTGGAAGCCCGCGCCCAGGTTCACGGTGACCTCGAAGTCGCGGGCGACGAGGTAGGGGCGCACCGCGCGCCGCAGGCCTTCGGCGAGGCTCGCGAAGTCGCCGACCGCGACGATGTCCTCCGCGGGGTGCTGCACCAGGCACTCGAGGGGCCTGCCGAGGGTCGTCGCGCCGACGGTGACCACGAGGACCTTCACGCCCGCGGCGTCGAGGGCCGGGCGCCGCGTGCAGGGATCCTCTCCACCGTTGCGGAGGCCGTCGGTGATGAGGACGAGCACGGGCGCGCCGGGGCGCGGGTGGGCGGCCAGGTCGGTCAGCGCCAGGTCGATGGGGGCGGAGAAGTTGGTGCTGCCGCCCCGGTTGACGAGGGCGTTGATGGCGTTGTTGACCGCGGCGGCCGTCTGCGCGCCACCCAGGCTGTAGGCCAGCCGCGCGTCGGTGGAGAACGGCACCAGCGCCATGCGCGTGGCGTCCGGGCCGATTTCGAAGAGCGTCATCGTGTTGACGACCGCTTGCTTGACCTGGGCCCACTCCGCGTTGCCGATGGAGCCCGACTCGTCCATGAGCATCATCAGGTCGAGCCGCGCCAGCGTCGTCTGGGCGATCACCTCCAGGTCCACGGGCGTCGAGGCGCCGCAGGCCATGGGGGCGTCGGCCGACAGCGGGTTGACCGCGGCGAACCAGGGCTCGGGGAGCAGCTGCCCGAACGCCGGCGAGGGCTTGTAGGCGTTGCCGTCCGACAGGTCGGTGCCCAGGACGAACCACGCGTGGCTCACCGCCGGGGCGAGGGCCAGCAGGCAGCCGAGCAGCCACGCGGGCCCCGACTTCTTCTTCAGGTGATGCAAGGTTCACCTCCTTTCACGGGGAGGTGTACCGGAGGCCGGATCGTCCGCGGCATCCCCCCTTGGGGGGAGGGTGTGCGATTTCTCGGTAGATGTAGGTGCGTGTCAGGCGGGCGGGAAGCGGGCGCCCTCGCGGGCCTCGATGGCCTGGGCGCGGGCGTAGGCCGGCCGGTCGGTGGCGCGAGTGACGTAGGCGTGCAGGGGCCCCTCGGCGGGGATGGCCCCGAACCGCATGCCAAAGCCCAGGCCGGACGCCACCAGCACGTCGGCGGCGGTGAAGTGGTCGCCCAGCAGCCAGGGCCCCGGCTGCACCCCCGCCGTCGCCACGCGGATCATCTCGTCGTAGGAGCCCCACGCCACCGTGCTGGCCGGGGGCGTCCAGCCGAAGAACTTCTGGGCCAGGGCCGGCTCGAAGATGGCGGACGAGAAGAAGATCCAGCGCAGGTAGTCCGGCCGCTGCGGGTGGTCGATGGCCGGGGCCAGGCCGGCGGCGGGGTAGCGGTCCGCCAGGTGGATGGCGATGGCGCCGAGCTCGGCCACGGCGCGGCCGTGATCCACCACCGCCGGCACCTTGCCCATGGGGTTGATGGCCAGGAACGCGGGCGTCTTGTGGTGGCCGGTGGCCAGGGAGAACGACTCGAGCGTGTAGGGCTCGCCCAGCTCCTCCATCAGCCACAGGGCGGTGGCGGAGCGGGAGCGCGGGGCGTAGTGCAGCGTGAGGCCGGCGTCGGACATGGGGGACTCCTTGGGGGTGCCGGGGGAGCCTACGGAGGCCCACCCTCGCCCACAAGGGGGTGAACAAAGCCCCTGGACCCGCGTCGGCCGCGCCGTCCCCTCGAGCCACGGAGCCCCCCGATGCGCGTCGCCCACCTGCTCCCCCTCCTCGCCCTGTTCGGCTGCGGCGACTCCCTCTACGACTTCCTCGGCCAGGGCGGCCGCCCCCTCAAGGGGGACGACGCCTTCCAGCACCTCGCGGTGGATCCCGCCGCCGCGGCCCCCGTCGACCTGGCCGCCGTGATGACCGTCCTGGGGGACGAGGAGCGCCAGGCGGCCGGCGAGGACGCCGTCTTCGCCGACGACGCCGACGTCTTGAAGCTGCGCCGCCGCTCGGTGCAGCAGCGCCTGGCCATCGACGAGTCGCGCTTCGAGCTGGTCGACTTCGCGGAGTGGGGCGACGTCGTGCAGAAGCAGAGCTGCGACCTGAGCGTGAATGTCCGCGATCTCTATGATGAATACGTGATCCCGCAGGCCGAGCGCGTGCCCGTGCGCAACCAGGGCGCGCGGGGCACCTGCGCCGCCTTCGCCGGCACCGCGAGCATGGAGTACGCCGCCCTCAACACCAAGGCGGGGGGCTACGACCTCAAGACGCTCGACCTCTCCGAGCAGCGCTTCTACTGGCTCTCCAAGCCCGAGTGCCAGGGCCCCAGCGGCGACTGCGGGGCGGGCTCGTGGTTCGGCTCGGGCTTCGACGCGGCGAAGAGCGGCAAGGGCTTCCCGGTGCCGCTGGAGGCCGACTGCCCTTACAACACCTCCCCGGGCGCCAACGACACCCAGTACCCCCACCCGGCGAGCTGCGAGCGCGGGGCGGCCCGGGTGGACGCCGTGGAGACCTGGTGCGGCCTCGAAGGCCTCGTCGACCTGCTGCACCGCGGCTTCGCCGTGCCCATCGGCAGCCCCCTCACCGCCAACTGGGAGCAGAACGAGGGCCTGATCACGAAGCGCGACTTCGCCGCCCAGGGCTCGACGGTGCACGCCGGCGGCCACGCCTACCTCATCATCGGCTACCGCAAGCTGCCGAAGATGCCCGAGGAGGGCGGGCTGTGCTTCATCATCAAGAACTCGTGGGGCAAGGGCTGGGGGGTCAACGGGCACGCCTGCATGACCCTCGCCTGGATGGAGGCCGTGGGCGGCGACCGCTTCACCTATGGCTTCCCGGCGGTGACGAAGGTGACGCTGGCCGAGGGCGGCCCGCGGCCGGCGCCCACCCCGGCCCCGGTGCCCGAGGTGGAGCCCGAGCCGGAGCCGGAGCCCGAGCCGGTGGTGGCCTGGACGAGCGGGCGCCTGCGCGGCCCCGACGACACCCTGCACCGGGTCCAGCAGGGGGCCGTGCCCGGGGGCCTCTGGCTGCGCGGTGGCGACGGCGACGCCGCCCCTCTCAAGCTCGACCGCCGCGGCGACCGCCTCTTCTACCAGGAGGACGAGGTGGGCGAGGTGACCGACGTCATCACCGTCTGCACCGGCGAGTGGGAGGCCCTCTGCGCCCTGCGCCGCGACGACGACCGCCTCCTCGTGCAGTTCCGCGATCCCGACCTGCGGGCCGTGAAGTCGTGGGAGTACGGCGACGACCGCGGCGACTGGAAGAGCGTGCCCGTCACCGGCCGCACCTCCGCCATCTTCTTGCCGAAGGAGGTCGACGCCGGCTTCCTGGCCGATCCCAAGATCTTCTTGAAGATCAACGGGTCCCAGCCGCTGCGCCTGGCGCTGCGGCCCACGGACGACCTGTCGAACTTCGCCATCAAGCTGATGGGCATCGAGGTGGGGCGCATCGACGTGACGGCGCCCCAGGACGCCGCCCTGTGTACCGGCCGCTTCGCGGACACCTGCCGCCTGATCGGGACGGATCGCCTCAGCGTGCTGCCGGGGAACCGGCGCGCGGGCAAGACCGTGCGCCAGCCGAAGGCGGCGGACACGGACGACGGCGAGGAGTAGCGGATCGACCAGCGCCCCCCGGGGTGGGGGGCCGGCAGGCTCAGCGCAGCTTCGTCTCGCGGAAGAGGACGTGCTTGCGCGCCTTCGGGTCGTACTTCATGAGCTCCAGCTTGCCGGTGCTCGTCCGCTTGTTCTTGGTGGTCGTGTAGAACACGCCGGTGCCAGCGGTGCTCTCCAGCTTGATCTTGTCGCGGCGCGGCTTGGCCATGCGAGTACTCCTCCGAGACGAAAGGCGGGCGAAGGTAGCAGACGTTGGCGCTGATCGCCAGTCGGTTCGGACACGGGCCTGCGGATCCCCGGATCGGCGCGGCCCGCCTCACTCCCCGGCGGCGCAGTCGTAGGCGTAGCGCGCCTCCATCACCACCGACGGCCCGAGAAACCGCTCCACCACCAGGCGCCCCTCGGCGTCGTAGGTGGGCGTCAGGTCGATGACCCCGTCGATGACGCCGTTCACGTCGGCGTCCAGCTCCATCCAGACGGGCAGGCCCGTGTCGTCGCGGTCGATGAAGGCCCGCGCCCGGGGCAGCTTGCCCTTCAGCGGCCGGACGCCCTCGAAGGCGCAGGCCCCCAGGCAGCCCGTCGGCGGCACGTCGAGCTCGCGCAGGGGGGGCCAGTCGAAGACGGCGGCCTGCCGGGGGTAGCGCCGGTCGCTGCAGAGCAGGCGGCCGTCCCCATCCCGGGCGTAGCGGTCGTCGCGGACGGCGTCGCCCCCGACGCAGACGACCCGCTCGCGCAGCAGCGCCCCGGTGGCGTCCCGGGCCCGATCGGTGCGGCGCAGGCAGTCGGGGCGGCTCTCCAGCAGGCTGGCGACGTGGCCGGCGGCGTCCAGGCGGCCGATCTCGGGCAGGGGCTCCCCCCGCGACGAGCAGCGCGTCACGTGGCCGCCCTGCCGAAACACGCCGGCCTCCGCGTCGAAGCGCCAGCGCGCCTGCCGGGTGGTGCCGTCCGCCCGCCAGCCCACCTGCCGGACGGGGGCCCCCGTGGCCGCATCGAAGGCCGTCCAGGCGAGCGGCTCCGTCGCGTCGGGATCGGCCCGCGCCACGACATGCTCCACCAGCGCCCCGTCCGCGTCGTGCAGAAAATACTCAGTGATGCCGGGCACTTCCCGCAGCGCGAGGCGGCCGTCCTCGTACGCGCGCCGCTCCACCACCGCGCCCCCGCGCACCGCGGTGTACTGCGCCAGCTCGCCGTCCGCGTAGGTCCACGTCGCCGCCAGCCGGCCCACGCGGGCGCTGACGAGGCGGCCGTCAGCGTCCCGCGTCCACCGCTGCTCCTCCGTCCAGCGCCCGTCCGCGGGGCCGAGGGTCACGGCGCAGGCCGCGGCGACGCGGGGCGCGGGCAGGGGCGGCAGGTCGCGCTCGGGGTGGGCGCCGCACCACACCGCCGCGCCGACGAGGGGCGAGAGATCCTCCGTCCGGTCGGGATCGGGCAGGTCGGGGCGCGGCAGCTCCAGCAGGCTGAAGCAGTCCTCGCCGGGGCCGACGGTGGGCGGGGTGTGCAGCCGCTCGAAGCAGCCCGTCAGGACCAGCAGGGGGAGCAGCCGGCGCATGGCGCCAGCATGACGCCGGGCGGGGCAGTTGTCACGGGCAGGCCTGGCCCAGGCCGCCGGGATCGCAGAAGCACGACGACAGCACATCGAACTCGTAGCAGCGGGCCGGCAGCCCCGAGCACTCCCCGTTCTCGACGGGCACGTAGCAGAACTGGCTGCACTGCCCATCGGCCTGGCAGGGGCAGCCGCCGTCCTGCGTCGGGCAGCGGCAGCGGCCGGGGTCGCCCCGGAAGAACATGCCCCACTGGCCGCCGTTGGCGACGCAGGTGGCCTCGTCGGGGGAGGCGGGGCAGGCGGCGTTCCACGCCGGGTTCTGGCAGGCCGGCGGCATGCCCATGTCGGGGGCGGGGGCCATCATGTCCGGGGCGCCCTGATCGGCCGGCGCCCCCATGTCGGGCGGGGGCGCGGCCATGTCGGGGGCCGGGGCCATCATGTCGGGCGTGGCCATGTCGGGGGCCGGGGCCGTCATGTCGGGCGTGGCCATGTCGGGGGCCGGGGCCGTCATGTCGGGCGTGGCCATGTCGAGGGGCGGCGGGGCCATGTCGACCGCGGCGCCGTCGGTGGCGCCATCGACGGCGACGGCCTGGTCGACGGTGCCCGAGGGCTCGTCATCATCACAGGCCACGAAGAGGGCGGAGAGCGCCCCCAGCAGCAGGCAGGTACGGATCATCAGGTCTCCCCAGACCGAAGGACGTGCCGGGGCATGGTAGCCCCGACCCCGGACCGGGGCCAAGAAGGGGGGGGCTACAAGAAGAAGCGCCAGGCGAGCTGGACGGCGAGGGTGCCCACGGCGGAGGCCTCGTAGAGGGTGCGGTCGTAGCCGGCGTAGCCGCCCTCGACCTCCAGGGCCAGGGCGCCGTAGTCGGTGTGCCACTCGCCGCCCAGGGCCCCCACCACCCCGTACTCGGTCGACTTCTCCACGTAGGTGCCGAAGGCCTGGCCGTCCGCGTCCCCCTTCATGGTCGTCTCGAGCAGCCACGCGCGGCCCCCGAGCATGGCGTAGGGCCGGATGGCCCCGTCCAGGGGCAGGCGGTAGCGCAGGCCGAGGGTCAGCCGCAGGGTCTGCTGATCGACGTCGTAGTGGGCGACGCCGTCCCCCGGCAGGCGCGGATCCGCCGCCACGTCCCCCGAGCCGGCGGGGGCCGCCCACTGGCCCGCCACCAGGAGCTGGAGGCTGCGATCCAGGGCCGGCAGCAGCCAGCCCAGCTCCAGGCCGAGGGCCGGGCTCGTGCCCAGCTCGTTGAAAGGACTGGAGAAATCGGCGCCGGCGCTGAGGCCGACGACGAGGCCGGTCTCGTACAGGCCGGCCTTCTCGTAGAGCAGGGGCTCGGCCGAGGCGGCGCTGGCGATGAGCCCGGAGGCCAGGAGGAGCGTGCGCATCGTCGGGTCCCTCACTGCACGGTCTGGTCGATGGAGGTCAGGGCGGCCATGCCGTCCGTGCCACCGGCGACGAAGAAGAACGCGCTCTCCTGGGTGGAGCCCATGTACGCGCGCGGGGTGGTCAGGCGGACGCCCAGGTTGTTCCAGTTGCGGATGTCCGGCGGCTCGCCCGGGGCCTGGCCGCAGCCCGGGTCCTGGGCCGACCGGCACAGCTCGGCGGAGACGCCCGCGTCGCTGGGCAGGCCGGCGCGGCCGCCGAAGACGAAGAGGAAGCCGTTGGCCGCCCCGCCGCCGTAGCCGGCGTAGTCGCCGTTCACGTCGTCGGTGCGGATGAACGTCAGGCTGCCGTCCGGGGCGACGGGGGAGGCCTCGACGGCCCGGGAGAAGGTGGCCCCGCCGGTGCGCCCCGGCCCCATGAAGATCCAGGTGTCGCCCTCCACCACGGGGGTGAAGTCGCTGTGGGTCAGCGTGACGGCGATGCCCTCGGCGCGGGCCACGGCCAGGGTGTCCGCGCCGGTCTGGAACGCGCCCACGTCGCCCTCGGGGGTGATGCGGGTGTACTCGTAGGTGGCGAGGGGCTGGCCCGCGGCGTCGCGCCCGCCCAGGACGTGCAGCCAGGCGCCGCCCGCGTCCTGGGTGGCGGCCACGGCGGCGGCCTCCCGCGCGGTGTTCAGGCGGGCCACCGGGTGCCAGACGCCGAGGGAGCCGGGGGGCAGGGGGCGCTCGTCGCCGGCCTCGGCGCCCGCGTCCGTAAAGCGCGGCTCCACCACCTCGGCCACGAGCCGCACGGTGTCGACGCCGTCGCCGGCCACCGCCGTGCGGTAGACGCGGTAGCCCGAGGCCCCCGGCACCGGCTGCCAGAGCAGGGTGATCTGCAGGCCCGCGATCTGCGGGATCTGCACGATGGTCGTCTCGCCGGGCAGCGACTCGCCCCCCGGGTTCTCGGGGTCGTCGGCCGGGAAGACGGCCGCGATGCGGTAGTGCCACAGCCCACCGCCGAGGCCGGGGGCGTCCTCCTCCACCACCAGCGTCAGGTCGTCCACGGCGGGGCTGGCGAGGGGGTCGAGGACGCGGGCGCGCAGCACCGTGTCCACCGCGGTGGCGCCGTCGTTGCCGCCCACGACGTACAGGAACGGCCCCACGCGGACGGTGCCGGCCAGGGTCCGGGGCGCCGGCAGGGCGTGGACCTGCGGCGCGAAGTCCCCGAGATCACCGAAGATTCCGACGGGGGCGGCCTCCACGGTGTCCAGGGCCGAGGCCGGCCCGCCCGCGTCGCCGCCGATGGCGTAGAGGAAGCGGCTCGTGCGCGTCGGGCGGCCCGCGGCGACGCCCAGCGCGCGGCGGGGCGTCGTCATCTCGCCGCCGGCGCGCCACGCGTTGAGGTTCTGGGCCGGCGTCTTGATGGACACGGCCGAGTAGCGGGCCGAGGCCCCGTCGCTGTTGGTCAGGGTGATGACGCAGACGCTGCCGGCGGGGAACTGGTCGGCCGGGAAGCGCGCCTCCACGCTGGTGGGCGTGAGCGTGGCGGGCAGCACGACGGCGTCCGCCTGGCCCTCCATGCCGTCCGGGGTGCGGCACATCATGGCCACGGTCACGCCGCCGGCGACGTCGAAGTCCTCGCCCACGATGCGGGCCACCTGGGGGCCGTTGCCGTCCAGCGAGGCCGGCTCCACGGCGTCGACCACCGGCGGCTCGGCCGCCGTGATGGTCAGGCCGGCCTCCAGCAGGCCCACGGTGGCGTCGGGGTTGACCACGATCACGTCGTAGGCGCCCGGGCGGAGGCCGGGGGGCACCACCGCGGTGAGGGTGCCCGGGTCGGTGAAGACCACGGCGCGCAGGGCGGTGGCGATGGCGTCGGGATCCGGCGGGTTCGGGTTCAGGTAGGCGCGGGGCGTCGACGCGAAGCCCACCTCGCCGTCGGCCGGCTCGGCCCGCAGGGTGACGGCGGTGGCGCGCAGCGGCGAGGCGAAGGCCGGGTCGATCTCCGTGAGGCCGACGCGCAGGTCGTCGGTGATGGCCAGGGCGCCGGGCAGCTCGCCCTCGCAGCCCAGGCGGCTCTCCACCTTGAGCGTCCAGGCCCCGACGGGCAGGCCCGCCGGGACGGTGGCCAGGATCTTGTTCGGGCGACCCGGGGTGGGCCGCACGTCCTCGATGATCACCTCCTCGCCGTTGGGCCCGAGGAGCACCACGAGGCCGGGCGCCGCGTCGAGGCCGGTGGTGTAGATGGTCACCTGCAGATTGATGCCGTTGTAGGCGATGGGCGGATCCACGAAGAAGACGACGGGCGTCGGGTGCACCTCGACGGCCGCGGGCAGGGTGTCCTGGCAGCCGTCGGCGCTGGTGACGGTGGCGTCGTAGGTGCCCGGCTGCAGGCCGTTCGCGAAGTCGGCCTCCAGGGTGTTCTCGTCGATGAAGCGCACGGCCGTGGCCGGGATGTCGTTGAGGATCACCCGCGAGACCGGGGCGAAGTTGCGACCGCGGACGGTGAACGTCTCGACGTCGGCCTCGCAGACCTCGGCGGGCTCGACCGTGTCGATCTCGGGCACGGGCACGATGAAGAAGATGCCCTCGGCCCGCTCGCCGCAGCCGGAGGGATCGGGGTTCTGCACCTGCACCGGCGCGTCGCCCGCGGGCAGCGCGCCCTGGGGGACGGTCGTGGTCAGGGCCGTGCACGCGCGGGCCTGGTGGCCCGGCCAGACGAGGGGCTGGCAGTCGGCCAGGGCGCCGGCGAAGGCCTGCCCGCCGATGGTCAGCGTCGGGCCCACGCCGTCCAGCTCCAGGAAGCCCGTGCCGACGACGCGGATGGGGCGGTCGCCGGCGTCCACGCACACGGCGTCGGGGGCCACCTGGCCCAGCGTGAGGGGCGGCGGGATGGTGAGCACGTCCTCGGCGCCGCCCGCGCAGCCCGCCGGCGCGGGATCGATGACCTCCACCAGCGGCCGGCCCTCGGGCAGCGCGCCCTGGGGCAGCGTCGCGGTCAGGCGGGTGCAGGCGTCCCACGCGAGGCCGCCCTCGGCCTGGGGCTCGCAGCCCTCGATGCTGTCGGCGGGGCCCACCTGGTCGCCGATGCGAACGGAGGGCAACTGCCCGTCGATCCTCAGGAAACCGGCGCCCTCCACCACGATCTGCCGCTGGCCGTCCTCGGCGCAGATCAGGCCAGGCTCGACGGTGCGGACGCTCGGGGGATCGAGGACGACGAGCCGCTGCTCGACGCCCGCGCTGCAGCCCGCCGGGGCGGGGTTGGTGACGGTGAGGGACTCGGCGGCGGCCAGGCCCTCAGGCGCGAAGTCGACCTCGAGGCCGGTGCAGCGCTCGACGGCCAGGCCCGCCACTTCGAGGGGGGCGCAGCCCTGGGCGCGCACGGCCAGGGCCGCCGCGTCGCCGAGGGCCACCGCCGGGGGCACGCCGTCCACCGTGAGGAAGTCGGCGCCGTCCACGGCGAACGTGACGACGGGGGCGTTGCGGCAGAGGAAGAGCGGGTTGACGGACCCGATGGACGGCGGCGGCGCCAGCACCAGCGAGGTGGTGCTGTCGCCCAGGCAACCGGCGGGCGCCGGGTTCGTCAGCGTGATGGTCGGCGCGTAGGGGGCCGCGAGGGCGGTCTGGGGCACCACGACGGTCACGCGGGTGCAGCGCTGGACGTCGGCGCCGCCCGTGGGCAGGGCCTCGCAGCCGTCGGCGCCCAGCACCTGCAGATCCACGACGGCCCCGTCGGCGTCGGTCATGGTCACGCCGGGCAGGGCGCCGTCGATGGTCAGGAAGTCCTCGCCCTCCAGCACGATCTCCCGCGGGCCCTCGGCGTTGCAGGCCAGGGGCGGCAAGGCGGCGGTGATGCGGGGGGCCGGCACCACGCGCAGGCGGGTGTCCTCCTCGCTGGCGCAGCCGGCGGGATCGGCGTTGGTGAGCTGGACGCGCGGGTCGCCGGGGGCGATGGCGCCCTGGGCCAGGGCCAGCGTGCCCTGGCGGCAGGTGCGGGTGGCCAGGCCGGCCACGGGCACGTCGTCGCAGTCGTCCAGCGTCAGGGGCACGGCCACGCCGCCCACGTCGGCGGCGGGCACGGCGCCCGCGACGTCCAGCAGCCCGCTGCCGGTGATGACCACCTCCCGGTCGCCCTGCTCCAGGCAGACGACGGGCGGGGTGAGGGCCGCGACGACGGGCGGCGGCGTGATGGTGAGCGGGCCCACCTCCTCGATGCTGCAGCCGGCCGGGGCGGGGTTCTCGATGCGCAGGGCCGGCTGGCTGAAGCTGCCGGCGTCGACCATCGGGTGCCCCTCGGGCACGCGCACGGTGATCTCGGTGCAGCGCTCGGTGGGCAGGCGGTCGACGCCCAGGTCCTCGCAGCCGTCCATGCCCAGCACGTCGACGGCCTGGCCGGCCACCTCGATGGCCGCCGGGGTGCCGTCCACGCGCAGGATGTCCTTGCCCAGCAGGCGGATCTCCCGGTCGCCCTGATCGGTGCAGGCGAGGGGCGGCGCGGCGGTGTCGAGGGTGGGCAGGGGCACCAGCGTGAGGGCGGTGGCCGTGGCGTTCTCGCAGCCGGCCGGATCGGGATTCGTCAACGAGATCGTGGGCTTGTACGGCGCGTCGATGGCCTGCTGGGGCACGATGACGGCCACCTCGGTGCAGCGCTCGACGGCGTGGCCCAGGGTCTCGACGGCCTCACAGCCCGCGACGCCCCGGACCTCCAGGTCGACGGCCTCGCCGCCGGCCAGGGTCATCGTCACCGCCGGCACGACGCCGTCGATGGTCAGGAAGTCCATGCCGTGCAGCGTCACCTCCCGGGTGCCCTCGACGGGGCAGGCCAGGGGCGGCTCGATGCGCTCGATGGCGGGCGGCGGCACGACGCGCAGGTGGATGACCTCCTCGCTGTCGCAGGCGGCCGTCTCGGGGTTGTGCACGACGACGGCGGGGAAGCCCGGGGGCACGGCGTCCTGGGGCAGCGTGAAGTCGGCGGTGGCGCAGATCTCGCCGGGGATGGTGGGGTGGGGGACGTCAGCGCAGTCGCGCAGGCCGTCCACCGCCAGGTCGGCGTCGCCGACGCTCACCCGGGCCGTGGCCCCGCCGAACGTCAAGAAGCCCTTGCCCGACGCCACGATGGGCCGCGGCCCCTGGGCGACGCAGGTGATGCCGGGGGTGGTGGCCGAGAGCTCCGGCGCGTGGGCGACGGCGAGCGGGCCGATGTCCTCCACCTGGGCGTCCTGCGGGTTGACCACCCGCAGGTCCCAGAGTCCGGGCGCCAGCGCCAGATCAGGCCCGAGCTCCAGCGTCATCTGGGACTGGCTCTGCCAGGTCAGCAGCGTCGACTCCGCGTCGGTGCCGTCGAACGTCACGGCCGCGCCGTCGCCGGTCTCGCCGGTGATCTCACGGCTGTGCGTCAGCGTGACCGTGGGCAGCACCACCCGGCTGTCGCCGGGCAGCCCGACGACCAGCGGCGCGAAGGCGGTGCCGTGCAGGGTGACGGGGGTGGTGAGCTGCTCGCCGCAGATCCAGCCCGGCTCGGCGGGGCGCCCGGGGGCGGGATCGGCGAGGCCCGGGGTGGGCCCCTCCAGCGTCTCGCTGCACCCGAGCAGCGCGAGGCCGGCGGTGAGGAGCGCGCCCGCGAGGCGGGTGCTGCGGCGCGCGTCCGGTGTCCAGTGTGCCATCGTGTGTGTCTCTCCGACGTCCGACGATGGCCGTTCAACGAGGTAAACCCCGCGACGTCACACGGTTTTTCGGACACACACGGGCCTACATCGGCTCAGTCGGGCCAGGGAAAGCGCCGGAAGTCCCGGGGCCGCTTCTCGACGAAGGCGTCGCGGCCTTCGCGGGCCTCGGCGGTGCCGTAGGCCAGCCGCGTGGCCTCCCCGGCGAAGAGCTGCTGCCCCACCAGGCCGTCGTCGGGCAGGTTGAAGGCGTACTTCAGCATGCGGATGGCGGTGGGGCTCTTGGTGCCGATCTCGGCCGCCCAGGCGAGGGCGGTGGCCTCCAGCTCGGCGTGGGGGACGGCGGCGTTGGCCATGCCCATGGCGACGGCTTCTTCAGCGGTGTAGTCCGCCCCGAGGAAGAAGATCTCCCGCGCGCGCTTCTGCCCCACCTGCCGCGCCAGCAGGGCCGAGCCATAGCCCCCGTCGAAGCTGGCCACGTCGGCGTCGGTCTGCTTGAAGCGCCCGTGCTCCCGGCTCGCCAGCGTCAGGTCGCAGACGACGTGCAGGCTGTGGCCCCCGCCGACGGCCCAGCCCGGCACCACCGCGATGACCACCTTCGGCATGAAGCGGATGAGGCGCTGCACCTCCAGGATGTGCAGCCGCCCCAGGCGCGCGGCGTCACCGTACTGGTAGCCGTCCGGCCCGCGGACGCGCTGGTCACCGCCGCTGCAGAACGCCCAGCCGCCGTCCTTCGGGGAGGGGCCGTTGCCGGTCAGCAGCACGCAGGCCACGTCGGGCAGGTGGCGCGTGTGCTCCAGGGCCGTGAAGAGCTCGTCGACGGTCTGCGGCCGGAAGGCGTTGCGGACGGCGGGGCGGTTGAAGGCGATGCGCACCGTGCCCTGGTCCACGGCGCGGTGGAACGTCAGGTCGGCGAAGTCGAAGCCCGGCACCGGCGCCCAGCGGGCGGCGTCGAAGAGGGGCGAGATGTTCACGGCGGCGTTCACGAGCGGTCCTCCCATCCAGTGCTGGCATTTGGGAAGATGCTAGTGCGCGCGCTCTGGTTGTTCAATCAGTCGTGAACAATCGTCAGGCCTCCCGGTGCCAGAGCCCCGTCCACTCGGGCACGCGCCGCTCCCCGCGGGCCTGGAGGGCGGCGGCCAGCTCGGGCCCGAAGAAGAAGCCGCAGATGGCCACGGCCTCGTCCACCGACGCGAACAGGTAGTCGGTGCGCAGGACGACGCGCCGGAAGCCGGCGGCCTCCATGCGGGCGTGCAGGGCGGCGAGGGCCGGCGTGGGGGCGGCGGGCTCGGCGGCGCCGGTGCCGAGCGTCTCGATGACGACGGCGTGGCCGCCCGGGCGCACGACGCGCCGCAGCTCGGCGAGGGCCTGGTCCAGATCGGCCTCCCAGCCCGCGGGGTTGAACTCGGTGAAGTGCCCGAGCACCCAACCGGCCAGGCTCAGATCGGCCGCCGCGTCGGGCGCGGGCAGGTCGCGCACGTCGCCGGGCACGACCTGCCAGGCGCAGCCCGGGGGCGCCTCGGCGGCCAGGTGGCGGGCGGCGACGTCGCGCATGGCGGCGGCGGGCTCGGTGGCGGTGAGGTGGGCGGCCCCCGCGGCGGCCAGCAGCCGCGTCAGCCGGCCGGTGCCGGCGCCGGCCTCCACCACCCGCGCCCCGGCGAGGGGGGCGACGGCCTGGAGGGCGGGCAGGAGGACGCCATCCACGTCTTCGGCCGCGACGAGGGCGTCGTAGCGGTCGGCGTGGTCACGATAGATGCGCTGGAAGTGATGCATGCGCGAGGGTACGGGCGACTGCCCGCCGAGGCAAGCGGGCCTGGCCTGCGTCAGTCGCCTCGGCATCTTCGTCGACTGAATCGCCCCGGCCTTCCCGGAGACCCCGATGGTTGGGCAGCTGGGGTACGTGCCTCCTCGAGAGTTCGAGGAGGCATTCCTGGCGGGGATCCGGAAGCGGGCTACTCCGCCTTGATCACCTTGCGGTTGCGCAGCAGGTAGTCCCAGAGGCGGTTGGGGAGGAAGCGGGCCAGGGTGATGACGCTCGCCAGCGTCCAGGGGAAGCGGTACTCGCTCTTCTGGCGCCGGATGGCGCGGTGCATGAGGCGGGCGGCGTCGTCGAGCTCCATCAGGAAGGGCATGGGGAAGCGGTTCTTCGCCGTCAGCTCCGTCTTCACGAAGCCGGGGCTGAGGGTGGTGACGCGGACGCCATGGCCCCGCAGCTCGACGCGCAGGCTCTCCATCAGCGAGATCACGGCGGCCTTGCTGGAGGCGTAGGCCCCCGACGCGGGCAGGCCCCGGTACCCGGCGAGGCTGGCGACCGCCACCAGGTGCCCCTGCCGCCGCGCGATCATGCCGGGCAGGACGGCCTCGATGCAGTGGGATACCCCGAAGACGTTGGTGCGGTAGACCCGCTCCAGGTCCTCGGAGCGCCACCGCAGGGCGGAGGTGTCGGCCCCGATGCCGGCGTTGGCGATCAGGGTGTCCACCGGGCCATGGTCGCGCTCGATGGCCGCCACGGCGGCGCGCACGGCGGCGGGGTCGGTGACGTCGAGGGCCACGGGCACGGCCTTGCCGCCCTTTTCCCGAATCTTCTCGGCCAGTTGCTGGAGCGACTCCAGGCGGCGCGCGGTGAGGATCACGGTGTCGCCGTCCGCGGCCATGTACGGGGCGAGGCCGTAGCCGAGGCCGGACGACGCGCCGGTGATGAGGGTGACGGCCATCAGGGAGCCTCCAGGGTGAAGTCGGCGCCCGCCACCACGCGGCCGTTGACGCGGATCTCGAGGCGGTGGGCGCCCGGGTAGTGGCGTCGGGTGGTGATGGGCTTGAAGTCGATGGCGCGATCGTAGCGGACGACCTCGCCGGCCACCATCTGGCGGTCGGCCACGCGGAAGACCTTGGGGCTGCGGCCGCCCCGGGCCTTCACGTAGTGGACGATCTCGTCGATGAGCGCGGGGCCGTCTGCGCCGGCCACCAGCTCGAGGGTGTAGGGCAGGCGGCCCGTGAACGCGACGGCAGGCGCGACGGTGAACGTCGGCACCTCGAGGGGCAGCGCGGGGTAGGCGAAGAGCGCCAGGGCCGCGGGATCCGCCGCCTTCAAGCGGGTGCGCAGGGCGTGGCGGACGATCCAGGCGCGGTCGGCCGAGGCGCCGTCGAGCCAGGCGCGGGCGAGGGCCAGGACGCGGTCGGGGTGGTCCTTGCTGGCGTCGTTGAGGTGGTTGGCCACGGAGCGGCGCACATAGAGCGAGGCGTCGTCGCGCAGGCGGGCGACGAGGGCCAGGCCGGGCTCGGGGTCGGCCAGCAGGGCGGCCACGCGCTTGCCCCAGGGCAGGCGCGCCCGGGTGCCCTCGCTGCAGAGGCGCCGGACGTGCGGGTTCGGGTCGGCGGCCCAGGTGTGCAGCCGCGCCCAGGTGGCGGCGGGGTGGCGCTCCAGGAAGGGGCGCACGTCGAACTCCGCCGAGAAGCGGCGGGTCATGGCGTTGAGGGCGGCGAGCGCCGGCTCGAAGGCGTCGAGGCCCTGGTCGGCGACGAACCGGGTGAGGGCCAGCACGGGCATGCCGCGCACGCCGTCGGGGTGCTCGCCCTCGAAGCCGTCCTCGCCGGCCTCGGGGCCCAGCGCCGCCACCAGCGTCGCCGCGGCGCGCTCGAAGTCGGCGGGCAGGTGGCGGGCCAGGCCGGCGGCCACGTGCCGGACGCGATCCATCAGCGCGAGGGGCGCGAGGCCGGGCGCCACGTCGGCCAGGAAGTCGCGGGCGGGGAAGGCGGCGTCGGCGCGCCGCACATGGCCAGCGAGGCGCTCCACGGCCCCCGCGTCGAGGAGATTCTTGAAGGGTTCTACCATGTTGCCGCCGCTTGCCCGCTCAGGGCCGGGCCGAGACGACGCCGTCGGCGTCGAGGAAGAGGCTGGTGGTGGTGGCCTCCAGGGCCTCCACGGCCACGCTCTTGCCGCGCCAGTCCAGGTGCACCAGGCGGTCGCCGCGCTGGGGCTGGCAGAGCACGCTCGCCGGCAGCGGCACCCCGGCGGGCAGGATGGGCGTGCGCGTCCCGTCGCGGGCCTCCAGGCACAGGCCGTGGGTGGAGCGCTCCAGCACCAGCGGCCCCGCCTCCTCGCCCACCAGGATGCGGGCGTAGCGCGCGGCGCCCTCGGCGCGAGCGTCGGGCCCCATGATGACGGCGGGCTGGTTGAAGGCGCGGCGCACGACGCGCCGCAGCATGGGGGCGTTGTCGAGCACGAGGACGCCGTCGAGCCAGGCCGGGTGGCTCTCGGCCTCGGCCACGGCGCGGCGGCAGGCCGCCATCCAGCGGCGGCGCACCCGATCGGCGTAGTGGGCCGCCTCGTGGCGCGTCAGGCGGCGGTCCAGGCGGGCGCCGCTGGGCAGGCGCACCTGGAGGCCGGTGTCGAAGGCGTCGGCCAGGGCCTCGCGGGCCTGGCGGGCGTGCAGGCGAAGCGTCGAGAGATCCCGGGGGGTCGCGTGGCTCTCGGCCGCCAGGGCGTCGACGATGGCCTGGTCGACGGCGTCGGCGCCCAGATCGGCGAAGCCGACGGCCGCCAGCACCTCCACGCGGTCGGCGTCCACCGAGACGAGGCTGCAGTCGAAGGCGGTGCGTCGCAGATCGAGGACGGCGAAGGTGCCGTGGGCGCCGGTGCGGCCCGCGTGGGCCAGGGCCGCGGCCGCCGGCGCGCTGATGAGCCGGAAGACGTCGATGTCGGCCTGGCGGGCCAGGCGCAGCAGCGACCGCCGCTCCCCGGGGGCGCCGCCGGCCGGGGCGGTGAGCACGGCGCCGGCCAGGGCGCCGAACCGCTCAAGGCCCGCCTGCCAGACCTGGCGCAGATCGCGGCCGCGGATCGGGGGCGCGTCGCCCTGCACCGCGCAGGCGCCGTCGGCGGTGGCGTCGATGCCGAGGGCGATCATGTGCGGCGCCTCCCGAGCCGGTCGGGCGTGGTGTCGAGGGCCTCCAGGGCCAGGAGCAGCTCGCGGAAGGCGGCGACCTCGCCCAGCAGCGCCCGGGCGTGGGCGGCGTCGACGGGCTCGGCGGCGAGGGCCGCGGCGAGGGCGTCGTAGCCCCGCTGGAACCGCGCGCCCACGTCGCGGGCCAGGGCGCCCCGCTCGCCGTGGGCGTCCACGCCGGCCAGCTCGGCGATGCCCTGCCAGAACTCGTCTACCTGGCGGCGCGTGCGGGCGTCCGGGGGCGGCACGTCGGTGGGGAGGCCGAGCAGCCCCAGCAGGACCTGGATGCGCGCCACCGGGTCGAAGAGGGCGCGGGCGGCGTCGTTGATGGCGACGGCGTGGCCGAGGGCGTGCTGGCGCGCGGCCTGGTGGTGCGCGACGAAGCGGTCGGGGTGCAGGCGCAGCAACAGGGCCAGCCGCCGGCCGCGGATGTCATGGCCGGTGAGGGCGAGGCTGCGGGGGAAGCCCAGGCGCGTGAACGGATCCTGAGTCGGATCGGGGGGCTGCACGACCCCGCAGGTGCCGCAGATCGCGTCGGGGCCCAGCGGCGCCTCGCACTGCCAGCAACGCCCGGAGCCGGCGTCGTCCGCGGTCATCTCGCCATCCTTCGTGTCGGCCCATGGGCAGGTGGCCGGCGCCGCCCGCGGGGGCGCGCCGGTCGCGCGCGGCCGGAGCGCCCGGCCTGGTCACCGCGCGGGCCGCTAGACCGAGAAGCTCTCCCCGCATCCGCAGGTGCGGCGGGCGTTGGGGTTGTTGAACTTGAACCCCGCGCCCGCGAGCCCATCCACGAAGTCGATCTCCGTGCCCATGAGGTACAGGAAGCTCTTGCGATCCACGAACAGGCTGACGCCGTCGCACTCGATGGCGCGGTCGTCCTTGCCGGGCTCCTCGGCGAACTCGAGGAAGTAGGTGAAGCCGGAGCAGCCGCCCCCGCGGACGCCCACGCGCAGGCCGTCCGTCTGGTGCGGGCGCTTGGCGATGAGCTCCTTGATCTTCACGGCGGCGGTCTCGGTCAAGGTGAGCATTCAGGCATCCTCCCGGGTCCATGACCCGAACTCCAGGCGGTCATCATCGCATAATCCCGGCCGGCGGGTGAACGCCCGCGCGTCGCGCCCGCAGGGACCGTACGCCGTCGACGACGCAGGTGACGGCGGCGTCCACGTCCGCGGCGGTCGTGCCCCGGCCCAGGCCGAACCGCAGGCTCGCGTGCACGAGCGCGGGCGAGCGGCCAATGGCGGCGAGCACATGGCTCGGCGTGGGCGGGTCGGACATGCAGGCCGAGCCCGACGACAGCGCCAGCTCCCGCAGGGCGGTGATGAGCCCCTGGCCATCCACCCCGTCGAAGCTGAGGCTCAGCGCCCCGGGCAGCCGGCCCTCCGCCGGGCCGTTGACGTAGACGCCGTCGAGGCCCGCCAGGATGCCGGCCTGCAGCACGTCGCGCAGGTGCGCCAGCCGCGGGCCCTCGTCGGCGAGCAGATCGCCGGCCAGGCGCATGGCCTCGCCGAAGCCCACGATCTGGTGCACCGGCAGGGTGCCGGCGCGCAGGCCACGCTCCTGGGAGCCGCCGTGCACCTGGGCCACGAGGGGCACGCGGGGCTGGCCATGGCGGACGTACAGGGCGCCGATGCCCTTGGGGCCGTAGATCTTGTGGCCGGACAGCGAGAGCAGGTCGACCCCCAGGGCGTGCACGTCGACGGGGATCTTGCCGACGGCCTGGGCGGCGTCCGTGTGGACGCGCACGTCGCGGGCCCGACACAGGGCGGCCACCTCGGCGACGGGCTGCACCGTGCCGATCTCGTTGTTCGCCAGCATGAGCGACACGAGGATGGTGTCGGGCCGCAGGGCGGCCTCCACCGCCGCCGGATCGACGCGCCCCTCGGCGTCCACGGGCAGCCGCGTCACGGAAAACCCATGCTTTTCAAGGATTTCCATGGGGCCCAGCACGGCGTGGTGCTCGGTGACCTGGGTGATGACGTGCCGCCCGCGGGCCACGCAGGCCTCGGCCACGCCCTTGATGGCCAGGTTGCTGGCCTCGGTGGCGCCGCTCGTGAAGATGATCTCGCGGGGCTGGGCCCCCAGGACGGCCGCGACGTGCTCGCGAGCCAGCTTCACGGCCTCGTCGGCCGCCCAGCCATACTGGTGCGTGCGGCTGCCGGCGTTGCCGAAGTGCTCCGTCAGGTACGGCAGCATCGCCGCCACCACGCGGGGGTCACAGGGCGTCGTGGCGAGGTGATCGAGGTAGATCGGGCGCTTCATCGCCCCGTCAGCCCTCGGATGAGCATGAGCTCGGCGTCCGTGGCGGCGGCGCGCTTGCAGGTGCAGCAGGTGGCGGCGGGCTCGCCGGCCCGGTCGCAGGGGCGACAGCCGGCCAGGAAGCCCAGGCTCTCCTCCAGCTCGACCTCCAGGGCCTTGAGCTCCTGGATGCTGGCCCGCACCTCGGCGAGCCGCTGCTGGTAGGCCGCCTCGATGCGGGCCATGGCCCCGCGCGGGGAGCTGCCGGCCACCCAGTCGCCCAGGAGGCCGCCGATCTCCTCGAGCTTGTAGCCGATGCGCTGCAGGCCATCGATGTAGCGGATGCGCCGGACGTTCTCGGCGTCATACAGCCGAAAGCCGCCCTGGCTGCGCGCCGCGGGGCTCAACAGGCCGCGCTCCTCGTACAGGTGCAGGGCCCGGACGGTCTTGCCGGTCAGCTCGGCGAGGTCGCCGATGCGCATCAGCTCAGGGTCGGTCAAGGGCTCCTCCCGTCCGCGGCAGCCGCGGCGCACCCGGGGGTGCGGCAAGAGGGACGCCCTGGGGTGGCAAAAGGTCGCAGGGCGGCCAGGGGGCTACTCGGCGGGCTGGGCGGGCACGGTGAGCTGGACGTAGTTGCGCTGCTCGACACCCTGGTCGTCGAGCCAGGAGACGCCGAGCATCTCCTGGTAGCGGCCCTCCATGGCCAGCACGTCCGTGAACGCCCGCTCGTCGTCGGCGTTCCAGGTGCCCAGCATGACCAGCTTCGCGGAGCCGGTGGCGCCGATCTGCCGGATGACGTCGGGCGGCAGCACCTCGTCGAGGGTGATCCGGGCGGGGATCTTGCCGCTGCGCGGGAGGTTGCCGTGGTAGGCGCGGACCGTGGACTGCACGTCGGTCAGGGCCGCGGACGGCATCTTCGGGGCCTCGGGCGGGGCGCCGTCCATCGCGGCCGCCGGGGCGGCGCCGCCACCGACCTGGATGGGGCGCGGGGGCAGGGCGCCGTGGACCACCGGGGGGGGCCGCCGGACGGGGGCCGTGGGGGCGTCGTCGGGCTCGGGTGCCTTGTCCCGGGCCGCCGAGGGCGCGGCGGCGGCGGCGGTGGACGCGGGCGCGGCCGCGGGGGCGGTGCCGCTCCCCGACGGCGACATCAGCGCCCAGGCCAGCGCGCCGACGGCGGCGAGCCCCACCACGATGATCAGCACCTTGCCCATGGACTCCTCCTCGGTCTCCTGGGGCCGGCCCGAGGCCGCCCCGTCGCGCGCAGGATAGTGCGGATCGGCGCGCGGTACCATCGGCAGCGACGCCCGGCGACGCCCCGCGGCCGGGCCACTGGATTGACACTCCGGCAGGGGCGCCGCACTCTGCGCGGGAGCCGGACAGGGGAGGAGCGCGCGTGCGACGTCGGAAGTATCTCATTTTGCCCTTTGTTTCCGCGACCTTCGGGCTGCAGGCGTGCAGCAATGGCGCCCCGGCGCCCACGCCGACGGCCGCGCCGCCCACCGTGGCCGCGGCCGAGCCGACGGCGGCCCCCGAGACGACCGCGGAGGCGCCCCCCACCGCGCCGCCGGCCGCGCCCGTCACCGAGGCGCCCATCGCGCCCGTCGAGATCGGCGCCACGCTCTCCGATCAGCAGCGCGACACGGCCGACCGGCTGGTGTCCGACATCCTGGCCAACCGGCTCAACCGCCTGGCGACGCGCTCCCCGGACTACGGCGCCATCTTCCTGGAGCTGGCGGCGCGCCACCCGCGGGGGCCCGTCGTGGCGGCGGGCCTGGAGGGCATGGCCCGCACATGGCGGCGCGTCGGTCGCGGCGACGCCAAGGTGGTCGATGACGACTTCCGCGCCGTCGTCCGGGACCGCCTGGTCTCGAAGAACGCCCAGGTCCGCGGCGCGGCCCTGACCGCCGCCCGCCTGCTCGTCGGCGAGGAGGTGCCCGACGAGGCCACCCTCACCGCGGTGCTGGCGCTGCTGCAGACGGGCTCCCCGGCCGACCGCGTGGCCGCGGCGGAGCTCCTGATCAACGTGCGCGACTTCCAGCTCGCGAAGCCCGCCAAGGGCAACGCCCAGCTTCGCGTCGTGGACGCCATGATGGCGGCACTCTCGGCGGAGGAGCCGTATGTGCAGGCGGTCGTCCTCGAGCAGCTCGCCAAGGCGGCCTTCCCCGGCCTCGCCCAGCGCGCCGCGCTCAAGGCGGCGGCCGAGGCCCGCCTGAACCACGAGGAGCCCGGCGTGCGGGGCCCGGCGACGCTGCTGCTGGCGGCGACGGTGCTGCCGGCCGAGGTCGAGGCGGCGGCGAAGGCCATCCTGCCCGGGCTGACGCACCCCAACGCCTACGTCCGCGGCGCCAGCGCCGAGGCCCTGGGCCGCCTGGGCTACAAGGCCGCCGCCCACGGCATCGTGCCCCTGGTCGAGCAGACCGACAGCGTGGTGCATGTGCTGGGGGGCTTCACCGCCCTCGACGGGCAGCCGGGCCAGGTGGAGCTGCTGCTGGCGGGGGGCCGCACCCTCGACGCGGTGGCCCTCAACGCCTTGCGGGGGGCCACGAAGCACGCCTTCGACTTCAAGGGGGGCGTCACGGCCGCCAGCCGCGACGAGCTGGTGACCCGGGCGAAGACCTGGTACGCCGCCCAGAAGGCGAAGCTCCCCACGCCCTGACGGGCGCGCCGGTCAGGGCACGGGCACCTCGACCTGCGCCATGAAGCGGACGGCATGCCAGAGCACCCGACCATCGTCGGCGAGGGAGACCACATGCGTCCGGTCGCCGTGCTTCACCTTGAGCTCGGTGGCGGTCTGCCCGGCGCTCGCCTTCGTCTCGGCGCTCACGATCTCGCCCCCCCCGACCCGGGCCAGGGCCGCCTGCTGGAGCGAGGCGGGCACCGCGTCGATCGGCAGCGTCCGCTCCGTGTAGAGCAGGGTGCCGTCCGCGGTGGCGGCGATCTCGCCGTGCTGGCCGTCCCCCAGGTCGTACTCCACCTCGAAGACGGGCCCGATGGCGTGCCACTCCGACTCGAAGGAGATCGCGGACTTGCCGGGGAAGACGGCGTCGCCGCGGGCGAGGACGGCGGGGGGGATCCGGCCGCGATCGCCGTGGTAGACGGCCAGGCCGCGGACGGTGCCGGCGGGGCCGAGGTACACGCGCAGCTCGGTCGTCCCCTCGGCGGCGACGGCGGTGTCCCCCCAGGCGGGGTTCACCTGACCGGTCGGGGGGCCGCCACAGGCGGCGAGCAGGGCGGCGGCGGGCAACAGCTTGAGGACATCCATGGCACCAAGCTAGACCACCGGGCTGGCCAGGGTCGACCCGTGGAACTGCGGTCCGTGTTTTTTCGGATGCCCCTGATCCGGGCGATCTCTTTACAACGGTCGTAATGCGACCCCTCTCCCTCATCGTACTGCTGGCCTCGCCGGCCCTGGCGAGCCCGCCGGTGACGCCGGACGAGTCCATCGAGGTGCGCGGCCAGACCGAGGAGGAGGCCGTCGCGCGCGACCGGGCGACCACGCGCGTGACGAAGAAGGAGCTCGACGAGCGGCTCGTGGCCTCGACGCCGGACGCCCTGCGCTTCTCCCCCGGGGTGTACGTGCAGCAGACCGGCCACGGGCAGGCGTCGCCCTTCATCCGCGGCCGGACGGGGCAGAACACCCTGCTGCTCTTCGACGGCCTGCGCATCAACCACGCGCTCTTCCGGCAGGGGCCGAACCAGTATCTCTTCACGGTCGACAGCCGGACGGTGGATCACATCGACGTGGTGCGCGGCTCGGCCAGCGTGGAGTTCGGGGCGGACGCCATGACGGGGGCCGTCCTGCTGGCCCCCGTCGATCCCCGCATCGACCCGACGCGCGCGGGGCTGCACGCCGAGGCCCTGGCCGCCGTGCGCTACGTCACCCAGGACGACCAGCTCGGCGGGCGGCTGCAGCTCGACGTGCAGCTCGGCCGGCAGACGGGGGTGCTGCTGGGCGTGGGCGCCCGCTCGGCGGGGCCGCTGGAGGCCTCGGGCGACGTGGGGCACCTGCTCTCCCAGGACGAGATCGGCGTGGCCCTGCGCCAGAAGCAGGTGCCGACGTTCGAGGAGAACGAGCGCACCATGATGGGCACCGGCTTCGACGAGTGGACGGCCGACGCCCGCCTGGTGCACCGCTTCTCCGACGAGGCCCACGCGACGCTGGCGGCCTACGTCTACCGGCAGTCCGACGCGCCCCGCACCGACCAGTGCCCGCCGCCCGAGGCCGATCTGCGGGAGTGCCTGACCTATGACGAGCAGAACCGCACCCATGTGTACGGGCGCACGGCCCTGGCGCCGGGCTGGCTGCTGCTCGACCGGGTCGACGCCGCGGCGGGCTTCCAGCGCGCGTTCGAGCGGCGGAGCCTGGATCGCAGCGAGACGCTGGGCAGCCTGTCGGTGGGGAAGGACGGCATCGACATCTGGGGCGGCCGCCTGGTCGGGGCGTCCCGGCCCACGCGCCTGGTGCAGGATCTGCGGCTCTCCGCGCGGTTCGGCGTCGACGGCACCCGGGAGGCCGTGGACTCCTCCGGCTTCGTCGAGCTGACCCGCATCCAGGTCCGCCGCGAGCAGCCGCGCAGCCAGTACGTCGACGGCAGCACCTACGCCCAGGGCGGGGCCTACCTGAGCCCCCGCCTGGAGTGGGGCCAGCGCGCCAGCCTGCGGATCGGCGGCCGGGCCGCCTACGCGGCCGCGAAGGTCCCCGGGGACGAAGACAGCGACACCACCGCCGTGGATCGCAGCTGGACGGCCTTCGTCGGCAACGTGGGCCTGGAGGTGCGGCCCATCGCGCCCCTGACGGTGCTGCTCTCCGTGGAGCAGGGCTTCCGCCCGCCGAACCTGGACGACATCTCCGGGCGCCAGGCGACGGGGCGCGGCTACCAGGTGGAGAACGCCGACCTCGATCCCGAGCGGGCCATCACCTACGAGGCCGGGCTGCGCCTCGACCTGGGCCGCGTCGGCCTGGAAGGCTACGTTTTCTATAGCGAAATCAGCGATCTGATGGAGCGGCGCCTGGCGGAGTGCCCCGACGGCGATCGGGAGTGCAAGGCCTCCCGGGCCTCGGTGCAGCTGGTCAACGTCGCCGAGACGGCCACCATCCAGGGGGTCGAGGCGACGCTGCGGCTGCGGTCCTGGCATGGCCTGCGGGGCGCGGCGTCGGTGGCCTGGGCCGAGGGCGAGAGCGACTCGCCGGTGGTGGGGCAGGAGGGGGAGCGCGTGCCCGTCTCCCGCATCCCGCCGCTGAACGGGACGGTGGAGCTCACCTGGACCCACGCGGACTCCGGGCTGTACCTCGGCGGCGCGAGCCGCTGGGCCGCGGAGCAGACGCGCCTGTCGTTCGGCGACCAGGCCGACGCGCGCATCCCCTTCGGCGGCACGCCGGGCTACCGGGTCTTCGACGCCCGCGCCGGCATCCGCCAGGATCGCTTCATGCTGGCGTTTTCCTTCGAGAATTTCACCGATGAACCTTACCGCATCCACGGCTCGAGCGTGAACGGGCCGGCTCGTGGCGTGGCGGTGAACCTGACGTTGAGGCCCGAGCTGCTTTAGGGGAAGAAGAGCATGCGACGTAGTCTGGTGTGGGTGGCCTGCGCGGCCCTGGCGGCCTTTGGCTGTGACGATGATGACGGCGGCAACGGCGCCGGCGGGGCCGGTGGCGGCCAGGCCGACGGCGGCGTCGGCGGCAT
>JACKDP010000014.1 GCA_020633435.1 Myxococcales bacterium | reverse complement strand
GTCTCCCCTGCTTTCCAGCAGGAGGCGCACCGTTTTTCTTCACGGGCGCTCGCTAGAACAAGTAGATACTCAACTCGTTTTTCAAAGAACCGGACTCGGAAACCGTGCCGCCAGGCCCTCTTGCGTCGCCCTCGGTGGGCAACCGCTGAGTGCCGCGGCGGGGGTGGAAACTACGGATTTCGACCTCCGGGGTCAACCTCTTTTTTTTGCTGTCCCCGATCTTTTTCTCGTCGATTTGCCAAGTCCGCGTCCTGTCGCGAGTTCTGCGCGCCGGTATCGAGGCGGCCGGCTGCCGGCCACTCGATCCGGAACGGTTTGGCGGCCTCGAAAGCGGCCGTGGAGAGGGTACCCCGGGCGACGAGGCGCTCCAGGATGCGCTGCATGTAGGTGCGAAAATGGGCGGTGTCGGGGGTGCGCCCTCGCCGACGCAGGGCGGCGGCGTAGCGCGGCGACGGCTTGGCCATGGCGAGGAACGCGGCCTGGCGCGGCGTGAGGCCCGCGGGGGACACGCCGAAGTAGTACCGGGCGGCCGGGCCGATGCCGTAGACGTCCGGCGCGAACTCGATGCAGTTCAGGTAGAGCTCGAGGATGCGGCTCGACGGGACCGCCGCGGCCAGGCGCAGGGCGATCAGGGCCTCCTGGACCTTGCGGGCCACCGTCTTCTCGCGGGTGAGGAAGAGGTTCTTCACGAGCTGCTGGGGGATGGTGGAGCCGCCGTACACGAACGCGCGGCGGTCGACGTTGAACATGATGGCCCGGCGGAGGAGCCCGAGGTCGAGGGCGTGGCCCGGGCCGAAGGCGGGGTCCTCGGAGACGATGGCGGCGTCGACGACGAAGCGGGGCAGCCGCGCGAGGGGCCAGTACTCCGCGCTGCCGGGGCCCACGACCACGCGCCGGGTGGCCTCGGGGACGACGCGGCGAAAGGGCGTGAGCAGCCAGGCGACGTCATCGCGGGGGGCGTCGTCTTCGGCGGGCGGCCAGGCAGCGCGGGGCAGGCGGAGGTCTTCTACCCGGCAGCCGAGGGTGCCGGTGAGCTGCAGGCGCAGGGCGAAGGCGTCGCGCAGCGGCAGGTCGACCTGGAGGCGGGGGGCCAGGTCCCCCGAGAGGCGGGCGTCGGCGAGGGGGCCGCGCAGCCCGGCAGGGAGGGCCCGCCAGGCGGCCTGGCAGGTCGTGGAGGCCATCGCCGCGTCCAGGTGCAGGCGGTCGCCAGCGAGGCCGGCCTCCCCCGTGATGACGACGTCGCCCACCCGGATCTGGCCGCGCGCGGAGAGGCCCTCGGCCGCCGCGAGGTGCCCGGCGAGGCGTACGTCGACCTGGACGGGCTCGCTGCTCAGCGCCCGGTGCGCCAGGTGGCCACGGACGCGGAGGTCCGCATCGGCGGCGCGGGTCGCGAGGGGGTCGAGGGCGATGACGTTGCCCGTGACGCTGAGGGCGCCGGGCAGCGGGATGGCGGCCTCCAGCGGGACGTCGGTGACGTCGGCCCAGGCCCAGGCGCCATCGAGGGGCGCGGCGAGTGCCAGGTGACCGCCGGCGTCCGGGGTGACGTCGGCGGTCAAGAGGCCGGGCGTCCACGTGACGTCGGCGCGACCCCCGCCCGGGGCGACGGGACCGGCAGGCTGGACGTCGACCCCACGCCACACGACGCGGGCGAGGGCGGCGCGGTCGTCGACCGGGGCGCGATCCGGGGTGGAGGCGCCGTCGACCGGGACGGGCGCGTCGATGAGGAGCGTGCCACCCTCGAGGACGAGCTGGCCGGGCGTCCAGGTCGCGCGCGGGATGGAGGCGGTCACCGGGTGGCCCCGGACGGTGGCCTGCGCGTCGACGTCGAGCGCCGCGGCGGAGGGACCGGACGGGTCCGCCGTGACGACGAGGGCCGCCACCCGGGCCTTGGCCGGTCCGCGGCGGAGGTCGGACAGGGCGTCGCCGGTGATCCGGGCGGACGCGCCGGTGGGGGTCGCCTGGCCGCGCAGCGTCCAGCGGCGGGGGGCCGCGTCGTCGAGGGCCAGGGTGCCGTCGGCGGTGAGCTGGCCGCCGGGCTCGAGGGCCGCGGCGCTGGCCTCGACGCGGAGCGCGCCGCGCTGCAGGTGGACGCCTCGGGCGGCGAGCGGGGGGACGCCGAGCCACGTCCACCGGGTGCCCGGGGCGATGCGCAGGTCGTCGACCCGCAGCGCGAGGCCGTCGGGGCCGACGATCCGCAGGTGGTGCACGGCGAGGCCGTCGCGGCTGACGTGGATGGGGCCCCAGGCGGGCGTGAGGCCGAAGCGCGCGCAGGCGCGGCGCAGCCGATCCTGGACGGCGTGCTGCAGGCCGAGGCCGGCGAGGGCCGGCAGCGTCAGGGCGAGGGCGAGGGCGGCGACTCGGAGCATGGGGACCTCCACCCCGGGTCAACCGCGGGCGGGACCCGGATTGAAGGCGCGCGGAGCATTCGTCCGCAAAGCCTCGTTCCGAAAGCTCTTTTCGCTAGCAGCAGGAGGCCGTCTCGGCGCCGGTGGCGTAGACGGCGGCGGCCATGGTGGGGCCGCAGTCGAAGATCCCGTAGTGGACGCGCTTGTCGCCCACGACGTCGAAGTGGGGCGCGAAGCGGGTGTCGGTGAGCATGGCGGCGGTGTTGCCGCAGACGCGCTCGGGGCGGCCGGCCTCGAAGGTGTGGTGATCGTCGAGGTGGAAGAGGGCGCCGGTCGGGAGGGTGCCGCGGTAGACGGCGATCTGGCCGTAGTCCTCGCACTGCTCGTCGAGGCCGGCCAGCTTCAGGAGGCGGAGGGTGACGGAGGTGAAGCGGGCGGCGCCCACTCTGGCCTCGATCTCGGGGTTCTGGATGGTGATGGCGCCGCGGCTGACCTGGCGGGGATCGGGGAAGCCGGTGCGGCGGGCCAGGGACAGGAAGTCGGCCTCGTACATCGCGCCCCCCAGGCACTCGGCGTGGAGGATGGGGTCGAAGGCGATGGCGTCGGGGAGCCGGCGGTCGGCGAAGACGTCGGAGAAGTAGAACTCGCCGCCCGGCTTCAGGATGCGGGCGATCTCGGCCATGACCCGGTCCTTGAAGGGGCTGAGGTTCACGACGCAGTTGGAGACGACGACGTCGACCGAGGCGTCGGCGATGGCGCTGAGGTCCTCGATGTAGCCCTGGTGGAGGGTGACGTTGGGGGTCGAGTAGCCGAAGCGCTCCATGTGCCAGTCGAGCGTCTGGCGGGCGACGTCGAGCTGCTCGGCCGTCATGTCGACGCCGTGGACGTGGCCGGTGGGGCCGACGAGCTGGCTGAGGACGAAGACGTCGCGGCCGGTGCCGCAGCCGAGGTCCACGACGGTGGCGCCCTCGAGGGCCTCCGGGAACGGGAAGCCACAGCCGTAGAAGCGGTCGAGGACGTCGGGGTGGACGTTCTCGAGGAGGCGGGCGATCCGCGCGGGGGGGGCCCCGGTGGCGCAGCAGGCGTTGGTCTGGAGGTCGGCGCTGCGGGCCAGCACGCGGCCGTAGTAGTCCTGCACGTTCTCGCGGACGGCGTCGGTGTTCATTCCGGTCTCTCCCAGGCGCGAGGGCGTCGACCGCCCCGTCGAGTCGGTGGACGGTACCCGAGGGCTCGGGGTTTCTGCGTTTTTTTTTCTTCGGCCATGTGACCCCGGGGCGGCGGGCCAGTCCAAGTCCGCGAAATCGCCAACTCCCGGAGAAACCACATGAACGCCGCCGTCGTCGCCACCCCCGCCTGCCCCGCCACCCCCGCCCAGTCGCCCCTGTGCAGCTTCGACCACGACCCCCGCATCTGGCCCGGCGCTCAGGGGGCCAGGGGGATGAGGCTGCGGGGGGCGGCGGCCTCCCACATCGGCTACCACCGCGACAACAACGAGGACCGGTTCCTCGTGCGGCCGGACGCCGGGCTCTTCGCCGTGGCCGACGGCATGGGCGGGCACGAGGCCGGCGAGGTGGCGAGCCGGCTGGCGGTGGAGAGCCTGGCCGACGCCATCGGCAGCCGCGCCGAGCTGCCCGCGCGGCTGGCGGCCGTGATGGCCCGCGCCAACAAGCGCATCCAGGAGGCGGCGAAGGTCCACGCCCGCAAGAACGGCATGGGCACCACCCTGAGCGCGCTGTGGCTGGAGGGCGAGCGGGCCTACGTGGCCCATGTGGGCGACACGCGCATCTACCGCGTCCGCGACGGCAAGATGGAGCAGCTCACCGACGATCACACCCTGCTGGCGGAGGCCATCCGCTCGGGCTTCGACAAGGAGCGCGCGGGCTTCATCTTCCCGAGCAACGTGCTGACGCGGGCGGTGGGCATCCGGGCGGACGTGGAGCCGATGCTGGCGAGCTTCACGGTGGAGCCGGGGGATCGGTTCCTCATCTGCAGCGACGGCCTGACGGACATGGTGACCGAGGCCGACATCGCGGCGCGGCTGGCCCTCTGGCCCTCGCCGACGCAGGCCGCCCACGCGCTGATGAACGACGCGCTCACCGCGGGCGGCGGGGACAACGTGACGGTGCTGGTGGTGGACGCCGGCTGAGGCTCAGCCGTCGCGGCGCTGGCCCTCGGCGCAGCCCATCCAGTCGCCCTCCAGCCAGATGAGGGCGCCCTCCGGCGTGCCGCTGCAGAGGTCGAGGTCGTCGGCGATGCCGTCGAAGTCGGCGTCCTCGCCCACGAGGGGCGGCGGATCGCGGAACTGACCCTCAGCGCAGCCGGCCCACTCCCCCGACCGCCAGACGCGCAGGCCCGCGCCGGTGCCCGAGCAGTGGTCCTCGGCGTCGGGCACGCCGTCGACGTCCAGGTCGGGGCCGTCGAGGTCCAGGCGGTCGCGGTCGCGGATCTGCCCATGGGCGCAGCCCATCCACTCGCCCTGGAGCCAGACGTCAGCGTCGGCGGGGGTCTCGCTGCACAGGTCGTCGGCGTCGAAGACGCTGTCGCCGTCGGTGTCGATCTCGACGTCGGGGCGCGGGCCGCCGCCGAGGGGATCGTTGATGGGCGGATCGCCCGACTCCGGCGGCGGCGGGATGTTCGGGTCGGCCGGCGGCTGCTCGGGCTCGTCGTCGGGCACCTCGGGCTGCTCGACCGGGGGCACGCCCCCCTCGCCGAAGATCACCGCGTCGGCCCAGGCGGCGCCGAAGAAGCGGCGGCAGAACGCCCGGAACGCCTCCGCGTCGGGGGCCGTGCGCAGGGCCTCGTAGTAGGCGTCCTGGCGATCCCAGCGGAAGGCCTCCAGGTCCTTGCCGGCGCGGAAGACCTCCATCGCGCGGCGGGTGTTCCAGGCGAGGAACTCACGGAACTGCCTGTTTTCCTGGAAGTATCCGGGATCGCCCTCCTCGACGGCCATGGCGACGGCGATGGCGTAGACCGTGAACTCGAGGACGCCGGCCACGCCGTCGCGCCAGCCCCGGTTCCACTGGCCGCCGTTGACCAGGTCGACGCCGGCGGCGCCGCCGTTCACGTAGGCGTTCCACTCGTCCCAGATGTAGAGGGGCGTGTCGTCCCAGGCCTGCTGCCCCGTGATGTAGGTGGCGTAGCGGGAGCCGCGGAGGCTCTGGGGGATGAAGGGGCCCGCGGCGGCCTTGCGGATGCCCGGCTCGGGGACGAGGACCGCGCGGTCCTGCAGGACGTAGAAGCCGTTGGCCCGCCCCCCCGTGTTGTTCATGGTGTTGCGGATGTGGCTGTGGATGCCGTGGCTCGTCTCGTGGCCGTGGGTGATGGGGTCCTCGTCGTAGTACGTGTTGCCGTACTGGGCGGGCAGGTGCGCCAGGATGTCCTGGAGGACGGCGCCGCCACGGTTGGCCCCCTGCTGGGCGGCCAGCTCGGCGAACTGCAGCCCGGCCCCCGGCTCGCCCGGGAACACGCCGCTGGACTTGAGGACGCAGTCGCCGGCGCCACAGGCGGGCGCGGCGGCCCGCTCGACGCGGGGGGCCGCCGGACCGCTGAGGACGCCGGGATCACCGCAGCCCGACAGGAGAAAGAGGGCGCTCGCCCATCGCATCGTCGTCTTCACGTCAGCGCTCCACACACCAGTTGCCGATGTCGTCGTTGACCCAGCCACACGTCGCGCCCGCGGGGCCGCAGTCGTGGCGCACGAGGGTGCCGTTGTTGCAGTACGCCACCACGTCGCCTTCGCAGACGCCGGCGTAGTCGATCTGCCCGCAGCCGTCGGCCGGGGGCTCGGGCGCGCCCTCTTCGGGGGCCGGGGCGGGCTCCGGGGGATCCGGGACCGGAGGCGCCGGGGCGCCGGCCTCGGGCTCCCGGCAGTAGAAGCCGGTCTGATCGTCGATGAAGCCGCAGGTCAGGCCCAGCGGGGCGCAGTCGTCCCGGCGGAGCTGCTGGCCGTCACACCAGACTGCGACATCGCCGTCACAGAAGCCCTGGTAGGTCACACCCTCGCAGGGGTCGGCGGGGTGGCCGCCCTGGTCGGCGGGGGGCGCCGGGGCGCCCTCGTTCGGGGGCGTGGGGCGCCCTCGGCGGGGGCGGGGCTGGCGGCGGGGCGCGCCCTCGCCCGCGGGGGGCGGCGGGCGCCCGGATCGTCGTCCGGGGACTCCTGCGGGGCCGGGGCGGCGCGCCGCCAGGCGGGGGGCGCCTCGTCGGGCGGCGGCGCGCCTCGCCCGGGCCGGGGGCCGGCGGGGGCGGCGCGCCCTCGTCGGGGGGCAGCTCGTCATCCTCGCCGCCGCCCTCGCCGATGGGGCCGAAGCCGCCGCCGGGCGCGTCGGGCTCGCCGCAGTAGAAGCCGGTGTCGTCGTCGATCCACTCGCAGGGGCGGTTGATGGTGGCGCAGTCGACGGAGCGGATCTCGCCGCCCTCGCACCAGATGGCGGTGGTGCCGCGGCACTGGCCCTGGGGATCGATGCCGGGGCAGCCCGGCTCCGGGGCCCGCGGCGGGGGCGGCGGGGCCTCCTGGGGCGAGGCCGGGGCGCCCGCCGGAGGCGGCTTGCTCGCGGGCGGCGGCGGCGCGCCCTCTTCGCCCGGCGCCGGCAGCACCCCGTAGGAGCACCCGGTCAGGGCGAACACCAAGAGGTTCCAGGGCTTCACGCTCAACTCGCCTCCCCCCGCCGGCGCCTCGCGCCGCGCTCGCCGCCCCCTTGTGCAACATGCGTGCACAGCCTCCAGGGGCCGTTTTCCGGGCGAAGCGGGACGTCGGTGTCTCAGGGCGGTGGGGCGGCCATGTCCAGCGGGACGCCGGCGTCCCGGTCGACGGATTGTTGAGGAGGGTCGCGCCGACGTGCCGCGAAAATCTGGAGACCAGGACGGTAACTCATTGAATTTACAGGCAACCACCCGCTGGCACGGGGCTGGCTACGCGAAGGAGCCAGCGAGATGGCGTCCTGCGGCGCCCGCCCAACCCTGGAGAGCGACATGACTTCGCTGGTACGCCGGTGCGCCCCGTGGTGCGCGCTGCTGGCCGCCCTTTGCCTGGTGGCCTGTGACTCGAGCGCCCCGAGCGCCGCCGCCCCCCCTGCCCCCGCCGGCCCCATGGGCCCCGACCTGCCCGAGCGCGTGCCGCTGCCGCCGGCGGGCGAGGCGCCGGGGCTCGATCCGGCCATCTTCCCGGCCGTCGGGAGCAGCGACTTCCTCTCGGCCAACGAGAACGAGCAGCTCTCGTCGGGGGTGGGCTACCGCGCCGGGGCCAACGGGCGGGCGACGCTGGATGACGCCGACGCCGACGGCCTGGCCGAGGGCGGCGAGCCCGGCGGGGCCGAGCCGGCGCCCGATCCCACCCGCGAGATCGTCGAGGCGGACGTCTTCCACCTCGACGGGGACATGCTCTACGTCCTCAACCGCTGGCGTGGCCTGGTGATCATCGACGTGTCGGTGCCGGACGCGCCGCGCGTCCGCGGGCGGCTGCCCTTCCAGGCGGTGCCGGTGGAGATGTACGTCCGCGACGGGCGGGCCTACGTCCTCTCGAGCGACTACTTCACGTACTGGCAGTACGACCCGGAGGCGGATCCCCACGGCTTCCATGGCAGCCAGGTGATGATCCTGGACGTGGAGGACCCGGACGCGCCCACCCGCCTGGGCGGGCTGGAGGTCGAGGGCGAGATCACCGACAGCCGGATGGTGGGGGATGTGCTCTACACCGTCTCGAAGCGGCGGCCCGACTACTGGCGCTACAACACGGCCGACTGGGCCGACCGGACGTGGGTGGTCTCGCTCAACGTGGCGGATCCGCAGGACATTCGGGAGATCGACCGCATCGAGTTCGACGGGACGAGCACCCTGATCCACGTCGCCCACCACGCGATCTTCGTGGCGGCCCTGGACCCCAACTACTACCTGACGGGGCCCGGCTTCGAGGCGGAGACCCTGGTGACCTACGTGGACATCAGCGATCCGACGGGCGCCCTGGCGCAGCGCGGCCGCGTGTACGTGCCGGGGTACATCCCCGACAAGTTCAAGATGGACTGGGACGACGGCGTCTTCCGGGCGATGAGCCAGCGGTACAACGGCGCCCCGGGCATGACGCTGAGCCTCGTGCGGACCGACCGGCCCGACGCGCTGGAGGTGGACGCCACCCTCGACATCGGGCTGGAGAACGGCTCGCTGCAGGCGTCGCGGTTCGACGGGCCGCGGGGCTTCCTGTGGACCGCGCGGTACGACCAGGCCAGCCGCCAGGTGATGTACCACCTGCACACGCTGGATCTGGCCGATCCGCTGGCCCCCGCCGAGGCGGGCCGGCTGCGGGTGGACCTGGCGACGACCCACCTGGAGATCCACGGGGACCGGCTGCTGGCGCTGGGCGCGCGGCGCGTGGGCAACACCCAGCGCACGACCCTCGGCCTGTACGACGTGGCCGATCTGGCGCGCCCCGCCGAGCTGGCGCTGGAGGAGGTCGGCCAGGGCTGGAGCGCGAGCGAGGCGAACTGGGACTACAAGGCCCTGAAGACGTACCCCGCGCTGGGGCTCATCCTGCTGCCGCTGCAGTACTGGGTGCGAAACGGGCGCAGCTTCAACGGCGTGGGCCTGGTGGACTGGGTCGGCGACACGCTCACGTCCCGGGGTGAGGTGGAGTGCGTGGGCGGGGTGCGGCGGGCGTTCCCCGTCGGCGATCGCCTGGTGGCCGTGGGCGAGCTCTCGGTGACCACCATCGACGCGACGGATCGGGACGAGCCGGTGGCCACGGCGAGCCTGCGGCTGGTGCGGCAGGTCCACGATGTGTTCTCGGTGCAGGGGCTCCAGGTGCAGATCCTCACCGACATCTACACCAGCGAGCTGCGGCTGGAGGTCCGGGCGTTCGGGGCCGACGACGACACGCCGGCGGTGGCGAGCCTGGTGCTGCCGTTCCGCGGGCTGCCGACCATCCTGCGCGACGGCGACGCGCTGCACCTGCTGGGCTGGGATGTGGAGCAGTCGGTCCAGGTCATCCGCAACGTGGATCTGAGCGACCCCCGGGCGCCGCGGCTGCGGGGCGAGCTCGTCGTCGATCAGGCGGCCGAGCGCATCTACAACGACGGCGGGGGCTTCTACGCGCGCTACTGGAGCCCGGCGGCGGGCCTGCCGCTGAACAACCAGATCCTGCCCATCACCTACCGGCGCATCGTGGAGGATGAGCGGGGCCGGCGGGACTTCGAGAGCACGCTGCGGTTCCTCGATCTGCGCGATCTGGACGCCCCGCGGGTGGCCGACGGCGAGGTGCCGATGAACGACTACCCCTTCGTCAACAAGGTGACCCACGGCGACGTGCTCTTCAGCAGCCATGTGGAGCAGGCGACGACGCCCGAGGGGGCCAGCCTGCTGTACCACGTGCGCGGCTACGCGGATCGCATCGACGTCTCGAACCCGGACGCGCCGCGGGTGCTGCCGAGCCTGAACATCCCCGGCTACCTGGTGGACGTGAGCGACGACGGGCGGCTGCTCTACACGGTCGACTACCAGTGGGACGACTTCGGGCGGCGGCGCAACAGCCTGAACGTGCTGCGGGTGGCCGATGATGACGCTTCGGCGGTGCTGGTGGAGGTCATCCCGGTGGCCGATCAGATCGCGCGGGCGGCGCTGCGGCCGGCGTGGCTGTCGGAGGGGGGCCGGCCGGCGGGCTGGCATGACCGGACGCTGTGGATGACGGCGCACAAGTACCCGTGGTGGGGGGTGCGCAGCGACACGGTGTCGAGCCGGCAGCCCTACACCGTCCTGCGGCGCGTGACCCTGGACCCCGACGGCGGCCTCACCAGCGACTCGCGGCACACGCTGCCTGGCTACCACTTCGATCTGCTGGACGTGGCCGAGGGCGAGGCGTGGCTGGCGAGCCGGGGGCCGTACGGCCTGCTGGCGCTGGACGTCCGGGACGCGGCCGATCCGGCCATCCGGTTCGCGGCGCGGACCATCGGCTACCTGAGCCGCATCGTGGTGGACGCCGGGTACGCCTACGCGCCCATGGGCATGTTCGGGGTGCACCGCTACGGGCTGGACCTGTAGCGCCCTTCCCCCGCTCCGCCCTATCGACCCAGCAGCTTGAGGGCGCTGATGTTCGCCCGGTTGAACACGCCGTCGGCGCCGCCCGGGCCGCCCGTGTAGCGGCGAAAGTGCTCGAAGATCGACATGTTGTAGGCGTGCTCCTGCCCGTCGAGGACGACGCGGTAGCGGGAGCCGGCCCGTAGCCGCACCGCCACGAAGCCCGAGTCGCGCCACGTCGCCCAGTCGCCGGTGTGGGGCAGGGGCAGGTAGCCGCGGCCCGCCTCGCCGCCGGCCTCGTCGAGCACGCGCACCCGCAGGTGGCCGCAGGTGATGCCCGTGGTCACCGACGCGGCGCCGTTGCCATAGACCACCTGGATGAGCCACTCGCCGTCGCTGGGCACCTCGAGATCGTCGAGGGCCACGGCCTGGCCCTGGTCGGCCCAGACCTCCACATGGCGGCGGCCGTGGGCGTCGGCGCGGCGGCCCCCGATGGGCGTCAGCCGGTCGGCGTCGAACGTGAGCACCGGGGGCCCCCACCAGCAGTAGGGATCGGCGCGCTGCGAGGTGTTGCCCGACGACGCGAAGGCCGACTCGACGGTGTAGCAGCGGGTGCGCCCGGCCGCGGCGGCGCCGGCGTCGATCCACTCGGCCTGGCCGGCGGGCAGGGCGTCGGCCACGACCTCGCCGTCCCGGTAGACGCGCAGGCGGACGTCGGCCTCGCCGGCGGCGTCGAGGGCGACGACGAGATCCTCGCCGCGGGCGGTGACGCGGGGGATGGCGGGGACGCGGGGGGCGAAGACGTCGCGGTAGTCGGCCGCGTCGACCGTGGTCACGGGCCCCTCGGGCAGGTCGGCGGCGGTGATCACGATGGGCTCATCGCCCTCGTCGGGGCCCAGCTCTCGATCGGTGGCGGGGCCGCTGCCCGGGCGGCGGACGATGAGGGTCAGGCGGCGGCCGCGGTACGGATAGCCCTCCAGGACGGCGCGATCGGCGTCGCCGAAGAGCTGGGCCCAGAGGGCGGCCGGCAGGGCGGGCGCCAGGCGGAGGCCGTCGGCGTGGGGGTGCAGGCCGAAGAGGGCTTCGTGCACGACGGTGAGGTAGGCCGCGACGGACCAGAGCTGGCGCTGGGAGTTGACGACGGGGCCGCTCGTCGGGCCCTCCTCCACGTACGGCAGGCCGGTGGCGGCCTCGAAGTTCTCCATGTTCGACAGGTTCAGGGCCGCCCCCCGCACCAGGGCGTCGACGGCCCGCGTCACCACGCCGCCGTGGCGGCCGGCGAGGCCGGCGCGCAGCCAGAACGCCGTCACGAACGGCCACTGACCCCGGTTGTGGTAGATGGGCGTGAACTGCTGCTGCGGCCAGATGACGGGCGCGCCGGGCGCGAGGTGGGGGTAGCGCGCCAGGATGGAGGCCGCCTGCGGGCCCGTGGCGACGCCCTCCAGGATGGCGAGCGCGTTGCCGAGCAGGTCGAACTGCGCCGCCGGCGCGGGATCCAGCGTCGTCGTGATGAACGTGGAGAAGAGGCCGGCCTCGGGCAGCCAGAAGCGGTCGCGGATGGCGCCGCGCAGGGCCTCGGCCTGGGCCCGCCAGGCGTCGGCGGGCTCGCCCAGCTCGGCGGCCAGGTCGGCCAGGAGCGAGAGCGCGATGAGGTGGGCGATGTTCGTGGACAGCGCCCGGGACATGCCGATGTGGGCCACATGGCCCGCCGTCCACGCCGGGTACGTCTGCTCGCGCCAGTCGAGGAAGGACTGCTCGCCGCGGTACAGGCCGTCGGCGTCGAAGGCCACCGCGCGGTCGTGCTCGGCCGTGGCGCGCAGGGCGTCGAAGGCCCGCCGGGCGAAGGCGGCGCGGCGCTCGCCCTCGAGCTGGGCCAGCAGGGTGCGCGCGCCGAGGGCCCAGATCACCCGGTCGGTGGAGATGGGGTGGCTGCCGCCGGTGCCCGTGTCCTGCATGACCTGCGGCGGGCCGCCGGCGGTGGGCGCCGAGAGCTTGAAGTCGAGGGAGTTCTGGGCGCGCTGGGGGTCGAGGCTGGCGAGGCCCAGGGCCACGGCGTAGGCGGTGTCGCGCGTCCAGACGTAGTGCCAGAGGCGGCCCGTCTCGAAGCAGCCGCCGGGCAGGCAGGGCACCGGCTGGCCGTTGGAGAAGGCGCCATCCCGCACGGCGTCGACGGCGTTCTCGTCGGCTTCGGCGAGGGCGAGGGCGTAGAGGGCGTCGAAGAGCGGGCTCGACGTGCGGACGCGGATCGAGGATTCCTCAATGGTTCTGGGATTTTGCGGCTGGTTGTCGCGGAGCGGCTGCGTCGTGCGCAGGCGGTAGCGGCGGGCGCAGCCGTCGGCGTCCACCTCGACGGTGGCGCGGTAAGGGCCGTCGTCCCAGGCGGTGAGGCCGCCGGCGAGCTCGGCGCCGATGCAGTCGACGCCCAGGTCGGCCGCGGCTGCGTCGGGCGGGGGCGCGGCGTCCGTCGGGGCCTCGGCGTCAGCCACCGCGGCGTCGCGGTCGTCGGGCCCGGTGGCGTCGGGCGCATCGCCCCCTGCCGCCGCCCATCCCGCCCGCCTCGCCGCCCGCGCCGGCCTGCCCGCCCACGCCGCCTGCGCCGCTGGCGCCGCCGGGGCCGGCGTCCAGGCCCACCAGGGCGTCCTCGTCGCCGGCGCGCGGGCCGTGGGGCGACTCGCCCTCGCTGCACCCGGCCAGCACCAGCACCACCACCAAGCCTCGCAGCATCCCGGCGCCTCCCCCCGTCGCTGCGCCCATCTTGTCTGGCCCCTCCGCTGGAATCCAGCCGCGTGCTACTCTGACGGCCTGGTGCCCTCGGGGGAGGTAGAGCCATGGATGTGCGGCGGACGCTGCGCCTGCTGGCCGTCGGCTTGCTGGCGGCCTCGGTGCTCACGGCCTGCACCGTCTCGGTGACGGGCGGGGTGGCCGGCGGCGCCCTCTCGGCGCTCTTGCTGCTGCTGCTCGTGGTGGCGGGTGGCAGCCAGACGGCCTGCGATGACGACGATGGCCCCGCCCCCGACCCGGAGGACGCCGCCGCGCGGCTGGACGGCGGCCTGGACTTCGGCCCCTGCCTCGGCGCTCCCCTCGACGACATGTTCCCGCCCGACGCCCAGATCGGCCCGTGCCTCAGCCCGCTCGAGCCCGACAGCAGCGTCGGCCCCTGCCTGGGCGCGCCCCTCGACGACATGGGCGTCATCGACGCGCAGGTGGGGCCGTGCCTGTCGCCCCCCGAGCAGGACTTCGGCGTCGGCCCCTGCCTGGACACGCTGCCCGAGGACGCCGGCCCGCCCGACGCCGAGATCGGCCCGTGCCTCAGCCCGCCGCCGCCGCCGGGCGACGCGGGCTTCGGGGCCGCGCTGCCGCCCCGGCCGGGGGTCCTCGACAAGGCGGCCATCCTGGCCCGCGTGCTGCCGGGCCTGCCCCCCGACGTGGCCGCTCGCCTCGCCCCGGGCGACGACCGCCGCGAGTCGTGAGCCGGTGAGCGTCCTGCACCCGACCTCCGAGGCGGACTGGACCTGCGATCCCGCCCACCAGGTGCCGCGGCTCGACTTCGAGTTCAGCGCCGCCTGCGATCACGCCTGCGGGCACTGCTACAACGTCTGGAACGCGAGCCCGGGGGACGCCCAGGCCGGCTACCCCAGGGGGCAGCTCCCGCCCGCCGACTTCCGCGCGATGATGACGAAGGCCGTGCGGCAGAGCGGGGCCCAGCACATCACCATCACCGGGGGCGAGCCGCTGCTGCGCAAGGACGCCCTCGACCTCATCGATCTCGCCTGCGACCTGGTGCCCTCCGTCCAGCTCATCACCAACGGCAGCCACATCACGCCGGCCGTCGCGGCCCGGTTCAAGGCGGCGGGCCTGCGCTCGGTGCAGCTCACGCTGCTGGCCGCCGACCGCGACCGCCACGACGCCCTCAAGGGGGCCGTCTGCTTCGATGACACGGTGCGCGCGGCCCTCGATCTGCGCGACGCGGGCGTGCCGGTGCAGGTCTGCTTCGTGGCCATGGCCGAGAACTGGCAGGACTTCGAGGGGGTGCTGGAGCTCTGCTACGTCCTGGGCGTGCGCAGCGTGAGCTACAACCGCATGTCGCCCACGGGCTGGGCCATCCACCAGCTCGACCGCCTGCTGCCCCTGGTGGAGCAGGTGGAGCAGAACCTCGACACCGCCGAGCGGCTGGGCCGCGCCTGGGGCATCCGCGTGGCGACGGCCATGCCCATCCCGCCCTGCCTCATCCGCCTCGACCGCTACCAGTGGGTGCAGTTCGGCTTCTGCAGCATCGGCTCCAGCTCGCCCAACATCACCATCGACGCCCTGGGCAACGCCCGGTCCTGCAACCTGTCGGCGAACATCCTGGGCAACGTCGTCACCGACGACTGGGCCACCATCCACGCGCAGCCCTACCTGCACACCTTCAAGGCGAAGGTGCCCGCCCTCTGCCGCGGCTGCGCCTACGAGGCGAGCTGCCAGGGCGGCTGCAAGGAGAGCGGCCACGCCACCTTCGGCGACCTGACCCACCCCGAGCCGTTCCTGTGGCAGGGGCTGCACGGCCAGACGCCCACGCCCACCCTGGTGACCATCGGCGAGCCGAAGCCCCGATGACCCCGTGCGTGCTCCTGATCTCGCCGGGGATCATCAAGTGGACGGACCTCGACTTCGGGCTGCCGCACCTGGTGTCCATCGGGGGCTATCTGCTCGAAAAGGTTGGGGAAAGCCGCGTCCGGGTCGAGATCCTGGACCTGGGCTACGAGGGCACCGACCACGCCGGCCTGGCCCGCACCGTCCGGGGCTTCGCGCCGCTGCTCTGCATCGGCGTGGCCTGCTACTCGAGCTTCGACTACATGCGGGTGATGGCGCTTGGCCGGTTCCTGCGGCGCCTCTTCCCCGACGTGCCCCTCGTGACCGGCGGCTACCACGCGAGCGCCCTGCCCGGGGATCTGGTCTTCGACGGCAGCCCGTTCGACGCCGCGCTGCCCGGGGAGGCCGAGCGGTCCATGGCCACCCTCGTCGAGCACCTGCTGGGCGGGGGCCGCGTCGAGACGCCCATCGTCCCCCACGAGACCATCGAGGACCTCGACGCCCTGCCGCTGCATCGCTGGGATCTGCTGCGCCGCTACTGGCCCCGCGCCCTCGACATCGGCCGCAAGTTCCAGCTCTCGCTCTCCCGCGGCTGCCCGTACCGCTGCACGTTCTGCATGGAGCGCGCGAAGGGCGGCTACACCTGGCGCTCGTTCAGCCCGCAGCGCGCCCTCGACGAGCTGTCGCACCTGGCCCGCTTCACCGATCTGTCCCAGTGGGTCGTGAACCTGGCCGATCCCCTCTTCGGCCTGAAGCGGTCATGGCGCCGCGAGGTGCTCACGGGGATCATCGACCGGGGGCTCTTCCCGCGGCAGTACTGGACGCTGACCCGCAGCGACGACCTGAGCAGCGAGGACGTGGAGCTCTTCGCGCGGGCGCGGTTCAGCATCGGCATCGGCATGGAGTCGGGCAGCCCGCGGATGCTCGAGATCATGCAGAAGGGCAACAAGCCCGAGGCCTACCTGGCCGCGCTGGAGCGGCTGGCGGCCCTGAGCCTGCAGCACGGCCTGAACTGGGCGGCCAACATCATCATCGGCCACCCGGGCGAGGACGAGGCCTCGATGCGGGAGACGCTGGCGGTGGTGACGCGCCTGTTCACCGCGGGCGGCGAGACCTGCGGCTGGCTCTCCATCGACCCGTTCCGGCTGTACCCCGGCGCCCTGGTGCACGAGCAGCAGGCCACCTGGGCGCGCACCCACGGCACCCGGTTCCACCACCCGGAGTGGTGGAAGTCGTGGTACGACGGGCCATTTCTGGCGGAGCACGTCGATCCGTCGGCCAGCCTCGACTTCGAGGGGCGCGTCCGCTTCATGTACCAGCACTACCCGCCGCTGGTGCAGGGCATCCTCGACCGCTTCCGCGGGCAGGGCACGAGCGTCGACCGCGTGTTCAAGCGCAGCCTGGCCGAGCAGATCCGGCTGATGAGCCCGGAGACGCGCGACGATCTGCTGCGCCGCGGGGCCCGGGCGAAGGCGCAGGCGGGGGCGCAGCGGGCGGGGCCCATCCCCTTCCCCATCGGCCTGCATGTGCGCGACGCGCGCGTCCGGGCGCGAGAGGCGGCCGTGAAGCGGCTGCTGGAGGAGGGGGCGCTGCGCACGGAGGCGCTGATCGAGGCGCTGCTGGTGGTGGCCCCCGAGCCGTACCTGGGCGAGGCCGCGACGGACGTGATGCTGCGCGGGCGGCCGTCGGAGCAGCCGGAGGGCGAGGCGCCGGGCTGGGTCGGGTTCCAGGCCCTCGCGCTGGCGCTGGAGGCCCTCAACCCGGGGGCCGGCGAGCGCGTGGCCGATCTGCTGGCCGTGCACGGCTATGTGGCGGCCCTGCTGGCCCACGCCGTCGGGGAGGCGGGCGAGGTCATCGCCCTGCACCCCGGCTCCCGGGTGACGGCGGTGCGCCTGCAGACCCACCTCGCGAGCCTGGCCCAGGTGCGGGTGCGCCTCGTCCGCCCCCTCGACGCGGGCGATCTGGCGGGGCCGCTGGACGCCGCCTGGCTGGGCGCCGCCGTGCCCAGATTCCCCAAGCGTTTCGAGCACCTGCTCGCCGAGGGCGGCGGCCGGGCGGCGACGTTCCTGGGGCCGCGCTTCCGAGCCCAGGACCTCGTCTGCCTGACGCGGCGCGACGGCGCGCTGCACGAGCGCCCGCTCGGGCGCGCCCAGGCCCCCGTGGTGGCCGGCCCCGGGGGCTGGCTGGCGGCGCGGTGATCGCGGTCGCGCGGCCCCGGCCCGCGTGGCTCGCCTACCATGTGCTGGCGCACCTGGACCTGGGGGCGGACGCCGCGAGCCTCTACGATCCGCGGCTGCCCGACCGGCCCTGGCGCGCGGCCCTGGCCGAGGCGCTGGCGACGGACGCCGATCCGCTGCGAGCGCAGTTCATCGGCCTGCGGGCGGCCGACGTCGCGCAGCTCGGCCTGGGGGACGGGCCCCTGGGCGCCGCGTGGCGCGCCGCGCTCGACGCCGAAGCCCCGGCCATCGAGGCGGCGCTGGACCTTGATGATCCGCGCGCGCGCGAGGCGCGGTTCGCGGCCGAGGTCGAGCCCGACCTGGCGCGCGCCCGCGACGCCCTCTGGGGGGGTCGGCCGCCGCCGCTGGTGATCCTGGACGTGCCGGCGCTGGGCCGGCGCGCGCGGGCGATGACGCTCCCCGGCGGCGAGCGGCGGGTGGCGACGAGCCTAGCGGCCCCCGCCGACCACCTGCTCTGCCAGATACTGCACGAGGAGGTGCACCCGCACTCCGACGCCCTCGTGCGTGCGGCCCTCGGCGGCCTGGGCGGGCGCGACACCCGCGTCGACCAGCCGGGCTTCGCCCTCCACCAGGCCCTGGAGGTGGCGGCTGTGGAGGGGGGCCGGCAGATCATCGAGCGCGTCCTGCCCGGCCGCGCGGCCGCCTACCGCGCCTGGTGCGCCCGGCACGGCCACTGATCCGAATCGCCGGGCCGCCCCGGAGACTCTACCCCGGGGCAACCACCGGGGGTGAGCATGGGCGTCGGCCGGATGATCCTCTTCCTGGGCGTGGTGTGGACGCTGATGCTGGCGGCCCACATCTACGTCGTGCGCCGGCTGATCCGGCGCCGCGCGCTGCCGCGCTGGCTGCGCCGCACGATCTGGGCGGTCGCCATCGGCCACGCGCTCGCGCTGCCGGGCCTGTTCGTCCTGATGCGCTTCACCGGCGAGGGCTGGGCCGACGGCCTGCAGGCGGTGGGCTGGGTCTCGGCCGGCGTCATCGCGCTGCTCACCGTCTTCATGCTGGCCCGCGACTTCCTGTGGCTGATCATCCACCACACCGACCGCCTGGTCCCCGGGCCCGGGCTCGGCGAGAGCCGGCGCCGCTTCCTGCAGGGCGCCCTCGACGCGGGTGTCGTCCTGGGGGCGGCGGGCGTCGCCGGCGTCGGCCACGCCAACGCGCGGCAGCCGGCCACCGTCAAGCGGGTGCAGATCCCCGTCGAGGGGCTGCCCGACGCGCTGCAAGGCTTCAAGATCGCTCAGGTTTCCGATCTACACGTGGGGCCGACGGTGCGGGGGGATCGCATGGCGCAGGTGGCCGCCGCGGTGAACGCCGAGGCGCCCGATCTCATCGCGGTGACCGGGGATCTGGTGGATGGCGGGGTGCCGATGCTCGCGCCGATGGTGGCGCCGCTGGGCGGCATGCGCGCCCGGCACGGGGCCTTCTTCGTCACGGGCAACCACGAGTACTACTCGGGCGCGCCGGCCTGGTGCGCCCACTGCGCGGACGAGCTGGGCTGGCGCGTGCTGATCAACGAGCACGCCCTCATCGAGCACGACGGCGCGCGGCTGCTGGTCGCCGGGGTGACCGACGCCCACGCGGGGCGGTTCCTGGACGCCCACCGGCCCGACCTCGCGCGGAGCCTCGCGGGCGCGGCGCCGGCGGACGTGCGCGTGCTGCTGGCCCACCGCCCCGAAGTGGCGCCCGAGGCGGCCGATCTGGGCTTCGACCTGCAGCTCTCCGGGCACACCCACGGCGGGCAGTTCTTCCCGATGACGATCTTCATCCGCCTGGCGCAGCGGTTCGTCATCGGCCTGCACCGCGTGGGGCGCATGTGGCTGTACGTGAACCCGGGCACGACGTGGTGGGGCCCGCCCATCCGCCTGGGCACGACCCAGGAGATCACGCTGCTGGAGCTGGTGAAGGCGCCGTGAGGCGGCCTCAGTCGCGGTGGACGGTGGCCGGCGAGAACGCCGGCAGGCAGATGGCGACGTACTCGCAGGGGCCATCGGGGCTGCTGTAGCGCACCCACTCGCCCGCGGCGGTGTGGATGGCCTGGCCGGCCTGCACGGTGATGACGCCGTCGGCGTGCTCGACCTGGAGCGCGCCCGCGAGCACCAGGGTGTACTCGTCGAACTGCGGGCGCTGGCCTGGCTCGGCCCAGCCCGCCGGCGACCGCATGCGCGCCACGCTCAGGCGACCCTCGCCGGTGTTCACCAGGCCGATGTATTCCTCAATGATCTTGGGAGGATGGCCCGGAGCTTCGATGCGGGTCGGCGTGGGGACGAGCGTCGGCATCAGCGGTGTCGGTCCTTGCTGGCGCGTTCCTGGGTGGTGGCCTCCACCTGGATGGCGTCCAGGTTGACGCCGTGGATGGACTCGGGGATCTGGAAGCCGAAGAGCGTCTGGCCGGCCGCCTTGGCCGCGGCGACGCGCTGGGCGCCGGTGCGGGCGCGGCGGGCGTCGCTGAGGCGCTCGTTCGTCTCGCGCAGGCGGCCCGCCAGGTCGTTGACCACATGGTCGAGGATCTTGAACGCGAAGACGTTGCGGGCCCGGAAGAGCAGATCGAACTCGTCGCGGGCCAGCTCGAGCAGGCGGGCGCCGCCCATGCCGCCCTTGCAGGTGGCGCTGCGGGCGCGGGAGTCGACGAGGGCCAGGTGGCCGACGAGGGCGCCGGGGCCCAGGAGCGCCAGGCGCTCCTCGCGGCCGTCGGGCAGGCGCTTGAAGACCTCGACGTCGCCGCCGAGGACGACGTAGCAGGCGTTGGCGGCCTCGCCTTCCGTGAAGAGGGGCCCGAACGGCGGGAGCTTGCGGATGCGCAGGTGCCGCGACAGCAGCTCCAGCTCGGCGGTGGTGAGGCTGGCGAAGAGGGGCAGGCGCCCCATGGCCTCCAGGCTCTGGCTCATCGATCCTCCCGCGGCCCGCGCCCGCTGAAGAGGCGCTTGAACAGGCCCCCCGGGCGGGCGGCCTCCTCGGCCGCGGGCGCCGGCGCCGCGGCGGCCTTGCCCGCCGGGCCCAGGATCTCGGCCACCTGGTCGTTGGTGGTGCGGATGCGCCCGGCGATGGTGGCCGCGATGGCGCGGATGATGCTGTAGGCGGCGGGGCGCAGGTTGCGGCGCAGGTAGTCGAACTCGGCCTTGTCGAGGCGCAGCAGGGTGCAGTCCTCGAGCGTCCGGCAGCCGGCGCTGCGCGACGCGCCGTCGATGAGGGCCAGCTCGCCGATCACCTCGCTCGCCCGCAGGCGCGCCAGGGTGACCTCCTTGCCGTCGACGCGGCGGAAGACCTCGACGAGGCCCGACTGGATGACATAGGCCGAGTCCCCCGCGTCATGCTCCGCGAAGAGGACCTGCCCCGCCGGCACCGAGACGGGCCGGACGGCGCGCACGACGTCCTCCAGCTCCTCCACGGAGAGGCCCGAGAAGAGCGGCACCTTCACGAAGAAGGCGTGGAGGGACGCGTTGCTCATGGCTCAGCCGTGCTCCGCGACGAAGCGCTCGGCGAGGGCCACGTCGGCCTGGGCGCCGATGATGAGGCCGGTGCGCTGGTGCAGGCTGGTGGGCTGGACGTCCAGGATGCGGCCGCCGCCCCAGGAGGCCGCGCCCCCGGCGACCTCGGCGATGAAGGCGAGCGGGTTGCACTCATAGAGCAGGCGCAGCTTCCCGCGGCCCGTCCGGGCGTCCACCGGGTACAAAAAGAGCCCGCCTTTCACGAGGTTGCGGTGGAAGTCGGCCACGAGGGAGCCGATGTGGCGGTCCGTCACGCGGCGGGCCTCGGCGTCGTTGCGCCCCTTGATCTCGTCGAGGAAGGGGCTCACCCAGCCCGGCCAGTAGGGGCCGTTGCACTCGTTGAGCGAGAGGATGCGGGTCACGGGGCGGTAGGCCATGGCCGCGCGCGTCAGGAAGAACTCGCCGGAGCCCGGGTCGAGGGTGAAGCAGTCCACCGTGCGGCCATCGGTGTAGACCAGCACCGTCGACGACCCATAGATGATGTAGCCCGCGGCGACCTGCTCGCGGCCGGGGCGCAGCAGGTGCGCGGGGCCGGGGGCGTCGGGCAGGCGCCGGTAGATGGCGAAGATGGTCCCGATGCTGACGCTCGCCTCGATGTTGCTGGAGCCATCGAGGGGGTCGAAGGCGACGACGTACTCGCCGGACAGCTCGGGCTCGACGATGACGGCGTCGTCCTCCTCCTCGGAGGCCATGACCGCCACGCAGCCGGAGCGCCGCAGGACCTCCTTGAGGGTGTCGTTGGCGATGCGATCGAGCTTCTTGACCGTCTCGCCCTGGACGTTGGTCTCGCCCGTCTTGCCCCAGACCTCGATGAGGCCGGCGCGGCGGACCTGGGCGGCGATGAGCTTGCCGGCCACGCCGATCTGGGTGAGGAGGCCGGAGAACTGACCCCGGGCCTCCGGGTGCAGGTGCTGGCGCGTCAGCACATGCTGGGTGAGGGTCACGCCAAAGTCGGCGGCGAGAGACATGAGCCCGACTCCATTGCCGTCCGGGCGCAGATCTACGACGAGCCCGGGGCGCGAAGCAATGGGGGCCGTTGATCGGCACGTCTCGGGTGGCCAGAATGGCGGCGAACGATCGGGGGAGAGCCGATGCGGTGGATGGTCTGGGCGGCGTGCGCGCTCGCTCTGGTGGCGTGTGACGATGGCGGCGACGGCGGTGCGGGCGGCGGCGCCGGGGGCGCGGGCGGCGGCGGCGCGGACATGGCGCCCATCCCCGACCAGGGGGGCGCGGGCGGCGGCGCGGGCGGCATGGGGGGCTCACCCCCGCCCGTCGACATGATGCCTCCGCCCCCCCGAGACATGGCACCCCCGCGCGACATGGCTCCGCCGCGGGACATGGGACCCCCGCCGCCCGACATGGCTCCCCTCCCCGACTTCGGCATGCTGGAGGGCGATCCCTGCGATCCGCGCCTGCGCGCGCCCGCCTGCCCGCCGGGGAACTTCTGCCAGCACGTGCCCGGCCGCCCGCCCCAGTTCGGCGTCTGCCAGGCGGGCGATGGCTGCCGCCCCGGCGTGGCCGAGGACTGCCCCGATCCGGGCCGCCCCTACTGCCACCTGAAGGGCGGCGCCACCTTCTGCAGCCCCGAGGGCGTCCTGGAGGAGGGCGAGACGTGCTTCGACGGTGACTTCGACCGGGGGCCCCGCCCCTGCGCCGAGGGCCTCGTCTGCAACTTCTCCGTCTGCCAGCGGCCCTGCGAGGTGGGCGGCGACCCGGCCCAGTGCCCCGACGACGGCCGCTGCGCCGACATCTCCCCCCGCGTGGGCGTGCCGATGGGCCTGTGCGCCCCCCGCGGCTGCGACTGGTTCGACGGCCAGGGCTGCATGCCCGGCAACAAGTGCAACTACTCCATCCGCAACGACGGCGTGGTGGTGGGCTCGTGCTTCCCCGAGCACGGCCAGAACGTGCTGGACTCGCCCTGCCAGATCGAGGGCGGCGGCGGCGACAACTGCGCCCAGGGCTACCTGTGCGTGGGCCCGCCGGACCAGCAGCGGTTCTGCAAGCTCCTCTGCGACACGGGCGGCTACGAGGCCCCCTGCCCCGAGCGCTACACCTGCCGCGAGGCCCTCGCCACCCAGCGGGGCCCGGTGCGCGGCTACGGCATCTGCTTCATCAACCAGTAGCGACGTTCAGGGCTGGACCTCGGCCCGGGCCACCCGCCACGTCGGGCGGGCCAGGAGCGTCCCCCGCACGCACCGCCGGGCCCCCTCGACCTCGCCGCACGCGAGCACCTGGGCGTCCTGCGGGCGCCGCTGCTCCACCGTCACGCTGATCCGGCGTCCCCCCTCGTCGAGGGGTCGCGCCGGGACGGGGCGCCCGCCCCGCAGGGCCGCGACCGCCGCCTCCAGCCCGCCCCGGGCCAGGACCTCGGCCGCCGTGCCGCGGAAGGCCGAGCGCGCCGCGACCTCGCGGCCCAGGTGCCCGTCGGCGACGGCCATGACCAGGGCCGAGAGCGCCAGCAGGACGAGGACGAAGAGGGCCAGCACATGGCCGCGGGGGCGCCGGCTCATGGGCCCTCCCCGTACAGCGCGATGGTGGTGGCGTGGGTGGTGGTGGCCCGGTGGGCGCCGTCCTCGGCCAGGAAGACCAGCTCGACGGTGAGGCGGCGACCCGCCTGGACGACCCGCAGGCCCTCGACGTCGGTGGCCACCACCTGGCGGCGCTGGCCCGCCTCCCGGACGAGGGCCGGCACGCCCTCCACGGCCTCGCGCCGCCACTGCACCGGGCCCGCGGGGCCGTCGAGGCGCAGCGCCTGATCGGCGGGCGCCACCGTCATCGCCGCGCGCGCGTCGCGGCCGAGCAGGGCGAAGGCGGCCTGGGCCTCGCCGCTCCAGCGCTGGTGCCGCGCGGTGCTGCGGGCCGCCTCGCGGGTGTCGGCCAGCAGGTGCAGGACGGCCGTCGCCAGGATGCCGGTGATGGTCATCACGATGAGCAGCTCGACGAGGGTGAAGCCGCGGCGCCTCATGGGCCCTCCGCCTTCAGGGCCACCAGGGTGAGCTGGCGCTCCCCCGAGGGCTCCGTCCACGTGGCCGTGAAGCGCAGCGTGAGCAGCCCCGGCGCGGCCTGGGCGACCTCGCGCGCCAGCCGAAACTCCCCGTAACTGCTGGGGATTGCCTGGATGCCCTGGCCCACGAAGCCCGCCTGGGGCGCCAGCACGGCCTCCTGCTCGGCCGCCACCAGCAGCTCGCTGGCCCGATCCACGGCCAGGGCCCGGTGCCCCGGCGTGCCGGGGGCGCTGAGCACGCTGCGCGTCGACCAGGTGGCCAGGACGATGCCGAGCAGCGCCACGACGATCATGAGCTCGATGAGGGTGTGCCCGCGCTTCATCGGCCCAGCACCCTCTCCACCTCGGCGGCGTCGGTGAGGCCGGCGGCCAGCAGGCGGGCCGCGTCGGCCCGGAGGGCGTCATCGCGGGGGGCGCCGGCGAGCCAGGCGTCGTCCGGCGTGCGCAGCTCGCCCAGGGCGATGCGGCCGCGGTAGCCGGTGTGATCGCAGGCCGGGCAGCCCGCCGGGCAGCAGCGCCGCCGCACCAGACGCTGGGCCAGGATGCCGCGCACGGCGCGCCCCAGCACCGCCGGCTCGGCCCCGAGCTCCTGCAGGCGGGCCCAGGCCTCGGCCGCGTTCCCGGCGTGCACCGTCCCCAGGACCAGGTGCCCCGTCAGGCCGGCGCGCAGCATCAGGGCCACCGACTCGGCGTCCCGCGCCTCGCCCACCACCAGGACGTCGGCGTCCTGCCGCAGCGCGGCCCGCAGCAGGTCAGCCCCCGCCAGGCCCCGCCCGGGATCGGGCTCGAGCTGCACCACCCCCGGCAGGCGGTACTCCACCGGATCCTCCACCGTCAGCGCCCGCCGCGTGCCCTCGGCGCGGGCCAGCAGCGCCCGCAGCGCGGTGTAGAGGGTGGTGGTCTTGCCGCTGGCGGACGGCCCGGCGAAGAGCAGGACGCCGTGGGGGGCGCCGAGCAGGGCGTCGAGGCCGGCCTGCACCGCGGCCGAGAAGCCGAGATCGGCGAGGCGCGCCTCGCCCTTGAGGCGGTCGAAGAGGCGGATGGTCACGGCCTCGCCCCCCACGCCGGGCGCGAAGCCCAGGCGGACGAAGCCGCCGGACCCGCCCGGCAGGGGCGCGCGGCCCTCCTGGGGCACGTCGTCGCGGTGGACCTGCACCCCGGCGAGGATCTTGAGGCGGCCGATGACCCGCAGCGCGCGGCCGCGCTCGAGGGTGCCGAGGGCGTGCACCACCCCGTCGACGCGCAGCGTGAGGGCGTGGCCGCCGGCCAGGTCGGGCTGGGCGTGCAGATCGCTGGCGCCGAGGGCCGCGGCCGACCGCAGCAGGCCCTCGACGAAGGGCGCGGCGGCGAAGCCCCGCCGGGCGGCCTGGGCCTCGACGGTGGCGCGCAGCGCGGGCACGTCGGCGGCGACGTCGGCGGGGGCCAGGACGGCGCCCACTTCGGCGGCCAGCCGACCGGCCTCGCCGTCGGCCAGCCGGATGGTGACGGCCTCGCCGTCGTGCAGGGCGAGCCGCAGGCGGTCGGCCTCGGCGCTGACGGCGGCCAGCTCCTCGAAGTAGAGCGTGCGGCGCCGCAGCGCGCCGCGCAGGTGCAGGGCCTCGGGGGTGACGTCTACGCGATGCATCGCAGGAGCTCCACCCAGGCCTGCACCAGGGAGACCGCGAACGCGGCGACGACGGCGCCCGCCACCAGGGCCAGCCCGACGCGCAGTCCACGGCCGGCCAGGGGCGCGTCCGCCTCGACCTCGGCCTCCTGCAGCGCGGCCGCCGCGTGCAGCAGCGCCACGAAGGCGCCGCCCTCGCCGGCCGGCGCAAGTGCGCAGAACGCAAGCAGATCCGGGGAGGCCAGCGTCGCCGTCGCCAGGGCCTCCTCGGGGGACGCCCCCGCCTGCAGGCGCACGGCCCCCCGGCGCAGGCGCCCCGCCAGGCCGCCGGTGAGCGGGGCGGCCGCGGCCTCGAGGGCAGCCGCCAGCGGCACGCCTGCGCCCACGAGCGCCGCGACCATGGACCTGGCGGCCGCGCGCTCCACCGGGCGCCTGCCGGCGACCGGCGCCAGAGCGCGGCAGGGCCAGGGCCAGGAGCGCGAGGGCGACGACGCTGGCCGCGACGCCGAGGGGCTCGCCACGGCCGCCCAGGCGCCGGCGCCCGGGAACGCGGCCCCGCAGAGGGCCAGGCGGGCCTCGAAGGCCGGTCCGGCGAGGGCCGCGCCGAGGGTGATGGCGGCCAGGACGCCCGCCAGGGTGCCCAGGGCGGCGAGCGTGGCCCGGCGGATGACGGCGCGACGGGCGTCCAGGCGGGCCGCCGCGTCGACCAGCGCGCGGACGGCGTCGGGGTGGCCGGCCTGGAACGCCACGAGGTAGGGCGCCGACAACACCGCGTGGCGCTGCAGCGCCTCCGCGAGCGGCACCCCCGCCGCCACGTCGTCGGCGGCGGCCCGGTGGCCGAAGGCGCGCAGGGCGGGCGCGGGGCCGGGGCCGCCGGTGAGGGAGAGCGCCAGGCGGTCGGCCAGGCGGTGGGCGGGGGCCGTCCTCACGCGCCCCCCACCAGTCGCGCGGCGTCGCCGAGGCCCAGGTAGGCCAGCACCATGAGCCAGGCCACGAGCAGGGCCGCGCCCAGCGTCGCGAGGCCGCCGATCCAGGCCAGCGCCAGCGCCCGGCGCCCATCGGCGTCGGCTTCGAGGTCGGCGGCGGCGCCGGCGAGCGCCACGGGCAGAGCCAGGCCTCGGGCGCCCGCCACCCAGGGCACCAGCGCCCGGCCACGCCTGTCGCGGGCGAGGGCCTCCCGGCCTCGACGCCCCGTCCACGGCGCTGGCGGCCCGCGGCAGGCCGGCCGCCCGCAGGGCCGCCGGGAGCAGCACCCCGGCCTCGAGCTGCAGGGCCACGGCCGGGCGGCGACGGCGGCGGCCCGGCCACCGGTCAGCCAGCGCCCGGCGCGCAGGACGGCGAGGAGGGCGCCGCCGACCAGCAGGGCGAAGCCAGCGAGGGCGATCCACTGCACCTGCGCCAGCCGCTCGGCGCCGGCGAGCTCGCCGAGGGTGCGCGTCATGGCCGCCGCCGCGGAGAAGGTGAAGAAGAGCGTGATGGCGGGCAGGGCCACCGCGGCGGGCACGTCGTGGCGCAGGGCGTCGGCGTGGGCGGACAGGCCAGCGAGGGCCCGACCGGCGGCGGGCAGGCGGCCGGCCTCCTCCCCGGCGCGGATGGCCTCGACCACCGGCGCGGGGGCCCCGCGCAAGCGCAGCGCGTCGGCCAGCGGGCGGCCCGCCTGGACGTCGCGACCCAGGCGCTCGGCGAGGGCGCGGCCCGGCGATCGGGGCGGCAGAGCGGCCGCGATGCTCGCGAGCACGGCGGCCGGGCCCCGGCCGGCGGCCAGCCCCTCCGCGAGGGGCGCGACGACGCCGCGCCAGGCCTTCACAGCAGGCTGCCCGCGACGAGGCCGAGCTGGCCGTACAGGGCCAGCAGGCAGAGCAGGACGCCCAGCGCGGCCACGGCGAGCAGGGCGTAGCCAGTGACGGCCGCGAACCGCGCCGCCGCGCGGGCCGCCTCCTGATCCAGGCGGGCGACGAGGTGGCGGGCTGCCGCCCCGGCGTCGTCGGCGGCGTGCACCTGGGCGAAGGCGGCGTCATCGGCCGGCGAGCCGCCTGGCACCCGCGCCCCGGCGCCCGCGTCGTCGGGCAGCCCCGCCGCCCGGGCCGCCGCCACGGCCGGATCGGCGGCCGTCAGCTCGCGGTGCAGGCCATACAGCGCCACGAAGTCGGCGACGGCGGTGAGGCGCCACACCTGGGCGCCCGGCAGCGGGCGGGCCCAGACGGGCGCGCGGCCGCGCCACAGGGCGCCGAGGGTCAGGGCCAGGAAGACGACGGCGCCCGCCACCCCCGCGCCGGACAGCAGCGGCCACGGGGTGACCTCGCCGCCGTGCAGCGAGGGGCGGTGCGTGAACGCGAAGAGGACGGCCCCCGTGACGAGGAGCAGCCCGACGGCCACGAGCACGGGGTACAGGCTCACCGCGCGCAGGCGGCGCTGCAGGCCCCAGGCGTGGCGGGCGCGCGCGGCCAGGCGGGCCAGGCGGCCCGGCAACCCCTCGTCATCGTGGCCAAACAGCGGCGCGAGATCCGGGAAGACGGGGCGCAGCGCCGCCGACACGGGCTGGCCCCCCTCGACCCGCTGCGCCGCCCGGCCCAGCTCCTCGGGCAAGAGCCCGCGGCCCGCCACCGCCCGCAGCGCCGCGGGCGCGGGCACCCCGGCCTCCAGCAGGACGGCCAGCCCCGACAGGGCCACGGCCCGGGCCCGGCTCACTCCAGCCCGTCCACGATGCGCAGCTCGGCCTGGTCGGCCGCCAGCTCGTAGAGGGACGTCTTGCCGTCGCCGTTCAGATCACCGCGGGCGCGCACCACGAAGGCCGCGCCGTCGGGGCCGGGCACCTCGACGCTGTACTGGAAGCGCGTGGGCCCGCCGGTGCTGAAGCCGATGGTGCGGAAGCCCTCGCTGCCCACCCAGGGCACCGCCATCGCGGCGGGCACCGCAGGCGGGCTGGGCGCGCAGGCCACGGGCCCGCCGGGCTGGGCCCGCTGGAGCGCCGCGAGGGTGCGCAGGTGGATGTGCACCTCCTCGGCCTGCCCGGCGCGGACGAAGCCGGCCAGCGACACGACGGTCACGGCCGCCAGCGCGCCCAGGATCGCCAGCACCGAGGCCAGCTCGAAGAGTGTGAACCCCCGTCGCCGCATGCCACCTCCGTCGCGGTGGAGCCTGCTCCCTCCACGACTCTGGCCGAGGACCGGCCGGGGCGCAAGGGAGGGGTCAGGCGGGGCCGGCCCCGAACGTGATGCCCTGGGCCAGCGGCAGCGTGCGGCCGTGGTTGATGGTGCAGGTCTGGCGGCGCATGTAGGCCTTCCAGCTGTCCGAGCCGGCCTCGCGCCCCCCGCCCGTGTCCTTCTCGCCGCCGAAGGCCCCGCCGATCTCGGCGCCGGAGGTGCCCAGGTTCACGTTGGCGATGCCGCAGTCGCTGCCCGTGGCGGCGAGGAAACGCTCGGCCGCCTCGAGGTCGCGGGTGAAGATGGCGGAGGACAGGCCATGGGCCACCTCGTTCTGCAGGGTGATGGCCTCGTCGAGCGTATCCCACGGGATCACATAGAGAATCGGGCCAAACGTCTCCTCGCGGACGACGGGCGTCTGGGCCGGCATGCGCAGGATGGCGGGGCGGACGAAGTGGCCCGCGCGAGGCAGGCCCCCGCCGCCGCAGACCAGCAGGCCCCCCTGGGCGCGGGCGGCGCTGACGGCGGCCTCGAACCGGGCGACGGCGGCCGCGTCGATGAGCGGGCCGAGCAGCGTGCCGGGCGCCAGCGGATCGCCGATGGGGACCTGGGCGTAGGCCGCAGCCAGCCGCTCCACCAGGGCGTCGGCCACCGACCGCTCGACCAGCAGCCGGCGCGTGGAGGTGCAGCGCTGCCCGGCCGTGCCCACGGCGCCGAAGAGCACGGCGCGCTCGACCAGGTCGAGGTCGGCGGTGGCGTCCACGACGACGGCGTTGTTGCCCCCCAGCTCCAGCAGCGTGCGGCCGAGGCGCCCGGCGACCCGAGCGGCGACCTGCCGGCCCACGGGGGTCGAGCCGGTGAACGACACGAGGGGCACGCGGCGGTCGTCCAGCAGCCGCCCGACGTGCTCGGTGCCGGCCTCGCAGAACAGGTAGAACGCCGGCGGGAAGCCGCCCCCGGCCAGGGCCGCGTTGACGAGCCGCTGCACGGCGATGGCGCAGAGCGGCGCGTGGGGCGACGGCCGCCAGACGGTCACGTCGCCGCAGATGGCCGCCAGGCAGGCGTTCCAGGCCCAGACGGCCACCGGGAAGTTGAAGGCGGTGATGACGGCGACGACCCCGAGGGGGTGCCACTGCTCGAACATGCGGTGATCGGGCCGCTCCGAGGGCAGCGTGCGCCCGCCGATCATCCGGGAGAGGCCCACGGCGTAGTCGGCGATGTCGATCATCTCCTGGACCTCGCCGATGCCCTCCGCGCGGATCTTGCCCATCTCGAGCGAGACGAGGCTGCCCAGGTCGTCGCGGTGGCGCCGCAGCGCCTCGCCAATCAGGCGGACGGCCTCACCGCGGCGCGGGGCGGGCACCGCCTGCCAGGCCGCCGCCGCGGCCGCCGCCTCGCCCAGCAGGTGGGCCAGCTCGTCCGCCGTCCCCGTCTGGACCTCGGCGATGGGCTCGCCGGTGGCCGGGTTGAAGGAGAGGAGCGCCGGGCCGCTGCCGGTGGCGCGATCGCCCAGCCAGACGCCGGGGTTCTGGGAGGCGAGGCCCAGGCGGGCCAGCAGGTCCAGGGACATGGGGGGCTCCAGGGTGTCGTCGACGCGGTGGTTCTTTCATGGCGGGGCCGCCAGCGTCCAGGGGGTTGCCCCCTTGAGTTTCCGGGCCGGGTTGTGATCCCATCCGCCCGCCCACGCCCGAATGGAGGTGCCCGTGCGCACGACGACCCTGTGCCTCGCCCTGGCGGCGCTGATCGGCCCCGGCTGCGACGACGCGGACGATGGCGGCGGGGGTGGCGGCGGCCAGGACGCCGGCGCCTCCTCGTCCCTGAACCTCACCGTCGACGCCCCGACGGCCGCGCTGGCCGGCCAGACCATCGACGTCCCCTTCGTGATCGCCACCCCCGACGGCCCCGCCGCCGGGCTGCAGGTCGAGGGCGAGATCGAGTTTGGCGGTGGCACGGCCGAGGCGGGCCTGAGCGACGCCGAGGGCCGCGGCGTCATCCGCTGGACGCTCGGCCCGTCGCCGGTGAGCCAGTCCCTGCGCGTCCACGTCGGCCCGGCGCAGCAGACCATCACCCTGCTGGCCGGCCAGGCCGATCCCGTGCCCACCAGCGCGCGCTTCGGCGACGTCCCCGGCTGGCTCATGGCCGAGGGCGTGGGCGGCACCACCGAGGATCTGGCCTTCACGCCCGAGGGCCTGGTGCTCGGCGTGCAGGGGGGCCTCATCCGCCTCGACGCCGAGGGCGCCATCGAGCGCATGGCGCTGACGGGCGAGGCCCTGGAGCGCCCCCTCGGCATCGCCCGGGACCTCGACGGGAACCTGTGGATCGCCGACGGCGGCCGCAACGCGTTGATGAAGGTCGCCCCGGACGGGACGGTGTCCGAGGCCCTGGTGGACGACGGCGAGCAGCCCCTGGCCGGGCCGAACTACGTGGCCGTGGGGCCGGACGGCAAGGTCTACCTGAGCGATCCCTGCCTGGCGCGCCTCATTCGCTTCGACCCGGCGACCGGGCAGGTGGACGCCACCCTGCTGTTCGACGAGGCCACCGAGGGTGGCCCGAATGGCTTTGCGTTTCGGGGGGATACGCTCTGGATCGTCACCGAGAACACCGTGCTGACCTGCGGCCACGCGGGCGTGGCGGCGGTGGACGCGCCGGTGGCCGGCCTCTTCCGGGTGCCCGTCAGCGACGCCGGCTTCGGCGCGCGGGAGACGGTGGCCGAGGCCCTGGGGGTCTTCGGCGACGGCCTGGCCCTCGACGAGGCCGGCAACGTCTACGTCATCCTCGATCAGGTGGCGAACCTGCAGCTCGCCGAGAGCGCCGTGTGGGTGCTGCCGACGGGCGAGACCAGCCTGCGGAAGGTCCTCGTCGCCGACGGGGTTCTCTACGCCAACCTGGCGTTCGGCCAGGGCGCCTTCGGCCCCGAGCAGCTCTACATCAGCCTGCTGTCGGTGCCCCCCTTCGCCGGCGCCGCCTCCCGCGGCGTCGAGCGCGCGCCGGTCGGCTTCGCGGGCTGGCCCCTGCTGCTGGAGGTCCCGTGAGCGATCAGGAGCCCTTGTTCGAAGCCCTGGCGGGGCGCTTCCCCCAGGACGGCGTCGTGACCTGGATCGGGCTGCGGCCCGTGAAGCGCGGCCCCGTGAAGGTGGTGGAGTCGGTGGAGGCCGAGCCCTCGGTGGGCCTCATCGGCGACCACTACAGCGGGTCGAGCGGCAAGCGGCACGTCACGCTGCTGGACGCCGCGCACCTGGCCGTCATCGGAGAGCACCTGGGGCAGCCGCCCGTCGATCCGGCCCTGCTGCGCCGCAACCTGTTGATCCGCGGGGTGAATCTGCTGGCCCTGAAGGATCGGCGCTTCCGCATCGGCGACGTGGAGCTGGTCTACACCGGCGCCTGCCACCCCTGCGACAAGATGGAGCTGGCCCTCGGCCCGGGCGGCTGGAACGCGATGCGCTGGCACGGCGGCATCCACGCCCGCGTGGAGAGCCGGGGCACCATCCGCGTGGGCGACGCCCTCAGCCTGCTGGACTGACGGCCCCCAGCCGCAGCAGCTCGGCCGCGTTGGCCCGCGTCGTTTCGGTGATGCGGGCCCCCCCCAGCATGCGCGCCAGCTCCTCGACCCGCGCGTCGGCGTCGAGGGGCACCACCCGGCTGAAGGTGCGCTCCCCCTCCACATGCTTCTCGACGTGCAGGTGGTGGTCGCCCAGCGCGGCGATCTGGGGCAGGTGCGTGATGCAGATGGCCTGGCGCGCCTGGCTGACGGCCTTGAGCTTGCGGCCGATGGCCTCGGCGGTGGCGCCGCCGACCCCCGTGTCGACCTCGTCGAAGATGTAGGTGCCCACGGGATCGGCCGCCGCGATGACGCGCTTGACCGCGAGCATCAGGCGCGACAGCTCGCCGCCGGAGGCGATGCGGCCGAGGGGCGCGGGGGCCTCGCCCGGGTTGGCCGACAGCAGCAGCTCGACCCGATCCATGCCCCGGGCGCCGATGGGGTGGCCCTCGACGGTCACGCCGCCGGCCACCTCGCCGAACGTCATCGCCAGGCGGGCCGCGCCCATGGCCAGATCGGCCAGCTCGGCCTCCACGGCCGCCGTGAAGGTGCGGGCCGCGGCGCGCCGGGCCGTCGAGACCGCCCGGGCCAGCTCCAGCAGCGTCTTGCCCGCCGCCATGCGCTCCAGCCGCAGGCGATCGAGGGCGTCGTCGGCCCCCTCGATCTCGGCCAGCTCGGCCTCCAGGGCCTCCTTGCGGGCGATGACCTCGGGCAGCGTGGCGCCGTGCTTGCGCCGCAGCCGCGAGAAGACCGCGAGGCGGCTCTCGATCTGCTCCAGCCGGCGCGGCTCGGCGTGCAGCTCGCGGCGATAGATGCCGAGGCTGTGGGCGGCGTCCTCGATGAGCACCTGGGCCTGGCGCAGCTCCTCCAGCATCGGGCGCAGGCTGGCGTCCACGTCCACCAGGCGCTCCACCGCGCGCAGCGCGCGGCCGAGGCGATCGGTGGCGGCGTTGTCGGCCTGCTGCAGCTCGTCCTCCGCCGTGCCGGCCGCCTGCCGCAGCTTCTCGCTGTTGCGCAGCCGCCGGGCCTCCTGCTCGAGCGTCTCCTCCTCGTCGGGATCTTCCAGCCGCGCGTCCTGCAGCTCCTTGAGCTGGTAGCGCAGGAAGTCCTCGCGCTCGGCGCGCTGCCGCCGGCGAGCGTCCACCTCGGCGATGCGGGCGTCGATGGCGGCGACGGCGCGGTAGGCCGCCTCCACCCCGTCGCGCTCCACGCCCCCCACCCGGTCGAGCAGGTCCAGGTGCACGTCGGCGCGCAGCAGGCTGTGGTGGGCGTGCTGGCCCGAGATGTCCACCAGGCCCTCGGCCACGCTGGCCAGGGTGTTCAGGCTGGCCAGGCTGCCGTTCAGGTAGACGCGGTGGCGGCCGTTGCGCGCCACGATGCGGCGGACGATCAGCCGGTCCTCCACCGCCAGGCCGGCCTCGGCGAGCCGGGCCTGGACGTCGGGGGCCTCCCGCAGATCGAACTGCGCCTGCACCTCGGCGGCCTCGGCGCCCGTGCGCACGACCTCGGTGCGCGCGCGGCTGCCCAGCACCAGATCGAGGGCGTAGATGAGGACGGACTTGCCGGCCCCGGTCTCGCCCGTGATCACGGTAAGCCCGCGATCCAGAACGAGATCCAGCCGGTCGATGATGGCGAAGTCTGCGATGGAGAGGGCCTCGAGCATGGTCGCCTTTTGGCACACGCCGGGGCGGCGCGCAATCGCCTGTCGCTGGCCGCGGAACACGGGGCGCGGCGGCCATGGTTGCCGTGGGCCGCCAACTCTGGTAGGGCCGCCCCCATGCGCACGCTCTCGACCCTGATGCTCCTCGCCCTGCTGCCCGCCTGTGGCGGCCCCCCCGCCGATCGCGGCTACGCCGGCACGGCCCGCTACGAGTACCAGCTCGGCGTGGAGGCCCTGGACGACAACGACTATGTGGGCGCCATCAACCACTTCACGATGGTGAAGAACAAGTTCGCCTACTCCCAGTACGCGGCCCTGGCCGAGGTCCGCATCGCCGACACCTGGTTCGCCCAGGACAAGTACCTGCAGGCCGTGGACGCCTACCGGCTCTTCGTGCAGGGGCGGCCCAACCACCGCGAGGTGCCCTACGCCCTCTGGCGCATCGGCGTGGCCTACTACGAGCAGATGCCCAGCGACTTCTTCCTCTTCCCGCCCGCCCACGAGAAGGATCAGGCCTCGACGCGCGACGCCCTGCGCGCCCTGGAGCACTACGTCGAGCGCTTCCCGAAGGACGAGCGGGTCGAGGACGCGAAGAAGCGCATCCGCACCTGCCGGGAGGAGCTCGCGAGCCACGAGCTCTACGTCGCGCGCTTCTACCTCAACAAGGAGCGCCCGGTGTCGGCGCGGGGCCGCCTCGAGGGCATCGTGGCGGAGTACGCCGACCTGGGCGATCTGTGGAGCCGCTCCGCGGCGCTGCTGGTCGAGGTCTACCTGGATCTCAAGCTGCCCGAGGAGGCCCTGACCACCGCGAAGCTGATCGTGGAGAAGGCGCCGAAGAGCGACGAGGCCGACGACATGCGCGGCTTCCTGCGCTCCGTCGGCAAGCTCTAGCAGGCGCGAGGCTCAGGGCGTCGCCGCGCCTGGCTTCGCTCCCACCGGCGGGGCCCCGGGGATGGCCAGCCGCTCCACTGCGGGCTGATCGATCCACAGCGGCGCCCCCTGCAGCCGCGTCGACAGCCAGGCGTCCACCACCCGCGACCGCTCCGCAGCCCGCCAGCGCGCCACGAAGGCGGCCCGCTCCGCCGGCCAGGTGGCCGGATCGGGCGCCGTCCGCTCCACCAGCCGCGCCACCACATAGTCCTGCCGCACCGTGAAGATGGGCGAGACGGCGCCGACGGCCCGCAGGCCGAACAGGGCGTTGAAGAGCTCGGGGGCCACCCCGACCTCGGGCACGAGGGCCGGACCGGCCTGGCTGAAGCGGCGGGTGGTCTTGCGCCGCAGGCGGTCCGCCCGGACGCGCTCCGCCAGGGCCGCGCCCTCCGGCTCGCGGGCCAGCAGCGCGGCCACCGCCTCCACCGTCGCCCGGGCGGTGGGCAGGGCGTCCTGCTCGCGCAGCAGCGCCGCGGCGACCTCCCGCTGCACGCTCACCTCGCTCAGGGAGCGCTCCATGCCCGGCAGCTCGGCCACGACGCGGTAGAAGGCCAGCCCGCCGGCGTCCTCGACGATGGGCGTCAGGGTCCCCACGGCCACGGCGAAGGCCGACGGCAGCCGATCGGCGGTGACCGGCGGCAGGGGCTGGGCCTTCGGATCGACCTCGCGAGCGAGGGCCTCGACGTCCTCCCCGGCCTGGGCCCGGGCGAGCAGGGCCTCGAGCCGGGGCCGCTCCCCCACCGGCACCCCGACCCGCACGACCCGGCGGCGCAGCGGGCGGTGGAAGAGCGCGCGGTGGCCGTCGAACCACGTCGCCAGCTCCCCGGACCGCAGCTTCACGGCCGCCTCGATCTCGCGGTTCGTGGGCACCCGCGGCACCAGGATGACGTCGGCGACGATCTGCGTCCCCTCGGCCAGCCAGCGCGCCTGGAGGGCCTTGTCGTCCTCGGCGTCCAGGAGGCTCTCGGCCAGCAGACGAGCGCCCAGCAAGTCCTCGGCGACGGCCCGCAGGCGGCCGGCCACCGCGCCGTAGCGGGCCACCAGGGCCGCGTGCAGCGCGTCGGGATCGAGGGGGGCCTCCTCGGCGGAGCGCGCGGCGTCGAAGGGGCGGCCCTCGGCGGCGTTGCGCAGCGCGTCCTCCACGGCCCGCACCGGGACGACGAGCTGGCGACGGGCGACCTCGGCCCGCACCACCCGCGTCTCGAGCGCCTGGATGACGAGGCGTCGGCGGAGCATGGGCGAGGCCAGGGCCTCCATGGGGGGCGGCTTCCCGTCGCGCCAGTGCTGCAGCGCGCGGGCCTCCTCCACCGCCACGAGCAGCTCCGCCTCGCCGATCATCACGTCCCCGGCCCGGCCGAGGGTGCCCGGCGGCACCGCGGCGTCGACGGCCGCGTCGGCGGGGCGTGCGTCGACCGGGCGCGCCGCGTCCACGGCCGCCGCGGGATCGGGCCCGCAGCCCGCGAGGGCCGCCAGGCTGGCCAAGACGAGCGCGCCACGCCGCGCCATCCGCCGGGAAAAGCGGGAGGCCGCGCCGGAGAGCTTGTCTGCTGGTGATCGCTGTGCTATCACGCGCCCCGTTTTTGACGCCGATGAAGTGAGACCGTTATGGCCAGCCCTCTTCAAGCCGTCAAGGCCCGGTTCGGCAGCAAGGAAGCCCTTGTCAACAAGGTCGCTCCCCTCCTGGACCGCCGCCCTGATGAGACCGATGACGCCTTCCGCGACCGCCTGATGCGCGTGAGCAACGCCAAGCTCCTGCGCCTCCTCGAGCGCGAGGAGATCCTGCGCTCGAAGTTCGGTAGCCGGGAGGCCCTCGCCGACCAGATCACCGAGCAGAAGGCCGGCCGCGCCGACGCGGACCTGCGCGCGAAGCTCCTGCGCCAGTCCACCGGCCGCCTGCTTTCGATGCACAAGGCCGCCAAGAAGCGCTGACGGCCCCCCGGACCCTTCGGGTCCGATACGCGCAAGCGCGCGAAAAACCTGCCGATTCCGCCCGCCCCTCCGGGGGTGGGTAGGTGCATGTGGGCTGTTCGGACCTGACCTCTGGTCAAGTTCAGCCTGATCACGCTATTCTAGCTGGACAGTCCCGCGTCGCGTCGGTCCCGGAGCCGGCGACGCGGGAGGACCTGCCGCGGGGTTCCCCTGCTGCGGTCTCCAGGCGGGTCAGTGCGCGAAAGGAGTGGTGTGGCTGTGGCGACCTCGTTCAACGTCGGTGACATGGCGGTCTATCCCGCGCAGGGCGTGGCGGAGATCCTGGGCATCGAGACCCTGGAGATCTCCGGCTACACCAACCGCTTCTACGTCCTGCGCTGCCTCGACTCCGAGAAGAAGATCCGCGTGCCCATCGCCAACGTCGATCAGGTCGGCCTGCGCTGCCTGGTGGACGACGGGGAGATCGCCGAGGTCCTGGCCACCCTGCGAGCGGCCGACGTCGTCATCGAGGAGCCCAACTGGAACCGGCGCTACCGGCGGTACGTCGAGAAGATCCAGTCCGGCAGCCTCAACGACGTCGCCCAGGTCCTGCGCGACCTGCACCTGACCCGAGGGGACAAGCAGCTCTCCTACGGCGAGCGGCGCGTCTACGAGATGGCCATGCAGCTCGTCGTGCAGGAGCTCGCCGTCGCCCAGGGCCACGACGAAGAGACGGTCACGACCCAGGTGGAGCAGCTCCTGGGCTGACGGCCCCTCGTGGGACAGGCGTTGTGAGGTAAGAGAGTTGCTCCTGTCTCCCCGCGGCTTGACACCGCGCACTGACAGGGAGAACATCCAACCCCCGACGCCGAGGAGATCGCTCGCATGGCCCCTATGCCGCGCGCGCTGCGCCCGCACTCAGGCCTGGCCCCCCGCGTTCGCCGGGCGGGCGCCGCGCTGGTGATCGGCGCGGCCCTCGTGCTCTCCGGCTGTGGGCCCGTCATCGCCACCCAGGCCATCGCCGACGCCACCATCGCCGTCGAGGGCGCCCGGGGCGCCAACGCGCCCGAGCTGGCCGTCTACGAGTTCGTCTCGGCCGAGACGTACCTGCAGAAGGCCCGCGAGGAAGAGGGCTACGCGGACTACCAGGCGGCCGTGGATCTGGCCAGCAAGGCGCGCTTCCTGGCCGACGAGGCCCGCCGCCGCGCGCTGGCCGGCGGCCGCGCCCCGATCCAGGGCGCCGACGAGCCCGACAGCCCCGTCGGGGACGCCCCTGGGAGCCGCCTGTGACCCCGACCCTGCGTCCCCTCCTCCTGGGCAGCGCCCTGCTGGCCACCGGCGCGCTCGGCGGCTGCGCCTCCGGCAACGCCCTGGAGGCCCGCCGCGCCACCGTGCAGAGCAAGCTGGAGCAGGTCCGCGTGCCGGCCCGCAAGTGCGCCGAGCGCGAGCTGGCCCTGGCCGAGGCCAACCTCGACTTCGTGATCCTGGAACTGGAGCAGGGCGCCCTCTTCCGCGCCGGCCACCACATGCAGGCGGCCGACGAGGCCATGGCCATCATCGACACGGTGGCCCGACGGCCGGAGTGCCAGGCCGACGGCGACGGCGACGGCATCCCCGACGCCGTCGACGCGTGCCCGGAAGTCCCTGAAGATCTCGATGGTTACGAGGACACCGACGGCTGCCCCGAGGATCAGGACACGGACGGCGACGGCATCCCCGACAGCCGCGACCAGTGCCCGAAGGAGCCCGAGGACTTCGACGGCGACGCCGACGAGGACGGCTGCCCCGAGACGATGGCGGACCGCGACGGCGATGGCATCGGCGACGCCGTGGACCGCTGCCCCGACCAGCCCGAAGACAAGGACGGCTTCGAGGACGCCGACGGCTGCCCCGATCTGGACAACGACCAGGACGGCCTGCCCGACCTGACGGATCGTTGCCCCATCAACCCCGAGGACAAGGACGGCTTCGAGGACGAGGACGGCTGCCCCGATCCCGACAACGATCAGGACCGCATCCCCGACGCCCAGGACCAGTGCCCCGACCAGCCCGAGGACTACGACGGCGACGCCGACACCGATGGCTGCCCCGACGTCTTCAAGAACATCGTCGTCCGGGCCGATCGCATCGACCTGAAGCAGAAGATCTTCTTCTCCACCAACAAGGCGACGATCCGCACGGTCTCCTACGAGCTGCTCAACGAGGTCGCCGAGGCGCTGCGCCAGAACCCGGCCATCAAGGTCCGCATCGAGGGCCACACCGACAGCCAGGGCTCGGCGAAGTACAACCTCAAGCTGTCCCGGGATCGCGCCGCCTCCGTGCGCCGCTACCTGATGGGCCAGGGCATCGAGCCCAGCCGCCTGGAGTCGGAGGGCTACGGCGAAGAGCGGCCCATCGAAGACAACCGGACGGCGGATGGTCGCGAGGCCAACCGCCGGGTGGAGTTCCACATCTCCCGATGAGGCGCCTGTTCCCCGCCATGGTCGCCGCGTGCGTGCTCTGGGCCCAGCCCGGCGCGTCCGCCCCCCGGTCCGCCGCCCAGGCGGAGGGCGAGATCGAGCGCATGCTCGAAGACGCCCGGTCCTTCTATGACAACCTGGAGCTGGAGTCCGCGGAGGACGCCCTCGACCGGGCCGTCCGGCTCGCCGAGCGCTTCAACGTGGCCAACGCCACCGTCGCCCAGGTCTACGTGCAGCGGGGCATCCTGTCGTACGTCCGCGACAAGGACTCCGACGCCGCGGTGAGCGATTTCGTGGAGGCCCTGCGCATCGACTCCCGCGCGGCCCTCGATCCGCTGGTCAGCACGCCGAGCCTGGAGCGCCTCTTCGACGACGCCCGGGCCGAGGCCCGCCGCAGCCCCCGCCGGCGCGATCCGGCCCCGCGCGACGACGGCCGCGACGATCGCCGCCCGGTGCGCGAGGATCCCCCGCCGCCGCGGGAGCCCGACGTGCGCCACACCCCGCCGGCCGACGCCGAGGCGGGCCGCCCGCTCACGGTGAGCATCGAGGTCTCCGACGCCCTGAACCGGGATGTCTACCGCGTCTACCTGTTCTACCGCAGCGCCCGCAACGACCAGGTCCAGAAGATGGAGCTCGCGCCGGCGGGCCGCTCCAACTTCTCCGGCCGCATCCCCGGCCGCTTCGTGGCCGGCCGCCGCCTGACCTACTACGTCGTCCTGGAGGACCGCACCGGAGCCGGCATCGGCGCCGTCGGCAGCAGCCGCGACCCGGTCACCGTGGCCGTCAAGGGCGACGTCCTGGGCGATCTGGACGCCATGCCCTCCGGCTCGGGCCTGGGCGGCGAGGACGATGACGGCGGCGGCGGTGATCGCAAGTACGTCAGCGTCGCCGTGAGCCTCGGCACCGGCGGCGGGTTCATCACCGATCTGGCCCGACCGCAGAACCAGCGCGGCGCCAACATCCGCCCCGGCTTCGCCCTCGCCCCGTTCCACACCCTGCTGGAGCTGGACTTCTGGCTGGCCGAGCGCATCAGCCTGGGCGCCTTCGCCCGCGTGCAGATCATCGAGTTCACCCACGCGGAGGGCGGCCGGTTCAAGTACGTGGCCGTCACCGGCACCCACCAGCTGATCCTCCGGGCCGGCGGCGGCGTGGGCCGCGTCCGCCACCTGGTGGACCTGGAGCAGGTGCTCGACACCACGCTGGAGGGGCCCTACTTCTACACCCTCGGCGCCGCCTACACCTTCCAGTTCAACCCGACGCTGGGCCTGCAGATCGTCCCCGACTTCATCCACCTGATCGGGGACTCGCCGTCGCTGCACATGGACCTCAACATCGGCCTGCGCGCGTCCTTCTGAGCCCCCCCTGTCGGGGCGGCGGGCGATTTTCTCAGTCTCTTCGAGTCGTTGAAGCCGGCGCTCGCGGGTGCACGCGCTCCAGCGTGAGGCCCCGCCCCGGCGCGGTGGGGCCGGCCGCCTGGCGATCCCGCGCCGCCAGGATGGCGCCCATGCTGCCCGCGTCGAGGCGGCCGCGGGCGGCGTCCACCCAGGTGCCCACCAGGTTGCGGATCATCTGCTTGAGGAAGGCGTCGCCGCGGATCCACAGGGCCATGACGCCGTTGGCCTCGTCCGTGAGGGCGATGCGGCTGATGTGCCGCACGGTCGTCACCTGGGAGTGATCCGCCGAGGCGAAGCTCACGAAGTCATGGCGCCCGAGGCAGCCCAGGGCCGCCTCGGCCAGGCGGCCGCGGTCCAGCGCCCAGGGCACCTGCCACGCGAACCGGTCCACGAGGGGGTGACGCCGCCGGGCCAGGTAGAGGCGGTAGCAGTAGGTCTTGCCGCCGTTGGCGAAGCGCGGGTGGAAGTCGAGGGGCACGTCGCGCACCCCGCGCACCGAGATGGACGCCGGCAGGCGCCGACCCAGGGCCTTCTCCAGCCCCTCGGGGCGGATGGGGTGGAAGAGCGTCACCGCGGCGCGCTGATCGCGGGCGTGGACACCCGCGTCGGTCCGGCTGCCGCCGACGACGGCCACCTCATGGCGCACGACGTCCGCGATGGCGGCCTCCAGGACCGCCTGGATCGTGGGGGTGTCGTCCGCCTGGCGCTGCCAGCCGGCGAAGTCGGTGCCGTCGTATTCGACCTGGAAGGCCAGCCGCCGCTCGGGCCAGGACACGCAGAGACCTTCAGATGTCGAGGCCGAGCCCGAAGAACAGCACCTCGCCCCCGAGGCGGAACGCCTTGCTGGAGCCGAAGTCGGTGATGTCGGACTGCTGCACCTCGATGGTGAGGTAGCTGTTGTTCACCCCGGCGTCCCGATCGAAGTCGGCCGCCATCTCGGGCGCGAAGTAGTCCAGCAGGATGTGGGCGCCGTAGGTGTAGTGCCAGCCCCAGGTGCCGCCCTCGGCCTTCTGGCCGGGCTCGAAGGAGGCGACCTCCCCCTCGCCGTCGAGGACGCGCCAGTAGTAGTAGTCGACGCCGACGCGCAGCACCGGCACCACGGGGATGATGTCCTGGATGACGTCGAGCTTGTACGTCGCCTGGAGCATCATCGGCACCACCGAGAGCTCGGTGGAGTCGTTGCCGCGCACGCCCGGGCCGATGAGCGTCTTGCCCGCGACGTTCCAGTAGCCGATGGCCCCGCCCACGGACAGGGTGCCCACGTCCACCAGCAGGTGCCGCTCGGCCCCCAGCATCAGCATCAGGGGGTCATCGTTCTGGAAGACGGCCTCGTAGGGGCACTGGCCGCTCGCCTTGCAGGCCGCCGCCGGGAAGGTGCTGTCGATGTCGGGCAGGTAGGCGCCCGCCCGGATCTGCACGTCGACGGTGCGGTCGGTTTCCTGGAACTGCGCGAAGGCCGGGGAGGCGGCCAGGAGAAGGAGCACCACCAGGCGCATCATCGAGTCCTCCGGGAGCGACGGACGGCGACCAGACCGAGCAGGAGCAGCCCGAAGGCCGACGAGCCACCCGCCGGGGCGGCCGCGCAGCCCCCCTCGGCCGGGCCGTTGCGCGACCGGTACCACTCAGCAAAATCGTAGGATTCCTGCGGGGTTCCGCTGGCAGGCGGGCTGTTGGCGCTGCGGTTGCCCGCCGCGTCGAACGTGGCGTAGACGACCTGGTAGGCCACACCGTTGCGCAGGCCCGTCAGGCGCACCGTCGACGCCTCGGTCGTCCGCTCGCAGTTGGCGTAGCCCTCGCGCAGGGCCTCGTTGCCCGTCGCGCCCGAGGCGGCGCCGCTGGCGCCCTCGGCCCGGGCGCAGACCTCGTAGCGCGCCACCTCGCCCTGCTGCACCGCGGCGAAGGCGACCTCGAGGCCGCTCTCCACCGGCACGACGGACGTCGGCGCGGTGTCGGGCGCGGTGGGCGGCAGGAAGTCGAGCACCACGTCGATGGCGTCCGACGTCAGATCCACCGTCTCGCCCGAGTCGGCGTGGTACTGCAGGAAGAGGCGCAGCCGCTGCTCGCTCGGGCTCTGCTGCAGCACCTCGCAGGTCGTCGCCAGGATGTCCGCCAGCGAGATCGTCCGCGAGATGGAGTCCGCGGTGGTCTTGGCCAGGCAGTAGCAGTCGACGTCGCTGCCGCCGTCGTACAGCGTGTTGTCGCAGGCGTCGCCGAACGTCTCCCACGAGCAGGCCGTGGCGCCGTTGGTCAGCGACAGGCGCATCTCGTAGGCCTCACCCGACCCGGTGAAGTCGCCCTGCAGGGTGAAGGCGTGGGCGAGCTGGGAGGCGCACTCGTCGATGGAGACGTAGCGCTCGTCCCCCGAGAGGGCGAAGGCGTCCCCCGACAGCGTGAGGTTCAGATCCGCGTCGGTCTGGGCGTGGGCTGTCCCTGCCGCCAGGACGAGCAGGATCGGCAGCGAGGCCGGCAGGGCGCGAAGGGCGGTGGTCATCCGTCAGACTCTCCTCGGCAGGGCCAGGGCGGCCGCTCCGGCATCAAGAACCATACCAGCCGCTGGGGCATGCCCCGAGCGGGAATCCGTGCCGCTTTCTGCCAGGGTGTCAGCGCAGGCCGGCCGGCGCGGACAAAATGACACGGCGACGCGCAGGCGACCGGCGGGGCCGGCCAGCCCTCCTCAACGAGACGCCTCCAGGCCCTCCAGGATGCGGACGGCGAGCAGCGCGGCTCCGACCCGAGTGTCGTCGGCCGCCAGCCACAGGTGCAAGACCTGACCGCGCAGCGTGGGCGGGCCGACGTGGATGACGTCCTCGCCGATGGCGTCGGCCAGGGTCGGGGCCTCCCCGAGCTGCAGCGCGGGGTGCCGCGCCAGGGCGGCCTGCACGTCCGCGGCGGTGGTCGGGGCGGCCAGCTCGATCCGCAGCGTCGCCGTCAGCCCGACGAACGCCGGCACGAGCACGCGCGTGGCGAAGATGTGCCCGGCGAGGCCCGGCCGCAGCGCCGCCAGGTCGCGGGTGAAGGCCCCGGCCGGATCGGCGGGCTCCTGGGCCCTGGGCAGCACCTCGAACGCGAGGCGCTGGGGCAGCACCTTCACGGGGGGCTCGCGGAAGTTCAGCAGCTCGATGGTCTGATCGCGCAGCTCGTCCATGCCCGGCCGGCCGACGGCCGACGCCGCGTCCAGGGCCACCACCTCCACCGCGGTGGGTCGGGTGGCGCCCTCCAGCGCGCTGAGGACCTCGGCGACGAGGGCCGCGAGGGGATCGGGGGTGCGGAGCCGGGCGCCCCGCTCGACCGGGACGCCGGGCAGGGTGAGGCCCGCCTCGAGGCCGACGCCGGGCAGCGCGACGACGAGGGGGCCGGCGGGCAGCTCCACGTCGGCCAGCGGCGCGGCCACGACGATGGCATCCCAGGGGGCAGCCAGCAGCTTGCGCACGTCGAGGACGCGCATCGCCTCGCCGCGAAACTCGAAGTCCTGGCCGACCGTGGCCTCGACATCAGCGCCCGCGATGCGCGGCGGCGTGGCCCAGCCCGCCAGGGCGTCCAGCACCTGCTCACCGGCCGCGGACAGGGGGCCGACGATCAGCACATTCATAGCAGAAGCGGGCATTTGCGTGATTCCCGAGTGCAAAAAACTGCCCTCGCACCCGGTGGAGGCGATGCAGGAAGGTTCGAGGGCGCAACGATAGGGTCGGCGTCCGGGCGCGTCAACAGTCGGCTGAGGCCGGGTGGGGGCGGCAAGCGTGGCGTCGTGACTGTCAACGTTGACAGAATCGGCCGACGTTCTCTAGGGTTCCGCCGCCCGCGGGCCGCCTGGTGCCCGCAGAGATCGCGATAACTGGGGATCGGCTCTCGGGGAGACGCCGGTTTCGGAGGATGAGCATGGCGAAGCAGATGAAGCCCTGGCTTCTGATGGGCCTGGCGACGCTGGCGCTGGCCGCGTGTCAGGAAGACGACAACTCCGGTGGCGGCGCTGACGCGGCCCTGCGTCAGGATGGCGGCGGCCAGGGTGGCCAGGGCGGCGGCGCGGGCGGCATGGGCGGTGGCGCCGGTGGCGCTGGCGGCGAGGCCGGCATGGGCGGCGGCGCGGGCGGCGCGGGGGGCGAGGGGGGCATGAGCGATCCCTGCGACGGCCCGGCGCTCGACGTCTGTGACGCCAGCGACGACGACCAGCCCCCGCCCCTCAACGAGCACGCCGCGGCGTACGATGACGCCCGCCACATGATGATCATCTTCGGCGGCAACACCGCCGTGCCCGAGAACTGCGGCTTCCCGGCCTACACCTTCCAGAGCGTCACCTGGCTCTACTACGACTACGAGACCGGCTGCGGCCGCTGGAAGCGCCTGGACGACGGCAACCCGCCCGGCCGGGCCCGGCACGCCGCCGTCTTCGGCGACGGCGCCATGTGGGTCTTCGGCGGCCGCTTCCGGGCCGGCAGCTCCGGGAACTACCAGATCTTCAATGATCTCTGGCGGTTCGACCCGGGCACCCGCACCTGGACGGAGGTGGAGGCCCGGGGCGAGCTGCCCCCCGCCCGGTTCAACCACGTCCTCGCCTACGACCCGAACCGCAACCAGCTCCTCGTGCAGGGCGGCAACGGCTCCGGCAACGCCGTCGGGCCCCGCGTCCTGAACGACGTCTGGCGCTTCGACATCGCCACCTCCACCTGGGAGGAGATCCCCTTCGACGGCCGGGGCCCCACGCCGCGCATGTGGCAGGCGGGCTTCTTCGACGCCGCCCGGGATCAGCTCGTGGTCTACGGCGGCGGCGACGAGACGGCGTTCAACAACAACGCCACCTACTTCACCGACCTGCTGGCGTTCTACCCCGAGTCGGGCCGCTGGGCGCAGCTCCACGACGGCCGCCGCGGCACGCACCCCGATGGGCGCTTCTGGGGCCATATGGTCCACGACACCGCGCACGACGAGTACCTGCTCTTCGCCGGCCACGACGACGCGACGCTCGGCAACCGCAACGACACCTGGGCCTTCGATCCCGACGCGATGACCTGGGAGTCCCTCCAGCCCGAGGACGCCTTCAACCGGCCCGCCAACGGCTTCTGCGACTTCCCGGCCGACTTCACCACCGTCGCCGCCGGGGTCCCGGAGCGCCGCAACGCCCACACCCTCGTGTACGGCGACACCTGCGGCCGCGCGCTCACCTTCGGGGGCAAGACGGACTGCGGGGCCATCAACGATGTCTGGGCCTTCGACGACGCCGGCTGGTCGAACCCGGTCGTGGCGACCGAGGGCGAGTCCTGCGTGCGCTGGCGCGCCAACCCGGACAACTGCGTCAACCTCTGCTTCTGACTCTTTCCTGAGGAAAATCCAATGCTTCGCCTGCTGACGGCCGCCCTGGCCGCCGCGCCCCTCTGCGCCCACGCCGACGCCTTCCGGGCGGCGGACGCCTCGCCCTGGCACTTCCGCGGCGACTTCGGCGTCCCCACCGTCAGCCTGGAGGAGACCGCCTTCGCCTACGCCCTGGAGCTGGGCTACTACGGCGAGAGCTTCCTCATCGGCTACGACATCGCCCAGTCCGTCTTCAGCCGGCAGACCGGCGAGACCACGAACACCAACCTGGAGTTCAAGAACCACTTCATCCTGGGCTACCGCACGGGCAAGGCGGGCGAGGCGCGGCACGCCTTCCTGCTGGAGACGAACCTGAGCGGCCTGAGCAGCGACTACAGCGGCGCCGGCTTCGACGGGGCCTCCGAGTCGTCCTTCCTGAGCCGCCAGTCCCTCGTCTACGGCTACACCTCGGCCGAGGGCGGGCCCCTCTTCTGGGGCGTCTTCGTGGGCTACGGCTTCCAGGCCGAGGCGTACTCGTCGCTCAGCTTCGGCGACGCCGGGGGGGAGGACGCGGCCGACACGCAGTTCTCGGGCTACACCCTGGCCCGCGTCATCGCGCGCTACGGCCTGGTGCCCGGGCTCGTGCGGCTCTCCGGCAGCAGCGAGCTCAACCTCTTCACCATGACCCGCAGCCGCCTCTACTTCGGCGACACCCAGGACGACGGCGTCGAAGAGGCCAGCGGCGTGCGGCTCAACAGCCGCGTGGCCGCCGAGGTCATCAACTTCGAGGCCCTGGGGCTGCACCCGCTGGCGTTCGTCGGCCTCGACGTCCTGCGCACCAGCGGCACCGAGACGGACACCTCGGCGACCCCGATCGTGGGTATCGGCCTGACCAACTGAGCCCGACGGCTACTCGGTGATGCACAGCTCCACGGCGTGCACCGCCACCTGCCCCTGCACCGCGTCGAAGCGCACGCCCGTCAGCCCCGGATCATCGCCCGGGCTCAGGAAGTCGCTCCAGTCGAGCTCATACCACTCGTAGTCGATGCCCCCGATGGGCCCCACCAGGCCCCCGTAGAGCGGCGACCAGATCTCGAGCTGCGCCTGGCCCCGCGTCCCCCGCGCCTGGAAGTAGAGCGTGGCCCCGCGGAATCGCTGGCCCTGCACGTTGAAGCGGAAGAGCAGGTCATCGATGCCGTCGAGCAGCAGCCCCTGGCCCTGATCCACCACCGCCACGCCGCAGTTGGCGATGGCGTCCCCGCAGCGGGCGAAGGCGCCGCAGGCGTCGTTGATGCGGATGGAGTACTCGCAGCTCGCGTCCCAGTGGTCGACCCGGGCGCTGCTGCTGCCCCCCGACCAGTGCACCGCGAACAGCGTGAACCCCGGCCCCAGGGCGCAGGCCCGCCGCCCGGGCGGCAGGACGGCCATGTCGGGCGGGGGCGGCGCCATGTCGACGGGGGGCGGGGCCATGTCCAGCGGGGGCGGGGCCATGTCGACGGGCGGCGGCGCCATGTCGACGGGCGGCGGCGCCATGTCCAGCGGGGGCAGCGCCATGTCCCGCGCGGCCATGTCGGGCGAGACGCCTCGGTCCGGGGGCGGGGGCGCGGCGTCGGCGAGCGCCATGTCCGGCGGCGCGCCCCGGTCCAGGGCCGCGGCGTCGGGCGCCAGGGGCGCGGCATCGCGGGCCGCGTCGGGCCCCGCGTCCGCCGGTGGGCGGCCCTGGTCCACCCCCCGATCCGGCCGCAGCGCGGCGTCCGGCTGGCCCGGCGGCCCCACCAGGCGCGCACCGCCCGACGTGTCGTCGTTGCAGGAAATCCCCAAGAAGATCATGGAGATGGCAGGGATCATCAGGGGTCTGGTGCGGCGCATGGCGCAGTCTACCGTGCCCCCCCGCCAGCGGACCAGGGTGGACGGACCGCCCGGGGGCTTGATCATCGAGCCGAGGTGGCTAGACTGGCGCCCGCATTCGCCTGGAGGCTCCCGATGACGCGCGTCGCGCTCGCTCTTGCTCTCGCCCTCGCCGGCCTCGCCGGCTGCAACTTCGATCAGCTCGGCAAGTGGGCCCCCATCAACGATCGCCCCGGCAAGCCCCAGGGCCCCACGGCCCACTCGCGCAGCCTGGAGATCCGGGAGGCCTGCAAGAGCATCGGCGCCACCGCCCAGTCCGACCTGTGCCGCGGCGTCGACAAGCTGGCCGAGGCCCCGGCGGCCGCGCACCACTGAGCGATCAGCGGCGCCGGCGCTCCGCCACCCGCGTGTAGAGGCCGCCGGTCATCCCGTCCAGCGTCGCCGTGAGCTGCTCGATGCGCAGCTCCTTGGCCAGCCGCGTCGCCCCGTCCGCGGGCGGCTCCAGGATGAGATCCACCTGCAGGCGCCGCCGGGTGTAGTAGAGGTTCGTGACCTCCTTGATCACGCCCTCGTGCAGCACCGCCAGCGACGTGACGTCCAGCGTCTCGGGGTTGTAGAGCAGCCGCGGCAGGCTCCAGCTCCCCGAGACCACCAGCTCCCCCACGTTCGTCGTCGCGTCGTCCTGGCCGACGGGTGGCCCCTCGCCCTTCACCAGGCCGTCGTAGCGATCCACGAAGGTGGTGGCGTCGTTGGTGCGGTAGCCGACGTTCACCTCGGGCAGGATGGCCTTCCAGGCCGCCCGCGTCCGCATCGAGCCAGTGGTGTCGGGATCGACCCGGTAGAACTCCACCGCCGCCGCCTGCACCCGCTGGATGGACGGCTCCTGCTTGAGGGCCTCCAGGGCGTCGCGCACGTCGGGGTCGTCGATCCGCCGCTGGGCCGCCGCAGGGGCGGCGAGGGCGAGCAGGCACAGGGCGAGGGTTCGGATCATCGGCTGCCTCCTCAAAGGGCCTCGAAGGGGGTGAAGAGCGGGCCCGCCAGGGCGTTGAGGTGCGCGGTCAGCTCCTCCAGGCGCAGGTCCCGCGCGAGGCGGGCCCGGCCGTCGGTGCCGGCGTCCAGCAGGCGGTCGAGCTGCACGCGGCGCCGCTCGGTGTACAGGCTCGCGATGGTCTGCCGGAGCGTCCAGCCCAGCTTCGCCCGGGCCTGGGCGTCCGCCGTGAGGGCGCCCTCGTCGGGTCGGAAGAGCAGGTCGGCGACGTCCCAGCCGGCGAAGACCGCGTAGCGAAAGCCCTTGGAATCCAAGATGTTCTGCTGGCCGACCTCGGGATCGTCGGAGCCCGTCTCCAGCACGCCGTAGCGCAGGTAGCTGGCGGGCGGCTCGATGTAGCCGGCGAAGGCCGTCACCCGGGGCAGCAGGCCCGAGAAGCGGATGGCCCCGCCTGGCCGCTCGTCCAGGCCCGCCCGCTCCAGGGCCGCCCGCTGCGTGGCCCCCAGGTCGGGCTCCACCTCCACCAGCCGCTCGTAGCGCGCGCGCACCACGGCGTCCAGCGCCACCGGCTCGCCGTCGGAGAGCTGCGCGAGGGCGTGGGTCGACAGGATCCACAGGGCGGCCCGCCGGTGGCGCGACCACGCCAGATCGACGATGGGCACGTCGCCGAAGAGCCGGCTCTGCCAGGCCCCCCCGTCGACGCTGACCCAGAGGTCGGGGCCGACGCCCGCGTAGGCCGCCCCGGCGCCATCCCCGGTCAGGGCGCCGACCCCCGCGGCCAGCGGCCCGACGGCGCGGAACGTCTTGCCCGCGTCTTCGCTGCGGAAGAGGCCCTCGGTGGTGCCCACCACCAGCGTCTGGGGCCGGCGCGGATCGACGCGGACGCGGTCGGGGCGGCCGTCCACCTCCCCGAGGCTCGAGAACCGCCGGCCGCCGTCGTCGGTGGCGAGCAGCCCCTCCTCGGTGGCCACGATGAAGCGCGTGGCGCTGTCGGGATCGAAGGCGATGGCGCGGATGTCGGCGTCGGCCACGTCGGCGTGCAGGAGCGGCTCGAACCGCTCGCCCCCGTCCCGCGCCTCGAAGAGGCCAGCGCCCGTGCCCACCAGCACATGGGCGGGATCGCGGGGGTCGCGCGCGATGACCTGCACCCGGCGCTCGGCCGCCGTCGCACCCCCGAGGACCACGGGCCACGTCCCGCCCCCGTCGCGGGAGCGGCGCAGCCCCTCCCCCGTCGCGGCCAGCACGTCGCGGGGATCGCGGGGGTGCACGTCCAGGGCGCGCACGGCGGGATCGACCCCGCCCGGGGGCTCGAAGGTGGGCCAGAGATCGCCGGTCCAGGCCCCGGGCGAGCGGCCCTCGGGCGCGCCCCGCTCGGGATCGATCACGTCGTCGATGCCCGACCCGGCCAGGGCCTCGTCGATCTGCGTCTCGACGGCCTCGCCGCCGTTGGACTGGAAGATGCGGGCGGTGTTGCTCGGGACCTTGCTCAGCTCGTTGGCCAGGGTGGGCCCGAAGACGCCGGCCTCCAGGGGGGTGCCCTCGACGCGGCGCTCGCTCAGGTCGGCCTGGGTGTAGCGGCTGCCGCCGAAGCCCCCGGGCGGGGCCACCGCCACGCCCGCCGTCCAGGTGCGGCCGCCGTCGCTGGAGGCCAGCACCCGGCCGTCCGCGGTGCCGACGTAGATCAGGCGCGGGTCGGAGGGCGCCTCGGCCAGGCAGAGCCCGGGCCCGGGCAGCGCGGCCCCCACCACCAGGCGGCGCAGGGGCGGCGGCGCCGCCACCGCGGGGGGCGGGAGGATGCCGAGCGCGCCGATGAGGGCCAGCCACCGCATGCCGGGCAGGATGGCCGACCTGCCGCGGACGGGCAAGCGCGCGGCGCCGGCCCGATCAGCCCGGGGCGCCGCCGCCCCCCAGCGCCGCGGCCGTCGAGCGCAACACCTCGTCTTCACTGGGGAAACCGAACATGGACTTCTTCGCGACCACGCGCCCGTCCACCCAGACGGAGAACTCGCCACGACCCCCGCTCACGATGGCCACGGCCTCGCCCGTGGTCTCGGTGATGCGCGCCGCCACCCGGGCGGCCCTCGGCTCGTAGTTTCAGATCACGCAGTAGCGGATCTCGATCCGCGCCATCGCTGCCTCCTCGTGTGGCTGTCACCGAGGGGACAGATGCCCTGCCCGGCGCGAGGTCGCGGCCAGCCGCCACGCCGCCGGCGCGGCGAAGAGGCCGGCGAACGCGAGGGTGACGACCTGGGTCGCCACGGCCGTGAGGGCGGCCTCCTGCAGGGGCATGCCCACCCAGACGAAGCCGCCGATCCAGCCGGCCTCGTGGGTGCCGAAGCTGCCCACCGTCGTCACGGGCAGGGCCCCGGTGATCTGGGCGAGGGACGCCCCCACCACGAGCTGCCGCAGGTCGGGGGTGCTGCCGAACGCGGCCAGCAGCGCCGCGAACAGGGCGAACTGCAGCGTCGCCACCACGAGGGTGCCGATCGCCACCGTGAGCCACTGCCGCCGGCTGAGGCGCTCCCCATCGGCCAGGGCCTCGTCGAGCCGGCTGAAGACCTTGCGGACGACCGCCTTGTCGTGGACGCGGGCCAGGCTCGCGGTGCCGCGGGCGAGGCGCAGCAGCAGGCGCACCACCTGCCGAAAGCGGATGAGGGCCAGCAGCAGGGCCACCGCCCCGACGGCCAGGGCCACGAGCGTGCCCCCCTCCCCCGCGCCGAACCACGCGAGGCCCGCGGCCATGGCGGCCACCAGCAGGACGCAGAGATCGGCGAGGCGCACCAGCACCAGGGCGACGAGCGTGCGCGCCGCCGACTCCCCCGAGGCCTGGCGCAGGAGCCACGGCAGGGACAGCTCGCCGGCCCGCAAGGGCGTGATCCGCAACAGGAAGTTCTGCACGGCGATGGCGGCGATCACCTGGCCGCGGGTGGCGCCCGCCGTCAGGGCGTGGAACCGCACGCTGCGGGCGATGAGCACGAGCAGCGAGGCCCCGAGGGCCAGCCCCAGGGCCGCGGGGGACGCCGCGCGGGCCCGGGCCCAGGCCTGCGCCAGGTCCAGCGGCCAGAGGACGAGGGCGAGCAGCCCCCCCGAGACGGCGAGCCCCAGGGCGATGCGGGCGCCCCGCCCCATCAGGCCGGCTTCTGGATGTGCATGACGAAGGTCGGGCTCAGGGCGCCGATGAAGCCGTCGTTGGCCAGCGTCCGCTTGTAGGCCATCCACGGGAAGTAGCCGTAGAGGCGGGCGTCGGGGGCCAGCCGGCGCACGTCGTCCACGTCGAAGAAGTGCAGGTGATCGGCCCGCTGGATGCGGCGCGGCGTCAGGCCGACGAGGGCCAGCGCGCGGAAGAGCAGCATGTAGCTGTTGGGCGTCGTCAGGATGAGCTCGCCGCCGGGCCGCGTGACGCGGATGAGCTCGCGCAGCGAGAAGGCCGGATCGGCCAGGTGCTCGATGACCTCGGAGCACCACACCAGATCGAAGGCGCCCGTGGCGAAGGGCAGCGGGGCGTTGGCGTCGACGACGCGGGCCCCGTCGAAGAGGGCCTCCACGTCGATGGAGGTCACCGTGTAGCCGCGCTCCTGGAGCCAGCGCGTCTGGTGGCCGGCCCGGCAGCCCACATCCAGGGCGGTGCGGCCGCCCCCGTCGGGCACGAGGCGCAGGGCGATCTGCTTGCCCTCGGTGGTCTCGGCCACCGCCCCCTGGCCGAGGTCGATGGGGATCTTCTTCAGCAGATTCAGCAACTTGCCCACACTGTCTCCTTCAAGCGGCCTCGTCGGGGGCGCCGCGGCGGACCCGGACGAGGGTGAAAGGTACCCCATGGGCCAGCAGCCACGCATGCCAGAGGCGCTGCTCCACGCTGGGCTGGTCGCCCGGGCCCTTCACCTCGGCCAGCAGCGTGGCGCCGTCCACCCAGGCCAGCAGGTCGGGCAGCCCCGCGGCGTGGCGGGCCGGCTGCCGCGCGAGGCGGTCGAGGATGGGCAGCAGGCCGGCGCCCAGGCCGCGGGCGGCGCGGACGAGGAGGCCGGGGGGGAAGCGATCCCAGGTGACGCCGCGGCAGACCTGGCCGTGGTACCGCTCCCACGCCTGCCCGACCTCCGCGCCGACGTCGCCCTCGGCGAGGGCGGCGAAGCGGGCCAGGAACCGCGGCTCGCGGCGCAGGTAGAAGAGGGGCGTGTCGCGGTCGACGGGGGCGTCCTGGAAGGGGTGCTGGAAGGCCCCGGGCACGGGGGCGAAGATCGTCTCCCAGAAGAGCAGGCCGAAGAGCGTGGTGTAGAGGCTGCCCTCGCACCAGACGCCGTCGCCCCCGAGGCGCTCCAGGACGGCCTCCTCCACGGTGAGGGCGTGGCCCTCCAGGCCGCGGTAGAGGGCCTTGGTGCCCGTGCGCGCCGACTCGTGGGCCCCGGTGGCGGCGGGGATGACGAGGGTGCGCTCCGGCGGCACGGGCTCGGCCTCCCGGGGATCGGGCCCCACGCGGGCGAGGCGCAGCCGGCGCTGCACCAGGCGCAGCGAGGGCTCGTCCAGGTTGGCCTCGGCCAGGAGCGGCGCCACGTCGTCGGCCAGCGCGGCCACGTCGCCCTGCCGCTGGCTCAAGAGCCCCAGGCGGTCGGCGGCGCGGGCGGCGGTCGGCGGGTGCCGGCGGGTCTGGAGCAGCAGGCGGTAGCCGGCGGCCGCGGCGTCGGCGTCGCCCAGGCGCTCCTGGGCCCGCGCGGCGCGGTAGACCACCCGGGAGTCGGCGCGGGCAGGATCGACCCGGGCGCGGAACGGGGCCACGGGGGGGCGGCGCCGCAGATCCTCGGCGGCCTCGTCGCCCAGGGCCACCAGCATCGCGTCGTCGTCGGCCATGCGCGCGGCGAAGGCGGCGTCCCACCGGGATCCCGCCGCGAGGTAGGCGTCCAGGGCGGCGCGATCGGCGAAGAGGGGGTGGCTGCGATCCACCGCGTACTCGGCGTAGCGGAGCTGATCGAGGGCCACCCGCACGAAGGTGCTCATGTCCTGCTGGCGGTTGCCGAAGAAGACCACCTGGGCGCGGCTGAAGGCCGAGCAGCCGTGGCGCCGCACCAGCGGATCGAGGATCCGCAGGCTCTCCTCGATGGCCTCCGCGGGCGCCTGGAGCAGCGCCTCGATCACGGCCGCCCGGCGGCCGCGCAGGTTCATCCCCAGGCGCTGCCCCACGACCCGCAGCTCGGCCACCGTGAAGAGCTCGATGCGGTCGACCACCAGCAGCGGCGGCTCCAGCGTCACCAGGCGAGCCTCGGCCAGCTCGGCCAGGGCCGCCTCGACGTCCCCCACCTCGGTGTACGCCAGCGTCGAGCGCCGGAAGTCGGGCCCCCGGCGCAGCAGCAGCCGCGCGTAGAGCAGCTGCGCCGGCCGCGGCACGGCCCGCCAGCCCTCGAAGACGGCGTGCTGCTCGGGGGTGAAGAGCCCCGGGTGGGCGTCGAGGACCGTGTCCACCACCGTGCGCAGGTTTCGCCAGTAGTAGTCCGGCACCAGCTCCAGGTCAGCCATGGGCGCAGGGTGCCAGAACCGGCGCTCCCGGGAAATCCACCCCGGAGCCCGCCGCAGAAGATCGGAGAAATCACCTTGGGTTTCAGGCCCTTGCCCACACCGTCCCGGCGGCGCTCGCGCAGGTCAGGGGCCGAAGACCTTGAAGTAGAAGGCCAGGGTCCCATCCTGCCGCAGCGTCAGCAGCCGGCGGCCGTCGTCCGAGAACCGCACCTCCCGCACCTCGCCCGGAGACACCGGCTCCGTCCGCCAGCGCTGCCCGTCCACCGCGTCCCACAGGCTGATCTGGGCCAGCGGGCCCGCCCCCTGGACCACCGCCAGCGTCCGCCCGTCGGGGGCGAAGGCCACCTGGCTGATGCGATCGTTGCCACCGGGATCGAGCACCTGGATCTTCTGGGGACGCTGGCCCAGCTCCCAGACCTCGAGGGCCGTCTGCTGGTCCACGTCCACCACCAGCAGGCGCCCGTCGGGTGAGATCTCGAGGACGGCGAAGCCCTGCTGGGCCTCGTTCTCGGGGGGGCGGATGCTCACGATCCGCCGCTCCTCCTCCAGATTCCACAGCACGATCAAGCGGTTGACGGCGGGATCATCGCTCGATCCCACGGTCGCCAGCACACGGCCGTCGCCGCCCACCGCCATCCGGCTGATGCCGTTGCCCGACATGGGCTGGACCGCCCGGCGGACCCCCCGGTCGATGTCCCAGACCACCAGCAGCGAGTCGTTGCCCTGCTGGCCGATGCCCACGGCGACGCGGCCGTCGGCGCTCAGGGCCTTGCCCTCGGTGGAGATGCCCACCAGGTAGCCCGGCAGCGGCTCCTGGCGGTGCAGCTCGCCCGAAGCCAGATCGATGGCCACCATCTGGGACCGATCCGGCGGCCCGCCCAGCAGGCGATCGCCGACGAGGGCGACCTCGTTGACCACCAGGTCGGTCCCCTCGGGCAGCGGGAAGTGCGGGTTCTCGGCACAGGTGGGCGCGAAGAAGAGGAAGAGGTCGCAGTCCTCCGCGGCGTTGGCCGCCAGGCAGTCCACCAGCCACTCGGGATCCACGAAGCGGGCGTCCAGGTAGGGCGCCATCGTCGCCGCGCACTGCTCGGGGGGCACGGGCCCGTTGCAGGCGGCGTAGGCCGCGCAGAACTGCTCGGGGGTGGCGCGGGGGTAGTCGACCCGGGGCACGTTGAACACGCCCCCCCGCTCGTCGACGCGCAGGGTGCTCGCGCGGCCGAAGCCCTCGATCACGATGGGATCCCCCGGCATGAGGCGCCACCGCCACAGGAAGCGCGACCCGGCGGCGCTCATGAGCTGGGCGAAGGGGGTGGGCCGGTTCTGGACGGACCCGTCGTCGAGCCGGATGGCGACGTCGGTGACCTGGAGCTGCCGGGGGAAGGGGGCCGTCGGCGCGGGCCCGACGGCCCCGTCGGGCCACGAGCCGTCCCCCGGGATCAGGCGACCGTCCTCCACGACGCCGCCATCCGTCACCACGCCGCCGTCGGCGCCGCCGATGATGCCGGGGTCGCGCTCGCAGGCCGCGCTGCCCGGCGTCGCCCCGAAGACGCAGGCCTCGCCCTGGGGGCAGGGCAGCCGCTCCCAGCGCCCCTGGAGGTTGCAGACCTCCAGCACCTCGCCATCACAGCGCCGCTCGTCGGCCTCGCAGGTCGAGCCGCAGTCGATGGGGCAGTTGGCCGGCGTCTCGCCGCCTTCGCAGGCGCCGTTGCCGCACGAGGCCGCCCCGTCGCAGGGGGCGCAGGCCACGCCGTCCCGTCCGACGCTGGCCACCCCGCACCGGCATGGCACCGCGAACTGGCAGGCGACGCGGCACGACCCCTGGCCGTAGCACTGGCCGGTGGCCTGGCCCTGGCCATCGAGCACCACGCCCCCGGCCGCCCCCTCGCAGGCCGAGACCGCCTGGGCCCCGAGGATCGGGTTGGTGCCGGGGGGACACTGCGCGACGAGCGCCCCCGACGTGCACGCCCCCCCCGCGTCCGCGCCCCCCTGGCCGGCCTCGTCGCAGCCCGCGACCGCGAGGGCGAGCACCCACGAAAACCGCAACGAAAACAGGTGTCTGCTCACGCGGCCTCTCGCTACAAGGCGTCCGTGTAGATGACATCCCCCACGAGCAGCCGGCCGCCGCGGGGATCGAAGTCGAGGGCGCCCGCCGTGGCGATGGGGAAGAGCTCGCGCCCATCCGCCGCGTCCAGGATGCGCGTGCGGCCCGTCCCCACGGCGATGGCGGTGCTGTCGGGCGAGATGGCCAGGGCGCGCACCGCCTCGCCCGGCTGGCGCCACCGCCGGCGGGGCTGGGGCGTGATCTCCCACAGCTCGAGGCCCTGATCGCCCCCCACCAGCAGCAGATCGTCGCCCGCCGTGCTGGGCACGAGCCGCTGGACGGTGCCCACCTCGGTCTGCAGCAGGTGCGCGTACCGGCTCTGCTCGACGTTCCAGACGATCACGATGCCGCCGGGCCGGGCCTCCACCGCCGCGGCGCCGTCCAGGCCCAGCGCCACCGCCGTCGCCGGCGCCTGGCTCGCCACCACGTCCTCGTCCACGAAGCGCAGCAAGTGATCCACGCGGCCGTCCTCGGCCCGCCAGATGCCCAGCACCGGCTCCTGGGGCCCCCCCCGGCGGCCCACCGCGAAGGCCGCCGCCATCAGGCGATCGTCGCCCGACAGGGCCACCGCCCCGGGCTGGGCCGACGCGCCGTCGTGGACCATCTGCTCGACGGTGCGGCCAGTATCGTCAAAGAACTCGCTGAGTTGCGGCCAGCGACCCGCCGACGCCACCCGCGCCGGCGACGCGGAGAAGTCGCGCCCGACGGGGATGTTGGTGGTCTGCAGCGGCGTGCCCCCCACCGGATCGGCGATGGCGAAGCGCGCGCCCGACTGGACCAGCACCCGGGCCCCGTCCTCGACGAAGCGCACCCCCGTGCCCCCCACGCTGCGCTCGCGGAAGCGGATGGTCATGCTGTCGCCGGTGACGGGCACCTCCAGCCGCCCGAACCCGGGGAAGTCGCCGCCACCGGCGCTGATGCGGGTCTGGCAGACGGTGGCGATCTGGTTGCCCACGGCGCCGAACTGGCAGAGCTGATCCCCACGGCAGTCCAGGGTGCGCCAGCGGCCGTTCTCCTCGCACTCCTGGCGGGCGTTGCCGATGCAGCGCTCGTTGTCCGCGACGCACGTCTCGCCGCAGTCGACGGCGCAGATCTGGGGGTTCTCGCCGCGATCGCAGACCGCGTCCCCACAGGCGGCGGCCTCGCGGCAGTCGGTGCAGAAGACGCCCTCGGCGGTGACCCGATCGACGCCGCAGCGGCAGGGATCCTGGAAGTTGCAGGCGAAGATGCACTCGCCCTCCCGGGCGCAGAACCCGGTCACCGTGCCATCGTCCTGGGTGAACTCGGCGCCCGCCACGCAGCCCTCGGTGAGGACCACCGGGTTCGACCCGGGGGGACAGGCAGCCGCCAGCCGCACGTCGTCGCACGCCGTGGCGGGCCGCCCCCGATCGGGCGGCGCGACGAAGCCGTCCGCCTGCGGGCCGGCGTCCAGGCGGGGGGTGACGGCAGGATCCGCCTCGTCGGCGGGCACGCAGCCGGCGAGCAGGGTGAGCAGCGCGATCCACCTCATGGTTCGAACACCCGGAAGTAGTAGGCCAGGCCCGAGTCCTGGGCGAGGATCAAGAGGCGCTGGCCGTCCGCCGAGAACCGCAGCTCCCGCAGCTCCCCGCGCTCGACGTTCTCGGTCCGCCAGCGCTGGCCGTCGACGGCATCCCACAGGCTCACCTGGGCCATGAAGCCCACCCCCGACGCCAGCGCGATGGTCCGGCCATCGGGCGCGAACTCCAGGCGGCTCACCCGCGCGCCGTTCCCCGGCACCAGGACCTGGATCTTCTCGGGCCGCGGGCCCAGCGTCCAGATCTCCACCGCCGCCTGGCTCTGGGCATCCACGGCCAGCAGCGCGCCGTCCGGCGAGATCGCGAGGACCGCCAGGCCCTGCTGCTCGCCCACCACCTCGGGGGGCGGCCGGATGCTGACGATGCGGCGTTCCTCCGCCAGATTCCACAATGAAATCAGCCGACTTGCGCGCTCATCGGGTCCATTGAGGGCCAGCACGGCCACCTGCCCGTCCGGGGTGAGGGCCATGCTGTAGAAGCTGCCGCCCGACTGCGGGAGGATGGCCCGGCGCTCGCCCCGCTCGACGTCCCAGACCATCAGGACCTGATCCTCGCCCGCGGTGCCCATGGCGATGGCCGTCCGGCCATCGGCGCTCAGCGCCTTGGTGGTGCCATGGCCCTGCACCGCGAAGCCACCCAGCGGCGCGTGGGTGACCCGCGTCCCCGCCTGCAGATCGATGAGCTCGAGGGTCGTCTGCCCGTTGGTCCCCCGCAGGGCGCGCTGGCCGACGAGGAGGGCGCTGTTGAGCGCGCCGTCCGCCCCTTCGGGCAGGGGGTGCTGGGCGCTGGCCCAGCACGTCGGCCGAAAATACTGAAAGAGATCGCAGTTCTCGGCCGCGTTGGCCGCCAGGCACGCGACCAGCCAGTCGGGATCGGCGAGGTCGCGGTCCTGGTAGGGCTCCATCACGCTCGCGCACTGCTCCTCCGGGATGGGGCCGAAGCAGGCCTGCCAGGCCGCGCAGAAGCTCTCCACCGTCGCCGGTGGGTACGGGGGCAGCGGCACGTTGACGAGGTTGCCGGCGGCGTCCACCCGCAGCGTGGTGCTCCGGCCGAAGGTCTCCAGGATGAGGGGATCGCCGGGCAGGGTCCGCCACTGCCACAGGTAGCGCCCGCCGGCCGTGGTCATGGCCTGGGCAAACTCGGTGGGCCGGTTGTGGATGGAGCCATCTTCCAGGCGGATGGTGACCTCGGTGGCCCGCAGGCCGCGCGGGAACGGCGCCGTGAGCGGCACCCCCACGATCTCCTCGGGCCAGCTGCCGTCCCCGGGGATGAGCCGGCCGTCGTCCACGACGCCCGCGTCGCCGCCGACCCCCGCGTCGCCGCCCCCCATGATGATGCCCGGATCCCGCTCGCAGCGGGCCGACGTGCCCTCGAAGACGCAGACCTCGCCCTGGGGGCAGGGCAGGCGCTCCCAGCGCCCCTGCAGGTTGCACATCTCGAGAATCTCGCCATCACACCGACGCTCGTCGGGCTCGCAGGTCGACCCGCAGTCGATGGCGCAGTTGGCCGGCGTCTCGCCGCCCTCGCAGACGCCGTTGCCGCAGGACGCCGCCCCGTCGCAGGAGGCGCAGACGACGCCGTCGCGGCCGACGCTGGCCACGCCGCAGCGGCACGGCACCGCGAAATGGCAGGCGACGCGGCACGACCCCTGGCCGTAGCACTGCCCCGTGGCCTGCCCCTGCCCGTCGACGACGACGCCGCCCGCGGCGCCCTCGCAGGCCGACACGGCCTGCGCGCCGATCACCGGGTTGGTCCCGGCGGGACACTGGGCGATGAGATCGCCCGAGGCACAGGCCCCGATGCCCCCATCTCCCCCGCTCTGGCCGGCCTCATCGCAGCCGGCCAGCGCCAGGCCAGCCAGGAGCAGCAGGGCGCGTCTCATAGAAACTCCTGATAAGACGGGCAGTTAGCGGTCGATGCAGCTCGTGGCGCCGTCGGCCTCCTGGCAGCGCTGGCCATCCCCGCAGGCGGCCAGCTCCCAGCGGCCCTGGGCGTTGCAGATCTCGCGATCGTTGCCCTGGCAGCGCTCCCGATCCGGCGTGCAGACGGGGCCACAGTCGGCCGGGCAGGAGGCGGGCGTCTCCATGCCCTCGCACACATTGTCACCGCAGGCAGGCAGCGCCCCACAGTCGGCACACACGACGCCGGCCGCGGTGAAGGACTCGACGCCACAGGCGCAGGCCTCGGGGAAGTTGCACAGCACCGTGCAGCTCCCCTCCCCCTGGCAGCGCCCCGAGACCGCGCCGTTCTGATCGAGGATGTCGACGTCCGCGTTGCCATCACACAGCGTCTTGGCCCGCGCGTCGAGCTGGGGAGCCGTGCCGGCCGGACACTGGGCGATCAGATCGCTCTGCACACAGGCTTCGGCCACCTTCGCACCCTCGGTGCCCTCCTCGCCGCACGCAGCGAGGCCCATGACCACCCCGACCAGCATCAAGCTCCGCATCGCTCAGGTCCCTTCCACGGCCACATCACCACAGGCCGGCCCGTAGGTTGCCACCAGGCGCCCACCCGCGGCCACCTGGTCGGCGATCTGCGCCCGGCTCTCCGGGGGCAGCGAGTCGAGGAAGGCGCCCCCGACCGTGATGTCGTAGTTCACCGTGATGGTACCGCCCACGGGGCAGCCGGTGCCATCGAGCTGGAAGGCCCCGTAGCTGGCGTCGAGGTTGTAGGTCACCTCGTACATGGCCTGGGCGGTGGCGAAGTCGACGTGGAAGTCGCCATCGATGGAGAAACCGCCCGTCTCGGCGGCGTCGATCTGCAGGTCGACGTCGTAGAAGAGCGAGGTGCCGTTGGCGTTGTACGTGACCTGCGCCACCAGGTGGCCGCCGTCGTAGCTGAAGCTGTTGGCCACCGCCTGGTTCTGGCGAGCCACCTCGAGGGGGAAGCCCTGGGCCCCCGCCGGCTGGCCGCCCTGGGCGCCGGCCTGCTGGCTCGCCTTGAAGGACTGGTACTGGCTGACGAAGCCCTGGAGGGCGCTGCTCACCTGGCCGAACTGGCCCTGGGCGCCCTCGGCGCCAGCCATGGGCTGGACCATGGTCAGGGCCGCTGACTGCTGGCCGGTGGTCTTGCCGGCCTGGACGGTGCCGGGATCCTCGACGGCGCTGGTCTTGGCGCCGCCGCCATCGTCGTCGCAGGCGGCGAGGGCGAGGGTCGAGGCGAGGGCGAGGGAGGTGCGAAGCAGGCGAGTCATGGGGGTTCTCCTGGGCTGGGGCCGAGGCCGTCTCGGTCGGCCCCCTGGCTTAGCAGGGTCCGTTCCATGTGTTCAACGTCAATGAATTCAACACCTTGGAAGCATTCGCCCCAGCGGCCGACGTGGGCGCCCGGGCGGCGGGGCGGGGGCGCCCATCCCGGGGTCGGCTTTCGCCGCACAGGGCGACCTTGTACCTTCCTGCCGCGATCTGGTGGAGGAACGCGCGATGTCGATGCGGTGGGTACTGGTGGCGGCCCTGGCCCTGGCGGGCTGTGATGATGGCGGTGGCGGCGGTGGCGGCGGGGCCGGCGGCGGCGTCGACGGCGGTGGAGCCGGCGGCATGGGAGGCGGCGCGGGCGGCCAGGGTGGCGC
>JACKDP010000013.1 GCA_020633435.1 Myxococcales bacterium | reverse complement strand
CCCGGCCCGCGTCGCCGGCGTCCTGCTCGTGCCCTCGGCGCAGGTGGAGGGCCGCGCGCCGCGGGTGGACGTGCCCGGCTGCGAGGGCTCTCAGTCGGCCCGCCTCGAGGCCCGGATGCTGCGGGTGGTCTTCGACCTCGCCTGCGCGGCGCCCCCCACGCGCCTCGTCCTGGACGACCTGCCGCCGGGCGCGCCCGTGCTGGCGTCGGTGCGCCACGGCGGCGAGGCCACGGTGGCGGTGCTGGACGCCGCCGCGCCGACGCTCGCCCTCGGCGACCCGGGGGGCTGGCTGCGGTTCGTGCCCATCGGCGCCGCGCACATCCTGGAGGGGGCCGACCACCTGCTCTTCGTGCTGGCCTTCGTGCTGCTGGTCAGCCGTCTGCGCCGGCTGGCCGGCGCCCTGACGGGCTTCACCCTCGGGCACAGCCTGACGCTGGGCGCCGCCACCCTGGGCCTCGTGCAGGTGCCGCCGGCGCTGGCCGAGGCGCTGATCGCGCTGTCGGTGCTCGTCCTGGCCGCCGAGGTCGCGCGCCCCCGGGAGACCTGGACGCGGCGCCATCCCGGCGTGGTGGCGGCGGCGTTCGGCCTGCTGCACGGGCTCGGCTTCGCGGGCGCCCTGAGCGCCCTGCTGCCCCCGGGGGCGGGGGTGGTGGGGGCGCTGCTGGGCTTCAACCTGGGCGTGGAGCTGGGGCAGCTCGCGTTCGTGGCCGCCTTGCTCGGCCTGCGGCGGCTCCTCCCGGCGGCCGTCGCGGCGCGGGCCCGCCCCGTCGGCGTCCTGGCCATGGGGAGCCTCGCCGGCTTCTGGCTCTGGGCGCGCGTCGCCGCGTTCTGGGCGGTGTAGGCGCCCCACCGACGTGGTACCTTGTCGGGACGGGGGGCGCGCGGGGGAAGATGGGGTCGGCCTACGAGGATCCGATGTTCTGGCTGTTCCCGGTCGGGGGCACGCTGGTGAGCGTCGGCAGCTTCTTGATCTGGGCGTTGCCGCTGACGCTCATCGCCTGGCTCGACCCGCCGGCGCTGCGCGTCCACCGCATCCAGCGCCGCCTGCCCCCGGAGCCCGGCCGGATGGTGCGGCGCGGCCTGCTGGTCTGGGCCCTGAACAACGCCCTGCTCTTCGGCCTGATGGTGCTGGCGTGGCCCGTCCTCCGGGGCATCTCCGGGGTGCATGGCGGGCCGCCGCCGGCGGCGTGGATCATCGCGCTGCAGGTCGTCGCCTTCATCTATCTAGATGATTTTCTTTACTATTTCATGCACCGCGGGCTGCACCGCCAGCGGTGGCTCTGGCGGCATGTGCACCTCTGGCACCACCGCACGAAGACGCCCTGGGCCATCGCCGCGCACGACATGCACCCGGTCGAGTTCATCGCGACGGCGTGCCTGATGCTCGTCGGGCCGCTGGTGGTGGGCTGCCATGTGCTGGTGCTGTGGATCTGGATCGCGTTTCGGCAGCTCGAGGCGGCGGAGGGGCACTGCGGCTACGCCTTCCCCCTGAGCCTCACGCGGCTGCTGCCGGGCAGCGACGGCGCGCTGCACCACGACTTCCACCACGCCCAGCTGGGCGGGAACTTCGCGGGCTTCCTGAGCCATGTGGATCGGTGGTTCGGGACGTGGAGCAAGGGCTACGCCGATCGGCGGCGGAAGGGCTGAGGGATGGGGCGTCTCGTGGGGAGCGTGGTGGCGGTCGCGAGCCTGGCGGGCCTGGGGGCCGTGGCCTTCGGCCTGACCCCGGGGCGGGTGGCCGAGGCGCCGCCGCCCCGGGCGCTGGCCGTCGTGGCGCCCCCGGCCGCGGCCGTCGCGACGGTGGCCTCGGTGGCGCCGGCCGCTGATCGCCCCGATGTGCGGCTGGAGCGGCGGCTGGCCCAGGGCGAGAAGCCGCCGGCGGACTGCGAGGGGGCCGTCTCGGAGGAGGCCTGCGCGGTGCTGCAGAAGCACCCCACCTGGACGCTCGAGGCGGCGCGCCGCGTGGCGGCGGGGCATGTGGTGCTGGGGCTGACGACGGCGCAGGTGCAGGCCGCGTGGGATGAGCCCGTGAAGCGGGAGACCGGCCCCGATGGCCGGACGACGTGGTGCTACGACGAGGACTGCGCGTCGGGGGTCGTCTTCCTGGGCGACCAGGTCGTCGGCCTCAAGGAGTAGGCAGGCGGCCGTACAGGGCGTTGAGGTGGCGCAGGCGGGCGGCGTCGCCGAGCTGCCCGGGCCAGAGGCGCCAGCTCCAGTTGCCGAGCCCCTCGGCCGGGACGTTCATGCGGGCGCTGCCGTCGAGGGCCAGGGTGTCCTGGGCCGCGAGGATGGCGGTGTCGCAGACCGAGGCGAGGGCCGCCCGGTTGACGTCCCACACGAGGTCGTGGCCGCTGACGCCGAAGTAGTGCCGGACGTGGTCCTGCACATGCGGGGCGGCCGAGAGCCACCAGCCCAGCGTCGTGTCGTTGTCGTGGGTGCCCGGGTAGACCACGCCGTTCTTGCGGTGGTTGTGGGGCAGGTACCAGTTGTCGGCCTTGTCGCCGAAGGCGAACTGCAGGACGTGCATCCCGGGCAGGCCGGACGAGGCGAGCAGCGCCTTCACGCCGTCGTCGATGACGCCCAGATCCTCAGCGATCACGGGGAGATCCGGGCCGAAGGCCTGCGCCATGCGGTCGAAGAAGGCCTGGCCCGGCCCCGGCTCCCAGGCGCCCGTGCGGGCGTCCGGGGCGTCGGCGGGGACGGCCCAGTAGGCCGAGAAGGCGCGGAAGTGGTCGATGCGGACGCGGTCGGTCAGGGCCAGGGCGCGGCCCAGCCGGGCGCGCCACCAGGCGTGGTCCTCGGCGGCGCTGGCGTCCCAGCGGTAGAGGGGGTTGCCCCAGAGCTGGCCGGTGGCGCTGAAGCCGTCGGGGGGCACGCCGGCCACGCGGGTGCGCTGGCCCGCGGCGTCCACCTCGAACAGGTGCCGGTGGGCCCAGACGTCGGCGCTGTCAGCGTCCACGTAGATGGGCAGGTCGCCGATGAAGCCGACGCCCCGGGCCGCGCAGGCGGCGCGCAGGGCCGTCCACTGCTGGTCGAAGAAGAGCTGGACGGCCTCGAACCGCTCGATGGCCACGCGGTGCTCGCTGGCGGCGCGCGCCAGGGCCTTGGCCTCGCGGTCGCGCAGCGGGGCCGGCCACGTCCACCAGGGCTGGCCGCCCTGGGCGTCGTGCAGCGCGCGGAAGAGGGCGGCGTCGGCCAGCCACGGGCTGCGCGCGCGGAAGGCGTCGAGGGCCCCGCGATCCCCGGCCAGGTACCGGTCGGCGGCGGCCTGGAGGCGGGGCGCCTTGAACGCGCGCATGGCCGCGAAGTCAACGCGGTCGGTGCGCGGCAGCTCCTCGGACAGGGCGTGGGCGTCGAGCAGGCCGTCGCGGGCGAGCGTCCGCAGATCGACCAGCCACGGGCTGCCCGCGAAGGCCGACCAGCTCGAGTAGGGCGAGTCGCCGGCGCCGGGCGGCACCAGCGGCAGGATCTGCCACCAGCGCATCCCGGCGGCCGCCAGCCAGTCGGCGAAGGCCACCGCCTCCGCGCCCAGATCGCCGATGCCATGGGGGCTGGCCAGGGAGGTCGGGTGCAGCAGCACCCCTGCGGAGCGGGTGTTCATCGCGGATCCACCGGGGTCACGGGGTAGTCGTCGGCGCCGCGGCGGGCGGCGTCGAGGGTCTGCAGGAGGCGGAGCATGACGTCCTCGCGCCAGGGCCGCGCGACGACCTGGGCGGCGACGGGCAGGCCCGCCGAGCCCTGGGTGATGGCCGCCATCTTGCGCTCCAGGCGGTCCGTCCCCGCCGGCGTGGCGGCCACGTCGGCCGGCGTCACGCGGGTGATGGGGGCGATGCCGCACGGGAAGTTCAGCAGGGAGTAGCGGAAGCTGAAGGCGTTGGCGGCCGCGAAGTCGCCCGACGTCTGGTGTTGCAGGGCCGGCACGACGTGGGCCGGGCAGAGCATGGCGTCGATGCCCGCCCGGTTCCAGCGGTCCAGCTCGGCGAGCCGCATGGCGGAGCGCCGGGCGGTGAGGCGCCACAGGGCCTCGACGGGCTTCTCGCCGATGGCGCGCAGGGTGCTGGCGGCCCGGGCCTCGCCGGTGCGCTCCAGGACGAGGGCGATGGCCTTGCGCAGGCCGCCCGGCAGGCGCGCGATGCGGGCGGCCACCTTGAGCTGGGGGACGAAGCCCTCGCCGTCGAGGCGGGTGCGCATGGTGCGCCCGCCGTCGGAGCCCAGGGCCGCGAGCCAGACGAAGACGACCTCGCCCTCGTCGACCGGGCGCACGGGGACGAGCGTGGCGCCGGCCGCGACGAGGGCGTCGCGGGCCTGGTGGACGGCGCGCTGCACGGCGGGGACGGGCGTGAGGTAGCCGTCGTCGTCGTGCCAGCCGATGCGCAGGCCCCGCAGGTCGACGGCGGCCGGATCGGGCGGGGGCAGGGGGGGCACCCCGCCGTCGACGCGGGCGAGGGCTACGGGATCGACGACGCGGAAGAGCAGCGCGAGGTCCTCGGCGGAGCGGGCGAGGGGGCCCAGGGTCGAGCGGACGATCTCCTGCCCGGGTACGCCGGCCTGGGCGCCGCGGCCGCTCCAGCGGTCGACGGTGGCCTTGGTGCCGTACAAGCCCGTGAAATGACAGGGGATTCGCACGGAGCCGCCGATGTCGGTGCCCAGGCCGATGGGGGCGAAGCCGGCGGCGACGGCGGCGGACTCGCCCCCAGACGAGCCGCCGGAGGTGCGGGTGAGATCCCACGGGTTGCGCGTGACGCCGTAGCGCACGCTCTCGGTCTCCTGGGCGAGGAGGAGCTGGGCGACGTTGGTCTTGCCCAGGACGATGGCCCCGGCGGCGCGGAGCTGGCCCACGACGGCGGCGTCCTCGGCGGCGGGGCCGGTGGCGCGGCCGGCGAGGCCCAGGGTGCTGTCGAAGCCGGTGAGGTCGAGGTTCTCCTTGACCGTCATGGGCAGGCCGCACAGCGGGCCGCCCTCGCCGCGGGCCCGGGCGGCGTCGGCGGCGCGGGCCTCGGCCAGCGCCGCCTCGAAGCGGCGGACGGGCAGGGCGTTGATGGCGGGGTCGACCGCCTCGATGCGGCGGATATGGGCCTCGACGGCCTCGACGGCGGAGACCTCGCCGGCGGCCATGCGGGCCAGCAGCTCGGTCGCGGTCAGCGTGTGGATGGCCATGCCGCGCGTCTAGCACGGCCGGCCGAGGAGGGGAAGGGGCTCAGGGCTGGGGGGCGGGCTCGACGACGAGGGTGTAGGGGCCGCGCCAGGCGTCGAAGAAGGCGAAGCCGTCCACGAAGATGTAGACGGTCTCACCGGCCTCGAGCTCGACGGTGACCGCGCTGGCGAGGCTCCCGGCGTCGTCGTTGCAGGCCAGCTCGGTCTGGGGCAACCCGCAGAAGGAGCGGACGTAGAGGACGGTGTCGGCGTTGTCGGCGATCACCGTGCGCATCGTCCACGCGCCGGCGGCCGGGGCGGTGAAGGCCCAGACGTCCTGGCCGGCGCCACCGCCGCAGGAGCCCCCCTCGAGGATGAGGGCGTCGCTGGTGTCGCCGTCGACGCTGAACGTCCCGCCGTCGGCGGGGTGGTCGTTGAGCACGCCGGTCTGCCAGTCCGCCGGGCACTCCGCGGCCGGGGCGGCGCAGACGGGGGCCCCGCCGTCGGGGGCGTCGATGCAGAGCAGCCCGTCGTCACACCGGGCGAGGACCTGCAGGAAGTCGCAGGCCGCGCCCTCCTCGATGACCGGCGGGTCCATGATGGGCAGGACGACCGGCTCGCTGGCCAGGCCGGTGGCGTCCAACGCCGAGATGCGGGCCTGGGTGAAGGGCGGGAAGTCGCCGGGGAGGAAGCCGACGAAGGTCGCCGAGAAGGCGCCCATCGCCTGCTCCACGGTGTCGAACTGCACGTCGACCGACCCACCGTCCGGGCCCACGGGCAGCACCGCGCCGTCGGCGTCGAGGAGCTCGAGGCGGAACCCGACCACGTTGTCCTCGGCGTCGGTGCCCTCCACCCGGAAGCCGAGGCCGAAGACGTCGGCGTTGTAGTACGCGGTGGCCTCGACGATGGCGGGCGGGGTGGCGACGCGGCAGCTGGCGTCCGGGTCGGCCTCGTCGGCCGTGCAGGCCGAGCCGTCGGGGCAGATGTCGAAGGCGCTCGCGAGATCGCAGGCGTCGCCCAGCTCGATCGCGGCCGGCATGCGCAGGTCCGCGTCGACCGCGTCGGAGGAGAGGCCGAAGGCGTCGATCACGGTGACCTCGGCGGTGACGAAGGCGGGGAAGTCGAGGGGCAGGAAGCCGGAGAAGCGGCCATCGAACTGGTCGCCGTCGAGGTCGAGCTCCTGGAACCCGATGACGGCGGGGTTGCCGTCGCCGTCGGCCAGCAGGTCGGTGCCGTCGGCGTCGAGCAGGCGCAGCTGCACGAGGGCGGCGTCGCGGTTGGCGTCGCGGCCCGTCACCCGGATGCCCAGGCCGCCGTTGGCGGCGTTGAAGAAGGCCTCGGCGGTGTCGATGGCGGGCGCCACCTGGGCCACGCAGATCCCGGCCAGGCAAGCGGATTCGTCGGCGCAGCGGTCGCGGATGCGGAGGGGGTCGCAGGCCGCCCCGTCGTCATCCTGGGGCAGGTCTTCGAACTCGAAGTCGGCGGGCTCGCTCTCCAGGCCTCGATCGTCGACCAGCCAGACCCGGATGCCGACGGCCTCCGGCGGCAGGAGGCCGCCCTCGCGGATCAGGGCCGTGAACTCGGCCTGGCCGAAGACATCCTGGATGGGGAAGAGCTGGCCCACGGCGCCCTCGATGGGGCCGTCGGCGGAGAGCAGCTGGGCGCGGGCGAAGAAGGTGTCGCGGGTGGCGTCCCGGCCCTCGATGACGCCCGTCAGATCGGCGCCGTCGCTCCAGAACATGCCGTCCACGATCTCGGGGGCCGAGGGCTCGCGGCAGACGCCGGCGTCGCCGTCAACGACGCAGAAGGTGTCGGGATCACAGCGGTTGTCGACGCCGTCCGGATCGCAGGCCTCGCCCTCGACCACCTCGGGCTGGGGGGCGATGGGCACCTCGATGGGGGCGCTCTCGTTGCCCTGGGAGTCGACGGCCCGGACGCGGACGCTCAAGCCGCCCTCGACCCCGGGGAAGGGGTTGGCGACGGCGGTGAAGTCGCGCTGGCCGAAGACCGGGCGGCGCAGATCCACCGGCTGCTCGAAGGGCATCTGGCCATCGACCAGGATCTCGATGATCAGGCTGGTGACGTCGCCGTTGGGATCGGACCCCCGGACGCGCAGGTTGATCTGGCCGGCGCCGTCGAGCGCCACGCCGCCTTCGAGGGTCGGCGGGGCGTGGGCGTCAGCGCGGAGGGCGGTCAGGCCGAAGGGCCCGACGCCGCCGCCGAAGGCGTCGACGAACACGTAGACCAGCTGGTCGGCCTCGAGCTCGACGAAGAGGCCGCTCCGGAGGGAGCCCAGGTCGTCGTTGCAGGCCAGCTCGGCCTCGGCGTCGTCGCAGGTCGTGCGCACGTAGAGGACGGTGTCGAAGGCCGTCGGCGCGTCATGCGTGGAGAACGTGTAGACGCCGGCCGCCTCCGCGACGAACGGGATGGCCACCTCGGCGCCATTGCCGGCGCAGGAGCCAACCGCGGCGCCATCGCCGGGGAGGACCTCAGCCTCCATCCGCCAGGCGTCGTCGCCCACGGCCTCGAAGGCCGGCTCCAGCGTCGCGACGTCGCCGCAGGGGCCGGGCATGCCGCCCATGCCGCCTTCGCCGCCCATGCCGCCTTCGCCGCCCATGCCGCCGGCGCCGCCCATGCCGCCTTCGCCGCCCATGCCGCCGGCGCCGCCCATGCCGCCCGCGCCACCCATGCCGCCAGCGCCACCCATGCCGCCAGCGCCACCCATGCCGCCCGCGCCACCCATGCCGCCAGCGCCACCCATGCCGCCAGCGCCACCCTGGCCACCGGCGCCACCCTGGCCACCAGCGCCACCCTGGCCACCGGCGCCACCCTGGCCACCAGCGCCACCCTGGCCACCGGCGCCACCCTGGCCACCGGCGCCACCCTGGCCACCGGCGCCGCTGTCGATCATGCCGCCGTCCGCGTTGCCACCGGCCCCACCGGCGCCATCGCTGCCGCCCCCGTCGTCACAGCCCGCGAAGATCGCCGCCGTGAGGGCCAGCAACAGCCCCGCGCGACCCCAAACCACCTGCTTCATGTCTTGACTCTCCAGCCTGGTCCAAACGGAGCCGCCGCCGACTCCGAAGGCAGTACCCTACAAAGACGGGGCGGCTCGAACCAGGGCGGATGTACGGTGAGGTCGGATGCCGGGCGCGTCAGGGCAGGGCGGGCTCGACGGTGAGGGCGTACGAGCCCTGCCAGGAGGCGCCGAAGCCGGTGTAGCCATCGACGAAGAGGTAGACGGTCTGGCCGGCGTCCAGGGGGAAGGTGATGGCGCTGTTGTAGCCGACGCCGTCGTCATCGTCGTTGCAGGCCAGCTCCGACGCGGCCACGCCGCACAGGCTGCGGGCGTAGAGGACCGTGTCGTCGTTGTTGCCCTCCACGGTGGTGCGGGCGCGCCAGAGCCCGTCGGCGGGCGCGGTGAACGACCAGACGTCCTGGCCCGCACCGCCGCCGCAGCTCCCACCGGGCTGGATGAGGGCGTCGCTGGTGTCGCCCTCGGCCTCGAAGGCCCCACCCGCGATGGGGTGGTCGTTGATCACGCCGGTGAGGATGCCGGGGCCGCACTCGGCCACCGGCTCGGCGCAGCGGGCGCCGCCGGCGTCCTGGGGCTCGCAGAAGACGCCCTCGGCGCAGATGCTGCGGGCGCCCAGCAGATCACAGACGTCGCCCAGCTCGACGACGTCGGGGGCCCGCATGTCCACCTCGAGGGGGGCGCTCTCCAGGCCGGCGGCGTCGACGACCCAGAAGCGCACGCGATCCACGTTGTCGAGCGGGTTGGGCACGCCGCTGCCGCGGGTGCCGACGAAGGCCCCCATCTCCTGGCGGAGCTCGTCGAAGGCGAGGCCCGTGGGCTCCAGGCGGCCGGCCCAGGGGACGACCTGGCCATCGACGTCGAGCAGGAGGAGGCGCAGCGCGCGGACGTCGTCGTCGGCGTCGGTGCCGTCGAGCTGGAGGGCGAAGGCCTCGGCGTCGGCGTTGTACCAGGCCTGGGCGCTCACCAGGACGGGCGCGTGGGCCGCCACGCAGGTGAAGCGGCCCCCGAGGGCGCGATCGAGGCAGGCGGTCGCCTCGGGGCAGGCGTCGAAGAGCTCGAAGGGATCGCAGGCGTCGCCGGCCGCGAGGACCTCGGGCACGGCCCGCTCGGCCGGGGTCAGGGGCGAGCGCAGGTCCAGGGCGTCCACCGCGGCGACCTCGACGCGGGCGATGGCCGGGAGGCCGGGCGGCAGCTCCAGGACGAGGGTGCCCTCGAAGGCGCCGTCGGCCTGCAGGAGCGTCGCGAAGTCGAGGATCTGGGGGGGATTGGGGCCATTGATGAAGTCGATGCCCTCGTCATCGAGGAGCCGGAGGGCGAAGCCGAAGACGTCGCCGTCGGCGTCGGTGCCGCTGATGCGGATGCCCAGGACGGCGCCGTCCGGGCTCACGGCGTAGCGGGCATCGGTGATGGCGGGGGCCTCGACGGCGGCGCAAGCCGGCATGGCGCCGGGGGCGCAGACGGCCAGCTCGCCGCAGGCGTCGCGGACGCGGCGGGGATCGCAGCCCTCGCCCAGGCCGCGCTGGGGCAGGTCTTCCAGGGGGAAGTCGCGGGGCGGGCTCTCCTGGCCGCGGTCGTCGTTGAGCCAGACCCGCAGGCCCGTGGCGTCGGCCGGGATGAGGCCCGTCTCGCGGATGAGCAAGGTGAACTCGGCCTGGCCGTACGGGTCTTCCAGCGGGGCGAAGAAGACGTCCGTGGCCACGATGGGGCCATCGGGCCCGAGGAAGAGGCCGCGGCCGGAGAAGGTGTCGCGGGTGGCGTCCTCGCCCTCGATGGCCGCCGTCAGGTCGCGGTCGTCGCGCCAGACGTGGCCGCCGGTGATGCGGGGCGGCGTCGGGGAGGCGCAGGTCGCGGCGTCGCCGGTGTCGAGGCAGAAGGTGCCGTTGGCGCAGCGGTTGTCGACGCCGAGGGGATCGCAGGCCTCGCCCTCCGCCGCCTCCGGCTGCGGCGCCACCGGAATGTCGATGGGATCCGAGAGGTTGCCGGCGTGGTCACGGGCGCGGACGCGCACCGTGTCGACCCCCGGGATGGAGCGCAGCGGGCTCAGGGCGGCGCTGAAGCTGCGCTGCCCGTAGACGGGCTGGCGCAGGGCGAGGGGGAACTCGGGATCGACGACCTGGCCGCCGGCGCGCTGCTCGGCGAGGACGTCGATGACGTCGCCGTTGGGATCGACGCCCTCCACGCGCACGTTGACCTGGCCGTCCGCCTCCAGGGCCACGCCCTGGGCCAGGACGGGCGGGGCGTCGCCGTCGGCGCGCAGGACGGTCAGGCGGAAGGGGCCGGACGCGGCGGGGCCGAAGGAGTCGACAAAGACGTGCACGGCCTGGCCCGCGTCGAGCTCGGCCATCAGGCCGCTCTGCAGGCCGCCTTCATCGTCGTTGCAGGCGATCTCGGAGTCGGCGGCGTCGCAGGTGTCGCGCAGGTAAACCACCGTGTCGAGGCGCGTGGGGCCGCCGACGGTCGTGAAGGTGTAGAGGCCGACCGCCGGGGCGACGAAGGGGATGGCCACCTCGGGGCCAAGCCCAGCGCAGGAGCCCGCGGTCTGGCTGCGGCCCGGGGCGATCTCGCCCTCCAGGTGCCAGGCGTCGTCGCCGTCGGGGGCGAGGGGCGCGTCGAGCAGCGTCACGCCGCCGCAGGCGCCGGGCTCGCCGCCGGCGCCTCCCATGCCGCCCTCGCCGCCCATGCCACCGGCGCCGCCCATGCCACCAGCGCCACCCATCCCGCCAGCGCCACCGGCGCCGCCCATGCCACCTTCACCACCGGCGCCACCCATGCCACCGGCGCCGCCCTGGCCGCCAGCGCCACCCTGGCCACCAGCGCCACCCTGGCCGCCCGCGCCGCCCTGGCCGCCCTGGCCGCCCTGGCCACCCTGGCCGCCGCCGCCGCCAGCGCCCGTCGCGTCCGCCATCGTCGCGTCGGTCGTGTCGCCCGAGCCGGCGTCCTCATCACAGCCGGCGAACATCACCGCCGCCAGCACCAAGAGGCCATGGGCGCACGCCCTGCCTTTGTACCGCATGCCATCTCCCTGGGAGCCTCGGCTCCGTCTGCTGATCGCGAGCACGCTAGTGATCAGGGATGGGCAGGGCCAGTACTTTGCCAGGTGGCTGAATTTACACGAAAATCTGGGAGGGGGGTCCGGGTCAGCGGGTCGGCGGAGCGAGGCCGGGGAACCGGACGACCTTCTCCTCCAGCGGCGGGCCGCCCGCGGCGGGCAGGAGGCGGATGCGGGCCGTCTGCATCTCGGGGCCCCGCACGTCGAAGGGGCCGGTGCACATGCCATGGCCCAGGCGGATGGCGCCGTCCTCCACCGGGAACCACCACCGGCCGCCGCCCTGGGTGCGCACCAGCGTGACGATGGCCAGGGCGGCGCCCTCGACGGGGATCTTCACGGGGGTGTGGATGGCGGGCCCGCAGCCGAGCTCGGCCCAGTCGCCGGCGTCGGCGACGGGCTGGCCGGTCCAGCGGATGTCGGCGCCGTCGGCCGCGCCGGTGACCTCGTAGCTCGCCGGCCCGCGCCCCTCCGGGAGGTAGAACGTGGGCGGTCGATGCTCCCCGGCCGGGCCCAGCTCCAGCCGCCACGTCCCCTTCGCCAGCGGCTCCGCGGGCGCCAGCACGGCCTGGGCGACGTTCAAGAACCCGCTGTGCACCCCCGCCACCTTCAGCGCCACCGCCTGCCCGCGGCGGTTCACCAGCCAGGCCTGCCCATCCGCCAGGTGGGTGACCTGCTTGCGCTCCGAGCCGAAGCCCTCCAGCAGCAGGTACCCCTGGGGCGCCAGGGTCGCGCCGGGTGTGGGCCAGAGGCTGAGGCCGCCGCTGGCGCAGCGGGCGTGGGCGACGGCGGGCAGGGCCAGGAGGGCGGCGAGCAGGGCGACGACGCGCATGGGGGACTCCGAGGGGGGAAGGCACGGACCTTGGACGGCCGGCGCGCCGGAAGGATCTGCCGCGCTCACCCCGGCACGCGCCACCAGAGCGTCTTGACCGGGAACGGGCCGTCCACCGGGTAGTCGACGGGGGGCGGGCAGGCGCGCTCCAGGGTGCTGCCCTCGGGCAGCGCCTCCGCGACCTTGCGGGCGAAGCGGTGCGCGGGGGTGGCGCGGTGGTTGGTGACCGTCCAGAGGCAGCCGCCCGGGCGCAGGAGCGGGAGGGCGAGGGCGACGAGCTCGGGGTAGTCGCGGGCGGCGGACCAGCGCTTCTTGCGGGGGCCGGTGCTGGTGCTGGGCGGGTCGAGGATGATCAGGTCGAAGCGCTCGCCGCGCCGGGCGAGGCGGGGGAGCCAGGCGAAGACGTCGCCGTGGATGCAGTCGTGCGGGGCGGGGTCGAGGCCGTTGTCGGCGAGCTGCAGCGGGACGCGGGCGAGCCAGGCGGGGGAGAGGTCGAGGCTGACGGTCTGCGCGCCGGCGCGGGCGGCGGCGACGCTGAAGCCGCCGGCGTGGGCGAAGGTGTTGAGGACGCGCAGCCCGCCAGCGTGCTGGGCGAGCCAGGCGCGCTGGGGGCGCTGGTCGAGGAAGAGGCCCGTCGAGAGCTGGTCGCCGAGGGTGGCGCGCAGGCGGGTGCCGTGCTCGGCCACGGGGATCCAGTCGGGGGCGGCCTCGCCCTGGACGAGGCGGGGCAGGGGCTGGCCGCCATGGCTGCGATCTTGAAGGGTTTCAAGGAGATAGACGCCACGGGCCGGCGGGAGCGGGGGCAGCGGGGCGCCGTCGGCCTGGTGCACGAGCAGCCAGTCGCCGTAGCGATCGACGTCCACGCCGGGCCAGCCATCGGCGGCGCCGTGGACCAGGCGGTAGCAGGTGGTGCCGGCGTCGGCCAGCAGGGCGGCCCGCGTGGCGGCGGGCGGGTGGCCCAGGTAGCGGGCGAAGTCGGCCGGGGGCGGGGCCTCGAAGCGCAGGTCGTCCCCCAGGTCGACGCGGGCGCAGTGCAGGAGGACGCGCGGGGCGCGCAGGTCGAGGGGGTCGCCGTAGACGCCGTCCCCGCGCAGGGGGCAGCCGGCGGCCGCGAGGTGCGCCCGGATCTGGTGGGTGCGGCCCGTCTCGGGGCGGACGTCGAGCAGCGTCCAGCCATCGCCGCGGCGGCGGACGCGGTAGCGGGTGGTGGCGGGGCGGCCCGGGGCGCGGGGCACGGGGCCCTCCAGCACGCCCTCGTCGGCGGGCGGGGCCCCCTCGACGACGGCCAGGTAGCGCTTGCGGGCGGCGCGGCCCTCCAGGGCGGCCTGCAGGCGCTGCGCGCCCGCGGGATCGGTGGAGAAGACGAGGACGCCGGTGGTGTCGACGTCGAGGCGCATGTGCACGCCGAGGCCGGCGCCCAGGAAGGCGACCACGTCGGGGCGGTCGGTGGCGCCGTCGGCGTGCGTCAGCCAGCCGGCGGGCTTGTGGACGGCGAGCAGGCCGTCGCGCCGGGCGAGGAGGGTGGGGACCTCGCCGGGCACCGCGTCGGCGTGCAGGTGCCGGGGCGTCAGGCGGGGGGCAGCGTCGGCGGGCGCCAGCGGTTGATGCGGGCGCCCGGCGTGGCCTGGTACCGCGCCAGATCGTTCGCGTAGATGCGCTGCACCGCCGCCAGCCGGCCGGCCACCGCGTCGCGCGGCGGGCCCGGTGGCAGCGCCGCCTGCTCCGTCGTGAGGATGGCGATCTGCCGGGCGGCCGCCTCCACGTCCTGCTGGCGGCGCAGCAGGCGGACGTGGCCCAGGCCGACGACCACCGCCGCCGCCACCGCCCCGAGGACCAGCGCCCATGTCATGGCCGCCCGTGGGCCAGGGGAGCGCGCGTCACGCGGGCGCCATGGCCGCGTCGAGGTGGGGGCGCAGCTTGCCGGTGACCGTCAGGCGCAGCATCCGCAGGTCGCCGCGCAGGGACCAGAGCGGGTACTTGAAGCTGGCGGGCCGGTTCTTCTCGATGACGAAGTGGCCGATCCAGGCCGAGCCGTAGCCCGCCACGGGCGCGGCCGCCACGAGGAACGGGTTGAGCGTCACCGCGCCGGTGGCCAGCAGGGCGAGGGCGGTACCGGTGCCGGCGACGTGCAGGGCCCGGTTCACGGGATCCTGGTGCTCGCGCAGGTAGAAGGGCCAGAAGGCCTCGAAGTCGGGGATGTGCGCGTCGGCGAGCGAAGGGTGGTCGGCCATCAGGTCCTCCTGCGGGTCGCCGCATGTCTAGCGCAAACCCGGGTTCCGGGCCAGGATGCGCAGCATGGCACGCCGAGATCGCCGCCGCGCGGGGCCGACCCTCGCGCTCCCCGACGCCCTGCTCCAGGCCCTCGAGCGCCGGGGCCCGCTGACGGCCCCCGACCGCCTGGCCCGCATCACGCGCGGGGTGGTGGCGCTGAAGGCGGGGCTTACGGCGGATCGGGCGGCCTTCCTGCGGCGCCGCTACCTGGCCGACGCCGCGCTGCGGGAGGCCTACGCCACCTACTACCTCTGCGCCAACCTGCCGAAACTCTTCCCGATTCTGGATCGGCTGGCGGCGCGGCTCCCCGCGTCGGTGCGGGTGCTGGAGCTAGGCGGTGGGCCGGGCACCGGCGTCGCCGGGGTGGGGCTCTGGGCGCAGGCCCGGGGGCGGACGGTGCGCCACCACGCCACGGACGCGGTGCCGGGGAACGTCGCCGACGCGCTGGCGCTGGCCGCGGCGCTGGGGCTCGACGGGGTGACGGCGGCGACCCATGACCTGGCCCAGGGGCTGCCGGCGGCCGGGCCCGTGGACGTGGCGCTCTTCATGAACGTCGTCAACGAGCTGCCGCCCGCGGCCGACGCGCGGCTGGTGGCGGAGCTGCCCGCGGCGCTGGCCCCCGGCGGCATGGTGCTGGTGGTCGAGCCCGCGGAGCGGCACGCGTCGCGGCGAGCGCTGGCCCTGCGCGACCGCCTGGTGGCCGCCGGCTGGTCCATCGTCGCGCCCTGCACGCACGCGGCGCCCTGTCCGGCCCTCGCGGCCGACGACGACTGGTGCCACGACGAGTGGGCCTTCGAGCGCCCGGCCTTCATGGCCGCGGTGGACGCGGCCGTGGGCACGCGCCGCGAGGTCCTCAAGGCCACCTGGTTCGCCGCCACGCTCGCCCCCGTCGACCACGCCCCCGAGCTGGCCCGCGTGGTGAGCGCGCGGCGCGAAGAGAAGGGCCGGTCGCGGGTGCGCCTCTGTCAGCAGGGGGCGCTGTGCTGGGTCGAGCGCCAGCACCGCGACGCCTCCGACGCCAACGCCGACTTCGGCGAGGCCAGCCGCTTCGACCTGCTGCGGCTGGCGGGGGCGGGCGCCCGGCGGATCGGCCCGCAGGACGCCTGCGAGCGCGTCGCCGAGGGTCAGGACGGCCCGCCGGCGTAGGCCTCTAGCTTGCAGATCCAGGTGTCGAAGCGTGGGCAGCGCTCTCTCAGCCGGACGAGCCCTGTGTCCGCGAGCGCGAGCGGTCCATGCAACGTCTTGGAGTACCCTCCCAGATGCTGCAGCAAGCGCTTCGACGGCGCCGTGTTCGGGCCATCGTTGACGTCCTCGGGCGGCGTATCGCCGACCTGTCCCTCGAGCGTCGTCAGGCCGATGAGATCATCCCTGGCGTCGAGCAGTCCACGCAGTGCGGCAAGGGACGCCAGCACGAGGGCCTCGAACTCGTGGCGCTGGAGGTAGGGGAGGAACCGATGATCACCGACATGAAGGCGGAGGGCCTCCTCCAGCGCATCGCAGCGGCGTGACGTGTCGCGATCGGCGCCATGACTGGCCAGGCCCGGGAAGTCATTGGGCAATCCGTACAGGTCGAAGAGGGTGGTCACCCGAAGATCGGCGCTCCGATCCGTGCCCAGGATGCGCCTGATGTCCTTCAACCAGTGGCTGAAGGCGCCGCCCCCCCGGCTCGCGTGACCTCGTCTCTCAGTCACCAGCTTGCCCACGATCGTGGCCCGTGTGTACACCCCGAGCGGGTCAAGGTGTGGCGCCAGGACCTCCTTGACGAAGGCCTCCTCGGTCTGACCCTCGGCGACGACGATCAGCCGGGTCATGGTCGCCCGCCGATCACGCCCTTGTCGAAGACCTCTGCCAGGCTGTAGTCCTCCAGCCACTGAGCGAGCACATCGGGTTCTGGGCGCGTGAGCGTGCTGGCCCCTCCCACCCGGTCGACCACGACCACCTCGTCCGGCTGGAAGTGATTGAGAAACTCGGTCGACTGGGTCGCGAAGAGCACCTGGGTGTGCCGCGAAATGGAGCGGGCGAGCTCGGCGAGCAGCGCAATCGCGGCCGGGTGGAGGCCCAGCTCCGGCTCGTCGATGCTCATGAAGCGTGGCAGGGTCCGGGTGGGTTGAGCGAGGGCGGTGACAAGCGCGATGGTACGGAGCGTGCCGTCGGAGAGCTGGTGGGTACCGAAACGCTCGTCCTGATCATCGATCCAGTCGAGGCGGACCGCGGAAGCGTTGACCACCGTCGGGGCCAGCTCCTTGATCGCTGGTGCGATCCGACGGACGATCTGGTTGATCCGGCGCCACGCCTTGCGGTCGTCCTCCTCGTCGCTCTGCGCCAGGCGGCGGAGGTACGCCGCCAGGTTGCTCCCATTGGACCGAAGAAACTGGTCGTCGTCCGGCCGGGCATGGGTGCGCAGAGCTGACGTCATCGACGTGTCATGAAAGTGGAAGAAGGTGAGCTGCGAGAGCCAGTAGCTCACCGTCCTGGCGGTCGGATCCGCATCCTTCTGGGCCGTCAGTTCGGACTCCCAATGGCCGGCGCCGAGCGATGTGACCCGGGGTGGACTCGACGCCGACGCCTGGTAGCCAACGAGCTCGTCCATGTACATCAGCCGGTCACCCGCTGCGAACCCCAGCCGGGCCTCGTAGGTGTTGTACTTCCCGGCCTGGCAGAACTCGAGCCGCACCGAGAGCATCGGCGTACGCTTGGGGCCGTAGTGGAGCAGCGCCGCCGCCCCTCCGGCCTCACCGACGAAGCGTTGCAGCGAGCCCGTTCGCATCAGCGGGACCATCTGGAGGGCGCGGAGGACGTTCGACTTGCCCGAGCCGTTGGCGCCGACGAGCACGGTGAGGCGTCCGGGCTGCAGGTGGACGTCGCGCAACGAGCCGAAGCCGCTGATCCGAACGTCCATCAGGCTGTTGCTCATGGGGTCCTCCCGTCGGCCGACCGCGTCGGCGTGGAAGCCTACCATGGCCGGGACCCAGCGGGTGCAGCCCGAGTGCGCGAACGGCCCGGGTCCCGCCAGGCAAAGGACGCGGCGGTGCCCGTGCCTGAACGGCCTGCGCTGTTGGACGTGGTATGTCACTGATTTCAATTGATATTCTGGGCGATGGACGCTCGAGTCGGACCGCGGCCGATCGAATCGTCCGGTCGACCGTAGAAGGGCCCCCATGCGCACCCTCCTCCTCCTGTCCCTCGCCCTCCTCCCCGGCTGTGGCTCGCTCCTGCGGGCCGAGGCCGGCCCCACCTGGATCGAAGACCGCGGCACCGGCGGCACCGTCCAGCTCACGGCCGGCCTGCCCATCGTGGCGGGCTACGGCCTGGCCGACGTGCTCGTCGTCGGCGGCAGCGCGTCGCTGGTGCAGGGGGAGTGGCTGGCTGGCTTCTTCTTCGGCTGCGACGCCACCATCACCCCGGGGGGCGTCGACCAGCCCCGGGGCGTGGCCACCCGCGACGGCCTCGGCGGCGCCCTGCGGTTCCACCCGCTCGTCGACACCGACGGCTTCGCCTACGCGGGCGGGCTGGGGCTGGTGTACGGAGAGGGCGAGCGCGGCCACGGCGGCTACCTGTCCCTGGGCAGCGGCGAGAAGAGCAGCCTGGGCATCTCGTGGGATCGGCGCAGCTTCGTGAACGTGGGCGGCGCCGTGGACGTGGGCTATCGGCCGGCGGGCAAGCACCAGGCCGGCCGCCTGCGGGTGGGGGCGCTGGCGCTCCTCGAGCGGCTGGTGGTGACGGAGTGAGGCCCGCCCTGATCGCGGCCGCCCTGATCGCGGCCGCGCTGGGCCTCGTGGGCTGCGGCTCGCTGCTGCGCGCCGAGCTCGGCCCCACCTGGATCGAGGATCGCGGCACGGGCGGCACCGTCCAGCTCACGGCGGGGCTGCCCATCGTGGCGGGCTCGGGGGTGGCCGACGTGCTGGTGGTCGGCGGCGCCGCCACGGTGGTGCAGGGCGAGGTCTTCGCGGGCCTCGCCTTCGGCTGCGACGTCTACGTGACGCCAGGGGGCATCGACCCCCCACCGGGCGTGGATCACCGCGACGGTGTGGGCGGCGCGCTGCGCTTCCATCCCCGCGCGGACGCCGACGGCGTGGCCATCGGGGGGGGCGTCGAGCTCTTCCACGGCGCGGGCGAGCGGGCCGAGGGGGGCAGCATCAACCTGGGCGGGGGCGAGAAGTACGGCTTCGACATCTCCTGGGACCGGCGCGCCTGGCTCAACCTCGGCGGGGCCGTCGACGTGGTGTACCGGATGGCCGACAAGACGCGGCCGGGCCGCCTGCGGGTGGACGCGCTGGCGCTCATCGAGCGGCTGGTGGTGACGGAGTAGGCCGTGACGCCAGCCGCCAACCGCAGTAGCCTCCGCCGCGATCACGGTCGGAAGAGAGCGCCATGCCGGGCGAGCACACGGGAGTCGAAGCGATGGACGGGCGGGCGGCGCACCGAGCGGCCTGGGGCTATCTGCGCGTCGCGGGGCTGTCGCGGCTGTTCTTCGGGCTGGCCTTCACGGCCACCGGGGGCCTGGGCGGGCTGCTGGTCGGCTCGGTGACGGGCTCGCTGGCCATCGGCGGCGGGGTGGCCGCGGCCGGGGTCATCGCGGGGTTCCTGTCGAGCCGCCGCGGCTTCAAGGTCCTGCGCACGCCGCCGCTGCGGGTGGACGGGGTGCTGCAGCGCAAGGCGCGCGAGGAGGTGGGGAAGCGCACCCGCCACCTGCTGGCCGTCGAGGTGTCGGGCGTCTGGACGCTCTTCGCCGACGGCCAGCAGAGCCTGCGCCCCGACGCCCCGGGGGCCCGGACGCTGACGGCCTCGGCGGCGGTGCATGACCGCCTCGTCGAGGGGTCGCCGGTGAGCCTCGTGTGTCTGCCCACGGGCATGGCCATCGCCCTGGCGGGCGACTTCCCGGCCGCCGCGGCCGACGGGGGCAGCAATCCCGGTTGAAATTGCCGGGCGCCCGATGGAAGAGTGCGCCGCGTTCAGCCCTGGGGGAGGCATCGTGGTGCGTCATCTTTCGCTCTGGTCCGTGGTCCTGGCTGCCCTGGCGGCGCCGCTCGCGGCGCAGGCCCAGCCCGCCTGCGAGTTTCCGGGCGTCCTGCTGGTCCTCGACCGGTCCATCAGCATGTACACCGGCCGCATCGGCGACGTCCGCAAGTGGGACATCGCGCGGGATGCGACGGCCGGAATCCTCAATGATCACGAGGATGCAGCCCACTTCGGGCTGATGATCTACCCGGGGCCCTCGGGCTCGGGGGCCAACGGCGTGGTCGGGCAGGTGGGGGCCTGCGACTACAACGGCCAGAACGCCGGGTGCGCCCCGCTGACGCCGCGCTGCACGACGGGCGAGGTGGTGGTGGACATCGCGCCGAACACCACCGACGCCATCAACGGGGCCCTGGCCTGGCCCAACGGCATCGCCCACTCCTACACCCCGACGTGGCAGTCCCTGGAGGCGGCGAGCAACTACCGGCCGCTGCGCCAGGCCGGCCGCCGCAACTTCGTCATCCTCATCACCGACGGCTACCAGTGCTGCGGCCTGAACGTCGCGCCCGATGGCAGCCAGAGCTGCACGCCCGAGGATCAGAACCTCATCCCCGACCGGGTGGGGCGCCTGACCGACATGGGCATCACCACGTACGTCGTGGGCTTCGGCGATCAGACGGACGCCCGCACGCTGCACCGCGCCGCCATCCGCGCCGGCACGACGCGGCCCGGCTGCGATCCCAACGCCGCCAACCCCAACGCCAACCAGGTCTGCTACTACCAGGCCAGCCAGGCCGACCAGCTCCGGGCCTTCCTGGACGCCATCGTCCGCCAGATCGCCGACGAGGTCTGTGACGGCCAGGACAACGACTGTGATGGCCGGGCCGACGAGCAGCTCGCCCGCGGCTGCGAGGGGCTCTGCGGCGAGGGCCAGGAGATCTGCTTCAACGGCGCGTGGGGCGACTGCTCGGCGCCCAACGCCCAGGCCGAGGCCTGCAACGGCCGCGACGATGACTGCGATGGGCGCACCGACGAGGCCATCACCCGCGACTGCGCCACGGCGTGCGGCGTGGGCCGCGAGACGTGCCAGAACGGGCGCTTCCAGGGCTGCAACGCCCCCGTGCCCGGCGACGAGGCCTGCAACGGCCGCGACGACGACTGCGATGGCGTGACGGACGAGGGCTGCGACTGCCAGCCCGGCGACTCCCGCGCCTGCGGCGACAACCGGGGCCGCTGCCGGCCCGGCAACCAGCGCTGCCTGCCCGACGGCACCTGGGGCGGCTGCGAGGGCGGCGTCCAGCCCGACCCCGAGACCTGCAACGGCGTGGACGACGACTGCGATGGCATCGTCGACGGCATGCTGCGCGGCTGCCAGACGGCCTGCGGCCCCGGCGAGGAGACCTGCATCGACGGCGAGTGGCAGGGCTGCGACGCGCCTGATCTGATCGCCGAGGACTGCAACCAGCTCGACGACGACTGCGATGGCCGCATCGACGAGAACGTCCAGCGCACCTGTGACACCGCCTGCGGCCAGGGCATCCAGCAGTGCCGCGCCGGCATGTGGACGGACTGCTCCGCCCGCGGCCCCGAGGCCGAGGACTGCGGCAACGGCCGCGACGACGACTGCAACGGCCTGATCGACGACGGCTGCGACTGCGTGGACGGCCAGACCCAGCCCTGCGGCACCGACGTCGGCATCTGCAGCACCGGCACCCAGACCTGCGCCGGCAGCCAGTGGGGCGACTGCGTGGGCGACGAGTCGCCGCGGGCCGAGGTCTGCAACGGCTACGACGACGACTGCGACGGCCGCCTGGACGAGGGCGATCTGTGCGACGGCGCCGACGTCTGCGCTTGCGGCGCCTGCTCGCCGCCCTGCGAGAACGGCGAGTGCCCCGGCTTCGCCATGTGCTTCTTCGGCGCGTGTGTCGAGGATCACTGCCCCGATGGCACCGTCTGCGAGGACGGCACCTGCGTGCCCGGCGAGAACGGCGCGGGCGGCGGCGGCGGCGACGGCCGGCCCGACGGCGGCACCATCCGCGGCGACGGCGGCATGGTGGCCGGCTCGTCCCCGAGCGACGACTGCAACTGCGACCTGGGCCGCCGCGACGGCAACCCCTGGAGCCTGCTGCTCCTGGGCCTGATCTTCCTGCGCCGGCGCCGCGCCGCGCGTTGACTCCCAGGCGGGGCGGGGCCGAACATGGCCCCATGCGCCGCCTCCTCCCGCTCCTCCTCCTCGCCGCCTGCGCCAGCGACCCCGCTGACGAGGGCGGGCTCCTCTTCCTCGACGCCGGCGTCGGCGGCTGCCCCGAGGGCACCAGCACCTGCCTCGGCGATGTGTTCCAGGTCTGCCAGGGCGGCCGCTTCGTCGAGGCGGACGTCTGCGGCGGGGGCGAGGCCTGCCTGCCTGGCGTGGGCTGCGTGGCCTGCGACCCGGCCCTGCCGGCGTTCTGCGACGGCGACACCGTCTACACCTGCCGCCCCGACGGCACCCGCGGCGACGTCGTGCGCACCTGCCCGCCGGGCCTCTGCGCCGACGGGGCCTGCCGCGACGACTGCGCCGAGGGCAGCGAGCTCATCTACGTCGTCGACGTGGACGACACGCTGCTCTCGTTCGATCCCCGCACCGAGGAGTTGCGGCGTGTGGGGACGCTGCGCTGCCCGGCCGGCAACGCCTGGCCCGAGTTCAGCCGCGGCGAGGCCACCCCGTTCTCCATGGCCGTGGAGCGCAGCGGGCGCGCCTGGGTGCTCTACAGCAGCGGCGAGATCTTCTGGGTGGACATCCACGACGCGAGCTGCCGGGCGAGCACGTTCCGCCGCGGCGAGCAGGGCTTCGAGCTCTTCGGCATGAGCTTCGTCACCGACACCCCCGGGCGGCCCGAGGAGACGCTGTACCTCACGGGCGGGGCCGTGGAGAGCTTCGGCCGGGGGACGCTGGCGGCGGTGGACCCGCGCACGGTGGCGCTCACGCCCATCGGCCCCATGCCCCCGGGGGAGTACGGGGCGGAGCTGACGGGCAACGCCAACGGCGAGCTCTGGGCCTACACCCCCGGCCTGCAGAGCAGCGTCGCCCGCATCGACAAGCGCACCGCCCGGGCCGTCGACCGCTGGGACCTGCCGCCGCTGCCGCGCCAGCCGGCGGGCTGGGCCTTCGCCCACTGGGGCGGGCGGTACTACGTCTTCATCAGCACCCAGGGCGCGGCGGGCGGCGTGGCCAGCTCGCAGATCCTGCGGTTCAACCCGGTGGACGGCCGCACCGAGGTGGTGGTGGCGGACGCCGGCCGTCGCATCGTGGGCGCCGGGGTGTCGACCTGCGCGCCCGTCGTCTCGAACTTCTAGTGATTTCCATGGGTTGTCGTCGCCTGTCAGGTCGCGGACGCCCACGGCGAATGCCCTCTCAGCGACTCTCTGGAGGTGACGCATGAAGGCGATGGGTGTGGCGCTGCTGGCGCTCGGGTTCGTGGTGGCGTGCGACTCGGCGGACGGCGACGACGACGCCGCGGACGCCGCGGTGGTGGATGGCGGCGGGGCCGGCGGTGGCGCTGGCGGGGCGGGCGGCGCGGGCGGTGAAGCCGGGGCCGGCGGCGCGGGCGGGGCCGGTGGCGCCGCCGTCGAGAACGTGGCCGGCCGCTTCGATCGGACGCTCGACGTCGATGGGGCCGAGCGCAGCTTCATCGTCTACGTGCCGGAGGCCGCGGAGGGCCCCGCCCCCGTGCCCGTGGTCTTCATGTTCCACGGCACCAGCGGCGACGGGGAGAAGTTCTTCAACATCTCGGGCTGGCGCGAGAAGGCGGACGACGAGGGCTTCATCGCCGTCTTCCCCACCGCCCTCGTGCACTGCTTCTTCGAGGACGAGAACCAGGACGGCGACTACGACGACGCCGGCGAGCGCAAGGTGACGACGAAGTGGTCGTCCGGCCGCGTGGGCGACGACCTGCCCCTGTGCAGCGCCGCCGACATCGCGGCCCTCGGGCCCATGCAGCGCGCCGAGGCCGATCACCCGCTGGCCGACGACCTGGCCTTCGTGGACGCGATGATCGCCGATCTGGAGGCGCGGCAGGCCGTGGACGCGAAGCGCATCTACGCCTCGGGCTTCTCCAACGGCGGGGGCATGACGTCGCGCCTGGCGGCGGAGCGCTCCGAGGTCTTCGCGGCCCTGCACGCCGCCGCCGGCCTGCTGGCGGTGGACACGCCCCCGGCGCCGCGGCAGGTGCCCTTCGCCCTGACGCTCGGCGAGACGGACGATCGCTTCGTGCCGCCCGGCCAGCGCATCCCCCTCGACGAGTCCCTGGCCGCGCTACCGGCCTTCGCGAACATCACGGGCCGCTACCTCACGCTGCTGGGCCTGGGCACGACCTACAGCTTCCAGCAGGTGATGGTGGGCCAGCGGACGGTCGCCCAGTACGAGTTCACCGAGGGGGGCGGCCGGTTCCTCTTCTCGGTCATCGGCGGGCTGGGCCACCAGTACCCCAACGGCGACAACCACCCCCTGGCCATCGTCAACCCGCTCTGGACCTTCTTCAGCGCCTACGCCCTGCCGTGACCCGGCCCCCGGCGCAGGCGGCTGCCGGGCACATTGTCGATGAAAATCAGCAGGTTGGGTGGGTTTGGCGGCGGCCTCTCCGCGCCCGCGATTGCCCCGCCCGTCATCTTCGGCTATGTGTACCCTTCTCCCCGGCGCCCCCGCGGCCGGGACCTTCGTCTCGCGCCGAGGAACCTTGTCCGCCCTCAGCCGGCCCGATCCCGAGTTCATGACGCCCCCGCGGGTCGCGGCGGTGCTGCGCCGTCTGGGGGCGGAGTGGGCCGCCGAGGTGGGCATCCTGCGGCCCATCCCGCCGGTGGTGCCCCTCACCCCCCGGGACGCGACGGAGTGGTGGGTGGGCCAGGCGGCCGTGGTCAACTGCGAGGACCAGGGGCCCGACTTCCCGGTGGAGGCCACCTGGGGCTGCGACTGCACGCCCATGGTGCCGGCGCGCTGCGTCCACGTGGCCACCGCGCTGCTCGTCCACGCCTGGAACATCCCGCGGATGCGGCCCCTCTTCGACCAGCCCGCCTGGTCGCTGGCCCTGGAGCCGCTGCTCTTCCAGGAGCCGGAGGGCGAGCCCCCGGCCCCGGGCTACCTGCGCTACCGCCTCAAGCCCGCCGGCGCCGGCCCCGCGCTCGTGCCCGTCGAGCGCGAGCGGGTGCGCCTGTCGCGCAAGGATGGCCGCACCCTGCGCCCCGGCGCGGTGCCCGACACCCTGGCCGAGCTGGAGGCCACCGTCGCCACGCTGACGGAGGCGGATCGCACCTTCCACCGGGCGGTGGAGACGCTGCAGGTCCTGTCGCGCCTGCTGCCCCGCGGCCCGGACGGCCAGCTCGTGCGGCTGCAGGCCGAGCTGCGCAACGAGGCCATGGCCGCGCTGCTGGCCCAGCCCGAGCTCTTCTACGGCGAGACGCGCCTGCACGTGGACGCCCGGCCCCTGCTGCCGACGCTCCAGGTCACCGATGACGACGACGGCCTGCTGCTGGCCTGGGCCGAGCCCGTCGCCGAGGTCTACCCCATCGGCCCCGGCTACGTGGTGACCGCCGAGGACGTCTTCCAGCCCCTCGCCGCCGGCATCGCCCCCGAGGTCCTGCTGGCGCCGCTGCCCCGGGTGCCCGCCGCGGACGCCGGCCGCTTCCTCGACCAGTTCGTGCGCCGGTGCGGCGTGCGGCTGGAGCTCTTGAGCGCGCGCCTGCCCCCGGCCCTGGTGGCCGATGGCGTCGAGGCCCGGGTGATGCTGGCCGAGGGCGATGACGCCCTGCAGGTCTCGCTGTCGTTCGGCTACCGGCGCGGCGCCGACACGGCCGTGGTGGAGGCCGGGGATCCGCGGCCCTACCTCGATCTCTCCGGCGCGCTGCTGGCCCGCGAGCCGAGCCGCGAGGCCGCGCTCTCCGGGCGCCTGCACGAGGTGCTGGGCCGCTCGGCGCCGACGCTGCTCCGCGATGACGCCGCCCTCGACTTCCTGCTCGATGGCCCCAACGCCCTCGGCCCCGACTTCCGCCTCTTCGGCGACGTGGATCTCACGCGGCACCGCGTGGCGGGCCGGCTGCAGGCCAACGTCCGCCTGCCCTCGGGCCAGGACTGGTTCGACGCCCGGGTGGCCTTCGAGGTGGACGGCCGCGAGGTGCAGGCCGCCGCGGTGCTGGCGAGCTGGCTGGCCGGCCGGCGCTACCTGCGCCTCGACGATGGCACCCTGGCCCGCCTGCCCGAGGAGTGGCTGGAGCGCCACGGCCGCGCGACGCGCCAGCTCGAGGCCCTGCGCGCGTCCCATGGCGGGCGCCTGCCGGGCTACGCCGTGCCCCTGCTGGCCGAGCTGCCGGTGGAGGAGGCGGGGCCGGCCCCGTGGCGCGATCTCCTCGAAAAGCTGCATGATTTCGAGGGGATCCCCGACGCCCCGCCCCCCGACGCCTTCGAGGCCGACCTGCGCAGCTACCAGCTCGCCGGCTACCGCTGGCTGCGGTTCCTGCGCGGCCAGGGGCTCGCGGGCTGCCTGGCCGACGACATGGGCCTGGGCAAGACGGTGCAGGCCCTGGCGGTGCTGGCCGACACCCACGCCACCCCGCAGCCGCACCCGTCGCTGGTGGTGGCGCCCACGTCGGTGGTGCCCAACTGGGCCACCGAGGCGCGCCGCTTCGCCCCCAACCTCAAGGTCGTCGTGCACCACGGGCCGGATCGCGGCGACGATCTGGAGGGCGCCGATCTCGTCATCACCTCGTACGCGCTGCTGCGCCTGGACGCCGCGCGGCTGCTCGGGCGGAGCTGGTGCTACGCGGTCCTCGACGAGGCCCAGCAGATCAAGAACCCCCACAGCCAGGTGGCCCGGGCCGCGCGCTCCCTCGACGCCCGCTACCGGCTGGCGCTGACGGGCACCCCGCTCGAGAACCACCTGCTCGAGCTCTGGAGCATCTTCGAGTTCCTGATGCCCGGGTACTTCGGCTCGTCGGGGGCCTTCCAGCGCGACTTCGCCCTGCCCATCCAGCGCGACCGCGACCTGGAGGCGGCCCGCACCCTGCGGCGGCGCCTGCGGCCGTTCGTGCTGCGGCGCCTCAAGTCGGAGGTCGCGACGGAGCTGCCGCCCCGCCAGGAGCAGACGCTCTACTGCGAGCTGGGGCCGGCCCAGCGCGCGCTGTACGAGCGCGTGAAGGCCACGTGCCGCGCGACGGTGATGGCCAAGGTGGCCGAGGTGGGGCTCAAGCGGGCCAGCCTCTCGGTGCTGGAGGCCCTGATGCGCCTGCGCCAGGCCTGCTGCGACCCGGCCCTGCTGCCCTTCGCCGAGGCGGACGAGGTGGAGGAGGCCGCCAAGCTGGATCTGCTGGAGGAGACGCTGGCCGATCTGGTGGCGGGCGGCCACCGGACGCTCGTGTTCTCCCAGTGGCCGTCGCTGCTGCGCCAGGTCATCCCGCGGCTCGAGTCGCGGGGCTGGACGTGGCTCTACCTCGACGGCCGCACCCGCGACCGGGCCGAGCTGGTGGACCGCTGGAACGACCCCGAGGGGCCGCCGGTGTTCCTCATCAGCCTCAAGGCGGGCGGCACGGGCCTGAACCTCACGGGGGCCGATCACGTGATCCACCTGGATCCGTGGTGGAACCCGGCCGTGGAGGACCAGGCGACGGACCGCGCCCACCGCATCGGCCAGGAGAAGCCGGTGATGGCCTACAAGCTGGTGGCCCGCGACACCGTCGAGGAGAAGATCCTGGAGCTGCAGGCCCGCAAGCGGGCGCTCTTCGCGGCCGCCGTGGACGCCGACCGGCTGGTCATCGAGACGCTGAGCCGGGCCGACCTGGAGGCGGTGTTCGGGGGGGAGGGCGACGCGCTGCCGCCCCTGGAGCTGCGGCCCGAGCGGCCGGCCGCCGAGCCGGTGGCGACGGGCGTGCGCGGCGACGTGCCCCCCGCCCTCGGCGTCATGCTGCGGCCGGGGGCCAGCATCACCAACACCCACGTCCGCGACGCGACGGGCTGGAGCCCCGCCCGCTCAAGGCGGTGGCTGCAGGACGAGGTGGAGTCGGGCCGCCTGGAGCAGCGGGGCAGCAAGCGCGGCACCCACTACATCGTGACGGAGCCCGCCGCCGCCGAGGCCTGACGGGGCCGGGCGATCTCGGGAAATCTCTTTGTTTTCAGCCGCTTGCTGGTCTACCAGACCAGCGCGATGTCGGCCACGATGCGGTTGCGGTTGCCGCAGCCGTTGTGGTTGAAGACGGTCAGGACCTGGGCCCCCACGAGGCGCTCGGGCAGCGTCCAGCGCACGACGCGGTGGCTGCGGCAGGCCCGCAGGCCCGCGCAGTCCTCGTCGGGCACCAGGCACAGCTCGCCCACGCCCAGCCGGTAGTCGGGCCCGTCCCCGGCGCCCGGCTGGGAGATGTAGTCCACCGCGCCGACCCCGCGGCCGGAGCCCGGGTTGGCGTCGAAGAGGAACAGCCGGTCGCGCTGGCCGCACTCGCAGAGGCGGTGCGTCTGATCGCCGCAGGCGGCCTGGGGCTGGCCGGCGCACGGGCTCTCGGCGGCCTCGCCGTTGGCCGTGTAGCAGGCGAGGGGCTCGCAGTCGAGGCCGGCGTCGGGGCCCTGGTCGGGGGGATCGTCCACGTCGCCCGCGTCCGGGCGGCCGGCGTCCGGGCGGCCGGCGTCCGGGCGGCCCGCGTCCGGGGGCGGGTCGACCACGCCCCGATCCCGCGGGCGGTCGGCGTCCGGGGCCGCGTCGACGGGTGGGCGAGCGTCCGCCGGCGGGGCGCCGCGTCCAGCCTGGCGGCGTCGGCGGGGGCCGCGCGTCGGGGCGCGGGGCCGCGTCGATCGGGCGGCCGGCGTCCGAGGCCGGCGCGGCGTCCGCCGGCGGGCGGGCGTCGACGCGGGCGTCCACCGTGGACAGGTCGCCGTTGGGTCGCGCCGGGAAGTCCCCCGGGCAGCCCGCCAGGGCGAGCGCGATCAGGCCGCCGCCGGCGCCCTCCAGCCAGTGTGCACGCACCATCACTTCCCCCCCTCGCAGGAGGTGCTACCGTGGTTCGATGCCCAGCACAACGCCCCTCTCGCGTCGATCGGTGGAGCCGCGCGGCCTCGCGCTGCTCGCCGTGGCCCTCGGCCCCGCGCTGGAGGGGCTCCTGGGCGGCGGCCTCGACCGCTGGATCTTCGCGGTGGTGGCCGTCGCCGGCGGCGTGGGGCAAGGGCTGGCGGCGGCCGGCGCGGCGGTCCGGGCCCGGCGGGACGGCGGCCGCCTGGCGTGGGCCGCGGCCGCCGTGGAGCTCCTCGGCCTCGGCGCGCTGCTCGTCGTGCTGGCGGGCTGGGCCGGCGTCTTCTTCGCGGGACAGGCGCTTGGCCCGGGCGCCGCGCCCCTGGCCCAGCGCCTCGCCGTGGGGCTGCTGGTCGCCGGCGCCCTGCTCGCCGCCCTGGCCCGCCAGGCGCCCCGGCGGCGGCTCGCGAGCGGGGCCCTGCTGGCCGTGGCGTGGGCGCTGAGCTGGCCCGCGGCGCAGGCCGTCATCTTCGGCTGGTCGGCGACGGTGAGCACGGCCTGGCCGCACATCACCGCGGCGCTGGGCCTGGCGGTGCTGGCCGGGGAGGCGGCGGACGCCGCCTGATCACTCGGGCGGGTTGGCGGCGCCGCAGTGCTTCGCGCCCTCGGCGTCCTCGGGATCGACGGGGATGCACTCGAAGCCGTTGGTGCAGTCGCGATCCTGGGCGCAGGGCCAGGTGCAGTACCACGAGGGCACGCCGGTGGCCCCGGACGTCTGCAGGCAGTAGGCGCCCGAGGGGCAGCCGAAGCCCTCGGTGCAGTCGGCGGTGCAGATGCCCTGCTTGTCGTCATCGTTGGCCCGGACCTGGGCGCAGACCTCGCCCGGGCAGCTCGCGTCGGCGTTCAGGCGGCCCTCGACGCGGCCCTCGGCCACGCAGTCCTGCTGGATGTCGGCCGGCCGGGCGGCCTTGCACGTCCCGTCGATGCAGAGCAGATCGCGGTTCTGGCAGTCGGTGCGGCGCTCGCAGGCCTGGCCCTCGGGCACGTTGCCGAGGCCCACGCTGGTGCAGCGCTGGGCGTAGAACTGGTAGAACATCGTGACCCAGTCGCTCGGGGTGCCCGGCGGGCAGTCCAGGGCGGCCATGCGGGTCTGGCAGGTGCTGATCTCTTCGTCGGTGAGGGCCCGCAGCGTGCCGCGCGTGGCGCGGTCCTGCACGTCGGCCAGGCAGCGCGTCTTCTCGGTGTCCACGCAGTCGGAGAGCTCCGGGCCGTCCAGGCCGAAGACCACGCTGCGGTTGCCGCCCTGCACGCACCGGAAGACGTACTCGCACTTGGCGTTGCCGATGCCCTCGCAGTAGCGCTCCGCGATGTCGCCGCCGCCGCCGCCGCCCCCGGCGCCGCCCGCCGCGTCCGCCATCGCGCCGGCGTCGATCACGACCTCGCCGCCGCCATCCCCGCCACTGTCACACCCCGCCGCGGCCAGCACCGCCAGCACGAAGGCACCGCGCACCATGTGTCCCCCCAAGAGGCCTCATCCCCACCGCATCACAACCCAGCAGCGGCCCCGGGCGCAACCGCCTGCACCGCCAGCGTCGCGCGGACGGGCAGGTGGTCGGAGCCGTTGGGGGGCCCGAGGGCGAAGCGCGTGAGCGTCATGGGGCCGCCGACGAGCACGTGATCGATGGGAATACGAAGGAATCCGGGCAGTTGCGCGGGCCAGGTGGGGGCGAGGCCCGCGCCGGCCTCGGCGCGCCCCTCCCGCAGATCGGCGGCCGCGAGCAGCGCGACGAGGGGCCGCGACCACGGCGTCGCGTTCAGGTCGCCCAGCACGGCGACGCGGGCGGGCAGGCCACGGCGCAGCACCGCGAAGTCGGCGAGGGCGGCGTCGCGCCAGGCGGCCACGTCGGCGCTGACGGGCGGCGGCGGGTGCACGAGCAGCAGGCCCACGGGGGTGCCCGCGACCTGCACGGTGGCCAGCAAGAGGGGATCGCGGCGGTCGCGCAGGGCGGCCGCGCTCTGGAACGGCAGCCGGCTGTAGAGCGCCAGGCCGAAGTTGTCGTCCCGCGTCTCGGCCAGGCGGTGGGGGTAGCGCGCGAGGGCGGGGGCGAGGGCGGCCAGCCAGCGGTCGTCCACCTCCACCAGCCCGACGACGTCGGCGTCGCTGGCGGCGATGAGGGCCGCCACGGCAGCGGGATCGCCGGTGCTGCGGTTCACGTTGGCGACGAGCAGCTCGAGCGTCCCGGCGGCGGGGGCGGGTGTCGCGCCCCGGTAGAGCGGGGCCACCGCGGCGACGGTCCAGGCCACGGCGGCCGCGCTCAGCGCCAGGGCGAGCCGGTGGCGGGCCCAGAGCGCCAGCAGCAGCGCGAGCCCGGCGGGGGCGAGGGCCTGGGCCCGGAAGTGCGTGGCGAGGTCGGCCAGCCACCACCAGCGGCCCAGCTCACCCAGGGCCAGGCCGAGCAGGGTGAGGGTGGCGAGCCCGAGGGCGAGGCGGCGGGGCCAGCGGCGCGGCGGCATCAGGGGGCGAGGCGCGCCGCGATCTCGCGGGCGAGGCCGGCGACGAGCGCGCCGTAGGCCCGCACCAGGCCGTCGGCGCCGGGGCCGTCCACCTGGGCGCGGACGTCGGCGATGCCCGAGGCCACGACGGTGTCCTCCTCGCCCTGGCGCACGGCGAACCGGGCCCGCAGGCGGCAGGGGCCGTCGCCGCGCACGTCGAGCTGCTCCACCTCCACGCTCACGCGCTGGGCGTCCGGGCTGCCGGTGCGGGCGGGCCACGTCACCACGTCCAGGGTGCCGGCGGCGGCGCCCAGGTGCTCGCCGAGGGCCCGCAGGAACTCGGCGTCGAAGGCGGTGCCCCAGCGGGCGTTGTCGTCGAACTGCAGGCCCGCGTCGCCCACGCGCCACGCGAGCTGGGCGCGGGCGAGGTAGGCGGGCACGCGCACCGGCCCCAGCACGAGGGCCCGGCCGCTGGCCGACGGAGCCGTGGCGGGGCCGGGCAGGGCGAAGTAGCGCACCGGCGGGCTGCTGCACGCGGCCAGCGGGCCGGCGAGGGCGAGGGCGAGGATGAGGCGTCGCATCACGGCTCCGAGCGTCCGGTGAGCAGGCTTTCGGGGTTGCGATCCAGGGCCTCGGCCAGCAGGCGGAAGCTGCGGGCGGTGTCGGCCAGCTCCGCGACGAGCCGCTGGATCTCCACGGTGGTGGGCGAGGCCGGGCCCATGAGGCGGCCGGCGGCGGCGATGGTCTTCTCGGTGGACTCCAGCGTCTTCTGCACCCCGGTGAGGGTGACGCGGGCCTCCTCCATCGTGCGGCCCAGGGCCGGCAGCAGGTCGGCGTTCGCCTGGCGGGCGGCGCCGCGGCTCTCCTCCAGGGTGCCGCGCAGGGCGGTCAGCGCCCGCTCGAACTCCCGGCCGATGTCGGCCAGCGGGATGTCCTCGATCTTCTCCACCAGCTTGCGCACGTTGGCCGCCAGCTCGTCGAGGCGCTTGGGCAGCGTGGGCAGCTCGGGGTACGTCCCCGTGCGGATGATCCCGGCCTTCTTGGCGTTCTTGTCCAGCTCCAGGTTCACGAGGATGCCGCCGGTGAGCAGGTTGCCCGTCTCCAGCCGCACCCGCAGGCCCTCGTCCACCAGGGCCTCGAGCCGGTCGAGGACGGCCTCGGGCGATCCGCCGACCACCTGGATGCGCTCGGGCTCCAGCTCGATGACGACCGGCGTCTCGAACGTCTGGGTGGCGGCGTCGTACTGCAGCTTCGCCTCCACCACCGAGCCGATGCGGGTGCCCAGGAACTCCACGGGGGAGCCGCGGCTGAGGCCCTTCACGGAGCCATCGAACCGCACCAGGTAGCGCCGGGTGATGCTGTACTGGCGGCGCTCGGCGGCGGAGCGGGTGGAGGCGAGCTGGAACTCCGTCTCGGGGGTCACGGCCTGGCCGGGCTCGTCGGCCGGGGTGTCGAAGGCGATGCCGCCGATGAGCATGGAGAGGAACGACTGGGTCTCGATGCGCAGGCCGTCCTGGTTGACGGTGGCGTCGAAGCCGCTGGCGTTCCACCACCGCGTCGTCGTGCGGATGCGCTGGTCGTGGGGGGCGTGGACGAAGACGTCGATGGTCACCGAGCTGCCGTCGTCTTCGAGGTGCGTCCGCACCACCTCGCCCACCTGGACCTGCCGGTAGTGCACGGGGACGCCCACGTCGAGGGAGCCCATGCTGGGGGCGCGCAGCGAGAAGCGGGTGCCCGCCTGCTGGGAGGTGACGAGGGGCGGATCCTGCAGGCCCTCGAAGGCGCGGCGCCCCGCCCCCTCCGGCACCGGATCGATGCCGATGTAGGCGCCCGAGAGCAGGGTGCCCAGCCCCGAGACCTGGCCGGCCGACACCCGGGCGCGTACGACCCAGAACCGAGTCTTTTCAGTGAGATAGCGGTCGAGCCCCGGGGAGAGCCGGGCCTGGGCCACCACATGCGTCAGGTCGTCGGAGAGCTTGAGCGACTCGACGACGCCCACCTCCAGCTCGCGGTAGCGGATCTTCGTCTTGCCCGCCTCGATGCCGTCCGCGGTGGGGAAGGTGATGCTGAAGGCGGGCCCCTTCTCGGAGACCGACTTCCACGTCAGCCACGCCCCGATGAGGGCGGCGACGAGGGGGATGACCCAGACCACCGAGAGGCGGCGCTTCTCCAGCACGCGGGCCTCGGGCACCGGCGCGGGCGTCTCTTCACTCATGGCGTGGGGTCTCCTTCCCCAGGCGATCCCAGATGAGCCGGGGATCGAAGGACTCGGCCGCGATCATGGTGACCACCACGACCGCGCCGAAGAACACGGCGCCCGCCTGGGCGCGCACCTCGGCCAGCGCGCCGGCCTGCACCAGGGCGGCGAGCACCGTGACCACGAAGATGTCCACCATGGACCACCGCCCGAGCAGCTCGGTCAGGCGGTACAGGCGGGTGCGCTCCACGGGGCGCCAGGCGCTCTGGCGCTGCACGGTGATGAGCAGCAGCAGCAGCGCCAGAATCTTGAACAGGGGCACCACCACGCTGGCGAAGAAGACCACCAGCGCGAGGGGCCAGGAGCCGTGCTCCAGCAGGTGCACCACGCCGCTCATGATGGTGTCGGCCTGGGGCGTGCCCAGGGTGGTGACCTCCATGATGGGCAGCAGGTTGGCCGGCAGGAAGAGCAGGACGGACGCCACCACCAGGGCCCAGGTGCGCTGCAGGCTGTTCGTCTTGCGGGCGTGCACGTCGGCGCCGCAGCGGGGGCACGCCGCCCGCGGGTGGCCGGGCCCCGCCGGGAGCCGCTGCAGCAGCCCGCAGGCGTGGCAGGTGGCCAGGTGCCGCTCGATGGCCATCGTCATGGCTCCGGCACCTCCGGGGCCAGCGTCCGCCACGTCTCCTCGGCGTCCAGCGTCACCATGGAGGCGGCCAGCACCGGGATGAGCGCCGCGAAGGCCCACAGGGCGATGCCCGGCACGATGACGGCCAGGTCGGCCAGCTTCACCATCGAGACGAGGACCCCCAGCATGAACACCTCGGCCATGCTCCAGGGCCGGATGGACTGCAGCCAGCGGAAGGCCCGCGCGCCCGCCGGCCCGCGGCGCCCACCGGCCAGCGGCAGCACCACCCAGAGCAGCAGGCCCACATGCAGCGCCGGGGCGATGAGCGTCGTCACGAAGACGAGCCCGGCCAGCCAGTCGGCCCCTTGCAGCCACAGGTTCCACGCCCCGGCCACGATGCTCATATGGGTCAGCCGCCCCTGGATCTCCAGCGTCAGCAAGGGAAAAACGTTGGCGACGATGAGCAGGATGAGGGCCGCCAGCCCGAGGGCGGCGGTGCGCTCGAAGGTGCGGGGGATGACGCGCGTGAGCACGGCGTCGCAGCGGCCACAGCGCGCCGCGCCGCCCGCCGGCACCGTGGGCACCTGCTGCAGCAGATCGCAGTCATGGCAGGCGATGAGGTGGCTCCCACGCATACTGCCGTCTAGCACCTTTCCCGTGGGCCGTCTTGTTTGGCTCCCCTGGACCCCGCCCTCCACCTGGGGAAGACTGCGCCCATGGACAAGGATGCATGGCTCTCGGTCACGTCGCACCTCTTGCGGGGGGCCCGCCTCGGTCAGCAGTGGCCCGACGTCCGGCGCATCGCCAGCCACCTCGAGGCCATGGCGCCCGCGGTGCACGGCGGGCTGGCGCCGCCCTTTGAGCTCGACCCGGGCTCGGGCCTGCCCGGCTTCGTGCACTGGCAGCAGGTGGTGAGCGACCAGAGCCTCGCCGCCGAGGCCCTGGCCACGCTCGAGGACGAGGCCACCCTGGCGGCCCGCGCCGAGACCCGCGGCCTGCCCATCGATCACCGCCAGCTCGCCCGGCGCCGGTACGCCCGCGCGCTGGTCGACCGGCCTCTGGCCCCGCTGGTGGCCGTGGACGCCCGGGTGCGCCGCGTGGACGGGGACGAGGCGTCGCTGCTGCTCGTCCTCGACAAGCTGGAGACCAGCGGCCGCTTCGTGCGGGTGACGATGGCGGCCACCCAGGCCGGGGCGAAGGGGCTGGTGCAGCTCGACGCCGACGTGGCCACGGCGACGGCGCCCCTGCGCGACCTCGTCTTCCGCCAGGCCCGCCTGGACGTGGAGCTCCTGTGGGTGGCCCTGGCCGACCAGCCCGGCCTCACCATCGAGCGGCTGGAGCGCGGCGTCGTCGGGCCGGTCTGGGCCGACGCCGCGGAGACCTGGCCGGCCGCGTGGGCCGAGCTGGGCACCCCGGGCGAGCGCGCGGCGCTCTGCTGCACCCTGGAGCTCGCGGCCACCGACCTGGCCGCGGACCACGACGGCGACCCCTTCGCCGAGGCCAGCGCCCCGCTCTGGGCGGCCCGGTCGCGCTACGGCTTCAAGGTCAGCCGAGAGCGCCGCTTCGTGGTGCCGGCGGCGCTGGAGGCCCCGGTGCGGGCGTGGTGCCGCGACCAGGGCAAGCCCTGCGTCGTGCGGCGAGGATAGCTGCTTTCCCCTTTAGATCCGGCGCCTTCGACGGATGACGGCCACCGCCGCCAGGGCCAGCCACCACGGGCCACCGCCGCCGGGCGCGGCCTGGCAGCCGCCCTGGGCGCTGGCGCTGCGGGCGCTGGTCGGGGGGCCGCGTCGGGCTGGGCGTCGGCTGGGCGGCGTCGACCGGCGGGGCGGCGTCGATGGCGGGCGGGGCGGCGTCGGCGGCGGCGTGGGTGGCGTCGGCCGCGATGCCGGCGTCGGGGAGCGGCACGTCCGGCCCCACGCAGCGGGCGTGCAGGCCGTCGTCCTCGCAGGCGCTCCCGTCGGGGCAGGGCTGGCGATCGGCGGCCGCGCCGAAGGCGTCGCAGCGGACGACGGTGTGGGCGTCCAGGCAGACGCGCCGGTCGGCGTCGCCCGGATCGAGGCAGGCCGGCAGCGCGCACCGGGCGGGGCCGTCGGCGTCGGTGCAGACCAGGCCGGGCTCGCAGGCGTCGCGGCTGTAGACGTTGCCGTTGAAGCACCGGCCCACCTCGCCCGTGGCCAGGCAGACGGTGCGGTCGTCATGGGGCGGGATGGTGGCCGGCACGGGGCAGGCGGGCTCGGGCGGGCCGCAGGCGGCGCCGTCGTCGGTGGCGCGGCAGATCTCCCCCGGCGCGCAGGCCACCTCGTCGGCGCGCCCGTCGTCGCGGCAGTCGAGCAGGTAGCCCGGCCGGATGTGGCACTGCCGGTGGGCCGTGGGGACGGCGTCCGGCCCCGGCACGCAGAGGCTCAACACGCACCGGGCCTGGCCGGCGGGCAGCCCCACCGCCGAGCACCACGATCCGAACGCCCCGCAGTCGCCGGCCTCGCCGTCGGGCAGGCCGTCGCGGCAGCGCAGCAGCAGGTGCTCGTCCAGGCAGATGGCCCCCTCGCCGCGGGCCGGGCACTCGGGGATGACGCAGCGGGGGGCCGGATCGGCGATGCAGGTCACCCCGAAGGCCGCGCAGTCCCCCCGGTCGCAGTCGGCGTTGACGACGACGGTGCCATCGCAAGCCGGCTCGCAGCGCGCCGGGGCGTCGGGGTCGCGCCCCTGGAAGAAGGGCGTGCGGCGGTTGGCGCCGTCCAGGTTCAGCTCGACGTGCAGGTGATCGATGTGGGGGATGGGGCCGCCGTACGGCCGGATGCGGGTGCCCGGCGCCCGGGAGCCGTTCCAGGACGCGCGGTCCCAGACGATGATCTGCACGCCGATCTCGCCCGCGTGCTCCACCAGCCAGTTGGCCACCTCGTCCCCGGCGGTGTTGTCGGCGTCGCCCCCCACGGTGGGGATCATCAGGTCGATGGCCCGGCCGATGCTGTGCACGCTCAAGTACGCGGTATCACCGGTGTTTTGCCGGCAGCACTCGAAGCCGCCGGCGCTGGTGATCTGGGGGAAGCGCCGGCGCAGGTAGGCGGCGAACTCGAGGGTGCCGGGCAGGCCCGCCGAGCAGGCCGGGTGGACGCACGAGCAGGCCCACGGGTTGTCGCTGGCGCAGCGGCCCCCGTCGGCGATGCGGGGGGAGCCGTCGCGGCGGACCACCTGGGCGTCGCCCCGGGCGAGGACGGCGGCGGGCGGGGCCCAGCTCCCCGGCACGGCCACGGGGGCGCGCAGGACGTCCACCGGCGCGGGCGGGAAGGGGGAGGGGGCCTCGCAGGCGCCGAGGGCGGCGGCGAGGGCCAGGAGGACGACGCGAGAGCTGGGCATGGCGGATCTCCCCGGTGCGCCGGCAACTCTACCGCGGCCGGGGGGCCGCGGCACGCTTGGCCTCGGCCAGGGTGACGTCTATCATGCGCAGGATCGGTAGAGCGGTGGCCCTTGACCCAGCAAACCCAGGCACTTCGACGCTGCCGCACCTGCGCCTGGGAGGGCCCGGAGCTGCGGTGCCCCCGGGACGGGCAGGCCATGCTCGACCCCGCCGTCCTGGCGCGCTGGCCGGATGACCCGCTGCTGGGGACGGCCCTCGCCGACAAGTACCTGGTCGTGGATGTCATCGGGGAGGGCGGCTTCGGCGCCGTCTACCGCGCCATCCAGGTGCCGGTGCAGCGGCCCGTGGCCGTCAAGGTCATCCGCGCCCAGGCCGACGGCGATCTGGAGCAGGTCCGGGCGCGCTTCTTCCGCGAGGCCAAGGCCATCGGGCGGCTGCGCGGCGACCGCTCCGTCTCGCTGCACGACTACGGCGAGGATCGCGGCACCCTCTTCATGGTCATGGAGCTGGTGGCGGGGGAGACGCTCTTCGCCGTCCTGACGCGGGAGGGCCGCCTGCCCCCGGCCCGGGCGGCGGGCATCGCGCTGCAGATCCTGGAGGCCCTGGCCGAGGCCCACGAGCTCGGCCTGGTGCACCGCGACATCAAGCCCGAGAACGTGATGCTGGCCCGCACCGCCATGGGCGAGGACCGCGTGAAGGTGCTCGACTTCGGCATCACGAAGATGAGCCACGCGGACGCCGCGGACATGGCGGGGGATCCGGCGCTCGAGACGGCCGCCGGCGTCATCGTCGGCACCCCGGCGTACATGGCGCCCGAGCAGTGGCACAAGAACCCCGGCCCGCAGAGCGATCTGTACGCCGTGGGCGTGCTGCTCTACCGGATGCTGGCCGGCCGCACGCCCTTCCAGGGCAAGCCCATCGCGCTCTTCCAGGCCCACACCACCCAGGCCCCGCCGGCCCTCGACCCCGACCTGGGGCTGCCGGTCGTGCTGGAGCGGGCGGTGATGCGGGCGCTGGAGAAGACGACGGCGGCGCGGTTCCAGAACGCGGCCGAGATGGCCGAGGCGCTGCGGCAGTCCATCGACGCGCTCGCGGCGGGCGAGGGCCTGGAGGAGCCGCCGGCCCGGCCGCTCGGCCTCATCCTCCTGGCGGGCCTCGCCGCGGCGGCGCTGGCGGCCGGGGTGGTGATCTGGCTGGCTCAGGGGAGTGGGCCGCAAGTCCCTGATTCGACAGCGATTCTGGCGGGCGGTCGCCCGGACGCCGGGGTGGCTGCGAGGGCGGACGCGGCCCGGCCGGACGCCGCGAAGCCAGACGCGGCGAAGCCAGACGCGGCCCGACCGGACGCGGCGGCGCCCGACGCGAACCCGATCCTGGCGGCCCCCGAGTCCGCGGCCCCCGAGTCCGCGGCCCCTGAGTCCGCTGCGCCTGAGTCCGCGGCGCCCGAGTCGGCCGCCCCTGAGTCGGCGGCGCCCGAGTCCGCGGCGCCCGAGTCTGCAGCGCCTGAGTCTGCGGCGCCCGAGTCCGCCGCGCCCGAGTCCGCCGCGCCCGAGTCCGCAGCGCCCGAGTCCGCCGCGCCCGAGTCCGCCGCCCCCGCGTCCGCCGCCCCGGAGAGCGCCCCCGCCGACCTCCTGGCGGCCCTCGTCGCCCGCATCCAGGCGGGCGACGCCGAGGCCCCCGCCGAGCTGGAGGCCCTCTTGAAGCAGGAGCGCAGCTTGCGGACGCCCGCGCGCAAGGCCCTCTACGGCCAGCGCCGCGACGCCGCCCTGCGCTTCCTCTTCCCGCGCCGGGGCCCGACCCCGACCCTGGGGCGCTACTGAGCGCCCGCCCGACTGGAGGATCCCATGGCCCGCGCCCTCGCCCTCACTGCCCTGCTCCTCGCCGCTGGCGGCTGCCGGGACGCCGCGACGACGCCGCCCCCGGCCGAGCCCACGCTGCGCAGCGCGCCGGCCTCCGCCGCGGCCCCGGCCTCGGCGGCGCCGACGGCTGATCCCGCCACCCGGCTGGCCGGCACCTGGAAGGCCGATCTCGCCCAGATCGCCACGGATCCCGAGCTGTTGAAGCTGCCGCGCCCCCAGCAGCTCGAGGCCATCGAGCTGGCCCGGGGGCTGCTCGACAAGCTGTCCATCACCTTCACGGCCACGGGCGACGTCACGCTGCGCCAGGGCTCGGAGGAGCGGACGGGCACCTACAAGATCCTGCCCACCAGCGAGGGCCTGGAGCTGCGCGTCACGACGGCCCGGGCCGAGGAGTCCCCCCGCGAGGAGCGCCTGGATCTGGCCTTCGAGGGGGACGCCGTGCGGCTCACCACCCCCGACGGCCGCGCGACGCGCTTCATCCGCCGGTAGGGCGGCTTCAGGGGCCTTCGGCGCACGCGCCGAGGGCCTCGCACAGGCTCATGCCCACGGACGCGGCGCCCACGCAGCGCCAGAAGGGCAGGGGGGCCGTCACGCACGTCAGGTCGCAGCGGTTGCCGGGCAGATCGGCGCAGGCCAGCAGGTCGGCCTCGGCGCCCTCGCCGCAGGCGCGCGTGCAGATCATCCCGGAACCACAGAAGAAAGCGGTGATCTCGTCGGGCAGCGAGGCGCAGTCGACCTCGCCCTCCGGGTCGGGCGAGAGGTTCTCGCAGGCGGCCTCGCAGCGGCCCGTCTGGAAGGCGCGATCGCGCTCGGTGGCCACGGCGTTGCAGTCGGAGAGGCAGGGGATGACGGCGGCGCAGGTGCGGGCGCAGGCGGCGTCGGCGGGGGCGACGCAGCGCTCCTCCACGCAGACCTGCAGGGCCCGGCAGTCCGAGTCCGTGGCGCAGCGGCGCTCCGTCCAGCCGGCCCATGGATCGGAGTTGGCGGCGTCGGGGGGCGCGGCGTCGACCACCGCGGCGTCGGGGCGGCCCGCGTCGCGTGGCGGCCCCGCGTCGGGCCGCGCGGCGTCGGATCGGGCGGCGTCGGCTCGGGCGGCGTCCGGCGCGCGGGCGTCGGTGATCACCTCGACCGGGCGCACCACCGGGTCGACCAGGCGATCCTCGACGGCCAGCGTGCAGCCGGCCACGGCCAGTCCCAGGGCCACCATCCGCAATCTCGCGCCCTCCTGCCGGCATCGTACGACGCTTTGCGGGATCAGCACGATGCTCTAGTCTGACCGCGACCCAGGCAGGGAGGCACGATGGCCCAGGACTCTGATGATGCGATCAAGGCGGTGTTCGAGGCGGCGGGAGACGCCCCCCAGGGCGAGCCGGCCCCTGACGTCCTCTCGGACCGGGTGACGCTGCCGGGCATCGGGCCGCGGGCCTGGGAGCACCCCGCCGATCGCGCCGCCCTCGAAGCGCTGCGCAAGGTGCCGGGCTTCGACACGGTGCTGCGGCGCTCCTTCGGCTTCGTCTCGGAGCGCAGCCTGCGCCTGCTCTACCTGGCCAACGCGGTGGAGGTCACCCCGCGCCAGTTCAAGCGGGTCCACGCCCTGTTCACCGAGTGCTGCGCCATCCTGGACGCGCCGAAGCGGCCCCAGCTCTTCGTCTCCCAGTACCCCATCGTCAACGCGGGCGCCGTGGGCGTGGACGATCCGTTCATCGTCATCAACTCGGGCACCCTCGACCTGCTCACCGACGACGAGGTGCGCTTCGTCCTGGGCCATGAGCTGGGCCATGTGCTCTCGGGCCATGTGCTCTACAAGACCATGCTGCACCTGATGTTGCGGCTGATGCTGACCCGCATCGGCCTGCCCGGGATGCTGCTGACGGGCGTGGTGATGGCCCTCAAGGAGTGGGACCGCAAGTCCGAGCTCTCGTCGGATCGGGCGGGCCTGCTCTGCCTGCAAGACCCCGCGGCCGCCTGGCGGGTGCACATGAAGATGGCCGGCGGCAGCCGGGTGGACGAGATGGACGTCGACGCGTTCGTCGAGCAGGCCGCCGCCTACGAGGCGGGAGGCGACGTGCGCGACGGGGCCCTGAAGTTCATCAACCTGCTGGGCCAGACGCACCCGTTCCCGGTGCTGCGCCTCGCGGAGCTGAAGCGCTGGGTCGACAAGGGGGACTACGCGGCCATCCTGGCCGGGGACTACCCGCGCCGCGACCAGGGCAGCGACTTCCGCGCCGACGTGACGGCGTCCGTGGAGGCCTACCGCGAGTCGGTGGCGGACTCGGACGATCCCTTCATGAAGGCCCTGCGCGACCTGGGCACCACCGTCGGCGACGGCGCCGGGGCGCTCTGGGACCAGGTGCGCGACCTCTTCGGGCGCGGCAAGAAGGCGGGCGATGACGGGCCGGACGCGCCGGACGAGCCGGGGCCACGCCTTTGAGAGCCCTCGCCCTCGCGGCCCTGCTCGGGGCCCTGCCGGCGGCGGCGCACCCCATCGACGACTGGCTGGCGGCCGCGGACGACGCCGAGGTCGTCGTCATCATCCCCCGCCTCGACGCGCTGACGGCGCCCCTGGCGACGGCGCTGCGGCAGGCCACCGAGCTGCCGGTGCTGGCGGAGGTCGTGGGGGACGCCAGCCTGCCGCCGTGGGGGCTGCTGGACGCGGCGGTGCAGGCGAAGAGCGGGCTCGATCCGGCCGGGGCGCTGCTCTACGCGCGCTACCCGGGCGGCCCGCTGCTGCGGCTGCCGGTGGCCGACCGGGCCGGGGTGGAGGCGCTGCTGGCGACGCTGGGGCGGGAGGGCACGCCCACGCAGGTGGGGGACCGGGCGGGCTGGCGCGCCGACGACGGGGTGCTGGTGTTGCACGACGGGGGCCTCATCGGCGGGGCGGACGCCGCGACGCTGGCCCCGTTCCTGCGCACCGGGGCGCCGCCCGCGCCCCTGGCGGACTGCCCCCGCGGGCCGGGCGAGGCGGACGCCTTCATCCGGGTGCGGTCGGCGGCCGGGCGGGCCTGCGTCACGGTCCGCGTCGAGGCCGACCGGCTGCTCATCGAGGCGCGGGGGCCGGGCACGCTGCTGCCGGCGCGCTGGTTCGGCGATGGGGACGGCGCCCTCATCGGGCGGCTGGGGGCCGACGCGACGGGCCTGCTGGCCGTGCACCTGACGCCCGCGGCGCTGGCGAAGGCGACGAGCCTGACGCCGGAGGCCGCCCCCTTCGCGGCCGCGCTGGATGGCCGGATCGCCGTGGCGGTGGGGCCGGCCCTGGGGGACGCGACGCTGCTGCTCGGGGTGGCCGACGTGGCGCGGGCCCGCGCGGCCCTCGCGGCGGCGCTGCCCGCCGGGCCCCGGGGGGCGGTGGTCATCACCCCCGAGGCCGGCGACCGCTGGCGCGTGGACCTGGGAAAGGTGAAGAAGATCGAAGGGTTGCCGCCGGTGTCCGCCGCCTTCATCGCCCTGGAGGGGGAGGTCTTGCGGGTGACGACGCGGGCGGGGGCGCCCACGGGCCGGCCCGGCGTCGTCGGGCCGGGTCGCCTGGCGGCCGCGCACGTCGAGGCGCCGGTGGTGGCCTGGCTGAACCAGGCCGGTGGGCGGCCGCACGATGGCTCGGCGGTGATGGACGCCATCCGGCCCGTCCTCGGCGCCGAGGCCGACGGGCTCCTGCCCTGGTTCGTGGCGGGCGCCTGGCTGGCCGGGCGCGTCGGCGCGGCGGCGGTGAGCGTGCACCAGCGGGCCGGCGAGCTGCGCGTGACGGCGGAGGTGGAGCTGCTATGAGGTGGCCCCTCGTCATCCTGGTGGCCCTGGCGGGCTGTCGGGCCGATCCCGTGGCCCCGGCGGCCGCCCCGACGGCGCCGGCGACGACGGCCGCAGCGGTGAGCGCGGCGCCGGCGACGGACCGCTGGCAGCGCAAGCCGGCGCCCGAGCCCGAGCCCGAGGCCCGGGCCCTCTATCGCCGCGCCGCCACGCTGGTGCAGACGGGGCGGCTGGCCGAGGCGGAGCCCCTCTTCGCCCAGATCCAGGCGCGCTGGCCCGAGAGCCGGTTCGCGCGGCGCCTCGCCACCCCCGGCCTGCCGCCCAACCTGCTCGGCCAGGCCGCGGCCCTCGCGGCGAGCTTCGGGGCCCTCGCCCTGTACCTGCGCGAGGGGCGCTGAGCGGAGCCCCTCGGGGCCCGTGAAGGCATGGGTGCGCAGGCACGCTACATGTAACACATCATGCCACCGGTGGGCGCTGACTCACGGCGCGGGGCGGGCGAACAGACCTCGTCGGGAGCGCCAGAATAGTCGTTCAAAAACAAGGACTTGAAATTTGGGGAGCGGCCCCCGTGGAGTCAGGCGGTGGCCATGCTATGCTGACGCAGGCCTCGGGGTCGTGGCTGCCGGTTGGATGCATGATGTCACGTTGGGCGCTGCTCGCTCTTGTGTTGGGGATGGTGTGGGCGTGCGACAGCGGGGGGTCGGCGAGCCCGCCCCCGGAGGTCGACGCGGCCCCGCCGCCGGCGGACGTGGGCCTGCGGCCCGACGTCTTCACCATGGAGGACGACGATCTCGACGATGACGGCGTGCCCGACACGACGGACAACTGTCGCGAGATCCCGAACCGCGATCAGGCCGATCTGGACGCCGATGGCGCGGGCGACGCCTGCGACAACTGCCCCGGCATCGCCAACCGCGACCAGGCCGACGCCGATGGCGACGGGGTGGGCGACGTCTGCGCCGACCGGGACGGGGACGGCATCCCCGACCCGGTGGATCGGTGCGTCGACGTGCCCGATCCCGATGGCCTCGACAGCGACGGCGACGGCATCGGCGACGCCTGCGACAACTGCCCGGGCACGGCCAACCTGAGCCAGGCCGACAGCGACGGCGACGGGGTGGGCGACGCCTGCACCGCGGCCATCGTGGACGGGGACGGCGACGGGGTGCCCGACGCCCAGGACCGCTGCCCGGGGGTGGCCGATCCCGGCCAGGCCGACACGGACGGCGACGGGCGCGGCGACGCTTGCGACAACTGCCCCGAGGTGGCCAACGCCGACCAGGCCGACGCCGACGGCGACGGGGTGGGGGACGCCTGCGGCGCGCCCCCGCCGCCGCCCGATGGCGACGGCGACGGGGTGCCCGACCGCAGCGATCTCTGCCCCGGCGTGGCCGATCCCGCGCAGACCGACACCGACGGCGACGGGCGCGGCGACGCCTGCGACAACTGCCCCGAGGTGGCCAACGCCGATCAGGCCGACGCCAACGCCGACGGGGTGGGCGACGCGTGCAGCGCCGACGTGGCGCCGCCGGACGGGGACGGCGACGGGGTGCCCGACGCCCGCGACCTGTGCCCCGGCCAGGCGGATCCCACCAACCTGGACACGGACGGCGATGGGCGCGGCGACGCCTGCGACAACTGCCCCGAGGTGGCCAACGCCGATCAGGCGGACGCCGACGGGGACGGGGAGGGCGACGCCTGCGAGCCGCCGCCGCCGCCGCCGGATGGCGACGGGGACGGGGTGCCCGACCGGGTGGATCTCTGCCCCGAGGTGGCCGAGCTGGAGCAGCTCGACACGGACGGCGACGGGTTCGGCGACGCCTGCGACAACTGCCCGGCCGTGGCCAACGCCGACCAGGCCGACGCGGACGGGGACGGCCAGGGCGACGCCTGCGGGCCGCCGCCGCCGCCGCCGGATGGCGACGGGGACGGGGTGCCGGACCGGGTGGACCTCTGCCCCGAGGTGGCCGAGCTGGAGCAGCTCGACACCGATGGCGACCGGGTGGGTGACGCCTGCGACAACTGCCCGCTGCAGGCCAACGCCGACCAGGCCGACGCGGATGGGGACGGCGAGGGCGACGCCTGCGAGCCGCCGCCGCCGCCGGTGGACACCGACGGGGACGGCGTGCCGGACGGGCGCGATCGCTGCCCCGACGTGGCCGACCCCGAACAGCTCGACCAGGACCGCGACGGCCGTGGCGATGCCTGCGACAACTGCCGCGGCGTGGCGAACGCCGACCAGGCCGACGCGGACGGGGACGGCGTGGGCGACGCCTGCGAGCCGCCGCCGCCGCCGCCGGACGGCGACGGGGACGGGGTGCCCGACGCCCAGGACCTCTGCCCGGGCGTGGCCGAGCTGGAGCAGCTCGACACGGACCGCGACGGGTTCGGCGACGCCTGCGACAACTGCCCGCTGGTGGCCAACGCCGACCAGGCGGACGCCGACGGCGACGGGGAGGGCGACGCCTGCGAGCCGCCGCCGCCCCCGGCCGACCGGGACGGCGATGGGGTGCCCGACGCGCGGGATCGCTGCCCCGATGAGGCCGATCCCGAGCAGCTCGACGCGGATCGCGACGGGGTGGGCGACGCCTGCGACAACTGCCCGGCCGTGGCCAACGGCGACCAGGCCGACGCCGATGGGGACGGGGAGGGCGACGCGTGCGAGCCGCCGCCGCCCCCGCCCGATGGCGACGGTGACGGGGTGCCCGACGCCCGCGACCTGTGCGTGGCGGTGCCCGATCCCGAGCAGCTCGACGGCGACGGGGACCGCATCGGCGACGCCTGCGACAACTGCCCCGGGGTGGCCAACGCCGACCAGGCGGACGCCGACGGGGACGGGGTGGGCGACGCCTGCGTGATCGCCCCCGCGCCGGATCGCGACGGGGACGGGGTGCCGGACGCCCGGGACCGCTGCCCGGACGTGGCCGATCCCGCCCAGCTCGACGGCGACCGCGACGGGGTGGGCGACGCCTGCGACAACTGCCCGCGGGTGGCCAACGCCGGCCAGGTGGACACGGATGGGGACGGGGAGGGCGACGCCTGCGAGCCGCCGCCGCCGCCGCCGGACGCCGATGGCGACGGCGTGGAGGATCTGCGCGACATCTGCCCGGACGCGCCGGATCCCGAGCAGTTCGACCGCGACGGCGACCGGGTGGGCGACGCCTGCGACAACTGCCCGGCGGTGGCCAACTTCAACCAGGCGGACGCGGACGGCGACGGCGTGGGCGACGCCTGCGAAGACCAGGGCGGCGGCGATCCCGACACCGACGGCGACGGCATCATCGATCGCCTGGACGTCTGCCCCTCGGTGCCCGATCCGGGACAGCTCGACGGCGACGGCGATCGGGTGGGCGACGCCTGCGACAACTGCCCGGCCCTGGCCAACTTCGATCAGCGCGACGCCGACGGCGACGGCCGCGGCGACGTGTGCGACGACCAGGCCGACGCGGACGGCGACGGCCTGCCCGACGGTGTGGATCCCTGCCCGGATCTGGCCCCCGACGTGGCCGACCACGCCGACGACGACTTCGATGGGTGGGGCAATGGCTGCGACAACTGCCCCCAGGTCGCCAACGCCGGCCAGACGGATCTGGACGGCAACGGCATCGGCGATGTCTGCGAAAACATTGTGGATCCGGGCGATGGCCCCCGCAGCCGCGACGAGCTCTGGGAGCAGTTCGGCGACGACGCGCGCGCCGACGGCGAGTGCAACGACGGCATCGACAACAACGGCGATGGCCGCATCGATCGCAACGATCCCGGCTGCGTGAGCCCCTGCGACATCAGCGAGGATCCGGCCATCTTCGGCAACCGGCCCACCTGCCTGCCGGGCGACAACGCCTGCATCGGGGCGGATCCCGACAACGTGAACCCGCGCTGCCTCGAGGAGTGCTTCTTCGACGGCGACAGCGGCACCGGCAACGATCTGGAGTGCGACCCGGCCCCCGGCTGCGACTGCTATGGCTGCTGCGGCGGGGTGAGCCTGATCACGGGCCAGGCCTGCGTGCCCGACTTCGACTGCTTCGATCCGGGCTGCGTGGTCTGCGACGGCGCCGACTGCAACCAGGAGCTGTGCTCGCGCTGCGAGGACATCTGCGACGGCGTGGACAACGACTGCGACCTGCAGATCGACGAGGGCTGCGCGCCCGGCTGCAACGCCGAGCCCGAGGTCTGCGACGGGGCCGACAACGACTGCGACCAGCGGGTGGACGAGGGCTGCGATGGCTGCGGCGCCGAGATCTGCAACGGCCGCGACGACGACTGCGACGCCGTGACCGACGAGGGCTGCCCGCCCTGCGACCCGCGGCCCGAGCAGTGCGACCTGGCCGACAACGACTGCGATGGCATCGTGGACGAGGCCTGCGTCTTCTGCGAGCCCGTGCCCGAGCGCTGCAACGGCCAGGACGACGACTGCGACGGCAACGTGGACGAGGGCTGCCCGGTCTGCCGGCCGGCGGTGGAGGTCTGCAACCAGGCCGACGACGACTGCGACGGGCTGGTGGACGAGGCGTGCGACGGCTGCGTGGCCCAGCCCGAGGCCTGCGACGGGGCCGACAACGACTGCGACGGCGGCATCGACGAGGGCTGCCCGGCCTGCGTGGCCGGGGACGACGGCTGCAACGGCCTCGACGACGACTGCGATGGCGTCATCGACGAGCAGTGCGTGCGCTGCGACCCGGGCCCGGAGCAGTGCAACGGCCGCGACGACGACTGCGACGAGCGGGTGGACGAGGGCTGCCCCGTCTGCGTGCCCGGCGAGGAGGCCTGCAACGGCGCCGACGATGACTGCGACGGCCGCGTGGACGAGGGCTGCCCGGCCTGCGCCCCGGAGCAGTGCAACGGCGAGGACGACGACTGCGACGCGCGCATCGACGAGGGCTGCCCCGTCTGCGTGGCGGTGCCGGAGGTCTGCGGCGACGGCGTGGACAACGACTGCGACGGCGAGATCGACGAGGACTGCCCCGTCTGCGAGCCGACCCCCGAGGTCTGCGACGGGGACGACGAGGACTGCGACGGGCGCATCGACGAGGGCTGCCCCGTCTGCAACCCGAGCCCGGAGATCTGCGACGGGGACGACGACGACTGCGATGGCCGCATCGACGAGGACTGCGTGGGCTGCATGCCGACGCCCGAGCAGTGCAACGGCGTCGACGACGACTGCGACGGCGAGATCGACGAGGGCTGCCCGGCCTGCATGCCGGCGCCCGAGGCCTGTGACGGCGACGACGACGACTGCGATGGGCGCATCGACGAGGACTGCGTGCTCTGCGAGCCGACGCCCGAGCAGTGCAACGGCGTCGACGATGACTGCGACGGCGAGGTCGACGAGGGCTGCCCCGTCTGCAACGCCAGCCCCGAGGTCTGCGACGGGGACGACGACGACTGCGATGGCATCATCGACGAGGGCTGCGTGGGCTGCATGCCCGCCCCCGAGCGCTGCAACGGCGACGACGACGACTGCGATGGCCGCGTCGACGAGGGCTGCCCCGTCTGCGTGCCCGCCGAGGAGGTCTGCGACGGGGACGACGACGACTGCGATGGCATCATCGACGAGGGCTGCGTGGGCTGCATGCCGACGCCCGAGCGCTGCAACGGCGTGGACGACGACTGCGACGGGCAGATCGACGAGGGCTGCCCCGTCTGCATGCCGGTGGCCGAGATCTGCAACGACGGCCGCGACAACGACTGCGATGGCCAGATCGACGAGGACTGCGCGGCCTGCGTGCCGGCCCCCGAGCGGTGCAACGGGGTGGACGACGACTGCGACGGCCTCGTGGACGAGGGCTGCCCCGTCTGCATGCCCGCCGAAGAGATCTGCAACATGATCGACGACGACTGCGACGGCGAGATCGACGAGGGCTGCCCCATCTGCATGCCGCTGCCCGAGCGGTGCAACGGGGTGGACGACGACTGTGATGGCCTGGTCGACGAGGGCTGCCCCGTGTGCACCCCCGTCGAGGAGGTCTGCAACATGGTCGACGACGACTGCGATGGCATCGTGGACGAGGGCTGCGACGCCTGCGTGCCCGAGCGCTGCAACGCCCTCGACGACGACTGCGATGGCCAGGTGGACGAGGGCTGCCCGCGCTGCCTGCCGCGCCCCGAGCTCTGCGACGCCCGGGACAACGACTGCGATGGCCGCGTGGACGAGGGCTGCCGCGACTGCCTGCCGGTGGCCGAGCAGTGCAACGGCGTGGACGACGACTGCGATGGCATCGCCGACGAGGGCTGCTACGACTGCGATCCCAACGACACCCCCGAGGCCTGCGACGGGGACGACGACGACTGCGACGGGCTGATCGACGAGGGCTGCGGCTGCATGCCGGCCATGGAGATCTGCAACCAGGACGACGACGACTGCGATGGCCTCGTCGACGAGGGCTGCCCCGGCGAGATGCCGGCCATCGAGGTCTGCGACGGCGTCGACAACGACGGCGACGGCCGGGTGGACGAGGGCTTCGACCGCGACCTGGACGGCTTCGCCGCCTGCGCCGAGTGCGACGACCGCAACCCCGACCGCCACCCCGGCGTGCCCGACCTCTGCAACCGCAGCGACGACGACTGCGACGGCCGCGTCGACGAGGACTGCCTGTAGGCCGGCCCGGGTCCACCCCCGGCCCGGAAATTCTCGCCCCCACGCGTCGTTGGGTCGCCCCCCGGGGCAGATCCGGCTACCATCCCGCGGACCGACCGGCCGGGGGCGAAGATGGCGCGTGGAACTCTCCTGCTGGCGACGCTCTGCGCGGCGTCGCCGGCCCTGGGCAACCCCTTCTCGGCGGCGCGCTACCGCGGGCTCATGGGCACCGCCGTCGACGCGAGCGGCTTCTCCGTCTACTGGAACCCGGCCGCCCTCGGCACCCTGGAGGGCGTGCACCTCTCGCTGCACGCGGGGGGCGTCCACCGCGACGCCTCCTTCGACCGCGCCGTCGAGGCCAACGGGGAGACGCCGGAGACGGCCCCCTACAACAGCGGCGAGGGGACGACGGAGGCCTGGGGCGTCGTGCCCTCCATCGCCGGGTCGTACACCCTGAGCCTGGGCGAGGACTTTGGCCTCGGGCTGGGCGCCGGCTTCTACATCGCCCGCGCGGGCCTGGCCAACTGGAACCGCCACCCCGAGGCCTCGGCCGCCGAGCCCGGCGCCTTCGACGGCCCCCAGCGCTGGGGCACCATCAGCACCCGCCTGGTGGTGGCCACCCCGACGCTGGCCGTGGGCCTGACGCACAAGCCGACCGGCCTCTCGCTGGGCGTCGCCCCCGCCTTCAACCTCGTGAGCCTCAGCCTCAACCGCGCCCGCAACCCCGACCAGTCGACCACCCTGCGCGACGTCGAGGGCCGCATCGCCGAGGGCCGCATCCTGCTGGAGGACGGCGAGGCCTTCGCGGTGACGTGGGTCGTGGGCGCCCGCTGGGATGTGGATCGCGACCTGGCCTTCGCCGTGACGTGGCACCAGGGCGCCGACTACCAGGTGGAGGGCAAGTCGTTCATCCAGTTCGGCACCGCCGACGAGACGACGGCCAACGCCCGCTTCCCGCTGCAAGTGGCTGATTCCATTCGGCTCGCGGCGAAGATCGGCGTCACCGACTGGATGACGCTGCGCAGCGAGGTGGAGTGGGCCGGCTGGTCGCGCATGGACAAGCAGGAGGCCGTGAACCTGGACGATCCCGACCGCCCGGTGCTGATGCGCATCGAGCGCGCCTTCGAGGACACCCTGGCCGCGCGCCTGCGCACCGACTTCCGGGTGGCCGAGGCGGTCGTCATCCACGGTGGGCTGGAGTACGAGACGGGGGCCACGCCCCCGCAGACCCACGAGCCGGGCCTGGCCGAGAGCGACTCGGTGCAGATCGGCGTGGGCGGCAGCTTCCAGCTCAGCGAGCACCTGGCCTTGACCACGAGCTTCATCGTGCACGAGTTCGTGGACGTGGAGGTGACCAACAGCATCCAGGGGCCGCCCCAGAACGGCCTCTACACGGATCACCGCCAGTACCTCACCGTCGATCTGGAGGTGACGCTGTGAGAGCGCTCTGCCTCGGGCTGGTGGCCCTGTCCCTCGCCGCCTGCGAGGACATCCCCCGCAAGGACTACGATGACTTCCGCGAGCGCACCGCCCGCGCCCGATCCGAGGGCCAGGACGGCGAGACGGGGGGCTCCCTCCAGGATCTGACGGGCCGCTGGCTCCTGCACGCCCTCCTGCAGGGCGGCATCGACCTGGGCCTCATCGTCGAGCTCGAGCCGGCCAGCGAGCCGGTGGAGGGCGAGATCCCGCGCGTCTACACCTCGCGCATCTGGCTGTGGCGGCAGGACATCCCGCCGGTGGCCTGCGACGCGGGCACGCCCTGCCCCAACAACCGCACCTGCAACAGCTACGGCACCTGCGACAGCCCGCCGCTGGTCGTGACCACCACCACCGTCAACGATGACGGCACCTTCCAGCTCATCGCCGACCCCCTCGACCTGGGCACCGAGGTCCTCAACTCCGCCGAGCCGGTCAAGGCGCGGGTCATCATGAACTCGCGCAGCACCGGCCCCGACAACTGGTGCGGCGACGCCGAGGGCAGCGTCGTCAGCCCCCTGACGCTGAATCTGGCCGGCAGCCGCTTCTCGGCCTTCCGCCACGTCCCCCAGGACTGGGTGTGCAAGGTGGCCGTCGAGGACGGCGAGCCGCGCGACTGCGTGGGCGACGAGGTGGCCGACAACAAGAACTACGAGCACGTCTACCAGGCGCTGCCCTTCAAGTGCGCCGCCCAGCCCGGCGACGTCGAGCCGCCCGCCCCCGACATGGGCGTGGCCCCCGACGGCGGGCCCACGCGCCCGGCCGCCCCGGACCTCTCGGCCGTCGACAGCATGGCCCGCGACCTGACGGGCAACTGGCTGCTGGACGCCAAGGTGAACGGGGCCATCCCGCTGCAGCTCTGGCTCTCGATGATCTACACCGCCGGCGTCGACGGCTCCGCCAACCTGGACGGCGCGCTGCGCAGCGTGACGGCCTCGCCGGGCACGCCGGCGCTGGCGACGTTCACCACCACCGTCGGGGCTGACGGCCGCTTCGAGATCTGGCTGCCCGGCCTGTCCATCTCGACGGACCTGGCCACCGTCCAGGCCGACATCCTGCTGGCGGGCGCCACCCTGCCCGACGCCATCTGCGGCATCGCCGCCGGCCAGGTCAACCAGCCGCCCCTCGGGGCCCTCACGGAGCGCACCACGTTCCACGCCGAGCCCTGGGATCCCACCACGGAGGTCCCCATGGGCCGCCCGTTCGCCTGCCCCGCTGAGTGAGGCGGCTTGTTCTATCTGCTGACCTTCCTGGCGGTCATCCCCTCGCCCGTCCTGATGTTCATCAACGGCGAGGCGTGGGCGGTCTTCGTGGGCCTCATGGGCACCCGCGACTGGATGTTGCTGGCCCTGGCCATCGCCTGCGGCCAGACCGTCGGCTTCACGCTGCTCTACTTCTTCGGCGGCAAGGCCCTGGGGCGCATCCCCAAGCTGCAGCGCGCCGTGGATCGCTTCGACAAGGAGAAGCTCAAGGCGCGCTCCCCCTGGCTCCTGAGCCTCGGCGCGCTGGTGGGGCTGCCGCCGCACAACGTCATGTGCGCCATCAGCCCCCTCGTCGGGCTGCCGTTTCGTCAGATCTTCATCATCACCCTGCTGGGCCGCGGGGTGCGCTACATGGTCCTCGCGGGGACGCCGGCGTACTTCGCCCAGTACATCGACACGAGCTGGATTCCTGAATGGCTACGCGCGCTTGCGTGATTCTGGCGGTCGCCCTGGCGGCCTCGGTGGCGGGCGCGACCCCGCCGCGTGACTCCCTCGAGCCCGACCCGGAGCGCGTCCTCCTGCCCATCGGGCGGGCCGCCGCCGTGGCGCTGCCCGGCTCCTGGCGCCTCTACGACAGCCTCGTCTCCGGCGTCTCCGTCGCCGCCGAGGACCCCGCCGTGGGCGCCACCACCCCCGAGACGTCGCTCATCGAGAGCCGCCTGCGCCTCCAGCCGACGCTGCTCGTGCAGTCGCGGGGCTTCTTCAAGCTCTGGCGCCTCACGGCGGACGGTGAGCTGCACGTCACCCTCGCCGAGAGCACCCGCCCCCCGGTGGGCCTGGAGGCCGACGAGCGCTGGCAGTTCATCGACGACCAGCCGGTCCTGCGCCTCACCCGCCTGAACCTGGTGATGGCCGCCGAGCACCTGCTCATCAAGGCGGGCCTCGAGCGCAGCCACTTCGGCCTCGGGCTGCTGGCCAACGACGGCGAGGACGCCCCCCCGGGCATCACCCGGGAGAGCCCGTTCGGCATCAGCCGCCAGGGGGACCAGGTCCTGCGCGGGCAGATCACCGTGCTGCCCCAGGGCGTCGTGGTGGGCCAGGGCGGGGCGAAGCCGCCCATCGCGCTCACGGTGGCCATCGACGCCATCATCGATGACGACACCGCCGCCTGGTTCGACGGCGATCGCGCCTACCAGGCCCTCGCCGGCGTGCAGCTCGCCTTCGACGCCGGCCAGTTCGCCCTCGGCCTCGCCCAGCGCCGCCAGACCCACGCCGACGGCGGGGAGACGCTGGTGAACATCGGCCTCGTGGGGGGCAGCGCCGCCGCCGACCTGGGGGGCGGCCGCCGCCTCTTCGGCGAGGTCGAGGCCGCTGGCTACGCGGGCCACACCGACTTCGTGCAGAGCGTCGTACGCCCGGGGAACTACAGCATCCTCTCGGCCGGCGGCGCGCTGCGGGGGGGCGTCGAGGCGCCCCGCTACAACGCCCTGGTGGAGGTGGGCTTCGCCAGCGGCGACGCCAACGGGTTCGACGACGAGCTGCACGGCTTCAGCTTCGATCGCGACTACCGCCTGGGCCTCCTCATGTTCTCCGAGGTCGTCCGGGCCACCACGGCCGTCGCCGCCCACAACGTCGCCGATCCGCGCTTCCGCGGGCAGCCGCCCCGGGGCTACGACAGCCTGGCCTCCGACGGCGCCGTCACCAACGCCCGCTACGTCAACCCCCGCATGAGCTGGACGCCGGGGGCGGACCTCACCCTGCACCTGGGCTACCTCTTCGCCACCACCGACGAGCCCTACGCCGATCCGTTCCGCTCGGGCCTCGCTGGCGGGGCCGCCGTCGGCCCGCGCGGCGCCCTCGACCAGTCCGTCCTGGGCCAGGAGGTCGACGTGGCCATGTCCTGGGAGCCGCGCTGGACGCCCATCGGCGCCCGCGTCGCCCTGCAGGTCGCGTGGTTCCAGCCCGGCGCGGTGTTCGACGCCCCCGACGCCGGCGCCGCCGAGGACGTGACGGGCGCCTTCCTCCACGTCGAGGGCTGGTGGTAGTGTCGGAGGCATGCACCGCCTCCTCGCCGCCGCCGCCTGCCTGATCCCCGCCCTCGCCGCCGCGGACTGCGGGCAGCCCACCTCGCCCCTCTGGCGCATGAACCCCAACGCGGTCGTCGAGCAGCCCGACCCCCCGGCCATCACCGCCGTCAGCGCCCGCGCGGTCATCGACGTGGACAGCCCCGACGGCTGCTTCGACGACGCCTGCGGCGACCGCAGCTACGTCGAGCTGCACATCGCCGTGCCCACCGAGGGCCGCTTCGGCTACCAGGTGCAGATCCTCGGCAACCCCAAGGCCCCGCCCGCCTTCCCCGAGGGCCCGCTCGAGCCCTTCGAGGCCATCTCGCCGGCCGTGGTCCGGGTCCCGTGGAGCTCCGACGACCAGTACCAGTCCGCGGCGGTGCAGGTGCAGATCCGGTCCGTGAACCTCAAGGGCGACCCCGGCCCCTGGATCGGACCCGTGGCCCTCACCCCCGCCCCCCTCGACAGCCGCGCCGCCGGCGGCAACGCATGGCTGCTGGCCCTGCTCGCCGTCGCGCGCCTGGCGACGCGGCGGCGGCGTCAGGTAACAGCCTGAAGCGCGTATCGACTTCCTGGCATGGGCTGCCGGCGAGTCGACCTTGCACATTGGGGGGGGGGGGGAGATACCCTGGCGCCGGGCCTGCAGAGAGAAAGACTCGGGAGGTAGCGGGATGAAGAGCGTCGAGTTCGGGCTCGGGTTGATGGCCGTCCTGGTCGGTTGCAGCACGCCTGACGGTGGCACGGCCAGGCCGATGGCTCCAGCGCTGGAGGCGGAGTCATCCCGTGCGCTTGAGATCCTCAACACGCCACATGTGGACGGGCACGCGGTGTTCTACGATGCACCCTCGGTGGTTGACGATCTCCGCGCCGGGATCGCGATCCTGGAAGACGACGAGCGGGAAGTCTGGCGAGTCAGCGTCCCGCGGGCGCTGGTGAGCGATGGAGCCACCTTCGACCTCGCATCTCCTGATGTTGACATGACGGTACGCATCAAGGACCCAGGCTGCCCACCACGAGACGATGGGTGCGCGATGGTGACGTTGAACCGGCAACAGGACGATGAGCTTCGTGTTGCCGGCTCCGCAGTCGTCGAGGATGTTGCTGGGGTCGCCGGCATCGTGTTCCAGCTTGAAGCGGAGTTCACCATGCCGAACGGGGTGGTCGGCAGGACCTCGTACCGAGGCAGCGGAGTCCAGCCCTGATGGCCCTCCAGCACCATCCTGCCCGCTCTGGCCCAGGTACCGTGGCCATCTTCCTGCTGACACTTGTTTCCCCGACCCGAATACCGGATGCCCTGGCGCAGCTGTACTGCGAGCACCTGAGCAACTCCGTGGTTGGTGTTGGCGAAGGGCGTGTCCGGCTCAACGGAGACAGTTCGCTGACGAAGTTTGCGAACGCGTACCATGATGGTTCGGGCGAACTATCGCTCACGGCGAGTTACCCCATTGGCTACCTGAACACCAATGAGTCGGTCGATGTCGGTGTGAATGCATACATCGAGGACCTGGACGCCGATGACTGCGACGACTACACGGTCGCCCTCTATGTCTATTCCAAGTCTGGCGCATGTGGAAAGGGTGCCTATCGCGGCTTCGCGAGGTACAAGGTGAACACATGCGCCCTGAGCCTGTCGTGCAGCCCGGCGGAGGAGTGCTTCTTCTACGGCGGCAGGTTCATCACGAGGCAGGTCGACGAGTCTTGGGGAAACATCTACTACGAAGTGGAGGCCGGGACCACAGGCGGAGCGACCACCCTGGACACCGGCTGCTTCAACATTGGTAGCAGCGCTTCTGCTTGCTTCTGACAGTCTTCAGCGAGGACCTCGCCGAACCGTGCACGCCATGGCTCCTCGGGGTCGGCCTGTGGAACCACGTCGTCGCAGGCGGTGAGCGCGGCGCAGACGACGAACCGGGCGGCCAGCCGGTGCGTTGACCACGCCACCTCAGCCCCCCACCACGGGCGGCTTGTGCGGGTCACAGCCCGGCGGCACGTCGACGACCGGGCGGAGGCCGACGGCCCGACTCTCTGACACCGGGAATCGCACATGCACGCTGACCGACTCGGCGGAATTGTCCGCCGCTCCACCACGGCTCACCTGGTCGGTGTCCCAACGTCCCGGCACATGGTCGGCGGGATCGTCGTCAGCCGTCCGGGGAGTGCCATCGGGCGGGACACCCTCGTAGGTCTCGCGGAAGACGTCGGCCGTCCACTCAGCAGAGTTGCCCGCCATGTCGCACAAGCCCTCTGGGGTGTTGCCGGCCGGCCGGCTGCAAGGGGGTTGCAGGTGGTACAGCGTGCAAGCTCTCCGCTCTCCGACCTCGCCTTCGGCCTGCATGACGGCTCGGGTGCAGTCGGCGCGCTCGTCGCCCCAGGGGTAGAGCACGTCACGTCCCCGGCCGCGGGCGGCGTACTCCCACTCGGCCTCGGAGGGCAGGCGGGCACGGCTCCATCGGAGAAAGGGGCGGACCTTCTCGGAGATGAGACGCGCGGGGCTGTCGTCGGGCACCAGCCCAGGGTAGGGCTCTCCGGCGTGTCGGGTCAGCAACCAGTCTTCAGGGTTCACGTGCCCGGGGCGGTGCAGGACGTCGATGGGTGTACAGACACCGTCGCGACTGCACGCATCGTAGTCCACCCAGCGCATCTCGGTCCGGGCGATGAAGAAGGACGGCACGGTCACCGGCTGGGGCGGCGCCGCTAGCGGCCAGCGGGGGTCGTCGATGCCCATGACGAAGCTGCCACCTTCGACGAACACCCAGTCGATGGTGCCCACGCGCGGGAGCCGGCAAGCCGGCAGGCCGGCGTCGACGCTGGCGTCCTCGGGGTCGGCCTGTGGAACCACGTCGTCGCAGGCGGTGAGCGCGGCGCAGACGAGGAACCGGGCGGCCAGCCGGTGCGTTGACCACGCCACCTCAGCCCCCCACCACGGGCGGCTTGTGCGGGTCACAGCCCGGCGGCACGTCGACGACCGGGCGGAGGCCGACGGCCCGACTCTCTGACACCGGGAATCGCACATGCACGCTGACCGACTCGGCGGAATTGTCCGCCGCTCCACCACGGCTCACCTGGTCAGCGTCCCACTGGCCTGGCTCATGGTCCGGGGGATCGTCGGCAGCCGTCCGCGGCCGGCCATTAGCCGGACCGCCCTCGTAGGTCTCCCGGAAGACGTCGGCCGTCCACTCATCGGCGTTGCCCGCCATGTCGCACAGGCCCTGCGGCGTGTTGCCGGCCGGCCTGCTGCAAGGAGGCTGCGGGTGGTAGAGATCACAGGCTCCTTCCAGGTCTCCTTCCTCATACATGACGGCTCGGGTGCAGTCTGCGGGCTCGTCGCCCCAGGGGTAGAGCACGTCACGTCCCCGTCCGCGGGCGGCGTACTCCCACTCGGCTTCGGAGGGCAGGCGGGCGCGGCTCCATCGGAGAAAGGGCCGGACCTTCTCAGAGATGAGGAGCGCCGGACTGTCGTCTGGCACCAGCCCGGGGTAGGGTTGACCGTCGTGTCTGGTCAGCAACCAGTCTTCGGGGTTCACGTGCCCCGGCCGGTACACCGTCGCGACCGGCCTGCAGACCCCGTCGCCACTGCACGCGTCGTAGTCCACCCAGCGTATCTCGGTCCGGGCGATGAAGAAGGACGGCACGGTCACCGGGTGGGGCGGCGCCGCCCGCGGCCAGCGGGGGTCGTCGATGCCCATGACGAAGCTCCCACCTTCGATGAACACCCAGTCGATGGTGCCCACCTGTGGGAGCCGGCAAGCAGGCAAGCCGGCGTCGACGCTGGCGTCCTCGGGGTCGGCCTGTGGAACCACGTCGTCGCAGGCGGTGAGCGCGGCGCAGACGAGGAACCGGGCGGCCAGCCGGTGCGTTGACCACGCCACCTCAGCCCCCCACCACGGGCGGCTTGTGCGGGTCACAGCCCGGCGGCACGTCGACGACCGGGCGGAGGCCTGCGTAGGTGCCGGCGCCGCCGACGGAGCGAGCATGGACACTGACTCCGTCGGCGAGATGGGTTGCCCCTCCTCCACGGCCGACGCGAAACGCGTCCCACTGACCCGACTCATGGCCGGCGGGATCGTGGTCAGCGGTTCGGGGCGTGCCATCGGTAGGCGCACCCTCATAGGTCTCGCGGAAGACGTCGGCCGTCCACTCACTTGTGTTGCCAGCCATGTCACACAGGCCCTGCGGTGTGTTGCCGGCCGGCCTGCTGCAGGGTGGCTGTTGGTGGTACAGGTTGCATGCTCCCTCCAGTTTGGGGCCTTCACGCATGACTGCCCACTTGCAGTCGGCGGGCTCGTCCCCCCAGGGGTAGAGCACATCACGGCCCTGACCACGGGCGGCGTACTCCCACTCCGCCTCGGACGGCAAACGAGTCCGGCTCCAACGGAGCACCGGGCTGACCTTCTCCCAGACGAGCTGCGTGGGGCTGTCGTCGGGCACCAGTCCAGGATAGGGCTCGCCGGAGTGCCGTGTCAGCAACCAGTCCTCAGGGTTCACGTGCCTGGGCCGGTGCAGGACGTCGATGGGTGTACAGACACCGTCGCGACTGCACGCGTCGTAGTCCACCCAGCGCATCTCGGTCCGGGCGATGAAGAAGGACGGCACGGTCACCCGGTGGGGCGGCGCCGCTAGCGGCCAGCGGGGGTCGTCGATGCCCATGACGAAGCTCCCACCTTCGATGAACACCCAGTCGATGGTGCCCACGCGCGGGAGCCGGCAAGCAGGCAAGCCGGCGTCGACGCTGGCGTCCTCGGGGTCGGCCTGTACGGTCACGTCGTCACAGGCCGTAGCTGGAGCCAGAAGGGCGAGGCTCAGCAGCACAGGCCGACGGCCAGGTCTGAAAGGTGTCATGCCTGCTACTCCCTTCGAGAGAGGGGGAAGTCGACCTCGATGGAGTAGCCGAAGTCGTCGCCATCCACCCTGAAGTAGCCCCGAAGGCGACCACTCTTCGCAACGGGAGGGGAAGAGAACACCAGCCGCGTGCGCCACGCCTGATCCAGGAAGGCCGGGTACTCCCAGCGGTGCCTGGCGCCGCCAGAACCGCAGGCAAGCCGGAGCCAGCTGGCGGAAGCTTCGCCGCGCCAGACATCTTCAAACACGATCAGCCGGACTTCGTCTCGGGCAAGGGCCGGTGCGATGGTCGCCTCCTCGCTCACGCTCAAGGCCCCGGCAGGGCGCCGGTCTCCGCTGTCGGGGAGGTAGACCACGAGGAACCTGGGCTTTGGCTGGAGAGCCAGCCAAGCGAGCGCGGCCTGGACGGGATTGGCTCCGGAGGGCGGGGACTCGTCCAGCCAGGTGGAGTGCCTGGGAAGAAATGAGCGTTCGGGCGGGAAGTCGGGTCCATTCGACGGGAGGCGCCTGCTCGGGGAGTCACCCATGTGAACATAGGCGACAGCGCCGACGACAGCGGGGCGCCCCGGCCCGAGCCAGGTGACTCTGACTTCGACGGTCCTTGGCTCACCCTCGTTGGCTTGGAGCGTCAACGTTCCCCGGTCGCCGTCGAGGCCCCAGAAGCCCAGGTCATCGGCGTCTACGGCAGGATGGGGACCTCTTGCAGCCAGATACACCTCGATCCCGACGTAGCCATCCCCGACCTCGAGTGGACACGCGGCTGTCGGCAGGAGGATGGGATCCAGGTACAGCGGAGGACGAGGTCCACCGTCCGTGCAAGCGCTGAGCACCGCGCCTGCCACGAGCACCTCGACCTTCACCGCTCCAACCGCAACGTGCCCGCGCCCATGGGCAGCGCCTGGCTCACCTCGGTCGCATGAATCGCGAGAAGAAGCTGAGACGTGAGGAGGTGTTCTTCCATGATGCCCTTCACTGTCCTGCCCAGAGAGAAGACCACGCGACCTTGCCTCGGGAAAAAGAAAGCCGTCGAGGGAAATCGTGTTTCGTTTGTGATTCCAGGGTGTTGGCGTCCTGGGGGGTGGCATCGCCCGCCCGCCAGCGGCAGCCACCGACGGGCAGCCTCAGCGAGCGCGCCGCGCCAGCACGTTGTAGAGGATGATCCCTGGCAGGGCCCCCGCGCCGCAGGCGGCCGCGATCTCCACGTTCCAGATGGTCTCACGGTCGGCGGTCCACCACTGCATGACGAAGAGGGCGCCGGGGGCGGCGAGGGCGGCGCAGAGGGCGCCGAGCCAGGCGGGGTGGCGGCCCCAGGCGAAGAGGGCGCCGCCCAGCGCGGCGCCGCCCGTGGCGATGCCATACCAGAGGCCGGGGCTGCCGACGTTCCAGAGGGGGAAGAAGCCCGAGAGGATCATGGCCGGGACGATGACGGCCACGAGGGCGCTGATGCCGCCGGCCTTGTTGAGGCTGCTGACGCTGGCGGCCACCGCGGAGGGCCGGGGGAGGACGGCCTGGACGCGAGCGACGGCGGCCGCCGACTTCGAGGGGCCCGGCGGCGGCAGCAGGGCGAGGAGCTCGTCGCCCGTGCGGCCACCCTCCAGGAGGCCCAGGAGCAGCTCCCCCGGCATCTTCGTCTTCAGGGCCGCGCGGATGTCGGCGTCGCTCTGGCCACACTGGTTGAGCACATGGCGCAGGTTCTCGGCTTCGAGCAGCCGCTCGACCTGGTGGGCGTCGGGGATGCGCTCCAGCAGGGCGAGCAGGACGGTGGCGGCGTCAGGGCGTCGGGACAAGGGGACCTCTCAGAGGGCATCGCCATAGAGGATGGCCCCGGCGAGCAGGCGGTGCCCGTCGGGGGAGAAGTGCACGCGGCCCGTGCCATCGAGGGCGCGGATCTCGACGCCATCGGCCATCCGGCGCAGCGACACCGCGCCCCCGCCGACGGCCAGCGTCAGGCCGTCGGCCGAGATCGCCAGGGAGCCGGGGGCGCTGCGCGGCTCGCGCCAGCGTCGGCGGGCGGCCTCCAGCTCCCAGAGCTCGAGGCCGGCGCCGCCCACGAGCAGCACCGGCTCGCCCGTGGGGGGGAAGGCCAGGGCGGTCACCTCGCCCACCTGGGTCTGCAGCAGGTGCACGTAGCGGCCCTCGGCCACGTTCCAGAGCACCACCAGCCCACCCACGCGGCCCTCGGCCAGCAGGCGGCCATCGGGGCTGAAGGCCAGGGCCGTCGCCTGGGTGTTGCTGGCCACGGCGGGGTCGACGAAGCGCAGCAGGTGGCGCGCGGCGCCGTCGGCGGTGCTCCACGACGCGACCAGGGGCTCGCCCTCGACGGCCATGGCCACCGCCAGCTCCGCGCCGTCCTCCGTGAGCGCCACGCCGCCCGTGGCGAGGCCGGTGGTGTCATCGACGATGGCCTGGGCCGTGAAGGTGGTGCGGCGGGCCCGATCGACCACGATGGGCTGGCGGGCGCTCGTGCCGACGTGGTGCTCCGTCACCGCGAAGGCCCCCAGCACGGGGAAGCCCGCGTCCTCGACGGCGCCGGTGGCGGCGTCGAAGAGGGCCAGACGCATGCCTTGCCGGGCGAGCACGCGGGCGCCGTCCTCCACGAAGCGCAGGGGCTCGCAGTCGCCGGCGCAGGGCAGGCGCCCCACCTGGAAGCGGATGGCGGCGGCGTCGCCGTCGCCGGCGAAGGGCTGGCCGGTGGGGGCGAGGTACGTCCCGCCGGCGGGGCTGATGCGCGTCTGGCAGAACGGGCGGCCGCGGGTCAGCCCGCAGGCCTGGTCGTCGCGGCAGGCCACCGTCTCCCAGTCGCCGTCGGGCCGGCAGACCTCGCGCACCTCGCCGGCGCAGCGCTCCGTGCCCGGGGCGCAGACGTCGCCGCAGTCCTCGGGGCATGTCTCGGGGGACTCGCCCCCCTCGCAGACCTGGTTGCCGCAGGCCGCGGCCTCCTCGCACGAGGCGCAGAAGACGCCCTCGTCCGTGACGCGGTCGATGCCGCAGGCGCAGGGATCGGTGAAGCCGCAGACCAGCACGCAGCCGTCCACGGAGCGGCAGATAGCCTCGATGGCCCCGTCATCATTGAGGATTTCGCCCGACGCCGCGCACGCCGTCGTGCCCGCGGCGAAGACCTCGGGGCGGCTGCCGGGGGGGCACTGCGCGGCGAGCACGGCGGCGCGCTCGGCGCAGGTGCGCGCCACGACGCCCTGGTCGGGGGCGGGGGTCGCCTCGCCGGGATCGTCGCCCCCGCAGCCCACCAGGAGCAGGGCCAGGGCCGGCCACCTCATGGCGCGACCCCGTAGGTGCTCACCTGGCCCACGGCGAAGTCGTCGTCGCCGTTGCCGGCGCCCCAGGTGACGAGCCGCTGGCCGTCGGGGCTGTAGGCCAGGCCGTTGGCGCCGGTGATGGCGGGCACGCTGCCGCTCTCGAGCTGCTGCACGAGGGCGCCGCTGGCGGCATCCCAGAGCGTCAGATCGAAGGTGAGGGGGGAGGGGGCCTGCACCAGCCGCGAGGCGACGGCGAGGGTGGTGCCGTCCGGGCTGTAGCGCAGGAAGTCGACGCCGAGGCGCGGGGGGCCGGTGAGCGTCTGCTCCTTCTCGCGGGTGGCCAGGTTCCAGATCTCGACGACGGCCGTGGGGGTGCAGGAGGCGCCGTTGATCTGCTGGCCGCCGGCGGCCAGGCGGTCGCCGAGGGGCGAGAAGGCGAGGCCCCGGTTGATGTGCCCGCGGCAGGCGAGGCCCGGGGGGTTGGGCTCGTCGAGGGCCAGGATGCGGAACAGGAGCCCGCCGGAGGCCACGTCGATGACGTCGATGCCCTCGGGCCAGAGGCCGGGGTTGCCGGGGGGGTTCTGGCGGGCGACGGCGGCGAGGGCGCCGTCGGGGCTCAGGGCGACGGCGTAGGGGGCCACGTCGGGCAGGGGGACGGCGGCCACCGGCGGGCCGCCCGCGCGATCCCAGACCACCAGCAGGCCGTCGTCGTTGTAGGTCTGGCCGGTGACGGCGGTGGCGGCCACGAAGCGGCCATCCGCGCTCATGGCCAGGGAGACGCCGCCGCCGCGCTCGTAGGCGCCCACGTCGCCGAGGGGGGTGAGGCGCTGGCTGGCCACGTCGTAGAGGGCGACGTGCTGGGCGTCCGTCCAGACCACGGCGGTGGCGCCGTCGTCCGACACGACGGCCAGATCGGGCCGCTCGAAGGCGACGCCCTCGCCGTAGCCGCGCCCGCGCTCGGCGAGCCGGCAGGCGTTGGAGAGCTCGCAGCCACCCTCGGCGAGCCAGCAGGCCATCGCGGCGTTGCCGGCGGGCCAGGCGTCGTACGCGATCTGGCTGGCGGCGGCGTCGCACTCGCCCTCGCGGCCCAGGCACCGCGCCGTGTGGGCCGCGCAGAAGGCCTCGAACGCCGGCGCCTCGCCCCCGGCAGGGGCGCCGCCCTGGGGCGAGAAGGCCACGGCCGCCGTCTGGCCCCAGAGCCAGACCTCATCGGCCCCGGCCGGCGCCGACGCGACGATCTCGCTGCGGGCCGCGCGGTTGACCAGCTCGTCGCGCGGCTGCTGGCCGATGGCTTCGCGGCAGCGGGCCTGCTGGGCGTCGTTGCCATGGCAGACACGCAGGTAGCCGAAGCGCCCGAGGAGCTGCAGGTCGCGGCCGCTCCCGGCGCGGGCGGCGGTGCCGGTGCCCGGGTAGTCGGCGTCGCCCAGGAGCAGGCGCCCGGCGATGCGCGGCCCGGCGGCGTCCGCGACGCCCCCGTCCTGGCCCACCACCACGTCGTCGCGGGCGCAGCGCGGCGCCGGGTCCTCGGCCCGCTGCACGCAGGCCTCGCCCTGGGGGCAGGCGATGGCCTCCCAGCGGCCCCGCAGGTTGCACGACTCGATGGCGACGCCCTGGCAGCGCATGTCCCCGGGGGCGCAGTCGCCGGCGCAGTCCTGCGGGCAGCTCTGCGGCGTCTCGCCCGCCGCGCACTGGCCGTCCCCGCAGGGGTTCACCTCCGCGCACGGGGTGCAGAACACCCCGTCGGCCGTCACCCGGTCGACGCCGCACGGGCAGGGCGCGGCGAACTGGCAGGCCACGAAGCAGGCCCCCTCGCCGTAGCACTGGCCGGTGACGGCCCCCTGCATGTTGCGCAGCTCGCTGCCCCCGGCGCAGAGGTCGCCCGCCGTCCCGCCCAGGATGGGGTTGCTGCCCGGCGGGCACTGGCGGATGAGGTCGCTGGCGAGGCACTGCCCGCCGGCGTCGGCGCCCGACTGCGCGGCGTCGTCACACCCGAGCACCAGCCAGGGCCACAGCCACACCCAGAGATGCTGCTTCATCGAGACCACTCCTGCGCGCGTGGGGGCAGCGTACCACGACGGCCGGCGCGGAGGGCGCCCCCCACGGCCTTGCGCCGCGGGCGCCCGCGGGGTCAGATGGGCCCATGAGCCCGGCCCCCCTGCAGTTCGCCCTGGAGCCCCCCTCCGGCCCGCGCGTCGCCCGCTTCCTGGGCCGCATCGTCGCGCTGGTGGCGGTCTGGCGGCTGGCGAGCGCCCTGCTCGGCGACGCCCCCGCGAGCGCTGGCAGCCTCGCCTGGGGCGGCGCGGGCCTCGTCGTCGGGCTCGCGCTCTGGCTGGGCGGGGATCACCGCATCCGCCACCCGCGCCGGCTGCTGGAGGTCGATCGGGCGGCCGGGATCGCCCGCGTCCGGGAGGACGGCGTCGTCGTCGCCCAGAGCCCGCTCACCGCGCTGGGGCCCTGGACGCGCCGGACGTTCGTGGGCGACGAGACCAATGGCCGCCGCGCCCTGACGTGGCACGCCAGCCGGGCCGCCGGCTTCGGCGCCCGCGACCTGGGCGTCGCCCTCACCGAGGGCTGGCTCATCCACCTGGAGATGCTGGTCACCGCGGCGTCTTTGCCTTTTGATTCAAAGGGTTGGCGCTTCTCGGAGGCCGAGGTCGGGCGCGTCATGGCGCGCTATCGGCTCCCGGATCGCGACGCCCTGCTCTGGGCCGCGGCGGTCTTCGACGCCGGCCAGCGGCACCTCGACCTTCGGACGCTGCGGCTCGGGGCCCGGACGCTGGCCCAGATGACGGTGGGCGAGCAGCTCGGCGGCGCCCTGCTCCGCGGCCTGGGGCGGCTGCTCGAGGGGGCGGGCCTGCTGCTGCTGGCGACGGTCGGGGCGGCCTGGGGGCTCCGGCAGGTGCTGCAGACCACAGAGCTCGCGTGGGCCGTGGGCCTGGGGATCGGGCTGGCCGTCCTCGCGGTGGCGTGGCGCGGCGTGGGCCGGCCCCTCGTCGCGGCCGCCGTCGCTGTCGCAGGGGGCGGCGCGCTCCTCTCGCGCCCGTGGCTCAACCCCATCACCACCACCTTCGACGGCGTGACCCACGTCTTCGGCCCGCTGAGCGAGACGCACCTGTACTTCGTCCTGCCCGGGGCGGGGCTCCTGCTCGTGGGGGCCATCCTGCTCAGCACCCGCCCGGCGCGCCCGCGCTGACCGCCCCCGCTTCCCACCGGCCGAGGGGTGGCGTAGCGTGTTCTCATGCGCGTCTATCGGCTGCTCCAGGCGTTCCTGCGGTTCGCCACGTCCATCTTCTTTCGCCGCATCCAGGTGGTCGGCGCGGAGCACATCCCCGAGGACGGGCCTGTCATCTTCTGCGGCAACCACCCGAACTCGTTGCTGGATCCGGCGCTCATCACGGCCTGGGGCGGGCGCATCGTGCACTTCGCCGCCAAGGACGTGCTCTTCCGGAGCCGCGTGCTGCGCGTCTTCCTGGGGGCGGCCGGCGCCGTGCCCATCCGCCGCGCCAAGGACCACCAGGGGGAGGCCCTCGACAACACCGAGGCCTTCGAGCAGCTCTTCGCGGTGCTGGCGAAGGGCCGGGCCATGGGCATCTTCCCCGAGGGCATCAGCCATGACGCCTCGCAGCTCGCCCGGCTGAAGACGGGGGCGGCGCGCATCGCCCTGGGGGCCGCCCGGGCCCACCCGGAGGCCCGGTTCGCGCTGGTGCCCTGCGGCCTGCACTACGTCCACCGCCGTCGCTTCCGCTCCAGCGTCCTCATCCAGTTCGGCCCGCCCATCTTCATCGACGAGGCCGTGCTGGCCGAGGCCGCGACGGCGGAGCGCGAGACGGTGCGCGCGCTGACGACCCGCATCGAGGCGGGCATGCGCGCCCTCACCGTCAACGCCGAGGACTGGGAGACGCTGCGCGTCATCGACGGCGTGCGGCGCCTGTACCAGCCCCCCCGCATCTCGCTGCCCCAGCGCGTCGAGCTGGCCCGCCGCTTCAACGCCGTCTACCCGTCGGTGAAGGACGAGCCCAGCATCATGGCCCTCTTCGAGCGGGTGCAGGCCTACCAGGATCGCCTGGCCGACCTGGGCCTGCAGGACGCCGACGTGGTGCGCCGCCGCCGGCCCGGGCGCGTGCTGGGCCGCGTGCTGGCGCACCTGGTCTTCATGGTGCTCTGGATGCCGCTGGCCCTCATCGGCCTGCCGCTGCACCTGCCGCTGGGCTACCTGCTGCGCTACGGCTCCTGGCGGTTCGCGCCGCGCAAGGACGTGGTGGCCACCACCAAGTTCCTGGTGGGGTTCATGCTGCTCGGGCTGGCCTATGTGGTCATCGCCGGGGGGGTGGCGTGGTGGGCCGGGCCGGCGTGGGGCGTCGCCGCGCTCTTCGGCCTGCCGCTGGCGGGCTACGCCACGCTGCGCGTGCTGGAGCGCGGCGCGGCCGTGTTCCGCGTCTTCCTCACGCTCGGCCGGCTGCTGCGGCTCCAGGCGGAGCTGGAGGCCCTCGTCGTCGAGAGAAAAGCCTTGGAGAACGAAGTGTTGGAGGCCGTGAACCGCTTCCTGCCCGCCGACATGGAGCGCCTGTTTCACCGGGAGGCCGAGGCGTGACGACGCCGCCGACCGTCCTGCTGCTCCACGGCCTGGCCCGCACCTCGGCCTCCCTGCGCAAGCTGGAGTCGGCGCTGCAGGCGGCCGGCCACCCCACCTGGAACGGCGGCTACCCGTCGACGCAGGCCGATCTGCCGGCGCTGGCCGCCGACGTCATCGCGCGGGTCCGCACGGAGGTGGGGCCTGGCCCGGTGGCCGCCGTGACGCACTCGATGGGGGGCATCCTGGTGCGCCACATCGGCGCGCGGCTGCCCTGGACGCGCATCGTCATGCTGGCCCCGCCCAACGGCGGCAGCGGCGTGGCCCGCAGCGTCAAGGACTGGTGGCTGTACCGCTGGATCTACGGGCCCGCCGGGCAGACGGTGGCGGACGGCGAGGCCTGGCCGCCGCCGCCGGCCCCGTGCGGCGTCATCGCCGGCACCCGCGGCCCGTCCCTCGACAACCCGCCGAGCTGGCTCATCCAGGGGCTGCGCCTCATCCCGCCGGGGGCCGAGAGCGATGGCACCGTGACGGTGGACGAGACGCGCGGCACGCCCCACGTCGACTTCGCGACGGTGGACGCCGGGCACACCCGCATCATGAACCACCCCGAGACGCAGCGGCTGGTGTTGCGGTTCCTGGCGACGGGCAGCTTCAAGGAGGAGGCGGCGTGAGGCGCGCGTGGCTGGGGCTGGTGCTGGGCCTGCTGGCCTGCGCCGAGGGCGGCGGGGTGGGGCCCGCGGTGTTCGCGGACGGGGGCTCGACGCGCGACGCGCTGCCCACCAGGGACGCGGGCCGGGACGCCGCCGGCCAGGACGCCGCGCAGGACGCGGCGCTGGGGGGGCGGGACGCGGAGGGGCCGGCCGCCCCGGCGCGCGACCTGGGCGGCGCGGCCGACGCGGCCCCGGACCGCGGGGTGGGCCCTGGACCCGACGCGGCGCCCGATGCAGACGCGGCGCCCGACCCGGCGCCCGACGCAGGCCACGATCCCGACGCGGCGCCCGACGCCGGCGCGCCGGCCGCCTGCGGCGACGGCCCCGATCCGCTGCCCGACCTGCGCCTGGCCCGGGCCGGCCGCTGGATGACCGCCGAGGTGACCAGCGCCCACGTCCGCCCGCGCGGCCTCACCATCTACCTGCCGGCCGACTACGACGCCGATCCCGCCCGCCGCTACCCGGTGCTCTACGCCCACGACGGCCAGAACCTCTTCGACGCCCGCGACGCCGCCTTCGGGGTGGCGTGGGAGCTGGACGACGCCGTGGACGCCCTGGTGGCCGATGGCACCGTGCCGCCGATGATCGTCGTGGGGGTGCACAACACCGCGGATCGCATCGGGGAGTACACGCCCAGCCGGGATCCCGGGCGGCAGGCCGGCGGCGGGGCGGCCGCCTACGGTCGCTTCCTGGTGGAGGAGCTCAAGCCGGCCCTCGACCACCGGCTGCGCACCCGGTGCGGCCGGGCCGACACGGCGCTGATGGGCTCGTCCCTCGGGGGCCTCGTCTCGCTCTGGCTGCTGCGCGCCTACCCGGCGGTGTTCGGCCGGGTCGCCGCGGTGTCGCCCTCCCTCTGGTGGAACCGCGGCGAGGCCCAGGGCTGGGTGCCCGACCTCGCCCCCGGCGCCGAGACGCGCCTCTGGGTGGACGCCGGCGGCGACGAGGGGGGCGATCCCGACCGCGACGGCCGCCGCTCCGTCATCGAGGACAGCCGCGCGCTCGTCGAGGCCCTCGTGGCCGCAGGGTGGCGATTTCCTTCACAGATCGGCTACCTGGAGGTGCCCGGCGCGGCCCATGACGAGGCGGCGTGGCAGGCGCGCACCCCGTTCATCCTGGCTTGGCTCTTCGGCGAGGACCCCGGCCCCCCGGGCGACTTCCGGGCCGAGGTGCACGGCGAGCCTCTGCAGGGCGTGGGGGTGCCCGTCAGCGTGCACGCCCGCTGGCCGCGGTGGTGGCTGACGCTGCCCCATGGCGAGCCCGCGTGGCAGGGCCCGGTGGCCGATGGCCTGCTCACGGCGGCCGCCGGGGCCGATCGGCTGCTGGTGCGGTGGCGCGGGCGCGAGGCGGCGGTGCGGGTCGACGCGCCCCCGGCTGCGCACGTCGCCCTCGAGGTGCGGGTGCCGCCGGGCAGCGTCGCGCCCATCGCCATCGTCGGGGATCGCGCCCAGATCGGGACGTGGGATCCGGCCGGGCGCGAGCTGGACCACCTGGGCGGCGATCGCTACGGGGCCACCATCCCCCTGCCGGCCGGCGCGGCCTTCGAGTTCAAGATCACCCGCGGGAGCTGGGAGACGGTGGAGAAGGGGCCCGGCGGCGAGGAGCTGGCCAACCGGCGCGCCGTGGCGGCGGACGGCCCGCTCGTCGTCGAGGTGGCGCGCTGGGCCGACAGCCGTTGAGCTGCACGCCGGGCTGGCCCGGGGCGCCGCGCCGACGGATACTGCGCCCCATGAAGACGCGCACCCCCCTGCTCGCCCTGCTGCTCGCCGCCTGCGGCCCCACCATCGCGCCGCCGCCCGACAAGCCGGCGCCGTCGCTGCCCCCCGGGGCGGACGTGCCGGTGGAGGGGGTCGGGCCCGAGCGCCTGACGCTGCTGCTGCACGATCCCGACGGGGTGCCCGCGCCGCCGGACGCCTGCACGGCGCCCCACTGCCAGGCCCTGCTGGCGCTGCTGGCGGGGGCCGAGCACTCCATCGACTTCGCCATCTACGGCATCCGCCGGCAGACGGCCATCCGCGACGCCCTGCTGGCCGCGAAGGCCCGCGGCGTGCGCGTCCGCGGCGTCGTCGACCGCGATCGGGACGGCAAGAACTACTACACCGACACCGACGCGCTGGCCGCGGCCCTCGGCGACGTGCGCGACGACCTGTCCGCCGAGCGCGCCCTGGCCGCCCGCCGCTCCACCTTCGAGGAGATGCCCGACCGCTGCCGCGGACCCATCGGCTTCGAGGGCCACGTCCAGTGCCTGGCCTTCGACCTGGGGGATGACTGCCTCATCGCCGCCCACGCCAGCCGCGACACGGTGGAGGAGGGCGGCGCCATCATGCACGACAAGTTCTTCATCGTGGACGGCAAGGCCGTGTGGACGGGCTCCACCAACGTGAGCGACTCGGGCACCGGCGGCTACAACGCCAACGCCGTCGTGGTGGTCGAGAGCCCCAAGATCGCGCGGCTCTACACCCGCGAGTTCGAGCTCATGTACACGACGAACCGCTACCACGGCGACAAGCCCCGCAGCGGCAAGCGCGAGACCATCACGGTGGGCGACGCCCAGGTCGAGGTGCTCTTCTCGCCCCAGGACGAGCCCATCACGCGGGCGGTGCGGCCCCTCATCCAGGCGGCGAAGAGCCGCATCGACGTGGCGGTGTTCTTCCTGACGCACACGGGCCTGACGGGGGATCTCATCGCGGCGCGCCGGCGCGGCGTGGACGTGCGCGTCATCCTCGACGCCACCGGCGCCCGCAACGGCTACACCAAGCACGAGCTGCTGCGCGCGGCCGGCGTGGCCGTGAAGGTGGAGGACTTCGGCGGCAAGATGCACATGAAGGCCGCCGCCATCGACGGGCAGGTGGTCATCGCCGGCTCGATGAACTGGACGTGGGCCGGCGAGGGCGGCAACGACGAGAACACCCTCATCATCCACAGCGCCCGCGAGGCCGAGGCCTTCCACGCCTGGTTCGACGGGGTCTGGCAGCGCATCTCGGAGCAGTGGGCCGAGCAGAACCCCGACCCCGAGTCCCGCGACTCCGGGACGGCCTGCACCGATGGGGTGGATGACGACTTCGACGGCCTGGCCGACGCCGAGGATCCCGGCTGCGGGAAGTCGCCCCCGCCGCTGGCGCCGCTGCCGCCCTGGAAGGTCGTCCCCAAGCGCGGGGCGTCCTGCCTGGATGAGCTGGATCGGCTCTAACTGACGGAAAAGAGAGAGAAAAGCGCTCAGGCGGGCGGCGGGGCCTCGGCCGCGTACATCTGCAGGAGCTGCTCGGCCACCCGGATCATCGCGGCCTCCCGGGCCTCGTGGCCATGCTCCAGGCCGGCCAGGATCTGCACCGCCATCCCCACGGCGTTGATGCGCTCCAGCACGCGCATGTAGCTCTGCGCCTGCACCATCGTCGACTTGTAGATGACCATGAGCGTGGCGCCGATGAACTCGACGAGCACGCCGGAGCCCGCCGAGACGAGGGCCGTCGTCACGTGGGTCTCGGGCATCCAGAGGGCGGTGGCCACGCCGCCGGCGATGATCAAGAAGCCCACGACCATCACGCCGGCCGACAGCCAGAAGATCGCGCGCACCTGGTCGAGGTTGCGGTTGAGGTAGGTCTCGAGCTTCACGCGGGCCACGTCCCACGTCGCCTCGCCGGCCGGGCGGCTGAGGGAGGCCACCTCCACCGCCTCGATGCGCCGGGCGTCGAGGACCTCCCGGCGCAGGCGGGCGCTCGACACCAGCTCGATGAGCAGGCTCAGGGTGCTGAGGAAGAACACGGCCGCGGCCACCGGGATGAGGTGGGTGCGCCCCCGCCACTCGTAGAACCACGCCGGCAGCACGAGGCCCGCCAGGCTCAGCAAGACCAGGGTGACGGTCACCCGCCGGACCCAGGCCGGCCGGCCCCCTGCATCGGACGGCTGCTCCACGACGCGACCCCCGCTTGACGCTTCGCCCCATGGTGCACCCGGCCGCCGCGCCGGACAACGGGGGCGCGGCGGGGGCGACGGCCCTCAGCGTCCGGCGCCTGCCGCGTCGGCCAAACGGTTGAATGGACGGGAGATCTTCGTGGACGGTCCGCTCAGGGCTCGAGGGCGAGGAGGGCGAGGCGGCGCCGGCTCAGCCCCCGTGGCCATCCCGCAGGGGCAGGAAGATGTCGGTGATGGCTTCGTGGTGCGAGACCGCCGGCGGGAAGCTCACCCGCTGGAAAAACAGAGGCAGATCAGCGGGTTCCTCGTCGCTCGCGGCCAGCCAGTCCCGGTAGAGGAAGGCGATGGTGCTGCCCAGGGTGTCCTCGGTGCCGTGGTGGCGCAGCACCGCGCAGCGGCAGGCGGGGAGCGCCCCGGCGACGACGCCCTGGGGGTTCGGCGCGACGGGGCCGGGGGTGGCCACCGCGACGTCGAAGCGGAAGGTCTCCGGGGTCGGCGTCTCGGGGTTGCCCCAGGCGATGTTGAACGTCGCGGCGACCGAGGGCGGGAGGCCGTTGGCCCGGCGCCACGCGATGAGGCGCTGGATGGTCTCGAACAGCCGCGCCGGGTCGCCGTGGTGCTCGGCGATGGCCAGGGGCGTGGCGGGGAAGTCGACGACGCGCACGTCGTCGAGGCGCGGGGTCGCCTGCATATGGGTCCTCCTGAGATCGCGCAGGGGTCGCCAGAGGGCGTGCCAGGCCGGCCACTGCGGCTGGCGCCGAAACGCCGACGGGGTGCGGCCGGTGGCCTGGCGGAAGGCCCGGGTGAAGGCCTCGTGGCTCTCGTAGCCCGCCGCCAGGGCGGCGTCGAGCACGCGCAGCTTCGGCTGCAGCGCGAGCTGCTCCCCCGCGCGGCGCAGCCGCTGGCCCTGGACGTAGCGGTGCAGGCTCAGGCCGAAGAACGCCTGAAACTGCCGGTGGAAGTGGTACTTGGAGTAGGCCGCCACCCCGCTGAGGGCGTCCAGATCGAGCGCCCCGTCCGGGTGGTCCTCGATGTGGGCGAGCACCCGGCGGAAGCGGGCGACGAGCGGGGGCGGGGCGTCCATGGGGGCAGCCTAGCCGCCTGGGGCACGCCGCGCCTGACCGATGTTGCGGTCGTCAGCGCTCGAAGCGGGGGGCGTCGTCGGCGATGGCCTCGTCGGGCCCGCACACGACGTCGCCGGCGACCCACTCCGCCTGGATGCGCGTCGCGGTCTCGAAGCGGACGCGCAGCTTGCCGGCGGGGGCCTCGACGGAGAACGTGCCCAGGTCATCCCAGCAGTAGGTCGGCTCCGGATCGGCCGCGCCGAAGCGCACGGCGTCGAAGGGCTGCTGCTGGAGGGGGGCCCGCGCCTCGTCGGGCTGGAAGCCGCCGCGCCCGCGGCCGCCGGACAGGGAGGGGGCCATCACCACCTGGTGGCTCGGATCGAGGGCGTCGGCCATCAGCACGAGCGTCACGCGCTCATCGAAGAACGTGGGCCCGTTGATGGGCTCGACCCCGACGGGGAACCACGCGCCGGCCAGCGTGTCGGGGACGTCGACGAAGATGTGGCCGCAGCCGCCCTCCGAGCGGGTGCTGCCGTCGGGGGAGCCCAGCAGCGCCTCGTAGCCCGCCCGGACGCTGGCATCGAACACATCGAGCGGGCACCGCCCCCGGCTGCGCGACGGGTTGAGCTCCCGGAACAGCCCCTCGTCCAGCGCCGCGCCGAGGCGCGTCGCCACGTCGGCCCACGTCAGGTGGTAGCGCTCCGGCCGGATGGGCCGGCCCACGCTCCCATCGACGCCGTGCTCGGCCAGCCCGTCTCCCGGGAACGGGTCGCGATACACCGACAGATTGAACGGCCACTGCGCCGGCCGGAACACGCGGGCGATCTCCGTCCCGGCGGGCACGTCGATGTCGAGCTTGAGCGCGCAGGAGCGCAGGGCGCCGGCGTCGTTGTGCTGGCAGCGCGCGCCGGGCCACTGGCCATCGCGCAGCGCGTCCAGATCGATCCCCGCGAAGACCTGGGCGCTGGGCCGGTTGAGGTGGTGGAACCGGACGCGGGCGTCGCGGCAGGGCCGCACCACGATGAACCAGTCCTCGCCCTCGATGGGCGGCGACGCCCCGTTGTCCCGGGCCACCTCGATGCTGGTGATCGTCACGTCGCCGCCGACGCGCAGGGGGGTGTCGATGACGGCCGGATCCAGCGTGCGGCCGTCGGGGCCGTCCACCTCCCGGCCATGGAAGTACATGACATGGAGCGGCAGGATGTGCGCGTCGCCGTTCTGGTAGCCGAGGGGCGTCACGCCTTGCAGCCGGGCCGGCTCCACGATGGGCAGCGCCCACCGCTGGCTGGGATCACAGACGCGCTCCACGGGGCGCAGGCCGCCCACCCCCGCGTCCGCCGCTGGAGCCTCCGCGGCATCCGCCGCTTCGTCCGCCGGTCCGCACCCCCAGGCCCACGCCAGCGCGCACAGCGCCCAGCCCGTCCCCCGCATCGCGCACCTCCCGGCGCCGAGCATGGCAGGCGGCGGGCCGATTTCAAGGGGGGCGCCGGGCCCCCGCGCCGGTCGCGGGCCCGCGCGCGGCGGACCCCGCCGGCCCCGGGCGTCGAGGCGGCCGTGAGGTCAGCAACCTGCTGAACTTGCTGGGTTATCCGAGCAGGTTGCGCTCAGGGCAGCGGGGTGAAGGTGACGTCGCCCACCGTCAGGTCGTTCGCGGTCAGGGTGGCCTCGAACGTGAGCTCGAGGCGCAGGCCGCCGGCGAGCAGGTTGGGGATGGTCCGCACGGTGACGTCGAGGGGCGTGTCGAGGGGCAGGGCCTCGGCGCCGACGGGGGCGTCGTCGACGGTCACGGCGAGGCCGTTGAAGTTGGGGTTGACGAGGACGCGGCCGGTGCCCTGGCCGTCGAGGACGACGAACCGGAGGATGAGGGTGTCGACACACCGGCCGACGCTCACCCCGCGGCGGGGGTCGAGCGTCGACGCGCCATCCCAGTCGAAGCAGAGGTCGGCGGCCCCGCCGTTGCCCACGTTGGGGATCTCGTAGTCGAAGAAGCGCGCCGAGTCGGGCGACGGCGTCTTCGTCGTCGGGCCCGCCGGGACGGCGGCGTCGGTGGCCTGGGCGGCGTCCTGCAGCGGCGCCAGGCCCCCGTCGTCGCCATCGGATGAGGGCACGCAGGCCCAGGGCAAGAGGGCGGCGGCGCTGAGCAGCCAGCAGAGCTTCTTCATGGTGTCTCCCCGGAAGGTCGGTGCGCCATCAGACCGGGCGGCGGCGGGAAAGACCAGCGAAAGATCGCGCTCGTCTGCTCGGGAGGCGGGTGCCCAGGACCATGGCCGCCGGCCCCCGGCGCGAGCCGCCCGCCCGGGGTCGGTTGCGCGGGCCGGTGGTCGGCTGCATGCTGGCGGCCGGGCGGGTCTGGAGGGTGGGGTGGACGCACAGATCCATATCGTCGTGGAGCCCCATGTGCGGGGCTGGCGGGTCCGCATCGACGGGGCCGATGGCTCCCATCGGCGGGGGCTCGTGGACCCGCTCACCGACCCGGGGCTGGCCGGTTTCTCCAACTGGCACGCGCTGTTGCACGCGCTGGCCCCGAACGCGAGCCGCCTGCTCACCGGGCAGGAGCTCCGCGCCGTCGGCGCCCGCATCTGGGAGGGCCTGGTGGTCGCCTCCGGGCTGGCGGCGGTCCTGGACGGGCTCGGCGACCGGGTGCCCAGACGCTACACCCTGGAGATCGACGAGGAGAGCGACCCCCACCTCGCCGTGCTGCCCTTCGAGCTGGCCTTCGCGGGGGAGGGGGTCGGCTATCACTTCAAGCGGGCCCACCCGCGGGCGGTGCGGGTGTTGAGCCAGCGGCCCGCACGGCCGGTGCGGCTGGGCGCCGGGACGCGCCTGCTCATCGCGACCGCGGCGTCGCCCGGGCAGGCCCCGGACGCTCCGGAGCTGGCCGCCCACGCGGCGTCCATCGCCGGGCTGGCGCAGGCCCGAGGCTGGGACGTGCGCTGCCTCGCCGAGGCGACGCCCGCCGCGCTGGAGGCCGCGCTGCAGGATCCGCGGGGCACGGATGTGCTCTACGTCGTCGCCCATGGCGCCGCCGATCCAAACACCTTTGGGCGCCTGGCCCTCGTCGGCGACGACCTCACCGGCAGCGATCTCAAGCGCATGCTGGAGGACACGGCGGCCACCGCGCGGCCCTGCCGGGCCGTCCTCCTCTGCGCCTGCAGCGGCGCCCTGGCCCAGCCGGGCCTGCGGGCCGAGACCACGGGCATGGCCCAGGCCCTCGCGCAGCACGCGGTGGAGGCCGCCATCGGCTTCCGGGCCCCCGTCGGGGTCGCCTGGGCGCTGGGCTTCATGGAGCGGCTCTTCGACCACCTGGGCCACGACCCCGACCTGGAGGGGGCGTTCGCGCGGGTGCGCGCGGTGCTGCCGGAACACGACCCGCAGTGGCCGCTGCTGGCGTACTACGGCCGGCCCCTCGCGCCCGCGCCGGCCGGCCGGCCCGGCGTCGAAGCGCCGTCGGCGGGCGCGCTGCCCGCGAGCGAGCTGCCGGCGCCGAGCCGGTGGTTCACCGCCCGGGAGGTGGAGCTGCGCCGCCTGGATGCGCTGCTGCGCACGCCCGGCGCGGCGGTCATCCACGCCCTGGAGGGGGAGGGGGGCGTCGGCAAGACGGAGCTGGCCCGTGTGGCGGCCGATCGCCTCGCCGGGGAGCGCCCCGTGATCTGGCTGGACCGCCCCGACCGCGACGTGCGCGCCGCCCTCGACGCGCTGCTCGCCGCCGGGGCCGGCGAGGACGCCGCGGGCTTCCGGGATGAGTCAGACGACGCGCTCGTCGCCCGGGTGCGGGCGCTGCTCGCCGGACGGGGCGGGCTGCTGGTGCTGGACGACGTGGCCGACGGCGACGCCCTCGGCCCGCTGCTGCCGGGCTCGAACTGGAACGTGCTGGTGACGACGCGGGTGGCGGCCCTGCTCCCCGACGCCGACCGCGTCGAGGTGGGGCCGCTGGCGCCCGCCGACGCGCGCCTGCTCTTCTGCCGGGTGGCGTGGGGCGTGGACGACCCGCCGTCCGGCGAGGCCGAGGCCCTGTCGGGGCTGCTGGCGGACCTGGGGGGGCTGCCCCTGGCGCTGGAGCTGGCCGCCGAGAGCGTCAACCAGGGCGCGCGGGTGGCCGACTACCGCGCCGGCCTGGGCCAGGCCTTCGGCCGGGCCTGGGCCGACCAGGCCCGCTTGCGCACGGTGCTGGCCCGCACCCTCGACGAGCTGGGCGCCGACGAGCGCGCCGCCTTCGAGGCCCTCGGGGCCTTGCCGGTCAGCGGCGCCGACGCCCTCACCGTCGCCCTCACCCTTGGGTGGCCCGAGGGTCGCGCCACCCGCGCCCTGGACACCCTCGCCCGCCATCGCGCGGCGCGCTACGCCCCGCAGACGGGCCGCTTCGGCCTGCACCCGCTGCTGCGCGACGAGGCCCGGGCGCGCCTGAGGGGCCGCCCGGGCGCCTGGGACGCGGCCCACGCCGGGGTGGCCGCCGCGCTCTTCCGGCGCGTGTGGCACGCCTGGTCGCCCCTGCGCCGCCAGCCCGCCCTGGCCCGGGCCCGGTGGGCCCCGCTGGCGGAGGTGCTGGGCACCCTCGACCTGCAGCCCTGGCTGGATGGCGCCGCGGGCGGCGTGGACCTGCTGATGCTGCTGGCCTACCCCGGCGGCGAGCTGCGCGACCGGACGCTCACCAGCGCCCAGCGGCGCGACGCGCACGCAGCGGCGGTCGCGCTCGGCCGGAAAATCGCCGCCGACGCCGGCGAGGCCGTCGTCGGCCCGGCCCTGGCGACCGCCTGCAACAATCTCGGTGACGTCTGCGCCCAGCTCAGCGATGGTCCAGGCGCACACGCGGCCTTCCAGGAGGGCCTCGATATCGCGAGGCGCCTCGTCGCACAGGACCCCTACAGCGCCACTGCCCTACGCGACCTCTCCGTCTCCCTCAGCAAGCTCGGCGACCTCGCCCTGCGCACCGGCGACGGCGCCGGCGCACGCGCGGCCTTCCAGGAGGGCCTCGACATCCGCCGGCGCCTCGTCGCACAGGACCCCGACAGCGCCCATGCCCTCCGCGACCTCTCCGTCTCCCTCGAACGCCTCGGCGACCTCGCCCTGCGCACCGGCGACGGCGCCGGCGCACGCGCGGCCTTCCAGGAGGGCCTCGACATCCGCCGGCGCCTCGTCGCACAGGACCCCGACAGCGCCGCTGCCCTCCGCGACCTCATCGTCTCGCTGTTCAAGCTCGGGCAGCAGGCGTCCGGCGCCAGCGACTGGTCGGCGGCTGACGCCTGGCTGGGCGAGGCCACCGACCAGGCCCGGGCCCTCCACGGGCGGGCCCCCTCGGACCCCGACTTCCGGCAGGTCCTGGGCGTCGTCCTCCTCTCCCTGGCTGCCGTGCGCGACGCCTTGGGCGACGCGGCCGGCGCGCAGGCCGCCCTGGCCGAAGCCGCTGCCCTGGAGACCCCATGACCGCCCGCGTCCTCGTCCTCTCCGACCTGCACCTGACCGCGCCCCACCCCTGGGCGGCCTTCCGCGACCAGGCGGCCCTGGGGGCCTGCCTGCACCACATCGCCGCCGAGCCGCCCCTGACCCTCGTGCTGGCCGGGGACACCTTCGACTTCCTCATGCTGCCCGACTACGAGGGCTTCGACGCCGCCCGGTCCCCCGACCGCCTCTCGGCCATCCTGGACTGCCCCGAGAACCGCACCGTCCTCGACGGCCTGCGCGCGGTCGCGGCGCGCCACCAGGTGGCCCTGCTCGCGGGCAACCACGATCCCGAGGTGTTGCTGCCCGCCGTGCGCGCGCGCTTCGCGGCGCTCCTGGGCATGGCGCCGGGCGACCTGGTGGATGAAGACCTGCTGGACCACGCCCTCTGGGGCCTGCGCTTCGGCCCCCCCGACGCCGAGGCCTGGGTGGTGCACGGCGACCTGTGGGACGAGGCGAACTTCATCGACCGCGCCGGGCTCCTCAGCGCTGCCCTTGGCGGGGACGCCGTGCGGCTGCCCCCCGGCTCGCGGCTGGTCTATCGCGTCATCCGCCGCCTCAAGCAGGCGGACTACCCGTGGGTCGATCAGGTGAAGCCCGAGATCGGCTCCGTCATCCCGCTGCTGCTGTACCTGGACTGGTCGCTGACGATGGGGGTGCTCAAGCAGGAGTGGGGCGTCGGGGCCAGCCTCCTGGTCGGCCGCCTGGCCGCGGGCGGGGCGCCGCTGCTGGGGCCGGCAGGCTCGGCGAAGGACGGCCACGAGCTGGCGCCGTTCTTCCAGGCCATGCGCGACGCCATGCCTCCCGCCGAGCGGGACGCCCTGCTGGCCGCCCTCGCGGCCGCCGAGCACTTCCCGCCCCCGCGGCCCGCGCCGGGCACGCTGGCCGGCCACGGCGGCGTCTGGCGGTGGCTGCTGCGCGCCTGGATCGAGGCGGCGCGGCGCGAGAGCGCGACCTTCTTCGACCCGTCCGGCCCGGACGCCATCGTGGGCACCCACGCGCCCGTGCCCCAGCACGTCCGCCTGCTGGTCGCAGGCCACACCCACGGGCCGCGGGACCGCGCCGGCGCGACGCGCTACCTGAACAGCGGCACCTGGACGCCGACGTGGCCCCTGCCGGCCGGGGACCTGGAGGAGGTCATCGACGCTCTGGAGCGCGGGGAGCTGCCGCACCCCGAGGACGTCACGCCCCGCACCCTGGTCGAGCTGACGGTGGGGGAGGAGGTCCAGGGGCGCCTGCTGCGCTGGACGGGGACAGGGTTCGAGCCGCTGAGCGAAGAAACGGCATAGATTTCAGTAGCTTGTGTTGGCCGCCACTGCCGTCATTCCAGCGGGAAGTCGGCGGGCGCGCCCTGGGACCAGGCCCACATGGACGGGGCGTAGTTGCGGGCGTCGCGGAAGCCCAGGTCGTGGAGCACGGCGACGAGCCACGCGCTGCGGACGCCGCCGGTGCAGTACACGACGACGGGGCGGTCGGGGGTGGCGCCCTGGGCCTGCAGCAGGGCGAGCAGCTCGGCGCGGGGCTTGAGGCCGGTGGGGCCGATCAGGGCCTGGAAGTGCAGGGGCTTGGCGCCGGGCAGGTGGCCGCCGCGGGCTTCGCCGTAGGGGGTCTCGCCGGCGTACTCGCGGGGCTCGCGGGCGTCGAGGATCGTGGCGGCGCCGGGCTTCGCGAGCAGGGTCTGGAGGGCCGGGGTGGTGATGGACCAGCGCGGGTCGCGGTGGATCGTGAAGGATCCCGGAGGGATGGGGCCGGCGTCCGCGGTCGAGAGGGGGGCGCCGGCGGCGACGAGCGCCGGGTGGCCGCCGTCGACGAGGGCGGCGTCGGGGTGGCCCAGGGTGCGCAGCGTCCAGACGAGGCGGCCGTCCTCGCCCCAGCCGTGGACGGGATCGCCGACGACGCGCACGGGGCGGTCGGCGCGGACGCCGAGGCCGGCCAGCACCGCGGCGAGGTGGGCGTCGTCGGGGTGCAGATCGCCCTGCTGGGGGCCCTCGGCGGCGAAGCGCTGCCAGTCCACCTGGCGGGCGCCGGTGACGTGGCCGGCGGCGTAGGCGTCGGCGGGGCGGGCGTCGAGCAGCGTGGCGCCGGCGGCCAGGGCGGCCCGGGCGTCGGCGGGCGAGACGATCCACGGCGTCGCGGCGGGGGGCGGCGGCGGGGCAGCCTCGGGGCTCCCGCAGGCGGCGACGAGAAAGAGCGGTAAAATCAACAGGTTGTGGGCCCGGCTCATGGGTTGTACCGGCGCTGGAAGAGCAGGCGGACGATGGCCAGCGAGGCGGCGGTGGGGCTCCAGAAGGCGTAGGCGCGGTGGCTGGCGAGGCCGTTGAGGCCGCGCAGGAAGTCGCGCACCTGGCCCTGGAGCTGGGCCTTCATGCGCACGCCCGCGAAGACGGCGTGGATGTGGGGGGCCTCGTCGGCGGGCCAGCCGTCGGCGCCGGGCTCGCGGTACCAGGCGGCGAAGCCATGGCTGGCCAGGCGCTCCAGCAGCGCGCGGATCTGGGCGCGCGTGAGGTCGCGGGTGCGCAGGTCGACGGCGGCGCAGTAGTCGAGGCCGTCGGCCTGGCCGTCGGCGGCGTGGTAGCCGGCCGAGGCGGCGGCGTTGCCGATGGTCTGGCTGATGCGGTCGGCGGTGACGCCGGCGCAGCGCAGGCGATCGGAGGCCTCGGGGTGCAGGCCGCGGGCGAGCAGGCCGCGGTGGGGGCAGTCGGCCCAGCCGGGGTCCTGGGGGGTGGCGACGAGCTCCTCGTTGCAGGCGTCGGGGGTGCCGCGCGGGGCCTGGAAGCAGCCGTCCTCGCAGGCGCGCTGGACGATCCAGGCGCCGTCGCGGCAGCCGAGGATGTCGCCGTCGTGGGCGGGCGAGAGCGGGACGCGGCAGGGCGGGTCGCGGCTCAAACCCTCGCGCGCCGCGCCCTCGCCGCACCAGGCCACCTGGACGAAGCAGGCGCACTCGGGCAGGGCGCAGGCGGCGGGCTCGCCGGGCTGGCAGCCCTCGGCGCAGGCCTCGGCGACGCGCCAGGCGCCGTCGCGGCAGGCGAGCAAGTCGGTCGGGTGCTCGGCGGCGAGGGGGAGCACGCAGCCGGCGGCCGCGGCCTCGGCGGCGGCCTCGGCGCCGCAGCGCAGGGCGCTGGCGTCCTCGGGGCAGGGGCAGGCGTCGGGCGTGGCGGCGTCGGGTGCGGCTGCGTCGGGCGCGGCGTCGGCCTGGGAGGCGTCGCGCGGGGCCGCGTCGGGTTCGGCGTCCCGCGGGACGGTCGCGTCCAGCGCGACGGTCGCGTCCAGCGCCACGTCGGGTCGGGCCGCGTCCGGTCGGGCCGCGTCGTCCACCTGGCCGTCACTCAGCGTGGTCGCCCCCGGCTCCAGGGCGCAGCCGGCCAGCAAGGCCATGAAAAGACAACACAATCCCCTCATGGCAGGGCCCGGATGGCGGCCTCGATGGCGGCGAAGTCGGCCTCGTACGCGGCGAAGACGGCGTCGTCTTCGAGGCGCAGGAGCGTCTCGTCGTTCCCGCGCAGGGCGGGCCCCGTGTAGTTGTGCGAGCCCGTCCAGACGAGGCGGCGCTGGCTGCCGGCGTACTGCCCGTCGATGAGCAGGTACTTGGAGTGGATGGAGCGCTCCCCCACGACGGGGAAGAGGCGGACGGTCACGCCGCCGGCGCGCAGGGTGGCCAGCACGTCGTCCCCCGGGTAGGTGGGGGGCTCCTCGCGCAGCAGGGCGGTGACGCGGCAGCCGGCGCGGCGGGCGTCGGCCAGGGCGCGGGCGACCTCCAGGCGGGCGTTGGTGAAGAAGGCCATGGCCACGCGGATGCGGGCGCCGGCGGCGCAGTCGGTGTTGCCGATGATGCTGACGACGGTGTCGCCGGACGCGCGCGGGTAGAAGTAGACGCGGCGCCCGTCGGCCCCGTCCTCGATGTGGTAGTAGTCCAGGTCGCGCCGCTGGCGGCGCAGATCCTCCCAGTAGGCGCGGTAGGCGGCGTGCAGCGCGGCGTCCCCCCGGATGACCACCAGGTTGTTGTGCTGGTGGAGCTGGGGGTTCGTGAGGTTGGCCGAGGACTGCATCACGACGTCGGTGCTGCCATCGAGCAGGCGGCTGACCGTCATGAACTTGTTGTGGTTGATGCCATCGCCGATGCAGCCCCCGCCGTCGGCGCAGGGGCGGCAGACGGTGACGTGATCGGCGCCGAGGCCAGCCTTCAGATCGGCGACGGCGTCCCAGTCGACGCAGCCCGCCTGGACGTTGGTGTTGCCCAGCACGAAGCGGACGTCGACGCCGCGCTCGGCCGCCTCGACGAAGGCGCGGGCCATGCGGCGGCGGCTGAAGGTGTACCAGGCGGCGCGGATCTCGGCGCCCGGGGCGGCCTGGGCGAGCAGGTCGATCAGGACGTCTTCGAGGGCGGTGTCGGCGCTGCCATCGGGCGGGGGGTGGTTGAAGAAGGCCTGCACCGCGGGCGGCGGCGGTGGGGGTGGCCCGCGGCGTCGGGCGGCAGGGTGGCGGCGTCGGCCGGGCGGAGCCGCGGCGTCGGGCGGCAGGGGGCGGTCACCGTCGGCGAAGCGCGGGCCGGCGCGCGTCGGCCGAAGGGCGCAGTAGCGCGTCCGCAGGGTGCCCGCGTCGGCAGGAGGCCCGGGGCGTCAGCCGCGGACGGCGGCGCGCCACCGCGTCACCAGGGGCGCCGCGTCAGGCGCGCTCATCGCCGCACGGCGCCCGCATCGAGGGCGGCCGCGGCGTCGAGCGGGGCGTCCCCCGAGGCCGCCTCCGTGCAGCCCCAGCAGGCCAGAAAGAGCAGCAAATACAAGCGCATGGCCTACCAGTCGGCGACGAAGGCGCGCTCGGCGTGCACCGTCCACCAGGCCGAGATGGCCGTGCAGCGGCCGTCGGCGTCGGGCAGCAGGTCGGCGCGGCTGATGAGCAGGTTGGTGGCGAGATCGCGGATGGAGGTGTCGATGGAGCCGGCGAGGTCGAGCACGGTGCTGATGGGCAGCGCGCCGCCGAACAGGCCGTCGGCCGAGCCATCGGGGTTGAAGGTGAGCTGGACCATGCCGATGGGCATCACGAGGTCGAAGCTGGCGTTGAGGACGCTCACCGGCAGCAGGACGTCGAACGGGCCCGCCGTCAGGGTGCCGTCGACCAGGGTCGCGGTGGTGGGGTTCGGGCGCGCGTCGGGGTCGAGGGCGAACGTCTGGTCGCTCTCGATGAGGCCGTCGGTGGTCAGGTAGGGGGTGGGGCCGGCGCCGCTCTGCAGCACCAGGTCCACGGCGTCGTCGTCGCGCCAGTCGTCCAGCCCGTCGAGCTGCACCAGGAAGAGGATGCTCCCGCCGTTCACCGACTCCTGCAGCAGGCCGTCGATGGCCCGCGCCTCGGTGGCGCGCAGGATGGGCATCAGGGTGGCGAGCTGGTTGTCGATGCCCGGGGCGCCGTCAGGGCCCTCGAAGTCGGGGTGGCGGCAGCCGGTGCCGTCGAGGCCGTCGCTGTCGAGGCCGTCCAGATCGAAGCCGGGGGCCACGCCGGGGGCCACCAGATCGGCGAAGCGCAGCTCCGTGACGACGAGGGCGTAGCGGCCGGGGCCAGCCGGGGCCGCGGCGGCGTCGGGGCAGGCGTCCGCGGGCAGCGGGGCGGCGTCGACGGCCGCGTCGGCGTCGGCGCGCGTCGCGTCGTCATCGGCGCAGGCCGCGAGCAGGAGCAGGGGGAGGGCGGTCTTCCAGGCGCGCATCGGGCGTCTCCTCAGGCCTCGATGGCGCTCAGGCCATCGGTGACGCGGGCGGTGTCGACGCCCCACTCCGCGACGCGCAGGTCGAGGGCCCGCAGCACCGAGAGCATGACCTTGCTGGCCGACTCGGCCGCCGGGCTGCGGTAGTGCACCCCCGCGCGCAGGGCCCCGCAGGCCGAGCCGGCGAGCAGGAGCGGGTAGTCCTCCAGCGAGTGCGTCCGGCCGAGGGAGACGTCGGAGGTGCCGAGCAGGACGCAGTGGTCCAGCAGCGTCTCGTCGCCCTCGGGCACGGCGCGCAGGGCGTCGACGAACCAGGCGTACTCCGTCACGACCTGCTGCATGATCGCGGCCACCTCGGGCTGGTCGCCCGGCTCGTCATGGGTGAGCTGGTGGTGGCCGGCGCTGGCGCCCGGGAACAGGACGTTGTTCACGGGATCCGTGAAAACATGAGTAAAGACGCGGGTCTGGTCGCAGGCCAGGGCCATGACGAGCAGCTCGCCCATGGCGCGGGAGACGGCCTGGAGGGGGTAGCGGCCGGCCTCGTCCGGGGGGAAGTCGGCCGGCGGGGCGCCCGGCCGGGCGCAGGCCGCCAGGTTCGGGGGGTCGGCCTCCAGGGCGGCGAGGCGGTGCTCGAGGGCGCGGATGCCCTCGAAGTGCTGCTCCAGCCGGGCGCGGTCGACGCGGCCCACCTGGGCGCGCAGGCGGTTGCCATCGGCGAGCACGGCGTCGAGCACGCTGCGGCGCAGGCGGACGCGGGGGTCGACGACGCGCTCCTCGCCCGGGGCCACGAAGCCGCCGCCGAACAGGCGCTCGAAGAGGCGCGCCGGCACCCACTCGGGCGGGTTGGTGTTGTCGGGCCCGTTGAACGACATCGCCTTGGGGTGGGCCTGGGCGGCCGTCTCGATGCTGGCGAAGCGGGTGGTGGTGCCGATGGCCCGGGCGATCACCTGGTCGATGGTCGGGGTGGCGTGGGTGTCGCCCCCCGCGCGCGTGACCAGGCGCGAGCCGCTGAGCAGGCCGGCGGGGCCGGCGCCGTGGGGGGCGTCGTTGGGCACGGTGACGTGGGTGCCCGTCACCACGGAGACGTGGGCCGACAGGTCGCCGAGGGGGGCGAGCTGCTCGGAGAGGCGGTAGCCCGCGCCCATGTCCGGCGGCGTCCAGCGGTCGGGCTGCATGCCGTTGCCCCAGAAGAAGAGGCCGAAGCGCTTGGGGAAGCCGCCGTCGGCGGCGTGGGCGCGGCCGTCGGTGAAGACCTCCAGAAAGGGCAGGGCCACGGTGACGGCGGCGCCGCCGAGGAGGCCGCGCAGGATGGCCCGGCGGTGGGGGCGGGGCGTGCGGATGAGCATGTCAGTCCTCCCCGGGGACGGCGATGGTGCGCAGGCCGTCGCTCAGGGCGATGGCGGCGAGCAGGGCCTTGACGCGGTAGCCGCTGGCGGCGAAGGCGGCCTCCAGGCGGACGAGCTCGCCCGCCTCGCCGACGGTGGGGGCGCGGCCGAGGGCGTAGCTGTAGAGCTTGCGGGTCAGGCAGGCCGTCAGCTTCGGGTGGGCGGCGATGGCCTCGCCCAGGCCCCGGGCGTCGGCGAAGGGCACGCCGTCCAGGGCGCCGCTGGCGTCGATGGGCGTGTCGTTCTCCGTCTCGCGGAAGCGGCCCAGGCCGTCGAACTGCTCCAGGCCCAGGCCGATGGGATCCATGACCTGGTGGCAGCCGGCGCAGCTCGGGGCGGTCATGTGGACGGCCACGCGGTCGCGCAGGGTGGGCAGGTCGCCGCTGGGCTCGGGCAGGCTCGTGTCGACGTCGGCGGGGGGCGCCGGGATGGTGCCGCAGAGGAGCGTCTCGCGGATGAAGCGGCCGCGGAGGGTGGCGGACGACGAGACGGGGTGGGCGTGCTGGGCCAGGAAGCTGGCCTGCCCCAGCAGGCCGGCGCGGGGGCCGTCGGCGGGCAGGTCGGCGCGGGCGAAGCCCTCGGCCGCGGGGGCGGGCACGCCGTAGAGGGCGGCCAGCTTGCGGTTGAGGAAGGTGGTCTGGTCGGTGAAGGCGGCGCGGTAGTCGCCCTCGACGTCGAGCACCAGCCAGGCCAGCGTCGCCAGCGTCTCCTCGCGGGCCATGGGCCCCAGCTCGGGGCTGTAGCGGGCGAAGACGGCGGGATCCTTGGTGAGGGCGTCGAGCTCGCGCAACTTCAGGTAGTCATTGAAGAAAGCGCGGACGCCCCGGGCGGCGCGGGGATCGTCCAGCAGGGCCTCGACCCAGGCGCGGCGGCCGCTCGGGCGGGCCAGGTCGCCGGCCTCGGCGGCGGCCAGCAGGCCGGCGCTGGGCGTCGAGTCCCAGAGGAAGAAGGCCAGGCGCGTGGCGTACTCGGCGTCGGTGACGGGGCGGGTGGGGCCGTCGGTGGCGCCGAGGGTGGGGCGAAAGAGGAACCAGGGCGACTGGAGCAGCGCGGCGAGCCCGAACGTCAGGCCGTCGCGGGGGCTGCCCAGCTCGGCGGTGGCGTCGCGGGCGATGGCGAGCACGGCGGCCTGCTCGTCGGCCGTGAGCGGGCGGCGCCAGAGGCGGTGGCCGAGGACGGGCAGGGCGGCCTCCACGCAGCCCGGCTGGCCCAGGCCGCAGGGCAGGACGCCCGGGGCCGGGGCGGCGGCCACCTGCTCGGCGATGGCGAAGGCGGCGGCCTCGTAGCCCTCGACGCCCCGGGGCGAGATGGTGCTGCTGCCGGCCCCGATGGCCCAGAGGCCGTCGAGGGCGACGTCGGGCTCGAGGGGGCCGGGGACGACGACGTCGGGGCCGAACACATCGGCGATGACGTGCTGATACTGGGCGCGGGTGAGGCGCACCATGGCCGCGGGGCCGGGCTCGAGGGGCGGCGCGGGCGTGGGCGCGGCGGCGTCCGGGGCGGCCTCGCCCGCGTCGGGCGGGAGCGGGACGTCGGTGCCGGCGGACGGGCCGCAGGCGCCGAGCATCCAGAGCAGTCCGAAGCACCAGCCGTGTCGCGCCATGCGTCCCCCCCCGCTGGCCGGTACGGTAGCGAAACCGCGCCCCCGGCGCCCCGTCTTTCTGGCGCCCGGGCCGGACTGGCCCTTCCTTCGGCGCAGCGGCCCGGGTACTTCTGGCCGATGCGCACGACGCCCCTCCTCCGCCGGCCCTCGGGCATCCGCGGGCTGCTCGCCCTGGGGCTGGCCGGCCTGCTCGCGGCCGCGGGGACGATCGCGAGCGTCGTGGTGACGCGCCTGGTGGGCGGCGAGGCCGAGTCGCGAGTGGTGGCGCAGATCGAGCGGCGCGCGCTGGCCATGGCGGAGGTGGCCGAGGCGGTCTGCCGCGACATGATGCTCTGCGCGCCCCAGCTCGCGCGGGTGCTGCGGCCCGACGCGACGGTGGGGCCGGACGCGGCGGTGCTGCTGGACGGGGAGCTCAAGCCCCTGGCCGGCGAGGCCGAGCCGGGCCGGCCGGACCCCCGGGTGGGCGACGTGCTGCAGGGCGTGCCGTGGACGTCGACGCGGGTGGTGCGGCCGGCGGAGCACCCCCGGGGCGCCGGGGTGGATCAGCGGGTGGCGGTGTCGGTGCGGCTCGGGGACGGGCGGCGCGGGGTGCTGGCCCTGGCCTTCAGCCTGGACGGCCTGCACCGGGCCGTCTCGGCGCGCCAGTGGGCGGTGCTGCTGTTCATCCTGGCGGATTTGCTGGCGATTCTGCTGTTCGGCACCTACCTGGGCGGGCGCTGGGTGGTGGCCCCCATCGAGGCGCTGACGCGGGCCGCCGAGCAGGCGGCCGAGGGCGCGGCCATGCCGCTGCAGGCGGGGCCACGCGAGGTCGAGCGGCTGTCGGAGGCCTTCGCGGCCCTCGTGGAGCGGCTGCAGGCCCGCAACCGGGAGCTGGCGGCGGCGGTGGCCGAGCTGTCGGCGGCCCGCGACGAGCTCATCAAGACCGAGCGGCTGGCGACGGTGGGCCGGCTGGCGGCCGGGCTGGCCCACGAGATCGGCAACCCCCTCGCGGCGGTGCTCGGCTACGTGGAGTACCTGCGCGGCGGCGACACCCCGGCCGAGCTGCAGCGGACGCTGCTGGGGCGGATGGACAAGGAGCTCGGGCGCATCCGCGACACGCTGCGGGATCTGCTCGACTTCAGCCGGCCCTCGCCGGCGACGCCGGGGGTGGTCGATCTGCGGGAGACGCTGGCCTCGGCCCAGGCGCTCCTGGGCTACCAGCGCAGCTTCAAGGACGTGGCGGTGGTGGTGGAGGGGGAGGCCCCGCCGGTGCGGGCCGACGCCGGCCGGGTGCGCCAGGTCTTCGTGAACCTGCTGCTCAACGCGGCGGACGCCATGGGCGGGGCGGGGCAGGTCACCGTGGCGCTGGCGGCCGACGCCGAGGGCGCGCGGGTGGTGGTGCGCGACGAGGGGCCCGGGGTGCCGGCGGACGACGCGGCGCACCTGTTCGAGCCGTTCTGGACGACGAAGCCGGTGGGCCAGGGCACGGGGCTGGGCCTGGCCATCTGCCAGCGCATCGTGGAGGAGGCCGGGGGGACCATCCGGCTGCTGCCGGGGCCGGGCGGGGCGGCGTTCGAGGTGCGGCTGCCGCGCTCAGGCGACGACGAGGGCCACCAGGGCGTCGGCCAGGCGCCAGATGAGGTCGTGGCCGAAGAAGAGGGCCTCCAGGGCGCCGAGGGCGAGGAAGGGCCCGAAGGGGATGACGGTGTGTGACGCCAGATCGGCGTGGCGCTCCGTGTCGCCGAAGCGGGCGTCCAGCTCCTCGGTCGTGAGCGTCAGGCCGGCGCTGCGGCCGGTGGCGCGCTGGTAGAGGCGGGCGACGATCACCGCCACCATGGCCTGGCAGGCCGCGGCGACGAGCACGAAGGGCAGCGCGGCGACGCCGAGGAACGCCCCGATGAGCGCCAGCAGCATGGCGTCGCCCAGGCCCATGGCCTCCCGGCGGTAGATGAGCCAGCCGACGCCCGTCACCGCCAGCAGGAAGCCGCCGCCGACGAGGGCGCCGAGGACCTGGGGCAGGGGATCGAGGCCCGGGATGAAGAAGCCGCCCGCGAGGCCCAGGATGATGACCGGGATGCTGATCTCTTCGGGGATGAAGGTGTGCTCCAGGTCGATGAAGGCGATGGCCACCAGGCTGAACACGAAGATCTGCAGCCAGATCCACAGCGCCATCATGGTGGTGAAGGTGTCGGGATCGAGGGGGTCGACGGTGGAGCGCCAGAGGGCCAGGCCGAGGACGCCGCAGACCAGCTCGATGAGCATGTAGCGGGGGCTGAACCGGGCGCCGCAGGCCCGGCAGCGGCCGCGCAGGACCCACCACGAGAGCACCGGCACGTTGTCGAACCAGCGGATGGGCGTCAGGCAGGAGCTGCAGCGCGAGCCGGGCCGCGAGAGCGACATGCCGAGGGGCAGGCGGTAGATGACGACGTTGAGGAAGCTGCCGAGGGAGGCCGCCCAGAGGAAGGCGAAGACCTGCAGCAAGATGAAGGGCGCCGTGCTCACCGCACGTTGACCGTGCCGACGCGGGCGCGGTTCTCGTTGTCCTTGTCGCCGGACACGATGGGCATCCGGGTGTCGCCCCGGTAGAGGCCGACGTACAGGGTGAAGCGCGCCGAGGAGATGGTGCGCTTGACCACCACGCGGTGCTCGTCCTGGACGAGGTCGCCCACCTTCCAGTTGTCGGTCGGGAAGAGGCCCTCGACGGGATCGTGGTCGCCGTGGATGCGCTGGCCGGGGGCGTCGAGGTGGACGAAGACCTTCCAGCGGCCGGCGATGCGCTTCTTCGCCTTCCAGTAGAGCTTGAACGTCAGCTCGGAGCCCGGGTGCGGCGTCGCGGGCTCGAGCTGCCAGCCCACCAGCTCGATCTGATCGTCGAAGACGATGGAGGTGGGGTTGGCCCCCTCGGGCAGGCTCGTGAGGAGCGCCCGGGTGATGGGGTTCTGGTCCACCTCGCCCTCGGCGAGCTGGTTGGAGATGAGCAGGAAGCGGTAGCCGCGCTCGTCGAGCACGGGCACCGTCCGCCCCGTGATCCCCCGGAATTCATTGTTGATTCGGGCGAGATCCTTGCGGGGCACGATGGCGAAGAAGCGGGCGTCGTCCTTCGCGCGATCGCGGAAGGCCGGCGTGTCGAGGGCCTCCAGGCGGTCGGCGTAGAAGGAGCTGTTGCGGTCGGCGACCAGGTACTTGAAGAGGGGCTCCTCGTGCTGGGCCAGCTCCTTGTAGCGGTCGAGGATGTCCTTCTGGCTGAAGTTGGTGGTGAGCGTCTTGGCCACCACCAGGTTCAGGAAGCCGCCCCAGGCGAAGAGGACGCCGGTGAGGGCGACCCAGCGGGACCAGGGGCGCCGCAGCAGGGCCTCGAGGGCGCCGGCGGCGCTCAGCAGGCCGCCCTCGCGGTGGCCGGCCAGGCGGCGCACGCGCAGGTTGTAGGCCTGGCGGACCAGCACGCTGGCGACGACGAAGCCGGCGCCGAACACGATGACCCAGCGGGCCGAGACCACGAGGCGGCCCCAGGAGGGCCGGGCGATGAGGGCGTCGACGCCGGGCAGGCCGAGCGCCACGCCGGCGACGGCGGCGCCGACGAAGAGGATGCCCGGGTGCAGGTGGCCGACGGGGCGCACCGGGTAGAAGACGGCGCGGACGGCGGGGCGCAGCCAGCGCAGCAGGCCGCCGGGGTAGAGGAGCAGGACGCCCAGGAGGCCCAGGTTCAGCAGGCGGGCGAAGCCCCAGTGCGGCAGCTTCGGGGGGAAGGCGTCGACCGTGCCCGTCACCAGCGCGTCGGCCAGGGACTGCGTCTGGTGCTTCAGGTTGCTGTCGAGGAGGGCGAGGAGGACGACGGCCACGACGACGAGCAGCGGCTGGGGCGGCGAGCGCAGCACGCGGGCGAACCAGATGCCCACGGCGATGGCCACGGCCGGGGCCGCGAGGAAGAAGCCGGCGTGGCTGATGGGGGTGCCGAGGGCCGGGACGAGGAAGCCGAGGGCGAACCACAGCGTCAGGGCCGGGGCGACGGCGCGGGCGGCCGGCGTCTCGTCGTCGCGGACCGGGGTGGTCAGCAGGTCGGCGTAGGCCAGGGGCACGAGGGCGCCGAGGGGGAAGAGGCCGAAGCCGATCTGGTGCACGAAGAGGTCGAAGTGGGGGCGGCTGGCGGGGCCGGGGGGGGCGCCGAGGCCGTCCGTCCAGAGCAGGAGGCCGCGGATGGACACCCCCTCGGGGGCGTTCGACACCGCGAACCACCAGCCGGCGCCCAGGACCGCCGCGGCCGTGGCGACGGCGGGGAGCGGGAAGAGGCGGCGGGCGACGCCGGCGCGGCGCAGGGTGGCGGCGTCGGGGCCGGTGAGGGCGATGGCGGCCAGGGCGACGAGGCCACCGAGGGCGACGCGCACGCCCCAGCGCACCTCGCCGAGGCCGATGAGGGCGATGGCGGCCACGAGCACCAGCAGGAAGCCGGTGGAGAGGACGCCGCCGGCCGGGGCCCAGCCGGGGGCGCGGTCCAGGCCGGGATCGCGGGCAGAGACGACGGCGAGGGCCAGGACGACGCCGATGGGCCCGAGGATGCCGGGCACGCCCGCCGACAGGCCGGCCCCGGCGAGGGCGATCCAGCCGAGCCACCGCCAGAAGGCGCCGGCGGTGGCGTCGCCATGGACCCGCAGGAAGGCCAGGGCGGCCAGCGCCGAGAAGTTCATGCCGACGGCGGTGCCGAAGGCGAGGCGGCCATGGAAGACGAAGAGCGGGAGGCTGAGGAGCCCGAGGGCGGCGGCCCAGCCGGCGAAGCGGCCGTGGGTGCGGCGCGTCGTGGTGAAGGCGAGCATGACCACGGGCAGCATGAGCAGCAGACCGGGCAGGCGCAGGGCGAGCTCGCCGGTGCCGAGGACGCCCGCCAGCAGGGCGGCCGGCCAGAAGCCATAGGGCAGCTCGGCGACGGCCCGCGTCTTCTCGCCGTCGGGCTGCAGCACGCTGAACCAGTCGCCGCCGCGCAGGGCGTCCACGGAGGCCGCGACGTCGGCCTCCCAGGGCTCCCAGATGCCGAGCAGGGGGCTCTGGAGCACCAGGAAGACAATCGCGATGCCGAACAGCGCCCAGCACTCCAGCCGGGCGGAGGGGCCGCCGGTGGGCAGGGGCACGGCGTCGGCCGGCGGGGGGGTGGCGTCGTCGGTCATCGGTGATCCGCGCTGAAAACCGCCGGACCATACCCGGCTCCGGGACGCGGCGCCAACCCCCCGGCGGCGCGGGCGGGCGGGGTGGCTCTCAAAGGCCGGGCCCGATGCGCTATGCTGGGAGCTCCCAGCCGAACCGAGGCGCCGTGCAGTCGTCCCTTCGTCCGCCCCTGCGGCTCGCCCCCGTCGCGCTGGTGCTCGCCTGTGGCGGCGCCCCCGTCGCGACGCCGCCTCCCCCCGGTCCCCCCCGGGTGCTCGTCGCCCAGGCCCCCCGCCTCGGGGAGACGCTCGCGCGCCTCTCCGACTGGAGCGGCCGGTTCGGCGTCCCCGTCGATCTGCGCCAGCTCGCCCGGCTGGGCCTCACCGGCGTCCTGCCCGGCGCGCGGCTCGACGGCGCCTGGACGGCGGAGGTCTTCGCCGCGGAGCCGGACGTCGTGGTCGTCGCGACGCTGCCCGGCGAGGGGCCGGTGGCCTGGCAGGCCGGCCCGGCGGGGGAGTGGGAGATGGCGTTTCGGGCTCTGGGCGCCGATCGCATCGTCGTGACGACGCACCCGCTCTGGGTGGACGCCCACGCCGACTGGCTGGCGGCGCGCACCCTGCCCGGCGCCGACGTGGATCTGCTGGTGGAGATGGAGAGCCGGCCCGGCGAGGGGGTGGCGGGGTCCCTGCCGCCGGGGGCGTCGCCCGACGCCTCGCCGGAGGAGCAGTGGCTCGACGCGCGCGTCTGGGACGTGGCGCGGCAGGTGTCGGCGCTGCGGGTGGACGTCACGGTGCACCCCGACCGCCTGGAGGCCGGCCTGCAGGTCAAGGCGGTGCCCGGCTCGGCGCTGGCGGGCGTGGCGGTGCCGACGCTCTCGGCGGGCGCGCTGGCCCACGCACCCCGGGGCGCCGACGCCCTCATCGGGCTGCACCTGCCCCCGGAGGCCTGGGCGACGCTGGACCAGGTGGCGCGGGTGGCTGACCGCCAGCCCCCGGAGGCGCCGGCCGCGGACTGGCGCGCGCGGCTGATGCGGGCCCTCGGCGGGGAGCTGATGGCCGGGCTCGTGGTGGACGAGGAGGGGCCCTCGGTGCTGGGGGCCGTCCAGGCCCGGGAGCCGGCCGCGCTGGCGGCGCTGCTGGCGGAGCTGGGCATGGAGCAGGCCTTCGAGGTCGCGAGCCAGCCCGTCTGGCGGCTGCCCATCGACGTCCCGGGGCTCTACGCGGCCTCGGCGGGGGTGAGCTTCTTCGGGCTGGGGCCGGGCAGCGACGTCTTCCTCACCGGCCTGCTCTCCGGGCACCTGGACACCGGCATCCAGGCCGACGGCGACCTGGCCGACGCGTGGCGGCGGGCCGGGCCAGGCACCTGCTGCGTGGCGATGGTGGACCTCGCCCGCCTGAAGGTCGCGTTCGGAGACGCCGGGGGGCTGGGCACCCCGGGGCCGCCCATCCTGCTGGTGGCGGGGGGCGTGGCGGGCGCGCTGACGGTGCGGGTGGAGGTGCCGGCCGGTCAACTCGCGGCGCTGCTGGGGTCGGCGCCAGAGCCCCCGCCGGAGCCCGGGGTCAAGCACCCGCCCGGAGAGTCCATCTAGCCGATTTCGAAGGGGAAAGGGCGACTACTCGACGGTGACGCGGCCGTCGGCGCTGGTGGCCTTGCGGCTGGCCGTCTTGTCCTTCTCGATGGTGATCTTGCCCTCGAAGCGCTTGCCAGTGGCCTCGTCGACGATCACCAGGTCGTGCTCGCCCGCCTTCACGCGAGCGTCCTTCACGGGCGTCTTCCCCACCTCTTCGGGGCCCACGTAGACCGTCAGGCCCTTGGTGCCCGCCACGCTGAGCGCGCCGTACTGCACGACGGGCGGGGCGAGGCGCAGGTACAGGGTGTAGGCGGGGTCCTTCACGTCCAGGTTGGCCAGCGCCGGGCTGTGGCGGTCGAGGCTGGCGCGCAGGTGCAGGGGGTGGTCGATGCGCGCGTTGACGAGCACGCCGTCCCGGGCGGTGGTGCGGCCCTGGGCCTTCTCGCCGTCCGACTCCACCAGCGTCACCGTGGCGCCGATGGGGTTCGTCTCGACGAGGACGGTCGCCATGACGCGCTCGCCCACGGCCGGGGCCATGCGGACGTGCAGCTTGCTCTCCTTCTCGGCCTCCACGTCCGCCAGGACGGTGTGGTCGTAGAAGCCCGAGCGCCGCAGCCGCAGGGTGTGCATGAAGCCGGCGGGCAGCTTCTCCAGCTTCATGGGCGTCGTGCCGACGGCCTGGCCGTTCAGGTAGACCTCGGCGGCGTCGGGGGTGCTGGCCAGATCGAGCGTGCCGGTGGCGACGGCGCCCGGCTCGAGCGTGACGTTCACCGCGGCCTCGGCGCCGCTCACGAGGAGCTGCTGCTCGACGGGCTGGTGGCCCTCCAGCAGCAGGCGGACGGTGGCGGCCTGATCGGCGAACGTCTGGTAGGCCGTGGGGGTGACGCCGGCGAAGGCCCCGTTGACCAGGGCCACGGCCCCCGGCGGCGTCGTCTCGATGCGCAGCATGGCCTTGGCCGGCGGCGGCCGCGGGGCGCCCGCGTCGACCTGGGCGAGGTCCTGCAGGCGCGGCGGGGCGACCTCCATGTTGGGGTTGCCGCGCGTCTTGTCGCTGCTCGAGTCGCGCATCATCACGGTGTAGAGGCCGTAGCCCCCGCCGGCGATGACGAGCAGGATCAGGATGGGCGTGAGGAAGTTGCGCGGCGAGCGGATGCGCAGATCGTCGTCGTCCACGGTGACCTCCGGCGGCGGCTGGAAGCCCGCGCCCTCGAAGGAGGGGCGGGTGCGCGTCGCGGTGCGAGGGGGCGGAGCGGTGAAGGTGCTCCAGGGGTTCATCAGCGGGGCGGCGCCGCTCGCGGCCGGGGCCGGGGTGGCGGCCTCGGCGCGCAGGCCGGGGGACGTCAGCGAGGGATCGACCACCACCGAGGCCGCGGCGTCCGGGCGCCGGGAGGGCGGGGCGATGATCTCGCGCGGGGCCGGCTGGGCGGCGGGGGCCGGGGTGACCGGGCCGGGCTGCAGGGGCTGGGGTGGCGGCCTGCGGGGCCGGGGTCGCCTGAGCGGCCGGCGCGGCCTGCGGGGCCGGCGTGGGCTCCTCGGCGCCGCGGCGGGCGCGGGGGCCGATGGCTCGGCGCCGAGGCGGCGGGCGCGGGGGCCGACACCGCGGGGCCGGCGCCGACACGGCCGGGGCCGGCGCCGACGCGGCCGGCATGGAGATCTGCTTCGGCGGGGCCGACAGGGCCGGGGCCCGCGCCCCCAGCGGCGGCTGCGAGGCCGTCAGGGGGCCGGGGGGCAGCGACGTGCTGACGGGGGCCACCGCCGCCGGCGGCAGCGACCGCGCCTGGCCGCGCAGCTCGTTGAGCTCCTCGTTCTCCACGGCGATCTGCTCGCGGAAGATGCGGCGCATGTAGGCGGCCAGCATGCCCGAGGTGGAGCGCAGGCCCGCGCCCACCAGGAACTCCTCCAGCGCCATCTGCATCTGGCGGGCGTCCTGGTAGCGCTCGGCCGGGTCCCGGGCGAGGGCGCGCATCACGATGCGCTCGAGGGCCTCGGGGTAGCGCGGGTTCACGCTGCGGGGCGGCTCGATCTCGCAGGCCTCGATCTGCTCGAGCGTCTCGACCTCGGTCTCGCCCCGGAAGAGGCGGCGGCCCAGCGTCACCTCGTACAGGTTGATGCCCACGGCGAAGATGTCCGTGCGGGCGTCGACGTCCATGCCGAGGCACTGCTCCGGCGCCATGTACCCGAACTTCCCCTTGATCTGCCCCACCTTGGTGAGGGTCGACTGGGTGCGGGCCTTGGCGATGCCGAAGTCGATGAGCTTCACGGCGCCGTCGTACGAGACCAGGATGTTCGTGGGCGAGACGTCGCGGTGGACGACCTTGAGGGGCGTCCCCCCGGCGCTCACCTCGCCATGGGCGTAGGCGAGGGCGTCGCAGACGTCGGCCATGATGCGGACGGCGTGGTGCAGCGGCAGGTAGTTGCTCTCGGCGATGCCCTGCTCGCACACCCGGCGCAGGTCGACGCCGCGGACGAACTCCATGGCGATGAAGTGGCCGGCCTCGGCGTCGCCGCCGAGGTCGAAGATCTGGGCCACGTTCGCGTGGGTCAGGTTGGCGGCGGTGCGGGCCTCGTCGAGGAACATGCCGACGAGATCCGGGTTGGCCGCGTGCTCCGGCCGCAGCCGCTTGACCACGACCTCCTTCTCGAACCCCTGCAGCGAGCGCATGTGGGCGAGGAAGATGTCGGCCATGCCGCCGGTGGCGATGCGCTTCAGCAGCGTGTACTTGCCGAATCGCTGGGGAAACTCCATGCGCGCCTCTTTGCCGGAACCGGGGCGGCGAGCCCGGGTCATCCAAGGGAATCGTCGGCCCGCATCCTACGGCGCCAGCGCGTCTGTTGTCACCCATCGCCCGACCTGGGCCGACATCGGCCCCCGCGAGGCGAGGCCTGGCGCGAAAATCGCGGAAACCACTTGACGTTTGTACAGGGGAATGGAAGGCTCCGCCGACGCTGGGAGCGTGCCCGTGGGCGACCCCGGCGGAGGAGGTGCGCGCCGACGCACCGGAGGGCGCCATGCGCATCGAGCTCTTGACCACCGGGGACGAGGTGCTGGACGGCACCATCGTCGACACCAACGCCGGCCACATCGAGCGCCAGCTCGACGCGCTGGGCTACCGGGTCGAGCGGGTGACGGCGGTGCGCGACGATCGGGCCGAGCTCGAGGCCGCCCTGCGCGCCATCACCGCCCGCGCGTCGGTGTGCATCACGTCCGGGGGCCTCGGCCCCACGGACGACGACCTCACCGTGGACGCCCTGGCGGCGGTGGCCGGCGTCGACTTCGAGCACGACGAGGTGGCCTGGGGGCACATCCTCGCCCGCTACGGCGACCGGCCGGTGCCGCCCCGCAACCGCCGCCAGGCCCGCCGGCCGGTGGGCGGCCGCCTGCTGTACAGCGAGGTGGGGACGGCCCCGGGGGTCGCGCTCACCGTCGGGGGGTGCCAGGTCTTCTGCGTGCCGGGCGTGCCCCGCGAGATGGCGTGGCACCTGGAGCGCCATGTGCTGCCCGCCCTCGGCACGCCGACGCCTGGCGTGGTGCGGCGCAGCGTGCGCCTGGTGCTCATCGGCGAGTCCACGGCCGAGGAGAAGCTCGCGACCATCAGCCTGCCCCCCGAGGTGGCGGTGGGCTGGCGCGCGCTCGACACCGAGGTGGAGCTCAAGCTGCGCGGGCCCGAGGCGGCGGTGGCGGTGGCCGAGGCGGCCGTGCGGCGGCTGTTCGGGCCGGTGGCCATCGAGGAGGCCGACGTGGCCACCGCGGCGCTGGCGGCCTGCCAGCGCGCCGGGCTCAGCCTGGGCACGGCCGAGAGCTGCACCGGGGGCCTGGTGGGGGCGGCGCTGACGGACGTCCCCGGGGCCTCGGCGGTCTTCTTCGGCAGCGTCGTCTCGTACGCCAACAGCGTGAAGATGGACGTCCTGGGGGTGCCCGAGGCGGTGCTGCGCGCCCACGGGGCGGTCAGCGAGCCCTGCGCGGCGGCCATGGCCCTCGGGGCGCAGCGCGCGCTCGGCGTGGACGTGGCGGTCTCCATCACCGGGGTAGCCGGGCCGGGCGGCGGATCGCCCGAGCGGCCCGTCGGCACCGTGTGCTTCGGCTTCGCCGGCCCCGCGCCGGGGCAGGTGCGGACGGAGACGCGGCACTTTCGGGGTGACCGCAGCCTCGTGCGGCGGTATGCCGTCGCCTTCGCGCTGGATGGCGTCCGCCGGGAGGTGATGGGTGGCAAGGCGTAGCGGCCGCGGAGGCGGCGGCGAGGGCGAGAAGCCCGCCGGCGACGGCGGGGGTGCCCCGCGCGGCGGCGCCCCGCGCCCCGAGGGTCCCTCCCGCGGCGAGCG
>JACKDP010000012.1 GCA_020633435.1 Myxococcales bacterium | reverse complement strand
CCGGCCGACGCCGCGGTGCCGCCCGCCGACGCCGCCGTCGATCCAGGCCGCCAGCCCTGCGATCCGCCCCTGGGCGTGAGCCCGGGCCTGGCCTTCGCCCGCGTGTACGACCTCGTCACCCTGCGGGCCGAGGGCGGCACCGGGGACTGGCGCTTCGCGCTGGTGCAGGACGCCTCCGGGGCGCTCCTCAACCCCGAGACCGGGGCCTACCTGGCCGGCGAGCAGACCGGCGTCTCCGACATCGTGCGGGTGACGGACGAGGGCTGCCTGGGCGAGGTGCGCGCCGAGATCCGCGTGGTCGACGCCCTGGCCGTGGCGCCCCTGGCCATCGAGCTGCCGCCGGGCGGCCGCTTCACGTTCCGCGCCCAGGGGGGCAGCGGCCGGCTCGACTTCGCCCTGGAGCAGGACGCCTCCGGGGCGCAGATCGCCGACGACGGCCTGTACGTGGCGGGCCAGCGGCCCGGCCGGGACGTGGTGCGCGTCACCGACGAGGGCACCGGCCAGGTGGTCATCGCCACCGTGCTGGTCACCCCCGACGCCGCCCTCCTGGCCGATCCGCCCCAGCTCTTCCTGCCCGTGGGCTCCAGCCATCCCATTGAAATCCTTGGGGGATCCGGCGAGTTCGACTTCCAGGTCGAGGGCGACGGCGTGGTGGTGGAGGCCGGCCGGCTGCAGAGCGTCGCCCCCGGGCGCGCCACCATCCGGGCGCGGGATCGCTTCCTCGGCACCGAGGTCAGCTTCCGCGCGACGGCCCTGCGCAGCTTCCAGGCGCCGCTGACCCGCACCGGCGACGCGTCGAGCTGGACGTTCGCCCACGCCCCCGGCGACCTGGACGGCGATGGCTTCGCGGACGCCCTGGTTGGCCTGAGCGAGACGGACCAGACGTGGGCCGACGCCGGCACCGTCTACCTGTACCGGGGCGGGCCGGACGGGCTCGATCCCACGCCCGTGCACATGTGGACGGGGCGGTCGCGGCACGAGGCCTTCGGCCGGGCCATCACCACGGGCGACGTGGACGGCGACGGCCGCCCGGACCTGCTCATCGGGGCGCACCTGGCCGACGTGGGCTTCACGGACACCGGCGTCGTCCGCATCTACCGCGGCGTCGAGGGCGGCGACTTCGAGGACGAGCCCACCTGGGAGCTCAGCGGCCCCCGGGGCAGCGACCAGATCGGCATCAGCTTCGCCGTCTGCGACTTCAACGGCGACGACCGCCTGGATCTCGCCGTGGGGGCGCCGCTCTACGAGGACCGGGATCTGGGCCCGGCGGGCACCAACCAGGGCGCCATCCTGGTGTACCTGGGCGGCCCCGAGGGCTACCCGGCCCGGGCGGACCAGGAGCTGCTGGGCTCGCTGCCCGACGGCCAGGGCGGCATGGCGCCCGCGGCCGACCTGCGCATCGGCGGGCAGGTGGTGGCCGGGGACATCGACGGCGATGGCCTGTGCGACCTGGCGGCGTCCACCACCCAGTTCAACGTGGGCCCGGGCTCGGCCGACGGGCTCATCCAGATCTTCCGGGGCGTGCCGCCGGACGACCTGAGCGCCGGGGGCCTCACGCGGCTGCCCGTGCGCGTCATCGTCGGCGACGAGGACGACAGCAACGGCGGCAACCTGGGCCGCCGCCTGGCCATGGGGGACGTCAACGGCGACGGCCGCGCCGACGTCATCGCCGGGCGCCACGCCCACGACGTGCCGGGCCGCGCCAACGCGGGCGAGGTCGTCGTCTTCCTCGGCGGCGACCTGTCGTCGCGGCCGGCCGGCAGCACCGTGTCGGCGGCCCAGGCGGACTGGCGGTTCGTGGGCGACGACGCCAACGACAACCTGGGCATCGGGGTGGCGGCCGGCGACGTGGACGGCGACGGGGTGGACGACGTGCTGGCCGGCGGCTGGTTCGACGAGATCCCTGGCGAGCCGGCCTCGACCGGGCTGGTGCGCGTCTTCTTCGGGGTGCGCGGCGGCCTGCCGGCGGACGAGACGGACGTGTTCGTGCGCCTGCCCGACCCCGACAACACCCGCAACCGGCTCTTCGGCGAGGCCGTGGCGGTGCTGGGCGACGTGGACGGCGACGGCGCCGCCGACGTGTTTGGCGCGGCCAGCCGCGAGGACACGCTGGGCGACGACGTCGGGGCCTTCTACTGGTTCCCGGGGACGCGCAGCGACGAGGCCCGGTCCCTCGAGCTGCCCGGCGGCATCGGCGGCCAGCGCTTCGGCCAGGCCGCGTCGGTGGTGGGCGACGTGAACGGCGACGGGCTGCCCGACGCGGTGGTCGGCGCGCCGTTCCAGGGCCTGCGCGACAACGGGCGCACCGGGCGGGCGTGGCTCTATCTGGGCGAAGCGACTGGGTTTTCCACCGAGCCGGCCCTCGCCTTCGACGAGCACCCCGACCACTCGGGCTTCGACCTGATGGGCTGGAACGCGGCCCCCGCGGGCGACTTCGATGGGGATGGCGTGGACGACTTCGCCATCGCCGCGCGCGACGAGGAGCCGCCCAGCAACCTGAACAACGCCAACCTCTTCCGACGCGACGGCGACTGCCCTGCCCGCCAGTCGAACCACGGCGCCATCTACATCTACCGGGGCCAGGCCGGCGGGCTGCCCTCGGCGCGCCCGGACTGGATCTACTACGGCCCCGAGGGCAACGCGCAGCAGAGCGAGATCGGCACCGCCGACGTCAATGGCGACGGCCGCGCGGATCTCATCATCGGCAGCCACCTGTGGGATGGGGCCCCCGGGGGGGACTCCGGCGGCGTGGAGGTCGTGCTGGGGCGCCCGCCCTCCGGCGACGACCGGCCGGTCATCCTCTGCGATCCGGTGTTCAGCATGCGCGGCAGCCATGGCAGCAGCCACATGGGCCGCAGCGTCATCGGCCTGGGCGACGTGGACGGCGATGGCTGTGGCGAGGTGGCCTTCGGCGCCGGGCGCGAGAACATGGACGGGCTGAACACCCAGGGCGTCGTGCGGGTGCTCTTCGGCTTCGGCGGGCCCGGCTGCCCGGCGGAGGCCCGGGTGGGGGTGATGGCGCCGGGGGAGGCGTCGGCGGAGGCCGGCTTCGCCCTCGCGGCGGGCGATCTGGACGGGGACGGCGTGCCGGACCTGGTGGTCGGCGCCCCCAACCACCTCGTCGAGGGCCAGCGCCGCGGCGGCGTCTGGGTGGTGCCAGGCACCCATGTGGCCGGCCTGCAGCGCCGCACGCCCGAGGCGAGCCGGGCCGACGCCGAGGGCTTCGATCCCCGCGGCGCGGCGTGGCGGGTGGAGGGCCGCTTCCCCGGGGAGCGCTTCGGCACCAGCGTCGGGGCCGCGGGGTCGGTGATCCTGGCCAGCACGCTCATCGCCAACTACAGCGGGGTGCCCGAGGTGGGCGGCGCCCGGCTCTACCAGGTGGGCCCGACGGGGGTGGATCGCGCCGCCGTGGGCATGCTGGTGGGCCAGACCGCGCGGCCCGGCGGGCGGCTCGGCGACCGGGCCCACGGCCGCGCCGTCGGGGGCCGCCTGGCCTTCATCGTGGGGGGCTACGACGCCCAGGGCATCGAGGGCGACCAGGTGTTCGACCCCGGCGCCGCCTACGGCTTCTACCTGGACCGGCCCTGACGCTTCGCCGTCAACTACCTGATTTCAAGACGAAAAACGAAACTCCGGCGCCGCCAGCGTCCCCACGATGGGGACGTGGGGGATGCCATCCTCGTCGTAGGCGGGGCCGTCGACGGTGAAGCCGAGGCGGCCGTACCAGCCGGCCAGGTGCGCCTGGGCCGAGGCCCGGACGGGCACGGCGCCGAAGGTGGCCCCCATCCACCGCAGGCCGGCCTGCATCAGCGCGGTGCCCAGGCCCTCGCCGCGGCGCTCGGGGGCGGTGACGACGCGGCCGAAGACGGCGGCCTCGGGGTGGTGGGCCCCGGGCGGGAAGGCCCGCAGGCTGGCCACCAGGGCGCCGGCGTCGTCATGGCCCAGCAGGTGCCAGGCGCGCTCGTCCCGGCCATCGGGATCGAGGTAGGCGCAGGCCTGCTCCACCACGAAGACGCGGGCGCGCAGGGCGAGGAGGGCGTAGAGGGCGTCGCGATCCAGGTCGGTCCACGAGCGCCACGACCAGCGCAGGCTGTCCATGGCGGTGAGGATGGCGGGGGGCGGGCCCCGGCGCAACGTCAGGCGTCGTCGGCGGCGAGGACGGCGAGGCCGGCGGCGTCCTGGACGAAGCCGATGAGCCGCAGGTTCTCCGGCCGGGCCTTCGCGGGGACGGGCAGCGTCAGGGCGCCGGTGTCGGCGGTGAGGGGCACCGTCCGCAGGACGCGCACCACGTTGTCATGGCTCAGCTTCTCGCCCGCGTTCTCCCCGCGGGGCACGGCGACGACGAGGCCCCCCTCCACCAGGGCGAGCTGCAGGACGGCCCCGGGCGGCGCCCCCTCGACGCGCCAGCGGGCCTCGCCGCGGCGAGCGTCGCCGTCGAGGGTGAGGGCGACGGTGCCCGGCGTGGCGAGGGCCTGGGCGATGGCCATCTTCGCCCGCGCGGCGTCGGAGCCGACGAGCTCGGCGCGGCCGTTCACGACGAGCTGGGGGGTGTAGATGCGGCCCCCGCCCAGGGTGCCGGCGTACTGGCGCTGGCGCTCGGTGGCCAGGGGGCTCGCGAAGGGATCGGGCCAGCCGAGCTGATCCCAGTAGTCGACGTGGAAGGCCAGGGTGTAGACGCGCTGGCCGCTGGCGCGGGCGGCCCGGCCCAGGGCGTCGAGGGTGGCGTCGGCCGCCGGGCAGCTTGAGCAGCCCTCGCTGGTGAAGAGCTCCAGCACGGCGAAGCCCGGGGCGAGGGCGGTGCCCTGGGGGCCGGGGGCGGGGCGGCCGCGGGCGAGCGTGCCCACGGCGAAGCCCAGCAGCAGGCCGAAGCCGAGGGCCAGGGGGCGCAGGCGGGCCCGGAGGGCGCGGCCGGCGGCGCGGGCGAAGGGGACGAGCGGTGCGGGCATGGGCGGCTCCTCGCGACGGACGCTCCAGGTACGCGGGGGCCGGCGCGGGGTTACGCCCTCGCCGGGCTGGACTTCGCGGGCGCCCTCGCCAAGACTCACGGGGTCGCCACCTGTGCCGGAGCGCCATGCGCCGCCTCGCCCTCGCCTCGCTCTTCTGGCTGCTCGCTGGCGTGGCCGGCGCGGCGCCGGTCTGGGAGGCGCCCCAGCCCTCACCCGCGGCCCTGCGCGCGGCGGCCGAGGACGTGCGCGCCGAGGCGAAGGCGACCGAGCGCAAGCCGGTCGCCGAGGCGCTGGCCAAGCGCGCCGGGATGCTCGAAGACCTGGCGACGGCGCTGGACGAACGCAGCCGGCGCGTCTCCGAGGACAAGGCGGCCCGCAGCCAGAACGAGCAGGAGATCAAGGAGGTCGCCGCGGCCGAGCGCGCGCCCCCCGTGACCCCGGAGGCCCCCACCGCCGAGGGGCTGCGCCAGCTCGAGGGCGAGGTGGAGGCCGGGCGCCGCACCGTCGAGACGCTGGCGGGGGAGCGCAGCACCCTCGAGACGCGGATGGAGGCGCTGCCCCGCCTGCTGGAGGAGGCCCGCCTGCGCGCCCAGGGGGCCCGCACCCGCGCCGCGGCCCTGGAGGAGGAGCGCGCCAACGCCGCCGATCTGGAGGAGCGCGCCCTGGCCGGTGTGCGCGCCGAGAACGCCCGGCTGGAGGCCCGCGTCGCCGAGGAGGAGGTGATGGCCCTCGCCGCGGAGGGGGCCGGCCGGGGCGGCCTGGAGCTGCTGGACGCCCGCCTCGACATCGCCGAGCGGCGCCAGCGCCTGCGATCGGCGCGCCTGACGAGCTACCGGGAGGCCCTGGAGCAGCAGCTCACCGACGATCTCACCCGGCTGCGGACGGCCCTGGCGGACGCCCAGCAGGCGCGCCGTGAGGCCGTCGACGCCGTGGGCATCTTCAAGGCCACCCAGCAGCTCCGCATCGCCCAGCTGGCCCTGGACGTGGCCGAGATCGATCGGCGCCGCCTGGATCTGGAGCGCGCCCTGGCCGTGCAGCGCGAGCGCCTGGCCGTCGAGCGCAACGAGCTGGAGGGCGTGCGCACGGCGGTCGAGCGCGATCCGCGCAGCAGCTACACGGCCACCCGGCTCAAGCAGACGTTCCAGCGGCTCCAGCGCCGGCAGCAGGGGCTCGAGCAGGACGCCGCCCCCGGCCTCGCGGACGTGGGCGAGGCCCGGGCCCAGCGGCTCGACGTGGGCGACGCCCTCGCCGCGTTCAGCGAGCAGTGGCGCGACCAGATCGCGGCCCTGCCCGACGACGCCCAGCTCAGCCCCGCCGACCGCCGCGCGGCCCTCGACAAGCTGCGCGAGGGCGTGCGCCAGGAGCTGCGCCGCCAGAGCGCCAGCCTCACCGCCTACATCGCCGCCGGGGAGGCGCTGCGCAGCGTCCAGGCCGAGCGCGTGGAGGTCTTCGCCGATCTCGACCGCCTCGTCCGCACCCGCATCTTCTGGATTCAGGACGCCGCGCCGCTGTGGATCGACCTGGGCAACCAGGTGGGCCCCGAGCTGTCCCGCCTGGCCGACTGGAGCATCCGCCTGCAGGACGACACCACCGCCGCGGCCCTCGGCGCGCTGGCGGAGGATCCGCTCGAGCTGGCCCTGGCGCTCCTGGTGCTCGTCGTCCTGCCCACGGCCCTGCTGCTGACGCGCCGCCGGCTGGGGCGCCTGGTGCACCGGGAGGCCCGCACCCGCGGGGGCCAGGTGCGCCGGGTGCTGATGGGCGTGCTGCTGTCGAGCCTCGGCCCCCTGACGCTGCTGCTGGCCGAGCTGATCGTCGGCCGCACCGGCCTGCCCGACGACATCCGCCAGACGCTCCAGGCCTTGCTGGAGCACGCCGCCGTGGCCGCGTGGGCCTGGTCGCTGACGCAGCTCTTCCTCGGCCGGGATGGCGTGCTGGTCGAGCACTTCGGGGTCGCCGCGGACCGCACCCAGGAGGCCGCCGGCGTGCTGAGCCTGCTGGTGACGGGCTACGCCGTCTGCCTGCTGCCCGAGCGCCTGCTGTCCGGGGCCCCGGTGCGCGGCGTCACGCTGGCCCGGGTGGGCTGGATCGCCCTCGGCGTGGTGAGCCTGCTGGCCGCGGCGCGGGCCCTGCGCCGCAAGGGGCCGCTGATGGCCGCCCTGGCCCGCGCGTTCGGCGACCGCCCCGACCGCGCCTCCCTGGCCCCGCCGTTCCGGGCGCTGGTGCTGCTGACCATCATCGCCATCATCGGCATGGACGTGGCCGGCTACCGCTACGGCGCGGGGCGCCTGGCGCGGGGCATGGTCCTCTCGCTCCTGGTCGTGGTGCCGCTGGCCCTCACCCGCATCATGGTGACGGAGGCCTGGCGCCGGTCGCGGGTGACGGAGGAGACGCCGAGCCCTCGGGCCCCGCGCTGGATTCGCCCCGTCTTCGTGTCTGTCGGCGCCCTGCTGCTGGCCCTCGTCTGGGGGGTCGACCAGGGCGCCGTGCGCCTGCTCGACGCCATCCACCTCTACGCTTTCAGCGATGGCACCCACGTGAGCCTGCTCGATCTCGTCGGCGCCCTGGTGGCCCTCGCCATCGCCATCTGGCTGGTGCGCGGCTTGCCCAACCTCATGAAAATCATCGTGTTTCCGTACTTCTCCCTCGATGACGGGGTGCAGTACGCCATCACGACCATCGCGCGGTACCTGCTCTTCTTCGTGGGCCTGTTCGCCGCCTTCGCCGCCCTGCACCTCGACCTGGGCAAGCTCTCCTGGCTCATGGCGGCGCTGGGCGTCGGCATCGGCTTCGGCCTCCAGGAGATCGTCTCCAACTTCATCAGCGGGGTGATCCTGCTGGTGGAGCGGCCCATCCGCGTCGGCGACTTCGTGTCGGTGGGCCCCCTCGAGGGCCGCGTCCTGCACATCAACATCCGCGCGACGGCCCTGCTCAGCCTCGACCGCCGCGAGATCATCGTCCCCAACAAGGACCTGATCACCAAGGAGGTCACCAACTGGACGCGCGGGGATCGGATGATCCGCATCACCGTGCCCATCAGCGTGGCCTACGGCTCCAACGTCGAGCAGGTGACGAGCGTGTTGCTGCAGGTGGCCGGCGCCGATCCGGTGGTGCTGGTGGCGCCGGCGCCCGAGGTCATCTTCAGCCGCCACGGCGACAGCTCCCTCGACTTCGAGCTGCGCGTGCACCTGCCCGATCCCTGGGTGCGCTTCCAGACCATCCACCGGCTCAACGGGGCCATCAACCGCGCCTTCGCCGAGCACGGCGTCCAGATCCCGTTCCCCCAGCGCGACCTGCACATCCGCACCATCAGCGCCGATCTGAAGCTGCCGCCCGCCGCGCCGCCGCCGGCCGCGCCGCCGCCGCCGGCCGAGCAGGCGCCCCCCGCGCCGCCCCCCGATCAGCCCCCGCCCTGAACGCCGCCCGGCGATTCGCGCCGCCCTCGCAACAGTCCGTCTCGCCGCCGCCCGGCGACCGCGCCGCCCGGCCGGGGCATCTACTGGCCGTTCCCTCCCCGGCGCGCTCTCCGAGCTCCCTCCCCCCCATCCCATCGGAGAGCGCGCCGGTACCCCTTGCTCTGGGCCCTCAGTCCCACCAGCCCCGCAGCACGAAGCCCCCCTCCGCCTCCCGCGAGATCCAGAGGACCTGCTCCAGGACGGCGACGCGCCAGTCCTCCCGGGCCCACGCTCCCTCCCACCACCGCCCCGACAGGCGCTCCGGGCCATGGGCCTGGGCCGGCCGCCACCGCCCCCCCAGCCGCACCGCCGTCGGCCGCCCCGCCGCGTCCGTGCGCACCTCCACCGGCGTCGGCGTGGCCAGCGCCCGGTGCAGCGCCGAGGGGGGCTCGACCTCCCCCCGCGCCGCCCCCCGGGCCTGCTGCACCGGCGCCTCGACCACGGGCTCCCAGCGCCCCGCCGCCTCGGGCCGGTGGTCGTCCACCGCCCGCGGCACCATCACCACGGCCTCCCCGAACCGCCCCCGCAGCCGGTTGAGCGCCCCGTCCAGGGCCACCGGATCGAACCGCCCCGCGTCCAGGTGCACCTGCTCGGGCACGATGGGCTGGGCCGCCAGCACCCGCACCCGCAGCTCCACCGCCGGGGAGTCGAGGGTGAGCCGCTCCAGCCGGTCGCGCAGCAGCTCGAAGAGGCCCGCCGGGTGGTGCAGCGGGCGGACGGGATCGAGCACCTCCGTGCGCTCGCTGCCGTCGTCCAGGGAGAAGACGAGCGCCAGCCGCTGGGCCGCGAGGCCCTGGGCCACCAGCCGCGCCGCCAGGGGATCGAGCAGGCCGCGCAGGCCGAAGATGAGGGGGCCGGTCTGGTCGACCGGCTGCTCCAGCACCAGCACCGCCTCGGGCAGGGGCTCGCGCAGGCTGCCCCGCGGGCGCCGGGCGTCGCGGGCGAGGGCGCGCTCCACCGCCGCCCGCCCGGCGGGGCCGAACCGGCTCTCCAGGGCCCCCGCCGGCAGCGCGCGCAGGGCGTCCACCGTCTGCACCCCGAGCTGGCGCAGCACCGCCCCCACCTCGGGCTCCAGCTCCAGCGCCTCCAGGGGCAGCCGACCCAGGAAGGCGGCGTCCCCGCCCGGCGGGATGACGGGGGGCTCGGGCGGGCGCGGGTGCAGGGCCAGGGCCCGCGCGGCGCTGGCGGTGTCGGCCACCCCCAGGTGCACCCGCGGGTAGCCCAGCTCGGCCAGCAGCGCCCGCGCCCGGGCCACGAGCCCCGGCTCGCCCCCCAGGAGCCGCATGCCCCGCGCGTCGAGCCACCAGCCCCCGGGGCCCTCCGCCACCGGCACCACCAGGGGCGAGAGGACCTGCAGCGCGGCGGTGATGCGGGCCACCACGTCGGCCAGGTGGGTGGCGTCCCAGGGCAGGCAGCAGAGCAGGGGGCAGCGCGCCCGGGCGTGGGAGGCCGTCTGCCCCAGCGTCACCCCGGCGGCGGCGGCGGCCTGGTTCAGCGCCGCCACATGGGCCGCCTGGGTGCCCTCCGCCACCAGCGCCACCGGCAGCCCCTGGGCCTCCGGGTGCTCCAGCAGGGCCTGGGTCAGGGCGAAGTGCGGGATGCCCAGGTACGCGACTCTCCAGGGGATTTCGGCCAGGCCGCCCTCAGAGCCCATAGCGCGTCCCCGGGCGGGTGCGGCTCTGGGGCCGATCGGGGCGGGGGGCGTGCACGGCCAGCCGGGCCAGCCGCTGGCTCGTCACCCAGACGGCCCGCGCCTCCCCGTCGGCGGGCTCGAAGGCCACCCGCCACACCGGCTCCACCCGGGTGTCGAGCCAGGCCCCGCGCCCCCCGGGATCGGGGGCCTCGACGGTGGCGGCGACCTGCACCCGGCGGTGCACGCGCCCCCCCGCCGCCCGCTCCCCCAGCACCGCCAGGCTGCTGCCCCCCTGCCGGGCCAGCCGCTGCAGGCGGAGCTGATCCTCGCGGCGCAGGGGCGGGGCCTCGTCGAGCACCACCAGCCGAAAGCAGCCCGTCCGCAGCATGACCTCGGCGCAGAACGCCGCCTCGCCGGGGGCCGGGGGCCGCACCACCCAGAAGAGCCCCGGCCCCGCCTCGGCCCACTCCCCCGGCAGCAGCCGCTGGCGCGCGTCGATCCAGGCCACCGCCAGCCCCCGCCGCAGGGCGGCCCGGGCGAAGCTGGCCACCAGCGCCGTCTTGCCCGACGACGCCGCCCCCACCCACTCCGTCACCTGCCCGGCCGCCAGCACCCCGTCGGCCAGCAGGCCGTCCAGGGCGCGCACCTCCACCTGGAAGGGGGAGTCGAGGGGTTCAGGCCGCGCGTGCGGGAAGTCGAGGGGCTCGCTGATCACCTGTTCAGTATATCGAGGAGGCGCCGAGGACGCACGCCCCCCGCGCAGAGGTCTTTCGTCTCGCTGGCTTGCGCGGGGACCCCCGGCGGACGACGCTGGCCCGCGCACCACCGGAGCCCCCTCCATGACGCCCGACGCCGATCCCGCCCGCCTGCGACTCCTCCTGGGGCTGGCCCTCGGCGGGGCGCTGCTGCCCATCGGGTTCCTCCTGGGCGGCCCCCTGGCCACCGCGGCCGGCGCCGGCCTGCAGGTGGCGCCCCTCATCCTCATCGGGGTGCTCGCCCACCAGGGCCGCCGCCGCCCGGGGGCCCGCGTCGCCGCCTGGATCCTGGCGGCCATCGCCCTGGCCGTGGCCGTCGTCGGCCTGCTCGCGGTGGCCTGGCGGGCCTACGGGGCGGAGGCCCAGCCCGTGAGCCTGGCCCTGGGCCTCGCCGTGACCCTGGCCGGCGCCACGGCCTTGCCCTTCGCCGGCGGCCTCGTGCGGGCGCTGGGCCTGGCGCCGGACGATCCGGTGCACCGCGTCGCCCTCTTCCTCTGCGTGGGCCTGACCCTCGCCTGCCTCTCGCCGCTGCTGGCCACGGGCGGCCGCGCCGTGCTCCTCGACTTCATGCGCGCCGAGGGGATGGCCGGCGCCGACACCGCCCTCGACCACCTGCTGCCCCTGCTCTGGATCATCCCGGGGACGTTCGCCCTGGCCGGCTACGGCACCGTGCGCGGGGGCCGGGCCACCTGGGCTCGCCTCGGCCTGCAGTGGCCGACCGGCCGCGCCCTCGCCCTGGGCCTCGGCGTCGCCCTGGCCCTCGTGCCCCTCGCCCTCGTCGCCGGAGCGCTGCTGGAGCAGGGCCTGTCGGCGGCGGGGGTGCCAGTCACCCGCGACGCCGACATGGAGCGCCTCTTCGGCCTCTCGTCCCTCACCCTGGCCTCGGGCCTGGCCCTGGCCGTCGCCGCCGGGGTGGGGGAGGAGCTGGCCATCCGCGGCCTGCTGCAGCCCCGCCTCGGCCTCATCGGCGCCAACGTCCTCTTCGCCGCCCTGCACGCCCCCCAGTACACCACCGACGGGGTGCTCGTGGTCTTCGGCATCGGCCTGGCGTTCGGCGCGCTGCGGCAGCGGACGAACACGACGGTCAGCGCCATCGCCCACGCCTTCTACGACTTCGTGCTCATCGTCCTGGCCCTGCTGGGCGTGGACGTCTAGCGGCAAGCAGCCGAAATCAAAGCGTTATTCGGCGTCGGTGAGCCGCCGGAGGGCGAGGGCCAGCGCCGCCTCGCGGGCGCTCTTGCCGGCGGAGGTGGCCTCCTCCCAGACGGCGCGGATGGCCCGCTCGACGGCCGCCGCCAGCAGGTTGCGCACGGCCTCGTCATCGGGCCGGGGGAAGGCGGGCACGCCCTCGCAGGCCGCCGCGACGGCCTCGCCGCCCCGCACCAGGAAGTCGGGCAGGACGGGCACGGCCGCCAGCATCAGGGGCTCGTCCAGATCCGCCGCCACGCCGCCGACGGCCAGCTCGACCACCAGCCGGGGCGTCACCCCGGCCGCGTTGCCCGGGTGCAGCCCGTGGGGGGTGGCGACCACCAGCACGTCGGCGTCGGCCGCGCCGGGGGCCAGGGGCGGGGGGGCCGGCTCCTCCCGCGGGGGCGGGGCCCAGGGGGCCGCCACGTCGTAGCCCGCCTGCCGCAGCAGCTCGGCGAGGGCGGCGGCCTCGGGGCTCGCCCCGGTGGTGACCACCCGCGCCCCCCGGCGCAGGCGGGCCCGGCGCGCGAAGGCCTGGACGACGAGGAAGGCGCCCCGGGCCAGGGCGCCAGCGCGCTCGGGCAGCCCACCCCGGGCCACGGGCGCGTTGCTGAAGGCCCAAAGCTCGGCCCGCGGGTGGGCGTCGAGCAGGTGGGCCACCAGCGCCGGGGGCCCACCGGCGATGAGCCGACCCGCATCCGGGCGCAGGGCGCGGTGCCAGGCCCGGCCCAGCTCCGGCGTCGCGGCCCGGGCGGCGATGGCCCCCGCCGCCGCGCCCAGGGGCAGCTCGAAGAGGGCGCAGCCCAGGGCCAGGCTCACGGCCCGGGCCTCCACCTCGTCGGCGGTGGCCTCCGCGTCCAGCGTCGCCAGGCTCAGCACCGGCCCCCGCCGGTCCTCGGCCACGCAGTGCCAGGCCGGGACGCGCGCCTCGCCCAGGTGCAGGCGGGTGAGCGTGGGCGGCGTCCGCAGCCGGGCGGCGGCGTCGGCCAGCGGCGCCTCGACGGCCTGCAGGCGCCGGTGCAGATCCGCCACCCGGGGGGGCGACCAGGGGACGTCCTCACGCCTCATGCGACCTCGCACGCCGCCCGCAGGCGGGCCACGGTGGCGTCCACCAGGCGGGCCGCGCGCTCCGGGCTCACGGCCGGGGCCATCGCCGAGAAGCACAGGTGCAGCACCCCCGCGAACTCCGCCGCCGTGCCCACGAAGTCACCCAGGGCGGACGGGTGGATGAAGAGCTGCAGGCCCCGCACGGCCAGCGGGCCGTGGGCGCCGGGCACCCCGAGCCGCCCCAGGTTGGACAGGCCGCTGCACGCCGGCACGAAGTGGTAGAGGCGCCGGGCCAGCGTCTGCGGCGTGGCGTGGCCCCGCTGCCACCAGCGCGCCACCAGCCCCATCAGCCGGTGCAGCGCGAAGGGCAGGCCCCGGTCGGCGTCGCGCTTCACGTCGTCGCGCAGGCGCCGGGCGAGGGCCCAGAGATCGCCCGCCGGATCCACCCGCGCAGCCGACGAGATCATCCCGACGAACAGGCCCACCGCCTCCCCGGCCGGCGGATCGAGCCGCTTGCGCAGGTCGACCGGCGAGCCCAGCGCCAGGGTGACGGCCCGGCCCCGCTCGGCGGCGAGGGCCTGCCCCAGCGCGGCCAGCAGGGCGCCGTGCACCGTCGTCCGCTCCTGCCGCGCGCGGGCCACCAGCCGCGCCGTGACCTCGGGCTCGACGGCGCGCGTCACCACGTGCAGCGTCCGCCCCACCACGTCGCAGGGTCGCTCGGGCACGAGGCCCCGCGCCGGCCCCACCCGCAGCAGCCGGCCCAGGTCGCGCAGGGCGGCCGTCAAGAGCGGCCACAGCACCCGGAACCCCCGGAATCGACTGGGGATTCTGGCCATCATCGGCGTGGGCAGCGGCAGCGGATCCGCGGGCGCCGCCGCCCCGTCGAGGTGGGCCGCCGCCCCGGCCAGCAGGTCGCGCAGCGCGAACATGCCCCCGTGCCCGTCGTTGACGCTGTGGTGGAACGTCAGCACCACCCGGCTGCGGGCGTCGCCGTGGCGGATCCACCGGGCGCGGGCCAGGGGACCAGCGGTGAAGGGCTGCGCCAGCTCCTCCACGATCGCCCCCGTCCAGGCCGGCTCGGGCTGCACGCAGACGGCCATGGGCAGCGGCGCGTCGAGGGGCGCGAAGGCCGGCGGGCCCTCGGCGGCGAACCCCACCCGCAGCAGCGGGTGGCGCGCCTGCAGGGCCTTGAGGCCCGCCCGCAGCGCCTGATCCGTCAGGGGCCCCTCCACCTCCGCGACCACGCAGAAGTTCAGGGGCACCGCCTGATCGATCCGGCGCAGCGTGTCTTCAGGGCCGTCGAGGGGGCGTCCGTCGGGGGTGGGTCGCATCGCCCCCACGATGCCGCCCCTTGACGCCGGCGTCCAGACGGCCGACAGGTGAGCCATGGAGCCCTTCCTGGAAAGACTGGCCGGCCTCTGGGCCCGGGAGCGCGCCACGGTCACCGCCCGGGCCGTGGCCGCCCGCCGCGAGAGCACCCTGGCGGAGCGCGTGGCGCGGGGCGACGCCCTGCAGAGCGTCGAGGTGGACGAGGTGGAGGTGGCCCCGGGGGACCGCACGCGCCTCTGGCTGCGCCGCCCCCCCGGCGGCGAGCTGCGCCTGCGCCCCGGCACCCCCGTGCGCCTGTGGTGGACGGACCCCGACGACCGCGACGCCGTGCGCGGCCTCGCCGATCGCGTGCGCGGCGACCGCGTGGCCATCACCGTGGACGGCGAGGTCCCCGATCGCATCCTGCACGGACACTTCCACGTCGATCTGGACGACCCGCAGACGGTCTTCACCATCGGCGCCGGGGCCATCCGCTGGTTCCAGAACGCCCGCCCCCGGGAGCCCGAGGCTCGGCTCGGCGCGGTGCTCTGGGGGGACGAGGCGCCCACGTTCCAGGCCCCCGCCCCCTGGCTGCCGGCGGACGCCGGCCTCAACGCCTCCCAGCGCGCTGCCGTCGACCGCGCCCTCGGCGCCGAGCGCCTGGCCCTCGTCCACGGCCCCCCCGGCACCGGCAAGACGCGGACGCTGGTGGAGGTCATCGTCCAGGCCGTGCGCCGCGGCCAGCGCGTCCTCGCCTGCGCCATGAGCAACACCGCCACCGACCACCTGGCCGCGGGCCTCATCGCCGCGGGCCTGCCCATCGTGCGCCTGGGCCACCCCACCCGCGTCGCCGCCGCGGTGGAGGCCCGCAGCCTCGACGCCCTGCTCGACGCCTCCGACGCCCGCCGCCTGGCCAACGGCTGGACGAGCGAGGCGCGCCGCCTGCGCGACCGGGCCTACGTCCGCCGCGACCGGGGCAGCCTGGACCGCGGCGCCTTCCGCGACGCCCTCGCCGAGGCCCGCCGCCTCGAGCGCGACGCGCGCGACCATGTGCGCCGCGCCCAGGGGGCCATCCTCCAGAGCGCCTCCGTCCTCTGCGCCACCGCCACCGGCGCCCAGACGGCCGTGCCCCGCGACCTGACCTTCGACGTCGTCGTCCTCGACGAGGCCACCCAGGCCCCCGACCCCCTGGCCCTCGCGGCGTTCGGCCGGGCGCCGATCGTGATCCTGGCCGGCGACCCCGAGCAGCTCCCCCCCACCGTCATCGACCCCGACGTCGAGCGGGAGGGCCTCGGCTCCACCTTCTTCGAGCGCGTCGCCCAGCGCTGGCCCGAGGCCGTCGCCCTGCTCGCGGTCCAGTACCGTATGCATGCGGATCTCATGGCTTTTCCGGCGCGCACCCGCTACGGCGGCCGCCTCACGGCCCCCCCGGACGTGGCCGCCCGCACCCTCGCCGACCTGGGCGTGCGCCCCGACGAGAGCCGTCCCACCCCCCTCGTCCTCGTCGACATGGCCGGCAAGGGCTGCGAGGACGCCACCGACCTGGAGGGCAGCGCGTACAACGACGGCCAGGCCGACCGCACCGTCGCCGAGGTCCGCCGCCTGCTCAGCCGCGGCCTCGCGCCCGCCGACCTCGCCGTCATCACCCCCTACAACGCCCAGCGCCGCCGCCTGCGCGACGCCCTCGCCCCCGAGCTCGCCGCCGGCCTCGAGATCGGCACCGTCGACGGCTTCCAGGGCCGCGAGAAGGAGGCCATCGTCGTCGACCTCGTGCGCAGCAACGACCAGGGCCAGGTCGGCTTCGTCGCCGACCACCGCCGCCTCAACGTCGCCTTCACCCGCGCGAAGCGCCTGCTGCTCGTCATCGCCGACACCGCCACCCTCGGCCAGGACGCCGGCTGCGCTGACTTCCTGGAGGAGGTCGAAGCCCGCGGCACCTGGCTGAGCGCCTGGGCCGACGAGGCCGAGCCCCTGGACGCCTGAGCTGCCATCGCGGCGGGCGCCGGGCGCCGGGCGGCTGTCAGCCCCAGGCTGCTCGGCGGCCGGCGATGGCCTGACGCGGGCAACGCGATCTCCGGAGAACCCGGGGCGGTTCACCTTCCCCAGGATCTACCCGGTAGGAACTTCGGCGGCCGACCGGCGGGGCGAGGCCGCAGATCCAGAGCCCTCGCCCCTCGAAGGCTCGGGTGAGGCTCCTCCTCGGAGAGGGTGCAGGTCGGGACTCCGCTGGACTGGCAGCCGTCCGACCGGCGGGGCGGGCGTCAGCCCCGCTCCTTCGCCTTCTCGATTACCCACCGGAATGCGCCGTAGACCGCCCGCAGAAAGACCTCACGATCACGCACTGTCTCGGCCAGAACATCGAAGAAGGCGTCGTCTGGATACCCCTCACCATTGTCCGTGAGCCGAAGAAGTTGTGCGGAGAGAACCTGCATCACCTCGTTGATCGCTCTGAGCCGGACGACTGCGCCCTCCGTGGTGTTGCCTGCTTCAACGTATCCGTCCCGCCCTTCGAGGCTGAACCAGTAGACGAGCCCGGCGAGCAGGTGCAGCCTTTCGTGGGGGGCCAAAGCCGAGTAGCGACGAATGATCTCCGACTTCTCTTCGCTGTGCTTCACTCCCATGGCGCAAGGTTCTCCCTGATCCGCACGTCGGCTTTGTCGAACAGGGTGGAGGTATCGAAGCCACGCTCCTCCAACACCTTGATCCGGTGGTTGCCCTGAAGGACCGTCCCGTCGGGCCGAATGGTAAGCTTCTCGTCGCCGCTCTTCAGCAGCGATTCCACGATGTCGTCGTTGCTCTTGCCTCTCCAGTGATTGAGGCTAGTGGGCCTCAGCGACGAGTCGGGGTGCATCCGCTTGAGCGGTGTGCCTGCCCCCCTTGAGGCAGACTCACAGATTGCCTTCGCGGCCCTGATTGCGGCGCCTCGTTCCATCAGCAAGGCAAGGAACTTTGAGAGCACCGGTGCTGCGGCTCCATAGCTCATGGCCAACTCAAGCTCGGCAGCGGCGTAGACATGGGCCTTCATGTCGACTGGCCCGCCGCGCTTCAGGTCGAGAATTTCCAGCTGTGCCATTAGCGACACATCCAGGATTTGCTTGGGTGCTTCTGGTTCCAGGCCGGACGGGTCGAAGAAAATGACCGGATCCCCGCCCACGTAGGCGTAGAGGTTCGTGTCTCCACCCGCGAAGTCGATGGGGTCTTTGGCCATCCACCGCGCGGTGTGGGGGTCGTAGTCGCGGGCGCCGAAGCGGACGAGGCGGGTGGTGGGGTCGTGGAGGCCGGCGGCGAAGCCGAAGGGGGTGAGGCTCTCGTCGATGCCGGGGGCGGCGCTGAGCAGGGTGCGGCGGCCGAAGGGGGTGTAGTCGTACGTGAGGACCCAGGCGCCGGCGTCGTCGACGAGGCCGAGGATGCTGCCGACCTGGTCGGTGACGAAGCGGTAGCGGGCGGTCTGGAGGCCGGCGGCGTCGTAGGTGATGACGTGGTCGGGGGCGTGGCCGGGGCCGTAGACGAAGACCTTGCGCAGGCGGAAGTCGGCGTCGTATTCGGCGACCGGGGTGAGGCCGCCCGCGTAGAGCCACCAGGTCCAGGGGCCGCCGTTGACGCGGCGGCCGATGCGCTGGTGCTGGGCGTTGGTGACGTACTCGACGTCATCGCCGCTGAGGACGTCGTGGGCAGCGTTCGGCGAAACCCATGTTGTTTCAGTCGCTTGCGCGAAGCTCCACGGCCCCGTCGACGCGCCCGCGAGCGCCGGGAGGATCGCCAGAAGGAGGGCCAGAACCACGCGCATGCCGCCAGTGTCGGCGGCGCCCGGTGCGGGCGCAAGCGGGCTGCTTGCGGAGAACCCCGGGCGGTTGACGGCTCCGCGGGGCATCCGGGTCAGCGTCATCGTTCAAGGCCTGGTCAGCTGAAACCTGGCTTCCGAGTGTGCGATGTCCCGAGAGGCCTCGCTCAGCATGAAGGCGACGCCGACCCTGACATCTACCTGCCCCGGAGCCACGGGGAAGTACGCCTGCTCATGGCTGCGCAGAGCGGCAACCGAGTCCAGGGCCATGTCCGCCACACTCAGCTCGGACAGCCGGGGGTCGCCTGCGCGGTCCAGGACGCGAACCAGTCGACCGACGAATCTCTCCCTGGTCGGGAAGCCGGCTGATTGAGGCAAGCCCTGGTGGTAGAGTTGGAGGAGTGCGTCCCTGCCTGCGCTACCGAGCTCATTGAGCCGAACCCACGAAGCTCGCTGTTCCAGGCCGTCCTGTCGGGACAGGTGGAAGATGATCTTCTCGGGGTAGGTCGCAGGCTCCTGAGCCACGAGCCTGTAGTAGGTGCCGATGACGTCGAAGCCATCGATGGCGTTCGGCGGGTAGCCGTCGGCGATCGCGAGAATGCGCAGGTACGGATGCGTGGAGCCCCCGGTCCAGAGCTTCAGGGCATGGATGGCTGCCAGCTTGTGCCTGGCCCAGACCTCGTCCAGGAACTCTGGACGGGGCGTCGGGTGGGAGCGGACTTCAATGAGCAAGTCATCAAGGGCGTCGGCCAGCTGGTTGAAGGTGGGCTGGGCGAGCAGCGGTTGGCGGGTACCCGTGCCCGCCTTGATGACTCCAATGGCGCCCTCGAGGTACTCGAAGCGAGCGACCGGGCAGAGCGCGACCTGCCGTCGCTCCGCGTCCGCCAGCTCACGTGTCCGTACCTGCCGTGCGAGGCCAAACTCCACCGCGCATCCGCAGTCGATGTTGTACGTGCAGATGTCGGAGTAGGCGAGGGCCACCCCGGCGCACAGCTCCAGCATCCCGACGACGAGAATGAGGCACGCTCTCGCGAAGCTACGGTGCATGGCGATCTACTCCGGTGTCTGACATCACACCGTCGTTGAGCAAGTCAACGGTGTTGCTCGGGAGGCCAACGCGGCGGATGGTGGCGGTGACGACCCAGTCGGGCGCCGGCGGTGCAGGCTGACTGACGTTGCCCACCTGGCTACCGAGCCGGCCCGTTCCACCGGCCCTGACAGCCAAAGCGTTTCCTGATGTCAATACTCATGGAGTTGATCGCGGTCGGACCGCCCTCCATACGGGGAATGACCCACTCGTGCACCCCGATCTGCCCTCTCCAGTCGAAGGCGACGTATCCCGCGCGGTAGGTCTGGGAGCGCCTCAGCGGCTCGAACTTGCCTTCACCGAACCGCCAGTATTTCCCGGGCCGGAACTCGAAGAACCAGACCCGCGCCATGGTGCCGTCCATCTTGCGAATCTGGGTCGGTGGGAAGTCGGGCTCACGGCAGAGCGTGCCTGCTGTGCCGGTGCCGACGTCAATCTTGAGCAGCTCCGCGTCGGGCTCGGCTACGCCGAAGACCTCATAGACGATGTCGGGGTCCCACTGGTGGGCGATCAGGTCCTTGCCTCCGGTAGCTTCCATGGCGGACTCCTGGGTACTGCAGGCGCCAAGCAGCGCCAGGCAGAGCACGATGCGCGTCATTCGGAACCTACCAGCCCACGACGGCGAGGGCCGGAGCTTGAGCGGCGGGGCCGGCCCGATCCGCCGGGGGCACGAGGCTGGCGTCGACGAAGATGTCGAGGCGGCTGACGCAGGTGGTGGGCGCCAGCGCGATGGTGGCCGGGTAGCGGTTCGCGGCGACCGCTGCCGCGTGCAGCCGCCCTACGTCCATCGGGGCGGGCTGGGCACCTGGCGGTGGCTCGCAGGGCTCGATGGCCCAGGCCGGCGTGCACAGCACGAGGGGGAGGAGGAAGTGTCTGCCCATTGCCACTCCGTTCGTTCGCCGCTGCCTGCTCCGCTCTGCGCATCGACAGCATCGAGCCGGATCACCGGACTGTCAATGCAGAATCTCTGGCCGTGTGCGGTGCCGCTCGCCCTGTCAATGTGTGACGTGCGAGCGTGAGGTCATGTTCGGGCAGCGCCTTGCAGACGCCCCCCGCCGACCAGGGCCCCACCTTCCTGAGCTCACGGCCCCGTCGGACGTGGCACCCTCGCCGACCCGGGTGTGCGCCCCGAGGAGAGCCGACTTCCTGCAGGAGGTCGAGCCGCTCTGAGCCCTACCAGCGCGCCCCCAGGACCGCGCCGGTGGTGGTGAGGACCAGCCCCAGCAGGCTGCTGGTCAGCGCGCCCGTGTCGGCGTCCCGCTCGGCGACGATGAGGCCCGCGCCCAGGGCCACGGCGGCGCCGAGGCCGGCGCCGAGCGCGGCGCCGCCGACCGAGGGCGGGTCGTCGTCGCCAGCGCCCGGGATGACGGCCCCCAGCAGCGCGCCGGGTGCGGCGAGGAGCGGCACCGTCCAGGTCATGCCCGTGATGGCGCCGTCCGGCCCGCCGACGTCGTTGCCGATGTTCGCCCCCGCGATGAGGCCCGCCGCGCTGCCGCCGAGGGCGCCGCCGAAGGTGATGAACGCCCGCACCCAGCCCGGCGGCTTGTCGGCAGGGGGCGTCGCCAGCAGCAGCAGGCCGAGCAGCGCGCCCGTCACGGTGCCACGGACAGCCGCACGGGCAGGCCGTTGAAGGCGGCGTTGCCGCTCACCGCGTCCACCGCCCGCGGATCCGAGACGAGGTTCACGTTGACCCCCGCGTTGGCGGCGGCCACCGACAGGCGCGCTTCGGGATCGTCATGCCCCCAGCCATGGGGCAGCGAGACGACGCCGGGCAGGAGATCCGCGGTGATCTCGACGGGCGCGACGACGGCCCCGGCGTCGCTCTCGACGCGGACGCTGCCCCCCGCCGCCACGCCGAGCCGGGCGGCGTCGTCGGGGTGAATCTGCAGTGTGCACGCGGACTTGCCCTTCACCAGCGCGGGCAGGTTGTGCATCCAGGAGTTGTTGGAGCGCAGGCCGCGGCGGCCGATGAGCACGAAGTCGGGCACCGGGGCGTCGAGGTGGGCCCGCAGGCGATCGAGGTCGGCCACGATGAGGGCGGGCGCCAGGTCGATGCGGCCGCCGGGGGTGCCCAGGCCGTCGGGCACCTGGGGCTTGAGGGGGCCCAGGTCGACGCCATGGGGGGCGCCCCGCAGGGCGGCCAGGCTCAGGCCCTCGCCGCCGCCGAAGCCATCGCCGTACGGCCCGAGCCGCAGCAGCAGATCGAGCAGGCGATCGGGGCCGCCGCCGGGGTGGTCCGCGTCCAGGCGGGCCAGCACGGCCTTCAGCTCCAGCTCCGGCCAGCGGCGCCGGGCCTCGGCCACCTCCCGCTCGGCGAGCTGGCGCAGGACGAACGCGTCGGCCATGGCCAGTGGGGCTTTGCCCATGCCCATCAGCGCCTTGGCCAGCGTCAGCAGGATCTCCCACTCCTCGGGCTGCCCGGCCGGGCGCGGCAGCGTGGGCGCCGAGTAGCGGGCCACGTCGCGGATGGCGAGCTGGTAGAAGGCCAGATCGTAGCCGCCCCGCTCCAGCGGGGACGGCGGCGGCAAGATGACGTGGGCGTGGCGCGTGGTCTCGTTCACGTAGAAGTCGATGGCCACGTAGAAGTCCAGGTCGGCGAAGGCGGCGGCCATCCGGGCCGAGCCGGGGGCGCTCAGGACGGGGTTGCCAGCCACGCTGATCATCGCGCGGATCTGGCCCGCGCCGGGGGTGAGGATCTCGTCGGCCAGCGTGCAGACGGGCAGCTCGCCGAAGCTCTCGGGCCAGCCGGCGAGGCGGCTCTTCCAGCGGCCGAGCTGGGCGCCGCGGCGCTGCTCGGGTGGGCGGTTGGCCCCGCGGTTGGCGGCCGGGGTCGCGAACATGGCCCCGCCGGGCCGATCCAGGTTGCCCGACAGGATGTTGAGCAGATCGACGGCCCAGCTCGCGAGGGTGCCGAAGGCCTGGCAGGTGGTGCCGATGCGGCCGTAGCACGCGGCCGAGGGGGCCGCGCAGAACGCCCGCGCCAGGCGGCGGATGGCCTCGGCCTCCAGGCCGCAGGCGGCCGCGACGCGCTCGGGCGGGAAGTCGGCGACGAGGGCCCGCGCGGTCTCCAGCCCGTCCAGGTGGGCGAGCGCGGCGGGCGTGGCCAGGTCCTCCGCCACCACCACCTGGCAGAGCGCCAGCAGCAGCAGCGCGTCGGTGCCGGGCCGGATGCGCAGGTGCTCCGAGGCCATCTGCGCCGTCGCGCTGCGGCGCGGATCCACGACGACGAGGGTGCCGCGCTCGCGGATGGCGGCGAGGCGGTGCTTGACGTCGGGGGCCGTCATGAGGCTGCCGTTGGACACCATCGGGTCGGCGCCCAGCACCAGCAGGAAGTCCGTGCGGTCCAGATCGGGGACCGGAATCTTCAAGGATCCCCCGAACATGAGCGCCGAGGAGATCATCTTGGGGAGCTGGTCGGCGGAGCTGGCGCTGTAGAGCTGGCGCGAGCCCAGGGCCTTGAGCAGCGCGGGTCCGTAGAGCAGCGTCTGCACGTTGTGCACGACGGGGTTGCCCAGGTAGACGGCCACGGCGTCCTTGCCCCCGGCCGCCTGGGCGCGCTGGAGGCCCTCGACGACCAGGGCGAACGCCTCGTCCCAGCCGATGGGGACGAAGCCGTCCGCCGTCCGGCGGAGCGGCTGGCGCAGCCGGTCGGGATCTTCCTGCAACCCCTTGAGACCATAGGCCTTTGGGCAGAGGTAGCCCCGGCTGAACGCGTCCGCGGCGTCCCCCCGGATGGTCTCGACGCGGTCGCCATCGAGGACCACCTCGATGCCGCAGGTGGCCTCGCAGAGGGGGCAGACGCGGGTGGTGATCATGCGGGCTCCTGGGCTGGCTGCCCCGAGCCTACCGCAGGACGCCGCTCAGCGCTTCGGCGCGCGCACGAAGGGCATCAGGTGGGCCATGTAGTCGGCCTTGCCAATGACGGTGCCGTGGTGGCGCAGGATCGCGTAGGCCGTCACGAGGTGGAAGTGGAAGTTCGGCATCATCCAGTCGGCCAGGTAGTCCTCGCCCGACAGCTCCAGGTACATCCCGCCCTGCAGCGTCCGGTGCTTCGTGCGCGCCAGGGGCGCCAGGTCGGCGACGTCGATGCCGGCCAGGCGGGCCTGGGCGTCGGCGATGGCCGCGTGGGCGTCCGCCAGCGTCCAGCCGGCCGGATCCAGCGGCGCGAGCTCCTCGCCGATCCAGAACGCCGCGAGCTGCCGGGCCTGCTCGCAGGCGAACGCGACCTGGTGGGCGAGCGGGTACATGTCGTCGGCGAGCCGCAGCCCCAGCAGCGCGTCGGCCTCGCCCCCCTGCGCCGTCCAGTGGGCCAGGCCCTTCTTGAGCAGGGCGTCGAGGACGCCGAGGCGGGTGGTGAAGGTGTTGCGGGTGCGCTCGATGGGCGTCATGGCGGCTCCGGGGGCGTTGGGGGTGGCAGACAGATGCACCATCGGCCCCGCGGGGTGCCCGATCAGGGCGCCGGGGCCGGCAGGCGCGCGGACGCGGGCCGGTGGCTGGCCACGCTCAGGTACCGCACGATGAGGTCGCGCTCCCCCGGCGCGAGGCGGGAGCGCTCGGCCATGGTGTCGACGTGGTGTGGCCAGCGGGCCGGGGGGTAGGCGTCGGGCACGTACAGGGTGTGGCAGCCCGCGCAGCGGCGGACGTAGCGGTCGCGCCCGCTCTCCAGGTCTTGCAGCGTCGTGCCGGGCCACTGGCCGCTGGCCCACGCCACGTCCTCGGCGTCCGGGCGCACGAGGGCCGGCGTGCAGCCCAGCAGGCCCGCGGCGACGACCCAGCCCCAGCGGCGGCCCATGGCGATCCTCAGAGGTGGAAGCCGAGGATGAGGCGGGCGTTGAGCTTCTCGTGATCCTCGAGCTCCAGCGTGCCCTCCTCCTCGGTCTTCAGGGCCGGGAGCTGGGGCATGACGGACAGGGCCCCCCACCAGCGCTCGGTCGAGTAGGCCACCACCGGCCCCGCGAACAGCGTCGCGGCCTCCAGGCCCTCCTTGGGCACCATCTCGTTGTGGTTGCGCACCTCGATGCCCGCCGAGAACGCCGGGCTGAACTGGTAGGCGAGGCCCAGGTCCAGCTCGACGGCCATCTCGCGCTCGGTCTCGCCCTTCTCCTCGAAGACCCACTCGTGCTCGAAGACGGCGTTGAAGGCCAGCAGGACGGACCCGAACTGCTTGTCGACGATGATCTTCGCCTCCAGCTCCGACTCGTGGGTGGCGTAGGACCCCTCGACGTACAGGGCCATGCCCACGGCGTCCGCCACCGGGTCCATGAGCTTGTACTTCCACTCCGACGAGATGCCGCCCCACTCGAACTCGGAGACGCGGGCGGCGCCCTCGTCCAGCGTCTTGGCGCTGAAGTTCAGGTAGAAGGCCGTCTGGAGCCGGTCGGTGAGGCCGACCTCGAACTCGAGCCGGTGGTCCAGGCGGCGGTAGTAGTCCTCGCGCCCGCCCCGGAAGGTGGTCCAGGGCTCCAGCTCCACGTCCCCCGCGTTCAGCACGCCGGACTGGTAGGTGTAGGTAAACCGGCGCTCGCTGGCCTCGGCGCCGGTGGCCACCAGCAGCCCGCCCAGCCCGCCCAGAACGACTCCCATGCCTCGCAACATCACGCTCTCCTGGCCTTGTCGGCGACGAGCGGACCATATTGAGAAGGGATTTCAATATCAAGGTGAATCGCCGCTGGCTGGGTGGGGCGCGAAAGGTGCCGGAAGGACTGGGGATTTCGGGCGGGGTGGCGCGGGTCAGCGGACCTGCAGGATGGCCAGACCCGCGGGATCCACCACGGCGAAGTCCGAGCAGCTCTCCTCGACGCAGACCTCGACGCGGTAGCTCGCCCCCTCGCCGGTCCCGTCAACCCAGACCTCGCAGGCCTCGCCCCCCTCGAAGCTCACCGCCAGGCGGCCCCCCGGGCGCATCGTGAGGAAGCGGCCCGCGTAGCAGTCGCCCTCGCCGGCCAGCAGCCTCATCGCGCGGGTGAAGTCGCGCGTGAAGGGGTGCTGGTCCTGGTCGCCCCAGCCCTGGGCCTCGTCGCCGTGGCGCAGGTTCGAGAGGTCGAAGCCCCGATCGCGCGCCACCCCCACGGCGCAGTCGACCCGCAGGTCGCACAGGTCGAGGCCCGGGCTCGCGGGGTCGGAGGTGTCGTGCACGATCAGCGACCAGGACGCCGGCTGGGCGCCCGCCGCCGGCGCGCCCTCGTCGTCATCCTCCTCCACCTCGCCGTCGTCGAACATCGCCGGGCAGCGATCCCGGAGCGCGCGGCAGGCCGGCAGGTCGTCCGGCGACGCCGACGCAGCGGTGAGGGCCTGCAGGCCGGCTTCATCGCCGACGAGGTCGCAGGTCAGGCGGCTGTTCAGCTCGGCCACCCGATCGGCGGCCGCGTCGAAGCAGGCGGTGAGCTCGTCCACGGTGGCGTCGCAGGCGGCCCGGGCGTCGAGGAGCGTGCAGGCGTCGGTCTCCGGAGGCGCGCACTCGGCTCGCGCGGCCTCGCACGCGGCCGCGTCGGGGGAGAAGAGCACGGCCAGGAGACCGCACTCGAGGGAGGCGGTCTCCGGCAGGACGCGCGCCTGCAGGTCAGCGCAGAGCGCCGCGGCTTCGGCCTCGCTCAGGTCGCTGAGCTGGCGCGAGGGGGCCTCCTCGTCGCAGGCGGCGGCGGTGAAGCTGATGGCGGCGGCGACGGCGAGCAGGCGGATGGCAGAGACGGACATGGGACTCTCCTGGGGTTCATCGAGGCGCGACCTGCGCCTCTGCCCGGGAGTTCCGCGGCGGCCTGCGACTTCTTTTCGGCGGGCCCGAGAAAAACGCGTCGAAGGTCGCAGGTCGATGAAATCACTGCGCTATTCGGCCGAGATGCGGGCCACGTCGTAGCCGTGGTGGTTGCCGACGGCGACGCGGAGGGTGGCGGCCTCCCCGGGCAGCCGCCAGGCCAGGCGGGCGGTGGCGGCGTCCTGGTCGACGGCCACCACGGTCACGTCGCCGGGCCCCTGCCAGGCGAGCTGCTCGGGGTGGGCGGGATCGCGGTCGGTCCAGCGCAGGGTGAGGGCCTGCACCCCGGCCTCCGGGGGCCCGTCGCGGGTGAGGACGGGCGGCGCCACCGTGGCCAGGCGGGCGAGGCCGGCGCGCCCGGCCACCAGGCTGGCGTCGGCGGTGGTCACCACGCGCTCGCCCTCGCCGGGCAGGTCCCAGACAGCCACCGCCCAGGGCGCCGACGGGTCGCGGACGTCGAAGGTCACCAGCCCTGCCGGTCCCAGGGCGACCTGCACCGCCGAGCCGTCCGGCGTGAACGCGACGTCGCCCTGGCCAAAGACCCGGGGCGTCAGCGGGTGCCGACCCAGCAGCTCGGGGGACGCCGGATCGCGCACGTCGACGAGCAGCAGGTCCTCGGCGCCCACGGCGGCCAGCAGCGTCCCGTCCGGCGAGAGGGCGATGGCGTGCATCGCGATGGCGAGGCGACCCTGGAAGACCGGCGCGTCGGGGTCGCGGACGTCGACGGCCACCAGGCCCCCCTCGTAGCTGTCGGCGATGAAGACGGTCTGCTCGTCCGCCGACAGGGCGACGTCCTCGACGTGGCGGCTGTAGTGGTGCCCTCGGCGGACCGGCGGCGTCGACAGGTCGAAGGTGTCGATGCCGCCGCCCCCCTCGGTGGCCACGTACGCCCGCCGCCCATCAGCGGTCACGAGCGCCGTCAGCGGGCGGGGGTAGTCCGCGAGGGGGATGGTCTCGACCAGCGCGGGGGCGGCGGGGGCGCGCACGTCGAGCAGGAGCAGGCTCTCGTATGACGCGGCGTAGAGCGTCTGCTGGCGCAGCGTGAGGCCGTGCACTTCGCCCGCGCTGTCGTCCCGGGAGAGGATCCGCGGTCCGGCCGGGTCGGCGGCGTCGACGGCGGCGATCCCGTTCCCGCCGACGTAGGCGGTCCGGCCATCGGGTCCGAGGGCCACGCTGCTGACCATGTACAGGTCGTCGACGCGGGTGTGCGCGGCTGGCGGCGCCCCGGGCGCGCTCAGATCGAGGGGGAAGACGTCGAGGCGGGCCGCGACCAGCGCGCGGCCGTCGTCGAGGACGGCGACGTCGCGGAAGAAGGAGCCGACCTCGAAGCGCGCCTGCCGGGTGGGGGCGACCGGGTCGGTGACGCTCAGCACCTCGAGGCCTTCCTCGGCGGCGACGAGGAGGCGGCGGCCGTCCGGCGTCAGCGCGATGGTGCGGGTGACCCACCCCGCCAGGGACTCGCTCAGGAACCGGGGCGCGGCAGGGGTGCGGACGTCCCACGCCCGGACGCTGCCGCCGGTGGACAGCCACGCCGTCGATCCGTCGCGGGACAGGGCGATCGCTTCGGCCCGGTGGGGGAGCTCGGCGACGACGACCGCCTCGTCCAGGTCGAGGATCCACGACGCCGTCTGGGAGCCGACGAAGGCAAGATCCTCTGTCAAAGCGAGCGCTTGCACGCCGAGGTCGGGGATGGGCAGGGTGCCGATCTGGGCCGGGTGGTGCGGGTCGTCGAGGTCGGCCACCACCAGCTCGCGACCGCTGGCCACCAGCAGGGTGGCCCCGCTGGGGGTGCGGGCGACGTGCGTGGCGCCGGCCACGGTCCGCAGGGCCCCCGCCGACGTGGGCCGGCGCGGGTCTCCCAGGTCGACGACCCAGAGATCGGCGCCGCCGACGTAGGCCGTCTGCCCGTCGGGCGAGACGGCGAGGTCGTAGAGCGGGCCCCCCAGGTCGAGCCGGCCGATGGGGCCAGCGTCGACGTCGAGGACGACGAGCCCCGTCTCGTCGATGGCGGCGACGAGGCGGACGCCCGGCACCGGCGCCAGGCGGCTGTAGACGCCGGGCACCGCGGGGCGGAAGGGGTGCTCCCCGACCCACGGGCCATGGCGAGGGATCCAGGGGGGCTCGGGGCCGGCGTCTGGCAAGTCGCCGAGGTCGAACCCGGCGTCGGCCTCGGCGTCGGCCACGGCGTCGGCCACGGCGTAGGGCCCGGTGTCGGCCTCGGGATCGGCGCTGGTCCCGTCGTCGGCGGGTGGGGTGCAGGCGGCGAGGGCGAGGACGGCGAGGAGGAGGGCGCGCATGGGGAGCTCCAGGTCAAGTCGGCCCCCAGCTTCCCGGAAGCGAGGCGGGCGGTCGGAGTGATCGGATGTTCGCCCCCCCGGCGTTCGGTTTGCGGCCCCGCGGTCGAAGTCGTAGAAACATGGCATGTGGTCGTGCTTGATCCTGGGGGTGGCGATGGGGGTGGCGTCGATCCAGGGGGCCGACGTGCTCGTCCGCCACGCCGACGGGCAGGAGCTGCTGGTGGTGCGCTTCGCGGCGGCCTCGCCGGGGGCGCCGTTCTCCGTCGCCCTCACGCTGCCGGCGGGCGCCACGCCGGTGGCGGTGGAGGCCGACGTCTTCGAGGCCCTCGCGGCGGTCATCGATCCGCCGCCCGTCGACGTGGATCCCCGGCCCCGCGCCCGCATCGCCCGCCCGCTTGGGGCGGCGCCCGCCCGGCCGGCGCCCACGCCGCCGGGCCGCCTCGGGCGGGAGCGCCTGCTGCCCGGCCCGGTGGTGGCCGGCCTCGCGACCACCACCGTCCAGGTCGAGCCCATCGCGGCGGCGGGCTTCATCGGCCCCTTCGCCTGGTCGTTCCCCGCGGCGCAGCCGGTCCTGCCCGCGCTGCCCGTACCCCCGGGCGCGCCCGTGCTCGTGTTCGCCCAGGCCGAGGGCCCCGTGGGCCTCGGCGGCCAGGCGCTGCGCCAGCTCCCCCGCGCCGAGCTCGACCGCCGCGCCCAGGCGCCCCGGCCCGTGCGCCTGTTCGCGGGGACGTGGGCCACGCTCGAGGCGGACCACCGCTGGACGGCCCTGGATGAGCGCGCCATCCCCGCCGCCGAGGTGCCCGCCCTGCTGGGAGCCGGCGTCGTGAGCGTCTTGTGGGGGGCGCCGGCCGGGGGCGCGCTGGAGCCGCTCGTTCTCCCCAAAAAGCTCAATCGTTCCGAAGTGTTCGACGTGCAGCAGCGAGGCCCGCGGGACGACCGCGGGGCCCTGCGCCTGGAGGGCGAGCTGCCCGCGCCGGAGGCCCCATGAGCGAGGCGCTTGCCCAGGCCCCGGCCGTCCAGCCGGCGGTCGCCTCCCCCGAGCAGGCCCAGGGCGGCGGCGTCCCCGCCGTCCAGGCGACGCTGGCGCGGGCGGCCGCGAGCCGCGAGGTGCAGGGTGATCCGGCGGCGACGGCGCAGGCCGGCCTCGGCGGCGGGGCGGCGCTCCCCCACGGCGCGGCCCTGCAGGCGGCCTTCGGAGAGCACGACCTGGCGGGCGTCCAGGCGACGGTGGGCGGGCCGGCGCAGGCCGCGGCCGCCGAGCTGGGGGCCGTCGCGTACACCCAGGGCGAGCAGGTGGCGTTCGCGGGCGCGCCCGACCTCTTCACGGCGGCGCACGAGGCGACCCACGTCCTGCAGCAGCGGGCCGGCATGGCGCCGGCGGGCCTCGACGGGGGCGATGGCGACGCGCTGGAGCAGCAGGCCGACCAGGTCGCGGCGGCGGTGGTGCAGGGCGAGGCGGTCGAGGGGCTGCTCGGCAGCCTCGTCGGGCCGGCGGTCCGGGCCCAGCAGACCGCGGCGGCCGCCGGGGGGGCGGTGCAGCGGCGGCGCATCCCCGGCGAGTCGGAGCTCAACGCGGTGCTGCCCGGCGGCGGCCCGGATGAGGCGGCGCACCTCGCCGGCCTCACGCGGGTGCTGGAGCGGTCCATCGGCACGCTCGACGACGCGCAGCGGCTGCGGGTGGTGGAGCGCCTGGTCGCCGACGCCACGGGCGCCGACTTCTGGGAGAAGCTGCGGTTCCTCAGCGGGCTCTCGCCCCGCGAGCAGCTGCTGCGCGTCGCGGGGGCCATGCGGGCCACCTTCCCGCGGGCCGAGCTGGGGGATCCGGCGCTCATCGACAGCGGGCCGCGCCCGGCGACGGCCGACGCGGCCAACATCACCACCCTGGTCACCAACGCGAATTCGCTGTTTGATCAAGTGCTTGCGCCGGGGCGGCGGGCCGATCTGGAGCAGGTCTTCGGGCGCGGCCATGTGAACACCGCCCGCGCCCGGTACACCGCGGCGAAGCGGCGGATGAACACGCTGCACCGGCAGAACAAGGTCGTGACCGACCGCTCCGGGTACAACGCCGAGGTCAGCCTGGGTGGCCTCACGGGCCCCAACCAGATCTCCCTGGCCCCCGACGTGATCGACAACCCGGGCGAGCACGAGAACATCGTGACGATGCTGCACGAGTCGATGCACGCCGGGAACGGCAGCGTGGACGACTTCGGCTACATCGGCACGCCCGCGTTCACCCAGCTCGAGGCGAGCGTGAAGCTCAACAACGCGGCCCACTACGAGGTCGTCCCGCGCCGCATCTTCAGCCTGCCGGGGGACTACGCCGGGCAGGCCTTCGTGCCGGCCGGCACCACGAGCGGTGGCGTCACGGCGCCCGCGCTCACCCCGCGCGAGCAGGCCATCCGCACCTGCCAGGAGACGTTCCGGCAGGCCTGGACGGTGGGCCTGAACCTGCACTCGCTCTTCCAGCGCGTCTACGCCAACCCCCAGCAGTGGAACACCGTGAACCTGCGGCGGGAGTTCGGCTCCGGGGCGGCCCACCACTTCTCCGACGCGCTGCCGTTCTGGTCGAAGGTCGAGAAGATGACCATCCACGAGCGGTCCGCCATCGATCCCACCACGGGCAACGCGGCCACCGCGCCGGTCACGCAGATCGACATGGCGCTCTCGGAGGGCGTGGTGCGCAAGCTGGCGCAGTGCATGGACCGGGCGCCGACCGACGACGCCAGCGCGAGCGCGCTCATCGCGCAGGCCACGGCCGCCGAGCAGGCCGCCGCGACGACCCCCGCCGCCGAGGCGGAGCTGCTGACGCTGCTCACGCTGCGCACCCGCATCGGCAACATCACGGGCCCGGCCGACCGCGACCTGCGCATGATCCAGCGCTTCAACGCCCTGGGGGACTCCCTGGCCGACTTCGTGGCCGCCCGCAACCCCGCCGACTTCCCCGACTGACCGCCCCTGGCGCCGGTTCCCGCTGATCCCGACCGCCTTTGCTGCTAGGGTGCCCGCTTCCGCGATGACGGGCCGGGCCCGGGAGATCCCATGAGCACGCAGAGCCACTTCAAGAGCGACCTTCGCGACGTCACGTTCAACCTCTTCGAGTTCCTCGACTCCACGCGGGGCAGCATGGACGAGGGGAGCATCCGCGAGGTGCTCTCGACGGTGGACAAGCTGGCCCGCAACGAGATCGCGGCGAGCTTCGTCGAGGCGGATCGCGAGTACCCCAAGCAGGGCCCGGACGGCACGCCGGTGCTGCCCGCGGGGCTCAAGAAGTCCATCAAGGCGTGGCAGGACGGGGACTGGCACCGGCTCGCGCTGCGCGAAGACCTGGGCGGCTTCGGCGCCCCGCTCTCGGTGGCCTGGGCCGCGTTCGAGCTGGTGGTGGGGGCCAACGCCTCCGCGGGCTTCTATGTGTTCGACACCTTCATCTCGGGGGTGATCGGCGAGGAGGGCACGCAGGCCCAGCGCGATCTGTACTTCCCCCGCTACGTCGATCGCCGGTGGGGCGCGGCCATGGTGCTGACGGAGCCCGAGGCCGGCAGCGACGTGGGCCAGGCGCGGACCACGGCGCGCCACGTCGAGGGCGACGTGTGGGAGATCTCCGGGGTCAAGCGGTTCATCACGAACGGCGACTACGACATGCCGGAGAACATCGTGCACCTGGTGCTGGCCCGCCCCGAGGGCGCGAAGCCCGGCACCAAGGGCCTGTCGATGTTCATCGTGCCCAAGTTCTGGGTGAACCCGGATGGGTCCCTGGGCGAGCGCAACGGCATGAAGTGCATCGGCCTTGAGAAGAAGATGGGCATCAAGGGCTCGGTGACGTGCGAGATGGAGTACGGCGGGGACACCCCCTGCCGCGGCCTGCTCGTGGGCGAGAAGCACGACGGCATCCGCCAGATGTTCCGCGTCATCGAGGGCGCCCGGATGGCCATCGGCTTCAAGTCGATGTCGACGGTGTCGACGGCCTACCTCAACGCCCTGGCCTACGCCAAGGAGCGGGTGCAGGGGCCGGATCTGGCCAAGGCGATGGACAAGAAGTCGCCCCGCGTCGCCATCATCCGCCACCCCGACGTGCGCCGCATGCTCATGCGCCTGAAGGCCCACGCCCAGGGCATGCGCGCGCTGTGCTACTACGCCGCCGATCTGGCCGAGCAGCAGGACGAGAAGAACGCCGACGGCAAGGCCGCGAAGCTCCTCGACCTCATGCTGCCGCTGGTGAAGGGCTACTGCTCCGACAAGGGCTTCGAGCTGCTGGGCACGGCGCTGCAGGTCTTCGGCGGCTCCGGCTACGTGCAGGACCACCCCATCGAGCAGTACCTGCGCGACCAGAAGATCGACACGATCTACGAGGGCACGACGCACATCCAGAGCCTCGACCTGCTCTTCCGCAAGATCGCGCGCGACGGCGGCACGACGCTGCGGGGCCTGCTGGGCCAGATCCAGGCGACGGTGGAGGCCGGCACGGGCGGCGAGGGCCTCGCGGACGCCCGGGCCTCGCTCGCCCGCGCGCTCGGTGACATGCAGAGCATGCTGATGACGCTGATGGGCCTCGTCGGGAAGTCGCCCTACCACGCCGGCTTCCAGGGCAACCGCGTCCTCAACGCCCTGGCCGAGCTGGTCATCGGCTGGCTGATGGTGCGCCACGCCGCCATCGCCGCCGAGAAGCTGCCCGCCGCCAAGGGCGACGACGTGAACTACTACATGGGCAAGATCGCCACGGCGCGGTGGTTCTGCCGCGAGGTGCTGCCCACCCTGACGCTCACCCGCAAGCTCGTCGAGCAGAGCAGCCTGGACCTCATGGAGCTGCCCGACGAGGCGTTCTGATGGTCCACCTGCGCCTCGGCCGCGACCACGGGCGCTTCGGGCAGGTCACGCTGGAGGCCCCGGCGCCGGGCGTGGCCACCGCGCTCACCGCGGGGGCCGATCCTTTGTCACCCTCGATGGGTTCCAAAGGGGAATTCTCCAATGAAGACGCGCTCTTGGTGGTGGTGGACGGGGGGCGGCTGGGCCTCGCGGTCGCGGACGCCCACTTCGGGGTCGAGGCCAGCCACGCGCTGCTGACGGCCCTGGCCGCGGTGCCGACGCTGCCGGCCGATCCGGGGGCCTGGCTGGCAGCGGCCACCCCCGAACCCCACCTGGGCAGCCCGTCTGAGACGACGCTGCTCGTCGTGATCATGGAGGGCAGCCACGGCCGCGGCGTCGGCTTCGGCGACTCGAGCTGCGTCGTCGTCACGCCCGACGCTGCCACCTGGCAGAACCGGCGCGACCGCCGCTACGTGCACCCCGGCCGCCCCGACGAGCTCGCCACGGGCCGACCCTTCGAGGTGGCGGTGCCTCCCGGCGGACTCTTGCTGCTCTTCACCGATGGCATCGATGAGTGCCACTACGGCCGGCCGCGCACCTCGGTGGGGGCCGACGACCTGGTGGAGCTGCACGGCGCTGACCCGCTGCTCTACGCCCGGCGCCTCACGGCCCGCGCCCTCAACGGCGTGCGGGGCCACCCGGGTGGCCAGGACAACATCGCGCTCGTCGTCGTCCGGCCTTGAGCGTGGCCTCCCAGGGCTGGACATGCCAGCCGTCGGCCTGCACTGTGATCCCTGCGAGCGTGCTGGAGGCGCTCAGAACGGGGGAGCGTTGAAGAGTCTTCTGTCTGCGAGCGTGCTCGCGCTGATGGCGCTGGGGTGTGATGACGGCGCCGATGAGTCCGCCGCTGACGCGGCCGTCCCGCCCGTCACCGACAAGCTCGACACCGGCGGTACCTACTTCGAGAGCCTCACGCTGGGCGCGAAGGTGACGGGGCTGGAGGAGCTCGGCGAGAGCATCGAGTACGCCCCCGACGGCAGCATCGAGCTGGATGGCGAGGCGGTGGTCGAGATCGAGGGCCAGGGCAAGCGCGCGGTGCTGATGCTCCTCAGCTTCGACACGGTGGCGAACGGCGGTCGCCAGACGCTGCTGACGGTCGACCTGGAGACCGACGAGGAGCGCGTGATGCACTACGAGCCGGAAGACAACGCGCTGGTCATCGGTGACATGGAGGGCGGGGTGTTCCTGTTCGGGAACCCCGACGGCTCCTACGACGTGGTGACGTCGCTCTTCGAAGAGGACGTCGACGACGCCCTGTTCGAGCACGCCGAAGATGGCTACGCCGCGTGGCAGCTCCTGCAGGAGTACAACCAGTTCACCTCGACCTCGAACTTCAGCCTGATGCTGGCCTACGCGGCGGCTCAGCGACTGGCCCCCGATGCTCGAGGGATTGGTGAGCTGAGTGGCCCGAAGGCGGTCGACTCGCCCAGCTCGCCCGGCGATCCCATCTGCCGCGCCTTCGCGGATCTCTGCGACTGCATCGCGTGCCAGGCGTCCGGGAAGGGCGCGGCCTGCAGCCTCTGCGAGGCGCCCTAGCTGGATGCTGCCGAGCCCTCCCATCCCATCGCGGGCGCGACCAGGCATCTGGCCCCCGGCCGCCTGCCTGGCCGCCTAGGTGCAGAGGGGCCGGCGCCTCGCGCTCTGGGTGGGCTGCGCGCTCCTCTTCGGGGCGGCCGGCCTGCACCCGTCCCTCGCGCCGCTGGCCTGGCTGGCGGTCGCCGGCTACACCGTGGCCCTCGCCACCGCGCCGTCGTGGTGGGACGCCCTGCTCGGGCTGACCGGCTCCCGGCTGCTCGCGTGCGCGCTGGCGCATCCCTACCTCGCCCTGCTCAACCGCGCGCAGTTCGACGTGGCCGGGCTCGCCGCCGCGGGGCTGTATGCCGGCCAGATCATGGTCTGGTCGAGCTGCTTCATCCTCGCGATCTTCCTGGGTTTTCTGGTGTTCAGGCGCCGCCTGCCGGTGGCGGTGTGGCTCCCCCTCGCGTGGGGGGCGGCCGAGCTCCTTCGGTTCCGGTACGTCGTCCCCGTGCGCCTCGACGAGTGGTTGGTGAGCCAGTGGGCCGTGGGGCCGATGCTCCGCCTGCTGGGCCACCTCGGCTGGTGGCCGACGACGCTGCTCGGGCTGTACGCCGCCGCCCTGCTGGGCCACGCCGTCCTCCACCAGCGCTGGCGGTGGCTGCTCCCGGCCCCCGCGGTGGTGCTGGTGGGCTGGCTGCTGCCGTCGCTCGCGCCCCGCACCGAGGCCCTGAGCGGGGTGGCGGCGCTGCACCTGCGCTCTACGCTGGAGCTGCCCGCCGCGGTGCCGGCCGGCGAGGACGTCGACCTGCTGCTCTGGCCCGAAGAGGCCCTCGAGCTGCACCCGCTGCTGGGGGAGGGCACCACCCCCGGCGCGACGGTACCGGGCCTGCTGCCCACGCATCACCTGCTGGGCCTCGTCACGCGCCGGGGCGACGGTCGCCGGCAGAACCAGGTGCTCGCCGTGGACCCGGCGGGGACGGTCCTCGCCTCTCGCGCCAAGGTCCTGCTCTTCCCCTTGTCGGAGCGCCCCTTCCTGAACTTCGGCGGCGGCTCGCTGGTGCCCGGCCGGCGTTCCCCCGTCCTGACGGCTGGGGGCCGGGCGGTCGGCGCCCTGATCTGCGGCGAGCTCATGAGCCGGGAGCTGGTGGCCGAAGCGGCCGCGGAGGGAGCCAGCGCCATCGCCATCGTGGCGCGCGACGGCATGATGCCCACGCCCGTGGCCCGGCGGCAGCTCCTGGCCATCCAGGTCCTGCGCTCGGTGGAGTTCGGCCTCCCCTCCGTCCGCGCCTCGCTCGATGGCGAGGCGGCCTTCGTCGCCGCCGACGGGCAGGTGCTGGCCCGGGCGGGGCCGGGGGCGCCCGGGATGCTGCTCTGGGACGAAGCCCGCGGCCCGCGCGACCACCCCCTCGTCGTCGGGTCCCCCACGACGGCCGTGCTCTACAGCCGGGCGAGCCCGGCGCTGCGCACGCGCTGCCCCGCGGGCCGGTGCACCTGGCACCCCATCGAGGACTTCACCTGCCCGGGCGAGCGCCGCCAGACGGTCATCCTGGCGGGCCACGGCGAAGCGCCGGCGTGGCTGGGCAAGCCACCCGACGTGGTGGCCGACGCCGTGCGCTGCTTCCAGCCCGACCTCGTGGTCGTCGACACCTGCTACGGCGCCTCGACGCTGCTGCTCACGGCCCTCGGCGACGACGCCCTGGTCGTGGCGTCGGCCGGCCTGGTGCCCACCACCGGCCTCGTCTATGGACCTGAATTCTTTGAAGAAGGCCCCGCCGAGCGTCGCGCTGCGGCCGTCACGGGGGTGGGCCGCCTGCTGCGCGGGCGACCCGTCGCCGAAGCGCTGGCCGCAGCCGCGGCGGAGGTGACCGCGATGGACACCCGCACGCTCTGGCGGCACCTCGCGCGCCGCACCCCCGCCCAGGTCGGCGTCGACGCCCCCGGCCTCGGCCCGGTGCTCGTGCCCGTCGAGTGGTCCCGCCTGCGCCCGGAGTGAGCCCTCCGAAGGCGCCCATCCCAAGGTGCCAGGCACCCGGGAGGGCGCGTGTACCGCAACAGCGGGGCTGAAGTCGGAGCCGGGCGGAGCCTCGTTGAGGTGCCAGGCACTTCTGGGAAACGGTGGAACTTTGCGCTGGGGGTGTGGGTTTGGGGGGCTGGGTGGGGGGGCTTGGGCGGGGCCGGGCTGGTTTGGGGGAGGGAGGAGGCGGATCGTGGGTCTCGCCGGTGGGGGCGACGCTGGAGAGCTCCGTCCGGCGGGCACACCACACCCACCTCCGGCCCCGCCGATGCTGCTGACTCCGCGCGCTCAGTCCCCCGCCTACGGCCCCGCCCGCGCCTCGCCCCCAGGTTCGGCTTCCACGTACGCGAACGCCGGCGGCAACGTACACGGCGGCCACCGCAGCATCGGCGTCGTCGCGTCGGCCTGCCACGCCCGGAACGCCGCCGTCGCCGCCTTGTAGGCGTTCTCCGCCTCCCCGTAGGCCTCCCGCCATGCCCTGGCCTGCTCGGCCGTGCCATGGATGACCGGCGGCGGCGTCTTGGGCTCCGGGGCCTTCCGCGTCCACGGGTCGATGGTCCTGGCCCGCTCGGCCCCCATCAGCTTGCGGCCCGCCTTCTTCCGCTTCGGCCGCTCTTCCTTCGCGATGGCGTCGGCCATCTCCCACATCACGTCGCGCTGCTGGTGCGGGCTCAGGTGCGCCAGGCCGGGCAGCGGGCTCATCTCGACGACGCCAACGACCGGGCCGTCCTCGCCCCACCACGTGCCCCGCAGCGGCTGGCCGCGCAGCAGCCACGGCGTCGAGCTGGCGAACGGGTCTTCGTCCGGGTGCCGCACGACGAACGCCTTGGTGCCCTGGGACATCAGGTACTTCACCCGCTGCAGCGCGTGGGCGTCGCTCGTGATCTGGATGGCGGTGTTGCGACGCTGGAAGAGCGGGCCGCTGCGGCCACGCAACCGGTTGATTCGCCTCGCGATCTCGCCGTTCACGAACCGCATGACGCGAGCCTTCTGGCCCAGCGAGACGAAGCCGGCGACGAGGTGCCAGTGGGTGGACATGACGTGGAAGGCATACACATCGAAGCGCCACCAGCGCTGGGCCTGGGCGAGGACGCCGAGGATGATGTCGATGCAGTCGTCATCGGGCCGCAGCAGGTAGCGGCCGTCGATCACCGGCGTCGTGATCTCCCAGAGGGTGGTCGTCTGGCCGCTGCGGGCGCCCAGGACGGGGTAGCGGTCGTCGACGAAGCGGAGCTTGCGGGGCACGGCGGGACCTCCGGCGCAGTCGGTGCCCTTACCCATCGGTCAGTGGCGCCGCGTGTCGCAGGAATTCGTACCGGGCCCCGAAAAAACCTGCGGCTAGATCGCCTCGATCTGCCAGTCGAAGCCCTGCGCCCGCAGGCGCTCGAGCAGCGGCAGGCCGAAGGCCGTGGCCGGCGTGAGCACCCCGCCCCGCGCCGCGCCGCCGGGCAGGGCGTCTACGCCCGCCGCCAGCAAGAGCGCGGATTCACACAGGATCTTGACCGTGACCCGGTTGCCCGGATCGCCCTTGGCCTTCATCGTCGCGAGCACCCGCTGGCCGGACTCGGCCTCGCCCAGGTACCGCCCCCGCATGAAGCCGCCGTCCATGGTGGCCTCGCTCGGGCCCTCGCCCGGGGCCGGGCTGAGCTTCCCCGCCAGCCAACGGACGGGCCCCCGGTCCAGCGCGCGCTCGACGGCGCCGAGGGCCGCCGCGATGCCGTACGCCTTCAGCCGGCTCTTCGTCTCGTGGGCCTCGTGGTAGGCGAAGCTGGCGCCGTACGGCCTGTCCCAGCCGGCGAAGAGCGCGTTGCTCCGCCGCACGACCCGCGTGTTCACCGCCGCCATCAGGAACGGCGCCAGCCAGACCTTGCGCAGCGCGTCGTAGTGCACCCCCCGCAGGTCGGCGCTGCGGGCCCGCTCGGCCTCGCTCTGCCGGTCGGCGGGGTTGAGCAGCAGCACGTCGTTGAGCAGGCGCCCACCCGGGTCGGTGTCGGCCAGCGTCATCATCGACGCCGCCGTGCCGCCGTTGAAGCCGCCGCGCACCGTGTACGAGGCGCTGACGCTCCGGGTGTCGGCGCCGTAGGTGCGCCGCAGGTGCTCGACCACCGCCAGCACCCCCAGGTCGGAGGGCACCGAGTCGAAGCCGCAGAACGGCACGATGCGCGTGCCGGTGCGCGCGGCCTCGGCGTCGTACGCGTCGATGAGGCCCCGCACCCAGGGCGTCTCGCCCGTGATGTCGACGTAGTGGACGCCGTGCCGGACGCAGGCCTCGACCACCGGCGTGCCATACCGGCTGTACGGGCCGGCCGTCGTCAGCAGCACCCCGGCCCGCGCGGCCATGGCCTCCACCGTCGCTGGCTGGTCGCTGTCGGCCACGATGACGCCCGTCGCGCCGTGCGCCATGGCCAGGGCCTCGAGCTTCTCCCGGGACCGCCCCGCCACCGCCCACCGAAGGCCCGCGGGGGCGTGCTGCTGGAAGTACGCCACGGCCTGCCGCCCGGTGAAGCCGGTGGCGCCGTACAAGACCACGTCGAAGTGTGTGTCGCTCATGGGGGATGAGGTACCACGCCCGGCCCGGAATCAGAACCGCACCTTGAGCCGGTCGGCCTCCGCCGCGTCCAGCACGATCACCCGGTCGTCCCCCAGCCACGAGCCGTACCACCGCAGGTTCACGTCCCGCGGGCCGAAGACTTCGAGCGCCCAGGCCTCCCCCTGGGTGGGCCAGCGGCGCGAGTCGGGCTGGCCGTCGCGCAGGTACAGCGCCCGCAGGTCGCCCGCGTCGCCAGCACAGGCGGGCAGCCTCCCCAGGTCCCGTGCCAGCCGGGCCGACACCCGCACCCCCGCGCCCGGGTGGGCGTCGCACCAGGCGCGGAAGCCATCGAGCGCCGCGGGCGTGCGCCGCGCGACGATCGTCTGGCTGGCGTGCACCGCGAACGTCGCGTTGGCGGCGACGGGCACCGCCAGCAGCCCGCCGAGGGCCACCCGCAGCGCCGGCCGAGGCAGTCGCTCGGCCAGCCACGCCGCCCCGATCGCCGCCCAGATGGCCAGGAACGGCAGCAAGATCAGCAGGTTGCGCACGATGAGCACCCGCTGCCGGCCCAGGAAGAGCAGGTACGCCAGCGGCAGCACCACCAGCAGCCAGCGGCGGCCGCGCCGCAGCGTCAGCCCCAGCCCCAGCAGCGCCAGCGCCGCCCAGGCCCACGCCACGGTCGGCCACGGCGACAGCGCGGCCCCGCCCAGCCACGCGCCCATCTTCGCAAGGTGCGTCGAGGTGTCGGGCACCGAGTAGCTGCCATGGCCCTTGGCGTAGTGGGCCAGCTCGTAGCTGAGGTGGTGCAGGAACCGGCCGTAGTCGAGCAGGGTGCCTGGCGTCGTGAGCAGGTACGCCGCCCCGAAGAGCGCGGCCGTCGCGGCGAGCGTGCCGACCACGCGCCAGCGGCCCTGGCCCCGCGTCGCCGCCCAGGCCACGCCCAGCGCCCCGAACAGGAAGATGCCGCCGGTGTACTTGGCCCCGCAGCACAGGCCGGCCGCCACCGCCCCCGCCAGCAGCCACCGCCGGTCGCCCCGGGCCCGCAGCAGCAGCCAAAGCGCCAGCGCGCCGAGCTGCGCCATGACCGCGTCCGGGGCGATCCAGCGCTGGTGGTAGCCAAGCTCGAACGACGTCGCCACCCCCGCCGCCGCGAAGACGGCCGGCCAGCGCGCCAGCTCCGCCGCCCGCGCGGCCAGGTACGTCCACAGGCCGATGAGTGACGAAAACAGCAAGAAGATCAGCCGGATGCGCAGCACCGGGTCCCCCGGCAGCGCCGGCGCGGGGGCCGTCGCCGTCCGCTGGCCGTCCGGGCGCAGCGACGGGCTCTCCAGCTTCTCGGGCACGTCGCCGAGGGCCAGGCCCGTGGTGGCCAGCCAGAAGCTCATCGACGGGTAGTGGTAGCTGCGGGGCAGCAGCAGCTTGCTGCGCAGCGCCTGGTGAGCCTGGCCGACCAGGTGCCGCTCATCCCAGTGGCGGCCGAAGTCGAGGCCCCGGACGCCCGCGAAGGTCGTCAGGGCGAGCAGCAGGCCGAGGGCGATGAGGGGCAGGCGGGCGCGCACGCGGGGGAGCATAGCCGCCGTCGAGGTCAGTCCGCGAGGACGGCTCGCATGATGGGCGAGGGGGCCACGGGGGCGTCCACCGGCCAGGTGCCGAGGGCCGTCACGTACACGAAGCCATCGGGGCCCTGGCTCCAGCCCGTCACGAAGGTGTGGTGGGCCACATGCCAGCTCGATCCCTGGCCATCCGTGCGCTGGGCGCGGATGTAGCCGACGAAGGCGTCCCCGAACGTGATGACGTCGTCCCAGCGGCCGCCGTACGGATCCAGGTCGTTGGGCCGGTACTGCCAGCCCACCCACGCCGAGCGCAGGCGCGAGGCCGTGGCCTCGGGATCCTCACGCACGAACGGGTGGCTGCCGCTGCGGCCCCAGCTCACGAACGGCGGGGCGTAGCCCATGCACGCGTCGCCCTCGCACGGGCCCTCCACCGCCGGCCAGCCGAAGCTCAGGCCCGGCCGGTCGATGAGGTTGACCTCCTCGAAGGTGTCCAGGCCCACGTCGCTGGTGAACCAGCGGCCGTCCACGTAGTGCCCCTTCCACGGCGAGCGGAAGCCCTTGGCGTACACCGCCGGGTGGCCGCTGCCGTCGGCGTAGGGGTTGTCGTCGGGCACCGTGTAGCCGCCCTCGGTGGGAAACGGGCGCCGGTCGGGGATGATGCGCACGAGCGAGCCGAGCGGCGACTGCACGTCCAGCGCGGGCTCGTCGAGCACCTTGTCGCCGAAGAGGGCCCACAGGTAGCCCTCGTCGGTGAACCCGATGCTGCCCACGTTGTGCCACGAGCGGGGCGAGCGCGGCCCCGTGATGGAGATGATCTCCACCTCGCTCGCCAGGCTGGCCGCGAAGTCGTCGGGATCCAAGGTGTACCGCCGGATGACGTTCGTCTCCTGGCTCGTCGACAACCCCAGGTAGAAGAAGCCGTTTTCGGCGAAGTCGGGGTCGAACGCCGCCGCGATGAGGCCCGCGTCGGAGTCGATCCACGTCCCCGGCACCTGGAAGCCCCCGAGGCGCCGGGCGCGGCCCACCTCGAGCTGCATCAAGATGACCTCGCCGTCCTTGTCGGTGACGAGGAACCGGGAGTCGCCCCCCGGCGCGAACGTGATGTCGGTGATGCGCAGGGCGCCCGAGTCCTGCTCGATGGGCACGAGCCGCAGGCGCAGGGGCAGGGCGCTCGTGCCCTCGTCGGCCCCATCCACGCGGGCGTCCGTCGTCGCGCCGGCGTCCGTCTGGCCGATGGGGCGGAAGGGGCCGGCGGCGTCGCCGCCACCGTCATCACAGGCGGCCAGGGCCAGGGCCAGGGTCAGGGTCAGGGTGCGTGTCATCAGAGAGACTCGATCCAGGCCCGGAGGATGCGGGCCGCTTCGGGGTCGACCTGGTCGATGCCCAGGGGGGGCATGGGCTTGAACTGGCCGCGGTAGCCGGGCTCGCGGGTGCGGACGACGGCCTCGAAGAGGGCGCTGCCCTCGGCGTCGCCGGGCACCACGCGGATGCCATCGCCCGACGCGCTGCTCTCGGTCGGCTGGTTGACGGTGTGGGCCACCAGATCGGCGGGCAGCAGGCTGTAGGTGGCGTTGTCGTTGCCTTCGCCGCCGTGGTGGCAGTGCACGCAGTTGCCGAGCAGGTACTGCATGGCCGCCGTCTCCTCGGGGGTGCGGCCCTCCGCTGGGAGGGCCTGCGCCGGCCCCGTGAGCACATTCCCCAGCTCTTCCGGCAGGTTGCGGTTGCTGATGCCCAGCACCGGCGGACCCTCGCGGGCCTCGTGGCAGCTCTTGCAGTCGATCTCGCCCGGCAGGGTGTAGGGGAACGCCAGGTCGCCCGCGTAGTGCAGCTCGAGGACCTCCTCGGGCCAGTCGGCGTCGCGGCGGCGGGCCTCGGTGCCCTCGACGTTCCAGTGGTACTGGGCGTAGCCCCAGCCACCGGCCCGCCGGTACAGCAGGCGCGTCTCCATGGCCACGGCGCCCTGCCGCCCCTCGATGTCGCTGTAGGCGAACGTCTTGGCCAGCACGGTGCCGACGGGGAAGTCCCACGCCCAGGGGTCGTCGGTGGCGATCGTGGCGCCGGCCGGCAGGAAGAGCAGGCGGTCTTTCTGCGTGCCGCTGCTCCACAGGGGGTGGGGGGGCTGGTAGGCCCGCACCCCGTCCCCGGGCGTGAACGTCGCCATCCGCCCGTACAGGCCCGTCTCCGACAGCCAGTCGGGCAGCGGCGCCTCCACGTCGTCGATCCAGCGGGGGCCGGCGGGCTCGGCGTCATCGTCGCAGCCGGCCAGGGGGGCGGCCAGCAGAGCCAGGGTGCAGAGCAGGGCGAACGCGCGGGCCATGTCTCCTCCTTGCGGCCGGGGACCATAGCGAGGGTGTGCCGGACGGGACAAGGGACCGCCCGCTGGACTTCCCGGGGCCGCTCGTGAAGACTCGCCCACATGGTCGCACGTCTCCTCCCGCTGCTCGGCGCGCTGGCCCTCTGGGCCTGCGGCTCGGCGTCCCCCCCGCCGGACGCCGCCCTCGCGGGCTGGCTGGCGGCGCGCAACCGGCCGCTCATCGTCGTGGGGCCCGAGCGCGTGACCCTGCAGCGGGCCGGCGCGCCCGACGTCGAGCACCCCATCGACGAGGCCCCGGGCGCCCTGCTGCTGCGCCTGGCCCGGCTGCCCCTGGAGGCCCACCAGGCCGCGGCCCTGCGCGGCCAGCCGGTGCTGGACGCCGCCGCCGCCGAGGCCCTGGGCCAGCGCCGCGCCGCCGTCGGCGCGCTGCGCAAGGCGCTGCCGACGCTCGCCGAGGCGCTGCGGGCGGATCAGGAGAAGCTGCTGGCGCTCGTGGAGGAGACCCTGGATGGCGCGCGCCGGGCTGGCCGCGTCGACCTGGCCTGGCTGACGCTGCAGGCCCGCCGCGCGCGCCCGCTGATCGACGACAACCTGAGGGAAGTCGCGGAGTTGCGCCTCGATGCCCTGCACGCCCGGGTGGCCGCCTTCTGGGCCGTGCTAGCGCCGGAGGAGCGCGCCCTCCTGCGCGTCGTCATCGTGGGGACGTCGGCCGACCGGGCGGGTCACTGGGCCGGCCAGTACTTCGAGCGCGTCCTGGACGCCCCCCTCGGCGGCCCGCGCCTGACCTACGCGCCGCTGGCCGAGGCGCCGGCGGCCCACCTCGACGCGCTGCTCGTGGACGAGGCCCTGGGCGCCGACGTCTTCGAGGATCCGGCCCGCCTGCGCCGCGACCTGCTGGCGGACGCGGCCGAGAGCTGGCTCGATCGGGTGGGCCCGACGCTCGCGGGAGAGGCCCCATGAGGCGCTGGCTGGCCCCCTTCGGCGCGGTGCTCCTGGGCCTGCCGGCCGCCCACGGGCAGCCGCTCAACGACTACATCATCAAGCCGGGGGACTCCTGCGCCGGCATCGCCGCCCGCATCTTCGGGGACGGCCGCCAGTGGCGCCGCATCGGCGAGTACAACCCCGAGTACTGTGGCCAGCGCCAGCGCGTGCTGCTGCCGGGGGAGATCCTGCGCCTGCCGTGGCCCGGCGAGGGCAAGGCGGCGCCCACCTCCGAGGTGCCGCCGACGGCCCCCGAGGCGAACCCGCCCGGCGCCGACGCCCAGGTCACCACCGTCGTCCGGCGCGTCGAGGCCCGCGCCCCCGACGCGCCCGACTGGCAGGCCGCCGCCCGCGGCACCGACCTCTTCCGCGGCTGGCGCGTCAGCACCGGCGACGACTCCCTGGCCGAGCTGACCTTCCGCGACACCTCCATCCTCACCCTGCGCCCCAACGCCCTCGTCATCGTCTACGGCCAGAGCGCTCGCTCGACGCGGCGGCCCACGGGCCGGGCGAAGCTGGAGCGCGGCGCCCTCAAGACGCGCCTGGCCGAGCTGGCCGGCAAGCTCACGGTCGAGACGGCGGCCGCCGAGGCCGAGCTGGGCCAGGGCTCGAGCCTGGTGGCCGTGGACGCCGCCGGCGCCAGCCTCGTCGCCAACCACGACGGCGTGCCCGCGGTCGTCACCGCTGGCGGCAGCCGCGTCGAGGTCCCGGCCGGCATGGGCAGCAAGGTGGAGAAGGGCCACCGGCCCACCGCGCCGCGCCCCCTGCCACCCGCCCCCGCCCGCCTGGGCGGCGCGCGCGAGGTCGCCAACGGCGCCCTGCTGGACGTCACCTGGAGCCCCGCCGACGGCGCCGCCGGCTACCGCGTCGACATCAGCCGTGGCCTCGACGGCGCCGAGCCCGTGGCGGCCGGCTTCGTCGAGGGGGCGTCGCGCTTCGTCATGCCCATGCCCCCCGGCCGCTACGCCGTGACGGTCTCGACGCTCGGGGCCGATGGCTTCGAGAGCCGCCCGTCGGAGGTCTGGCGCGTCGCCGTCGGCCCCGCCGAGGTGGCCCTGCCCGGCGGCGGCGTCGGCCCCGTCACCAGCCCCGTCCCCACCGGCGCGCGCCTCGTGCCGCCGCCCGGCTTCCGCTGCGGCGTCGGCGCCCCCGCCGATGGCCCCGTCCTGCTGACCCGCGCCGGCAACGTCGACGTCGTCTGCGCCGACGACGAGGGCCCTCTCCCGGGCGCCCGCGTCCGCGTCGAGGCCGTCCGCGCCCGCGTCGTCGACTTCCCCCGCCGCCTCAAGCGCGGCCAGCCCATCACCCTGAAGCTGCGCCTGGAGAGCAAGGCCCCGCTCCCCGCCGCCATCGCGCTCGCCGGCCCCCCCGCCCTCGCCTTCGACCCCCCGGTACCCCTCGGCGGCGGCGAGTTCCAGGCCACGTTCCGCGCCACCGGCAGCGTCCAGGACGCCACCATCCAGGTCCTCGCCGGCGACGCCGAGATCAGCCACTTCACCCTGAACCTGAAGCTGCCCGGCGACTGATCCCCCGCCTGCGGCTTCCTACCCGTCATGTCCAGCCCCCACACCCGCCCCGCGCCCATCACCGAGGACGCCGGCCTCAAGCACGCCCTCGGGGTGCTGCGCTACAGCCGCCGCGCCCTCGCCCTCGTCTGGCAGACGAGCCCCCGCCTGACCTTCGGCCTGGGCCTGCTCACCCTCGTCGCCGGCCTCTTGCCCGCCGGCATCGCCTGGGTGGGCAAGCTCATCGTCGACGCCGTGGTGCTCGCCCACGACACCGGCCTGGCCGCCGATCGCGAAAAGGCCTTGTGGTTCATCGGGTTCGAGGCGGGCCTCGTCGTGCTGATGGCCGGCGCCCAGCGCGGCCTCTCCGTCATCCAGAGCCTGCTGCGCGCCCAGCTCGGCCACCGCGTCAACCTGCTCATCTTGCGCAAGGCCCTCACCCTCGACCTGGTGCAGTTCGAGGACGCCGACTTCTACGACAAGCTCACCCGCGCCCGCCGCGAGGCCTCTTCGCGCCCCCTCAGCCTGGTCAACCGCACCTTCGGCCTCATCCAGAACGCCATCTCGCTGGCCGGGTACGCGGCCCTGCTCTTCGCCTTCTCCGGCTGGGCCGTGCTCATCCTGGCCCTGGCCGCCGTGCCCGTCTTCGTCTCCGAGGCCCGCTTCGCCCGCGGCGCCTTCCGCCTCTTCTCCTGGCGGGCCCCCGAGACGCGCCAGCAGGTCTACCTGGAGACCGTCGTCGCCCGGGAAGACTACGCCAAGGAGGTGCAGCTCTACGGCCTGGGCGGGCGGCTCGTCGACCAGTACGACGCCATCTTCCAGGGCCTCTACCACGACGACCGCAGCCTGACCCTGCGCCGCGGCCTCTGGGGCTACGCCCTCGGCCTGCTCTCGACCGCCGCCTTCTATGGCTCCTACGGCTGGATTGCCTACGCCACCGTCGCCGGCAGCATCAGCCTGGGCGAGATGACCATGTACCTGCTCGTCTTCAAGCAGGGGCAGTCCGCCTTCTCGGCCAGCCTCACCGCCATCGGTGGCATGTACGAAGACAACCTCTACCTGTCGAACCTCTACGCCTACCTGGACCAGCCCGTCCCCGCCGCCCTCGGCACCGCCACCGCCGGCCCCGACCCCACCGACGGCGTGCGCTTCGAGGGCGTCGGCTTCACCTACCCCGGCGCCGACCGGCCCGCCCTGGCCGACGTCTCCTTCCACCTGCGCCCCGGCGAGAAGCTGGCCCTCGTGGGCGAGAACGGCTCCGGCAAGACCACCCTCATCAAGCTCCTCACCCGCCTCTACACCCCCTCCACCGGCCGCGTGACCCTCGACGGCCTCGACCTCAAGGACTGGGACGTCACCGCCCTGCGCCGCCGTATCGGCGTGATCTTCCAGGACTTTGTGCGCTACCAGTTCCTCGTCGGCCACAACATCGCCGTGGGCGACCAGGCCGCCTGGGAGGACGAGCCCCGCTGGCAGGAGGCCGCCGAGCAGGGCCTCGCCGCCCCCTTCATCGACCAGCTCCCCGAGGGCTACCGCACCCAGCTCGGCCGCTGGTTCAAGGGCGGCCAGGAGCTCTCCATCGGCCAGTGGCAGAAGATCGCCCTGTCGCGCGCCTTCATGCGCAAGGAGGCCGACCTGCTCGTCCTCGACGAGCCCACCTCCGCCATGGACGCCGTGGCCGAAGAGCGCATCTTCGAGCACATCCGGGGCGCCGCCGCCGATCAGATGGCCATCCTCATCTCGCACCGCTTCTCCACCGTGCGCATGGCCGACCACATCATCGTCCTCGACCGCGGCCGCATCATCGAGCAGGGCGACCACGCCAGCCTGATGGCCAGCGATGGCCAGTACGCGCGGCTGTTCAGCCTCCAGGCCCGCGGGTACCAGTGACGAGTGTGGGTGTGGGGGGCTGGTGGCCCGGAGCCTGCGTTGTGGGCGGATCCGCGGAGAGTTGCTTGACAGGGAGCGTCGAGGAGGGGAACCTCGTGACGAGGTAGGAGGAGCAAGGGCATGGTCAGGACTCTTCATTCGTGTATCTGGTTGCCGACCGTCATCTGGATTGCGTCCGGCTGTGACATCCAGCTCGGTACCGAGCTCCTCGGCCGTGATGGTTCACCCCCCCCCCCCAATAGGCTCACCTGGGGCTGACTTGCTCTGCGTGGACCAGGACGGCGACGGACGGGGCTCGGGCTGCGTCGCCGGGCCCGACTGCGACGATCTGGACCCTTTGGTCCACCGGGGGGCCCCGGAACGATGTGACCAGCTGGACAATGACTGTGACGGGCAGGTGGACGAGGGCATCGACGTCGGCGGGATGTGCACGCTGCACCTTGCAGCGTGTGAGCGCTCCGGCGTGGTCGTCTGTACCCCCGGAGGTCGACCGATCTGCGAACCGCTGGTACCCCTCACGGAACTGTGCAACGGTCAGGATGATGACTGCGATGGTCGGCTGGACGAGGGCGTTGTCGCCGGGGCTCGAGAGTCTTGTGCGACCGGGCTGCCTGGACGATGCAGCGTTGGCGAGCTGGTGTGCCTGGACGGAGCGTTCTCGTGCGAACCCCTGGTCCTGCCGGCGAGCACAGCCGAGGTATGCAATGGGGAAGACGATGACTGTGACGGTCACATCGATAATCTCATCTATGGCGACCCTGCTCCAGAGCCCGCTCGGCTGACGCGAGCCTGCTATCAGGGACCCGCAGGGACGCGGGACCAGGGCCGGTGTACCGGAGGGGACCAGACCTGCGAGGCCGGAGTGGGCTGGGGTCCATGTCTGGGCCAGGTGCTGCCCGCTCTGGAGATCTGCGATCAGGAAGACAATGACTGTGACGGCGTGGTGGATGATCTGCCTGGAACAGACTGCACCTGCGCCCCGGGCGCGATGCGGGATTGCTACCCTGGACCGTTCGGCACGGCGGGAGTCGGGGAGTGTGCGTCTGGTTCTCAAACCTGTCCGATGACCGCTCCACCCGTTTGGGGCGCTTGCACGGGGGCTACGGTGCCGGTGCCTGAGACCTGCAATCTGCTCGACGACGACTGCGACGGCAGCACGGACGAGGGGGTGGTCGGGATCGGGCTGGCTTGCTTCGCGGGCGTGGGTGCATGCCGCCGTGAGGGTGCCCTGGTCTGCATCGACGGTGTGCTGAGCTGTGATCTGCCGGCACCGGTCTCACCTGGAGAAGAGACCTTCTGTGACGATGTCGACAATGATTGCGATGGGCTGGTAGACGAAGGGCCGGACGGGGGTCGAGTGGGGACCGCCTGCGAAGAGGGCATCGGCGCATGCCTGCGAGGTGGCACCATCGCTTGCGTTGGCGCCAGTGGTGCGGACTTCACCTGCAATGTCGTGGCGGCCTCGTCCAACAGCGAGGCATGCAACGGTGTCGACGATGACTGCGACGAGGAGGTCGATGAGGGGCTCGGGCTGGGCAATGCCTGTCAGATCGGTGTGGGAGCCTGCATCCGCCCGGGCGTGACCATCTGCGATGTCGGCGGCGGAGTCGGATGCAGCGCGTTCCCGGGTGCACCCCAGCAGGAGTTGTGCGACGGCCTGGACAACGACTGCGACGGCCAGACGGATGAAGGGCTGGGCCTCGGGAATGCCTGCAACGGCGCAGTGGAGGCCGGCTGTGGCCTGGGGGTCTTGGAGTGCAGCCCCGATGGGACCGTGCAGTGCAGCGCAGCGCCGGGCGGGACCGCCTGGCCCGAAGGCGCGTACCTCGGCAGCACCTGTGACTGCATGGCCTGCTGCACCGTCGGGCTTTGGGAGTGCCAGGCAGGGCAACTGCTGTGCAGTACCGAGCCGGGAGGCTCGGGATATCCATGCCCGTGAAGCAGGACAAGCGCAATGGGGCCGTGTGGCCGGAGGAGGGAGTAATGAGGTGGTCAGGCGTGTTGCATGCTCTCCTGTTGCTGGCGGCCTGCTCAGGTCCAGAGTCGACGCCACGGGCACGGCCTGAACTGACGGCAGCGGTTCAGCCCCAGTCGGAGCCCTACCAGGCCTTCGTGGACCAGTACTGCGGCCTCTGGAACGATAGCAGCGGCGAGTATCGGGGGTTCAATCGCGCGCACGTTCCCAGCTATCTGGCCTACGTCGAAGGCATTCGAGCGCTGGGCGCCGAAGTCGTGAGCGACTTTCCATTCCGGGTGCTGGGAGACGAACAGCTGGAGCCCTGCTGGCGGGTGGCAGCCGAAGTCGTCGGCCTCGCGGGCTCGGCCGCGGATGTGGCGCGGTTGCTCGCCTGGGCGAAGCAGGTCCGCCTGGGGGGACGACGGTATGCGACCGCCGGCCTGGCAGGGCGGAGTGTGGATGGACTCGGATTCACTCTTGGGGGCCTCGGAATGGCGGCGGCCAGACTCGGGGAGTCGTCGCCGGTGACCGGTGAAGTTGTCGAATTTCTCTCACAGTGTCTGGAGTTCGGGTACTGGAAGTCTCAGGGTCGCCTGCCCCCGGTAGATGCCAGCTGGGATGTCGAGACTCAGCCTGACGAGACGGAGAGTGACCTTGCCTACTATGCGGTCGTTCGAAGCATCGATGCTCTTGGGGCAACGGGGTCATCCAGTGCCATCGCTGAGCTGGTGGCCTACCATGCTCGGATGGAGTCCATGCCAGACTGGGACGTGAGTCTCAGAAAGGGTGAGTTTTCGCGAGTCCGCCTGGCCATCGAACTCGCGACTGAGATACGCCGTCTCGGCTTGGAAGGCTTCCTTCGCCGCAGCGGGGCGCCAATATGAGTGTGGGGAGGAACACAGAGGCTGGTCCTGCCGGCCTGGGTCGGTGCAGGATCTCGCGGATGGGAAGGTCTGGGCTGTTGGCGCTCTGTGCGATGGGCGCAGAGACTGGATGCGACGATGGGATCGCTGATCCGCCACCACGTCCGCCTGGCGGACATGTCTCAGATGCATCGGTCGCTACACACAAGGTCGTTGTGGCGCACAGTTCCCTGATCGCAAGTCGGCCTGGCGCCGACCTGGTCCGGCAGCGGCTGGAACAGGCGACCAGCAGAGTCGCTGGGGCCGCTCCAGGAGGAGAGGACCGTCGCTGTTGCGTTGACTTCTCGCTCGCGTCAGTCCGGCCGAACCGTCGGCTTCCGACGTCGATTGGGAGACTCGATGCGCTGAGCAACTTGAGGCGCGACTTCGATATCGGTGAGCTGGGCGCCTTCCTGGTGGTCGACGGGATCTCCAACTGCGCCGGTAGCCCCGACGCAGGCGAGCAGATTCTGGGCTGTACCAATCGGGGTCAGCTGCCTGCGGTTGTCACCAGCGGTGCAATGGGCGTCGTCTGGGCGCACGAGTTCGGGCATGCCCAGGGGCTCCCAGGGCGCTTCCCGCTGGATCCAGAGTGCCTGGGCAACGCGCCGCTGCCACTCATGACCGAGCGAGGCTGCCCTCGCCTGGAAGACCGAGCACACATCGTCACCCAGAACGAGTGTGCCAGCTTTCGCTCGCTTCGACCGCTGGCAGAGAACGAGGCCATTGCCAGCGGCATCGGCGGAGTGTGCCTGCCGTGAGGCCGGTCGGCAGCCGGCTGACACGGAGCCTGCCGGCGCTGCTGGGCGCTGCAGCTTTCATTCTGACGCTGCCCTGCTACGGGCACTGCGACGGCCCGGGACTGCGGCCGAGGGACTGCTGCCCGCTGACGGCGTGCGGTCGACCCCAGAGTGACGTGCCACCGGCAGGTGATCGAGTCGCGGTACTCGAGCTTGTGGTCGGGTTGAAGACGTCGTTCATCGCGGTGGTCGCGGCCGACACCGGCGTTCGGGTCCAGCAAGTCGAGGTCGCGCCCCCGTATGCCGTCAGGCCAGGCCTGGAGTGGCGGTTCGGGCGGATGCTCTTCGTGGGGCTTGACCTTGAGTCCGCCTCGCTCGAGGACCAGACCGCCGCCACCGGCAAACGGTCCATCACCTCACCCGGTGTGCGGGCTCGGATGAGTTTCAGCGTGTGGGAGCACCTGGAGGCCGACGCACTGTTCGGGGCGGGATTGGCCATCTGGTCAGGCCACGGCGCCAAGACTCTGGTCGGATGGTCACGCCGGATGAGCTTTGGTGGAGCCTACGAAGCGACGCCAGGCTTGTGGGTTCAACTGCATATGGGCACCTCGGTAGCCGTAGCGGGGCCCGCGGGCAAGGGACCGCTGAGCGTCGCGTTCGCCGAGCCCCAACCGGTAGGAGTGGGCGGGGTCACCCTCACCGTGGGCATTCGCTCGGCCATGTAGGATTGCCTTGGACGGCCTCGACCTCAAGGACTGGGACGTCACCGCCCTGCGCCGCCGTATCGGCGTGATCTTCCAGGACTTGTGCGCTACCAGTTCCTCGTCGGCCACAACATCGCCGTGGGCGACCAGGCCGCCTGCGAGGACGAACCCCGCTGGCAGGAGGCCGCCGAGCAGGGCCTCGCCGCCCCCTTCATCGACCAGCTCCCCGAGGGCTACCGCACCCAGCTCGGCCGCTGGTTCAAGGGCGGCCAGGAGCTCTCCATCGGCCAGTGGCAGAAGATCGCCCTCGCCCGCGCCTTCATGCGCAAGGAGGCCGACCTGCTCGTCCTCGACGAGCCCACCTCCGCCATGGACGCCGTGGCCGAAGAGCGCATCTTCGAGCACATCCGGGGCGCCGCCGCCGATCAGATGGCCATCCTCATCTCGCACCGCTTCTCCACCGTGCGCATGGCCGACCACATCATCGTCCTCGACCGCGGCCGCATCATCGAGCAGGGCGACCACGCCAGCCTGATGGCCAGCGATGGCCAGTACGCGCGGCTGTTCAGCCTCCAGGCCCGCGGGTACCAGTGACGAGTGTGGGTGTGCCCCCCGTCCGACTGGGGCAGATCGTATCAGTCGGGGCTGGTCATTGCGGGCTGGACCTCGACGGCTTCGTCTGGTGCTGGGGCGGACTTCCAGCCAACCCGTACACGCTCCACCCATAGATCGTCGACGTGACAGCCTGCCTCGCGCCGGGCTCTACCATCCTCGTCGAGCCGGAAGGCACGGGGGGGGCGCATGAGGATCGAGCATCACCACACCGCCCCGCGGTCGGAGCGTGGCGTGGTGGGCTGGGCGCACCTGCTGGTCGTGCTCTGCCTGGCGGCCTGCGAGGCGCCACCGGCGTCGCCCATCCTCGTGGGCCCGGGACGACTCGCGGGGCTGGACGCGGGATCCGACGACCCCGCGGGCGACGCCGCGCTGCCAGACCTCGGCCCGGATGGTGGCGCCGATGCCACCCCGGTCGACGCGGCGCCCGATGCCCACCGCGCCCGGCTGTGGGCGCCGGACGTCGGCGCGCCGGCCCAGCGTGACGCGGCGGCAGGTCCTCGCTGGCCGGATGCCACCGTGGTCGACGCCGCCAGGCCGCCTCCCATCGACGCGACCGCCGACATCCCGCGGGAGCCGGTTCGGTGGGACTTCCTGACATCGAATCCCTTCCAGCCCTCGTCATCGATCTGCGGGCTGACGGATGGTCACCTCGAGTGCATCGTTGCGGGTGTACGCCCTGTCGACGCCCGGGTCATCCACGGGGGTGAGCGCATCTTTGACGATGGCTTCGGGTGGCTCCCCCGCGGCCCGTTCTCGTTTGTCGACGGCAACCCGCTCATTGGTTGCGCCCTCGACCTCGCCGGGGAAGCGCATTGCTGGAGCGCGGACCCGATTGGCGCGGCGCCCGCGCCACCAGGGCCCTTCAAGCAAGTGTCGGCGGCGGGGTTCGTGACCTGCGCCATCCGCCTGGATGACAGCCTCGAGTGCTGGAGCCATGAGCCGGGCGCGCCGGAGTACCTGCCCCGGCCCGCCGGCCGCTTCGTCCAGGTGGTGGCCTGCTTCGCGCTGCGAGACTCGGGGGCCATCGAGAGCTTCTGCGGACCCGAACGACAGGTCCTCGAGGGGCCGTACTCGCGGATTGCGCCATCTGGCCTGAGGTGCCGCCTGACGCTCGCGGGCGAGGCCGAGTGCGATGTGCACGAGCCGGCGCCTCCAGGACCGTTCTCGTCCATCTCGCTCGGGGACGGCGGGTTCATCTGCGCGCTCCGGGCCGACACCGGCCTGGTGAGCTGCTGGGCGGGCGAACCCTTCCTCGTGGCCGAGCACTCGGACTACGACCGCCTGCCGGCCGTGCCGCTCCGGCAGCTCGTCACGGCCAACGATGGCCACTGCGGCCTCGACTTCGATGGCTTCGTGTGGTGCTGGGGCGGATTTCCAGCCAACCCGTACACGCTCCACCCATAGATCGTCGACGTGACAGCCTACCTCGCGCCGAGCTCTACCATCCTCGTCGAGCCGGAAGGCACGGGGGGGCGCATGAGGATCGAGCATCACCACACCGCCCCGCGGTCGGAGCGTGGCGTGGTGGGCTGGGCGCACCTGCTGGTCGTGCTCTGCCTGGCGGCCTGCGAGGCGCCACCGGCGTCGCCCATCCTCGTGGGCCCGGGACGACTCGCGGGGCTGGACGCGGGATCCGACGACCCCGCGGGCGACGCCGCGCTGCCAGACCTCGGCCCGGATGGTGGCGCCGATGCCACCCCGGTCGACGCGGCGCCCGATGCCCACCGCGCCCGGCTGTGGGCGCCGGACGTCGGCGCGCCGGCCCAGCGTGACGCGGCGGCAGGTCCTCGCTGGCCGGATGCCACCGTGGTCGACGCCGCCCGGCCGCCTCCCATCGACGCGACCGTCGACGTGCCGCGAGAGCCGGTTCGGTGGGATTCCCTGACGTCGAATCCCTTCCTGCAGGGGTCCACCGTCTGTGGGCTGGCGACTGGCCGCGTCGAGTGTGTTCTGGCAGGTCCACGCCCGGTCGATGCCCAGGTCATCCGCGGTGGCGAACGCATCCTCGATACCTTCGCCTGGCTCCCCCGCGGCCCGCTCTCGTCTGTCGATGGCAACGTCCTCGTGGGCTGCGCCCTTGACCTGGAGGGCGAGGCTCATTGCTGGCACACCTCCCCTCGCGGTGCGGCCCTCCCACCGGCGGGACCCTTCAAGCAGGTGTCAGCGGCGGGCTGGGTCACTTGCGCCATCCGCCTGGATGACAGCCTCGAGTGCTGGAGCCATGAGCCGGGCGCGCCGGAGTACCTGCCCCGGCCCGCTGGCCGCTTCGTCCAGGTGGAGAGCTGCGTCGCGCTGCGAGACTCGGGGGCCATTGAGACATTCTGTCGACCCGAGCGGCACGTGCTCGAGGGGCCGTACTCGCGGATTGCGCCATCTGGCCTGAGGTGCCGCCTGACGCTCGCGGGCGAGGCCGAGTGCGATGTGCACGAGCCGGCGCCTCCAGGACCGTTCTCGTCCATCTCGCTCGGGGACGGCGGGTTCATCTGCGCGCTCCGGGCCGACACTGGCCTGGTGAGCTGCTGGGCTGGCGAACCCTTCCTCGTGGCCGAGCACTCGGACTACGACCGCCTGCCGGCCGTGCCGCTCCGGCAGCTCGTCACGGCCAACGATGGCCACTGCGGCCTCGACTTCGATGGCTTCGTGTGGTGCTGGGGCGGATTTCCAGCCAACCCGTACACGCTCCATCCATAGAGCCGTCCTGCGCTGCCCGGGCACCTTCGAGGAGGCGGCGACGGACGGGGCCGGGGCCGAGAACCTCTGCGACGACATCACCCGCTCCGATGTGTGGCTGACCGCGCGGGTGGTGCCCCGACCAGTGGAGCGCTCGGGAGGAACCAAGGATTTGAAATCATGAATGTTTTCGTTCATGGGTTTCGGGGCAGGCCAGCGCGTCCGGGGGTTGCGCCCTCGCCCCTGCCCCCCGGACCGACGCGGGCCAGGGGCCGCGTCGCGCCTTTGCCAGCCAGGACGTTTTGATCTCGGACGTCGCTCACGTAGGGTGCATCCCCGGGGCGGTGGAGGCCCTGGGATGGAGGCGGCGCTTGGCTCTTCGCGGTGTGGTGGGCGTGCTCCTGATCGGCGTGGCGATCGGGGGCTGTGATGACGGGCCGTCCGGCGGCGGCGGCGTAGACGCGGGCGGCGGGGATGGTGCGCCGGGGGACGCCCGGGCGGCCGACGCGACCCCGGCGGACGGGGCGCTGGTCGACGCGGCGCCGGTCGACGCGGCCCCCGTTGACGCCCGGGTGCCCGTGGAGCGGCCCCCAGCGCCGGCGAACGAGGGCATCTACGCCTTCGCCCATGGCTGCGTGACCATGGATGTCGCCACGTTCGGGGACGCGGACATCCGCTTCATCCGCGCGGCGGGGGAGACGTTCGCCTTCGACGGCGCGGACGCCACGGAGGCGGCGCGCTTCCGCCTGCAGCCCACCGACCTCGGGACGTTCCTCCTATATGACGCCGAGCGCCGCTACCTGACGGCCGAGACGTCGGAGGCGGGCGAGGTGACGTTCCCGCGGGTGGACCACCTGGAATCGGACATCTCGCTGGTGGACGACAGCTACCGATCCACGGGCGAGTGGACGCTGGAGGTCTCGGCCCACGATCCCACCCGGTTCCAGCTTCGGCAGTACGCCACCGGGCGCCTGCTGACGGTGGGCGGGCTGGATGACGCCCTCGACGACGCCGCCATCGTGACGCTGTACCCGAGCGAGGGCTGCGCGGACTTCCCCGAGCTGACCATCGACGCGGCCGGCAGCCCGGGCGTGACCACCTGGCCGGACGGCGACGTGTACGGCATCGTCGAGACCCACGGGCACCTGCTCACCAACTTCGCCTTCGGCGGGGGCGGCATCTTCCACGGCGCGCCGTTCCACCGCCTCGGCGTGGAGCACGCCCTGGCGAGCTGCGAGCCGTTCCACGAGGCGGACGGCCGGCGCGACGTCGTGGGCTACGCCCTGGACGGCGATCTGGATCCCGAGGGCCTCATCGCCAGCCTCGCCCAGGGCCGCGCGCCGGAGTTCAGCCACCACGCCGATGGCTACCCCACCTTCACCGACTGGCCGAACACCTGGAACAGCCTGACGCACCAGGCCATGTACTACCGCTGGCTGGAGCGCGCCTGGCTCGGGGGCCTGCGCCTGTTCGTGCAGCACGCCACCGGCAACTCCGTGCTCTGCGAGCTGGTCACCGGCGCCGGCTGGCAGCGCGTGCGCTACGACTGCAACGACATGGTCTCGGTGGATCGCCAGATCGCCGAGGCGCGCAACATGGAGCGCTACATCGACGCCCAGGCGGGCGGGCCCGGCAAGGGCTTCTTCCGCATCGTCGAGTCCCCCGCCGAGGCCCGCGCCGTCATCGCCGAGGGCAAGCTGGCGGTCCTCCTGGGCATCGAAATCTCCAATGTCTTCGACTGCTTCGTGACGCCGCGCGAGGGCTTCCCCACCTGCACCCCCGAGCTGCTGCGCGAGAAGCTCGACCGCTACCACGGCCTCGGCGTGCGCGCCGTCTTCCCCGTCCACAAGTACGACAACGGCTTCTCGGCCGGCGATGGCCACCGCGGCATCATCGAGATCGGCAACCTCATCAACAGCGGCCACTGGTCCAACTTCACCCTGGACTGCCCGGGCGTACCCATCACCTTCGACAAGGGCGACGTGCAGTTCGGGGGGGCCAACCAGCCCCGGGAGGACTACCTGTCCCCGCCGCCCAACGACACCAGCCGCTTCGTGAACAACCCCATCGCCACGCTGCTGCCCTTCGCCGGCACCCTGCAGGAGCCGCCCCTGCGCGGCGCCTACTGCCAGAACGCCGGCCTCACGGCCCTGGGCGAGACGCTGCTCGAAGAGCTGATGGACCGCGGCATGATCGTCGAGGTCGATCACCTGCCGCAGCGATCCGCCGAGCGGGCCTACGCCCTGCTGGGCGAGCGCGCCTACCCGCCCGCCGCGACCCATGGCAACAACAAGGGGGGCCTGACCTACGCCCTCGGGGGCATCTCCAACGGCAGCCTCGGCCGCTGCGCCGACGCCGCCGATCCCCAGGCCATGGTGCGCGGCCTGCTCGGCCGCGTGGGCCTCATCGCCGCCCAGGGCGGCTACCCGGCCGAGGGATTCGGCTTTGATCTCAATGGTCTGGCCCATGGCCCCCGCCCCCGCTTCGGCGACGACGCCCGCTGCGGCCAGCCCCAGGAGAACCCCGTCCAGTACCCCTTCACCTCGGTCGCCGGCGACGTGACCTTCACCGAGCCGCGGCTGGGCGAGAAGGACGTCGACTTCAACACCCAGGGCATGCTGCACATCGGCCTGCTGCCCGAGCTCATCGAAGACGCCCGCCGGGGCGGGGCCACCGACGCCGACCTGGAGCCGCTCTTCCGCTCGGCCGAAGGCTACCTGCGCATGTGGGAGCTGGCCGAGCGCCGGGGCCGGGGGGAGTAGCCGCCGCGCACGGTCGCTGGCAGCTCCAACGACCTGCCCATCGCCGGTTCGTGGAGGCACCTCCCCCATCCGTCAAGCCTCCGCTCCCAGGTCACAGCGGCCCCTGCCACGACGTTGCCTGTCCCCGAAGACAGCGGGATGCCGGCGGACGCGGTGGAGAAGAAACGCCAGGGGCCGTCCCGAGTCAGCCGTCGACGACGCCATGGCCAGCGAGCCGGCCGGGACGTCCTCCCCCTGAACCGCCCCGGCTTCCCGGCGACCCCGGTGCTTGAGACGTCCGGGACATGGGAAGATCGAGGTACGTTGGGCAGCGCCTTCAAGGTGCCGAGGCGGGGGGTCCCCGTTCACCGCCGCCGCTCACGGCCCCCACAGGCGCGCCAGGCAGCCGGGGTCGTCGCCACAGGCGGCGGCCTCGACGCAGGCGGGCAGGTCGGCGCAGGCGGCGTCTTCGAGGCAGGTGGCGATGCCCTGCTGGAGCACCTGGCCCAGGCAGCCGTAGCGCTCGGTGTGGGTGAGGGGCAGGGGGCCGCAGCGCCCTTCGGCGGCGGCGAGGGGGGCGGCGAGGGCGTCGGCGTCGCAGGTCATCGTCCGCAGGCAGGTGTCGCCGCAGACGCCCGGATCGAGGGCGCAGGCCTCGTACTCGCGGCGGTGGGCGTCGGCCAGCCGCAGGGCGGCTTCGTCACAGAAGGCATAGCAGCGGGCGAAGGCGTCGCCTTCGCCCGGGATGCACCCCCGGTCACCGCCAGCGTAGGCGTAGCAGATGCCATAGCAGTCGACGGCCAGGCGCGTGGTGACGGCCTCGGGGCAGGCCTCGCCCACGCCGCAGGCGGCCATGCGCAGGCAGACCTCCAGGTCGGGGCAGGTGGCCCCCTGCAGGCAGGCGCCGATGGCGGCGCGGCGCTCCGGGGCCAGGCAGGCCCACTGCAAGGGCTCGTGGTAGGGGTCGGCCCGGCAGGCCTCCTCGTCCAGCCAGCCGCGGCCGTCGGAGGAGCAGCGCGCCAGGGCGTCGCAGTGCTGGCCGATCAGGCCCTCGGCGTCGCAGCCCAGGGCGTCGAGGCACTGGCGCGCCTGACCCGCCCCGCACGCGTCGGCGGCCATGCACGCGCCGAAGGCGTCGAGCTGGGCGGGATCGAGCAGGCGGGCGACGGGGTTGCAGGCGGCCACGCAGTCGGCGGCCAGCTCACCGCAGGCGTCGCACGCCGCGCAGGCCGGCAGCGCGGGCGGGGGGCCCGGCTCGGGGATCGGCTCGGGCACGGGCTCGGGCTCGGGCTCGGGCACGGGATCGGGCAAGGGCTCGGGCTCGGGCTCGGGCTCGGGCTCCGGCACGGGCTCTGGCGCCGGCTCGGGCGCCGGCTCGGGCGCCGGCTCGGGGCTCGGCTCCAGGTCAGGCACCGGTCCTGGCTGGCGGCAGCGCACGGGGCCCGGATCGGCGCCCACATCGACGCCCACCCCCCCGTCGGCCTCGTCCGTCGCCACCGAGACGCCATCCCGGGCGCAGCCCGCCACCAGCACCAGCCCCAGCATCCAGCTCCGCATCGCTACCTCCATCGTCGTGCCTCGACGGTAGGTCGCGGGGGGCAGGTCGTCGGAGAGATCAGGCCTTCATCCGGTGGGGGTGAAGATCCGATCACCCGCAGACGGATTCGGGAAATCGTTTGAAGTTCAGGATGTTGCAGGCTCGGCGGGCAGCACGACGCGGAAGCCGCCGGCCGTCGGCGCCGCGCCGGGGCCGTAGCCGATGCGGGCGCCGGAGCGGCAGTCGCCCGCCCCGGACTGCGCCGAGCCCCCCCGGATGACGCGCAGGATCCCGTCGGCCGGTCCCTGCGGATCGCGCTCCTCGGCGAACGCCCAGGGCCGCCACCAGTCGGCGCACCACTCCCAGACGTTGCCGTGCATGTCGTACAGCCCCCAGGGGTTCGGCCGCTTCCGGGCGACGGGCTGGACCGGCAGCCACGCGCCGGAGGGCGAGAACCAGGCGTGGTCGGGGAGGGCGTCCTCGTCGCAGGACCAGGGGCCCTCGGTGCCGGCCCGGCAGGCGTGCTCCCACTCGGCTTCGGTGGGCAGCCGGCCTCCCACCCAGCGGGCATAGAGCCACGCCCGGTACCAGGTGACGCCCTGGGCCGGGTGGTCGTCGCTGGCCGCCGCGGTGGCCGTCGGATCGAGCGCCCGCAGCTCGCCCTGGGTGACGACGGTGCGGCTGAGCCGATAGGGGCTCAGGTGGACGTAGCGGGGTCCGACGACCGTGCGGCCGCCAGGCACCGCCACGGTGGCGAGGGGGCAGTGTTCGGGCATCGGCCGGCCGATGCGGGCGAAGAAGTCGGCGTCGGGCTCGCCCTGGCCGATCGCCGTCAGCGCGTGGTGCACCTGGGCGCAGCGCTCCAGATCGGCGCCGGGGTGGGCGAGGCTCCGCAGGTACGCGAGGCCGGGCGGGTGGTGGGCGAAGCGGCGCGCGAGGGCGTCGAGGATGTCGACCATGCCGCGGCGGGCGCAGAGCGCGCGGGGACCGACGCCCGCGGTGCGGAGGGCCACGCCCCGGGTGCGGGCGTCGCTGAGCGCGCTCAAAACGCCGACGGGCCGGGGCGCGAGCTCGGCGGTCCGGGCCAGGACGCGCTCGAACCGGGGGCTGTCGCCGAGTTCGCGGGCGCGGCCAGCGATGATCGCCCGCCCGTGCCGCGCCAGGTGCTCGGCGTAGAGGGTGTCGAGGAGGGCCGGGTGCCAGGCGCGCCAGCGACCGCCCGCCTCGGCCAGCAGGCCCGTCGCCTCCCCCGCGCGCCGCAGGAACAAGCGGGCCGCCGGCAGGCCGGTGGCGGCGAGCCAGCCGGCGATGGCGCCGCGTGGTGGGCGCAGATCGTCGGCGAAGGGGGCGCGCGCCCCCACCACCTCGCCGCGGCCGAGGGCGTCGAGCGTCCCGATGACGACCTCTCGGGGCCAGTCGGCGTCGGCCGTCTCGTACAGGGCGAGGGCCAGCGCCTGCAGCACGCGCCGCGCCGCCGCGGGGTCGGCGAGGGGCGCCAGCAGGGCGTCCAGCGTGCGCTGGAAGACCTGGACGGGGCGCGTCGGCAGCCGGGGCGACCGGTCGGCGGCGAAGAGGGCGAGCGCCCCCGGCACCCGCGCGAGGCGGTGCAGCCCCTCCGTCCGCGCCAGGTGACGCCCCAGCCGGTCGGCGTCCGGGCCCGCGTGCAGGGCCAGGAGCGTGGCCTGCCCGGCGGGCTCCAGGGGCAGCAGCCGGCCCTCCCAGAAGTCGCCGAAGGTGCCGGACTCCAAAAGGTTTTCTCGGGTCAAGGCCACCAGCTTCGGCTCGCCCAGGCCGTGGCCCAGGCCCCGCAGCTCGAACCGGTCGGAGGGCGCGGCGTCGACCACCACGCAGACTGCTGGTCCGGCCGCCCGCAGCGCGTCGGCGAGCCCCAGCGCCGCGCGGGGCCCGCACGCCGCCCGCATGTCGGCCTGGATCACGTCGAAGGGGTGCCCCTCGGCCAGGCGCCAGCCCGGCAGGTACACGACGATGGCCTCCTCGGCCGTCGCGGCCAGGTGGCGGGCCAGCGTCGTCTTGCCGCTGCCGGCCGGCCCGCGCAGGGCGAGGCGCAGGCCCGGCGGCCCCGCGGCGATGGCCTGCGCCAGCGACGTGGGCGACGGCGCGCGCGGCTGGTCCACCTGCACCGTCAGGGGAACAACGTCAGCGAGGGCGAGGGGCGGCCCGCCTGGCAGGCCGGGGAGCGCGGCGTGGGCCCGGCGTTGCCAGGCGCGGAAGGCGGTGAGGACGTCGGGCTGCACCGGGCGAGTGTGAGCGGCCGGCGCCGGGAACGCCAGGGCGGGGCGCGGCGAGACCGAAAGCCCTTCATGCTCTACAACCCGACGTGCCATGCTCCCCGCGCTGCCTGGGGGCCTGCGATGCGAACCGTCTACATCATCTCCGATCTCCACCTCGGCGGGCGCTTCGGCGCCGATGGCAGCCGGGGCTTCCGCATGATGACGCGGCCGGAGGTGCTGGCGGGGTTCATCCAGGGCCTCGCGGGGCGGGCCGACGCGGTGGAGCTGGTCATCAACGGTGACTTCCTCGACTTCCTGGCCGAGGAGGGCATCGAGGCGCCGGGGTGGACGCCGTTCGTGGCCGACGAGGCCGCCGTCGTGGCGCGCCTGACCGGGATGATGGCCGCCGAGGCGCCGGATGGGCCGGTCTTCGACGCGCTGGCGGCCCTGCTCGCGGCGGGGCACGCGCTGACGATCCTGCTGGGCAACCACGATCTGGAGCTGGGCCTGCCGGCGGTGCGCGCCTGCTTCCTCGATCGCCTCGGCCCCGAGAGCGCCCGGGTGCGGTTCATCGCCGACGGCGAGGCGTACCTCGTCGGCGACGCCCTCATCGAGCACGGCAACCGCTACGATGGCTTCAACGTCGTGGATCAGGACGCCTTCCGGCGGCTGCGCAGCCTGCTGACCCGCGGCTACTGGCCGGCCGACGCCCAGGCCCTGGCCGGCTTCGAGGCGCCCATCGGCAGCACGCTGGTCGCGACCATCATGAACCCGATCAAGGCCGAGCTTGGCTTCGTCGATCTGCTGAAGCCGGAGGGGCCGGGGCTGTACGCCCTGCTGCTGGCGCTGCGCCCGTCGCTCCTCGGCAAGCTCAAGGCGGTGGCCCGCCTCAAGCGCCAGGCCGACCGCCGGGCGCCGGAGGGGGATCTGCCGCCGGAGCCCGGGATGCGGGATCTGGGCGGGCGGGCGGCGGACGAGGAGGACGGGGAGCGCGCGGTCTGGGCGCTCCTGCGCGAGGCCGGCTTCGATGGCGCGCTCGTCGCCGAGGTGCAGCAGGCCATGAACCCGCCGCCGGAGCCGGGGATGCGGGGGCTGGGCGACGAGCCCCTCACGCTGGGGGACCGGCTGAAGCTGAAGCTCATCCGCGCGGCCCTGCGCCACGACGACCTGCACGCCGTCTGGGATCCAAGCGTCGAGGCCAGCCCGGGCTACACCATCGCGGCGAGCGCCCTGGCCGACCGCGGCTTTCGGTACATCGTCTTCGGCCACACCCACATCGCGCGGGACCTGCCGCTGGTGGGCGGCGCCCGTTACCTGAACTCGGGGACGTGGGCCAACCTGCTGGGCTACCCCGACGGCATCGAGCTGGCCAGCGACGCGGGCCTGGCCTCCTTCGTGGGCGACCTGGAGGCCAACCGGCTGGCGCCGTACGAGCGCTTCCTGCCCCACGCCGTCGAGCTGCGGGTGGAGGGCGACCGCGTCGTCGAGGCGCGGCTGCTGGGGCCGGAGGCGGTGATGGCGCCGACGGTGCCGCCGCCCGCCTGACCGTCGGTCGACCGTCGGCGGACGGTCGGTGGGTGGCCAGTGCTCTGAAACCATTGAGGATTCCCCCCCGCTCGCCGTGGCCCGGCCGGTGCACTGGACGCCCGCACGTCTTGCACCGGAGGTGTCCATGCGCAGCGCTCTGCTCTTCTCTGTCATGACCCTGGCCGCCGCGTCGGCGCTGGCCGCGCCCACCGCGCGGGGGTTCGAGGCCAACCGCGGGCAGCTCGATCCGCGCGCCGACTTCGTGTGGCGGGCGGGGGACCAGGCGGTCTTCATCGGGCGGGATGGCTTCGTCATCGCCCAGCCACCCGCGGCGCTCGGGGTGCAGGTGGTGGACGCGGCGCCCGGGCGGCGCGTCGTGGGGGAGGCGCCGCTGCCCGGGCGCCTGCACGATCTGTCCGTCGGCGGCGTGCGCGACGTGCCGCTGTATGGGCGCGTCGTCGTCGAGGGGCTGCTGCCCGGGGTCGACCTGCGCTGGCACCAGGAAGCCGGGGCGCTGGAGTACGACTTCCATGTGCAGCCCGGGGCGGACGCCGCCAGCATCCGGCTGGCCCTGCAGGGGGCGACGTCGGCGCGGGTGCGCGCGGACGGTGCGCTCGAGGCGGTGACGCCCGGCGGGCCGGTGGTGCAGCGCGCGCCGGTGGCGTGGCAGGAGGTGGCGGGGGCGCGGGTGCCGGTGGCGGCGCGCTGGGCCGCGCGTGGGGAGGCCTGGGGCTTCGAGCTGGGCGCGGTGGACGCCCGCTACCCGCTGGTGATCGACCCCATCGTCGAGTACGGCACCTGGCTCGGGGGGAGCGCCTCGGACGCGGTGCAGGACGTGGCCGTGGGGCCGGATGGCGACCTGTACGTCACCGGCTTCACCACCTCCATCGACTTCCCGTTCACGCTGGGCGGGGCCATCGCGCCGGCCTTCCAGGCGCCGCCGCAGGCCAAGGCGTTCGTGACGCGGCTGCGGCCCGGGGCCGACAATGGCCCGGATTCGCTGATCTATTCGGCCTTCATCGGCAGCCCGGCGGGCGAGGGGGCGGCGTTCGGCGCGGGCGTCGACGTCGACGCGGCGGGCAACGCCTACGTCGTCGGCGTGACGTCCAGCCTGCTCCTGCCCACCGTGGGCGGCCTCGGGCCGATGCCCACCGACCACAACAACGCCTTCCTGGCGAAGCTGGACGCGACCGGCACGACGCTCCTCTTCATGGCCACGCTGGGGGGCCTGGACGTGGACGAGCTGCGGGCCGTCGACGCGGGGGACGACGGGGTGGTGGTCGTGGCCGGCCGCACGGCGAGCGTCGACTTCCCCACGGTGGGGGCCTACCAGCCGGGCATGCCCAACCGCCTGTTCCAGGCCCTGGTGATGCGCATCGACACCACCCAGGCGGGGCCGGGGGCCATCCTGTACTCGACGCTCTACGGCGGCGGGGCCAGCGAGGACGCCGACGCGGTGGCCGTGGACGCCGCGGGGCGCATCTACATCACCGGCTCGACGGCCTCCTATGGCTCGGCGCTGGCCGTGCCGCTGCCCGTGACGCCCAACGCCTTCCAGGCGAACAACGCCGGGGGCCGCGATGGCTTCGTGGCGGTCTTCGATCCGTCGCTGACCGGCGCGGCCTCGTTCGTCTTCGGGTCGTACCTGGGCGGCCAGTACGCCGAGAACGACACGGTCTTCCATGGGGGCATCGGCGTCGACAGCGCGGGGCGCGCCTACGTGACGGGCACCACGCAGTCGCCGAACTTCCCGACGAAGGCGGCCTACGACAGCACGCTCAACACCGGCTCCCTCGCCGTCATCGACGCCTACGTGGCCTGCGTCGATCCGTTCGCCGCCGACCCGGCCGACAGCCTGGTCTGGTCGACCTACCTGGGCGGCGCCACGTTCGAGGACGCCTACGACCTGACCATCGACGCCAACGGCGACGTGGTGGTGGTGGGCCAGACGGTCTCCGCCGACTTCCCGCGGTCGCCCTGCTCGCCGGCCCAGAAGCTGTATGGCGACGCGTTCGTCACCCGCTTCTCCCCGGCGGGCGAGCTGCTCTTCTCCACCACCCTCGGCGGCAACGGCTACGACCGGTTCTTCGCCGTCGCGCCCACGGGCACCCCCGGGGTGCTGGCGCTGGCGGGGGACTCGGCCTCTACCAACGCGCCCGTGTCGGCCAACGCCTGGCAGCCCGCCCCCGCCCACGCCATCGCCAACAACTTCCGGGATGGCTGGGTCGTCCAGCTCGCCGACCTGAGCTGCCCGGCGCCCCCCACGCCCGTGGACGACGCCTACGCCATCGTCTCCGGCGGCACGCTGACGGTGGCGCTGCCCGGCGTCCTGGCCAACGACACCGATCCGAACGGCGACGGGCTCATCGCCGAGCTGGTCGACGACGTGGCCCACGGCACCCTCACGCTGGCCGACGACGGCAGCTTCGTCTACGCGCCCACGCCGGGCTTCGTCGGGACGGATGGCTTCACCTACCTGGCCCGGGACCCCGGCGGCCTGGAGGGCACCGCTGCCGTGACCATCGAGGTGACGCCGCCCTCGCCCACCCAGCCCGCCTGCACCACGCCGGCCCAGCCCGACGAGCTGGCCTGCCTCGTCGCGGCCTCCCTCGCCCCCGCCTTCCACCCCGCCGTCACCGACTACACGGTCATCGCCCCGAGCGACCAGGTGCTCGTCGTCACGGCGACGCTGGCCGATCCCGCCCTGTCGCTCTACATCGGCGGCAACCCGGCCGTCTCGGGCCAGCCCGTCAACGCCTGGGCGCCCGCGGGGGGCCACATCGACGTGGCGATCTACGACGGCTGGACGGAGGTCAACCGCTACACCCTGGCCGTCGCTGCGCCGCCGGCCCCCGAGCCCGACGATCAGCCCGCCCTCCTGGCCCTCGACATCCCGGGCCTCAGCCCGGCCTTCGACCCGGCCATCGCCACCTACACGGTGCCGGCCCCGGCCGGCGGCGAGGGCTTCGTGCCCGTGACGGCCACCCTCGGCAACCCCGCGAACATGCTGCACATTCAGAGCACGCCCGTCGCGTCCGGCCAGACCTGGAGCGCCTGGACGCAGGCGGGCTCGACGATCTCGGTCGTGGTCTATGACCCGGCGTGGCAGGTGGTGGCGGCCTACACGATCGCGGTGGAGCCGTAGGGGCGGGGGGATCAGGGGGCGGGCGTGGGGCCGGCCTCGGCCAGGCCACCGGTCGATCGGGCAGGCCTCAGCCGCAGTGGCTGAACTCACACATGGCAGCCTCGCCCTCGGCCTGCTCCGACAGGTTCTCGTCGCTGTAGCAGGTGCGGCCGCTCTCGAAGCAGTTGCTGCACTCCGCGGGCAAGCAGGACTTGCCCCCGATGACCTCGAAGCAGCCGAGGCCCGACTCGCAGTCGTCGTTGGTGTCGCACGACTCCTTGCACGAGGCGCCGCCCTCACAGCCGGCGAGGCTGAAGCCGAAGAGCAGCGCGAGGGTGCAGAGCGCACGGGTGGTGATGGACATGGATGGACTCCTTCTCAGGGGGCGGCGCTGGCCGCGTGCTTGGAGATGCCCGCGAAGGGCGCGTCCGGGTGGCTGCCACCCGGATCGGACGACTGGCGGATCGGACTACTGGAGGTACTCAGCGCAGGCGGTGCGCATGGTCGTGATCTCGGGGGCGCTCACGGTCTCGGCGGCCCGGTCGAGGGCCTCGACGCAGGGGCCGAAGGCAGCCAGGGCCCAGAGCGCGACGGCCTGGTTGTAGTGGCTCCACCCCCGCTGCTCGGGCTCGAGGGTCTGGTTGGCAGCGACCGTGGCGAACGTGGTGCTCGCCTCCTCGAAGCGGCCGCGCTCGGCCAGCGAGATGCCCTGCCGGGTCCGCTCACCCGGATCGTCCACCGTGCGGAAGTCGAGGGCCACCCGAGCCTCCATCGGTGTCACGAAGGCGGCGAACGCCCGGGTCGCCTCGTCGGCGGCCTCGGTGCAGAGCGCGTCCGCGGAGGACGGCGGCCGACCCTTCTCGCTCGCCTGCTCCCTGCTCCGGCTGCCCGTGAAGGAGCGGGCCGCCAGGATCTGGCCGTCGGCCCGGGTGATCTGGCCGTCCAGGCGGACCGTGCAGGACTCCGCGAGGCGATGGATCGGCACCTTCACGTACCGGGTACAGCCTCCCTTCTTCGTCCGCGAGACACACCGACGATCCTCCCCGGTCGAGTGCTCTTCGGTGTGGGCGTCGGGCTGTACCGTGCCGCTCACTCGCACCTGGCCGGGGCCCTGCGTGAGGGTGTGGTGGCGGCCGGTCTGGATGAGCAGGCTGAGCGTCCGCGTCGCCGCGCCGCCTCGAGGACCCGCGAGGGGGTCGAGGTGCAGGGTCGTCGGCGTGCCGAGCGCCTGGACCCGAGGCGGCAACTTCAGCCGCGTCACGACACGCTGGCTACCGCAGGCGCACAGCGCCATCAGGGGAAGCGCGAACAGCATGGCTCTCATGGGAGAGACCTCCTGAGCGATGGACGGACGTAGGCCAGGCCTGCATGCCTGGTGGGGGGCCGTCAGTTGGGGAGTGCAATGGGCTGGTTCTGAGACCCAGGCTAGGGGCTCCGGTCGACGCCGTCGAGGATCGAGGGGCCGGTCCAGAGAACTTGTGTTCTCCCGTCAGAGTACGTTTGATGGGCGCGGGACATGCCGTTACGGCGGCAACCCTGGCAGGCTTGGGCAGGGACGGCGTGGAGGTACCAGATGGCAGAGAGTACGCGCCCGGCAGAGGCGTGGCGGCCGGATGTCTTCGCCTTTGTGAGTCATCGGAGCTATTTGATTGCGCTCGTGGACGCGGCGCGTGCCCGCGGTGACGGGATGCGCTTCTCGTTGACCGCCCTGGCCCAGCGGGCGGGCCTGCGCTCCCGCGGCCACTTCCACCAGATCCTCGGGGGCAAGAAGCCGCTGCTCCCCGCCAAGGCGCGGTCCCTGGCGGGCTGGCTCTTCGGCGGCGAGGGCGACCGGCGTACCGCGGCGGTGCGCTACTTCGAGCTGCTCGCCTCGCAGGACCTGCTGGTCGGCGCCCAGGCGGCCGCTGCCCTCGACGAGCTGCTCGATCTGCGCCGTCGGCATGGGCCCCAGGTCTCCCAGCCCCGCCACGATCCTGACGCGCTGCGGTACCTGGCGCGCTGGCACCTGCTCCCCATCCGCGAGCTGGCTGGTCTTGTGGAGTTCCGCGCCGATCCGCGGTGGATTCGCGAGCGGCTCTGGCACCGGCCCACGCTGGAGTCGGCCCAGGCCTGCCTGGACACGCTGGTGGCCATCGGCGACATCGCCGTCGCGCCAGACGGGACGGCGCACCAGGTCGGCGCCAGGGAGTTCACCCTGACCCATGACCTCACCGAGGCCGGCTATGGTCCGCAGGTCCGGACGGCGGCCGGGGAGCTTCATCGAGGCGCGCTGGACGTGGTGAAGGCGTCCATCGAGGCGGTGCCCTCGGCAGAGCGCCACCTCGACCTCAAGTTCATCCGGGTCGAGCGCTCGCGGTTTCCCGAGCTTCGTCAACGACTTGCAGCGGTCATCGATGCCTTTGAGGACGTCGGTGACGTGGCCGACTCGGTCTACCAGGTGCACGTCTCGCTGGTGCCCGTCACGGAGGTGTCGCGATGAGCGGGCCCGCTCGCCTCGCCGCCTGGGCCGCCGTCCTCTGTGTCGCCTGCGCCAGCAGCCATGTGGGCAACCCGCAGGACTGCGTGGGCTACGCGGCCCTCGATCCTGCCCATGGCACCCCGGCCCTCTACGTCTGCGCGGCGGCGACGGAGGACGGCGACGGCTCCCGGGGCACCCCCTTCGCCTCGGTGGCCAGCGCGCTGGACGCGGCGCCCGACGGAGCAGCCCTCTACCTCAGCGCCGGCGTCTTCACCGAGGCCGTGGTGGTGCGGCGACCCGTCGCCCTCGTGGGGGGCGGCGCGACGACGGTGCGACCCCCGGCAGGCGTCGGGATCGACGTCGAGGCCCCCGGCCCCGTCCGTCTGCAGGCGCTCACCGTGGAGGCCGCCGAGACGGCGGGGGTCTGGGCGCGCGGCACCGGCCTGACCGCGTCTGACATCCGCGTCGACCGGACCAGGGCGGGGCCCGAGGCGCTGGGCTACGGGATGCTGGCCTCCGACGGCGCCCAGCTGACCGTCCGAGGGGGCGCCATTACGGCCTCGGCGGCCGTGGGGATCGTCGTGGTGGGCGGGGGCGCCGACCTGGACAGCGTGGCCGTCCGGGGGAACGTCGGTGGCGGCATCCGGCTCGAGGGCGCGCGGGTCGAGGCCCGAGGGCTGGTCCTGGACGGGAACACCGGGTTCGGGCTGGGCCTGGTCAGGTCCACGGGCACCATCCAGGGGGTCACCGTCCGCGACACCCTGGAGGCCCTTGGCGGCGGAGGCGGCGATGGGCTCGTCGTCACGGGAGGCGCCGAACCGGGCGCCCCGGACCTGCAAATCGGCGGCTGCCTGCTCACCGGAAACCACCGCCTCGGCAGCCTCATGGATGGCGTCGGCGGCGTCCGCCTCACCGACACCGACTTCACCCGCAATGGCGGCGGCGGCTTGTGGATCCAGGGCCGTGCGACGGACGAAACGGTCATTGAAAACAGCAGGTTCACCGAGAACGACCTCGTCGGCGTCGCGGTGGTTCAGGCGGGGCCGTTGACCATCCAGGGCAACCGCATCGAGGGCACGATCGGCGCTGATCTAGCCGACGCCCGCGGGGTTGGCGACGGCATCAGCGTCTATGACACCGCGGTCGATGTCGTTGACAACCGGGTCGCGGACAACGCCCGGCTGGGGCTCATTCTGGGCGCGGCGCGGGGTCGCCTCACCGACAACGAGATCGACCAGGACGTCACCGCCGTCGTCCTCCAGGGAGGCAGTGACCAGGCGCTGGTCGTGACGGGCACGACCTTCACCGGCCTGGCGATGGAGATCGAGGTGCGCGGGCCAGGCGATGATCTGCCCATCGCCCGAGAGCGCCTGGAGGGACGGCCTTGAGGCCCCTGGCCTGGGGGTCCGTGCTCAGCGCCTGCTGGCTGGTCCTCGCCTGTGACGCGCCGGCCGCAGGCGACTCCCCGCGTCCGGCCGACGGATCCGTGGAGGTCGACGCCTCCATCGAGGCCTGCGCGCCCACCAGCGAGCCGCCGTCCGGGCCAGCGGCGTGCGCGACACGCTGGCAGGTGGCGGGGAGCTGTCGTCCCGACCCGAGCGCGTGTGGGCCCGACGAGCGCGTCGACCTGGCGGAGGGCTGCCAGCCGGTCGGTCTGGCGTGCCCGGCGGTCTGGCGGGCAGCCACCGGCCGCTGCCAGCCCGTCCGCGTGGCCGCTGGCTTGCGTCCGTCCCTGGAGCACGGCCCCGTGCCGGTCGGCGTCGGGGACTGCGCGCCAGCCTTCCAGGGGCCCCGTGGGTGCGAGCCCCGCGAGGCCGCCTGCCCGCCGGGCAGCTTCCCCGTGCCGTCCGGGTGTGTCGACCACCGCAGCCTCTGCGACGACTGGCCTCCCCAGGCCATGGGCGACGGGATCTGGGTCCGGGCGGACGCCCCCCCGGGCGGCAATGGGACCGCCGAGGCGCCCCTGGCCGACCTGACCATGGCCCTGGCGCTCGCGGCGGACCGGCCGGTCTTCCTCGACGAGGGCCGCTACTCGCTGCCGACCCTCCGCGCGCCGCGCCACGTCATCGGCCGCTGCCCGGAGCGGGTCAGCCTGGTGGGTGGGGGCGGCGCCTGGGTGGTGAGCGGACGGGTGGGTCGCGCCTCCACCGTCACCCTCGCGCGGGTCCGCCTGGAGGAGGCCCACGGGGGCATCCTCTGGGGGGGCGGCCTGCTTCGGCTCGACGCCCTCCAGATCGCCGGCCTGCCGGAGGGCATCGCCGTGGCGGCGGGCGGTCGGGTCGAGATCACCCGGTCCGTATTCTCGGATCTTCCTGAAATCATGGGGGAATCTCTGTCGGGGGAGGCGATTCGGATCGAGAGCGGTGGGGAGGCCAGCGTGGAGCGGACGGCCATCCTGCGCGCAGGTCGCTTCGCGCTGCTCGTCAACGACGGCCGCCTGGACGGGCGGGACCTCTGGATCGACGAAGCCGTCGGGGGACCCGCCGTCGTCGCGGTTGAAGGGGGGCGCCTCACGCTGGCGGACACCGCAGTCACGGGTGGGGTACGCACGGCGGTGCTGGTCCATGGGGCCGGGAGCGAAGGCGTCCTGCGGCGGACGAGCATCCACGGGACGCGCTCGCTGCGGGATCGCACCCGGCCCGACGCGGTGCTCGATGTCCAGGCGGCCGGCCACCTGATGGTGGAGGACACGGCCGTGGTGGACGGGGCAGGGTCGGCCGTGCGGGTGATCGATCAGGCGACCCTCGTCTTCGAGCGCGGCGTGATCAGCGACCTGCGCGCCGATGCGGGCGCCGACGCGGGTCTGGTGGGCGTGCTGCTCAACGAGAACGGCCCCGTCCGCCTCGCGGACGTGGCGATCCTGGACCAGGGAGCCGTCGGCGTCCTGGCCTTCGGGGGCGAGGGTCTGGCGCTCGACCACGCCCTGGTGCTCTCCCGGCCCGGGCTGGACACCGTCGCCAGCGCCATCAACGTCGGGGGCGGGCAGACCCTGGAGGTCAGCCGGTCCTGGATCGAAGGCCAGCCGGGTGGCGCTCTCGAAGCCCCCACCGCCGGCGCGGTGACGCTACGCGCCACTACACTCACCGCCGCGCCTGACTCCAGCCGCGCGGTGGTGGTCGTGGGTGGCCAGCGGCTGCTGGCCGAGGGGGTCCACCTGCGCTCGGGGGCGGTCATCGGGCTCGTCGGTCGGGGCACCCAGGCGGAGCTGACCGGGCTGCGTATCGAGGGCGGCGGCTGCCTGGACACCCAGCCGGCTCTCAGCCTGCACGACGCGACCGTCGTGGCCCGGGGACTCGCGGTCGACGGCGCTTGCGGTGCGGGGGTGGTGGCGGCGGGCGAGGTGAGCGGTCCATGGGATGTGGACGGCCTGTTCATCTACGACGTCGCTCCCCCGCCCCCGATCGAAGGCATCGCCGGGGTCGGCCTGCTCGCGGCCGCCCCGGACGTCGCCGTCACCAACGCCGTCATCGCCAGGCCCACCGGCTTCGGTGTGCTGGCGAGCGCGGGTGGGCTGACCCTGGCCGGCGTGGGCATCCTGGACGCCGCGCCCCTGCCGGATGGTCGGTACGGCCATGGCCTCGTCGTGGGCGAGACCTCGGTGGTCGACGCCCGTCAGCTTGCCGTCCGCGGGGGGCGAGGAGGGGGCGTCATCGTCCTCGGCGCCAGCCTCACCCTGCATGGGGGCGTCATCGCCGACATCGAGGCGGGCCTGTACCGGCGGGGCGAAGGGGGCCCGCTGGTTGAGGGCATCGGCGACGGCCTGCACGCCATCTCGGGCTTTGTCGACGTCGCGCACCTCCTGGTCGAGGGCTGTCGGCGCTACGGCCTCATGGTGGACGCTCCTACGGGGGTCGTTCGGTGCAGCACCTTTCGAGGCAACGGCTGGGGGCTTGGGACCGCCCCCGACGCCGTCGTGCGGCTGGACGGGGTTGATCTCGAGGGAAACCGGGAGGGTCGCCGCGACGAAGGGGAGCAGCCCACCCTCGGAGACCTCGGCACGGACGTCCGGCTGCCAGCGCCACCCGAGTCGGACGCCGAGCTGCCCTGAGGGCCCCCGGACTCGGCGCATCTTCGTCGGGGGGAAGCGCCTGGCGGACGACGAGCGGGGCGGGCGTGGACCGTCACTTGGGACGATGCTCCTCGGCAGCGCCCTGTACGACCACCGCGTCGACCACGAGGACCAGCTCGCGGCGGTCGTGGATCTGCTCCACCGTGTGCCCAACGAGCCGGCGACCGCTGCGCGTCTGGCCCTGGCCGTCCTGGCACGGCGACCCGCCGGCCCGGCCCGGCGCCCGCTGGCCGGGTTCACGGCCGGCGCCCTCGCTGGCTTGCCGGCCCGAGCCCGCAGGTCGTCCGCGACCGCCACGGGAAAATCATAGCCAGATCAGGGTCTTGATGGCCTTGTGGCGTCCCGGTTGACCGCGGCGCACACCATCGCCGTGGGGCCGTATGGGGAGAGTCAGAGGGGGCTGGCTGCGCTCCCGGGGGTGCGGCAGTATCACCGGATGCGCACCCTCGGTGACGTCCTCGACACCTACCGCGCCTGGCGGGCCGACGCGGCGCGGGCGCTGCCGCTCGTCGGGCTGCGGCTGCGGGCGGGGGATCCGCCGGGGCCGCCTGCGCCCCTCGAGACGTTGCTGGTGCCCGGGGGCCGCCTCGTCGTGGTGGGGCCACCGGGCAGCGGGCGGACGACGCTGGCGACGGCGCTCGCGTGCCGGGCGGGCGGGGCGCTCATGGTGCTGGTGGAGGCGGCGCGGCTGCTGACGACCGATCCGTTCGAGGCGGCGGAGGCGGATCTGCGGGCGGCGGTGGGGCCGGTGCGGGCGGCGGGGCTGGCGGAGGCGCTGCGGGCTGCGGGGGAGGACGTCTGGCTGCTGGTGGATGGCCTCGACGAGGCGCCCGAGACGGCCCGCCCGGTCGTGGCCCGCCTGGCCGAGGGGGAGGCCGGCGTCGTGGCCTTCGACAGCGGGGCGTGCTTCGCGGATCGGCGGTTCGGCAGGTTCGAGGAGGCCCGCATCGAGCCGCTGCTGCCCGCGGAGCAGGCGGCGCTGCTGGCGGCCCACCTCGGGGAGGAGGCCGCGCCGCTCCTGGCGCATGTGCGCGCGTCGACCGGCCTGCACCCGCTGGCGCGCCGCCCAGGGACGCTGCTGGCGCTGGCCGAGGCGGCGGCCGAGCCCCGACCGACGCGGCCGATGGGCGTCTACGATCGCGTCCTGACGGGCCGGCTGGCGGGGCTGCCCGCCCCGACCGAGGCCCGCTTCGCCCTCGGCCACCTGGCCCTGGCCCTGGTGAGCCTGGGGCCGCCGCCCTGGCCGCGGGAGCTGGTCGTGGGGGTGCTCACGGCGCTGGCGGCCGGGCGCCGCGTCCCCCGCCAGGCGGCCGGTCACGGGGCCCTGCACGCGGGGGCGGGCGAGCGCATCCAGGCGGCGCTGGTGGCCAACCGCGCGCCGGCGGGTCGGCTCTTCCTGCAGCGCGTGGCCGTCGCGACGGGCGTGATGGTGGAGGGGGTGGCCGGATTTCGGTTTGAATCCAGTGGGTTGGAGTCGACGCTGGCGGGCGGGGTGCTGGCCGGCCGGCCCGAGGCCGAGGTGGCGGAGGCCGCGCGCATCGTCGATCACGCGACGACGACGTCGGCGGCCTGGCTGGACGCCTTCGCCCGGTACGCCGAGGGGATGGACGATCCGGTCGCGTCCCTGTACCGCCTGGGCACCCCAGGCCTGGTGCAGAACGTGGCCGTGCGGGTGGGGGGCGCGCGGCCCGCGGACGCGCTGGGCGCGGTGGTGGTGGGGCCGGGCTGGGGCACGGCGGAGCAGTACCGGTGGCTGGCGGAGGCCTGGCGCGATGACCCGGCCGCCCTGGCGACGCTGCTCGACTGGGTGGGGTCGGGGGCGGATCTGGAGGTCTGCGCGCGGGTGCACGCCGCGCTGGTGGCCATCGGCCAGGCCGAGGACGACGCCGCGTTCTTCGAGCGCATCGGGCTGCCGATGCACACCGCCCCGAAGCTGGCCCGGGTGCCCATCCCGGCGGGCAGCTTCCGGCGCGGTCGCAGCAGCATCGAGGTGAGCGCCTTCGAGCTGGGCGTCACCGCCGTCACCCAGGCGCAGTTCGCGGCCTTCGATCCCACGCAGCCCCAGGGGCTCGACACCTCGGCGCCGGTGGGGTCGGTGAGCTGGTACGTGGCCTGGCTGTTCTGCCGGTGGGTCGGGGGTCGCCTGCCCACCGCCGCGGAGTGGGAGTACGCCTGCCGGGCCGGCTCGGCGGGCGCCTGGTGCTTCGGGGACGATCCCCGGCAGCTCGATGACTACGCCTGGACGTGGCTGCCGGGGCTGCGGCCGCGGGTGGGGCTGCCCCCCGTCGGCCAGCGGCGCCCCAACGCCTGGGGCCTGCACGACATGCACGGCGGCGTCTGGGAGTGGTGCGGCGACTGGTGGCGGTGGACGGCGGGCCTGGATCGGCGCGATCCCCGCGGCCCCGTCGACGGCCGCGAGCGCACCCAGGCCGGCGGCAGCGCCTACAGCCCCCCGAACGAGAGCCGCTGCGACAGCATCCGGGGCATGCAGCCGTTCGTGCGCCCCGTGGACGGGGGATTCCGGGTGGCCTGGGACGCCTGCTAGCATCGGGCGGACGGGCTGGACGAGGAGGACGCGATGGCGCGGTGGTGGTGGGGCCTGGTGCTGCTGGCGGGCGTGGCCCACGCGGCGCCGCCCGCGGCGAAGGCGCCGATGGCGGTGCTGGCGGTGGCCGAGGCCCCGCTCCTGCGGTCCGAACAGCGTGGCCTGGACCGGCTGGGCAAGCAGCTCGGCGCCCTGAAGCGGCCGGTGACGGTGGGGGTGGCCGAGGGGGCGCGGGCCGATCAGCTGCGGGCGTGGCTCGACGCCACCGATCCGGCGGCGCGGGCGAAGCTGCCGGTGGCCGAGGCGCTGGGCACCGATGGCCTCGTGCTGGCCATCCGCTACGCCCCGGCCCCCGACAAGCTGGCGAAGCGGCCGCTGGGCTTCGTGGTGCTGCAGGCGACGGCCCCCCACGAGGTCTTCTGGGCGCAGGGCATGGGCCCGGTGAGCACCGCGATGGCCCACTTCATCAAGATTCTCAAGGAGTTGCCATGATCCGCGCGCTGCTCGTGCTGGGGCTGTGGCTGGGCGTGGCGCCGGCGTACGCGGGGGATCGAGAGGCCGACATCCTGGTGGTCCGCCTGGACGACGGGGCCGATCCGGCGTCGAAGGGCTGCTTCGGGCGGGTGCGCGCGGCCATCGCGGGGGCCTACGCGAAGCCCGTCTCCGTCACCCGGGAGGCCTTCCTGAAGGCCGCGGGGGCCGAGGCCGCGGACGACTTCCTGAGCTGGCCGGTCGAGAAGATCTGGAGCGGCGCCCCCAAGGCGCGGGGCGAGGTGCAGGGGTGGGACGCCATCGTGGTGGTGGACTGCCGCCCCGGGACGGGCCGCCTGCACGCCGTGGTGGCCACCAGCAACTACCCGCCGGGCGGGTCGCCGAACCTGGTGCGGCTGGTGGTGCCGGGGGCGAGCGCGGCGGCCCAGAAGTGGCTGATCGCGCAGGTGATCGAGGCGGCGTGGCTGGACTTCAGCCCCTGAGCGTCAGGGGACGGTCACGCTCGTCGCCGCGGGCGACGTGAGCATGGAGCAGCAGGCGGCGCCGCCGCAGGTGGCCGTCTGGCCCTGGATGGACAGCGAGCAGCTGCCGCTGGAGCCATCGAAGCACGCACACCAGAAGTCGACGGTGTCGGGCTCGGGGACCGGCTTCGGCTTCGGCTTCTTCTTGCCGAACAGGCCGGTGGCGGTGACGTGGGTCCCGTCGACGACCTTGAGCGTCACACCCGCGCCGGCCTTGAGCACACCCCCCTCCAGCGTGAGGCCGGCGGGGAGGCTGGCGGCCGAGGCGCGGATGGCCTGGGGCGGCGCCGGGCGAGCCCAGGCGGCCGGGGCGATGAGGAGGGCCAGCAGCGCGAGCCGCCTCATGGCGCCACCGCCGAGGGCGACGTCTTGATGGTGAGCGTGCAGCAGCTGCCGCCCCGGCACTCGAGGGAGTTGCCGGAGGTGACGAGCTGGCAGTTCTCGGCGCAGCCGCCACAGCTCGCCTGGCCCAGGGCGTCGTCGGCCTTGCCCTGGAGGATGGCGCCGGCGCCTTCGAGGCGGACGGTGACGGCCTCCGGGGCCCAGGTGGCCTTGTTGCCCTCCACCTTGATCAGGCGGGCGAGGCCCCCCGAGGCGGGGGCCGCGGGCCGGCGGGCCGGGGCGACGGGCTGGGCCCAGGCAGGGGCCGCGAAGAGCGCCGCGGCGACGAGGGACTTGAGCATGGAGAAGCCTCCCGCATGTCGTGGACCGACCCCGCTCGACGGCTATCACGGCGCCCGCCAGGGGAGCAACGGGAACGCGCCGCCCCCGCGCCGCGCGGCCTCCACTGGACTCGCGCGCCCGGGTCGTCGACCATGCGCCGATGGATGCGCGCCTCTCCACGCTCTTCGAGCGCCATGGCCCCCTCGTCTACCGCCGCGCCCTGCAGCTCCTCGGCAACCCCGCGGACGCGGAGGAGGCGACGCAAGAGGTCTTCATCCGGGCCGCCGCGGCCCTGGGGCGCTTCGATCCGCGGGCGAAGGTCTCGACGTGGCTGTACCGCATCACCTCGAACTACTGCTTGAATTCATTGAGAGATCGGGCGCGGCAGCGGGTGCTGCTGGCCGAGAACGCCGAGCAGGTGGCGCCGGGCTCGGTGGCCTACGACGTGGGGCAGATGGTGGCGATGCGCCGGCTGCTGGCCGAGGCCGATCCCCGGGAGGCGGCGGCGGCCCTGGCCGTCTTCGTGGACGGCATGAGCCACGCCGAGGCGGCGGAGGTGCTCGAGGTCTCGCGGCGGACGGTGGGCAACCTGTGCGAGCGGTTCACCACCTGGGCCGCGAAGCGGCTGGCGGAGGAGGTCTGATGGGCTTGCCCGGTTGGCCCGGCTGGCGGGTTGAAGAGAGGCCATGACGACGCACACCCCCTTCGATCCCTCCAGGCTCCGGGCGGCCGACGCGCCCTCGGAGCTGACGCTGGACGCCTACGTCGCCGGCGAAGCCTCCCCCGAGGAGCGCGCGCGGGTCGAGGCGTGGGCGGCCGCCGATCCGGCCCATCAGGCAGCGCTCGCGGCGCGGCGGGCGGGCTTCGACGCCCTGCCGGGCGTCCACGTCGGCGCCCTCCAGGCCCGCATCGCCCGCGCCGTGGCGGCCCCGCCCCCGACGCCGTGGTGGCGGCGGCGGTGGCTGTCCATCGCCGCGCCGCTGGCGGTGGCGGTGGCCGGGGCCGTGCTGCTGGTGCAGTTCGGCCCGCCGCCCGTGAAGTCGCCGAGCCACTGGGACACGGTGCGGGTGAAGGGGGCGGCCCTGACGCTGCGGGTCTTCCGCGACCGCGACGGCGTGGCGGAGGAGCTGGCCGGCGGCGCGACGGTGGGCGCCGGTGACCGCCTGCGGTTTCGCCCCGAGGGCCTGCCGGAGGGCGGCCACCTGCTCGTCGTCGGGCGGGAGGCCGCGGGCGAGCTCTTCGCGTACGCGCCCATCGGCGGCGCCAGCCTCGCCCGCGCCGGCCTGGACGCCGAGGGCGCCCTGCCCGGGAGCGCCGAGCTGGACGCCTCCACCGGGCGCGAGCTGACCTGGGTGATCTGGTGCCCCGCGCCCTTCGCGCTGGCCGACGTGCGGCCGGGCATCGGGGAGGCCCTGGAGACGCCGCCGGGCTGCCAGACGGCGGCCTTCCCCCTGGAGAAGCGTTGAGGCTGCTCCTCCCCCTGCTGCTCTGCCTCGGCGGGACGGCCGCGGCGGCGACCCATGTGGTCGCCATCGGCAATGACGTCGGGCGCGCGGGCGAGGTGGCCCTGGCCTACGCCCAGCGCGACGCCGCGCGCTTCGTCGAGGTGATGCGGCAGGTGGGGGGCGTCGCGGCCAGCGACGTGGTGCTGCTGCAGGGGGCGGACGTCGGGGCGGTGCGCGCCGCCCTGGGCACCGTCGAGGGCCGGCTGGGGGCCGACGACGTGCTCGTCGTCTACTACTCGGGCCACGCCGACGCCGCCGGCCTGCACCTGGGGGACGAGACGCTGGCCTACGAGGACCTGAAGGCCCAGGTCGCCGCGGCCCCCGCGGCGGTGCGGGTGCTCATCCTGGATGGCTGCCGCTCGGGCGGACTCACCCGGGTAAAGGGCGCCAAGGCCGCGGATTCATTCACGTTGTCCCTCGAAGACAAGCTCGATGTGCAGGGCCTCGCCATCATGACCTCGAGCGCCGCGGGCGAGGACAGCCAGGAGTCGGAGACGCTGGAGGGCTCGTTCTTCAGCCACCACCTCATCGCGGCGCTGCTGGGCGCGGGCGACGCCGATCGCGACGCCCGCGTCACGCTGACCGAGGCCTACGCCTACGCGTACCGGCACACGCTGCGCGCGAGCGGGCGGACGGCGGCGCTCCAGCACCCGACCTACGCCTACGACCTGCGGGGCCGGGGCGACCTGGTGATGGCGCGGCTGGACGGCGGGCGCGGCCTCGGCCGGCTGCGGCTGGACGTGCCGGGCACCTGGCTCGTGCGCGACGGCGACGACGAGGGGCCGGTGCGGATGGAGGTCACGACGGAGGAGGCCGGGGTGCCGGTGGTGGTGCCGGCGGGGGCCTACTTCGTCCAGGTGCGGCGCCGCGACCACCTGCGGGAGTACCAGGCCGTCGTCGGCGCGGCGCAGGTCACCGATCTGGCCGCGGTGCCCTTCGAGCAGGTGGCCTACGCCCAGCTCGTGCGCAAGGGGGCCGCGCCGCAGGTCCACGGGGTGCAGATCCTGGGCGGGGTGGAGGGCGCGGCCCTGGTGGGGCAGGGCGTCACGCCCGTCGCCGTGCTGGGCTACAGCCTGGATCTGCCGTGGGCCACGCTGGGCCTGCGGGGGCGCTTCGGCCAGTCCACCACGCGGGACGGCGACCTGGAGAGCACCGTGCGCAGCGGGGCCCTCGGGCTGTCGTTCGAGCGCGTCTTCGATCCGCTGCCGTGGCTGAGCGTGGCGGTGGGCCTGCTGGGGGAGGGGCTGTACCGCGACCAGCGGTTCGCGGCCAGCCGGGCGACGACCCCCGATCGGGCGGCGTTCGGGGCGGCGTTCGGGGGCCTCGCCGCCCTGGAGACGCCGCTGCTGGAGGGGCTGGCGCTGCGCCTCGAGGGGGGCGCGACCACCCACCTGCTGCGCGTCGCCGTCCTGGACAACGGCGCCCAGGTGGGCGCCGAGACGACGACCCGGACGGCCGCCTTCGGCCACCTGGGCGTGAGCGTGAGGTTCTGATGCGGGCCGCCCTCCTCCTGGCGCTGGCGCCCGTCGTCGGCTGTGGCGACGCCCTCGTGGAGCGCGGCTACCGCGGCGTGCCGCTGCACACCTTCGAGGGGCAGATCACCACGGTCGAGGGCGACGGCACCTTCGAGCACCCGCTGCGCGCCTCCGTCTTCTGGAGCCCCTCGGGGGAGACGACCATCGACGGGCGCCTGGTGGAGCAGCCCGCCATCGCCGTCACGGTGCGCTTCCCGGCCACGTTCCAGATCAACGTCTTCGAGCCGCCAGCCGAGGTGGCCTGGGACGATCCGGGGGCCGCCTACCGGCTGGGGCTCATCCTGCTCTACGAAGACGTCAATGAAGACGGGCAGTTCCAGCTGTCGGAGCTGCGCGGCGGCGCGCGCAACCAGGGCCTCTTGTACCTGCCCCGGGCCCTGGACGCCGCGCGCTCACCCACCGGCTCGGCCCTCGCGGCGGGCTTCCAGAGCCAGCGCCTGCCGCTGCCCTGCGACCTGGAGCTGGAGGACGAGGTGGCCGCTGGCGACACCTGCGGCGTGCCCCTCGGGGCCTCGTGCCGGGGGGATGGCGACTGCGGGGCGGGCGGCCTGTGCCTGCTGCGCGACCGCTACTCCACCTGGCCGGGGGGCTACTGCGTCCTCCCCGCCGGCGGCTGCGCCCCCGTGGGCGGCGTGCTCGAGCGCACCGAGGCGAACGGCGGCGCGGCGGCCGACTACTACCTGCTCGGCTGCGACGACGCCGACGACTGCCGCGTGGGCGAGGGCTACTTCTGCGAGAACCAGCGGCGGTGCGTCCCCGGCGAGCCCGCCTCGCTGGAGATCCGCCCCGACCTGGCGGCGGTCATCTCGCCGGCCTGCCTGCCCCCCGACGGCGAGGACGACCACGGGGACGAGGACGACCTGTAGGGCCTCGACTTTTTCTTGCCCACCTCTCCGCCGCGGCGGGTTCCACCTGCTGAGAACCCACCCCGCCGGCGACGGCGGCGAGGAGAGATTCCCATGCAGAGTCACGCAGATGCCCGGTTCGCCTGCCCCCGCTGCTTCCACCTCGTGAAGGCGGACGTCGTCTTCCACCTGCACGCGCCACCGCCGGCGCCGCCGCCCGCGGCGCGGCGCGCGGCGTGGGTGGTCATCGCCCTGGGCGTGGCCATCATGGGGGCGGCCCTCGTCGCCCTGCGGCAGCCGGCGCCGCCGCTGGATCCCGTCGTCATCGCCGTCGGCGTGCCGTGACCTGAGGCCGGGCCCGAGGCCCCCTACACACGAGGAGCGAGTCATGGATCGTGCGATGGCAGCCGCGCGGACGCCCCCGGTGCGCCTGGCGATGGCCCTGGCCGCCGCCCTGGTGGCCCTGGCGGGGCCGGGATCGGCGAGGGCGCAGGCGTGGACGCAGGCCCCCGGGCACGTCTACCTGAAGCTGGCCTACGGGTCGGCCACGGCGGGCGAGCAGTACAGCTTCGATGGGCGCGCGAAGCTGTACGCCGATGATGTGTACGCGCCGGCGTTCTTCGATCGCAGCGTGTACCTGTACACCGAGGCGGGGCTGCTGCCCCACCTCACGGCGTCGCTGGCGCTGCCCTACAAGCGCGTGATCGTTCGGGATTCGGCGTTCCGCTACGCGGTGGCCAGCCTGGGTGACCTGGAGGTGGGGCTGCGGCAGTCGCTGGTGCCGCTGGGCTTCGTGCCGGCGAGCGGCGCGCTGGCCCTGAACCTGAAGGCGAGCCTGCCGACGGGCTACGCCCGCAACACGGTGCCGGCCCCGGGCGCGGGCCAGGTGGACGTGGCGGCGTCCCTCGACTACGGCCAGGGCTTCGGCGGCTGGGGCTACGGGCAGGTGGGGCTGGGCTACCGGGTGCGGACGCCCTGGTATGGCCTGTCGACGGCGGTGCCCTGCCAGCCGGGCCAGGATCGCGGCTGCACCGCGGACGAGCAGCCCGACTACGGCGACGAGGTGGTGGCCCGGGCGGAGCTCGGCTGGCGGCCGTGGCGCCCGCTGCTGCTGCAGGCCACGACGTCCGCGGTGGTGTCGGTGGACGCGCCGGCGGTGGGCTTCGCCGTAGGCCAGACGACGCCGACGCGGCAGCGCTACCTGAAGGCCGGGGCGGGCGTGCTGGTGGAGCCGGTGGCCCACCTGGGCCTGAGCGCCCAGGTGCAGATCACGCCCTGGGGCCGCAACACCGTGAAATCCGTCGACTACTTCTTCGGGATGAGCACCGACTTCGACCTGGGAGGCGAGCCGTGACCCTGCATCGACGCGACTTCCTGCGCCGCAGCGCCGTGGGGGTGCTGGGGCTGGCCCTGACCCGCTGCGGCGTCCACGAGGTGCAGCCGCTGGTGGCGGGGGTCTCGCTGCCGTTCCTCACGCCGGTGGGGGACTACTACGTCAAGAACGGCGCCGAGGGCTCCATCCGCGGCTGGCAGATGCCCGACCTGCGGGCGGCGACCTGGTCGCTGACCATCGACGGGCTGGTGGATCGGACGGTGACCCTGAGCTTCGCCGACCTGCAGGCGCTGCCTACCGTGGAGATCGTCAAGACGATGCAGTGCGTCGTCGACTCGAACAGCGCCCAGGGCCTCGTGGGCACGGCGCGGTGGCGAGGGGTGCCCATCTCGCAGGTCCTGGCGCTGGCCGGGGTGGATCGGACGCGGGCCCGGCGGCTGCACCTCTTCGGCGCCGATGGCTTCACCAACAACCTGCCCCTGACCCGGATCTACGACCTGGATCCGAGCGAGGGGGTGGTGGAGCCCCTCGTCGTCACCGAGATGAACGGGGCGCCGCTGACCCGCGAGCACGGGGCGCCGGTGCGGCTCATCGTGCACGACGGCTTCGGCTTCTCGGCGGTGAAGTGGCTGACGCGCATCACGGCGGTCGCCGACGAGAGCCCCTTCGGGACGTACCAGGACGCGGGCTTCACCGATGAGCATCGCTCGCCCGTCTTCTCGCGGATCACCGCGCCCACCGACAACCTGACGGTGGCGGCGGGCCGCGTGGAGATCACCGGCTTCGCCGCCTCCGGGGTCGAGGGCATCGAGGCCGTCGAGGTGAGCATCGACGACAGCCCGTGGCAGCCGGCCACGCTGGCGGATCGCGCCGCGGTCCTGGCCCGCCACCCGGAGCTGGCCAGCACGCTGCAGTTCACCGAGCGCGACCGCTTCGTCTGGCCCTACCGCGCGGTGTGGGCCCTGTGGACGTTCGCCTGGGACGCCAGCCCGGGCCGCCACCGCGTCCGCGTGCGGGCCATCGACCGCACCGGCACCACCCAGCCTGATCGCGATCTCGAAATCAGCGACGGCGTGAACGCCATCGCCTCAATCCGAGTGGAGGTGAAATCATGAGTGGTTCCCTGATGTTGCGGGCTCTCATCCTGGGGGCGCTGGCCCTCTCGGGGTGCCAGGCCCTGGACCCGAGCCCCGGGCCGCAGCCAGGGGCGGCCGCCGCGCCCGGGGGCTCGCCGGGCGGGGGCTACGCCGCCGGGGCTACGCGCCGCCGGGCGGCGGGTCGCCGGGCGGGGGCCAGGTGGGCGGGGGGGCCGGTGGCGATCTGGCCCTCGGGGAGGAGCTCTACGCCCAGAACTGCGCCGTCTGCCACGGGCCCACGGGCGCCGGGGGCGCGGTCTTCCCGGGGTCCATCCAGGGGCACACCGGGATGCTGGGCATCGTGCAGCGGGGCGCCGGCGCCATGCCGGGGTTCCCGAACCTGGACGCCACCGACGTGGCGGCCATCGAGGCGTGGCTGGCCAGCTTCCTGGCCGGCCCGGAGGAGGTGCCGGGGGGCGGCGGGGGCAGCCCGCAGGACATCTTCGCCCACACCTGCGCGGGCTGCCATGGCGCGTCGGGGGAGGGCGCCGCGCGGGGCCCGCAGATCCAGAGCCCGGTCATCCCGTTCGCGACGTGGGTGGTGCGCAACGGCCGCCACCGGCCCGACTTCCCGGACGCGATGCCGCCCTACAGCGCCAACGAGCTGCCCGACGACGAGCTGGACGGCATGCTGACGTGGCTCGCGAGCGCCCCGAAGCCGACCGACGGGCCGGGCCTCTACACCCGGTTCTGCGCCAACTGCCATGGCGCGGGCGGGCGCGGGGCCGTCGTCGGCGGCATCCGCGGCGAGAGCCTGGGCGAGTTCCGCGAGAAGGTCCGCGAGGGCGAAGGGGGCCGGAACTACGGCAACCGCGGCAGCTACATGCCGGCCTGGTCGGCGGCGCAGCTCTCCGACGCCGAGATCACGAAGATCTACCAGGCGGTCAACGGCACCCCGGCGCCGACGGGCGGCGAAGAGGAGGAGGACGGCGACGACGACTGATCCCCCGCGGTCGATCGTGCCGCCAGCGAGGGCCAGGGCTGCTATGGTCGTCGGACCGCGTCCATGAGGTCCTGTGATGGTGATGTCTCCACCTGTGTCCATGCCTGGGGTGTACGTGGCCGAGGTGTCGTCGGGCAGCCAGGCCATCGTCGGGGTGCCGACCGCCGTCACCGCGTTCCTGGGGCGAACCCGGCGCGGGCCGGTCAACACCCCCGTCCTCGTGACCTCCGCAGCGGACTTCGACCGCCTGTTCGGCGGGCTGCACGCCGACTCGTCGGTCAGCTACGCCGTCCGCGACTTCTTCCAGGAGGGTGGCAGCCAGGCGCTCGTGGTGCGCCTGTTCAACGACGATGACCAGGGTCCCGAGGACTTCCGGTGGTTCCTGGCCACGGTGCCGATGCTGGTCAACGGGGACGTGGAGCAGGAGGTCTTCGCGCTCACCGCGGCCAGCCCGGGGGGCTGGGGCAGCGGGCTCAAGGCCTGGGTCGACTTCGACGACATCACCGCGGAGACCGCGGAGGCCATCGGCGAGGCGGGCCTGACCAGCGCCGACCTCTTCAACCTGCACGTCGCGCTCGCCGACCGCCGGGGCGAGGTCCGCGAGCACGAGACCCACACGGCCGTGACCCTCCGAGCGGGGAGCGCGCGCGCCCTCGGGCCGGTGCTGGCGGCCCGGTCAGCCCTCGTGAGGTTCAGCGGGGCGTCGGGTCGGCTGAGTCCGACGAGCCAGACCGCCGGTGTCGCGATCGCGGGCGCGTTCGACTCGGGACGCCTGGGGAACAGCCACTACGACACCGGGCTCAACGCCCTGGACGCCGCCGACATCGTCAACCTGATCTGCATCCCGCCCGACGTGCGGTCCGGTGACACGCCCCCCGCGGTCTACGCGGCGGCGGCGGCCTACGCCGAGAAGCGGCGGGCGATGGTCATCGTCGACTGCCCGGCCGCCTGGGAGAAGGTGGCGAAGATGGGCGAGCTGGCGCACATCCAGGCGACGGAGGTGGGGATCGAGGGCCTCGCGGGGCGCAACGCGGCGGTGTACTTCCCGCGGGTGTGGCGGACGGATCCCGAGCGGGGCGGGATGCCAGACGTCTTCCCGACGTCGGGGGCGATCGCGGGCATCTACGCCCGGACGGACGCCGAGCGCGGCGTCTGGAAGGCCCCCGCCGGGCAGCAGGCCACGCTCAGCGGCATCGACGGGCTCGACCACGCCCTGACCGACGCCGACAACGAGGTGCTCAACGTCCGCGGGATCAACGCCCTGCGCACCTTCCCCCACGTGGGCAGCGTGATCTGGGGCGCGCGCACGCTGCGCGGCGCGGACGCCTTCAGCGACGACTACCAGTACGTGCCCGTCCGCCGGCTGGCGCTCTACATCGAGGAGAGCCTGTACCGCGGCCTGCGGTGGGCCGTGTTCGAGCCGAACCACGAGGTGCTCTGGTCGCAGATCCGCCGGGAGGTCACGACGTTCCTGCTCGACCTCACCTACCAGGGGGCCTTCCAGGGGGGCCAGGCGAGCGAAGCCTTCTTCGTGCAGTGTGACTCGACGACGACGACCCTGGCCGACATCGACCAGGGGGTCGTGAACGTGGTGGTCGGCTTCGCGCCCGTCAAGCCCGCGGAGTTCGTGGTGATCTACCTGCAGGTGGTCGCCGATGGCGGCCGGTAGCGCCAGGAGGAGGGCCGGATGCCGGGCGTGAGCTTGCGCGACCCGTACCAGGGCTTCGTCTTCCGGGTGAAGTGCGATGGGTCGTATGTCGCCGGGGTGAGCAAGGTGTCGGGGCTGATGCGCCCGGCCGGGATGGCAGGGCGCGCCGGGGGTGATCCCGACGAGGGTGGGCCGCTCAGCGTCACCCTCGAGCGCGGGGTGACCGACGACGCGAGGTTCGTGCGGTGGGCGGGCCAGCTCTGGTCCGAGCCGGACGCGGCCGACGCCGGTGGTCCGCCGATCTCGGTGGTCGGCTTCCACAAGGACCTCACCATCGAGGCGAACAACGAGGCCGGCCAGCGGGTGCTGGCCTGGCGCCTCGACCAGTGCTGGCCGGAGGAGTTTCGAGCGCACATGGACCCGGACGGCGGCGACGAGACGACCGTCATCGAGTCGCTGACGCTGTGGTGCGAGGGCATCGAGCGCGACGCTTCGGTCGGCGCCGAGGACTGAGCGGCCGCGGCCGCGGGGGAGCCCCCCACCTGAGCTTGCCCGTCGCCGCACCGCGGCGTGTTCCATGCAGTGGGCCGACGCAGGGCCTGGCGCGTGGCGCGCCGACCGCCGCCGACCGCGTGGAGGTGTGAGATGCGACCCCTTTTCCTTGTAGTTCTCATGGTTTCCCTGGCCGCCTGCGATGACGGCGGGGGCGGCGGCGCCGGGGGCGCGGGCGGCGGCCAGGCGGACGCGGGGCTGCCCGGTGACGACGTGGGCACGCCCGGTGACGACGCGGGGGCCCCGGACGCCGGCGCCCCGGGGGATGACGCCGGCGCGGGCGACGCGGGCCTGCCCGATGATCCCGTGGCCCGGGGCGAGGCCCTCTTCACCCAGCACTGCGCCGTCTGCCACGGGCCCGACGCGGCAGGCGGCGCCGTCTACGCCGGCTCCATCCAGGGGCGGACGGGCATCTACCCCATCCTGCACGCCGGGCGCGGCGCGATGCCGCCGTTCCCGGGCCTCGACGAGGGCGACGCCGCCGACATCGAGGCCTGGCTGGCCACCTTCGCCGAGCAGCCCCCCGAGACGCCGGCCGAGCTCTTCGCCCTGACCTGCGCGGGCTGCCATGGCGCGGCGGGGGAGGGGAGCGACCGCGGCCCCACCATCCAGCGCCCGGTGGTGCCCTTCGCCACCTGGGTCGTGCGCAACGGCCGCCAGCGCCCCGAGTACCCCGACGCCATGGCGGCCTACAGCGAGGACGAGCTCACCCCGGACGAGCTGACCGGCCTGCTGGGCTGGCTGGGCGAGGTGCCGAAGCCGGCGGACGGCCCCGGCCTCTACACGATGTTCTGCGCCAACTGCCACGGGGCCGACGCCCGCGGGGGCATCGTGCAGGTGCGCCTGGTGGGGCGGCCGCTGGGCGAGCTGATGGAGAAGGTGCGCGAGGGGGAGGGCGGCACGGCCTACGGGGCCCGGCGCCAGTACATGCCGCGCTGGACGCGGGCCGAGCTGACCGACGCGGAGGTGCTGCTCATCGGGGACGCCGTGAGCCACCTGTAGCCCGCCCGCCCGAGAAAAGATCCGGGCGACCGCAGAAAGTCGTGACGGCCTCCGCGGCGGGCCCCTTCTCAGGGGGGGCAAGCTGCACGAGGAGGACGGCATGAGGCGACTGTGGGTCTGGGCGTGTGTGGCCCTGCTCTGGACGGGGTGTGATGACGGCGGCAGCGCCGACGGCGTGGACGCGGCGGCCATGGGCGGCGCGGGCGGCGGCGGGGCGGGCGGCGGCGGCGCGGGCGGTGTCGGCGGCGGCGCGGGCGGTGTCGGCGGCGGCGCGGGCGGCGTCGGCGGCGGCGGCGGCGGCGCGGGCGGGCGCGGGCGGCGGGGCTGGCGGGGCTGGCGGCGGCGCGGGCGGCTTCGGCGGCGCCTGGGATCCGGTGGCCGAAGGCTCCTCCCTCTTCCTCCCCCACCTCAACGCCCCCGACCAGCCCCTCCGCGGCTACGTCGATCTGCACACGCACCCGATGTCGCACCTGGCCTTCGGCGGCAAGGTCTTCCACGGCGCCCCCGACGCCAGCAGCCTCATGCCGGCCGGCACCTGGCGCTGCAACGAGGAGGCCATCGAGCTCGACCGCCTCGACCTGAGCGAGGAGGAGCGCACCGCCATCGCCCTCGGCGACAGCAACTCCACCCACGGCGGCCCGGGCGACGACAACCCCTGCGGCGACGCCCTGCGCGACACCCTCATCAACGTGCTGACGATGATGCTCGGCGCCACCAACGAGCACGCTCCGGGCTCGGGGGGCTACCCGAGCTTCCGGTCCTGGCCCACCTGGGATGACTTCACCCACCAGCATATGTGGGTGGACTGGGTGCGGCGCACCCACGCCAGCGGCATGCGCGTGCTGGTGGCTTTGGCCCACCACAACAGCACCCTCGCCCGCGTCGCCCAGGGCGACGATCCCCTCGATGACCGCGGCTCGGGCGACCTGCAGGTCGAGCAGATCATCGCGTGGGCCGAGCGCGCCGACTTCATGGAGGTGGCCTACACCCCCGAGCAGCTCCGCGACATCGTCAGCCGCGACAAGCTGGCCATCGTGGTGGGCGTCGAGCTGGACGACATGGGCAACTTCAACGCCGGCGCGCCGCCGGGCGACGCCGAGATCCGTCGTGAGATCAAGCGGTTGTACGACAAGGGCGTGCGCTACATCTTCCCCGTGCACCTGACGGACAACCACTTCGGGGGCACCGCGCTCTACCAGGACATCTTCAGCGTGGCCAACCGCGCCCAGCTCGGCCGCTGGCTGGATCTGGACTGCAGCACCGAGGTCGGCCACCGCTACGGCCTGGAGGGTGAGGAGATCGACATCGTGGCGGCCGTGCTCCAGTTCTTCGATCTGGCGGACGGCGACCGGCCGGCGGTGCCCGAGTGCCTGCCCGCCGAGGGGCATGTGAACCAGCGCCGGCTGACCCGGCCGGGCTATGTGGCCCTCAACGAGATGATGCGGCTGGGCATGATGATCGACGTGGATCACATGTCCATCGCGACCATCTCGGACGTGCTCGACCTGGCCCAGGACGAGGAGTACCCGGTGAACTCCGGGCACAACGGGCCCCGCGGCGTGGGCGGCACCGAGAACGCCCGCACGGTGGAGCAGTACGCCCGCATCGCCGCCCTCGGGGGCATGGCCGGCCTGGGCTGGGAGCACCAGACGGCCCGCGGCTTCATGGAGAAGGTCCGGGCGGTGCGCGCCGCCATGGGCGGGGCGCCGGTGGGCTTCGGCACCGACGCCAACAGCCTCGTCCTCTCGCCCCCGCCCCCCGCGGGCACCCCCATCGACTACAGCCGCTTCCCCCAGGCGAGCCTGGGCCTGCGCACCTGGGACTACAACGAGGAGGGCGTCGCCCACTACGGCCTGATGCCCGACTACCTGCGCGAGGTGGAGCTCATCGGCGGCGCCGAGGACGTCGACGCCCTGTTCGACGGGGCCGAGCGCTTCGCCCAGATGTGGGCCCGGTCGGTGGAGGCCTCGGCGGACGTGGTGGAGCTGGGGGCCTGCCCCCACGCCGAGCCCGGCGACCTGTGCGTGCCGCCCACCACCTTCGGCCCCTACTGCCCCCGCGGCGTGGCCGGGGATCGCGAGTTCGACGGCCACGGCCCCCGCATGACGGCGACCGCCCGGCTGGAGCTCTCCGACGACCAGCGCCGCCTCTACGTGGTGATGAGCATGCACGCCCTGGAGGTGGATCAGGACGGGGACGTCACCGGCGACGGCTCGGAGGCGTTCGGCGAGTGGCGCGAGCTCATCGCCGAGGTGCCCGAGGACGACCCGCTGGCCATCATCACCGGGGTGGTCTCGCCCACCGAGTCGACGGTGGAGGTGGTCAGCTCGGCCGCTGGCTTCCAGATCGGCGTGCCCGGCGGCGAGAACACCACCACCCCCGGCACCCTGGAGCGCAACGCCCTGGAGGAGCTCGTCTCGTCGTTCACCCTGGTGGGCGACACCGGCGGCGACGACATCAGCGTGGACGCCGACTGCGGCGACGACACCCGGATGACCGTCGCCCTCAACCCCATCACCGTCCGCTTCGGCCGCCTGCCGGAGCCCCCGCCCGGCCAGGAGCGCGTGGTGGCGCCGGTGCGCGGCATCGGGCCCTTCTGCGACTTCCCCATCCGCCGCGGCGACGCCGAGTTCGACGGCCACGGCCCCGCCATCAGCGCCACCGTCCGGGTGGCGGTGACCCCCGACAACCGCCAGGTCACGGCCACCGTGCACTTCATCGCGGCCGAGACCGGCGGCGGCGACAGCTACGGCGAGGGCACCTTCGAGGAGATCATCTACACCGCCCCCGACGGCAAGCTCATCGCCAGCCTCGACTCCACGGCGGAGGTCGGCATCGAGTACGTCGCCGACGCCGCCGGCTTCCAGATCATCGGGGCCATCGGCGACGAGGGCCAGCCGCGCATCGAGGACGGCCAGAACCTGGTGCGGGAGTTCCGCATCGTCGGCGACACCGGCGGCCCGGACCTGAGCGACGACGCCGACTGCGGCGACGACACTCGCATCTCGGTGGAGTTCCACCCGCTGCTCCTGACCCTGGTGGACGCCCCGGAGCCGCCGCCCGACACGTTCGAGGTGGAGGTGGAGCTGCCCCCGACGAGCTGGCTCTGCGACCTGCGCCTGGTGCGCGGCGACCGCGAGTTCGGCGGCAACGGCCCGCACATCGTGGCCAGCGTCTTCGTGGGCCCCGGCCTGGACGGGCGCAGCGTCGGGGCGCGCATCCAGCTCCGCGCCGAGGAGGCCCCGGGCGACACCATCGCCGAGGGGACGTGGATCCAGCCCATCTGGACGGCCCCGGCCGGCCAGCGCGTCGTCGAGCTGCTCTCGCCCCCGCGGGCCGCCGCCGACTTCACGAGCCGCGGCCACGGCCTGCAGGACATCCGCCCGCCCCAGCTCATCGGCGGCGCCGCCCAGCGCCTCGAGATCTACGGCGACACCGCCGGCACCGATGTGTCCGACGATCTGGACTGCGGCGATGACACCCGGATGCGGGTGACCTTCGCGCCGCTCCACCTCCGGATGCGCCGGGAGTAGGCCCCGTGGCGGCCGCCGACTGCGTGGCGCCGGGGGCGGGATGTGGCACACTCCCCCCTGTGTCGGTCCACGCCCACCATGGCGATCAGGGGCTGGTGGCGGCGGTGCTCGCCCGGACGCCCGGGGCTCAGGCCCGGCTCGACGCCCACCTCGACGTGGCCATCGAGCGGTGCCTGGCCCGCCTCCTCGCCCGGTGGCCCGAGGCGGCCGCCGACCGGGCCGATCTGCGCCAGGGCCTCGCCCTGCACCTCGTCCGCGACGACTGCCGGGTGCTGCGCAGCTACCGGGGGGAGGCGCGGCTGACGACCTGGGTGCACGCGGTGGCCACGCGCTATTTTCATCAAGAGATTCAGCGGCTTGTGCGCGCCCAGCGGGCGCCGGCGGGGGAGCCCGCGGCGCCGACGCCCTCGCCGGAGCAGGCCGTCCTGCAGGCCGACCGGCGCGCGCGGGTGCAGGCGGTGGTGGCGGGGCTGCCCGCCGACGACCAGCTCCTGCTGGGGCTGCTCTTCGATCAAGAGCTCGACGCAGCCGGCGCGGGCCGGGTGCTGGGCATCGAGGCGTCCGGGGTGCGGATGCGCAAGAAGCGCCTGCTGGAGAAGCTGGCGCGCAAGCTGGCGGGGCTTTGGCCATGAGCGACGAGCACGAGGGGCTGGCGGCGTGGCTCCAGGCGCAGCGGGGCGAGCTCCTGCCCGAGCCGCCGCCCGGGGCGCACCTGGACGATGAGCGGCTGGCGGCCCTGGCCGAGGGGCGCGGGCGCCTGCGGCGAGCCGAGGTGGCCCACCTGGCGCGCTGCCCGGCCTGCCGCGAGGTGGCCGCGGCGGTGGTCGAGGCGGTGCCCGCGGCGGCGGTGAGGAGGCGCCGCGTCTGGCCCTGGCTGGTGGTGCCCCTGGCGGCGGCGGCGGCCCTGGCGTTTCTGCTGCTGCGGCCCACGTCGCCCGGCGGCGAGTGGCAGGTCCGCGGCGGGGGCGGGGCCGACGCCGACGCCCCCGACGTGGCCATCGTCGCCCACGACGCGGGCAGTCGCCGCGTGCTGCTGGACGGCGGCCGGGTGAGCCTCGGCGGCCGCCTCTCGTTTCGCTACGGCAACGCGGCCGGGCGGGCGCGGGGCCTCGTCATCCTGGCCTGGGACGGGGCGACGCTGCACCCGTGGTACCCCGAGCGCCTGGACGCCCCGCCCTTCCCGCTGCAGCCCGGGGTGGGGGTGCCGCTGCCCTTCGACGTGGAGCTGACGCCGCCCCACCGGGCAGGCCCCCTCACCATCGCCATCGCCTTCGACGAGGCGCCGGCCGCGGTGGCCGCGCGCCTGCGGGCCGGCCAGCCCATGGCCCCGCCGGGCCAGGTGCTGCACGTGGACGTGGAGGCGCCATGAGGGCCGCGCTGCTGCTGCTGGTGGCCCTGGCCGCCCCGGCCCTGGCCGAGGAGGCGCCCCACCGCTTCGCCCTCGTCGTCGGCAGCAACACCCCGCTCCCCGGCAGCGGCTACGCCCCGCTGCGCTACGCCGATGATGACGCCCTGCGCGTCGCCCGCCTGCTGCGGGGGCTGGGGGCCCACGTCGAGCTGCTGGTGGACGCCGACGCCGAGACGGCCGAGGGCGCCGCCGAGGAGCTGGCCACCGCGCGGCCCCCCCGCCGCGCCGAGGTGCTGGCCGCCCTGGACCGGCTCGCCGTCGCTCTGGCGGCCGCGCCCGCCCCGCGCGAGGTCTACATCTACTTCTCGGGCCATGGCTCGGTGACGGGCGCCGACGCCTGGCTGCACCTGCTCGACGCCCCGTTCCACCGCACCGACCTGCACGCCCGCGTCCTGGAGGCCCTGCCCCGGGAGCGCCTGCACGTCATCATCGACTCCTGCCACGCCTACTTCCTGGTCAACGCCCGCGGCCGCGTCGCCGCCCGGCCCGACGCCGAGCGCCTGGACCGCTACCCAGACGCCGGCTTCCTGCTGTCGACGTCCGACCGCCGCGAGGTCCACGAGTGGAGCGGCTACCGCGGCGGCGTCTTCACCTACCAGGTCCTCGGGGCCCTGCGCGGCGCCGCCGACGTGGATCGCGACGGCCGCGTCTCGTACCTGGAGGCCCACGCCTACATCGCCGCCGCCAACCTGGCCGTTGAGGATCCCAGCGCCCGCATCCGGCCCTTCGTGCGCGCGCCACGGGTGGGGGTGCCGGCGTTGCTCGACCTGCGCCGCGAGCCGCGCGTCGAGGTGCCGCCGGAGGTCATGGGCCACCTGCGCGTCCGCGACGGGCGGGGCGAGCCGGTGCTGGACGCCCACACGCCCGGCGGCGGCCTGGCGCTGCTGGTGCCGGGGCGCGACGCCACCCTCGAGGTGCAGGGGGCCGTCTTCGACGTGGCCGAGGCCGGCGGCGGCCTGCTCTTCGCCCGCGCCGACCATGGCGTGCCCACGGTGGCCACCCGCGGGCGGCTCGACGACGACTTCCGCCGCAACCTCTTCCGCCAGCCTCTGTCGCCGGACTTCGTGGCCGGCTTCAGCGCGCGGGACGTGCCCGAGGCCGCCGCCGCGGCCCGCCCCTGGACGGAGGACCCGCTCGTCTGGTCTCTCGGGGCGGCCGGGGTGGCCGGCCTGGCCGTCGGCGGCGTGGCGACGGGGCTCTTCCTCGACGCCCGCGCCGACGCCGAGGCGCGGCCCGTCACGGCGGGGACGCAGGCCGCCCGCGACCGGGCGGAGGGCTGGCGGGCGGGCATGATCGTCGGCTACGGCGTCGGCGCTGCGCTGCTGACCGCCGCCATCCTCGACGCGGCGCTGGGCCGCACCGAGGACGTGCGCGGGGTGTCGGTGGGGCCCGCGGGCGTCGTGGGCCGGTTCTGATGCGCGGCGGCCTGGTCCTCGCGCTGGTCGCGCTGGCGGGCTGCATCGAGCCCACGCTCTGCGCGCCCTGCGTGGCGGCCTGCGAGGAGGGGCTGGCCTGCGTGGCCGGGCGCTGCGTGACGGAGGGGCTGATCTGCGCGGCCGAGGACGACGCCGCGACGCCCGACGCCGCGACGCCGGACGCCGCGCCCGACGCGGCCCCCGACACGGGGCGCGACGCCGAACTTCCAATAGAAACGGGCCCTTGCGAAGGAGGAGAGCGCCTCGTCGCTGGCCGCTGCGTGGGGCCGCTGGCCATGGACGTCGCCGGCAGCCACGCCTGCGCCGTCTGGGCCGACGGCCCGCTGAGCTGCTGGGGCTTCAACCACGAGGGCCGCCTGGGGGTGAGCGACGTGCGCATCGCCGCCCGGCCGGTCTGGGCCGAGGGCCTGACCGACGTGACGGCGGTGGCGACGGGTGGCGCCTTCACCTGCGCGGTGGCGGCCGGCCAGGTGGTCTGCTTCGGCGGCAACGACGCCGGCCAGTCCGCGGTGGTGCTGCCCCCGGGCTTCGAGGCCGTCCGCCTGATCGCGGGCGACGTCCACGTCTGCGCCCAGGACGCCCAGGGGGCCCTCGCCTGCTGGGGCTACGACGAGGAGGGCCAGCTTGGGCGGGGCTACCTGGACGCCGATCCGCCCCCCCGCTTCGAGCAGGTGGCCCTGGGCTGGGGCCATGGCTGCGGCCTGCAGGCCGGCGTCGTCACCTGCTGGGGGGGCGAGAACCTGGGCGAGAAGGGCGGCGCGGGGGCGGGGCCCCAGGTCGTCGCCTTCGGCCGGCCCGTGACCCACCTGGCCACGGGCTCCGACTTCACCTGCGCCATCCTCGACGACGGCGCCCTGCGCTGCATCGGGGCCATCGCCGTGAGCGACGCGGGCCCCTTCCGGGCCGTGGACGCCTCGGCGCTCCACGCCTGCGCCCTCCGCGTCGATGGCGCGGTGCGCTGCTTCGGCTACCTGACGCCCTCGAGCTTCCTGCCGGCGCCGAGCCCACGCGCCGTGGCGGGGCCCCTCGACCGGCTGGTGGTGGGGGTCTCCAACGCCTGCCTGCACGCCCCCGGGCGCGCGCCGGACTGCTGGGGCCTGGGCGGTCGCGGCGTGCTGACGGAGGCGTACCTGGAGGCCCTGGCCCCGGCCGAGATCCCGGGCGACGCGGCGGCGCTGGCCGTCGGGGGGCGCCACGCCTGCCGCGTGGGCCCGACGGGGGAGGTGGCCTGCTGGGGCCTCACCTGGCGCGGCCGCACCGGCCGCCCGGGCGGGGTCTTCGGCGTCGCCCCCACGGTGGTGCCGGGCCTCGCCGGCCGCCGCGTCGCCGCGTGGGAGGACCACACCTGCGTCGTCTTGCAGGACGGCGGCCTGGCCTGCTTCGGCGAGAACGACGACGGCCAGGTGGCCCCCGGCGCCGCCGCCACCGTCAGCCTCCCGCGCCGGGTAGCGGGGCTCGACGACGTGGAGGCCGTCGTCACCGGCAGCCGCTTCACCTGCGCCCAGCGCGCCGCGGGGCGGGTCACCTGCTTCGGCGCCGACGACCGGGGGCAGCTCGGCGGCGGGCTGGGCGAGCTGCCCCCGCTCCATGGCCTCGCCGCCGGCACCGCCTTCGCCTGCGGCCTCGACGCCGATGGCGCCGTGTGGTGCTGGGGCGACGACCGCGATGGCCAGGTGAGCGGCGTCCCCGCGGAGGCCCCGGCCGCCCCGCGCGTGGTCGGCGGCCTGCCCCCCGCCCAGGCGGTGGCGCTGGGCGAGGGCCACGCCTGCGCCCTCGCCGACGGCCGCGTCTACTGCTGGGGCCGCAACGCCAACGGCGAGCTCGGCCGGGGCACCGTCGGCGACGTCGAGATCCCCGCCCCGGTGCCGGGCCTCGCCGACGTCGACGCCCTGGCCGCCGGCCCCTCCCACACCTGCGCCCTGCGCGGCGGCCAGGTCATCTGCTTTGGCCTGCAAGCCTACGAGCGCTTCGGCCGCGAGCGGTTCAGCGGCGACCAGGGCATCTACGCCCCCGCCATCCCCCCCACCACCATCGAGGGCCTCACCGACGCCGTGGAGATCGCCGTCGGCGGCGGCTCTGCCTGCGCGCGCCGCGCCGACGCCACCGTCGCCTGCTTCGGCTTCGACGAGTTCGGCGTCGTCTCCGGCCTGGCCCAGGACCCGGGCCTGGCGGTCACCATCCGCAGCCCGCGCTGACGGCGGAGGCGGAGGTCTCGTCCGTGGATGCCGACCCGCCGTTCTGGTAGGTTGGGGCGTCCTGGACGAGGGGTGCCGGCATGGCGGATTTCGAGCGCGCGCGCGAAGAGAGTGTGGCCCCGACGACGCAGACGGCCGAGACGGTCGAGCCGGCGGACAACCAGGCGGCCACCGGGCAGAGCGCGGAGCTGACGGGCCAGGCGCCCGAGCAGGATCCCCAGGCGGCCCAGGCCGAGGAGGCCCGCGAGGCCGAGCGGGTGGCGGCGGCGCGCAAGGGCTGGGAGGCCCTGCTGGGGGAGAAGCTGGGCGGCAAGGCGTTCGAGCTCATCCGCGAGCATGTCTCCTTCACCGACCTGACGGGGTACGCGAAGCAGGGCACCAAGGCGCTGGCCGATCTGGCCAAGGCGCCGTTTTCTGAAGGAAAAACGTTCTCGGCCCAGGACGCGAAGGCCCTCAACGCCCTGGCGGCCGCGTTCGCGCCGGAGCTGCAGAAGCTGGCCGACAAGTGGCTCGAGGGCGACTCGGGCCAGCGCGTCTTCACCGCCATCAGCGAGTGGATCGAGGAGAGCCCCGGGGCGGTGACGGCCATCGCGGCCAGCCTGGGGGCCCTGGCCATCGGCGCGGCCATCGTGGCCATCCTGCAGGACGCCGATCCGCCGGCCATCGAGCAGATGTTCGAGGTGGCCAAGGGCCTGAAGATCGGCGGGAAGCTGGATCTGGCGAGCATCAAGAACTTCGCCGTGGAGTCGGCCGAGCTGAGCATGAGCTACAGCGCCGGCGGGTTCAGCGCGCGCCTCGGCGGCAGCACGAAGCAGACGGCCGACGGGCAGCAGCTGGCCGCGACGGCCGGCGTCGGCTACAAGGGCAAGGGCTTCGAGACCAGCGCCAACGCGAGCTGGGACGAGAAGAACGGCCTGACCGGCGACGCGAGCATCAGCGGCGGCGTCAAGCGCGAGGGCTTCGAGGCCAGCGCCGACGCGAAGTGGGACAGCGAGAAGGGCCTGACGGCGGGCGCGAAGGTCGCCGGCCAGGGGGGCACCGACAAGTTCAAGGGGGACTACCTCGCCGACATCCGCGTGGACGAGGAGGGCCGCACCCAGGTCATGTTCAAGGGCGGCATCGGCGCGGTCATCAACGACCTGCCGGCCGAGCTGCGCGCGGGGCTCACCCACGCCACGGGCGGGGGCAAGGACGACGCGACGAAGATCGAGGCGTCCATGAAGCTGGGCGACGCGGGCAACGAGCAGACGGTGACCGGCACGCTGGATCCCCAGACCGGGGCCTTCACGCTCACCTTCGACCGCAAGGCCTACGACGGCGCGCTGACGCTGCAGCAGGGCCTCCAGGGCGACGGGAAGGGCGGCGTCCAGACGACGCAGTCCCTCGACTACAAGATCGGCGACGGGCTGCACCTGACGGCGGGCGAGCAGACGGGGCCCCAGGGCACCCAGCGCAACGTCGGCCTGGACTTCACGACCGGGGCCTTCAAGAACAGCTTCGATCTCGAGATGAAGGACGCCGTCACCCGCATGAGCCTGGGCACCCAGGCGACGATGGGCGACTTCAACCTCAAGGGGAACGCGGGGTTGAACCTGGACGACGGCCGGCTGGAGCAGCTCGGCCTCAGCCTGGGCTGGCGCGATCCCAACGCCTTCAAGAGCGCGACGCTGCAGTACAAGCTGCAGTGGCAGCAGGACAACGCCGAGTACGCCCACCACTTCGAGGCGGCCTTCGAGCACTCCATCGGCAAGTGGGATGGCCGGGTGACCGGCAACGTCGACTTCCAGGGCGGCGACCTCAAGTCGGCCGGCATCGACGGGCTGGCGGGCTACCGCATCGCCGATCGCTGGCGTGTCCTGGGCGGCGGCAGCCTGGCCAGCAGCAACGCGGGCGGGCAGCAGTCGACGAGCGCCGGGGTGCGGGCGGGCATCCAGTTCAACAACATCGCCGTCACGTTCGGGGTGGAGAAGACCTTCGGCGGCGACACCCAGACGGGCTTCCGGCTGGAGATCCCGCTCGGCCGGTAGCGGCCGCTACCAGGCCCCCGCCACATCCACGGCGATCTTGCCCAGCAGGCCGCCGCCCGCCAGCCGGGCGATGGCGGCCGGGGCGTTGCGGATGGCGTAGCGCTCGTCCACGGGGACGACCAGGCCGTCGGCCAGCCAGGCGCCCAGCAGATCCAGATCGGCGCGGCGCGACTTCACCACCACGAAGGCGCAGGTGCGGCCCGAGAAGAGGGAGCGCAGCTTGCCGGTGGCGAAGGCCAGCGAGGGCAGCGTGGTGACGAAGCTCCCGGATTTGCTCAGGATCGCGGTGCACTGCCCGTAGCTGTAGGCGGCGCTGGCGTCCAGGATGACGTCGAAGGGGGCGTCGTGGGCGAGGGGATCGGCGGCCTTGCGGTCGACCACGACGTCGGCCCCGAGACCTCGAACGAACTCGACGGCGTACGTGCTGCAGACGGCCGTGACGTGGGCCCCGAGGCGCTTGCCGATGCCGATGGCCAGGGCGCCGACGCCCCCGGCCGCCCCGAACACCAGGACGCGGCCGCCGGGCTGCAGGCCGCCGCGGTCGCGCAGGGCCTGCAGCGCGGTCAGGCCGACGGTGGGGATGGCGCCCGCCGGGCTGAAGTCGACGCCGGCGGGCAGGCGGCCCAGCTCGCTGGCGGCGATGACGACGTGCTCGGCCCAGGCGCCGCCCGTGGTCTTGCCCGCGAAGGGCAGGTGGCCGAAGACGCGGTCGCCCACCGCCAGGTCGGCCACGCCAGCGCCGAGGGCGTCGACGACGCCCGCCAGATCGTAGCCCGGGATGAGGGGCGAGACGCGGGCGTGGAGGTACCGCGCCTGGCTCGTCCAGTGGACGATCTTGCTGTCGGCCGGGTTGACGGAGGAGGCATGGACGGTGACGCGCACCTGGCCCGGCCCGGGGGCGGGGGTGGGGACGTCCATGGGGCCGAGGGCGTGCAGGTCGCCCGGCGTCGGGGTGGCGATGGCTCTCATGGGCCGCCTCGTAGCACGGCCCGCCGCCGCCGTCGAGGGACGTGCGACGCGATTCTCTCTAGATCACGGGGGCTTTCGCGGATCGGTGGCAGAGCGCATACTGCGCGCGACCGTCCTCCCCCCGTCGCGAGGGGCGGAGGCCACACCCAGGAGGTGCCATGCTCCACCGTGACTCGACCCGCCGCGTCCTGCCCTGGATCGCGGTCCTGGCCGTGCTGCTCCCGCTCCCCGCGTTCGCGGGGGGCTGGGACAGCGTGAAGGCCTTCTTCTACGACTCCGGCCTGCTGGAGACGCTGCGCCGCGTCGGCATCGCCGTCGCCGTGCTCTTCGTCGGCTGGCTGGTCGCGCGCTCGCTGGAGAAGGTGATCTACGCCCTGCTCAAGAAGACCGAGCTGGACAACAAGCTGTTTACGGCCGTGGGCCTGGACCACCTGTTCAAGAGCAAGGACGGCAAGGACGACCAGGTCGAGCGCATCGCCGGCCGCACCACCTTCTACGTCGTGATGCTCCTGGCCATCGCCGGCGCCCTCGACGCCGCGGGCCTGGGCGACACCGCCGGCCCGCTGCGGGCCTTTGTGCAGACCATCGTCGGCGCCCTGCCCCTGGTGGGCAAGGCGGCCCTCATCGTCCTCGTCTTCTACGTCGTCGGGCTGCTGCTCAAGAAGATCGTCGGCAAGGCGCTCGGGGGCATGGACGCCCGCTTCGCCGCGGAGGCCGCCGAGGGCGCGCCCCGCGCGAAGTTCAGCGAGAGCGCCGGCACCCTCGTCTTCTGGCTGGCCATGCTGGTGGGCCTCGCGGGCGCCTTCGAGGCCCTGAAGATCGACGTCGTGGCCACGCCGCTCAAGGGCATGCTCACCTCCATCATCGAGGCGGTGCCCATGCTGGCGGTGGCCGGCCTGATGCTCCTGGGCGGCTACATCCTGGGCCGCCTGGCGCGCACGGTGGTGACGAACCTGACGGCCTCCGTCGGGGTGGACACCCTGCCGGCCCGCGTGAAGCTGGAGGGGCTGTTCGCGAAGCGGAAGCTCTCGGATGTGCTCGGCCTGGCCCTGATGGTCTTCGTGCTGCTGCACGCCGGCATCGCCGCCCTCGACCGCCTGGGCCTGGAGGCCCTGTCGCGGCCGGTGGCCCACACCATCGACCAGTTCTGGGGGCTCTTGCCCTCCCTGGTGGTGGCGGCCCTCATCCTGGCCATCGGCGTGGTGGTCGGCAAGCTGGCCCGCAGCCTCGTGACGGGGCTGCTCGCCGGCCTGGGCTTCGACGGCGTGCTCAAGAAGCTGGGCGTGGACTTCGAGCGCCTGACCCCCGGCGAGGGGGAGAAGAGCCGCTTCGTCGACACCCCGAGCGAGTTCGTGGGCCTGGTGGCCCAGGTGGCCATCGTGCTGGTGGCGACGGTGGAGGTGCTGCAGACGCTCTCGTTCAGCGCCTGGGCCGCCATGGTGCAGACCTTCCTCGAGTACATGCTCCTCAAGGTGGTGGTGGCCGTGGCCATCGTCGCGGTGGGCTTCGCGCTGGGCAACTACGTGCGCGCCCTCATCGCCAACCGCGCCACCGAGGACGACGCCAGCAAGGGCTGGATCGGCGGGGCGGCCCGCATCGCCATCCTGGTCTTCGCCATCACGATGGCCGTGCAGCAGCTCGACGTGGCCTCGACGTTCGTCCTCATCAGCTTCGCGCTCGTCTTCGGCGCCCTCTGCCTGGCGCTGGCCCTGGCGTTCGGCCTCGGCGCGCGGGAAGTGGCGGGGGACATCGTCAAGAAGCAGTATGACAAGACGAAGAAGCCCGGCAGCGGCCTGCCCCCGCTGCGCCGGTAGCTCCCAGGCCAGCGAAAGAACAGGGCTTTTGCCGTGACCAAGCGCTCCGTCTTCATCGTGTCCGATGCCACCGGCAACACAGCCGAGCGGGTGGTGGCCGCGGCCCTCAAGCAGTTCGACGCGTCGTCGGTGGTGGCCGAGACCTTCTCCCATGTGCGCCGGGAGCAGCTCATCCGCGACATCATCGAGCGGGCGGCCGGCCAGGAGGCCCTGGTGGTGCACACCATGGTCGACGCCGCCCAGCGGGCCACCATCCAGCAGCTCTGCGCCGAGGCCGGGGTCAAGGAGGTGGATCTCATCGGCCGCCTGGTGGCCGAGCTGGCCGTCCTCACCAGCCACGAGGCCCGCATGGAGCCGGGGGGGCTGCACGAGGTGGACGACGAGTACTACCGCCGCATCGAGGCGGTGGAGTTCGCGGTGCGCAACGACGATGGCCAGCACCCCCGCAACCTGCGCAAGGCCGACATCGTGCTCGTCGGCATCTCGCGCACGAGCAAGACGCCCCTGTCCACCTACCTGGCCCAGCGCGGCTACAAGGTGGCCAACGTGCCGCTGGTGCTGGGCATCGAGCTGCCCGCCGAGCTCAAGAAGATCGACAGCGTGCGCATCTTCGGCCTGGCCATCGATCCCGACGCCCTGTTCCGCATCCGGCAGGCCCGGCTGCAGACGCTGGGCATGCCCGCCGACACCGCCTATGGCATGCGCGATCACATCGACAAGGAGATGGAGTACGCGCGCCAGGTCTTCGACGCCCACCCCGACTGGCCGGTCATCGACGTGACCGACAAGGCCATCGAGGAGACGGCCGCCGAGCTGCTGGCCCTGCGCAAGCAGCGGCTGCGCTGACCGAAAAGACGTTTCCTTCCAGAGGGTTGGGCGACTAGCGGCGCTGGATGCGCAGCACGTAGTCGCCCTCGTCGCCGCGCTGGCTCTGCCAGTAGCCGCTGACGGCGATGACGACCGAGGTGCCGGCGGCGATCTGGGCGTCGAGGCTGGAGTGCACCTCGGCGCCCGCGTCGTCGTTGCAGGTCAGGAGCGACAGGTTGTCGCAGGCGCCGCCGTACAGCCGCAGGACGGTGTCGAAGGTCGAGCCCTCGGTGTCGAAGCGGTACATGCCGTCCTCGGGGGCCGTCCAGCGGAAGAGCAGGTCGTTGGTGGCGTAGATGGGGCCGCCGCCGACGCAGCGCTGGTCGCCCTCCCGCGGGGGCAGGCGGGTGGGGGTGCCCACGTTCGAGCCCTGGGAGACGACGCCGACGGCCTGGCCCAGGTCGGACGCCTGGCGGCACTCGGCCGCGCGGCCATAGGCGGAGAGCTGGAAGGGCCCGTCCTCGCCGAAGAACTGGCCGTCGACGACGAGGACGGCCGAGCGGCCCGCCCGGGCTGACAGCACGAAGCCGCCGGGATCCTCGTTGAAGTGGTCGACGCGGCCGTAGAAGCCCGTCTCGCAAGCGATCTCGGGCCCGCCGCAGTCGCCAGCGGCGGCGTAGAGGATGGAGTTGAAGGAGGTGCCGTCGGCGTGGATGAGCCAGTCGTCGTCGGCCGGGGCCGTCCAGTAGATGACCACCTCGGCGGCCTCGCCCCCGCCGCAGGCGTCGGAGCGGTAGCGGCCCTCGCGGGTCTCGCCCCGGGCGATCACGCCGGAGGCCTGGCCGACGTCCAGATCGACGCAGCTCAGGTTGCACGCCCCGGCGCAGTCGTCATCGCGGCAGTCGATGCGGCCGTCGCCGTCGTCGTCCTCGCGGTTGGTGCAGTCCGCCTCGGCGCCGCTGAAGGGCGAGTCGCCGGGGAGCTCCCAGCCGGGCTGCAGCGTCACGCCCAGGTGGCGCAGCACGGTGGGGGCCACGTCCACCACGTCGGCGTCGGGGCCCAGGGCGGAGGGGGCGGTGCCGGGGCGGGCGAAGGCGAGAGGCACCCGGTTGGCCCCGGGGGCCACGCCGACCACGACGAACAGCCAGTCCTCCTGGGCGAAGGTGGGCCGCGCGAGCACGCCGCCGACGATGACGTCCACGTCGCTGTCGGCGGTGCCGACGGCCTGGTCGGTGGCCAGCACGAAGGCGTCGGCCTGGTTGCCCTGCAGGGCGCCGAGGAGGGCCCCGCGAGTGGCCGCGCTGTCGCCCGCGGTGACGGCCTCGCCCAGGTCTTCGCGCAGGATGGTCTGGGCGAGCGGCGCGTACTGGCTGGCGACGAGGGCCGGGTGGCCGGCGTCGCGGGCGCGGCGGGTGAACGAGGGCACCCGCACCCGGGCGGGCTCGGCGTTGACGCCGTGGCGGCGCGGATCCACCCCGGTCATCAGCGTGGCCCAGGCGGAGGGCCGCTCGGGGGCCGCCTGGGTGGCGCCGTCGGTGCTGGCGCCATGGGCGACGAGGGCGGCCAGCGTCGGGGGCAGGGGCGTCTGGGCGTCGAGGCCGCTCACCGCGATGACCAGCACCTTGGGATCGTGCACGGGGCCGGGCCCGGGGGCGAAGTGATCGACGACGACGGGCAGCGCGGCGGTGTTGCCGAGGGCGTCGCCCAGCACGATGGCGTCGTTGGAGCGCCCGGGGGGCAGCCCCTCGCCGTCCACCTGGATGGCCAGGGTGCCGTCCATGAAGGTCACCTGGGCCCAGGGCGGGGCCTCGAGCAGCGCCAGCGGCGGGCAGCCGCCCAGGGCCGAGACCATCCGCGGGGGGATGGGCTCGCCGGCCCAGCGGCGGACGCGCAAGGCGGGCTGGCCGAAGACGATGGGATCGCAGCCGCCCACCACGTCCGGGGCCGGCGGGCGGGCGTCGACGGGGCCGGCGTCCGCGCCCGGGCGGGGCGCCATGTCGACGGGATCTTCGCCGAGGTCGTCGGGCAGGCCGTCATCCGCGACGTCGCGGGGCACCTGCGGGCGCTCGGGGAACTCCGGGAGGCAGGCGGACATGCCGAGCGCACCCACCAGCAGCAGCCACCTGTGCACGGTCTCCCCCCCGGTCAGAGGTCGATGGTACCCAATGCAGGGGGCCGGCCGCGAGGGGCCTGCGCAGGCGCCGCCCTGCTGGGTGAATAGATGAAGTGTTTCGCGGAGATGGAGCCGGCTACAGATCCTCGGCGTAGATCTCGAGGCCCTCGACGGCCGGCTGGTCCTCGTTGCGGTAGACGTAGTTGCTGATCCAGAGGCGGGCGCCATCGACGCGGGCGCGGGCGTAGAACCCGAAGGCCCCGCGGTACATGGCCTCGTCGCCGCGCAGGACCCGGCGGATCCAGCCGCCGTCCTCGCCGCCGCTGCGCTTCGCCATCAGCAGGTCGTGGCCGGTGGCGTCCTGGTAGACGACGACGGGGCTGCCGTCGGCGGCCAGGCGGACGTTGCAGTCCTCGCCGACGACGTGGACCGCGTAGCTGCGGCCCCCGTCGTTGAGGCGCACGCCGTCGTCCACCACCTCGTCGAGGCCGAGCTCGGGGGCCAGGTAGCGCAGGGTGTCGTCCAGGCCGTTCTGGAAGCAGAGGTGGGCCTGGCCCTGGGCGTCGATGGCCAGATCGACGTTGGTGCCCATGTCGCCGTCGAGGTCGGGATCGGGGTGGCCCCAGCCGGCCAGCAGCTCGGGCTCGCCGAAGCCGGCCCCCGCGAAGCGGGCCAGCCAGAGGGCGCCCAGGGAGCGGTCGTACCAGGCCACCACCGGCAGCCCCTCGCGGTCGCGGGCCTGGGTGGTGAAGAGGCCAGTGCCCTCGGGGTAGGCGCCCGTCTCGGGGTCGGCCTGGGCCAGCTCGCGGCGCTGGATCACGAAGGGCGCGTTCCAGTCCGTCGCCTGGCCGGGGGCGTCGTTCTTGGCCAGCCGGTAGCGGACCTCGCTGAAGAAGGCGCCGCCGTCGGCGAGGCTGTCGATGCGGTAGGCGATGCCGGGCACGCCGCGGCCGTCGACGCTGATGCTGGTGTAGCGCCCGGCCCCGCCGACGTCGTCGAGGGTGACGACGCGCCAGGTGTAGCCGCCGCCGGCGGGGGTGCCGAGGGCGTACTTCAGGGCGCCGGCGTCCTCGTCGCGGTAGGCGATGTGCAGGGTGCCGCCCGCGCCGCGGGCGATGCTGGTGTGGGTGCCGACGTCATCGCCGGCCTCCTCCACGCCGCCGCGGGGGCCGCTGGGGCCGGCGACGACGGGGCCGGCGGGGGCGCCGTCCACGAACGTCCAGGCGAGGCCCGTCACGGGGTCCAGCCGGCCGACCACCAGATCGCCGAATTCCTCCGAGTAGGCGCTGACATAGGGCACGCCGTCCACGACGGCCAGGTCGCTGAAGCGGCCGGCGCGGCCCACCTCGAGGGGCATGCGCTCGACGCACTCGCACTCCGCCTCCTCGACGGTGCAGCGCTCGGCGTCCACCTGGCCCTCGCGGGTGAGCACGCGGTCGAAGCCGGGCTCGCACTCGCCCTCGCACATGCCGGCCGGCACGGGCTCGCAGGCGTTGCGGGCGACGCAGCAGTACTCGTCGGCGCCGCAGCCGTCGGCGCAGAACGGCTCGCACTCGCACAGGCCCAGGTTGTTGCAGACCGCCTTGCGATCCCCGCAGTCGACGGCGCCGCAGACGGAGGGATCCTGGGTGCAGCTCAGGGCGATGCACTCGCCCTCGCGGCAGACGAGGTTGGGGTTCTCGCAGTCGGGATCCTCGCGGCAGTCGGCCGGCAGGGCGTCGCGCTCGAGGCCCATGTCGCCCCGGTCGCGCGACGGCGTGTCGTCCTCACAGCCGAAAAAAAAGGGGATCGCGAGCCCCACGAGCCAGCGGCGGCGCCGGCGAAGACCGAAGAGCGCGAAGGGCAGCGCCAGCCAGGCGAGGCCCGCGCCGGTGTCGTCGCCGGTGGCCCCGACGACGCAGCCGCAGCCATCGCTGCCGGCCCCGGGCGGGGCGCGGCCGATGAGCTCGTCCTGGCGGGTCTCCAGCCGCGCGACGGCCTGGTTGCCGGCCTCGTCGGTGGCGCGGACCTCCAGCACCTCGCCGGCGGGGCGCGTCAGGCGGGCCTCGGCCAGGGGGCCCCAGGCCCCGTCGTCCACGCGGGCCTCGAGCTGGATGGCCTCGGGCGGGCTGACCCAGTCCTCGACGTCGACCCGCACGGTGTCGCCCTCGTCCACGAGCGTCAGCTCGGGGGCCATGGAGTCGATGATGACCTCCACCTCGGCCGGGGTGGGATCGAGGGTGCGGTAGTCGTCCATGCGGCGGGCGCGCACATGGATGGTGTGGCGGCCCTGCAGCAGGAACGCGGGGCTGCGGATGACCATCTCGCGGGCGTCGGTGAAGAGGCTCCAGGAGCGGTCATCGACGCGCCAGGAGTACTCCATGGCGGGGTCGTCGTTGGAGCCGTCCCAGGCGTCCACGGCCAGGCGCACGAAGGACCGCTTCCAGGTGCCCTCGCCGTCCAGCTCGAACTGCTCGGTGGGGGGCACGTGCACGGCCTTCACCTCGGCGAACGTCTGCACCGACGGCCGCAGGGCCTCGCCCTCGGGGGCGCGGTCCAGGTTGGCGAAGATGGCCAGCATGGTGTTGTCTTCGACGCCCGTCACCGAGCCGTCCTGCAGGTCCAGGCGGTAGCCGATGATGTCGGGCAGGGCGATGGGATCGGCGAGGCCCTGGACCGCCAGGTTCAGGATGGGGCCGAGCAGGACGGGCAGCAGGTCCACCAGGCGGTTGGGATCGTCGAGCAGGATCTCGCCGTTCGAGACCGACAGGTTCGTCAGCGCGCCGCCCAGATCGCCGAGGACCGGGATGATGCCGTTGTCGGGGCTGAAGGCGAGGCCGATGGGCAGCACGACGTCGGCGTGCAGGCTCAGCACGCGCGTCCAGCGGCCGTCCATGAAGGCGTGGAAGTCGAGCCAGAGATCCGGAATCTCCAGCGTGATCAAGGGGTCATCGAGGATGTACTGGCCCTCGTTGTCGGGGTCGGGCCGCACGGTGTTGCTGCCCAGGGTGGCCACGGGGACCTCCTGGGGCGACAGCGTGATGGCCATGGGGGCGTTGCCCCGGGTCAGCCGGCTGAGGCTCGGCAGGGCCACGCCCAGGAAGCGCGTGTTGAGCTGCTCGATCTGGGCGCCGGTGATGCTCAGGCAGAGGCCGCCGCCGTTGAACATGGCCCAGAGGGCGTGATCGATGAAGGTGCCCGTCACGCCGATGCCCACCTCGTAGGCGTCGCCGCGGGGGGTCAGGTTGCCGCGCAGGATCTCGGCGCGGGGGGGCTCGTCGGTGGAGGGCTGGGCCCGCACGGGCACGCAGCGCTCGCGCTCGCTGTTGGCGCCGCCGATGACCCCGAGGGACAGGCCGCCGTTCTCCACCTCGACGTAGCTGCCGGGGGTGAGCAGGTAGCCGAGGCCCGCGGCGTTGCCGGCGGCGTAGAAGTCGCCCAGCAGATCACCCAGGCTGACGTGCCCTTCGACGCCCAGGGGCGCCGGGATGCAGGCCCCGTCGAGCATGCAGCGCCCGCCGTCGCACTGCACGCCGCCCTCGATGGGGCAGTCGGCGGCGTCGTCGCAGGTGCGGCAGGTGAAGTCCTCCAGGAAGCCCGAGATGAGGTCGACCAGGGGGCCGTCGATGAACGTCTGCAGCAGATCGAGCACCAGCGTCCCGATGATCGGGAAGTTGATGGCGCCATCGATGAGATCGCAGAGCGGCGACAGGAAGCCGTTGCCGCCCATGAGGCGGATGTTCAGGTCGGCCAGGCGGTACTGGGGGTCGCTGATGGTGAACGTCAGATCCCGGGTCGGATCGGGGGTGGCCAGATCGAGGTCCACCGCCACCCGGAAGCCCGGGGCGTTGACGGAGAGCACGCAGTCCACGATGGGGCTGGCGGCGATGTCGATGTGGGCCTCGAGGGCCGAGAACGTCACGCCGGCGCGCATGGTCGCCGGCTCCACCGGCTCCAGATCCACCCCGCCGATCTGGATGTCGAGCTGGCAGCCGGGCTGACCGCCGTCACAGACGTCCGCCTGGCAGAAGCCCCACTGCACGATGATCAGGTCCCCGCCCTGCCCATCGATGCAGATGCCCAGGCCATCCGGCAGCGCCTCGGCCAGCAGCGGCTCCAGGTTCTCCTCCAGGAAGGCGAGCCCGGGCTCCGTCACGCGCACCTGGATGGCGCTGTGGATGCGGTCCTTGTCGGGGAACGGCGCCCCCTCCTGATCACACCCCGAACAGCCGGAGGACTGCCCGCACGCGGACAGCATCGACAGCAGAAACGCGCTCTTGATCCACGAGCGCACGGTCTTTCCTCGCGTCTGCATCAATACCCCCCGGGCGACAAACGGCGCGACACGCTAGCGCCGACGGCAAACCAGCGTCAAAGGGGGATTTTCTCGCGGCCGCACGGGGGGCTGCAGCGGCGCTCGGGCGGGGGGTCAGACCGGCGCTCTCAGGCACGCCTCTGCGGCTCTTTGCGGCCCGTGTGTCGACGCCGCGGGGGAGGAGGTTGCGTCCCTGCCGGTTCAGGCTAGAATCTCAAATCGTCCCGAGTCGGGGCGCGACGAGCAGAGCGATCGTGCAAGAAGGCAGCCAGTTCGGGCCGTACCAGCTCATCAAGCGCATCGCGTATGGTGGGATGGCCGAGATCCACCTCGCCAAGACGCAGGGGATCCGTGGCTTCGAGCGCCTCCTGGCCCTCAAGGTCATCCATCCGAAGTACTCGGAGGACCAGGAGTTCATCGACATGCTGATCGATGAAGCCAAGATCGCGGTCCAGCTCAACCACGCGAACATCGGGCGGATCTTCGACCTCGGTCGGATCGACACCACCTACTACATCGCGATGGAGTTCATCGACGGGAAGGACCTGTACCAGCTCCTGGTGCGCTGCGCCGAGCTGGACATCCACATCCCCATCGACCTCATCGCGTTCATCGGCCTGGAGATGGCAGCGGGGCTCCAGTACGCCCACACCCAGAAGGACAACTACGGGCGCCCCCTCAACATCATCCACCGCGACATCAGCCCGCAGAACATCCTGCTGTCCTACGACGGCGAGGTGAAGATCGTCGACTTCGGCATCGCGAAGGCCAGCCAGCGCAGCAAGGAGACCGAGAGCGGCGTCATCAAGGGCAAGTTCTTCTACATGTCGCCCGAGCAGGCCTGGGGCCATGCCATCGACGGGCGCACCGACATCTTCAGCACCGGGATCTGCCTCTACGAGATGATCACGGGGGAGATGCTCTACAACGAAGAGAAGGCCCTGGTCCTGCTCGACAAGGTGCGCCGCGCCGAGATCCCCGACATGAAGGCCCGCCGGGCCGACGTGCCCGACGACCTGGTGCGCATCGCCCTCAAGGCCCTGACCCAGAACCGCGACGCCCGGTACGAGCAGGCCGAGGATCTGCAGCGGGCGCTGACGGGCTTCCTGTACTCCAACTGGCCCGACTTCAGCCGCCGCCGGCTGGTGGAGTTCATGCGGCGGGTCTTCGGCGACCAGCGCTTCGTGCTGCCGCTGCCGGTGCAGACCGACGCCGATGACTTCGACATCACCTCGGGCAAGAGCGTCATCTTCGACCTGCGCAACATGCAGCCGGTCGGCGGGGGCCCGGCGCCCTCGCTGAAGGCCCCCGCGCCGGCGCCGCCCCAGCCCGTCGCGGCCCTCGACCAGCTCCAGGTCCTCGACGACGGCGAGTTCGACGACGACGACAGCACCATGGCCGGCAACTTCCAGGTGGGGGGCTTCGAGGAGGAGCGCACCATCACGGAGCCGGTCTGGGCCGGGCAGTCCCTCTCGCCCCTGGCGCCCACCGCGGCCGGCGACGACGACGACGAGACGGCGGTCATCAACTCCGAGGCCCTCGGGCAGGCGGCCGCGCCCCCGTCGGGCTCGATGGATGAGCCCCCGACGGCGGTCTTCCAGAAGGCCGACTTCGGCCAGCCGAACCTGCCGCCGACGATGGAGCAGGCGGCCGTGCCGCCGTCGCGCCCGCTGCCGCCGCCTCGCCAGGCGCCGCCGCCGCCCAGCCGCCCCATCCCCCGATCGGCGCCGACCGCCGCCGGGCGCCCCTCGACGCCCCGGCCGCTGCCCCCGCCGCCCCAGCAGACGCTGCCCCCGCCGCGGGCCCGCACCCCCGTGGTCGGCCGCACGGCGGCCATCGAGGCCCCCGTCACCATGCTGCGGGTCAAGAAGAAGGGGCCGCTGCAGAAGCTCCTCTCGCCCCTCGGCCTGACGCTCGTGGGCCTGCTCATCGTGCTCGGCGTGGCCGCCGTCCTCTGGCTGCCCACCCTGCTGGGCACCCGCGACGTGCGCGTCTCCCTGCGGGTCGTCTCGGTGCCTCCTGGCGCCGACGTGACCCTCGACGGCCGCTTCCTCGGCAAGCAGACGCCGGCGCTCATCGGCGACATCCAGGCGGGCTCGACCCATGAGCTCGTCCTCGACATGAAGGGCTTCGAGCGCCACACCGAGACGGTGAACGTGGCCACCGAGGTGAAGCCGGGCGAAGAGGTGGCCCGCCGCGTCTTCCTGAAGAAGCTCGGCGGCACCCTCAACGTGACGAGCCAGCCGGCCGGGGCCGAAGTCTACATCGACGGCAAGTACGTCGGCGACACGCCCATCAAGCGCGAGGGCATCGACCGCGAGAAGCCCGAGGTCCTCGTCCTGCTGCGCAAGGACGGCTTCATCGACGAGAAGGCCGTCCTCACGTGGGGCCAGGAGACGGCCCTGACCCTCGACAAGAAGCTGCGCCCCCGCGGGCGCTGATGCTTCCCAAGATCCCGATCTTCCTGGTCTTTCAGAGGAAGACCCTGCCCTGAGGAGGAGCCCGTGCGGGAGCCTGCGCTGCCCTGTCCGCCCCATGTGTTCGAGGAGCCGGCCGCCGGGCGCGCCCGCCGCCGCCCCGTCCCGGTCATCCCCGAGCACGTCCGCCTGGCCGTCCGGGTCGATCCCACCACCCGGCAGGTGAGCGGCGCCGTGACCCACACCGTGGTGGGCCGGGCCGCGCCCACGACGGGCTTCACCGTCGACGCGGCCGACCAGGTCATCCTGGCGGTGCGGGGCGAGGACGGGGCGCCGCTGCCCTTCCACGTCCACGCCGGCGGCGTCGACGTCACGCTCGCCGCGCCCCTCGGCCCCGGCGAGCGCACCCAGGTGACGCTCGCCTTCGAAGCCACCCCCACCCTGGGCCTGCACTTCGTCGACGCCGAGGGCGACCGCCCCGCCCAGGCCTGGACGCAGGGCGCGATGGAGGACCACCACCACTGGTTCCCCTGCTTCGACGCCCCCGAGCACGTCGTGACCACCGAGGTCATCGCCACGGTGCCGGCGGGCTACCAGGCCCTCTCCAACGGCGTGCCCGTCGCCCTCGACGAGCCCATGACGGACGGCTTCCGGCGCTTCCACTGGCGGCATGACACGCCCCACGCCCTCTACCTGCTCACGCTGGTGGTGGACGCCGTGGTCGAGGTGGTCGACACCCGCGGCGAGGTGCCGCTGCACCACTACGTGCCCGCCGGCCGCGAGGCGGACGCGCGCCACCTGTTCGCCCGCATGCCCGAGATGCTGACGTGGTTCGCCGAGGCCACCGGGGTGCCCTACCCGTACCCGCGCTACGGCCACGCCATCCTGCGGCAGTTCATGTGGGGGGGCATGGAGAACACCACCCTCACCAGCCTGACCGACTTCGCCCTCGTGCCTGCCGCCGACCGCGACGCCTTCGACGTGGAGCGCCTCTTCGCCCACGAGCTGGCCCACCAGTGGTTCGGCGACCTCATCGCCCCCCGCGGCTGGCCCGAGATCTGGCTGAACGAGTCGTTCGCCACCTGGTTCGAGATCCGCTGCATGGGCGCCCTCAACGGCGAGGACGACTTCGCGGCGCGCCTGCAGGCGTGGCGGGATGGCTACCTGGCCGAGGCGCGGGATCGCTACGCCCGCCCCGTCGTCACCCGCACCTACGCCCACCCCTACGTGCTCTTCGACCGCCACGCCTACGAGAAGGGCTGCCTGCTGCTGCACACCCTGCGGCACCAGCTCGGGGCCGTGGCCTTCGACGCCGGCCTCCAGGCGTACATCCAGCAGGCCCGGGGCACGGCCGCCGAGACGGCCCTGCTGCGCCGGTGCCTGGAGGACGCCTCGGGCGAGGATCTGGCGGATTTCTTTGAGGATTTCGTGACGGCCGGCGCGCACCCCCGCGCCCGCGTCGCCTGGTCGTACGACCGCCGGGTGGGCCTGGAGCTGACGCTGGCCCGGCAGGACGACACCCCCCAGAGCCTGGTGCTGGACGTGCTCATCCAGGGGGCCGCCACCCACCACCGCCGCGTGCGGCTGGCGCCGGGGACGCGGACGCTGACGCTGCCCCTCGATGACGCGCCCGTCTTCGTGGCCGTGGATCCCGAGCAGGCCTGCCTGGTGGAGCTGGACGAGTCGGGCGAGGACGACGCCGCCCTGCTGGCGCGCCTGGTGGCCGACGTGCCCGTCGCGCTGCGGATGCGGACGGCCCGCCTGCTCGGCCAGCGCGCCGATCCCGTCGTCACCGCGGCGCTCATCGCGCGGCTGGCCCAGGAGTCGTCGGTCTCGGTCCGGGTCGAGGTGGCGGCGGCCCTGGGCGAGCACCGCGCCGAGGCGGCCCGCGAGGCCCTGGCCCGCGTGGTGAAGAGCGACGCGCCGCTGCGGGTGCGGGTGGCGGCGGCCGCGGCGTGCGGGGTGGGGGCGGACGCCCGCCACCTGCCGTGGCTGCAGGGCCTCGCCGCCGAGCCCGTGCCCGCCCGGGTGCTGGCGGCCCTGCTCGGGGCCATCGGCGCCACCCGCGCGCCCGACGCCGTGGCCATCCTGCAGCCGTTCGTGGGCGTCCCCTCGACGCGGGACTGCGTGGCGGCCGCCGCCGTGGACGCCCTGGGCGCCCTGGGGCAGGTGGCGGTGGCCGACGTGCTCTTCGCCCAGGCGGCGCCGACGCGCCCGCGCGTGGTGCGGCAGGCGGCCATCGTGGGCCTGGGGCGCCTCGCGCGGCTGGAAGAGGCCGATCGCGCCCTGCGCCGCCGCTGCCGCGAGACGCTGGAGGCCACCCTGTCGGATGGCCTCTTCCACGCCCGCTACGCGGCCGCCGGGGCCCTCAAGGGCCTCGCCGACGCCGCCAGCCGGCCGGCCCTCGTCCGGGCCCACGACGCCGAGCGTTTCGGGCTCGTGCGCCGGGTCCTGCGCGAAGCGCTGGGGGTTACGGCAGCGTAGCGGGTAGCGTTCGGCTGTTACCGACACATCGGGATCGGTACCAGCCCGAGCGCCCTGGCGGCGGGCACTGTTCTTGCGTCACCCCCCTGTGCCCAGCGGGGCGGGGAGCGAGAGATGTCCACTCATTGGCCAGCGGCCGGCGACCAGACGGGTCGGTGGGGTCCTTCCGCCCGCTGCCTGATCGCGCTCGGCCTCCTCGCGCTGGCCGCCTGCGGCGAGGTGGAGCCCCTGGAGGGCCGCGCCGGCGGCACCCACCCCGCGGGCTTCGCCGAAGCCGCTGGCCACGCGGCCTGGCTGCGCGGCCACGGCGATGATCTCCAGCCCTGCTACAGCTGCCACCAGGTCGACGAGGGCCCGGGCGCCTGCCGCGAGTGCCACAGCGAGGGCCCCGAGGCCTGCGACGTCTGCCACCGCGAGCCCGTCGGCGCCCATGCCACCCACGCCGCCTTCGGCTGCGCCACCTGCCACGTCGTGCCCGCCGCCCTCGGCGCCCCCGGCCACCTGGCCGACCAGGGCGACGCGGACGTCCGCCTGGCCGGCCTGGCCACCGCCCGCGGCCACGCCCCCGCCTACGCCGCCGGCACCTGCACCGACACCGCCTGCCACGCGGGCCCCGAGGCCCTGAACCCCGCCCCGACGTGGGAGGGCACGCTGCAGGCCCCCACCTGCCAGGCCTGCCACGCCCTGCCCCCGAGCGGGCACCCCCAGGACCGCTGCGACCGCTGCCACGCGCCGGTGGTGGACGCCGCGGGCCGCCTCGTGGACGCCGCGCTGCACCTCGACGGCCGCGTCCAGGCCGCCGACTGGCGCACGCTGCCTTGCGATGCCTGCCATGGGAGCGATGGCAACCCCGCCCCGCCCCGCGATCTGGCGGGCAACGAGGCCACGTCGTTCCGCGGCGTGGGCGCCCACCAGGCCCACCTGGCGCCGGCGTCGTCGGCCCCCGTGGCCTGCGCCACCTGCCACGTCGTGCCCCGCCGCGTGGACGTGCCCGGCCACGTCGAGGACGCCACCCCCGGGGTGGCCGAGGTGGTGCTGGCGGCCGAGGCCGGGCCCGACGCCACCTACGCCGCGGGCCGCTGCGCCGACACCCGCTGCCACGGCGGCGACACGCCGGCGTGGACGGGCGACGCGCCCTGCGGGAGCTGCCACGGCCTGCCGCCGGAGGGCCACCCCGCGCCGAGGTGCTGAGCCGGCCCACGGCCGACCTGGCCCTGCGCGGCTACGGCCGCTACGCCGAGATCGACCAGCTCCTGCCGTTCGGCGATCTGCTGGCGGTGTTCGCCCCCGACCCGCGCGGCGAGCTGGGGACGCTGGCCGAGTGGACGCTGTCGACGCGGTGGCGGCTGCGCCTGGACGGGGCCTTCGTGGGCCTGCGTGACGACCACACGGGGGGGCGCTGGCGCGCGGGCGTCGACGTCTTCCCGCGGGCGGGCGCGCGGCTCATCGGCGAGGTCACGGCCACGACGGGGCCGCAGGAGCGCACCGGGCTGCTGCGCCTGGCGGGCCGGTGGCCGATCCAGGGGAGCGCCTTCGCGACGGTGGAGGCCCTGGGCGACGCCCGCGAGGAGGAGCTGGGCGGGGTGACGCGCGCCGGCGCCGGCTTCGAGCCCTGGGCCGGCTGGTTCGCCTACGGCGCCGTCGAGGTGGCCCGCACGCCGCGCTGGCCCGAGCGCCTGGCCGGCCTGGTGCTGGTGGAGCACGCCCTCGGCGCCCCCGTCCGCTGGGGAGGTGCGCCGTGAGCCGCCTCGCCCCCTTCACCCTGCTGGCCGCGCTGGCGCTGGGCTGCACGCCCACGGTGCGCGATCCCCAGGAGGCCGGCTTCAGCCACATCGCCCACACCCGGGCGGGCGTGAACTGCACCCGCTGCCACACGGGCCAGCGCGACGCCCAGGAGGCCAGCGCGCTGCACCTGCCGGCGTCGACCATCTGCTCGGACTGCCACGACCAGGCCCACCCCGGGCAGGCGAACCGCGACTGCATGAGCTGCCACGCCGATCCCGACACCCGCGCGACGCTGCAGGCGGCCGGCGAGGCCCTCATCTTCGACCACTCGAAGCACTTCGACCGGGTGGGCGGCGACTGCGTGCCCTGCCACCGCGGGGCCGTCGAGCCCGGTCGCGGGGCCCTGCCGGCCATGGCGGACTGCGCCGAGTGCCACCGGCCGTGGATCGAGGGGCTGGGCTGCGACCGCTGCCACGCCTCCATGTGGGCCTACCCGCTGGTGCCCCTGAGCCACCAGGCCCACACCGCCGACTTCGCCCGGCGCCACGGCCTGACGGCCCGGGCCGAGCCCGCCCGCTGCGGGCAGTGCCACGCCCAGTCGTTCTGCGCCGAGTGCCACGACGGCAACGCGCCCATGACCGCCAGCGCCGCCTGGCCCGACCGGCCCGACCGCGGGTTCATCCACCGGCCGGGCTACCAGGATCGGCACGCCGCCGAGGCCCGCCTGGAGGGGCCGACGTGCCTGGGCTGCCACGGCGTCGATCAGTGCCGCACCTGCCATGTGGCCGCCGGCCGCGGCCCGGGCGATCCGTCGCCGCACCCGGTGGACTGGGCCTCGCCGGGCGTCGGCCCCAACCTGCACGCCAGCGCGGCCCGCCGCGATCTGCTGGAGTGCGCGAGCTGCCACGGGGGATCCGCCGGCATGATCTGCGTCGACTGCCATGGCGTCGGGCGCCCCGGGGGCTCGCCCCATGGCGGCCGCACCCCGCTGGGCGATCCCCGCGCCGACCGGCCTTGCACCGTCTGCCATGGAGGCCGGCGATGAGCGGCGACGTCCCCAAGAAGAAGCGCTTCGCGCGCCTGCGGGCCTGGGCCCGGCGCCACAAGAAGGGCCTGCTGATCACGGCCGCGGTGCTGATGGTGACGGGCTCGTTCGCGGGCTGGAAGACGTGGGACTACATCCAGAACGACCCCACGTTCTGCACCTCGTGCCACCTGATGGACGACGCGTTCGACCGCTGGAAGCACAGCCCGCACGCCCAGGTGAACTGCCACACCTGCCACCCCGGCAGCATCGCCAGCAACCTGCACCAGCTCTGGGTGCAGATCACCAAGAAGCCGCAAGAGGTCAAGAAGCACGCCGAGGTGCCGGCGAAGATCTGCGGGCAGTGCCACCTGGCCGACGACGACCGCTGGCCGCAGGTGGCCGCCACGTCGGGCCACCGCATCCACTGGATCGAGCAGAAGATCGAGTGCGTGGAGTGCCACGCCCCGGCGGTGCACACCTTCATCCCCACCGACCAGATGTGCGCCAAGTGCCACCCCACCCAGGTGGTGGGGCTCACGGCCATGGAGCAGGTGCACTGCGCCAAGTGCCACGACTTCCTGGCCGACGCGAACCGGCCGCTGGTGGCGGGGGAGGACCGCTGCCTGGAGTGCCACGCCGGCAGCGTGGGCGGCCCGACGGCCCCCGTCTGGCACGACCAGGTGGGCTGCATCGGCTGCCACCCGGTGCACGACGGCGCGACGAACACCGTGGCCGCCGATCCGGTGGCCGGCCCCGCACGCCAGGGGCGGGCGGTGCCCTGCGGGGACTGCCACACGGCGGAGGCCGAGCTGCCCATGCCGGCGGCCCACGAGTGCCGGTCGTGCCATGAGCCCCACGCGGTGCCGGGGGGCGAGGCCGTCTGCCGCGACTGCCACGACGAGGTGGCCGGCAGCCTGCCCGAGCGCGACCACCACGCCTGCATCGACTGCCACACGCCGCACCAGCCGGAGATCCCGGCGGCCAGCCAGTGCGTCGACTGCCATGGCGACGACGAGACGCTGGCGGCGGCCACGCCCATCGAGGCGCACCGCACCTGCGACGCCTGCCACCGGCCCCACGAGGCCGGGCCGCCCGACGGCCCCGCCTGCGCGACGTGCCATGTGGACGCCGCCCGCAAGGTGGCCTCGGCCCCCGCCGGCCACCAGCGCTGCGAGGGCTGCCACGCCGTGCACGAGCCGGACGCCACCCGCGCCTGCACCTCGTGCCACACCGAGCAGCACGCCGCCGGGCGCCTGGCCCCCAAGCCCCACCAGGACTGCCGGGGCTGCCACGCCAACCACGGCGAGCCCCGCTCCGGCGTGACGCCCTGCGGCCGCTGCCACCAGACGGAGGTGGCCTCGGCCCGGACGCAGGCGGCCGCCCACGGGCGCTGCGCCGACTGCCACTCGCCCCATGCGCCTGAAATCCCTGCGATTTCTCGGTGTGGCACCTGCCACGTCGAGGAGTCGGGGCTGGTGGCGGGTGAGGGCAAGACGCACCAGGACTGCCGCAGCTGCCACCCGTGGCACCAGAAGACCATCGAGGCGACGGGGCGCACCTGCCTGACGTGCCACGCCGATCACAAGGCCACGGCCGCCGCCGGGCCCACCCACCGCGACTGCGCGAGCTGCCACCCGCCGCACCGCGCCAGCAAGCCGGCCACCTGCGACGCCTGCCACGTCCGGCAGGCGCCCCGGCCCGGCGAGCCGAAGCCGCACCGCGACTGCACCTCCTGCCACGGGCCCACCCACGCCCGCGTCAACGTGGCCCGCACGCCCTGCGACGGCTGCCACACCGACATCGCCGAGGCCGGCCTGCACCGCACGCCCGGCCACGACGGCTGCCTGGATTGTCACGGCACGCACCCGGTGGATCGGCCGTCTGCCGACCGCTGCGCGCGGTGCCACCCACCCGAGAAGATCAAGGACCACCCGGCCGCCGCGCGGGGCGTCCAGACCTGCCAAGGGTGTCATACCTTCGCCGGCACGAGCCGGCGACGAGGAGGGGAGGGGAAGCCATGAGAACCGCCAGGCGCCTCATGTTTCTGATCTGCTGTGCCGCGCTGGTCACGGCCTGTGAGGGGCCGGCGGGCGAGCGGGGGCCCGCCGGTGACGCCGGCCCGCCCGGACCCCAGGGGGATCCGGGACCGCAGGGCAACGACGGGGAGCGCGGCCCTCAGGGCGAGGCCGGGGATCCCGGCGAGCGCGGCCCCGAGGGCGGTGCGGGCCCCGAGGGCGAGGCGGGGCCGGAGGGTGATCCCGGCGCCGAGGGCCCCGAGGGCCCGGCCGGTCCCCAGGGGGATCCCGGCGCGGACGGGGTGGACGGGCAGGACGGCACGGATGGCCGCAGCAGCCTGTACACCGACTACGGCCTGAACGCCGCCATCGACAGCGTGCTCGTGGATGACGAGGGCCACCCCGTCATCGAGTTCACCCTGACGGACGACGCGGGCCGCCCGCTCGACGTCGAGGGCCTCTACACCCAGGGCCCCATCAGCCTGGCGTTCCTGCTCGCGTCGCATACCGACGAGGGCCTGCGCTCGCTCATCGTGCGCGAGGCCCGGGCGGGTGACGTGGTGGTCGAGCAGGCCACCTCCGAGAGCAACGGCACCCTCGAGGGCGGCGCCTTCGGCACCTACCGCTACGTCTACAACGCCGCGCTGCCCGACGACGTGGCCGACGACGCCTGGTTCCGCGTGGGCATCGGCGCCCGCCGCAGCTTCGACGACGGCAGCCGCGCCGGCGTCTCCACCACCCTGGAGTTCCGCGTGGATGGCGGCGAGGACGCGGTCGTGCCGGCCGCCCTCACCGACAACTGCAACAGCTGCCACCAGGGCATCGAGGGCCACGGCGGCCGCTGGACGCAGACCGACGCCTGCGTCACCTGCCACAACCCGCAGACCACCGACCCCGACTCGGGCAACACCGTGGACTTCCGGGTCATGATCCACCGCATCCACATGGGCGCCAACCTGCCCAGCGTGCAGGCGGGGGAGGCCTACCAGATCATCGGCAACCGCGGGTCCGTGCACGACTTCTCCAACATCCACCTGCCCCGCTCGCCCTCGCAGTGCGCGGCGTGCCATGGCGCCGACGAGGCCGCCTGGCCGACGCCGAGCTACGCGTCCTGCGTGGCCTGCCATGACCGGACGTCGTTCGAGGCCGTCACCCCGGCCGGCTTCACCCGCCACACCGCCGGCCCCCGCGCCGAGGACACCTGCAGCGGCTGCCACCCGGCCGCCGGCACCCCGACGGGCCTCTTCGAGCTGCACCAGCCGGTGACGGCCGATCCGAACCTGGGCGTGGCCGGCCTGGAGTTCATCATCGACGGCGTGGACGGGGCCACCCCCGGCGCCGCCCCGACGCTGCGCTTCCATGTGGTCGACGGCGCCGGCAACCCGGTGGCCCTCAACCAGCTCAACAGCATGGAGGCCACCATCGCCGGCCCGACCACGGCCATCGCCTGGGCCCAGACCACGCGCAACGTCCACCAGTCGGCCCAGCCCGTCGCGGGGGGCTACGCCGTCACCCTGTCGGCCATCCCCGCCGACGCCACCGGCAGCATCGCCGTGGGCATGGCCGGCTACCGCTACCTGCCCTACGGGGCGGCGGCGGCCGATTCGGTGGCTCGCGAGAACGGCGGCAACCCGGTGGTCTACGTGAGCCTGGGCGCCGGCCCCGCCGTCGCCGCGCGCCACGAGGTGGACAAGGACCTGTGCAACGGCTGCCACGGCGATCTGAGCGCCCACGGCACCTTCCGCAACGAGCTGCCGTACTGCCAGACGTGCCACAACCTCAACGCCACCGACGCGGCCCGCCGGCCCGCCGAGGCGCTGCCCGCGGCCTCCATCACCTTCGGCCCCATGGTGCACCGCATCCACGCGGGCGCCGAGGTCAGCCAGCCGGCCGTCTACTACGGCTTCGGCGGCGCGGTGGACTTCGGGGGCGTGCACTACCCCGGTGATCTGGCCAACTGTACGGCGTGCCACGTGGGCGATGCCTGGCAGGCCCCCAACACCCGCGCCTGCACGAGCTGCCACGACGGCGACGCGGCCCGCGCCCACGCCGCCCTCGAGACGGCCCCCGATGGCACCGAGGCCTGCAGCGTCTGCCACGGCCCCGGCCGCGACCAGGCCGTCGGCGCGGTCCACGGCGCGCGCTAGCCCCCGCCCCCCGGGCGCTTCGGCGCCCGGGCCCCCCTCCGCCGGCGCGCTGTTTCGTTTGAAGTCGCGCCCGTCCTGCGCTATCAAGAACAGCCCGTTCAGGTCACCTCCCCCGGATGCCTCGTGTGTCGCAGGGGCCGTGAGCCGGCCGAGCCACGTGTTGGTGCGTCCGCGCGACGCACATCTGTCAAGCGCCGCGCCGAGAGCGCAGCAGGAAGTACCGCGGCATCGAAGTCGCCGCGCGGAGAGAGAAGAAGATGTCGAAGAAGCTCTTTGTCGGCAGCCTGTCGTGGGGCACCAGCGACGAGTCCCTGCGGGCTGCCTTCGAGCAGTTCGGCGAGGTGACCGACGCCAAGGTCATCTCCGATCGGGAGACGGGCCGCAGCCGCGGCTTCGGGTTCGTGACCTTCGCGGAGGATGACTCGGCGCGCACCGCCGTCGAGGTGATGGACGGCTCGACGCTGGACGGTCGGCGCATCGTGGTGAACGAGGCGCGCGAGCGTGAGGGCGGCGGCGGCGGCGGTGGTGGCCGCGGCTTCGGTGGTGGCGGCGGCGGCGGCGGCTTCGGCGGCCCCCGCGGCGGCGGTGATCGCGGCGGCTTCGGCGGCGGCGACCGCGGCGGCTTCGGCGGCGGTGGCGATCGTGGCGGCTTCGGCGGCGGCGACCGCGGCGGCTTCGGTGGCGGTGGCGATCGCGGCGGCTTCGGCGGCGGTGACCGCCGCGGCGGCGGCGGCGGCGGCGGCGATCGCGGCCGGGGCGGCCCCGCGGTGGCGGCGGCGGCGGCGGCGGCGGCTTCGGCGGCGGCGCCAGGGGTGGTGGCGGCGGTGGCCGCGGCGGCGATCGCTGGTAGCCCCTCGCGCGGCGCCGCGCGCCCCCTCTCTCTCCCTCCTCTCTCACAACCTGTTGATCCACAAAGAGAACCCGGTGGGCTCTCCCGTGCCTGCGCGGACGCTGGTCGCCGCCACGGGGACCCCTCGTCTTGAACCCCGCCCGGGCGGTAGACTGGCCCGTCGGGAGCGAACTGACCTGACCTGGATGGGGGACGAAGATGAGCAGGATTGGGGGGGCCGTCTGGCTCGTGGCGGTCGCGCTGGCCGCGGTCGGCTGCGAGGACTCGCCGAACCCGGGCATCCGCGCGGACGCCGGCATCGGCGACGCGGCGGTGCCCGACGCGGGCATGACGTTTGACGGGGGCCAGATCGGCGGCGACCAGGGCCCCCGGCCCGATCGGGGCATGCCGCCGGTCGACATGGGCCGGCCGCCGGCCGACATGGCGACGGGCGACATGGCCATGCCGCCCGCCGACATGAGCGTGCCCCCCGCTGACATGGCGACGCCGCCGGCCGACATGGGCGGGCCGCCGGCCGACATGGCCGTCGAGCCCGCTGACATGGCGGTCGAGCCCGCCGACATGGCCGTCGAGCCCGCCGACATGGCCGTCGAGCCCCCCGACATGATGGTGGCCTGCCGCGACTGCGACGGCGACGGCTTCACCGAGGCGCAGGGCGACTGCGATGACCTCAACCCCGACATCTTCCCGGGGGCGGAGGAGCTCTGCGACGGCGTCGACAACGACTGCGACGACCGCGTCGATGGCCAGAGCGAGGCCTGCTACGCCGGCCCGCCCGGCACCAACGGCGTGGGCATCTGCCAGCAGGGCGTCCGCGTCTGCCGCGCCGGCGCCTTCGGGGCCTGCGAGGGCGAGGTGCTGCCGGCGGCGGCCGAGGTCTGCGGCAACGGCCGCGACGACGACTGCGATGGCATGATCGACGACGGCTGCGACCGCGACGGCGACGGCTTCACCGTGGCCGAGGGCGACTGCAACGACGACGACCGGGCCATCAACCCGGGGGCCGCCGAGATCTGCGACGGCATCGACAACGACTGCGACCGCGTCACCGACGGCATGCGGGAGGCCTGCTACAGCGGCGCCCCCGGCACCGCCGGCGTGGGCGTCTGCCGCATGGGCACCCGCACCTGCGTCGCCGGCATGTTCGGCGGCTGCGCCGACGAGGTCGTCCCCGGCCCCGAGGCCTGCGGCAACGACCAGGATGACGACTGCGATGGCAACGTCGACGAGGACTGCAACGTCGTCGGCTGCCCCGACCTGGATCTCGACTCGCCCGTCGTCCTGTCCTCGGCCTGCCTCGCGGCCGGCAGCCAGGCCCGCGCGGCCATCTTCGCCGACGTGGTGGACAGCCAGGGCAACGCCATCCCCGGCATCACCGTGGACATCCAGGCCCAGGGCCAGGTGGACATGACCCCCGTGGGCCGCATCGGCAACCGCTGGTGGCGGCGCATCAACGTCGGCAACGAGGCCGGCCAGGTGCGCTTCACCGTCACCGCGTCCTGCAACGGCGCGGCGCCCCTCGCCCTGAACACGAGCCCCGTCCTCACCATCGCCCCCGGCCTGGAGCCCGGCGACGACATCGCCACGGGGGGCTGCGGCGACCCCGACGGCAACCTCGAGGTGCGGGTGGTCGACGCCAACACCGGCCTGCCCATCCAGGACGCCCGCGTGATGGTGGGCAGCCAGGGCGAGGACACCTTCCAGCGCGACGCGGGCCAGTTCGTCCGCGGCGTGGCCGGCGCCTCCCCCAACCGCCTGGCCACCGCCGCCGACGGCACCGCGCGCCTGCTCGACTTCGGCGACGCCCTGCGCGGCGAGCAGATCCTGACGGTCGGCGCCGAGGACTACGAGTACGTGAGCCTCTTCGGCCTCGACGCCAGCCAGGCGGTCATCCCGCTGCGGCCCATCGCCCCGCCGGCCCCGGCCACCGTGAGCCTCGCGGGCGATCTCTCCAACTTCAACAGCCTCGCCGCCGACGGCCAGACGGACGCCGGCGTCGTGCTGGGCAGCTTCAACATCCAGGGCCTCGCCGTCTTCGGCATCGGCAGCCTGCTGGGCCGCTACGACTGCTGGGATCCCATCACCCAGGGCTTCGTGGGCGGGCTCGTCAACGAGGTGCCCACCCCCGGCAACCTGATGGTGCCCCAGCAGCAGGAGGTGGTCTTCGGCACCCCGGTGACCATCGAGCGCCACTCGTTCCTGTTCACCGACTTCCTGCGCGGCCGCGACGACCTCGTCGGCGTGTCCGGCAAGATGCCCACCCAGGAGCTCGCCAACCTGCTCCTCAACGGCGGCAGCCTGGCCGACACCATCAGCCTGCTGACGCTCCGCGAGATCGGCGTGCTGCGCAACCAGGACTTCAACGCCGACCGCGCCGGCATGAGCATCCCCCTCTCGGAGGATCTGGCCGCCAACGCGGGCTGCGACGCCAGCAACCTGCCGGCCGGCGCCGACCTGTTCTGCGTCATCGCCGGCGACTGGGAGGGGGGCAACGGCAACGGGCGCCTCTTCCCCATGGGCCTGAAGTCGGCCACCGCGGCCGCCGTGAACGCGGCGCGCCCCGGCGCCGTGGCGCTGCCCCTGACCACCGTGCCCGCCCAGGGCCCCTTCAACGGCATCGGCTACGTCGGCGCCGCCGTGGCCCGCCTGCAGGGCGACGCCGTCGCCGAGCCCCTGCGCGGCGCCGTCAGCGGCGTCGTCGATCGCCGCGCCGTGACGGCCCAGGGCGGCCGCTTCCGCGCCAGCACCTTCTTCAACGCCACCTCCCTGACCCGCGTCGATCGCACCTTCTCGTGGGACGAGATCGCCAACGCCAACAGCCCCGACGTGGACACCTGCCGCTTCGAGGTCTACCGCCAGATCCGCGAGTCCTACGACCCCGGCGCCTGCTCCAACAACCTCATCGACGGCCGCGACGAGCCGGTGTGGACGGTCTACACCGACGGCGATCCGGGCGAGGTGGCCCTGCCGACGCTGCCCGCCGACTTCCCGCGGGCCCGCACCTTCGGCTACGTGAACCCGGGCGCCACCCCCGAGGACGACCGCCTGCTCATGCGCATCACCTGCATGGCCCTGGGCGAGGCGCCCGACTTCGACTTCGACGCGGGCAACTTCCGCGACCTCGTCAACGGCCTGACCCACGCCACGACGAACGCGCGCAACTACTGATTCCTGCTCGGGAATCGTGGTCCTCGCCCTCCTCGCAGCCCTCCTCTCGCCCCCCACCGTCGACCGCGCCTGGGACGCCGCCTGGGCGCTGGGCGCCGCCGGCGGCTGGGCCGGCCTGCACGCCCTGCAGCCCGACCTGGTCGACACGCCGTGCCCCTGCACGCGCGACGACGTCAACGCCCTCGACCGCGTCGCCGTCGGCCTCGACTTCCCCCAGGCGGAGGGCCTGGCCGACGCCCTCGTCGTGACGACCATGGCCCTGGCGCCCCTCGCCCCCGCCCTGCTGGCCGACGGCCCCGACGACGCCCTCGACGACGCCCTGCTGGTGGCCCAGAGCATGGCCGCCGCCGGCCTGCTCACCGAGGCGGCCAAGATCGCCGTGGGGCGGCCCTACCCGTACATGCACGGCCCCGCCCCCTACCCGGAGCAGAACGGCGACGGGGTGAACTACGCCTCGTTCTGGTCGGGGCACACCGCCGTGCCCATGGCGGGGGTCGTGGCCGCCACCACCGCCTGCCGCCTGCGCCACCCCGGCCGCGCCGCGTGCTGGCTGCCCGCCCTCGTCGGGGGCGCCCTCGCGCTCACCGCCGGGGGCCTGCAGATCGCCGCCGAGAACCACTTCCCCACCGACGTGGCCACCGGCGCCGCCGTCGGCGTGGGCGTCGGCTGGCTGCTGCCCACCGCGCACACCTGGTAGACCCCTCCCTTGTCAGGGCCGGCGCGCTGGTGTAGCCAGCACCGTCACATCACGAGGAGTGTTCCATGAGTGCACCGGCGGGCTTTGAAGGCCAGTGGTTCGACATGAAGACGGGGATCGGCGCCATCCTGCTGGGCCCCCTGGGCATGCTGCTCTTCAAGGGCAAGGGCATCGGCGTGAGCGAGGAGGGCCTCGTCCTCAAGGGCTTCGGCGTCAAGACGCTGCCCTGGGACGACGTGGAGGGCATCCGCCCCCTCGGCATGGGGGCGGCGGGCCTGCTGCTCAAGCCCTTCGTGGTCGACAGCAAGTCGAAGGGGACGCTGACGCTGCCCATCCACCAGACCACCGATCCGGCCGGCCTGGTGGCGGCGCTGGAGGCCCGCGGCTTCGCCTTCGCGAAGTAGCGCGGGCCCCCGCTCAGGGCAGGCAGACGATGTCGTAGGCGACCGGGATGTTGCAGAAGCCCGGCCAGTCGTCATCGAGGTTGTTGGGCAGGTTCGCGAACAGGTTGCAGTCCATCCCGCCCGGGATGGCGTTGTTCAGATCCATGCACAGGCCCTCCTCCCACGAGAGCGCCGCCCCGTGGCCGAAGAACCGGCAGGCCGCGTTGGCGCAGGTGGCCCCGTCGCCGCAGTCGTTCCACGTGTCGCACGATCCGTGGTGCCCATAGCCGAAGTTCAGGCCCAGCCGCACCCCGACCGCGAAGCACGCCTCGGCGGCCGCCGCGTCGCAGCGGGGCCCGTCGATGGCCTCGCCCAGGCAGGCGCCGATGGTGGCCGCCCAGCCCGGCGGGGGCAGGCCGCTGCGCACCTGGCCCGTGCAGCGCGCCGCGCAGCTCGCCGCGTCCTGGCCCGCGCAGACGTCGACGCCCTGGCAGGCCAGCACGCAGGCGGGATCGGGATCGGCCGGCAGGTTGAAGCACGCCTGCAGGGGCGCGCCGCAGCGGGCGATCTCGGCGCAGGCCAGCCGCACGCCCTGGGCCGCGGGCTCGGGGGTGCAGCCGTTGCGGCACAGGTAGGTGTCGAGGCGCGGGTCGCAGGCGGCCTGCAGCTCGCAGCCCTCGACGCAGGCGGCGCTGGCGGGCGGCGGCTCGTAGCCCACGCAGGCGGCCACCGCGGCGCAGCCCCCGCCGGCGCGGCGCGCGTCGGCCACGCAGCCGCCCTGATCCAGCGAGACGTCGCCGGCCGCGCAGGCCGCCGCGCAGTCGGGCGCCGGCACGCCGCAGGCGTCCAGCTCGCGGCAGTAGGCGGGGCAGTCCACCGCCACGGCGTCGGGCAGGCAGGCCGTCACCAGCCGGCAGGCCGCGTCGGGCAGCACGCCCTGCAGGCACTCGCGGGCCTCGGCGAACCGCAGGCCGTTGGCGTCGCGGAAGCCGGCCACGCAGCCGTTCAGGCAGTCGAGCAGGGTGTCGTCGTTGCCCGGATCGCACTCCGTCACCGCCCGGCAGTAGCCCAGGCAGGCCCGCGCCCCCGGCCCCGGATCGTCGAAGCAGGTCTGCAGCTCGGCGCAGTCCTGGGCGCCGAGCAGGCAGGCGACCTCCAGCGTCGTGGGCAGCGGATCGGCGAAGTGCTCGTCATCACAGCGGTTTGCGCAGTCCGCCTCCTCGATGCCGCAGCCCTCCTTCGCCACGCAGGCCGCGTCGCACGGGATGCCCGGGGCCAGCTCGCAGGCCAGCACGTCGGGGCAGGCGTCCGCCCGCTCCACGCAGTCGCGGTAGGCGAACTGGCGCAGCCGCGAGAAGTCGCGCTGGCAGGCCGCGGCGCAGACGAGGGGGTTGCCGGGGGCGCCGCACTCGCCCAGCCGGCCGCAGTGGGCGGCGCAGATGGCCTCGGGGGTGCTGCTGCGCAGGCACTCCCCCAGATCCACGCACGACCACGCCTCGGCGCAGGCCAGCCGGGGGGCCAGCCGCCCGATGGAGTCGGGATCGTTGACGTTGACCTGGCCCTCGCAGAGCCGCCGGCAGGCCGCCTGATCGGCGCCGGCCGGATCGCCGCAGAACGCCTGGGCCTCGCAGAGCGACGCGCACTGGTCGGCCACCGGGCTCACCACCGGCCCGCCGCCGCCGTCGAAGCACTCGAAGATGCGCTCCGGATCCGCGGGGCAGGCGTTGCCGATCAGGCCGTAGACGCAGCGCACGAGCTGCGGATCGCCGCCGAAGTCGCGCAGGACCTGCTCGCACGGGCCGAAGAACATGTCCAGGCCGCAGCGATTCCACGCCGCGCAGACCACCTGCTCGTCGGGCACCCGGTTGTCGTCGGGATCGGGCAGCGCCACGGGCGGATCCAGGCACAGCTCGATGGCCGCGCAGTCGCCGGCGGCGTCGTCCAGGCACTCGCCGCGCTGGAGCACCCGCAGTCGCGACAGCGGATCCTCGGCGCAGGCCGCCTCGCAGTCCTGCAGCTCCACGCCGCAGGCCGCCGCGCGGCCACAGAAGTCGGCGCAGTCCACGTCCAGGTTGTCGGGCACGCAGGCGTCGAGGGCGGGGCAGGCCGCGTCCGCCGCCTGGCGCAGCAGGCAGTCGCGCGACGCCCGGTAGCGCAGGCCGTCGTCCCCGACGAAGCCCTGGCCGCAGCGGGCCAGGCAGTCGCCCAGGGCCTCCTCGCCGCCGCCGCACTCGCCCACCGCCCGGCAGTAGCCCAGGCAGGCCAGCCCGTCCGAGGGCCGGCTCGAGCAGAGGTCGGCGCCGGGATCCACCCGGTTCGGGGAGCGGCAGACCGGGGCGCTGATGACGCAGGCCGTGAAGAGGAGCCGATCGGCGGGGGCCAGGAAGTGCGCGTCATCACAGCGCTCTTCGCAGCTCGCCGCCTGCTCCAGGCCGCACGCCAGGGCGCGCTCGCAGTAGTCGGCGCAGGGGGCGGCCGGGGCGATCTCGCAGGCGCGCACGCCGTCGCAGGCCGGGGCCTCGCGCACGCACTCGCGGTAGGCGGCGTGCCGGTCGCGGGCCCAGCGGTCGTCGCAGTCCGCCACGCAGCCGTCGAAGCCCAGGCCGCACTCCGTCAGCCGGGCGCAGTGATCGCGGCACTCCACCGCCGGCCCCGTCGCGTCCAGGCACGCCACCAGGTCGGGGCAGCGGTCCTCCACCACGCAGGGCAGCGCCGCCGCCGACCGCTCCAGCTCGTCGGGATCGACGCCCTGCCCGCCGGTGCAGGCCTGCACGCACTGGGCGCGGGCCAGGGGATCGGGGGGCAGCAGCCCGCAGATGCCCTCGGCCTCGCACAGCCGGTTGCAGTGCTCGACGTTGGCGCCGCCGCCCCCGCCGTCGAAGCACATCTCGAAGATGATGAAGGGATCGCGCGGGCAGCCCGCCGCGAGCTGGTTGAACGCGCAGACGAGCACGTTCGGATCCTGGCCGAACTCCCGCACCAGCTCGTCGCAGGGGAAGAAGTCATCGAAGCCGCACCCGCTGTAGCGCGCGCAGAAGACCTGCGGCGTCACCACCGGCACGTCGTCGGGGCCGGGCGGGTTGATGCAGGTGTTGACCTGCTGGCAGTCCTCGCCGGCGCGGCCGACACAGGCGTTGCGCTGGTTGGCCCGCAGGCTGAAGAGCGGATCGTCGTCGTTGACGGCGCCCACGCAGTCGAGCAGGCAGTTGTCGGCCCGCAGGATGTTGCAGCGCACGCCCTGGGCGCAGGTGCGGCCGCAGGCGGGGTAGACGTCGCGGGCCAGGCACTCCAGGAAGGCCGCGTTGGCGCAGCCATCGACGTTGAGCTCACCGCAGGCCTGGAACGTCGCGCCGCCGTCGGCGCAGGCCGCCTCGCAGTCGGGCACCTCGACGCCGCAGCCCGCCGCCGTCTGGCAGATCTCGGGGCAGGCGAGGGGGGCCGGCTCCGGCACCCGGCAGAGCTGGAGCAGGTTGCACTCCTCCACCTCCAGGCAGCTCCACCAGTTGCTGGGCGTGGCCCCGTCCCGGGTCAGGCGCTCGCAGCGGGCCAGGCAGGCGTCCTCGTCGCCGAAGATCTCGCCCAGCCGCTCGCAGCTCCCGTAGCGATCGCAGGCGTCCTGGCACGACTCGATGTCGGTGCCGGCGAACATGTCGCGCGGCGGGCCCATGTCACGGGGCGCGGCGTCCGGGCCGGCGTCCATCGCCATGCCACCCATGCCACCCATGCCACCCATGCCACCGGCGCCCGCGTCGGCGCCCGCCCCGCCATCACCGCCCGCGCCGCCCATGCCCTGATCGACGCTGCCATCGGCCCCGCCGCCCGCGCCACCGGCCCCGCCGCCGCCGCCGTCCTCCGGACAGCCGGCGAGCCCGAGGGCCAGCACCAGCCACACCACATGCCGGGTCATTGCCCACCTCTCTCTCGGTTCGGAGAGAGTCTAGCGGACGCCCCGCGATCGCTTCACCCCTCGACGGCGCGGTGGGCCATGTAGCTGGAGCGCACCATCGGGCCGGCCTCGACGTGCTGGAAGCCCATCGCCCGACCCACCTCGGCCAGCCGCCCGAACTCATCGGGGTGGACCCAGCGATCCACCGGCAGGTGCTTCGGGGTGGGGGAGAGGTACTGCCCCAGCGACAGAATGTGACAGCCCGCCTCGCGCAGGGCGTACATCACATCCTCCACCTCGGCCTCCGTCTCGCCGAGCCCCAGCATCAGGCCCGTCTTGGCCAGCACCCCCGGCCACGCCGCGATGTGGCGGATGACGGCCAGGCTGCGGTCGTAGATGGCCTGGGGCCGCACCCGCCGGTAGAGCCGCGGCACCGTCTCGGTGTTGTGGGCCACGATCTCGGGACCGGACGCGAGCACGACCTCCAAGGCCTGGAGATCACCCAGGAAATCCGGCACCAGCAGCTCGACGGTCGTCGTGGGCGACGCCGCCTTGATGGCCCGCACGGTGGCCGCGAAGTGGGCCGCGCCGCCGTCGGGCAGCTCGTCTCGGTTCACGCTGGTGATGACGGCGTGGCGCACGCCCATGCGGGCCACCGCCTCGCCGGTGCGCGCGGGCTCGCCGGCGTCGAGGGGCCGCGGGGTGCCCTTGTCCACCGCGCAGAAGCCGCAGCGCCGGGTGCAGATGTCGCCCATGAGCATGAACGTCGCGGTGCCGGCGCTCCAGCACTCGTCGATGTTGGGGCAGCGCGCCTCCTCGCAGACCGTCACCAGGTCCAGCCCGCGCTTCAGGCGGTCGAGCTCCTGGAACGTCTCGTTGCGGTGGTAGCGCACCCGCAGCCAGGGGGGCCGGGGCCCGGGCTCGCGCGCCCGCACCCGCGGGGCCGCCTCGGGCGTCGCCTTGGGATCGATGATCTGCACCAGGTCCGTCACCACGCCACCTCCCGCTCGAACCGCGTCGCCAGGTGCGCCGCCAGCCGGTCCATCACCGGCTCCACGGCCACCGGCCGCCCCAGCTCGGCCTCCAGGCTCGTCACGCCCTTGTCCCGCAGGCCACACGGAATGATGAGCCGGAAGCCCGAGAGGTTCGGGCAGACGTTCAGCGCGAAGCCGTGGTGGCTGATCCAGCGCGTGAACCGCGCCCCGATCGCCCCGATCTTGCGCTGCCCGTCCACGAACACCCCCGGCGCCCCCGGCACCCGCCCCACGGCGACGCCGAAGTCGGCGCAGGCGTCGATCATCGTCTGCTCCAGGGCGCTGACGAACCGCCGCACATCCTTCCAGTCGGGCCGCAGATCGAGGATGGCGTAGCCCACCACCTGCCCGGGCCCGTGCCACGTCGCGTCGCCACCCCGGTCGGAGTGCACGAGCTCGACGCCCTCCCGGGCCAGCGCCGCCTCGTCGTGCAGCAGCGAGTCGCGGCTGCCCGCGCGGCCCAGCGTGATCACCGGGTCGTGCTCGAGCAGCAGCAGCGTGTCGGGGATGGTGCCGGCCAGGCGCTCCGCCACCAGGGCCTGCTGCAGCGCCCAGGCCTCGCGGTAGGGCACGCGACCCAGGCGGCGGACTTCGAGGGGGCGGGGCGGCGTCACGGACGGAGGGTCGTGCCGGGGCCGCGCCGCTGTCAAGCGCCCGCGGGGACCCAGCCCCCGGGGGCCCGGGCGAACGCCAGGGCGAAGCCGGGCCCCATGACCGCCAGCCGCGCGCCATCGGGGGCCAGCGTCGCGGCCGTGGGCCTGCCGGGCAGCGGCAGGGTCCAGCGGTCGGCCCACGTCCCCGGCCGGCCCGCGCCCACCTCCAGCGGCGCCCCGGCCCACACGATGACGCCGCCGTCGTCGCTCAGCGCCAGGGGCCGTGGGCAGCGGCTCACGCGCCGCCACCGCCCGGATTCCCGCTGGAACAGCGCCTCCGACGCCCACGCCCAGCCCGGCGCCAGCGCCCGGCCCGCGCACCAGTCGTCCCACTTCACGGGCGGCGTGGCCAGCCGCTGCACCTCGTCCAGGCCGGCGTCGTGCACCTGGTAGATGACCGCCTGGCGCTGGTCGGGCCCCTCGATCCAGAGGGTGTCGTCCGCGAAGAACAGCCCCGCGCCGAAGGCCCAGGCGTCGGCCGGGGCCGGCAGCGTGGCCACCAGGTCGCCCGCCGGCGTGAAGACGCGCACCGGCCCCTGCTCCCGCCGGGCCCGGGCCACGGCCCGCTCGTGCCGCGCGCGGAACGCCGCCTCGAAGATGAGCCCGGACAGGCTGGCCGCGGCCTCCAGCCGCGCGTTCACCGCGCCCTGCCAGCCGACGCCCAGCGCCGCCCCGGCCGCCACCCGCGCCAGCTCGGCCTCCACCCCCGCCACGGCCGCCGCCGCCTCGGCGTCCAGCGCGCCGGCCGGGTGCGCCGCCCGCCAGGCGCGCCCGGCGTCCGTCGTCTCCCACCACGTCCGGGCCGCCGCGTCCCGCGCGAACCGCTGCACCAGGGCCGGCCGGGCCTCGGGCGCCGCGACGATCACCGCCACCCGCGCCCACGACCGCGGCCAGCGACGTCCCCGCCGCCCGGCTCGCCGCCGCCGCCAGCCGGTCGGGCGCGACGTCCCCGCCAGCCAGCGATCCGGCAGCCGCGCCAGGTGCCCCAGGCGCGGATCCACCAGCGTCGCCCGGGCCTCCAGCCGCGCCGCCGCCGCCCGCATGGCCCGCACCAGCGGCCGCAGCCGCGCGGGCGCCAGCAGCCCCTCCAGCACGCCCCCGAGCCCCATCCGCCCGTCCCCCCGCGCCGACCTCGTCTCCGCGCGGCATACTTGGAAGTTCCAGTGAATTCAAATACTTTCCAGCCATGTCCGGGGAGCCGTCCATGCACCAGAGCCGCCTCCAGCGCCTGCCCGCGGCCTCGCCCCGCTGGCCGCGAGCGGCGCGCTGACGGCCGACGACGTCGCCGCCATCGCCGCCAGCCTGCCCCTGACGGAGCGCTTCACCGCGCGCGGCGAGAGCCTGGACTCGACGCGCTGGTCGGTGCTGGACGATGACGCCCTCGCCGAGTGGGCGGCCGCGGCGGCCCCCACCCCGGCGCTCGTGGCCACGGCCGCCGAGCTGGCCGCCCTGGGGGACGACGTGCCGGGCCTGCGGGCGCTGCTCTACGCCGTCGCGTGCTGGGATGTCGCCGCGGCGGGCCGCGTGGCCGTCCGCCTCGAGGCCGTCCAGGGGCTCGCGGCCTACCACGTCTACCGGGGCCTGTGGCCCGGGGCCGAGCACGTCGCCCGGCTCGTCGCGGCGGCGGCCCTGGCCCCCGCGCAGCTCGTCGCCTTCGCCGCCGACCGCGCCCAGCGCCCGCCTCCCGGCCAGCTTCGCCTGCGCGCCACGCTCACCCCGGCCGCCAGCCGCGCCTGGCCCGACGTGCTCCTGCTGACCGACGGCCTCGCCCCGCCGCCCGCGCCGCCGTCTTCGGGGCCGTGGAGGCCACCCTCGGCGGCCGGCCTCCCGAGGCGGTGCCCGCGCTGCAGGCCGCCTGCGCCGCCGCCGCGCCCCACCTCGGCGGCGGCGGCCTGGGCCTCGCCTGGCTGCACGGCGCCACTGGCCACCTGGCCGTCGCGGGGAGGGCGTTCAGGTCAGGCGCCGGGCGCCACCCTGGCCAGCGCCGGCGTCGCGCCCTTCCAGCCGCGGCCGGCGACGTCATCACCCTCTCGGCCCGCGCGACGCTCGCCGCCCGCGTCTACGGCGCCCCGTCGTCGGCCCCGGCCACCCCGCACGGCCGCCCGTTCGTCGCCCTGCTGGCCGCCCGCGCCCGCCACCTGGACGCTGGCCTCGCCCCGCTCGCCCTCCGTCGCGCCATCGAGCGCGTCCTCCAGCGCCTGCGCCCCGGCCCCCCCGCCCTCGAGGCCCTGGCCGACGCCCTCGCCGCCCCCGGCGCCTGGGCGGGGCAGCCCCTCGCCGACGCCTGGCTCGACGACGACGCCGCCCGGGCCCCCGGCGCCCTGGCCGACGACCGCCGCGCCCTCCTCGCCGGCGCCCTCGACGCCCTCGACCAGCCCCTCACCGGCGACGAGCTGGCCGGCCTGCTGGACGATCTGGTCGAGGCGGCCGGCCTCATCGGCCACGCCGGCGGCGGCCTCGCCCTCGGCGTCGACGCCGCCCTCGACGCCCACGAGGCCCGCGACGCCCGCCGCCGCCAGGCCCGCCTCGACCTGCTCGACGCCCTCGCGCGTGCCCACCTGGCGTGATGGGGCCGCCGGCGTTGGTGGGCGTGTCGGCCCGGTGCTACAGTGGGCCACCTGCGACGGAAGAGGTACGACCTGCCCCATGGCGCTTGCGGCCAGCTTGAGAGCGATGCAGACGAGCTTCGGGCTCAGCGACGACGCCCTCGCGGCCCGCGCAGGCCTCCCGCTCGACCGCCTGCGGGCGCTCCTGGATGACGGCCCTGCGTCTTCGGTCGAGCTGTACCACCTGGCCGACACGTTTGGCCTGGAGCCCGGTGACCTGCTCCAGCCTGCTCGGGGGCTGGGCGCGCGCTTCCTCCGAGGTGACGCGGAGCTGAACGCCCAGACCCTGCCCGACACCGACCGGCGGCTCCTGAACAGGGCGCAGCAGCTGGGACGCGTTGGCCTCAAGCTCTGGCGGCTCATGCGGCACGAGGCGCCCGGCTACCTCCGCCATGTGCGCCCGCTCGGGTCGCCGGTGGGTCACCCGGGCGAGGCGGGCTACCTCCTCGGCGGCGAGACCCGCCGAGCCTTTGGCGAGGAGCCCATCATCGCGCTCCAGGCCCTCGTCGAGGGGCTCGGGGTGCACGTCGCGCGGGTCATGTTCACCTCGCCCGACGTGCTGGGCGTCTCGGTGGTCGCGTCCGACGGGCTGCCTGTCGTTCTCCTGAATGAGCGCACCGTGCGCGTCCGCGAGCCGCTCAAGCGGCGCGCCGTGCTGGCTCACGAGCTCTGCCACCTCCTGCACGATGGCTCGGTCGAGCGGCCCTGGCACGTCCTGGTCAGCCCCGCTGGTCTACGTGACCCGGTCGAGGCTCGCGCCAACGCCTTCGCCCCGGCCTTCCTCGCGCCTGCTCGCGGCCTGGACCCGGCGGCTTCGGCGGACGCCCTGTTCCACGACCTCACGACGCGCTGGGGCCTCTCCCCAGGCTGCGCCGCCCACTACCTGCACAACCTCCGGGGGCTCGACGAGGCCACCATCCAGCGGCTCTCGGCGACGCCGCCAGCGGGCGCCTCCTTCGAGCCGGCCCCGCCTGCCCTCGCTCTCGCGAGCGATGACCAGGAAGTCTCGCCGCTGGTGGATGGCCTCATCGCTCGTCTGGCACTGGAAGCGGCGGCTGCTCACGAGATCTCGACCGGCCGACTGGCCGAGATCCTGGAGCTGGGTTGACTCCCTGGCTCGTTGACACTGGCGTCCTAGCGATCCTCGCCCGTTACCTGTACCGGTTTCCATCGGCCTGGGCCCACCCGACGGGAGACGTCGTCCCCATTCATGTGTCGGAGTGGGTCGCCTTCGAGGCCCGGGGCAAGCCATCGCCAGGTGCGCCGCCATCGCCCGAGTCGGATGCTCTGCTTCGTCGCACGGCGTGCTGCACGATCCACCCGGTGATGGTGCCTTCGCCCACGTGGGATGTCGTCGAGCGCCTCACGCCCCACGGGAGCATCAACCGGGGAGAGGCCGAGCTCATCGCGCTCGCCGCCACCACGGTCCCGGCGGGCTGCCTCGTGACCCTCGACGAGAAGGCCAGCTACACGGCGCTGGTGGAGCTGGGCCCCGGCCGTGTGGCGAGCCCCTTCGACTTCTTTCATGCCCTCATCCACGAGCACGGCCTGCACCCCGACGCCTGGCCTGCGCTGTGCCGCTTCGTGCAGGGCTACACCATCCCGCTTCGGCTCGCTCCTCCCCCCGCGTAGTCGGCCTGATGGCCCCGTTCACCGCCACCACCTTCAACCTGCGCTACGACCGCGGCCAGGATGGCTGGTTCGACGCGGCCCACCCCCGGCGCGACCGCGCCCTCGCCGTCATTCACGCCGCGGCCCCCCACCTGCTCGGCGTCCAGGAGGCCCTCGCCCCCCAGCTCGCCGACCTGGAGGCGGCCCTGCCGCACCACCGGCGCGTCGGCGTCGGCCGCGGTGATGGCGTCGCCCGCGGCGAGCACTGCGCCCTCTTCATCGACGAGCGTCGCTTTTTCCTATGTGAATCCGGCACCTTCTGGCTCAGCGTCACCCCGGATGAGCCCGGCACGACGTGGCCGCCGGCCCGCCTGCCCCGTATCTGCACCTGGGCGCGCGTGCACGACGCCGTGGCCGACCGCCCCCTGCTCCTCCTCAACAGCCACTGGGATCACGAGGCCCCCGCCGCCCGCCTGGCCAGCGCCCGGCAGCTCCACGCGTGGCGCCCGGCCGACGCGGCGGCCGTCATCATGGGCGACTTCAACGCCGCCCCCTGGAGCGCGCCCGTCCGCCTCCTGCGCGCCGGCGGCCTGCGCGACGCCCTCGCCGCCCACCGCCCGCTGCTGCACCCGGCCCTCGCCACCTTCCACGCCTGGACGGGCCGGCGCCTGGGCCCCCGCATCGACTACCTGCTGCACACCCCCCACCTGCGGGCGCTCGCCGCGCGCGTCGACCGCAGCCGGCCCGGCGGCTGGCCCTCCGACCACTACCCCCTGCACGCCACCCTGGCCTGGGCGTGACGCAGCGGCACGGCCCGTGACGGGGGACCACGCCCGGCCCCACGGATCACGCCGCGCTGCGCCGCCCGCCGGCTGGCCCGTCCGTTGCTCCAGGCCCCGGCCATGCGCACCCTGCTCATCGCCCTGGGCCTCGCCCTCCTCCCCGCCTGCCAGACCTCGCTCCAGCTCCGCCAGCACCGCGTCGCCGAAGGCTACGTCGTCGGCCAGACGGGGCGGACGCTGGAGCTCCTGCACGCCGATGGCACCCGCGAGCGCATCCCCATCGACGCCGTCGTCGAAGCCCGCGCGCCGGCCGGCCCCGTGCTCGGGGGCCTGGCCGCCTTCCTCGCGGGGACGGCCCTCGCCGTCGCCGGCACCCTGCGCGACGACCACTCCGTCGCGGCCGAGCTGGGCGGCGACGTGCTGGTGGGGGTGGGCAGCACCGTGGCCGTCATCGGCGGCGTCTTCGCCGTCCTCGGCCTGCAGGAGCGCGCCGCCCTGGCCCGCCACCTGGAGGCCGCCCGGGCGAGCCCCTGAAAAAAAGTGCAAGCCAGGTGAGGGGGCCGGCGCGCGCATGACGTAGCCCCCGGTACACCCCAACCAGGAGCCTCAGCATGCATCGCTTCACCTTCGCCGCCCTGCTCACCTTCGCCGGCGCCGCCGCCCTGCTCGCCGGCGCCAGCGCCGCCTCGGCCGAGACCACCTACACCTGCACCTGCGACGGCTACTGCGGCAACGGCGCGCGCGGCGCCAACCCCGGCACCATCGTGAAGGGCGTCGCCGCCAGCCGCCTGCAGCGCGAGTTCGGCCTCGACGGCGCCGGCACCAGCAACCGCACGGGCTGGCGCTGCGAGGCCAAGGGCCCCATCCGCACCATCGCCACCAACCGCGACTTCAAGCCGCTGCCGACGCCCCGCGCCAAGGCGACCCCGGCCTACCTCGCCCGCAACGCCAGCCCCATCTACCTGCGCGCCAGCGACGCGCCCCTGTACCTGCACGCCCATGGCGGCACCAGCGTCGGCGCCCAGGAGACCCTGCACGCCTGCCCCAAGGACAGCTTCCACCCCAACTGCCAGTGGGTCCTCGAGCCCTCGCCCACCACCAGCGGCGCCTTCTACGTGCGCTCCCTCGGCGGCCCCCTGTACCTGCACGCCCACGGCGGCACGAACAACGGCGCCAACCTGACGCTGCACGCCTGCCCCAAGAACGCCGACCACCCCAACTGCCAGTGGTTCTTCGAGCCCTCCCCGACCCGCCTCGGCACCTTCTACCTGCGCAGCAAGGGCGGCGACCTGTACGCCCACAGCCACGGCGGCAGCAGCGCCGGCGCCCGCAACACCCTGCACGCCTGCCCCCGCGGCAACGACCACCCCAACTGCCAGTGGCAGATCGAGGTCGCCGGGCGCTGAGGGCGCGACGCCCCCCGCCACGACCCGCTGTGTGGCCCCGACTCGGTTCTCAAGAACTTCAACCACGACGGCCTGATGCAGGCATGCACAGAGGCCTGGAGCGAGGGCCCGAGACCACCCCGTCCAGGAGCCGATCATGCACCGCTTCCTCTTCGCCGCCCTGCTCACTCTGGCCGGCGCTGGCGCCCTGCTCGCCGGCGCCAGCGCCGCCTCGGCCCAGACCTACACCTGCACCTGCGACCGCTACGGCGACATCGCCAACGGCACCGCCATCCCCGGCGCCGCCACCGCCGGCACCGTCGTGCGCGGCGTCTCCCGTGACCGCAGCGATCACCCAAACTGTCAGTGGCGGTTGGGCCTGACGGTCCACTGATGGGCGAGGTCCAGGTTGAGCTTCCGTGGCCCCGCCGGACGTGGGACAAGCGCACAGTGCGTGCCCGACCTGGTGACCATCGCTGGCGCCCGCATCGATCGCCTGAGAGAGCTGCCGTGAGCCCCCGATTCCGCCTCATCCTGTTCAAGCCGGACCCGTTCAGCGGGCTCGCGTGGCCGATCGGGGCGGTCGTGCAGGAGGCAGACGGTCAGCTGATCAGCGCAGCCGCGGACCAGCCGCCGGAGGGGCTCGCCGTGAGTCCCCTCGAAGCCCGACTCGCGCGGGAGGTCTGGTCGAGCCTGGGCACCTTCGACCGCTTCGACACGGTGCCCAGCGGCTTTGGCCCGTACTTCGCGCTGAGCGAGCCTCGTGACCTGCCGACGGGTGTCGAGGATGCGGGTGCCTGGCTTCGCAAGCACGTCCTGCCTCGTCGTTCGCCCGGTGAGAAGGGCGCGTCCCGAGCCCCGGGGGTGAAGCAGCATGCACAGCACTTCTTCTCGACCTACGGCGTGCAGCGCTATGTGAAGAAGCGGGGGTTCAAGGCCGAGAAGGACTGGGGCGGGCGCCTCCAGGCGGTCGCCCACGATCTCGAGCCCATCAGCCAGTGGACGGCCAGTCGGGAGCGTCTGCTGCTGCTGGAGCCCATCGTCCCAGGCCTCCAGGACGCGGCTGACATCCGGCACGTCGCCACCCGGACGCTGGCGTGGCGCAGCCAGATCGACGCCCTCACGTCGGAGCGCGCGGCCGAGATCGTGATCTTCGTGCTGGCCGGTGGGGCTCGTGCCGATCGGGTGGCCGTGCACGCCGCGCTCGAGGATCGGGCCCACCGGCTGGTGGACGTCATGGACGCGCCTCAGCGGCGCCACCTCGTCGATCGCATCCGGGCGATCGGCCAGGCCGACTCGGCGCAGCCCGCCCTGCTGAACTAGCCGCAGCTGGCCCAAGTCGATGAAATCAAAGGTGATTGCTAGAGCAGTGAACAAGAAGTCGGACCGAGCCGGGCGAAGACCAGGTCGCCGGTGGCGAGGCGCGAGGAGAAAGCGTGGTGGGGCCACGCTGCCGACGAGCAACGAAGCCGGCGGCGACATGGGCCAGCCAGGCGACGGGAGACTTCTTGATCGATGCTTTAGAACGTGACGAGCGTCGCGTCCGGCTTCAGCGACACGAACGGGATGAGGTGCAGGCCCGAGAGGCCCGCGGCGTCGCCGTCGTGCCACGGCACCATGGCCCCCACCTCGATGGTGTTGACGCGCAGGACGACCCGGCCCTCGACGCCCACCTTCAGGCTCCGGGGTTCGCCCAGGGTCGCCCGGCCCACGTCCTCCACGCCCGCCGCCCGCAGCGCCTCCAGGTCACCCGGATCGACGCTGTAGGCCCGCAGCGTGGGGCCGGCGTAGGCGCGCACCTCCACCTCGTTGGTCTCGGACGCGAAGAGCCAGCGGAACGCCAGCGACGGCTGGAAGGCGATGGTCGTCACGTCGGCCACCCGCTCCTCGCCCCCACTGGTGGGCACGGCCCAGCCCATGCGGGCCATGTCGAGCTGGCCGCCCAGGCCCCAGCGCAGATCGGCCTCTCGGCCGAAGTACCAGTCGACGCTGGCCCGCAGGTTCGTGTCCTGGCTCTGGGGGGTGAGCAGCGAGTCGCCCTGGGCCTTGCCCCCCCGCAGCACGGCGTCCGCGCTGCCCTTGTTGATGATGAGCTGACCGCCCCAGTGGAACTGCTCGCTGCGGCGGCTCGCCAGGTCGAACTCGATGCCGATGCCGAAGGCCTCGCTGGCCTCGGCCCCGGGGCTCGGGTTCTTGAGCTGGGCGTACCCGTTGCCGAGCAGGCGCACCCCCGACTTGCGGTTGGCGCTCGACGCCAGCAGGCTGGCCAGCGGCGTCTCGGTGCCTGCGGGCGGGGGCTTGAGCTCCTCTACCGGGAACGTCGTCCTCAGCAATTCCCGGCCGCTCAGGCGGATCGCGCCCACCTGCGCGGCGGTGAGGGCCTGGCGCTGCGCCCGGGACAGCGCCTCGAAGTGCTCGACCGTGAGGACGCCGATCGCGTCGGTCGTCAGCGCCGCCAGCGCCTTCGTCGACAGCAGGGCCACCGTCGCGGGGGCCATCTTCTCGACGACCTCGGGACGAACGCGCCCGATCTGCTCGTCGGTGACGGCGCCCACCTGGCGGGGGGTCAGGCCACCGACGTTCTCGGCCAGGAAGAGCGCCTCGAGCGCCTCTGGCGCCAGGCCGGCCACCACCGACGTCGGCAGGCGGCCCACGACGTCCGCGCCGAGCGCCTCGACGACGTCCGGCCGGATGGCGCCCACCTGATCGGCCTTCATGGCCCGGAGCTGCGGCGTCGTCAGCGCCTGGAGCTGAGCCGGGGTGAGCGCCGCCACCGCCTTGGGGGTCAGGGCCCCCACCGCCGCCGTCGGCAGCGTCTTCAGCACGCTCGGCTCGATGCGGGCGATGGCGTCGGGCGACAGCGCGGCGGCCTTCGCCTCGGTGAAGGCCGCCGCGTCCGCGGACCCCAGCCGTGCAGCCTCTTCCACGGTCAGGCCGCTCGCTGCGTCCCCCTCCGCGCCCCCCGGCTGGCCACGCGCCCCCCACGGCGAAGGTGCGGCCAGGACCATTGCAAGCCAGAACACCTTGATTCCCATGCCCTTTCCCATGATGCCCTCCCTGGATTGCCGCCCGGTCGGCGGCCTGGGTCGCTCATGGTGAATTGCATCGCTCGTGCCCGCCGCGGACCCCCGTGGCCGCGCCCGGGACCGCTACCCCCCGGCGACGCGGCGGCGTGGGGGCAGGCAATGCAGTAACACCAGCCCGCCCAGCGCCCGGTCCGCCGGGGTTGCGCTTCCGCCCCCCGCGCGGGACCATCGGCCCGACCTGGAGGCGCCATGCCGACCTACGACGTCCACGTCACCGCGCTGCAGCGCCCCGCCACCGACCTCGGCGGCGCCCCCTGGGAGAAGGCGAAGCTGCGCGACTTCGCCTTCAGCCTGGGCATGACGGGCACGTCGAAGCTCACCCCCGCGGCCGTCGCCGACGCCATGACCGCCCGCGCCGCCGCCCTGCCCGCCGCCACCGCCGCCCGGGGCGTCTCCTACCCGCGCATGAAGGACCCGTGGGACGCCTGGTGGCGCGACGCCCTGCTCCACCGCGCCCACCCCGACGACCACCCGGCCCCCGCCACCGGCGCCTGCCTGCACCTCACCTTGCGCCCCCACACCGCCGACGCCTTCCGCCCCTCGGCCCTCGACCTGGCCGAGAACCGCCGCTTCGCCATCGACGTCCTGCGCGCGCTCACCCCGCCCGGCCCCCTGCACGCCGAGATCGCCCGCCGCCTCGAAGATCCCCGCTGGAACCAGGTCATCCCCCGCGACCTGCTCTGGGCCTGCGCCGCCACCCACGTCCGCGCGCCGCGGTTTCACCTGCACCTGATGGTGCCGACCGCCTTCGCGGCGTGGCTCACGGAGGGCGAGGCGCGGGTGGTGACGCTGTAGGTGGGGGCGGGGCAGGTGATGGATCGGAGAGGTGATTTTCGGAGGGCGCTACCCCTGACGGGCGGCGGCGACGAGGGCACGCAGGGCCGCGCGGTCGACCTCATCTCCCGCTGAGGTGGCCGCGTCGAAGAGCACCGTCCGCCCCTCCGCTTCGGCCAGGGCGCCGAGCGCCTCGGCCTGGGCCAGCACGGCGCTCGGCGCGACGCCGAGCGCGGCTGCCCAGCGGGCGAGCTGCTCGACTCGCACCCCGGTGCGCCCGTTCTCCATCAGCGACAGCGTCGCCTGACTCCAGCCCAGGCGCGCCGCCGCTTGCCGCTGGGTGAGCCCGAGGTCCCGGCGGATGGCCTCCAGCGCGGCGCCGACGAGCGTGGTGAACTGGATGGGGGCGGGCGTCGTCACGTTGGATATTGATTTATTTAATCAGGCGCCGTATCCAGAAGGCGCCCGTCCTGGCGGCAACCAGGACGGGCAGGCAGCCGGCTTGATGCCGGGTCGTTGACGCGACCCACCGGCTGCCCGGGCACAGTACCACGGCCTCCGGGCCGGCACAGCGCACGGAGGTCGTGATGCACCCTCCCTCGCACGCGCGCCCCCTCGGGTGGGTGGGCGGGGCCTGCCTGGCCCTCGCCGCCGCGTTGCTCCTCTCCTCCCGGCTGCCTCGTCAGCGCGAAGCCGAGGTCACCCTGGCTCGCGCCACCGCGAGGGACCAGGGCCTGACCTACGAACAGCACGTCCTCTCGCCAGGGAACCTGCCTGCGCAGGTCGCCGCGGTGGGCGGGCACCTCGTGGCCCACCCGCGCCTCCCCGTCGCGCGTCGTCGGGTCGCCGCGCGCTACTTCGCCGTGCCTGACGGCTGGAGCGCCGGCGCCACCGTCGACGAACGGCCTCATCGCCACGCGTCGCGCTGGTGGTGGTCGGTGGGGCCCGGCGGCTACCGCGTGCCCGATGCCATCGCGACGGGCACGGATGGCAGCCAGACCTTGTTCGAGATCAAGTGCCCGTCCCCGTGGCTGCGCTTCCCGGGTGGGCAGATCTGGGCGACCTGGATGCAGACCGCGTTCGCGTCTCAGGCGCTCGCCTACCTCACCTGGGCGGCCGAGGATCCTGCCCATCGACGGGTCAACTACCTGTTCTGCGGCCTGATCCCGCCCTGGGCCGAGGCGCTGTTGCGCCACCTGGAGGCCGAGGTCGGCGTCGGGCCTCGCGTCCTGGAGGCGCAGTTCAGCGCGGGCTTCCCGCCAGCCCGTCGGTTCGTCCTCGCGGTCGAGGGCGACCAGCCACCCCGACCCGCGGTTGCTGCGCCCGTCGCGCCGGTCGCGTATGATGAGGAGGCCGACTGACATGAGGACCGAGGGCTTGAACGGCTTTGACATCGCGCTCCCAGCCGTCCCCCAGGCCGCCTTGCAGGGCGTGCCGCCGGCGGCCGACCTGCCCGACGCGGCCGCCCGCCGGCGCTATGGGGAGGCGGTGATCGCGGCGCTCACCGGGACGCCGAGCTGGCAGCTCGAGACCCATGACCGCGCCCGCTGCCCCCTGCCGCTGCGCATCCAGGCCTTCCACGAGGACTGGCCGATGCTGGGCACGGCGTCGGCGGTCTCGATCCTGCGACCTGCCCCGGCCGACGCGCTGGCGGGCTTGCTGCCCCAGGCCCTGGAGGCGTTGCCGGAGGCGCTGCGTGCCGACGCGGCGGCGGTCCTCTCGACGCTGCTGCGGGGGGAGTTGCCGGCGACGCCCCGGGCCGAGCTGCAGACCCTGCTCGGCCAGGTCATCCTCCGTGCCGCGCGCACGGCCTACGAGGCCGCCATGGCGGCCGCGCTACGCAGGCCCGAGCCGCAACAGTCGGCAGGGTAGCGGCAGAAGCTCAAGCATTCCGCCTAGATAGCCTAGCCATGTCCACATGGCCGGGCGCGCACGGACGCAAGCAGGGGTCATGATGATACCGACGGTGCGGCAGACATTGGCCAAAGCCTACGCCAACCTGGCGATGGCGCATGCGGCGGTTGACCGGGGAGATGCTCGCTTCGGTCCCGTCCACTTCATGATTCGAGGTCGACTCCGAAAGGGACTTGAGTCGGGGACGATGCGCCTCGGTAGTCTGCTCGACGACGAGCGGGCCAGGCTGGACCGGCCGCAAGCCTGCGCATGGTGCGGCTCCCGGACCCGACTCCAGCTTGATCATCTCATCCCGAAGAGCCGGGGGGGCCCAGAGACGGCCGACAACGCCGTCTGGGCGTGCCGACCCTGCAACGGCAGCAAGGGCGCGAAGGATCCGCTCCGTTGGCTGGCGGAGCACGGACGCTTCCCCCCACTGCTGATCCTTCGCCGCTATATGAAGCTCGCGTTTCGCTACTTTGAGGAACGCGAACAGCTCGACGGACCGGATCCCGGCGATCACCCCTTCGAGCTCGGCGAGCTCCCGATGCAGTACCCCAGCCCGACCGAACTGGTGCTCTGGGTGGCCGCCGCGTCCGACACTTAGGGCGTGTGCGCCTCACCCGCGGCCGCGACGAGGGCCGCGAGCGCTTGGGCCCCGAGCAGCCCCATCGCTGAGGCGTTCGCGCCGCGTCGCTCGACCAGCACGCCGCGGGCCTCCGCGAGCGCTGTCACCGCCTCAGCCCGCGCCAGCACGGCCGATGGGGTGGTGCCCAGGGCCTCCGCCGCGAGCACCATCACCTCGACGGACGCGGCCGTCGCCCCGCGCTCCAGCTTCGACCACGCCGCCTGCTGGAGGCCGCACGCTGCCGCGACGTCGGCCTGCTGGCGGCCGGCCTCCCGCCGCAGATCCGCGAGCACGGCGCCGAGGATCGCGCGCCATGTCGTCGTCGGTTGCACGGTGGTCGAATTCGCCATATAGTCCCGAGTGGAATAACTAGGGCGCGCCTTCCCCGCTCAAGCGCTCACCCCGGCGGCAACCGGGGTGAGCATGCGTGCGGCTTCATGCCGGGTCGTGGGATCGACCCGCTGCACGCGAGCGGACCATAGCACGCCTGGCATCAGCAGCCGGAGGCCTTCATGCCCGCTCCGTCGACCCCCGTGCGCCCGCGGTGGGGGTGGTGCGTCCTCGTCCTCGCGGTCGGCGTCGTCGCCGCCACCCGCCGCCTCGACACCCGACGAAGCACCACAGCGGCGGCCGCCCGCGCGTCGGCGTGGGAGCGAGGCACCACCTACGAGCGCCACGCCCTCGCGCCTGCCCACCTCCCCGCCGATGTCGCCGCCATCGGCGGCGTCCTCGAGGTGCACCCGCGGCTCGCCCTCCCAGAGCGCACCATCCGCGCCCGCTACTTCGGCATGCCGAACGGGTGGGTCGCCGGCGCCAGCCCGGACGCGGACGTGCACCCCGGCGCGCCACGGCGGTGGCGGTCGATCGGCGCAGGCGGCTTCCGCATTCCAGACGCCCTCGCGACCACCGGCGACGGCATCCAAGTGTTGCTCGAGCTCAAGTGCCCGTCGCCCTGGCTCGTCTTCACCGCGCGGGAGGCGTGGGCCGCCCAGATGCAGGCCAGCTTCGGCGCCCAGGCCTTCGCCTTCCTCACCTGGGCCGCGGAAGCGCCTATGCGCCGCCGCGTCCGCTACCTCTTCTGCGGCCTCGTACCCCCATGGGCCGAGGCCATGCTGCGGTCCCTGGCCGCCGAGGTCGGCGTCGACGCCGAGATTTGGGAGCAGCAGTACGCCGCCGACTTCTCGCCAGCTCATGGCTTCACCCACGCCGTCCGCCGCCAAGCGGCCGACTTGCCGGCTGCCATCGCCCACCCTGTTCAGTATGATCAGCAGGAGGACTGAGATGCGGAGGAGGCCGTTGACCGGCTTCAACATCGCCCTGCCCGGCGTCCCACGCTCCGCGCTGCTGGGGCTGCCCCCGGCGGCCGACCTGCCGACCCGGGAGGCGCGGCAGCGGTACGCCCACGCGGTGGTCTGCGCCCTCGCCGACACCCCGAGCTGGACGGTCGAGACGTGGCGGCGCGAGGGCTGCCCGCTCGACCTGCGCCTGCGCGCCGCCGACGAGGACTGGCCGATGCTGGGCACGTCGTCGGTGGTCGCCATCCTCCGTCCGGCGCCGCTGCCGGTCTCGGCGGCCCTCGCGTCGGTCGCCGTGCTCCCGGCCGACCTTCGGGCAGAGGCGATGGCCATCCTCGGCACCCTCGCCCGGGGCGACGCAGCCCCGGCGCCCGCGTCGACCGCCCTCGCGGCTGCGCTCGCCGCCGCCATCCGCCACGCCGCCCAGGCCGGCTACGCCGCCGCCATGGGCGCTGCGGAGGCAGCCGCGTAGCGGGAAGCCAACGCGCTTGCATGGCGAGCTGGCTTCGATGAGCATCCTGGGATGGGCAATGAACTCAAGCCGGGCCTCTATGAGCGCGTCGTCGACCAGGCGCTCGCCGGTCGCCGATCGCCTTGATGACGAAGGTCCGGCCCACAAGGTTGTCCTACTGTGGTGTTCGCGATAGCCTGACCGAGTACTGGACAGGGGAGACGGGGGCAGGTGAAGGCGATATCGTTCAAGGCGAGCGCCCGCACGGTCGACCATCTTGGTCGGGAGCAGATCGCAGACTGCCCAACGGCGATTAGCGAGATCTGGAAGAACTCCTGTGACGCCTATGCTCGTCGGGCCGCGCTCCATGTCTTTGATGGCTCGCCCGCTATCGCAACGCTGTTCGATGATGGCCATGGGATGAGCAGGGACGAGTTCGAGACTCGTTGGCTGACCATCGGTACCGAGTCTAAGCTGGAGGCTGCGCCGGTTCCGGAGGGGGACCGTATGGGGCTTGCTGAGAGGCCCCGTCAAGGACATATAGGAATTGGACGGCTCTCCATTGCGTTCCTTGGGCCCCTCGTTCTCGTTGTTTCCAAGCGTAATGGTCAACCATTCGTCGCTTCACTGGTTGACTGGAGACTTTTCGAGA
>JACKDP010000011.1 GCA_020633435.1 Myxococcales bacterium | reverse complement strand
CCTGGCCGCCGCCATCGGCCACCGTCGCGTCGGCCGCGCCGCCCGCGTCGTCGTCCGTGTCACAGGCCGCGAGGCCCAGGGCCATCAGCCCGCAAAGCACCATCCATCCGCGTCCCATTGCATCCCTCCTGGCTGCGGTCGCCCGCTTCCCTTGCACGCTCGATGCCGCCAGCGCCCGCCTCACGCCGGGTGCGTCGCCAGCCAGTGCCGGGCGATGTCGATGCGCCGCGCCACCCACACGCGCTCGTGCCCCTGGATGTAGTCGAGAAAGCGAGCCAGCGCCGCGGCCCGGGCCGGCCGCCCGGCGATGCGGCAGTGCAGCCCCACCGACATCATCTTCGGCGCCCTCGCCCCCTCCTGGTACAGCACGTCGAAGGCATCGCGCAGGTAGCTGAAGAACTGGTCGCCCGCGTTGAACCCCTGGGGCGAGCAGAACTTCATGTCATTGGCTTCCAGGGTGTAGGGCACGATGAGCTGCGCCTTGCCCTCGCTGTGATCGTAGTAGGGCAGGTCGTCGGCGTAGCTGTCGGCGTCGTAGACGAAGCCGCCCTCCTCGACCACCAGGCGCCGGGTGTTCGGGCTGGTGCGGCCCTGGTAGAAGCCCAGCGGGCGCTCGCCCAGGATGCGCTCATGGGCCGCGATGGCCGCCTGGATGTGGGCGCGCTCCGTCGCCTCGGGCACGTCCTGGTAGTTGATCCAGCGGTAGCCATGGCTGGCGAGCTCATGCCCGGCCGCCTGCATCGCCAGGACGGGCTCGGGCGTGCGCTCCAGGGCCATGCCCACCACGAACGCGGTGAAGTGCAGGCCGCGCTCCTCGAACAGGCGCAGCAGGCGCCACACGCCGGCGCGGGTGCCGTACTCGTAGAGCGACTCCATGCTGATGTGGCGCACGCCGGGCAGCGCCGGCGCCCCCACCATGTCCGAGAGGAACGCCTCCGAGGCGGCGTCGCCGTGCAGCACGCAGTTCTCGCCGCCCTCCTCGTAGTTGACGACGAACTGCACCGCGACGCGGGCCTCGCCGGGCCAGCGGGGGTGGGGCGGGGTGCGGCCGTAGCCGGCCAGATCGCGGGGGTAGAGCTCGGACATCGGCGCCTCCAGACGGGTCGGCGCCAGTGTAGGTCAGCGGCGCGGGGGGCGGGAGGGCTTGCGGCGGCGCAGGGCGACGAGGCCCAGCAGCCACAGCCAGGCGGGCGAGCCGGGCCGCCCGTCGATGGCGCAGCCCGAGTCGCCGCTGCCCGTGAGGGCCCGCGGCCCGGTGCCGGCGTCGTCGCCGTCCTCGCCCGCGTCGACGTCATCCTCCGGCTCGGGCGCCACCCCGCGGTCCCGCGGCCGGCCCGCGTCGGGCGTCGGCTCGTCGACGCGCGCGTCCACCCCGGCGTCCGCGACCGGCACCTCGGCGTCCGGCTCGGCCACGCCCGCGTCCGCCACGACGGGCGACCCCACGGCCGTCAGCCGCACGGCGTCGGCGACGATGTGCTGGTCGGCCGCCACCTCGCCCGGCAGGTTGTCGAGCACGTCCACATACTGATCGCCCCCGGCCGAAAACCGGAATCTTCCCAGAGACTTCCACTCACCGGGCCCGGACTGGTCGAGGCTCAGCGTCTCGGTCTGCCCGGCGTGCTTGATGCGGTACGGCGTCGTCGTGCACACGCCCCAGGCCCCGCCCGTGCTCACCTCCACCTCGTACTCGCCGTCCGTCTCCAGGAAGAGCTGCCAGCGGCCCCAGTTGCTCGGATCGCCGGAGCGGAAGGCGTTGGTCCAGCGCAGGCTGCCGCCCACGCCCTCGCCCTCGACGGTGCGCCAGTACTGGTCGGGCCCGTAGCCCACGAAGCAGGGGCCGGTGTCATCGAGGGTGCCCCCACCTGCCGGCACCACCGCGCACGGCGGCCGCGGCGTGTCCTCGCCCCGCACCAGATCCATGTAGTGATCCCAGTCCCAGTGCGGCCCGGGATCGGTGTGATCGTTCCCCGACAGCTCCACATGGCCGAGGATGTGCTGGCGATCCATGGGGATGCCCCAGCGCTCGCAGATCTCCCGCGTCAGCGCCGCGCTCGACCGGTACATCTCCTCGGTGAACCACTGGGGCTCGGCGATGAAGCCCTCGTGCTCGATGCCGATGGAGTGGCTGTTCCAGCTCCGCGCGTGCCAGGCGATGTCTTCCTCTTCCACCATCTGGGTGATCTCGCCATCCCGGGAGCGGATGACATACTGGGAGGAGACCTGGGACTCCGGGTTCTGGAACCACGAGATGGCGCCGGCGTAGCTGCCCTGGGTGACGTGGATGATGACGGCGTCCACCTGCCCGCGCTGGCGGCTGGCGTTGGTGTAGTTGGGGCTCGCCACCCAGCGCGCCAGATCGGTGTCGGGGCGGCTGGCCTGCCGGAGCACCCCCAGGCGGCCGGGCGCGAGCGTCAGGTGGCCGCTGCCCGGGACGTCGGCGTCGAAGCCGTCGGCCAGCGCCGCCTGCACCCCGTCGACGAACGCCTGCCCGCCCGCCGCGTCGCCCCGCGTGGCCGCCAGGGCATCGCCCAGCTCGGGCCCGCCCGAGGCCACCAGGGCGGCGAACACGCGGGCGTGCTGGGCCCGGTCGGTGGCCGCCTCCTCCGGCGACACCCCCACGAGCGCCGCGCCCCGCGCCAGGGCCGCCGCGTCGAGCTGGAAGAGCCCACGCCGCCCGACCGCCGAGTCGCGGTGCCGCAGCCGGGACTCCGACCAGGCCGCCGCCGCCAGCACCTCGACGGGCACGGCGAACTCCTCCGCCGCCGCCACCAGCTCCGCGTGCAGCGCGCCTCGCCCGCTCACGACGGGGGCCACATCCGGGGCCGAGGACGTCTCGGCGCAGCCAGCCACGGCCAGCAGACCAACCAGAACCACGAGGGCGCGTACCACACTGCCTCCAGGCGCCCGCCGAGCGGGCACGACGCCGCGGCCACCAGGCCGCGCGGTGAGAGCCGACGCCCAAAGCATGCCTCATGCCGCGCCCGCGCGCCCGCATCGCCGCCAGCCCGCGTCGCGCCTGGGCCTCTGGCCCCCACCTCCGGGCGCCAGGCGCCGGGGACGACCGACCCCTGGCCCTCGGCCGCCCCGCGCGCCAGAATGACGCAGCCGGCCTGCCGAGGGAGAGCCCCCATGCACCTCGATGCCCTGTTGCCCGACGCCATCCGCCTGGAAAGACTGGGGATTTCATTCACGCTCCCCACCGGGGTGAGCCTGAACGCCGCCTGGGATCGCGAGCTGTGCACCCGCGGCGCCTGCCTCGTCCGCCTCGGCTTCACCCGCGACGCCCTCGACCTGGCCGCCAGCCCGCCCCTGCACATCGACGCCCGCTGGCCCGCGAAGAACATGGCCCTCAGCGGCCTCACCCTCGCCTTCGGCGCCGCCACCCTCACCGCCCACGTCGGCGACCGCCGCGTCGGCCTGCTCGACTTCCAGCAGAAGGCCCGCGCCGAGCTCGAGGCCCTGGGCCGCGCCACCATCGCCGGCACCCCCATGGCCCGCCCCGGCTACGACCCCTTCGCCGACGCCGACCTCGTCACCACCTTGCGCCAGCTCGGCCAGAACTTCAGCGCCAGCCCCACTCGCGGCACCACCGGTGTCACCGCCGAGCACCTGCAGGCCGTCGCCGTCGACGCCGAGATCAGCCTGCCCGCGGGCCTCGACGAGCGCGGCCTGCGCGTCCCGCCCGGTGGTCGCCTGGCCGTCACCCTCAGCGGCGCCGGCGGCCTGGCCGACGTCCTGCGCGCCCCCGACCCCACCGCCGCCCTCCTCGCCGCCGACCTGCGCCACCTCGCGCTGACCAGCGACGACCTCACCCTGCACGCCGGCGGCGCCCCCATCGGCCGCCTGCAGCAGCTCCGCCTGCTCCCTGGCGGCCGCGTCCAGATCGACCGCCTCGCCCTCGACGGCCCCGCCGACCTCGCCGCCGGCGTCGAGACCCTCGTGGGCCTGCTCTACCGCGCCGCCCGCTTCTCGCAAGCCGGCCTGGCCCCCGACGCCGCCACCCTGCTCGCCGCCCACCCGAAGCTGCGGGAAGGCGAGGTGATCGCGGACGCGGCGGCCCAGCTCATCGCGGAGCTGCTGACGGACGCCGTGCAGGGGCTGATGGCTGGGCAGGCCGCGGTGGCCGGGGTGGACGTGCGGGCGGTGCTGGGGCTGGGGTGAGGCTTGCGAGCCCCAGGGTGATGACCGCAAGCTGGCCGCGATGACGCCGATCTACCACCTCACTCATGGACGCAACCTCGCGAGCATCCTGCGCGCGGGCGGCCTCTGGAGCCCGCTCCACGCGCCCGAGGGGTTCAGGCCGGCGAGCATCGCGCACGAGAACATCCAGGCCAGGCGACGCCTGCGGCTCGTCCCGGTCCCGCCGGGCGGGTCCCTGCACGACTATGTCCCCTTCTACTTCGGAACGCGGTCGCCGATGCTCTACGCCAACCACCGAGGCTGGGTTGAGGGGAACCCGGACGGCCAACGGCCGCTGGTCTACCTCGTGAGCACCATCGAACGGGCCGTCGCCGCGGGGGCGCGGTGGGTCTTCACCGATGGTCACGCGGCGATTCGCTACACTCGTTTCTTCTGTGATCTCGGCCGGTTGTCTGAGGTGGACTGGCAGGTGGTTCACGGGCAGGCGTGGTTCGACACGTTGGAAGACCCCGACCGTAAGCGTCGCAAGCAGGCTGAGTTTCTGGTATCGAGGTTCTACCCGCTTGCGGCGCTGGAAGCCGTGCTTGTGGTCGATGCGGGCGTCCAGGCGCGGGTTCGCGGCATCTTGAGTGAGCACGAAGTCAGTCTGCCTGTGCGTGTGGACCCGGCGGCGTACTACTGAGGCGGAGATGATCGAAAGCACCACGGGCAACCTGCTCCAGGCCGACGTCGACGCGCTCGTCAACACCGTCAACTGTGTGGGGGTGATGGGCAAAGGCATCGCCCTGCAGTTCAAGCAGGCGTTCCCGGCGATGTTTGAGGACTATCGTCGGGCTGCCCGGGCAGGGCAGGTGGAGCCCGGGCGGATGCATGTCTTCGTCACCGGGGCGCTGGTCGGGCCACGGTTTCTGATTGGCTTCCCCACCAAGCGGCACTGGAAGGCCGGCTCTCGTCTGGAGGACATCGACGCCGGTCTCCTGGATCTCGTCGCACAGGTCCGTGACCGCGGCATTCGCTCGATTGCGATTCCACCCCTGGGCGCCGGCAATGGTGGCCTGAACTGGGCCGATGTCCGGCCGCGCATCGTCGAGGCCTTCCAGGCGCTCCCGGACGTTCGAGTGTTGCTCTTCGAGCCTGGGGCCGAGCCGCGAGGAGCCGAGCGCAGGCCTCCGCCCGCTCGGGAACCGTTGACGGTCGCGCGGGCCCTGATTCTGAGCCTCCTCGACCTGTATCGCCGGCCCCGCTATGCGCTGACCTTGCTCGAGGTGCAGAAGCTCGCGTACTTCCTGCAGATTGCTGGTGAGCCCCTGCGGCTGCGGTTCGAGGCATCCCACTACGGACCCTACGCACACGCCATCAACCACGTCTTGCGACGCCTGGAGGGCCACTACCTCCAGGGGGCGACGGACGTGAAGCCGGGCACGGAGATCACGCTGCTCGGCACCGCACTGCCTGCTGCCGACGAGGTGCTGACGGACCAGCCGCAGGCTCGCGCCCGCCTTGCCCGTGTGGCCGACCTCATCGAGGGCTTTGAGACGCCGCATGGCATGGAGTTGCTGGCGACCGTGCACTGGGTGGTGGCTGAGGGGGCGCGGGATGTCGAGCAGGCGATCGCGGCGGTCCATGCCTGGAGCGACCGCAAGCGGCGCATCTTCCTGCCCCACCACATCCAGGTGGCCTACGGAGCGCTCGACGAGGGGGGCTGGCTGGCGGGCTGACGGGCGAGCGGCCGAGGGGGGCTCCGTCGCTCGCTCTGGCTAGCGCTTGCCACCGCCGCTGCGACCACCACCGCCACCGCTGCGGCCACCGCCGCCGCCGCCCGCGTTGGCGTTGCGCGCCCCCGCCGACTGCGCGCGACCCGCGAAGCTCTGGTTGGTGCCGCTGCGATCGGCGTGGCTCTGGATGCGCGAGGCATCCCCCGGGGTCATGGGCGTCTTGCTCATGCTGTCTCCTCGTCGATTGGCCTCCACCGTGGAGGCGGGGGCATGGACGCCGAGGGGTGGCGGCCGCCGGACAGGCGTTGACGGCCCACAGAGGCCGTGGTCCGATGCCCAACCACCGGGGCATCGGAGGCGCGGGCAGTGCTGACCGACGGAGAGGTCGAAGAGGTCGTCAGGCTCGTCCTGGGCGATGGCGGCTACGACCGCGCTCGCCGGGAGCTCTTCTTCCAGTTCTTCCCGGTCGACCACGCCGCGCGCCTGCCCAACGGGAGGTCGGACGACGAGCAGCTTCGCCTCGACCTGAAGTCGCTCTGTGACGCGCCAGTGCCCCGTGGAGACCGAGATCCTGCCCTCGCCCTTTGGCTCTCCAACGCGGCGCGGCTGGTCGTGAGCCAGGTCGGGGAGGCCGCTCTACGCCAGCTCCGGGCGCAGGTGCTCGCCCGGGCGATGCCGGCTCCGGCGCCGCCCCGCTCGTACTCGCGGCCCGCGGACTCTCCGCCCGCGGACCGGTGCGTCCGGCTGACGGACTCGACCGGGCGGACGCTGGCTGGCGTCCACCTCGGCTCGAATCGGGTGCTGGCGGAAACCCTCGCTAGCGGCGCTTCCTTGTCGGCCTGCGGCGATGGTGACGCCCGGCTGGCGACCGAGCTGTGGGCCGACTCAAGCATGGGCCTGTCCCTCTATCAGGTCGATGGCCTCGCCTCATCGTCGACGCTGCGCTGGTGCTGGCGCCTCGGCGGGGCGGGCCACCAGACCCGGGTGCAGTGGCGGCGAGCAGATGGCGAGCTGGAGAGCGCGGACGCGACCGTGGCCTGCGCCGACACCCTGACCCTGTCGGCCATGCCCACCGAACCAGGCACCGGCGTCTGGTGGCAAGACCGGCTGGTGGGCATCGTCGGTCAGGCCGGGAAGGTCGTGCCCGCGTCTTTCCTGTTGCGAAACAATGAGTTTCGGGTCGCCAGCGGCCTGGATGCCGCGGAAGAGGACGCTCGCAAGGACCTCCTGGAGGCCGTCACCAAGGACCTCAAGCCTGTGCCTGTGCTGCGGGATGCCCTCGCAAAGCGCCTCGGCGTCGCCCAGGAGGACATGGTGGAGGCGCTCGTGCGCGGCACCCGGACGGCCGAGCAGACCTATGACCTCCTCGTCGACCTCCAGGCCGTCGCGGAAGACATGGGCCGGCGCGAGCGCCAGACGCTGCCGGCGCTGGAGCGGGTCGTCCTCCACTTGCTGGGCTGGCTCATCGACTGGGGCGACGTCGCCCCCGTGACCCGCGTCCGCCTCGACCTCGACGGGGCGCTCGAGGTGAGCCTCGAGAACGTCCTGGTCCTCGAGCCGCTGATCGCGCGCGTGGATCGGCGACCGGCCGCCTTTCACCACGAGGCCGAGCTTCGACCCCGCGCCGCGCTGCCGGCGGAGCCCACGCTCTGGGCGCCCGTCCTCGATCCGGGCGGCGAGCGCGTCGCCGAGGCGACGGCCGAGCAGGCTCGCCTCATGAGCGAGCTGGGCCACCAGAGCGGCCGGCGGGCCTTCAAGAACTGGAAGGAGTTCGCCGCCCACGTCCGTGGCCGCGCCCGGGATGACCAGCCCTGCCATGTATACGCCGTCTTCCAGCGCGGCGCCGTCGATGACGCCCTGTGGCCGGAGTATGTCCGGGGCATCCATGCGCGCGCCCCGGCGCTCTGGGTCATCCGGCTGGTCGACGACGGGCCGGAGGCGAGCTGCTTCGACGAAGACACCGAGTACGACCTCAACGACCGCATCGAGCACTTGCTGCGCGCCTGCCACCCCGCCCCGGAGCCTCATCGATGACCGACGCCCTCGACGCCATCCAGCAGCCCACGCCCGTTGCCCTGCCGGGTCGAGACAGCGTCTACCTCATCGGCAAGCGGGAGGCCCTGGCCCTGAAGGCCGCCCTCGCCGCGCGCCGACCGCTGCTGGTCCGGGGTCTCCCCGGCTGTGGGAAGAGCCAGCTCGCCCACGCGGCCGCCGCGCTCCTCGGGCGAGGTCTGGTGGCCGCGACGGTCGACGCCCGCACCGAGCCCCACGACCTGCTCTACCAGCGCGATGACGTCGGCCGGCTGGCCGCCGCCCAGATCGCCGGGGCCGTCCGAACCGACGAAGCCCTGGCGGCCATGGCGCTGGAGCGGTTCATCATCCCCGGGCCGCTGTGGTGGGGCCTGTCGCCGGGGACGGCCCGCACCCAGGCCGGGGTCTGCGGCCGCAAGGTCCCGATCTCGATGGAGAAGTCGTCGGCGGCCGTCGTGCTGGTAGACGAGATCGACAAGGCGGAGGAGGCCATCCCCAACGCCCTCCTCGACGCCTTCGGGCAGCGCGGCTTCGACGTGCCGGGCTACGGCCGGGTGGGCGACGACGGGCCCGATCCCCTGATCATCCTGACCACCAACGAGGAGCGGCCCCTCTCCGACGCCTTCGTGCGGCGGTGCCTGGTGCTGCGCCTGGAGCTCCCCCGCGATCGGGACGGCCTGGTCACCCACCTGGAGCTGCGGGGCCAGGCCCACTTCAAGGCGATGGACCCCATGGTGATCAAGAAGGCGGCGGGCATCATCGCGGGCGACCGCCTGGAGCTGCTGGAGCAGGAGCAGCCCGCGCCGGGCATGGCGGAGTTCGTCGACCTGCTGCGGGCGGTGGACACGCTCCGGCCAGGCGACGCGGAGGGCCAGAAGGTGCTCCTCGACCAGCTCTCCGAGTTCGTGCTCAAGAAGCACCTGGAGCTTTGATGGGAAGACTGCCTCCATCGATGGGGATGGTCGGCCGAGCCGACCTGCTAACCTGGCTCCACGGTGGCGCCGGCGATGCCGATGGCGCCGAGCTGTTTGGCTTCGCCCACGTACCGCGTGTTGTGGTCGTCGACGAGAGTCTGCCTACCCTTGATGAGCCTTCTTTGGACGCCGACCAGGTGGGCGAAGGGCAGCCCCTTCCAGCTATCGAGGCCGCCGGACAGATGGCCTTCTGGTCGCTGGTGGAGGTCGCCTTCCACGAGCCGCTCACCCCCAGGAGCAGCAGGTCCGCCCCCAGCCTCACGGCCGCCGACTTGCAGGCCTCCCGCAGCCGGCCGCTGCTGGCTGGCCCTCCTGAGCGACCGCTCGCGGCCTGGCCACGCCTCTGGGCCCGGCTGCGTCGGGCCATCCGGCAGGGACGCATGAGCGGTACGGTCGACGTTGCCGGGGCCGTGGCCCGGGTCGCGCGGCACCGGCCACTCGCCCCCATGCCTCGGCGGCCGGTGCACACGCTTCCGCCGCGGGTCCACTTGTGGCTCGACCGCAGCGAGCACCTCACCCCTGTCTGGCGCGACCAGGACGCCCTCGCTCCAGCTCTCGGCCAGGCTCTCAAAGACCGAGCCGGCGGGCTCGCGGTCTTCACTCCGCCGGACTTCCCTGCGCTCCCCGGGCTACGGGCAGGCGACACTGTCCTCGCCGTGACGGACGAGGGCCGCCTCGGACCGCCGGATGGCAGGCGGGTGTGGGGGCGCATCGCGCGTCAGCTTGCGCGGCGGGGCGTGATCTTCGTCGTCCTGACGCCCTGCGCCCGGGCGGTTCGTCGCGATTCGGCAACGCTGACCTGGGAGCACCGCGCGGCTGTGCCCGACGTCGACCCGCTCCTCGACTTCGCCGCGCTGACTCTCTTCCTGCAGCCGGCCTTGATGCGCGCCCACCGACGCCAGCTTGGCTTGCCCCTGGAGGCAGAGCTTCGTCTCTGGCGTCACCCGTCCGTCGCGCGCGCCGCTGCCTCTGGGCTCGCCTTGCACGACGAGGCGGCCCAGGCGCGTGCGCTCGCCTTCCTGAAGGATGACGGCGCGGACATCGCAGCTAGACGTGGTCTCATCATCGCTCTGCTGCATCAGTGGCGCTCCCACCACCCCCCGGAGCTGGCCCACGCCGAGACGGCGCTTTGGGCAGCGGTCGACCCGGAAGGTGCGCACCCCGGCGACGTCGCCGAAGCCGCTGGCTTCCTCGATCGCCTCGGCGGCACGGTGCGAGCGGGGAGCGCAGCCTCGCGACGCCTGGCCGAGTTGCTGTCTGGCCGGCTCCCCGATGCCACCCTCCGGCACCCCAAGCTGGGCGAGGCCGTGGGTCGGTTGCATGCGCTCGTACAGGCCGGCCGCTCGGGTGTGCCGGTGCCCGAAACGCTGGACATGCAGGCTGTCCGCGACACCGAGCCCGCGCCTGCCGATGTCACGTACTGGGCCGTGCGCCAGGTCGGGAGCCGGCTGCACTTCGCGCCGGCAGCCACGCCCATCTGGCCCTCGGCGGCGACGAGCCCCGGCAGCCCGGTCGCGGTGCTGCCAGCCCGCCGCGCGACGCTCTGGGCCACGGCCGGCGGGCGGACGCAGTACCTGCTCGGTGAGGCGGTGGTACCGCTGCCAGCCAGCGATATGCTGACGCTTGAGACGGACGCCGCCACCCTCACGCTGCGGCGTGACCGCCCCGACTGGGCGGCCGCGGTGGGTCGGGACCGGTACGGGCTGTGGGCCGACCTGGAGGTGAAGGGGGTCCGGCAGCGGCTACGCTGGATTCCGCCGGGCCGGTTCACGATGGGATCCCCGGACGATGAGGTCGGACGGTACGACGACGAGGGCCCGGCCCATGAGGTCACGCTGGCCTGCGGATACTGGCTGGGCGACACGCCGGTCACCCAGGCGCTCTGGGTGGCGGTCATGGGAGAGAACCCCAGCCGTTTCAAGGGTTTGAACCGACCGGTCGAACAAGTGAGCTGGCACGAGGTTCAGGACTTCGTGGGCTCGCTGCATGGGGCGGGTTGTCCCGCAGCCCTCCCCACGGAGGCAGAGTGGGAGCATGGTTGCCGCGCGGGAACGACCGGCGCCACGTGGCTACGCGATGGTCACGCTGACCGGCGAGCTATCGCGTGGTTTGATGGCACGGTGGGAACCCACCCGGTCGGCGAGCGTCCCCCAAACCCGTGGGGCCTGCACGACATGTTGGGTAACGTCTGGGAGTGGTGCATGGACCCTCGCCGGCGCTACTCGGGAGAACCTCGTGGTGTTCCTTCCAATAGGGTGATTCGTGGCGGTGGCTGGGGCGCTGTTGTTGAGGCCGTTCGGGTTGCCTCCCGGAGTTGGCATGGACCAACTGCCCGCCTTGATGACCTCGGTTTTCGGCTCGCCGTCCAGTCGGAGGAGGCGCCAGGCACTGGCGATGTTGAGGTCTCACCATGACGCGCTGGCCGCCGATGCAGGCGACGGGCTCCCCCCCGGACTGGGCGACGGGCTGGGGAGAGGATGAACATGGCGCCTTCGTCGAGCTGACGGTGGGCGACGCCACCCAGCGCCTTCGATGGATCCCGCCCGGGACGTTCACGATGGGATCGTCGGCCGGCGAGGCGGGGCGATACAGCGACGAGGGCCCCCAGCACGAGGTGACGCTGACGCGGGGCTTCTGGCTGGGTGACACCCCCGTCACCCAGGCGCTCTGGCTGGCAGTCATGGGCGAAAACCCCAGTCGATTCAAAGATGTGGACCGCCCGGTCGAGCAGGTGTCCTGGGACGAGGCGGTCGCGTTCATGGCGGCGTTGGGGCCGCACCTGGCCGGCGACCTGCCCCGCCTGCCCACGGAGGCCGAGTGGGAGCGGGCCTGCCGGGCGGGCACCGACGCGGCCATCTGGACGGGAGAGTGGGCGCTCCTCGGCGAGAGTAACGCCCCGGCGCTGCATCCCCTCGCCTGGTACGGCGGCAACAGCGGCGAGTCCTTCGATCGCGACGACGGCGTCGACAGCAGCGGCTGGCGTGAGAAGCAGCTCGCGCACACCCGGGCGGGCACCAGGAAGGTGGGCCTCAAGGCGGCCAACCCTTGGGGCCTGTACGACATGCTCGGGAACGTCTGGGAGTGGTGTGGCGACCCCGGCCCTCGCACCTACACCGCTGCTGCACAGGTCGACCCGGTCGGCACCGCGGCTTCCTCCCGGGTCTCCCGTGGCGGCGCCTGGTACTCGAGCGCCAGGCGCGTCCGGGCGGCGTCCCGGTACTGGTTCGTCCCCGGCTACCGCGACGTTGCCCTGGGCCTCCGGCTCGCCGTCCAGCCGGCGGAGCCGCCAGGGGCCGCCGGAAGCGGCCAGCCCGCCGGAGGCGGGCCCCGCCCGGCCGGAGGCCGGGCGGGCGCGGAGCGCCGCGGGTCGCGCTGACTCGAAGTGCAGGGTGGTCGGGGAGACCTGCGCGGCGGTGGTCCCGATGTCGGCGTGGCGTGATGCAGGCCTGTTTGGCGTTGGATCAACCGTGACGGTGGCGTGATGCAGGCCTGTTTGGCGTTGAATCAATGTTCGCGGTGGCGTGATGCAGGCCTGTTTGGCGTTGGATCAACCGTGACGGTGGCGTGATGCAGGCCTGCTTCGCGCTGGAACAACCGTCGCGCTGGCGCCACCCAGGCCCCCCCCACCCTGAATCCACCGTCGCGGTGGGCAGGCCACCCTCCGCCGGGCTATCCTCTCCCCATGAGCGCACGATACGACCTGCTGGTGGTGGGCGAGGGGGGTGGCCATACCCTCCCGAAGGCCGGGATCAAGGCGGTGCTGGGCTGGCTGGCGGCGTCGGGCTATGCCACGCCGGTGGCGGAGGCGGTGGCGACGACGTGGGTGGCCATCTACTCGGAGCCCGGCACGGCGGCGCACACGGCGTTCGCGCCCGGAGCGGCGCCGCCGGAGGCGAGCTTCGAGGAGCTGTGCCTGTGGACGGGGCCGCGGAGGCCGCTGCCGTGGGGGGAGGGCGAGGCGAGCTTCTATCTGGAGTTCCGCGGCTGCCTGTATGACCACCTGCCCGGGGCGTTCCGGCGCAAGCTCGGGCAGCTCGTCCACATCCAGCCGCAGGTGACGGTGCGGCCGCATGTGCCGGGGGCCGGCCGGCTGGAGGTGCCCGAGGACGAGCGGCCCGCGGTGGCCGAGCGGTCGGAGGCGCGGCGCGGGGCCGTGGGGACGCGCGTCGAGGAGTTCTGACGCCGCTCCCCGGTCGGGCGAAAATCGGATGGATTTCAGGGGCTTGCTGGCGCGCCCGCGATGGCGGGGGCTGGCTTGTCGGGGGGGGCGTCGGGCGCGCAGAATGGCGGCCTGGACGGGGAGGGGTCGTGCATCGCTACGTCGGGTGGATGTTGCTGCTAGCAGGCTGCGGGGCGGCGCCGGTGGCGTCGGTGCCGGAGCCGGCGCCGGATGCGGGGTTCCTGGAGCAGTACGCGGCGACGTACCGGTTCCGCAATGGCACGCCCACGAGCATCGCGGTGGCGCCGGACGCGGTCTTCTACCTGCAGTCGGGGCCGCGGGACACGGCGCGGGCGCTCTTCGTGTTCGAGCCGGCGAAAGGGGAGGCGCGCCGACTGCTGACGGCGGCCGACCTGCTCGAGGGCGGCGCCGAGGTGCTGAGCGTCGAGGAGAAGGCCCGGCGGGAGCGGATGCGGCTGTCAGCCACGGGCATCGCGCGCTACAGCGTGTCGCGGCGGGGGACGCACCTGCTGATTCCCCTTTCGGGACGGCAGTTTCTGTATGAGCGGGCGACGGGCAGAGCACGGGCGGTGGGGCCGGAGGGGGCCATCGACGCGGTGCTGTCGCCCGACGCCAGCACGGTGGCGATGGCCCTGGAGGGGCAGGTCGCCCTCGTGGACGTGGCCAGCGGCAGCCAGCGCACGCTCGTGAAGCGGGGGGCCGACGAGCCCACGGTGACGTGGGGGCAGGCCGAGTTCGTGGCCCAGGAGGAGATGGGGCGCTACTCGGGGCTGTGGTGGAGCCCCGACAGCAAGTCGCTGGTGGTGCAGCGCACCGACACGGCCGCGGTGGAGCGCTTCTCCCAGGCGGATCCGATGGATCCGGCGCGGCCGGTGCAGCCGTGGCCCTATCCGCGGCCGGGCAAGGCCAACGCGGACGTGCGGCTGTTCCTGGTGCAGCTCCACGACCTGCAGGAGATCCGCTGGGATCACGAGGCCTTTCCGTACGTGGCCGACGTGATCTGGCCCGAGGGGGCGGGGCCGCTGGTGGTGAAGGTGCAGGACCGCCGGCAGCGCACGCTGCGGCTGCTGGGCGTCGACCGGCGGACGGGCGACACCTGGACGCTGCTGGAGGAGACGGATCCGGCGTGGGTGGAGCTCGACGGGCAGATGCCGCGGTTCCTGGCGGACGGGCGCTTCCTGTGGACGACGGAGCGCGAGGGGGCCTGGCAGCTCGAGCTGCGGGCGGCCAGCGGGACGCTGGAGCGGGCGCTGACGGCGCCGGCGCTGGGCTACCGGGGCCTCGACCACGTGGACGAGGCGGCCGGCCGGCTGGTGGTGCGCGGGGGGACGGACACGACCCAGCAGCACCTCTTCCAGGTGGCGCTGGCGGGGGGCGAGGCGACGCCGTTGACCTCGGCGAGCGGCTACCACGCCCTCGCGACGTGTGAAGACGGCGACCTGGCGGTGCACGTGCTCTACCCCGAGCGCGGTCCGGCCACGTGGACGGTGGCCCGCCTGGGGGATCTGGGGCGGCCGCTCGGGGCGCTGGCGTCGAGGGCGGAGCGGCCGGGCTTCGAGCCGACGCCCGAGTGGCGGGAGGTCGAGGGGGCCTCGGGGCGTCGGTACCCGGCGGTGATCGTGCGGCCGCGGAGCTTCGAGCCGGGCCGGCGGTACCCGGTGCTGCTCTCCGTCTACGCGGGTCCGGGCGCCCTCATGGTGCGGCGCGTGGCGGACTGGCTGGTCTTCGACCAGTGGCTCGCGGACCACGGCTTCATCCTGGTGAAGCTGGACGGGCGGGGCACCCCGGGCCGCGGCCGCGTCTGGTCGCGGGCCATCCTGGGCGACCTCATCACGGTGCCGCTCGAGGACCAGATCGACGGGCTGCAGGCCCTCGGGCGGGCGCTCCCCGAGCTCGACCTGAGCCGGGTGGGCGTGATGGGCTGGTCGTTCGGCGGGTACTTCTCGGCCATGGCCGCGCTGCTGCGCCCCGACGTCTTCCACGCCGCGGTGGCGGGGGCGCCGGTCGTGGACTGGCGCGACTACGACACCCACTACACGGAGCGCTTCCTGGGTCTACCGGACGCCGAGGCGGCGGCGTACGACCAGAGCTCCGCCCTCACCTACGCCGACCGGCTGGCCCGGCCGCTGCTGCTGGTGCACGGCACCCAGGACGACAACGTCTGGTTCCTGCACGCCCTCAAGCTCTCCGACGCCCTGTTCCGCGCCGGAAAGGTCCATGATTTCCTGCCCTTGTCAGGCTTCACGCACATGGTGGCCGACGCCGCCGTCACCCGCAGCCTGCAGGGGCGCATCCTCGGCTTCTTCCGCACGCACCTGGGCGGGCCGCGCTGACGGCGCGCCCGGCTACTCGGCCGGGGCGACGGTGCAGGCGACGTCGAAGGCCTTCTGCTCGCTGGCGCGCAGCGTGATCTGCGGGGTCGCGGTGGGGGCGATGGGGTGGGGCAGGGCGGTCGCGTCGCTGACCTGCAGGCTCGCGGTGCCGCCGGCCTGCAGGGCCCCGGCGGCGTCGAGGCTGGGGGTCAGCTCCATGCGCAGCGAGAGGGGAGGCTGGCCTTCGCCGCCGCCCTCTTCGAGCGTGAACAGGGCGGGGCGCCCGAGCAGGGTGCCGACGCGAGGGCTGGAGACGAGCGCTCGACCGTCCGGCGTGGCCACGTGGATGGTGCAGGCGATCTGGACCTGGCGCGCCGCGGGCTTGCCGGCGCGGGCGGCGGCGAGCAGCCACGGGAGCGGGAAGTCGTTGAAGGGCTCGGGCAGGGCGGCCTGGGGGGCCTCGCCCGTGAGCAGGACGGCCATCACCTCCGGGGGCAGGTACGTCTTCGCCTTGGGGTGGCCGGCGTGGGCGGCGCGGGTGATCCAGGTGAGGGCGTCCAGGTAGTCGGCGCGGTCGGTGGGGCTCTTCGCGTCGGCGCCGGCCTCCATGAAGCGGCTGGAGAAGAGGTGGCTGCCGAGGACGTAGGCGGCGTCGATCTGGCCCGCCTCGGCGGCCTGGCGCAGGGTGGCCAGGGGGCCGGCGACGCACCCGGCGCGGAAGTGCTCGCCGTCGCGGCAGGCGTTGAGCGCGGCCAGGCCCTCGGCGTAGCGGGCGGCGGCCTCCTCGGGCGTGAGGCGGGCCGGGGCGTGGCCGTAGAAGCCGCCCGGCCCCGCGCCCAGGCCCGGGTGCAGCGTCTTGCCGGCGCGATCGTAGAGGGCGCCGTCCGCCAGCAGCAGCTGCCCGTCGTCGCTGGCCAGGGCCCACTCGGGATCGGCGAAGTCGCCCACGGCCAGGGTGTCGGTGTCGGGGTTGTAGACCGGGAACACGCCGCCCACGCTGTCGAAGCGCTTCGTCTCGGCGTTCCAGAGGACCGCCCGGGCCGTGCAGGTGTCGCCGCAGCTCTGGCGGACGAGGACCTGGCAGAGCGGGGTGCTGCCCACCGAGGCGGTGACGCGCCCGCAGAGGGAGGCGTCGTCGCAGCCGGGCAGCCGGGGCGGCAGGCCGGGGACGGGCTGGCCGATGGGGCAGGGGGAGGCCGGCAGGGCGGCGGGGGCCTTGCGGGCGCTGCGCTCGGCGAGCTGCCGCAGGAAGGTGGCGTCCTTGATGCGGGCCCGCTTGCGGTCGCGCGTCAGGATGCCGTCGCGCAGCGTGAAGGCCAGGTTGCCCTCGTAGACGACGACGCGGGGGCCGTCGACCTCGAGCCCCATCCAGTGGGTGTCGTTGCTGAACTGCTGCAGAAAAGCGATGGGTTTCGGGGTGTTGCGCCAGTAGATGGCGAAGCGGGGCAGGGCGCCCTTCACCACCACGGTGGCGTCGGCGTCGCCCAGCAGGTCGAGGGCGAGGACCTGGCGCTTGCGGGCGTCGCCGAACCAGACGACGTCGCCGTGGGCGTCGGCGTAGCACCAGTCGGCCGGGTGGCGCGAGAGCCAGACGTCGGCGCCGCCGACCCGCGCCAGCACGCCCGCCTGGCCGCAGAGGATGGCGGCCGGCCCGCCATGGGCGGCGATCTGCTCGGCCCAGGAGGGGCGGGCGTCGCGGGCGAGGGCCGGCGTGGCGAGCACGGCGGCGAGGAGCGGCAGCAAGCGCGACATGGGCGACTCCCGGGCTTTGCGCCCAAGGTGGCACGCCCGGCGCGGGGCGCACAACCGCGGGCTACGGCGCCACCACGAGCTCGCGGGCCTCGGTGAGGGCGAGCGGCCGATCGACCGGGCCGTTGAGGGAGCCCGTCAGGAGCGCCATGGGGCCGTGGCCCAGGCGCAGCGCCATGAGCGCCCGCACCCGCCGGGTGAGCCAGTACCCGTGCTCGCAGGGGCCGAGGGCGACGCAGCGGTCGGGCTGGTAGAGCAGGTAGCGGGCGCGGTCGTCGGCGTCGAGGAACACGGCGTGGTCGAGGCCCGCGGCCTGGCCGCCGAGCTGGTCGGCCAGCGCGGGGTGGCCATGCCGCAGATCCCAGCCCTCCGCCGTGGCGACGACGGTGTACGCCTCGCCCGCCCCGATGGCGTAGTCGCCGAAGGCCCGAGCGGGGACCTCCCCCTCCCAGCCCAGCAGCAGGGGCGCCTCGCCGGTCAGCGGGCCCTCCCCCTGGCGGTCGAGGCACCGGTACACGTGGATCTGGTAGCGCAGGGCGTCGAGGGGCCCCTCGATGATCTCGGCGGCCTCGCCCATGCGGCCGGCGTCGGCGGCCAGGCAGCCCAGGCGGACGTAGCGCTCGATCTGGCCGGGGCGGCGAAAGACGACCTGGTCGCCCTCCACGACGCCCGGGCCGAGCACATCCGCCTGGCCGCCAGCGGGTCGCAGCGCCGTCTCGCCCACCACCTGCAGCTCGCCCGGCGCCGGCAGGCCGAGGCGAATGGGCTGGGGCCAGGGGTTGGTGACGCGCCAGCGCCCCACCACCTGCGGGCCCCGGGCGTCGCGGACGTCGGCGAGGGAGGCGGGCCCGGCCGCCTCGAGGGGCGCGACGTGCAGGGGAGGCACGGCCGGCTCGGCCACGAACGTGGGCAGGGCGACGGTGGTCGTGTTGCCGGCCGCGTCCTCCACGACGAGGTGCAGCGCCTCGCGCGGCCAGAGGGCCCCGCGGGGGATGCCGTCGCGATCGAAGCCGGTCAGGGCGCCGGTGATGGGCAGGACCCACTCGTCACCCTGGCGCTGCAGCGGCGCGCCGCCCTCCACCTCCACCCGCAGGTCGTCGAGGCCGGCGGCGTCGTCGAGGCGCCAGCGCAGCTCGGGCAGGTTGGCGTCGTCGGCGCCGAGGCGGTCGCCCAGCTTGCGCACGGGGATGGGCTGCGGGCTGTCGGGGCCGACCTCCACGTCCTGGGCGGGCAGGTGCAGGACGGGGCCATCGGGGGTGAGGTCGACGGTGGCGGCCCGCTCGTCGGCGTAGCGCGTCGCCAGCCAGGTGACGGCGGGGGCGGTGCGGTCGACGACGAGGTCGCGGGCCGCCTCGCACGGGCGGCCGAAGAGGTCGAGCCCCCGCCAGACGAGCCGGTAGCGGCCCTCCGCCCAGGCGTCGATGGGCAGGGTGTAGTGGCGCTCCTGGCCGAACGCGCGGACGGCGGGCACCGGGACGCCATCGACCGTGAGCTCGAGGTCGGTGAGGGCGCCGAACGCGACGGTGGCGGCGACGGGCTGCGCGACCGCGCTGCGGGTGTGCCAGGTGGTCGGGCTGGTGCGGAAGGCGTCGCTCATGGGACGGACGACGGGGGCCACGGGGGCGCGGGCCAGGACGAGGGCGACGACCTGCTGGGTGGTCTGGCCGGCGCCGTCGGTGAGGCGGACGCGCACGCGCACCGTCTGGCCGTCGGCCGCGGCCAGGCGGGCGGGATCGATCCGGTACGTCGCGACGCGGCGGTAGAAGGACGGGCGGGACTGGTCGATGACCTCCAGGGCGTCGGCGATGCCGTCGACGTCGGCCTCGACGTCACCGCACGACGGGCGGTCGTCGGCGCCCTCGACCCGCACCAGCACGGGCCCCGAGATGGCCCAGGCGCCGTCCTCCAGGCGCGCGACGCGGCCCTCCTCCTCGCGCAGCGCCAGGGCCACCGTCGGGGGCTGGTCGGGGCCGCGGGCGGCCTCGGGTTCGCCGAAGAGGACGGGATCCTCGTTGTGGATCAGGTGGTTGAGGAAGGGCAGCGCCTCCCGAACGGCGGCCACCGGCAGGTCGCAGCCGGTGGCGAGGTCGCGACGGATGGGGTCGGCCTCGACGCGCTGGTTCACCCACCGGCCCGTCATGCGGCCGTCCTCGGCGTCGTCGCGCAGGCGCTCGATGAGGCGCTCGTGGCCGCCGACGGCCGCGCTGGCCCCGAGGAAGCAGCGCAGCGCGAGCGTCCGCAGGCGGGTGTCCTCGTCGAAGGCGGCGAAGGTGACCTGGGCCGGGTCGTAGACCGGGCCGAAGACGACGCCATCGGAGGAGAGCAGACCGAAGTGCGCGCTCAGGGCGGCCAGGCGCGGGGCCTGGCGCTCGGCGAGGCGGCCCCCCTCCTCGACGCTGTCCCTGAGCGCGAGGCGGTAGGCCAGGTCACCCCAGGGCGAGACGAGGACGGGGCGGTCCTTGCGGTGCGCCGGCACGACGGTCTGCATGACGGTGCGACCCCACGGGGCGCGCTCGCCTTCCAGGTCGGCGACGAGGCTGGCGTCCGTGGGGGTGGCCGTCAGGCGCAGCGCGCCGAGCCCCGGGGGGAGGATCAGGCCGAAGCGCCCCTGGGCGTCCGTCGTGGCCGAGGCCAGGGGCCGCCAGGCCCGGTCGCCGTCGCCCTCCTGCTCGATGAGCACGTCCATGCCGGCGGCGGGACCCGGCACCACCTCGCCCTGCAGGTGCTCGCCGGCCGTCCACTGGAAGCGGCGCCGCGCGTGGCCCCCCGCGGCGTCGAAGGCCTCGACGCGCAGCCAGACGGTCTCGCCCGGGCCCTCGTCGACGCGCAGCTCGAAGGGCCAGGTCGCGTCGTCCTCGCGGTCCAGCGCCGGCACGGGGCGGCCGGCGTCGTCCTCCGGGCCGTCGACGGCCCAGGCCCGCACGTCGACGAGGGGGGCCTCCGACCGCCAGGTGAAGGCGATGCGCTGGCGGCCGCCGAGGAAGACGCTCTGGGGCGGATCGACCTCCAGCAGGGTCGGAGCGTCGGCGGTGGGGCCCGCGTCCGGCGGAGGCTCGGCGTCGGGCGGGCCCTCGTCCGGCGGGACGTCGGCGGCGTCGCGCAGCTCGATGGGCGCCCCGAAGGGCGGCGGGCCGGCCTCGGTGCAGGCGGCGAAGGCGATGAGGGCGAGCAGGGACAGCGTCGACGAGCGCATGGCGATGGTCTCCTCCGGGGGCCTGCCGGGGCAGGCGCGGGGTTGATCGCCTCGGGCGTCGCTGCGCTCGAGGCACCATCTCATCGGTCAGTCGCGGCGCGTGTCGCAGACTTTTTTCGCCGTTGCTGGGCGCGTTTCGCGAAAGGCGTGTGAATTCAGCGGGTTGGCGACCGAACTTTTTTTCGTCCGGCCGACGGCCTTGTCGGGCCCTGGCGCAGGGCGCACGCTCGGCGCGACGACCCTGGAGGATCTCCTCATGCCCGATCAGGCTCCCCCCCGGACCATCACGCGGTGGCTGGCCGCCGTGACGCCCATCACCCTCGGCCTGCCCTTCCTGCTGCTCTTCGCCTTCGGTGACTTCATGTCGGCGCTGGTGCTGGGGGCGGTGCACATCGTTTACAGCCTCGTCGTGGCGGTGCTCTTCTTCCGGGACGCTCGCCGCGCGGGGGGCTGGGTGCGGACGCGCGACATCGTCCTGGGCGTCTTGATGATCCTGGTGGGCTTCGCGGGGGTCGGCGGTGGCCTGCTGCTCGTGTCCATGGTGGGCGGCGGCATGGCGCTGGGCGGCGCGTGGGGGCGGCCGCTGCGGGTGCGCGGGCGTCAGCTCCACCCGGAGCTGCGGGTGGGCGCCGACTGGACGTCGGGCGGCCGGCCGGACGCTGCGGGGCTGGACGCGGCGACGCGGCGGGCGCTCGAGGCCTTGTGGCTGCACGATGCGCAGAAGGAGCACGCCAGCGTGCCGGCGTTCTCGCGGGTGTCGTGGATGCTGGCGGCGACGGGGGCGCCGGCGGCGCTGCTGGTGGGGGCCCACCGCGCGGCGATGGAGGAGATCGATCACGCGCAGCGGTGCTTCGCCCTGGCCGCGGGCTACGGCGGCCGCGCCCACACCGTCGAGCCGATGCCCGACCTGCTGCTGGGCGGGCTGGACGTCACGGGCGACGCTCGCGTCGTGCTGGCCGAGGAGAGCCTGCGTGATGGCTGCCTGCTGGAGGACTTCAACGCAGACGTGGCCGCGGCCTGCGAGGCGGCGTGCCAGGAGCCGGTGACGCGGGACGTGCTGGGCCGCATCGCGCGCGAGGAGCGGGATCACGCCGAGTTCTCGTGGGACGTGCTGGCCTGGGCCCTCGACGTCGGCGGTCCGCGGGTGGCGGCGGCGGTGGAGCGGGCCCTCGCGCGCCTGGACGAGGTGGTGCGGCCGACGGCGGCGTCGAGCGCGGTGGCGCCCCTCGTCGCGGCGGCCGATCCCGGAGCGCTGCGGGCGCATGGGCGCCTGACGGACGCGGAGTGGGGGGCCTGCTGGGACGCGCGCCTGGTGGCGACGCGGGCGCGCGCCCGGGCGCTGCTGGACGGGGTCGAGGCCCTGGCGGCCTGACGGGGGGCCTCAGGGGAGGGGCTCGCCCCCGAACGTCGCGCGCAGGCGGCGGTGGCGGTGGCGGAACAGCGCCGGCGCGAGGCGACGAGCGAAGACGCCGACGCCGGGCAGGCGCGGCGTCCACGCCAGGCGGTCCGTCACCACGCAGCCATCGCCGTCGGCCTCGACGGTGCGCCCGTGCCGCCAGCGGCGCAGCGTCAGCATGGTGGAGTCCTCCTGGAACGCCCACGTGGCGCGGCTCTCCAGGCGCAGGGCGTCCCACTCCACGGGCAGCACACCGAACAGCAGCAGCCACGCCCGCCCGAGGGGCTCGCCGAGGGGCAGGTCGTCGAGGGTCGCGCCACGCAGGGGGGCCGGCGTCGTCATGCGCAGCCAGGGCCCGAGCTCGGCGTTGATGCCGGCGGGGGTGGTCACGCGGGCCCACACGGTCGGGGCGGCGGCCAGCAGGCGGGAGCGGATGACGAAGCCTTCCATGTCGCCAGCGTGTCCGGAAAGTCGATGCATGTCGACGGGTTGCGGGCGCGCCTCGCGGGGCGCCGCCTCGACGGGGGTGCAGGGAAGGGCCTCCGTCGCGCAGGATGCCGCTGTGCAGCGAGGCGAGGAGCGCGGGTGAGCGTCTGGGCCATCCTCTGGCTGATCGCGTCGCCCGGGGTGCGGGTGGAGGTGCAGGCCCCGCCCGGCTGCCCGGGGGCGGCGTTCGTGACGGAGCGCGCGGCGGCGGTCCTGGGGCAGCCGCTCGGCGGGGCGTCGGCGGCGCGGGTGGCGACGGTGCGCGTCGAGCCGGTGGAGGGCGGGCTGGCGGCGGCCGTGCGCCTGGATGGGGGCGTGCGACGGCTGCGGGGGGTCGACTGCACGACGCTACTGGACGCGGTGGCGCTGACGCTGGCGGTGGCCCTGGATCCGCTGGCCACCGTGGCGCCGGCGCCGCCCGCGCCAGTGGTGCAGCCAGCGCCCGCGGTGCGGCCGGCGGTGCGGCCGGCGCCGCGCCGACGCGCGCGCCAGGCGGTGGTCGCGCGGGTCGTCGAGCCGGCGCCGCCGCTGCCGCCTCCGCCGCCGCCGCCGCCGCCACCGCCACCTCCGCCGCCGCCACCTCCGCCGCCGCCCTCCGCTGCACCGCCGTCGACGCCGCCAGCGCCGCCCCCAACGCTCGAGCCGACGCCGCCGCCGCTGGCCGCGCGCGTGGTCGTCGAGCCGGCCTCGCCGTGGCGCCTGCGGGCGAGCGCTCTCGTGGACGTCGGCACGACGCCTGGCCCCGTCACCGGCGGCGCGGCGCTCTCGGCCGAGGCGAGCCTGGGCGCCTGGGGCCTGGGCGTCGAGGGCCGCTGGCTGGCGACCTCGGCGGCCGACGCCGGGGCCGGCCAGGTGCAGGCGGACGCCTGGGCGCTCGCGAGCCTGGGGTGTCGGGGCTTCGGTCCGCTGGACGCCTGCGCCACGGCCTCCGCCGGCTGGCAGCGGGGCAGCGGCGCGGGCTTCGCCATCAACCGCGAGGCCGGGACGCCGCTGCTCGCCCTGGGTCTGCGCCTGCGCACCGAGGTCGCCCTGGCCCGGGGCTGGCACCTGGGCCTCTTCGGCGAGGTGGCGGCGCCCCTCGCGGCCACGCGGCTGCGGGTGGATGGCGAGGCGGCCTGGGTCACGCCGGCCATCGTGGGGTTCGGGGGCCTGGGCCTGGCGGTTTCTCCATGAACATCCAGGGGTTGCGACTTTCCGTGACGGACGCGGCCGCGCCGCCCCAACTACGAGGTGTGCCCGCCGCCCTGCTCACCGCCGACTTCCGCGCGCTCTACGACGCCGGGTTTCGCCACGTCTGGCTGACGCTGCGCCGCCTGGGGGTGGCCGAGCGCGACCTGGAGGACGCCGCCCACGAGGTCTTCGTGGTGGTGCATCGGCGGCTCGCGGACTACGACCCGGCGCGGCCGCTGCGCCCGTGGCTGACGGGCATCGCGTGGCGGGTGGCGGCGGATGAGCGGCGGCGGGCGCGCCACCACCGCGAGCAGCTCGGGGTGGATCCGGCGACGGCGTGCCCGGCCCCGGGCCCCGAGCAGGCGGTGGCGGCGGAGGAGGCCCGGGCCCTGGTGCACCGGGCCCTGCAGACCCTCGATCTGGATCGGCGGGTGGTCTTCGTCATGGCCGAGCTGGATGGCGCCACGGCGCCCGAGATCGCGGAGGCCCTCGGGATTCCGCTGAACACGGCGTATTCCCGGCTGCGCGTGGCGCGGCAGCGGTTCGCCGACGCGGTGCGGCGACTTCGGGGCGGGGAGGCACGATGAGCGCGGAAAATCCCCTGGATGATCAGGATCTTCGCGAGCTGCTGGCGGCAGAGCGGGCGGCCCCGGGCCCCGACGATGACGCCCAGGCCCGCGTCTGGGGGCGGGTGGCGGGCACCCTCGCGCTGCCCCCCGGCGATGGCGGTGTGACGACGGGGGCGACGGCGGCGAAGGGGGCGGTGGCGGCCAAGGTCGGGGGTGGGGGTGGTGGCGAAGGTGGGGCGGGCGGTGGGGCTGGCCGTGGGCGGGGGGGCGCTGCTCCTGACGCGCACGGCGCCGACCGAGGCGCCTCGACCCGCCGTCGCGCCGACGACGGGCGCGGCGTCGGCCCCGGCCACGACGCTGGCCCCGGCGCCAGCGCCGGCCGTCCCCCAGGACGAGCCGCTGGCGGCGGAGCGGGCCCTGCTCGCGGGCGTGGCGGCCGCGCTGCGCCGGGGGGACGGGGCGGAGGCGCTGCGGGGGGTGGACGGCCACCGCGCGCGGTTCCCGCGGGGGCGGCTGGTGGAGGAGCGGGAGGCCCTGGCCGTCCGGGCGCTGGTGCTCGCGGGCCGCCACGACGAGGCGCGGGCGGCCGCCGAGGCCTTCGCGGCGCGGTTCCCCGACAGCCTGCTGGGCGGCGGCGTCCGGGCGGCCGTCGATCAAATTCCCTGACGGATTCGCGGGGTCGACCCCAACTACCGGGCAGACCACCACTTCGAGGACGTGATCATGAGGCGATGGCTGGGGCTGGGCGCGGTGCTGGCGGTGCTGGGGCTTTCGGGCTGCATCCAGTCCGACGCGGACGTCGGGGAGACCGACGCGGCGATGGGCGAGCAGGCCGAGGAGCGGTGCGGCAACGGCAACGACGAGGACGGCGACGGCCGCGTCGACGAGGGCTGCGAGCCAGCGGGGCCGGAGGTCTGCGGCGACGGCGTGGACGATGACGGTGATGGCCGCGTCGACGAGGGCTGCGACGCGGTGGCGGAGCAGTGTGGCAACGCGGAGGACGACGACGGCGACGGGCAGGTGGACGAGGGCTGCGAGCCGGCCGACGAGATCTGCGGCGACGGCGTAGACGACGACGGCGACGGGCAGGTGGACGAGGGCTGCGATCCCGCGGGCTGCGGGCCCCAGGCCGCCTGCCCGCCCACCATGCGCTGCATCGATGGCGCCTGCCTGCCCCTCGACGAGGAGGCCTGCGGCAACCGCGCGGACGACGACGGCGACGGGGTGGTCGACGAGGGCTGCGATCCGGCGGCCGAGATCTGCGGCGACGGCGTAGACAACGACGGCGACGGCGAGGTGGACGAAGACTGCGCGCCGGGGCCGGAGGTCTGCGGCGACGGCGTGGACGACGACGCCGATGGGCTCGTGGACGAGGGCTGCCCGGCCCTGGACTGCAACCAGGGCGCGGCCTGCCCGCCGAACCGGCGCTGCGTCGAGGGTCAGTGCGTGCTGGTGGGCGAGGAGATCTGCGACGGCTTCGACAACGACGGCGACGGCGAGGTGGACGAGGGCTGCAACGACGCGTGCAACGTCGACGCCGACTGCCCGGCGGCCCAGATCTGCCTGAACGGCCGGTGCGCCCAGGGCGCTCGGGAGCTGTGCGGCGACGGGGGCGACGACGACGGGGACGGGCGCATCGACGAGGGCTGCGATCTGCGCCTGTGCATGGTGGACGCCGAGTGCCCCGGCGCGCTGGTCTGCGTGAACGGAGGCTGCGTGCAGGGGGGCGGGGAGGTCTGCGACGGCGTCGACAACGACGGCGACGGGGTGGTGGACGAGGGCTGCGCCTGCGGCAACGTCGTCTGCGCGCCGGGCGAGGCCTGCGTCAACGGCGTGTGCCAGGGGCCTGATCCCAATGGGGAGATCTGCGGCAACGGCCAGGACGACAACGGCGACGGCCGCATCGACGAGGGCTGCGGAGCGCTGGGCTGCGCGGTGGACGCCGACTGCCCCGCGGGGCAGGGCTGCCTGAACGGCGTCTGCGGGGCGGTGGCCGTGGAGCGGTGCGGGAACGGCCGCGACGACGACGGCGACGGGCTGGTGGACGAGGGCTGCGCCTGCGCGGGCCAGATGTGCGCGGCGGGCGAGGTCTGCGTGAACCAGCGCTGCCAGGCGGCCAACCCGGCTGGGGAGATCTGCGGCAACGGCCAGGACGACAACGGCGACGGCCGCGTCGACGAGGGCTGTGGGGGCGCTTGCCGGGCCGACGTGGACTGCCCGGCGGGCCAGGCCTGCGTCAACGGCCTGTGCGGGGGCGGCAACGTGGGCGAGATCTGCGCGAACGGCCAGGACGACGACCTGGACGGGGCGGTGGACGAGGGCTGCGGCATCCTGGCCTGCGTCGACGACAGCGCGTGCGGCGCTGGGGAGGCCTGTGTGGACGGGCGGTGCGTGGCGGTGGGTGGGGCCTGCGAAGGCGTGGCCTGCCCGCCGGGTCAGGTCTGCGTCGGCGGCGCGTGCCAGGCGGGGCCGCAGGCCTGCATGGTCGACGCGAACTGCCCCGCTGGCCAGGCCTGCCTCAACGGCCTGTGCGGCGCCAACGGCGAGATCTGCGGCAACGGCCAGGACGACAACGGTGACGGTCGAGTGGACGAGGGCTGCTGAGGCCCGCGGGTCAGGGCGAGAACGCCAGGCCCAGGTGCCACGCCCGGCCCGGGCGGGGCTGCTGGATGGCGTCGAGGACGCGGCGGTCGTCGAGGCTGTTGGTCACCTCGGCCACCACCCGCCAGGGCCCCAGCGCCGCGGCGACGCCCACGTCGAGCAGGTGCCGGGCGGGCAGCGTCCGGTGGCCGAAGCGGTCGCTGGTGACGCTGGCCTGGGCGTGGTGGGTCGCGAAGACGTCGGTGGGGCCGAGGGCCAGGGCGACCTGGGCCGTCGCCGCCGCCTCGGGGCGAAAGGGCAGGGGCGGCCCGTCGTCGAGGGTCGTGCGCTGCAGGAGGGCGGCGCCCCGCCCACGGAGGATGCCCCACCGGGCGCTGACCTCCAACTCCAGGCCGTCGGCCCGGGCCTGGAAGTCGTCCCGGGCCTCGATCAGCCAGGCGTTCACGGGCACAAAGAGGATGAGCCGGTCGTAGCGCTGGGTGAACGCGGTCAACGACAAGCTGCCGTCCTGAAAGGAGAAAGTGGCGCCGATGTCGGCGCCGAGGCCGTCCTCGGGGCGCAGGTCGGGGTTGCCGCGCAGGCCGGTGGCCTCGAAGTACAGCTCGTCGAAGCCCGGGTCGCGGAAGAGCCGGCCGGCGTTGGCGCGCAGGGTCAGGGCCGGCCAGGGCGACCACGCCAGCCCGGCCGCGGGGACGAGCAGGGCGTCGCGGGCGTCGGTGTCGTCGACGCGCAGGGTGGCCTGGGCGGTGAGCGCGGAGACGGGCTGCCAGGCCAGGCTGCCCGCGGCGGCGATGGCCAGCCGGGCCTCGTCCCGCTCGCCGGGGCGCTCGCCGCCGGCGGTGACGGTGCGGGCGCGCTCGTGCCGCAGCTCGGCGGCCAGGCTGGGCTGGAGGGTCGGCGTGCTGGCGGGATCGACCGTCAAGCGGGCGCCGCGGGCGGCGTCGTCCAGGCGGAAGGCCCGGGCGGCCCCGGCGAAGGCGGGCGCGGGGTCGGCGAAGTCAAAGCGGCGGCGGAGGGCGTAGGCCTGGACGCTGACGTCGGCCGGCAGGCCCGCGGGTCGATCGGCCGTCCAGGCCAGGCCGACGAGGCCCTGGTCGTGGTCGCTGTGGGCGTCGGGTTGCTCGAACTGCTCCAGGCCGGGCTCGCCGCGGGCGCCGATCTGCCCGGCCGCGAGGGCCGTCAGGCCGCCGGCGGCGCCGAGGGGGACGCGGGCCCGCGCGAGGCCGTCGAGCCGGGCGCGGCGGTTGTTCTGCCGGGTGCGGGGCTGGCCGTTGGTGTCGACGTAGGGGAAGTCGCCGGCGCTGGTCTGGGTGCCGAGGGCGACGAGCAGGTCGGCGGCGCCCAGGCGATCGGCCACGACGGCGTCGGCGGCGCGCTCCCCGAAGGCCCCCAGGCGCAGGCGCAGGCGCTGGACGGGGCGGCGGTGGGTGTGGAGCTGCACCACGCCGCCCTGGGCGCCCGAGCCGAACGTCGCCGCCGCGGCGCCGCGCCGGATGCGGATGGAGGCCAGGGCGCTCGCCGGCAGGCGGTCGAGGTCGAGGGCCGCCCCGCGCCCGTCGTCGAGGGGGATGCCGTCGAGGAAGAGGCGGAGCTGGTGGCCGCCGGCGCCTCGCAGGCTCAGCGTCGTCTCGGCGCCGCGGCGGACGGTGGCGCCGGCCGCGAGATCGAGGGTCGAGGCCACGTCGGGGGCGAAGCGAGGGTCGTCGTCGAGGACGAGGACGGTGTCGGCGGCGGTGGGATCGGCGTCGCCGTGCCCGACGACCCGCACCCCCTCGGCGGGGGCGGTGGTCGGGGCGGCCAGCAGCAGCCCGAGGGCCCAGCGGCGGATCAGCGGATCCGCCCGTACACCCCGTCGATGTCGGCGCCGTCGGCCACGGGGGCGACGGGGAACGCCTGGCCGGAGTCGGGGTTCACGCGGGCCTGGGCGCTGACGAGGCGCACGCAGGCGGCCCCCTCGGCGCGGACGCGTGCGGCGGCGTCGGAGGCGTCCAGGTCGTCGAAGTCGAAGGCGTCGCCCCCGGCCGCGGCGGCGTCGAAGGGATCGACGCGGTGGTCCTCGGCGTGGAAGCGGACGGGCGTGACGCCGGCGAAGCCGACCCAGAGGGCCGGATCGGGGTCGTAGCGCGTCTCGTCGTCGCCCCGGTAGTCATGGGGGAAGGTGGCCCAGGCCTCGCCGTCGGCGGAGACCTCGACGATGACCGGATCGACGAAGCCCTGGAACGGGTTCTCGAACACGACGAGCTCGGGGCCGGGGCCGGCGGTGATGGGGCCGTCGGACCAGCACAGGACGACGTGGTCGTCGACGTCCGGGGTGGTGCCGAGGGAGAAGACGTCGAGGCCGCCCTGGGCGTCTCCGCCGCCGCGCACGCCGTTGACGGCGCGGAAGGGGTCGCGGAAGGGGCCGTCGCCCGCCGAGGGGGCGGCGCGGACCTCGTCGGCCAGGCGGGCCTCGCCGATGGGGTCGGGTCCGGCCGGCGGGGCCGCGACGGGGGGCGTCTCGGCGTCGCACCGCAGGCGGCGCTGGTGGCCGTCGGCGAGGTCGATGAGCGTCACGCCGCTCGCCTGCCACTCCGAGACGGCCGCGAGCGGGCGACCGGGGTGGAAGACGAGCTGCCACGGGTTGCTCCCCGGCGGCAGGACGTGCAGGTCGACGGGGTCGAACGTCGCCAGGTCGAGGACCTGGATGTTGTTGTCGCCCGAGTGGACCACGTAGAGCCGGTCGTCGCGGACGGCCAGGTCGTTGGGCAGGAGCCCCGTCACGGCCACGGTCTCGGCGCGCAGGCCCGGGCAGGCGTCGGCGGCGTCGGCGGGCAGGCGGACGCGGCGGACGAGGCCGGCCTGGTCCAGCACCACGTACAGGTCGTCGCCCACGATGACGGGCGCCTTGGCCCCCTCCAGCTCGGGGCTCTCGCCCAGGTCGACGCTGCACGCCCACGGCTCCCCCGTCACGGCGTCGAGCAGGTGCAGGCGATCGGCGTTGTAGTCGACCAGGACGACGCGCCGGCCGTCGGTGGCGAGGGTGCCCAGGCCCAGGTCGCCGTCGCCGTACACCACAGGATCCGAGGGGCCACGCACCCAGACTTGTCGAGCGAGATCATAGACATGCACGCGCGGGGCGATGCCGGACGAGATGAAGAGGCGGTCGCCGACCACCACCACGTCCACCGGCCCGCCGGCGCGGCCGTCGGGGCCGATGTCGAGGGGGATGGTGCGGGCGCCGTCCCGGGGGTGAGCGGGGTCGACGATCTCGATGCCGCCCGGGGTGGCCATGCGGGGCAGGCTGCCCGAGAAGTCGTAGACGCCCGTGCTCGCCACGAGCACGCGGCCGTCGTGCACGGCGAGGCCCTGCGGGTTCTGCCACGCCGTCTCCTGGACGGCGGTGGCCCGGCTGGCGTCCACGTCGAAGAAGGTGACGCGGCCGGTGCCCCAGTCGGGGGTGGCGTAGCCGGTGCTCGCGACGACGAGGGTGTCGCCCAGGAAGGCGAGGGCCTGTGGGTGGTCCAGGTCGCCGGGGGCGCAGGCGGCGGCCTCGGTCACGTCGGGGGCGGGGCCGACGGCGGGGTCGCAGGCCGCGAGCGCCAGGCCGAGGGCTGCGATGCGCGTCACTCGCCCTCCAGGTGGACGGCCAGCCAGAGGGCCCCGGCGGTCGTGCGCTCCACGCGGTGCGGGACGCGGGCCGGCAGGAAGAGGTGGTCGCCGGCCACGAGGGCCGTCTCCTCGCCCGCGATCACCAGGGTGGCCTCGCCGCGCAGGAGGACGACCCACTCGTCCCAGTCCTGGACGTAGGTGCCCGGCACCGGCACGGCGGAGCTGACGATGCGCTCGATGCGCACGCCCGCCGCCCGGCAGAGGATCTCGAAGCGCTCCCCGGTGGCCGGGGGCGCGTCGTCGTCGAAAAGGTTGCCGTCGCGCTGCATGGCGGGAGGATGGGCCGGCCCGCGGCGCGGATCAACGGGGTTGTGCAAACACCGGAAGGCCTTGAGCAAACCTTATGGTGTCCACGCGGCGGCGCCCCCCCCCCCCCCCCCGAGCCCCCCCCCGGGGCCCCCCGCGCGGGGGGCGCCCCCCCCCCCGGGCCCCCCCGCGCGCCCCCCCCGCCGCCCCGCGACCTCTCGGCCCCGGGGGACTCGAACCCCCAAGCAGCAATGCCGCGACGGCGGCCCCCCCGGGCGGTGTACCGGGTGCCGACGCCGGCCACTGGCCCGGCCCGACCGAGAGTGTCGGTCGCAGTCACAGTCATGATCCCATGAGACAGACCCCGCCCGTTCGCCTGGGATCAGGCGCGACGGGTGCGCGACGAGCGGGGCCAGAGACGAGAACGCCCGCCGCTCCCAGGGGGAGGGCGGGCGCCGCCGGAACGCTGGATAGTCCAGTCGTTCTAGGAGGTTGCCGCCTTCACCCCGGCCAGGGGGCGCTGCAGGATCCGGGCACGCGGGGCGTGACCAGTGCCGACAGCGCGGTGGATTTCGGGTGCGAACACCAGGACCTCCAGATGAGTCATGGGGAGACGACCGACCCTCGCAGTCTCGCGAGACATGGGAGAGGCGTCAAGGACTTTCTGATCGGGGGCGGGTCAGGCCTGGGCGTCGACCTGGGCGAAGTGGCCGAGCAGGAGGTCGCTGACGTGCCCCGGGTGCTCGCGCAGGAGGCCGTGGCCCACGTCGGGGACGGTGACGAGGCGGGCGCCGGGGATGCGCCGGGCCAGGTGGTCGGAGTTGCGCGGGTGGATGAGGACGTCGCGGTCGGGCTTGATGACGAGGGTGGGCACCTGACCGAGGCGGGGGAGGTGGCGGCGCATGTCGTGGGAGAGGACGGCGCCGAGCTGGCCGAGGCGCGCGAGGCCGGAGCGGATGCCGAGCTCCTCGGCGAGGTCGGCCTTGATGCGCTCGCGGTCGGCCGTCTCCAGGAACTCGGGCGTCATCAGCAGGTTGAGCAGGGCGTCGCCGCGCTGGCGGCGGTCGAAGTTGGCCTGGAGGAAGAGGCGCAGGCCCTGGGCGGTGGGCAGGACGGCGCGGCGGCCGCCGGCGTGGGTGGCGATGAGGGTCAGGCTGCGCAGGCGGTCCGGGTGCCGGTGGGCGACGTGCTGGGCGATCATCCCGCCCATGGAGATGCCGACGACGTGGGCGCGCTCGACGCCCAGGTGGTCGAGGAGGGCGGCGGCGTCGTCGGCGAAGGCGCGGATGGAGACGGGCCGGCGGGGGGCGACGGTGTCGCCGACGCCGCGGTTGTCGAACCAGATGACGCGGTGCTGGGCCGACAGGGCGGGGATCTGGCGGCGCCAGGCGTTGCCGCGCACGGCGAAGCCCATGATCAGCAGGACGGGGGTGCCGTCGTCGCCCGCGGTGTCGTAGGCCAGCTCGACGGGGCCGAGGGTCGCGCGCTGCATGGGCCAGGCCTCCTGTGATCCTTGCAATCTGCTCCGGGCCAGTGCCAAGAGGGAGCGAGGCCGCATGATAGTGGGAACGCAGGTCCCGACGGAATACGCGGCGGATCGGTGAGGTTGGTGGACCGGATCATGAGAGCCCTGCTGCCTGCCCTCTTGCTGCTGCTGGCGTGCGCCGCCTTCGCCGCGCCGCCCGCGGCGCCGGAGAAGGGCGCCATCGCGAAGCGCGACGCGAGCAAGACGACCGGGAAGGCCGCGAAGCGCGACGCCAGCAAGAAGGCGGAGAAGCCGGCGAAGCCCGCGAAGCGCGACGCCGGCAAGAAGGCCGCCCGGCCCGACAAGGCTGACAAGGCCGGGAAGGCCGCGAAGCGCGACGCCGGCAAGAAGAGCGGGAAGGCCGCGAAGCGCGACGCTGGCAAGAAGAAGGGCAAGGACGGCCGCAACGCCCGGATGTGCGACTACCAGAGCCCCATCCACGAGCACGAGATCGTGCCCGGGGAGATCGCGGGGGCCATCGCGGGCCGCTACGGCGTCACCGTCGACGACTTGAAGCGCTGGAACCGCCGGCGGGTGAAGAGCATCGACCGCATCCGCCCCGGCCAGAAGCTGCAGGTCTGCCCGCTCATCCCGCCGCGGGAGCGCATCCACGAGCTGTACACCGTGCAGAAGGGCGACACCTTCGCCAGCATCGCCAAGAAGTTCGACCTCTCCCAGGACGAGCTCTGGGACTTCCAGGAGCACAAGCTGCAGGATCGGGCGAAGCTCGGCGCGGGGCGGACGGTGCTGGTGATCTGGCGGGACGGCGAGGTGCTCTCGGACTTCCTGCCCGAGGACGAGCGGGACAGCCTCAAGTCGGCGACGCGGCTGCGCACAATGCCCCAGCACTTCTACATCAAGCGCAAGGACCGGACGTACGGCACGCGCAAGTCGGTGCAGCTCATCCAGAAGGTCTTCGAGCGCTACCGCCAGCGGTCCAAGGGCCCGACGGTGGTCATGGGCGACCTGAGCCAGAAGGCGGGCGGGCCGATCTCCGGCCATGTGTCCCACCAGGACGGCCGGGACGTGGACATCGGCTGGGTCTACAAGAAGGGCAAGGGGCACGAGAAGACGTTCGTGAAGGGCACCGAGGACTCCATCGACGTGCCGCGGACGTGGGCCCTCATCCACGAGTTCCTCAAGACCGGCGAGGTCCAGTTCATCTTCGTGGACCACGACATCCAGGCGCTGCTCTACGAGGAGGCGAAGCGCAAGAAGGTGTCGGCGAACCTGCTGGCCCAGTGGTTCCAGTACCCGCGCCCGGCGCACCGGCTGTACGGCATCGTGCGCCACTGGAAGGGCCACGACGACCACATGCACATCCGCTTCCGCAAGGGCTCGTGAATCGGACTTGCGCCGCCGCGGTGCGCCTCGCTACGGTGAAGTCGCCGTGGAGGAGGACGCCGTGACCCGCACCCGCACCACCGCCGTCGCGCCCTCCGCTGCCACGATCTGCCGCAACAACAACAACGCCGACTAGACACGCGCTCGTCCGGCGGATCTCTCCCTGCGCGCCCCCGGGCGGGCGCAGGGAGGGACGAAAATGTGCGGAATCTTTGGAGTTCTTGACCACCAGCGGCCCGTCGCCGCGGCGCGCTCGCTCGCCGTCTCCCAGGCCCGGCTGCTGCGCCACCGCGGCCCGGACTACAGCGGGCTCTACGTCGACGAGCGGGTGGCGCTGGCCCATGAGCGCCTGGCCATCGTGGATCCGCTGCACGGGGCGCAGCCCCTGGTGAGCGCCGACGGCCAGCTCGTGCTGGCGGTGAACGGCGAGATCTACGACCACCAGGCGACGCGGGCGCGGTTCCCCGACTGGGCCTTCCAGACGGACTCCGACTGCGAGGTCATCCTGCCGCTGTACCGGGCGCATGGCGCCGAGCTGGTGCACCACCTGCGGGGCATGTTCGCCTTCGTGCTCTACGACAAGGGCACCGGGGACTGGCTCATCGCGCGGGATCCCCTGGGCATCATCCCGCTCTACCTGGGGCGGGACGCGGCGGGGGTGCTGCACGTCGCGTCGGAGCTCAAGGCGCTGGCGGCCATCTGCGAGACCGTCGACCTCTTCCCCCCCGGCCACGTGATGGGCAAGGGGGACGCGGCCCCGCGGCGCTGGTACGCGCGGGCCTGGACGACCGCGGTGCCCGACGCGCCGGCGGATCCGGCGGCCCTGCGCGAGGCGCTCATCGACAGCGTGCGCAGCCACCTGATGAGCGACGTGCCCTACGGCGTGCTGCTGTCGGGGGGGCTGGACTCGTCGGTGGTGGCGGCCATCGCGGCGCGGTTCGCCGAGCACCGCGTGGAGTCGGGCGGGCGGGAGCGGGCCTGGTGGCCGCGGCTGCACTCCTTCTCCATCGGCCTCGCCGGCTCGCCGGACGTGGAGGCCGCGGCGCGGGCGGCGGCCTTCCTGGGCACGGCCCACCACGCCTTCCAGTTCACGGTGCAGGAGGGCATCGACGCGCTGGCCGACGTCATCTGGCACCTGGAGACGTTCGACGTGACCACGGTGCGGGCCAGCACGCCCATGTACCTGATGGCCCGGCGCATCAAGGCGATGGGCATCAAGATGGTCCTGTCGGGGGAGGGCTCCGACGAGCTCTTCGGCGGCTACCTGTACTTCCACAAGGCGCCGGGGGCGGAGGCGTTCCACGAGGAGACGGTGCGCAAGCTGCAGCAGCTGCACCTGTACGACTGCCTGCGGGCCAACAAGTCCATGGCGGCGTGGGGGGTGGAGGCGCGGGTGCCGTTCCTGGACACCGCGTTCGTGGATCACGCGATGGGCATCCCGGCGCGGCACAAGCTCTGCGGCGATCGCATCGAGAAGCACCTGCTGCGGACGGCATTTCAGGGGTGGCTGCCCGACGACATCTTGTGGCGCCAGAAGGAGCAGTTCAGCGACGGCGTGGGCTACGGCTGGATCGACGGGCTGCGGGCCCACGCCGAGGCGGTGATCACGGACGCGGCGCTGGAGGAGGCGCAGGTGCGGCTGGGCACGGCGCTCACCAAGGAGGCCTGCCTGTACCGGCAGATCTTCGAGGGGCACTTCCCGCAGGCGCAGGCCGCCGGGACGGTGCCGGTCGCGGAGAGCGTGGCGTGCAGCACTCCGGCCGCGCTGGCGTGGGATCCGAGCTTCCGCGGGCGCGCCGACCCGTCGGGCCGGGCCGTGGCCGGCGTGCACAAGGCAGCGTACTGAAAGGGGAATCGGGCGGGCGCCGGCCGGCGCCCGGGGGCGTCAGCCGGCGGGCTTGATGGTCACGTCCATGGACATCTCCATGGACATGTTCTGCTTCTGGCCCATGGCCTCGACCATGGACTTCATGGCGGTGTCCACCTGGACCTCGGCGAGCTGGGGCAGGAGCTGCGTCAGGTTCTGGGTGGTGTTGCCGGTGCCCTTCCCGGTGAGGCTCTCCAGGTGCATCTTGGCGCCCTCGGGCATGCCGGGGGCCTTCACTTCCTGGGCGGGCGCCTCCATGGCCACCTCGACGCCCAGGTTCACCTTGTCGCCGTCGATGGACTTCACGGTGTAGGTGGCGGTCTGGTTGACCTTCATGCCGTTCTGCTCGAGCGTCTGGTCCACCTTCCACTTGCCGCCCACGCCGACGGCCTCGTTGGGAAGGGGGGCCGACATGCGGCCGACGGCGTCGCGCATGCCGTCCATGAGCTGGCGGGTCTGGGGGTCCATGTTGGGGGGCAGCTCGAAGCTGGCGCCCTTGTTCATGCCGCGGTGATCCACCGCGCCCTTGCCCTTGAGGCCCACGGCGCCCTTGAGGGCGTTCTCCATGGCGCTCATGACCATCGGCTGCACGCCGGGGGTCTCCATCGGGGCGGCCTCGGTGACCTCGAAGGTGTAGCCGAAGCGATCCGCGGTGGCCTCGATGACCTCCATCTTCATGAGCATGCGGGTCGGGGGCAGGGGCACCTCGGGGGGCTGCATGCCGTTCAGGTTCATCTTCATCTTCATCTTCATGACCATCTCGGCGGTCATGGAGTCGCCCTGCTTGAGCTTGAGCCGCAGCGTCTGCTGCGGGGCGGCGCCGGCCTCCAGCAGGGTGACCGTCGGCTCGGCCGGGGCGGCCTGGGCGGCGCCACCGGCCGGCGCCGGCGCGGCGGCCTTGGCCATCGTGTCGGTGTTGTCGGCCTTGGGGGCGTCGGCCTTCGGCGCGTCGGCCTTGGGGGCGTCCGCCTTCGGGGCATCCGCCTTGGGCGCGTCGGCCTTGGGCGCGTCGGCAGGCGCGGCGCCCTGGTTGCAGCCGGTCAGGCCGGCGAACAGGAGGGAGAAGCACGCCAGGGCGCGCACGACGGAGGTGGTGTTTCGCATGGCGGGGAGCCTAGCACCGGTCGGTAGAGCCGACCAGGGGTAGTCCTCAGCCGCCCATGCGCTTCTTGACGATCTCGAGGTACTTGCTGGCGGTGGGGTGGCCGGGCTGGATGCGCAGGGCCTCCTCCCACGCGACGCGGGCGGCGGGGTACTGGCTCTGCTTGAAGTAGGCCATGCCCAGCCGCACGCGGTAGTCGGCGTTGCGGGGGGCGGCGCGGACGGCGCGCTCCCCGAAGCGGGCGGCCTCGGCGAACTGGCTCTGCTGGAAGGCGACCTCGCTCAGGCCCGCGAGGGCGCCGGCGGAGCCGCCGTCGAGGTTCAGGGCGTCCTGGTAGGCCTTGCGGGCGTCGGCCCACTTGCCGGCGGCGGCGGCCTTGTCGCCCTGGGAGACGAGGGTGCGGACCTGGCCGGCGTTCTTCTCGCGCTCGGCGGCGGCCTTCTTGCGCTCCTCGGCGGCGGCCTTCTTCTTCTCTTCGGCGGCCCGGCGCTTCTCCTCCGCGGCCTGGCGCTTCTGCTCGTCGGCCAGGCGCTTCTTCTCCGCGTCGGCCTTCTTCTTCTCGTCCGCGGCCTTCTTCTTTTCGTCCGCGGCCTTCTTCTGCTCTTCGGCGGCGGCGGCGCGGCGGGCCTCTTCGGCCTTGCGCAGCGCCTCGGCGGCGTCGCGGCGGGCGGCCTCCTCGTCGGCCTGGCGCTTGCGGGCGGCCTCCTCCTCGGCGGCCTTGCGGCTGGCCTCGTCGGCGGCCTTCTTGGCGGCCTCGTCGGCGGCCAGCTTCGCGGCCTCGTCGGCGGCCTTCTTCGCGGCCTCGTCAGCGGCCAGCTTCGCAGCCTCGTCGGCGGCCTTCTTCGCGGCCTCGTCGGCAGCCTTCTTCGCGGCCTCGTCGGCCTGGGCGGCGGCCGCGGCGGCCTGCTGATCGGCGGCGTCGACGGCGGCGAGCTGGGACTGGGCGGCCGGATCGCCGGGCACCAGGGCGAGGGCCTGGCGGGCGGCCTCGCGGGCCTCGTCGAAGCCGCCCGTCTTCACCTGCTCGCGGCTCTCCACCAGCAGCGCGTCACGGGCGCGGGCGGCGACGGTGCGGGCGACGGTGTTCTCGGGATCCGCCGCGCGCAGGGCGGGGACGAGCGAGGCGACGCTGTCCGCGCCCGTCAGGCGGTGGGCCTCGAAGGCGGCCTGGACACGCTTCTCGAGCTCGGCCGTGCCGGCGGCGGCGGCGGCCGCGTCGGGGGCGTTGCGCTTGCCGACGTCCGGGTCGGGCTCGGAGGCGACGGCGGCGTCGGGGACAGGGCGGGCGGCGTCCGGCGCGGGGCGCGCGGCGTCGGCCTGGGCGCCGACGTGGGTGACCACCGGCGCCGCGTCGGGCTTCGTAGGCCCGTCATCCGAGGTGGCGCGGTAGATCAGCAGGCCGACCGCGAGGATCACGATCAGCGCCCCCAGGACGTAGGGGAAGAGGCTGCGCTCCTTCTCCTCCTGGAAGTGGTAGACCGACAGGCGGGCGTGCTTGGCCTCGAGCTGCTCCGTCGTCTCGACGAACCAGTCGTCGCCCTCCGCGGGGGCATCGGCGGCCGCGGCGCGGGCCGCGGGGGCCTTCGCGCCCCTGTCGGCGGGCTTGTCGGCAGCCTTCTCGGCGGGCTTGTCGGCGGCCTTCTCGGCGGGCTTGTCGGCGGGCGCCGCCTTGGGCTCGACCGGGGCCGAGACGTCGAGGCGCGCCGGGGCGTCGACGACCGTCTGGGCGCCGAAGGCGGGCTGATCGACGACGGTGTCGCTGGGCCCCTCGGCGGGGGCGGCCGGCGCGACGACCGGCAGATCGCTGCGGGTGTTGCGCTTGCCCTGGTTCTTGCGCTGCTGCTGGGACTGCTTGCCCTTCTGCTTGCGGCTGCCGGTGCTGGCCCGGGGATCCGCGGCCTTGGCGGCTTCCGCGGCCTTGGCGGCTTCCGCGGCCTTGGCGGCTTCCGCGGCCTTGGCGGCTTCCGCGGCCTTGGCGGCTTCCGCGGCCTTGGCAGCCTCGGCGGCCTTCTCAGCTTCCGCGGCCTTGGCGGCTTCGGCAGCCTTGGCGGCTTCGGCGGCCTTCGCAGCTTCCGCGGCCTTGGCGGCTTCGGCGGCCTTCGCAGCTTCCGCGGCCTTGGCGGCTTCGGCGGCCTTCGCAGCTTCCGCGGCCTTGGCGGCTTCGGCGGCCTTCGCAGCTTCCGCGGCCTTGGCGGTTTCGGCGGCCTTCGCAGCTTCGGCGGCCTTCGCAGCTTCCGCGGCCTTCGCGGCTTCGGCGGCCTTCGCAGCCTCGGCGGCCTTCGCCGCCTCCTCCGCCTTGCGGGCCTCCTCCGCCTTGCGGGCCTCCTCCGCCGCGCGGGCGGCGCCTCGGCGGCGCGGGCGGCCTCCTCCCGCGACGCGGGCGGCCTCGGCGGCCGCGGCCGCGGCGCGGGCGGCCTCAGCCGCGACGGCGGCCAGGCGCGCGGCCTCGGCGGCCTCGGCGGCCTCGCGCGCCAGATCGGCCGGGGACGGCCCGCTCGGAGCCTCCACCGCCACCGGCGCGCCCGTCGCCCGGAACCGCGAGGCGTCGCCCGCCGCCGGGAAGCCGGCCTGGGCCAGCGTCTCCAGGGCCCGGGCGAGGGCCGTCGCGTTGGCGAAGCGGCGCTTGGAGGTCTTCTCCAGGCACTGCATCACGAGCGCGTCGAGATCATCGGTGATGCGCGCCTGGGGCCGCACCAGCTTGGGGCTGACGGGCTTCTCCAGCGCGTGGCGGCGGGCGGTGGCCTTGAAGTTGGTGCCCGGGAAGGGCGGCCGCCCGGTGAGCATCTCGTAGAGCAGGACGCCGATCAGGTAGATGTCCGCGCTGGCGTCGAGGGGCTTGCCCGAGACGATCTCGGGGGTCACGTACTCGGGCCGGGCCAGGCAGGTGCCGGTGGCCTTGGCGGGCGCCTGGTCGAGGGCCAGGACGTGCCAGGTGCCCACGGCCGACAGGACGGCGCGCTCCATGCCGAGGGGGTCGGCGACCAGGAAGACGTTGCTCGGCTTGATGTCGAGGTGCAGCAGGTCGGCGCGGTGCAGGACCTCGAGGGCCGCGAGCAGCTCGATGGCCACGCGGACGGCGCCCGCGGGGGGGAGGGGCCCCTCCTCCTCCAGCCGGCGCTCCAGGCTGCGCCCCGCCAGCAGCGGCTCGACCACGTACGCGAAGCGATCGGCGTGGATGCCCACGTCCAGCGTCGGCATCAGGTTGGGGCTGACCAGCCGCGCCGACGTGCGCGCGTCCCCCAGCAGCAGCTCGGTGGCCGGGTCGCCCGGCTCGATGCCGGGGTTGAAGATCTTGACGGCCACGGGCCGGCCTTCGCGCCGATCGTCGGCTCGATAGGCGGTGCCCACGCCGCCCTGGCCGAGCTTGCGCTCGACGAGGTAGCGGTCTGCGAGCAATTGCCCGATGAAGCTCACCTGCTGGTCGTTCATCACGCCTCGTACGCCGATCCCGGGGACATGGGGTTCAACGACCCCATCCCGCCGCGGTTTCGTGCGGGAAACTATCATGCGCTCGTCCGGATGGGCAACGCGGGTCTCGGGAGAGACCCCCGGCGCCGCTCAGCCGCCGAGGCCCGCCGGCAACGTCTTGTTTTCTTTTGGTTTCACACATTTGTGTCGGCGGGGCTGGCCTCCTCGGCCGTCAGGCGGAGGAACACCTCCTCCAGGGTGCGGCCCACGGCGCCGGCGTGGATGCGCAGGTCGGCGGGGCTGCCGCTGGCGATGAGGCGCCCCCGGTCGATGACGGCGACCTCGTCGCAGACCTCGTCCGCCACCTCCAGGGTGTGGGTGCTGAGGAACACGGTCAGCCCGGCCGCCGCCTCGGCGCGCAGCACGTCCTTCAGCAGCCGGGCGCCCCGAGGGTCCAGGCCCACCATGGGCTCGTCGACGACGAGCAGCCGGGGCCGGTGCAGCAGCACCGAGGCCATCACGAGGCGCTGCTTCATGCCGTGGCTGAAGCTCTCGATGAGGTGGGTCGCGCGGTCGCCCAGGCCGAAGAGGGCCAGCATCTCCTCGGCGCGGTGGCGGGCGTCGGCGGCGTCCATCCGGTACAGGCCGGCGATGAAGTACAGGTACTCCCGCGCCGTGAGCCGCTGCGGCAGGTTGGGGCGGTCGGGGATGTAGCCCAGCCGGGCCTTGGCCGTGAGCGGATCGTGCTGCACGTCCACGCCGTCCACCAGAATGCGCCCCCGGGTGGGGCGGCCCAGGCCGACGATCATCTTCATCGTCGTCGTCTTGCCGGCGCCGTTGGGGCCGAGGAACCCCATGATGCGGCCGGCCGGGACGTGCAGGCTCAGGTCGTCGACGGCGGTGAAGGTGCCGTAGCGGCGCGTCACGCCCTCGATGCGCAGCATCGACGCTAGAACGGGAGGGGCGAGGCGGTCGCCGGCGCGGCGCGCGTCGCGGGGCCGCCGCGGTGCGGGGGCGGCGGGGCGCGGGGCGGCCGTGCGCGGGGCCGCCTGGGTCGCGGGGCCGCTGGGCGCGGGGCCGCGGTGCGGGGCGGCGGGCGCGGCGCGGCTGTCGCCGGGGCACCGCCGTCTGGGGGCCACGGGGAGCTGGGGCCGCGGCGCGGCGGTGACCGGCGCCTCCACGCGGGCGGCCTCGGGCTTCAGGGGCACCGAGATCTCCTCGCGGGGGCTGCGGCCGCGCAGGGTCAGCATCCGGTCCTCGTAGCCCTTCACCGACAGCGACACCTGCCAGACCTCGCGGCAGGGGCGCTCGATCTCCAGCGGCGTCAGGCCGATGGCGTTCTCGCCCTGGAGCACGCGGGCGCCCGGCGGATCCGTCTTCACCACGTCCACGCAGATGCCCTCGCCCACCGCGCGGCGGGGCCCCTCCGTCGTGGGCTGGGTGGCGTCGACGGGCCGGAAGTACCAGACGGCGGCGCCGGCCAGGAGCACGGCCACCAGGCCGAGGGCGATGCGCAGGCCCGCGCCGCCCTCGCGCTCGGGGGGCCCGGCCACGTTGAGGCTCTCGCCGAGCACCGGGAAGCCGGTGGTGGACGAGATCTCCTGGGGCTGGAAGGGCATGGGACCCGACGGATCCCCCGCGCTGAAGGCCGGCGTGCCCTCCCAGGCCACCAGCGCCTCGATGACGGCCTGGGCCTCGGCGGGCCGGTGGGCGGGGTCCTTCTCCAGCAGGGCCGACACGATGTCCCAGAGCGTCGGATCGACGGCGATGGGGGCCGGCGCCTGGTTGACGTGCAGCCAGCCCACCCGGAACTCCGGCGGCATCACGCCGATGGAGTCGGGCACCGGATCCTCGCCCACGAAGGGCGGCCGCCCCGCGAGCATCTGGTAGAGCAGCAGGCCCACGGCGTAGAGGTCGGTCGTCGGCCCCGCGCCGTGCTTGAGGAACTGCTCGGGCGCCATGTACTTGGGCGTGCCGATGAGCATGCTCGCCGCCGTCAGCTCGGTGCCGGTGCTGCGCATGTCCTTGGCGATGCCGAAGTCGAGGACCTTCGCGACCTCCTGGCCGGTGCGGGAGCGGCTGATGAAGACGTTGGCCGGCTTGAGATCCCGGTGCACGACGCCGTGCTCATGGGCGTCGGCGAGGGCCGCCAGCACGCCCTTCGTGATGGCGATGGCCCGGGCGGGGGGCAGGCTGCCGTGGTGCTTGAGCAGCGCCTCGAGGGGCATGCCCTCCAGCAGCTCCATCACGATGAAGCGGCGGGTGCCGTCGACGGTGCCCGTGTCGAGGACCTGGACGACGTGGTTGCTGCGCAGCCGCGAGATGATGGCCAGCTCGCGCTCGAAGCGGGCGCCCTCCTCGGGATCCATGGAGGTGCCCATGAGGAGCTTCACGGCGCACGGGCGGTGGGCCAGGCGGATGTCCTCGGCCCGGTAGACGATCCCCATCCCCCCCTGGCCCACGATGGAGACCAGGTGATAGCGACCCCCCAGCACGGCACCGATCAGCGGATCCTGCATGACGCTCCACCCCGACACGCGCATCGTAGCTGCATTTCTGCGGCCGTGTCACTTTTGAGAGGCGGAAACGAGGGCGGCGCGCGCGCGGGCGGCGCGCGCCGAGGGGGCGGGCTACTTGCAGTCGCCGCTGCGCTCCGTGACCGTGAAGGCCACGCGGCGGTTCTGCTGGCGGCCGACGGCCGTCTTGTTGGTGGCGATGGGGCGCTCCTCGCCGTAGCCCACGGCCTCCAGGCGATCCGCCGAGATGCCCTTGTCGATCAGGTACTTGCGCACGGACTCGGCGCGGTCCTGGGAGAGCTTCTTGTTCTTCTCGTCCTTGCCGCGGTCGTCGGTGTGGCCCTCCACGCGGACCTTGGTGACGAACTTCGCGTTCTTGAGCACCGACGTCACCTGGTCCAGCAGGTCGAAGGAGACCTTGCGGATGGTGGCCTTGTTGGTGTCGAAGAAGACCTGCTCGCCGATGGTGATCTCCTCGCAGGTGAGCTTGACCTTGCCGCCCTGATCGGGGCAGCCGTCCTGGTCATCCACGCCGTTGAACGTCTCGGGCTGGAGCGGGCACTTGTCGTCGGCGTCGACGATGCCGTCGTTGTCGTTGTCCGGGTCGGGGCAGCCGTCGTGATCCTGGAAGTCGTCCTTGTCCTCCGGGTTCATCGGGCACTTGTCGTCCTTGTCGGCGAGGCCGTCCTGGTCGTTGTCCAGGTCGGGGCAGCCGTTCTCGTCCTCGAAGCCGTCCTTGTCCTCGGCCTCGAGCGGGCACTGGTCGGCGGCGTCCTCGATGCCGTCGTTGTCGTTGTCGGGATCGGGGCAGCCGTTCTCGTCCTCGAAGCCGTCCTTGTCCTCGGCCTCGTTGGGGCACTGGTCGGCGGTGTCGGGGATGCCGTCCTGGTCGTTGTCCAGGTCGGGGCAGCCGTTGGCGTCCTCGAAGCCGTCCTTGTCCTCGGGCTCGTCGGGGCACTGGTCGGCGTCGCCGAGGATGCCGTCGCCGTCGGGGTCGTTGTCGGGCTGGTGCCGGTAGCTCAGGCCGAAGAAGGCCCGGTAGTCGGGGGTGCCGAAGCCCTGCACCACGCCGGCGCCGCCGCCGAGGGTGATGATGAAGCTCTCGGTGGGCAGGATCTTGAGGCCGGCCACCACCTCGATGGGCATCTCCTCGGCGTCGATGCTGTCGCCCTCGAGGGCGGCGCCGCCGAAGACCTCGGGCACGAGGTGCACCTTGGGGGTGCCCAGGGGCAGGTCGAGCGCGGCGCCCCAGGTGAGGGTGTCGGAGACCTCCAGGTTGCGGAACGCCTGGTGGTCGGGGCGCAGCATGTAGCCCGCGTTGGCGTTGATGCGCACGCCGCTCTTGAGGGCGTAGTCCATGGCCAGGCGGGGCTCGACGCGCACGCCGCCCTCGCCCTGGTAGTTGGCCGCGTTGCCCGTGGGCAGGTAGGTGGCGGCGGCCAGCGCGATGGAGAAGCCGCTCGGATCGGTGCGGGTCTCGGTGCTGAACAGCGTCAGCCGGGGCACGAGGCGAATGTCGCCGATGCCCAGATCGTGCTCGGGCAGCTCGCTGTCGGCGAGGCCCGGGATGGGCGAGTCGCCGTCCTGCGAGGCGATCACCGGGATGTCCAGGCCCAGCTCGAAGCGATCCCAGAGGCTCACCGAGCCGAGCAGGCGGCCCACGAGCTGGGAGCTGACGATGGAGCCGAGCCGCTCGTCGTCGCTGGCGCGCACGGCCACCAGCGGGTCGTCCGCGAAGCTGCCAAACAGCTCCAGCGTCCACTGCCCGTGGGGCGTCGGGCGAGCCGACATGTTGCTGAGGTAGTGATCCCCCTGGTTGGGCATCGGCCGGAAGTTCTCCAGCTCGAAGCGATCCTCGGCCAGGGCGGGCGTGGCCAGGAGGGCGCCCATGGCGCCCAGGAGGGCCTTGCGGCCGCGACGTCGTCCCCCGAACCCACTCATCTCGTGTTCGCTCCTTCTGTCGGTCCACAGACCGCGATGCTGGTGAGGCGATACCCCGCAAACCGCTCGCCGGTCAAGAAGTCACAGGCGAACACGCACAAACCTCCTACGGCCCCTCAAAGCCAAGAGATTTCGAAGACATCCTGGCCAGTGTGGCCATCCGCAGGCTGGTGATGAACAGGTGCTCGGGGGTCTCCAGGGCCCCCGTGACGAAGCCGTAGCCCTCGGGATCCTGCAGGGACGCCTGCACCTCGCCGCGGGCGGTGAGCTGCACCAGGTGGCCGTGGCTCTCGGCCTTGGGGCGCACGAAGGCCGGCAGCCGCTGCACCACGGATCGCAGGCGCGGCCAGCCGGCCAGGGCGTCCACGATGCCGTTGCGTGGCGAGACGAGGCCCAGCCAGAACCGCCCGCCCAGCCCGCGCCGCAGGTTGTCGGGGAAGCCGGGCAGGTTCTCCAGGATGGGCGTCAGGTGCCCGCGGGCCGGGCCCGTCAGCTCCACCCGCACGACGCGGTAGTTGCCCGTCTCGACCACCAGCGCCGCCCCGTCGTCCGTCAGCGCGACGCCGTTGGCGAACTGCAGCCCGCTGGCGACCGTGTGCGTGGCGCCCGAGACGGGATCGTGCTCCAGCAGGCGCCCGTGGCCTCCGTGCTCCAGCAGATCCAGCAGGCTGGCGGGGTAGGAGCCGCCCCAGGCCTCCGCGCCGAACTTCGTCGAGGCGTCGGTGAAGTAGATGCGCCCGCCGGGGGCCACGGCCACGGCGTCGGCGTAGCGGATGGGCAGGCCGTCCGCCTCGGTGGCCAGCACCGAGACGGTGCCGGCGGCGTCGATGGCCAGCAGGCCCCGGTAGGCGTCGGCGACGATGAGCCGGCCGTCGGGCGCGAAGTCCAGGCCGAGGGGCTGGCCGCCGGTGTCGGCGAAGACGCTGGCCCCCTCGCCGTGCGCGTCCGTCCGCAGGATGTGCCCGCTGCGCGTGGACAGGTACAGGCGGCCATCGGGGCCCAGGGCGGCGTCCTCGGGGCCCTCGTGGCCGTCGAGGGGGAGCTGGTCGGCGCTGCGCAGCCGGTCGTTGACGGCGAACGCCCCGACGAGGCCGGGGGCCTTGGGGGCCTCCCACGCCACCGGGTCGACGGGCACGGGCCAGAGGCCGAGGTAGAGGCTGGTCAGCGCCAGCACGATAAGGAGGGCCTTGAGACTACGGCGCACGGGGCTGGCCTTCGGCTGGAGGTCGCGGTGTTTTTTTGACGAGTCGTCGAATCCGTCCAATACTCCATTGGATTTCGATTGCCTACATTTGCGCACCCGTAGGCGCGCGTGTGGGCGCAACGCTCAGGAGGACCCCCGATGCGCCACCGCGACCTGCTCCGCCTGCCGCTGCTCCTCGCCTTCCTCCCGGCCTGCTCCGGCGACCCCGAGCTGGGCGGCGCCCTCCAGGCCGCCGCCGACCGCGTCATGGCCGAGGCCATCGTGGTGGAGGCCATGGAGCCCGCCCGCCTGGCCCTGGAAGAGGTCGCCGCGACGGAGCTCAGACCGCGCCAGGCCTACGTCGTGGAGGTCCGCTCCGGCGAGAGCCTCGCCCTGTACGGCCGCTGGCTCGGCGTCATCCCCGAGGCCATCGCGGAGCAGAACGGCCTGGATCCCTACGGCCGCATCGACGTGGGCCAGCGCCTCAAGATCGAGCTCGACGCGGCCGCCCAGGCGAAGTTCGAGACCGCCCGCGCCGCCTTCAGCAAGGGCCGCATCGACCGCTTCTTCAAGCAGCGCGGCGGCGTGCACCGCGTCATCGAGCACAAGGTGGAGCGGGGCGAGACGGTGCTGGGCATCGCCCGCCGCAACGGCCGGCTGCCCCTGTGGGTGATGCGGCACTACAACCCCAGCCGCGACCTCGACAGCCTGGCCGTGGGCGACACCATCAAGGTGCCCCTCATGGCCGACCGCGTCGTCTCGCAGCGCTAGCCCAGCAGCGCTAGCCCAGCAGCCGCGCCACGATCCGCGCCGCCTCGTCGCGGCGGGCGGCCATGTCCCGCGCCAGATACAGCATGCTGCGCATCCGGGCCCGGTTGTGGGTGCGGCGGTCGGCGTAGCGCGTCGCGTCCCAGGCGAAGTAGTGGTCTTCCAGGGAGTCGCGGGCGAAGCGGGCCGCCAGCTCCAGCGTGATCAGGCGCCCCGCGTCGGGGAGCAGGGCGCGCTCCCGGTCCGTCAGCGGCAGGCCGGTGGCCGCGTAGCCGCGGATGATGGCCTCGAACCGATCGAGGTGGAACCGCTGCAGCTCGTCCTCGTAGCCATCGCGGCACCACGACCGCACGGCGTCACCCAGATCCACCAGCACGGAGTGCCGGTTGCAGGTGTCCAGGTCGATGAGGCCGACGGCGGCGTCCCCCTCGAACATGACGTTGGAGATCTTCGGATCGCCGTGGACCACCCGCCGCGGCAGGTCCGCCGGCAGGATGAGGGCGGGGAGTTCCGCAAGGATCTCATCGACTTCCAGCGCGATGGCGCCCCGCTCGACGGCGTAGGCCGGGTCGGCGAGGGCGGCCTGCAGGCGGGCGAGGTGCGCGGGGGTGTCGTGCAGCGGGTGGGCGGACAGGAAGGTGTGGTCGATGTCGGCCATCGCGGCGTGGAAGCGGCCCAGCATCCGGGCGCCGGCCTCGGCGTCGGCGGGGCCGCGCACCTTGTCATGGGTCGTCCCGGGGACGCGCGTCGTCAGGCGCCACCACCGGCCGTCGGCGTCCGTGGCCACCGGCGCGCCGTCGGCCGTCGGCACGAGGCGGGGGGCCGCCAGGCCGCGGGCCGCGAGGTGGCGCGTCACCGCCTGGTAGTCCGCCAGGATCTCCGGGGTGCCCAGCAGGTGGTGGAGGCGCTGCACCACGAACCGGCCCGCCTCGGCGTCCACGAAGAACGTCTGGTGCATCAGGCCCGAGCTCGCCGGGGCGACGTGGGTGATGGCGCCGAGGGCCCAGGCGGAGAGCGGGGGGGCGGGGGTCGTCATGGCGTCCTCGGCGGGCTGAGGAGGGCGAGGAGGCGCTCGCCGCGCGCGATGGTCGGGGCGACGAGCGCGCGGGCCGCGGCCTCGGCGGCCGGGGCGTCGCCCGCGCCGATGGCGCTGACGAGATCGCGCCAGGCGTCCAGCGCCGTCAGCTCGGCCTGCAGGACCATCCGGGCCTGGGCCTCGTGCTGGCCGGTGCCCTGCTGCAGGGAGTTGAGGGCGAGGCGCAGAGCCAGGTTGCCGCAGCCGCGGGTGATCTGCTGCCAGAGATCGCGCATCACCAGGTAGCGGGCGGCGTCGTCGGGGGCCGCCGCGAGGGCCTCCACCAGCGGGGCCAGCGTCGCGGCCAGCTCGGCGCCGCCCCGCCGCGCGGCGAAGCCGGCGATGATGGGCGCGAGGGCGTTGCGCATCTCCAGGATGCTCTGCACGAGGGCGAGATCGACGCCGGCCCCCGGCCGCGCGAGCAGATCCGACAGCAGATCCAGGCCGGCGTCGCGGTAGTCGAGCACCCGCGTCGCCCCGCCATGGTGCACCGCCACCAGGCGGGCCTGGGCCAGCCGCTGCAGGCCCTCGCGCACCGCGCCGCGGTTCACCCCGAAGATCTCCGCCAGGCGGCGCTCGCCCGGCAGCGCCTCGCCCGGGGCCAGCTCGCCGGCCAGGATGCGGTCGCGGAGCTGGCCGTAGACGGCGTCGGCCACCGACTGCCGCGCGATGGGCTGCAGGTCGCTCACGGGGGCGCCGCGCCGAGCCAGGCGGCGAGCCGGGCCTTCTGGGCCGGGGTGGCCTTGGGATCCACCGACAGCTTCCAGGCGTCGGCGGGCTCCTCGCCCAGCGAGACCGGCAGGCGCAGGAGCTGGTCGCGCCGGGCCACCAGCAGGGTGGCGCGCTCGCCGGGGCGCAGGCGGGCCAGCAGGTCGTCGAGGGTCTTGGGGGAGACGCGCTGGTCGCCCACGGCGAGCAGCTCGTCCTCGGCGTTGAGGCCGGCGCGGAACGCCGGGGTGCCGCGGGGCACCTCCCGCACGCGCAGGGCGTGGGCGTCCGGGGTGAAGCGCGCCCCGAGCCACGCCCCCGTCGGCGCGTCGCCGTCGGCGGTGGGGGCGGCCTTGAAGCGCAGGCCGAACCAGCGCAGCGCCGGCTGGTAGTCCAGCTCGCTGACCCCGCGCACGTAGCCATCGAAGAACGTCGCCAGGTCCGCGCCCGCCACCTCGGAGGCGAGGGCCTGGAACTGCTCGGGGGTGTAGCCCGACTCGGCGAAGCGGTCGTAGGCCAGGCGCAGCAGGTCGTCCAGGCTCTTCTGCCCGCCGGTGGCCTCCCGCAGCCGCGCGTCGAGCAGGAACGCCACCACCGCCCCCTTGGTGTAGTAGCTGATGGTGCTGTTCACCTGGTTCTCGTCGGGCATGTAGTGCTTGATCCAGGCCTCGTAGGAGGCGTCCTCCAGCGAGCGGATCTCGCGCCCGGGCGTCGTCTCCAGGCTCTTGATCTTCTTGGACAATCCGGCCAGCAGGTCGTCGTCGTCGGCCAGGCCCGCGCGGCGGACCAGGAGCAGGTCGTAGTAGGACGTGATGCCCTCGGCGATCCACAGCGAGCGGGTGTAGACGGCCTGATCGTAGTCGAAGGGGCCGAGCTCGGCGGGCCGCAGCCGCTTCACGTTCCAGGCGTGGAAGAGCTCGTGGCTGACCAGGCGCAGCCAGTTCTGCCAGTCGTCGGCGTCGCGCTGGGCCATGCGGTCGCCCATGACCACCATGCTCTCGCGATGCTCCAGGCCCCCGCCCCCGCCCGTGAGCAGGTTGAGGATGTGGTAGCGCGGGTAGGGCAGGCGCCCCCAGAAGTCGCGCTGGACGCGGACGATCTTCTCCACGTCGGCGGCCGCGCGGCGGGGATCCCAGTGGTCGCCGGCGTTGAGGGTGGCGATGACGTGCTCGACGTCATCCACCTTGAACCACGCCCGCTTCAGGCTGCCGAGCAGCAGCGGCGCGTCCACCAGCGTGTCGTAGTCGGGGGCCAGGAACCGGTCGGGGCCGGCCTGCGGCAGCGCCGTGGCGACGTGGGGCCAGGCCTTGGGGCGCTCCAGCCGGACTTCGTGGGGGGAGGCCAGCAGGTCGGCGCGCGTCACGAAGGTGGCGGCGCCGATGATGAGGGCGAAGTCGCGCTCGACGAAGTTGGTGCGGACGCTGAGCTGCCGCCCGTAGAGCCGGTAGCGGACGCGCAGCGTGGGGGCGGTGACGTCCACCTGCCAGCGGTTCGTGCCGATGCGGCTGGCCGTGCCCCCGTCGACGGTGAAGCCCTCCAGGTGCCGCGTGTAGTTGCGCACGAGGTACGAGCCCGGCGTCCAGACCGGCAGCATCAACTCCACGCGCCCGTTGTCGGTGGTCGGGATGACCGCCTCGACGTCGACGTAGTGGTTGGCCGCCTCGGGGAAGCGCAGCGTGTACTGCACCAGGGGCTCCTCGGCCCGGGCGGGCGGGGCGAGGAGGGCGAGCGCGACGAGGAGCGCGGCCGGGGGGAGGAGGCGCACGCTCAGGAGGAGAGCCGCTCGGTCAGGAGCGCGCGGGTGGCGGCGGGATCGGCCCGGCCGCCGGTGGCCTTCATGACCTGGCCGATGAAGAAGCCGAGGAGGCCGGCGTTGCCGCCCCGGTAGCGCTCCACCTGCGCCGGGCTCGCCGCGATCACCGCGTCCACCGCGGCCGCCAGGGCCCCCGCGTCGCTGAGCTGCTCCAGGCCGCGGGCCGCCATGATGGCCGCCGGATCGCCGCCCTGGGCCACGAGCTCGGCGAAGACCTCCTTGCCGGCCGTGACGCTGAGGCGCCCGGCGTCCACCAGGCCGATGAGGCCGGCGAGGGCGGCGGGGGTCAGGGGCAGCTCGCCGAGGGGGCGATCCTTGACCTCGCGCAGCACCTCGTTGACGACCCAGCGGGTGGCGGCGGCGACCTCGGCCCCGGCCGCGATGGTGGCCTCGAAGAAGGCCGCCAGCTCGCGATCGCCGGTCAGGACGTCGGCGTCCTCCTCGCTGAGGCCGAGGTCGGCCTGCAGGCGAGCGTAGGCGGCGGCGAGGTCGGCGTCCTCGGCGCGGATGCGCACGCGGATCTCGGCGCGGCCGAGCTTCGTGGGCCGGGTGTCCGGCTTCTTCTCCGCCACGGGGGCCGGGGGCGGGGCCGCCGGCTCGTCCTTCTTCGTCTGCTTCGCCCACGAGTCGCGCAGCGTCACGATGCGGTTGAAGACCAGGGCGCCGGGGCGCGAGTCCACCGCGTCGCTGATGAAGTAGCCCAGCCGCTCGAACTGGTAGCGGCTGCCCGCGGCGTCGTCCGCCAGGGAGGGCTCGACGAAACCCTGCAGAACCTCAAGGGAATTCGGGTTCAGCAGCGCCTCCCAGTCCTCACGGTCCGGGGTGTCGGAGGCGAACAGGTGGTCGTACAGGCGGATCTCGGCCGGCACGGCCTCGTCGGCGCTGAGCCAGTGCAGGGTGCCCTTCACCTTGCGGCCATCGGGGGCCGCCCCGCCGGCCGTGGCCGGGTCGTAGGTGCAGAGCACGCGGCTGATGGCGCCGTCCGGCCCGCGCTCCACGCCGGTGCAGGTGATGAAGTAGCCGTAGCGCAGCCGCACCTCGCGCCCGGGGGCCAGGCGGTGCCAGCCGGCGGGCGGCTCCTCGGCGAAGTCGTCCTGCTCGATGTACAGGCGCCCCGAGAACGGCACCTGGCGGCTGCCCTCCTTGGGGACGTCGTGGGGGTAGAGGGCCGCGTCGAGCCACTCCACGCCCCCCGGCCAGTTGGTGATGACGACCTCGAGGGGCCGCGCCACCGCCATCACGCGCGGCACCTCGGGGTTGAGGTCGCTGCGGATGGCGAACTCCAGCTTGCCGAAGTCGACGCGGCTGTTGGCCTTGCTCACCCCGATGAGATCGCAGAACGAGCGGATGGCCGAGGCCGTGTAGCCGCGGCGACGCAGGCCCGCCACGGTGGGCATGCGGGGATCGTCCCAGCCGCGCACCGTGCCCGACTGCACCAGCTTGAGCAGCTTGCGCTTGCTCATGAGGGTGTAGTCGAGGGCCAGCCGCGCGAACTCGTACTGCCGCGGCTTCGCCGGCACGTCGAGGGTGTCGATGAGCCAGTCGTAGATCTCGCGGTTGTTCTCGAACTCCAGCGTGCAGATGGAGTGCGTGATGCCCTCGATGGCGTCTTCGAGGCAGTGGGCGTAGTCGTACATCGGGTAGATGCACCACGCGTCGCCCGTCCGATGGTGGTGGGCGTGGCGAATCCGGTAGAGCAGCGGATCCCGCATGATCATGTTGGGGTTCGCCATGTCGATCTTCGCCCGCAGCACCATGGCGCCATCGGGGAACGCCCCGGCGCGCATGCGGCGGAACAGATCGAGGCTCTCGGCCGCCGGCCGGTTCCGGTACGGGCTCTCGGTGCCCGGCTCCGTCAGGCTGCCCCGGCCGGCGCGGATGGCCTCCAGATCCTGCTCGTCGACGTAGGCCTTCCCCGCGACGATCAGGTCCTCGGCCCACCGGTACATCTGCTCGAAGTAGTCGGACGCGAAGAGGACCTCACCGACCTCGAAGCCCAGCCAGCGCACGTCGTTGGCGATGGACTCGACGTACTCGACGTCCTCGGCGACGGGGTTGGTGTCGTCCATGCGCAGGTTGCAGCGCCCGCCGAACTGCTGGGCCAGGCCGAAGTTCAGGCAGATGGACTTGGCGTGGCCGATGTGCAGGTAGCCATTCGGCTCGGGGGGGAACCGCGTCACGACCCCGGCGTGGACCCCGTCGCGCAGGTGCTCCGCGATCAGGGTCTCCAGGAAGTTCTTCGGTCGGGTCTCTTCAGGCGTGCTCACGGATGAAGCCTCACTCGCGTCCGGCCGGCCATTTGAGTGGAACCGGCCCGGCGGTGCAAGCGCCCCGCGGCCGCATGTACATCGCGCGCGGTCCGTGCCACGCTCCCGGCCATGGCTACGCTGCGCCGCGCGTCCGATGGGGTGTCGTTCACGCTGCCCGCCCGCTGTCCCGTGGGGCGCGGGCTGCTGGCGGCCCTGCGCCTGGAGGATCCCCGGGTGTCGCAGGGCCACGCCGAGGTGGCCTTCGCCGACGGGCGCTGGACGCTGCGCGATCTGGGCAGCCGCAACGGCACCCGCGTCGACGGCGACCGCGTGCGCGGCCCCGTCACCCTGGCGGTGGGGCAGCAGGTGGCCTTCGGCCGGCGCGACGCGGTGTGGGAGGTGGCGGACGTCGAGCCCCCCGTCGCCATGGCCGCGGATCTCGACACTGGCGACTTCATCGTGGCGGAGGGCGGCGTGCTGGCCCTGCCTGATGGGCAGACGCCCCGCCTCACCATCCTGGCCGACGGCGGCGTGTGGGTCGTGGAGCAGGACTGGGGCCGGCGGCCCACGGCCACGGGGCGGGTGGTGGAGCTGGGGGCGCGGGCCTGGCGACTGTATCTCCCTGAACCGCCTGATGAAACCGCCGCGCCCGCCGTGCGGGTCGAGGTGACCTGCAGCGACGCCGCCGAGTTCGTGGCCGTGGCGCTGGAGGGGCCGGCCGGTCGGGTGGAGCTGCCGCCGCGGGGCCACCACGCCGCCCTGCTGGCGCTGGCGCGCGCGCGGCTCGACGACGCCCACCTCGCCGCCGCCGACCAGGGCTGGCGGCCCCCGGAGGCCATCGCCCCCGCCGCCGCCCTGCTCGCCCTGCGCCGCGAGCTGGTCGCCCACGGCCTGCCGGCCGCGACGGTGGCCATCTACCGCGGCCGGGTCCGCCTGGCCGTCCCCCCGGAGCGGCTGGCGCTCCGGTAGGCTGCCGGGCGGGGGCCCATCTGCTAGGCTACGGGCACACAGACGGGGACGGCGGCGACCGATGGCGCTGCGCTGGCATCCACCCCGTCGGCGTCGAGCGCCTGTGAGGGAAGCGTGAGCAGGAAACCCCGGGGCACCGACCCCCGCCATGACGAGGACACCCAGGTCCTCACCCGCAAGAAGCTGGCCCGGCCGCCCATGTACCGGGTCATCTTCCACAACGACGACTACACGACTCGAGACTTCGTGGTCCTGGTCCTCATGCGCTACTTCCACAAGAGCCACGCCGAGGCCTCGACCATCATGCTGCACGTCCACACCCAGGGCCGGGGCATCGCGGGCATCTACCCGTACGACATCGCCGCGACCAAGATCTCCCAGGTCGAGCAGCTCGCCAGCAAGCACCAGATGCCACTGCGCCTCACCATGGAGCCGGATGAGGGTGGTGGCGGGGAAGAAGAGGACTGACCGCCATGGTGGAGCTCACCCGAGAGCTGCGCATCGCCATCGAGGTGGCCATCGACAACGCGCGGCACCGCCGCCAGGAGCTGGCCGGCACGGAGCACCTGTTCCTGGGCCTGCTCATGGACGCCAAGAGCGCGAAGGCGCTGCGCAAGTGCGGCGCCAACGTCGAGCGCCTGCTCAAAGAGACGGAGGACTTCCTCACGACGCGCGTGCCGTCGGTGCCCGACGGCGTCGAGCTGGACGTCATGCCCTCCATCGGCTTCCAGGAGGCCGTGCAGCGGGCCGTGTTCAACGCCCAGAGCTCGGAGCGCGGGGAGGTGGCGGGGCCGCATGTGCTCATCGCCATGTTCAACCTGCGCGACTGCTACGCCGTCTACCTGATGAAGAAGGAGGGCGTCGACAAGCTGGACCTCCAGCGCTTCGTCTCGCACGGCGTCGGCAAGGAGTTCGACGAGGGCGACGACGCGGATGACGACGACGAGATCGACGACAGCCTGGAGGGCGGGGCCGACGTCGACGAGGACGACGACGACGATGACGACGGGGAGGGCCGCAAGTCGGCCCTCGACGCCTTCGCCAGCAACCTGAACGCCGAGGCCGCCGCGGGGCGCATCGACCCCATGGTCGGGCGCACCGACGAGCTGGCCCGCACGGTCCACATCCTGTCGCGGCGCCGGAAGAACAACCCCATCTTCGTGGGCGACGCCGGCGTCGGGAAGACGGCCATCGCCGAGGGCCTGGCCCTCGCCATCCACGACGGCAAGGTGCCCGAGCAGCTCAAGGCGGCGGTGGTCTACGCCCTCGACCTGGGCGCCCTGCTCGCCGGCACCCGCTACCGCGGCGACTTCGAGAAGCGGCTCAAGGCGGTGGTCAAGCAGCTCGAGAAGCTGGACCAGGCCATCCTCTTCATCGACGAGATCCACACGATCATCGGCGCCGGGGCGGTGAGCGGCGGCACCATGGACGCCAGCTCCATCCTCAAGCCCCTGCTCGCCCGCGGCCGCATCCGGTGCATCGGGGCGACCACCTGGAAGGAGTACCGCTCGGTCTTCGAGCGGGATCACGCCCTCGCGCGGCGCTTCCAGAAGGTGGACGTCAACGAGCCCTCGGTGGACGAGACGCGGCAGATCCTGGAGGGATTGCAGAGCAAATACGAGGAGTTCCACGGCGTGACGTTCACGCCGGCGGCCCTCGCCGAGGCGGCCTCCCTGGCCGCGCGCTACCTGCACGACCGCCGGCTGCCCGACAAGGCCATCGACGTCATCGACGAGGCGGCGGCCGAGACGAAGCTCAAGGGCGAGACGACGGTGGACGTGGCCGAGATCGAGCGGACGCTCGCCCGCATGGCCGCCATCCCGGCGCGCCAGGTGGAGACGGACGAGCGGGCCTCCCTCGCGCGGCTGGAGACCGACCTGAAGGCCGTCGTCTTCGGCCAGGACGAGGCGGTGGAGCAGGTCGTCGCGGCGGTGAAGCTGGCCCGGTCGGGCCTGGCCGAGCCCGAGAAGCCCACGGCCTCGTTCCTGTTCACGGGCCCGACGGGCGTGGGCAAGACGGAGGTCGCGCGCCAGCTCGCCCTGACGCTGGGCCTCACGCTCATCCGCTTCGACATGTCGGAGTACATGGAGCGCCACACCGTCAGCCGCCTCATCGGCGCGCCGCCGGGCTATGTGGGCTTCGACCAGGGCGGCCTGCTGACGGACGCCATCGCCAAGACGCCCCACGCGGTGCTGCTGCTCGACGAGATCGAGAAGGCCCACCCCGACGTCTTCAACTTGCTCCTGCAGGTCATGGATCACGGCACGCTGACGGACAACAACGGCAAGAAGGCCGACTTCCGCAACGTGATCCTCATCATGACCAGCAACGTCGGCGCCCGGGACCTGCAGCGCAGCCGGCCCGGCTTCTTCGGCGAGAACGCCGGCCGCGGCGGGGACGACGAGGAGGCCTTCAAGCGGATGTTCAGCCCGGAGTTCCGCAACCGGCTCGACGCCCGCGTCCGCTTCGGCCCCCTGCAGCCCCTGGTCATGGAGCGCATCGCCCAGAAGTTCCTCGACCAGCTCGGCGCCCAGCTCGCCGAGAAGGGCGTGCAGGTGGACGTCACCCCGGCCGCCCTGGAGCGGCTCGCCCAGATCGGCTTCGATCCCCTCTTCGGGGCGCGGCCCATGGCCCGCGTCATCCGCGAGCGCATCAAGCGCCCGCTGGCCGAGGCCCTGCTCTTCGGCGAGCTGGCCGACGGCGGGCGGGTGGTGGTCGATGTCGACGAGGCCGACAAGGAGGCGTTCGCCTTCCGCTTCCCGCAGGCCGACGCGGCGGCGTAGCGCGCCGGCCCCCGAACCTCCCGGGGGTTCGCCCCGCGCGCTCGCCTCCGCTATGGTGGGCGGGCGTGGGGGCAAGGAGGAACGCGATGCGAAGCTGGATGGTGCTCGGGATGTGCCTGTGGGCGGCGCCCGTGGGGGCCCAGGGCCTCGACGCGGCCGTGGCGCAGGCGTGCGCGAAGCTGGTGGCCTGCGGCTGTGCCGACGACACCTGCGCGGCCGGGTTCGCGGCCGTGGAGGGGCTGGCGCCCGAGGCGCTGACGTGCCTGGCTGGGCGGCCGTGCGCCGATCTCTGCGAGCGGATGGAGGGCGACGTGCCCGTCGGGGTGGCGACGTGCTTCGATCCCGCGCGGCGCAGCGCCCTGGGGGCGGCGGCCCCTGGCGGCGCCTGCGACCGCGGGCTCCTGGCGGCGCCGGCCACGGCGGCGGCGGCCGTCGAGCACGCCCCCGCGCCGGCCCTGGCGGGGCTGTCGCCCACCCGGCGCGCCGCCATCGAGGCGGCGTGCGGCCGCGTCGCCACCTGCGGCTGCGCCGATGTCGAGTGCATGAAGAACTTCTCGGAGGCCGGCCAGCTCCCCGACGCGGTGTTCGGCTGCGTGGCGGGCTTCGCCTGCGACCAGCTCTGCGTCCCCGGCAGCGGCACCGCGGGCTCCCCCGTCTATGAGCAGTGCTTCTCGCCCGCGGCGGTCGAGCGCCTCGGCAACGGCCAGAAGGCCCAGGCGGCGGGGGCCTACTGCGCCCACCTGAGCGCCTGCGGGTGCGGGGAGGACGACTGCCTGGCCGTCCACCTGAAGGCCTCCACCAACCTCGACGCCGAGCTCTTCACCTGCCTGACCGGCCGCGCCTGCGATCAGATCTGCGGCGTGGGCAAGCTGGAGCAGGGCAGCCCCACCTTCGCGGCCTGCGTGGCGCCGGCACTGACGCGCAAGGAGCAGCGCCTGCAGCTCGAGATGGCGCGCATGAACGCCGAGCACCGGGTGAACATGTCCATCATCCGCGCCATGGGCGGCACCGGGCAGCAGGTGCGCATCTACGACGGCGACGGCAACTACCTGCGCACCGAGACGCGCTGAGCGTCAGCTCGCGGCGGGCGGAGGCTGCAGGCTCAGCGGCACGTCGAGCTTCAGGCCCTCGCCGACGATGCGCAGGGTGGCGCGGCCGCGATCCGGGGCGAACCACGGCAGGACGAGGCCGCCGACGTGGGCGCCCCGGTCGGGATCGAACCGCAGCGCCGTGCGCGTGAGGTCGAGGCCCGGCAGGTAGGCCTGCAGCGGGGCGGCGTCGGGCAGCCGGACGGTCACCGTGAACGCGTCGCCCGGGGCGAGCCGTGGCGGCACGGCGGCCGGCGCCGGCGGGTCGCTCGCCCGGGCGATGGAGGCGATGAGCGCGACGAGCACGGTGGCGAGCATGAGCGTGCCCGCGGGGCCGGCGACCTGGTGGACCTGGCGGGCGAAGCGGGCGAGGCGGCGCATGGCGAACTCCTGGGCGGTGACGTCCGGAGCAGAGAGCAATGGCCGGGCCAACCGCCCAGCCACCCCGGGGCGCGGGGCCGCCGCGCCCGGCGGTCGAGGAGTCTGCGTTTCGCGTCGCCGCTGCTATGAATCGAAGATTTGATCCATGAGGGCCCGGATCTCCTCGGGCGTCACGGCGTCGGGCACCCACCAGAGCTGGGGGTGGCGCGCCTTGAGGTGCTTGAGGCGGGTGGCCTCGCGGCTGAAGTCGTAGGCCAGGATGACGGGGACGTGGCCGAAGCCACCCTCGGAGAGGGCGTGCAGGACGAAGAGGCCCTGGTTCGTCTCGAGGTAGCGCCAGGCGCGGACGGGGTCGCCGTTGTGCTGGCGGGTGGCGGCCGCGTGGTCGCCCAGCAGGTCGGCCTGGGGGATGCGGTCGAAGCGCATGTCGAGGTAGACGAGGTCGACGGGGGCGCTCTGCAGCAGCTCCAGGGCGCGGGCGCCGGAGCGGGCCTGCAGGTAGGTCGGCCCGGGGACGAACCGGCTCAGGTTCTCCCGGTACTCGTCGCCGTCCTCCACGATCAGCACCGTGCGTCCCGGGCTCATGCGTCGTCCCCCCCGTCCTCATCATCCACGCGCGGCAGGCGAACCACCACTGCTTTGGTCCACGGGGCGGCGTCTTCCACGACGTCGAGGGCCCCGTCGTAGCGGCTGACGAGGTCGGCGGTGAGGCCCAGGCCCTCCTCGATGTAGCGGCCGCGCAGCATCTCGACGGTCAGCTCATGGGGCGAGCGGTCGCGGATGCGCAGGGCCAGCCACTCCAGGCCGGTGATGAAGTCGACGTCGGTGTCGACGGCGAAGCCGATGTGCACGGGCTGGCCGGGGGCCTGGCGGACGGACGTCTGGATGGCGTTGCGCACGAGGTTGCCGACGACGTCCTCGAACGCGCGCCGGGGCATGGCGACGGCGCAGGGCAGGTGCTCGGCCCCCTCCAGGCTGAAGGGCGCGAAGGCCGCGCCGCCGAAGGCCGGCTCGCGGCGGGTGCGGGTGTAGATCGTCTCCAGGACGCCGGCGTCGACGCGCAGCAGGCGCAGGCGGTCGAGGAGCGCGCGGACGGCCTCGTAGCCCTCCACGTTGAGGAGCCGGGTGGCGTGCTCGAGGGTGCGCTGGAGCCGGCGGCGACCCCCGCGGCCGAGGCGGTCGTAGCGGTCGAGGGCGGGCGCGGCGCGCTCCAGCAGCCGAAAACCCTTCAACAACGCGGAGATGGCGGCGTCGCGGCGCCGCAGGTTCAGGCGCAGGCCCTGGCCGCGGCCGATGCGGACGAGCTCGGCGGCGTAGTCCTTGAGGCGCTGGCCGGCGGCGTCGCGGCGGTCCCGGCTGCCGGGCGGGCCGAGGAGGCTCTGGCGGGCCCAGGCGGCCTTGGCGCCGGCCTCCTCCTCGTCGGCGATGGCCTCCACGAGGCCGGTGAGGACCATGGTGTTGTGCTTGAGGACCTCGTGGCGGATGGCGCTGAGCACCCCCTGGACCTCGGGCCCCGTCTCGGGGAAGCGGGTGATGAGCTCGCCCAGATCGGCGCCGCCCCAGCGGCGGCGGGCCACGACGAGGACGAGCAGCACGAGGCCCGCGCCGAGGGCCCCGCCCACCCACCAGACGGCGCGCACCCGGCTGCGGACCTCGCGGAGCAGCGTCGCGGCGTCGCTGCGGTAGGCCGCGTCGGTGGCGTCGAGGTAGGCGTCCAGCCGGTCGCGGGCCCGCGTCAGGCGGCGCAGGTGCAGGGCATCCTGGGCCAGGGCGGGGAAGGCGTCCGGGGGGGTGGCGTCGAGGCGGGCCAGGGCGAGCATGGCCTCCACGGAGCCGGCCAGCTCGGCCTCCTCGAGCAGCGCGCGGCCCGCGGCGGCCTCGCCCGTCTCCAGCAGGAGCTGCCCGACGGCGAGGAGGGTGGCGGGCTGGTCGCGATCCTCGGCCAGGGAGGCGTGGTAGAAGCCGATGGCCTCCTCGGTGCGGCCGAGGCGGCGCATGGCGAACGCCAGCAGGTTGTAGACGGCGGCGCCCCGGGTGCCCTCGGGCAGGGCGACGAGCTCGGCCAGGGCCTCGTTGAGGCGGCCCTCGCCGATGAAGCGGGTGGCGCGGTGGACGGCCTGGGCCTCGGCCGGGCTGGCGGACGGGGCGTCGGGCTCGGCGGGGGCCTGGGGCGCGGCCTGCTCCAGCTCGGCCTTGAGGGCGCGGGCCTCCCGGGCCTCGACGCCCTCGGGGGCCTCGGCCAGGTACGTCTCGAGGTGGGCGAGGGCGCGGCGGACGTTCCCGGCGGCGTGCCACGCGCGGGCGAGGCGCAGGCGCAGGTCGTTGCGCTCGGGGGCCACCTCGACGGCCCGCGTCAGGAACGAGGCGGCGGCGTTGGCGCGGCCCTGGCTCAGGTGCAGGCCGGCGACGCGCACCAGGACGTCCACGTTGCGGCCGTTGACGACGAGGGCGCGCAGCCACGCCAGCTCGGCGCGGCCGGGCTCGGACTGGGCCAGGAGATCGCCGAGCAGGACGTTGGCCTCGCTGTAGAGGGGGGCCAGGGCCAGCGCCTCGTCGAGCAGGCGGACGGCCTCGGACCGGTCGCCGAGGCGGGCGAGGGAGCCGGCCAGGTGCAGGTACTGGCGAGCGCGGGCGGGGATGCCCTCGGTGTGCAGCGACAGCTCGAACTCGGCCACGGCCCGGGCGAGGCGCAGCTTGCGGATGCGGCCCTCGGCCTCGGTGGCCAGCTCGGCGTCGGAGACGCGGCCGTACCAGTCGGCGGCCTCGTCGTCGCGGGCGTAATCCCGAAGAAAGTCGCCGATCTCCAGCGCGAGGGCGTCATCTTGGGGCTGCACCGCGAGGTACTGGCGCATGGCCTCGCTGAAGCGGCCCTGGCGGGCGGCGACGCGGGCCTGCAGGCGCACGACGACGCGCTTGTTGCCGAGGAACTCGCGGGCCTTGCCCAGGTAGGCGGCGGCCTTCTCCAGGTCTTCGGCGGGGGCGCCGGGGCCGGAGTACAGCTCGGCCAGGTTCTGCCAGGCGAGGCCGCGGCGGGGGTCGAGGGCCAGGGCGCGCTCGTACCACTCCCGGGCGCGCTCGCGGTCGTTGAGCTTGTGCCAGGCGTAGCCGGCGTTGTTGGCGGCCTCGGCGTCGCGCTGGTCGGAGAGCTCGTAGGCCAGCTTGAAGGCGGCCAGGGCGCCGGCCGGATCGCCGGCCTCCAGCAGGGCGCGGCCCTCGGCGTTGGACTTGCGGGCGGCGCGGCGGACGAGCTCGAAGCCCAGCTCGCGGACGCGCTCGGAGCTGCCGGGGCGGCCCTCGCCGGCGTCGGCCCCGGCGTCCGGGAGGCCCGCGTCGGGGTCCGCGTGCGCCGTGGCCGCGAGCAGGACCACGAGGCAGGCCAGGCGCCTCATGCCTTGCGCAGCTCCCGCACCTTCAAGCCGAGCTGGTTGAAGCGCAGCCGGACGGCCCGCGCGCGCTCGGCGTCCCCCAGCAGGCGCTCGGCCATGGCCCCGAAGTCGCCGTCGGTCTGGTGGAAGAGCGCGATCAGGTACTGCCGCTCGGCCTCGGCGGAGACGGCGTTGAGGGTGGCGGCCGGCTGGAGGCGGACGGGGAAGACGTCGGGATCGTGCGTCGCTGTGGGCTCGGGCGTCGACGCGCCCGACAGCAGGTCGGCGACGAGGCCCGGATCCACCTGGAGGCGGGGGCTGTGCAGCTCCAGGCCCACGCCGATGGCGTCGACGGCGCCCACGAGGGTGAAGGTGAGGATGTTGTGCATCACCATCGACAGCTCGCGCAGGTTGCCCGGCCAGGGGTGGGCCTCCAGGCGGGCCCAGGCGGGGCGGGGCAGGGCGATCTGCAGGGCGTCCTCGTCGGTGCGGCCCTCCCGGCCCACGACGAGGCGCAGGGGCGCGGTCGGGGGCAGGCCCACGACGCCGGCGACCTGGGCGCGCAGGGCGTCGATGTCGGAGTCGCGCACGGCCTGGCTGACGAAGCGGCGGGCGAGGAAGGCCAGGTCGCGGGGGCGCTCGCGCAGCGGCGGGAGCTGCACGCGGGTGGCCGGCGACAGGCGCATGTGCAGGTCGGGGCGGAAGCGGCCGGCCCGCACGGCGTCGGCGAGGGGGGTGTTGCTGGCCGCCACCACCTTCACGTCGACGGGCACCTCCCGCGAGGAGCCCAGGGGCCGCACCTTGCGGTCCTGCAGGACGAGGAGGAGCTGCTTTTGCACCTCCAGCGGCACGTTCTGGATCTCGTCGATGAAGAGGGTGCCCTCATGGGCCAGCTCGAAGACGCCCTTGCGGTCCGTCACGGCGCCAGTGTAGGCGCCGCGGGTCGCGCCGAAGAGGTGCGCGGGCACGAGATCCGTCGGGATGGTGGCCAGATCGAGGACGACGAAGGGCCCGGGGCGGCCGCTGCGGGCGTGCAGCCAGCGCTCGGCCAGGAACGACTTGCCGGTGCCCGTCTCGCCCTCGAGGATGACGGGCAGGCGCCCGCGGGCCAGCACGGCGAGGCGGCGGCGGACGGTGCCCATGGCGGCGTCCTGCCCCCACAGGATGTCCGCCTCCTCCTGAGCGCGGCGCGACTCGGCCAGGGCCGTGTGCACGCGGATGCGGACGGCGTCGAGATCCTCGCCGTCCAGCATGTAGGTCAGCGACTGCTGGGCCAGCTCCTCGCCGGCGTCGAGCAGGGACAGATCCTCGACGGCGGTGAGGACGACGACGGGCAGATCGGGGAAGCGCTCCCGGATGGCCCCGAGGATGGCGACGCCCTGGAAGCGGCGCTGGCGGCGGAGGCTGGCGGGCCCGCCCGGCAGCGGCAGCAGGCGGTCGGCGTCGACGTCGAAGCGCATGTCGAGGAGGACGACGTCCACGCGGTCGCGGTGGCGCTCGAGCCAGGCGAGGGCGGCGGGGCCGTCGGCCAGGCGCGGGATGCCGTCGGCGGCACCCGGATCGATGAGCTCGACGTCGGCCAGGCGGGAGAAGGCGCGGGCGTAGCTCTCGCCGTCGTCGATGAGCAGCAGGCGCGGGCGGGCGCTCATGCCTCCACCTCGTCGAGCAGGGCGCGGATGGCGGGGCTCACGGCCGCGAGATCGGCCTGGAGGGCCGCGCGGTCGAGGGGGCCGTCGAGGCGCGGCGTCCAGGCGAGGACCCGGGCGACGGCGGCGACGAGGGGCGGCCAGCCAGCGCGGGCCGCGAGGTCGTCCTGGACGTCGGCCAGGAAAGCCTGCCAGATATCGGCGGCGGCGTGGACGCGCCCCCCGGCGCAGCGGGTCGCCAGCAGCGCCTCGCGAGCAGCCTCGCGGACGTCGTCGTCACCGGCGTCGGCCGGCAGCCACGCCAGGGGCAGGCGCAGGTACTTGCCGAGGTCGTGCTGGAGATCGGCCAGCAGATCGACGAGCGTGTCGGGGGCGGGGGCGTCCATGGACGCAGCCTGTTGGATTTGCTCAGATTTGTCGAGGGGCCGCGAGGGGAGCCGGATGCAGGACGTCAGGGAGCGGGCGTGGGGCGGTCACTGGTGGACGGTGGTGCCGCACTTCGGGGGCCTGCTGCGCCAGCGGGCGTTGCCGGCGGGCAGCGCGTGGCACGGGCGGACGGCGGACGGGGCGGTGCTCTCGGGCGTGCTCCACGTGAGCCCGGGGCGGCATCGGCGGACGCTGGTGGTCGTGGTGCACGGCCTCGGGGGCGACGTGGATCGGCCGTACGTGCGGCACGCGGCGGCGGCGGCCCTGGCGCGCGGGGCCTCGGCGCTGCGGCTGAACCTGCGCGGCGCCGATCTGCGCAGCAGCGACTTCTACCACGCGGGCCTGACGGCGGATCTGCACGCGGTGCTGGCCTCGCCGGCGCTGGCCGACTTCGACACGGTGCACTTCGTGGGCTTCTCGCTGGGCGGCCACCTGGCCTGCCGGCTGGCCGCCGAGGCGGACGATCCGCGAGTGGGCCGGCTGGTGGCGCTCTGCCCGCCGCTCGATCTGGCGGCCTGCCAGCGGTTCCTCGACGACCCGTGGCGCAGCCTGTACCGCTACAACCTGCTCGTGGGCCTGCGCGCGACCTACCAGGCGGCGGCGGCGCGGGGCCCGGTGCCGACGCCGTGGGCGCAGGTGCGCAAGGTCAAGCGGCTGTACGACTGGGACCAGCTCACGGTGGTGCCGCGCTTCGGCTTCGCGAGCCCGGACGCCTACTACGCCGAGGTCTCGGCCGGCCCGGCCCTGGCCCACGCGCGGCGGCCGCTGCTCATCGTGGCGGTGGCCGACGATCCCATCGTGCCGTTCGGCCTGTGCGTGGCGCCCTGGCTCACCGACCTGCCGGCGTGCGTGGAGGTGCGGGTGCTGCAGTCAGGGGGGCACGTCTACTTCCCGGGGGACGCCCACGCGGGCATCGGCGACCTGCCCGGCGTCGAGCACCAGGTCGTGCACTGGCTGCTCGATGAGGGCGCTCAGCGGCGCCAGAACGACGGGCTCACCAGCACCAGCAGGGTGTAGATCTCGAGGCGCCCCAGCACCATCTGGATGGCGCTCACCCACTTCGCCCAGCCGCTCAGGACGGCGTAGTTGTCGTAGGGGCCGACGTCGCCCAGGCCGGGGCCGATGTTGCCCAGGCTGGAGATGGAGCAGGTGAAGGCGCTGATGAGATCCTTGCCGTCGACGGCGTAGAGGAAGGTGCCGAGGGCGGCCAGGGCGATGTAGACGGCGATGAAGCCCGCGACGGCGCGGAGGACGTCGGGCGGCACGACGCGGCCCCCCAGGCGGACGGGGCGGGTGGCGCGGGGGTGGGACAGGTAGAAGAGCTCCCGCACCCAGAGCTTCACGGCGAGCTGGTGGCGCACCACCTTGATGCCGCCGCCGGTCGAGCCGGCCATCCCGCCGATGAGCATGAGCCCCACCATCACCAGGAGCGCGACGGGCGCGTACGTCCACTGCTCGAAGTCATGGCTGGCGTACCCCGTGGTCGTGATGATGGACAGCACCTGGAAGGCCGCGATCCGCAAGGCTTCAAAGGGCCCGAAGCCCTTGTCGGCGAGGAGCAGCGAGCCGGTCACGAGGGCGATGGAGACGACGCAGATGATGGTGTAGAGGCGGCACTCCGCGTCGCGCAGATACACCCGCCAGTCCCCCGAGCGGGCCACGAAGTGCAGGGTGAAGTTCATGCCGGCCAGGAACATGAACAGGGTGATGATCCACTCGAAGTAGGCGCTGTTGAAGCCCGCCACGCTGGCGGCCCGGGTGCTGAACCCGCCCGTGGCCATGGTGGCCATCGTGTGGCAGACGGCCTCGAAGGCGTCCATGCCGCCCATCGCCAGGAGCACGAACAGGACCGAGGACAGGATGATGTAGACCTTCCAGAGCAGCTTGGCGGTCTCGCCGACGCGGGGGGCCAGCTTGTCCTTGGTGGGGCCGGGCACCTCGGCCTTGTAGAGCTGCATGCCGCCGACCCCGAGGAGGGGCAGGATGGCCACGCCGAGCACGATGATGCCCATGCCCCCGATGAAGTGGGTCATGGAGCGCCAGAGCAGGATGCCGCGGGGCAGGCCGAGGCGGTCGCCGGAGATGCCGTACTCGGTCCAGAGGCCGTCGGAGATGATGCTCGCGCCCGTCGTGGTGAAGCCCGACATCGACTCGAAGACGGTGTTGGTGAAGTCGCAGAACTCGGCGCCGATGGGCAGGCGGCCGTTGACGGGGCCGCCGCAGATCGCGTCGGGCGCGAGGTGGGCATACAGGTAGTAGGGCAGCGCGCCGATGAGGCCGGCCGACAGCCAGCCGAAGCCCGCGATCAGGAAGCCCTCGCGGTGCCCGATGGGGATGGTGCGGGCCACGCGGCGGGTGGCGAGGAAGAGCAGCAGGCCGGCCACGGCCGAGATGCCGAGGGCGGCCCACTGGCCGGCGCGGTCGGCGCTGTGATCGGCGGCGGCCAGGATGGCGGACGGCAGCATGGTGCCGGCCAGGATGAGCATGAGGGCGCCGGTGAGGTTGAGCAGGAGGCCCAGGCGCAGGAACCAGGTCTGGCGGCGGCGCATCGGGCGGCCTCAGGCCTGGTCCTGGCGGCGGGCCAGCATGCGCTCCACCTTGCCGATGGCCTGCTTGGACGCGACGATCACCACGTGGTCGCCGGCCTGGATGATGGCGTCGCCCGTCGGCACGATCACCTCGTCGCCGCGCAGGATGCAGGCGATGAGGGCGCCCTTGGGCAGCCGCAGCTCGCGCAGGGGCGTGTCGACCACCTCCGACGTCATCTGGGCCTCGAACTCGATGGCCTCGGCGCTCTCCTCCTCGCCCAGGGCGCGCGACGCGACCACGCGGCCGCGGCGGATGAAGTGGAGGATGGAGCTCACCGCCGTCATGCGTGGGCTGATGCAGACGTCGACGCCCATGGCCTTGGCGAGGGGCAGGTAGTCGACGCGGTTGACGGTGGCGATGACGCGGCGGGCCCCCAGGCGCTGGGCGAGGAGGGCCGACATCACGTTGACCTCCTCCACCCGCCCGGTGGCGATGAACGCGTGCATCTCGCCCACGTTCTCCTCGCGCAGCAGCGCCGCGTCGGTGGGGTTGCCCTGCAGCACGATGACCCCGGCCAGCTTCTCCCCGAGCCAGCGGGCGAGCTGCGGATCGGGCTCGACGAGCTTCGGCACGATGCCGCGGGCGGCCAGGTCGCGGGCCAGGAAGCGGCCCAGCTTCGTGCCCCCGGCGATCATCACGCGGGCGGCGGGCTCCATGGGCACGCCGAGCTCGGTCAGGAGGTCGGCCGAGTGGCCCCGGGGCACCACCAGGTAGACCTCGTCGCCGGGCAGGATGACGTCGTCGCCGCGGGGCACGATGATCTCGTCGCCGCGGTGCAGGGCGGCGATGAGGACGCGGCGGTTGAAGCGCTCGGGCAGCTCCAGGAAGCGCATGCCGGCCAGGGGGCTGGTGTCGGCGATGCGCACGCCGACGAGCTGCACGCGGCCGCCGGCGAAGTCGACCACCTCGGTCGCCGCCGGAAACCGCAGCAAAGTCAGGATCTTGTCGGCCGTCTCGCGCTCCGGGTTGATGGCCATGTCGATGGCCACCCGGGGGTCGTGGAAGATGCGGGCGTCGGTGTAGCCGGTGTCGCGGACGCGGGCGATCTTGATGATGTCCTTGCGGCCGAGGATGGCGGCGGTGAGGCAGGCCACCATGTTGACCTCGTCGAGATCGGTGACCGCCACCAGCATGTCGGCGTCGGCGATGCCGGCCTCCTCGAGGACCTGGGGGCGCGCGCCGTGGCCGCGGATGCCCTGCACGTCGAGGTTCTCGCAGGCGCGGCTGAGCATGCCCTCGTCGCGCTCCACGATCATCACGTCGTGGCCCTCGTCCACCAGCCGGGCGGCGATGTTGAAGCCCACCTCTCCGGCGCCGACGATCAAGATCTTCACGGCCTACCTCCCGGCCGCTGGGTCGCACCCGACGGCGCCGCTGTCAAGCGTCGTGGGAGCGGGGGGCGATGATGGGCGCGCCGCCGGCGGCCACGGCGGCCACCTCGCCGAGGGCGACGCGCAGCTTGGCGGTCACGTCGCCGGCGATGACGTCGAGCAGCTTGTAGGCGAAGGCGTTGCCGGCGCGGAACACCTGGTCGAAGGCCTCGCGGTCGAGGCGGGCGAGGTGGGCGCCGTCGGGGCCGGCCATGCCGTCGGCCGAGCGGACGCCGCCGTCGATGAGGGCCACCTCGCCGATGAGGGCGCCGGGGCCGAGGCGGGCGATGCGCTGGGCGCGGCCGCCGCGGCCGGGGACGGAGATGTCGACGTGGCCGGCCAGCACGAAGAAGCAGGCGGTCGCCTCGCTGCCGCGGGCGAAGATGCGCTGGTGCGGGACGCAGCTGACGACATCCATGGTGCGGGCCAGCACCTCCACCTCGGCGGGGTTGAGGCCCTCGCAGATGGGCAGGCCCAGCAGCGGCTCGACGTTCATCAGCGCCCTCCGAACAGGCGGCTCAGGAAGCCGCGCGCGCGGGTGGCCTCGTCCTCGCGCGCCACCTCGCTGGCCATGGCCTTGCCGCGCTCGCCGCGCAGCTCCGACTCGATGAAGGAGTTGACGTGGCGGAGGCGGCCGCAGGTGGTCGCGCAGACGTTGCGGAGGAGCTGATAGGCGGCGGGGTGCCGCAGCGCCTTGAGGCGGGTGAAGGCCTCCACGTCGATGCGCAGGAGCGACGTCGTCTCGACGGCGTGGGCGCGCAGGCTGCGGGGTCCGGCCTCGACGAGGGCCAGCTCGCCCACGGACGTCCCGGGGCCCAGGCGGGCCACCTGGAGGAAGCGGCCGGCCCCGCCCTGGAGGGGCAGATCGAGGGCCAGGCGGCCGGACAGCACCACGAAGGCGCTGGTGGCGTCGTCGCCGTGGTCGAAGAGGCGCTGGCCGGCGTTGAGCTGCACGACGCTCAGGCAGCGGCGCAAGACCTCCATCCCCGGGCCGGGGATGCCCCGGAAGATGGGGTAGGTGGCGAGGTCATCCGGCAGGCGGCGGGCGCCGGCGGCTGCTTCGGGGGACGGTCGTTCACTCATGCTGATCAGTTTGAGTCATGGCGGATGTCTCCGCAACCACCTCCAGGGCGGCGTCGAGCATGGTGTCGTCGTCGAAGAGCGCGCGGAGGCGGAAGGGGCGCTCGGCCAGGAGGGCGGGCAGCCAGAGGCGGTCGTCGGCCCACATCGCGTCGTAGGGCAGGGCGTCGGCCGGGGCCCAGAACGGGATCGCCTCGGCTGTCTCGCGCGGCTCGCCGAGGGCGTCGTCGGCGCGGAAGACGGTGCAGAAGAGGCGGAGGCCGTCGACGAAGTGGAAGCGCAGCTCGCCGGCGGGCCGGGCGTGGACGGCGCGGACGCCGATCTCCTCCTCCGTCTCGCGCAGGGCGCAGGCCAGGGGCGTCTCGCCCGGGTCGAGCTTGCCGCCGGGCCCGTTGACCTTGCCAGCGCCGAGGCCGCGCTTCTTCTGGATGAGGAGCACCTGCCCGTCGCGGACGACGAAGAGGAGGGTGGCCTGGACGGTGGGCGTCCAGGTCGACCAGTCGATGTCGGTCAGGGTGTCGAGCGCCATGCCCCATCGTGGGCCAGGGCGGCGGCGCGCGGCAACCACCCGTTGACGTCCGCCCGCGCGTCGCCCAACGTCGGCGGTGGCGGCGGCTGGCGCGATGAGATCCCAGGGCGACCCGACGCGTTGGAGGCTGCTGCTCATCCCCTGGAGGTCCCATGCGCCGCTCCCTCACCCTCGCTGCTCTCCTCGTCCCCGGCCTCGCGCTCGCGCTCTCGAAGCCCATCCAGATCGTCGAGCCCGGCGGCACCGGCGCCTCCTGGGCGCCCACCCAGGCCATCGGCGCCCCCGACTGCAGCGGCGCCGGCGACCAGGCCCAGGCGTGGGCCACGCTGCGATCCGAGGAAGGCGAACAGTGGCTGGAGCTCGACTACGCCCGCGCGGTGCCGGTGGGCGTCGTGCGCATCTACGAGAACTTCAACCCCGGCGCGGTGGTGAAGGTCGAGGCCATGGTGGACGGCGACGCGACGACGCTGTGGTCGGGCGTCGCGCCGCGGGGGGAGGCGCCGCATGTGTTCGAGGTGCCCGCGGCCGGCAAGGTCACGGCGAGCCGGATTCGCATCACCCTCGACACGTCGAAGATCGCGGGCTGGAACGAGATCGACGCGGTGGAGCTGGTGGGGCAGGACGGCAGCCGGCAGTGGGCCACGGACGCGCGGGCGAGCAGCACCTACGCGACGGCCACGGGCGCGGTGGGCCCGCTGGACGGGCTGGTGGGCAAGCGGGTCAAGCTGCGGGTGGGCGGCGAGACGCTGCGAGGCACGCTGAAGGCCCAGGTGGGCGGCTTCCTGACGGTGGACACGGGGGTCGGCGAGGTGCTCGTCAACCTCGCCCGGCTCGACTGGATCGGCCTGGAGTAGGCGGGGGGCCGGCACTTTTTTTCAGAAAGTGCGCGACACGCGCCGCGACTGACCGAAGTGAAGGGGGCAACCGTAAGAGGAGGCCCCCGCCATGGCCGAGAAGCTGCGCATCGAGCTACCCGAGTACGCGGTCCACACCGCGCGGCTCGGGGCGCTCATGATGATCTACGAGACCACGAGCAAGGTGGTCGACGACCGCTTCGCGCTCGTGCCCACGGAGAAGTGCTCCGAGATTCTGCTGGGCGTGCTGGCCCAGGCCCAGCGGATGTTCCCGCTCATCGACGTCTACGCCTTCCACTTCCTGTCCAACCACCTGCACCTGCTCATCGGCGCGCCGACGCTGCGCCAGAAGAGCGCGTTCCTGGAGTGGACGCTGCGAGAAATCTCGAAGCGGATCAACAAGTTGCTGGACCGGACGGGCAGCCTGCTGGAGCAGAACCACTGCATCCAGATCACGACGCTGGAGCAGGCGCTGGAGCGGCTGCGGTACGTCATGGGCCAGGCGACGGCGCAGTTCCTGGTGCGGCACCCGGCGGATGATGTGTTCCCGTGCTCGACGCCCTTCCTGCTGTTCGGCAAGGCGGTGGAGGGGGTGTTCCGGTACGCGAACCAGGAGCCGATGACGCTGAAGGTCCGCATCGACCGGCTGCCGGGGCTCGAGGAGCTGTCGGCGAAGGACCACCGGGCGCTGATGTGGACGCTGGCGGACGGGCTGGCGGCGGAGGCGCGGCCTCGGCGGAAGAAGGCGGGGGTGCGGATTCCGGAGCCGGAGGCGCTGCGGCGGATCGACCCGATGACGCGGCCGAAGACACGGGACCGGAGTCCGGCGCCGGTGGTGCATGGGCCGAAGGAACACCAGCAGCGGTGGCGGGAGGTGCATGAGGAGTTGCGGGCGGCCTACACGGTGTCGACGCTGGCCTACTACGCCTGGCAGGACGACCCGACGCAGCCGATGATCCCGTGGCCGGCGCACACGCTGCCGCCGGCCTTCTCGCGACCGAGGCGACCGCGAGCCGGCGCGGCCTGACGGCCGGCCGGCGGCATCGAGACTGGAGCGGCTGCTCGCGCCTTCGGCGCCACGGCGGCGGTGCGTCCGGCTTGCCCGGTGCCGAGGGGCGGCAGTCCATCCATCCCGCCCTCGCGCCTCACCTGCCCCGGCCTTCCGGCCACCCCCCCTTTCCCCAGCACCGCGAGGACGACCCCCAACGCCTGCTCCCATCCAGCCACACCGCATTCGTGCAGTGCTCCCCCAGCCTACCCGGTAGGCCATGGGGCGCCGGCGGCCGAACCTCGCGAGCATACCCGGTAGGCGGGAGGGCGCCGCAGGGCGCCGTGGGCCGCGCCCCGCGGGCGACTCGCGACTTTCTTCCAGGTTTCTTCGCAACCGAGGTGTAATTCGTGCGTAGTGACCTGGTGGCGATCCGGCTGGCAGGGCAGAGAGTGATTCGATGAGAGTGACGGACGACGACACATCCGGGCCAGGTCGTCGCAAGGTCGCGGCCAATGAAGCGATGGATTGCTATGCGCGTGGCGACGCCGACGGCTTCGAGCGGCTCTACGAGATCGTGGCGGACGAGCTGTGGGCTTTCATCTACGCGCGTCTCCGCCACCAGGCGTCGGCCGAAGACGTCATGCAACAGACCCTCCTGCACATGCACCACGCCCGCGGGCGCTTTCGAGCGGGCGCCAACGTCCACCCCTGGATGTTCACGATCGCCTGGCGCCTGATCATCGACCGACGCCGCCGCTGCCGCGACGCCCTGGACGTGGACTGCCTCGACCTCATCGACGGCCGCGCCCAGCCCGATGACCAGGTGAGCGCCATCGAGCTTGGAGGTCGCCTGGAGACGGCCTATGGTGAGCTGCCGGAGCGCCAGCGTGTGGCCCTCGAGCTGGTGCGGGTGGCGGGGCTGAGCCACAAGGAGACCGCCGAGGCGCTCGGCACCACGGAGGCGGCGGTCAAGTCGCTGCTCCACCGCGCCCTGGCTGCCCTCAGAGACTCGACCATGGAAGAGGCCTAGCCGATGTCGTCGCGCCCGAGTGATGCCACGTCAGGTGGCGTTCCGCCGCTGCCGCCCGGTCTGCTGGATGCCGTGCGCGCTCAAGTCGCAACCCAGGCGGCGCCGACCCGGGGGGGCATGCGGCGTCGAAGGCTGGCCCTGGCGCTGGGGTGTGCTGCCGTCGCCACGGCCGTCTTCTTCGCCTACGGTGGCCTGCGGAACGGCGGGGCGCCGCGGCCCGGCGTGTTGATGGTGGCCACCACGCTCGGGGCCGCCGCCATGACGGGCCTGATCCTGCTGCTGGCCGCCCGCGCCCAGGCGTGGAGCATGAGTCGCCGCGCGGGCCTGCTGGTGGCGGGCCTGCTGCTCACGCCCCTGGCCCTTTTCTCCTGGAAGGTGGGCTGGAGTGGGGCCTTCGAGGGAGGGATGGTGCCCTGGCCGGGGCGGATCGGCATCCCATGCCTGCAGATCAGCCTGCTGACCGGCGCTGGACCGCTCGCTGCCTGGCTCTGGCTGCGCCGGCGGAGCGAGCCGAATCGTCCCGCCCTGGTGGGCGGCCTCCTGGGCGCGTCGGCAGGAGGCTGCGGCTGGGTGGTCACCGATCTCTGGTGCCCGGTCGGGCATGTGCCCCACCTCCTCCTCGGCCATGTGCTGCCTCTGCTCCTGTTCATGGGGCTCGGCGGGGCGCTGGGGGCCAGGTACCTGGCCATCCGCTGGCTGGCGCCGCGGCGGTAGCCGACCGGGCCCCGCCGACCAGGGCCGCGACCCGGGACGACCTGGCGTCGGGTCGTGGCCGCGGCCTTCGCCTTCGGTCATGCAGTGAGCGGTCGTCCGAGGGCCTTGAAGAGGTTGGGAGCCGCATCGCCCGGGTGTCGTCTGCTCAGCTCCATGGCGTGCGCATGGAGCTTCCGTCACCGGCCTCGCCCGCGCCGCTTCGGCCGGCAGGCGGCCAGCGCGGCACCGGCGAGCCTGGCCTACGGGTTGGCGGTGTTCTGGGTGAGCGCCGGATCGACCGGGTCGCCCGTGAGGGCCATCAGGAAGGCGATCAACTCGTTCTTCTCGGTCTCGGAGAGGCCGAGGGGCACCAGCGAGGGGTCGATGACACCCGTCGGCGCCGGGCCCCCGCCCTCATCGTAGAACTCGACCAGGGCGCGCAGATCCACGAGCTGGCCGGCGTGCATGTACGGGGCGCTGATGGCGGCGTTGCGCGCCGTCGGCACGCGGAAGCGACCCATCAGGGCATCCGTTTGGGCCTCGACGCCGTCGATGAAGGGCTGTCCGGCGGCCGGATCGTCGCTGTAGGCCCCGATGCCGTTGAACGGGTCGCCGGCGATGGCCCCCACGGCGTCGAACCGGCCCCCATCGGCTTCGGGGACGTTGGGTCCGGTCTGGGCCAGCCCCAGGTTGCGGTAGCTCAGGTCCGTGAAGAAGGGGCCGCTGTGGCACAGCACGCAGTTGGCCGAGCCAACGAAGAGCGAGAAGCCGCGCTGGGCCGCCTCGTTGAGCGGCTCCCCGCCGGCCACCCAGCGGTCGAAGGGGGACTCCGTCCGCTGCAGCCGGCGCTGGTAGGCCTCCAGCGCCTTGCCGACGTTGGCCACGATCCGGTTGACCGCCTCCTGGTCGGCCGGCGCCATGCCATCCCAGCTCTCGTCGCCCGGCTTGCCGGTCGCCGGGAACCGCGCCTCGTCGGCCAGATCCGGGAGCGGGTGGTCGCCGAAGACGGCGTCATACTCGGCGCGGTACTGGTCGAAGACGACGTGGGCGACGCGCAGGCGGCTGCTGTTGAAGATGGCGCCCGCCTCGAAGACCGCCCGCGGGAGCGCCCACATCACGTCGAAGCGGCCCCGCCAGGTGAAGCCGGCGTCCGCGTACCAGGCCGCGTTCACCGAGCCCGGCGCGTGGCGCGGGTGGAAGCGCGAGCCGATCCCGACGTTGTCGGCCGAGCCGAACGTCTGGTCATCGTGGCACGAGAAGCAGGACACCTTGCCCGGCTCGCCCTCCTGGCCCAGCCGGCTGTCCATCTGGAGCGGGCCGGCCCAGTCAGCCTCGAAGTAGAACTTCTGTCCCAGCGTGGCCGCGGCGGGATCGTCCGCGTAGTCATTCGTCGGTGACCCCGGGATCGGGGGCATCGGGGACATCTCCCGCGCCAGGGCCGTCTCCTGGACGCTCAGGATCCCGAGCGTGTCCGCGTCGGGCGCGAGCGCCATGTCTGCGCCCACCCCGGCGTCATCGCCTCCCTTCGGGTCGGCGCCCTCTTCGCAGCCCGTGAGGCACGCGCAACTCGACAGCGCAGTGAGCAGCGCCCACCGCCAACCTTGCAGCATCATTCTCTTTGCCCTCCCGTGGACCGGGCCCTACCCAGGCCCTGGGAGCATTACGGCGCAGCCGCCTGATGGTCGCGGTCGTGTGTTGTCTTTTTCGGAGAGACACCGACAGATCGGCGCTGGCAGGTCCACGCCCACGGCAGTGCTGCAGTGGCTCGCCGGGGTACCCGGTACCCGCGCTCGCGCCGAGCGGGAGCGCGAAAGTTCACCCTCGCTGTAGCGTTGCACCGTCCCGAGGGGGTACCCGGTACCTGGGGGGAGACGGGGTGCCGGCTACCCGGCTCGGGCCGAGTGGGCGCGGGGATTCTATCGTCGCTGTAGCGTTGCACCGTCCTGGGCGGGTACCCGGTACCCCGGAGGCCGGGCGGTACCCCGGAGGCTGCCGGTTTGCGCCGAGCGGGCGCGCGGATTCTATCGTCGCTGTAGCGTTGCACCATCCTGAGCGGGTACCCGGTACCCCGGAGGCGGGCGCTGGACGCCGGCGGCGGGCGGGGGCAGGCTGGGGACGGCGGTCGAGGAGGGGGGCGTGCGGCGCTCGGCGTTGGGGTGGCGGGAGAGGTTGCTGCGCGGGCGGGTGCCGCCGGCGGAGCTGCGGGCGGCGCTGGACGCCGTGGCGCTCCACGACCGCGACGCGTGGCTGGACGAGCTGCTGGGCCTCACCGGCATCCCGGCCGACGGGCCGGCGCTGCCGCGGGGGTGTGTGCCGTACCTGCCCAGCGGGGTGGCGGCGCTGCGGGCCCTCATCGACGCGGCGGCCATCGGGCCCGCGGACGTCGTCGTGGACGTGGGCGCGGGGGTGGGGCGCGCGGCCGTGGCGCTGCACTTGCTGACCGGGGCCGCGGCGGTGGGCGTCGAGGTGCAGCCGGCGCTCGTGGCGGAGGCGAAGACGCTGTCCGCCGGGCTCGGGCTGGGGGCCGTGTCGTGGCTGGAAGGGGACGCGGCGGACCACTCGGCCGCGCTGGCGGTCGGGACGGTGTTCTTCCTGTACTGCCCGTTCAGCGGGCCGCGCCTGGCGGCGTGGCTGGACGCGCTCGAGCCGGCGGTCCGCGGTCGCCGCGTCCACCTGGGCGCCCTCGATCTGCCGCTGCCGCCCCGCGCCTGGCTGGAGGAGGTGCCGGGCGGGGGGGATGGCCTGGTCGTCTACCGCAGCCGGGGCTGAGGTGGCCTACCGGCGCTGGCAGTGGTCGCCGACGCCGTCCCCGTCGCGGTCCCGCTGGTTGCGGTTGCGGACCAGCGGGCAGTTGTCGCAGGCGTCGCCCACGCCGTCGCCGTCCTGGTCGGCCTGGCCGGGGTCGGCGACGTCGGGGCAGAGGTCCTCGCAGTCGGCGACGCCGTCGCGGTCCCGGTCGGTGTCGGGGACGCCGCAGCCGCAGGCGCCGGGGGCTTCCTTCTCGGCGTCCCGCGGGCAGCCATCGCAGGCGTCGCCGAGGCCGTCGCCGTCTCGGTCGTGCTGCTCCGGATCCGCGACGTCCGGGCAGGCGTCGCAGTCGTCGCCGACCCCGTCGCCGTCGCTGTCCACCTCGCCCGCGTCCGCGCTGTCGGGGCACAGGTCGAGGCAGTCGAGGATGCCGTCCCCATCGCGGTCCGTGGCCACGTCCGGGCAGCCGCACGGCCCCGGCGCGGTGGCGCTGGCATCGTCCGGGCAGCCGTCGAAGCAGTCCGGCGTGCCGTCCCCATCCCGGTCGTCGTCGCTGACGCCGCACCCGCAGGTGCCGGGCTCCGTCTTCGCGGCGTCCGACGGGCAGCCGTCGAGGCAGTCGGCGCTGCCATCGCCATCGACGTCCCCGTCGGCGACGCCGCACCCGCAGACGCCCACCTCGGTCTTGCCCGGGTCGTTCGGGCACCGGTCGAGGCAGTCGGGGGTGCCGTCCACGTCCTGGTCGTCCTCGGAGATGCCGCAGCCGCACGCGCCCGCCTCGAGCTTGAGCGCGTCGCCCGGGCAGCCGTCCTGGCAGTCGGGGGTGCCGTCGGCGTCGGCGTCCACGTCGGACACCCCGCAGCCGCACCGGCCCGGCGCCGTCTTGGCGGCGTCGGCCGGGCAGGCGTCGTCGGTGTCGCAGGTGCCGTCGGCGTCCTGGTCGGGGCAGGCGTCACACCGGGCGACGCACTGGTCGATGACCACCGCCATCAGGGCCTCGCAGGTCCGCTGGTCGCCGCCGCCGCGGATGCAGCCCGCGTCCGCGGCGTAGCCGTCCACCACACAGCGCTCCCCGCAGTCGGGGATGTCTGGGCACTCGGCCAGGCAGCCCAGCCACCACTCCTCGGCCGCGCTGGAGCACCACCACTCCTCGCCGCCCTGCTCCTGGCAGGCGGTGTCGAAGATGGCCACCCGCTCGCCGCAGCGGTCGATGCAGGCCCAGTCCTCGCACGCGCCGCCCTCGTCCAGCGCGCCGTCGCAGTCGTCGTCCAGGCCGTTGCAGCGCTCCTGGGCGCGGGGCGAGATCCGCGGGTCGCTGGGCGCGCAGTCGCCCTCGTCGGCGCAGAAGCCGTCCCCGTCGCGGTCGTTGTCCCAGGACGTCGGGCAGCGGTCGTAGGCGTCGTTGATGCCGTCGTCGTCCAGGTCGTGGATCTCCCGGCACCGCTGGACCGCCCCCAGCGCGTCGACGACCCCTGCGCCGAGGGCCGCCGGCGGTGGCGTCGCGAAGTCCGTGACGCTGTCGATGAGCACCTGCCGCACGCTCTCCGCGTCGAGGTACGGGCAGGCCCCGCGCACGAGGGCCGCCACGCCGGCGACGACCGGGGCCGCCGCGCTCGTCCCGTTGAAGACCATGTACGGGTAGGGGAACGTCTCCAGCGTGATCTCGGCCGGCCGATTGTTGTTCGAGAACAGGTGGTTGAGCAGGTTGTTCGACTCCCAGCCGTAGGCCACGCCCACCACGGGCACGCCCGCGGCCTGGTAGGCGGGATCGTAGGAGCCTTCATACGGTGAGATGCCGCTGAGCAGAACGCCAACGGCGCCCTTGTCAACCAGGTAGGGCAGGAGATCGAAGGCCCCATCGGGACCCCAGGTCGACGGGTCGACGTCGGCGACCGCAATCAGCCCTGCGGGCAAGACATCCTCGTCCGCATCGTTCAGGCAGCCGAACGGGTCGCAATAGACGTAGGGCCCCGTGACCGTGCCGAACGCGGTCTCGGGACCCGCGAACGAGCGGACGACCTGCCCCTCGATCGTCAAGCGCCCGTCCGGGTAGTCCACCGGGATCGCGGCGACCATCACGCCCGGCGCCGCCAGGGTGACCGTCGGGCCGAAGTTCGAGTACCACTCCATCACGTCGCCAGCGCCCACGGCGCCCACCGAGATCACGGGGTCGTAGGCGGCCGGGTAGTGCGGCACGTCGGTCTCGCTGTTGCCGGCCGAGCCGACCAGGACGACCTGGTGGGCGAAGGCCGCGTCGACCGCGTCGGAGAACGCCTGCGACCAGGTGGTGCCGCTGAAGCTCATGTTCACGACCTGGGCGCCCGAGATCACCAGCCAGTCCAGCGCCGCGATGGTGTCGGAGATGTAGGAGAAGCCATCGCGATTGCCGACCCGCGCGTAGAGCAGGTCGGCCGCTGGGGCCACGCCCACGGCGCCGAACGCGTTGTCCCGGGCCAGGATGATGCTGGCGACGGCGGTCCCGTGGATGGCCCCCTTCGAGGGCTCGGTGGGCTCGTCGACCGGGATGAGCGCGCCGTCCTGGTCATCGACGAAGGACCGCGCCTCGAGGGGCGTGGGCAGGTCCGGGTGATCGAAGTCGAAGAGCGCGTCGATGACGCCCACGCGCACGCCCGCCCCGCGGGTGTAGCCCCAGGCCTCCTCGGCGTGCACCCGCCGCACGGCGTCGTCCACGAGCTGGGCGGCGGTGGGGTCGCCGGGGACCGGATCGTAGGCCTGCGGGGCGAGCAGGGCGTCGGGCTCGATGAAGCGGACGGCCGGGTGCCGGCGCAGCGCGTCGACCTCCTCCACCGTCAGCCGCGCCGCGACCCCCGGGACGAGGCCGAGGCGGCGCCGCACGCGGTTGCCCAGCTCCCGGGCCCCGGCGTCGCGGCCCGGGCCGTCCCGGTACACCACGATGTAGCGGTCGGTGTCGGGCGGATCGGCCGCCTGGGCGGTCGAGAGGGCAGCCACGAGGGCGAGCACGAGGGCCAGCGCGCGGGTCAGCATGGTGGGTCCTGCCGTCTGTTGCGGGTGGCGGGAGTGTAGGGGGCGCACCTACATCTGCACGTCCAAACGCCGGCGGCCGCGCGGCAGGCCGTCCAGCGCGCGTCGGGACGCCTCGACACACCCCGGCAGGCTGGGCCCGCGGGGCAGCCAGGACGCTCGCTCGTCAGGGACCGGTGGTGCGGATCCAGTCGCGGATCAGATCGTACTGGGGGTCGCCCGGCGCCCAGATGCGGCCGGCGCTGTGGCCGTACTCGCCGCGGGTGTAGCCGAGCAGAGGGCTGGCCTCCGGGTCCGCCGCGCTGACCCACGCCGTCGTCGCGGCGTAGCTCTCGGCGAGGGCGGCGGCGTCCGGATCGGGGCCGGCGATCTTCCAGGCGCGCTCCGGCGCCGTGTGGCAGCTGCAGCCCTGGACGAGCAGCCCATGGATGACCGCTCCATACCCCTCTTCGCCCGGGGGCGCGGCGGCGGGGAGCGGCGGCAGCTCGAAGAGCGAGAGCCAGCCGATCACCCGGGCGTAGGACAGGTTCTCGACGCTCTGATACACGGCGGGGTGGGGGGCCTTGGTGCCATCCCGCTCCGGGTCGATGCTGGCCTCGCCGCGGGCGTACGTGAGCAGCAGGCTGGCCACCGCGTCGCCCGGCTTCACGAAGTCCTGCACGTCCTGCCAGCTCGCCTCGATCTCGTCGGCGCTGAGGTCGGCGCCGCTGTACAGCCGCCAGCTCCCGTCCCCCGGCGCCACGCCCTTGCCGTTGGCGCCCGCGAAGTGGCAGATGCCGCACTCCGTGTCGAGGCGCAGCCGGAACTCGCTGGCATAGAGCGCCCGCGGATCGCCCTCGACGTCGGTGCCGACGCACCGGTTGCTGACGCAGAGCTGCTCGGGGCCGCAGCCCTGGGGGGTGACGCACTCGTTGTCGGTGCCGCACGCCGCGAGCAGCAGCGGGAGCACCCAGAGGGAGCGGCTGGCCATGGGCGCAGGCTAGCAAATCCGGGCGACTTCGCCACCGATCGTTGACGCCCGCGGGCCCGTGCGCAGCCTCAGGGGCCGGAGGTCCCATGGCGCTCGCTCTGATGAACCTGAAGAACTCGCTGCACACCGCCGCCCTGCTGCTGGCCCTCGGGGGCGCGGCGGCGCTGGTCGGCTTCCTGGCCGCCGGCACCACCGGCGCCTTCATCGCCCTCGGGGTCATCGTCGTCAGCCTCATCGTCCGCCACCAGGGCACCACCCAGGCGCTCCTGCGCCAGCTCGGCGCGGCGCTGGTGCCCGAGTCCGCCGCGCCCGGCCTGTCCCGGATGCTGCAGGCCCTCAGCGCCCGCGCGGGTCTGCCCATGCCGCGCCTGTTCCTGGTGCCCATGCCCGTGCCCCAGGCCCTCGCGCTGGGCTCCGCCGAGGCGCCCCTCGTCGCCGTCTCGCCGGCCCTCCTGCAGCGCCTGACGCCCCGCCAGATCGCCGCCGTGCTCGCCCACGAGCTCTCCCACCTGCGCCACGGCGACCTGCGGGTGATGCGCCTGGCCGACGCCGCCGTGGCCGTGACCGGGGCCTCGCGCGCCTGGGCCTGCTGGCCGGCATCATCGCGCTGCTCTTCGGCGCCCCCATGCCCATCTGGGTGCTCGCGCTCCTGTACGTGGCCCCCGTCGGCATGATCGCCCTGCGGCAGGCCCTCTCGCGCACCCGCGAGTTCGCGGCGGACGCCGGCGCCGCGGCCCTGACCGGGGATCCCGCCGCCCTGGCCGAGGCCCTCATGGCCCTCGACCGCCCCGCCCCGGGCGCTGGTGGCTGACGCCCGTGGCCCCCCAGCCCGAGGCCGACGACTGGCTGAGCAGCCACCCGCCCACCGCCGAGCGCGTCCGCCGCCTCGCGCTCCTGGCCACCTGACGGCCGCGGGATCTGCGCGCAACCTCCCTCTTCGCCGTGTATCCTGCGTGGCCGACCCCGAACCTCGGAGGAGCCGTGGACACTCTCGCCGCCATGCGGGCCCGCCGGACCGCACACCGCTGGCAGCCGACCCCCGTGGACGACGCGGTGGTGGAGCGCTGCCTGGAGGCCGCCCACCAGGCGCCCTGCCACAAGCACACCTGGCCGTGGCGCTTCACCCTCGTCGGGCCCCGCGCCCGCGCCCGCGTCACCGCCCTGGCCATCGAGCTGAAGACGGGCGGCCGCCCGGTGCACGACAAGCAGCGCGCCTTCCTGGTCAGCCAGTTCGGCAACCCGGGGGCCCTCGTCGTGGTCAGCCAGGTGGTCGCCGAGGACGCCGAGCGCGCCCGCGAGGACTACGCCGCCTGCGCCTGCGCCATCGAGAACATGATGCTCGCGGCGACGGCCCAGGGGCTCCACGCCAAGTGGTCCACCGGCGGGCTGACGCGCCACCCCGAGGTGCGCACCCTCCTGGCCCTGCCCGACGGGGAGGAGGTCGTGGGCTTCGTCTGGCTGGGCGAGGCCCTCGAGCTGCCGTCGGTGAGCCGCCCGCCCGTGGCGGAGGTCACCCGGTCCGTGCCCTGACGTGGCGGACGTCCCCGGCGTGCGGACGGTGCCCGGCCGGCCGAGCACGAGACGGAGCGCGTCAAGGGCTCGCGCTTCCTGGCCATCATCGACCAGGCGCCCACCATCGACGACGCCCTGGCGCGCCTCGCCGAGGTCCGCGCCGCCTACCCCGAGGCCACCCACCACTGCTACGCCTGGCGCGGGGACGGCCGCGACGCCTTCCGCTGGGGCGACGACGGCGAGCCGGCCGGCTCCGCGGGGCGGCCCATGCTCGCGGCCATCGACGGGCGCGGGCTCTCCCACACCGTGGTCATCGTCGTCCGCTGGTTCGGCGGCACGAAGCTCGGCGTCGGCGGGCTGGTGCGGGCCTACGGGGCCGCCGCGGCCGAGGGCCTCGACGCCGCCGGCAGCGTCTTCGAGCCCTTCACCACCGACCTCGACGTCTCGTTCGACTACGGGCTCTCTCGGGCGCCGTGCAGTCCGTCCTCACCGCCCACGGCCAGGCGCCCGTCGACGCGGACTACGGCGCCGAGGTCCGCCTGACGCTCCGCGTCCTCGACGCGGAAGTGGCCGGCATCAAAGCGGATATCGAAGAGCGCACCGCCGGCCGGGCGCGCTGCGTCCCGCGGCCGCGCGCCGGCCGCGTTTCGTCGGACGCCGCCGCGCGGTAGAGTCCGCGCCGGTCCTTTGGGGAGTGTCATGAAGCCCTCGGAGCTCAAGGTCCCGACGCCCTGGTTGCCGGCGCCGCCGCAGCGCGCCCCCGGCGCGGGCGCGATCTGGCTGAAGGGCGCCATCGGGGCGGCCGTGGGCGGCCTGTGCTGGCTCGCGGGCTGGACGACGGTGGCCATCGTGGCCTGGTCCGTCGCCGGCCTCGTCACCGCCCTGTCCCTGGCCTCGCCCGCCATCCGCCACGGCCTCGATCGCGGGCTGGCCGCCTTCGGCCGCGGCCTCGGGCGCGGCATGACGCTCGCGCTGCTCACCCCCCTCTTCCTCGTCGGCTTCACCGTCGTGCGCGGCCTCCACCGCCTCGGCGGCCGCGACCCCCTGCACCTGCGGCCCTCCGAGGCGCCGAGCTACTGGCTGCCGGCGGCCGAGGAGAGCCGCCGCGCCCGCCGCGTCCGCTCGCTCTTCGCCGCCGAGCCCATCGTGGCCCCGGGCCGCCGCTGGCCGATGGCCCTCGCGGGCCTCGTCGTCCTGGCCGTCCTCGCCGAGATCACGTTGCGGATCATGGGCTTCGGCGATCCGGTGCTCTACGTCGACGACCCCGTGGTGGGCTACTACCCGCAGCCGGACCAGGCCGTGAGCCGCCAGGGCAACCAGGTGCGCATCAACGCCTTCGGCATGCGCTCGCGCCCCGTGAGCCGCGAGAAGCCCGCGGGCACCTTCCGGGTGCTCATCCTGGGCGACTCCACGGCCTTCGGCGGGTCCTACCTGGACCAGGACGCCATCTACCCGTCGCTGCTGGAGCGCCACCTGCGCGAGCGCGCCGGCGGCCGCCCCGTCGAGGTCCTCAACGCGGGCGTGAACGGGTGGGGGCCCTACAACGAGCTGGCCTACATCCAGGTCTTCGGCGACTTCGACTGTGATCTCGCGCTCCTGGCCCTGCCGTACGGCGACGTGTACCGGCCGCTCACCGGCCTCGTGACGAAGCCGTTCCCCAGCGCGACGCACCCGCCCCGCCTCGCCCTGGAGGAGGTGGGCCTGCACCTGCTCTGGCGCGTCCGGTCGGCGGCCGTGGGGAAGCCGACGGCGGCCCAGCGGGCGGCCCAGGGGGAGCTGGGGGTGCAGACGTACGCCGCCCTGGCCCGGGCGCTGGCCGCGGGCGGGGCCGAGGTCCGCGTCGAGGTGCTGCCGACGCCGGCCGCTGGCCTGCGCAGCGAGGTGCGCCCCGAGGAGCGGCAGATCGTCGATCGGCTGGCAGAGGCGGTGCCGGCGCCCGTGGGCTTCCCGGCAGGGCTCTTCGCGGGGGAGGCGGGGGCCTACCACGACTTCGTGCACCTGGCCGGGCCCGGCCATGTGCGCTACGCCGCCTGGCTGGCGGAGCGGATCGCGGCCGAGAGCGCGGGCTTCCAGGCCTTCGCCGCCGGCCGGTAGGCGCTACAGGTTCAGGCCCGGCAGGCCCTCGGCCTTCTTCTCGCCCGCCGGCGCCGACCCGGGCGCGGCCGACTCGGGGGCCGCCGGCTTCGGGCGCGTCGCCTGGGTGGCCACCTCGTTGAAGGTGAACCGCTTCGCCGCCCGGTTCCAGGTGTAGACCTTCTTGGAGCCCGCGCCGTCGAGGACGATGGCCTTGGCCCCCTCGTAGCTGCCCTTGCCCCAGCGCGCCGCGATCTCCAGATCCTCGGGCGTCTTCACCTTCAGGTGGTCGGCGAAGATCTCCTGGGCCTCGGGGGAGCCCGCCTGGTAGGCGAAGATCCGCAGGCCGTGGTAGTCGCCGCTGCGCTCGTCCACGATCAGCTCGGGGGCGCCGTCGTCGTCGACGTCGGCGCTGTCGAGGGTGATGAGGGCGGGGCCGGGGGCCATGGCGGACGCGCCCACGAGGGTGAGCGAGGGCTTGCCGCGGCCGTCGGGCAGGGCGATGGCCAGCAGCTGGTCGACGACGGCGATGCCGCCGCCCTCCTCCGCGACCTCCCCGGCGAACTCCTCGTCCACCTGCAGGTAGACCAGCGCGCAGCCGCCCGTGGACGGCGCGGGCAGGGGCAGGCGGCGGCCGGTGACGACCTTGTCGAACTCCGGCCCCAGGCGCGCGGCCAGATCGGTGGAGGCCACCTTGCAGGGATCGGGGCCCTCGGCCTTCGGGGCCTCTTCGGGGGCCGCGCCGCAGGCCGCGAGGGCGGCAACCAGGGGCAGGGCGAGCAGGGCGGGGCGACGAGCCATCAGGCACCTCCAGCGTGAGCGGGCAACAGTCAAGCGCCGAACGGGTCCAGTGGCAAGTCTGGCGCTCACGGGGCGATGGCGGGGTGCCCCTGGACCACCCGCCGCTGCCCCGGCGTGGCGTCGCGGCGGCCCCCCAGCGTCCAGAACATGAGGTTGTCCGCGGCCCCCTGGCAGGGGGGCATGCCGCGGCCCTGGCCCCCGCACTCGCTCGCGAAGAGCACGCCGTCCCCGTCCCGATCGCAGGCCAGCGGACACTCGGCCGTGTCAGCGATGGGATCGTGGCGGTCTCCGTAGGGTTCGGTGGTGTGGTAGAGCCCGAGGCCGTGGCCGAGCTCGTGCACCGCCAGATCGGCGACGGCCTGGGGGAAGTCGTCCAGCAGCGGCGAGCGGATGGCGATGACGCTGGCGGCCGTCCCGGGCAGGCCGAACGGGGCGGGCAGGCCGCCGGAGAAGCCGCTCTGGCTCACGCCGCCGTCGGTCACATCCACCATCACATAGACGGCGATGCCACCGGGGGCGTCGGGCGGCGTGGCGTCGGCCAGCGCGTCGAGGGCGGCCAGATCGCCGCGGCGCGTGTCCAGCGCCAGCGCGGCGGGCGCGGCGGGGTCGAGGGCGCGGAGGGTCGCCTCGACGGGCACCCCGACGAGGGCCTCGAGGGCCCCCTCCAGCGCCAGCGCCATGCGGGCCAGGGCCGGGTCGTCGGCCGTCCGCCCACCCGCCGGCGGGAAGAAGACGTCCACCGCCAGCCGGCGGGCGCCGGCCTTGAGCCAGACCTCCACCTCGACGGGATCGGCCTCGGGGCCGGCGCTGATCACGCGGAGCTGGTAGCGGCCTGGCGCCAGCGGGGCGTCGTCGGCCCCGGGCCAGAGGGCGACGGCGACCTCGGGGTTCGCGCTCGTCCGCCAGGGGCCGTCGCCGGGGGCCGGGCCGGTGCGCGGGCCGTCGGGGCCGGTGACGTCGACGATGGCGTAGAGCCCGCCCCGCCGGCCGCGGGCCTGGACGAGGGCGCTGGTGGCCTCGGGCGGGACGTCGACGGTGATCTCGTCCCCCAGGGCGACCGGGCCGAGGCCCAGGTGGGCGGACCAGCCCGGGGCGGCGTCCTCCGGGCGCGCGTCCGGGGGGCCAGCGTCGGCCGGGGCGGCGTCTTCCCTCGCGTCCGGCGCCGCGTCGACGCCGCCATCGACGGCCCCGTCCCGGGCGCCATCGGGGGCGGCGTCGGGCGGCGGTACGGCGTCCCGGGCGGCGTCCACGGCTGGCCCGCCCGCGTCCCGCCCGACGTCGACGGGCCCCCCATCGGCCACCGGCGCGCACGCCGCCAGGCCCGCCAGCAGCAGCGTCCAGGCCCCTCTCATCCGCCCCTCCGTGCTCGCGGCGGCCGCCGGTTCCGCGCTTCCACGCCGGCCGCGACCCATGGCATGCTGACGCGGGTGGCGCGACGACTCAAGGTGCGCCGCCGATGCCGATGGAGGGACACATGAAGCCGATTCACCTGATCGCCGGCCTGGGGGGGCTGGCCATCGCGGGCGTGCTGGGCTGGTACCTGCACATGCAGTCGACGCTGCCGTACGAGACGACGACGGAGCGCGGGGTGCCCATCGCCGCGGGCACGGACGCGCCGGCGAGCGCAGCGCCAGCCACCGCAGCCCCGGCCACCGCGGCCGCGCCCGCCACCGACGCCCCGGCCCCGAGGCGGCCCCCGGCAGCAGGCAGGAGGCGCCGGCCACCGACGCCCCCTGAGCCGCCTGGCCGGCCGGCGGCGCCCGGCTGGCGCGCTCGGCTGGCGTCGACCGGGGCCGCTCCCTATCCTGCTGGCATGTCACGCCTGCGCTTGATCCTGGGGGGCGGCCTCGTCCTCGTCTTCGCGCTGCTCGTGGGCGCCCTGTTTCGCTACCTCGACCGGCCCGTCGAGCTGGCCGCGACGCCGGCCACCCGGCCCGCGCCCGCGACGGCGGCGCCCGACCCGGTGGCGGAGGCCGTCGCCCCGGTGAGCGAGGACGAGGCGCCGGCGGTCTGGCCGGCCGACGCCCCACGCATCCTGCACGGCCGCGTGCACGACCCCGACGACGCACCCATCGCCGGCGCCACCCTGCGCGTCGAGGTCGGCACCGCGGTGGTCGCCCGGGCGCGCACCGCCGCCGACGGCACCTACACCCTGCGCGACGTCCCGGCCCGCCCCGACCGCATCCGCGTGCAGGCGGCCGGCTTCGAGCCCCACGCCGACGAGCGGCCCCGCTTCCCCGCCGGCCGCGACGTGCCCTACGACGTGACGCTGCGCGCGGTGCCCGGCCTGCGGGGCCTCGTTTTGGCCGAGGACCAGCCCGTCGTCGGCGCCCAGGTGACGCTGCACGGCCTCGTCCGCCGGCCCCTCGCCTTCGCCCGCACCGATGATGACGGCCGCTTCTTCCTGCCCTGGGTCGACGGCGCCACCACCGTCTCGGCGCAGCAGGGCCAGTATGGCACCGCCCGCGAGCCCGTCAGCGGCCCGGGCGAGATCGTCCTGCGGCTGCCCCTCGGGGGCTTCATCGCGGGCCGCGTCGTGGACCAGGCGGGCCGCCCCGTCGAGGACTTCTCCGTCAGCGCTTCCCCCCTGACGTGGGGCCGCGGCGGGCCGCCGGCGCAGTCTTTCTCCAGTGAAGACGGGCACTTCCTGCTCGGCCCCCTGGCCGCGGGCCGCATGGAGATCTGGGCAGCGGCCGAGGGCTACCAGCCCGCCGAGCGGCGCGGCGTCGAGGTCCGGGCGGGCGAGACGGTGGAGGGCATCACCCTCACGCTGCGCACCTCCGTGGTCCTGGAGGGCCAGGTGACGGACGCCCGCACCGGCCGGCCCGTGGAGGGCGCGCAGGTGGTCCCCGCCGAGTGGCGCTCGGGGGCCCTGGCCGAGGCCGTGGGCACCTACACCGACGCCGACGGCCGCTACCGGCTGGACGCGCTGCCCGGCGTCCGCACCAGCATCCGCGTCAAGGCGGAGGGCTACCGCTCCGTGCTCATCGGCGGCGTCGAGGGGGCCCCCGGCAGCCGCGTGGTGCGCGACTTCGCGCTGAACCCCCAGGCCAGCGACGCGTTGCCCGGCAGCGAGCTGACGGGCGTGGGCGCCGTGCTGGCCAGCCACCCCGACGGGGTGCGCATCGGCCAGATCCTGCCGGGCGGCCCCGCCGAGGGCGTGCTGGCGGCGGGGGACGTGGTGGTCTCCGTCGACGGCGATCCCATCCAGGGCGCCGACATGGGCAAGGTGGCCCAGGCCATCCGCGGCGAGGAGGGCTCGGAGGTGGAGCTGATGGTCCGCCGCGGCGGCGACGGGCCGCCGGAGCGCGTCGTCCTCGTCCGCGGCCGCGTGACGGTGCCCGACCGGCACCACATGCCGAGGAACTGACGTGGCGGTGGGCGACTGGTGGGCCGTGCCCCTGGCCGACGGCCAGCGCGGGGCGGTGCAGGTCATCGCCGAGGACGGGGACGTCGTGGGGCTGCGCGTCGGCGCCGCCCGCTGGGGCTGCGATCCGGGGCCCCTGGACGTGGCGGGCCTCCCGAGCGTGGCCGATCACCTGCCCGTCCCGGCGGCGCGCCTGGCCGGCCTGGCCTTCATCGGCAAGGCCACCCCCCCGGCCGACGCCCTCGATGGCGGCTACGCGCTCTGGGTCGACGGGGGCCGCCAGCCCGTCATCGACGCACCCCTGCCCGTCATCCTGGGCGCGCTGCTGGCCGACTGATCACCGGCGGCGATTGCCGGTGGACGCCGCGGCCCATCGGCGGTAACGGTGGGAAAACACGGGGAGGTCGGATGCGCTGCATCTTCGCCCATGGCTTTGAAGGCGTCCCGCAGGGGCGGAAGTATCGCTACCTCCGCGAGGCGCTCGACCTCGACGTCGAGGCGCCCTTCCTGCCCCGCAAGGGCTTCTCGCTGGAGGATCAGGTCGCCGTCCTGCTGGAGGTCATCGACGCGGATCCCGCCCTCCGCCTCGCCGTCGGCTCGTCCTTCGGCGCCCTGGCGCTGGCCATCGCCGCCGGCCGCCGCCCCGACCGCGACCTGCGCCTCGTGCTGCTGGCCCCCGCGGTGGGCCTGCACGACGTCTGGGCCGGCCAGCTCGGCGCCGACGGCATGGCGCTGTGGCAGGAGGAGGGGTACCTGCAGTACCGCCACCAGGGCGTCGGGCAAGAGGTCAACCTGCCGTACGCCCTGTGGACGCAGTGCCGCGACGCGTCGGATCTGCGCGTGGATCACCCCACGGTCATCCTCCACGGCCTCGCCGACGACGTCATCCCGGTGGAGAACGCCCTGGCGCTGGCGCGCCGCTCGCCGGGCGTGCGCCGGTTCATCGCGGTGCCCGACGGCCACCGCCTGCTCGACTCCCTCCCGCTGATGGGTGAGGCGACGCGTCTTGTGCTGGCCGATTGATCCGATCCCCGGCCGTGGGGTTGGATGACGGGATGCGGTGGCTCGACTTTGCGGCCCTTGGGGTCGCTGCGGATCGCCTGGACGCCTGGGCCGCCGTCACGGACGGGGTGGATCGGTTCTGCACGAGCAGCCGGTGGGCCCTCCCCGCGCAGCGCGCCTTCATGCCGGCCGCCGAGCCGTTCATCACGGAGTCCGACGCCGGCATCATCGCCCTCATGACGGTCACCCTGCCCGACGGCCGCCGCGTGGGGGTGCCACTGGAGGCGAGCTGGGGGCTCGCGAGCCCGTTCGCCAGCGATGACCCGCCCGCCCTCGTGGCCCAGCTTCGCCAGATGCTCGCGGCGGATCACGCCCCCGAGAGCCTGTACCTGTCGGGCGTCGCCCGGTCGGGCCCGTGGTTCGAGGAGGTCTTGCGGGGCTTCATGGGCCGCGCGCGCTTCGGCCTCGGGCGGTCGTGCGGGCGGCGGGTGGCCGACCTGACGAGCGGCACCGACGCCTGGCTGGCCGCCCGATCGCCCCGCTTCCGCGCCAACCTGCGGCGGGCGTCGCGGCGCGCCGAAGAGGCCGGCGTGCGCTTCACCTGGCACGCCGACGTCGATCCCGCCGACGTCCCCGGCCTCTTCGCCCGCATGATGGCCATCGAGGAGCGCAGCTGGAAGGGCATGGCCGGCGTCGGCGTGCAGGAGGGCGAAGCCCGCGACTTCTATCAGGAAGTGGCGCAGCGCCTGGCCGAGTGCGGCGAGCTGCGGGTGCTGCTGGGCCGCCAGGCCCGCCGCGACGTCGTCTTCGTCCTCGGGGGCGTCTTCGGCGACACCTTCCGCGGCCTGCAGATGAGCTTCGACGACGAGCTGCGCGACCTGAGCCTGGGCAACCTGGGCCAGTACGAGACGATGCAGGCCCTGGCGGCGGAGGGCGTGGCCCAGTACGACTTGGGGACCGAGATGCCCTACAAGATGCGCTGGGCCCCCGAGGGCCTCGAGACGGTGACGCTGGCGCTCTTCCCCGACGCCTGAGCCCGCGCGCTCAGCGCCCCACGTCGCGCTGCCAGACGGCGGCCATCGTGGCCAGGGCCGCGAACACCGTGGCCCCGGCGATCTCCGTCACCAGATCCGGCGACAAGACCATGGCGATGGCGCCCAGCAAGACGGGCAGGGCCGCCAGGGCGATGCGCGGGTGCGTCGCGAGGCTCATCAGCGCGATGCCGGCGGCGTAGAGCACGAACTCCAGGGGCAGCGTCTGCAGGAAGTCGAGGCCCGAGACGGCCAGCACGGCCCGGAAGACGAAGCCGGAGATGAGCGTGAGCATGGTCATGCCCACGATGCGCCGGTTGATCTGGCTGGCGAAGAGGGCGCGGCGGCCCCGGTAGAGGAAGAACCCGGCCACGGTGCAGAGCAGCAGCGAGTGCGGCAGGTAGTAGGCCGGGCCCAGGACGCCGTGGCTGAAGTGGCGCGTCAGCACGCCCGCCACCATGGCGAGGGCCCCGAGGGCCGCCCCCAGGCCGATGGCCACGCGGACGCGGGTGCGCGCGCCGACCTCGGGGGCCAGATCGCGCTCCATCGCGCGCAGGGCGGCCAGCTCCAGCGAGCGGGCCGTGGCCTCGGCGTGGGCGCGGGCCAGGCGGTTCTGCAGGGCGGGCGCCGGCTCGGGCAGCTCGGCGTAGAGGGCCTCGGCCGCCGCCGGGTGATCCGTCTCGAGCTCGAAGGCGATCATGTGCTCAAGGGTGGCCTGCAGGCCCACGCGCGCGGCGTCGTTCCCCGGCCACATCTGCAGCGCGTGCTCGAAGCCGAACCGGGCCGCGCCGTAGTGCCGGTAGACCCGCGACGACTCCCGGGCCTCATCCGCGAGGCAGGCCTGCAGGCGCTCCAGCCGCTGCTCGGCCTCGCGGGCCACCGCCATGCTGCCCAGGTTGCGCAGGTGGCGCGCGACCGCCTGCCGGAACGCCTCGGCGTCCGCGTAGCGATCGGCGGGCTCGCGGGCCATCGCCTTGTGGCAGATCTCCGCGAGATCCCTGGGGATTTCGGGGCCATACTCCGCCGGCTCCGCCCGAAACGCCCGGAACATCGCGGCCTGGACGGTGCGCCCCTGGTGGGGGGGCTCGCCCGTCAGCAGCTCGTGCAGCACGGCGCCGAGCAGGAAGACGTCCGTCCGCACGGTGATGGGCAGGCGGCCCGCGCCCACCATCTCGGGGGCCATGTACCCGGGCGTGCCGGCCACCTGGGCGTCGTGCAGCTCGCCCTCGTCCAGGCGCACGGCGATGCCCCAGTCGAGGACGTACACATCCCCGAAGCGGCCGATCATGATGTTCTCGGGCTTCAGGTCCCGGTGCACCACGCCCCGGGTGTGGGCGTAGTGCACGGCCTTGGCCACCTGCATGAGGACGTCGAGGTTCTTCTCGCGGGGCGTCTCGCCCGAGAAGGCCTCGGCGCGCTCGTCCGGCGCGTCGATGAACTCGCGCCACGAGATGCCATCGACGCGCTTCATCACCAGCATCGGCTCGCCGTCGGCGGCCTGGCCGATGGTGTGCACCGGGATGATGTTGGGGTGCTCCAGGGCCCCCGTCAGGCGGGCCTCCCGCAGCAGCCGCGAGCGCGTCTCGGGGGTGGAGACCTCGCCGCGCAGCACCTTCACCGCGACCTCGCGCTCGAGGCCCCGCTGGTGGGCCAGGTGCACGACGGCCATGCCCCCCTCGGCGAGGGGCCCCGTCACCTGGATCTCGCCCGACGGCATGGCCGGCAGCTGGGAGACCTCGCCCATGCGGGTGGGGCGCTCGACGGCCTCGGGCACGATGGTGGCGGTGATGGTGTCGGAGGTGCCGACGACCCCCAGCCCGGCCCAGAGGCGGGCGAGCTGCTCGTTGCTGAGCTCGGCGGTCGCCGTCATGGGCGCCCCGCCGGGTACAGCCGCCGGATCTCCTGGCCGGGCCGCAGGTCGTGGGCGCTCTGGTAGCGGCGGCCCAGGTCGAGGCGCAGGTACACCTTGTCGCGATCGTGCAGGCCGTAGGACGTCGACACGCAGATCTGCCCGGCGCCGCTGCGCTCCCAGCCCTCGCGCACGACGTCATGGCCGAACGCCACGAAGGCGTTGGGCTTGCCGTCCAGGCTGGTGGCCCGCAGCAGGGCCTGGGCCTGGGCCGAGGTGGCCGAGCGGCACCAGAGCAGGGCCCCGAGGGTGCCGGCGCACTGGTACATGTCGTTGATGCGCATATGGGCGAAGCCGGCGTAGGTGAGCCCCTCGAAGGCCGCCAGGTTCGGCTCGGTGGCGCCGGGCGCGCCGTGGGTCAGCACGACGCCGCAGGGCCCCACGGCCAGCAGCGGGAAGCGACGCAGGAACGCGTGCATCCGCTCGCGCTCGGGCCCGAGGGCCGCGTCCAGGACGGCGGCCTCGTCGGGGTAGAACTTCGGCACGACCGGCCCGCCGATGTGGGCGTGCTCGTGGTTCCCCAGCAGGCTGAAGGCCCGCTCGGCGCGGGTGAAGAGCTCGAAGTCGAGGAGCAGCCGGGCCGACTCGTCGTGGTAGGGCGTGCCCAGGTGATCGGGCCACGCGCCGGGGGCCAGGATCTCGGGGCAGGGCCCGTGCACCAGGTCGCCCACGAAGGCCAGGACCGGGGCGTTGCCGGCCGCCTTCTCGGCGGCGTAGATGGCCTTCAAGGCCTCGTAGTCCTTGAAGTTTCCCTGGAGGTCCGTCGCGACGAGCAGCACCCCCGCGTCGGGCAGCCGGGCGACCCGGCGATCGAAGCACGCGGGCAGCGCGCGGGGGATGTGGGCCTCCATGGCCAGCATGATGCGGGCCCGCCCGCGGGTTGGCCAGCGGAAGATGAGCGCCGCCCGGGCGGTGGTGGGCTATCCTGCGCCCGGCCGCGAGGCGCGCGGCGAGGGAGTGCGGCATGGAGAGCGACCTGGAGGTCGCCCGGCGGGCGCGGCTACGGCCCATCCTGGACGTGGCGGCGGAGCTCGGGCTGGGGCCGGCGGACGTGCGGCCCCATGGCCACGACAAGGCCAAGATCGAGCTGTCGGCGGCGGCGGACGCCCCCCTGGACGGCCGGCTGATCCTGGTGTCGGCCATGTCGCCGACGCCGGCGGGGGAGGGGAAGACGACGGTCACGGTCGGGCTCGGGCAGGCGCTCGGGAAGCTGGGGGCCAAGGCGCTGGTGGCCATCCGCGAGCCGTCGCTGGGGCCGGTGCTGGGCCTGAAGGGTGGCGCGGCCGGGGGCGGGCACGCCCAGGTGGTGCCCATGGAGTCCATCAACCTGCACTTCACGGGCGATCTGCACGCCATCACCTGCGCGCACAACGTGCTGGCGGCCCTGGTGGACAACGCGCTGCACTTCCGCGAGGGGCCGGCGCTGGATCCGCGGCGGGTCACCTGGAAGCGCGTGCTCGACGTGAACGACCGGGCGCTGCGCCAGGTGACGGTCGGCCTCGGCGGCACGGCGCAGGGGGTGCCGCGGGAGACGGGCTTCGACATCACGGCGGCGAGCGAGGTCATGGCGGTCTTCTGCCTGGCGCGGGACCGGGCCGACCTGCGGGCGCGGCTGGCGCGCATCGTGGTGGGCGAGACGTACGACCGCGAGCCCGTCACGGCGGGGGATCTGGGGGCCGACGGGCCGATGGCGGCGCTGCTCGACGAGGCGCTCGCCCCGAACCTGGTGCAGACGCTCGAGGGCACGCCCGCGCTGGTCCACGGCGGGCCCTTCGCGAACATCGCCCACGGCACCAACAGCATCATCGCGACGCGGATGGGCTTGCGGCTGGCCGACTACGTGGTCACGGAGGCGGGCTTCGGCTTCGACCTGGGGGCCGAGAAGTACTTCGACATCGTTTGCCGGGCCGGCGGCTTCGCCCCGGCGGCGGTGGTCATCGTGGCGACGGTGCGGGCGCTGAAGCTGCACGGCGGCGCGCGCCTGGCCGATCTGAAGACGCCCGATCTGGCGGCGCTGCGGCGGGGGCTGTGCAACCTGGACGCCCACCTGGCCACGGCGCGGGCCTTCGGGGTGCCGGCGGTGGTGGCCATCAACAAGTTCGCGACGGATGACCCGGCCGAGCTGGCCGCCGTGCGGGGCCACTGCGCGGCGATGGACCAGCCCGCCGAAGAGGTGGACGTCTTCGCCCGCGGTGGTGAGGGCGGCCTGGCCCTGGCGCGGCAGGTCAAGGCGCTCGCCGACGGCCACACCACCGGCTACACCCCGCTCTATGAGCTGGCGCTGCCGCCGGAGGAGAAGATCCGCGCCATCGCGCGCCAGGCGTATGGCGCGGCGGACGTGCACTTCACCCCGGAGGCCAGCCGCAAGCTCGCGCGGGCGGTGGCCCAGGGCTTCGGCGGGCTGCCCATCTGCATGGCCAAGACCGAGAAGTCCCTGAGCGACGACCCGAAGGTGCTGGGGCGGCCGACGGACTTCACGCTGACGGTGCGCGACGTCGTGATCAGCGCGGGGGCCGGGTTCCTGGTGGCGCTGACCGGCGATCTGCTGCGGATGCCGGGGCTGCCGCGGCACCCGGCCGGGCTCTCGCTGGGGGTGGACGCCGACGGCCGGATCACCGGGCTGGCCTGACGCGGCCGGTCTGTGAGCGTGGCGGCGGTCGGCGGCGTCGACATCCGCGCGCGGCGGTGCCACCCTGGTCCGCGTTGCCGTGGATGGAGCGCCCATGCTCGCCCTCTTCATCGCGCTGCTGGCCCCCGCGGGCGTCGACGAGGCGACCCGCACGCTCGACGCGTTCCACGCGGCCGCCGCGGGGGCCGACGAGGCCGCCTACTTCGGGCTCTTCCACCCTGATGGCGTCTTCGTCGGCACGGACGCCACCGAGGTCTGGTCGGTGGAGGCCTTCCGCGCCTATGCGCACCCGCACTTCGAGAAGGGCAAGGCCTGGACGATGGTCCCGGACGCCGCGGGGCGACGGATCCGCGTCTCGGCCGACGGCCAGACGGCCTGGTTCTACGAGCCGCTGCAGCACGAGAAGTACGGCGCGCTGCGCGGGAGCGGCACGCTCGTCCGCGGCGCGGCCGGCACGTTCCAGGTGGCCCAGTACGTCCTGAGCTTCGCGGTGCCCAACGACCGGGCGGACGCCGTCATCGAGGCGCTGCTGGCCAAGACGCCGTCGCCGAAGTAGCCCGTGCTCTTCCACTCCCCGACGTTCTTCGTCTTCTTCGCGGTGGTCCTGCTGCTCTACCGGCGGCTCGGGCTCGCGGGGCAGAACCACCTGTCGCTGGTGGCGTCGTACGTCTTCTTCGGGTGGTGGGACTGGCGGTTCCTGGGGCTCCTGGCGTTCTCGACGGCGGTCGACTTCCTGGTGGCGCAGCGCATCGAGGCGACGGACGACGCGGCGCGCCGGAAGCGGTGGCTCTGGGTCAGCCTCGGCGTGAACCTGGGCCTGCTGGCCTTCTTCAAGTACGTCGGCTTCTTCGTCGACTCGGCCGTGGACCTGCTGCTGGCGCTCGGCCTGACGCCGCACCGGCCGGTGCTGGGCATCCTGCTGCCCATCGGCATCAGCTTCTACACGTTCCAGACGATGGCCTACACCATCGACGTCTACCGGCGCCGGACGCCCGCCACCCGCGATCCGGTCGCGTTCGCGGTGTACGTGGCGTGGTTCCCGCAGCTCGTCGCGGGCCCCATCGAGCGCGCCGACCGGCTGCTCCCCCAGTTCAGCGAGCGGCGCCTGCCCACCCGGCACCAGCTCGGCTCGGGCGCTTTGCTGATGCTGATCGGGTACTTCCGCAAGGTCGCCATCGCCGACACCGTGGCCCCGCACGTCGACCGCATCTTCAGCGATCCCGGCAGCGCCTCGAGCCTGGGCATCGCGCTCGGTGTCGTGCTCTTCGCGCTGCAGATCTACGGCGACTTCGCGGGCTACTCCGACATCGCGCGCGGGGCGAGCCGGATGCTGGGCGTCGAGCTCATGCAGAACTTCGAGCACCCGTACTTCTCGACCAGCATCACGGAGTTCTGGCGGCGGTGGCATGTGTCGCTGTCGAGCTGGCTGCGCGACTACCTGTACATCCCGCTCGGGGGCAACCGGGGCGGGCCGGTGAAGACGTACCGCAACCTGATGCTGACGATGCTGCTGGGCGGGCTCTGGCATGGCGCGGGCTGGAACTTCGTGATCTGGGGCGGCCTGCACGGCGGCGCGCTGGCGGTGCACAAGCTCTGGCGGCGCGACCGGCCCGCGGCGCCGGGGCGCGCCCGCGCGATCGCGAGCTGGGCGGGCACGATGGCGCTGGTCTGCCTCGCGTGGATCTTCTTCCGGGCCCACAGCTTCTCGGAGGCCATGGCCGTGCTCGGCGGTCTCTTCGCGTTCACGGGCGGCCTCCCCGGCGGCACGGCGCTGGTGGCGGTCGCGGCGGTGGGGGCCCTGCTGGTCATCGACGTCCCCCAGTTCCGGCGGGGCGAGCACGAGGCCATCCTCCGGTGGCCGTGGTGGGTCCGCGGGGTGACCTACGCCGGCCTCGTCCTCGCCACGCTGCTGCTCTCGGGCAGCCCCTCACCCTTCATCTACTTCCAGTTCTGATGCCGACCGCCGCCCGCCTCCGATCCCTGCTGCGCGGCAAGGCCACCCGCCTCTGCCTCGCGTTGTTGTTGCTCGTCGAGCTCGGCGTGGCCCGCCCCGACTGGCTGTGGCGGCTCGTCCCGCGCAGCGGCGCCGGCATCGTCGACGTGCTCGAGACCCGCGTCATCGCCCGGGCCGAGGCCCCCCAGATCATCGTCATGGGCTCCAGCCGGGTGCGCGATGCCCTCTCGCCCCGCGACCTCGAGCGCGCCCTGCGCCTGCCCACGGGCGCGGTGCTCAACCTGGGCCTCACCTCGGGCACGCCGTTCGACGCCGTGACGCTCTACCGCCGCAACCGCGCGAAGCTGCGCACCGCCCGGCTGCTGCTGGTGGGCCTGGAGGACTGGTACCTCAACGGCGCGATGGCCCCGACGGAGCGCGACCGGCGCTTCGCCGACCTCAGCGAGCGCTGGTCCGACTGGGACGGCGAGCTGCGGCTGTCGCTCCTCCTCGGCTACGTGTGGCGGACCTACGACGCCCGCGACGTCATCCGCGAGACGCTCCAGGCCCTCGCCCGCCGGCGCGTCCGCGACGTGCCGCTCGCCCCCGACGGCCGCCTGCTGTGGCGCGCCGACGAGCCCCAGACCGGCCCCGTCGACGTCGACGTGCTCGCCGAGCTCGACGGCTTCTTCCGCGACGACCGCCCGGGACTGGGGCGGCGCGCCCAGCTCGCCCGCCTCATCGCCCTCGCCCAGGCCGACGGCCTCGAAGTACGCCTCCTCCGCGTCCCCTGGCGCGACGCCTACCTCGACGCCCGGCATACCCGGCACCCCGCCGCGGACGCTCGCTGGCGCGCCTGGATCGACAGCCTCACGCCGCCGCCCCTCGGCGCCGAGCGCGCCTCCGCCGTCGGGCTCCTGCCCACCGACTTCGTCGACTACGGCCACCTCGCCGGCCGCGGCGCCACCCTGTTCGCGAGCCTCATCGCCGACCAGCTCCGCACCTCCGGCTGGCCCGCCCGCTAGCCCACCCACGCCCCTCCCAGAGGGTGCCAGGTACATGTCGACCGCCCGCCGCGCTCCTCCAACGGTGCCAGGTAACAAGGGGTGACCGCTTCGACTTTGCGGTGCAGCTGAGCGGTATCGGCCCGGTTGGGACCCGCCGAGCGAGGGCAAGGTGGCGAAGTGGGGGGAGGGCGGGCTGTCGGACGAGGCCGAGCCTCGTGGTTCGGCACTCTGTGGTGCAGGCCGCGCGTACCTTCCCCATCGTGCCCAACGCCCACGCTCGCCGCTGCTCCAATCTGAGCACGCCCAACCTGCTACGGCCCCGCCCGCGCCCACCGGGCCACCTCGCTGTCCGCGAACGCCGGCGGCAGCGTCGCCGGCGGCCACGGGATCATCACCTTCGCCTGGTCCGCCTGCCACGCCCGGAAGGCGATGGACGCTTCGGTGTAGGCGTCGCGGGCGCGGCCATACGCTTCGCGCCAGCCGGCTTCCTGCGCCTCCGTCCCATGGACGACCGGCGCCGGGGTGCGCGGGCCCGGGGTCTGGCGCGTCCAGGGGTCGACGGTGCGGGCGCGCTCGGGGCCCATGAGCCGGCGGCCGGCCTTCTTGCGCCGGGGGCGCTGCTCGCGGGCGACGTCGTCGGCGAGCTGGCGCAGGGCGGCGCGGTACTCGGCCCGGGTGAGGTGGGCGAGGGCGGGCAGGGGGCTGAGCTCGACGGTGTAGTCGACGGTCTCGCCCTCGCCGTGCCAGCGGCCGCGGAGCGGTCGGCCGAGCAGGAGGGCGGCGTTGGCGCAGGCGAAGGGGTCTTCGGCGGGGTGGCGGACGACGAAGGCCTTGGTGCCCTGGGAGAGCAGGTACTTGATGCGGTCGAGGGCGTGGGCGTCGCTGAGGACCTGGATGGCCTGGTGGCGGCGGGCGAAGAGGGGGCCGGTGCGTCCACGCAACCGGTTGATTCGCCTCGCGATTTCGCCGTTGAGGAAGCGCATGACGCGGGCCTTGATGCGCAGGTCGGGGAAGGCGGCGAGGAGGTGCCAGTGGGTGGACATGGCGTGGAAGGCGTAGACGTCGAAGGGCCAGCGGGCGAGGGCGCGGCCGATGACGCCGTAGATGATGCTTCGGCAGTCCTCGTCGGGGCGCAGCAGGTAGAGGCCGTCGAGGACCGGGGTGGTGATGTCCCAGAGGGTGCCGGTGCCGGCGAACCGGTGGCCTCGGACCTGATACTCGGCGTGGGCAAAGCGTAGCTTGCGGGGCATGGGGGGGCTCCCGGGCCATTGAGGTATGTACTCATCGGTCAGTGCGGCCGCGTGTCGCAGGAAAAGTCGAAAAAAGTGCCTCTCCTCGAGGTGCCGGACTCAAGGAGGGCCCGCCTTGGGAGGCCGCGGGGGGAGTACCTGGCACCGCTTGGGGGTCCGGCTGGGGAGACCTGGGGAGTCCGGCTTGGGGGTCCGGCGTGGGGCGCTGAGCCGGGGACCGTTCGTCGGCCGGGGGTGTACCTGGCACCCCTGGGGAGACCGCGTGCGGAGAGACCGATCCGGGGTCCGCTCGCCGGCCGGGGGTGTACCTGGCACCCCTGGGGAGACCGCGCGCAGGCGGGCGGGGGGTGGGTCGGGCGAGGGGAGGCCTTGCTCTGCTGCGCCGCTTGGGGTACTGCCGTCCCTTCGCTTCAGGAGGGCACGATGGCCGCGTTCCGCCCCGTCTCGCCGCAGGTCCACTTCCCCGATCTCGAGGAGACCGTCCTCGCGCTCTGGCGCGAGCGCGACGTCTTCCGCCAGAGCGTCGAGGGGCGCTCCCAGGAGAGCCGCTACGTCTTCTACGACGGCCCCCCGTTCGCGACGGGGCTGCCGCACTACGGGCACCTGGTCGCCTCGACGCTGAAGGACATCGTGCCGCGCTACTGGGCGATGCGCGGGCACCGCGTCGAGCGCCGCTTCGGCTGGGACACGCACGGCCTCCCCATCGAGATGGAGATGGAGAAGCAGCTCGGGCTGTCCGGGCCCGGCGACATCCGCGCGTACGGCGTGGCGGCGTTCAACGAGGCCTGCCGCGGCGGGGTGCTGCGCTACACGGCGGAGTGGGAGAAGGTCGTCTCGCGCCTGGGTCGCTGGGTCGACTTCCAGAACGACTACAAGACCATGGACCCCTCGTTCATGGAGAGCGTCTGGTGGGTCTTCCGGCAGCTCTGGGACAAGGGCTTGATCTACGCGGACTTCCGCGTGATGCCGTTCTCGTGGCGCCTGTCGACGTCCCTGTCGAACTTCGAAGCGAACATGGACTACCGCGACGTCCAGGATCCGGCCATCACCGTGACGATGCCGCTCCTGGACGCCGAGGAGTCGCTGCTCGTCTGGACGACGACCCCCTGGACGCTGCCCTCGAACCTGGCCGTCGCCGTGGGGGAGGAGATCGAGTACGTCCGCGCCCGCAAGGCCGGCGAGGAGGCCGTCTACATCATCGCCGCCGCCCGCGCCGAGGCCATCCTGGGCAAGGGCGTCGAGATCCTCGACCGCTTCCCCGGCAGCCAGCTCGTGGGTCGCCGCTACGCCCCGCTGTTCGACTACTTCGCCGACCTGGCGGACCGGCCGGCGGGCGAGGGGCAGGCCTTCGTCGTCATCGCCGCCCCCCACGTGACCACCGCCGATGGCACCGGCCTCGTGCACATGGCCCCCGACTTCGGCGAGGAGGACTTCCAGGCCTGCCGCGCCGTGGGCATCGGCGTCCTGCAGTCCGTCGATGACGAGGGGCGTTTCGTCCGTGACATCAAGGACTTCGCCGGCCGCAACGTGAAGGAGGCGGACGCCGACATCATCCGCTGGCTGAAGGACGCCGGGCGCCTCGTCCGCCACGACACCATCCAGCACAGCTACCCGTTCTGCTGGCGCAGCGACACGCCGCTCATCTACAAGGCCGTGCCCGCCCGCTTCGTGCGCGTCGAGGCCCTGCGCGAGCGGATGCAGGCCCACAACCAGACCATCCACTGGGTGCCCGAGGCCGTGGGCCAGAAGCGCTTCGGGAACTGGCTGGCGGACGCCCGCGACTGGAACGTCTCCCGCAACCGCTTCTGGGGCACCCCCATCCCCATCTGGCGCTGCGAGGGCTGCGGCGCCGAGCGCTGCATCGGGTCCATCGCCGAGCTCGAGGCGGCCACCGGGGCCGAGGTCACCGACCTGCACCCCCACCGCATCGACCACCTGACCATCGCCTGCGCGGACTGCGACGGGCAGGCCCGGCGCATCCCCGATGTGTTCGACTGCTGGTTCGAGTCGGGCTCCATGCCCTACGCCCAGCGGCACCACCCCTTCGAGGGGGCCGACACCTTCGCGGCCGACTTCCCGGCGCGCTTCATCGCCGAGGGCCTCGATCAGACCCGCGGCTGGTTCTACACGCTGCTCGTGCTCTCGACGGCGCTCTACGACAGCCCGCCGTTCCAGAACTGCATCGTCAACGGCATGGTCCTGGCCGAAGACGGCTCCAAGATGAGCAAGCGCAAGCAGAACTACCCGGCGCCGGACCGCATCTTCCACGAGTACGGGGCCGACGCCCTGCGCGCCTACCTCATCAACTCGCCCATCGTGCGCGCGGAGCCGCTGCGCTTCAGCGAGCGCGGGGTCAAGGAGGTGGTGCGCACCGTCCTCATCCCCCTGCGCAACGCCTGGTCGTTCTTCGCCCAGTACGCCAACATCGATGGCTGGGAGCCCCGCGCCGGCCTGGCCGCCGCGCCCCCGCTGGCCGAGCGCCCCGAGCTGGATCGCTGGGTGCTCTCCGTCCTCCAGTCCCTCGTGGCCGAGGTGAACGCCCAGATGGAAGGCTACTACCTCTACAAGGTGGTGCCGCCCGTCCTCGGCTTCATCGACGACCTGACGAACTGGTACATCCGCCGCAGCCGCCGGCGCTTCTGGCGCTCGGCCGACGACGCGTCGGCGCGCCAGGACAAGGCGTCGGCCTACGCGACGCTCTACGAGGTGCTCGTCACGTTCTCGAAGGTGCTGGCCCCCGTCCTGCCCTTCATCAGCGACGCCCTCTACCAGAACCTCGTCGTCGAGCCGGGGGCCGACGGGCCCACCAGCGTGCACCTCTGCGACTACCCCGAGGTCCAGGCGGCCTGCATCGACGCCGCCCTCGAGGCGCAGGTGGCCCTGGCCCGCCAGGTGGTGTCCATGGGCCGCGCCCTGCGCGAGCAGCACCGCCTCAAGACGCGCCAGCCCCTCCGCCGCGTGCAGGTGGTCCACCACGACGCCGCCGCCCGCGCCGCCCTCGAGACCCACGCCGACATCATCGCCGAGGAGCTCAACGTCAAGGCGGTCGAGGTCGTCGCCGACGACGCCGGCCTCGCCACCCTGGGCTTCAAGGCCGACTTCAAGCGCCTGGGCCGCCGCCTCGGCAAGCGCATGAAGGAGGGGGCCGACGCCATCGCCGCCCTGACGCGCGCGGAGTGGGACGTCCTGTCGGCCGGCGGCTCCGTGACGGTGGCGGACGAGCCCATCACCGCCGAGGACGTCGTCGTGACCCGCACGCCGCGCGGCGACGTGGTCATCGAGACCGCGGGCGCCGTGACCGTGGCCCTCGACACCGAGCTGGACGCAGGCCTCGTCGCCGAGGGCCTCGTGCGCGAGGTGCAGAGCCGCCTGCAGCGCCTCCGCAAGGACTCGGGCCTCGACGTCACCGACCGCATCGCCGTGGAGCTGGCCACCGACGACGCCGAGCTGCGCGCCGCCATCGAGGGCGGACAGGCGGCCATCGCCCAGGAGGTCCTGGCGGAATCCTTCCAGATTTCGGCAGGTTCCGCGGGCGAGCACGCCTACGACGTCGAGGGCCACCCCCTCGCCGTCACCCTCCGGCGGATCTGAGTGGGGCTCTACCTGACCCTGGCCCTGCGCAACCTGCGGCAGGGCGGTCGGCGCACCTACCTGCTGGGCGGGGCCATCGCCTTCGTGACGCTGCTGCTCGTCGCTCTCTCCGGCCTCGCGTCCGGGCTCGAGACGACGCTCATCCGCTCCGCCAGCACGCTCATGAGCGGCCACGTCAACGTGGGGGGCTTCTTCAAGCCGACGCGCAGCCAGGTGGCCCCCGTGCTCACCGGCGTCAGCGGCCTGCGCGCCCAGGTGCACACCACCCTGCCCGACGCCGAGATCGTCGACCGGATGCGCGGCTGGGCCCGCCTCATCAGCGGCCGCGCCTCGTTCTTCGTCGCCCTCGCCGGCGTCGACATCGTCGAGGAGAAGCGCCTGCGCGAGGTGCTGCAGGTGGCCGAGGGGGATCTCGCCGGCCTGGAGGCGCCCAGCACCGTCGCCCTCTTCGTGCGCCAGGCGAAGCGCCTGGAGGTGGGCATCGGCGACGTGCTCACCCTGAGCGCGCCCACCCTGGGCGGCGCCGAGAACACCGCCGATCTGCGCGTCGTGGCCATCGTCCGCGACGTGGGCTCCCTCTCCGCCCTCTCCGTCTTCGTGCCCAAGCAGGCCGTGCGCGACCTCTACCGCCTCGAGCCCGACACCACCGGCGCCATCCAGATCTACCTCGACGATCCCGAGGCCGCCGTCGCCGCCATGGCCCGCCTGCGGCCGGTGCTCGAGGAGGCCGGCCACCGCGTCATGAAGCACAGCCCCAAGCCGTTCTTCATGAAGCTGCAGGAGGTCGTGGCCGAGGACTGGGCCGGCCAGCAGCTCGATCTGACCACCTGGCGCGACGAGATCAGCTTCATGGCGTGGATCGTGACCGGCTTCGCCACGCTGCGCTGGCTGCTGCTCTCGGGCCTCCTCATCATCATCGTCATCGGCATCATGAACACCCTCTGGATGGCCATCCGCGAGCGCCGCGCCGAGATCGGCACCGTGCGCGCCATCGGCATGAGCCGCCGCCAGGTCCTCGGCCTCTTCCTGCTGGAGGCCACCCTCATGGGCGCCTTCGCCGCCGCCGCCGGGGCGGCCCTGGGGGCCATCGCCATCCTCGTCGTGGACGCCGTGGGCATTCCCATCGGGCAGCAGGCGTTCCAGATGGTGCTCATGAGCGACCGCCTGCACCTGGAGCTTCGCCTCGGCGACCTGCTGGGGGGCGTCGCGCTCATCACCGTGATCACGGGGCTGTCGGCCCTGTACCCTGCGTGGCGTGCGGCCCGCCTGCGGCCCGTCACCGCCATGGGCTGAGGAGGCCTCGATGATCCGCGCGCTGCCCCTGCTGCTCCTCGTCGCCAGCGTCGGCCCCGACGCCGCGGCCGCCCCCCTCGACGCGCCGGCCATGCAGGCCCTGCTGGGCCGCTTCGACGAGAAGATGAAGAGCGCCGGGGACTTCACGGCCCGCGCCTACATCGAGACCAAGGAGAAGGACAAGCCGGACGTGGCCTACGACGCGGTCTACTACCGCCACGACGCCGACGACCGCTTCCTCATCCTCTTCCTCGCCCCCAAGGCCGAGGCCGGCAAGGGCTACCTGCGCATCGACCAGAACCTGTGGATGTACGATCCCACCGTCGGCAAGTGGGAGCGCCGCACCGAGCGCGAGCGCATCGGCGGCACGGGCAGCCAGCGCGGCGACTTCGATCCCGACAGCTACGCCAACGACTTCACCCACACCTACGTCGCCGAAGAGAAGCTCGGCCGCTTCACCGTCCACCACCTCAAGCTCGTGGCGAAGGCCGGCGTCGAGGTCGCCTCGCCGACGCTCCACGTCTGGTTCGACGCCGAGAGCGAGAACCTGCTGAAGGTGCAGGAGCACGCCCTGAGCGACCGCCTGATGCGCACCGTCTACTACCCGAAGTGGGAGAAGATCCCCGACCCGCGCTCTGGCCGTGACGTCTATTATGCCAAGGAGATCCGCATCTTCGACGAGGTGGAGAAGGAGAACCGCTCCACCATCGCCGTGCGCTCCGTCGACCTGGCCGACCTGCCCGCCAACATGTTCACCAAGGCCTGGCTGGAGTCCAAGAGCCGGTGAACCGCGCCGCCGTCGCCCTGCTGCTGGTGGCGCCGCCCGCCCTCGCCGACGTCGCCGAGCTGAGCCTGCGCCCCCATGGCGAGGTGCGCAGCGGCCGGCTGCTGCGGCCGGACGGGGCCGGGGGCACCACCGCCGCCGGCGACGCCTTCCGCTACGGCGCCGGCCTCACGCTGGGGCTCGGGGTCCACTTCGCCTGGACGCTGACCGCCAGCTACGCCTACGACACCACCACCACCCTGCGGCGCCAGCCCCTCGACGCCTCCGTGAGCGAAGACCTCGACGCCTGGCGCCACGACCGCCACGCCCTGCTCGCCGGCGTGACCTGGACGCCCAGCGACGCCCTCACGCCCGTCGTCGCGCTGGAGGCCGGCGCCGCCGCCCAGCTCGTGCGCGGCGAGCAGACCCCCGCCGCCGAGTGGGGCCCCGTCGCCCGCGCCTCGGCCGGATTCGAGTGGAAGTTCAAGGACTTCTGGGGCCTGGCCCTCACCGGCTTCGCCGAGCACGACGCCGGCCTCGGCTACGGCGGCCGCCTGGCCTTCTTCGGCTCGGGCTACCTGGACTGACCGGCGTCTCGCGTTGACGCCGCCCCGCGGGGGTGCGACCGTCGAGCACCCCGCCACCACCAGGAGCTCCTCCCATGGCCCTCCCCGACTTCCGCCTGCTCTGGCTCGGCTACCCCCACGGCGCTTCGACCGAGGTGAAGGCGCGGCTGGGCGGGAAGCTGGCGTACGACTGGATCACCAACACCTGCACCATCCGCACGAGCCACGCCTTCAACATGGCGGGCGCGCCCATCCCCAAGAAATACAACGGGTTGAACGTGATCCAGGCCCCGACGGGGCTGTACTACGCCTACCGGGTGGCCGAGTTCATGCGCTACCTGCTGGCCGAGTACGGCGCGCCGGACCACGTGGAGGAGGGCGAGCCGGGCACCATCACGGCGGAGAAGTTCGCCGGGCAGCAGGGGGTGATCTGCTTCGAGGTGGCCTCCTGGAGCGACGCGACGGGGCACTTCGACATGTGGAACGGCACCCGTACCGTGCACGGGGCCTACTTCGAGCGGGCCCACCGGGTGAACCTGTGGTCGGCGGCCACCACCTCGGAGCCCTTCGCGCTGCAGAAGGCGGTGGGGAAGGGCCAGGCCAACAAGAAGGGCGACGTGAAGGTGGTGCAGCGCTTGTTGAACTGCCACATGGCCGACGTGGGCCGGGTGGACGGGGACTGCGGGCCGCGCACCATCTACGCCATCCAGAAGTTCCAGGAGTGGTACGACCTGCCGCCCAACGGCCAGGTGAGCCCCGACGGGGTGACGTTCCGCCGGCTGACCCAGGCCGACTGACCCAGGCCGACCGACCCCCGCGCCGTCAGCGCACCCCCCGCAGCGAGAGCCGCCCGCCGGCCGGCACCACGCCGGGGGCGGGGTGGAGGAAGAGCCCGGACGCGCAGAGCGGGGTGGGGGTGAGCCGGTACTCGTCCGGAGCCAGCGTCCGGGCGGCCTGGGGCTCCACGCAGCCCGGGCCGTCGCAGGCGACCTCGACCCGCAGGCTGCGGTTGGCCGGATCGGCCGCCTCGTCGGCCGTCGCGCAGGGGCGCAGGGCGTCGCCGGCCAGCACGGCGCAGGTGGGGGCGGCGTCCAGGCACACGCCGTACTGCAGGCCGGGCAGGGTGTCGACGGCGCCGACCAGCGGCAGGGTGTCGGCGCAGAGGCCGCAGTCGAGGCGCGCGTCCCCGGGGGCGCAGCCGAGGGGGAAGCTGCGGGCCAGCTCCAGGTAGCGGTGGCCGGCGAAGGCCTCGCCCCCGGCGCCCTCGCAGCTCACCCGGGGCTCCCCGGCGCACTGGCCGTCGGTGCAGCAGGCGTCGATGGGCAGGTCGGGGTCGAAGGCCGGGTCGGCCACGTCGCACATCGGCGCCGGCTCGCCCGCGTCGAACCGCACGGCGCGGCCCTGGCCGTCGCGCAGCTCGCCACCGACGAAGGCCCAGACGGCGATGGCGCCGGGGTCGCCCTTCACCGCCACGAGCTGGTCGCGGAACGTGCTCACGGGCTCCAGCCGGTCGCGATCCCACTCGCAGTTGGCGTTCTGCGACCGGCTGATGGCGCACTCGTCGCCGCCGACGTCGCGGCAGCCGGGCACCGCCGTGGCGCCGGGGAACTGCGCCGGGGCGGAGCAGTCGTCCTCGTCGCTCACGAAGACCACCACCAGATCGGCCCCCGGCCGCAGGAAGTCGGGCGGGTCGCCGGCGGCGCAGGCGGCCGCGTCGTACTGGCCATCGCGGCAGCAGGCCCCGAAGTGCGCGGCGTTGGGGCCGTCGCAGGCGAGCGCCCGGTGCAGGGCCCAGAGCCCCCCCTCGAAGCCGTCCCCCTCGGTGCCCACGAGGGCCAGACACTTGAACCAGCCCTTCAGGCCGGTGACGTCGGGGGCGTCCCGGGCGCCGATGATGGTCGGCAGGGCCCGGCCGCCGAGGAAGGCGGCGCAGTCGGCGGTGTCGGGGGGGCCCTCCACCTCGGCGCAGCCGAGCGCCTGCACCGGCGGCGTCGGGTCGGCGATGAACCGCCCCTGGCGGGCCGGGCTCAGCACATCGGTGGTGGTGACGGCGATGCGGGCGTCGAGCTGCGCGATGGCCGGGACCACGTCGGCCATGGCGTCGGCCAGGCCCGCCTGCTCGCCGCACATGGAGCCCGAGTCGTCGATGACGAACAGGAAGTCGACGGCGTGGGGCCCGGCGGGGGCGATCTCCTGGGTGAGCCGGCGGGCCGGGGCGACGCAGGCGCCGGCCACGCAGTCGAGGCCCTCCACGCAGTCGGCGTCCTCGACGCAGGCGGCGACGCAGATGCCCGGCGCCCCGGCGGGCAGGACCTCGCAGGCGGCGTCGGCGGCAGGGGAGGCCGCCGTGGCACACCGGCCCTGGCCGCCCTCGCGAGCGCAGGCGTCGTCGGCGGCGCATGGGGCCGTGCACAGGCCGCAGACGCAGGCCGCGTCCTCGCCGCAGGCGGCGTCGGTGTCGCAGGGGGCGAGCCAGTGCGTCTCGCTGCCCGCGGTGGGGCCCGTCGGCGCCACCGGGCGGTCGTTGCAGCCGCCGATGACCAGAAAGACCAGCGTGATCAAGAGGTTGTGGCGCATCAGGGGCGAGCCTCCAGCTCCTCGTCCTCGAGGACGGTCTGGCCGACGTAGACGAGGGTGCGGGTGGGGCCGCCGGGCGGGGGCCGGTCCGGGCAGGCCTCGACGCGCTCGCGCAGGCTCGACAGGCGCTCGCGCAGCTCGGCGAGCAGGCCCATGACCTCGGCCTCCAGGGGGTGCCCGGCCCAGACGTCGAAGCCGTAGGTGCTGCCCCCCACGGCGTCGCGGTGGGCCGAGCGGGTGCGGCCCTGGCGCAGCTTGGTGCACAGGGCCGTGACCATGGCCTGGTAGTGGTCGAAGACGGCCGCCTCGAAGCCGACGGGCGAGCCGATGGGGATGACGCACTCGTCGCAGCGCCAGGCGTCGCCGTCGGCGCGGGGCTCGCGGCGGGCGCGGCCGTCCTGCTCCAGGTGGGCGAGGGCCCGGGCCAGGCGCTCGGGATCGAGCAGCGTGGCCTGGGCGAGCTGCTCCACCGTCGCGGGCTGGTACCGGTTGACGGCGACGAGGGCGAACGCGGCGTCGGCGTCGACGGGATCGGCGGCCGCGGCCAGGTCGCCGGGGCCGGCGGCGCGGTAGAGCGTGCGCTCGCCGCGGCCCGACCGGAAGAGCATCCCGCTCTCCACCAGGTCGTTGAGGACGCCGCGGACGAGGGCCTCGTCGTCGTAGCGGAACCGGTGCAGGACCTTCGTCCGCTCCACCACCTGGTGCTCCTGCACGAAGGCGAGCACCACCTCCCAGAGCGTGCGGCCGCGATCCGTGGCGCTCTCCGAGAGCCGCTGGATGCGGGCGTGGTAGGTGCGCAGGGCCATGCCGAACATGTCGGCGATGACCTTGCCGCCCACGCCCTGGTTGCGCAGCTCGGCCACCAGGTCGAGGAAGACCTGGTTGGCGACGTGGGCCAGGGGGGCGCGGACCCCCGCGGCGGTGGCGAGGTGGGCGATCAGCACCGTGGTCTGGCGGACCACCGCGTCGATCAGGTGGGTGGCGTTCATGGGCCCTCCGAGAGCGATGCCCCAGACTAGACGGCGGCGACCGGCGAAGGGGAGTGCGCAGCGACGACGGCGGCCGGGGGTGCAGGATCCTGCACCGGCAATCGGCCGGGGAGGCCCTTCTTCATCTACCCTCCGGCGCGGCAAGCGGGCAGAATCCCCCGGCACCGACCGGGGAGAGTGTTTTGGACCAGAAGGACCTCGAGTATTTCCGGCTGCTGCTGCTCGCGCGCCGGGAGGCCCTCATGGACGCTCCGCCGCCCGTGGAGCCGCTGCGCGACGCGCCCACCGACAAGGTGGACGAGGATCTGCAGCCCCTCGCCGAGATGAACCAGATGATCGCCTCGAACCGCAACAAGGCACGCCTCGGGTCCATCCGGCTCATCGAGGAGGCCATCGAGCGGATCGACGAGGAGCCGGACGAGTACGGGCTCTGCCTCTCATGCGAGGAGCCCATCATGCGGCGGCGCCTGGAGCTGATGCCCTGGGTGACGCTCTGCGTGGACTGCCAGAGCCGCCAGGAGCAGGCGCAGGCGAACCGGGCCGCGGGCGGCCGCCGGCACATCACCGACTACGAGGACTGAGGCGCGGCCCCCGCGGTGGGGCTTTACGCGCGCGTCGCTTGCCGCCACCCTGGCGGCGCGGGCGGCGTGCGCCTGCCATCGTCCATCCCTCATGGACTCAGGAGGTTGTATGCGGCTCCTCGCCCTCGCCCTCGCCACCTGGCCGGCCCTCGCCGCCGCCCAGGCCCCCGCCAGCGTCCGCGCGATCGACTGGAAGAACCACACGTTCCAGCAGGGCGACCAGGCCATCAAGCTCACCAACGGGGAGTGGTCGAAGACCCAGGAGGACGACAGCTTCAGCGAGTCGCTGAGCCTGGTCGGCGTGGCCTACGGGGACGTGAACGGCGACGGCGTCGAGGACGCCGTGGTGCACACCGTCTACAACGGCGGCGGCACCGGCAACTTCGACACCGTGGAGATCTTCACCATCGCCCAGGGGGCCCTGGCGCGCATCGGCCAGCTGCCGGGCGGGGATCGCGGGGACGGCGGCGTCGACGGGGTGAAGGTCGACGGCAAGCTGATGCGCCTCACCCGGCGCGGCTCGCTGGCCTCCGACGGGGCGTGCTGCCCCTCGCTGACCATCCAGGAGGTCTGGCGCTTCGCGGCGGGCGGGCCCACGCAGGACGCCGAGGCCCAGCGCGTGGCCATCGATGGCTCCCCCTCGGGCGACTACGCCGCGCTGCGCAAGGCCGGGCTCGCCAGCCTGGCGACGGATCCGGGCCAGGCGGCGACGTCCCTGCGCGACGCCGCGGCCCTCCAGCCGGGCAACGCGGTGGCCTGGCAGGAGCTCGGCCTGGCCCTCATGAAGAACCGCGAGTGGGTGGCCGTGCCCGTGCTCTACCACGCCCTCGCCCTGTCCCCCGACAAGGCGAAGCCGGCCGTCCTCTACAACCTGGGTCAGGCGCTGCTGGCGTTGAACCAGGCCGCTGAGGCGGTGGCGGCCCTGGAGAAGTCCCTGGCCCTGCGCCCGGGCAACGCCCCCACCGAGGCCGCGCTGGCGAAGGCGCGCGCCCAGGCGGCCGGCGGCAGCAAGCCCTGAATCCGTAACGTCTTTTCGGGGGTCAGGGCCCGCAGGCGACGTCGCCCAGCGCGGGCCCGCACGTCGCCGCGTCATCCGCCTCGGGCACCTGCTCGCAGCGCGCGGCGCGGCAGGCGAGGGCCTCGGCGTCCAGCCGGCTGCCCTGCCGCAGGCACCCCAGCCGGCCCGCCACCTCGTCGTCGCCGTAGATCTGGTGGTAGCCGGTGTGGCACCGGGCCAGCAGGCAGTCACACAGCGCGACCACCGGCGCCGGGGCCTCGGACGGCAGGCCCCCGTCCGGGTGGGGCAGGCCCGCGTCGGCGGGCGGGGGTGGCGGCTCCGGGGTGCAGGCGGCCCAGGCCTGCGCCCAGTCGAGGAAGTCGAGGTAGGCCGGGTCGTCGAGCCGCGGGAACTTGTCGCCGCCGCCGTGCTCCAGGCCGCCCACCCGCCGGGCCAGCGGCTTGAGCAGGATGAGCGACTGCGTGGGATCGGCGTGGTCGACGAAGCCCATCTGGGTGACGCGGCGGGACGTCTCGCGGGCGGCGTCGACGTCGGGGGCGTCCACCAGCCAGAGGGGGGCGCCGCGCACGCCGGCGGTGATGCCGTCGTCGGCGTGGCAGTGGTTGCAGCGGTTGCGCCAGCGCATGACCCGGGCCTGGAAGCGCAGCGTGAGGGAGGGGCCGTCGCAGGGGCGCCCGCGGGAGACCCAGGCGTCGACGGGGCCAGCGTCGGCGGGGCCGGCGTCGCTGGGGCCGGCGTCGGTGGGCGCGGCGTCGGTGGGGGTCGCGTCCCGCGGGGCCGCGTCCGGGCGGGCCGCGTCGCGGGGGGCCGCGTCGGCCGCGTCCGGGCGGGCCGCGTCCGGCGGCGGCGCGGCTGGCGGGCCGCAGGGCTGGGGGATGTCGCCGCAGGCGGCCTGCTGGCAGCGCGCGCTGTACTCGATCCACGCCAGGAAGCCCGCTCGCTCCGCGGCCGACGCCTCGGCGGACGGCCCACCGCGCCCCCGGTCGATGAGGCGCAGGATGTCGCTCTCGCCCGGGTGATCCAGGTCGACGAGGCCCTTGTCCACGAGGCAGGCCATGGACGCGCAGGGGGTCGCCCGCACGAAGCCGGCCAGGTCGATGCCCTGCAGGTGGCAGGTGCCGCAGCTGGCCGGGTGCTCGTCGGTGAGCAGGGGCTCGATGCGCTGGCGGTAGACGAAGTCGGCGCCCTCGGCGCTGCACTCGGCGGCGGGGGGCTCGGGGCAGAGGATCGCGGGGCACGGCTCGGCCGGGCCGCGGGCGAGGCAGCCCGCGAGCAGCAGCGGCGCGAGCAGGGCGACCCTCACGAGCTGGCGGGCCTGCGCTTGCGCCACCACTTGAAGTAGACCACGAGGGCCAGGGCGATGAAGCCCACGCCCCCCAGCACCCAGATCTGCGCGCCCTTGATCGTCTCGACGACGGCCTCCCAGTTCTCGCCGAACTTCCAGCCCAGCCAGATCCAGACCGGCACCGAGACCATCGCCGCGAGGAAGTCGAGCACGACGAATCGCGCCACGGGGAAGCGGACGGTGCCGGCCGTCAGGTAGACCGCGGCGCGGATGCCCGCCACGAAGCGGCCGAAGAACACGGCCCAGCTCCCGTAGCGGTCAAACCACCCGGTGGCCTTGGCGCGGCGCTCCGGCGTCAGCAGCCGGGCCAGCCGCCCCTTGCCCTCCGAGGCCGAGCCGATGCGCCGGCCGATGTAGTACAGGCAGGTGTCGCCGATCAGGATGAAGACGATGCTGATGACGAAGTGGACGTAGACATTGATCTTTCCCGCCCCCGCCATGGCCCCGCCGAAGATGAGCGGGATGTCTTCCGGGATGGGAAAGCCGAGGCCCGCGGCGAAGAGCGACACCGCGACACCGATGTAGGTGAACTGGTCCAGGTAGCCCGTCAACCACTCCAAGAGCTTCGTCCTTTCGCCACGTCGAGGGGAGGTTCTTTCACCGATGCCCCGGCGAGCGCAACCGCTTCGCGCCCCCGGACATGCCGACCCACGCACCGATGGGCGGCGTTACTCCCGCACGCAGCGCAGACGGCCGAGCAGCGCCGGGGAGCTGGCCGGGATGACGGCGGTCGTGCCCTCGATGAAGTTGATGAGCCACGCGCTGTCTTCGACGCCGGGCGCCGGCTCGACGCCATAGAACACGGGCGGCGGATCGAGGAAGTCGGCGCCGCTGCGCACGCCCTGCCCGCGGTTGACCAGCATCAGCCAGTCCAGGCGCTCGTTGCCGGGGACCACGTCCTCCACCGACGTGCCCCGCGGGTTGTTCTGCCAGGTGGACAGGCTCTCCAGCAGGGTGGGGGGCCGGACCCCGACGGGCGGATTGTCGCGGATGGGGGTGCAGGTGGCCGCGCTGGCCAGATCGCGCTGGCCGCTCTCGGTGCCATCGACCCAGGTCACCCCGGTCCAGGGATCCACGATGTCGCCGTTGTCGTTGGGCGACTCCTGCAGGACACGCCGGCGGTCCTGGGGATCCTCGGCGGACAGATCGGCGCGCACGCACACGAAGTGCACGGGCACCTCGGGGTTGCGGGGATCGAGCAGGGCCTGACCGCCGCCGCGCCCCACGTCGACGCCGAGCGGCGCGACGCGCAGGCCGTCGGGGGAGCGGTGCATCGTGCGGCTCAGCAGGAGGCTGGCGTCGGCGTCCACCAGCTCGGGCGCGAGGGCAGCCAGGTCGACGCGGATGGGCCCGCGCAGGGCGATGGTCTGCAGCTCGAAGACCGTGGGCAGCCGGGTGCCGGCGTCCTCGCAGACCGTGTGGGCTCGCTGCGGGCTCGCCACGATGGCCGACGGGAGGAGCCAGACGATGCCGGTGGCGCTGTCGAAGAGCTCGTCGCCCCGCCGCAGGAAGCGCTGGGCCACCGGGGTGTTCGGGTTGGGCAGCCGGAAGCGCGGCCCCTGCTCGTTGCACGCCACGTCGACGCTGGTCCACGGGCAGCAGCGCTCCGCCACGCAGCGGGCCGACGGACCGCCGGCGTCACAGGCCACCCCGTCGAAGCGGCCGAGGCAGGGATCGGCGCCGCAGCGGGCCACCGTCTCCTCCCACTCGACCCCCACGCAGCGACCGCCGCTGGCCGGGCCACGGGGCTCGCAGACCTGGGCGTCGCCACACAGGAAGCGCTCGGAGTAGACGTTGGGATCGGACTGCTCGCACAGGCCGCCATGGCACTCGCCCCAGCGGAAGCGCTTCTCGACGAGCCGGCCGCACTCGATGGGGCAGTTCCAGGAGTCGATGAGCAGGCAGCCGGCGCCCTCCTCGGCCTCGGCGCACGGCATGTAGCAGGAGTCGATGCCGGGCTCGCCGGGGCAGGGATCGCAGGCGTCGCCCACGCCATCGCCGTCCGCGTCGCGCTGATCGGGGTTGGTGCGCTCGGGGCAGTTGTCGACGCCATCGGGGACGCCGTCCGCGTCGGTGTCGACCGGATCGCCGCCGCCGACGCCGCCCGCGCCGGCGTCCCCGCCGACGCCACCGGCGCCAGCGTCCCCACCCACACCGCCCGCGCCGGCGTCCCCGCCGACGCCGCCTGCGCCAGCGTCACCGCCGACGCCACCCGCGCCCCCGGCGTCGCCGCCCGCGCCGCCCGGGCCGGCGTCCAGGCGGGGCCCCGCGTCCGGGCGGGTGCCCGGCGTGCAGATCCCCTCCTCGCACCAGCTCCCCGCCGCGCACTGGCGGTCCCCGGTGCACGCGAAGCGCACCTCGTCGGCCACGTCGCTCTGGCAGCCGAAGAGGGCGAGCACACAGGCCATCACCGAAAAGATGTTCGCTCTCAAGGGGTTACCTCGGTCGATGGACGCAGATGTAGCCCGCCGGGGCGCCGACGCCCTGCTGGATCACCGCGCCGGTGCCCAGGTCGACGGCCCAGCCGACGTTGTTGCCCCCCACCGACTCGATGGGCTCCGACGTCCAGACCAGCAGGCCGCTGCGGCCGTAGGCCAGGCCGTCCCAGGCCGGCCAGAAGCCGGGGCCGGGCGGATCGGCGACGTGGAAGGTGAGCAGCGTGATGACCTCCTGCACGCCCGGCAGCTCGGCGTCGTTGAGGGCGCAGTCGGTGGCAGCGACCCGCTGGGAGAGGCCGGCCTCGAACGGGGCGTCCCAGCCCAGCTCCGTCCACGGGTCGACGAGCCCGTCCGCGGCGGGCACATCGAACGCCTGCTGCCGCTCCGCGAGGTCCTCGACGTGGGCGGGGCCGCTGACGCAGATGGCCAGGTAGTTGGCGTCGGGGGTCACGACGGGGATGGCCTCGCCGCTGCCCACGCCCAGGCGGACGCCCATGACGTGGCCCTCGTCGACGCGGGTGCGCGAGATGAACAGGCGGTCGTTGAAGAACGGCCAGCCCACCGCATCGAGGGCGTCGGCCGCCGCCTGGTTGCGGCGGGCGACGGTGTGCAGCTCGTACCACGTCGGCAGGCGCCACTGGCCGCCCAGCTCCTCCCCGCGGCCCATGCAGTAGCGGTGGGCCTGATCGAGATCCGGGACGGCGGCGGTCTGGGTCGACCACAGGATGCCCGTCCGGGTCTCGCGGATGATGTCCGGCTGCACCAGCTCGAGGGGCGGCGGCTCCTCGGGCGTCCGCGGCCGCCCCAGCCGGGGGCCGTTCTCGTCGCAGCCCACGTCGTCGCAGATCCAGAGCTGGCACGCCCCCGACAGGCAGCGCGCCGGGGAGGCCGGCACCCCGCAGACGGCGCCCTCCGTCTGGGGGGTGCACTGCACGGGCGGGGCGCACTGGGGATCGAGCAGGCAGACGGTCTGGCCGTCCTGCAGCTCGCAGATCTCGTCGCGATCACAGAAGGAGAGGCTTGAGCCCGTCTCCTCGAAGTCGCCGCACGTCCCGGCGAGGCACACGCCCCGCTCGAAGCGGCCCCACTTCGCCGAGCCACAGGTGCGCGCGGCCTCGCAGCGGTAGGTCTGCACGACGCACTGGCTGTCGTCGTCGCAGGTCTCGCAGTGGTCGCCGACGCCGTCCTGGTCCTTGTCCTGCTGGTCGGGGTTGGGCTCGCTCTTGCAGTTGTCGATGACGTCGGGCACGCCGTCGCCGTCCGCGTCGCCCTCGACGCCGCCACCCTGGCCGCCGCCGCCGCCCACGCCCCCCGCGCCGCCGGGGCCCATGTCGACGCCGCCGCCCTGGCCGCCCATGCCGCCCTGACCGCCGCCGCCCTGACCGCCGCCGCCGCCCCTGACCGCCGCCGCCGCCCTGGCCGCCGGGGCCCTGGTCCAGGCCGACGTCAGGCCCGCCGCCGCCCGCGCCGCCCGGCCGCTGTCGGCCGGGCGCGCGTCGCCCGGCAGGGCGTCGGGGCCCGGCCCGGCCTGGCAGATGTGCTCGACGCACACCCAGCCCGAGCGGCAGTCGCCGTCGACGTCGCAGGCGAAGCGTTCGTCGTCCGCCACCTGGCTCTGGCAGCCCAGACCCAGCACGAGGCCCATCGCGAGTGCCCTCAAGGCGCCCCCCTCCCCCGGTACACCCGGAGCGTACGATGCCGCCGGGGTCGTTGTCAGGTGGCCCAGCGTGGGGGGCCGGTGCTATGGTCTTGCAACGGCGCGCCGCCGGACCTGGCCTGGGAGATCAGCGCTGGCCGCGAGGGACGATTCGGGCGGATTCGTGCATGACACCCTGGCGCAGACGCCCGCCGGCCTGCTCGGCCGGGCGCCCACCGAGGACGGCACCCCCACGCCGGCGCCGCTGAGCATGCCGGCGGCCGAGGTGCCGCTCATCGGCCGCAGCCTCGGCGGCAAGTACCAGGTGAAGGCCATCATCGGGCGCGGCGGGCTGGGCACCGTCTTCCGCGGCGTCCAGGCCCCCATCGGCCGCGAGGTGGCCATCAAGGTCATCAACCGGCAGCGCGCCGACGACCCCAGCCTGCGCAAGCGGTTCCAGCGCGAGGCCGCCGCCGCCGCCCACCTCAAGCACCCCGGCATCGTCGCCCTCTACGACTTCGGCGAGGACGAGGGCGAGCTCTACATGGTGATGGAGCTCGTGGACGGCCGCGAGCTGCGCCAGCTCCTCACCGACGAGGGGCGGATGGCCCCGTCGGTGGTGGTCGAGCTGGCCCGCCAGATCTGCGAGGGGCTGGCCCACGCCCACGAGCGCGGCCTCGTCCACCGCGACATGAAGCCCGAAAACATCATGGTTTCGCGGACTTCGTTCGGGTCGTACCGGGCGCAGATCCTCGACTTCGGCATCGTGAAGTCGGTGCGCGCCGACGCGCCCATGTCGACGCCGCTGGGCCACCAGACCCGGGCGGGCGTCATCATGGGCACGCCGGCCTACCTCTCGCCCGAGCAGGCCTACGCCCGCGGCATCGGCCCGGCCACCGACCAGTACAGCCTCGGCGTGATGCTCTACGAGATGCTCACGGGGCAGCTCCCCTACCACAAGGGCAGCGAGTTCGAGGTGATGACGGCCCACTGCATCGCGCCCTTCCCGCCGATGCCCGCCGAGGCCGAGGTGCCGGCGGCGCTCGAGGCGGTGGTGCGCCGCGCCATGGCGAAGACGCCGGAGGAGCGCTTCCCCGACGTGCAGGCGCTGGCCGACGCGCTGGCCGACGCCCTGGCCGGGCGGGCGGCGCCCGAGCCCGCGCCGGCGGCCGCGCCGAGCGCCTCCCCGCCGAGCCGGCGGGGGCTCGTGCTCGTCATCGCAGCGCTGGCCCTCGGGGAGGCGGCGTGGCGCTGCTCGCGACGCGGACGGAGGAGGTGGCGCCGCCGGCCCAGGTGGGCGTGGTGCGGGTGGGGAGGTGGCGCCGGCGAGCGCGCGGCCCCCGACACCGCGGCGCCTGAGACGGCCGCGGCGCCTGGAGACGGCGGCGCCCGTGAGCGCGGCGCCCGAGACGGCGGCGCCCGTGAGCGCGGCGGCCGAGACGGCGGCCCTGGCCACCGCCGCGCCGGCCACGTCGCCGCCGCGCCCGCGGGCCCCGGCCACCGACGCCCCACGGCGCGTCAAGGTCTCGAAGATCGTCGCCGACTGCGCGGCCGAGTTCGCCGCCATCCGGCAGAGCTCCCGCAACCAGTCGCTGTCGCGCGGGTCGGGCCTCTGCCAGCGCGTCGCGCACCTGGGCGCCCGCGTCCGCAGCGGCCAGTGCAGCGCGCCCATCTCGGGCATCGACAAGCTCATGATGCTGTGTGGGGAGTAGGGTGGGTCGCAGAGCCCTGATTCCATTGATCTTCTGGGCGCTGCTCGCCCCCGCGTGGGCGGCCGTGCCCAACCGCAGCCTGTCCTTCGTGGCCATCGCGGGCTCGGACGATCCCGTGGCGGTGGAGACGGCGCGGCGGGTGGCGAAGCACGCCGAGGCGCGCCTGGGCCTCAACCCGCGCAAGATCCACGTCATCGAGCGGGTGCCGGGGCGCGAGGCCTTCGTCGAGCTGTTCCGGCGCGGCGCGCCCTTCCAGTACGTCAGCCAGGGCGACGTGGTGGTGGTCTACCTGTCCGGCGCGCGGGAGAAGCAGGGCGGGCTGGCCCTCGCGGACGGCGTGATGCCCTACGAGGAGGTCGCCCGCGTCGCCCAGCACCTGCGGGACGGGCCGGGGGAGGGGCTGGGCTTCTTCAACGGCACCGTGCTCATCGTCATGGATCGGCAGGGGGGCGAGAAGGTACGCCTCAAGACCCCCACCGACACGGCGTGGCTCGACCTCTCGGCGCCGCGGGCGCCCGCGGTCGATCCGTCCCTGCCGGCCCCCGACGTGCGCGATCCGCTGGCCATCGCGGGGCGGGGCGCGCTGGGCGAGCTGGGCCAGGGCGGCAAGGTGACGCCGGGCGCGGTGGCGTGGGTGGGGGCGCTGGAGCGCCTGCTGGCCGACGCGGACCAGGAGGGCAGCGTCGAGGCCCTGCGCCAGCAGGCCCAGGCGGCCCGCGATGGCACCGGCGTCTCGGCCACCCTGCTGACGGGGCCCGGCTATGAGACGGGGCGATTCCGCTTGCTGATCCAGCGGTTGCGCGTGGTGCTCCACCCGACGCTGCTGGCCAACGTCGAGACGGTGCAGGTGCTGGAGGCCCTGCGGCGCGAGCTGCTGCGGGCGGTGCCGGAGGGCCTGAAGAGCCAGGTGCAGATCGAGCGCATCGACGAGGCCGATCCCCGGGCGGATGTGTCGTGCGCGGCGGTAGCCAACCGGACGACGGCGCACCTGGAGTGCGTGGAGGGCCGCGCGCCCATCTTCGCCGACCAGCTCGACGTGACGAACCCCGAGGAGGCCCTGGCGCCGGTGGTGCGGCAGGTCCTGCGCGACTACAAGGCCCTGGCGGCGACGGACTGGTCGGCGCGGCGGCGGGATCTCAAGCCGCTGGACGTGGTGCTGCTGCTCGACAGCTCCCTGTCCATGGCCTACCACGACCCGACGCGGGCGACGGATCCGACGCTGCCCGACGCCCCCAGCAAGCGCGAGATCTTCCTGGTGCGGCTGGCGGCGACGCTCTCGGCCCACGCCGAGACGACGGGGCGGCCGGCGCGGCTGACGGTGCTGCTCTTCGGCGACCGCGTCGTGCCCCTGGCCCTGCCGGGCGGCAGCACCCTCACCCTGGAGCGGCGCCTGGACGCCGGGCAGCTCGCGGCCTGGGGGGCCAGCTTCCGGGCGGCGGCGGTGCCGATGCCCTACACCGGCATCCGCGACGCGCTGACGGAGGCGGCCAAGGCCCTGGCGGTGGGATCGCCCGACGCGGCGCGCCACGTCATCCTGCTGACCGACGGCCGCGAGTCGGTGGTGACGACGGACGCGGAGCGGGCGGTGCGGGACGCGGCCGCGGCGGTGCACGCCCTGGGCGCCACGCTGCACGTGGTGGGGCTGACGGAGGGCGCGCGGCTGGGCGCCTACCTGCAGCGGATGCGCGCCGGGGACGACGTCCTGCGGCGCTACGTCGATCTGCTCGACATGACCTACGCCCCGCCGGCCTGCCGCCGGCACGCGGGCTGGGACGCCGCCCAGGCCCGCACCTGCGGGGCCTTCTACGCCGGCGTCATCGAGCAGGCGGGGGCCTACGACCCGTTCCTGCTGGACCGCATCCGGCGCGCCGAGCGACCCGGCGTGCCCACGGGCGTCTTCCTGCAGCCCGACTCGTCGGCGGCCTTCCAGGACGAGCTGCAGTCGCTGCTCAGCGCCCTGACCGGCGGCGGCATCTACCTGACGGCCGGCGGCCAGCGCGGCGTCGCGGAGGCCGGGGCCGACGGGCGCGTGCGGGATCGGTGGCGGTTCGATCTGGATCTGCCGGGCTCGGCGCGGGTGGTGCTCTACAACCGCACGGGGCTGACGGATCTGCGGTGGACGTTCACCCAGGACGGGCAGCCCATGGGCGCCGCCGAGGGGGTGAAGGTGAGCCAGGAGAGCGCAGCGGTGACGTTGGTGACGCTGCCCGCCCCCGCCCGCGGGGTGTGGGTGATCGAGCGAGAGGGCATCCCACAGTGAAGCGACTCATCCCCCTGGGGCTCCTCCTGTTCGGCCTGGCCCACGCCCAGGACGCCGGCGTCGCGCCCCCGGCTGGCGAGGGCCCCGACAAGGCCATCGTGCTGACGGACAGCGGCCTGTCCATCACGGGCCTCAAGCAGCGCTACGCCGCCGAGGAGGCCATCGAGCTGGTGGTGGCCGTGCCGCGGCAGAACGTGCTGCGGGCGCGCACCGAGGTGGCGCTGATGCGCGATGACACCGCGGGCCGCCCCATCTACCAGGACATCCGCGACTACGACCGCTTCACCCATGTGGAGGCGCTGAACTTCAGCATCCGCCTGCCCGGGGCGGAGCGGACGGGGCAGCTCGCGCTCCTGGTCCGGGTGCGCGGCCTGCGCAACCGCGGCGAGGGGACGCCCGCGGAGGCCTTCGAGGACGCGCTCACCTACCGCATCGCCTTCGAGTCGCCGGCGGGCGAGAGCGTCGTCGATCAGGGCACCCGGCTGGAGGGGCGCGTCTACTTCGGCTTCAACGACGCGACGCTGGACGAGAAGTCGCTGGGCCAGGTGGGGGCGTGGGCCGAGGCGCTCAAGGCCGAGGCGGCGCTGTCGGAGCTGCGCGTCGAGGGCCACGCCGACAAGGTCGGCGGCTCGGGCTACAACCTGGAGCTGTCCCGGCGCCGCGCGGAGGCGGTGCGCGCCGCCCTCATCGAGCGCGGGGTGCGGCCGGGCATCATCCGCGTGGTGGGCTTCGGCTTCGACCGGCCGTCCGTGAAGGACGCGGCCCCCGATCCCGAGGACCGGGGCGTGTGGCAGAACCGCCGCGCCGAGGTCGTCTGGTTCAGGGAGCGCCCGTAGCGCCCGCTTTCCCCAGTCTTTTCGCGACGATGAAAAAAAGTTCTCGCCTCGGGTGATCGTTCGGCGGCGTGGCGCGTGCAAGGCTCCCGCAAACCGAACCCACCGGAAGGCAAAGAGAATGTCTCGCGTGAAGACCTCGCGTGTCCGCCGGGCGTGCGCCCTGACCGCTGCCCTCCTGGCCCCCTCGGCCCTCGTCGGCTGTGGCGCCCACGACACCTACGTCCGCTCGGAGGACAGCGCCCTCGGCCGCGTCGTCGTCTACCGCAATGGCATCGCCTACTACGAGCGCAAGGCCGAGGCCGCCGATGGCAAGGTCACGCTCACCGTGCCCCAGGACAAGGTCAACGACTTCCTCAAGTCGCTCACGGTCACCGAGGCCGCCACCGGCAAGCCCGTGCCCATCTCGTACCCCACCGCCGGCGCGACGGTCGGGGATCAGGTGCAGATGACCATCCAGGTGCCCGCCTCGGCCGGGCGCGATCTGCAGATCAGCTACATCACCGACTCGCCCGCCTGGAAGCCGAGCTACCGCGTGGTCGTCGACGACGCCGGCGAGGTCAACGTCCAGGGCTGGGCCATCGTCGACAACACGTCCGGGGAGGACTGGGAGCAGGTCCGCGTGGGCGTGGGCGCGAGCTCGGCCCTCTCGTTCCGCTACGACCTGCGCTCGGTGGTGCATGTGCACCGCGAGACCCTGGGCGGCAGCCAGGCCTTCGCCCACGCGCCCCCCACCGGCGGCGCCACCCACAAGCTGCCCGCCGACGACGGCGTGCTGCTGGCCCTGGGCGAGGAGCAGCTCCCGCGGCCCCAGGGCCACCCGGCCGCCCTCGACGAGATGGACGACATGATGGTGGAGACCGTCGCCGCGGCGGCCCCCGCGCGGCGAGAGGACAAGGACAGCCGGCAGCCGGCGGCCGCCGTGGCCGACCTGGCGGCCCGGAAGATGCCCGCCGCCATGCCGCCGCCGCCGTCCCCCGAGGACACCCGCCTGCAGGGCCTCGCCAACCGGCTGCGCGGCAGCCGCGAGACCGTCGTGGTGGACGGCTTCGCCGCCGCCGGCGCCGGCCCCGACCAGGGCCTCGACCAGGCCAACCGCGTCCGCAACCGGCTGGTGGAGCTGGGGGTCGCCCCCGACCGCGTGCAGGTGAGCAGCAAGGGCTTCGTGGCCGGCAAGCAGGGCGTGGAGCTGCGCGTCGTGCGGTCCAACGACGTGGCCGGCGACGACGGCCAGCCCGTGGGCGAGAGCCACTTCGACTCCGGCGTGCCCATGACCGTCGCCCGCGGCACCAGCGCGATGGTGGCCGTCCTCGACGAGAACACCGAGGGCGAGGTCGTCTACGTCTACCACCCCGACGCCGAGCGCGGGGATGACCGCTACGCCTTCAAGGCCGTGCGCTTCAAGAACCCGACGGATTCCACCCTGGAGACCGGCCCCGTCACGGTGTACGGCGCCGCGCGGTTCATCGGCGAGGGCCTCACCGACGCCATCCCGCCCCACGCGACGGCCCTCATTCCCTACGCCCTCGACCGCCAGGTGAAGGTGGATCGCAAGAGCGACACCCGCGACCGGCTGGGCAAGCTGGTGGAGGTCAAGCGCGGCGTCATGACCGTCGAGGTGCGCCACGTCCGCACGACGGAGCTGGAGGTGCACAACCGCAGCCACGCCGCGGCCACCGTCTTCCTGCGCTACGACCTGCCCGCCGGCTGGACGCTGGGCGAGGCGCCGAAGGTGTACGAGGCCCAGGGCGAGGCGCGGCTCTTCGCCCTCGACCTGCCCGCCGGCGCGAAGAAGTCCATCAAGATCGAGGCCTTCACCCCCCTCGACCGCACCGTCGACCTGCGCTCGACCGTGGGCCTGGACCTGGTGCGCGACTGGCTGGCCACCAACCCGGCCGACGGCCCCCTGGTGGAGGCGCTGGCGCGGGTGGTCCAGATCCACGACGGCCTGATGGAGGATCACGCCCGCATCCAGGGCCTGCGCGAGCGGATGGAGGAGCTGCGGGCCCGGGCCGGCGAGCTGACCGACCAGATCCAGCGCCTCGCCGGGGCCCGCGGCGGCGAGAGCCTGCGCCAGCAGCTCACCGGCCGCCTGGCCGACCTGGAGCGCCGGCTGCAGCAGTCGACCCTCGAGGTGGTGGAGCTGCAGGAGAAGCAGATGCTGGCCCGCATCCGGTTCCAGGACGGGGTGGCCGAGCTGAGCATGCCCCGCGCCACCACGGTGGCCCAGGCCCACTGACCAGCGGTTTCCCGGGCGGCGTGACCTGTTAGGATGCTGCCCCATGGACGCACGGACCTTCGAGCGAGAGCTCTCCCGCCTGCGCGAGCGCGCCGGCGCCGCGCGAGGCACCCCCGAGTGCTTCGAGTCGACGGGCTGCCAGAACTGCAGCCGCTGCCTCTTCTGCACCGACTGCCGCGACAGCCACGGCTGCACCTACGCGGTGGCCTGCGTCGGCTGCACCTTCCTCACCCACGCCCGCGGCTGCACCGCCTGCCACAAGGGCACGCACCTGGTGGACTGCACCCGGTGCGTCGACAGCCGCTACCTCGAGGCCTGCACCGACTGCGCGGACTGCACCTACTGCTTCGGCTGCGTCGGGCTGGTGGGCAAGGAGTTCCACCTCCTCAACCAGCCCTACGACCGCAAGACGTGGTTTCGGCTGGTGGCGGCGCTGCGGGCCGAGCGCGGCTAGCCGCGTACCCCGAGGAAGTAGCCCAGGGCCAGGGTGCCCAGGGACGGGAACTTCTGCTTGAGGATCTCGGTGAGGTCGCCCTGGGGCGTCATGTTGAGCAGCGTCTCGTGCAGGAGGCCCGCGAACTGCCCCCAGTTCACCTCCAGCAGCCCTTGCCACGCCAGGTACTGCATCCCGCCGATGACGAGGATGCCGACCACGATGCCGATCTTGAACACCATGCGCGACGCCAGCCCCAGGCCGATGCCCAGGAGCAGGAGCAGCCCGCCCTCGCTCAGGTACGGCAGGATGGACTGCATCAGCTTCGCGCTGCGCACCTTCTCGGCGGCCTTCTCGATCTCGCCCCGCAGCGTCGGCTCGTCCATCTGGACGGCGGGATCCTCCATGCTCAGCAGGTTCTCGGCGCGGGCGCGCCGCAGGCTCAGGTCGAGGCCGCGCTGGATGCTGCCAAGGCCCCGGGGGGGCGCGTCGGGCGGGGCGTCGCCCTCGGGGATGGCCTCGCCGTCCTCGGTGACGGGGCGGTCGAACCGCACCGAGTCCAGCAGGCGGTCGCGGTAGGTCTTGATGTTGTCGGCGCGCTGGGCGAGGGCGTGCTCGTCGACGAGGCCCTGGGCCATGAGGTAGCGCGCCACGGCCGAGCCCACCATCACCGTCCACGCCAGGGCGGCGATGGAGATGACCAGGGGCCGGGACAGGAACGGGACCAGCTTCTTGCCGTCGCTCACGGCACCTCCCGGGGTCAGAGCAGGCCTTCGGCACGCAGCCAGGCCCAGGTGTCTTCCAGCATGGCCCGCAGCGAGGCCGGTTCATAGCCCAGGTCCCGCTCGGCCCGATCCGAGGCGATCCGGACGGACTTCTGCAAGACCCCGAGGCGGTCGGGGGTCAGCGAGGGCTCGTGGCGGCTGAGGCTGGCCCGCAGCACGGCCAGGCGCGCCCGCAGGCGCAGGCGCCACGGCGCGGTGGGGCGGCCGGGCACCTCGCGATCGGTGACGAGCCCGATGAGGCGGACGACCTCGGCGAAGGTGGCGTCGGCGCCCCCCAGCAGCCAGGTGCCCCGGGCCGCGCGCTCGGCGGCCGCGATGTGCGCCCGGGCGACGGCGGCGGCGTGGCAGAAGGTGGCGGAGCCGGCCGGCACGTACGGCCAGCGCCCGCGGTGGACGTCGCGCATCAGCCCCGCGTAGCCGGCGCGGTCGTAGCGGCCGATGAGGTGCCCCGGCTGCAGGATGGCGGTGGGGAAGCGCGCGTGGGCGGCCTGGCGCACGGCCCGCTCGGCCTCGGCCTTCGTCCGCTCGATCATGCGCGGCGAGAAGCGGCCCGCGCTGGGCGTATCCTCATGGATCTCTTCGGCTTTCAGGCCGTACGCCGTGAACGCCGAGGTGTAGACGAAGGCGCGGGCGCGGCGGCGCTGGGCCACCTCCAGGACGCGCCAGGTGCCCTCGACGTTGGTGCGCCACTGCCGCTCCCGGCGGGCGCGCCAGGTGGTGAGATCGGCGGCGGTGTGGAAGACGGCGTCCACGTCGGCGGGCATGGCGGCGAGCAGGGTGCGGGCGTCGAGGATGTCCCCGACGACGGTCCGGGCCGGGAAGGCGCGCAGCCACGTCGTGCTGGAGGTGTGGCGGTGGAGCGCGATGACCTGCCAGCCGGCGGCGCAGAGCTGCTCGACGAGGTTGACGCCGAGGAAGCCGGTGGCGCCGGTGACGAACGCGGTCCTGGACACGGGGCGGGGTCCGGGTCGTGGTCTCGTCGGTAGCAGACTCCCCAGGCCGGCGCGCGTCAACCTCGCTTGCAAGCCCGCCGATGTCGTGCCAGCGTACCGGCCATGCGACGCCTCACCCTGCTGCTGCTCTCCTGCGTGGCCGCGCCCCTGGCCGGCTGTGGCGATGACGCCCCCGCCGCGGACGCCGCGGATCCGGGCTTCCTCTATCAGGCCCTCGGCCTGGGGGACGCCCCGACGGGCCCGAACGGCCTGGGCGAGCTGGCGCCGTCCGGGGGGGGCATCGGCGCACCCGCGGGCGCGGGCGCCGGCCTCGGCCAGGCGGGCGAGGGGCCGGGGCTCGGCCAGGCGCCGGGCGCCCCGGCCCCCGGCGCGGGCGGCCCCGGCTGCGCCGAGGTCTGCGCGCGCCTGGTCGAGTGCGAGCTCGACGACGGCAGCATGTGCCTCTCGGAGTGCAACGGCATCCGCGCCCAGATCGGCGAGGCGCTCGCCCAGCAGGTCCTCGAGTGCGTGCTCACCCAGCGCTGCAACCGCATCTCCCGCTGCATCGAGGACGCCGTCGACGGGCCGGAGGACACCCCCAGCGCCGTGGGCGAGCCCATCCCCAGCAACACCGCGTCGGCCACCGACAGCGCGCCCTGAACCCCCATCACCCGGAGCCCTGAATCTCATGCGTATCTCCTCGCTCTGTGTCGCCCTCGGCCTGGCCGCCCTCGCGGCGCCCGTCCAGGCCCAGCCCGTCCGCCTGGCCGATCGCGCGGCCCTCATGTTCAACATGGGCGGCCTCTTCACCAGCTCGCCCACCGCCCTGGACGGCGTCGGCGTGGGCGGCCGCTGGTCCCTCGACGAGAACATGGCCCTGCGCGGCGCGGTGGGCCTGAACCTCACCACCGTCACCACCGACACCAAGAACGGCGGCTTCTCGTCCGACTCCGAGGACAAGTCCGACGCCTACGCCATCGAGGGCGGGGTGGAGGTCGTCCTGGCCAAGGCGAAGTCGGCGTACCTCTACACCGGCGGCCTCCTCCAGCTGGGGTATGGCTCCGCCGATCCCGATGGCGACGACAACGACTCCTCCCAGACGGCCCTGACCCTCGCGGGCATCCTGGGCGCGGGCTACTTCATCATGGACGGGCTGACGCTCGGCGCCGAGTACCGCCTGGGGATCAGCAGCGTGACCCAGACGCAGGAGCGCGGCGCCAACTCCGAGACGGAGCAGTCGACCCTCGTCATCGGCGTCGGCAGCGTGGGCTTCCACCTGGGCTTCTGGTTCTGACGGCACGCGGGTTGCTCACCCGGGTCGACACACCGAACCCGAGGAGCCCACGATGACCCGCGCCCTGCTGACCCTCGCCGCCGTCGCCTGCACCACCACCGCCTGCATCAACACCGGCACGCCCGCCGATCCCCCGCCCGGTGAGCCCATCGAGGCGCCCCTGCCCGGCGACCTGGATGTGCCGGCAGATTCACGCACCTGCACCCTCGCGTCCTCGTCGGCCTACACCTACGCCTGGGACGACGCGGGGCACTTGACCGCGGCCGCCCAGCTCGACGGGGCGGGCGAGGTCCTGGTCGATCACGCCTTCACCTATGACGAGGCCGGCCGCCTGCTGCGGTGGGCCAGCACCACGCCCGACGGCGTCGTCGAGCGCACCCTGGAGCGCGACGAGGCCGGGCAGATCGTGGCCTGGGCCATGGAGCCGAGGGGCCTGCGGGTGACGGTCGAACGCACCGCTGAGGCCATCACGGTGGCGGCGACCGGGGAGCTGTACGTGGCCCTCGACGACACCTTGCCGCCGGGGGTCGCCCTCGACGACGTGGCGCCGGGGTGGGCGCAGGCCGCGCCCCGCATGGAGCTGGTCATCACCTACGTCGCCGCCCGCTGGGCCAACGACGAGGAGACGCTGGCCAGCGTCCTCACCGACGCGCACCTGCGCCAGGTGACGACCCTCGACGCCGACGGCGCGCCGCTGCGCACCCTCATCGACGTGGAGGGGGACGGCGCCGACGACATCACCTACGGCGAGGCGCACACCGCCGAGACCCGGACCACCACCCTCACCCTGGCCCTCGAGGGCTTCCCGGCGATGCGGACGGTGGAGACGCTGGACGCCGCGGGCGACGTGGTGGTGGCCGAGAGCTTCGAGGACGACGCGCTCACCCGGCGCGTCACCTACGAGCGCGCCGCGGACCATGTGTTCGAGGATCGCGACGAGGACGCCGACGGGGACGTGGAGCTGCGGTCGACGATCTTCTTCAACGCCCTCGGCAACCGCGTCCTGAAGTACGACGACCGCGGCGCCGACGGGCGGCCCGACTGGCGCAAGCGCTACGTCTACGACGAAGCCACGGGCCAGCGGCTCTTCGACGAGCGCGACAGCAACGTGGACGGCCGCGTGGACGAGCGCTGGGACTACGCCTACGACGGCGCGGGCCGGCTGGTGGAGGAGCGCATCTCCAACCCGACCGTCGGCGGCTGCGGGGCGACCTGGTAGGCCCCCTCTCCCCCCGAGAAAACCCAGCACCTTCAAGCGCTTGCGGTACCCCCCGCGGGGTCCGGGCTTGAAGGCGTCGGCGCAGTCGTGCGACCGTCCGGCCGGGGGGGGTGGATGGGGGATGAATGAGGCGGCTGTTGATCCTGGGCGTCTTCGCCACGGGCTGCATCGAGCTGAGTGAGGAGTGTGGGCCCAGCCAGGGCTGCCCGGCTGACCGCCAGTGCGTCGAGGGGGTGTGCGCGCCCCGCATGGCGGCGGACGTGGGCCTCTTCGCGGACGGCGGGCCCGTCGACGGCGCCGGCCGGCTCGACCAGGGCCCCGCGCCTGACGCGACGCCCCGGGATCGCGGCCCCGCCGACCTCGGCCCCCTCGCCGACGGCTTCGTGCTGGACGCGACCACCACCGACGCGGCCAGCGCGGACGCCGGCGTGCCCGACGTGGCGGTGATCGACGCCGCCATCGACGCCGCCCCCCGCTGCGAGCCGGCCGAGGAGCCCGACCTGCCCGATCGCCAGGGCCTGGACACCGACTGCGACGGCGTCGACGGCCACGCGGACCACGCCCTCTTCGTGTCCCCCGCGGGCAGCGACGCTGACGGCGATGGCTCCCGCGCCCGCCCCTTCCAGACCATCCGCCGCGCCGCCCGGGTCGAGGCGCCCGAGCGCACCGCCATCTACCTCGACGTCGGCCAGTACCGGGAGCCCGACACCCTGGAGCTGGGCGCGCGCTCGCTGCACGGCGGCTACCAGTGGGACCGGGAGGCGGGCTGGACGCGCGCGCTCGGGGACGGCGGCTCGGTCATCGAGGTGGCCGCCCCGTTCGGCCTGCGCATCCAGGCGCCGCCGGTGCCCATCGTGGTCGACCGCGTCGCGCTCTCCTCGGGCCCGGGGCATGTGGGCGGGGGCAGCCTCATCGAAATGACCTCGGTGGCCGTCATCGTGGCGCTGGCCGACCAGCCGGTGACGCTGCGCGACGTCCAGCTGCGGGCGGGGGTCGGCGCCGACGGCCTGCCCGGCGGCAACAGCCCGGACGGCATGACGCCGGGGCGCAGCGGCCAGGACGGCAGCGACGGGGGCCTCGGCGGCGGCCGGGTGCCCGGCCAGCCCAACGCGTGCCTCGTGCAGGGGGGCTCCGGTGGGGGCCTGGTGCAGGCGGGGCAGCCCGGCGTCTGCGCCGAGCAGCGCTGCGAGCCGGCGGCCGGCGGGACGCAGCTCGACGTGGCGGGCCGCGACGGCGCGCCAGGGGCCCACTCGTCGGAGGGCGCCCCGGCCTCGACGCCGGCCGCCGCGCCGGGCAGTGGGCCTGGCAGCCCACCGAGGGCACCGCGGCGGCGCCGGGGCGACCGGGCGGCGGGGGCGGCGGCGGCAGCGCCGGCTCGGCCACCGGCTTCGGCGGCGGCGGCGGCGCGGGCGGCTGCGGCGGCCCCCCGGCGTCGTCGGCCTCGGCGGCGGGGGCTCCGTCGGGCTCCTGCTCGCCGGCGGCCAGGTCCGCCTGGAGGGCGATGTGCTCATCGAGACGTCCGCCGGCGGGGCCGGGGGCGACAGCGGGCGTCCTGGGCGGGCGCGCCCGGGGGCGAGGGCGGCGACGGCGAGCCCCTGGCCGGCAGCAGCGGGGGGCGGGGCCGGGGCGGCTGCGGTGGCCACGGCGGCCCGGGCGCCGGGGGGCCGAGCGCCGCCATCTTCGAGGTCACGCCCAACAACAGCGCCCTCGAGCTGGCGAACCCGGAGGCGCTGCGGCTCCTGCCGGGGGCCGGGGGGCCGCCGGGGCGGTTCACCGCCAACCCCGCCTGCCCCGATCCGCTGCTGCGGGCGCGGACGGGCGTGCGGGGCAACCATGTGTGCTGTGCGCGGGGTGATCAGGGCGGGGACTGCGTGTCCCTCGCGCCCTGCGGGCTGTAGCGGGGGGGAAGATGGGAGAGTCGACCTGGAGGCGGGCGCTGCTCGGCGCCCTGCTGGTGGCCTCGGCGGCCGCGTGCGACGACGCCGCGCCGGCGGGGGGCCCGGATCCGGACGCGGCCGTGCGCGACGCCGCGCAGGTGGAGCAGGGCGAGTGCGGCAACGGCTTCATCGAGGGGGGTGAGGCCTGCGACGACGGCAACCGGGAGGACGGGGACGGCTGCTCGGCGCGCTGCGAGCGCGAGGCGCGCTGCGGCGACGGCCAGCTCGATCCGGGAGAAGCCTGTGATGACGGGAACTTGCAGCCGCGAGACGGCTGCGCGCCCGACTGCACGGTGGAGCCGGACTGCGGCAACGGGCGGCTCGACGACGGGGAGGGCTGCGACGACGGCAACCTCGTCGACGGGGATGGCTGCTCGGCCCTGTGCGTGATCGAGGCCCGGTGCGGCGACGGCCGCGTGGACGGCGACGAGGCCTGCGACGACGGCAACACCCGCGACGGGGATGGCTGCGCGGCGGACTGCACCGTCGAGGCGGGCCCGGCCTGCGGCGACGGCGCGCTCGACGAGGGCGAAGGCTGCGACGACGGCAACCAGGACGCCGGGGACGGCTGCGCGCCCGACTGCACGGTGGAGCCGCGCTGCGGCGACGGCACGCTGGACGCCGGCGAGGCCTGCGACGACGGCAACCAGGCGGCCGGGGATGGCTGCGCCCCCGACTGCACCGTCGAGCCCCCGCCGCCCGGCTGTGGCGACGGCGTGCTGGACGAGGGGGAAGGCTGCGACGACGGGAACCTGGACGCCGGGGACGGCTGCGCGCCCGACTGCACGGTGGAGCCGCGCTGCGGCGACGGCACGCTGGACGCCGGCGAAGCCTGCGACGACGGGAACCTGGACGCGGGGGACGGCTGCGCGCCCGACTGCTCGGTGGAGCCGCGCTGCGGCGATGGCGTGCTCGATGAGGGCGAAGCCTGCGACGACGGGAACCTGGACGCGGGGGACGGCTGCGCGCCCGACTGCACGGTGGAGCCGCGCTGCGGCGACGGCGCCGTCGACGCCGGGGAGGCCTGCGACGACGGGAACCTGGACGCGGGCGATGGCTGCGCGCCCGACTGCACGGTGGAGCCGCGCTGCGGCGACGGCACGCTGGACGCCGGCGAAGCCTGCGATGACGGCAACCTGGACGCGGGCGATGGCTGCGCGCCCGACTGCACGGTGGAGCCGCGCTGCGGGGACGGCACGCTCGATGACGGCGAGGCCTGCGACGACGGGAACGTGGCGGCCGGGGACGGCTGCGCGCCCGACTGCACGGTGGAGCCGCGCTGCGGCGACGGCAGCCTGGACGCCGGCGAGGCCTGCGACGACGGGAACCTGGACGCGGGCGATGGCTGCGCGCCCGACTGCACGGTGGAGCCGCCCGTCTGCGGCAACGGCCGCGTCGAGGCCGGGGAGGCCTGTGACGACGGCAACCTGGACGGCGGCGACGGGTGCAGCGCGGCCTGCCGCATCGAGGGCTGCGGGGACGGCGAGCTGCGCGCCCCCGAGGAGTGCGATGACGGCGGCCTGATCGCGGGCGATGGCTGCGACGCCGACTGCCAGGTCGAGACGGTGGACATCACCGGCGGCGGCCGCTTCTTCGGCGGCTTCCAGGCGGGCAGCTTCGACCGCTACACCTTCGTCCTGGGGGTGCGCAGCGACGTGCGCCTGGACACCAGCGATGGCGGCCCCGGCTGCCCCGGCGACACCGAGGCCCGCGTCTTCGACGCCAACGACGTGGAGGTGCTGGCCGACGTGGGCGATGGCGAGTGCGCCAGCGTCCGCGGGGCCCTCCTGCCGGGCCGCTACCGCGTCATCGTCCGGGCCGACGTGGGCATCCCGCGCTACGCCCTGGACGCGGCCTTCGTGCCGATTCCCGTGCAAGTCTGCGGGGATAGAGCCATCGGTGAGGGCGAGGAGTGCGACGACGGCAACGCCGTGGGCGGCGACGGCTGCGACGCGGCCTGCCAGGTGGAGCCCGTGGACATCAGCGCCGGGGGCGACTTCTTCGGCTCGTTCCCGGCCCGCAGCCTCGATCGCTACGTCTTCCGGCTGGCCGGCCCGCACCAGGTCGATCTGACCACGAGCGACGGCGGCGGCGCCTGCCCCGGCGACACCGAGGCGCGCCTGACGACGGCCGCCGGCGACCTGGTGGCCGAGGCCTCCGACGGCGCGGTCGCGCCCTGCGCGGGGCTGTCGCTGCGCCTCGGGGCGGGGGACTACACCCTCGTCGTGCGCGGGGCCGGCGGCGTGGGCGTGGGGGCCTACTTCCTGCGCGCCACCTTCCGGCCCGTGCGGGCGCCCGGCGCCCCCTGCGACCCCGCCGGCCGCCTGGACGTCTGCGTCGACGGGGCCATCTGCGGCGGCAACCCGCCCCTCTGCCGCGTGGGCGCCTGCGGGGATGGCCGGCTCGATCCCGGCGAGCAGTGCGACGACGGCGGCGTGGTGGCCGGCGACGGCTGCGATCCCGACTGCTTCGTGGAGGCCTGCGGCAACGGCCGCCTGGACGCGGGCGAGGACTGCGACGACGGCAACCGCGCGCCCGGCGACGGCTGCGACGCGGCCTGCCGCCGCGAGGCCGCCTGCGGAGACGGCCGCCTGGATCCGGGCGAGGAGTGCGACGACGGCAACCTGCGCCTCGGCGACGGCTGCGACGACGCCTGCCAGCGCGAGCCGTTCTGCGGCGACGGCGAGGTGGATCCCGGGGAGCAGTGCGATGACGGCAACCGCGTGGCGGGCGACGGCTGCGACCTGGCCTGCCAGCGCGAGCCGTTCTGTGGCGACGGCGTCCTGAACCCGGGCGAGCAGTGCGACGACGGCAACCGCGTCGCGGGCGACGGCTGCGACCTGGCCTGCCGCCTGGAGCCGCGCTGCGGGGACGGCCGCCTGACCGCCGGCGAGCAGTGCGACGACGGCAACCTGGTGAACGGGGACGGCTGCGACAGCCAGTGCCGCATCGAGGTGGTGGGCCCGCGCTGCGGGGACGGCCGCCTGGATCCGGGCGAGGCCTGCGACGACGGCAACGCCAACAACGGCGACGGCTGCGACAGCTTCTGCACCGCCGAGCTCTACACCCTGATCGGCCACGACACGACCATCAACGGCGCCCTCCCGGCGGGCGGGCGCGACGTCCTGCGCTTCATCGTGGACGATCGCAGCTACGTCGGCGCCGCGACCGGCGGCGCGGGGGCCTGCCCCGGCGACACCATCATCTCGCTGTACCGGGTGGCCGGGAACCGGCAGCTCGTGGGCCAGGACGACGACGGCGGCGGCGGGGGCTGCTCCCTGCTGCGCCTCAACAACCTGGCCGCCGGCACCTACGAGATCGAGGTCACGGCCCGCGCGGCCCTGCCGGCGTACAGCGTCCAGGTCTTCCACACCGTGCTCGTCGACCGCCTGGGCGACTTCCGCGGGGCCTTCGTGGTCGGGGGCGACGACCTCTTCTCCTTCAGCCTCAACGACTTCGCCTTCATCTTCCTGGAGACGACGGGCCAGCCCGCCTGCCCGGGCGACACGGTGATGACGCTCTACCAGCTCGACGCCAACGGGAACCGCGTCGAGCTCGTCTTCGACGACGACGGCGGCCTGAACCTGTGCTCGGCCATCTCCGAGTTCCTCGGACCGGGGGACTACGAGGTGGAGGTGCGGGGCTTCGCCGACGGGGTGGCCATCCCGGCCTACCTGCTCAACGTCGACCTGTTCTGACCCGGCGCCCTGGCGGCGCTAGAACCGCGCGGTCAGGGCGGCCCCGGCGCCCAGGGGGGCGAGGCTGACGGCGGCGTCGTCATCGTCGAGCAGCAGCCAGACGCCCGTCCCGACGGCCGCCACGCCCAGGCCCATGAGCACCCCGCCCACCACCTTCTTGCGGGTGCCGTCGTCATCGAGGCGCTGCTCGCGGTCGGCCGAGATGGGGGTGCCCTGGCCATCCCGCGAGCGGTCCAGCTCGGCGTGATCGGCGAGGCCGAGGGTGATGAACACGCCGCCGAGCGCGGCGCCGGCGGCGCCTCCGCCGATCAGGATCCAGCTCAGCGTGGTGTCGTGGGGTGGCGGCGGGGGCGGCCGGGCGGCGGCCTCGGCGGCCTTCGCGGCTTCAGCGGCCCGCGCGGCCTCGGCAGCGCGCGCGGCCTCGGCGGCCTCGAGCGGGGCGAGCCGGGCCGCCGCCTTCTCCCGCAGCTCCGCCGGCGCGCCCTCGTCGGCGACCAGGGCCCGGAACCGGGCGATGGCCGCGTCCGCGTCGCCCAGCTCCTCATGGCAGCGGCCGATGTTGTAGACGAGGTTGGGGTCGTGGAAGAGCGCGAGCGCCTCCTCGAAGTGCCCGCGGGCGGCCGCGAAGTCGCCCGCCTGGTAGCGCTCCATGCCGGTCCGGTTGAGCGTCTCGACCTGCGCCGCGGTGGCGGGATCGACGCCGGTCGGCTGCGCCAGCGCCGGGCTGGCGGCGAGGAGGAGGGACAGGAGCGCGGGCAGTCTCATCGAGGCTCCTTCAGTCGACGGTCCCGATGACGGGACGCTGGAGGGGGGCCGTGGCCGGGGCCGTCGGCTTGCGCGGCGTGCGGGGCCGGCGGCGACCGCGGGTGGCCGGCGCGGCGTCGGCCTCGGAGGCCAGGGCGGCGACGCTGGCCGGGGCGGCGACGCTGGCCGGGGCGGCGACGCTGGCCGGGGCGGCGTCGGTGGCCGGGGGCGGGCGGCGTCCGGGGCCGAGGCCGGCGCGGCGTCGACGGCGACGGCGGCGTCGGGCGCCTGGGCGGCGGCGTCAGGCGCCTGGGCGGCGGCGTCGGGCGTCAGGGCGACGGCGGGCGCGGCGGCGTCGGCCACCTGGGCGGGCAGGCCCGCGGCGTCCTTGCCGGCCGTCGGCGGGGGCGACCCGGGCCGCAGCGCCAGCCAGCCCACGACGAGAATCACCAGCAAGATCAACGCGATGAGGCCCCAGCGCCGCCGCGGCTCCTCCAGCCCGACGAGATCGTCATCGGGCACGATGGGGGCGTCGTCGTCCTCCTCGACGGGCGCGGCCGGCGCCTCCTCGACGGTGGCGTCCGGCGGGGCCGGCGGATCGGCAGGCGGGTCGGCGGCCGGCTCGGGCGCTGGCGTCGCCTCGGCCGCCGGCGTCGCGACGGGCGGCATGGGCGGGGGCAACGAGGCCGCGGGGGGCCGCGTCGCCGCCCGCGGCTCCGGCGGGCGCAGGCCCCCCGGCGGCTCGGAGAAGGCGTCATCGATGCGCTCGTCGAGCCACTCCAGCCCCGCCTCGGAGCGGTCCTCCTCGGGCGGCGCGCCGCGCTCGTCGATCTTCGCGAGCGTCTGCAGCAGCAGGACCTGGAACGGCACCTCGATGGTGCGCGGGCAGTCCTCGGCGGCCCCGGTGGAGAGCGTGCCCCCGGGCCGCTCCAGCAGCGACGTCAGGGCCTCCTCGCCCGCGAGCTCGCCGGCCACGGCGTGCACGACCTCGCCGTCCTGCAGGTAGATGGCCCCCACGTCGGCCACCCGCATCACCGCCGAGCGCCGCGAGTGGTGCAGGATCTGGAGCAGATCCGCCATGCCCAGGCCATCCACCTCGGCCTGGAAGCGGCTCTCGGGGGCCTCGGCCCGCCGCATCGCGGCGTCCAGCTCCTCCGGGGTGAACGGCTTGGCGAGGACGTCGATGGCCCCCAGCGCCCGCGCCGCCTTGTAGTCGCGCACGGTCGCGTAGGCGCTCATCAGCAGCGTGCGGGTGGTGGGCGAGGCGTCGCGCACCTTGCGGATGAGATCGAGCCCGTCGCGCCCGCCGAGGCGCAGATCGGTGAGCAGGATGTCCGTCGGGTTGCGCCCGAGCTGGGCCTCCGCGGTGGCGAAGCCCGAGGCGGTGCGCACCTCGTAGCCGCGCCGGGTCAGCTCCTCCGAGAGGGCCTTGAGGAGCGCCAGATCGTCATCGACGATCAAGACCGAGAGCCCCGCGGGCAATGCGTCCGTCAACGCGCGCTCCTCATCGCCGGTCTGCGCCAGCGGCCCCACGCCTGCGCCTCCGCTACCAGTCCCCACGATACGGTGGGCCGGCCTCCCCGTCGAGGTTCCCGCGCGGGTCAGGCGGCGGGCTGGCTGGCCCGCGGCAGGGTGAGCGTGACGCGCAGGCCGCCACCGCTGGCGTTGGTGGCGGCCACGCTGCCGCCGTGCAGGGCCACGGCCCGCGCCGAGATGGCCAGGCCGATGCCCGTGCCCCCCGAGCCCCGGTCCCGGCTGTCGCCGACGCGGTGGAAGGGCTGGAAGATGGCGGCCAGGTGCGCCTCGGGCACCCCCTGGCCGTGGTCGCGCACCTCCACCCGGGCGTCGTCGCCGGCGGCGGTGACCCGCACCTCCACGGTCGTGGCCTCGGCGGTGAAGCGCACGGCGTTGCGCAGGACGTTCTCGATGGCCCGGCGCAGCAGCTCCTCGGCCCCGCGCACCGTGCAGGGATCGGCCACCGCCAGGGTGACGCGCCGCCCCTGGCCGCCCGCCTCGAAGTCGGCGTCCGCCACCACGGCGGCCACGATGACGGTCAGGTCCACGGGGGCCAGATCGATGGGCCGGTCGGCCTCCTCCAGGCGCGTCAGCGTCAGCACCTCGCCGATGAGCTGGCCCAGCCGCTCCACCTCGCGCTCGATGCGGTCGAGGGGGCCGGCGGCCTCGGGGCCGGCCTTCTGGCGGGCGAGGGCCAGGGCGACGCCCAGGCGGGCGAGGGGCGAGCGCAGCTCGTGGGACACGTCGCGCAGCAGGCGGTGCTGGCCGGCCAGCAGCCCCTCGATGCGCTCCGTCATCCGGTCCAGATCCCGGCCCAGGGCCGCCGCCTCGTCCTCCATGCCCGCCAGCTCGGGGCCGATGCGGGTGCTCAGGTCGCCGGCGGCGAGGCGCTGGGCCCCGGCCCGCAGCCGGCGCAGCCGCTCCGTCAGGTGGCGCGCCAGGATGTAGCAGATGACCCCCGCCACCAGCGCGATGACGATGAGGCGCAGGGCCAGCGTGTCCGGGCTCAGGTACTTCACCAGGCGGGAGGTGCGCAGATCGGTGCCCACCACCACGGCGCCGCCGGGCAGGGGCTCGGCGAAGGTGTTGGCCTCCTCGGTGATGTGTCGCCGCGGCTCGCCGCTGGCGCCCGCCTCGCTGGCCAGGCTGGCGGCCACCGGGACGGGGAGCGTCCCCACCACGCGCCCCTCCACGATGAGGGCGGCCCGCAGGCGGGTGCGCTCCTCCAGGCGGGCCAGCACCGCCTCGGCCGCCGCCGGCCCGCCGGCCCGCAGCCGGTCCAGGGCCTCCAGCCCGCGCAGGCGGATGGTGTCGGCGGCCAGGCTGCGGATGCGCTCCACCCGCCACTCGGGCACCGTGGTGGCGTAGATGACCGCGAACGCCGCCCCGATGAGCGTCATCGCCACCCAGAACGACAGGAAGATGCGGACGAAGAGGCTCTTCACGGGCGCTCCCGCCGGTCCGCGAACTGGTAGCCCACGCCGCGCACCGTCTTGATCAGATCGCGCCCGCCCGCGTCGCCCAGCTTGCGGCGCAGGTTGCTGACGTGCACGTCGATGCTGCGGTCATACGGGCTCCATGGTCGCCCAAGTACTTGATCCGCAAGGTCTTCTCGGGTGAGGGCGCGGCCCGCGGCCCGCAGCAGCACCTCCAGCAGCGCGAACTCCACGCTCGTCAGGGGGAGGGGCGCGTCGCCGAGGCGGGCCACGCGGCTGGCCGGATCGAGCTCCACGTCGCCCACCCGCACGGCGCCGGGGGCCGCGCCCGTGACCACCGACGCCTCGGCCCGGCGGCGGATGGCCCGCAGCCGCGCCACCAGCTCGCGGGGGTTGAAGGGCTTGGGCAGGTAGTCATCGGCGCCCATCTCCAGGCCCACGATGCGATCCACGTCGTCGCCGCGGGCGGTGAGCATGAGCACGGGCACCGCCGATCGCTCGCGCAGGCGGCGCAGGACGTCGAAGCCGCTCATGCCGGGCAGCATCACGTCCAGGATGACGAGCCCGTGGCTGGCGTCGAGCCGCGCCAGGCCGGCCTCGCCGTCGTGCACCGCCTCCACGACGAACCCCTCGCTGCCGAGGTAGTCCCCGAGGAGCTCGCAGAGCTCTTCGTCGTCGTCGATGAGCAGCACGTCGGCCAACGGTCGTCACCCTCCCACCGTGATGGTAGCCGGCGATGGCCGCCCGGGGCGTGAAGAAGCGTCAGGGGGGTCCGCGGGCGTCTTTGCAAACCTTCACGATTTCTGCCCTTCCTTCACCCCGTTCGCCGCGGGTTTGCGGGAAGCTCCTCCCCATGAACCCGCTCTTCCCCCTCAGAGCGTCGGGCAGCCAGGGCGGCGGAGCGTCCTGGTTGTTGACCGCCACCTCCGCCGTGTTCCTGGCCGGCGCCCTGACCGCTTGCGGCGGGGCGCCGGCCACGCGGGAGCCCGCCGCACCCGACGCCTACCTGGCCGCCGTCGAGGGCGAGGCGCCCCCGGCCCAGTGGTGGGCGGCCTTCGGCGAGGCCGATCTGACCGCCCGCGTCGAGGCCAGCCTCGCCGGCAGCCCCACGCTGCACGCCGCCCGCGCCCGCATCGCCCAGGCCCGGGCCACCGCCCGTCGGGCGGGGGCCGACGGCGGCCTCAGCGCCGAGGCCGAGCTCGGGGTCGTCGCCCGCGCCCCCACCGACGGCGGCGCCCGCGCCCTCAGCTTCCCCGCCGGCATCTCGGCCCGCTACGAGCTGGACCTCTTCGGCCGCATCGACGCCGTGGTGGAGGCCGCGACGCTCGACGCCGACGCCAGCGCGGCCGCCTTCGACGCCGCCGGCCAGACGCTCGCCGGCCAGGTGGCCTCGGCCTGGTTCCAGCTCGCGGAGCGCCAGGCCCAGCGCGCCATCCTGGCCGATCAGACCGCCCTCAACGCCCGCGTCCTCGGCCTCGTGGAGGAGCGCTTCCGCTTCGGCAAGGCGGGCGCCCAGGACGTCCTGCGCCAGCGCCAGCTCGTCGAGTCCGCCGTGGGCGACGGCGCCCGGCTCGACGCCGAGATCCGCGTCCTCGGCCACCGCCTGGCCGTGCTCGCGGGCACGCCGCCCGCGGCCGCGCCGGCCCTCGCGCCCACCTGGACGCTGCCCCCCCTGCCCGCCACCGGGGTGCCCGCCGCCCTCATCCAGCGCCGGCCCGACGTGCGCGCCGCCTGGCTGCGGGTGCGGGCCGCCGACCAGCGCGTCGCCGGCGCGCTCGCCGAGCGGTTCCCTCGCCTGAGCTTCTCCGCCTCCCTCTCCAGCGGCCACGTGCCCCTGGCCGTCGACAACTGGCTGGCCCAGCTCGCCGGCAACCTCGTCGCCCCGCTGCTGGACGGCGGGCGCCGCGAGGCCGAGGTCGATCGCACCCGGGCGGCCGTGCAGGAGGCCCTGGCCACGTACCGGCTGGCCGTCCTGGAGGCGCTCTCGGAGGTGGAGGACGCCCTCGCGCGGGCCACGCACCAGGTCGAGCTGATCGCCAGCCTCGATCGCCAGCTCGAGCTGGCCACCGGCGCCGCGGAGCGCGCCCGGGATCGCTACGCCGCCGGCGCGGCCTCGTACGTGGACGTCCTGGACGCGGTGCGCACGCTGCAAACCCTTGAAAGAACTCGACTCTCCGCCCGGCGGGAGCTCTTCCAGCACCGCATCGATCTCTACCGCGCCCTCGCGGGCGACCTGCCCGCCGCCGAAGGAAGCCCCCCATGAGCGCCTCCCCCTGGCCCCGCCGCGTCGCCCAGGGCGTGCTGGCGCTGGCCGTCGTCGCCGCCGGCCTGGCCCTGGCCACGTACCTCGTGCGGACGAAGCCCTCCATGAAGCGGCGGCCGCAGGCGCGCCAGGCGCGGCTCGTCGAGGTGACGCCGGTGGCCCGCGTGAGCGAGCAGGTGGTCGTGCCCGCCGCCGGCACGGTGAAGCCGGCGCGCGAGATCGACCTGTACGCCCGCGTCTCGGGCGAGGTCGTCGAGGTCGCCCCGGCGCTGGTGCCCGGCGCCGTGCTGGCCGAGGGCGACCTCATCGTCCGGGTCGACGACGCCGACTACCGGCTGGCCGAGCGGCAGGCCCAGAGCGCGCTGGCCCGCTCCCGGGCCGACCTGCAGCTCGAGCGCGGCAACCAGCGCGTCGCGAAGGCCGAGCGGGAGCTGGTGGGCGGCGACGTGGCGGGCGACGAGGCCCTCATGCTGCGCAAGCCCCAGCTCGCCGCCTCGCTGGCCGCCGTCGAGGCCGCGAAGGCCGCCGCCCAGCGCGCCGCCCTCGACGTGGAGCGCGCCCGCGTCACGGCCCCCTTCAACGCCGTCGTCCGCGCCCGCCAGGTCGACCTCGGCAGCCGCGTCGCCCCGACGACGCCCATCGCCCGCCTCGCCGGCGTCGACACCTGGTGGATCGAGGCCGCTGTGCCCGTCGATCACGTCCGCTGGATCCACGTCCCCACCGGGCCCGACGATCCCGGCTCGACGGTGCGCGTCTTCCACGAGGCCGCCTGGGGCCCGGGGGTCAGCCGCGAGGGCCGCGTCATCAGCCTGGCCGCCGACCTGGAGGAGCGCGGCCGGCTGGCCCGCCTGCTCGTCGGCGTGGACGATCCCCTGGCGCGGCGCACGCCCGACGCCCCGGCCCTGTACCTGGGCGCCTGGGTCCGCCTCGAGATCGACGGGCAGCGCCTGGAGGACGTGGTCTCCCTCGACCGCGCCCTGCTGCGCGACGGCGACCGGGCGTGGGTCATGGGCGCCGACGACAAGCTGGAGATCCGCGCGCTGGACATCGCGTGGCGGGCCCGGGAGCGCGTGCTGGTGGCCTCGGGTCTGGTGGCCGGCGACCGCGTCGTGCGCACCGACCTCGCGACGCCCGTCGCCGGCATGGCCCTGCGCCAGCTCGGGGCGAAGAGCCGGGAGTCGAAGGAGAGCGCGGCGCCGGCGGGTGCCCCGTGAGCGGGGGCCGCGGAGACGGCGTCGTCGGCTGGTTCGTCCGCAACCGGGTCTCCGGCAACCTGCTGATGATCTTCCTGGTCCTGGGCGGCATCTTCACCGCCCTGCGGATCAAGCAGGAGGTCTTCCCCTCCTTCGAGCTCGACGAGATCGGCATCCGCGTCAGCTACCCCGGGGCCAGCCCCGAGGAGGTCGAGAGCGGCATCGTCCTGGCGCTGGAGGAGGCCGTCCGCGGCATCGACGGCATCGGGCAGGTGCGATCCACGGCGGATGAGGGCTCCGCGTCGCTGCGGCTCGAGCTGCTGGGCGACGCCGATCCCGCCCGCGTCCAGCAGGAGGTGGAGCAGGCCGTCGGCCGCGTCCGCACGCTGCCCCGCGAGGCCGAGAACCTGCAGATCACCCGCGCCGTGCGCCGCCGCCAGGTCCTCGACCTGCTCGTCTACGGCGACGTCCCCGAGACGGTGCTGCGAGAGGCGGGCGAGCAGATCCGCGAGGGCCTGCTGCAAGATCCCGGCATCACCCAGGTGGATCTCGTCGGCGGCCGCGCCTACGAGGTGCACGTCGAGGTGCCCCAGGAGACGCTGCGCAGCCTGGGTCTGAGCCTGGACACCATCGCCCAGCGCATCGACGCCGCGTCGGTGGACCTGCCCGGTGGGCGCATCGAGTCGGCGGCTGGCGAGATCCTGCTGCGGATGCGCGACCGCCGCGACTGGGCCCGCGAGTTCGCCCAGGTGCCCATCCTGCAGACGGAGGCCGGGGGCGTCGTGCGGCTCGGCGACATCGCGAAGGTGCAGGAGGGCTTCGAGGAGGTGGCGCGGACGGCGCGCTACGACGGCAAGCCCTGCCTCGGCCTCGACGTGTTCCGCGTGGGCGACCAGACCCCCATCGGCGTCTCCGACGCGGTGCGGGCCCGCCTCGACGGGCTGCAGGCCGCGCTGCCCGAGGGCGTGTCCACCGTCATCAACCGCGACCGATCCGAAATCTACAAGCAGCGCCTGGACTTGCTGCTCAACAACGCCCTGCTCGGCCTCGTGCTGGTGGTGGTGGTGCTGGGCCTCTTCCTGGAGCTGCGGCTGGCCTTCTGGGTCACGATGGGCATCCCGACGTCCTTCCTGGGCGGCCTGCTGCTGCTCGGCTGGACGGATGTGTCCATCAACATGATCTCCATGTTCGCGTTCATCGTGGCCCTGGGCATCGTGGTGGATGACGCCATCGTGGTGGGCGAGAACGTGCACGACCACCGCATGCGGGGGCTCGATCCGACGACGGCCGCCATCCAGGGCACCCGCGAGGTGTCGGGGCCGGTGGCCTTCGCCATCCTCACCAACGTCGTCGCCTTCATCCCGCTGTACTTCATGCCCGGCATGACCGGGAAGATCTGGACGGTCATGCCCGTGGTCGTCTGTACGGTCTTCGTGGTGTCGTGGGTGGAGTGCCAGCTCATCCTGCCCGTGCACCTGACCCACGCGCGGGGCAGCGGCAAGGGCCCCATCGCGCGGTTCCAGCGGCGCTTCGCCGACGGCGTGCAGCGGTTCATCGAGGGGATCTACGGCCCCGTCCTCGACCTCGCGCTGCGCTGGCGCGTGGTCACCGTGGGCATCGGCATCGCGGTCTTCGCCTGGGGCGTGGGCTTCGTCGAGGGCGGCCGCATCGGCACCATCCTCATGCCCCGCGTCGAGTCCGACTCCGCCGACGTGACCGCCGTGCTGCCCCAGGGCACCCCGCCCGACCGGGTGCAGGCCGTGGAGGACCGCCTCGTGGCGTCCATCCAGGCCGTCGCCGCGGCCCATGGCGGCGAGAAGCTGGTCACCGGCGTGTACGCCCGCGTCGACGAGAGCCGCGTCGAGGTGCGCGCCTACCTCACCGGCCCCGACGAACGCCCCCTCGGCACCCGCGAGGTCGCGCGCCTGTGGCGCGAGCAGACGGGGCCCATCCCCGGCGTCGAGACGCTGCGCTTCGAGTCCGATCGCGGCGGCCCGGGCTCGGGGGCGTCGCTCACCATCGAGCTCAGCCACCGCGACAGCACGCTGCTGGAGGCCGCCTCCGAGGTCCTCGCCGCCCAGCTCGACGAGTTTCCCAACGTGAAGGACACCGACGACGGCCACGCCTCGGGCAAGGTGCAGCTCGACTTCCAGCTCACCCCCGCCGGCGCCAGCCTGGGCCTCACGTCCACCAGCGTCGCCCGCCAGGTCCGCGACGCCTTCTACGGCGCCGAGGCCCTGCGCCAGCAGCGCCAGCGCGACGAGGTGAAGGTGGTCGTGCGCCGCCCCGAGGCGGAGCGCACGGCCGAGCACGACATCGAGACGCTGCTCATCCGCACCCCCGACGGCCGCGACGTGCCCCTGCGCGAGGTGGCCACGGTGACCCGCGGCCGCGCCTACACCGCCATCGAGCGCCGCGACGGCCGCCGCACCGTCACCGTCACGGGCGACGTGGATCCCATCGGCCAGACGGACCAGGTGATGGCCACGCTGAACGCCCAGATCCTGCCCGCCCTCGTCGACCGCTTCCCCGGCCTGACGTTCGGCTACGAGGGCCGCCAGTCCGACATGCGGGAGTCGCTGCGCAGCCTGTTCCGCGGGTTCCTGCTCTCCATGGCCGTCATCTACTTCCTGCTGGCCGTGCCGTTTCGCAGCTACACCCAGCCCCTCATCGTCATGACCGCCATCCCCTTCGGGCTCGTGGGCGCGCTGCTCGGCCACCTGATCGTGGGCTACGACCTCAGCCTCATGAGCCTGATGGGCATGGTGGCGCTCTGCGGCGTGGTGGTGAACGACTCCCTCGTCCTCGTCGAGTACGCCAACCGGCGCCGCGACGAGGACGGGCTGAGCCCCTACGCGGCCATCCGCCAGGCGGGCCTGCGGCGCTTCCGCCCCGTCATCCTCACCACGCTCACCACCTTCGGCGGCCTGGCCCCGATGATCTTCGAGACCTCCCGCCAGGCGCGGTTCATGATCCCGATGGCCTTGTCGCTGGGCTTCGGCGTCCTCTTCGCCACGCTGATCACGCTGTTCATCGTGCCGTGTCTGTACGGGCTGACGGAGGACGTCCGCCGCCTGCTGCACCGCGGCGAGGCCTGAGGCGCCGCTACAGCCCGTGCGCCGCGCGCAGGCGCGCCAGCAGCCCCGCGCAGCCATCCAGGACGAGGGCGTAGACGTCGTCGAAGCCCTGGGGTCCGCCGTAGTAGGGGTCGGGCACCTCGGCGCGCTCCGCCTGGGCGTCATCGAGGAAGAGCCCCACCTGGGCGCGGTGCTTCCCCTTCATCCGGGCCTCCACGTCGCGCAGGTTCGAGCGATCCATGACCCGGATTTCATCAAAGTAATCCAGGTCTTGCGGCCGCAGGGCCCGCGCCCGCTGGGCGCTGATGTCGACGCCGTTCTTGCGCGCGACGGCGGTGCTGCGGGGATCGGGGGCCTCGCCCGCGTGCCAGCCGCCGGTGCCCGCCGACGCGATCTGGAAGTGCGCCGCCAGCCCGGCCTCGGCGACCAGGTGGCGGAACACCCCCTCCGCCAGCGGCGACCGGCAGATGTTGCCCAGACACACGAACTGCACGCGGATGGCGCTCACCCCGCCCCCCCGATGGCCATGGGCGCCACGGAGCGGCGGATGCGCACGAGGTACACGACGAGGATGGCCGCCCCGCCGAGCTGGGTGAACGTCGGGCCCACCAGGTTGCTCAGCAGGTAGAAGCCGCCCGCGAAGAACATGAAGAGGAAGTTCAGGAAGTTGTTGGCCGCGAACGTCTGCCCGCGCATCCCCGCGGGCGGGGCGTCCTGCAGCCACGACTGCACCGACACGATGGCCAGGGCCCCCGCGAAGCCGATGGCGAAGAGCAGGCTCAGGGCGACGGGGAAGCCCCCGGTGTCGCGGCCCACCACGGGCCCGATGAGCAGCAGGCCGATCTGGAGCGCCGCCATGCCGCCGGCCCCGAGGAACACCACGCGCCCCAGGCTGAAGCGCGCCGCCAGCCGCGGGGCCGCCAGGCTGCCCGCGATGATGCCCACCGAGATGGTCGTCAGCAGGTACGACAGCTCCACCTTCGCGTCCGCCGGCACCGCCAGGTAGTCCCTCCCGCCCAGGCCGTTCACCGCCTGGTTGAGGACCGCGCTGTTGAACCAGAGGAACGAGTTGAGCAGCAGCACATCGAAGAGGCGGCGGTCCTTGCGCAGCGTCCGCAGCGTCGCCGGCAGATCGCCGAACGGGCTGTAGCCGATCTTCAGCTCGGGCCGCAGGGCCGGCAGCGGCCGCATGCCCAGCGCGATGACCGTCCCCAGCACCGCGAAGCCCACGCAGACCACCCCGGGCATCCACAGCCGGGGCGCCTCGGCGGCCGGCCCGAAGGCGTCCATCAGCGGCCCCGCCAGGGCCTGCCCCGTCAGCACCGCCAGGAACGTCGTCATCGTGATCATGCCGTTGGCCGGCACGAGCCGGTCGGGTGGCACGATCTCGGGGATGACCCCGTACTTCGACGGCCCGAAGAACGCCGACTGCGTGCCCATGATGGCCAGCACCACCAGCATCAGCGTCCAGGACATCTCGAAGAACGCCAGGATGCCGGCGGCCATGATGCCGATCTCGGCCACCTTCATCTGCACGACGATGCGGCGCTTGGAGTAGCGCTCCGACAGATCGCCAGCCACGCCGCTGAAGAGCACGAAGGGCAGAGAAAACACTGCGAAAGCGACGCCTTGCAGGTCCTTCCCCGGGAAGAGCGTGCCCGCCGCCAGCAGCAGGATGAGCTGCTTGAACAGGTTGTCGTTGAAGGCCCCGAAGAACTGGGCCCCGACGAGCGCGCCGAAGGAGCGGCTCACGCCTGGAAGGCCGCCTGCAGGCGCTTGCGGATGGACCCCTCCAGCTTCACGGGATCCACGCCCATCGCCCGGGCCATCAGCCCCAGCTTCACCACCACGTTGCAGTTCGTGGCGTCGATGTCGATGGACCCCGACACCCCGGTGCCCTTCAGCTCCGCCTTGTTCCCCCGCCAGTCGGCGCGCACGCCGTACTTGCTCATCATCTCCTCGAACGTGCTCACCTTCGCCCGCGCCTCGGCGGCGGTGCAGTGGTGCGGCTCGGAAACCCGGACGTCGGCCATGACGGCTCCTCGTGATCGATCGCTGCCCACCTGGATACACGCTCCGGCCGGAACCGGGAAGGGAGAAGGGAGCTGTCCCGCGCGCACGTCGCGGCGAGCAGGAGGCGCATCATCATCGTCCGTTCCTCTCGAGCTGTCCCGCGCGCACGTCGCGGCGAGGGGACTGCGACCAGCCAGCCGAGCCAGGGGCTGTGGGTGAGGTCGAGGCGCCGACGTGCTCGCGCAGGATTGACGCGGGTCTCCGGGCGGGGCACGCTTCGAGGAAGCTCAGCAGCGCCACGGACAGGCCTGTTGATGAATTGCGCGCGGAGGCAGGCGTGGCGAGATCGCTGTTCTATCGATATGTGCAGGCGGAGACGCCGTTTGTGGAGCTTGCGGGTGACTCCCAGCCATCCAGGGGCCTGCGAAGCAAGCTGGAGAGGCTTGGTTTTCAGGAGAGTGATGGAGTCTGGTGGGCCGGACTGAGCAACCTGGGCAGAGCCAACATGAGTCGGGCGTCGCTGGCCAGTCTGCTCGAGCAGCACGGTGTTGATGCCGACGTCGAGGACGGACCCCTGGAGGACGCCGACGAGGTCGACATCGACGAGGGAGACTCAGAAATCGGCACTGAGTCGGGCTCTCAGGAAGAGCGCATGGACTTCGTTCCTCGCCTCTATGAGCTCTACCGTAGTCAGCAGGCCATGCAGGCGCAGCTGGCCACGCTGCACGGCATGGTGGCAAGGCTCTCGGGGGCCGACTCGGGCGAAGCGGGCCGCGTCATCGCCGTGACTGATCCCGGAGCCGTCCACACCCTGGATGGCAAGGCGTGCTTCATCGACCTCGCGCGCGGCTGCCCGGTGCTGGACAAGCCCGAGGAGCGAGTTCGGCAGTGTGTCTTGCAGCATCTCGTCCAGCACCTGGGCTTCCCGATTCACTTGCTGGACTCCGAGCATCGTCTGCCGCGAGACCAGGATCGAGCCGACATCGTCGTCCACGTCCCGCAGCCCGATGGGTCCGGTTCCCGGTATCTCGCGGTCATCGAGTGCAAGGCGCCCGAGGTACCACTGGATGATGACGTTCAGGCCCAGGCCGAGCGCTACGCGGCGAAGCTGGATGCACAGGTCTATGGCGTGACCGATGGCCGGGTCATCAAGACCTGGCACCGCTCGCAGGATGGGTGGACGGCCGTCACCTGCTTCCCGAACCTCGCCATGCTGCTGGGGCGGGTGCAGCCTGCCGACCTCGTCTCTCCGACCGCCTCCATCGAGCGACCGGAGTTTGGTGAGATTGACGATGTGTTCTTCGGGATGAGGCTGCATGAAGCGGATGCGATCCATGGGCCGGATGACTTCCTGATCAATCTCTCATCCCTGTTCTTCGACACGACGGACGGGCCCGAGGGGATGTCTGCCGATGGGTGGCGCTGCGACCAGGATCGCGGCCTCGTCCAGACGTCCTTCGGGAACGCCGGCAACACCTCTCACGCTTACTCGGGACCCTATCGCGCCCTGATCCTGCGGCATGAGGAGGACGGCAAGGCCCTCGTCTTCTATCGAACCTGGATCACCTACAGCTCTTCCGGATCGGAGCCCTACACGATGCTCGCGTTGGGGATCCACCACCCGGAGAGTGGACGCCGGCACCATGCGGTGCAGCTCAACCTGCAGAAGGCCGTGGCGTTCGATGCTGAGGGGGCGCTCCTGACGCACAGCGGTAGCCTCTCGCGGGGAGGTGGAGGCTCGTTCAAGCGCGCTGACGTCCTGGCGCAGGTTGCTGGCGGTGCACCCGATCTGGTCGTAGATGGCCACATCCGGCTTGGGCGCCTGCCCACTGACCGACTCATCGAGTGGTCGGATGCGTACCCCATCCTGGTCCGCTTGCTTCGCTATGCCCGCGCGATCGACGGCCTGCGGACCGGCGCCGACTGAGGGCCCCGACCGGGGCCGCGAGTGGCCCCTGGAAGGCCCCCATGGCCGACGACTGCGGCCTGTGGCATGACGGGCCATGATCGCCCTCCTGCTCGCCCTGTTGCCGCCGTTCACCGCGACGCCCGAGGACTACGGCGTCCGCCGCGTGGCCTGGTCGCCCGATGGCGAGGCGGTGGCGCTCTGCGGCGAGACGGGGGTGCTGCTGGCGCGGCCCGATGGGGCGACGGTGCGGGTGCTGGCGTCTGAGCCGGGCTGCCGGGAGGTGGCGTTCGAGGACGACGGCGCGCTGCTCGTCGTGCTGAGCGAGGCCCGCGAGGGGAGCACGCTGTGGCGCTGGGCGGGCGGGGCGTTCGCGGCGGTGCCGGCGCCGGCGCCGGTCGAGGCGGTCTGGGCCGGGGGCGGCGAGCGGCTGCTGGCGACGGCCGAGGCGGTCGTGCGGCCCCGCGACGGGCGGGCGGTGCCGCTGCCCGGCGTGCGCCGGCTGGCGCGGGCGGGGGCCGGGTTCCTGGCGGTGGCCCGCGCCGAGGTGGTGCTGCTGGACGCAGAGCTGGGCGTCACGCGCCGCCTGGCGCCGCCCGGGGTCGGGCCGAACGGGCTGGTGGACGCCGTATGGGCCCCCTCCGGGGTGGTCGTCATCCTCGCCCACGGGGGCGATCTCTGGGCGTACGGGGCGGACGGCGCATTGCTGGCCCACCACGCCGAGGCGACGCGCGGGCAGGCGCTCAGCCTGATCCCGGGCGAGGCGCGCGTCGTCGCGGGGGACGACCACTTCCGCGTGCCCGACCTCGCGCCCCTGGCCCGCCGCCGGACGGCCGCGCCCGCGCAGGGGCCCGCCGCGGCGGGGCCGGCGGCGCTGGCGCTCGTCGTCGGGGGCGGGGTGCGCTTCGATCCGCTGGCGCTGCCGCCGCCCCTGGCTCTGCGGGGGCTGCCGTCGGGTGGCCGGGGCCTGGTGCTGGGGGGCAACCTGCTCATCGCCGCCACCGAGGCCGGGCAGGTGCTGAGCTTCGACGTCGGCGCCGGTCGCCTGGTGCGGGCCGTGGAGGCGAGCCGCGACGCCTTCCGCCTCATCGTGGCCGACGCGGGCGGGACGGTGTACGGCGGCACCGAGTGGGGCGGCGTCGTCGTCGTGCCCCCCGACGGGGTCGTGCGGCGCTGGCCCATCCCGGGCGCCGGCGTCAGCGGCCTCGCCCTCTCCGCGGACGGCAAGGCCCTCTTCATCGGGGCGACGCGGGGTGTGTACCGCCTGGCCCTGCCGGCGGGGCCCGTGACGCCGCTGCTGGAGGAGCCGGAGCAGCACGACTTCACCGTCACGCTCGCGCCCGACGGCGACGTGCTGGCCGGGGCGCCGACGCAGGCCTGGCGGCTCGCGCCCGATGGCAGCAAGAAGGCGCGGCTGCCGGTCGCGGGGCCGGTCGCGGTCCACGACGGGCTCCTCTGGGGTCGGCAGAAGCACCAGATCGCCGTGCAGACCTGGGCGAGCCGCGTGCCCGTCAGCACCCTCGACGAGCCCGCCTCCGACGCCTGGCTGTTCCTGCCCGACGGCGACGCCCTCGCGTGGGGGTGGGACGGCAGCCTACGCCGCATCTCGTTGAAATCAGGCGTGAAGTGGGCGGCCCACGCGCCCTGGCACGTGGGCGGGCTGGCCTATGACCCGCGGCGCGACGCCCTCTGGACGGTCGGCCCGGATCGCGTCGTGTCGCGCTGGAGCGCCGCCGACGGGCGCCGCGTCCCCGCGCTGCCGCCGGCCTCGGGCCAGGCCATCGAGAGCCTGGCTTTCACCCCGGATGGCCGGCACCTCGTGGTGGGGGACGACCGGGGCGGCGTGCGCCTGTGGGACGTGGCGACGCGCACGCTCGCCCGGCAGGTCGCCTACGCCGACCTGGGCGCGCTCACGGTCACGGCCACCGGGGCCAGCACGCTGGCTTTCCTGGAGAACGGCCAGGGCTTTGCGCTGCCCGCCGACGGCGTGCCGACGCTGACGCCCGCCGAGCCGCCCGCCCTGTTCCGCGCCCGCCAGGCCTTCGCGCCGGCGGCCGACCGCGGCGTGCGCGCCAGTGAGGGAGCGCTGGCCCTGTTCCGGCTGCACGACCTGCACCCGGAGGGGGTCGTCGGCAACGTGGAGGGCGAGGTCGACGGCCTGGCCCTCAGCCCCGATGGCCGGTGGCTGGCCGTCTGGCTGCGCGAGCGCGAGCGCGTGCAGGTCTTCGACGTCAGCGCCCGCAAGGCCGGCCCGCGGGTCCAGGTCACCGACGTCTGGGCCCTGGCCTGGCAGGGCGGCGACCTGCTCATCGGCACCGAGGGGGGGCTGCGTCGCTGGACGCCCGGCGGCTCCCTGGGCCCAATGGCCTCGGCCGTCGCGGGCGACCGCCTCACCGTCCACGCCGAGGGCGTCATCGTCACGGATGGCCAGGCCATCTGCTTCCTCGACCCGGCGTTGAGGCTGCGGGGCGCCGCGCTCGCCGAGGCCTACGGCGCCGGCGTCGTCGCGCTGTCCCCCGATGGCCGCACGCTGGCGACGGCGGGGGCGTCGGGGACCATCACGCTCTGGGACGTGCCCAGCCGGCAGGCCACCGCCCGGATCACCGCCTACGCCGACGGCCTGTGGCAGGTCATGACGGCGGATGGGACGACGGAGGGCCGGGGCCTGCCGCGGCCGGGGTACCGGAAACCGTAAGAGATTCAGCGTGTTCGGGGCAGCGGTTGCTGGGCGGCGACCCCGAGGCCGATCAGGGCGCGACGGTCGCGAGCCACATCGCGTGGGTGTCCTCGACATGGGTGAAGCGCGCCACCTTGCCGTGGCCGTCGAACTCCCAGACGTGGATGGCGTGATCGTCGGCGAAGCGGCGGCCGGTGGGCTTCCAGAGCAGCTTGATCTCGATCAGCGCGACGACGCGGGCGCCGCCGGCCAGCAGCTGCTTGACCTCGAACTGCTCGAACTCGGCCTGCTGCAGCGTGCCGAAGAACGCCGGGACCTCGGCGGCGCCCTTGCGGGGCTGGATGAGGGGGATGCCGTGGTGCGCCCGGTCGTCCCAGGCGACGTCCTCCGTGAGGCAGGACAGGATGAAGGGGACGTCGCCGCGGCCGAACGCGGCGTAGATCGCGCTGATGGTCTCGAGGTGGCTGCTCATGTGGGCCTCGCGGGTGCATGGATCGTGTGTGGGAGGTGTACGGGCAGGTGTGTCGGCTGGATCGCCCTCACGGCGGCGGGCCGGGCGCCGGCCGGAACACCTGGCCGTAGCAGTCGATGAGCGGGGCGGTGAGCTGGACCTCGCGGTCGGTCTCGAAGACCCGCACCCACAGGCGCCAGCCCGCGGATGACGCCGGCACCGCCCGGTGCAGCGAGAGCCCGTCGAACCGCACGATGGAGGCGGCGGGCTGGGACATCACGGGCGGGGCGGCCGCCTGGACGCGGGCGTCGAGCTCGACGAAGTCGGGGATGAGGGTGGGCAGGTCGATGGTCAGCGGGGCCGTCACGAACTGCGTCGCGCAGTGGGCCGATGACTGGTAGGCGAGGCAGACAGGCGGCGCCACCTGGCCATCCATGCGGGCCTGCATGTCGTGCAGGATCGCGTGGCCCAGCCGCTCGGCGCGGGCGTCGCGGGCCACGATGCTGCCGTCGACGTGCCAGTGGTGGCTGTCGACGGGCACGTCCCCCGGCTGGAAGTGCTGGATCTTGGCGTCGACGTAGGCGAACCGCTTGCGGCGTTGCAGGTGCGGCCCCATGGCGGTGAGGACTTGCCGGACGAGCGGGCCGGCCTCGGCGAGCGCCTCGTCGAAGGGGCACCAGCAGAAAGTCACGCCGTCGTCCCGGATGGCCGCCTGCGAGGGCGCCGGCAGCACGCCAAGAACGTCGCAAAGGTTGGGAAACGTTGCGGAAAATCGTTCGATGGTCGTGCGGCCGGCCGCTGCCATCGTGTCGAGCGTCCGGGGTGCCATCTCGGGCACGGCAGGCGGCGGTGCTTGCGGTGGGCTGGGCCGTGGCCGGGTGGAGCCATGGTAGGCCCCCTCGCCGGTGAACGTCGCCACGGCCTGCTGATCCACGGATCGGGAGGTGCGTCGCCAGGTCTCCATCAGAAGTCGAACACCGTCTGGAAGTACTGGAGCTTGGCCCGGGGATCCCGCGCCAGGCGGATGACCTCGGGTACGCGCGCCAGCAGGTGGTCGGCGGGATCGTCGCCGGGGGGCGGCCCCGCCAGGTAGCGGTCGGGCAGGCCGAACGAGGCGTTGTAGGCCACGTGGGTGATGGCGCCGTCCATGTCGAAGATGGGCGGCAGGGGCGCCCACGGCTGCTCGATGAAGAAGCTCTCGGCGCCCCAGCGCAGGCGGAACCCCAGGCGCTCCATGCGGGCCAGCCAGGGCGGGTCGCCGATCTGCCAGAAGCCCCGCCCGCACACGAGCCGCTGGGAGTGCACGATGGGCAGGCCGCGCGGGCGCAGGTAGTCGCGGGCGTACCGGTCGCGGATGGTGGCCAGCAGCAGCCGCGACAGGCCCAGGCCGCGGGCCTGACCCAGCACCACGAAGTTGGCGATGTGGTGGTAGCTGCGCGGCTTGAAGCGGGCGATGGCGGGGAAGGCGAACTGGTCGAACCAGCGCTCGGCCGGGTCCGTGCCGGCGGGCTGGGTGAAGTCGACCACCTGCTCGATGTCGGCGTGCCGCAGGTTGTTGTAGCGCCCCGTCAGGAAGAAGATCGTCTGCCGCCGGGTGCCCACGAGGATGGTCGCCACCACCTCCCGGGTGCGCGCGTCGGCGGGTCGGGACAGCACGAACCGCAGCCCGTGGCTGCCCCAGAGGTGGGCGACGCCGGCGGGCGAGATGATGTCGCGCTGGACGCGCCGCACGACGGACGTCGGCAGGTGGCCGCCCCGGTCGTTGCGCGCCTGCTCGAGCGAGAACGTCAGCAGCGACGACACCGCCCGCGCGATGGCCGGCACCTCGCCATCGACGATGCCCAGCTCCAGCCCCTCGGCCTCCAGCGTCACCCAGGGCGGCGCCGACGGGTTCAGGCTTTCGGCGTAGCGCAGGTACGCGGCCCGCAGCACCGCCGTGGGCACGAAGCGATCATCGGGGTGGGGCGCCGAGCGCTCGGCGGGTGGGTGGATCAAGGCGCAGCCTCCGCGCGTGAGCTTAGCGCGGCGGCGGGGCCGGCGCACCGGGCGGTCGAGGCGGAGCCGGGGATGGTCAGACCGGGCGACGGCGGCGTCGGAGGGCCAGGGCCAGGAGGAGGGCGGCCCACGCGGCGCCGCCGTGGCCGGGCGAGCTCTGGCACCCACCGTCGTCGCCGCTCGTGTCGGCGGCGGGGTCGCCCGCGTCGGCGCCGGTGGCCGCGTCGTCGTCGCCGACGCCGGCGTCGCGCCGGCGGGGGGGCGGGACGTAGGCGTCGGTGTCGACGCCGGGGCCGCCGTCCGGGGTGGCGGGGGGCGCCTCGTCGGTGAGCAGGGTGGCGAGGGGGGCGTCGACGAAGCCGTCGATGGTGCCGCCCTCGGCGCGGGCGCGGGACTGTGGGTGCAGGTGGTCGAGGGCCAGGGCCGGGCCGTCGAGGGTGAGGCGCAGGCCGGTGACGAGGCCGCGCCACGTCGGGGCGGCGTCGAGGGGGATCTGCCAGGGGCCGGGGCCGTCGACCTGGAACGTGAGGGCGCGGTCGGCGCTGAAGGCCTCGCCGTCGGCCCGCCACCAGAGGGCGACGCGGGCGGTGGGGCTGGCGCGCAGCAGGTGCAGGACGAGCGTGTCGTAGCGGTCGGCGTCCACCTGCGTCCAGGCGGGGCTGAGGGCGCAGCCATCCGCAGGAATGACGAGGGCGCCGCCGTCGCCGGTGAGGGGCAGGGCGCAGGTGGTAAAGCCTTCCAGATCAGCAGGTTCCGGGGCGGGGAAGCGCCACTGGTCGCGGGCGAGGGCGTCGAGGGGCAGGGCCTCGGCGAGGCGCTGGCCCGTGGCGTTGAGGCCGGGCTCGGCGTCGGCGTCGGCCTGGTCGTACACGTCGTCGATGTGGCGGACGAAGCCCGCGGCCTGGGGGCGGTAGCGGCCGGCGTAGGCGTCGACGGCGAGCTGGACGCGGACGCGCTTCGTCTCGCCCGCGCCGAAGGCGTACATCGTCAGGCTGCCGTCGGGGCCGAGGGCGTCGCGGGCCGGGTTGTCGGGCGCGGCGTCGGCGTCGTTGACGACCCAGGTCTGGCGGTCTCGGGCGGGCCAGTCTGTCTCGATGGTGTAGCCCACGGGGGTGAGGCCCGGGTCGAAGCGGTAGCCCAGGCGGACGCCGCGGATGGCACCGGGGCTCTCGTTGCCCAGCTCGAAGACGGCCTCGAGGCGCTCGCCCGCGAAGGCGTCGGGCACCCCGGCGCTGCTGCCCTGGCGGTGGAAGTCGGCGGCGTCCGTCCAGGTGGCCGCGAAGTGGATGGCGACGTCCCCGGGGGGCGGGGGCGGCGGGGGCGGCGGGGGCGGCTCGACGTCGCCGCCGTCGGAGAGGGCGATCAGCTCGCCCAGGCGGCGCAGCAGGTTGCCACCGGGGCAGGCGGTCTGCTGGCCGGGCCACTCCTGGTGGCCGCGGATGACGTCGCGGTCGGCGGGGATGCCATAGGTGCGGCGGACCCAGCCCATGATGGCCGCGCCGGCGGCGAACTGGGCGTCGGGCACCTCGGCCACCTCGTAGTTGCCGATGAAGCAGATGCCGACGTTGCCGCTGTTCTGGTTGGCGACGTGGGCGGCGGGGCGGCGCTCGTCGCGGCGGCCTTCGAAGACGAGGCCGCTCTGGCTGACGACGAAGTGGTAGCCGATGTCGCACCAGCCGCGGCTGTCGATGTGGAAGGCCTGGATCTGGCGGACGGTGCGGGCGGGGTCGCCGCCGTCGCTGTCGGGGCTGGCGGTGTGGTGGACGGAGATGCGGTAGGGGCTGTCGACGTCGTTGCAGATGAGGTCGGGGTTGCGGGCGCCCCACTCCTCCCGGGGGATGACGAGGTCGCGGGGGGCCATGCCCTGGCGCAGGACGCCGAGGCCGCCGGTGGCGCGGGGCAGGTCCCGGGCGAGGGGGCGGGCGGGCGGCAGGGCGTCGAAGAACTCGAGGTGCAGGAAGCGCAGGCCGGCGCCGCCCTCCAGGATGAGGCTGGTGGCGCCGGCGGGGGCGAGGACGCGGCCGACGTGGGCGGGGCCCTCGCTCCAGGTGAGCTCGACGGGGGCAGCGGGGCCGACGTGGCCGGTGGCGTCCACGAGGCGGGCGGTCAGGCCGTCGGCGGGGCCGGTGAGCATCAGGCCGGCGTGCCGGAAGGTGCGCCCGGCGTCGAAGCGCGCGGGCCCGACGGCGAAGCGCGCGGCGAGGGCGGGCGCGTCCAGGTCGAGGCCGTGGCCGTGGTCCTCGGTGGGCGGGGCGGGCAGCGACGGATCGGCGCACGCGGCCAGCAGCAGGGCCAGGGCCAGCAGGCCAGGGCGTCGGTGGGACGGGATCACGGGCGGCTCCTCGGCAGGCCAGGGCGGCCGACAGTGTAGCAGGCCGAGAGGTCCGGGGCGCGGCGGCTTCGGCGGGGATTGCGAACAGGAATGGGAGGATTCTGTGGGTTTGCTGAGTGATTTCAGCTGCTTGCGGAAAATCTCTGCGACGCGCGCTGCGACTGACCGAAGGGAAGGGAGGCCTCACACGCCCGGAGGACGCCGCCCATGCCCGCCACCCTGCGCATCGAGATGACCGAGCACCGCCTCCCGAGCCCTCGGCTGGGCGTGGAGGTGCTGGTGTTCGAGGTCACCTGCAAGGTCAGCAACGACCTCTTCCTGCTCGCGCCGCGGCACGAGGTCGTCGCGCTGCTCAATGGCGTGCTGGCGCGTGCTCAGCAGAAGGTCGGCGAGGCCGGGGGCTTCGAGTTCGACTTCGACCTCTACAGCTACTACGTCATGTCCAACCACCTGCACCTGCTCATCGGGGTGGTGGAGCTGGTGCACAAGAGCCTGCTGCTCGAGTGGACGTGCCGGGAGATCGCGAAGCGGGTCAACGGGTTCCACGACCGGACGGGGCAGCTCCTCACGCCGAACCACGCCATCCAGGTCGTCTCGCCCGAGCACGCGCTGGAGCGGATGCGCTACTTCATGGGCCAGGCCACGGCCGAGCTCAAGTCGCGCCACCCGGCGGACGACGTGTTCGCGTGCGCCAACCCGGCGCTGCTGCGGGGCGAGAAGCTGCGGGGCGTGTTCGTGCACGCGGGCGGCAGGCGAGAGGAGCTCGCGGTGCGGTTGGACCGGCTGCCTGGGCTGGGTGACCTGACGCCGAAGGCCCACCGGCAGCTCATGGGGGAGATGGCCGATGGCATCGCCGCCGAGCACCGGCCGCGGCGCAAGAAGGCGGGCCTGCCGGTGCCCGACCCGGAGGCGGTGCGGTTCGTCGACCCGTTGACGCGGCCGAAGGAGCGCAAGCGCAGCCCGGCGCCGGTGGTGCATGGGACGACGGCCCAGCAGGCGGAGTGGCGGGCGCTGCACGCGGTGTTGCGGGAGGCCTACACGCGGGCGCATGTGGCCTACTGGCGGTGGCTCGCGGACCCGAGGCTGCCGCTGATCCCGTTCCCGCCCGGGACGATCCCGCCGTCGCATGCGCGCAAGATGCTCCGGCAGCGGGCCGAGAGCGGATGACCGAGGCAGCAAGTAACTGAAATTCATGGAGGTTGGCGTCTCGGGCGGGCGCGGTGGGGGCCGTGCGCGCGGTGAGCGGGTGGGGCGGGGCAGCCGCGCCCGCGGCTGCCGGAGGAGGGCCCTCCGACGCGAGTTCGTCGACCCGTGCCCTCCCGCCAGCACCCAACGCCGGTCTCCCCCCCACCCGCGATTCCAGTGTGCCTGCGCGCGAACACCAGCCCGCTCGTCTACCCCGTAGGCTCCAAAGCCGCGCGGAGCGCGGCGGCGGGCGGGGCCTTTCGCTGGCGGGCCCGGGTCGCGTACACCTCTGCCAACCCGACCACACCGGTTCGGTGGGCAAGGAGTCAGCATGCAGTCGTTGTTTGCGTCGGGGCGCGCCGTGCGCCGTCTGGCGGCCACGGTCCTGGTGGGGCTGGGGGCGGTCGCCGCGGGGTGCGATGAGGAGGCGCGGCCCGCCGCGTATGTGCCCGAGGAGCTGGTGGGGGATGATCCGGCGTCCATCGTGGTGGAGCGCCTGACCGCGACCATCGGGCCCGAAGGGGGTACGCTCGCCGGCGCGGCGGACGGGGCGTTCGCCGGGTTCTCGCTGGAGATCCCCGCCGGCGCGCTCGCGGCGCCGACGGAGGTCTCGGTGGCGGGGGTGGTGGATCCGACGCCGCTGGCGCTGACGGCGGCGCGGGTGGGGCCGCAGTTCGCCCTCGAGCCGGCGGGGCTGGAGCTGGCGGTGCCGGCGCGGCTGACGGTGCCGTTCGATCCCGACCTGCGGCAGGGCTGGGATGTGCCCGATGCGGACTGCCGCGTGTGGTACCGCGACGGGGAGGGGTGGTCCAAGGCCGACCAGACCGGGTCGACGGCCGAGGGGGTGAGCATCGAGCTGCCCCGGCTGACCACCGTCGCGGCGGGGGTCTTCGCCGTGTCCAGGGTGCCGGCGTGCCAGCTCCGCGGGGATTGTCCGCCGTCGGTCGGTGATCAGGGCTGCCTGGTGGGGGAGACGTTCTGCCTGACCCGCCTCGTGCCGCCGCCGGCCCCCGCGTTCGACTTCAACAGCATCACCGTCCAGGACGGGCAGGCCTGGTACCTGACGAGCCCGGGCCTGAACCAGTACGCCATCGTCACCTATGACCTGGCGAGCACCGTGGGCGCGGCGACGACGTCCGTGGCCCTGGCCGCGCCGCCGACGCGCACGGTGTCCACCCGCGGTCGTGTCGCCGTGGAGCCCAACGGCAACCTGTGGCTGGGGCTGGTGGGCTACGGCAACGTGCGCTTCCGGGCGGCGGCCTCGGCGACGCGCTTCGACACGTCGTCGGCCCTGAGCCCCCAGGGGTTGCTCTTCCTGCCCATCGAGCAGCGCATCATGCGCTTCACCCTCGAGAACGGGGCGAGCGGCCGCGAGGTGGTCGGGGTGCTGTCGAACACCCCCCGCTTCCGCCTGGGCGTGGGCGTGTCCGACACCCCCATCAGCGTGCTGGGCATCCGCCAGGACGGGCGCGCCGCGGCCCTCGTCGGCGGCAGCATCGCCCTCGCGACCTCACGCTCCGGCCTGTACCCCCGACCCGGGGTGCCCGACAGCTTCCTGGACGTGTGCGGCGCGAGCGCGACGCTGTCGGCGACCTACGACGTCTCGAGCCGCCAGCAGGCCGTGGCGTGCCAGGGCAACCGCGTCTCCAACGGCATCGCCCGCCAGCTCGCCGAGCCGGGGCACGCCATCAGCTCCCTGGCCATCGACAACGCCCAGAACGTCTACGTCGTCGACGCCACCATCGCCCAGATCACCCGCATCGACGCCCTGGGCGGGGTCACGACCGTCGGCCTGTCGTCGGCCCAGCCCGGGACGGCCGCCTACGACCGCCTGCTGCCCCGCGCCATCCGCTACGAGCCGGCCTTCGACATGCTGGTCCTGTTCACCCGCGGCTCCAACGCCTCGGGCGCGCCCGACGTCTACCTGATCGAGCAGTTCAAGGACTGATCGCCGTCAGCGCGGCGCCTCGCAGCCGATGCGGGTGGCGTTGAAGGTGACGACGCCCGCGCCGCCGCGGATCTGGCCGATGGCGGTGACGAAGATGGGCCGGGCGAAGGCGCCGCTGGCGTAGTCGCCGAACTCCACGCCCTGCTGGTCGGCGCCCTGGACGTTGTTGGGCCGGTCCGGGTTGAACTGCACGCCCCACGTCGGGGTGCCGGGCTGCAGCGAGTGCAGGATGTAGCCGAGCTGCAGGAGCGCGGGGTCCTGGCCGGCCGGATCCTCCAGGAAGCCGACCGTGACCGCGACGGGGTCGTAGCGCGAGATGCGGGCCTCCTGGGGCCACGCGCTGCCCGGGACGCGCTGCCAGCCGAAGCCGGGCACCACGATCTCCAGGAACCGCCCGTCGCGCACCCGCGCCGTCGGGCCGCCGGCCTGGACGGGCAGGCGCATGGGCACGACGCGCTCCTCCGGCGTGAGCAGCGCGACCTCCGGCGGCAGGGCCTCGTCGCTCACGCTCAGCGTGCCGTCGAGCTCCCGGCGCCAGAGCTGCAGCGTGTAGTCGTCGCCGCGGGCCACGAGGTAGTGGTCGGCCAGGCCCAGCGCGTTCGGCTCCCACCAGTGCAGGTCGCCGCCCTCGCCGGGGTAGAAGACCGCGCTGGTCATGCCATCCACCGGGTTCATGTCGTGGGCGCCGTCGGTGCACCACACCCGGGTGCGGCCCGTGTTGTCGAGCATGCGCAGGCCCAGGACCTCGGCGCACGGCGGCGCGGCGTCCCGGCTGCCCACCTGGCCCAGGAACCAGAGGAGCCGCTTCTCGGTGGGCACCGGCTCGCCCTCGGCCGGCGGCTCGGCGTCGGGGACGTCGCGATCCACGAGCATGACCGCCCGGGCGAGCTGGTTGGAGAAGAACCCGACCTGGTGGATGCCGTCGTAGCCCACGAGCTCGCGCGCCTCGCGCCCCGAGATGTCCCCCGCCGGGTGCGAGAGCAGCCGCAGGCGCGTGCCCTGGCGGACGGCGAGCAGGATGCCCTCGTCGCTGAAGCCCGCGAACCAGTCGCGGGTGAGCTCGTCGTTGGCCATCACGGCGGTGCTCAGGCCCCCCACCGTGTCGCGGCAGCACAGGCCGTCGGAGGCGGCGCCGTCACAGTCCTCGTCCTGGCCCGCGCACATCTCGGCAGCGACGCCGCTGCACTCGTTGGGCGCGACCCACCGCGGGGGCACCGGGCCGTCCTCGAAGACGGCGGGCAGGGGGATGGGCCGGTTCAGCTCCTCCGACCAGCTGATGAGCCGGCGGTCGCTCTTGACCTCCGTGAGCCCGAAGACCGTCGGGGCCTCCGGGGCGGCCAGCCGCCGGGCCCGGTCGTGGCGGATCCACCAGAGAGCGTCGGCGCCGTCGGCCTCCAGCACATGGGCGAGCTGGCCCGTGGGCGGCGGCGACAGCCACGCCACCACCGCGGCGCCCGGGGCGAGCGTCGTGCGCAGCGCGGGGTCGTCCTCGCCGTCGGGGCCCGGCGAGGAGCCGGGCACGGCGAGCCACGCGGTCAGCCCCGCGGCCGTGGTGCCCACCCAGTCGAGCTGGGTGCCGGCCCCCACCAGGCGCGCGTCCGTGGCCCCATGGCAGGCCCACGATCCCTGCGTCGCCCCGCTCACCGTGAGGTCGAGGCACGTCTCGCCATCGCCCCCGTCGACGCGATCGAAGCCGAAGACCCAGCCATCGAGCGCCCGGGCGGCCGTGCGCGGCGGCGGCACGCCGAACCGGTCCACCTGCAGCGTGTTCAGCGCGTTGCGGTCGCCGATGAGCCGCCACGCGGCCGGGGCATCGGGCGCGGCCGACGCGCGGCCCATGACCAGGGCCTCGCCGTCCACGCTCACCCGCGCCGGCGGCCAGATGCCCAGGGGGGCCGGGCCGGATTGTCCAGTCAGATCATGGGCCTGCAGCATGCCGCCCTCGCCGTCGGGCAGCAGCACCCACGGCCGGTTGCCCGCCAGCCGGTAGCCGACGAGCGGGCCCTCAAGGCCCGAGGCGTCCGCGAGATCCACGGGCTCCTCGACGGCCTCGGCGTTCTCCCGCAGCCGCGCGGCCCAGAGCCGCCCCCCCTTGACCCACGCGATCCACGCGTCGTCCCGGTTGCTGAGCACCACGACGCGGTCGCGCGGGGGCGGGGCCCCCGGGGGGCCCATGTCGACGGGGAGGGCCATGTCGACGACGGCGTCGCCCATGTCCAGCCCGGCCATGTCGGCGCTGGCGTCGACGCTGGCGTCCTGCACCCGGGCGTCGTCATCGGGGCCGCGATCGGCGCCGCCGCCCGCGCCCCCGGCGCCGCCGCCGCCCGAGTCGGGCCGCACCACCACGGCGTCGGAGAGGTTGAGATCGACAGGGCCCGTCTCGTCGCAGCCGCCGAGCAGAGCCAGCGCGAGCAGCGCCCGCAGGTTCCGGTTCATCGTGTCCCTCATCACTCCGGCCGCAGCACGAGCGCGCTGCGCGCAGCCAGCCTCACCTCGCCCCCCGCGACGGGGCGGTCGGCCAGCAGATCCTGCCACGCCCCCGCCGGCACGCGGACCGTGCGCTCGGCGTCGGCGCGGTTGATGGCGACCACCACCGCGGGGGTGGCGTCGCCGCAGCCGCTCATGCGGTAGACCCAGGTGTCCTCGTCGGCGCTCAGCGTGATGCGGCGGCCGCGGCCCAGGACCTTGTGATCCCGGCGGATGCGGCCGAGGGCCTGCACCGTGGCCCGCAGCGCCCGCTGGGGCGGCAGCAGCGCCCCGTCATCCCAGGGCATCATCCGCCGGTTGTCGGGGTCGCCCCCGCCCGCCAGGCCCACCTCGTCGCCGTAATAGATCAACGGAATCCCGGGGTTGGTCATCATCACCACGAAGGCCAGCCCCAGCCGCTCGTAGGCGGCGGCGTCGGCCGGCTGCGGGAAGTCGTTCGTCCAGCCGTTGCCGGGGTGGCTGCCCTGGCGGCAGTCGCCGATCTGCCCGGAGGCGAAGTGGATCGCCCGCGGGATGTCGTGGTTGCCGATCCAGGTCGTCATGAGGGCGCCCGGGCCGTAGAAGCCGTCGTTGCCGTCCAGCCAGCCCGCGAAGTCGTTGAGGCGCATGCGCTTGTTGAACAGCGCCTCGCAGAGCCGGGCCTTGTAGGGGAAGTCGAACTGGCCATCGAGCTTCGTGGCCGGATCGACGAACCGCTTGAGCAGATCGCGATCGTCGTACGCGAAGGTCTCGCCCACCAGGTAGAACCGCCCGCCGTCGGGATCCTGGACCCGCGCGTTGAGGGCGCTGCGCAGCTCCGTCAGCCACGAGAGCTCGACGTGCTTGATGGCGTCGAGCCGGTAGCCATCGATGCCGTACTCCAGCGCCCACCACAGGGCGTCGGCCACCGACCACGCGCGGGGCGCCGGGTTGCGGAAGTCGAAGGGCGGCAGGTAGTCCGTGAAGGCGCAGAGCGTGCCCCACACCCCGTCGTCCCACAGGTTCTCGGGGCCGCACAGCCGGAACCGGCCGTTCTCCGTCGCGAACCAGTCGGGGTGCGCCTGGTAGAGCCCGCTGTCGCGGTCCACGTGGTTCATCACGTAGTCGAACAGCACCTTGATGCCGCTGCCATGGGCGGCCTCGACGAAGGCGTGCAGGTCGGCCGAGGTGCCGATGCGCGACTCCACCCGGGGGATCGGGGACGGCGCGTCCGGGTCGCGGTAGTCGATGTTGTCGGGCGAGGGCCAGTAGCCGTGGTAGCCCGAGTAGGTGTGCGGGTCGCTGGCCGGATCGATGGCCGCCCCCGCCGCGTCGCGGTTCTCGTAGGGGGCCGACAGCCAGACCGCCGTGACGCCCAGGGCGTCCAGGTAGGGCAGCTTCGCCGTCGCGCCGGGCAGATCGCCGCCCGCGTACTGGCCGCTCGGCCCCCGGGCCGCGTCGCCGCCGCTGGCGTTGGGCACCGGATCCGACCGGCCGTCGCTGTCGTAGAAGCGGTCGATGAGCGCGAAGTACATCACCGCGTCGTGCCAGTCGAAGGCCTCCAGATCGCCGCAGACGCCCGGGCCGTCCTCGGGGCAGTCCACGTCGCGCACGCTGTTCTGGCCGCCGAACCCGTCATCCTCGAACCGGGCCGCGGCGGGGTCGGCGATCCAGCGCACGGCGCCCGCCGTGGGGGTGAGCACGAACTTGTAGGCGTGGGGGCCGTTCTGCAGCTCCACGACGGCGAACCAGGCCCCCAGCGCCTCGACGTAGCGCATGGGGGTGGCGCCGGCCGCGACGTCGGGCGTCCAGCCGTTGAACTCGCCGGCGATCACCACGCTGCTGAGGTCCTCACCACCAGCGTCGTACAGGAAGACCTGCTGGCGGCACGGCCGGGCGGCGCACAGGCCCGCGCTGCAGACCTCCGCCGCCAGGTCGCAGTCGTCGTCGACCATGCACTCGGGCTCTACACACGCGAGATCACGGCACAATTCCCCATCACCGCAGTCGGTGTCGTCGATGCACTCGGGCCCGCAGGCCCCGTCGCGGCAGACGAGCGGGGCGTCGCAGGGCCGGGCGTCGTCGCACTCGGGCGGCGCGACGCAGCGCCCCGCTTCGTCGCAGACCTCGCCCTCGGGGCAGCGGCACGCCTCGGCGTCGACGCAGCTGTAGTAGCGGCAGAGCGGCGCGGCGGCGTCGCAGTCGGCGTCGCGCAGGCAGTCGGGGGTGAACGGGCACGTCTGCCGGGCCAGGCTGTTGCTGTTCCCCATGCCGTCGTCCCGGACGTCGGGGTTGTCGGGATCCAGGATCCACTGCCCGTCGACGATGAACTTGTAGGCGTGCTCCCCGGGCGGGAGCGTCACGTCCACCGTCCAGAAGCCGTCCCCGTCCGCGTCGCCCAGGCCGATGGCGCCCGCCCACGGGGTGCGCTCGAAAGGCCCCGCGAGGCGGACGTCGCCCGGCGGCGTCTCGCCGGCGTGGCGGTACACGAAGGTGCGCAGGCAGCCGTCGGGGCCGCCGCCGCCGCCACCCCCTGCGCCGCCGCCGCCGCCGCCAGCGCCCCCGGGGCCGCCATCGCGGACGACGAAGGCGTCCAGGGCCGGCGAGCCGCCCGCCCCGCCACCGTCGTCGGTGTCGCTCAGGCAGCCGGCCAGGCCGACCGCCACCCCCAGCACGATGAACCCGCGCACGGCAGCTTCTCCCTCGCGTGACCGTGTGGGGGGCAACCTACCAGGAGAGGCGCCGGCATCGAAAGGCGGGCGGAGGGGCGGCGGCGCCCGCTGTCGCCGCGGCGAGACAGCGGTGCCTGGTCTGGTTGTCGGCGAGGCGGGCCCGGCGCGCGGAGGCTGGCGAAGACCCCGGCTGGCATGCATGCTGCTGCCGGGGGGCGGCGAGAGCCGGCGGCGTCTGACGCCGTTCACACTTCAGGGGGATCGACGATGCGGATCATGACTGGACGGAGCGCCCGGCGGGCGCTGGTGGTGGGCTTCGCCCTCGCGATGGCGGCGGCCTGCGACGATGACGGCGCGGGCGGCGACGAGCGCGCCCAGGTGGACGGCGGCGGCGGGGCCGGCGGCGTCGCGGCGGACGCCGGGGGCGGCGGTGGCGCGGGCGGTGCCGGTGGCGCGGGCGGCGGCGCGGGCGGCGCCGGCGGCGGGGCCATGGGCGGTGGGCCCGACGCCGGCATGGACCGCCCCGACTGTCCGTCCGATCTGTTCCTGGACGTCGCCGCGGCGCCCGGCGCGGGGGATGGCTACCCGGCGCCCGAGCTCTCGGCCCGCTGCGAGGCGGGCGAGCTCGTCGTCACGAGCAATGGCATCCCGCACTACACCTTCGTGCCCATGACCCCCAACCCCCTCCAGGCCAGCCCCAAGGAGTGGCGCGTGCCGCTGCGGCCGACGCTGGCGGCCGAGCCCACGGACATCCCGCTGCTCGGCCAGACGGGCTTCACGGTCAACGGCATCCCGTTCTTCGGCCCCAACGAGGCGGCCCAGCCCGCCGCGGAGGCGTTCGGTGACCCGGTCTTCAACGGCATCACCGACGAGTGCAACGGCCACACCTCGCGGGAGGAGTACCACTACCATGCGCTCCAGGAGCGCTGCCTGACGGTGGATGGCCTCGTGGCCGAGCCGTGGCGCCTGCCGGCGGTGGCCGGGGATCACGCCTCCCCGGTGCTCGGCTTCGCCCTCGACGGCTTCGCCATCCGCGGGCCCTACGAGTGCGTCGACGTGGACTGCACCGCCATCGTCGAGATGCGCTCGGGCTGGCAGGCCATCGGCGACCCCACCACCAACGCCTGGGACGCCTACGCCTACGAGGCCTCCGACGACCCGGCGGTGCTGGACCGCTGCAACGGGCACGTGGGCCCCAACGGCCGCTACCACTACCACGCCACGTCGGGTTTCCCTTACATCCTGGGGTGTTACGCGGGTGAGGTCGATGGCGGCGGCGGCGGCGGCATGATGCCCGGCGGCGGCGGCATGATGCCCGGCGGCGGCGGCATGCCGGGCGGTGGCCCCCAGGCCTGCGAGGAGGAGGCGGACTGCGTGGACGCCTGCCCGACGGGCAGCCAGGGCTGCACCTGCTTCCAGGGCCGCATGGGCAACCCGCGCTGCGCGCCCACCTGCAACGTGGCGGAGGACTGCCCCGACGTGCCGGACCGCACCTTCGCGTGCCGCAACCAGGTCTGCGTCCCGGCCATGATGCCCTGACCGATGCGCTGGGCCCTGGCGCTGCTGCTGGTGGCCTGCGACGACGGGGCGTCCGCGGGCGCCGTCGACGCGGGCCGGCCCGACGCGGCCGTCGACGCGGCCGTCGACGCGGCCGTCGACGCGGCGGCCGACGCGACTGCCGATCTGGGCCTCGCCGGCGTCGGCCCCCGGGGCACGCTCACCTGGACGCTGGCCTGGGACGCCACGGGCGTCGAGCGCGAGGCCGAGGGCTGGTCCGCCACCACCGACCTCGGCTACCGCGTGCACCTGCGCGACGGCGCGGTGACCACCTGGGACGCGGCCCTCATCGCCACCACCGCTGACGGCGCCTGCCCCGTCCAGAAGAACCACCAGGACCAGAACGAGACCTCGGCGGACGCCCCACGGGTGGAGTCGCTCGTGGATCCGCTGCCCCGCGACGCCTGGGCGCGCCGGACCGGGCTGCTGGATCGCTACTGCCTGGGGCAGGTGGCCATCGCCCGGGCCACCGAGGCCGTGGCCACCGACGGCCGCGCCGAGCGCCGCGACCGCGTCGCGCTCTGGCTCGACCTGACGTGGGCGCGCGGCGACGAGGCGCCCACGCCGCTGGCGGTGGAGGTGGCCTTCGGCTTCGGCGTCTACCTGCCCCTCCCGGGCGGGCCCGTCGACTTCCAGGAGACGGGCCGCCGGCTCACCCTGGTGCGGCGCCTGGACGGCCTGTTCGATGGCATCGACTTCGCCAGCGCCACCCCGGACGACGTGGCCCGTGACGTGATGCGCGCGCTCCTGGCCTCGGCGACGCTGGCGCCGGAGTAGGGCTCAGCCGGCGCGGTGATCGGCGTACAGCCGCAGCGCGAAGGCCCCGGCGGGCCGCGCCCGGTGGGCCGCGACGACCTCCTGGAACGGGGCCGGCGTCGTCTCCAGCGGCGGCAGCCACGCGCCGTAGGTGGTGGGCAGGACGACGGGGGCCGCGAGGCTGGCGAACGTCAGATCGGCCCCGCTGAAGGCGTCCCCCGCGAGGTAGCGGCGGCCATCGGCCAGCAGCGTCTCCACCTCGGTGAACACCGCGTCGATGCTGGCGAGGGAGCGCTCGGCCCCCTCCGCGTCGATGCGCATGCTGGCCCGCATCAGGGCCCGGATGGGCCGCACCAGCAGGCCGAACAGCCGGCGCTGGCCGCTGCGCGGGCCGACCCAGTGGTCGGCGGCCTCGCGCAAGCCTTTGAGATCCTTCAGCAAGTGGTAGTAGGCGAGGCGGCGTGTGTGCGGCCCGAGCCGCAGATCGTAGTCGTCTTCGAGGCGGTGGTCGGCCTCGCTGGCGTACGGCCGCCAGGCGGCGTCGGGGTGGCTCTGGATGTAGGCGAGGATGTCGGTGCTGTCGCTGATGACCTCGTCGGCGAGCACCAGCACCGGCGTCGACCGCTGGCCCCCAGCCCGCCGCACGCCCCAGACGTGCAGGCCCGGCACCCAGAGCTCCTCGGTGAACGGCAGGCGCGCGCGCTGGAGCGCCCAGCGGGCCTTCTCGCAGAAGTGGGAGGGCCCGATGGAGATGAGGCGGCGGGCCTCGACCCGGGCGGGCGGCGCGGCGTCGGCCATGGGCGTCAGCGCCCCCCCCGGCCGGCCACGCTGGCGTCGTAGGCGACGCGCCGGCCCCGGTTCAGCCGCCCCAGCGGCGTGTGGTGCACCGTGTTGAACGGCGAGAAGGACCAGCCCTCCACGTCGCGGGCCAGGGCCTCCTCGGCGGCCCCGTCCACGTCCTGCGCCGGGATCTCCAGGGTGCCGATGACCTCCGCCGGGGCCACGTCGAGGGGCCACGCGGCGTCGCCCTGCTCGATGGGGGTGGCGGCCTCGCTCACGAACCGCTGCAGCGCCAGCTCCCAGCGCAGCGGGCCGGCCTTGAGGCGGTGGGTCAGGTCGGCGGTGAGGCGATGGGGGCCGTCGAAGCCCGGGGCGGGGCCCGGGTTGACGGGCCGGAACAGGAAGCGGGCGGCCACGGGGCCGAACCGGAACGGGGCCCGGCTGTAGTAGCTCAGCGCCGCCAGGCTGGTGGCCCGCGTCTTCGTCTGCTTCGACAGGGTGGAGAGGACCTTCACGGTGAAGACGGGCCCGCGGGAGAAGAGCAGCTTCAGGGCCCCCTTCAGCGTGCCATGGGCCAGCGCCAGGCCCACCTCGGCCTGGCCGGCGGCGTCGGCGACGTGGGAGACCGGGGCGCTCGTGCAGAGGAAGTCCTGGCCCGTGGGGCTGCCATCGGCGATGCGCACGGCCAGCCCGTGCAGGTTGGGCTCGCGGTCGTCGGCGTCGGCGGCGTTGCTCAGGCGGACGACGGCGTCGTAGGCGGCGCCGGGCTGGAAGAGGCCGACCCGCAGCTCCGGCGCGAGGTCGGTGGCCACGGTGAAGCGGGCCTTCAGGCCCAGCCCCTTGGCGTGGAAGGCGCGGCGCGGGCGGCCGTCGGCGGCCTCGGCCTGCAGGGCCTGCTGGGCGCGGATCTGCTCGGCGATGCGGGCGTAGTGGGCCTCTTCGGCGCTGGCGGAGCCGCCGATGAAGGCCTCCCGCCAGCCGGTGCCGGGCAGCTCCCGGGCGGTGGCGCCCGAGGGGGCGGCGAGCTGACCCGAGGCGACGCCCGCGTCGATGGCGGCGCGGAGCTCGGCGAGCGCCTCCGGGGAAAGTGCTTGTAGATCCACACCTTCCAGGGAGGCCGGCGGCGGCCGGGTGCCGCCGGCGGCCCAGATGGGCGCGTAGGCGCGCAGCAGGCGGAGGGTGGCCGCCGCCTCGTCGGGGGCCTCGGCCAGGCTCGCCCAGAGGTCGGCCAGGGGCAGCCCGGCCTGGGTCGCGTCCACCGTCCGGGCCTCGAAATCCGCCAGTCGCTTCGCCAACATGGTTCCTCCCGTCTGTCCCCGCGTTATAGTCCGACCCACACCTACATGCGAGGGGGGCCAGACATGGCGCGGTTCTTCGAGAAGTTCCTGGACAAGGCGCGGGATGCCTGGGACGAGAAGCGCTGGGACAAGCTGCCGACGCTGGTGGCCATCCCGAAGCTGGTCGAGGTCCGCGACGCCCTCCGGGAGCACAACCTCGTCGACACCGGCGCCTCCCCCGCCAGCCCGCCGCCCGGGCCCGCCCCGGAGCGGCCGGCGCGCACGGCGGATGGCTCGTTCACCGACGTCAACGACCCGGCGATGGGCCAGGCCCACACCCGCTTCGGGCGCAACCTGCCCCTGGGGGCCTCGTACCCCGAGGCCGACACGCTGCTGACGCCGAGCCCCCGCCTCGTCTCCCAGCGCCTCCTCGCCCGCCAGGAGTTCAAGCCGGCGACCACCCTCAACCTGCTGGCGGCCGCGTGGGTGCAGTTCCAGACCCATGACTGGTTCGCCCACCCGACGGGCGAGGTGGGCAAGGCCACCATCGAGGTGCCGCTGCCCGAGGGGGACGCCTGGCCCGGCGGCCGGATGGCCGTCGAGCGCACCCCCGTCGATCCCGGCTGGACGGAGGCCGAGGGCACGCCGCCCACGTACCTCAACCAGGTGACGCACTGGTGGGACGCCTCGCAGATCTACGGCAGCGACGCCGCCACCGAGGCCCGCGTCCGCAGCGGGGTGGACGGCAAGCTCAAGCTGGACGAGCGCGGCCTGCTGCCGACCGAAAACGGCAAGGAGATCAGCGGGTTCACCGACAACTGGTGGGTGGGCCTGAGCCTGCTGCACACCCTCTTCACCCGCGAACACAACGTCGTCTGCGACCGCCTCAAGGAGGAGCAGCCCGACTGGGACGACCAGCGTCTTTTCGAGACGGCGCGGCTGATCGTCGCGGCCCTCATCGCCAAGATCCACACGGTGGAGTGGACGCCCGCCATCCTGGCCCACCCCACGCTCGAGGTGGCCATGAACGCCAACTGGTGGGGCATGGCGGGCGAGTGGGTGAAGCGCAAGATGGGCCGGCTCGGCGGCAACGACGTCGTGGGCGGCATCGTCGGCGGCGAGGTGGAGCACCACGGGGCGCCCTACCAGATCACCGAGGAGTTCGTGACGGTGTACCGGATGCACCCGCTGATGCCCGATGACTTCGAGTTCATCGCCATCTCGGACGGGCGCACCCTGATGAAGCGCACCCTGCCCGAGGTCGCGTTCGGGCGGGCCCGCGAGGTGATGGAGGCCGTGCCCATGGCCGACCTCGTCTACTCGTTCGGCGTGGTGCACCCCGGCTCGCTGACGCTGCACAACTACCCGAAGCACCTGCAGAACATCGCCCTGCCCGACGGCCGCACGCTGGACCTGGCGACGGTGGACATCCTGCGGGATCGGGAGCGCGGCATCCCCCGCTACAACCAGTTCCGCCGCCTGCTGCGGCTGCCGGCGCCGGCGACGTTCGACGAGATGACGGACAACCCGCTCTGGGCGCGGGAGCTGGAGGCCGTCTACGGCGACGTGGAGCAGGTGGACGTGATGGCCGGGATGTTCTCGGAGACGCCGCCGGCGGGCTTCGGGTTCTCCGAGACGGCGTTTCGCATCTTCGTGCTGATGGCCTCGCGGCGGCTCAAGAGCGACCGCTTCTTCACCGACGACTTCCGGCCCGAGGTCTACACCGAGCTGGGCATCGAGTGGGTCAACGGCAACAGCATGGGCACCGTCCTGCTGCGGCACTTCCCCGAGCTGATGCCCGCCCTGGTGGGCCAGGACAACGCCTTCCGGCCCTGGTCGCGGGTCTGACCGAGCGGCGCGGCGGCGGCCAGGCGGCACGGAGAGCGCCACCCGGTCGAGCAGCCCTGGCCCCGCGGCCGCCTACGACTCCTCGTCGCGGCGCTTGCGGAACGAGCGCTGGTCGAAGCCATGGGCCTGCAGCTTCTGGGCGTCGCTGAACTCGGGGGCCGGATCGGGATCGAGCCGCAGGAAGTTCTGGATGCGCTGGAAGACGTCGGTGGCGTCCACCTCGGTGAAGCGGAAGTCCTGCAGGATGGGATCGAGGGTGACGAGGCCGGTCTCGATGGGCAGGTCGAGCCGGGGCTGCTGGCCGCTGTAGCCCAGCTCGCCGGCCACGAAGATGGGCGAGCCGAGGGCGCGCCAGCGGGCGTTGGGCCAGGGGCTGTCGCTCAGGAACTCGTCGTCGTACAGGGCGCGCCGCTCCCAGCGCGTGGCCCGCACCCCCAGCTCGGTCAGGTGGGCCGCGATCTCGGCCACGTCGCTGAAGACCCGGAGCTGGAAGCCGCCGTCATCCCGGCGGAGCGCGATGGTGCGGCGGCGGTAGATCCGTGGAAACACACCGAAAGTCAGGCCGCCAGTGCGCAGCTCCCCGTCGCGGACGCGGTGCTCCTGCGGGTAGGGGAGCGAGAAGCGCGCGAAGGCGGGGGCCTCGGCGTAGCGCACCGTGAGGGGCTGGCGGACGTAGCAGAGGCTCGGATCCACGCCGTAGGCCGCGACCCAGTCGTAGTAGTCGCGCTGGCGGCTGAGGATGCGCACTCAGGGCCCCTGGACGCAGGCGAAGAAGCCCTCCCACTGGTCGCCGGCGGGGGGCTTCGGGCCGTACCAGGTGGCCTCGCACGTCGCGCCGCGGGCGTCGAAGTCGGCGGCGCAGGCGGGGGCGGGGCGGGCGAGGGTGCAGCGCTCGGTGTAGAGGTCGCGGCGGTCGGTGCGGGCGCGGTCGTCGCGGGCGGTGCGCAGCACGATGAGGCCGACGAACGCCGCCAGCACGGCGACGTAGACGGCGGCGTGGTTGAGGTGGCGGGGCACCTCAGCCGCCCCCGATGGCGCCGGCGGCCCGCAGCGCCTCGATGGCCGCGGCGTCCAGACCGAGCTCACCCAGGATGGCGTCGGTGTGCTCGCCCAGGCGGGGCGGGGCGAGGCGGGGGCGGGGCGGGGTGTCGCTCAGGCCGATGGGCGGCCCCGGCGTGCGCACGGTGCCGAGGGTCGGGTGGGGCAGCTCGACGACCATGCCGCGGGCGTGGAGCTGGGGGTGGGCCAGCACGGCGTCCAGCCCCAGGACGGGTCCGGCCGGGACGCCGGCCTGCTCGAAGATCGTGAGCCATTCCGCGACGTTGCGCGTCGCCAGCAGGGGCGCGAGGATGGCCTCCAGGGCGTCCACGTTGCGCACCCGATCGGGGTTGGTGGCGAAGCGGGCGTCCGCGGTGAGGTCGGGCCGGTCGATGCAGGCGGTGAAGGTGCGCCAGAGGGCGTCGTTGGCCACCGCCAGGTTCAGCCAGCCATCGGCGGCGGCGAACGTGCTGTACGGGGCCACGGACAGGTGCCGGTTGCCCAGGCGGCCGGGCAGCTCGCCCGCGTTGAGCCAGGCCGAGGCCAGGTACGTCAGGAGCGAGACCTGGCCGTCGAGCATGGCCACGTCGACGTGCTGGCCGCGGCCCGTCTGCTGGCGCGCGATGAGGGCCAGGAGGATGCCCTGGGTGGCGTACATCCCCGAGACGACGTCGGCGATGGAGGCGCCCACCTTGCTCGGCCCGGCCTCCGGCGGCCCCGTCAGCGAGGGGATGCCGCCGAGGCCCTGCACCATCAGGTCGTAGCCCGGCTGGCGGGACCAGGCCGGCAGCCCTGCGTGGCCGAAGGCGCTCACGGAGCAGTAGATGAGCCGCGGGTTGCGGGCCAGGCAGGCGGCGGGGCCGAGGTCCTGGCGCTCCAGGGCGCCCGGCCGGAAGTTCTCCAGCAGCACGTCGGCCTGGTCGAGCAGCCGCAGCAGCACGGCCCGGCCCTCCGGGTGCTTGAAGTCGAGGGCCAGGGAGCGCTTGCCGCGGTTGATGGACAGGAAGTAGGTGCTCTCGCCGCCCACGAAGGGGGGGCCGAAGCGGCGGGTGTCGTCGCCGCCGCGCGGGTGCTCGACCTTGATGACGTCGGCGCCCATGTCGGCGAGGGCCTGGGAGCAGTAGGGGCCGGCGAGCACGCGGGAGAGGTCGAGGACGCGCAGGCCGGTGAGGGGTCCGTCGGGCAGGGAGCGGGTCATGGGGCGCAGCATAGCGCAGAGCGTGGTAGGCTGGACGCCGATGATCGACGGCACCCCGCACCCGACCACCCTCCGCGTCCTGCGCGCCCTGCGCGCCGGCGCCCGGCTGTCTCGCAACCGGCACTTCGTCCTGTACGAGGATCCGCACACGCGGCGGGCCATCGCGCTGCACCGCTACCTGCGGTCGGTGGTCAAGGACGTGGAGGCCCATGGCGACGGCCTGGTGGTGGAGCGGCTGGAGCGGCCCGCGGTGCCCGGCCGGCGCTTCGCGCTGCAGATCCGCTTCCCGCGCCTGCACGGGCGGCGGGTGGCCTACCTGAGCGCCTTCGAGCTGAGCCTGCTGGCCGAGGACGCGCCCCATGTGGCGCAGGTGCTCGAGGCCTGCCTGGGCGAGCCCCTGCCGCTGGCCCCGCTGCCGCGGCCGACGGACGACTAAGCACCCGATCTCGCTGCGATTTCGTCAGCGCAGCCCGAGCCGCTCCATGTGGTACTCGTAGGGCAGGTAGGTGCCGTCGACCCGCTCGGCCACCGCCCCCGCGGCGTCCAGGACCCACCACGTCGGCACCGTCTCGACGTCCATGCGGCGGGCGAAGGCGTCGTCGGCGTCGCGCAGCGCCGGCACCGGCAGCGTCGCGATCAGGCGGTCCATGGCCTCGGGATCATCCGCGCCGACCACCGCCGCCAGGCCCAGATCGCTGCTGTCGGCCCAGTCGGCCGCGACCTGCTTGAGCACGGCCACGGTGCGGTCCGTCGCCGGCGCCCAGGGGGCCAGGTAGACGACGAGGCAGCGCCGCTGGCCGCTGCACGGGAAGGGCGCGGTGGGATCGGCGGGCTGCAGCGCCGCCAGATCGGGGCGCGCGGGGCGCAGCACCCAGATGGCCAGGCCGCCGGCGAGGGCGATGAGCAGGAGCAGGATCCAGAGCCGGGAGGTCTGCTGGCCGCCGCCCATGTTCAGGCGCCAGCGGCTCGCCGGCTGGCCGCGGCGGATCTGCTCCAGCGTGCGGGCGGCCTGGGGCTTCTGGCCGGGCGTCGTCTGGTCGGCGCGGCAGAAGGGGCAGATGCGCACCCCCTCCGCGAGGCGCTTGCCGCAGTGCCAGCAGGCGGCCATCAGAACATCTCGAAGTCGAGGTCATCGTCGAGACCGTCGTCTTCGGCGAAGTCCTCGACGGGGAGCTGGCCCAGGGCGCACCACTCGGGCTCGAAGGGGCGCCCGATGAGGGCGTAGACGCCGGTGGCGTTCTGCACGAGGAAGGCGACGGAGGGCGCCCCGCCCGCGCGGTAGTTGAACGGGAAGGCGAAGAGCCCGCCGCCGTCGAGGGCGGCCTGGAGCGCCTCGTCCACCTCGGCCGGCTCGAGGGCGTAGACCGACTCGACGCGGTGGTCGAGGAGCTGCTGGGCGGTGACCGGCTCGAGGGCCTGGGTCACGCCGAGCGTGGACTCGCTGACGGGGGCCTCGGTGCCGTCGGGCCAGAGCGAGCGCAGGTCGGTGGCGGCGAACCACAGGCCCTGCTCGTCGAAGTACCCCTGGGCGGTCATGCCGGGGCGCAGCAGGAGCGAGCCGTCGGCCGTCAGCTCCCCGCGGGTGCAGGCCTCGCCCGTCGGATCCAGGGGGACCCGGCGGCGGGTGCCATAGAGCCGGGCGCGGTCCACCTTGGCGAAGGTGAAGCGCGACGCGCGGCCGTCACGCTCGACGACGATCTCGCGGGCCATGGGACCTCCTTGAACGGCACGGGTCCGAGGGTTCCACGGGGGCTGGCCAGACGCAAGGGGGCGTCGGGCACGTGCCAGCCCGGTGCCGGCGTCGGGGTCAGGGGGCGGGGGTGGAGCTCTGGTCGAGGGCGTCGTGGGCGCAGGGCTGGCCGTTGTCCTCGTGGCGCTCGACGGTGCCGCCCCGCTTCGCGGGCGCCTGCTGCAAGCTCTTGTTCTGGCTGGGCTTTTCGCCGAGCGGCGGGTGGATGCTGCGGGCGCTCCAGCTGCAGGCGGCGGTGGAGAGGGCGAGGGCGAGGGCGAAGGCGCGGGCGATCGGGGTCATCGAGAACCTCCGTGAGGCCGGGGTGGGGGGAGCGCCGACGCAGCCAGCGTGCCACACACCGGGGGGTCGTGCCGAGGGGGGGAGATTGACACCGTGGCCCCCGCTCGTGATAACGGTCGCGCCCAGCCGAGGAGTCGCCATCTTTGAAGGCCGCGATCGAAGCCGTCGGGCAGAGCACCCTCAACATCGTCGAGGGGACCGGCAAGGCTGCCTTGCTGTTCTTCGAGACGCTGGTGTGGACCATCCGGCCCCCGTACCGCTTGCGCCTGCTGTTCCAGGCCATGGAGTTCGTCGGCGTCGGCAGCATGTTCATCGTGCTGCTGACGGGCGTGTTCACGGGGGCCGTCTTCGCGCTGCAGGGGGCGGGGGCGTTTCGGCTGTTCAACGCGGAGAGCCTGGTGGGGCCGACGGTGGGCATCTCGCTCGCCCGCGAGCTGGCGCCGGTGCTCACGGGCCTGATGGTGGCGGGGCGCGCCGGCAGCGGCATCGCGACGGAGCTCGGCACCATGCGGGTGACCGAGCAGATCGACGCCCTCTACACGATGGCCGTCAACCCCGTGCAGTACCTGGTGGTGCCGCGGTTCCTGGCGGGCATCACCATGGTGCCCTGCCTCTGCGCGCTCTTCAGCCTCGTGGGCATGGTGGGCTGCTACTTCGTCGGCGTGGTGCTCCTGCGCATCGACGAGGGCATCTTCATGGAGCAGACGAAGTGGCTGGTGGACCCCGACGATCTCACCAGCGGCATGATCAAGGCCCTCGTATTTGGCGGCATCCTGACGATGGTGGGATGCTACAAGGGCTTCTACGCGTCGGGCGGGGCTCGTGGGGTGGGCCTCGCGACGACGCAGGCGGTGGTCGGCGGCAGCGTGCTCATCCTGATCGCTGACTACTTCCTCACCGCGTTGATGTTCCAGTGATGGCTGCCGGCCTGGGCGGCCCGACACCCGAGAAGGCGACCCCGTGAAAGCGATCTTCACCCCGTTCAAGGTCGGCGTCGTGGTCCTCGGGGGCCTCGTGGCCTTCTTCTGGATGTTCGGCATGGTCCGGGAGGGCATCGACGACGACGCCTCCAGCTACCGGGTCTACGCCGTCTTCAAGGACGCCTCGGGCCTCGCCAGCAAGTCGCGGGTGGTCATCGCCGGCATCAACGTCGGCCAGATCGACAGCGTGGAGCTGGCGGGCGACCAGGCGAAGGTCTGGATCAAGGTCAACACGCCGCTGAAGAGCGACGCGCGGGTGGCCAAGAAGCAGGCGAGCCTGCTGGGTGAGTACTACCTGCAGCTCACGCCGGGCTACACCGGCACGCCCCTCAAGGACGGCGACGCCATCCCCAACATCGACTACGACGTCGCCCCGGCCGACCTGATCAACGAGCTGAAGGGCATCACGAAGAACGTCGAGGAGATCACCGCCAGCATCAAGAAGGTGGTCTCGGGCAAGGAGGGCGAGGAGCGGCTGGTGGCCATCCTGGCCAACATCGACAAGACGGTCGCCGAGGTGAAGCGGGCCGTCGTCGACAACGGCCCCAAGGTCGACCAGGTGGTGGACAACGTGGTCCTCGTCACGAAGGAGGCCCGCTCCTTCGTGAAGGACTTCCGCACCGACGCCCGCAAGATCATGGCGGACGCCAAGGCCGTGGCGGCGGACGCCAAGGCCGTGACGGCGGGGGTGCGCCAGTTCATGGCCCCCGAGGCCGAGGAGGCGGTGGCCGCGGCCCCCGGATCCGACGGCAAGGCGCGCCCGGCCAACGTGCGCGACGCGGTGGCGCACCTGGAGAGCGCGCTCAAGAACCTCGACGGCACCATGGAGCGCGCCAACTCCATCGCCGCCAAGATCGACGAGGGCAAGGGCAGCATCGGGCGCCTGGTCAACGACGACCGCCTGGTGGAGAGCGTCTCCGACCTCGTGGACGAGGGGTCGCGGTTCGTGCGGCGGCTGACGCGCCTGCAGTTCGTGGTGGCGATGCGGGCCGAGTACTACCTGAGCCTCGGCTCGGTGAAGAACTACCTGGAGCTGCGCCTGCAGCCGCGGCCCGACAAGTACTACATGATCCAGGTGGTCGACGATCCGAAGGGCTCCACCAAGCTGGTCGAGACGGTCACGGCCACCAGCGACTCGCTGTCGGATCCCGTCATCCGCAAGCAGGAGAGCATCACGGAGGACCGCTTCCGGCTGTCGCTGCAGTTCGCCAAGCGCTTCTACTTCGCGACGGGCCGCATCGGCATCATCGAGAGCACGGGCGGCGTGGGCCTCGACTTCCACGTCTTCGACGACGCCCTGGAGCTGTCGAGCGACCTGTTCGCGTTCTCGGCCAACCTGAACCCGCGGTTCCGCATGCGCGCCATTTATCGTTTCTTTACGCACCTGTACGTGGCGGCCGGCGTGGACGACGTCTTCAACGACGAGCTCTCCGACCTCTTCGTGGGCGCGGGCGTGCAGTTCACGGACGACGATCTCTCCGCCATCCTCGCCACGGCGCCGACGCCTTCGTTGTAGCTCCCGTTATCGGGCCGATCGCGGGGCCTCTCGGCGGATCGATGGGCGGTCCGCGTTGACAAGGGGGGGATCGGCCGGTAGATTCCCGCGGCTCTAAACTGCCCCAAGCCGATCATGCACCCGCTCGACCTCGACTTCCGCTTCGACCAGCTCCCTCCCGAGGGGCGCGCCTTCCGTGGGGAGGTGGCCGAGGAGGTCGTGGCCGAGAACGTGGCGGGCCTGCTGGGCGAGCTGGGCTACCGGTCTTCCGGGGCCCTGACGGTCGAGGGGACGGCGTGGCCGGCCCGCCGCGACGTGGTGGTGCACGCCACCTTCCGCGTCGCGCTGGGCTTCGACTGCGTGCGCTGCCTCACGGCCCGGGAGCTGGTGGTGGAGCGCACCGTGCAGCACGTCCTCGTGCGGGAGGTCGCCACGGCGACGCCCGGGGATGACGGGCTGGAGGTGACGGACGCCGATGACGAGGCGGACGAGTACACCTTCGACGGGGAGCGCGTGGCGCTGGGCGAGGTCTTCCGCGAGGACCTGCTGCTGGAGCTGCCCATGAACCCGACCTGCGAGACGGCGGGGGCGGGGGTGTGCGAGGCGGCGCCGCAGGCGGCCGAGGCCACGGTGGATTTGCGCTGGACGCCGCTCATGGCGCTGAAGGCGAAGCTCGAGGACCCGGACTCCTGACGGAGCGGGCCGCCGAAACAGGCGATTAGGTGTTGAACCAGGCGACCGGCGAGAGCCCGGTCGACAGGAATCGAGGTCGAGATGGCAGTTCCGAAGCGGCGCAAGTCTCGCGCCAAGCGCGATACCCGGCGGGCCACCCACCAGATCGAGGCCAAGGCCTACAACGAGTGCGACAACTGCGGGGCTCCCAAGGAGCCGCACCGCATCTGCCCCTCGTGCGGCTGGTACAAGGATCGCTACGTCATCGACGTGGTCGAGGTGCAGAGCTGAGCGGGCAGCCGCCCGCTCGGTGGACGCCTCGCCCGGGTGACCGGTCGTGGCCGGGGATGTGACCCGGCTGCCCGTCGCGCTCGACGCGATGGGCGGTGACCGGGCGCCCGACGTCGTCGTCGCCGGTGCGCTCCTGGCGTGTTCACGCGGCCTGGGCCCCATCACCCTGGTGGGGGACGCCGCGCGGATCGAAGCCTGCTTGCAGCGGCTGGGCCCCGGGGGCGCGGCCGTGGACGTGGTGCACGCCGCCGAGGCCATCGGCATGGCGGAGCACCCCGGTCGGGCGGCGCGGGCCAAGCGCCAAAGCTCCATGCACGTCGGGTTCGGCCGGGTCCGCCAGGGGGAGGCGTGCGCCTTCGTCTCGGCGGGCAACAGCGGCGCCATGATGGCCGTGGGCCTCATGGAGCTGCGGCGGCTGCCCGGCTGCGACCGCCCCGCCATCGCCAGCGCCATGCCCTCGGCGGCCGGCCCCGTCGTCCTGCTGGACATGGGGGCCAACGTCGACTGCCGCGCCAGCCACCTGGTGCAGTTCGCCCTCATGGGGGCCGCCTACGCCGCGGCCACCCTGGGCAAGGAGCGGCCCACCGTGGGCCTGCTCTCCAACGGCACCGAGCCCAGCAAGGGCACCGAGACGCTGCGCGAGGCCCACCGCCTGCTCAGCGAGGCGGACCTGCGCTACATCGGCTACATCGAGGGCCGCGCCCTGCCGCGGGGCGAGGCCGACGTCGTCGTCACCGACGGCTTCGTGGGCAACGTCGTCTTGAAGCTCTCCGAGGGCATCGCCGTGACGCTGGGCGAGCTGCTGCGCGAGGAGCTGAAGGGCGACTGGCTCGGGGGCCTGGGGGCGGCGCTCATGAAGCGGGCCCTGCGGCGCCTGCGGGATCGCTTCGACTGGACGAAGATCGGCGGCGCGCCCCTGCTTGGGCTGGACGGCCTGGCCCTGGTGGCCCACGGCGCCTCCACCGCGGAGGCCATCGCCGCGGCGGTGCAGCGGGCCCGCGACCACGCCGCCCTCGGCCTCGTCGACCGCGTGCGGAGCGCCCTGTCCGCCGCCGAGGTCCCCTCGGACCGCACCACCACGGCCGAGCTGCCCATCTCCCGCACCGCGGACACGGTCGAGCTGTGAGCGGCGGGCCCCGCGTCCGCCTCGTCGGCCTGGGCGCGGCCCTCGCGGGGGCCACGCGGGAGAACGCCACCACCGCCGCCGAGCTGGGCGTCACCCCCGACTGGATCGAGGCCCGCACGGGCATCCAGCGCCGCCGCGTGCTGGCCCCCGGCGAGACGCTGCTCGACCTGGCCTGCGCGGCCGCGGCCGAGGCCCTGGGGCCGACGCCCCCCGACCTCGTCATCGCCGCCACCATCACCGCGCCGGAGGCCACCCCGGCCCTGGCCAGCCGCGTCCAGCAGCGCCTGGGCCTGGCGGGGCCCGCCTTCGACGTCTCGGCCGCGTGCGCCGGCTTCGTCTACGGCCTGGCCACGGCCCGCGCCCACCTGCTCGCCGGCGACGCCACCCGCGTCCTCGTCGTGGGCGCCGACGCCCTCAGCGGGCGGGTGGACGCGGCCGATCGCGACACGGCCATCCTCTTCGGGGACGCCGCCGGGGCCGCGGTGCTCGCGCTCGGGGAGGGGCCGGGGCCGGTCGTCGAGGCCGTCGTCCTGGGGGGCGACGCCCGCCACGCCGACATCCTGGGCCTGGGGGCCCACGTCTACATGGAGGGGCGCCAGGTGTACCGCCTGGCGGCGCGGTACCTGGAGGAGGCCGTGCGGCAGGTCTGCGCCCGGGCGGGCTGGGCCCCCGAGAGCGTGGCCCTGCTGGTGCCGCACCAGGCGAACCGCCGCCTGCTGGAGGCCGTGGCGCGCCGCCTCGAGCTGCCCTTCGAGCGCGTGGTCTGCGACATCGAGGACGTGGGCAACACCAGCGCCGCCAGCGTCCCGGTCGCCCTGGCCCACGCCCGGGCCGCCGGACGCCTCGCTGGCGGGCAGCGCGTGGTCCTCGTCGGGCTCGGCGCGGGTCTGGTCCACGCTGCCCTGGCCTTGACCTGGGGCGGCACCGATTGACACCGGCAGGCCGCGTTGCTATCTGACGTCGCTTTTGTCGGTGCCCGCCTTGCCCGCGGCGCGCCGGGCCCGAGAGGGCCAGAACGAACCAGGACGGGGACGCAAATGGCCAGCATCGAGAAGAAGGTCATCCAGATCATCGCCCAGCAGCTCGACGTCAGCGAAGAGGAGGTGGTGCCGGAGGCCTCGTTCATCGACGACATGGGCGCCGACTCCCTCGATCTGGTCGAGCTGGTGATGGCCATGGAAGAGGAGTTCAACGTCGAGATCCCCGATGGGGACGCCGAGAACATCCGGACCGTGCAGGACGCCATCAACTACGTCCAGCAGAGCAAGGGCTGATCGCGGCGCCGGCCGGCTCGCCCGGGCGAACCGGCCGCAGATTCGCCACGCACCGGGCCGCCAGCGGCGCCCGGCCAGCGCGGCAACGGGGTCGGCCACGACCCCACGAGGGACGGCATGCGGGCTTTCGAGCGCAGGGTGGTCGTCACGGGCATCGGCCTCGTGACGCCCGTCGGGATCGGCACCGAGGCGACGTGGACCGCCCTGATGGCGGGCAAGAGCGGCATCGGGCCCATCACCCGCTTTGACGCGACGGACTACCCGGCGCGCATCGCGGGCGAAGTGGCCGACTTCGATCCCGAGCAGTTCATCGAGCGGCGCGACGCCAAGAAGATGGACCGCTTCATCCAGTTCGCGGTGGCCGCGGCGAACATGGCCACGGCGGACGCGGGCATCCTGCCCCTGGCCGATCCCGAGCGCGTCGGCGTGCTGGTGGGCGTGGGCCTGGGCGGGCTGGAGACGCTGGAGGAGGGCTTCGAGGTGGTCACCACCCGCGGCCCCCGGCGCGTCTCGCCCTTCACCATCCCCAAGCTCATCGGCAACATGGCCCCCGGCCACATCTCGATGATCACCGGCGCCCGCGGCCCGAACCTGTCGAGCGTGAGCGCCTGCGCCACCGGCGCCCACAGCATCGGCGACGCCGCCCGGCTCATCGCCATGGACGACGCCGACGTGATGATCGCGGGCGGGGCCGAGGCCACCATCACCCGCCTCGGCATCGCCGGCTTCGCCGCCATGAAGGCCCTGTCGACCCGCAACGACGAGCCCGAGCGCGCCAGCCGCCCGTTCGACCTGGGCCGCGACGGCTTCGTCTCGGCCGAGGGGGCGGGCGTGGTGGTGCTGGAGGAGCTCGAGCACGCCCGGGCCCGCGGCGCCCACATCTACTGCGAGATCCTGGGCTACGGGCAGTCGTCCGACGCCTTCCACATGACGCGGCCGTCCCCCGAGGGGGAGGGGGCCCAGGGGGCCATGCGCAACGCCCTGCGCGACGCGGGCCTGCCCCCCGAGGCCGTGGCGTACATCAACGCCCACGGCACCTCGACCCCCTACGGCGACCAGATCGAGATCCTGGCCATCCGCCGCGTCTTCGGCGAGCACGCCGAGAAGCTGATGGTCTCCAGCACCAAGTCGATGACGGGCCATATGCTCGGGGCCGCGGGCGCGGTGGAGCTGGCGGTCTGCGCGCTGGCCGTCGATCGCGGCCAGGTGCCCCCGACCATCAACGTCGACGAGCCGGATCCCGAGTGCGATCTGGACCTCGTGCCCCATGAGGGGCGCGCGGTGCCGGTGCCGGTGGCCCTGTCCAACAGCTTCGGCTTCGGCGGCACCAACGTCAGCCTCATCGTGGGGAAGTGCCTGTGATCACGGTGGTCTTCGCGTCGGATCACGCCGGCTTCGCCCTCAAGGACGCCCTGGTCGAGGGCCTGCGCGGGCAGGTGCGGGTCGTGGATCTGGGCCCGATGACGCCCGATCGCTGCGACTACCCCGACTACGCCGCCAAGGTGGCCCGCCAGGTGGTCAACGGCGACGCCGACTTCGGCGTGCTGGTCTGCGGCTCGGGCATCGGCATGTCCATCGCCGCCAACAAGGTGCCCGGCGCCCGCGCGGCCCTGGTGCACGACGAGCTCTCGGCCCGCCTCGCCCGCCAGCACAACGACGCGCGCATCGTCTGCCTCGGCAGCCGCCTGCTCGGGCCCCTCGTGGCCGAGCGCGCCGTCATCAGCTTCCTGGAGGCCAGCTTCGAGGGCGGCCGCCACGCCGACCGCGTCGCCAAGATCCACGCCCTCGACGGGAGCGCGGCATGAACTGCCCGTTCTGCGGCTCCGAGAACAGCCGCGTCGTCGACTCCCGCTACGTGCGCGACCAGAACTCCACGCGCCGCCGCCGGCGCTGCGACGACTGCGAGCGCCGCTTCACGACGTACGAGCGCATCGAGATGCGGCTGCCGGCGGTGGTGAAGCGGGACGGGCGGCGAGAAGCCTTTGATATCAACAAGATCCGCGCGGGGGTCGAGGTGGCGTGCTCCAAGCGCCCCGTCCCGGTGGATCGCATCGACGCCCTCCTGGCCGGCATCGAGCGGCACTTCATGGACTCCACGGAGCGCGAGGTGACGACCGAGCGCGTCGGCGAGACCGTCCTGGGGCACCTGCGCACCCTCGACGAGGTGGCCTGCGTGCGCTTCGCGTCGGTGTACCGCGAGTTCACCGACGTCCGGCAGTTCCTCACGGAGCTGGAGGCTCTCCAGGGCGCGCAGGGTCGATGACGGTGCCGGCGGACGCCAGCCAGATGCGCCGGGCCATCGCCCGGGCGCGGCGGGCGCTGCACCGCACCAGCCCCAACCCCCGCGTCGGCTGCGTCGTGGTGGCGGACGGCCAGGTGGTCGGCGTGGGCGTCAGCGCGCCCCCCGGCGGCCCCCACGCCGAGGTGCAGGCCCTCCAGCAGGCGGGGCCGCGGGCCCGCGGCGCCGACGTCTACGTGACGCTCGAGCCCTGCTGCCACCGGGGCCGCACGCCGCCCTGCACGGAGGCCCTCATCGCGGCCGGCGTGGCCCGCGTCTTCGTGGGCGTCCTCGACGAGAACCCGCGGGTGGCGGGCGGCGGCGTCGAGCGGCTGCGGGCGGCCGGCGTGGCCGTCGAGGTGGGCATCGAGGCCGAGGCCTGCGCCGCCCTGCACGCGCCCTTCTTCCGGCACATCTCCACCGGCCGCCCCTGGACGCTGCTGAAGGCCGCCGTCACGCTGGACGGCCGCCTGGCCACGCCCGACGGCGCCGCGCGCTGGATCACCGGCCCCGAGGCCCGGCGGGATGGCCACAAGCTGCGCGCCTGGGCCGACGCCGTGATGGTGGGGGCCGCCACGGCCCGGCTGGACGACCCCACCCTGAACGTCCGCGAGGTCCGGGGCACCGATCCGCTGCGGGTGGTGGCCGATCCCGATCTGACGGTGCCGCCCACCGCCCGGCTGCTCGGGCCCCAGGCGCTGCTGCTGCACGCCGCCGACGCCGATCCCGAGCGGGCCCGCGCCCTCGCCGACACCGGGGCCACGCTGGTGGCCGTGCGCCGCTCGGGGCGCGGCCTCGACGCCGCCGCCATGCTCCAGGCCCTCGGCCAGCGCGGCATCGTCTCGGTGCTGGTGGAGGGGGGCGGGCGCCTGCACGGCAGCCTGCTGCGGGCCCGGCTCGCCGACGAGGCGTGCATCTATCTGGCCGCCCGGATCATCGGTCCAGGCCGGCCCCTCGCCGATCTGCCCGCGGTGGACGCCATCGGGGCGGGGCTGCAGCTCGCCGATCCCAGCTGGACGCGCCTGGGGGCCGACATGCGGGTGCGCGGCCGGATCGTCTACCCGGAGGAGGCGCCATGTTCACCGGACTGATCGAGGCCACGGGCACCCTGCGGGCGAAGGCACCCCGGGCGGCCGGCGTGACGCTGACGATCGGCGCCCCGGCGGCCATGGTGGCCGAGCTGGTGCTGGGGGAGAGCGTGGCGGTGGACGGCGCCTGCCTCACCGTCACCGCGACCCACGGCGACGCCTTCACGGCGGACGCCTCGGCCGAGACGATGGACCGCACCACGCTCGGGGAGCGGCGCCTCGGCGACGCCCTGCACCTGGAGCGCGCCCTGCGCCTCGGCGACCGCCTGGGTGGCCACATCGTGGCCGGGCACGTGGACGCGACGGGCACCCTCGTGCAGCGCGATCCGCTGGGCGAGGCCGTCACCCTGTGGTTTCGCGCCCCGCCCGCCGTGGCCCGCTACCTCGTGCCCAAGGGCTCCATCGCCATCGACGGCGTGAGCCTGACCGTCAACGCCGTGGAGGCGGATCGCTTCAGCGTGGTCCTCATCCCCCACACCCAGGGCGTCGTCCACCTGGCCCGCAAGGCCGTGGGCGGGCGCGTGAACCTGGAGGCGGACCTGATTGGCAAGTATGTGGAACGCTTGATGAATCCGGCCCCGGCCGAGGAGCCGCGCCGCGGCCTCGACCTCGAGACCCTGGCCCGCGCCGGCTTCCTGGGGAGGACGTGAGATGAACCGCGAGGACTCCGCCATCGTGGCGCGCGTCGAGGCCGCCCTCGACGAGATCCGCAACGGCCGGATGGTCATCCTGGTGGATGACGAGGATCGGGAGAACGAGGGCGACCTCGTGATGGCCGCCGAGCTCGCGACCCCCGAGGCCGTGAACTTCATGGCGCTGCACGGCCGCGGCCTCATCTGCCTGGCCCTGACGCCGGAGAAGTGCGACACGCTCGACCTGCCCCTCATGGTCAGCCGCAACCAGAGCGGCTTCGGCACGGCCTTCACGGTGAGCATCGAGGCGGCCACCGGCGTGACGACGGGCATCTCGGCGGCCGACCGGGCGCACACCGTGCGCGTGGCGGTCTCGCCCACCGCGCGGGCCTCGGATCTGTCCCGCCCCGGCCACGTCTTCCCCCTGCGGGCCAAGGCCGGCGGCGTCCTCGTGCGCACCGGGCAGACGGAGGGCTCGGTGGATCTCGCCCGCCTCGCGGGCCTGGAGCCGGCGGGCCTCATCTGCGAGATCATGAATGATGACGGCACCATGGCGCGCCGGCCCCAGCTCGAGGTCTTCGGGCGCAAGCACGGGCTGATGATCGTGTCGGTGGCCGACATCATCCGCTTCCGGCTGCTGCGGGAGCGCCTGGTGCACCGGGTGGCCGAGGTCGAGGTGGACATCGCCGAGATCGGCCGCTTCAAGGCCGTCTCCTACAGCACCTCCGTCGACGACCTGGAGCACCTGGCCCTGGTGAAGGGCAACCCCCTGGCCGACACGCCGGTGCTGGGGCGCGTGCACCAGGAGAACCTGCTCGGGGACGTCTTCCGCTGCGGCGCCGATGGGCGCTGGAAGCTGGAGCACGCCCTGCGCGAGATGGAGGCCGCCGGCTGCGGCGTGCTGGTGTACCTGCAGAAGCCCGCGCCCCGGGTGGCGCGGGAGATCCGCCGGCTCTCGGGGCAGCCCGAGGCGCCGGAGGTGGTGGATCGGGGGGCCATCGGGCTGCCCCCGGACCTGCGAGAGTTCGGCATCGGCGCCCAGATCCTGCTGGATCAGGGCGTGCGCCAGCTCAAGCTGATGACCTCGAGCCCCTCGCGGATCAAGGGGTTGCAGGGGTATGGACTCTCGGTGGTGGAGCACGTGATGCTCCCGCCGCGGCCCCAGGCGAGCCTGGCGGCGAAGGACGCCCTGGTGTCCCAGGGCACGGAGGAGCGGGCATGATCGATCAGCGTGGACCGACGGTCTTCGAAGGCCACCTGCAGGCCCAGGGGCGGCGCTTCGCCCTCGTGGTGGGCCGCTTCAACAGCTTCATCGTGGAGCAGCTCGTGCTGGGGGCCATCGACGCCCTCGTGCGGCACGGCGCGGATCGCGCCGACATCACCGTCTACCGGGTGCCGGGCGGCTTCGAGCTGCCGGTGGCCGCGAAGCGGGTGGCCCAGAAGGGCGGCGTCGACGCCATCATCGCGCTGGGGGCCGTCATCCGTGGCTCGACGCCCCACTTCGACTACGTGGCCGCCGAGGCCACCAAGGGCCTCGCCCATGTGTCCCTCGACTACGGCCTGCCCGTGGCGTTCGGCCTGCTGACGACGGACACCATCGAGCAGGCCGTCGAGCGCGCGGGCACCAAGGCCGGCAACAAGGGCGCCGAGGCGGCCCTCTGCGCCATCGAGATGGCGGATCTGTTCGCCCGCATGGATCAGGGGGCCAGCTCGTGAGATCGGGACGCCGCGCTGCACGCGAGGCCGCGCTGCTCATCATGTTCGCCGTCGACGCCGCCGAGGTCCCGCCCGAGGAGGCGCTGACGCTCTTCGCCGCGCACCTGCGCGACGACGACGAGGTGCTGCAGAGCCTGGTGGCCACGGCCGAGGACGGCAGCCCCGGCGCCGTCGACCACGCCCGGGCCCTGCTGGATCCCGAGGGCAGCCACTGGCGCTTCGTGGAGCGGCTCGTCGAGGGCACCATCAGCCACCGCGCCGCCATCGACACGCTGATCGGCCGCTACTCGCTGAACTGGAAGGTCACCCGCATGAGCCGGGTCGACCGCAACGTGCTGCGCCTGGCCGCCTACGAGCTGGCGTTCGAGGGCGAGGTGCCGGTGAAGGCCACCCTCAACGAGGCCATCGAGCTGGCCAAGCGGTACGGGGCCGAGGACAGCGGCAAGTTCGTCAACGGCATCCTCGACCGCATCGCCCAGGAGCTGGAGCGGGTCTGATGGGCCCCCCCGCCAACCTCTACGGCCTCGACGAGGCCCCGTGCGACGTGCTGGTGCTCGCCGTGCGCCTCGATGGCCGGCCCCTCGCCGGGCTGACGGGCCATGTGGACTGGCGGACGGGCGGGCGCATCTCGCGCCTCGTGCGCGACGGGGCGGTGCCGGCCACCGGGCCGCTCCTGCTGCCGGCGCCGCCGGTGCTGGGGGCGCGGCGGCTGCTGCTCTGGGCCACCGATGACGTGACGCCGGAGGCCCTGGCGCGCTGCCTCAAGGGCCTGGGCGATGACGTGGCGGGGCTCTGCCCGGCGGATCTGGGCCTCGAGCCCGGGGTGGTGCGCGCCGCGCTGGGGCCCCGGGCCGTCCTGTACACGCCGGAGGCGGGGGAGGGGTGAGCCGCCTCCCCATCGGCCCCGTCCCCGGGCGCCCGCGCCGCCCGCGCCGCCTCTGGCGCTGGGCCCTGGCGGCCATCGTCCTCGGCCTCCTGCTCGCCCGCTGGTTCTTCGTCGAGCTCGTGGTCGTCCGCGGCAACACGGGCGCGCCCACGGCCCTGGAGGGGGACGTCCTGCTGGTCGTCCGCCGGGCCGAGCCCGCCCAGGGCGACGTCGTGCTGCTGGAGCACGAGGGGCGCGAGGTGCTGCGGCGGGTCATCGCCCTGCCGGGGCAGACGGTGGGCGCGGACGAGGGCGTGCTGACCATCGACGACGTGCCGCTGGCCACGCGGGTGGTGGGCACGTTCGCCTACCGCGAGCTGAGCGATGGCGATCGGGCGCGCCGGCAGCAGCACTTCATCGAGTCGCTGCCCGATGGCCGCCGCCACCACATCCTGGGGGATCACGCCGGGGCGGCCCGGCCGTGGACGTTCGCGGTGCCGCGCCTGGAGGTGCCGCCCGGCTTCCTCTTCGTGCTCTGCGACAACCGGCGGACGTGCCCGGATGACGATCTGGTGGGGCTGGTGCCCGAGGGCTGGAGCCAGGGGGTCGCGCGGTGGCTGCTGCGGCGCGGGGACGCGCGCGAGACCGCCGTCGAGCAGGCGCCCTTCTACGGCGCCTGGGAGTGGATCAGCAGCCGCGCCGAGTCGTCGGGCGTGAAGTAGAACGGCGCGTAGAAGTGGGCCCCGCCGGGCAGGCTGCGGGCCAGCTCGGGATCATCGTACAGGGCGTTGAGCAGGCAGAAGAGCAGCGGCGGCTGCTGCAGGCTGTCGAGGGGCGCGCTGGGGCGGACCATGCGGCCCGGCTCCCGGGCCTCCAGCTCGACGATGACGGAGCCGCGCATGGCCCCGTCACGCTCGGAGGCCCGCCGGGCGCAGAGCTCGCCCCGGAAGCGCAGCTGCTCGCGGATGTAGGCCTCGGCCACTGGCGGGCTGCCCGGCTCCATGCTCAGCTCGCCCACCCGCACCGCCGTGGGGCTCGTCTGCCGATCGGCGCCGGCCTGGGCCAGGTGGGCGGTGCCGATGAGCACCTCGCCGATGCGCAGGTGGATGCTGTTGACGACGAGATCGGCGCAGCCCGGGGCGGCCCGGGGGCCCGGAGCCTCCACCAGCCCCACGACGGCGTGCAGGATGCCGGCCTGGTGGGCGGCGCGCACGGGCAGGATCTGGTCGGGCTGCAGGGAGACCTCGGCGAGGCCGCCCACGATGTCGAGGGCCGGGCGGGTGGCGGTGGCCGGCAGGTGATCGGGGAGCCGCAGGCGGGCGGTGGAGTCGCCGGGGCTGATGTCGAGGCCGAAGTCCTGGCTGCCGAGCTGCACATCCCCCACCGGCAGGTCGCCACACTCGGCCGGCGGCTCGCCCACCGACGGCGGGCTCTGCCCGTGGACCGGGGCGGCGAAGAGCAGGGTGAAGGGCAGGGTGCGCAGCATCGAGCGTCCGGGTGGTGTCAGGCCACCCCCTCAAACCGCGGCGGCCGGGGTGGTATTTCCCACCGGGAGGGCGTCCGGAGCAAGTTCCGCACGGCGGGGCCCGTTGCTCTCGGGCCAATGGAGTGCCACCATGAGCGCCTCCGTGGCATCTGTCGCTGGTCATCATGGGCGGTCGGGACGGCGAATGAAGCAAGCGCGCATCGTGCTCTGGGCGGCGCTCCTCGCGGGCGGGCTCGTCAGCCTGGCCCGGGCGGGCGGGCCGGACGCCGGGGCGCCCGCCGAGGCCCCCGCCAGCGCCGCCGCCCCCGCCAGCGCCGCCGCGGCGCCCCGGCCCTTCGAGGCCCAGAAGCTCCCGCCCCTGCCGACGCTGGGGGAGGGGGATGGCGTGGGCCAGACCGTCGTGGTCGTGCCCATCCGCGGCACCATCGACCAGGGCCTCGCCCCCTTCGTGAAGCGCAGCCTGGAGGTGGCCCGGAGCCGCGGCGCCAAGGCCATCATCCTCGACGTCGACACCTTCGGCGGCCGCGTCGACGCCGCCGTCATCATCCGCGACGCCCTCCTCGCCGCCGACGTGCCCGTCATCGCCTTCGTGAACCGGCGGGCCATCAGCGCGGGGGCGCTCATCAGCTATGCGGCTGATTTCATTGCGTTTACCAACGGCGCCAGCATGGGCGCCGCCACCCCCATCCAGGTCGAGGGCGGCAAGGCCGAGGCCGTCGGCGAGAAGGTCGTCTCGTACATGCGGTCCGAGATGCGGGCCACGGCCGAGGCCAACGGCCGCAACGGCGACGTGGCCGAGGCGATGGTGGATCGGGAGGTCGCGGTGGCGGGCGTCAGCGAGGCGGGCCGCCTGCTGACCGTCACGACCGAGCAGGCCCTCAAGTTCGGCATCGCCAACGCCCAGATCGAGACGCTGGACGCCCTGCTCGGCCAGCTCGGGCTGGCGAAGGCGACGCGGGTCGAGCCGACGATCAACTGGGCCGAGAAGCTGGCGCGCTTCCTCACCGATCCGGTGGTCAGCGGCCTGCTCATGTCGCTGGGGATGCTGGGCCTGCTGCTGGAGTTCTACTCGCCGGGCTTCGGCTTCGCGGGCGGCTTCGGGCTGCTGTGCCTGCTGTTCTTCTTCGGCGGGCACATGGTGGTGGACCTCGCCGGCTGGGAGGAGCTCCTGCTCTTCGTGCTGGGGCTGGTGCTGCTGGGGGTCGAGATCTTCATCATCCCGGGGTTCGGGGTCGTGGGGGCGCTCGGCATCGCGGCCATCGCCGGGAGCCTGGTGATGGCGCTGGTGGGGATGCCCATGTCCACGGCGTGGGCCATGGGCGAGGTCGGGGGGGCGCTCGGGGTGGTCATGCTCGCGCTGTCCGGGGCCGTGGTCGGCCTCTTCCTGCTGGCGCGGTTCATCCCGCGCAGCCGCCTGGGCCGCCGGCTCGTGCTCGAGACCACGCTGGGGTCGAGCCGCGCCGAGGAGGCCCCCGACTTCCACGCCCACCCGGCGAGCTGGCAGCGCTACCTGGGCCAGACCGGGGTGGCGCGGACGGATCTGCGCCTGTCGGGCAAGGCGACCATCGGCGGTGAGGTCGTCGATGTGGTCAGCCAGTTCGAGTACATCCGCAAGGGCACGCCCATCCGGGTCGTCGCCGTCGAGGGCGTCCGCATCGTGGTGATCCGCGAGGGCGCTGAAGCTGAAGGAGAAGCTGATGGGTGACGATCAGATCATGTACCTGATCCTCGGCGGCGGCGGCTTCATCGTCGTGGCCATGTTCCTGTACTTCGTGCCGGTCCGCCTGTGGATCGCGGCCCTCGCCTCGGGGGCGGGGGTGTCCATCACGAAGCTCATCGCCATGCGCCTGCGGCGGGTGGCGCCGGCCAGCATCGTCAACCCGCGCATCAGCGCGGTGAAGGCCGGGCTGGACGTCTCGGTGGACATGCTGGAGGCCCACTTCCTGGCCGGCGGCAACGTGGATCGGGTGGTCTTCGCCCTCATCTCGGCCGACAAGGCGCGCATCGACCTCACGTTCTCGGAGGCCGCGGCCATCGACCTCGCGGGCCGCGACGTGCTCGAGGCCGTCAAGATGAGCGTGAACCCGAAGGTCATCCAGACGCCGAAGGTGTCGGCCATGGCGGGCGACGGCATCCAGCTCATCGCGGTGAGCCGCATCACCCTGCGCGCGAACATCAAGCGCCTGGTGGGCGGCGCCGGCGAGGAGACCATCCTGGCCCGCGTGGGCGAGGGCATCGTCACCACCATCGGCTCCGCGGCCTCCCACAAGGCCGTGCTGGAGAACCCCGACCGCATCTCCAAGATGGTCATGGACAAGGGCCTCGACGCAGGCACCGCCTACGAGATCCTCTCCATCGACATCGCCGACGTGGACGTCGGGGCCAACATCGGCGCCAAGCTGCAGATCGACCAGGCCGAGGCCGACAAGAACATCGCCCAGGCCCGCGCCGAGGGCCGCCGCGCCATGGCCGTCGCCCAGGAGCAGGAGAACCAGGCGCGCCTCAAGGAGGCCCACGCCAAGGTGGCCGAGGCCGAGGCCGAGGTGCCCAAGGCCATCGCCGAGGCGCTGCGCGCCGGCAACTTCGGCTACATGGACTACCTGCAGATGAAGAACCTGGAGGCGGACACGGAGATGCGGCACCGCATCAGCGGCATGACGGGGCCGGAGACCAAGTAGGTGGCGGGCCTGCCCCCCCGCCCGCCGGGCTACCTCCCCGACGGCTCGCCGCGGTGGGTGCGCACGTTCGTGATCGCCGAGCTGGTGGGCCGGCGGGGCGGGCATGTGCCGCCGCCGCGCCGCGGGCCGCGGCCGCTCCCCACGCCCCCCCGGCCCCCCCCCGAGGAGTGAGATGTCGGGCTTCGACAAGCTCGTCCTGCTGGTGGTGGTGGCCCAGGGCCTCTACGCCCTGTTCCAGCGCGTCTCGGGCCGCGGCAACCGCCGCGAGGTGACCCGGGCCCTCGACCAGGCGCCGGCCATCGACGACGTCGAGCGCTGGCGCACCATCACCGCCATCCGCCTGCAGGACATGGCGACGGGGGTCGCCGAGCTCGTGCCCCGGATGCAGCGCGTCGACCAGGGCCTGACCCGGGCCGGCGCCTCGGGCCGCCTGCTCCTGGGCGTCCTGCGCGACCGGCTGCAGCCCGAGCAGGCCCGCTGTGCCGCGCAGCTCGAGACGCTGAAGCGACGCCTCGCCGAGCTGGAGGCGACCGAGGCCTACGTCTTCTTCGAGCAGCAGGCCGACCTCGGCGGGCTCATCGAGCGGCTGGGGCGCCTGGCGGGTGGCCTCAGCGCGCTGGAGAGCCAGGCCGAGTGGCGGCAGGACGCGGCGCTGCGCGAGGTCGTGGGGGACGCGGAGGCCATCGCCGTGGCGCTGCTGGCCCCCATCCGGCAGTTCGCGGGGGCCCACGGCCTGCGGCTGCCCGTGGGGCGGCCCATCTGCGCGCCGGGCACGGGCCAGGAGTCCGTCTGGTACGATCTGCTGCCGGGCCACCCCGTCATCCGCGTCCCCGACGACTTCGGCGAGGATCTGCTGCGCTGGCCCTCCGTCGCCCATGAGGTCGGCCACCTGCTCTGGTGGGGCCTGCCCGGCCTGGCCGTCGAGATCCGGGGGCTCGTGCCCACGGCGGAGCGGCCCTGGCTGCCCCATGTGCAGGGCCGGCGGGCCACCTTCGACCTGGAGGCCGCCTTCGCCCACTGGCTGCCCGAGCTGGTGGCGGACGCCTTCGCGGCCATGATGATGGGCCCGGCGGCCCTGCGGGGCCTCGCCCACAGCCTGGCCCGGCCCGACGATCCGGGGGCCGTGGTCCGCCTGCACGCCGCGCCGGACGGCCAGACGCTCGCGGCCCACGCCCCGCCCCACCTGCGCGTGGCCCTGTCGGCCTGGCTGGTGGAGCGCATGGGCTTCTTGAAGGAGCCCGAGGCCGTGCGCCGCGCCTGGGACGCCACCCATGGGGCGCCCGACGCCCTCTGGTGCCCGACCCGCGACGGCGACCGCGTCCCGCTGCCCTTCGTCCGCTTCCGCATCTACGGCCAGCAGCTCCTCGAGCGGTTCTACACCGACGAGTACCAGAGCTTCGCCGGCTACCCCCTGAGCGCCGTCACCGGCCTGGAGATGTCCCCCGGCCTCTGGGCCCGGGTGCAGCGGCGGGCGCAGGATCTGCTCAGCGGCGAGCCCTTCAACGACGACCCGCGGGTCGTCATCACGGCGGCCATCGAAGCGGCCGTCGCCGCGCCGGGGCAGGAGCTGCGCGTGAGCCAGGGCGTACGCCGTGCGGTCCTGGGAATCGGGCTGGACGAAGACCCCGTCGACGATGTCCACTATGCGCGGCGTGCCGGAGGGGGACGTCGGCTGACCTCAGCCGACATCCGGGACGCCATCGTGCTCGATGCGATCCTCGGAGCGCGTCGGGCACACCCCGGCCGCCGCTGACGCGGTGGCTCCCTTGGGGGGACGGGCCCGGGCGGTCGAGGGGGACTTGACCGCCCGGGCCCTGGGGGATTCTCGCCCGCCCACCCTCGCGAGAGGGGGGGGCGGGCCCGGGCGGAGTTGAGGGGGGGGCCGCCCGGGCCCGCGGGGATTCAGGAGCGGCGCGCAGGCCGCCCGCTCAGCTCAGCCACCACACAGGAAGGCCAGGCCGTTGTTCTCCGGCATGCAGAACACCTGGCCGTCGCCGGGCAGGTCGCAGCAGACGTAGCCACCGGGGCAGGCGAGGTCGGCCCCGCAGGGCAGCTCGCAGATGGTCACCCCGATGACCGGCACGCGCTCGCAGGTCTCGCCCTCCAGGCACATGGCGTCGTTCTCGCAGCGCGGCGCCTGGTTGCCGTCGCCCCAGTCGCTGATCGGGCGGTCGCCGCCGCCGATCTCGACGCAGGCGTTGTCGCGGCAGGCCTGCCCGTCGGCGCACTGGGCGTCCTGCAGGCAGTCCACGCACATGCCGTCCGCCGGGTTGCAGACGCGATCCCCGCAGTCGACGCCGTCGCAGGCGTTGACCACCTGATCGCAGACCGCCAGATCCACGAGGGCGCAGGCGTTCACGCGCTGGTTGTTGCGCACGATCTGGGTGCAGCGGGTGCCCTGGGGGCAGGCGCCGCCCGGGCCACACGTCGCGCCGCAGTAGGGATCGCGGCCGTTGTTGTAGCGCAGGCACCAGTAGGTGTCGGGGCAGTCCATCTCCGACTGGCAGGACTGGCACTGCAGGGCCAGCGGGTTGACGCACTCGCCGGAGTCCTGCTCGCAGTTCCAGCCATCGGGGCAGACCACGCCCGCGCAGTTGTCCACGCAGGCGCCCGTCTCCTCGTTGCAGGACGCGTCGGCCGGGCAGTTGCGCTCCGCGCAGGCGCCCGCCGAGCAAGCGTCGCAGACGCAGTTCGTGCCGCGCTGGCAGGCCAGATCCCGCACCGCCTGGATGGGCTGCACGGAGCAGTCCGCCGGGTTGAAGCGGAAGGCCTCCCAGAGCGCGCGGTTGTTGGCGTTCTGGCTCTCGAGCTGCACCGGGCCGAAGACCCGGGGCGCGGCGTCACCGCAGTAGAACGTCACCTGGGCCAGGCCGCGCACGGCGTCGCCGCCGTTGGTGTAGAGGTCCACGCCCACCGTGTAGAGGCCCGCGGGCGGCGCGCCCAGCCGGACCTGCTCCTCGGTGCCGCCCTCACCCGGCGCGTCGCGCAGGTAGCCGGGATCGCACCAGGCCTCCTGCCGGTTGTTGGACCAGCAGTCGGAGGAGTTGCTGTAGTACTCGCCCCGCGGGTTGAGGACGTGCAGGTCGAAGTCGACGCTGTTGTCGCCCCAGCTCAGGACCACCCAGGCGCGGGGGGTCAGCTCGTCACAGGCGTCGCCCAGGCCGTCGAGGTCGCGGTCGGCCTGATCGAAGTTCGGGACGTCGCGGCAGTTGTCGCAGGCGTTGCCCCGGCCGTCGTCGTCGGCGTCGGACTGGTTCTCGTTGGGCACGTCCGGGCAGTTGTCCGCCACGTCCAGCACGCCGTCGCCGTCGCGATCCGACTCGGGGCAGGCGTCGCCCACGCCGTCGCCGTCCGCGTCGGCCTGGTTGTTGTTGGGCTCGTTCGGGCAGTTGTCGCAGACGTCGCCCACGCCGTCGTCGTCGGCGTCCTGCTGGCGCGGGTTGGCGTCGGCCGGGCAGTTGTCGTCCCGGTCGGCGACGCCGTCCAGGTCGGCGTCCTGGCCCACCAGATCGCAGGCGTCGCCGATGCCGTTGCCGTTCGCGTCGGCCTGGTCGCCGTTGGCGGCGTCCGGGCAGTTGTCGCAGACGTTGCCGATGCCGTCCTCGTCGCGATCGGCCTGATCGCGGTTGGCATCCTGGGGGCAGTTGTCCTCGCGATCGGGCGTGCCGTCCATGTCGGTGTCGAGGCACGCGCGGGGGTCCTGCGCGGGGTTGCGGACCTCGGGGCAGTTGTCGCAGGCGTCGCCGAAGCCGTCCTCGTCCGAGTCGCGCTGGCTGTTGTTGGCGATGAAGCGGCAGTTGTCCACCTCGTCGCCGACGCCGTCGTTGTCGATGTCGCCGGGCGGGCCATCGCAGAGATCGCCGATGCCGTCGCCGTCCTCGTCGGCCTGGTCGGCGTTCGGGGTGTCGGGGCAGTTGTCGTCCACGTCCAGGATGCCGTCGCCGTCGCGATCCGCCGGCGGGGGCTCACCGCCCGCGCCGCCCATGCCGCCACCCGCGCCACCCATGCCGCCGGCACCGCCCGCGCCGCCGCCAGCAGCGCCACCCGCGCCGCCGCCCGCACCGCCAGCGCCGCCACCAGCACCACCCGCGCCGCCGCCAGCACCACCGATGCCGCCCGCGCCGCCAGCGCCACCGCCGGCTCCCCCGGCGCCGCCCCCGGCTCCGCCCGCGCCGCCATCCACGCCGGTCGCGTCAGCCGTCATGCCCTTGTCGGCACCACCGCCATCCGCATCACCGCCGCCCGAGGACGCGTTGTCCTCGATGCAGCCGGCCGCCAGCAAGACGACGATCGCCGCCAGATACCCCCTACGCTTCATCGAGCTCCTCCAGCTCCCGCTTGGGTCACCACGAAGGCGACTGTTCCCCCCGTACGTCAGAATCGGGGCGAGGGAGGGGAGAGGCCAGGGCAATCCATTTCACCCACCCCACCAGCGCCGCGAGGGCGCCGGAGCGGGGTGGATGCCTGAAATGCCTTGCAGAACGGCTGGTTGAAGCCGCCGGGGGGCTCAGGGGCCGAGGCGGTTGATCAGGCGGGGGAACGGAATGGTCTCGCGCAGGTGGTGCAGGCCGCACAGCCAGGTGACGGTGCGCTCCACGCCCAGGCCGAAGCCCGCGTGGGGCACGCTGCCGTAGCGGCGCAGGTCCAGGTACCACTCGAAGACGGCCGGATCGAGCTCGTGGCGGTTGATCTCGGAGAGCAGGACGTCGAGATCCTCCTCGCGCACCCCGCCCCCGATGATCTCGCCGTAGCCCTCCGGGGCCAGCACGTCCACGCAGAGCGCGCGGTCGGGCTGCTCCGGATCCTTCTTCAGGTAGAAGGCCTTCACCTCCGCGGGGTAGCGGTGGACCAGGATGGGCCGGTCGTACCGCTTGCTCAGCACGGTCTCGTGCTCGCCGCCGAAGTCGTCCCGGTCGTCGATCTCGAGGCCCTCCTCGCGGATCATCTGCACGGCCGCCTCGTGGCTGATGCGGGGGAAGGGCTTCTGCACCTTCTCCAGCACGCTCACGTCGCGCCCGAGCAGCTCCAGCTCGGCCCGCCGGCGCTCCACCACCCGCTGCACCACGAAGCAGAGGAAGTCCTCCGCCAGGTCCATGTCCCCCTCGAGATCGAGGAAGGCCACCTCCGGCTCCACCATCCAGAACTCCGTCAGGTGGCGGCGGGTCTTGCTCTTCTCGGCCCGGAACGTGGGGCCGAAGCAGTAGACCTTGCCGAAGGCCATGGCCGCCGCCTCCATGTAGAGCTGGCCGCTCTGGCTGAGGTAGGCGGTCTGGTCGAAGTACGGCACCTCGAACAGGGTGCTCGTGCCCTCGCACGCGTTGGGCGTGAAGATGGGCGCGTCCACCAGCGTGAAGCCGCGGTCGTCGAAGTAGTCGCGGATGGCCCGGATGACCTCGGCGCGGATCGACAAGATGGCGTGCGGCCGCTTGCTGCGCAGCCACAAGTGCCGGTTGTTCAACAGGAAATCGCTCCCATGCTCCTTGGGGGAGATGGGGAACTCCTGGGCCGGCCGGGCGATGACCTCCAGGCCCGACAGGCGCAGCTCATAGCCGATGGGGCTGCGCGGATCGGCGTTGACGAGCCCGGTGACCCGCACGCTCGTCTCCTGGGTGAGGCTCCGGGCGAGCTCGAAGACGTCCTCGGCGACGTCGGCCGCGCCGACGATCACCTGGATGATGCCCGTGCCGTCCCGCACCTGCAGGAAGGCGACCTTCTTGGTGATACGGCTGTTGTACAGCCAGCCCTCGAGGGTGACGACCTGCCCGACGCACTCGGCGATACTGCGAATCGTGGCCTTCACTCTGCCTCCATCTCGCCGGAAAGACCCCGGCGTCGCTCCGCATCCAGAATCACGCGCTCCACCTGCCGGCGCTCCCGATCGTCTCGGTCGGTCAGCGCCAGGTAGAGCCGCCAGGCCGCCACCGAGGCGGCCTTCTGGCCCAGTCGGCCCTGGGCGATGCCCAGCCCCCGGAAGGGCTGCGCCCGCGTATCATCCGCCGCCACCGCGGCCTCGAACCGCTCGATGGCGGTCGTGAACTGGCCCGCAGCCAGCAGCTCGAACCCCTCGGCCTCCAGCCGGGCCGCCTCGGCGGGCTGCCGCGGGCGCCGGGGGGCGTCGGCGATCACATAGCCGGCCGCCCGCAGCACCTGCCGCACCCGGGCCCCGTCCATGGACGGGGGGAGCTGGGCCTCGCGCAGCGCCAGCCAGAGCTGGACGTGGGCGTGGCCGTTGGCGGGGGCCGCGAGGACCACCTCGAAGTACTCCCGCACCGCCTCGGCGTACTCGCCCGCGGCGGCGTAGGCGTCCCCCCGCACCAGGTTGACCCGCAGCGGGTGGATGCCGGCGGCGAGCGCGCGATGCGTCCGGGCCAGCGCGGCGCGCAGATCCCCCCGCCGGGCCTCCACCTGGGCGAGCTGCAAGAGGGCCTCGGCGTCACCGGCGTCGGCGGCAGCGGTCAGCTCGACCAGGGCGGGATCAGGCACCGGCCCGGCCCCCAGGGCCACGCCGGGGAGCAAGGCCAGGAGCAGGGCGGCGCGCATGGCGCGGGAGCCTAGCGCGGGCCCCCGGCGAAGGCAACCGCGCGGGTTGAGGCCGCCGGGCGCCCATGCTACCCGTACGCCCGTGCGCCCACCCCTCCTCCTGCTGGCCCTCGGGCTCGCCGGCTGCGGCTACGGCCTGGTGCGGCCGGCGACCACGCCCGTGCCCGCCATCGGGGCCGTGCAGGACCTCAGCGCGGACGGCGAGCTGGGCCTCATCGCCGCGGCGCGCTTGCGCCGCCTGGCGGCCGGCCACCCCGCGGGGCCGGGGGCGCTCACCGGCCGCCTGGCCGTCGCCCCCGATCAGGCCCTCGGCCGCGACGGCGCGGGCCGCGGCGCCCTCTTCCAGGCCGACGTGACCCTCGATCTCGAGGCCGGCGACGGGCCGGCCGCCACCTGGCGGGCCCGGGCGCGGGCCACCGCCACCTGGGTCCGGGGATCCGACCCCCTGGCCACCACCGCCGCGCGGCAGCTCGCGCTGGCCGACGCCACCGAGGCGGCCGTCGACGCCGCCTGGGACCGCTACCTGGCAGGGAGCCCCCCGTGAGCGATCTGGACAAGGCCCTCAAGGGCGGCAGCGCCCAGCTCTACCTCCTGCACGGCGACGCCGCGCTGCTCACCCGCGAGGCGGGGGAGTGGCTGCGCCAGCGCGTGCTCGACGGCGCCATCGAGGACTTCAACCTCGACCGCTTCGACGGCGGCGACCGCCTCGACGCCGAGGCCATCGCCCAGGCCGCCCGCACGCTGCCCATGATGGCCGCGCGCCGGATGGTCTGGGTCCGCAACGCCGAGGGCCTGCTCAACCAGGCCAAGGGCAACCTGGGGCCCCTGCTCAAGTACGTGGCGGCCCCCGACGCCACCACCTGCCTCGTCTTCCAGGCCAACGAGAAGGTCAAGCGGACGGGCGCGCTGGTGAAGGCCCTGGAGAAGGACGGCTGCGTCCTCGAGAGCCGCGCCCCGCGCGACCGCGAGCTGCCCCGCTGGGTCGAGGAGCGCGCCCGGCTGCGGGGCCGGCGCATCGAGAGCGCGGCGGCCGCCCTGCTGGTGGACGCCATCGGCGCCGATCTGGCCAGCCTCGACGGGGCCGTCGAGCGGCTCACCCTGTACGTCGAGGGCAAGGGCACCATCCAGGCGGCCCACGTCGAGGAGACGGTGCCCCACACCCGGGCGCGCACCGTCTGGGAGCTCACCGACGCGGTGGCGGATCGGGAGCCCGCGAAGGCCCTCGGCCTCGCCCACCTGCTGCTCAGCCAGGGGGAGCAGCCGCTGCGGCTGCTGGGCGTCGTCAACCGGCAGTTCCGGCAGCTCTTGATCGGCCACGGCGCGCGGGCGGCGGGGGCCTCGCTGCAGGACGCCGCCACCCAGGCGGGGGTGCCCCCGTTCCGCGTGACGGCCTTCGCCCGGCAGGTGGATCGCTACCAGAGCCGCGACTTGCTGGTCGCGCTGGATCGGCTCGCCCGGGCGGACCAGGACCTCAAGGGCAGCAAGCTGCCCGGGGCCCTCATCTTCGAGGCGCTGCTGCTGGATCTCTGCGCGGCGTAGACGGCGAGCGCGCCCGCGTGGGCGTGGCCGGCGACCCTTCAGGGCACGCCCGGGCCGCGCACGCGCGCCGGCGCTCACTCCGCTGCGGTCGACATCCTGCTGGCGGCCGCCAGGGCAGCGGCCGCGGGGCGGGCTGGAGGCGAGGGGGGCCCTCGCCCCGGATCAGCTCGCCTGCTGGGCCGAGGTCGCCTTGTTGACGGCCACCATCAGCCGGCCCACCTTGCGGCTGGCCTGGTTGCGGTGGATGACGCCCTTGGCGGCGGCGCGCTCCAGGTGGCGGATGGCGGACGGGAGGGCCTCGCGGGCCTCCGCCACGTCACCGTTGTCGAGGGCGCGGCGGACCTTCTTGATGAACGTCCGCATGGACACCATCACGAGGCGGTTGCGCAGCCGACGCTTCTCGTTCTGCTTGGCGCGCTTCTCAGCGGACTTGTGGTTCGGCACGACTCACCCTACCTGCTCTTGGACGAAAGGCGACGGAAGCTAGCAGGGGTCTTCGCGACCGTCAAGCGCCGTCGCGTCTTTGTGCTGCGGGCCGCGCCAGACGGCCCCTGCGGATTGACAGTCCGGTCGGGCCGTCCGTAGGCTGCCGGGCCGTTGGCTCTGCCACGACCAGTGCCCGGCTCTGCCGGGCTGGAGGATCGAAGAGATGAAGAAGATTCAAGGGCTTGCGGCCCTGCTCGGTCTGGTGCTGGCCCTCTCCGGGTGTGGCAAGGACGACAAGGATCCGGGCGCGGCCGCCCCGGGCAGCGCCGCGGGCGCGGTCTCCGCGGGCGCGGGCAAGGCCCCCCCCACCGCCGCCCCCATCCCCGAGCTCAAGGCGCCCCCCGAGGTCATCGTCTACGGCGGCACCAACGGCACCGGCGCCACCGTCAAGCAGCTCGAGGACCTCGCCCGCAAGGTCGTGCCCGAGGTGCCGGCCCTCGGCCAGATGGTCGCCCCGGCCCTGCAGAACGAGTTCCGCCTGAAGGACGGCGCCGTCATCGACACCGGCAAGCCCATCCGCTTCGCCGTCTTCGATCGCGCCACCTACGGCCGCGCCCCCGAGGCCCTGATGCTCGGCATCACCGGCGCCGACGCCTTCGCGGCGGCCCTGCCCGACAACGAGAAGACGAAGGACGCCGAGGGCAACGCCTGGTCGTACCTGAAGTTCCCCGGCTCCAAGCAGCCCGTCTACGTGAACTTCGTCGGCGGCTACGCCGTGATCACCCGCAGCAAGGAGCTGTTCGGGAAGAACAAGGCGTTCTTCGAGGCCCTCGGCGCCCTCACGCTGCCCAACGCCGCCGCCGCCATCTTCGAGCTCGACAACGCCGTGCGCCTGTACGGCAACCAGCTCGACGCCGGCCTCAAGCAGATGGCCGAGGTCATGAAGATGGCCGCCCAGGCCAGCCCCCAGGCCAAGGAGCAGATGGGCATGGTCGAGGGCATGCTGGGCTGGATCGGCCGCTCGGCCCGCGAGGCCAGCAAGCTGCAGCTCTCCCTCGCCATCGGCGACGGCCTCCAGCTCGACGTCCGCGTCACCCCCAAGGCGGGCAGCCCCCTGGCCACCACGTTCGGGGCCTTCAAGGGCACCGGCAAGTCGGAGCTGCTGGCCCGCGTCCCCGCCGACGCGCCCTTCTTCATGGCCATGGCCGTCGATCCCGACCAGATGGCGGGCCTCGCCTCCGAGCTGACCCGCGCCTTCATGACCGCCCCCATCTTCAAGGGCGACGCCGCCGCCGCGAAGCCCTACGAGGACGCGACGATGGACTACCTCAAGGGCCTGGACGGCCAGATGGTCGTCGCCGCGCACCCGTCCGCCGCCGGCCTCCAGCTCCTCGGCCTCATGGGCGTCCGCGACGCCGCCAAGGTGAAGGCCGCCCAGGGCGTGCTCGTGGGCATGGTCCAGAACCCGGCCGCCCAGGCGTACTACGACGCCCTCGGCGTGGGCATGGAGATCCAGAAGGGCGCCTACACCGTCGGCGACGTGTCCGTGGACGTGCAGCGCACCACCCTCAAGAACATGCCCCCCGAGGCGATGGTCATGATGGGCGCCATGGGCGACCTCTTCGTCCAGCACATCGCCATCGGGCCCAAGCTCGGCATCATCGCCTACGGCGAGGGCGGCAAGGCCTCCATCGAGGGCATCCTGGGCGGCAGCATGAAGGGCGGCCTGGACCAGGCGGCCGGCCCCAAGCGCGCCCTGAGCGGCGCCGCGGCGGGCTTCACGGCCCTCGTCTACGTCAACCCCATCGAGCTGGCCAAGGGCGTGAAGCTGGGCGGCATGAACCCCCTGGCCGCCATGCTGGCCGAGGTGAAGGCCGACACCGGCGTGGCCCTGAGCATGGCCGTGGACGGCGGCGCGCTGCGCCTGCTCGTCGACGTGCCCCTCGAGACGGTCAAGCAGGGCTTCGCGGCCTTCGAGAAGACCAAGGGCTCGTTCTAAAAGGGAAAACCGGCGGCTACCCCAGCCGCCGGCCCATCTCCGCCGCGAGGGCGCGGTAGGCGTCGGCCCCCGCCGAGCGCGGGCGGAAGGCGAAGATGCTCTGGCCCGCCGACTGGGCCGCGGCCAGGGCGCTGTTCACCGGGATCACCGTGTCGAGGAGCAGGTCGCCGAAGTTGTCGGCCAGGGCCTGCCCCACCTCGTCGTTGAGCGACTTGTTGCGCCCGTCCACTCGCGTGCGCAGCACGCCGAGGACGTCGAGCGGGTGGCGCAGCCGCTCGCGCACCGTGACCACCAGGTCCAGCAGGTCGGCCACGCCCTCCAGCGCCAGGATGCTCATGTCGCAGGGGACGAGCACCGCGTCGGCCGCCAGCAGGGCGTTGAGCGTCAGGTTGCCCAGCATGGGTGGGCAGTCCAGCAGGATGGTGTCGTAGCGGGTGCGCGCCGTGGCCATGGCCGCCTGCAGGATGGTCTCGCGCCCCACGCGCCCCGTCAGCCGGGACTCGGCGTCGCCCAGCCCCTTGTCGGGGGCCGTGAGCCAGAGGCCCGGCAGCCCGCTCTCGATGGCGGCGTCCAGCACGTCCCGCGGCCGGTCGGCCAGCAGGACCTCCGACAGGGGCACCGGGCCGGGCCGGGCCACCTCGCGCAGCGCCGAGGCCACATGGCCCTGGGGATCGAGATCGGCCAGGAAGACCGACTGCCCGGCCTCCACCAGCGCGGCGGCCAGGTTCACGGCCGTCGTCGTCTTGCCCACCCCGCCCTTGCGCGCGGCAATGGCCACCACGCGGGCCTGGCGGTCGCCGGGGGCGTGGCCCTCCTCGCGGCCGCCGCGGAAGCGCCGCAGGCCCGCCTGCAGCAGGCCCCGAACATCTCGTCGCTCCATGGGGGGCTTCCTACCGGCGCAGGGACTCAGCGCCGACGACCGGGCCGGTGATGGCGCGCACGGCGCCCTGGGCGATGGGGTGGCGCAGCACGTCGTCGAACTCGGCGGCCACGTCGACGCCCTCGGCGGCGATGGCCACCACCCGGGCCCGCGCCGTCGCGGGATCGGTGCGGATGGCCTCGATGATGCGCCCGGCGTCCACGCCCGGCAGATCCACGTCGAGGAACACGAAGTGGGGCCGGAAGCTGGTCACCAGGCGGCCGGCGTCGAAGGCGTTGTCGGTGTGCTCCACCGAGAAGCCCTCGTCCTTGGTCGAGCTGTCCATCAGCGCGTCGAGGATGGCGTCCACGACGCTGGAGTCGTCGTCCACCACCAGCACCCGGGGCGTCGCGTCGGGGTCGACCCGGGCCTCCCACTGCATGGGGATGCCCTGCCGGCGGCAGAAGTGCTCGAGATCGGCGCGCATGATGCGGCGGTGGCCGCCGGGGGTCTTGTAGGCCTTGATGCGGCCTTCCTCGATCCACCGGATGATGGTCATCGGGGTGACCCGGCAGAACCGGGCCGCCGAGTGCGTCGAGAAGACGTCCGGGATGTTCTTCGCCATCAGCGTACGCGCACCGCGCGAGCGCCCCGGGGGGCACGCGGCGCCTCCATGGAAGCCTTGGATCTCCTTCACGATACCTGACCTTGGCGTCGGGCGCGAGGGGAGGTTGTCCGGGCCCCGGCTTTCGGCGTCACCGACTTTTTTCTTGATCTTCTCCCCGACCTTCCCTAGTCTCCGCGACCCGGTTTGAGCAGGTGCGACAAACAAGCCAGCCTCCGCTGGTGGCGCATCCGCTGCCCCGCCGCTCCCCGCGGCGAAAAACAAGTCGAGTCCGGCCCCGCCGGCGAGCGATGGCAAGCGCCCCGCCCTGACTGATGACGCGACCCGCGCCTGACGCGCGGCGAAGGAGCATCACGATGGCCCGTTTCGTGACCCTGATTCTGGTTTCTGCTTTGTTTTCGGTTGGTTGTGACGCGGCGGACCCCATGTGGTCCATGCCCGACACCCACAACGGGGCCCTGGCCCCCACCCCCGGCGAGGACGCCATCCTCCGCCTGCTGAACGACGAGGGCACCACCCACCCGTTCCTGGACCACGAGGTCCGGCTGGAGCGGCGGGCGGCCACGCACCTCATCGAGCGCCGCAACGGCCCCGACGGGGTCTACGGCACCGACGACGACCACCTCTTCGGCAGCCTGGCCGAGGTGGACGCCGTGCCCTACGTCGGCCCCTACGCCCTCGAGCAGCTGCGCACCTACGCGCTGGCGGCTGGCCTGGGCGACTGAGCACCCGCGCGGTGCCGGGTGGAGCACGCGTGCTCCACCCACCCCCCGCTTCTGCGCCCCTCCCGCTGGCACGTGCATTGCCCTTGTGGAGCATCGATCAAAAGGTCTCCCGTCGCCTGGCTGGCCCATGGCGCCGGTGGCTTCGTTGCTCGTCGGCAGCGTGGCCCAACCACGCTTTCTCCTCGCGCCTCGCCACCGGCGACCTGGTCTTCGCCCGGCTCGGTCCGACCTTTTGTTCACTGCTCTGGGCCTCGATCGCGGCGAGCGCTTGCGCTGGCGACGCCGATGGACAGAATGCCCGCAAGCCGGAAGGAGGCTTCCATGCGCATCCTCAACGTGGTGGGCGCTCGCCCGAACTTCATGAAGATCGCCCCGCTCATGGCGGCCTGGCGCGATCACCCGCAGGTCGAGCCCCTGCTGCTGCACACCGGGCAGCACTACGACCACACCATGAGCGACCTCTTCTTCGAGGAGCTGGGCATCCCGCGGCCCGACATCAACCTGGAGGTGCGGGGTGGCTCCCACGCCTACCAGCACGCCGCGGTGATGCAGGCCTTCGAGCCGGTCTGCCAGGAGCTCAAGCCCGACCTGCTGGTGGTGGTGGGGGACGTCAACTCCACCATCTCCTGCGCCCTGGTCGCGGCCAAGCTCGGCGTGCGCGTCGCCCATGTGGAGGCGGGCCTGCGCTCCTTCGAGCGCACGATGCCCGAGGAGATCAACCGCATCCTCACCGACCAGATCGCCGATCTGCTGTTCGTGAGCGAGGAGAGCGGCCTCATCAACCTGGCCCGGGAGGGGCTGGACCACGAGGGCGTGCACTTCGTGGGCAACGTGATGATCGACTCGCTCCTGCGGCACCTGCCGCGGGCCGAGCGGTCGCCCGTCCTGGAGGATCTGGGCCTCCAGGCCGGCACCTACGGCGTGCTCACCCTGCACCGGCCCGCCAACGTGGACGATCCCGTCGTGCTGGGCCGCCTGCTCGACGTCCTGGCCCGGGTGCACGCCGAGGTGCCGCTGGTCTTCCCGGCCCACCCCCGCACCCTCGACCGCCTGGCGAAGTTCGGCCTGCGCGAGAAGCTCGACGCCTTCAAGGGCCTGCGCATCGTCGAGCCCATGGGCTACTTCGACTTCCTCAAGCTGGTGCGCCACAGCCGCATCATCATGACGGACTCCGGGGGCATCCAGGAGGAGACGACGGTGCTGCGGGTCCCGTGCGTGACGCTGCGCGAGACGACGGAGCGCCCGAGCACCTGCATCGTGGGCACCAACCGCCTCGCGGGCACCGATCCGGCCCGCATCTGGGCCGACTTCGAGGCGGCCATGGCGACGGATCCGACGGCCTACGGCATCCCGGCGAAGTGGGATGGCAAGGCGGCCCAGCGCATCGCCGCCATCGTCGCCGCCGAGGGCCCCCGCCCCCGCACCCCCTACCTCGAGGCCACGCGCCACGGCGCCCTGGCCCGCATCAGCCGGGTGGAGTAGCGCGCCCATGGGCACCGTGCTCCTGATCTCCCCCTACTTCCCGCCGATGGGGGTGAGCGGGGCCAAGCGGGCCCTGCACCTGGTGCGCAACCTGCCGGCCGAGGGCTGGCGGGCCATCGTGCTGGCGGCGCAGCCCGTCAACGAGCGCCCCGATCCCAGCCAGCTCGCCGACGTGCCCCCCGAGGCGGTGGTGGACTACGGCTTCAACGGCCGCGTCCGCCCCCTGCTGCGGGCCTGGTCGGAGCGGCGCAAGGGCTCGAAACCGAAGGAGAAAGCGCCCGCGAAGCCCGCGCGCCCCCGGCCCGACTGGTGGCCGCAGGACGCGAGCTTCCTGACGCCCTTCGACCGCTACCTGCTGGACGTCCCGGCGGGCCTGCGGGCCGCGCGCCGCCTCGTCCGGGCCCACCGGCCCGACGTCATCCACGTCTCGGCGGACCCCTGGTCGCCCCTCATCGTGGCGCGCCAGGTCAGCCGCGAGTTCAAGCTGCCGCTCGTCGTCGACTTCCGGGACCCGTGGTCCCAGCACGCCGGCAAGATGGCCCTGCGGCCCGCGCCCTCCCAGGCCGCGCTGCGCGCCTTCGAGGCCCGCCTCTTCGCCGGCGCCGCCCGCGTCGTCCTCAACACCGAGGCCTGCCGCGACGCCTACGTGGCCGCCTACGCCGGGCGCCTGCCGGCGGACCGCTTCACCGCCATCCGCAACGCCTTCGACGAGGGGCTCTTCGCCCCCGGCGAGCCGACGCCCCGGGCCGCCTTCACCGTGGCCTACTTCGGGCGGTTTCGCCGCTTCGTCGAGCCCGACGCCCTCTTCGACGGCTTCTCGCGCTTCGTGCGCGCCGAGGGCCTGGCGCCCGGGGAGGCGGCGCTTCAGATCATCGGCGGCATGAGCGCCGAGCACCGCGAGCGCGCCGTGGCCCTGGGCCTCGACGGCTACCTGGAGGTCACCCCGCCGGTGCCCTTCCGCCACAGCCTGCCCGTCCTGCAGAGCGCGGACGTGCTGGCGCTGGTCATCAACCCCGAGAGCCACCTGCAGATCCCCGGCAAGCTCTACGACTACCTGGCCGCCCGCCGGCCCATCCTGGCGGTGTCGGCCAACGCCGAGGTGGACGCCATCCTCGCGGGCACCCGCACCGGCCTCGCGGCCCGCCACGGGGACGCCGCCGACATCGCCGAGAAGCTGCGCCGCCTGCGGGCCGACTTCCGGCCGCCGTCCGCCGACATGGTGGAGCCCTTCTCGGCCCGCACCCAGGCGAAGAAGATGGCCGCGGTCTACCAGGCGGCGACGCGCCGATGACCGACGCCGAACGCCGCCGGCTGGCCGCCGGGGCGGGGCTGGTCTCCCAGGCCCGCCTCGTGGGCGGGCTGCTCAACATGCTGGTCATCGTCTGCCTGACGCGGCTGCTGCCCAAGCCCGAGTTCGCGGTGGTGGCCTTCGTCTACATGGTGCAGGAGACGGCCAACGCCCTCGGGCCGCTGGGCCTGCCCTCGGCCGTGTCGTTCTTCGTGCCGCGCCTCGGCCCCCAGGTGGGCCGCGCCCTGGGCCTGCAGATCGGCGCCATCCTGGTGCTGCTCGCCATCCCCTGGGCCCTGCTGCTCTTCTTCGGCGGCGGCCTCGTGGCCGAGTGGGGCCAGGCCCCCGGCGCGGAGGGGGCCCTGGGCCTGGTCGCCCTGAGCCTGCTCTTCGACTTCCCGGGCCAGACGCTGCCGGGCTACCTCATCGCCGTCGAGAAGTTCCGCGGCGCCTTCTGGGTGACGCTGCTCTTCTACCTGAGCCGCTTCGCCTCCATGGTCGTCCCCGCCTGGCTCGGCCTGGATCTGCTCTGGATCATTGGGCTTTTCGCCAGCGTGGCCATCCTGCGCGGCGTCGCCTTCCTGGTGTACTTCGTCTTCATCGCCGAGGGGGACCGCGGCCCCGGCGTCCGCGACCAGTGGCGCCGGCGCGACCTCTTCAACTACGGGCTGCCCCTGGCGCTCTCCCAGATCGTCGGCAAGCTCAACGTCCAGCTCGACAAGTACCTCATCGTCACGCTCTGCGCGGCCGAGGTCTTCGCCGTCTACACCGTGGGCGCCATCGAGCTGCCGCTGGTGCCGGCGCTGGCCTACTCGGTGACGACGGCCCTGGTGCCGGCGCTGGTGGTGTCGTGGCGGGATGGCCAGAAGGACGCCTTCGTCTCGCTCTGGCACGACTCGGCGGTGAAGGTGGCCCTGGTGATGATGCCCGTCTTCGTGGTGGCCTTCGTGCTGGCGGGGCCGCTGATGCGGGTGCTCTTCAGCGCCGACTACGACGAGGCCACCGTGCCGTTCCGGGTGTACCTGTGCCTGCTGCCCATGCGCCTGTGCGGCTACGGCGCCGTCGTCCGCGCGCTGGGGCGCACCCGGCCCGTGCTGGTGGCCTCGCTGGCCGGCCTGCTGGCGAACGCCGCCCTCAACTACCCGTTCTACCAGCTCTTTGGCCTCGCCGGCCCCGCGGTGGCCTCCATCGCCGCCCAGGGCGTCGCCATCGGCCTGCTGCTCGCCGTCATCCGCCGCGAGCTGGACCTGCGCTGGTCCACCGTCATGCCCTGGCTGCGCGCCGCCGCGCCGCTCGGGGTGGCCGCCGTGGCCGCCGTGCCCCTGGCCCTCGTCCTGCCCTGGCTGCCCTCCGACGGCGTGGCCCTGGCGGCGGGCAGCGCGGGCTACTTCGCCGTGTACCTGGTGCTGGGGCGCGTGGTCGGCTTGCTCAGCGCCGCCGACCTGCGCTACGTGCTGCACTTCCTGACCGGCCGCATGAACCGCCGGGGGACCTGAAGATGCGGAAGTTTCTCTGTATTTCTCCATACTTCGTGCCGATGAACTACGTCGGGGCGAAGCGCGCGCTCCACGCGTGCCGCCACCTGCCCGACCACGGGTGGGAGGCCGCCGTCGTGGCGCTGCCCGCCGACATGGAGCGCGACGCCCACCTGGAGGCGCTGGTGCCGCCGGTGCCGATGCTGCGCACCCTGCGCGGCGGGCCCGTGGCCTGGGCCGAGGACGCCCGGGACCGCCTGCGGGGCGGCGCCGCGTCGGGCTGGTCGGCCCAGTACAAGGCCCAGGCCCGCGAGACCCGCACGCCGGGCCGGGTGGAGCGCCTGCTCGACGAGGCCCGCGGCGCCTTCGCCGCCATGGACCGCTTCACCAAGTACCTGCCCTGGGCCCTGCCGGGGGTGCTGCGCTTCGCCCGCGCCCAGCGCGTCGAGCTGGTGTACGCCAACGCCGGCCCGTTCTCGGCCCTGCTGCTGGCCGACGCCGTCCGCCGCGCCCTCGGCGTGCCGATGGTGCTCGACCTGCGCGATCCCTGGTCCCTGGAGCCCAACTACCGGGCGTCGTGGACGGCCTCCGGGCTCAAGGCGGTGGAGGCCATCGAGGAGCGCCTCTTCCGCAGCGCGGCGAAGGTCATCCTGAACACGGCGTCCGCCCACGAGGCCCATGTGCGCCACTACCTCGGGGCCATCCCCGCGGAGCGCTTCACCTTCCTGCGCAACCAGTTCGATCCGGCGCTCTACGGCCCCCCCGGCCCGGCCCCGACGGCGGCCGATCCCTTCCGCATCATCTACTACGGCCACCTGCGGCCGACGAAGAACGCGGGCCTCTTCCTGGGGGCCCTCAAGCGCGTCATCGACGAGCGCGGCCTGCAGCCCGGGCAGCTCGAGTTCATCACCCTCGGCGAGGTCACGCCGGCGGATCAGGCCACCTGGGAGGGCCTGGGCCTCGCGCCCTACATCCGCCAGCACGGCTGGCTGTCCTTCCCGGACTCGCCCTCGCTGCTGGGCACCGCCGACGTCCTGCTGGACCTGATGGGCCCCAACCACGGCCTCCAGATCTCCGGCAAGATCTACGACTACCTGGCCGCCGGCCGGCCCATCCTGTCGGTGTCGCCCAACCGCGAGCTGGACGCCGTCTTCGCCGAGACGCGGGCGGGGGAGCGGGTGGATCTGGACGAGGCCGCCATCGTCCGCGCCCTGGAGCGCCGCCTCGACCGCGGCGCTTTCTCTCCAGATTCCCAGGGGTTGCAGCGGTACACCGCGGCCGCCTTCGGCGCGGCGCTCGGGCGCATCTTCGACGGGGCGGCGCGATGACCGACACCGCCGCGCTCTTCGAGCAGACCGCCGCCCACGACATCCCGGCCGAGCACCCGCTCTCGCGCTCGGAGGGGGTGCGCATCGACGCCACCCTGGCCCTGCTGCCCCCCGGCGTCGAGACGGCCCTGGACGTGGGCTGTGGCCCGGGCACGCTCCTGCACCGCCTGCCGGTGCCCCGCGCCTACGGCACCGACCTGGGCTGGCGCGGCCTGCGCAACGTCCAGCGGCCCGCCGTGCGCTCCTCCATCCTGCGCCTGCCCTTCGCCGACGCGTCGGTGGATCTCGTGACCTGCTGCGAGGTGCTGGAGCACCTGCCCCCGGCCGACGTGGCCGCCGCGGTGGCCGAGCTCTGCCGCGTCGCGCGCCGGGCCGTCCTCGTGACGGTGCCCTACCGGGAGCAGCTGCTGGAGTCGAGCCACCGCTGCCCGCGGTGCGGGACGGAGTTCCACCTGCACGGCCACCAGCAGAGCCTGGACGAGGCGAGCATCCTGCCGCTCTTCCCGGTGGACGCCCGGCTGACGGTGCAGCGCGTCTGGAAGGTGCGGCCCTACAGCCCCGCCCTCCTGCGCCTGCGCACCCGCGGCCTGGGGCTGTGGAAGCACGGCCGCCACACCCTGTGCCCGTCCTGCGGGAACACCGAGTTCGAGAACCACGAGGGCCGCCTGCTCTACAAGCTCTTCGGCGCCCTCAACCACCTGCGCCACCCGCGCCGCAGCCAGGACAACTGGCTGCTCGTGCGCGCCGACCTGGCAGGAGGGGAGCCGTGATGCGCCCATCTGTCGGCCGCCTCGGGGCGGCCACGCCCACCCGCCCCGCGCCCGTCATCGACCGCGCCCGCGTGGAGGACCTCGTCCGCCTGTCCCTGGCCGGGCTGGAGCGGATGTACGATCCGGCCCGTGAGACGCTGTTCTCCATCTCCCTGGAGACCGGCGCCCGGGAGACGGTGGAGCACCTGGGGGTGCGCTACACGGTCATGAGCTGCCTGGGCATCCACGAGGCGAAGCAGGCCGGCTTCGCCACCACGCTGGACGCCGCGACGCTGCTGCACAGCGGCCTGGCGCGCCACGCGAAGCCCGACGTCGACCACCTGGGCATGGCCCTCTGGGCCGACGTCACGGTGCAGGCCGGGGTGGCCGAGGCGGTGGTGCCGAAGCTGCTCAAGGCCCTCGACCGCGATCTGGACGGCGTGGTGGGGCGCGAGCTGGCCTGGGCCCTGACGGGGCTCGCCCTGCACGCCACCCGCGACGACGACCCCGCCGTGCGCAAGGCCGCGAAGATGCTGCGGAATCTGGCCATCGAGCGGTGCTGGAAGGAGGGCGGCGGCCTCTTCGACCACTTCCTCGGCGGCAACCCGCTGCTGCGGCCCCAGGCCCTCTTCTCCACCCAGATCTACTGGGTCTACGCCCTGGCCACCTACGGCCGCGTCTTCGGCGACGCCGAGGCCATACGGGTGGCGACGCGCTGCGCCGACCAGCTCATCGCGCTGCGCGATCCGTTCTTCGGCTGGCCCTGGCGCTACCACGCCCCCAGCGGGCGCGTCACCGAGCGCTACCCCGTCTACGCCGTGCACCAGGACGCCATGGCCCCCATGACGCTGGCCGTGCTCGGCGAGGCCAACGGCCGCGACTACCGGGCCGTCTGCCGCGAGAGCCTGGGCTGGCTGTGGAACAACGAGCTGGACGCCCCGATGGTCGACGCCGACGAGCAGGCCATCTGGCGGGCCATCCGCCGCGTCTACCCCCTCAACCGCGTCGCCTACCGCCTGGGCTGGGCCACCTCGTGGGCGGGCCTGGCCTCCCCCGTGGCCGAGCGGCCGTGGGCCCTGCGCGTCAACCGGACGTCGCGGCCCTACCACCTGGGCTGGGTCCTGCACGCCTGGGCCACCCGGCTGGACCGCGTCTAGCGTGGCGCGCTGGCTCCCCCCCGCCGACGCCGCCCGCGGTCGCCCGGAGGCCGTCTTCCAGCGGCTCGCCTGGCACCGCCACAAGCGCGACGCCGGCCGCTACCGGGTGCTGGAGTGGGTGGTGGACGGGGCGCGCCTCGCCCGCGTCGCCCTGCGGGACGTTCGGGTGCCGGGCCTCTACCGCCGCTGGGCCCTGCTGGGCGAGCCGGACTGGGTGGGGGCCCCCGGCGACGCCCGGGCCGCCCTCGCCGACCTGCTGGACGCCGCCCGGGCCGAGGGCGTCGACGTGGTGGACTGCCAGTTCAACATGGCGCGCTGGCCCCCCGAGGCCCTGCCCCCGGGCGCCGAGGCGGCGGACTTCGGCACCTACGTCGTCGACCTGCGCGGCGGCCTGGACGCCGTCGTGCAGGGCCTGTCGTCGGGCCACCGGCGGGACTGGCGGCGAGGCCTGCGCGACGGTCTCGAGACGCGGGAGCGCGTGCATCCTGCCGAATTCATTGCGCTCTTGCGCGAGACCTACGCCCACGGCGACAAGGCGCTGCCCTTCTCGGAGGCCTACCTGCGGCGGCTCCTGGAGAGCCCGGCCATCCCGACGCTGCAGGTGGGGGTCTACGCCGACGGGGCCCTGCAGGCGGCGGCGCTGGTGCCCTACGACGCCCGGCGCGGCTGGTACCTGCACGGCGGCGTGCGGCGCCCCGGGCCCGTGGGGGCCGCCGTCCTGGCCCACGTCGACGTGATGGCCCGGCTCATCGAGCGCGGCGTGCCCGCCTACGACCTCGGGGGCGTGCGCCCGGGGACGACGGACCCGCGCCTGGCCGGCATCGCCGACTTCAAGCGGCGCTTCGGCGGGGCCTTCGAGCCCGTCGCCCGGTGGCGCGTGGCCCTCTCGGCGCGGGCCCGGCTCGTCGATCGCGTGCAGGCATTGCGCTGACGCGCATCCCGCGGGCCCGCCGATCATCTGATGCCCGCAACCAACCCGGAAAGGTGTCACTTGAGAGCGATCGAGCACGCGCTGGAGAGGCTCATCTTCGCGAGCCGGTGGGTCCTCGCCCCCTTCTACGTCGGCCTCGTCCTGGCGATGGGCCTCCTGCTGGTGAAGTTCGTCAAGGGCTTCATCGGCTTCGTCCCGCTGGTCCTGGAGGGATCGGGGGCCGAGGTCATCATCGGCCTGCTGACCCTCATCGACGTGGTCCTGGTGGCCAACCTGCTGCTCATCGTCATCTTCGCGGGCTACGAGAGCTTCGTCTCCCGCATCGACACCGGCGCCAGCGAGGACCGGCCGGAGTGGATGGGCCATGTGGGCTTCTCGGAGCTCAAGCTCAAGCTCATCGGCTCCATCGTCGCCATCTCGGGCATCGAGCTGCTCAAGGCGTTCATGAACGCGGAGCAGCTGGGCCATGAGCAGCTCGCCTGGAAGGTGGGCATCCACATGACCTTCGTGATCTCCGGGGTGCTCTTCGCCCTGACCGATCGCCTGAAGTCGAAGGCCGGCCACTGACCATGCCCATCATCCTGGAGATCTTGCCGGCCACCGACGCGCGCCACGAGGCGGCGGTGGAGGCCCTCGTCCTGGACGAGCTGCGCCGCCGCATCCGCAAGCGCATCGAGCTGATGGTCTGCCAGGTCCACGGTCGCGAGCCCACCGTCACGGTGCGCGGCCGGGTGGGGACGCGCTACGACTACCACGTCACCGGCTGCTGCACCGCCTTCGTGCGGAGCGTGAAGTGGCGCCTTGAGGAAGACTGACCCTCGGAAGTGCGGGCATTCTCGCCGCATCCTCTGGTAGCTTCGACGGCATGTGGAGCCCGCGCTTGTCTGTCGTGGCGGCTGCCGCCCTCGGCATGTCGCCTTCCCTCGTCCTCGCCCAGGGGACGGCCCGCACCCAGGCCCAGCAGATCTTCAGCCGAGGAGAGCAGGCCTTCGCCAACAAGCAGTACGCCGACGCGCTGAAGGCCTTCGAGGAGGCCTACCTGCTCGATCCGGTGCCCGTGCTGCTCTACAACATCGGCCGCGCCCACGAGGAGCTGCGGCAGTTCGATGAGGCGGGGCGGTTCTTCCAGCGCTACCTGGACCGGGTGCCGGACGCCTCCGACCGCAAGCAGGTGGAGCAGCGGCTCGCCCTGCTGCGCAGCGCCGCCCGGGCCCAGAGCGACGCCGACTCGGCCCGCGCCGAGGCCGAGCGCGCGAAGGCGGACGCCGAGAAGGCCCGGGCCGACGCGGCGAAGGTGGTCGACGCCCCGCCGCCGACCGAGGCCCGCGCCGCGACGACGGTGGGGGAGAGCCAGCTCGGCTCGTGGATCCTGGTGGTCGGCGGCGGCGTGCTGGCGCTGGGCGGCGGCGCCCTGCTGGCGGTCGCGTCGTCCAAGGCCAGTGATGCCGAGGGGTTGCGGCCCGACCGGCCGGGCCTCGATCGCTACAAGGCCCTGGAGTCGGACGCCTCGCTCTACGAGACGCTGGGCTGGTCGGGCATCGGGCTCGGGGTCGCCGCGGCGGGGGCCGGGGTGACGCTGCTGCTGCTGCGCGACGAGCCCCTGCCGGGCGGGACGCGGCTGGGGGTGGGGCCGGGGGGCCTCGTGCTGGGGGGGACGTTCTGATGGGGAGATTCCCGAGCTGGGCCGCGGTCGGCCCGGCGGTCTTGCTGGCGAGCTGCATCAGCTTCCCGGAGCGGCCCGCCTGCACGCCCGGCGCGACGGGCGAGTGCGGCCCCGAGGAGCTCTGTGATCCGCAGAGCCGCCTCTGCGTCCACAGCGATGGCGACGAGCCCATCGGTGGGGCGGGCGGCGGCGGCGCCGGGGGCGGCGTGGACGCCGGTCCCGACGCGAGCGGCATGGGCGGCGCGGGTGGCATGGGCGGCGCGGGCGGCATGGGCGGCGCCGGGGCGTGGGCGGCGCTGCGGGCCAGGGGGCGGCGCTGGGGGCCAGGGCGGCGCCGGGGCCAGGGCGGCGCCGGGGGTCAAGGTGGCGCCGGGGGTCAAGGCGGCGCCGGCGGCGTTGGTGGCCAGGGTGGCGCGGGCGGCGACGTCTGCGTGCCCCCGGCCCTGCCGCCGGAGGCCATCGTCACCTCGCAGACGCTCCGCGACGCCCGCATGATCTGGCAGGGCGGCGAGCCCGTCTTCGCCATCGTGTTCGGCGAGCCGAGCCGGGTGCGCATCCTGCGGGGGCCGCCCATCGCGGGCGTCACGGTCCAGCCGGGCGCGTCGGTGGGGGTCTCCGAAGGGGCCGAGCGCGTCGCGCTCTCGGTGTCGGGCAACGTGCTCGGCGTGGCCTGGTCCACCGACGACAACGTGCACTTCTCCCGGGTCGATGGCACCCGCGTGCTTGAGAGCCTGGGCGTGGGCGAGCCCGACGACGCCGTGAGCGCGCCGGTGCTCGTCGCCGATCCGGCCGGCTGGTTCATGTTCTGGCTGTCGCGGTCCGGCGGCTCGACCCAGCTCCGGCAGGTCCACTTCAACCCGGATGGCACCAGCCCCCCCGCCACGCCGCTGGGGCCCCCGCTCGCCGCGGGCGACCTGGACGAGGCGCACCTGACCGGCGAGCTGATCCTCACCCCCGACGGCCCGAAGATCCACCTGGCCTTCGACGGCCGCGCGGTGGGCGAGCAGGGCATCCGGGTGGGCACCGTCAACCTGGGCATGCCCGGCGATGGCCCGCCGGAGCTCGTCGACTACCAGGGCAACGCCCTGGCCGGCCGGAGCCCGCGCTTCGTCGCGGGCGCCAACCCGCCGCGCCTCCTGTGGACGGACGCCGACAACGGCCAGGTCCTCGCGACGGACTGGACGGCCCAGGGCCGCCAGGCGGCGGTGTCGCTCCAGCTCGGCCAGATGGCGACGAACGCCCTGTTCTCGCCGGTGGGCGGCGCCGACATGGCCGCGGGGATCATGGGGGTGCTGGTCTGCGCCGACGATGTCATGCAGGAGGAGGACTGCAGCCGGATCCGCTTCCGGGGCTTCGACGATCGGGCGGACCCCGCCAGCATCGGCCTCACCGAGGCGGCCGACGCCCCCGGCATCCTCACGAACTCCCGCGTCGCCCGCGACGTGGCCGCCCACGACGGCACGTTCGCCGGCCTCTGGACCGCTGAGCTGGACCTCGGCTCGGTCGTCTTCTACCGCGAGGCCATGCTGCCCGCGGTCTGCTTCGAGTAACTGTCCGAAAACAGGCAGGAAAGAGGCGCGGTCAGAAGCGGGCGCAGACCCGCCGGGCGCCGATGAGCGACCGGCACGTCGCCTCGTCCTCGCGGCCGGCGCAGGCGTCCTCGTTGACGCACCGAAACCCCTCCTCCGTGCGGCAGTGGCCGTCCCGGGTGCAGCCATCCCCGCAGATGCCGGCGTCGGCGGTGCGCAGGCAGACGGCGTCGCCGCCGCAGTCCGCGTCGGCCGCGCAGTCGCGGGTGCAGGTGCTGGCGAAGGGGCCGAAGGGCGCGCTGAAGAGCTGGCAGCGCAGCGTCGCGTCGCCGCAGTCGGCGTCGGCGCTGCACTGCGCGCCCACGCGATCCTGGCAGCGGGCCAGGCCCTCGCCGAACGCCACGCAGCGGGCGTCCGCGCCGCAGGCGGCGTCATCGCCCGGGGCACAGGCGCGCTGGCAGAAGCGCTCGTCGCCCCCGACGCAGCGCAGCCGGGGGGCGCAGCTCAGGGTGGAGTTGCAGGCCGCCCCCTCGCCCGTCTGCCCGCCCACGTAGCAGGCGCCGCCGGCCTCGCCCACCAGATCGAGGCAGAGGGTGCCGTCGTCGCAGAGCGCGCCGGCCGTGGGGCAGTGGGCCATGCAGAAGAACGCCCCGTCCTCGTTGCCCACGCAGGTCAGGCCCCGGGGGCAGGAGAGGGCGCCGCCGCAGACCTGGCCGATCTGGTCGAGGGCGGCGTCGGGGGAGCCGAACGACCCGTCGTCGTCACAGCCCCCGATCAGCAGCAGGATGGCCAGCCAGCGACGGCTCATCGGGCCTTCGCCTGGGGCATCTCGACGAGGCGCGCCGGATCGTAGCCCTGCGCCTTGAGGCGCGTGAGGATGCCGCTGCGCACGTCGTCCGCCAGCCACGGGACCCGGCTCATGATCCACAGGTGCTCCCGGCTGGGCTCGCCGACGACCACCCAGCCATAGGCCGGATCCAGGTCGAGGACCCAGTAGTCGGCCGTAAAGACGAGGTAGAACGTGGCCTTGTACTGCCCGGGGGTGGCCGTCGTGGTGGCGCTGCCCTTGAGGAGATCGGGGGGGCCGTCGGGCCCGCCCTTGTGGCACAGGTCCAGGATGTCGAAGCCGTCGGACGTGCGCCGGTAGATGGCGCGCAGGCCGTGGCAGTCGGCGTGCTCCTTCTCGGGGTAGCTCGCGATGACGAACCAGAGGCCCATGTAGCGGTCGAGATCGACCGTCGGCACGGTGGTCGGCGGGGCCCCGAGGGCCACGCTGGCCCAGAGGGCGATGAGGATGATCACGCGCATGGCCTCTCCCGGCGGCGAGTGTATCATGGTGCGGCGGTGGTGCGGAGGAAGCGAGCGTGTTGCGGCATGTCCCCAGGGCCCTGATCGGGCTCGTCCTGCTGGCCACGGCCCTGGGCAAGACCCTGGACGTGCCGGGCTTCGTCGAGATCGTCGGCAGCTACCAGGTCCTCCCCGAGGAGGCCTGGCGGCCCGTCGCGCTGAGCATCGTGGGCATCGAGTGGTTCATGGTGCTGTGGCTGATGCTGGGCAAGCGGCTGCGGGCCGCGGCCCTCGCCAGCGCGGCGCTGCACATCGGCTACGCCGGCTGGACGTCCCTGGCCTTGCTGCGCGGCATCGACGTGCCCAACTGCGGCTGCTTCGGCGTGTTCTTCCCGCGCCCGCTCACCTGGACGACGGTCATCGAGGACGGCGTCATGGTGGCCCTGAGCCTGCTCTTCTGGCTGCTCGTGCGCGGGGGACCGGTGGAGCTGGAGTCGAGCTGCCCCGTGCACTCCGACGAGGAGGCGTGAGCCCGGCGCGCGGCGGGGCCGTCGCGGGGGGGCACCCGCGGACGGTGGAGGCCGGCCTGCACGCGTTCGCGCTGGGCGGCAACGCGGTCGACGCCGCGGTGGCCGCCAAGCTCATGGCCTGCGTGGCCGAGCCCCTGCTGACGGGGCTGGCGGGCGGGGGGCTGGCCCTCGTCCGCGTGGGCGGCACCACCCGCATCCTGGATGGCTTCAGCAACGTCCCCGGCCTCGCCGCGACGCGGCCCGCCCCGGCGCCGCGCGAGGTGGTCGTCGACTTCGGGCCCGACACCCAGATCTTCCACTTCGGCGCCGGCTCGGTGGCGGTGCCCGCCCTGGCCGAGACGATCTGGGCCCTGCACGCCGCCCACGGGCGGGTGCCGCTGCCCCTGCTCGCGGCCCCCGCCGTCGCCGCCGCCCGGGAGGGGGTGGCGCAGTCGGTGGGCCTCACGCGGTCGGCGCGGCTGCTCGCGCCCATCCTGCGCACGGATGCCACGCTGGACGGCCTCTTCTTCGAGGACGGCGAGGCCCGGCCCGGCCACCGCTATCGCCTGCCGGCGCTGGGCGACACCATCGAGCGCCTGGCCGCCGAGGGGCCCGGCTTCCTGCGCGACGGCGAGGGCGCGGCCGACGTCCTGGCCACCGCCGACGGCCGGCTCACGCCCGCGGATCTGGCGGCCTACCGGCCGGTCTGGCGCGCGCCGCTGACGGCCCGGTGGCGCGACGCGACGCTCTTCGTGCCCGGGCCGCCGAGCCAGGCGGGGCTGCAGCTCCTGCGCACCCTGGAGGCCCTGGCCGCCGAGGGGCCGCTGCCGGCGGATCCGCGCGGCGTGGCCCACCTGCGCCGCCTGGCCCGGGCGATGGCCGCCAACGAGGCCGCCAAGGGGGCCGACTTCCAGGCCCGCCTGTTCGAGCCCGGCTTCCCGGCGGCCTGGCTCGCCGCGACGCCCAGCGGCTTCACCACCCACCTGTCGACGGTGGACGCCGAGGGCGGCGCCGTCGGCTTCACGGGGTCCCTGGGCGAGACGGCCGGCCTCATCGCGCCGCGTACTGGCTTGATCCTCAACAACTTTCTGGGCGAGGCCGACGTGTACCCCCCGGCCGCGCGGCTGGCCGCCGGCGATCGCCTCATGACGATGTGCTGCCCCACGCTGCTGGAGCGGCCCGACGGCCTGCTGGTGCTGGGCAGCGGCGGGTCGAGCCGCATCCGCTCGGCCCTGCTGCACGGCATCGTCTACACCGTCGACCACGGCCTGCCGCCCGCGGAGATGGTGGAGGCGCCCCGCGCCCACTTCGAGGACGGCGTCCTGCGCTACGAGACGGTGCAGCGGCCGGCCGACCACGCCGACATCGCGGCCGACTTCCCCGGCGCCATCCCGTTTGACGCCCCGGGCCTGTTCTTCGGCGGGCTGCACGTCGCGGGGGTGGGGCCGGCGGGGTTCCTGGGGGCGGGGGACCACCGCCGCAGCGGCGAGTTCGGCGTCAGATGACGACGCGCGCCCCGCGGGCGATGGCCGTGGGCAGGCCCGGCGCGGCGGCCAGCTCGCCGGCGTCCTGAGCCGTCTCCGGCAGGATCTCCACCGTGCAGTCGGGGGCGCCGTCCGGTCGGCGGGGCACCGCCACCCCGGCCGCCTCCAGCCAGCGGGCCGCGCGCTCCACCAGCAGGGCCCGGCTGGTGGCGGGGGAGTCCACCCCGTCGGCGTTCTTGATCGGGGCGAAGGCCTCCACCCGATCCACCTCCAGCAGCAGCGGCGCCTCCGCCCAGCCGAGGGCGTCGAAGACGAACCGCTCCAGCTTGATGGCCCCCGGCAGATCGACGAGGCCCCGGGCGGCGTCCCAGACGGTGGCCACCTTCACCGCCCGGTGCAGGGGCAGGTGCTCGGCGTCCTCGGTGACGCGGGCCAGGAAGTCGACGCTGAGCAGGTGGACCGCGACGTTGGCCGCCGAGAAGGCCAGGCCCCCGTCGGCGCGCCGCCGCCGGGCCAGGTCGGCGGGCAGATCGGAGTACTCCACCACGCCCAGGCGCCCGGCGCGGCAGCCGAAGACGCCCACGCGCTCGGCGGGATCCGTCTTCACGACGACCTTGGCGGCCATCTCGCCCGAGGACACGCCGGGCAGCGCGTGCAGGCCGATGAAGAGGGGATCGAGGACGCGGGTGGCGGGGTTGTCGACCTGGAAGTAGCTGAGGTGCCGGACGCCGCGGCGCACGAGGTCGTCGAGGGCCCCCGAGTCGCGCAGCGCCATGAGGGCCCCGCCGTGGCCGTTGGGGTGCGTGGCGGGCCGGTCGGCGTCGGCCAGGAGCAGGCGCCCGGCCGCGTCGAGCGTCGGCAGCTCTCCCTGCTCGAAGAGGAAGACGTCCGCGGGGTCGAGCCCGAAGTGGTTGTTTTCCTTGAAAAATGCCCGGGTGCGGGCGTCGTTGTCCGGGCTCGTCATCACGTACCACGGGGCCGCCACGCCGGTGCGGGCGCGGCTCGCGCGGAGCTGGGCGGCGAAGTGGGCGAACAGGGAGCGCTCGGTGAGGGGCGTCGCGGGGAACTCGCCCTTGGGGCCGTCGTGGCCCAGCCGGGTGCCCTGGCCGCCGGCCACCACGAACGCGGCCACCTGCCCGCGGGCGAGGAGGTCGGCGCCGAGGGCGCGGGCGCGGGCGGCGTCGGGGCCGCCGGCCGCGGGGACGGCGACGGGGGGCTCGAGCCCCGCGGCGTCGGGGGGCGGCGCCGGGGCGGAGCAGGCCGGCTCCACCAGCGCGGGGAGGTGCTCCAGATCGAGGGCGGCCAGCCGGGCGGCCAGCGTGGCCTGGTGCGGGGGCGGCAGCGCCTCCAGGTGGCCAGCCATGGCGGGCTGGCCGAGCTGGCGGAGGCGCGCGCAGAGGGCGGCGATCATGGGGTCGCTCGGGTCTTCGTGGCGTCCCCCGCGCCCTTCGCAAGGGTCGCACCAACCGGATCGACGGGCAGCCAGATGATGCGCTCGCCCGCCGCCGCCAGGGCCGCGGCCGCCTGGGCCTCGGCCTCGGCGTCGGGGCCGGCGATCCAGGCCAGGTCGCCTCCGCCGGCGCCGGTGGGCTTCACGCGGCAGCCGTGGGGCTCGGCCAGGGCGTCCAGGCGCCAGTGCGTCGGCAGCACCAGATCGACGCCGGCGGCCTCGCCCAGGGCGGCGAGCAGGTCCAGGCTCGTCCCGGCCGGATCCGTCAGATCGCCCCCCGACGCCCAGACGAGGCAGGCCTCCTCGGCGGCCTCGGCGAGCTGGTCCATCCAGTAGCGGTAGCGCAGCGGATCGGCGTCGGCGAAGGCCCGCACGCGGGCGACGAGGGCGGTCGTGCTCGCCGGGCGGCCGCTCCAGGCCATCGCCAGGCGGTCGCGGCCCCCGGTGATGGGGCGCACGGTGGCCGCGCCATCCCCCGCGATGAGGGGCCCGTCGGCGTGCCAGCGGTAGGCGAGGACGCCCCCGAAGGCCACGGCCGCCACGTCGGCGCCGCTGCCGGTGCCCTGGGCGGCCCGGTGGGCGGCCTGGGCGAGGCCGAAGAGCGTCGCGGGGTCGGTGGACTGGCGGATGGCCGCGGCGAGGGCGACGGTGGTGGCGGCGCTGCTGCCCAGGCCGAGCTTCATGCGGCCGCCGCGCTCGCTGAAGGCGTCGCTCTCCAGCGTGTAGCGGCCGGGCGGCGGCTCGGCCAGGCCGAAGAGGGCGCGGGCGAAGGGCAGCACGTCGGGGCCATCGAGGGGCCAGCGCATGGCGCCGATCCCCGTGCCGACGACCTCCACCCCGTCGGCGGGCTCGACGGTGCAGTGGGCTCGCCGGGCGACGGCCGCGACGAGGGCCTGGCCCCCGTCCAGGACGGCGTACTCGCCGAAGAGCAGCACCTTGCCGGGCGCGGTGGTGTGCAGGCTCGTGGTCATGGCAGCACCTCGGCCCGGGCGCCAGGGCCCGGGTGGCAGACGTCCACCGCCGCGAGCCCCGGCACCTGGGCCAGGGCCGCCGCGATGCGGGGGGCGTCGTCGGCAGCGCAGAGCACCTTCACATGCGGGCCCGCGTCCATCGTGTACCAGGCCCCGACGCCGGCGTCGCGCAGGCCCTCCACGGCGTCCATCAGATCGAGCGTGCGCCCCTGCAGGTAGCGCAGCGGCGGGTCGGCGGCCCACATGCAGGCGTGCATGCGCAGCGTCGAGCGCTCCATCACGGCGCCCAGGGCGGGCAGGTCGCGGGCGGCGATGGCAGCCCGGGCGGCGGCCAGATCGGCCGGGTGGGCCTCGATCCAGGGGGCGTAGTAGGGGCTCGTCTCGGCCGTGTGCGTCATGCCCGGCCGCGACTTCACCTTCTTGGGCCCCCGGCCGACGCGGGCGACGACGATGGCCAGGGGCCAGGCGTCGGCGGCGGCCAGGGGGTGCACCGAGGCGTCATCGACGCGCAGCTCGACGAGGCCGCCGAGCAGCGAGCGCGGCGCCGAGCCCGAGCCCCGGCGCACGATCTCGACGAGGGCGGGCTGGGTGGCCGGGGCCTCGACGGGCAGGCCGGCCGCGCCCCAGGCCGCGAGGCCCAGCGCCGCCATGCCGCTGGCCGAGCTGGCCAGGCCGGCCGCCGTGGCCACCGTGTTCTGGCTCTCGACCCGGGCGCGCAGGTCGACGCCCGCCGCGGCGCGCACCGCGTCGAGCACGCCCACCACGCCGGCGTCCGCCTGCGCCACCCCGTCCAGCGTGAAGTGGTCGGCGTCGAGGGCCGCGTCAAAGGCCACGGTGGTGCGGGTGCCCGGGCCAGCGAGGGTGAGCGAGATGCTGCCCACGGCGGGCAGGTTCAAGGCCGCGTCCCGCTTCCCCCAGTACTTCACGAGCGCGAAGTTGACGCCGGCCGAGGCGGCGCAGGCGCGGGGCAGGGGGGTGGATCGGGTCATGTTGTGTCTCAATGGGCGGGTTCGTCACAATCTGGCACATCTGCTCGGGCGCCCGCCGCCGCCAGGCCGCCCAGACCATGGTGGCACGCCCATTGCTCAAGAGGAAGACAACGCCGGTCTCCCGGCCCCCTCCCTCCTCTGGGAGGCCGGCGCCCCCCTTTCTCCCTCGGTCAGCGCGGCAGATCCGCGCTGCCAATCACCGCCTCGATCTCGTCCACCGTCTTCGGCGCCTCGTGCGTCAGCACCACCGGCTCGCCCTCGGTGACCAGCACGTCGTCCTCGATGCGCACGCCGATGCCGCGGAAGGCCTCGGGGGCCTGCTCGTCGTCGGGCGCGATGTAGATGCCCGGCTCCACCGTGAGGACCATGCCCGGCTCGAGGGCCCGGGAGGTGCCGCGCAGGTAGTAGCGGCCGACGTCGTGCACGTCCATGCCCAGCCAGTGCCCGGTCCGGTGCATGTAGTAGCGCTTGTAGCCCTCGTCCTCGATGCGGTCCTTCACCGGCCCCTGCAGCAGGCCCAGGTCGCACATGCCCTCGGTCAGCACGCGCACGGCCACCTGGTGCACGGCGTCGAAGGGGTGCCCGGCGCGGCAGTGCTCGATGGCGGCGAGCTGGGAGGCCAGGACGACCTCGTAGATGGCGCGCTGGGGGTCGCTGAACCGCCCGTTCACGGGCCAGGTCCGCGTCACGTCGCTGGCGTGGTAGTCGAACTCGCAGCCGGCGTCGACGAGGACGAGATCCCCGGGCTCCAGGCGGCGGTTGTTCTCGCGGTAGTGCAGGACGCAGGCGTTGGGGCCGCTGCCGACGATGGAGGGGTAGGCCTCGCGCCGGGCGCCGCCCACGCGCCAGGAGTACTCCATGGCGGCCTGGAGCTGGTACTCGAAGAGGCCCGGCCGGGTGACGGCCATGCCCAGCCGGTGTCCGCGGGCGGTGAGGGTGGCGGCGCGCTGCATGCGCTCGATGGCCGCCGGCGACTTCAGCAGGCGGTGCTCGTGCAGCAGCTCGGCGGGATCGAGCAGGTCGCCAGGGGTGTCGTCCCCGCGCTTGCGAAACCGCTTCGCCGCGGCCACCGCCGCGAGGATGACGGCGTCGTCCTCCGCGCACTCGCCCAGGTGGTGGTAGAGCCGGTTGGCGCCCACCAAGAGGCCGGGCAGCTTCGCGGCCAGCTCCTCGATGGGGAAGGCCTTGTCGACGCCGAGGGCGGCCGGCGCGGCCTCGACGCCCAGGCGCTTGCCGTCCCAGACCTCGCGCTCGGGATCGCGCTGGCGCAGGAAGAGGAACGTCTGGTCCCCCTTCTCGCGCTGGGGCGCGAGCACCAGCACCGCCTCGGGCTCCTCGAAGCCCGTCAGGTGGAAGAAGTCGGAGCCCTGCCGATACTCGAAGTGGACGTCGTTGTTGCGGAGCGTCTCACGGGCGGCGAAGAACACGGCGACCGCGTCCTTCATCTGCTCCATCAGCGCCCGGCGGTGTCGCTTGAACATGGGCCTCCCCGGCAATGCGGACCGTTGTGCATAGCACCGATGCCCGGCGGGGAAAAAGCGTCTCGGCCCGGCGCGCCGCGGTCAGGCGGACGGCGCGGCCCCCAGGGCCTCGGCGAGGGCGGGCAGGGCGGCGCCGGTGCGGGCCCGGACGCACACCGCCAGGTCGGCGTCCCCCCGGCTGGTCCCCAGGTTGACGCCGCCGATGGGCAGGCCGCGCTCGGCGGCGGCCCGCACGAAGCGCAGCCCGGAGTAGACGGCCAGGGAGGTGCCGGCCACCAGCAGGCCGTCGGCCTCGTCGAGGCGGGCGAAGGCCTCGGCGACCACGGGCGGCGGCACGTTCTCGCCGAAGAAGACGACGCGGGGCTTGAGCACCCCACCGCAGGCGAGGCAGGGGGGCACCACGAAGTCGTGGGTGTCGGCGCCCAGCTCGGCGTCGCCGTCGGCGTTGGCGGGCCCCCGGGCGTCGGCCCAGCCGGGGTTGGCGGCGGCGAGCCGAACCTGGAGCGCGGCGCGGGGGCTGACGTCGCCGCAGTCATGGCAGCGGACCTCGGCCAGCCGGCCGTGCAGCTCGGTCACGGCGCGGCTGCCCGCGGCGTGGTGCAGGCCGTCGACGTTCTGGGTGATGATCCCGGCCAGCCGACCGGCGCCCTCCAGGGCGGCGAGCGCCCCGTGGGACGGGTTGGGCCGGGCGGCCTCGATGGCCGGCCAGCCGACGAAGCTGCGCGCCCAGTATCGCTGTCGAATCGCGGGCTTGCGGATGAAGTCGAGGTACTGGACCGGGGGGCTGCGCGGCCGATCGCGGGGGCTGCGGTAGTCGGGGATGCCCGACTCGGTGCTGCACCCGGCCCCCGTCAGCGCCACCAGCCGTGTGCAGTGGGCGAACAGCCGGGCGAGGGGCAGGACGCTCACCACGCCAGGGGCACCCCGTCGCGGAAGAAGCCCCCGTTGGGGCCATCGGCGGGCAGGCCGGCCGCCCAGACGATGCCGGCGATGCCCTCCTCCAGGCCGCGGGTGGCGTGGGGGCCGCCCATGTCGGTGCGCACCCAGCCGGGGCACACGCTGTTGACCTTCACGTCCCCGCGGGTCTCGTGGCTGAAGATGCGGGTGACGGCGTTGAGGGCCGCCTTCGAGATGCGGTAGCCCGGCCAGCCGCCGTCCATCTCCGTCAGGCCGCCCATGCCCGACGACACGTTGACCACCCGGCCGTAGCCGCGGGCGTTCATGCCCGGCAGCACCTGCCGCAGCGTCCGCCAGGCCCCGAGGGTGTTGGTGTCGAAGGCCACCAGCCCGCTGGACGGGGGCACCCCCAGCGTGCTGCCGCCGTGGCTCTTGTCGGAGGCCACGCCGGCGTTGTTGATGAGGACGTCCACCGGCCCGGCGGCGGCGAAGAACGCCTCCACCGACGCATCGCTGCTCACGTCGAGGGCCGCCCCGTCCACCGCCAGGCCCTCGGCCTGCAGCGCCGCGGCCGCGGCCTGGGCCTTCTCGGCATCGCGGGCCGTCAGGATGACGTGATCGCCGGCCTGCGCCAGGGCGCGCGCCGTGGCGAGGCCGAGGCCCCGGTTGCCGCCCGTGATGACCACCCGCCGGCTCACGCGTCGCCCTCCCGCACGATGCGCAGGTTGAAGCTCGCCGTGCCGAGGGCCCCCCAGAGGCGGATCCACAAGGGCAGCCAGCTCTCGGTGCCGCGCGCCGTCGACAGGCCGCCGAGATCGACGATCTGCGCCCAGCCGAAGCTCTCCAGCATGCCGCGGACGAGGGCCTTGGCGGCGGCGTCGTCCCCGCTCAAGAAGACCGCCGTGGGCTCGGGCAGGCGGCCCGGATCCACCATCAGATCGGCGTTGAGCGTGTTGAGCGTCTTCACGAACCGGGCCTCGGGGAAGGCGCGCTGCAGGCGCTCGGCCAGGCTGTCGGTGTTGCTGATGAAGAGGCTCGGGGGCATGCCCTGGGAGAAGTCGAGGGGGTTGGTCAGATCGGCCACCACCTTGCCGGCCAGCAGGTCGGCGCCGACCATGCCCAGGACGGCCTGCGCGTGCTCGCCCTTGGTGGCCAGGATGACGAGGTCGGCGCCGGCGACGGCGTCGGCGAAGGTGCCCGCCGAGGCCGCCGGGCCGGCGCTCTCGGCCCAGGCCGTGCCCGCGGGGTTGCCCGCCTGGCGAGAGCCCATCACCACGGTGTGGCCCAGCCCGGCGAGGCGGGAGCCGAGGGCGCGGCCGACCATGCCGGTGCCCAGAATCGCGATCTGCATCGAGGTCCCTCCTGCGTGCCGGTCCCTCACCCGGTGGGCGAGACGTCCAGGCCGGCCCCGCGGAGGGTAGGACGACGGCGGCAGGGAGGGAAGGCGCCTCTGCTCAGGGGCAGGGGACCTGCCACTTGATGGCCCCCTTCAGGGGCGCGTCGGGGTGGGCGCGGCTGCAGATGGCGCGCTTGGTGGGCCAGCCATCGAGCACGGCGCAGGTGTCCGTCGTGCCGGCCTCGTCCGTGAGGCAGATCTGCTTCGCGTCCCCCAGGACCTCGCGGCCGGCGTCGAGGCGGATCATGCGGCCCACGACCGTCGCCACCCCGCCGCGGGAGGCGTCGAGCGGCCCCTCCGGGGTCTTGCGCAGGACGGCCGGCGGCGGCGCGAGCTTGAGGGGCACGGGGGCGCGCCGCTGGAGGGCCGACGTCGGGGCGGCGGGGGCGGCGCTCGCCACGACCGCCGGCGCCGCCGACGGGGGGCTGGCCTGCTCGGGCACGCGGGGCTCGCCGTTGAGCAGCAGGAACGCGGCCCCGCCCGCGGCCAGCAGGGCCCCCACCACGAGGAAGGGGGCGATGGATCGGCTTGTCTTCTGGGGGTCGCTCACCCCGTCCTCCTCTCCCAGGCGCCCCCGGCAGCGGCGGCGTCGGGCGCAGCATGCCGTGCCCGGCGGGTCAGCGCGAGGAGAAGCGGCGCCGGCGGCGGAGGAGGAGGGCCAGCAGGGCCAGCAGGGCCCCGCCCCCCGCGTCGCGACCCGGCGTCGCGCGGCACCCGTCGTCGCCGCCCCCACCCCCGGCCGGATCGGCGGTCGCGTCCGCGCCGCGATCGGCCCGCGGGGGCCACTCGGCGTCCACCGGCGCCGCGTCACGGAGCCGCATGTCGGCCCGGCCCTGGTCGCTGGCCGCGGCGTCGCGGGGGTGGCGTCCGGCGGGGGCCCGCGTCGCTGGTCGCGGCGTCGATGGGGAGGCCGGCGTCGCCCGGGCTGCCCGCGTCCCGGCCGGCGTCCCGGGGCGCCCCGGCGTCGTCGCGGGCGGCGTCCACCACCCGCGGCGTCGGCCGGCGAGCCGGCGTCCGGCGGCGGCGCGCCCGCGTCCTGCGGGGGGGCGCCCGCGTCGGGGGGTGGCAGCCCGGCGTCGGGCAGCTCCTCGGGGTCGAGGGGCCCGTCCCCGGCCGGGTTCGTCCGATCCACCAGCACCTCCTCGCCGTCGCTGCGCCCGTCGCCGTCGGTGTCGGCGTTGAGGACGTCGGTGCCGAAGCGCTCCTCCACCGCGTCGGGCAGGCCGTCGCGATCGGTGTCGGTGGGTCGCCAGATGCAGACCTCCGCGCTGCCCCGGTCGTCGCCGAAGGGCTCGGCCTCGTCGAGCGCCGCGATGACGGGCATGCCGAACGGATCGGCCGCCACCTGGATGGGGCCGTAGACGTGGCGCTGGAACGCCGAGCCGTGCTCCTCCAGGCGCTCGGCCTGGGCGAGCTGGGTCAGGTTCTCGTAGAAGCGCAGGCCGTCGGCCGAGCCGAAGATGGCGTTGCGGCGGTAGTAGCGCGTCACCACCGTGAGCCGCCGGCCGAGGGCGGCCGCCCCGATGGCCCCGCCCACCTCCGCCATGTCCACGAGCTGCGAGCGCAGCGCCCCGCGGGTGCCCTGCGCCAGCACCAGGCCGCCGTCGCTGGTGCCCGGCGGGGACACGATGCCGTGCACGACCCAGAGCTGCTCGCCGCCGGAGTTCACGGCGACGGGGCTGACCCCCGCCCCCAGCGCCACGTCCTGCAGCGTCTGGTGGGCGTAGCCGTCGGGCCCCTGCCATGACACGCGCAGCTGGTTGCGGCCCGTCCGGTGCGCCACGACGATGCGCCCCTCGATCAGCGTGGCCGACGCCTCCCGGCCCACCGCCAGGTCGGCCACCCGGTCGATCTCCTCGATCACCCAGTCGTCCCGCCGGACCCGGCGTGCGGAGCGCAAGATGCCGTCATCACTGCCGAAAACGGTGATCAGGTTGCCCCCCTGGCGCAGCAGCGTGCACCAGCGCCCCGCCCCGACGCCCGCCTGGATGAGCTCGCGGTGCCAGCCGTCGGCCTCCAGCAGCGCCACCTCGAAGCCCGGCAGCCCGGCGTTGTAGTAGCAGATGCGGGGGGCGTCGCCCTCGAGCAGCAGGTCGGTGTTGTCGGCCTCGTCCACGCCCAGCAGGCTGACGAAGCTGGCGAGCTCCTCGTTGGCCGCCACCCCCTCCCGGTCGATGCGGGTGTAGTTCAGCTCCCCGAGGACGCGGAAGATGCGGCTGAGGTGGATGTCCCCGCGGCCGTCCACCACCAGGGAGAGCCCGTTGCCGGCGTCCCCCTCCATGAGGCAGGTCTTCTCGAAGTCCTGGGCCCAGGCGGCCTGGAAGCCGACCAGCGCGAGGCAGGTGACGAGTGTGCGCATTCTGCTCCCCTCAGCGTCTCGGGCAGGGTAGCATCGGCCCGCTCATCGTCGCGCGCTTCTCGGACGCGCCGGTGTCCTTCCGGGGCGCGCTGCCCCGCCCGCCGCCCGGGTCATCCGCTGATCGACAAAGCCGGTCCGTTTTTTGTTGCTGGCGACGGGTCCGATGAGTAGGGTGCGCGTTCGCTTGAGACCGGATCGAGTCAGGAGTCCCCGATGTCCCGATACCGTGGCCCGCGCGTGAAGCTGATGCGGGCGCTGGGTTTGAACCTGCCCGGGCTGTCGCGCAAGTCCATCGAGCGCCGCCCCTACCCCCCCGGCGCGCACGGTGGTGATCGGCGTCGCAAGGAGTCCGACTACGGCCGGCAGCTGAAGGAGAAGCAGAAGCTTCGCTTCAACTACGGCCTGGGCGAGCGCCAGCTCCGCCGCCTCGTCATCGACGCGCGCCGCAGCAAGACCGAGACGGGCAAGAAGCTGCTCGAGCTCCTCGAGAGCCGTCTGGACAACGTGGTCTTCCGCGGTGGCCTGGCCTCGACGATCCCGGCGGCCCGCCAGCTCGTCAACCACGCCCACGTGCTGGTCAACGGCCAGAAGGTCGACATCCCCTCCTTCCGCGTGAAGGTCGGCGACGTGATCACCGTGCGCGAGCGCAGCCGGAAGCTCCAGTCCATCAAGGACGCCCTGGAGAGCCCGGCGCTGCAGAAGCCCGACTGGCTGAGCGTGACGCCCGCCGAGATGAAGATCGCGGTGGATCGGTCCCCGGACGACTCGTCCGTGCCGTTCCCCATCGAGGTCCAGCTCGTGGTCGAGTACTACGCCCGCATGATCTAGCAGCGGGCCGCCGCCCTCCGGGGCGGGCCTGCTCCCTCCGACATCGGCCGGCGTGCACGTCGCCTGGCGCCCCGCCCTGGGGTGGCCGGCGCCGTGTGCGTGCGCTGGCCGTGCGTGCCGGTGTTCAGGGTGCGGATTCGCGTCGGCTTTCCGGTCGCGCCGGGCGTATGATGCGCCCATGAACCCACTTCGACGCAAGCTCGCCATCGCCACGTGGAGCGCTCCGCGCGAGGGCAACATCTACGGGAAGCTCACCGTGGATGCCGGCCCGGCGCTGCGCTACATCGACGAGGTGCGCGCCGCCACCGGGGCACGGCTGACCGTGACGCACCTGGTGGGCCGCGCCGTCGCCGAGGCGCTGCGGCGATCGCCGGGCCTCAACGGCTACCTCCGCTTCGGCAAGTACATCCCCCGCAAGACGGTGGACGTGACGTTCCTCGTGGCCCTCGAAGGGGGCGGCGACCTGGCCAAGGCGCGGGTGGAGCGGGCCGACGACAAGTCGCCCGCCGCCATCGCCGACGAGCTGGGCGCCCTCGCCACCCGGCTGCGCGAGGGCAAGGACGTCCAGTTCGAGAAGGGGAAGGGCATCATCCGCCTGCTGCCCACGTGGATCCTGCGGCCGGTCATCTGGCTGACGGGCTTCATCACCGGCAGCCTGGGCTGGTCGTTCGCGGGCCAGGAGCCTTTTCCCTTTGGATCGTGCGTGATTACGAGCGTCGGCATGTTCGGGCTGGACGAGGGCTTCGCGCCGCCGACGCCCTTCGCCCGGGTGCCGCTGCTCGTGCTCATCGGCGCGGTGCGCGACCAGGCCGTCGTCGTGGACGGCGCCGTGGCCGTGCGGCCCCAGCTCACCATCACCGCCACCATCGACCACCGCTTCATCGACGGCTTCCAGGGGGCGACCCTGGCGAAGACCGTGGCGGAGGTCATGGCGAACCCGTGGATGCTCGACCAGCCCCGCTGAGCCACGAGGGAGACCCCCATGAGAGGATTCGCCCGCATCGCGGCGGCCGTGCCCGTCTGCGCGGTCGCTGACTTCGCCGCCAACCGCGCCCACATCCTGGGCCTCTGGGAGGAGGCCCACGCCGCCGGCGTGAACGTCGTGGTCTTCCCCGAGCTGTCCCTGTGCGGCTACTCGGTGCGCGATCTCTTCCTGGACGGGCTGCTGCAGGACGCCTGCGTCGAGAGCCTGCGCCTGCTGGTGGAGGCCAGCGCCGCCCTCGCGCCCCTGGCGCTGGTGGGCCTGCCCCTGAACGTGCGCGGCCTGGGCCTCTACAACGTGGCCGCCGCCATCCAGGGGGGGCGCCTGCTCGGCATCGTGCCGAAGGCGTACCTGCCCACCTACCGCGAGTTCGAGGAGGCGCGCTGGTTCCGCCCGGGCGCCGAGGTGCCCCCGGGCGAGACCGTCCGCCTCTTCGGCGAGGACGTGCCCTTCGGCCTCGACCTGCTCTTCGCTGGCGATGGCCAGCGCGACCTGCTGGTGGGCGTGGAGATCTGCGAGGACTACTGGGTGCACGTGCCGCCCAGCGTCTACCAGGTCTCGGCGGGGGCCACCGTCATCTGCAACCTCTCGGCCTCCAACTTCACCGTCGGCAAGGCGGAGCTGCGCCGGCTGCTCGGGCAGAGCGCCTCGGATCGCGGCAAGTGCGCCTACGTCTACGTGGCCGCCGGGCCGGGGGAGTCGTCGACGGATCTGGCCTTCGACGCCGACGCCTTCCTCTGCGAGAACGGCCGCATCCTGGCGGAATCCAAGCGCTTTCTGCGAGACGACCAGCTCCTGGTCGCCGACGTGGATCTGGAGGTGCTGGTGCATGAGCGCCTGGCCACCCCCACCTTCGGCGACTGCAGCCGCGCCAACCAGAAGCCGTTTCGCGTCCAGCGCTTCCCGGCCTCGACGCCGCCGCCGCCCCTGCGCCGCGCCGTGCCCCGCCACCCGTTCCTGCCGTCGGATCCCCGCACCCTGGCCACGCGCTGCTGGGAGATCTTCGAGATCCAGAGCAACGCCCTGGCCACCCGCATGCAGGCCATCGGGCGGCCCCGGCTGGTGCTGGGCGTCTCGGGCGGGCTCGACTCCACCCACGCCGCCCTCGTCTGCGCCGCCGCCCTCGACATGCTCGGGCAGCCGCGCTCCGATCTCATCTGCCCGACGATGCCGGGGCTCGGGACGACGGCGGGCACCCGCACCAACGCCGAGCGCCTGGTGGCCGAGCTCGGGGGCACGTTCCTGGAGATCCCGGTCTCGGAGGCCAGCCGCATGGTGCTGGCCGCCGTCGGCCACCCGGCGGTGGACGGCTGCGCCACCGTCGAGGCCCTGGTCGACCGCCTGCGCGCCCAGCCGGGCCTCGCCGACGTGGCGGTGGAGAACGTCCAGGCGCGGCTGCGCACCCTGGTATTGATGACGCTCGCCAACCAGCACCGCGGCCTCGTCGTGGGCACCGGCGATCTGTCCGAGAAGGCCCTGGGCTGGTCGACCTACAGCGGCGACCACATCTCCATGTACGACGTGAACGCCGGCGTGCCCAAGACGCTGATCCAGTTCGTGATCCGCTGGGCGGCCAACGAGCGCATCGAGACGTGGCAGGGGGCAGACGCCGCGGCGCTGCGCGAGACGCTCTTCTCCATCCTCGACACGCCCATCTCGCCGGAGCTCTTGCCGGCGGACGCGGACGGGCAGATCGCCCAGCTCACGGAGTCGGCCATCGGCCCCTACGAGCTGCACGACTTCTTCCTGTACCACGTGGTGCGCCACGGCACGCGCCCCGGCAAGGTGCTGGACCTCGCGAAGCACGCCTTCGGCGACGCCTATGACGCCGAGACGCTGCGGCGCTGGTGCCGGCTCTTCCTCAAGCGGTTCTTCCAGAACCAGTTCAAGCGGTCGTGCACGGCGGACGGCCCCAAGGTGGGCATGGTGGCGCTCTCGCCCCGCGGCGACTGGCGCATGCCCTCCGACGCGCGCCCGGCCGCCTGGCTGGCCGCGGTGGACGCCTGGCCGGGCTGACCCCCCGCCCGGCGTCGGGCATAGTGGGCGGACCGAGGAGGTCCCCCATGACGCGCTTCTCCCTGATCGGCCTGCTGGTGGCCCTGGCGGCCTGCGACGACACCACCGACCGCCCGGCCGCCGACGCGGGCCGCGCGGACGCTGCGGTGGCGGCGGACTCGGCCCAACCGGACGCGGCCTGGCCGGACGCGGCTCGCCCGGACGCGGCCCCGGCCGACGCGGCTCGCCCGGACGCGGCCCCGGCCGACGCAGCTCGCCCGGACGCGGCCCCAGCCTCGCAGCCCCAGGCCGACGCGGCTCGCCCGGACGCGGCCCCGTCGACGCCGCTCGCCCCGATGCGGCGCCGGCGGACGCGTCGCCGGCGGACGCGGCCCTCCCGTCGACGCCGGCCCCGCCGACCCGGACGCGAGCCCCCCGGACGCGAGCCCCCGGACGCCGCGCTGGTCGACGCCGCGCCCGCCGACGCCGCGCCGCCCGGTTGCCTCGTCGACGCCGACTGCGACCCCGGCAGCCGGTGCGCCGCCGCGGCCTGCGTCCCCTGCCCGGGGCCCGAGATCTGCGATGGCCTCGACGACGACTGCGACGGCCCGATCGACGAGGGGGCCTGCGACGAGCCGGTAGAGGTCCGCGGCGTCATCCCGGGCGTCAACCGGGCGCCGACGTTCGAGAGCGAGCCCGACGTCGCCGCCCAGGAGGGCTCCTCGTGGCGCTACGCCCCGCAAGTGGATGATCTCGATGGGGATCTGCTGCAGTTCTCCCTGGCCGGCGCCCCGCCCGGCATGCGGGTGAGCGCCGAGACGGGCGCCCTCTTCTGGCTCCCCGGGGAGCGCGACGCGGGCGACCACCCCGTCGAGCTCGTCGTCCGGGACCCGGCCGGGGCCGAGGCGCGCCAGGCCTTCACCGTGGTGGTCGCCGTCCACAACCAGGCCCCCCGCATCCGCTCGACGCCGGCCGTGGTGGCCGCGCCGGGGGCCGTCTGGGTCTACGCCATCGAGGCCGAGGACGCCGACGGCGACCCGCTCGTCTACGCCGTCGAGGGCCCCGAGGGGATGGCGGTGGACGCGGACGGGCGGGTGACGTGGCTGGCGGGCGACCCCGGCAGCGTCGCCGTCGTGGTGCGCGTCAGCGACGGCGAGGCCACCGCCGAGCAGCGCTTCCGGGTGGGCGTGCCCGGCGCGCTGGTGCCGCCGCCCACCGTCCGCATCGACGCCCCGGCCGCCGACGAGGGCGTCGCCGGGGTCTTCCCGGTGACGGGCGCGGTGGCCAGCGACGCCCTGGCGCGGTTCGTCGTCCGGGCGTGCAGCCCCGCGGGCGACTGCCGCGACTTCGACGTCGGCTACGCGCCCACCGAGGGCGCGCTGGGGTCCATCGACGCCGGCCTGCTGGAGCCAGGCCCGTGGCGGGTCGTCGTGGAGGCCGAGGATCTGCACGGCCAGCGCGCGGCGGCCGAGGTGGCCGTCGAGGTGGCCGCGAGCGCCCAGTTCGGCCACGTCCAGCTCGCCCTGGTGGACGTCGTGCTCGAGGCCAGTCCGCTCGACGTCGAGGTGGTGCGCAGCTACGACAGCGCCGTCCGGGAGGTCGGCCCCTTCGGCGTGGGCTGGCGGCTGGGCTCGAACTTCGTCGAGGTCCCCGGCATCGAGCCGGGCGTGGCCTACCCGCCGGGCACCATCTGGGCGGGCTGGTCGGCGAGCCTGGCGGGGGTGCCCCCGCGGGTGACCGTCCGCGGTGGCCCCCGGCTCTTCCTCTTCACCCTGCCGGATGGCCGCGAGTACGAGGCCTTCTTCGATCTGACGGGCGCGGGCTGCTTCATCGGCGGCTGCGAGGTGCGGGAGCGCTGGGCCGTCCCCGCCGGCGTGACCGTCACCGCCCGGGACCGGACCGGACGCGATTACGTCAATGATCTCGCGGTGATCAACGACCAGGCGCTCACCCGCTTCAGCGACCCGGGGGACGTCTTCGACCCGGTCCAGCTCGACCTGCGCACGGAGCTGGGCGAGATCTACCGCTTCCGCGCCGGGGCCCTGGCGAGCTTCCGCGACACCGCGGGCGGCGAGCACGCGTGGGGCGGCGGCGGCGCCGTCACGCTGGAGGATCGGCTCGAGTTCACCCGCGACGCCGAGGGCCGCGTCACCGCCCTGGCCGATCCCGCCCGCGGCGACCGCGTCCTCTACCGCTACGACGACCGCGGCGACCTGGTGGAGGTGACGTTCGAGGGCGGGGCCTACGACGGCGAGGTCCAGCGCTACCGCTACAACGACGACCACGTCCTGGTGGGCTACGAGGCGCCCGGCGCGCGGCTGGTGGACGTGACCTACGACGAGCTGGGCCGCGTCATCCGGCGCGTGGACGGCACGGGCGCCGTCGTCGAGTACGTCTACGAGGAGGGCGCCAAGACCGTCATCCACCCGTCGGGCGCCCGGTTTCGCTACGAGCACGACGCCGCCGGCCGGGTGACCCGGGTGGTGGATCCCCTGGGCGGCGAGACGACGTTCGCCTACGACGAGGCCGGCAACGAGATCCGCCGGGTGGACGCCGAGGGCCGCGTCACCGAGCGGGCCTACGACGCCGCCGGCCAGCTCACGCGGCAGGTCCGCGGCGGGGTGGTCCAGACGGCGGCCTACGACGACGCCGGCCGCCTGGTGCGGTTCGCCCGGGAGGAGGGGGTGGCGCTGACCGTCGCCCACGCCGCGGACGGCGCCGAGATCCGCGGGCCCGACGGCGCCCTGCTCAGCGCCCTGCGCTACGACGAGCACGGCCAGCTCATCGCCGAGGTGGATGGCGCCGGGCGGACGCTGACGATGGCCTACGACGACGCGGGCCGCACGGTGTCCCTCACCCAGGCCGATGGCCGGCGCTACACGACGGCGTGGGACGGCGACACGGCGGTGGTGACCGACGAGGCCACGGGCCGCGAGAGCGCGACCACCTACGATCCGGCCGGCTACCTGCGGGCGGTGACGCTGCCCGGGGGCGAGGCCGTGCGCTACGCCTACGACGCCCGGGGCTTCCCGCGGCGGGTGGAGGGGCCGGCCGGGGAGACGCGCTTCCTCACCGATGGGGAGGGTCGCCTGGCCGGGCTGACCCTCGACGGCGCGCCCGTGAGCGCCATCCGCCGGGACGCCGACGGCAACCCGGTGACGACGCTGGACGGCGAGGGCCGATCCGTCCGCTACGTCCGGGATCTGGCGGGGCGCGTGACCGAGGTGCACACGGCCGAGGGCGGCGTGGAGCGCCGCCGCTACGACCGGTCGGGCAAGATCATCCGCCGGGAGGTGCCGGGCGGCGCCCAGGTGGACTACGCCTGGGACGAGGGCGGGCGGCTGGCCGAGATCCGCATGGGCGAGGCGGCCAGCCAGCTCACCTACGACGGGGCGGGCCGGCTGGCCGCCATCACCGACGCGCTGGGGCGGCGATTCTCCAGTGAGTTCGATGCCTTCGGGAACATCGTGGCCGTAGCGCGGCCGGGCCTCGATCCCACGCGCTATCGCTACGACACCCGCTTCTTCCGCCTGCAGGACGGGCCGCACCCCCTGGCGGGCTACACCACGGCCGGCGGCGGCGACTGGACGCTGGAGCGCGATCCGCTGCTGCGCATCGCGGCCGTCGTCGATCCGCTCGGGGCCCGCACGACCTACGAGCGCGACGCGGCGGGCCGCCTGGTGGCCATCGAGCTGCCGGGGGGTGGGCGCTACCGCTTCGAGGCCTCCCCCGAGGGGGCCCTGCAGGTGGTCATCACGCCGGCGGGCCGCGAGACGGTGGTGGCGCCGACGCCGGCCGGGGATCTGCGCCGGACGGCCCCCGACGGCAGCTTCGTGGAGTGGCGCGACGTCCCCGGGGGGCGGGCCATCGTCCGCTCCGACGGCGTGGTGGAGCGCGAGACGTTCGAGGGCGGCCGGCTGGTGGCGGCGGATGGCGCCGAGGCGGGCACCGAGTGGGAGTACGACGGCGCGGGCCAGCCCGCCGTCGTGCGCACGGACGATGGCGCCGAGGCCCGCTACCAGCGCGACGCCCGCGGCCGCGTCATCGCGCTGGCGCTCGTGGCGCCCGACGGGACGGAGCGCGTCACCCGCTACCGGTACGCCGGCGATCACCTGGTGGGCGTCACCGATCCGGCGGGCGGCCAGTGGGCCTACGAGAGCGACGCCCTGGGCCGCATCACCCGCGTCGAGCGGCCCAACGGCGTGGTCACGACGCTGAGCTACGCCGAGGCCGGGCGCTTCGGGCGCATCGTCCACCGCGACGCGGACGGGGCGGTGCTGCTCGACGAGGGCTTCACCTACGACCGGGCCGGGCGGCTGAGCGGCTACGCGGGCCCGGAGGGGCCGGTGGCCTACCGCCACGACGCGCTGGACCGGCTGGTGGAGGCCCGGCCCGAGGTCGGCCCGGCCCAGGCCTTCGCGTACGGCCCGGCCGGCGACCGCGTCGGCGTGCGCGTGGGCGACCGCGAGGTGCGCACCACCCACGACGCCGACAGCGCGGTGGTGGCCGTGGACGGCGAGCCGGTGGCGGTGGACGCGGCGGGCCGGCGCGTGGCCCGGGGTGACCAGCGCTACGCCTGGGACCCGCGGGGGCGGCTGGTCAGCGCCGGCGCCGAGGCGGCCCCCGTCCACTATCGCTACGACGCCCGCGGCTGGCTGCTCGGGCGCGACGACGAGCGCTGCCTGACGGCCCCGACGCCGTTCGGGCCGCTGCCGTCCTGCCTCATGACCTACGGCGAGGACGGGATCCACGACGCCTATGTCTTTGATCCTCTTGGGGTTTCCATGCGCGATGGGGCCGACGTGCGCTACCCCCTGCGCGGGCTGCACGGGTCCATCATGGCCCTCGCCGACGGCGACGGGGCGGTGGCCGCCCGGTTCGCCTGGGATCCCTGGGGCGCGCCGGCCGGGGCGCCGCCCGCCGAGACGTTCCTGTACGGCTACGCCGGGGAGCTGACGGACGCGGCGACGGGGCTCGTGTGGCTGCGCAGCCGGTGGTACGACCCGGCCACCGCCGCCTTCCTCTCGCCGGACGCGGCCCCCGCGCTCAGCGAGGATCCGCGCAGCCTCAACCGCTACGCCTACACGGTGCAGGGCAGCCCGCTCGACCACACCGACCGGACGGGGGCCTTCACGCTGGTCGAGATCAACATCACCACGGGCATCCAGCAGACGCTCCAGGGCATCCGCGGCGCGCTGCTCTACTGCGCCCGCGAGGCGGCCCAGGGGGCGGTCATCGACGCGGTGTTCGAGGGCCTCAAGGAGCTCATCCTGCAGGCCGTCTTCGGCGGGCTGGCGGGGGCCTTCGAGGGCTTCATCGACGCCGTGATCGGGGGCGAGAACATCGAGGGCCACCTGCGGCGGTTCTTCTGCGGCGGCCAGAGCGTGCTGCCCAGCCCCGCGGGGGACGTGGTGCGCTTCGAGGTCGTCGTCGACCGGTGCGGCGAGCCCGACGGCACGGGGGACGTGAGCTGCCCCGGCCCCCCGCGCGGCCAGCAGTTCCCGCCGCCGGTGGACGGGGGCGGGCCGGGGACGGCACTGGACGTGGTCATCAGCAACACCCTGCCCATCGAGCTGAAGTCGCACGGCGCCTTCAAGCCCGAGCAGATGACGAAGTACTGCCGGTACGCCTCCCGCACGGGCGGGCATGTGGTGGTGGGCGTCTTCGGCGACTGGCCGCCCTGCCAGCAGGGGGCCGGGCGGCAGGGGGAGTGCGCGGCCGGCAACGCGCGCCGGCACCGGCTGGAGATGCTGGAGCAGTGCATCTTCTGCTGGCGCGGCTACCCCGGCGCCAGCGACGCCGGCTGCCGCGGCCGGGGCATCGGCAGCGCCATGATCTACATCGGCTATGACCGGCAGAAGCGGCGCCTGCGGGCCGAGGCCCCGCGCATCAGCGACCTCAAGCGGCTCTGCAAGCCGCGCTGACGCTCAGCGCAGCAGGGCGCCGGCCTGGAAGAACACCTGGTTGGCGCCGCTCACGTTCCACAGATCGGCCACCCACGTCTCGGGCGAGACGAAGGCGAGGGCCTGCAGGGCCTCCCGGTAGCCGGTGTGGTTGGTGGCCACGAACACGCAGTCCACGTCGGTGAGGGCCTCGACCAGCGGCCAGTTCTTGAGCGGGCCGTTGCCCGCGTCCGCGATGGGATCGGCGAGGTGGTGGTCCGTGACGCGGATCTCGAGGGGCAGCTCGCGCTCCAGGTAGCGCACCAGCTTGGGGGCCAGGGAGTCGCGGGTGTCGTCGGTGTCCTGCTTGAAGGTGTAGCCGAGCACGGCCACGCGGCGGTCGTGCAGCGCCACGCGCTGGCCCAGGTGCTTCACCAGGAAGGCCGGGATGTACTCGTTCATCTTCCAGGCCGAGAGGAGCATGTCCGGGTAGGGGCTCCACTCGTTGATCATCCCGAAGTCCTTGCGCAGGCAGGTGCCGGCGGTGAGGCCGGGGGAGGCGATGTGGCTGCGCGGGTACTGGTGGTTGGCCAGGTGGCGGATGGCGTAGATGTTCGCGCCGAAGGTGTCGGCCACCAGGGCGAACTGGTTGGCCAGGGCGAAGTGCACGTAGCGGGCGATGTTGTTGAAGAGCTTCACCAGCTCGGCGGTGACGTAGTCGGCGGCCAGGATCTCGGGGGCGAGGCGCGCGAACAGGGTCGAGGCGGCGGCGCGGCTGGCCTCGTCCTCGGCGCCGACGATCTGGGGCAGGGTGCGCAGCTCCGCGTGGGCCTTGCCCTCGGCGATGCGCTCCGGGCAGAAGGCCAGCAGCAGGTCCTCGCCGATGCGGAAGCGGGTGTGGCGCTCCAGGAACCGGCGGACGAAGGCCGTGGTGCCGGGGGCGACGGTGCTGCGCAGGCAGAGGAGCTGGCCCGGGCGCAGGTGGGGGATGAGGCCCTCCAGCACGCGGCGCACCTGGCTGAGATCCGTCTCGATGTGGGTGTGCAGCGGCGTGCCGACGGTGACGACGATGGCCCGGCTGCGGGCGGCGACGGCGGCGTCCGCGTGCACGACGAAGCGCCCCTCGGCCACCAGGGCGTCGTAGCCCGGCTCGTGGAAGGGCATCTGGCCGCCGTTCACGGCCGCGCGCAGGTCGGCGTCCACGTCGACGCCCACCGCGTCGACCCCGACCTCCACGAAGGAGAGGCCGAGGGGCAGGCCGACCCGGCCGGTGCCGATGATGCAGACGTCGTGGTCGAACTCGAGGGACATGGGCTCCTCCGTACAGGGCCGGGAGTTGACCCCGAAGGGGGCCTCCGCGTCCATGTTTCCCACGCCCGGCCGGCGCGGCCTACGCCGGGCGGCGTGGGCAACGCCATGACATCAAAGGAGAAAGCGTCGGTTCAGAATCGGACGCCGACGCGGGCGCCGATGCGGGCGTCCGTCTCGCGCACCACGTCTTCGTCGGTGGGATCGCTGACGAGCACGTTGGAGGGCACCGAGGCCTCCAGGAAGACGTCCAGGCGGAGGCGCTGGCCGAAGTCGTAGCCGGCGGTGAGCTCCTGGGTGAAGAACAGGCCGCCCTGCTGGTCGACGGCGGCCCGCGGCAGCTCGTCGGCGTGCAGCGGCGCGATCTTGATGCCGTACACGAGGCCGCCATCGAAGCGCAGGAAGGCCCCGCCCGCGTGGCCGACGACGCCGACGCCCGCGGCCAGGTCGGCCCCCGAGATCACGTCGTCGTCATCGCCGATGCGCAGGTGCGTGCGCAGCCAGGTGTGGGCGGCCAGGCCGCCGCGGCCGTCGCCCGCCGCCACCCGCAGCTCCCCCCCGACGCGGGGGGCCTCGGCCACCTCGCCCTCCAGCCGCAGGCCGAGCCAGTCGAGCAGGCCGGTGCGCACCTCCACGAAGGGGCGGCGGTCGAAGCCCGCCATGATCGTCACCTCGCCCGGCGGCGGCGCGCCCACGTCGTCGGGCAGGGTCAGGGCGGCGAGGAGGACGGTGGCGATCATGCCTCGGCAGCCGACTTGCGGCCGGTGAGGGCGAAGTAGACGCCCCCCGAGACCAGGAAGCCCACGAACCAGGCGTAGACGTAGATCGTGCCGAAGATCTCGGGCACGGCCGTGGGCTCCAGGAAGCCGCCGGCGATGAGGAAGCCGGGCACGTTGGGGGCCACGCCGAGGACGAGGGCCACGATGGCGCGGGGGTTCACGCCGCCGGCGTAGCGGTAGCGGCCCCGCTCCTGGAAGAGCTCGGGCACGTTCATCTGGGTGCCGCGCACCAGGAAGTAGTCGGCGATGAGGATGCCGGCGATGGGGCCGAGCAGGGCCGAGTAGCCGATGAGCCAGGTGAAGATGTAGCCCTCGGTGGAGGCCAGGAGCTTCCACGGGAACATGGCGATGCCGAGGCCAGCGGTGATGTAGCCGCCCATCTTGAAGGAGATGCGGCGGGGGGAGAGGTTGGAGAAGCCGTTGGCCGGGGCCACCACGTTGGCCGCCAGGTTCGTCGTGAGCGTCGCGATGGCCAGGGCGAAGAGCGCGACGCCGACGGCGGCGCCGCCCATGCGGCCGAGCAGGGCGACGGGATCCCAGATGGCCTCGCCGTAGATGACGACGGTGGCGGAGGTGACGGCCACGCCGATGAAGGCGAAGAGCGCCATGGTGGGCGGCAGCCCCACGGCCTGGCCGAGGAGCTGGTCGCGCTGGGTGCGGCAGTAGCGCGTGAAGTCGGGGATGTTCAGCGAGAGCGTGGCCCAGAAGCCCACCATGGCGGTGAGGCTGGGGAAGAACACCGACCAGAACTGCCCGGCCTTCGGCCCGCCCTCCGCGAACTGGGACGGCGTCTTCAGCATCTCGCCCAGGCCGCCGGCCTTGAACCAGGCCCAGGCGAGGAGGGCGAGGCCCATCACGATCAGGAAGGGCGCGGCGTAGGTCTCGAGCCAGCGGATGGACTCGGTGCCCTTGGCGATGAAGAAGACGTGCAGGGCCCAGAACGCCAGGAAAGACGCCAGCTCCCAGCCGTTGATGTCGAGGAAGGGCAGCACCAGCTCCAGGACGAGCTGCTGGTCACCGGGCAGCGGGATGGCCTCCCGGGCCCCGGCGAGGGCGCCGCCGGTGACGGCGTTGATCAGGGTGTAGATGGCCGCGCCGCCGATCCAGGTCTGGATGCCGAACCAGCCGCAGGCCACGAGGCCGCGCAGCAGCGACGGGATGTTGGCGCCGACGGTGCCGAAGGACGCGCGCAGCAGCACCGGGAACGGGATGCCATGCTTCGTGCCCGCGTGGCCGACGAGGGCCATGGGGATGAGGACGATGACGTTGCCCAGGAGGACCGTCATCACCGCCTCGGACCAGGACATGCCCTGCTGCACCATGCCAGCCGCCAGCATGTAGGTGGGGACACAGACCACCATGCCGACCCAGAGCGCGGCGATGCTCGTCCAGCGCCAGGTGCGCCCGGCCAGGGGCGTCGGGGCCAGATCGTCGTTGTAGAGGCTCGGATCGGCCCCCGGCATCGGCTCCGGGGCCACATGGGATCCAGACATGGCGTTTCCTCCTGATGGATCGGGAGGTTAGGACAGCTCTCCCGATCACGCCAGTATCGGGGTGGGCCACTTGCCCCGAGGGCCGGCCATGGTGAAGGATCGGCCGGAGGCCGCGCCCGGGGGCGACGGTGGGAACAGTCCGGGGAGGACACATGATGAGGACTTGGGTGCTTCTGGGGGCGGCGCTGTGCTTCGCCTGCTCGGATCCGGCGGAGGTCAACCCCGTCGACGCGGGCGCGGGGGGCGTGGGTGGCGGCCAGGGTGGCGCCGGCGGCGGCCAGGGTGGCGCTGGCGGCGGGGCCGGCGGGGCCGGTGGCGGGGCCGGGGGGGCCGGGGGTCAGCCCCCCATGTGCGCCGACCGGGATCGCGACGGCTTCCAGGACGCGCGCTGCAACCCGCGGGTGGCCACGGGGGGCGGCGACTGCGACGACGAGAACAACCTGGTCAACCCGGGCCGCGCCGAGAACTGCGCCAACGCCGTCGACAACGACTGCAACGGCCAGGCGCCCGACACCGATCCGGCCTGCGTGGCCTGCCCGGACCTGGACCAGGACGGCTACCAGTCGGCGGCGTGCAACGCCAACCGCGCGACGGGCGGCGACTGCGACGACCAGGATCCCGAGGTGAACCCGGGGGTGGGGGAGCGCTGCGGCAACGGCCGCGACGATGACTGCACCGGCGGCGACGTGCCCTGCCAGGCCAACTGCGCCGACCGCGACCTGGACGGCTTCGGCGACGGCGCCGGCTGCCGCGGGCCCGACTGCGACGACACCACCGCCGCCGTCAACCCGTGGCAGAGCGAGATCTGTGGCGATGGCATCGACCAGGACTGCCGCGGCGGCGACCTTCCCTGCCGGATGGACTGCCTCGACCGCGACCTCGATGGCTTCGGCGAGGGCATGGGCTGCATCAGCACCGACTGCAACGACGGCGATCCGTCCATCAACCCGGGGGCGCGGGACCTGCCCGGCGATGGCATCGACCAGGACTGCGACGGGCGGGATCTGGTGCTGCCCATGAACTGCATCGACCTCGACCAGGACGGCCACGGCGATGGCCCGGGCTGCATCGACATCGACTGCGACGACGGCGATCCCCGGGTGAACGCCAGCCGCGTGGAGATCTGCGACAACGGCGTCGACGACGACTGCCTCGGCGGCGACCGGCCCTGCGTGCGCATGGGCACGGGCGAGTGCATGGACGCCGACGGCGACGGCTTCGGCCCGGGGGCCTGCCCCAACGGCACCCTCGACTGCGACGACAGCAACCCCGCCATCAACCCCGACGCCCGCGACACCTGCAACGGCATCGACGACAACTGCAACGGCGAGATCGACGAGTGCCCGCTGCGCAACCAGGTCTGCGACGGCGCGGCCTGCGTCGGCGGCCCCGGCGCTCCCTGCCGCGCCGACGGCGAGTGCGCCCAGGCCCAGGGCCTCGCCTGCGACCAGGAGCTGCGCCAGTGCCGCCTGCAGGGCGGCGAGGCCTGCACCGAGAACCGCGAGTGCGCGCCCACGGCCGAGTGCATCGTGCTGGAGGTCTGCGATGACCAGGAGGCCCGCTGCTACGAGGCCAAGGGCGGCCCCTGCGACGACAGCTGCGACTGCACCGGCGCCTGGCTCTGCCAGCCGAACACCGGCCGCTGCGTGGAGTGCATCAACGACGGGCAGTGCGGCGACGACGACCGCGACACCTGCACCGGCGGCGGCTTCTGCGCCGAGGTGGTGGGGGTCGGCGGCGCGGGCCGCGACGCCCGCGTCGACATCATCCGGCGCATCATCCAGTGCTGGGCGCTGTTCGCCGAGTCCAACGAGGACGCGGCCTGCGACATCCTGGCCATCGAGGAGCCGGTCATCGTGGGCGGCCAGGAGACGGGCTTCGTCGAGGACGCCGAGTGGCAGTACGACAACTTCGCCTGTGACGAGGACCTCGTGACGGCGGCCGGCTTCGACCGCGACGAGCAGGCCCTCATCCGCGATGTGTTCGGCTGCGGCCTGTTCGACCTGTTCAACGTCTCGTGGTCCGCCGACCTGCGCTCCAGCATCGGCGAGTGGTGCATCTACTACGCCCCGCGGCGCTCGGGCTTCGGCTTCCCCGACGACACCCGCGCGGCCATCGTGGTGGATGCCTGCGACGTCTCCTTCTTCGAGTAGCCCCCCCGAAAATGCCAGCCGTCACCGCCGGCCCCGCGACCCCGGGGCCGGGCCGGGCATCTCTGCGCCGTATGGTCAATCTTTGTGCAAGGTGTGCGGCATGATTGTTCGGGTTGGGTGGTGGGGGGCGCTGGTGGCGGCGGGGCTGCTGGCCTGCGGGGGCGACGACGATCCGGCCGAGAGCGTGGGCCCGGACGCTGGTGAGGCAGGCGCGGGCGGCGCGGGCGGGTGGGCGGCGTGCCGGGCCCCGACGCCGGCGCCGGTGGCGAGGGCGGCGCGCGGGGGGCGGGCAGGCGGCGAGATGGTGGGCCGCTGCGTCTACACCAACCCGTTCTCCCGCGGGGACGAGTGCAAGCTGTACGTGGGCGCCGCCTGGACGGTGGACGCGGCCCAGGCCGACTGCGCGGCGGTCTTCCCCGGGGCCGCGGGCGTCTTCGAGCCCGTCGGCGCCTGCGACTTCGACGCCGTGCTGGGCGAGTGCAGCGTCGGGGCCCCCGACGCCGACGGCTACCGCCTGGTGAGCGCCGGCGCCGACGCCGCCCAGTGCGGCGCGGCCCGCACCGGCTGCGAGGTCTTCGCCCGCGGGGCCTTCGCCCCGGCCGGCGTCTGCGCCATGGGGGACGTCTGCCCCGAGCCCCCCGAGGTCACCGGCAACGTCTTCGTCCAGCCCTACACCGACTGCCGCGACCCGCTGCCCGGCGAGCCCGCCGGGGCCGGGCCGGGGGGCCAGGTCTGCACCCCCGTCATCGTCTCCGGCTGCACCGAGCCCGACCGCCGCTACGGCGACTACGCCGCCTGCGCCGACGTGCTGACCCAGCGCCCCTACGGCGTCGTCGCCGCGCCCGCCCCGGCCGGCGACGACGATCCCCGCCTGCAGGATGCCGCCTGGCTGGCCGAGTCGGACTGGGTGAAGGCCCAGGCCGAGTCCTGCGCCTGCGGCTGCTGCCACACCACGTCCATGACCCGCGGCGGGGCCTCGGGCTGGGACACCGAGGCCGGCCCGCTCTGGATCGACACCGTGCCCGACAGCGGCCTCGCGATGCTGGCCGGGCTCGCGCCGTCGGAGAGCTTCGGCGCCGTCGACGCCCTGGCCAACAACGGCTTCGACCGCCACGTGACCGGGATGCCCACCACCGACGTCGAGCGCATGCAGCGCTTCCTGCTGGGGGAGCATGCGCGGCGCGGCCTGACGGCCGAGGACGCCGCCCGGGTGCCGCCCTTCGGCGGGCCGCTGCACCTGCAGCGCCTGTACGAGCCCACGGCCTGCGTCGAGGGGGTGGGGGTGGGCCCCGATGGCACGCTCATCTGGACGGGCGGCGCGGCGCGCTACGTCTACGTCCTCGAGGCCGACGCCGAGAACCCCGGCGTCCCCCCGAACCTGGACGTGCCCGAGAAGACCCGCTGGCTCATCGACGTGCCGTCCGACGCCCGGGGCCTCGCCTGCGGCATGGCCTACGGCGAGGTGCCCGAGGGCGCCCGCCAGCGCGTGCCGGCCGACGACGTGGCGCCGGCGCTGACCCCGGGCGAGACCTACTACCTGTACGTGCTGCGCGACGTCGGCCTGCCCATCACCCGGTGCCTCTTCACCTACGAGGGGCCCTGACGCGGCTGCAAGTGCCCGGAAGGACTGGACCTTTCGGGGCATGACCGCGTAGCCTCGCCGCATGTACGCCCGCTTCGTCGCCTCGCCCCCCACGCACCACGCCCTGGACCTGCCCGACCCCGGCGCCCGCGTCGTCGTCGTCGCGGACACCCACAGCCGGCCGCACCCGGCCACCCATGATCTCATCCGGGCGGAGGCCCCGGCGGCCATCCTGCACGCGGGGGACGTGGGCGACGCCCAGGTCCTCGACGAGCTGGCCGCCCTCGCCCCCCTCATCGCCGTGCGCGGGAACATCGACGCGGCCGGGCTGGCCCCGGACCACACGCTCATCACCATCACGCGGCCCGGGGGCCAGACGCTGCGCGTGCTGCTCACCCACATCGCGGTGCGCGGCCCGCGGCTGCAGGCCGACGCGGCGCGGCTGGCGCGCAGCGAGGACGCGGCGGTGGTGGTCTGCGGGCACTCGCATGTGCCGCTGGTGGCGCGGGATCAGGGGGTGGTGGTCTTCAACCCCGGGTCGGTCGGGCCTCGCCGCTTCGGGCTGCCCATCACGCTGGGGGTCATGGACTTCGGCGCCGCGGGGCTGTCACTGCGGCACATGGACTGTGAGACCGGGGCGCGCTGGCTGCCGCCGGCATACTGAATCCGACGGCACCCACGGCTTGGGGACGATCAGGCGTTCTTCCAGATCCAGATGCGCTCGCCCGCGTCGAGGCCGGCCTCGAAGGGCACGGCCAGGCCGCCCTCGTTGGCCCAGCGCGTCAGCGAGCCGACGACGCCGCCCAGCGCCTTGCCGGCGATGCTGAGGACCTCGGCCGCGGCCGCCATGCGCACGCGCCCCTCGCGCTCCACGAGGTCGACGAACTTCTGCTGGTTCTCCTGGCGGGCCTCCAGGAAGGCGGCCCAGCGCTCGGCGTAGCCCGGCTCGCCCGGGTTGAGCAGCGCGGGGCGGACCTTGGCGGGCTTCGCGGCCTTGGCGGGCTTCGCGGCCTTGGCGGGCTTCGCGGCCTTGGCGGGCTTCTGGCCCTTGCGGGGCCGACCGGCCTTGCGGGCGGCGGGCTCGGGCTCAGCCTCGGGCTCGGCGGGTAGCGAGGCGGCCATCGCGGCGTAGGCCGAGGCGCTCACGGCGCCGTAGGCGGCGGCCGGCGACTCGATGACCGGGGCGGCGGGCTCCTCGGCCGGGGCGGAGGTGGTGACCACCTCGCCCGCGCGGTTGCTGGAGATGCGCGCGAAGAGCAGCGCCACGGCCTCGGCGACGCCGGGCTGACTCAGGTCGCCGGGCTCGAGCGTGATGACAAGATGCATGGGAGGGCTCCTTCTCTCTAGAGACAGGGCGGAGACTGGGAAACGAGGGCGCCGATCCATACACGCGTTCTCTTGAAAAGACAAGCGAGAGATGGAGGCAGGGCGTCGAAATGAGAGCGAGTCTCTGCCCTCAGGGCCGGGGCGGTGGCTTGCCAAAGAGCGTGATGGGAAACTCCCCCGACGGCGTGGGCAGGATGAGCATCACGCGGTAGCGGTCCAGGTCGGCGGCGCCCTTCACGGTGTCCCAGATGCCGTCGCCCTTGCGCAGGGCGTCGAGGCCCTGCAGCCCGGCCCCGATGAGGCCGCCCTTGGGCTTGATGGTCACCGAGAGGGCCTGGCGCGCCGTCCCGCCCGCCGGCACCTCGAAGCGCGGGAGCTGGGTGGTCGCCACGCGGTGCTCGCCGAAGAAGAACTCGACGCGGTTGTCGCCGATGGCCGCCGTGCGGCCGGTGGGGTTCTCGATCTCGACGGCCAGATCGAGGCGCACGGCCGGGGAGAGGAAGCCGCCCTCCAGGGAGGCGCTGAAGGTGTCGGGGACGACGGACCAGCTGCACTTGAGGACGGGGCTCACGTGCAGCAGGGCGTTGGCGGCGGCGCCGAAGAACAAGCCGTTCACGGTGAGGAGGCCGACGAGCGCCAGCCAGCCGAGGCCGCGGCCCACGGGGCCGATGGGGCGCACCTTGCGGGCGCGCTCCAGGAGGGTGCCGCCCACCACGGTGCCCGCGAGCACGGCCACGGTGAGGGTCAGCAGGTGGGTGACGGCCAGCAGGGCGAAGCCCACGTCGGCGGCGAGCTGCAGCTTGACGACGGCCCAGCCGACGGCCACGGGCGGCAGGCCGAAGACGGCGCCGAAGGCGAGGCTGCGCAGGGGCCGGCTGGCCAGGACGCGCACGATGTCGGCGTAGGCGATGCCGTGGCGGGCCAGGGTGGGCGAGGCGAAGTCGATGGCGACGGTGGTGAAGAGCACGCCGTTGGAGAGGACGAGGGCGACGGCGGCGAGGGCGGGCGGCGCCTCGTGGCCCAGGCGCAGGACGGTGAGGGAGAGCGCCGCGTAGAACAGCAGCAGCTTGAGCTCTTCGAGGGCCTGCTCCCAGAGGGGCGGCGCGTGGGCCTTCTGGCCGCCGGTGACGCCGGTGTCCTGCTCGTAGGCGGCGGACAGCCACTCCTTCAGGGGGAAGGTGCAGAGGCTCACGAGCACGACGGTGCCGGTGACGGCGGCGTTGACGAGGACGGCCATGGACTGGGGCGTGATGAAGCGCTCCAGCAGGTGCTCCCCGGCGAACATCCACTCATCGGGCAGGAAGAAGCGGAGCACCGCCTCCTTGAGCTGGCCGTCGTGGCTGGCCAGCCAGGCGCCGACGCCTGCGAAGACGGCGGCGATGCCGGCGGCGTAGAGGACGAGGCGCACCCAGGTGCGCGCGCGGAGCTGGTAGGTCATGGCCCCCTCCGTCGAAGGGGGCGAAACCTATCATGATTTCGGGGGGAGATGGCTAGCGGAGGCAGGTGTTGGCGCACTCCGCCTGGGTGGGGAAGACGCGGCCGGCGCAGGCGGCGGTGCAGCCGCAGCCCGAGACCTGCACGCAGCCGCGGCCGGCGTTCGCCCAGCCGATGAGGGCGCGGCAGTCCCCGAACTCGCCGGGCACCACGGCCGTGCAGACGTCGGCCTGGGGCACGCAGAGGCCGCCGCAGTCGGCCCCCTCGGGGGGCGCGCAGTCATCGCGGGGGTCGTCGTAGCAGCCCTGCCCCACGGGGCAGCGCGCGCCCACGAAGCCGCCGCAGGCCTGGGGCTCGGGGGGGCCATCCACGCAGATGCCGGGGCAGTCGGCGCCGCCGTTGGCGGGATCGCAGCGGTCGTTGGGATCGTCGACGCACTGCTGGCCATCGGGGCAGGGCAGGTTGGCGAAGCCGCCGCAGGCCTGGGGCTCGGCGGGGCTGTCGACGCAGATGCCGGGGCAGTCGGCGCCGCCGTTGGCGGGATCGCAGCGGTCGCTGGGATCGTCGACGCAGTCCTGGCCGACGGGGCAGCGCGCCCCGACGATGCCGCCGCACGCCTGGGGCGCGCAGGCGTCCTGGTACCAGATGCACTGGCCGCGGACGCAGCCGCAGTCGCCAGCGGGCAGGGGGATGCCCTCGCAGGTGCTCGCCAGGGCCTCGGCGGCGCAGATCTCGCCCGAGCAGCCCGACCGCATGCAGTCGGCGTCCTGGCGGCAGGCGTTGTTGGCGGCGGTGCCCTCGTAGCGGTCGTACAGCCGGCTGCCGGGCTGCAGGCTCGGCTCGCGGCCGCAGGCGACGGCGGCGCAGGCCCCGTCCACGCAGGCCTCGCCGTCCGGGCACTCCAGGTCGTTGATGCACTCGACGCCGAAGGCGCCGGCGCACTCCGCCCAGCTCAGGCAGCGGTCGGTGTAGCAGCCGTTGCGGATCTCCGGCCAGGTGCCGCGCTCGCAGGGCGGGGCCACGCGGCGGCACATGAGCTGGCTGCCATCGGTGCTGCAGTCGCTGTCATCGGCGTCGCAGCGGCCGTCCCGATCGGCGTCGGGGCAGCGGACGCACTCATCCCACGTCACGCAGCGGTCGGTGTAGCAGCCGCCGCGGACCTCGGGCACGGTGCCCACCTCGCAGCGCGGCTCCACGCGGTCGCAGAGGGCGGGCTGGCCGTCGGCGTTGCACTCGCGATCCTCGGCGTCGCAGATGGCGTCGCCGTCGGTGTCGGGGCAGGCGGCCTGGCCGCACTGCAGCCACGTCACGCAGCGGCCCGTCCAGCAGCCGTTGGCGGCGGCCGGCACGGTGCCCGCGCGGCAGGCCGGGGGCTCCGACTCGCAGAGCACGGGCCCGTCGGGGTTGCAGACGGGATCCACGTCGTCGCAGAGGGTGTCGCGGTCGGTGTCGTCGCAGGGGGCGGGCTCGCCGCACATGGCCCAGGTCACGCAGCGGCCGCTGTAGCAGCCGTTGAGCACCTCGGGCACGGTGCCGCGCTCGCAGGCCGGCTCGGGGATGCGGCAGGCCAGCATGCTGCCATCGGCGTTGCAGAGGCGATCGTCGGCGTCGCACTCGCCGTCGTCGTCAGCGTCCGGGCAGACCGCGCCGCCGGCGCCGCCCATGCCCCCGGCGCCGCCGGCACCACCGGCACCACC
>JACKDP010000010.1 GCA_020633435.1 Myxococcales bacterium | reverse complement strand
CACGCCGCCTGACCAGGTGGTCCGTCACGAGGGGTCAAGGTCAGCGTCGGGGCGCTGGCTGCGGGCCCGGCGCACGAGGCCGAGGGTGATGAGGTGGCTGCGCTTGCGCAGCGCGATGCGGGCGATCTCGGACCACTCCTTGTACCAGGCATAGAGGTCTTCGAGGGCCGCGACGAGGGCGGTCTCGTCGAGGGGGGCGGGCGGCAGCGGGGCCGGGGTCTGGGCCTGCTGGACGAGCGTCCAGAGGCGGTCGCGCTCGCCCGCGTCGATGCCGCGGGCGGCCAGGGTGGCGAGGGCGGCGTGGTCGGCCTGCCGGGTGGCGGCGCGGTCTTCGCCGGTGTCGAGGGCGTCCAGGCGCTCGAGCAGCGTGCGCACGACGATCACGGCGCCAGGGCCCGCGACGGCCTTGAGGCCCCCGAGCACGAAGGCGTGCTGGTCGGGGTGGCGGCGGGCCAGGCAGGCGTCGACGAGGCGCAGGCCGCTCTCGTCCCAGGCGTCGAGGGTGGTCAGGGCGTAGGCGCTGGGGTTGGGCATCGGGACGGCGGGGACGCCGGGGACGAGGCCGGCGGCGCGGTGGACGAGGTCCCAGCCCTCGGCGTGGTCTTCGGGGCGGTAGCCCCGGGCCGCGAGGGCGGCGGCGATCTCGGGGCGGGTGGCGATGCCGCGCAGGAAGCGCGGGACGCGGTCGTAGGTGCGATCGAGAGTGGAGCGGCTCGGCGACATGGAGATCTCCTGGCGCGTGTGTGCGTCATCGATCAGCAGCAATGCATCTTTTTTTGTCAAGTGTGCGCGCATGATGCGGGTGTCGAAGGTCGGTTGTGCCCCCTCCCCGGTTCTGGTTGAATCTCCTCCGCACCCTGGCAGGAGCCCCGCATGTCGAGCCCCGTCGCCATCCGCGACCACCTCATCGCCGCCGTCCGGGCCGATCTCGTCGGGCCATACGACCTGGAGGCGGCGGACACCGCCGTGGAGCTGCTGGAGCTGCCGCCATCGCGTTGGTACTTCACGGGTTTCCTGGCGACGGAGGGCTCGGCCCTCAACGACGATCCCGAGGCGGACGATGAGGGCGGGGCGGGCGACGATGTCGATGACGGGGCGTCTTCGGCCGCGGCGGTGGACGTCGATCTGAAGCGGCCGCGGATGTTCCCCTCGTCGCTGGGCTTGTCGGTGCTCGTGCCGCCGGGGGCGGCCGGGGCGCTGGGGGTAACAGTCCGCTTCGCGGAGTATCACCCGGTCGCGGAGGCGGAGGCCGAGGGCGAGTCCCGGCGGCGCGGACGGGTTCGGTGGAAGCGCGTGCCGTACGTGGTGCAAGCCGAGGTACCGCTGGCGGCGCTGGCGGGCGGTGTGGCCCTGCCGGGGCATCCGAAGCTGGTGCTGGCCGGGCGCGTGGAGCCGCTGGCGGAGGTGCCGGGGGTCGAGGACGGCTGCCAGGCGGTCGCGGTGTTCCTGCTCAACCAGCGGCCCGTGCTGGACGCCCGCCTGAAGGACGAGGCGTGGATCTTCCAGGTGTCGCTGGAGGTGCGGCCGCCGGCCGGGTCGCAGTTCCTGGCCCGGCCCGATCCACGCGCGGCGGCGTCGGCGGAGCTCGATGATCACATCATCGACCTGCAGCTTCGGGACGTGGCGCGGTACGGGGTCGGGCATGGCGTAGCCGTCGAGGACGGGCCCGCCGGGTCTTTCGTGCGGACGACGTGGGTGCCCGAGGGGCGTGTGCTGCCGGTGCGCACCCGCAGCGACGACGCCGTCGTCACGTCCATGGACGCCCTGGCCGCGCTGCCGGACGGCGCGGCGTTGACGTCGGCGCTGCTGCCGCTGGTGGACGCGTATGGCGGGTGGATCGCCGCCCAGGCGCAGGTCGACGTGGGGGGCGGGCGGCGGGCCGAGACGCGGGACCGCCTGGTGCACGAGGCAGGCGTGGCGCGAGACCGCATCCGGGAGGGCATCGAGCTGCTGGGCCGGGACGCCCAGGCCCGCAAGGCGTTCTGCTGGATGAACGCGGCCATGGCGCAGGCGGCGCGGCAGCGCAGCCCCGAGCGGTATGCCGGGGGCGCCGTGCCGTCCTGGCGCCTGTTCCAGCTCGCGTTCGTGCTGCTCAACGTCTGCGGCATCCGGGAGGACGACCACCCCGATCGCGACCGGGTGGAGCTCATCTTCTTCCCCACCGGCGGCGGCAAGACGGAGGCCTACCTGGGGGTCATCGGCTTCACGCTGCTGCTGCGGCGGTTGCATGGCGCCAGTCGACCGGACGGGGGCCTGGGGGTGGCGGTGCTGCTGCGCTACACCCTGCGGCTGCTGACGCTGGATCAGCTCGGCCGCGCGGCGACGCTGGTGTGCGCGCTGGAGCGGCTGCGGATCAAGCGACGGGGCGAGCTGGGCGAGGTGCGCTTCGCCATCGGCCTGTGGGTGGGGCGGTCCGCGACGGCCAACACCATGGGCCAGGTGACGCGGGCCATCGTGGAGTACAAGTCGGGCAAGGGGGCGACGCCGTTCCCGCTGACGCACTGCCCCTGGTGCCGGGAGGAGCTGGGCCCGAAGGGGCTCACCCTCAAGCCCGACGTCAAGCAGCCCGAGGCGGTGGAGGTGGCGTGCGTCAACCACCGCTGCGACTTCAACCAGCGCAACGGCGGGCTGCCGGTGCTCTTCGTCGACGAGCAGATCTACCGCGAGCTGCCGGCCTTCGTGCTCGCCACGGTGGACAAGTTCGCCATGCTGCCGTGGCGCGGAGAGACAGGGGCGCTCTTCGGGCGCGTCCACTCTCATGACGGGGGCCGGTTCTTCGGGCCGATGGACGGGGCGTCGCCCCGGCCGGGCCACACGCCGCTGCCTTCCGGGCTGCTGCCGCCCGAGCTCATCGTGCAGGACGAGGTGCACCTGATCGCGGGGCCGCTGGGCACCATGGTGGGGCTGTACGAGGCCGTCATCGAGCGGCTGTGCCTGTGGGAGACGGTCAGCGGGGCGCCGCGACGGCCCAAGATCCTGGCGTCGACGGCGACGGTGCGGCGCGCGGGCGACCAGATGAAGGCGCTCTTCGGGCGGTCCGCGACGGCCATCTTCCCGCCGCCCGGCGTGGACGAGGGGGAGAGCTTCTTCGCGGAGCGGGATCCCACCGCGCCGGACCGGCGGTACCTGGGGGTGGCGGCGCCGGGGCGCAGCTTCAAGGCCGTCCAGCTTCGCACCTACGTGGTGCTGCTGACGGCGGCCTGGCACCAGAAGCAGCGGCACGGGGCGGCGGCGGATCCGTGGCTCTCGGTGCTGGGCTACTACAACAGCCTGCGGGAGCTGGGCGGCATGCGGCGGCTGGCCGAGGACGAGGTCATCAGCCGCGCCCACAGGGCGGACGAGAGGAAGCCCCTCGACGCCCCCGGGCCCCACCGGTGGGTGGCGCAGCGCAAGCTGGAGAGCGACCCCGTCGAGCTGACGAGCCGCGAGAGCACGGCGAAGATCGCCCGGGCCAAGGCGCGGCTGGGGGTGCCCCACGGCGACAAGGGCGCGGTGGACGTCGCCCTGGCCACCAACATGATCTCGGTGGGCCTCGACATCGATCGGCTGGGCCTGATGGTGGTGGCGGGGCAGCCGAAGACCACGGCGGAGTACATCCAGGCGTCCTCCCGGGTGGGCCGGCAGGCGACCCGGGGCCCCGGGCTGGTGGTCACGTGCCTGAACGTGTACCGGCCACGAGATCTGAGTCATTACGAGCACTTCGGCGCCTACCACGCCAGCTTCTACCGGTACGTCGAGGCCAACAGCCTGACGCCGTTCTCGGCCCCGGCGCTGGATCGTGGGCTGGCGGGGGTGCTCGTCGCCCTGGTGCGCTTGAGCGATCCGGGCTTCACGGCGCCGCGTGGCGTGGAGCAGCTTCCGGCGCGGCGGGCGCAGGTCGACGACCTGCTGCAGGTGCTCGTCCAGCGGGCGGTCAACGTGTCCAACCTGGACCAGGCGGCCATCGAGGCGCTCGAAGCGTCGGTGGCCCTGCGGGCCCGCACGCTGCTCGACACCTGGGAGAAGATCGTGACGCAGGCGGTGAGCGATGACGCCGGCAAGCGGTGCTACTCGGGCCTCGACCGCGGGCACAACGGCAAGGCCCTGCTGCGGATGGCCCTGTCGGACGACGACGAGGCCATCCTGAGCCCGGAGGAGCTGCGGTTCATCGCGCCGACGTCCATGCGCGACGTCGAGCCGTCCATCCATGTGTGGGTGGGCTTCAAGCCCGAGGGGAAGAGCTGATGGCCACGCGATCGACGGCCGAGAAGGCCAAGGCGCAGCCTCAGGGCAAGGTGCGGCGCAGCCAGATGCTGACGACGTACGGACCGGGGGCCCTGGTGGACCTGCTGGACTTCGCCGTCATCATCAACGGCCTCGACGCGTGGCGGTTTGGCCACGCGGGCTTCGAGAAGCTGCCCGAGCCGCGGCTGCGCGATCGCATCGCCGCCCGCCTGAAGGGCAGCGACGTGCGCCTCTCGGTGGATGCAGCCTTCCGGCTGCCGCCCGCGGGCGACGACGCCGATCCGAGCCCCTTTGTGGGGGTGACAGCGCGGCTCTTCCCGCGGTGGTTCGTCTGCCAGAACCCCCGGTGCCGGACGCTCACCACGTACAAGCAGCTCGAGTTCAAGGGGAACCGGTTCAAGCACGACTGCGGCCACGCCTGCGTGCCCGTACGCTTCGTGCAGGCCTGCGCGAGCGGGCACATCGACGACCTGAACTGGGTGGGGTTCGTGCACCAGGGCGAGCCCTGCGCTGCGCCGGAGCTGCGACTCGACGAGGGCCGAACCGGCGACTTCGCCGAAGTGAAGGTGGAGTGCGTCGCTTGCGAGCGCGCCCGCGCGCTGCGTGATCTGAAGGTGGACGACATGCGGCCGCCTTGCCGGGGCAAGCGGCCGTGGCTCGGCCCCGAGAGCGACGAGGCCTGCACATTGAAGGCGGCGCTCATCATGCGCACCGCCAGCAACGCCTACTTCAGCCAGCTCGACAGTGCCCTGACCATCCCGGACACGAGCAACGCGGTCCACGACGCCGTCGAGGCGAAGTGGAACATCCTCTCGGCGGCCACGCCCGCGACGCTCCCGGTGTTTCGGACCATCCCCGAGGTCGCGACCGCGCTGGACGGCTTCACCGACAAGGCCGTGCTGGCCGCCGTGGAGCTGCGCAGGGCCGGGGCGAGGCCCGAGCGGCCCCCCATCCGCATCGCGGAGCACGCGCGCTTCATGGAGGCTCCGCTGGAGACCCCCGGCGTGGTGGCGCCGGCCGGGGACGAGTTCTTCGCCCGGCGCGCCGACATCGCTCCCATCGCAGGGGTCGAGCGGGTGGTGCTGGCCCACAAGCTGCGGGAGGTGCGGGTGCAGGTAGGCTTCACGCGCCTCGACTTCCCCGCGCCGACGTTCAGCGGAGAGCATGACCTGGGCGTCCGAACGGCGCCCCTCGGCCTGACGGCGGACTGGCTGCCGGCCATCGAGGTCTTCGGCGAGGGCGTCTTCCTGGCCCTGGACCAGGCGGTCCTGAAGGCCTGGGAGGCGCGCCCGGCGGTCAGAGCGCGGGGGGATGTGCTGCAGCAGGCCCACGACGCGTTCTACGCCGATCGCCCCGTCAAGCCGCCCTTCCCTGGCGTGCGGCTGTACATGCTGCACAGCCTGGCCCACCTGCTCATGACGGCCATCTCGCTGGAGTGTGGCTACTCGGCCAGCGCCATCCACGAGCGGATCTACTGCCTGCCCCCGGAGACGGGGGTGCCGATGGCGGCCATCCTGCTGTCGACCTCGACGCCCGGGTCGGAGGGCACGCTGGGCGGCCTGGTCGAGGAGGGCCGCGCCATCCGCCGGCACCTGGAGCGGGCCATCCGGGACGGGTCGCTGTGCAGCAACGATCCGGTCTGCGGCGGCCACGACCCCTTCGGCGCCGGCGACCGGCGTCTGGACGGGGCGGCCTGCCACGGCTGCCAGTACGTGGCCGAGTCGAGCTGCGAGCTCTTCAACCGCTACCTCGATCGGGCCCTCGTCGTGCCCACGCTCGGCCAGCCGGTGGAGCTGGCGTACTTTCGGCCATGACCGATCTCAGCGCCGTCGGCACGGGCCACCTGCGGGCGCTGCGGGAGCGGCTCAAGGTCGGCCGGCTGGCCGATCCGCTGACGCGCTGGGACGCCACCGACGTGCCCGCGCTCGTCGGGCTGGGCTGTGCAGAAGCCGCCCGCCTGCTCGACGCCGTGCTGGCGGAGCGCGCTCGGGCGGTCCCGGCGCCCGAGCTGGTGTGGACGGGCCCTGCGCCCTTGCACGCGGCGATGCTGGACACGGCGGTGACGCTCAAGCAGCTGTTCCACCGGGCGCGCCGACGGGTGCTGGTGGCCGGCTATAGCTTCGACCATGGCCGGGAGATCTTCGCGCCGCTGCACACCGCGATGGTGCAACATGGCGTCACGACAGACTTTTTCTTGCATGTCCCGGTGGCGGACCACGAGCGCCCTGCGCTGCGGGCGACCGACACCCGGGAGGCCCTGGTGCGTCGCAAGCTCACCGACTTCCTGGCCGTGAACTGGCCGGGAGCCCCCTACCCGGCCCTGCACTACGACCCGCGCCCGCTCGAGGGGCCCATCTGGGCCAGCCTGCACGCCAAGTGCGTGGTGGTGGACGAGGCCGAAGCGCTGGTGACGTCGGCCAACTTCACGAACCGGGGGCAGGACCGCAACGTCGAGGTCGGCGCGCTGATCCGCGACCCTCGCTACGCGGGCGCCCTGGCGGCGCAGTGGCGCAACGCCCAGGCCCAGGGCATGTTCGTCCGGTTCGAGCCATAGCGCCGCTTGCGCCTCGGCCCGGGAGCGTGGCACCGATCGACCCGACCAGGAGGTGACCATGGCGAGCCCACGGATCGAGATCGAGTATTGCCCGCGGTGCCGATGGCTGACGCGGGCGGCCTGGTATGCGCAGGAGCTGCTGGGGACGTTCGAGGACGGGCTGGGTGAGGTGGCGCTGGTGCCGGCGGGCGCGGGGGTGTTTCGCATCGTGCTCGATGGGGAGGTGCTGGTGGACCGGGCGGACGAGGGGTTCCCGGAGGCGAAGATCGTGAAGCAGCGGGTGCGGGATCGCATCGCGCCGGCGCGGGATCTGGGGCACGCGGATCGCAAGGACGGGTGAGGCGGCGTGTTCGACCATGTGTCGCTGGGGGTGCGGGATCTGGGGCGGGCGGCGGCGTTCTACGACGCGGTGCTGGGGGCGCTGGGGCATGTGCGGCTGTTCGAGAACGCGCGCTGCGTGGCGTACGGGCCGCCAGGGTTCGCGGGCGAGTTTCCCTTTGCGATCATCGCGTTCGGGGAGGACTGGCGGCCGGTGGGGCCGGGGTGCCACTTCGCGTTTCAGGCGCCGAGCCGGATGGCGGTGGCCGGGTTTCATGCGGCGGCGCTGGCCCACGGCGGGACGGATGATGGGCCGCCGGGGGTGCGGGCGCACTACAACCCGGGGTACTACGCGGCGTTCGTGATCGATCCCGACGGTCACCGCCTGGAGGCGGTGCGGCACGGGCTGGACTGACGGGGCCGGGCCCCGGGACGAGGGAGCGCAGATGTTCCAGCAACCCATGCTCTTCGTGGCCACGACCCGCCCGGAGGCGGCCCTGGCCTTCTACCGCGATCAGCTCGGCTTCACCTTGCAGGTGGACTCGCCCTTCGCGGTGGTGCTCGACGCGGACGGCTTCGCGCTGCGCCTGCAGAAGGTGCCGCACCACACGCCCCCGCAACACACGGTGCTGGGGTGGCAGGTAGCGTCCATCGAGGCGGCGATGGCGACCCTGGCGTCGCGGGGGGTGGCCTTCCTGACCTTCCCCGGCATGGGCCAGGACGCCCAGGGCGTGTGGACGACGCCCGACGGCGCCCGGGTGTGCTGGTTCGCGGATCCCGACGGGAACACACTCTCGCTCACCGAGCTGCCATCGACGTGATCGCTCAGGGAGCGTTTTCTCCCGTGTGATCAGAGGCTTGCGTGCCAGGCGGGCCGACATGGGCGCGGGATGAGGGGACCCGGGGGCGGTTGGCGTAGCCGTGGGCGGGGGCGGTGGTCGTCCTCGCAACCACGGAGGTCCCATGAGCAAGTCCCCCTACCCGGTCGAGGGCGGCCAGTCCCTCGCCGACGTCGCCGCGGCGGTCTACGGCCTGCGCAGTGAGTGGCGGCGCATCTACGACGCCAACCCCGAGCTCGCCGAGCTGGTGCTGGACGGCGAGTCGCCCATCCCCATGAGCGTGCTGCTGACCATCCCGGCCGTGGAGCCGCGCGCCATCGGGGCGAGCAGCGGCGGCGGGCGGTTCCGGCTGCTGGTGCGCGCCGAGGTGGCGCACCTGGAGGGGCGCAAGCTGCTGCAGGCGGACGTCGGTCAGCTGCATGGCGTCGGGGCCGAGGCCGAGGCGCTGCTGGCGAAGATCGGGGTGCGGAGCATCTTCGATCTGGCGCAGGCGCGGCCGTTCAACGCGGTGAACGCGCTGCTCGACGACGGCGGGGCGGACGCGGGCTATGGGCAGCATGGCTTCCTGCCGGGCGATCTGCTGCGGGGGGACCCCCGGCAGGTGCCGGACGTGGACGCCTTCCTGGCAGCCGGGCTGGAGGAGATCGAGTTCCACCGGGATCCGTCGGAGCGCTTCGCGGAGGCGCTGGCCGAGGCGCTGCCGGCGCGGAGCATCCGCGATCTGGCGCTGTGGCCGCCCTTCCGGGCCGCGCGGGCCATCTTCGACGGAACCTTCAACCCGCTGGCGGGCGCCGCCGAGGATCCCGAGGCGCCGTCGGATCTGGTGCCCCGGACGGGCAACTACGCCACGGAGCGGGTGCAGTACCAGTCCGTCATCATGACGCGCCTGGCGGCCAGCGAGGCGACGACGGTGGAGCTGGCGACCGCGGGCGGCGTCCAGCTCGGGGCGGGCCTGGTGGATGAGCTGGGCGCGGTGGGGCCCGCGGAGGGGGCCATCATCACCACCGAGCAGGCGTGGTACGCCCAGGGGGTGACGCTGGGGCAGCTCCTGCACAGCCTGGCCCTGGCGCCGGGCGAGAGCACGCGCATCGCAATGGTGGACTGGACGCGGCGGACGTCGGCGCGGACGTCGTCGTCGACGACGCAGCTCGAGAGCCTGGCGCAGAGCACGGTGCAGGCGCGCTCCATCTCGGAGATCACCGACGCCATCGCGCGGGAGAGCCAGCACGGGGCCTCGCAGATGCGGCAGCGCGAGGGGGCGGCGAGCCGGTCGCGGAGCTCTCAGGTGGGGGGCGGGGGCTCCGTCAGCTCGGCGTTTCTCAGCTTCGGCGGCTCCGCGAGCCGGGCGACCAGCGACTCCGTCGGGGAGGCCTTCGGCGTGGCCACCAGCGTGTCCCGGTCGTCGGGGGAGCGGCGGGTGTCGGCGCAGACAGCCCAGCGGGTGGCGGCGAGCACCCGACAGCACGCGACGGCGGCGCGGAGCCGGCGGGCGACCATCGTGCAGGAGACCTTCGAGAGCGAGCAGGAGGTGGCGACCACCCGGGTCATCACCAACTACAACCACATGCACGCGCTGTCGGTGCAGTACTACGAGGTCGTCCAGGCGTACCGGGTGCGGACGCAGGTGCTCGATTACGACCGCGTCGTCTTCGTGCCCATGAAGCCCATGAACTTCAACAATTCCAGCACGATCGAGCGCTTCCGGTCCATCCTGTGGCGGTACGCGCCGCTGGTGGAGTGGCACCCGGAGGGGGCGACGCTCGAGGCCGTCCGCGAAGCCGTCGATGCCCTGGCCCTCGCCTCGGACGAGGACCGGCCCGCCCGGGAGGCCGCCCTGCAGGCCCTCACCGCGACCGGCGGCGCGACGCCCATCCAGAAGCTCATCGAGGGGTGGGCCCGACCCACGCAGCGGTCACGGCTGTCGGGGCGGGACGGGGTGATCGAGGCGGCCCGGCTGCTGCGGCTGGAGCTCTTGCCGGCGGACGGCGCTGACGTGGAGTTGCCCGGCGTCTCGCTGGGCATGCGCTTCGGCGACGATCGCGTGCTGTGGCAGCCGGGCGCGGGGCAGGAGCGGGACTTCGCGCTGCTGCGCCTGGAGGATCTGCAGGACATCCGGCTGATCTACCGGGCCGAGGAGTGGCTGCGCGGCCCCGTGCGGCTGCGCTTGACGCTGGCGGGCAAGGTCGACGGCCAGGCGCGGCCCGAGATCAACGTCGACCTGCTGCTGGCGCCGCCGCCCCGAGACGGTGGGCCGCTCGCGCCGCCGCTGGCCTCCAACGTCCTCGAGGTGCTGGAGCCCTTTGAGACCCGGTTCACCACCATCAAGCTGCCGCGAGCGTCCGTCGAACCCCAGACCTCCGACGAGGGCCTGGCCGACGCCATCCGCCTCTGGCAGACGCGGGTCGACGACCTCGCTGCCAGCCTCAGCCCGCGCACCCCCGAAGACGAGGAGGCCGTGGCCGAGGTCCGGGCGAACCTGACGGCGGAGCTCGGCGCGACGACCACGGACCGCCCGCGGGACGCCTGGCTGGCGTCCGCGGACGAGGCACGGGCTGAGCTGCACCTCGTGCGAGAGGCCGCCGCTGGTCTGCTGGCCCACACGCATCGCCTGCTCGAGCGCCATCGCCTGGCGCTCGCCCAGGTGGGCAAGCCGACCGTCACGGTGCCGGTCGTGACCGTCACCACGGACGTGGTGCCTGATGACAACCATGACCGGCTGGTGCAGCACCTGAGCGAGAACGCGCTCTTCTACAGCCAGGCCATCTGGCTGGCGTCGGATCCCATGGAGCTCTCCCGCGCGATGGCACACATGACCTACGGGCAGGAGCGCCTCGTCCCGCGGCTCGACCCGCGGCCCGTCGCGGTGACGGGCAACTACCTGGGCTTCAAGTGGATGTTCCGCGACCCGGCCGAGCGGGCGGCCTGGATGCAGGCGGAGGGCTTCAGCCTCGATGCCAGCAACGCGGAGGACACCATGGTGCCCCTGCCGACCGGGGGTGTGTTCGCGGAGGCGGTCCTGGGTCGCTTCAACGCGGCGGAAAAGGTCGACCTGACGCGCTTCTGGAACTGGCAGGAGTCGCCCATCCCCATCAAGCCGTCAGACATCGGGCCCATCCAGATGGCCCAGCCCCAGGCCGGCGGCCCGGCCGCCACGGACGGGCTGGCGGCCCCGGTCGTCCGGCTCGACGCCCCGGCTCCCCTGCCCGACCCGACCGGCCTGTCGGCGGTGCTGAGCGCCCTCAGCACCGCCGGCCTCTTCCGGGACATGAGCGGGCTCACCCAGACGGCCGCGCTGGCCGAAGCCGCCACCCGGACGGCGGCCGCCCTCGCCCAGCGGGCCAACGAGCTCACGGGCGAAGGGGCCCGTCACGCCGCGGAGGAGGCAACCAAGGCCCTGGAGGCGGGGATGAAGCACCAGGAGAAGATGGCCGAGCTCGCCCTGGAGGCCGCGCCGCTCATCGCCGCGCCGATGACGGGCGGCGCCAGCCTCGCTGGCCTGGGGGCCACCAAGGCGGGTGGCCTGATGAACATGGCCAGCAAGCTGGACGCCGCGGAGGCCGGCGGTGGTGGCGCCGGGGGCAACGCGAAGTCGGCGTTCTCGGGGCTGCTGGGCCGGCTGAGCGGGCTGGTGGGGCGGCGGTAGGTCGCCCGCGCCCAGCCCGTAGGTCAGCCCTCCGGCCGCGGCCGCGTCGTGCGGTACTCGATGGCGTCTTCGTAGTCCCGGCCCTGGAAGATGCGCTGGACGAAGACGCCGGGGAGGTGGATGTCGTCGCCGCTGAGCTCGCCGAGGGGGACGAGGTGGTCGACCTCGACGACGGCGGTGCGGGCGGCCATGGCCATCTGGGGGCTGAAGTTGCGGGCCGTGCCCTTGAAGCGGAGGTTGCCGAAGGGGTCGCCGTACTCGGCGCGGATGATGGCGAAGTCGGCCTTGAGGGGGGCTTCGAGGACGTAGGTGCGGCCGTCGATGACCCGGGTCTCCTTGCCCTCGGCGACGACGGTGCCGACGCCGGTGGGGGTGAAGAAGCCGCCGAGGCCGACGCCGCCGGCGCGGATGCGCTCGGCGAGGGTGCCCTGGGGGCAGAGCTCGACCTCGATCTCGCCGGCGAGCATCTGGGCCTGGAGGTCGGGGTTGCCGCCGATGAAGCTGCCGATGACCTTCGCGACCTTGCGCTGCTGGAGCAGGATGGCGAGGCCCTTGCCGGCGTTGCCGCAGTTGTTGCTGATGATGGTCAAGCGGCGGGCGTCGCGGCGGGCGAGCTCGGCGATGCAGTTCTCGGCGTTGCCGCAGAGGCCGAAGCCGCCCGACATGATGGCGGCGCCGTCGAAGACGTCGTGGAGGGCCGCGGCGGCGTCGGGAAAGACCTTGGATTTCGGTTGCTTGCTCATTCGGCGGCCTCGGCGAGGGCGGCGTCGATGCGGGCGAGGCCGTCCTGGAGCTGCGTCTCGGTGATGCAGAGGGGCGGGGTGACCATGAGGGTGTTGCCCCGCACGAGGGCGTGGACGTGGCGCTTCTTGAGGCCGGCCTTGAGCCGCGCGAGGGGACTGCCAGGGGCCGGGTTCTGGGCGTAGCCGACGAGGGGCGCGCGGGTGTCGCGGTCGGCGACGAGCTCGAGGGTGCCGAGCAGGCCCAGGTGGCGGGCGTCGCCGATGATCGGGTGGCGGGCCTTCAGGGTGGCGAAGCCCTCGCCCAGGACGTCGCCCATGGCGGCGGCGTGGGCGATGAGGCCCTGGTCCTGGTAGACGCCGATGGCGGCGACGGCGGCGGCGCAGCTCACCGGGTGGGCGTAGCTGGTCAGGCCGCACCAGAGGGTGGCGTCGTCGAAGTGCCGGGCGAGGTGCGGGCGCAGGCCCACGGCGCCCAGGGGGGCGTAGCCGCCGGTGATGCCCTTGGCCATGGTGATGAGGTCGGGCACGACGCCCCAGTGGTCGACGGCGAACCACTTGCCGGTGCGGCCGAAGCCGGTGAAGACCTCGTCGGCCACGAGCAGGATGCCGTGGCGGTCGCAGATCTCGCGGACGCGGGGCCAGTACTCGGGGGGCGGGATGAAGCCGCCGTTGGCGCCGGTGACGCCCTCCATGAAGACGGCGGCGATGTTCTCGGGGCCCTCCATCTCGATGACGTGCTCGAGGTGGCTGGCGCAGCGCACGCCGCAGGCGGGGTGCTCCAGGCCGAAGGGGCAGCGGTAGCAGTAGGGGTCTTCGGTGCGGGCCACGCCCCAGAGGCCGGGCTCGGCCGGCCAGCGGCGCCAGTCGCCAGTGAGCGAGAGGGCCCCCATCGACGCGCCGTGGTAGCTGCGGCGGCGCGCGACGACCTTCTGGCGGCCGGTGATCATCCGGGCGATTTTATAAGCGTTTTCAACGGCTTCCGCGCCTGAGAGGCAGAGGAAGAAGGCGTCGATGTCGCCCGGGGTGACGTCGGTGAGGAGCTCGCCCAGGCGGGCCTTGGCCTCGAAGACGGCGGCCGGGTGGGCCACCGCGAGGGTGCTGGCCTGCTGCTGGATGGCCTCGATGATGGCCTGCTGGCCGTGGCCCGCGTTGGCGTTGAAGACCTGGCTCTCGAAGTCGAGCCAGGCGTTGCCGTGGTCGTCGTAGAAGACGGCGCCGTCGCCCGAGGCGATGTGCACCGGGCTGGCGGCGGCCTGGGGCGTCCAGGTGGAGAGGACGTGGCGGCGCTGGCGCGCCTCGAGGGTGCCCTCAGCCATGGGCCAGGGCCTCCTTCAAGGCGTCGCCGAAGCGGGCGATCTCGTCCTCGCCGACGGTCAGGGACGGGGCGATGAGCAGGGCGTCGCCGTGGCGGCGGACGCGGACGCGGCCCCAGGCCAGGCGGGCGTGGACCATGGCGGCGTGGCCGGGCAGGTGCAGGACGCGGTAGAGGCCGAGGCCCCCCGCGTCGCCGTGGCCGGCCGCCTCGAGGGCGCGCTGGAGGGCGGCGCCCCGCGCGGCGATGGGGGCCACCTCGACCAGGGGGAGCTGGTTGAGGAGGCGGGCGGCCGAGAGCTCGTCGCCATCCCAGGTGCTGATGAACGTGAGGGGCTTGTCGACGTAGACGGCGTCGCTCACGAACAGGTGGCCGATCTGGCCGCCGGCCCACCAGAGCACGGCGTCGGCCTCGCCGGAGACGGTGTCGACCCACCAGAAGCGCCGGCCGTTGCGGCCCATGGCGGTGGTGTGCTCGACCACCGCGAGGGGGATGCCCGTCTGGGCACGGAACTCCACCAGGGCGTCCCAGGCGGCGGGGCTGAGGGTGCGGCCGGTGAGGGCCTGAACCGACTCGACGTAGACGCCCACGATGCCCTCGGCGCCGTGGATGTCGACGAGATCCCAGAGGGCCTGGATGGTGTCGCCGGCGCTCGGGTGCGGGACGGTGGGCCAGCCGAAGAAGCCGCCCGCGGCGCTGTCGCCGCCGTGGCCGCTCAGGGAGCGGGAGACGGCGGTGACGTTGCCGAGCTGGCCGCCGTCGAGGCCCACCGCGATGCGGCCGGCGCGGCGGTTGTGCTTGAGGACGCGGAAGCTCTTGTCCACCAGCTCGTCGGGGCTGCTCGTGAAGTACAGGTGCCGGTTGCCCTCGGGGGCGATGTGGCGCAAGTACTCGGCGTAGCGAGCGAATCCGGGCGTGATGAAGTTGCTGATGGTCAGCTTCGTGAGGGCCGGCTCGTCGAAGACGCCCAGGTCGCGGGCGCGGACGAGGGCCGGGTGCGCGAGGCCGGTGGGCAGCGCGAGGCCGTCGCCGAACTCCAGGTGCTCGTGCACCTCGGGGGCGGGGGCGAAGGCGCGGCGGTCGTGGCGGCGGAGGGCCAGGCGGTAGTACCGCGTCATGCCCTGCTCGCTGCCGTACTGGCCGCTGTAGCGCGCCACGACGTAGGCGCCGTAGCGCTGGTTGAGGCGCCACATGGCGTCGCCGCCGCCGACCTGGTTGCGGCCGGTGATGAAGGCGTAGCGAGGGGTGCCATCGGGGCGCTTCGCGCGCAGGGCGGCCTGGATCGTGAGCACGCGCAGGCGCTCGCCGAGGCCGCGGCCGCGGGCGCGGGCGGCCACGGTCGTGTCGGCGCCGTAGAGCGTGTTGCCGGCGCCGCGCAGGGCGTCCTGGCGGGGGCCGTCCAGGTCGGGCCAGAGCTCGAGCGGGGCGCCCAGGGTGAAGCCGACCACGCCCTGCTCATCCTCGGCGACGAAGCCGAGGGCGCCGTCCGCCTGCAGGAGGCCGCGGAAGTAGCTGAGGGAGTCGCGGCGGGCGGGCTCGTAGGCCTCGGCCTCCAGGGCCTCGATGCCGTCGGCCAGGGCGTCGAAGAGCGCCAGCGTGAGGGGGCGAACGCGGGTGGACAGGCGGTCGGCCGCGTAGCGATCGAGGGAGACGCCGGTGTGGAAGAAGAAGGTGTCGGCGTCGGCGGCGGCGATGGCGGCGCGGTGGGCGGCGAAGGGGGCGTCGGCGTCGACGCCCAGGTGGTCGGCGGCCCGCATGCGGTGCATGGCGCCCAGGGGGCCGTGCTGGCGCAGCGCGCGGTCGGCCGCGGCCGTCGTCTCGTCGGCGAGGATGGTGTGGGCGCTCACGGCCGGCGCCCGCGTCGGGCGGACGGGGCGCGGGGCGACCCACGGCGCGGGCTCGCAGCTGGCGATGCGGGTGAGGAGGTCGGGCCCCTCCCCGCCGGCCTCGGCCACGAGGGCCGTCAGCGAGGCGTCGATGACCCCGAAGATGGCGTCCACCTCTTCGGGGCGCATGCCGCGGTTGAGGCGGTAGCGCAGGGTGCGCTCGCCCGCGATGTACACCATGTAGCCGCGGTAGAAGCGCTGTCCGATCAAGTGGTTGGCGGACTTCGCGTCGGGCATGTCGAAGGCGAAGGCGTCGCCGAAGACGCGGGGCTTGCTCACGATGTGGCCCCACTTCGCCTCCAGCTCGGCCAGGCGCTCGTGGGCGCGGGCGGCGTGGGAGGGCGAGCCCTGCAGCAGGTCGAGGTGGCAGATGCCGCGCACGACGCTGGCCGCGTGGCTGGTGGTGAGGGCCGGATCGGGCCAGCGGGAGACGACGTAGCCCACCTGGGCGCGCTTGGCCCCCGTCACCAGGTCGGGGCCGTCGGGCAGGCCGTGGGCGTCGAGCAGGTGGAAGCGCTGGTGCCAGAAGACGTTGTCGCCGGAGAGGCCGAAGCCGGACTGCACCTCGTCGAAAATGAGGGGCAGGCCCCAGGCGCGCGTCAGGCCGCGCAGGCCGTGGAAGAAGCGGCGCGTGGGGGCCTGATCGCCGCCCTCGCACTGGTAGGGCTCGATGATGCAGGCCAGGGCGCCGCCGGCCTTGATCTCGGTCTCGAGGGCGATGAGGGCCGCCACCTCGGCCTGCAGGAGGTCGTCGTCGGCGTCCCAGTGGCGCTTGCCCTCGCGCTGGGCCCAGGCCTGGCGCCAGTCGTCGGGCATGGCCGGATCGGCGTAGGGATCGTCGGCGACGGGCAGCGGCAGGAAGGCCGCCTCGAAGCCGGGGATCTGGTAGGGCACGCGCTTGACGGGGTTGTAGGTGGCCCAGAGCGACAGCAGCGTGCGGCCGTGGAACGAGCCGGTGAAGGCGAGGACGCGGTGGCCGCCGGGGCCGTGGATCCGCGCGATGTGCAACGCCTTTTCGTTCGCCTCGGCGCCGCCGTTCACGAAGGCGACGTGGTCGAGGCCGGGGGGCGCGATGGCGCGGAGGCGGTCGCGGAAGGCCTCGAGCACGCCCTCGGCCTCGTGGCTGTCGGGGGGCGGCGCGGCCACCAGGAACGGGTCGAAGCGGCCCTCGTCGAGGGCGGCCTGGACGGCGTCGGGGCGGAAGCCCGCGGCCAGCGAGGCGATCTGGGAGGCGGCGTCGACGATCTGGAGGGGATCGTCATCGACGGAGCGCATGAAGGGGCCCTGGCTGCGGGCGAGGTCGACCACCAGCTCCTTCTTCTCGCGCGGGAGGAAGTCGCCGCCGTAGAAGCGCGCCAGGTAGCCCGCGGAGCGCGGCAGGGAGCCGTCGCGCGGGATGTGGATGGCGCGCTCGGGGCGCTTCAGGAAGGCGGCAGGATCCTCGATGAGGAGGTCGCCCAGGAAGCGGAGGAGCCCGTCCTCGTAGCCCTCGACGCTGCGGCGGCCCGTCCGCCAGGGCAGCAGCAGGCCGCGCTCGTCGGTGGCGAGGCCATAGGGGAAGAGCACCGCCCGCAGCGTGTTCGGGGTGAGCTTGTCGCCCTGGAAGTGCACGTGGGCGAGCTGCTCGAAGGGCAGGCGGCCGCCCTCCTCCGTCACCTCCAGGTGCAGCCCGAAGCGGGCCGCGACCTCCTCGAGGCGGTGCTGGGCGGCGAGGGACTGCAGTTCATCGGGGGGCGGGGGCAGGTTCACCGGGTCGTCTCCAGGAGGTCGTCGAGGGCGGCGTGGGGCGTCAGCCGGCCGAAGGGCTCGGCCATGACGGCCACGGGGTAGGTGCAGAGGCGCGGGGCCAGGGAGCCCGCCGGGCGCCAGTTGCCGCTCATGCCGGTGCCGCCGAAGGGCAGGAGCCCGGACGCACCGTTGGTGCTGCGGTTGAAGTTGATGACGCCGGCGCGCACGCGGTCGAAGAAGACGTCGCGCAGGGACTCGCGGGCGGTGAACAGGGAGGCGCTGAGCCCATACGGGTTGCGAGCCGCGCGGGCGAAGGCGTCCTCGTCGTCGGCGGCGATCTCGAAGTCGAGGTGCGGGCCGAAGAACTCCTCGCGCAGGAAGGCCTCGTCGCCCCGGACCTGGTAGAGGCTGGGGGTGACGAAGGCGCCGCCGGGCAGGGCGCGGCTCTCGACGACGGGGACGGCGCCCTCGGCGCGGGCCGCGGCGAGGAGGCCCATGAAGCGGTCGCGAGCGCCGAGGCTGGCCAGGGGGCCGACGAGGGTGTCGCGATCCATGGGATCGCCGGGGACGACGGCGGCGAAGGCCTGGGCGAGGCGGGCGCGCAGGGCCTCGGCGATGCCGGCGGTGGCGATGACGCGGGACGTCGCGGTGCAGCGCTGCCCGCTGGAGAGCAGGGCGCCCAGCAGGATCTCGCGCACGGCCTGATCGAGGTGGGCGTCGTCGAGGACGACCGCGGGGTTGCGGCCCCCCAGCTCGAGGCTGACCTTCTTCCAGGGCTGGTCGAAGGTGGCCTGGCGGATGCGCCGGCCGGTGGCGTAGCTGCCCGTGAAGATGACGCCATCGACGTCGGGGTGGCCGGCGAGGGCCGCGCCGTGGGCGCCCAGGCCGTGGATGAGGTTGAAGACGCCGGGGGGCAGGCCGGCCGCGGCGAAGAGCTCGGCGTAGCGCTGGCCCGCGAGCGGGGTGACCTCGGAGGGCTTCACCACGACGGTGTTGCCGGTGAGCAGCGCCGGGATGATGTGCGTGTTGACGAGGTGGACCGGGAAGTTGAACGGCCCGATGACCGCCACCACGCCGAGGGCGTGGAAGCGCTGCTCCCCGGGGGCGCCGGGCGCGGCCGCCGGCAGCTCGTGGGAGAGCTGGGCGATGGTCGTGTGGATCTTGGCGGCCACGGAGCCGGCCTCGCCGCGGGACTCGGCGATGGGCTTGCCCATCTCGCGGGTGATGGCGTCGGCCATGGCGGGCTCGAAGGCCTTGGCGTGCTCGGCGACCCGCAGCAGGTGGGCGGCGCGCTCCTTCAGGCTCAGGCGGCCCCAGGCCCCCGCGGCGCGGCGGGCGGCGGCGACGGCCACGTCCACGGCCGACGCGTCGGCCAGGGCGGTGAGCACCACGGCGCCGTCGCGGGCGGGATCGTGGGACGAGAAGGGCTCGCCGCCGGCGGGCGGCACGAAGGCCCCATGGATGAAGTCGCCCAGGAAGGCGGGCGCGGACTCGGTGTTGCTGGACACGGCAACCTCAGCCTGGCTTGGGAGCGCCGTTGAGCCGGCGCATGACTTTCTTGAGATCGTCCCAGACAGCGGCCTTGAGGCGCTGGCTGTCGGCCCCCTGGATCATGGCCTCGGGGTGGAACGTCGGCATGACGGGCACGCCCTCGAAGTCGTGCCAGGTGCCCCGGCGGCGCTTGAACGAGTCGTCGCTGCCGCAGAGCGTGCGGGTGGCGAAGTCGCCCAGGGCCACGATGACCTCCGGGCGGGCCACGGCGAGCTGGCGGCGGATGGCCCGGCGGGCGGCGGGGGCCGAGGGGCGCTCGCCGTCGGGGCCGGCGAGGTAGCCGAAGAAGACCTGCCCGAGCCCCAGCTTGATGGCCTGGGCCATGCGCTCGACGAGCTGCCCGACCTCGGCCATGAGCGACGCGGGGGCGTCGTCGGGGATGGGCCCCGCGACGAAGGCGACGCGCACGCCCGGCCAGCCGAAGACGAGGGCCGCCTCGGCGGGGCCCTCCAGGAGCGAGGGGCTGTCGATGAACGTCGTCTCGGCGGGGCCCACGTCGCTGGCGACGCCGGCGAGTTCTGCAGCGAAGTCGCGGGGTTGCGGGGGCAGGCCCGGGACGCCGGGGCTGCGCTCCAGGACGGACTGCAGCTCGGGCTCCTCGACCGGGGCGGGCGCCGAGGGGACGCCAGCGGGCGGCGCGATGGCGGCGATGCGGCCGAGGGGCGGCACGACGAAGTCGGCCGGGACGTCGAGCTCCGCCTCCCCCGTCTCGATGAGCCACTCCAGGGCCCCGCGGGTGGCGGCGACCCAGGCGGCCAGCTCGGCGCCGACGGTGCTCATGGCGTGGCCTCCAGGCGGGCCGCGATCCAGGCCACCAGGCGGTCGGCGATGGCCGTCTTGGCCTGGAGCGGCAGGGACTCCTCGCCCGTGGCGCTCACGAGCCAGACGCGGTTGGTGTCCACCTCGAAGCCGCAGTCGGGGGCCGAGACGTCGTTGGCGACGATGAGGTCGACGCCCTTGCGGGTGAGCTTGCCCCGGGCGGAGGCGATGGGATCCCCCGTCTCGGCGGCGAAGCCCACGAGCACGGGGCGGCTGCCCGTCCGAGCGGCGCCGAGGCCGGCGAGGATGTCGGGGTTGCGGACGAACTCCACCACCTTCACGTCGCCGGCCTTGTGCTCCTTGACGGTCGACTCGACCGCGGGGCGCCAGTCGGCGACGGCCGCCGTCATGACCACGGCGTCGGCCTGGGCCGCGTGGGCGCGGACGGCGGCGTCCATCTCGCGGGCGCTGGTGATGGGCACCGCCTCGACGCCGGCGGGCGGCGCGAGGGCCACGGGGCCGTGCACCAGGACGACGCGCGCGCCGGCGCGCTGGGCGGCGGCGGCGAGGGAGAAGCCGGTGCGGCCGCTCGACGGGTTGGAGAGGAAGCGGACGGGATCGAGGTGCTCCCGCGTGGGGCCGGCGGCGATGACGACGGTGCGCCCGGCGAGGGGCGTGGGGGCCGGGGTCAGGGCCGCCGCGACGGCCGCCACGATGGCCTCGGGATCGGGGAGGCGGCCGGGGCCCACATGCCCGCAGGCCAGCTCGCCGCTGTCCGGCTCGACGACATGCCAGCCAAAGCCGCGCAATCGCTCGAGGTTCGCCGCGACGGCCGGGTGGGCGTACATGAAGCTGTTCATGGCCGGGGCCACGATGACCGGCACGTTCGCGGCCAGCAGGACGGTGGAGACGACCTCGTCCCCGATGCCGTTGGCGGCCTTGCCGATGAGGTTGGCGGTGGCCGGCGCTACGACCAGGGCGTCGCACTCCTGGGCGAACTCGATGTGGCCGATGGCCATCTCCTCGCTGGCGTCGAGGGTGCGCGTCAGGACGGGGGCGTGGGTGATGGCCTGGAACGTCAGGGGGCCGACGAAGGCCTGGGCGTTGGGCGTCATGGCCACCTGGACCTGGGCGCCCGCGCGCTGGAGGGCGCGGGCCAGCTCGACGGCCTTGTAGGCGGCGATGCCCCCGCCGACGCAGAGGTGGATGCGGCGTCCGGTCAACATGGCGCGGAGCATAGTCGAGGGGGCGCGCAAGATCGATGGGCGCGTCAGGGCTGCTCGCCCATCTCGAAGCGCAGCAGGTAGAAGCAGGGGCTCGCCTGGCCGCTGTGCACGGCGGTGGCCCCGGGCGGGAGGGCGTCCACGGGGGCGTGGGGGTGGCGATCGTAGAACGTCACGGCCCGGAAGAGGGCGCGGCGGACGAGGCCGGCGCGGAAGCCGGGGTCGAGCTGCTCGTCGACGACGACGACGGGGGTGCCGGGGCGGGCGACGCGGGCCATCTCGGCGAGGGCGCGGCCGGGATCGCCGAAGCCGCCGAGGCCGCCGACGTGGAAGACGCGGTCGAAGGCGCCGGTGGCGAAGGGCAGGTCGTGGGCGTCGGCCTGGACGACGGTGGGCAGCGGGCGGCCGCGGAGGCGCCCGGGCAGCTTGCGCAGCATGCCGACGCTCAGGTCGAGGCCCCAGTAGTCGACGGTGACGCCCGGCGGGAGGGCGTCGTGCACGAGGCCCACGTTGGCGCCGCAGCCGATGCCCGTCTCCAGGACGCGGACGGGGCGGTCGGTGGGCAGATCGTCGAGGGCGAGGGCGTCGATGATGGGGCGCCGCGTCTCGGCCTCGGACACCCCCTGGATGACGGGCAGCAGCAGGCGCACGGCGGGGTCGTGGAGGCTCGGGAGGCCGTCGTAGAACAGGCGCATCAGGCGGTCGCGGGGGCGGACCTCGGCCTCGCGGTAGAGGCGGGCGAGGCCGCCGCGGATGGGCCAGCGCGCGGCGCAGCCCCCGCAGACCAGGGCCTCGCCGGCGTGGCCGAGGGGGCCCCGGCAGGCGGGGCAGGCCAGCAACCCCAGGTGATCACGGGTGATTTCGGGGAAGCGGCTCAACGGGCCAGCCCCATGGCGCGGTCGGCCTCGAGGTCGGCCTTGATGTCGGGCAGGGCCGCCCGGGCCCGCTCCAGGGCCCGCTGGTAGATCACGTCGCCCCGGTGGAAGTCGTACAGGTTGAAGCCCTCGATGTCGGGGTCGAAGACGTGGTCGGCCAGCGTGGCGCGGTCGCGGCCCGTCTGGGACATGAGCAGGAAGACGGAGCGCAGCAGGTCGTCGAGGCGCGCGGTGGTGGCGCTGCGGAGGCGCGAGCCCAGGTCGCGGCCCAAGACGGGATCGCGGCCCACCGGGTGCCGGGGGATGATGTTGGAGGCGATGATGAAGTCGGCCCCGGCGTCCCAGACCACCGAGGCGGGGACGTTGTTGATGATGCCGCCGTCCACGAGGCGGGCGACCCCGCGGCGGGTGGCGGGGAAGATGCCGGGGAAGGAGCTGGAGGCGCGCACGCCGTCGGCGAGGGTGCCGCGGGTGATGACGACCTCCTCGCCGTTCACGACGTCGAGGGCGACGGGGAAGAACGGGATCTCGGTGGTGCCGAGGGTGCGGCCGTGGGTGAGGCGGCGGATCCAGAGGGTGAGCGGATCGAGGCTCAGGGTGCTCAGGCCGGAGAGCAGGCGCAGGGTGCCGCGGCGGGCGAGGAGCTCGCGGGCCAGGGGCAGGCCGCCGGCGGCGTAGAGGGCGCCGACGACGGCGCCGAAGGAGACGCCGGCCAGGTAGTCGACCGGGACGCCCCCCTCTTCGAGGGCCTGCAGGAGCGCGAGGTGGGCGAAGCCGAGGGCGCCGCCGCCGCCGAGGGCCACGCCGACGGTGCGGCCGGTGAGCACGCGGACGAGGCGGTGGGCGGCGCGTCCCATGGGCGTGGCGTGGTCGATGAGGGCGGCGGCGTCGCCAGTGCGCCAGAAGCGGGCGCCGGTGACGCGGTCCTCGGGGATGCGCACGGCGTCGCGGTGGGTGGCGAGGGGCAGCTCGTGGCCGTCCTCCAGGCGCACGGCGTCGATGCGGAAGCCCAGGTTCGACAGGGCCAGGGTGCTGGAGGTGTCGCGGGCCCAGCGCAGGTGGATGAGGCTCTCGGCGGCGGCCACCAGGCCCGGCTCCGGGGAGCGGGCGTCGTCGGGGGAGACCACGAGGCACTCGCCGGAGCCGCCGAGGGCGGCGAGGCCCTCGACCAGCGCCACGGCGTCCCCCCGGTCCACGGGCCAGATGACGGGCACGCCGCCCGGCGGCGAGGCGAGGCGCTGGATGGCGACGCCGGCCACCGTGTCGTCGGCGACGGTCGCGCCGAGGCGCTCGGCGGTGCGGGCGCCGGCGAGGTCGACGAGGAGGACGCGGCGCTCGATGGCGAGGGCGTGGGCGACGCCATGGGCCAGCGTGGTGGTGCCGATGCCGGCGTGGCCGCTCCACACGACGACGACCATGGGCCCGCGGGAGCGCGAGCGGGCCTCCTGGGCGCGCAGATCGAGGCTGGCGAGCTGCTGGTACAGGCGGCGGTACAGCGGCGGGTTGCGGGCGATGAGATCCATGAAGGCGCGGTCGCTGACGCGCAGCAGCTCGCACGCCTCGGCGGCCTCGATGTCGGCGGTGCGGGGCACGTCCAGCAGCACGGAGGCGTGGCCGAAGAGCCAGCCCGGCCCCTCGGTGGCGACGCGCTCGCGGCCGCCGCCGGCGGTAGGGGCGAAGACGCCGACGCGGCCCTTGACCAGGAGGAAGACGTCACCGCCCCGGTCGCCCGCCTCCACCACGCGCTCACCGGTGGAAAACCGAACGATCTCGCCAGATTGCAGCAGGCGCTCCAGGCCGTCCCGGCCCAGGGAGCGCAGCACCGGCTCGCGGAGCAGCAGGCTCAGCAGCTCGGTCTGCCGGTCGCGCAGGACGATCAGATCGTCCACGTAGCGGGCCAGGGCGGCCACGGTGCGCAGGTGCTCGCGGAACCGCTCGCCGGGGATGCGCAGGGTGCGCATGGGGCTGCTGGCGACGACGCGGGCGTAGGTCGTCTGGCCCTGGCGCAGGGCGCGCTCGCCCAGCAGGTGGCCGGGGCCGACGCGGGCGATGACGTGCTCGGCGCCGTCGTCATCGCGGCTGACGGTGGCCTGGCCGGCGACGACGAGGTCGACGGAGCGGCCCGCGCGGCCCGGCTCGATGAGCACGGCCCCCACCACGAAGTCCTGCAGGGTGGCGTCGGCGAGGAGGGCGGCCTGGTCAGCCGGGGCGAGCTTGCCCAGGAAGCTCGAGTCCAGCAGCCAGTCGAGGCCCTCGGCGTGCAGGGCGTCCAGGGTGATCACGGCAGTCCTCCATCACCGGCGAGGCCACGCGCGCGGGCCTCCGGGGGCGGGTGCGGCCGGCGCTGCCCTGCCCTCCGGCCGCATCTTGCCACCATGCGGGCGTCGGCGTCAGGCTTCGCGCGCACACGCCCCCACATCGGCGCCGGGCCGGTGGGGCGGTGCCGTCGTGCTTGCCCGCACCGCGGTCTCCTGGTAGCGTCCGGCCCCCCCGGTCGGCTGCGCGGAGGCGCGATGCGCGCGTTCCTGATCCTTTCGCTGTCGCTCTGGGCGGTCCCTGCCGGGGCCGTCGGCATCCTCGGCTTCGATCACGCCCGGCCCACGGATCCCGGGCGCGTCGAGGCCGGCCTCGCCATCGCCGCCGGCGACGAGATCTTCGACTTCCAGGGCCTCGCCCGCTTCGGCCTGCTGCCCGACCTCGAGGCCAACGCCCGGGCCGCCATCGTGGTGGTGGGCAACGAGCTCAACGAGACGGGGTTCGAGGTCGAGGGCGGGGCCAAGTTCCGGTTCTTGCGGCAGCAGGACACGGGCGACGCGGTGGAGCTGGCCGTCATGGGCCAGGGCTCGCTGCTCAACACCAGCAACGTCTTCCTCTTCGGCGTCGATCCGGCGGTGGTGGCCTCGCACCACTTCCGCATCACCGACGACCGGGAGCTCTTCCTCGGGGTGTCTCTGGGCCTGGCGGTGACCTACATCGACAACGGTCCCACGGACACCGAGTTCGGGCTGCTGGGCTCGTTCGTCGCCGGGGTGGACATCATCCCCCAGGTGCAGCTCGCCCTGGAGGCGAAGCTGCGCGACGACCTCAAGCGGCTCGGCCTCGCCGTGACGTACCTCTTCTGACTCTTCGGACGGAGTGGCCATGAAGCTCAACCGCAACGACGTCTGCCACTGCGGCAGCGGCAAGAAGTACAAGAAGTGCCACCTGGAGGAGGACGAGGCCCGCGTGCGCGAGCGCCGCAGCCTCGCCACCCTGGCCCAGTGGGTCGCCTTCCACGCCACCGGCCTGCGCACCGCCGTGCGCGAGGCGGCCCGCCAGGCCGAGCCGGTGCAGGCGGCCATGGCGGCCCTCGGGGGCGATGACGCCCTGGGCACCGCCATCGGGGAGCAGATCGCGCTGTTCGACGTGGTGGTGGACGAGCGCGCGCTGATCGCGACGGCCGAGAGCGCCGACGATCTGTCGGGGCAGCGCCAGGACGCCCTGCGCCAGGCCCTCGCCCAGAGCTGGCTGAGCCTGCACGAGGTCATCGAGTGCAAGCCCGGCAAGGGCGTGCGCCTGCGCGACCGGCTGCTGGAGCGCGACCGCTGGGTCGGCGATCCCGAGCTGGCCCGCACGCTGGAGCCCATGGAGGTCGTCCTGGGCCGCGTGGTGGCCTTCGACAAGCGCAACGTGCTGCTCGAGGGCTACGAGAAGGTCTGGTTCCGGGGCCGCAAGGCCGCCATCGCCGACCTGGCCGCCCTGCTGGCCGAGGCCGTGGCCGCCGATCCGGCCGCCGCGGTGAGCCCGGCGGACGAGGTCGCCGTCGCGGCGCCCGCCGTGCAGGCCCCCGCCCCCGTGGAGCTGGAGGACGAGGCCGAGGAGGAGGTCGAGGACGCCGAGGGCGCCGACGACGCCGACGCCGAGGAGGCCGCCGACCACACCCGCGCCGCCGCGGGCGAGGCCTCGCCCCTGGTGCAGACGGCGCGCGTGCGCTGGCTGAAGGCCAACGCCGTCCAGGTGGTGCAGCGGGCGCGGGCCGCCCGGCCGTGAGCACCCGCCACCGGCCCCCCTCCCCGACCGAGATCGCCATCGGCCAGGCGCAGGATCGCGCCCTGGCCCTGCCCGATCGGGATCACGCCCCGCGGCTGGCCCCCCGGGTCCGCTTCGAGGCGTGGCGGGGGGAGCTGGAGCGCGCGCGCTCCGGCAACGAGCTGCTCGACGCCTTCATCGACCCCGCCGACGCGCCGCGCCTGGTGCCGATGCTGCCGGTGGAAGACCTGCACCGCGCCCTGCATCGCATCGGCCTGGAGGACGCCACCGACGTCCTGGCGATGGCCAGCGGCGAGCAGGTGCAGGGGCTGCTCGACGCCGAGATCTGGGTGGGCGACGAGCTCTCCATCGAGCGGACGGATCCGTGGCTGCGCGCCCTGATGGCGGCGGGGCCCGACGTGCTGGGCAAGCGCCTCATCGACCTGGACGACGAGCTGCTCAACTGGATCATCCGCCGCTCCATCCAGACCATCGTGGTCGAGGAGCCGGAGGACTTCGATCCGCCGGACGTCGAGCACGTGATGACGCCGGATGGCCGGCTGTGCATCTGCTTCCCCGATCCGGGCGAGCGCGACCTGCCCATCAAGGTCTTCCTCGACTGGCTCATGCGGACGGCGCCCGTCTACTGCATCGACCTGCTCATCGGGGCCTCGGCGGCCCTCGACTCGTCGCTGCAGGAGGACGCCCTGCGCTGGCGGACGGGCCGGCTGGCCGACCGCGGCTACGTGGACCTGTACGACGCGCTGGCCATCTACGCGCCGCCCCCGCCCGAGGCGAAGACGGCGGCCGCGGCCACCGACGACGCCCCCGGGGCCCGCCACTGGCTCACGAGCGTGGTGCAGCCCGAGCACCGGCTGGCCGAGGCCCTCGGCACGCTGGACGCCGACGCCGCCGACCGCCTGGTGGCCCAGCTCGGCTACGCGGCCAACATGGCCCTCTCGGCCGACCGGCGCGAGCCCTGGGACCTCGAGGGCCAGGCCGAGACGCTGCACCGCCTGCGCGCCGGGCTCGTCCTGGGCCTGGACGCCTTCGGGGGCACGGACGCCCGGACGGACGCCCTGGCCCTGCTGACCCATGGCCCCGCGGTGGTCTTCCGCACCGGGTACGCCCGCATGGTGGCGGCGGCCGCGCCGCTGCGGCGGCGGGAGCTGCGGCCGCTGCTGCGCCAGGGGGACGACGCCGTGGGGGCGCTGGACGTGCCCCTGTGGCACGCGTGGGGCGCGGCGCTGACGGCGCGGCACCCGCAGACGCCCGACGGTGGCCCCATCGGCCCCGGCCAGTGGGCCCGGGCGAGCGCGTGGGGCCGGATGCTGGCCGCCCTGACGCAGGTGGCCGCGCGCCATGACCGGCCGGTCGAGGTGGGCGTGGGCGCGTGGCTGGCCACGGGGCTGGCCCGGGCCGCGCTCGATCGGACGGGCTTCGGCCCCCTGGAGATCCCGGCCTTCCCGGCCGCCCTGGAGGCCCTCTTCGGCGACCGCCGCCTGCGCCCCGAGGCGCGCGCGCTGGCCGCGCGGTGGTGGGCCGAAGTGGGCGACGGGCAGGAGGAGACGCTGGCCTGCCTGCTGGTGGCCTTCACCGAGCAGGCCGCCGCCCTCGACGCGGCGCAGGTCGATCCCCGCCAGGTGCCGCTGCTGCTGCCCGCGCTGTAGCGCCAGGCCTCAGGGGCCCGACAGCTTCCCCGCCATCAGGCGCGCCACCGGCCGCGTCAACTCCAGGTGATCAAACAGGATTTTCAGCACGGCCGTCACCGGCGCGGCCAGGATCATGCCGGCCACGCCCCAGAGCATGCCCCAGAAGATCAACGCCACCAGGATGGTGACGGGGTGGAGCTGCAGGCTCTCCCCGATGATGCGCGGCTCCAGCACGTTGCCGATGACGACCTGCACCGTGGCCGGCAGCGCCACCGCGAGGAGGGCCGTCGTGGTGCTCGCCGCGGGGTCGAAGAACACGACGGGCAGCGGCAGCAGGGTGGCGACGATGGAGCCCAGGCTGGGGATGAAGTTCAGGAAGAAGGCGAAGAGGCCGAAGACGACCGCCAGCTCGACGCCCAGCACCATGAGGATGCCGCCGACGGCCGCGCCGGTGAGCAGCGACAGGCCCACCTTCACGACGATGTAGCGCTTCACGCGGCGCTCGATCTCGGCGCCGAGGCCGCCGCCCTCGGCGGGAGCCGGGCTGCGCCCGAGCAGCAGGTAGATCAGGAAGATCAGCACCAGGAAGCCGTTGGAGACGAGGCCGAGCAGCCCGTTCGCCAGGCCGGACGCCCACTTGCTGACCGGCAGCGCGCGCAGGCTCTCCCCCATGCTCGCCTGGGCGGGGTCGAAGCCGAAGCGCTCGAGCCACCCCGACAGGCGCGTCGACAGCTCCTGGGCGCGGGCCGCGTACATGCCCTTGTTCTCGGCGAGGGAGCGCACCGAGACCTCCACCAGCTCGGCCACCGCGAGGAGCCCCAGGACGGAGAAGAGCAGGGCGACGAGGATGGCGACCCCCTTCCCCACCCGCCCGCGGGCCATGATCCAGTCGACGAGGGGCGCGAGGCCGTACATGAGCAGGACGGCGAGGACCAGCGGGATCATGACCGGCTGCAGCCAGTGCAGCGCGAAGCCAACGGCCACCGCGGCGACCAGGCTGACGCTGACCATCATCACCTGCAGCTTGCCCTTGATGTCGTCCATCGCCCCTCCTCGTCGTCGCGGCCCGGGGGCCGCATCATGCCGCCTCGCCGCGGGGATCAGAAGCTGCCGCCGAAGCTCCCGCCCACGTACTCGGCGTCGGCGTCGGGGTCGAGGGGCCAGGCCCCCCAGACCGACCCCTCGATGCGCTCGTCGAAGAGGCTGAACGTCACCGCCAGGCCCGCCGACGTCTTCACGTCCTCCAGCTGGAACAGCGCCTTCACGTCATCCGACACGGCGGCGGCGTCGACGAACGGGGCGATGGCGTTGCGCCGGCCGAACGGCAGCGGGATGCGGATCTCGGCGGAGCCGTCGACGGCGTGGAGCCCACCGAGGAGCACGGCGTCGCCCTCGGCCCCGGGGAACTCCACCCCGATGGAGCTGCCCGAGTAGCCCCGCGCCGACGGGAAGAGGCGCTGGTGGCCCTGCAGGCTGCCGTCGGCGGTGGCCGCGAAGACGCCGCGGTTGCGGGCGGTGAGGCGCAGCACCCAGTGCTGGCGCCGGCGCGTCTGCCACAGCGGCAGGTGCAGGCGCAGGCGGGTGGTGTCATCGAGCCAGCGGACGGACTCGCCCGCCAGATCGGTGCCCGCCCGCACGACCGTGCTCAGCTCCAGCCCGAGGTACTGGATGCGCTCGTCGTCGCGGCGCGTGAAGTCCATGCGCCCGTCGAAGCCCACCGCGCCCGTGAGGGTGTCGCCGTCCAGCACGACGGCGCCGGCCGACTTGTCCCGCTCCGAGCGCGTCCACTCGACCTGGCCGAACAGCACGCCGATGAGGGCCCCCTCCGCCGCCTTCAGGCCCAGGCCGGCGTCGAGGTTGATCCACTGCTCCTCGAAGGCCGCGTTGGAGGCCGTCGAGCGGACGGCCGACGCCCGCGCGACCAGCAGGCGCGTCAGGAAGTCGTCGCGCCACTTCACGCCGAAGTTGCTGGTGTCGCCCAGCAGGTCGAGCCGCTGGCCGCCGCCCCGGAAGGCGTGGCCGTGCTCCACGTCGCGCATGTCGCCGGGCCAGGCGCCCACGTCCATGTTGTAGAGCGTCAGCGTCCGCGAGCTGACGTCTACGCGGAACACCTTGCGCTCCTGCACGCGGAAGCGCAGGTGCACGCGGTCGGGCGCGCTGCCGGCGATGATGTCGACGTCGACCTTCTGGAAGAGCCCGCTGCGGCGCATGGCCTGCACGCTCGCGTCCACCGCCGTCTGCCGGTACAGGTCGCCCTCGGCGATGGCCAGGAGCTGGCGCAGGATGGCTGGCTGCGTGACCAGGTTGCCGCCGAACCAGATGCGCTCCACCCGAGCGTCGGCGAGCTGGCGGATGTCGAACGTCACCGCCTGCACCCGGCGGCCGTCGGCCTTCAGCCACGTCCGCGCCTCGACGACGATGCGGGGATCGGGCACCCCGTTGTCCTTCAGGAAGTCGCGCAGGATGTCCCGGGTGGCCTCGACCTGGCTCGGGCAGAAGGGCTGGCCCTCCTGCAGGGGCAGCGTCTGCAGCAGGAAGCGGGGCACGAGGCGCCCCGCGACCTGGACGGGGCCGGTCCGGACGAACGGCCCCACGTCGGCGATGAAGCGGAGCGTCACCGGCCGGCCGCCCTCGGGGGAGACGGGGCCCACCAGCTCGGCCACATGGGCCTCGGCCCGCGGGAAGCCCGCCTGGCACAGCACGTCGCGCACGGCGTTCTCGTCGCGGCGCACACGGCTGGCCGACGGCGGCTGGCCGGGGCGCGCCTCGGTGGCGCGGGCGGCGGGCCCGCGGAAGCGCTCCGGCAACGCGGAATAGTCCACGGTCTCAATGAGATAGCGCGGCCCGCGCTGCACCTGCCAGGTGACGTCGACGAGGCCGCCGTCCACCTTCACGTCCACCGTGACGCCCGCCTCGCGGAAGCCCTGGTCCTGGTACCACGCCTGGATCGCCCGCCGGTCGACGCCGACCAGGTAGGGGTGGTGGCGCCGACCGGCCTGGCTCTCCAGGCCCTCGTCGGCGTCGATGCGGCGCCAGAGTCGCCACGCGGCCTCGGCGTCCATGGCCGCGCCGTCGATGACGAAGGCCACGTTCGACACGCGCCGCGGGGTGGGATCATGCAGGACCACGACGCGCGCGCGGGCATCCCGGGTGGCGTCGACGGCCTGGCTGAGCACGTCGAGGGTGCCGACGCCGGCCACCTCTTCGGCCCGCCGCACCCAGGCGACGAACGTCTTCTCCCCGTCCCGCTGCCCGAGCAGCTCGTCGAGCAGGGCGGGCAGCCCCTCGGTGGCCTCCCCCACCAGGCGGACGCCGATGATCTGGGGCCCCGGCGCGGGCGCGGCCGCCCCCACGGACAGCCCGCTCGCCAGGGCGAGGGCCACCAGGCCGGCGAGGAACCGGCCGGCGCGCGGGCGTGGATCGGACAGGACGCGCTCCTCCCCGGGGCCTCCCCGGGCTGCGACTGGGGCCTGAGCCTGCCATGAACCCGACCGTCCACGCGAGACCCGGGCGCCCCTCGCCCGGTGTTCCGGGCCGGCCGGATAAAATTCCATCCCCGGCTGAATGCGATGCGGTGGGGCTCGTCAGGCGCGCCGAACCTCGCCAGGATGTTGGGGCCACCACCGCTGGGCATCCCGCCTCGGATGGATGGACAGACCACGCCTGGCGACCCAGGTCACCGAATCGGTCTCGGAGGCGTCCATGAACCGCTGGCTCTCGCTCCTGCCACTCGCCCTCGTCACTGGCTGCGGCCTGACGGAAGACCTCGCCTCCATCGACGGCGTCGTGCGCGACCCGCAGGGTCGGCCGGTCGCCAACGCGGTGGTGCGGGTCTACCCGTTCTCGCGCAACCTCGAGTACTTCAGCAGCGAGCGGGCCGACGGCAACCGGCTGGACGCCAACACCTACCGCGCCCGCGTCAACATCGAGCGCCTGGACGCCGAAGAGGGCCGCGAGGATCGCGTCGCCGGCATCGCGCTGACGGGCCCCGACGGCCGCTACAGCATCCCCGACCTGCCCGGGGACGCCCTCATCGTCGTCGCCAGCAAGGGCGGCGCCTCCAAGGCCATCGCCGGCATGGATCTCGACGACGGCACCGTCAGCCTCCGCTCGGCGCTGAGCCCGGTGGTGGACTCCAGCGACGGGGGCGACGGCCTGCTCGGCACCAAGCTGCGCTTCCGGGCCAACTTCGTGATGGAGGTCCCCCCGGAGGACACGGCGCCCACCGGCCCCGGCGGCGGCGTGACCGAGGCGGATCCCCTGCCCCCCGAGGAGCTCACGCCCCCCGCCGAGCCCATCACCGGCCGGTGGGAGAGCTTCATCATCGAGGACGCCCTGGGCAACGTGCTGGCCGACGCCAGCTCCGACGAGGCGCTCATCGAGGCCGACCTGCCCATCGTCCGGGACGGCGGCGCCATCCGCATCCGCGGCCGGTTCAGCGACCCGAGCGTCTCCTCGGCGTTCGTCCGGGTGCAGCAGGGCTCCAGCCAGTGCGAGGCCGAGGGCCTCGAGGGCAAGGTCACCAACATCGAGGTGAAGCTGGTCAACGGCGTCATCACGAGCAGCGAGGGCGACTTCCAGAACTGGTTCCTGAGCGGCGCCGTGGAGCGCTACCAGCTCGACCTGGACACCGAGAGCGAGAACGGCAACGAGAGCGAGCTGGTCCGCGTCGACACCCCCTGCGTGGTGGACACGAGCCCCATGACCATCACCCTCATGTGGGACCAGGACAACGTCGACGTCGACCTGTACGTCTGGAACTTCAACCAGGAAGAGACCTACCAGGGCAGCTACTACGACGGCCAGCGCGGCCGCTCCAGCTACGGCGCCATGGAGGTCTGGGACAACGAGGGCCGCGGCCCCGAGGTCTTCAAGCTGAACGCGGGCCAGAGCGGCCGGTTCTGCGTGCGCGCCCACGTCTTCTGCGGCCCGCCCGTCGACACCCGCATCAAGGCCCGCATCCAGCACTGGAAGAACGGCGCCTGGCAGGACAAGATCTTCGACGGCGTGCTCTCCCGCAGCCAGGAGTGGATCGACATCGGCATCTTCGCGGTCGACCCGATGGAGTAAGCTCCTGGCCGAACCGGCCCCTGGAGCCCTCATGCCGCGCCTCCTGCCGCTGGCCCTCCTGCTCGGCGGCTGCCTGCCCGCCTTCCCCGAACGCCCCGCCCTCGAGGTGCGCGACGCGGCCCGGGAAGCCCCCATCGACGCCCTGCCCCCCACCCGCGACGCGGCCATCGACGCGGCGGTCCCCGACCAGGGGGTGCCCGCGTGCGAGGCCCCCGAGACGTGCGACGGCACCGACGAGGACTGCGACGGCACCATCGACGAGTCCGTCCCGCTCATCGCCTGCCCGCTCCAGCGCGGCGTCTGCCGCGGCACCCGCCACCCCTGCGTCGGCGGGGCCTACCGCCCCTGCGACTACGGCGCCCAGGCCACCCAGCCCTACGCCCCCGAGGAGGGGCCGGGCCTCTGCGACGACGCCGACAACGACTGCGATGGCACCGTCGACGAGGGCTGCGTCTGCGAGTCGGGTCAGGATCGCGACTGCGGCACCGACGTCGGGGAGTGCCGGATGGGGCGGCAGTTCTGCCGGGATGGTCGCTTCGGCGCGTGCTCGGGCGGGGTGGAGCCCACGGAGGAGGCCTGCGACGGCCGCGACAACGACTGCGACGAGGTGGTCGACGAGGCCATCGGCGGCGAGCCCTGCCGCACCGAGGCCCTCGGCCGCTGCGCCGACGGGCGCCTGCGCTGCGTCGAGGGCGAGATGAAGTGCGTCACCCAGGCCGAGCCCGCCGCGGTGGACCGCTGCGACGGCGTGGACGAGGACTGCGACGGGCGCACCGACGAGGACCACCAGGCCACCCGCTGCCAGACGGAGGAGGCCGGCATCTGCGCCAGCGGCCGCAACGTCTGCCAGGGCGGCGCCGAGATCTGCGTGCGCGACGTGGTGCCCGCCGAAGAGCTGTACGACGGGCTCGACAACGACTGCGACGGCCGCGCGGACGAGGCTCTGGGGGCCGACCTGCCGTTCATCGACCTGGCCGACGCCAGCATCGGTGGGCGCGGGGATCGGCCCGGTCTGCCGGGGGCGGCCGCCTCGCCCCGGCCCATCGTGGTGGACCCCGGGGTGTTCGTCCCCTCGGCCGCGCCCCTCGTCGCCGGCGTCTTCCTGCCAGCCGAGGACGCGCCGACGACGGTGGCCCCCGGGGTGCGCTTCGACTTCGGCGCCATCGATCCGAGCGGCCCCGGCCGCCACGGCAACGGCCCCGCCGGGCTGGTGCCCTTCCCCGGCGACGTGCCCGGGGCGCCCGCGTACGAGGAGGTGCTGGACCACGCCTGGCTCGAGCTGCCGCCCTCCTACGGCATCACCTTCGACCTGGCGGCCATGCGCACCTACACCGGCCGGCTGACGACCCACTTCGAGTTCCGGGCCGGGAACGGCGGCGACCAGGCCATCGCCTTCTGGGTCCTGGTCGATGGCGCGGCCTTCCTGCAGGGCGAGCTGCCCCCGCAGACCGACCGCCCGGCCCAGATCGCCCTGCCGGCCGTGGCGCGCTACCTCAGCATCGTCACCGCCACCCCGCGGCCGCAGGTGGCCGTCGACCGCGCCGGCTACTTCGGCGATCCCATCGTGGTGCTGGGCGACCCCTGATCGCGTCGACGCATCGGACAACCCCCTGGCGCGGAAGGCAGGGGCCAGGGATGATGCGGCGCGCCCGGGCGGTTGTCGTGGGGCGGCCGGGACTGGAGGCGAAGGCAGGATGAGGCGGGGGCTGAAGCGCGTGCTGGGACCCATCGGGTCGGCGCTCGACCGCGCCTGGCAGCTCGTCCCCGTGTCCGTCGCCGGCCTCGTCACCGGAGGCGCCGCCTGGTACTGCTACCGCCGCTACGGCCAGGAGCAGTCCGACTTCGTGCTGCAGACGGCCACCCTCGTGGCCCTCGCCGTCGTTGCCGTGTCCGTCCTCTGCGTCGGCCTCGCCGCCCTGCGCGTCTTCCTCGCCGTCCGGGCTCCGGCCGCCCGCCTGCTCGAAGCGGACGTAGACGCCGGCGCCGAGCTGCGCACCGATTTCTCCTTTCCTTCTCTATGGTTGTGGCCGATGGCCCAGGTGGAGATGCGCTGGGCGCGGCCGACCGACGCCTCCATCGCCCTCGTCGCCGAGCGGGGCCGCTGGCATGAGCGCGTCACGCCCCAGGCCCGCGGGCGCTACACCGCGATCGTGCGCGAGTTCACCATCCGCGACATCTTCGGCCTGGCCACCGTGCGCTTCACCCGCCGCGCGCCGGCGCACCTGCGCGTGTCGCCAGCGCCGACCTACAGCGAGATCGTGCTGGCCGTCCGCCACGCCTCGGGCGAGGGCTACGCCCACCCGGCGGGCCACGAGGAGGGCGACCGCGTCGAGATGCGGCGCTACGCCCCCGGGGATCCGCTGCGCATGATCCTCTGGAAGGTCTACGCCCGCAGCCGGCGGCTGCTGGTGCGGGTGCCCGAGCGCGCCATCGCCCCGAAGCCGAGCTCCGTGGCCTGCTTCGTGGCGGGCGCCGACGACGAGCCCACCGCCTCGGCGGCGCGGATGTTCATCGAGAATGGATTGCTGGGGGCCGACTTCACCTTCGTCGCCGACGGCGAGGGCCCCCCCGCCCACACGGCGGACGAGGCCATCGAGCGCGTCATCGAGTCGGCCGATCACCGCGCCCGCAGCGGCGAGCGGCTGCTGTCGCTGCCCCGCGAGCACGCCCGCGCCGAGCTCACCAACTGCGTCATCTTCGTGCCGGGTCGGCCGGGGCCCTGGCTGGCCCGGCTGGAGGCCCTCGTCCCCGAGCTGCCCCAGCCGCCCACCCTCGTCCTGGCCGTGGACGGGGCCCTCGAGGCGGCCGGCCCCGGGCGCGTCGGGCGGTTCCTGCTGCGCAGCGCCCAGGACGCCGGCACCCTGCGGGGCCTGCCCGATCTGCACGCGCGGCTCGCCGCCCTGGGCGGGCCCGTCTTCGTGGTGCACCGCCCCACCGGCCAGGCGCTGGACGCGGTGCGCATCGACGCGCTGAGGGCCGCCGCATGACGTCCCTGCGCGAATCCCCCGCCCTGCTCGCCCTCAAGGCGCTGCTGCACATGTTCGCGGTGTGGCTGTACCTGCGGGGCCTGGCGTCGGGGCCCGCGCTCATCGCGGCCCTCGCCATGGTCGGCGTCGCCACGGCCACCGCCACCTGGACGCGGCGCCGGCTGCGCCTGCGGGCCACGCTGGGCCTGGTCGGCCTGGCGGTCGCGGGGGCCTGGGCCATCTCCGAGTGGCTGCTGGACTCCACCGGGCTCTGGGCCGGCCTCGCGCCACGACCCACGCTCCATGGCGCCGACATGGCCTTCTTCGGCCTGGCCGCGTTCGCCGCCATCCTGCTGCTGCGCGACCTGAGCGGCCGCTCGCGGCTGTTCACCGTCTTCGAGGCCGCCTTCGTCGTGGGCGCCGTCGTCTTCCTCTTCGCGGGCCACCGCGGCCTCACCCTCGACCAGCCCCGCTTCTTCAGCGACTGGGCCTGGTCCACCGGCCGCGACCCCCAGGTCATCCTGCGCGGCGTGGGCGCCGTCGTCGCCGGCATCTCGGTGCTCATGCTCCTGGAGAGCCAGCGCATCGTGAAGATCATCGCCAGCCTGCTCACGCTGCTGCTCGTGGGCGGCGTCGTCTACTGGCTCATCAAGGATCTGCGCATCGAGCCCAAGATCGACACCGGCGGCCTGGGCCTCACCAACCAGGAGCAGGACCGCCAGGGCGACAAGGGCGAGGGCAAGGACGCCGACGGCGACGGGCAGGACGGCAAGGGCGACAAGGGGGATGGCAAGGGCGGCGGCGGCAACGGCGCCAACGACGGCCTGTCGGGCGGCGGCGCCCCGCCGACCCCGGATCCCGTCGCGGTGGCCGTCTTCCATGCCACGTACGACCCGCCCGGCGGCATCCTCTACTTCCGACAGCAAGTCCTCTCCTACTTCGACGGCAACCACCTGGTCGCCGACGCCAGCCGCACCTGGGACAAGGACGTCATCGTCGACTTCCCCCACGGCGAGCCCATCGAGGCGGCCAAGACCCAGAACCCGGACTTCCACGTCCAGGTGCCTACCTCCATGTTCTTGCTGGTGGATCACCCCCAGCCGTTCGGGCTGTCGGGCTCCACCACCATCGCGCCCCGCCCGAACCCGGATCCGCGCCGCTTCGTGGCCGCCTACGAGGTGACGTCCCTCGTCGGCAACATGCCGTACGCCCGCCTGCTCGGCCGCGACTCCGTGCCGACCGCCTGGACGCCCGAGGAGCGGGCCCACTACCTGGCCCTGCCCGACGACCCGCGCTACCCCGCCCTGGCCGAGGAGCTGCTGCGCGACATCGATCCGCGCTTCATGAGCGACGACCTCATGAAGGCGCTCGTCATCAAGCACCACCTCGAGACCCACGGCTTCTACACCCGCAAGAAGACGTACAACGACGTCGACGATCCCACGGCGGCCTTCCTCTTCGGCGACATGCACGGCTACTGCGTCCACTTCGCCCACTCGGCGGCCCTGCTCTTCCGCAGCGTCGGCATCGCGTCGCGCGTCGCCATCGGCTACGCCGTCGACACGCGCCTGCAGGGCGGCGGCTCCACGGTGCTGGTCATGGCGGACCGCGCCCACGCCTGGCCCGAGATCCACCTGGATGGCGTGGGCTGGATCACCTTCGACATCTACCCGCAGCAGTCCGACGAGGTGCCGCAGGTGGTGGTGTCGCGGTCGCTGGAGAGCATGCTGGGCGAGCTGGCCCGCGAGGACAAGACGGCGGGCCGCGCCGCCGACCCGAGCACGGCGCCCTGGGAGATCCCCTGGTCGGCCATCGGCCTCGGCCTCCTGCTGACCCTCGCCGGCCTCCTGGCCCTGGGCTTCGGCGGCAAGTGGTCGCGCCGCCTGCTGGCCCGGCAGAGCCCCCGCTTCGCCTTCGCGGCCACCCTCGACGGCCTCGCCGATCTGGGCGAGCGCCGCCGCCTGGGCGAGTCGCGCGAGCGCTTCGCCGAGCGCATGGTCGGCCTCGCGCCCAGCCTCGTCCCCATGACCCGCGCGCACCTGCGCTCGGTCCTGGGCCGCGGCCTCGATCAAGACATCCACGCCCTCCGGCGACAGGTGCAGCGCGAGCTGCGCGCCGCGCTGCCCTGGTGGCGGCGCCTGCTGGCCACCCTGAACCCCGTCGGCTGGCTGCTGACCCGTTGACCCAAGGACTTTCGATGGACGCCGAGCTCGCCCCCGCCCCCACCCTGTCCCTGGACGCCGCCCGCGCCGTGGCCGAGAAGATCCGCGCCCGGGTGCGCTACGACGTCATGGGGCGCGACGCCGTGATCGAGCTGGTGCTCGTGGCCCTCTTCGGCGACGGCCACCTGCTCCTGGAGGACTACCCGGGCTCGGGCAAGACGACGCTGGCCAAGGCCCTCGGCACCGCCATCGTCGACGATCGGCCCGACGACGGGCTGCCCACCTTCCGCCGCGTCCAGTTCACCCCGGACATGCTGCCCGGCGATGTCACCGGCGTGATGGTCTTCGACGCCAACAGCAACGACTTCCACTTCCGCCCGGGGCCCGTGTTCACCCACGTCCTGCTGGTGGACGAGATCAACCGCACCTCGCCCAAGGTGCAGGCGGCGCTGCTCGAGTGCATGGCCGAGAAGCAGGTCACGGTGGACAACCAGAGCCACCGCCTCGACGACCTCTTCTTCGTCATGGCCACCCAGAACCCCCTCGACTCGGTGGGCACCTACCCGCTGCCGCTGGCCCAGCTCGACCGCTTCCTCTTCAAGGTCCGCATGGTCCACATCGACCGGGCCTCCGAGCTGCAGGTGCTGGCGAGCTGGGGCGCGCCGCGGCCCCCCTGCGACCTGCCCCGCGTCACCCGCGACCAGATCATCGCCGCCCGGGCCACCCTGCGCGCCGAGGTGGAGGTCTCGCCCCGCGTGCACGAGTGCCTCGTCGACCTGGCCCGCGCCATCCGCGAGGACAAGCGCTGCATCCAGGGCGTGTCGACGCGCTCCCTCGTGCTGGCCGTCCCGGCGCTGCAGACGCTCGCCCTGTTGCGCGGCCGCGACTTCGTGGCGCCCGAGGACATCGAGCACCTGGCCCCCCACATCTTCCAGCACCGCCTCTCGCTGGTGCCCGGTGCCGGCGACCCGACGCTGGTGGTGAAGGACGCCCTCGTGAAGCCCATGGAGGCCCTGGCCCGGGGGACGCTGCGCCGGTGAGAGCCCTCGTCCTGCTCCTGGTCTGGTGGGTCGCCGGCGTCGCCGTCGCGGCCGACGTCATGCTCGAGGGCACGCCCGACGAGCAGGCGGCGCTCCAGCTCAACGAGCAGGGCAAGTACATCGAGTCGCGCGAAAAAGCGCAGGAAATTCTCAACATTACGCCCGATTCCTTCATCGCGACGTACGTCATGGCCGGGGCCTACTTCAACCTCGAGGCCAACCTGCCCCGCGCCCTCTTCACCCTCCGCCGCGCCATGAAGCTGCTGGAGGATCGCTACGGCCTGCCCATCCACGACCAGGCCGCCGAGGTCTGGCACCGCCGCCTGCTCTCCATGGAGATCTGGATCCTCAGCGACATGGACGATCGCGAGGGCCAGCTCCAGGTCCTCGCCCGCTACAACGACCTCTACAAGCCGCCCAAGGAGGTCCACAAGATGTGGCCCCTCCTGAAGCTGCGCCGCTACGACGAGGCCATCGCCATCGGCGAGAAGCTCATCTACTCCGACCTGGAGTACGAGCGGCGCCGCGCCTACAACGGCCTCATGGCGGTCGAGGACGAGCGCCGCAACCGCCAGGCGAGCTATGAGTGGGGCCTGAAGGGCTACGCGAACACCGGCGGCAAGAGCTGCATCATCAACTCGAACCTGGGGCTCGCCTCGCGCCGCGCCTTCAAGCTCGACGAGGCCGAGCGCTTCGACAAGGAGGCCTTGAAGTCGGACGACGGCACCTGCCCGACGTCGCCCTACGCCCAGCTCACCACCGTCTACCTCATCGAGGGCGAGTTCCAGAAGAGCCTCTCGGCGCTGGAGGAGCTGCGCAAGATCAAGCGCACCCCCGACGAGCGCATCCAGAACGAGATGACGATCAAGGGCCGCCTGGTGGAGCTGCTCTTCGCCCTCGGGCAGCTCGACGAGGCCGCCACCCGCTCCACCGAGATCATGCGGCAGCCCGATCGCGCGGGCACCACGTCGGCCTCCGTCGAGAGCATCGAGCTGGCCAACGGCGTCCTGCACTGGGCCGTCCTCGACGCCCGCCTGGAGGTCCTGCGGGAGCGCGCCTCGGCGCGGACGCTGAGCGAGGCGTTCGAAATCTGGAATGACATCCGGGAGTTGCTGATCGAGCGCTGGCAGACGCGCCGCGTCGGCATCCGCCTGTCCACCCTGGACGACCTGCTCATCGACACCGTGAGCCCGTACTACAGCGACGTGCTGCCCTGGTACGGCGGCGCCCTCATCGAGATGCTGGGCCACGGCCTCATCACCAAGGTCGTCACGGCCGCCCGCGCCCGCGACGTCGACTACCCCGCCCTGGCCTCGGGCTTCTACGACGCCACCCTCGGCGAGCTCGCCTGGCGCGAGGGCCGCTGGGCCGAGGCGCAGCGGCTGGCCGAGCAGGCGCTGCAGGCCCTCCCCCCGCGGGAGCGCTCCCTGCGCTGGCGCATCGCCGGCTGGCAGGCCGACACCCTCTGGCACCTGGGCGACGCCGAGGGCGCCCGCGCCCGCTGGCACGAGCTGCTGCGCAACCAGCCGGCCGTCTTCCGCCACCTGGGCACGGCCCTGCCCGCCCGGGTGACGGTGGAGGGCGGCGCCCTGGCCGAAGAGGCGGCGCGGCGCCTGCGCACGAGCCCCCGCCTGCAGGCGGGCGAGGCCGGCTTCAGCATCGCCGTGCGCGAAGCCCAGGGGGCCCTGCAGCTCTGCCTGGCCGGCGAGGGCGGCTTCCAGTACGCCTGCCATGTGGCCGATCAGGCCAGCGAGGAGACGCTGCCGGCCGCCCTCGACGGGTTCCACGGCAAGGCGTTCTCGCCCAAGCTGGAGCTCACCCAGAAGGACATCCACTCCCTCGATGGCCGCGCCGTGCGCGCCGGGGCCGCCGACGCCATCCGCGGCCTGCTCGACAAGGAGGACCGATGAGGCGGGCGCTCCTGCTGCTCTGGCTGCCCGCCTGGGCCCTGGCCGAGCCCACCAGCGGCAGCCCGGACGATCCGCGCGCCGCGGCGCCGCCGGCCGCCGTCGCCCCCGCGGTCCCCGCCGACTTCGTGGGCCCGCTCCCCCTGCCCCCGGAAGCCGCCCTCGATGACGCCACCGCCTGCCGCGCCGTCCGCGGCAAGTGGACGGACGGCGGCCGCTTCACCGGCTGCCTCGTACGCGGCAAGCGCCAGGGCTGGTGGTCCGTGTACGACGAGGGCGAGGATCGCCGCGTCCTGCGCGCCCGCGCCCTGCTGGTGGACGGCCTGCTCAACGGCCCCTCCACCGACTACCACGAGAACGGCGAGCCCGCCGCCCTCGGCCAGTACCAGAACGGCGAGAAGGTCGGGCGCTGGCTGGGCTGGCACCAGGGCGGCCAGGACCGCTTCGTCGAGGACTTCGACGACCAGGGCCGGCGCCAGGGCAAGAGCGAGTGGTGGTACGCCAACTGCGTGCACGCCCAGCGCGGCGCCTACCTGGACGACGCCGAGGACGGCCACTGGACGCGCTGGCTCCCCACCGGCGACAAGCAGGAGGAGGGCGACTACGCCCGGGGCGTGCGCGTCGGCACCTGGACGTTCTGGCACAAGAAGGGCCCCAAGCTGGAGAGCGGCCCCTACGTCGACGGCAAGCGCCACGGCACCTGGACGGAGTGGACGTTCCAGGGCCACCGCTGGCGCACCGTCGAGTACGTCGACGACCAGCGGCAGGGCGAGGCGGCCCTGGCCTGCGCCGCCGCCGAGGGCAGCTACACCGTCGATCCCATCGCCCGCGAGGACGGCTGCGAGATCCGGGGCCGCCGCACCGGCCTCTGGTCGGGCTACTACCCCGACGGCAAGCTGATGTGGACGGCGATGTACGTCGACGGCCGCGAGGAAGGCACCCACACCGACTACCACCCGACCGGCGAGGTCCTGCGGGCCGGCGAGTACCAGGGCGGCATGCCCATCGGCGCCCACGTCTTCCGCCGCCCCGATGGCAGCGTCATCGGCGAGTCCACGCTGGTCGATGGCACCGGCGAGTTCAAGATCTGGTGGGCGAACGGCAACTTGCGCGAGCGCGGCACCTGGCTGGCCGGCTTGAAGGACGGCGTCTTCGAGACGTGGTTCGAGAACGGCAACGCCGACGAGGCCGTGCAGTGGTCCCGCGGGCGGGCCAGCGGCGAGACGCAGGCCTGGTTCCAGACGGGCGAGCCCAAGCACCGCGGCTTCTACGAGGAGGGCCGCCGCGCCGGCACCTGGACGGCCTGGTACGTCAACGGCCAGGTCGCCTGGGAGGGCGGCTTCGACGAGGACGGCGGCCGCGTGGGCGACTGGAAGGAGGGCCACTGGGAGGCCGTGCCCAAGGCCGAGGGCCCCTTCGTCGCCGACGACCGCAACGGCCCCTGGTCGGAGTGGCACAACAACGGGAAGAAGGCCGGCGAGGGCCCCTACCTCGATGGCGAGAAGGAGGGGCTCTGGACCGAGTGGTGGTACTCGGGCGAGCCCTGGCGGACCATCGAGTACAAGAAGGGCATCGCGCAGGATCCCGCCGAGCTGGCCTGCGTCGAGCGCGCCGGCGCCTGGAAGGTGGACTACGAGCAGCGGCTCGTCGGCTGCCAGACCTGCCGCGTGAAGGGCCAGGACGAGCAGGGCAACGACGAGATCGAGCTGCTGGCCGACGGCGAGTGGCGCTGGTGGCACCCCAACGGCCAGCTCGAGACGCGCGGCTCCTTCAAGCGCGGCGAGAAGGAGGGCCCCTGGGCCCAGTTCTTCGACGACGGCCGCCCCATGATGAAGGGGGCCTACAGCGCCGACGAGAAGGCCGGCGACTGGCAGGGCTGGTACCGCGGCGGCTCCCTGCGCTTCTCGGGCGAGTACACCGCGGGCGTCGAGGACGGCGAGTGGACGTCGTTCCACCCCGACGGCAGCCGCCAGGCCTCCGGCGCCTACGCCGACGGCAAGAAGACGGGGCCCTGGACGTGGTGGACGCCCGCGGGCGAGGTGGAGCAGACGGGCGCGTTCGAGGCCGGCCTGGAGACGGGCGAGTGGACGACGCGCTACCCCGGCGGCCAGCCGAAGTCGAAGGGCCACTTCCTGCGCGGGCACCGCGTGGGGCCGTGGACGTGGTGGCGCGAGGATGGCGCCGAGTGGCGCACCGAGCGCTACCCGGACGAGCCGCCCCCCGATCCGCCGGCCGCGCCCGCCACCAATCCGTAGCAACCACCCGGACTTCAACACCTTTTCTCTCGCTGGAGGCCCCGTGAAGCCGACGCCCTGGCGCCTCGCCGTCGACACGGGCGGCACCTTCACCGACGTCGTGGCCGTCGATCCGGCCGGGCGGCGGCACACCCTCAAGGTGCCCTCGACCCCGGCCGATCCGGGCCTCGCCATCCGCCAGGCCCTCGCCGCGCTCGGCGCCAGCGGCCCCCTCGCCCACGGCACGACGGTGGCCACCAACGCCCTGCTCGAGCGCCGGCTCGGCCGCGTCGTGCTCGTCACCACGGCGGGCTTCGAGGACGTCCTCTGGCTGCGGCGCCAGGCCAGGCCCGACCTGTACGCCCTGCACCCCGTGGTGCCCCCGCCGGTGGTCGACCGCGCCGACGTCCTCGGCCTGCCGGCCCGCCGCGACGCCCACGGCGGCGTCCTCGAGCCCCTGCCCGATCTGGACGCCTGGGTCGCGGCGAACCACGCCACCTTCGCCGGCGCCGAGGCCTTCGCCGTCTGCCTGCTGCACGCCTACGCCGACGGGGCCGACGAGGCCGCGCTGGTCGCCGCCCTCGGCCGCGCCTTCCCGGGCGTGCCCTGCACCGCCAGCCACCAGCTCTGCCCCGTCTTCCGGGAGTACGAGCGCATGGCCACGGTCGCCGTGAACGCCGCGCTCATCCCCCGGATGGGCGCCTACCTGGCGGAGCTGACCCGCGCCCTGGCCCCGGCGCCCCTCGCCGTGATGGGCTCGGCCGGCGGCCTGATGACGGCCGAGGCGGCCAGCGAGGCGCCCGTCCACACCGTCCTCTCCGGCCCCGCCGGCGGCGTCCGCGGCGCCTGGGCCGTCGGCCAGCGCGCGGGCCGCAGCGCCCTGCTCGCCTTCGACATGGGCGGCACCAGCACCGACGTGGCGGTCATCCAGGGCACCTTGACGCCCGAGGACGAGGGCGAGCTGGCCCAGCACCCCCTGCGCGTGCCCTTGCTGCCCATCGAGACGGTGGGCGCGGGCGGCGGCTCTCTGGCGTGGATCGACGACGGCGGGGCCCTGCGCGTGGGCCCCCGCTCGGCCGGCGCGGAGCCGGGCCCGGCGTGCTACGGCCGCGGCGGCGCCGCGCCCACCGTCACCGACGCCAACGTCGTCCTCGGCCGCCTCACCCACCTGCTCGGCGGATCCATCCGCCTCGACGCCGCCGCCGCCCACGCAGCCATCGCCCCGCTCGCCGAGCGCCTGGGCGCCACCACCGAGGCCACCGCCGCCGCCATCGTGGCCATCGCCGAGGCCACCATGGCCCGCGCCTGCAAGCGCGTGAGCATGAGCCGCGGGGTCGATCCGCGGGGCCTCGCCCTCGTCGCGTTCGGCGGCGCCGGCGGCCTGCACGCCTGCGCCCTGGCCGACGCCCTCGGCTGCCCGGAGGTCCTCTTCCCGGCCGAGCCCGGCGCCCTGAGCGCCGAGGGCATCCTGGCGGCCCCGGCCGAGGTGAGCGTGACGCGCTCCCTGCACGCCCCCGAGGCCGCCTGGCAGGCCGACGCCCTCGCCGCCACCTGCGCTGGCCTCGCCGCCGAGCTGCAGGCCCGCCTGCCGACGGGCGTGCAGCTGCAGATCCTCGCGGACTGCCGCTACCGCGGGCAGACGCACGCCCTGCCCCTCGACCTGGGGGCGACGCCGCCGACGCCGGCCGGCCTCCGCGCGGCCCTCGACGCCGAGCACGCCCGCCGCTATGGCCACGCCCTGCCCGACCGGCCCGCCGAGCTCGTCGCCCTGCGCCTCTTCCTGCGGGCCGCCCCGCCCGCGCTGCCGACCGCGGCCGAAGCCCCCCCGGCGACGGCGCTGGGGCCGACGGCCGTGCCCGTCTACAGCGCGACGCTCTGGCTCCCCGCCCACTGGCAGGCCACCCGGCTGCCCACCGGCGACCTCGTCTGCAGCCGGCGCGCGCCCACCCCGGCGGCCGACGCCGCGGCGCTGTCCCTGGAGGTCTTCCAGCAGCAGATCGCCGCCGTCGCCGAGGAGATGGGCACCACCCTGATGCGGGCCGCCTTCTCCGCCAACATCAAGGAACGCAAGGACTTCTCCTGCGCCGTCTTCGACGCGCGGGGCCGCATGCTGGCCCACGCGGCCCACATCCCGGTGCACCTGGGGAGCACGCCCCTCAGCGTCCAGGCGGCCATCGCGGCGGTGCCCATGGCCCCCGGCATGAGCGTCCTGCTCAACGACCCCTTCGCGGGCGGCACCCACCTGCCCGACGTCACCCTCGTCACCCCGGTGTTCCTGCCCGGCGAGGCCGCCCCGGCCTTCTTCGTCGCCAACCGCGCCCACCACGCCGACATCGGTGGCGTCGCGGCGGGCAGCCTCCCCTCGCCCCGCCGCGCCGACGGCTCCGTCCGCCCCCTGACCATCGACGACGAAGGCTTCCGCGTCGGCCCGACGCCCCTCGACGACGCCCTGCGCGCCCGGTTCGCCGCCGCCTCCCGCACCCCGGACGAGCGCGTCGGCGATCTGCGCGCCCAGGAGGCCGCCAACGCCGTCGGCGCCCGCCGCCTCGCCGCCCTGGCCTCGGCCACCCTCGCCGACGCCCTGCTCGACCACGCCGAGCGCCGCATGCGCGCCGTCCTCGCGGCCCTGCCCGACGGCGCCTGGCACGCCGAGGACTGGCTGGAGGACGACGGCACGGGCGACGAGCCCATCGCCCTGCCCCTCACCCTCACCGTCGCGGCCGACACCGCCACCTTCGACTTCCGCGCCGCCCCGCCGCAGGTGGACGGGCCCGTCAACGCCGTCCGCGCCATCACGCTGTCCGCCGTGTTCTACGCCCTGCGCTGCCTGGCCGGCGACGACCTGCCCGCCAACGACGGCCTGCTGCGCCCCATCACCGTCCTGACGCGCCCGGGCTCCGTCGTCGACGCCGTCGAGCCCGCCGCCGTCTCGGCCGGCAACGTCGAGACCTCGCAGCGCCTGGTCGACGTCATCTTCGCGGCCCTCGCCCAGGCCGCCCCGGACCGCGTGCCGGCGGCCGCCTGCGGCTCCATGAACAACGCCCTCTTCGGCGGGGTGGGGCCGGCCGGGCCGTTTGTGCACTACGAGACGCTGGGTGGCGGCGGCGGCGGCGGCCCCGCCGGCCCAGGGGCCGACGGCATCCACGTGCACATGACCAACACCCTCAACACCCCGGTCGAGGCCCTGGAGCAGACGTTCCCCGTCCGCATCGACCGCTACGCCCTCGCCCCGCCGCACGCCGTCCCGCCCGGCGTCACGCGCGGCGGCCGGGGCATCGTGCGGACTTGGCGGTTCCTGGTGCCGGCCGAGGTGACGCTGATGACGGAGCGGCGCCGCCTGGCCCCGCCGGGCAGCGGGGGCGCGCCTGCCGGTCCACGAGGCCACAACCGCCTGCTGCGCGCCGATGGCACCGCCGTCCCGCTGCCGGGCAAGGTCACGCTGCGGGTCGCCCCGGGCGAGGCCGTCGAGATGCAGACGCCCGGCGGCGGCGCATGGCGTCCAACCAACTGAAATGAAAGGCTATTCTCCGGTCGGTCAGGGCTGGACGTGCCAGCGCCCCCCGACCTCGTAGTCGCCCCCGAAGTCCTGGAAGGGCACGCGGAACGCCGAGTCGACGGGGCCCGCGGGTGGCTGCGCCGGGTCGAAGAGGACGTCCACGTCGATGAGCTCGGGCGCGAAGATCTCGTCGTCGCGCCAGGTGATGGCGAGCCCGACCACGACGAAGACGAGCGCCCCGATCGCCGCCCCCACGAGCGCGCCGGGCAGCCCCGCCACCGCCCCGCCGACCAGCGCCCCCGCGCCCCCGAAGGCCGGGATCCCGAGGGTGTGCGCGCCCAGCAGCTCCCGGCCAGGGTTGCTGCTGTTCAGCGTCACGATGTCGTCGTCCTGGAGCAGGCGGAAGACCTCCTCGGCGAAGGCGCTGAAGCCGCCGCCCCGGTCGATCTCGCCCAGCAGCAGCAGCCCGAAGAAGCCCTGGAAGCCGGCCTCCGGCCGCAGCGGCAACGCCGGCGCGGCGAGCGGGGGCGCGAGGGCGCGGACGTCCCCCTTGCGAAACGAGCCCACCGCGCGCGCCGGCAGGAAGACGCGGTGCTCGAACCGACCATCGAAGGCGACGGCCGCGGCCTGCACCTCGTCCGCGCCGGCCTCCCGCGTGGTGCGGAGGCAGCGCACCTCCGCCACCTGGAGCTGGACGGTGGGCGTGCGGGCCGGCAGGGGGCGCGGCGAGATCACGGCGCCGGCCGCGCCGACGAGCTGCTGGATGACGGACCGGCGGTCGCCCAGATCCACCGCGCCCACCTCGGGGATGACGGCCCGCGCCCCGCGCTGCACCGGCAGCGTGGCGTGCAGCGCCGCCCGACGCTCGGCGGGGAGCGCCTGGAGCTGGCGGGCGAAGAAGGCCTCCAGGCCCGTCGCCGGCAGGACGCCCGCGCCCGCGTCGTGGCGCAGAGCCCGCTCGGCGGCCGCGACGGCGATGGCATGGAAGGGCGCGAAGGCGCGGGCGGGGATGGCGGGGCGAGCCCGGGTGACGAAGGGGTGGGGCATGGCGAGACCTCCCTGACCATGCTAGCAGCGGCCGGCCGGGCCGGCGTCCGCGCGGTCGCCAGCCCGCCTGCGCCGCGCCTGCGCGACCCGACGCCGCGCCTCGGCCCCGGGCTTCTCGGCGTCCGTGGCCGGCGGGCGCGCGTCAGTACGGATCGCGCAGGACCTTGGGCTCCTTGATGATCGGGGCGTGGGGGTCCGGGCGCTTCACCGGATCAGCGGGATCGTCGGGGTCGGCGGGCTCGGCCGGCTCGGCGGGCTCGGCCGGCTCGGCGGGCTCGGCCGGCTCGGCGGGCTCCACTGGCTCCACCGGGGCGATCGGCGGCGCGACCGGCTCGACGACGGGCTCCGCCGGGGCGAACGGGCGATCGTCGTCGTCGCGGTCGCGCCCGTCGTGATCGTCGTCGTGGTCGTCGACGCGGCCATGGTCGTGGTGATCGTGGCCCTTGCCGCGGTGCTTCTTGTGCCCGTGGCCCCGGCGGTGGCCGGGGTGGTCATGCTCGCGGCGCCGCTCGATCTTCCGCTGGCGCTTCTCCTCGCGCTTCTTCGCCTTGGCCTTGGCCTTCGCCGTGGCCTTGCGGTGGTGCTTCTTGCCGTGGCCGTCGTCGTCGTGGGCCCGGCGACCGTGGGCCGGGGCGTGGTCGGGAGGGTCGGCCAGGGCCGCCGCGGGGGAGAGGCAGAGCAGGGCTGCGCCGAAGAGGGTGAACAACAGAGACCGGGCCATCGAAACCTCCTGACGAGGCCAGCGGGGGCCTCGGGGCTTTCAACGGCGCCGGCGCCGGAAAAGTCACACCGCGGCGATCAGGGCTTGCGCAGGCGGGCCAGCCGCTCGCGGGCGAAGTCGGGCCACTCCCCCGTCACGCCGGCCCGATCGGCGTGGTCGAGGGCCTGCTGGTAGTAGGTGATGGCCGCCTGCCGCAGGCTGTTCGCGGCCTGCTCCAGCGAGCCCGCGAGGGCCTTCGCCACCTCGGGTCCGCCGCTCGGCGGCGGCAGCGTCGCCAGCTCGCTCGCGAACTTCTCCAGCACCTCGCCGGCGCGCACGAAGGCGGGCACCGCGTACTGCGGGCTGGCCCCGGCCAGGGCCAGGTACCGCGACTGCAGCTCGCCCAGCGCCTGGGCCTGCTGCTGGATGCCCTGCGAGAACGCCTGCGACCACGCCGCCATGTCCGCCCCGGGCGGGATGGTGACGTGCAGGGCCTCGAACGCCTTGAGGGCCTCCTCGGCGGCGGCGAAGCGCTCGGCCTCCGACGGCTCCACGGCCACCGACGCCGGGGCCGCCAGCGAGGCGGGCGCCGTGTCGGCGGACGTGGGCGGCGCCGCGAGCGCGGCGATGAGCAGCAGCGTGATCATGGCAGCGGATCTCCTGGGCAGCGCGAGCCACCGGGGTCGACGGCGACGCCGCGCGCGACGTCGACCAGACGGGCGAAGTGGATGTCCCAGCCCAGGCCATGCGCCTCCACCGACGGCTCGCTCACCAGGCCGCGGTGGATCATGTGCAGCAGGGTGCCGTCGCCATCGGCGTCCAGGTTCACCTCGACGACGGAGCTGCCGGGCGTGAGGCCGAACGTGCCGTCCGTCCAGCCCCAGGTGAAGACGAGCCGCCGCGGCCGCTCCACCTCCACGTAGCGGCCCCGGCACGTCTTGCCGTCGTACATCACGAACTCGAAGACGCCGCCGGGCCGGGGCTCCAGGCTCGCCTCCACCCCGATCCACGACACCAGCTTCGCCGGATCGGTGAAGAACTCGAAGACGATGGCGGGCGGGGCCTCGATGGGCAGGCGCCGCTCCAGCAGATCCACCTTGGGCATCAGCGCTGCTCGCGGGCGAAGGCCTCGGCCGCAGCCTTCAGCCGGGTCAGGGAGTCATCCCAGAAATCTGCAAGGAATGCGCGCACTTCCTGAAGTCCCTCCGGCCGCAGGCGGTAGAAGCGCCGCACCCCCTCCCGCCGCTCCTCCACCAGGCCCGCTTCCCGCAGCACCTTCAAGTGCTGGGAGATGGCCGAGTGGGTCACGTCGGGGAAAGCCTCGGCGATGTCCCCCGCGAGGCGCTCCTCGTCCCGCACCAGGCGCAGGATGGCGCGGCGTCGGGGCTCGGCGATGGCGCGGAGGGCGGCGTCCATGCCCTTGTTTAAGCGATCGCTGAAGGACGACGCAACCGCGCTCACCGGACGCCGACGAACTCCTCGTCGAGGACCTCCAGCACGGCCCCCGTGGGCGTGCGGGTGGCGGGCGGCAGGTACTGCACCGGGACGAGCGCCTGCCGCAGGGCGCCCGGGGCCGTCGGCCGGCCGGCCGGGGCCTGGGTGAAGTACAGGAGCAGGTCGTTGCGCCCCCGCTCGGGGCGGCCCTCGGCGGGCACCGTGTCGAGCAGGCGGATGTTGCGGACGGTGTAGCGCAGGCACTGGCGCGCCCGGAACAGCACCCGGACGGCTTCGGACGCCTCCGCGGGCGGCGCCTCGGCCAGGCGCACCCGCACCCGCAGGAACGGCCCGTCATCGCCCTGCAGCGGCGCGTAGGAGGCCCCGGGCAGCAGGTAGTCGCCATCGCGCGGCACCTCGACCAGCGGCCCTGGCGCCGCGTCGCCGGCGTCCTGCCACTGCAGCCCCGCGGGCGCGCCGGGCACGAAGCGCAGCCGCCCCACCCCCGCCGTCGTCCCCGCCGAGACCTGCAGGATGTCGACGCCGGCCACCCGCTCGAGGGCCGGCGCCACGGGCTCGACCACCACGCCCTCGTCCACGACGTCGTAGCGATAGGCGCGCCCGAGGCGCGCCGCCGCGTCGACGCTCTGCGGATCCGTCCGCTCGCGCACCTCGTCGGCGTTGCTCACGCCGTCACCGTCGTCGTCCACCACGCCCTCGGCGTGCAGGTAGTCCGTGCCCAGCGCCACCTCCAGGCGATCCACCAGGCCGTCGCCGTCGGTGTCGGGCAGCGACCGGTCCGTGCCCAGCAACGCCTCGTCGCAGTCCGTCAGCCCGTCGCGATCCGCGTCGCCCGCCGGGTCGGCCAGAGGGCGGCAAACCCCAGGCAGTTCAGGCACTTGCGGGTCGAGACCGGCCAGCAGCTCCACCCGGTCCCCGACGCCATCCCCGTCCGTGTCGGCCCGGTCGGGGGCCGTGCCCAGGTCCCCCTCGTCCTCATCGGAGAGGCCATCGCCGTCCGAGTCGGGTACGGGGCCAGCGGGGCCGGGCAGCGCGTTGATGTTGGCCACCACCAGGCGCTGCGCGCGCAGCGCGCCCTCGCGATCGAAGAGCGCCAGATCGGTCAGGTCGACGCCGGTCACGGCCTCGAAGCGCAGCGACCGCCCCGCCCCCGCGAACGCCATCCGGTCCATGGTGCGCGCCACCCGGTCGGCCTCCTCCGCGGGCGCCGCCGCCAGGTGCAACGCGTGCAGCCGGAAGCTCGCCCCGGCCGCGGCCACCGTCGCGCCCAGCCCCGCCACCCGGGCCACGTCGCGATCGAGCTGGCACGCCGCGTCGGGCGCGTCCCCCGCCGCGAGGCACGCCCGATCCCCGGACGCGCAGCAGTCGCGGCGCCGCGCGAGGGGCGAGGCCTCCCCCGCGTTCACGAAGAGCACGACGTACTGCGTGCGCACACGCTCCCCGGCCGGCGTCCGGGCCAGATCGTCCTCGATCAGCCCCTCGGCGGCCCGCAGCCCGTCGTCATGGTCCCGGCACTGATCCGCGCCCAGGCAGCCGCCGGGCAGCGCCAGCCGGGTGATGGCCGCCAGCAGCGGGCCCGGGTTGCGCGTGAAGGGGCCCTCGTCCGGGGCCGGCGCGAACCGAACACCCTGGCTGGCGTAGCCGACCACCGCCAGGGACACCCCCGGCCGCGCCAGGGCGGAGCGCACGAGGCTCTGCAGCAGCGGGATGCGCTGGCCGCCGGGATCGTAGGCGCTGAAGAGCGGCCCGGCGGCGTGATCCACCACCAGCACCAGCTTCAGCGGGAACCGCGCGGCGTCCGGGTCCTCGGTGCACACCCGCCCGCGCACCGCCACGCGATCAGCCTCGATGGGCGCCTCGCGCAGGTGGTAGAGCGAGGCGTCCGTGCAGCCCAGCAGGGCGAGGGCGAGGAGCGCGCGCATCCTACCCCTCGCAGGCGGCCGGGCACGGGCCCGGGTCCAGGGGGACGGGGGCGCAGGCGCCGGCGGCGTCGCAGCCCTGCCCGTCGCGGCACCGGACGCCCGCGCAGGCGGCCCGCAGGATGACCCGGCCGCGACCACCTCGCACGCGCACGTCGCCGCGCACCACCTCGAGGCCCGCCCGCAAGCCGATGGCCCGCAGCCAGCCCACCCCGACCGGCCGGGGGAGCGAGGCCGCCAGGGCCAGCGGCGCGCACGGGCCCGCGTCCACGTCGACGACCCCCTGGGCCCCGGCGTCGCTGACCCCCTCGTCGCCATCCCCCGCGTCCGGCCGCCGGGGCAGCTCGGCCACGGCCGCCTGCCGGTCCCGCCCATCCTCGTCGCGCAGCTCCAGGCGCACCGCGTCCACCCCCACGACGTCCCCGCACACGTCGACGGCCAGGCGGGCCTCGGGGGCCTCGCAGCCCAGGAGCAACAGGACGGGCAGCAGCCCGCGCATCCGCGTCGCGCGGCGGGCTCGCGGCCCGCTCGGCCGCCGCCGCAGTGCCGCCAGCAGCAGGAGCCCCGCCATCCAGGCCCCCCCGCGACCGGGCACGGCGCGGCAGCCCTCGCCTCCGCCCCCCGTCGGGGCGGCCGGCCCCGCGTCCGCGGCCTGGCGCTGGGTGCAGCCGCTCGTGTCGAGCTGGCACGCGCCCGTGCACCGCAGCGTCCCACCGCCGAACCCCAGCGCCTCGCACGTCTGGCCAGCCAGGCCATCGCAGGCCTCGCCCGGATCCAGGGCCCCGTTGCCGCAGGCGTCGCCGATCACGGTCGCGCAGTCCGTGAAGTCGATCTGGCAGTCGGCGCCGCAGACGGGCTCGCCGCGGGAGCCCGCCGGGCACCGCGCGCCGTCGACGTCCGCCCCGTCGCAGGCCTCGGGCGCCTGGATGACGCCGTCGCCGCAGCGGTCGCAGCCCTGGGTGTCGGGCTGGCAGTCGGCCCCGCAGGTGACGCTCCCCCGCGCGAAGCCCAGGTCGGCGCAGGTGGGGGTGTCGTCGCCGTCACAGCCCTCGCCCTCGCCCCGCACGCCGTCCCCGCACCGCACGCAAGCATCCGTATTCAAAGTACAATCCGCGTTGCAGCCCAGCGCGCCCGCCGCCGCCCCCAGGTCCACGCAGCCCTGCCCACGGCGGTCCGCGCCGTCGCAGGCCTCGGCCCCCGCCGCCACGCCGTCTCCGCACCGCGTGCAGGCCGAGGTGTCCACGGTGCAGTCCAGCCGGCAGCTCGCCCGGCCCCCATCGAAGCCGAGCCCGGCGCAGTCCACCGGCAGGTCGTCGCCGTCGCAGGCCTCGTCCCCCGCCCGCACGCCGTCCCCGCACCGGGTGCAGCCGCCCTCGTCCAGCGCGCAAGCGGCCGTGCAGGCCAGGCGCCCGCCATCGAAGCCCCGCGTCGCGCAGGTCTGGCCGCCCAGGTCGCGGCCGTCGCAGGCCTCGGCCCCGGCCGCCACGCCATCGCCGCAGCGGGTGCACGCGCCGTCGTCCAGCCGGCAGGCGTCGTCGCAGGCCAGCACCCCGCCGTCGAAGCCCCGCGCCGCGCAGGTGGCCCCGCCCAGGTCGGCCCCGTCGCAGACCTCGGCCACCGCCCGCACCTCGTCGCCGCAGCGCGTGCACGTCGACGCGTCGAGCCGGCAGTCCGCCGTGCAGCCCGGCGTGCCGCCGTCGAAGCCCAGCTCCGCGCAGCCCCGCGGCCCCCGGGCGGCGCCATCGCAGGCCTCGTCCCCGCTCACCCGCCCGTCCCCGCAGCGCGAGCAGCCGGCGGGATCGAGGGTGCAGGCGGCCGAGCAGGCCAGCCGGCCCCCGTCGAAGCCCAGCCCGCGGCACGTCTGGCCCCCCAGATCCGCCCCGTCGCACGCCTCGCCGCGGTTCTGGACGCCGTCGCCGCACTCGCCGATCTCCGGCCGCCCGCAGGCCGCCGTGTCGAGGGTGCAGTCGGCCGCGCAGCCCAGCGCGCCCTCCCGAAAGCCCAGCGTGGCGCAGGTCTGCTCGCCCAGGTCGGCGCCGTCGCAGGCCTCGTCGCCCTCTCGTCGGCCGTCCCCGCAGCGCGCGCAGGCCGTCGCGTCCAGGGTGCAGTCGGCGGCGCACGCCGGCACGCCCCCCGCGAAGCCCAGCGCCGCACAGTCCACCCCCCGCAGGTCGGCCCCGTCGCAGGCCTCGGCCCCGGCGGCCCGCCCGTCGCCGCAGCGCGTGCAGCCGCTCGTGTCGAGATCGCAGGTCCCCCCGCACCGCAGGCGGCCACCATCGAAGCCCAGCGCCCGGCAGTCCAGCCCCCGCAAGTCCGCGCCATCACAGCCTTCTTCGCCGGCCGCGCGGCCGTCCCCGCACTGCGTGCAGCCCGCGCCGTCCAGGCGGCAGTCGCCCCGGCAGGCGAGCCGCCCCCCGTCGAACCCCTGGCCCTCGCACGTCGCGCCCCGCAGATCCGCGCCGTCGCACGCCTCGCCGCCGGTGGCGCGCCCATCCCCGCACCGCGTGCAGGCCGCGGTGTCCAGCAAGCAGGCGGCGCCGCAGCCGAGCGCGCCGCCGTCGAAGCCCGCGTCCCGGCAGGTCTGTCCACGCAGGTCGGCGCCATCACAGGCCTCGGCGCCCTCGGCCCGGCCGTCCCCGCACGTCGTGCACCCGCGCCGGTCGAGCTGGCACGCCGCGGTGCAGGCCAGCGCCCCGCCGCCGAAGCCCAGGCCGGCGCAGCTCTGGCCCCGCAGGTCGGCGCCGTCACAGCCCTCGTCCCCCTCGGCCCGGCCGTCCCCGCACGTCGTGCAGGCGGCCTCGTCGTAGCGGCAGTCGGGCGTGCAGCCCAGCGCCCCGCCCGAGAAGCCTTGCTGGGCGCAGGTGCGCCGCCGCAGGTCGTCCCCGTCGCACTCCTCGGGGAAGGCCGCGATGCCATCGCCGCAGGTGTGGCAGAAGAAGGTCTGGAACCGGCAGTCGAGGCCGCAGAACAGATCGCCGCCGTCGTAGCCCAGGTCCTCGCACGTCGTGCCGCCCAGGTCGTCGAAGTCGCAGTCCTCGCCCGGATCCAGCCGCAGGTTCCCGCAGGGCTGCAGGACGGAGGCCGGATCCCCGGGGTTCGACGGCACGCCTGGCGGATCCGGATCCCCCATCCGCCAGCGGCCCTCGGGATCCAGCAGCTCCTCGCCGTTGGTCAGGCCGTCGCCGTCCGAGTCCAGGTCGTACAGGCGGCTCCAGTCCACCACCGCCTCCTCCCCCTCCCCGATGAGCACCTCCCGGCTCGCGAGGCCGAAGGGGTTGCGCTCCGGCGGGAAGGCGTCGTGGCAGATGGCGCAGTCGAAGCGGCCGCCGTTGGGGATCTGGATGACGCGGATGGCCCGGGCGTGGGCCGCGGCGGCGCTCAGCAGGAGCAGCGCGATCAGGCGCCAGGGGGTGCGGTACGGCATGGTGGTCCCTCGCGGCGAACAGGCCCAGCGGGTACGAACGACGGGCCGACGTGGATCCGAGGCGAGGCGATCAGCGCCGCGGCGATCCCAGGTAGCGCAGGCCGTAGCGACGAGGCGTCACCCGGGGCGTTTCTTCAGCGGTTTCAACGACTTCCGCAGCATCGGAGGGGTCGTCGGCGGAGCCGTCCACCGACTCGTCGTCGAGCACGAGCGGGCTGAAGACGGCCTCGGCGGGGGGCGGCAGGAGCGCCGGCGCGGCCTCGACGCCGGCCGGCGGCGCGGCGTCCTCGGCGACGTCGGCGACCTCGACGGGCACGGCCGCCTCGATGACGTCCTCCGGCGCCGGCGCCGGCGCCGCCTCGTTCGGCGGCTCGACGATCCGCTTCTTCGGGCGCATCGCGGGCGACAGCTCCGCCCCCTGACCTCGGCGGCGGATGTCATTCAGGCCACAGTCGACCCCGCGAAGGCCATGCCAGGAATCCCGCCCCACGCGCACACCTCCTGGCAGCACTGTAACAATCCTCCCAGGAGCGCACCACTGGCGATGGTGGGTCTATTGAGGCGTCCGCGTCGACCGCCACTCCACCGGGGCGATGGCTCCACCCAGGCGCACGGTGCGCTTGTCCACGCGCAGCAGCCCCTCGTGCTGGTCGGCCGTCGAGGGCGGCGCGGCCGGCTCCTCCGTGGGCGGCTCCTCCGCGGGTGGCGCCTCGGTCGAGGCCGGGGCCTCCTCCTCCGTCGGCGGCGGCAGCGCCAGCGTGGTGCGCGCGGCGTCCTTCAGGGCGGCCTCCTGCAGCGCGGCCTCGACCGACGCTTGCAGGCGCTCCATGGGACCCGACGCGAAGGCCTGACCGGTGACGGCCCCAGCCCCAGGGCGCGGCGGGGCGGCCGGCCGCACCACGGCCTGGCCCAGCGCGAGGCCGCTGATGCTCACGCCCAGGGCCAGCGTCACCCGCCCGAGCCGCCCGGCCCGGCGCTCGGGCCGGTGCCGCATCGTCCCGGTCGCCACGTCGAGGTCATAGCGCACACACAGCGCCTTGCCCGCGCAGCCCGCCAGGAACTGCTCGGCCTCCGTCGCGGTCATGGCCGACAGATCGTGGACGTCTCGATCACAGCGAACGCAGTAGAGGGTGGGACCATCACCGGCGAGGCGGTTGGCCTCGGGGCACAGGAAGTCGAACGCGGGCGGGGTGGCCATCGAGCTCTCCAGGGCAGCGTCAGCGCATGGCCCTTGGACGTCTCACGCGGCCGGCGGTTCTCTCAAAGTCCGTCAGCGCCGAGGAAATCCCAGCCGGCCCCCGCCGAACGGGTGCACGATGGCGGGTGGCCAGAGCTCGACCCCCAGCGTGAGCTCGAGGACGCGCAGCTCGAAGCCCCGGTCGAGGCCCACGGCGGCCCCGAACAGGGGCGACTCCACCTGCACGCCGAGGCCCCACGTCGAAGCCCCGACGAGGCCCCGCCAGTCCTTGCCGACGGCCGTCCCCGGCAGCCGCAGCGACCACCCGCACTGGCGCAACATGGCGTCTACAAAGGTGTTGCTGTTCGGCCCCGGCCAGGCGCGGTAGGTCGCGCGGTCGGCGTAGCGCGGCGCTTCGACGCGCAGGCAGGCCGCGAAGGCGGTGCCCGCGGACCCGTCGAGCGCCGCCCACTCGAACGTCTCGCCGCCGCCGACGCCTGCCTCGGGGGGCTGGAGATCCCGGTGCACATGGTCGTAGGCGACGGGGCCCACGTCGGCCTCCTGCCAGACGTCCCAGCGCTCGTGCCCCTCCAGGACGAACCAGCAGTGCACGGCGACGGCGCCGAGGGGGCTCGGCAGCGACGCGCACAGCACGCGGGCCGGGGCCTCCGGCCGCGGGGGCGGCGCCGGCCAGAGCGCCCCCACGCCACAGAGCGCCAGCCAGCCCAGCAGCGCCCAGCGCAGCGCGTGGCGCCATCGCGACGGTCTCCGGGTCACCCAGCCTCCTCGCGAGCCAGCATCGCAGGGCCGCGCCGCCGGCGACAACCGCCCGCCGCGGTTGACTTCGCGGGCCTCCCTCCGCAGGATGCCGCGCCATGAACCGACTGGACGAGATCGCGCGGCGGCGGACCTTCGCCATCATCTCCCACCCCGACGCGGGCAAGACGACCATCACCGAGAAGCTGCTGCTCTTCGGGGGCGCCATCCAGATGGCCGGCGCCGTCAAGGCGCGCCGCTCCGACAAGCACGCGGCCTCCGACTTCCTGGCCGTCGAGCAGCAGCGCGGCATCTCGGTCAGCACCGCGGTGATGAGCTTCGACTACCGCGACCGGGCCGTGAACCTGCTCGACACCCCGGGCCACGAGGACTTCTCCGAGGACACCTATCGGGTGCTCACGGCGGTGGACTCCGCCCTGATGGTGCTCGACAACGCCAAGGGCGTCGAGGCGCGCACCCAGGCGCTCATGGACGTCTGCCGCCTGCGGGACACGCCCGTGATGACGTTCTCCAACAAGCTGGATCGCGAGGGCCTCGACCCCTTCGACCTGCTGGCGGACGTCGAGAAGACGCTGAAGATCGCCTGCGCGCCCGTCACCTGGCCCATCGGCATGGGCCAGCGGTTCGCCGGCATCTACGACATCCTCGGCCAGCGGGTCATCTTCTACGAGGCCGTGAAGCGCGGCCTGAAGAACAGCCAGGTCGTCCTCCAGGGCGCCGATGATCCGCGCCTGGACGACATGGTGGGGGCCCGCCTGGCCGACAAGCTGCGCGAGGACCTCGAGCTCTTGTCGGCCCTCGAGCCCTTCGAGCGCGACGCCTACCTGCAGGGCCAGCAGACGCCGGTCTTCTTCGGCAGCGCGGTCAACAACTTCGGCGTCCAGGAGCTGCTCGACGCCTTCGTCGAGATCGCCCCGCCGCCCCAGGAGCGCGCCACCCTCCAGCGCACCGTGCACCCCGACGAGGAGGCCTTCACCGGCTTCGTCTTCAAGATCCAGGCGAACCTCGACAAGGCCCACCACGACCGCATGGCCTTCGTGCGCATCACCTCGGGTCGCTACGAGCGCCGCATGAAGCTGCGCCATGTGCGCAAGGGCAAGGACTTCGCGGTGAACAACGCCACGATGTTCCTCGCCCGCGACCGCGTCATCGCCGAGGAGGCCTTCCCCGGCGACATCATCGGCCTGCACAACCACGGCGGGCTGCGGGTCGGCGACACCCTCACCGAGGGCGAGGAGCTGAAGTTCTCCGGCATCCCCGCCTTCGCCCCCGAGCTCTTCCGGCGGGCGCGCCTGCTCGACCCCCTGAAGTCGAAGGCGCTCCTCAAGGGCCTGGAGCAGCTCGGCGAGGAGGGCGCGGCCCAGTTCTTCCGCCCGATCGAGGGCAGCGACTACATCCTGGGCGCCCTGGGCTCGCTGCAGTTCGACGTCATCCAGTCGCGGCTGGAGACGGAGTACGGCGTGCGCGCGGCCTTCGAAGGGGTGCCCCTGGGCGCCGCGCGCTGGATCACCGGGCCGTCCGCGGAGCTGCACACCTTCATCGAGCAGAACCGGCGCCGCATCTACCACGACATCCACGGCAACCCGACGTTCATCGCCCAGAGCGAGTGGGCCGTGAACTACGCCGCAGACCAGAACCCGAAGCTGTCGTTCCACAAGACGATGGAGATCTGAGCCCCGCTCAGCCCCCCGTCGCCACCCGCTCCCCGTCGCAGGCCACCCGCAGCCACGGCTGCCGATCCCCGTCCAGCGCCGCCAGGTCGCGCGGGTGCCCGCCCAGCGCCTTGCCGCAGGTGGCGCAGGGCTCGTCCGCCGACGCCGCCCGCGACGCCGGCGCCTCCGCGTACAGGCTCGTCTGGCGCACCGCCCAGAGCCGGTCCTCCACCTCGGCCAGGTTCGTCCCGTCGAAGGGCAGCACCCGGGGATCATCGGCGAAAGCGTCGTGATTCCAGGACCATACGGGCATGATCACCAGGCCGCGCGGCCGCCACGCCAGCCACCGCGCGATGTAGCCCGGGTAGTCGTCCATCAGCACCTTGCCGTAGACGAGCCCCTTGTCCTCGCTGATGTGCAGCGTCGCGTCGGGCACATGGGCGCGGCACCAGCTCACCTTCTCCGACCACGCCACCGCGTTGCCCCACGGCCCCTTCGTCAGGATGTGCAGGTCGAACCACAGCCGTCGCATCACCTCGACCACCGCGAAGCCCCGCTCCAGCCGCGGCAGCTCGCGCCACCAGCCGGGCCGCTGCTGGATGAGCTGCCGCCGCGCCCGCAGCCACGCCGGCTCGTCGGGGCCGTGGTGCAGCCCCACGTCCGGCTCGTCGGGGGAGCGCAGCAGCGCCAGCTCCCGGTTCATCTCGCCCGCGTAGTCGCAGAGCGTGCCGTCCATGTCGACGAGGGCGATGGGCTCGGAGGGGGGGCTGCGCATGCCGGCATCGTACCGGAACCATCGACGGCGGGTCCCCTGGCCGGTAGCATCGACCGTCGCTTTACGGGGGGAGACGGCCATGTGGCACCTGCGCACGCTCGCTGACCGGGAGGTCCTCTTCGAGGAGGGCCGCTCGACGCACCTGCTGGCCCGCGTCAAGACGGGCACCATCCGGCTGCTGCGCGAGGGCCGCGAGATCGGCCGCGTCGGCCCGGGCGCCTGGCTGGGCGAGGCCTCCGCCTTCGTCGACAACAGCCACCACTTCGCCACGGCCCTCGCGGTGGGCGAGGTCACCATCGAGTTCCTGCGCCACACCGAGCTGCGCTCCCTGCGCGCCGCCGGCGATCCCGACTACCTGCGCCTGCTCACGGAGGCCCTGCGCACGCTGGCCGACCGCATCGAGGCGGTCAACGCCGAGGTCGTGCAGCGCGTCCGCGGCGGCGAGGCGCCCCCGGCGGGCCCGGGCCTCCTCGGCCGCCTCTGGGCCCGCGTGGCCGAGGGCGGCGCCGGCGCCCCCAACCCCCTGCCCATCCTGCAGCGGCTCCCCGGCATGCGCGCCGCGGACGCCCCCCTCGTCGCGAAGGCCGGCCGCACCCGCTTCGTGCCCGCCGGCCAGGCCATCGCCGTCGAGGGCGACGCCGGCTCCGCCGTCTTCCTCTTGCTCTCCGGCACCCTGCGCGTCGTGCGCAGCCGCGCCGACGGCACCTTCAGCGAGCTGGCCATCGCCGGCCGCGGCGCCCTGCTCGGCGCCCACGCCGCCCTGCGCGGCGCCCCCCGCAGCGCCACCCTCGTGGCCGGCGAGGCCGCCTGGGTCCTCGAGCTCCCCCTCGCCGATCTCGACTCCCCCGCCCACATCGCCCTGGCCGAGTGCCTCGCCGGCGCCCTCGGCGCCCAGCTCGCCGCCGCCGACGCCGTCCTCATGGCCACCCGCGGCACCAGCCTCACCCTGCCCGACGAGACCGCCCGCGCCGCCCTCGGCCATGTGGAAGCCTGGCAGGCGCTGCCCTGACGCCGCTCGCCGGCTCGCCCCAACCCAAAGCACGAAACCGAGGACGATCCGCCATGGCTGCCTACCGCCGCTCGCTCGACATCTACCAGGGCTACAACTACAAGCGGGACAAGCAGACCCCGGTCGGCTTCATCACCCGGTTGCAGATCGGCGACACCATCATCCACGCCGATCAGACCTGCAAAGACCCCACCCAGCCCAGCCACGATCTCAAGGTCGTCGCGGTGCTGTCGGGCGTCCAGTGGGACACCGGCCTGACCGACCCGCTCTATTTCACCGGTCAGATCTCCGTCAGCAACCGCCAGACGGTCGCCCTCATGACGATCAACCCGCTCATCCAGGCCGAGGTGGTCCTCCATTTCGCCATCTACGACTACGACCCCATGGCAAAGATCTACTTCCTCGCCTTCTCCAGCAACGGGACGGATGTGAAGGGCCTCCTGGAGAAGAGGGGCGACGACATCAACCTGTCCGTGTTTGACGAGCCCGCCTCCGAGGTCCGGTCGCCCGAGAACTACGCCTTCCAGATGGGCGTCGTGCCGGTGCCCGCGCCGCAGACTCTCCTCATCGCCACCGCCGACCAGAGGCAGGTCGTCAAGAGCTGGGGCCTGCCGATCGGGTGAGTCTCTGCCGAGCACTTGTGACGCAATGAAGAGAGTCACCTCTCCGCGTGGTCAGACCTCGACGGACTCCACGTGGACCTGCTTGCCATCAAAGACCACCGCGAAGCCATGGATGGGATCGGCGCCGCGGGCGCGGAGCTCGGTGGCGTACTGGCGGTCGACGAGCTGGCGGGCGGCCTTCTCCAGCGCCTGGGGCACGGTGTCCTTGCCGCGCAGGGCCTTGAGCTCCATCACCGCGCCGGGCTGGCCCGGGGTCCTGGGCAGCACCATCACGTCGTAGCGGCCGTAGCCGGACTCGCGGTTGGAGCGCACTTCGTGATGGGGGGCCAGGTTCACCAGCAGGCCCGCGAGGAAGGCGTGGTAGACCCGCTCGGGCACCACCGGGTCGAGGTCGAAGTACGACAGCACCTCGCGCACCGTGTCGCTCAGGACAAGGCCGAGCGTCTCGGCGTCCCCGTGGAAGAGGGCGCCGCGCAGCGTGCGGGCGCGGTTGGCGTCCAGACCGCCCAGGTAGCGCGCGAAGATCGACCGGTAGGCAGTGCGCACTTCGAGGTTGGGGATGCGCAAGGTGAGGGTGCGCACGCCGAGCTCGTCCTGGTGCAAGCCGGTGGCGGTGACGTAGCCCGAGTGAAACAACAGCGTCCAGACGGCCGCGGAGCCCGGCACCAGGTCGCGCAACACCATGCTGTCGGCCACCTCGCGCTCGACGGCGCCGCCCGCCAGCAGCGCCTCGATGTCGGCCGGGTGCTCCAGGCCGCCCCGCAACGCCTCGTACAGCAGGTCGTTGGAGCTGGTCATCACCCAGTGGGCCCGCGCCTCATGCGCCGGATCGGCCAGAAAGCTGAGGATGGACCAGGGGTTGTAGATGACGTGGTCGGCGAAGCGGTAGCCGTCGTACCAGGCCCGCATCGTCTCACCGTGCCCTTCCGCGGAAGCCATCCGCGCCAGCTCGGCGACCTCTTCCTCGGTGAAGCCGAAGTCGGTGGCGAAAGGCTGTTCCTGCAGGCCGAACACCTGCAGGTTGTTGAGACCCGAGAACAGATTCTCCTTGGCGATCCGCAGGATGCCCGTGATCACCCCCTTGAAGAGGTGCACGTTGTCCTTCAGGCCCGCCGAGAGGAAGACGCGGAAGAAGGTGACCACCTCGTCGTAGTAGCCGCTCACATAGCCCGCGTGGATGGGCGTGTCGTACTCGTCGATGAGCAGCACCACCTGCTCGCCGTGGTGGGCGGCCAGCAGCCGGGTGAGCAGGGCCAGGGCATTCGCGAGCCCTGCCACATCGGCCTTCTCATCCAGCAGCGCTTCGAAGCGAGCCCGATCCTGCTCGGTCGCGCCCTCCAAGACCTCACGGTGCTCTCCGCAGGCGAGGGCGACCTGCCGCGCCACCGAAGCCAGGCACTCGGGCCACGAGCGGAACTTCACATCCTTGAAGCTGAGGAAGACGACCGGGTAGCGCTGGAAGTGCGCCCGCGCCTCCGGGTCGTCCCAGACCTGCAACCCCTCGAACAGACGGCTGAAGTCGTGCGGCGACTTCTCCAGGAAGCAGCGCAGCGTCGTCAGGTTGAGCGTCTTGCCGAACCGCCGCGGCCGAGGCAGCAGGAAGACTGCCGAGGTGGTGGCCAGGACCCGCTGCACGACCGAGGTCTTGTCGACGTAGGTCATGCCGTCCTCGCGGATGCGGCGGAAGTCGGAGAACCCGATGGGCGGTCGAAAAGCCATGGGCCCATCCTCGCCGGTCGAGCGCAGACGGTCAATCGGCCCGTCCAGGGCCTGGCAGTCAGAGACTCACCACCCTGCGCGCACGCCCACGGTCAGCGGCGTGAAGGCCGCCACCACCGGCTGGTCCCGTTCGGCGCGACCGCTGCCATCCTCCTCGGCGAAGGCGTTCACCACCTGCCGGCCCAGCTGGACGTAGGCCCACAGGGGCGTGTCCGCCCCGTCCGCGCGTTCGGCCAGGCCGTCTCGAAACCGCCACGCTCCGCCAAAGGCAACCCGGTAGCCCCAGCCCGTCAACGAAGAGAACCCGTCGCTCGACCACAGCGCCCCCGTGACCGAGAAGGTTCCGTCCAGCGTGAAGCCCTCCCACAGCTCGAACGACAGCCGCGCCCGCCCACCCGGCAACACCACGCTGCGGTGGCCCCCCACGCCGTACGGATCCTCCAGCGAGAGGAACGAGGCCTCGATGCCCAGAAACAGGGCCGCCCCGGCCGGCCACTCGACCATGGGCGTCAGAGCGTACGCGGTGTTGGTTTCCTGAACCGTCGCGCTCGATTGCCCGGCTCGAAGGCCGGCCACGGCCGCGCCGAGACCGAGGGTGAGCTCCATGGCGCCGCGCAGGTTGCCCGGCGGCTTCTCCGCGGGCCCACCCCAGGCCAGAGTGGGTGCGAGGCCGACGGCAGGGAGCCAGAGACGTTTCACAAGCACCCAGGATCCGAGGCGTCCTGCACGCCGTCACAGTCGTTGTCGATGCCGTCCGCGCAGTTCATCTCTGCCGTACTCTCGATCTCCGCCAGGTCCTCCCCGCTGCACACCACGGCGCCCGCCGGGTTGCACACCAGGGTGCCGGCGCAGGCGCCCTGGCCGCACCGGTTGCCCAGACCGAAGCCCTCGTCGATGGTGCCATCGCAATCGTTGTCGACCCCGTCGAGCGAATCGAGCAAATCGTCACATCCAGATACCAACACAAATAGCCAAGCAAAAAACAAAGTAGCAAGCTATTGCCCCGCACCCCCTTCGGCCAGTCTGACTCTGGAACAGTCGCTCTCTATAGACACACGGCGACCATAGTGCCTCTGAGCGCATCGAAAGGCTGCCGCAGCATCGAACGGAAGCAATGCGCTGTCGAAGGCCCAGTAGACACCGAGAAACCGACCCTGTCGATCGAGTCGAATGGGATCAGCGGTGTCGACTACGCCCAAGGACCCACTCATGTAGAGAAGGCAACGCGACTGGTCACTCGAGGTCCTTGGATAGTTGTAGAGGAACCGAGACAACAACAGCAGACGGCCGTCGTACTCCCACCATGGCGGATCGTCTGGAGTATCTAGCTCGTCAACGACGCGATTGATCTCTTCGTCAGAAAGTGCCGCGAGCCGACACCCTACCTCTAGCAGGTGCGTCGCCTCGGCCGCCGAATATCCCGACCAGACCCTTCGGTCCCACGTTGGATACCAGTGCGGAATCGACCAGATCAAGGAACGGATATCCCCCGAAGCCATGGTCAGACCTCGCCGCTCCATGCCCGTGCAAGCCCCGCAAACCAGAACGCAGACCGTCGTGGCGGCAATCGACCTCATGGACAACCCACCTCAACGATCTCGCGCGTCCCACCGACACTGGTATGATTGTCATCGCAAACGAGAGTTCGACTGTTCCGGAGGAAGTACAAACCCGACTCCGTGTCGGCTTCAACTCCGTAGCACGTGGCCCGAAGGACTACTCTGCGATGGACCTCGAACCCCCCGCCCACCCACAGATCGGGAGGAGATGGTCTCTCCAGGGCGGCCACGTCAACTAGCCGACCTCCAACGCAGAATTCTAGCGCTTTCATCGTTGGCCCTCCTTGAGGCCCAGGGGGCCACGACCACACCCCCCACTCTTGCGAAGGTCCCTCCGTCCGTAGCGGCTGGAGTAGCAGGCGATTGCATCGCCCGCACGAAATGGGAAGGTCAGCATCAGTGCTTCGCTCGTCCACATGCCTGATGGCTGGCCACTCCGATCGAGGACGAGGGGCCAGGATGTGTGCTCGCTCTGGCCAAATCCCCGATGATCGCCTGCGAAGCGCTCGCACCGGATCGTCTCATGGTACGTTCCTCGTGGAACCCGATAGAGAGCCCGTCCCAGCAGGTAGAGCCGACCATCGTATGTCCACCAGGGAGCATCGTCGATGCCATCCAATGCCCGCGCGGCCTTGGTGATCGCCTCATCAGAGTACCTCTCGACAAGGCACGTCACCGCGATCAGCTCTTCAAAGTCTTCCGTCGAGTAGATGCCAAACTTCCCTTCATCGCTGTAGGTGTGACCAGGCCGCCACGGCGGAATTCTCAGGATCAGGGCCGCGAGGTCTGCGGTCTCGCCTTCCAGGCGCTCCAGCGCAGCATCCACGTTGTTGCTGGCTGCTCCGCAGCCGAGGAATCCAAGCGCCAGGAGCAGGAAGCAAGCCAGGCTCCGGCGTTCAGTGCAGGTGACATTGGGCTCCGCCATCATGGGCACCTGCCGCGATCGATCAGATCCTCCGTGGCCCCCCTCCCTGTATGATTATCCTCACACAGAGTCGTTTCGGTCCGGCGCGAGTCGCCAACAGTGATGACCTCATCGCCGGCTCCCACAACCTGTGGCTCAACGCCGCAGCACGTCGAACGCACCTTCACCCTCCGATACAGTGATGGATTCCGGTTGTCTTCGTCACGCCAGAAGTCCGGTGGTGCTGGGTTGTCATAGGCCGGGTCATCGATGTCCCGAACCTCGCTGCTACTCCGGGCGGGAAGAACTGGAGGTCTCCGACCGGACTGAAGTTGAACGCCGACTCACCGGGCTCGTTCCTGAAGGATCCGGACAGGCTGTCAGGAATTTGAACAAGAAGCCGAGAGCCGAGAGCCGAGAGCCGCTTACCCAATCTGCCTCCTGACCGCACCTGATCACCCTAGCCGGCCATACGCGCCTCAACAAACACTTTCGAGGGGCCATCAGCGACTATCTGGCCTGGAAGAAGGGCGCCTCGGCGCGCTACTGCGACCTGCCGCTCAGTCGTGTCGACTCCGTACGCGGGATGTCAGCAAGGGCAGAGCGGACCTGCGCGGTGGCGCCGGGAGTCCCAAGGCTGCGCCGCGCGGCTTCACCCTCCCGACCGGGAGGTCCGGGACGGCACTGTGCAGCCTCACCCTCCCGCCGGGGAGGTCCGGGACGGCACTGAGCAGCTTCACCCTGCCGCCCGGGAGGTCCGAGGCAGCGGTGTGCGGCTTCACGCTGGCGTCTTGGAGGTCCCCGGCGGCGGTGTGCGGCTTCACCGGGCTCTATCGTGGCGCCGAGGGGGTCGGGCGCTCCCGGGCGGCACTTCGCCGCCGGCCGACGCCCGTACGGGCTCAGCGGCAGCCGCAAGTGCAGGTGACGCTGCCGCCTTCGCTGCCCTCGTCCTCGGCGCCCAGGATGAGGCCGCCGCTGATGCTGCCGCTGGTGACCGTGCGGTTGCAGTAGGCGGTGCCCTGGCAGGCGTTGCAGGTGACGGCGATGCCGGTGCCGTTGCCCAGGTCACAGGTGGCCGTGGTGCTGCTCCGCAGGCAGTAGGCCGCGCCGAAGGCGCCTCCGAGGACGGCGCCGCCGATGATGGCGCCGCCGATGGCGACCATGGGCTGCTCGCGGACGGCGAGGCCATCACCCAGGTCGCGCTCGGCGTCTTCGAGCAGGATGGGCAGCGCCACCAGCGCCAGGGGCGCGGCGACCACGTTGCCGGCGTCGACCATCGGCGCGAAGAAGCCCGCGGCGTCGTCGGCGGGCGGGAAGGCCAGGGCGTCATCGACGTAGGCCAGCGCCGGGCTCTGGAGCGGGACCTCGGCCGGGCGCGCCAGGGTGGCCTCGAACGGGTCGCCGCCGGTCCAGCCCTGCAGGTAGATGTGCGCGTCGTCCATGCGGGCCGTCAGCAGGGCCCGCCCGGCGTCATCCCGCACCACCAGCTCGTCGGCGTCGACGTCGAGGGTGAAGTCGGCGTCCCCCACCCGACCGGCCCAGTGCACGGCGTCGCCGTCGCGCTGGAGGTCGAAGGTCTCGACGGGCTGGGCCTGGCCGTCGAGGTCCTGGAGCATCAGCGGCGCCTCGTCCGCGGCCACGGGGGCCGAGGGGGCGGTGCTGCAGGCGGCGGCGGCGAAGGACAGGGCGATGGCGGTGAGGGCGCGAGCGAACATGGGGACCTCCGTGGTGTGACGACTGTCTGCGTCGTTCGGGGAGGTCTTCGCTCCGGGCGGTGGCGGTCTGACAACCGGCGTGGACTTTTCTCGGAGACCGACGGAAACGTCTTTGAGATCAAGGGTCTGGCGTCACGCTGCGCCAACGAGCAGGGCCATCAGGGCCGCAGGCGCATCACGGGGATGGCACCACGGCGGCTGCCGGCCGGACTCAGCTCGCCTATACTGCCCGCACCTGAAGAGGAGGGGCCGCATGACCTGGGATGACGAAGCCGACGCCACGCAGTACCAGGTGGTGACCAACCACGAGGAGGTCTACAGCATCTGGCCCACCGACCGGCCGGTGCCGCTGGGCTGGCGGCCGGTGGGCAAGGTGGGCAGCAAGGCGGAGTGCCTGGCCTACATCGAAGAGGTGTGGACGGACATGCGACCGCTCAGCCTGCGCAAGGCGCTGGAGGAGCAGGCGAAGCGGGATCGCGAGGCGTAGCGCGATCTGGGTCTTGCCTCGCGGCGTTGCCAGTCCGGCAGGCAGCCTGGCATCACGCGGTGCCGACGAAGAGGTGCACGGCGCCCAGGCTCATGCGCTCGACGCGGACGTCGCGCAGACCAGCGGCGGCCATGAGGGCGGCGAACTCGTCGGGCGGCGGGAAGGCCCGGATGGAGTCGGCCAGGTAGCGATACTCGGCGTCCCCCGAGAGCCAGGCGCCCAGGCGCGGGATGACGTGGCGGACGTGGAAGCGGGCGAACGGGGCCAGGGGGCCGCCGCGGGGCCAGGAGAGCTCGAGCACGGCGACGGGGCCGCCGGGGCGGGTGACGCGGGCCAGCTCGGCCAGGGCCCGGGCGCGGTCGGGCACGTTGCGGATGCCGAAGCTGATGCACGCGCCGGCGAAGGTGGCGTCGGCGAAGGGCAGCGCCTGGGCGTCCCCCTCCACCAGCCGGATGCGGTCGGCCAGGCCCGCATCGTCCACCTTGCGTTGCCCGGCGGCCAGCATGCCGACGCTGGGATCGAGGCCGGTGACCGTCGTGTCGGCGTCGCGGGCGGCCAGGGCCAGGGCCACGTCGGCGGTGCCCGTCGCCACGTCCAGGAGGGGCCCCGTCGGCAGGGCGGCGATGAGGCGCCGCCGCCAGCCCGCGTCCATGCCCATGCTCATCCAGCGGTTCAGGCGGTCGTAGCCCTCGGCGATGCCATCGAACATGGCCCCGCTGCCATCGGCGGCGGCGGTCATCGGTCCCCCTCCAGGACGACGGCCGCGACGGCGGCGAGCTCGGCGCGGGTGAGGGCCTGGGGGGCGTCGCTGCGGGCCTGCGTCGGGTCTGGGTGGGTCTCCACCATCACGCCGTGGGCGCCGACGGCGCGGGCGGCGGCGGCCAGCGGCGCCACCAGGTCGCGCCGGCCCGTGGCGTGGCTCGGATCGACGATGACGGGCAGGCGGTGGATGTGGGCGACGAGGGCGACCGTCGAGAGGTCGAGCAGGTTGCGCGTCACGTCGTCGAAGCCCCGCACGCCGCGCTCGCACAGGATGACGCCGGGGGCGCCGGCGGCCAGGGCGTGCTCGGCGGCCATGAGCCACTCCTCCAGGGTGGCCGAGAAGCCGCGCTTGATCAGGAGGGGGCGGCCGGCGCCGCCCGCGGCCTTCAAGAGCGCGAAGTTCTGCATGTTCCGCGAGCCGATCTGGAGGAGGTCGGCAGCCTCGGCGACGAGGCCGACGTCGCGCTCGGAGAGGACCTCCGTCACCAGCGCCAGGCCGTGGGCGTCGGCGGCGGCGCGCAGCCAGGCCAGGCCCTCGGCCCCGGCCCCCTGGAACGCGTAGGGCGACGTGCGCGGCTTGAAGGCCCCACCCCGCAGCACGGTGGCCCCCGCCGCGGCGGCGCGCTCGGCGGCCCCGAAGGCCGTGGCCTCCGACTCCACGCTGCAGGGGCCAGCGATGAGGACGGGGGCGGCGCCGGGACCGATGGACGTCGTCCCCACCGCCACCGTCGCCCCGGCCGCGGCGTCGACGCGCGGGTGCCCCGCGGCGGCGTCGAGGACGGCCAGCACGCCGGGCAGGTCGGCCAGGCGTGCCCGGTCGACGGGGGGCGAGGGCGGCACGACGGCCAGGGCCTGCACGCGGCCCGCGGCGTCGCGCAGGGCCGTCGTCCAGAGGCCATCGGCGGCGAGGCGCCGCGCCAGGGAGCCGGCGTCCGCGTCGGGCGCCAGGGTGATCAGGGTGTTCATGCGCACCTCCGTGCCAGAGCTTCCATCCACAGAGCAAGCCCATCGCGCGCCGGCCCGGCCGGCAGGCCCACCAGCAAGCGGCGTCCAGCCTCCGCGTGGCGCAGGGCGTCGGCCCGCGCGTCGTCGAGGGCCCCGGTGGCCCGGACGCGCTCGGCGATCCGGAGGCCCGCGATCGGCTCGCCCGCGGCGGCCCGGCCCAGCAGCGTCGCCAGCTCGGCGTCGCGCTCGGTGGCCAGGATGAGGGGCCACGTCAGCTTGCCGTCACGCAGGTCTGCCCCGACGGCCTTGCCCGTCACCTCGGGGTCGCCCTCCAGGTCGAGCACGTCGTCGATGAGCTGGAACGCGAGGCCCAGGGCGTCGCCCAGGGCCGCCAGCGTGGCCAGCCGATCCGCGTCGAGGCCCCCGAGCCAGCCCCCGCCCCACAGGCAAAACCTGAACAAAGACGAGGTCTTGCCGCGAGCCGTCGCGAGCCAGCTCCCCCGGTCGGGCTCGAAGCGGCCGCGGCGCTCGAGCTGGGCCACCTCGGCCTGCACGAGGGCGTCGAGCACGTCGAGGAAGGCCTCGCGCAGGGACTCGCCGTGCACATGGCGGAGGGCCTGGACGAGCAGGTGGTCGCCGCCGAGGACGCTGGCGTGGTTGCCGAAGACGACGCGGGCGGCGGGCAGGCCGCGGCGGACGTCAGCCTGGTCGAGCACGTCGTCGTGCAGCAGCGTGGCGGCGTGGGCCAGCTCGGCGGCGATGGCGGCGCCGCGCACGGCCTCGTCGAAGGGGCGCCCGCCCAGGCGCGCGGCCAGCATGACGGCCAGCGGGCGCAGCCGCTTGCCGGGCCGGACGAGCAGGTAGCGCGCCGCCTGCCAGCCGAGGCCGTGCCCGTCGGCGCCCACCGCGGCGAGGGCGGCGTCCAGGGCGGCCAGATCGTCGTCGAGCCACCGGCGCACGGCCAGCAGGCGATCCGCCGTCGTCACCGCGCCGTGCCGGCGGGCCAGCCCGGCGAGGGCCGGGGTGGGATCGGGCGAGGGCATGGCCAGGACCGTCATGGGGGCCCCTCCTCCAGCAACATCGTTCGGATGGCCGCGCGATCCACCTTGCCCAGCGGGCCGGTGCGCGGCAGAGCGGGCCGCCAGATCAGGCGATCGGGGGCGGCGTAGCGGCCGACCTGCGCCCGGCACCAGGCCCGCAGCTCAGCCTCGGGGCGCGCCTCGCCGGCGGGCACGACGAGGGCGCCCGGGCGCTGGCCGTGGCGAACGTCGGGCAGGGCGACGACGGCGGCGTCGGCCACGGCGGGGTGCGCGGCGAGGGCGGCCTCGAGGGCGGCGCCGTCGATCTTCACCCCGCCCGACACGATCACGGCGTCGCGGCGGCCCTCGACGTGCACGCGCCCGGCGGCGTCGACCCGGCCCACGTCCTGGGTCACCTCGGCGTCGCCGGCGACGAGGGGGCCGCGGATGGCCAGGGCGCCGTCCGGCCCCGGCGCCACGCGGGCGAAGGCCAGCGGCGCGCCGACGCCGCCGGCCGGATCGAGGTCGCCGGGGACGCGGGTGCAGACCTGGGAGGCGGCCTCGGTGAGGCCCCACGTCAGCGAGACGGGCGCGCCGAGCGCGGCGCTGCGGGTCACGAGGGCCGGCGGGCAGGCCTCGCCGCCGAGCAGGACGCAGCGCAGCGCCGCCGGGAACGGCCGGGCCGGGCGCGCGTCGAGGACCTGCTGCCAGAGCGAGGGCGTGAGCGAGACCCGGTGCACGGCGCCGGCGTCCAGCCGGGCGGCGACCGTCGCGGCGTCGAACGGGCGCACCTCGATGGTGCCCGCCGCCAGCACCACGCGCATGAGCAGGGCCAGGCCGCCCACATGGTGCAGGGGCAGGCAGGCCAGCCAGCGCTCGCCGGGCGCGTGGCCCAGGCGCAGGAGCGCCCCGAACGTCGAGAACACGATCTGGCCGACGTGCAGCGGGACGAGGCGGGCGGCCCCCGTCGTGCCGGACGTGGCCACCAGCCAGCGCACCTCGTCGAGGGCCCAGAAGCGCTCCGGCGCGGCGGGGCCCGGCCCGGGTGGCGTGGCGGCGTCGACGCGGTGGACGGGGCCGGCGGCGGCAGCGCGGCGGCCCGCGCGGGCGGATCCGGGGACAGCGCAGGGGCGGCTGCGCCGACGCGGGCGACGGCGAGCAGCCACGCGATGAGGGCCGCGCTCGGCGTGCCCTCCACGGCGACGACCGCCCCTGGCCCGACGCCGGCGGCGCGCAGGTGGGCGGCGCGCGTCGACGGCGGCGTCAGCGCGGCCCAGGTGAGCGCGGCGTCAGGGGGCGTCGACGGCGATCTGATCGGCCGCGGCGAGGCGGGCGCTCACGACGGGGTCGGGCAGCATGATCATGGCTGGCCCCGTGGCCGGGCAGGTCGGCAGCGTCAGCCACCTGGCGTCGAGGGGCGCCGGGCCGGGCGGCAGCAGGCCCCCGGCGAGCCCGGGGAGCGCCAGGGCCGCGGCCAGGTGAGCGGCCCCGGCGCGACCGACGGCCGTCTCGAAGGCGTGGGTGACGCAGACGCGCAGGCCCAGGCCGGCGGCCTGGTGGGCCAGGGTCCAGGTGGCCAGCAGGCCGCCGAGGAACGCGGGCTTCAGGACGACGACCGCCGCCCCGCTGGCCGCCGCGGCCGCGACGTCGGCCGGCCCGCGGATGGCCTCGTCCACGGCGATGGGCGCCGGCCCCCGCGGCAGGGGCGCGCCCGGCGGGGTGGGCTGCTCCCACCACGCGACGTCCAGGGGGCCGAAGGCGTCGAGCCAGGCGTCGGCGTCGGCCAGGGCGCCGTTGGCGTCGAGGCGCAGGGCGATGGCGGGGCCCACGGCCGCCCGGACGGCCGCCACCCGGGCGAGCTCGACCGGCAGGGCCGCGTGCCCGACCTTCAGCTTGAGGGCCGTCGCGCCCAGCGCCACGGCCTGCTGCGCCTCGGCGGCGTCGCGCACCTGGGCGTGGGTCGGCGCCCGCAACACCGCGTCTTTGTTCAACAACTTCGCCAGCGGCAGCCCCCGCCGGCGGGCCAGGCCGTCGAGCAGCGCCAGGGTGAGCCCGTGCCCGACCTCAGGGCAGGCCCGCGGCCCGGTGGGCCACCTCCTCCACCGCGTCGACGGGGGCGTCGGCGATCGGGCCGGCGAGGGCCGCCTCGACGGCCGCGCGGCCCGCGCCGAAGCCCGGCCACGGGGCGATCTCCCCCACCCCGCCGCCGGCTTCGATCCACCAGCCGGACCGCGTGGGCGCCGGCCCGCGGGCGGTCGCGACGCCCAGCGGCACCGCGTACGGGGTGAGCCGGGCGCTCACAGGCTGACCCCGACGGCCAGCAGCAGGCCGAACAGGAGCTCGACGCGCGCGGTGGCGCCCAGCAGCGGGTTGAGGGCGGCGCCATCCGTCCGCCGGACGGCGGCCGCGGCCCGCACGGCCAGGGGCAGGCTGACCAGGGGCAGGAGCCAGCCGGGGGCGCCGGTGGCGATGGCCACGGCGACGGGGGCGAGGTAGGCCAGGCCCACGAGCGCGGTGTACTCGCCACGGGCGAACCGGGCCCCGAAGCGCACGGCGAGCGTCCGCTTGCCGACGCGGGCGTCGGTGTGGCGGTCGCGCAGGTTGTTCACGACGAGGATGGCCGTCGCGAGGGCGCCCACGGCGAGGCCCGCCGGCCAGGCCCGGGCGTCCACCCCGCCGGTGATGGCGAAGACGGTGCCCGCGACGGCGGCGAAGCCGAAGAAGCCCAGGACGAAGACATCGCCCAGGCCCAGGTAGCCGAGGGGCCAGGGGCCGGCGGTGTAGGCCACGGCGGCGAGGACGCTGGCCAGGCCGACGGCCGCGAGGGGCCAGCCGCGGGCCGCGACGGCGACGCTGCCGAGGGCCACGGCCAGGCCGAGGGCGAGCGCCGCCCCCGCCGCGACCTGGCGCGCCGAGAACCAGCCCTGGGCCGTGGCCCGGGCGGGGCCCAGGCGGTCGGCGCCGTCGGCTCCCTTGGCGAAGTCTGCGTAATCATTGACGAGATTGCAGCCGACCTGGACGAAGACGGCGCAGCCGAGGGCCGCGAGGGCCAGCGACCAGCGGGCGTCGGGGTGCCCGACGGACAGGCCCGCGCCCACGGCGACGGGCACGACGCCGGCCAGAGGGTGGCGGGCGCAGGGTGGCCCAGACGCGGCGCGCAGGGCTCACAGGCCGGCCTCCACCGCGGCGAGGGCGGCGGCGCGGGCGGCCGACCGGCGGCGGGCGCTGGCCTCGCGATCACCGCAGGTGCACCAGGTCGACGCCGGGCCGGGCCACCGCGGCCGCCAGCGCGGCCGGCAGGTCGGGGGGATCGGCGACGACGCGCACGCCCGCCGCGGCCGCCAGCGCCGTGACGTCGGCCCGCTGGGGGGTGAGGAAGCAGCGCTCGAAGGCCGTGGGGTGGGCGGCGATGGGGAGCTGCCCGAAGATGCCCCCGCCCCGGTTGTCGGGCACGACGACCGTCAGGTTCACGGCGTCCGCCAGCTCGCCGGCGTGCAGCAAGCCGCCGGCGTCGTGCAGGCAAGCCAGGTCGCCCACGAGGCACACGACGGGGGCCGGCGCGCGGGCGAGGGCCTCGCCGAGGGCGGTCGCGATGGTCCCGTCGATGCCGCTCGCGCCCCGGCTGGAGAAGACCTCGACGGGCGCCGACCGCGCGGGGGCGAAGAGGTCGACGTCGCGGAACGGCAGGCTGCTGGCGATGTGCAGGGCGCCCCCCGGCGGCACGGCCAGCGCGGCCGCGCGGGCGATGGCGCCCTCCCAGCGGCCCGACGACGCGTGGGCTTCGAGGGCCGCGCGGGCTGGACATCGGCCGCCTGCCAGCGGCCCGCCAGCCGTCCTCGGCGGCGGGCCAGGAGCGCTCCGCCAGCGCGCGGGCCAGGGCCGCAGGATCCGCGGCGCACTGGCCGATGGCCCGGTGGCCCGGATCGCGGCGGTCGCCGTGGGCGTCGACGGTGAGCAGCGGGGCGTCCAGCCAGGCGGCGACGCCGCGGCCGTGGTGGGCGGCGCCGAGCTGGAGGACGCGGTCGGGGCGGTGCGCCGCGGCGAAGGCGGGGCTCGCCACCAGGATCTCCAGGGTGGTGACGCGGCCCGCCGCGTCGCCGGGGCCGAAGCGGGCCCCGGAGACCGCTTCGGCGAGGACGGGCCAGCCCAGGGCGGCGCCCAGCGCGTCGACGGCGGCGGCGTCCTCCGGCCCGCGGACGGCCTCGGGCCCGGCGAGGATGACCCCGCGCCGGCCGCCGGCCAGAAAATCTGCTACCGAATCAGGGACTTCCAGGCCGAGCGGCCGGGCGCGGGCGGCCCCCGGGCGAGGCGCTGCCGGGGCGGCCTCGACGCCCGGGCGCCAGAGCGGCTCCTCGAACGGGACGTTCAGGTGGACGGGGCCGGCGGCGCAGGCGAGCAGCGCGTCCTCGGCGAAGGCGGCGAAGAGGGCCGCCGGCACGTGGGCCGCGGGGGCCGGCAGCGCGGCCTCGTGCACGGCGAAGCGGCCGAAGAGGCCCCGCTGGTCGAGGGTCTGGCCGGCGCCGCTGCCGACGAGGGCGGGCGGCCGGTCGGCGGTGAGCAGGACGAGCGGCCGCCGGGTCTGGCGGGCCTCGATGACGGCGGGCAGCCAGTGGGCGCCGGCGCTGCCCGAGGTGGCGACGAGGACGACCGGGCGGTCGCTGGCCCGGGCGAGGCCGAGGGCCAGGAAGCCGGCGACGCGCTCGTCGAGGACGGGCCAGGTGCGCAGGTCGGCGCGGGCGCAGGCGGCCAGGACGAGGGGGGTGCTGCGCGAGCCCGGGGAGAAGACGACGTCGCGCGCCCCGCCCCCCGCCAGGGCCCCGAAGAGGGCGGCGGCGGCCTCCGCGTTGTGGAGGGCGGTGCTCATCGCGGCGCCACCCGCAGGGCGGCGGTGGCCGTGCCCAGCTTGGCCGCCGTCTCCTGCCACTCGGCGCCGGGCGACGATCCGGCCACGACGCCCGCTCCGGCGAAGGCCCAGGCCGCCGCGGGGGTGAGGAGCGCGGAGCGGATGCCCACGGCGACGACGCCCTCGCCGCTGGGCGTCTCGAAGCCGATGGGGGCGCCGTACGCGCCGCGATCCAGGGGCTCGTGGGCGCGCAGCCAGGCCTGGGCCGACGCCGCGGGCCAGCCGCCGAGGGCCGGCGTCGGGTGCAGGGCGTCGATGAGCGCGTCCAGGCCGACGCCCGGCCGCAGGCGGGCGCGCACGGGCGTCTCCAGGTGCAGCAGGTCGGGCAGCCGGCGGACGCGGGGCGTCGGAGCCGTCACGACGCCATGGCAGAGGGGCGCCAGCGCGGCCTGGATGGCCGTGACCACGGCGGCGTGCTCCCGCCGATCCTTGGGGGAGGCCAGCAACTCCGCCTCCGCCGCCCGGGCCGCCGACGCCTCCGCCGGGCGCGGCCGGGTGCCGGCGAGGGCGTGCGTCTCGACGGCGCCGGCCCGCAGGCGCACCAGGATCTCCGGCGTCGCGCCGACGAACCAGCGCCCGGCCCCGCCCACGAGGAACGTCGCCGCGTCGGGGTGGCGGGCGGCGAGGGCGTGGAGCGTGGCGAGCGGATCGAAGCGGTGGCCGGGCGGCGCGGCGAGGCGCAGGGCGCGGGCGGCGACGACCTTGGCGAGGGCGCCCGCGGCGCAGGCGGCCTCGGCGTCCGCGATGCGGGCGCAGAAGGCCGCCTCGGGCTCGAGGGCGCGGCCAGCCAGCGGGGTGACGGGGGCGTCGGCCGCGGGGCCCACCACGCCGACGGCGACCCGGGCCGGCGTCCAGTCGCCGCGGGCGGGCCAGCCCTGCCACGGTGAGTCGGGCCGGGCCGGCGCGCCGGGGTCGAACGTCCGGCAGATGACGCGGGCCACGTCGCCCGCCGGGGCGTCGCCGACGCCCACGCCCACGCGCAGCCGACCGCGGCGGGCCCAGGCGAAGACCCGCTCGCCGGCGTCCAGGCCAGCGGCCAGGAGCGCCCAGGGGTCGGCGAGCAGGTCATGGGCGGGGGACGGGAGGGCCATGGCGGGGGGTCGACCTCTTGTTCACAACATGCTGAACAACGAGACGACCCTAGCGAGCGGATGGATTCGCTGCAAGTCGGACTTTCCTGATCTCGCCGGCCCATCTGTTTACCCGCACATGAACTCCGACAGGCCGCCGGATCCGAGGGGCTGGCCCGCGGGCGTCGGGGGCGCTATAGGGAGCCGCATGCTGCCCACTCTCGAAGCCGACGACCTCCGCGCCCTGTACCGGGACCTGCTGCTCCCCCGGGTGATCGAGGAGCGCATGCTGCTGCTCCTGCGGCAGGGCCGCCTGTCCAAGTGGTTCTCCGGCATGGGCCAGGAGGCCATCGCGGTCGGGGCGACGCGGGCCCTGCGCGATGACGACTGGGTGCTGCCGCTGCACCGGAACCTGGGCGTCTTCACGACGCGGGGCGTGCCGCTGGAGGCCCTCTTCCGGCAGCTCTTCGGGCGGACGGGCGGCTTCACGTCGGGCCGGGACCGCAGCTTTCACTTCGGCGCCCTGCCCCACCACATCGTCGGGATGATCAGCCACCTGGGCGCCATGCTGCCCGTGGGCTGCGGCCTCGGGCTGGCGGGTCGGCTGCGCGGCGAGGAGCGCGTCGCGCTGGCCTTCGTCGGCGACGGCGGCACCAGCGAGGGCGACGTGCACGAGGCCATGAACCTGGCCGCCGTCTGGTCCCTGCCCGTCATCTTCCTCATCGAGAACAACCAGTACGGCCTCTCCACCCCCGTCCGGGAGCAGTTCGCCTGCGCGCGGCTGGCTGATCGCGCGGTGGGCTACGGGATGCCGGGGGTGCAGATCGACGGCAACGACGTGCTGGCGGTGCGGGCGGCGGTGGCCGAGGCGGCCGCACGCGCGCGGGCCGGCGACGGGCCCACGCTCATCGAGTGCATGACGTTTCGGATGCGCGGCCACGAGGAGGCCTCCGGGGTGGCCTACGTGCCGCCCGCCCTCATCGAGGCGTGGGCCGAGCAGGATCCCATCGCGCGCTTCGAGGCGCTGCTCGACGCCCAGGGCGTGCTCGACGCCCCGGCGCGAGCGGCCCTGCGGGCGACGCTGGTGGAGGAGGTCCACGCCATCGCCGAGACGGCCCAGGCCGCCCCCACGCCCGAGTCGACGCCGGAGGCCGAGCTGGCCGACGTCTTCGCGGCGTCACCGTCGGCGGTGACCGTCGGCGTCGCGCCGACGGGCGAGGCGCGCGAGCTGCGCTACGTGGACGCCATCGCCGACGCCCTGCAGGTGGCCATGGAGGCCGATCCCCGCGTGGTGCTGCTGGGCCAGGACATCGCGGAGTACGGGGGCGTCTTCAAGATCACGCAGGGCCTCGTCGAGCGGTTCGGCCGGGCGCGGGTGCGCAACACCCCCATCATCGAGTCGGGGGCCCTCGGCGCCGGCCTGGGCCTGGCCCTCGACGGCTTCCACCCGATGGTGGAGCTGCAGTTCGCCGACTTCATCACCTGCGGCTTCAACCAGATCGTCAACAACCTGGCCAAGACGCACTACCGCTGGGGCGCGCCGGTGCCCGTGGTCGTGCGCGCCCCCCACGGCGGCGGCGTGGGAGCCGGGCCGTTCCACTCCCAGAGCGTCGAGGGCTGGTTCACGCAGGTGGCCGGCCTGAAGGTCGTCGCGCCGGCCACCCCCCACGACGCGAAGGGCCTGCTGCTGGCGGCCTTCGCCGATCCCAACCCGGTGCTCTTCCTGGAGCACAAGAAGCTGTACCGCTCGGTGAAGGGGCCGGTGCCCGAGGGGGCCTACACGGAGGCCATCGGGAAGGCGCGCGTCGCGCGCCCCGGGCGGGACGCCACGGTCATCACCTGGGGCGTGGGCGTGCACCAGGCCATGGCGGCGGCGGCGACGCTGGCGGGCGAGGGCGTCGAGCTGGAGGTCATCGACCTGCGGACGCTCATCCCCTGGGACGCCGAGGCGGTGCTGGCGTCGGTGCGGCGGACGGGGCGGGCGCTGGTGCTGCACGAGGCCCCCGTCACCGGCGGCTTCGGCGCCGAGATCGCCGCCAGCGTGGGGCACCAGGCGTTCGAGTGGCTGGACGCGCCGGTGCTGCGGCTCGGCGCGCTGGACACGCCCGTGCCGTTCAGCCCGGCCCTGGAGCACCTGCACAGCCCCGAGGGGCGGCTGGTGCCGACGCTGCGGGCCCTGCTGGCGTACTGAGCCAGCGACGGGATTCTTCTCTTATTTCATGGGCTTGGGTGGCTCGGACCGGCGCGGCAGCGGCGGCAGGCTGGGCTCGCGGGTGGGCGGCCGCACGAAGAGGCCCCGGGCCCGCGCCTGGCTGGCCGTGAGCCGCTCGGCCTGGATGGCCCGGGCCTCGGCGTCGCGGCCGAGGGCGAAGAGCCACTGCTCGGCCAGGTTCCAGGCCGCGTCAGCCACGCGGGCGGAGCCGGCCGCCTCGGCCATGCGCGCCAGCGCCGGGGCCTGGGCCACGACGTCCGCCTCGGGCGTCTGATCGCGCAGGACCAGGAAGACCCCCGCCCGCCCGTCGCAGGCCCGCCACCGGCCGGCCAGGGCGTCGCAGACCAGCAGGAAGAAGTCGACGACCGCGCGCAGCTCGCGGTCCGTCCCGCGGGCGGCCTCCTGGCGAGCCTCGATGAAGGCTGCGCGGGCGGCCACCCGATCGTCCTGGGCCAGCCACGTCTGCCCCAGGTTGCAGAGCACGAGGCCCCGGCCGCCTCCCCCGGCCGCGTCGAGGAGCGCGAGGCCCTCGTGGTAGCGGTCGCGCGCCGTGCCATGGGCGCCGCGGGCGCGGGCGACGTCGCCGAGCAGGCAGGCGGCGTGGGCCATGCCCGTCCGGGCCCCCGCCTCCCGGTAGCCCGAGAAGGCCGCCTCGCCGTAGAGCTCGGCCTGGTGAATGCGACCGCGGCGCCAGGCGAGGGTGGCCACGGCGTAGCGGGCCTCGGCGATCTGCGAGGGCTCCGCGTCGCGGGTGGTCAGAACGCGCCGCGCCAGGACGTCCGCCTCCGCCAGGCGGCCCGCCTGCACGAGGCTCCAGAGCGTCTCGAGCCGCGCCGCTGTCAGCAGGTGGCAGTCCGCGCGCTGCTCGGCGACCTGCAGGGCCTCCTCGAGGGCCACCAGCCCCACGTCGCCGTCGCCGTTCGTGCGCGCCATCCGCCCCAGCACGATGAGGGCGCGCCCCACCAGGCAGGGCAAGCCCGCGGGCCGGGCCTCGGCCAGCGCCCGGCGGCCGTGGCGGCGGGCGGCGACGGCGTCCCCGCTCGCCGCGGCCTGCTCGGCCCAGGCCACGCGCGTCTCGACCCACGCCTGGTCGTGGCGCCCCACGCGCAGCGCCCGCAGCGCCCGGGCCCGGGCGAGGATCAGCCGGCGGGCCCGCAGGGGCTCCGCGCGCTCCAGATGCCGGCGGGCGGCCGCGTCGAGGGGGGCCAGCGCCTCCTGGAGCCGGCGCGCCGCGAGCAGGTGGTGGGCCTGGCGCTCGGCGTCCCCGAAGGGGCCGAGGAAGGTGGCGCAGTGGGCGTTCCAGCGCGCCCAGCGGCCGCCCTCCCGAGCGCTCTGCCGCAGGGCCTCGCGGGCCATGACGTGGGCGAACCGCAGGGGCCCCTCGGCGGTGTCGCGCAGCAGCAGCCCGGCCGCCTGCAGGCGCTCGTGCAGATCGGGGCGCTGGGTCACGCCCGCCAGCGCGCAGATGGCCTTCCACTCCGCGGGGTCGATGACGGGGCCGAGGGCGGCCGCCAGCTCGCAGGCGTCGCGGGCCTGCTCGTCGTCGCCCAGCACCTCGGCGATCCGGGCCTGCCAGAGCGTGCCCACGGCCTCGGGCACGTCGCCGTCCGTCCCCGCCCGCAGCCGGAAGCCCGTGGGCGTGCTCTCCAGGGCCTCGGTGCGGATCCAGTGGCGGATGAGCTCCTCGGCGAAGAGCGGGCTGCCCTCGGCCCGCTGCACCAGCCGATCGACCACCTCGGCGCCCAGGGGCAGCATGGCGCGGCAGATGGCGGCGAGCACGTCGGGGGCCAGGGGGCCGACCGGCAGCGTGCGCACCGCGCGCATCGCCCGCAGCGCGGCGAGGCCGGCGGCCTCGGGCGAGCCCGGCACCAGCACGTCGTCGCGGACGGTGGCCACCACCAGGATGGGGGGCGCGTCGCCCGCCTCCAGCAGCGACCGCGTGAAGCGGATGGCCTCCAGGCCCCACTGCAGGTCGTCGAGGTGGATGACGAGGGGCCGCCCGCGGGCCAGGCGCGCCAGCCCCCGGCGGAGGGTGGCGTGCCGCTCGGCCTCGGAGCCCAGCACCAGCCGCTCCCCTGCCCCGGAGAAGCTGCCGATGCCGCCGGTCAGCGCCGCGAGGGCGGGCACCAGGGCGGTGTCGTCCTCCCCCTCGCCCATGACCTCGCTGATGCGGACGAGGACGTCCTCGGCGGACAGGTCGCCCGTGCGCAGCGCCCGGGCGAGCATGGGCCCGACGCCGCAGCTGGGGCCCGTCTGGCGGGCATGGCGCGCCACCAGCGTCTCGGCGACGCCCAGCTCATGGGCCCGGCGGCTGAGCCACGCCGCCAGGCGAGACTTCCCGTAGCCCGAGGGACCCTCCAGCAGCACCACCGCCGGCCGGCCCCGCTCGGCCACGCGCCGCAGCGCCCGCCACAGGCTGTCGCGCTCCTCGTCGCGGCCCTTGAGCTCGACCTCGCGCAGGCTGACGAGGGCCCGCCCCACCCCGGGCAGCGGGGGCGGCGGCGCGGGGGTGGCCGGGCGCCGCCAGCGGGCCGGCACCGGGTTGAGCCGGGCGTCCTCGGGCGGCGTGACGACGCTGAGGACGTCGTCGACGCCCCCACCCCCGACGATGGCCAGCAGGGAGGCGGCCGCCGTGGCCGCGAACCGGGGGCGCTCGGCCGGGAGCTTGGCCAGCAGCCCGCGCACCCAGCCCTCGAAGCCGGGCGGCACCTCGATGCGGGGCTCGAAGACGGGCAGCTCCCGGCGCAGGTGCGCCTTCAGGACCTCCTGGCGGCCCCGGCCCGCGAACGGCGCCGCGCCGGTGGCGAGCTGCCACGCCAGGCAGCCCACCGCGTAGAGATCCGTCCAGGGGCCGAGGGCATGCCAGTCGCCGCGGATCTGCTCGGGGGCCATGTAGTTGGGCGTGCCGACCAGCAGCTTGGAGCCCTGGGTCTCCTCCAGCGACGCGGCGACCCCGAAGTCGGTCAGCACGGGGCCGCGCTCGGCCAGCAGCACGTTGTCGGGCTTCAGATCGCGGTGGATGACGCCGCGGGCGTGGGCGTGGGAGAGCGCGTCGAGCAGCACCAGCAGCGTGCGGCGGACCTCGGGCCAGGCCATGGCGCCGGCGCGCTGCCGCAGGGAGCCGCCGGGCAGCCACTCCATCACCAGGTAGGGCGCCCCGTCGGGCAGCCCCGCCTCGGCGGCCGTGGCCGCCGGGATGACGCCGTGATCGTGCAAGCGGATGATGCCGGGGTGGGCCAGGCGGGCGACCGCGCGGACCTCATGGGCGAAGAGGATGGGGACGTCGGGGCTCTCGGCCTGGGTCAGCACCTTGACGGCCACGGAGACGCCGAGCCCGCGGTGCTCGGCCCGCCAGACCCGGGCCATCGCGCCGGCGCCGACCGCCTCCTTCAGGTCGAAGAGTCCCAGCGGCACCGCCTGCGACGTCCTTTCTGCCGCGAGCGGCGGCAGCCGTTTCCCTCCAGCGGTCGAGCGCACCGGGCCGCCGCTCGGGGCGGCGAGGCCGGTGAGGTCGAAGAGGCTCCTGGAGGAAAACATGCCACCCCTTTCCGGCGATCACCAGATGACCACGAAATTCGGAGTTCAAAATAACACATGCATCGGAAGACCGCGGCGCATGGGAGCCAATCCGCCGGAATCGCTGCACATTTTTTGGCGCACCGGTGGAGGGCGGCTGAACCACCAGGCTGGCAGGCCCGGGCCACCCAGATCGGCCTACATGCCCGTAATGATTGCACTTGTCGGCCGCGGTCTCACATCATCCCACCACTGATCCCATGTGAGGAAATGCAGGCGCAGGTAGCCCTTCCCGCTGGCTCGGCGGGCCTCTATGCTGCGGCGGTGAGCCGACTCTCCCTGCTGGTCCTCTGGACCCTCGCCTGGACGCCCGCCGCCGCGCTGGCCGTCCCCGATGACGTGCCCACCGCGGGCCCGGGGTCGGCGCCGCCGGCCGCCGAGCCCGCGGCGCCGGCCGCCCCGGTCGCCCCGCCCAGCGCCGCCCCCGCCACGGTGGCCGTCGTGGTCATCCCGCCGCCGCCCGTCGCCTCGGCCGCGTGCGAGACCTACTGCGACGACATGGCGATCCGCTGCCCCGACGTCTTCCTCGGCAACCGGGGCACCTGCCTGGCCGTCTGCGCGCTCTACCCCGTCGATGAGGTGGACATCGAGAAGCTCCAGTGCCGCGTCTTCGGCCAGGAGAGCGACGAGCCCCTGCCCCAGCCGGATCCGCCGCCGGTCGAGACCGTCATCGGCCCCGATCCGACGCAGTTCTGGGACGACCACCCGCAGCTGCGCGAGGACGCGACGGTCGTGCCGGCGGGCATGGGCGCCGTCTTCCTGCCCTCCCTCGGCCTGGACGACCGCGAGCCGCTGGTGACGGTGTTCGACGGCCGCACCGCCTTGGCGGAGGGCCGGCCCGGCCGCCGTATCGTGGTGGCGCCCGGCACGCACACGCTGCGGTTCGGCGACGGCGCCGAGCACCAGCAGGTGCGCGTCGAGCTGAACGTCGAGGCGGGGCGGACGACCGTGGTGCCCGCCGCCTACGCCGCCCTCGAGATCCAGGTCGTCGATCCCCAGTTCGTGCCCTTCCGCGGCACCTACGAGCTCATCAACATGGACGACCGCGAGGTGGTGGGCCTGGGCTTCGGCGCCGACGCCCTGCTGGGCGAGCAGCTGCGCGTCTGGGTGCTGCCGCCCGGCACCTACAAGATCGTCCAGTCCGGCGGCACCTACCGCGACCGCACCAACTTCAGCACGGTGCGGCTGCTGCCGGGCGAGATGACGCGCTTCGTCCTCGTCCAGAACCCCGACACCGGCGACTTCGAGGGGGCCGGGCTGGCCGACGAGGGCGAGCCCACCGACCGCACCTGGAACTTCACCGGCATCCTGGGCGGCGACGTCGTCTTCCTGCGCAACGCCGTCGCGGCCACCAGCGAGGGCTGGTCCCTCGTCCTCAACGTCTTCCTGGACGTGGCCGCCCGCATGACGGCCGGCGACCACCGCTGGGTGACGCGGCTGGAGGCCGAGGAGAGCCAGACGCGCCCCTCGGGCGAGAGCCGGCTGCGCAACCTCAAGGATCGCCTGTTCCTGCACACCATCTACACCTACTCGCTGGTGGACTGGTTCGGGCCCTACGTGCGCGCCGGCCTGGAGACGCAGATCCTGCCGCGCCACGCCGAGTTCGAGGCGCCGGAGGACGTGGCCGATGAGAACGGGGACATCATCTTCACCGGCGTCGACCGCGTGCAGATCGCCGACAGCTTCGCCCCGCTGGAGTTCATCCAGGGCACCGGCGGCAACTTCAAGGTGTTCCAGTCGCGGACGGCCGAGCTCAACCTGCGCCTCGGCATCGGGGCGCGGCAACTCGTCGCCAACGGGCTGCTCGTGCTGCAGGATGGCAGCCCCGACCGCCTGGTGCCCGTGAAGGACGACCACGTCGAAGGGGTGGAGAGCACGGCCATCGGCCAGGCCCGCGTCTCGCGCTGGATCACGCTGAGCACCGAGTTCGACTCGCTGCTGCCCTTCGACACGGGGGCGCCCTTCATCTTTACGTGGCGCAACCAGGTGAACCTGCGGCTCGCCAGCTTCGCGTCGCTCACCTACCGCTTCAACGCCGTGCAGAACGCGGCGTTGACGCTGGAGGAAGGCGTGCTGACGGAGCACAACCTGCAGCTGCGCTTCTCGTACACGCTCTTCTAGAAAGCCTTTGAATTCAGACGGTTGGGGGCTCAGTCGTCGACGAGCCCGACCTGCCCGGCCTCGGGCCCCAGGGCCAGCTGCCCGGCCTGGGCCTCGCGCACGACGGCGAGGGCGCCGGCGCCCGCGCGGGCGTGGCGCCCCTGGATGCGCTGGATGGCCGCGCGCGCCGGCGCCTTGAGGCCGCCCTGGGCGGCGGCGGCGAGGAGCGGCTGGACGGCGGCGAGCGTGCCCACCTCGCCCAGGGCCGTCGCCGCGTGCTCCCGGACGGCGGGCGCCAGGTGCTCGAGCTGCCTCACCAGCACGCCCTCGGACGCCGGATCGCCCAGGCCCCCCAGGGCGTCGGCTGCCGCCGCGGCGATGGCCGCGTCGGGGTGGCCGGCCAGGTGCTGGATGCGGGCCAGGAGCTGCCGCAGCCGGGCCTCCCCGGCGATGCGCAGGGCGACGGCCGTCAGGCGGGCGGGGGCGCCGTTGATGATGCCCATGACGCGGCTCAACCCCACGGCGGGCTCGACGGCGACGAGGCGCTCCAGGGCCTGCACGCCGACGGCGCCCGTGGGCTCGTCGAGCAGCGCCTCCAGCACCGGGTAGCCGGGCGGTCCGGCCTCCGCGGCCGCCTGGAACCGGATGCCGGCGTCGGCGTCGCCGAGGGCGATCTGGATGGCGCGCTCCCGGGTGGGGCCGTCCCGCCCGAGCAGCAGGCCCAGGCAGCGCCGGCGGACGCCCACCTCGGGATCCCGCTCCAGGTTCGCCAGCAGGGCCGCCCAGTAGCCGCCCTCGGGGGCCTGCACCGACTCGGCCAGCCGGACGGCGTCGAGGATGAGGCGCTCCAGGGTGCTGGCCCGGCGGATGACCGTGCGGGCGTCGCGCAGGACCTCACCGCCCGTGACCTCGCCGCGCCAGGTGGTGAAGAAGCGGCGGACGGTGCCCCGGGTCCGGGCGTCCAGCACGGCCAGCAGCACCTCGTCGCGCCCCTTCATGTGCACCCGCGCGTCGAACTCGGCGTCGCCGACCAGCACGTCCTCGCCCTCGATCACCTTGCGGGCCGCGGTGAGGATGGACTCGGACTTCAGGCTGATTCCCGTGGAGATCCGGCCACTTCCAACGACGGTGATGCGGGTGTAGCGGCCGTTGCGCTGCAGGCGGGACTTGAGGTTCTCGACGCGGACCCGGCAGCCGCGGATCTCGCCGTAGATCTCCCAGTCCCCCCAGAAGCTCTCCTCGGAGAAGGACAGGCCGAGCCGATCGGCCGTCCGCCGCCACGCCCGGTAGGCGTGCAGGTGCACGCCGAGGGCCCCGAGGCCCATGCCCAGCACGATGATCGGCCCGACCAGCGACACCCTCGCCTCGCTCCCCCGTCGACCTCGCCGGATAAAGGGACTTGCGCCCAGGGCCAGACCGGCATATCTTCCGCGCCCGCTTCTACGACCGACCCAGGTGGTTCCGCGTGGACGACGGGCGGCGGCAATCAGGATTTGTGGAGGAGACCATGGCACGCTGCGAGCTCACCGGGAAGGGCCCCCTGGTCAAGAACATCGTCAGCCACTCCCACATCGCCACCAAGCGCTGGGTCAAGCCCAACACCCAGCGTCGGCGGATGTACAGCGAGGCGCTGGACGACTACTTCGTCCTCACGGTGGCCACCAGCGCGCTGCGCACGGTGGACCACGTCGGTGGGCTGGATCGCTTCATCATCCGGCAGTCGCCGGAGCTGCTGTCCAAGCGCGCCCGCGCGCTGCAGACGCGCATCCGCCGCCGCCTCGCCGGCCTCTGATCGGCCGGCCTCCGGGCCAGCCTCCCTCAGCGCCGCTCGATCGGGTCGACCGCGACGCCCTCCGTGCGCCCGCGGCCCTCGACGTCTCCCGACAAACCGGCTAGATCGGTCTCGGCCCCGGTGCGTTGCAGCACCGGCCCGAACGATCTGCCGGAGTCCGCATGTCCCCTCGCGTCCTCGCCCTCTCGGCCCTCGCCGCCCTCGCGCCGCTGCCCGCCGTCGCCGACACGCCGCCTGACCCGACCGGGTTCGAGGCGGAGGCCTATGGATCCCTGCTGGGGCGCTTCCCCGACCAGACGGCCGAGGCCTTCCTCGCGGCGCTGCCCGATCCGGGCTTCCTCGCCGACCCGGGCCTCGACCCCGCCAAGGCCGACCACTTCACGGCCATCCAGCAGGCCTTCGGCCTGGCCGAGCCGCACCTGGCCCGCCTGAAGCAGGACGGCTTCGTGGCCTTCGATGGGGGCCAGCGCTACTCCATGGCCTCCATCTACCAGCACCTCTACATGAAGGACCTGCCGGTGCTGGTCACCACCGACTCGCTCCTGCACGCGCTCCACGTCTCCTTCGATCAGGTGCTCATGCGGCTGGAGACCCAGGTCTTCACGCCCATCCTCCGCGACGTGCTGATGAAGGCGCGGGACGCGGTGGTGGCCGAGGCGGGGACGCCGCCGGCGCCGGCGGCTCTGGACGCGGAGCTTTACCTCACCGTCGCCCTGAACCTGCTGCGTGGCGCGGGCGGCCCCGAGGGCGAGCCCTACTTCGGCGGCTGGAACGGCAAGATCCAGGTGGTCTCGGCCCTCGGCCAGGACGACGCCGCGCTGGCGGTGCTGATGAAGGTCCGGGCGCTCGAGCTCGAGCAGGCCCCCGCCACGTCGATCTACGGCGGCCTGCGCGCGGTGGACTGGTCGCAGTTCCGCCCACGGGGGCACTACACCAAGAGCGGCGAGCTGCAGGCGTACTTCCGCACGCTGATGTGGCTCGGGCGCGCGGACACCGGGCTGAACGTGACGACGCCGCCGGCGGGGACGCAGGTGGACGCGGACCGGGAGCGCCGGGTGGCCGCGCGGCTGGTGCTGGCCCTCGCCGCCTCGGGCGGCACCCCGCGCCTGGCCGCGGTGGACGAGATCATCACCTTCCTGGTGGGCCAGAGCGACAACCTGCGCGTCGACCAGCTCGCGGGGCTGCTGGCGCAGGTGGGCGTGAAGTCGGCCGCCGACCTGGCGGACGCGAAGCGTGACGCTGAGCTCAAGGCCCAGCTCGTGGCCACCGGCCTGGCCGCCCAGCGCATCCGGTCGCAGTGGGTGCTCTCGATGCCCGACGACCCGCAGAGCGTGCAACCGCCTGCTTTGTTTCAGCTTTTCGGGCAGCGCTTCCTGCTCGACAGCTTCGTGCTCTCGCAGGTCGTCTACGACAGCATCCTCTTCAAGGGCGAGAAGACGCGCCGGTACCTGCCCACCGGCCTGGACGTGATGGCCGCGCTGGGCAACGACGAGGCTGCCCGCCTGCTGGAGCCCGAGCTGACGCAGTGGCACTACGCCGCCAACCTGAGCGCCGCCCGCGCGCTCGTCGACGCCTGGCCCGCCCGGACGTGGGAGGCCAACCTCTACCACCGCTGGCTCGACGCCCTGCGCGCCCTCGACGACCTGCCGGCCGACCGGAAGTTCTTCCCCAAGGCGATGCAGACGCGGGCGTGGGCGCGCAAGCAGCTCCAGGCCCAGCTCGGCTCGTGGGCGGAGCTGCGCCACGACACCATCCTGTACGGCAAGCAGAGCTACACGGCGATGGCGGGCTGCGAGTACCCGGCGGGCTTCGTCGAGCCCTACCCGGCCTTCTACCGCAAGCTCTCGGCCCTCGCGCGCTTCACGGGCAAGCAGCTCGCGGGCGCGAAGCTGGCGGCCCCGGGCCACGACCAGATCGCCAACCTGATCGGCGGCCAGGTGCGGTACTTCGAGACGCTGGCCGGCCACCTCGACCGCCTCGCCGGCCTGGCCGACAAGGAGCTCGCCGGCCAGCCTTTCTCCGACGAGGACGCCGCCTGGCTCAAGAAGACCATCGACAAGAGCGGCGGCGGCTCCGGCCCCCCGCGCTACGATGGCTGGTACCCGGAGCTCTTCTACGGGAAGTTCCCCGATGAGTGGGATCCCACGGTCGCGGACGTGCACACCGACACCAACAGCGGGCAGGTGCTCGAGGTGGCCGTCGGGGACGCCTGGCCCATGGTCGTGCTGGTGGACAGCGGCGACGACCTGCAGGCGTACGTCGGCCCCACCTACAGCTACTACGAGTTCCTGGCGCCGGCCGCCGAGCGCATGACCGACGAGGCCTGGCAGCAGCGCATCTTCGAGGGCAAGCTGCCGGCCCGCCCGGCGTGGAGCCCCGGCGTCGGGCGCTGATCGAGGCTCACCCCCAGATCGCCTCGCCCGGCGCGCCCAGGGCGTAGCGCCGCGGGTCGAGGGCGTACAGGCGCCCCACCATCGGCTCGCCCCGGCGCCGGCGGGCGGCGTTGGCCCGGGCCTCGGCCCCCAGCGTGGCCGGCGACTCGACGCCGTGAAGCCTCGCCAGCGCCCGGAGCAGGCCCCCGGCGACGTCGGCGTCCCAGACGACCAGGTTCAGCTCGGTGTGGTCCGCCGTCAGGCTCAGGTCCACGAAGTTGGCCGAGCCGACCGACAGCCACGCCCCGTCCACGACGGTGAGCTTGGCGTGCACGTAGACCTCCTCCAGCGGATCCCCCTGGGCGACGGCGGCCAGGGTGAAGCCGGGGTGGGCCACGAGGCCGCTGAGGCGGTCGAAGACCTCGGCGTAGCGGGGACTTCGGGTCCGCCGGGCCACCTCGATGGGGCCCATGGGCTCGCCCGGCACGACGAGCACGACCTGCACGCCGCGGTCGAGGGCGCGCGCCAGCTCGGCCAGCAGGCGGGGCTCCCCGGGGTGCTGGTTCTCCAGGTAGACGGTGTGCCGGGCGGCGCGCAGGCCGGCCAGCCAGGCCGCCAGGATCTCCGACGATCCCGCCGGGTGGCGCCGGTCGACGCCGGGGCGGAGCGTGCGCGCGACCTGCACGCGGGCCGTGCCCGGGCGGAGCGCCGGCTGCCAGGCCGGAGGTGGCGGCCCGGCGTCGCCACCGGCCGTGGCCCAGCGGCTCGCGAAGGCCTGGGCGACGGCGTCCGCGGCGGGGCCGGCCACCTCGGCCGCCAGGTCGTGCCGGCCCTCGGCGATCCCGGCCCGGGCGCGCTCGGGCAGATCGGTGCGCGTCATGACCACGCCGCCGACGAAGGCGCGCACGTCAGGCCGGCCGGCGTCGACGATCCAGACCTTCTCGTGGTGGCAGTGGGCCGCGTCGGGGGACGTCTGCCAGCGCACTGCCCAGCCGGGGTGCAGCGCAGGCACGTTGCGGCCCTCGAACAGGTGCCGCTGGGCGAAGAAGCCGGGGTTGCGCCAGGCCAGCAACCGGACCTCCACCCCGCGGTCGGCGGCCCCCTCGAGCAGGGTCCAGAGCGGGCGGCCGTCCGGCAGGCGAAAGTCGGCGGAGATGAAGGAGATCGAGATCCAGATGCGCGCCTTCGCCCCCTCGAAGGCGGCGGCCAGGCGGCGGAAGAAGGCGATCTCGCCCACGAGGAGCTCGATCTGGTTGCCAGTGGTGGCGGTGGGCGGCGGCGGGTACATGGGGTCAGCGGCCGCGCCGGGTCGGGCGGGCCTCGAAGATCTCGGCGCCGTCGTCGCGCCAGGCCACGCAGAGCAGGTCCGTGCCGAGGACCTCCTCGGCGGGCTGGCGCCAGCACTGCAGCGGCAGGCCGGCCACATCGGGCAGGCCGGGCCGGCCGGGGATGGGCACCAGATCGGCCCACTGGAAGATGCCCGGCAGCACCCGGTCGGTCGTGTCGCCCACCGGGAGGCCCACCCGGGCCGCGAGCTGGGCGGGCGTCAGGCCGTCCAGGATGCCATCGAGCAGGCGCTGGCGGAGGGCGGCGCGCTCGGCGGGGATGTCGCGCGGCGGGCCCGCGTCCCGAGGCCGGGCCGGGGCGGCCTTCTCGCGCATGACCAGCTCGTCGCGCGGAGCCTGGAGCTGGGGGCTGATGGCCACGGCCAGGGCGATGGCCGCGGCCGGGCCGCCGATGAAGAGCGCGCGGCGCCGCCGGGTGAAGCGGCGGTCGAGGCGGGCGGCCTCGGCGGGGGTGTACCGCCGGTGGGGCCGGCCCTGCTCCCGGGCGCGGAGGGGCTGCTCCTCGGCGGGCAGGAACGACTCGAAGTAATGGATGTACTCGTGGAAGATCGTCAGCCGCACCTCGTGCTCCAGGCGGTCGGGTGCGATGGCCGCCTGGAACGCCGGCTCGAACAAGGTGACGAGGTGCTCCTCCGAAACCACCTGAAAACTCAGCAGAAAATGCGGTGAGATGATGCTGCGGTGGGCGTACTGGCCGAGCACCGCGTGGCCGTGGGCGTCGACGTAGAGGTTGCCGACCACGACGAGGGGGCACTGCACGCGGGCCCGGGCGGCCAGGGCCACGGCCCGGGGCGTCGGCGCCGGGAGGGCCCGCAGGGCGTCCAGGTCGTCCGCGTCATGGGCGTCCAGCATCTCGGCGATGAGGCGGTAGCCGCGGCCCGCGAGCCAGGCGTCGATGCAGCGAGGCAGCAGGGCCTCGAAGTAGTCGTCGGCGGCCTGCTCGACCACGTCGGTGAAGGCCGGGGTGGCGTCGAGGAGCATGCCGTTCAGCGCACCTGCCGCCGCTGCTCGGCGAGGGTGGCGGCGTGGCGTCGGCCGCAGGCGTCGTGGCGGAGGGTTCCCACCGCCCGACCTTACCCCGCCACCGGCCCATCGTCACCCCTTGCCGCGCCGGTCGCTTTGTCACCTGGCCGACACGGTCCCGACGATCGTCGCGGCCAGCGGCGTGGCCGCGGCGATGGGCGCGGCCGCCGAGGTTGTTTGACGAGCCAGGTGGCCCCATGCCCCTGTTCTCACTGGCTTTTCCCGGTGGACGCGGCGAGCGCCGGGCCTCGTGGGTGGGGGGCTGCGCCGGCTGGCGGGCCCGCGCTATGCTGCACCTCCGAGGGTGCGATGGGGGTGCGAGGATGCGCGGCGTCACGCTGCTGTTGCTGCTGGCGGCCTTCTTCGGCTGCGAGGGGGAGAACGCGTCTCGTCGAGACGTGGGGGACGCGGCGCGCGACGGGGCGCCGCCCGCGGACGCCGTCGCCGGAGACGCGGCGCGGCCGCCGCCGGACGCCGCCCGCCCGGTCGACGCCGGCCGCGACGCCGCGCCTGACGCGGCGCCGCCGGCCGACGCCGCGCGGCCGCCCCGGACGAGGGGCGTCGCCGACGCCGCCCTCGACGTGGACGCCGCCCCGCCCGCCGACGCCGGGATCGCGGACGCCGGCCTGGAGGTGGACGCCGCCCCCGACGTCGACGCCGCGCCCCCCGACGCCGCCGTGGTGGTCTGTCCCCCGCCCCCCGCCGTGGTCATCAACGAGGTGCTGGCCTCGAACCAGACCGGGCTGCTGGACGAGGACGGCGACACCCCCGACTGGATCGAGCTGCACAACGCCGGGCCCGATCCCGTGGATCTCGCGGGCTATGGCCTGAGCGACGACCCCGACGAGCCCTTCGCGTGGGTGATGCCGCCCCGCGTGCTGGCGCCGGACGAGTACCTGGTGGTGCTGGCGTCGGGGAAGGACCGGCGCGCCACGGTGGCCACCTGGGACACGCGCATCGACTGGGGGGCGCTGTGGCGGTATCTGCCGGTGGAGGCGCAGCAGGATCCCTTCTGGCCCCAGCCGGGCTTCGACGACTCGGGCTGGCCGGAGGGGCCGAGCGGCTTCGGGCGGGCCGACAACGACGACGCGACGGTGGTGGCGACGCACACCATTTATGTGCGCCACACCTTCGAGGTGACCGCCGAAGAGATCGCCGACCTGCAAGCCCTCTTGCTGCATGTGGATTACGACGATGGGTTCGTCGCCTACCTCAACGGCGTGGAGGTGGCCCGGGCCCTGCTGGGCGCCCCCGGCGTCGCCCCCGCGCCGCAGCAGTTCGCCGACGCGGCCCACGAGGCGGTGCTGGTGGCGGGCAGCCAGCCCGAGGTCTTCGACCTCTTCCCGCTGGCCGATCTGCTCGTCCCGGGGGAGAACGTGCTGGCGCTCGAGCTGCACGACGCCTCGGCCCAGTCGAGCGACACCAGCCTCATCCCGTTCCTGACGTTCGGCTTCGGCAGCGGCCGCCCGGGCGCCCCCTCCATGCACCTGGACCTGCCCAACCGCTTCATCCATACCGACTTCTCGCTGTCGGCCAGCGGCGAGACGCTGACGCTGACGGCCCCGGATGGCTGCGAGGTCGACCGCCTGGTGGTGGGGCGCCTGCCCGCCGACGCCTCCTACGGGCCCGGCGCGGATGGCCAGCTCGGCTACTTCATCGAGCCGACGCCGGGCGGGCCGAACATCACGGAGGCGCGCCGCCGGTTCGCGGCCCCGCCGACGCTCTTCCCGCCGCCGGGCCACTACCCGGAGGGCGTCGAGGTGACGGTGGATGGCGGCGGCGCCGAGGTGCGCGTCACGCAGGACAGCTCGGAGCCGGGGCCGGACGACCCCCTGGCGGACGGCGCCATCCCCGTCGGCCCCGCGCCGGGCATCTCGGTCATTCGGGCGCGCGCCTTCGCGCCCAACGCCTGGCCCAGCGCCATCGTGACGGGCACCTACCTGGTGGCGCCGCCCTCGACCCTGCCCACGGTGTCGATGGTGACGGAGCCCTCGAACCTGTGGGACGTGGACACGGGCATCTACGTCCTGGGCGATTCCTACCAGCAGAACGTGCCGTACTTCGGGGCCAACTTCTGGGAGGACTGGGAGCGGCCGCTGCACGTCGAGTTCTGGGAGCCCGGCGGCGAGCCCGGCTTCTCGCTGGACTGCGGCGTGAAGATCCACGGCGGCTGGTCGCGGGCCAACGCCCAGCGCAGCCTGCGGTTCATCATGCGGCCGGGCTACGGCACCGCGAGCCTGGAGTACCCGCTGTTCGAGGGCCTGGACGTGCAGCAGTTCCAGCGCGTGGTGCTGCGCAACAGCGGCAACGACTGGGGCGGCTGCAACAACGGGCGCTGCACCCCGCGCTCGCACCTGCGCGACGCGGTGATGCACCAGATCGCCTCGGGCCTGGGCATCGCGGTGATGGCCTACCGACCGGTGGCCGCCTACCTGAACGGCGAGTTCTGGGGCATCTACAACATCCGCGAGCGGCCCGACCGGCCCTACCTGCAGGCCCACTACGGCGTGGACGCGGTGGATCTGCTGGAGGCCAACGTCGTGGTGAACGAGGGGGACTCGGACCACTACGAGCAGCTCTTGCAGGTGCTGCGGACGGAGGACATCGCGAGCCCGGAGACCTACGCGCGGGTGCAGGCGCTCATGGACGTCGACGACTTCGCCACCTACGAGATCGTCCAGATCTTCCACGACAACGAGGACTGGCCCGGCAACAACATCAAGTACTGGCGGCCGAAGACGCCGGAGGGCAAGTGGCGGTGGCTGCTCTACGACACCGACTTCGGCCTGGGCTGGCGCAACCCCAACCCGGCGGTGGACTCGGTGGCGTTCGCGCTGCGGGCCAACGGCCCCAACTGGCCCAACCCGCCCTGGTCGACGGAGGTCCTGCGGACGCTGGTGCGCAACCCCGCCTTCGCGACGCGGTTCATCAACCGCTACGCCGACTACCTGAACACGGCCTTCCGGGCGGAGCGCACGCGGGACATCCTGGCGCGGACGGCCGCGACCGTCCGGCCCGAGATGCAGGCGCACCTCATCCGCTGGGCGTCGGGCAACGAGCCGGCCCAGGCCCTGGGCGCCTGGGAGAACCAGGTCAACGGCATCGACACCTGGCTGCGGGATCGGCCCGGGCACGCCTTCAACCACATCGCCGCCAACTTCGGCCTCGGGGCGCGCTACGCCCTGACGCTGCAGGCCGATCCGCCCGAGGGCGGCAGCTTCCACCTCACCGCCGTGGCGGTGCCGCCGGCCTTCACGGGGACCTACTTCGTGGGCGTGCCGGTGACCATCACCGCCGTGCCCGCCGAGGGCTTCGCGTTCGATGGCTGGGACACACCGGAGCTGGGAGCCGAGGCCACCGTCGTCGTCTCGCCGCCGGCGGACGCCACGTTCACGGCCCGGTTCGTGCCCGCCCTCTAGCGAAAACCTGATGTGAATCGGGTAGTTGTGACGCCTCGACCGGGCGCCACCGCCCGCCTCGACTTGCCCCGCCCCCGCCCCCTGCTCAAGAATGCGCCGGCTTCACTCCTGGGAGGATGGGATGGCACTTCGGTGGAAGGCGGGCCGCGTCGCGGCCCTCGCGTGGGCGGTGGCGATGCTGCCGGCCTGTGACACGGACGGCGGCACGGACGACGGCGCCGACGCCTCGGTGGACGGCGGCGGCATGGGCGGCGCCGGCGGCGCGGGTGGCATGGGCGCGCCGGCAGCTTCCAGTAGCAGCAGCGCGGTGGTGCCGGTGGCATGGGCGGCGCGGGCGGCGCCGGCAGGCCGGTGGCATGGGGGCGCTGGCGCGGGTGGCATGGGCGGCGTCGGCGGGGCTGGTGGCATGGGAGGCGCCGGCGGCGCTGGTGGCATGGGCGGCGCCGGCGGCGAAGGCCCCTGCACCGACGGCGACGAGATGGCCTGCGACCTCGACGGCTGCGCCGGCACGACGCGCTGCGAGGCGGGCGCCTGGACGCCGTGCGAGGGCGGGGCCGAGGCCTGCGACGGCCTCGACAACGACTGCGACGGCCTGCTGGACGAGGGCTACGAGGGCCTGGGCGAGGCGTGCTCCGCGGGCGTCGGCGCCTGCCAGGCCGATGGCATGTGGACGTGCACCGTCGACGGCGCCGACGTGATGTGCGACGCCGTCGCCGGCGAAGGCAGCCCGGAGGTGTGCAACGAGGTCGACGACGACTGCGACGGCACCGTCGACAACGGCGCCCCCGCCGAGGCCTGCTACGGCGGCCCGGCCGGCACCGCGGGCGTCGGTCGCTGCGCCGCGGGCGAGCGGGCCTGCGCGCCGGACGCTCCGTGCGTCGGCGAGGTCCTCCCCGGCGACGAGGCCTGCAACGAGATCGATGACGACTGCGATGGGGCCGTCGACGAGGGCGCCTGCGCGCGCTGTGGCGACGGCAACGTGGACATGGGCGAGGCCTGTGACGACGGCAACCTGGTGGACGGCGACGGCTGCTCGTCGATGTGCGCCGTCGAGGACGTCGTCGCCCTCGGCGCCAACCAGGGCTTCGGCCACCACGGCGAGTGCATGGGCTTCAACGACTGCGGCGACGCCCGGACCTGCGCCGACGCGGCCTGCGCTTTGCGGGGCTTCGGGCCGGCCGTGGACTTCCGGCAGACCACCTGCGGCGAGGCGCGCCAGGCCAACCTCGACTTCCAGTGCAACCTCTTCCACCAGCTCCCGGGCCCGCTGGACGAGGGCTGGAACGGCGACGCCTTCTGCCCCGACATCCTGGTCGCCTTCGACGTCGTGTGCAGCCTCCGGGACCCGGAGACCAACCCGGACTGCGCCCGAAACCCGCTCTGGGAGCCCGTGGCCTGCCAGACCGGCGAGTGGGTCTGGACGTCGGACCGGGCGCAGCGGTCCGTGGCCGACGCCGACGCCGCCCGCACGCTCTGGACGGCCCTCGTCGGCGACGCGGGCGAGGCGGGCCGGGACGCCCGGTGCAGCCTCGATGGCACCGGCTACCTCTCGACGCAGGCCTTCGTCATGAACCGCTGCGACGACCTCTGGTTCCACCTCGGCGGCCGCTTCACCGGCGAGTGCGGCGGCCACGACGGCGAGCCCGTCCGCCGGCTCACCATGAACCCGCAGGGCTGCTTCGACTACCGCGACCTCCCGCCCCCGGGGCCGCTGATGCCCATGGTCAACGACCTCGGCAACGACTGCCGCGGGGACGGGGACTGCGCGTCGGGCATCTGCTGGGACTGGTCGCAGTACGACGCCTTCTGCGGCGGCCGCGCCTGCTCGGTGGGCTGCCGGAACGACGCCGACTGCGAGGCGGCCTTCCGCGGGGCGGGGGCCCCCTCCCCGGGCGACTCCCGCTGCGGCGCCGACGGCCGCTGCACGGTGATCGGCACCGGCTTCGGCGCCTTCTTCTGCCAGTAATCCCGAGCCCTTACGGGCCCAGGGGGATGGTCGGCAGCAGGAAGATGGCGCTCGCCCGGGCGGGCGCCGCCTGGCTGTCGCGCACCTCGGCGAAGAAGAAGAACCCGCTCAGCCGGATCTGGGTGAACGGGATGACCACCTCCACCGCCGAGGCCGGATCCTCCACCGTGCCGTGCAGCCGGCCATCGGCCTCGAGCACGAGGCCCGCCGGGATGCCCGCCTGGGGCAGCAGCGGCCGCGCGGCGGGCGGGATCTCGTCCTCGGCCCAGGTGTAGGGCGGCAGCCCGCCGCGGGCCGTGAGCCGCGCGTCGTACGGGATGGGCACCCCGGGGATGACCACCAGGCCGGGCAGCGTCACGATGCGGGTGATGATCAGATCGACCACCTGATCGCCGACGATGACGAGCGGCGCCACCTGGACGCGCAGGGTCAGGTCGGCCTCGGCGAAGGCCGGCGGCGTGGCGGCGTCCACGACGCGGACGCGCAGCGCAAACTCGCCAATCTCTTCAGGAATCCCGGTGATGAGGCCGTCCGCGGTGAGGAGGAGGCCGGCCGGCAGGGCGCCATCGACGAGGAACCAGCCGAGGGCCCCCTCCCCGCCCAGCGCCGCCAGGCGGGCCTCGTAGGGCTCGCCCTGCTCGGCCACCGGCAGCCGCTCGGTGGCGACGCCGAGGCCGGGGGCCAGGATGGTCAGGGCCAGCTCGGCGGTGGCCTCGACGCCGTCGGCGTCGGTGGCGGCGACGGTGAAGACCGAGCCGCCCGCCTCGGTGGGGACGCCCGCGATGGCGCCCGTCGCCGGGTCGAGGGCGAGCCCCGCGGGCAGGCCGCCCTCGGCCACGCGCCAGGTGATGGGGGCCTCCCCGCCCGCGGCGGCCAGGGCCGCGTCGTAGGGGCGATCGACCTGCCCGGCGGGCAGCTCGGCGGTCGTGATGGCCAGGGGCAGCGACGCGCAGGCGCCGTCCACGCAGGCGGCGTCGGGGCCGCAGTCGGCCGCCTGCACGCAGTCGACGCAGCGGCCCAGGAAGCAGGCCTGCCCGGCCGCGCAGGGCGTCGACGTCCAGCCGTCGGGGCCGCAGACCACCACCTCGGCCTCCCCGCAGAGCGTCCGCCCGGGCTCGCAGTCGGCGCCGGCGGGCGGACCACAGCGGCCAGCGGCGCAGACCTCCCCGGCGGCGCAGGCCTGCCGGGACCAGCGCAGGCCGTCGGCCTCGCACGTCAGCAGGCCCCCCTCGCCGCAGGCCACCTCGCCCGGCTGGCACTGGCGGGGCAGGCAGACGCCTTCGAGGCAGGTCTCGTCGGCGCCGCACGGGGTGGGCTCCCCCTGGCTGAGGCCGTCGGCGGCGCAGATCTGCACGCCGGCGGGCCCGCAGACCCGGGCGCCGGGCGCGCAGGCCAGGGCGACGCAGGCCCCCTCGCTGCAGCGCTCGCCCGCGCCGCAGGCCGTCTCCAGCCAGCCGGACTCGTCCTCCAGGCAGACCCGGGCGCGCCCGTTCACGCAGATGGCCTCGCCCACCACGCAGGGGCCGGCCGCGGCCGCGTCGGCGGCGGGCTGGCTCGGGAACTCCTCGTTGCAGGCCACGAGGCCCACGCACAACAGCATCCAGGCGCGCACGGCTCCTCCCGGGTTCGAGACGCAGGGAGGGTAGCGCACCCGCGGGGGCTACCGCAGGCGCAGGAGCGCGATCGCCGCGACGACCACCGGGATGGCCGCGGCCCCCAGGGCGCTGGCGAGGGTGAGGCGGAAGCGCAGGCGGCCCCGGGCGTCGACGCGCAGGGCGCGCAGGCCGTCGAAGAGCAGGAGCGTCGACGGGTCGCCCAAGCGGTAGAGCAGCGGCACGCCGGCGCGGGGTCGGCCCAGGGGGCGGTCGAGCTGCACCGTCCGCTTCTGCAGGGCGCCGTCGAGGGACGCGAAGGCCACCGCGTGGTGGTACCAGACCGACTTGATGCGGCTGCCACGGACCTCGCGGGTGCGCTCGACGCGGCGGACGGCCTTCAAATCGGCGGGGACGGCGACGCCGTGCCGTACCAGGGCGCCCTCTCGCCAGGCCAGGGTGGCGCCGATGGGCAGGGCGAGCAGCAGCCAGAGGCCGCCGACGACGAGGCCGACGGGCGCGAGGACCGGTCGGGCGAGCAGCAGGGCGGCCAGGCTGGAGGCGGCCACCAGCGCCCAGGCGAGGCTGGTGTAGGCGCCGGCGGCCCGGACGGTGCGGTCGAGCCAGAAGGCGATGGGCACGCGGCGAGGCGCCCGGGCCAGGCGGGACCAGGCGTCCCCGACGTCGGGCACGGTGGGCGAGTCGGCGGGCGGCGCGGGGGCGATGCCCAGGGCGGCGAGGGCCTCGCCGGCCAGGCGGCGGACGTCGGCGTCGGGGTCGAGGAGCGCGGCCTGGAGCCAGGGAGCCGCGGCGGCGTCGCCCAGGCGCCCGAAGGCCTCGGCCGCCGCGCGCCGCGTCGCGGTGTCGGCGCCGGTGGCCACCTCGATCAGCCGCGGCACCAGGGCCGGGTGCGCGGGAGGTGCCAGGGACTCGAACAGCAGGCGGCGCTGGTACCAGTCGGCGCTCCGGTACAGCGCCACCAGGGTGGTCTGGGCCACCGCGGCCTCCAGGTGGGCCAGCACGGCGACGTGGGCGTCGGCGAGCAGCCCGAAGCCCGTCCAGTCCGTCCGCGGGATGAGCGACGCCAGCACGCCGATGCCCTCGACCCCCGTGAGGCGGGCCATGGCCAGGCGGCCACCCCAAAGGACGCGCTCGTCGCGGGCCAGCTCGAGGCAGCGCGGCCAGCACGCGGGGTCCTGGGCGTGGGGCAGCAGCGCGGCCATGGCGGCGCCGCCCCAGGCCTCGCGGCGCGGCCCGGTGGCCACCTCGGCCAGGAACTCGACCGCCGCCCGGCGGCGCCAGGGCCCCACGCGCGACAGGGCGTAGAGGCACCGCTTCAGGGCGTCCTCGTCGTCGGCGGAGGGGGCGGCCAGGCAGAGGCTGGCCTGGTCCATCAGCCAGTCGGCGTCGGCGTCGGCCGGGGCGACCTCGACGGCCGCCAGGCGCTCACGATCGGCGGGGGTGAAGCAGGGCGCCGTCATGGCCTCGTTGTACCATGGCGGCGCCGGGGGGGGCGGGGCGTCAGTAGATGCCGCGGGGGCTCACGTCGAGGAGCTGGTAGGCGTCCATGACCTGGCGCATGAAGAACGGCAGCTCGGCGTAGCGCTCCAGCTTCACGCAGGCGCGGTTGGCGGAGCAGGTGCAGTTCTCGCTGCTCTGGGCGTTGCAGCCGGGCACGCCGTTGGGGCGGATGAAGCCCTCCTCGTCGATGGCCTGGAGCGTCGAGTCCCACTTGACCTGGGGCAGGCCGTTGTCGCCGAGGATGGGCTCGTACCAGTCCGCCTCGCCGTCGCCGTCCAGATCGGGGCCGTCCTCGACCACGTACGCGTCGCGCAGCAGGGAGTTGGCGTACTCGAGCACGCGGGCGGCCACGCCCTTCTGCACGGTCTTGCCGAAGATGACCTCCTTGCCCTCGGTGCGAGCCACGTAGACCTTGCCCGACGGGTGGTGGAACTCGATGCGGTTCTGGAAGGCCGGATCGGAGTCCTTGCCCAGCTCCCACATGCGCAGCGTGTTGATCCACTTCTGCTGCTGGTTCTCGGGCAGGTACAGCATCGTCCACGCGATCAGGAACTTCTGCTGCTCCCAGCCCACCTGGGGGTCGATGGGCACGGTGCGGTTGAAGCCCTCGGCGCCGAAGGTGGTGCCGTCCTCGTCGCCCACGGTGGAGCAGACGATGGAGTTGTCGCCGGGGAAGCAGCTGCGCGGCTCCTCGCCCCACCAGCTCGTCCAGCCGATGGGCCGGGTCGGGAAGCCGGACAGGTCGCGCAGCGGGCGGTTCTGCCCGTCGGCGGCGGCGCGGGGGCCCTTGATCTCGTCGTCGCCCGTCAGGTTGTTCGCCAGCCAGCGGCGGTAGCCCTCGGGGAAGACGTCGGCCAGGGACACGGCGCGGTAGCGGGGATCCACGAAGTCGGTGCGGCTCGACGAGATGAAGTTGTCCACCGACTCGGTCATGAGCATGGCGGTGAACATCTTCTCGTAGTAGCTGCCCGCGTTGATCGTGTAGTCGCTGTCGTAGTCGCCCTGGTCGTCCGCCAGGGCGTTCTCCACCGGGCGGCCGCCGATGCCGATGGCGTCGAAGTAGCCGGTGGCGCCGTTGGGCACGTTGAGGAGGGTGACGCTGGCGTTGCCGACGAGGTCACGGGCCGAGCGCAGCACGGGGTCGCCGTCCTTGCGGAAGTGGGGGCCGTGCTCCGGGCGGGCGAGCTGCCGGGTGAAGTGGTCGAACGCGATGCCCGAGGCCAGGATGTTCTCGCCGAAGAAGAGCGGGGCGATGACCGGCCAGTAGCCCTCGAAGTCGTAGCCGATCTCCAGGGCAAAGTCCTCGTAGATGTTCTTCAGCAGGCCCAGGCCCTTGGCGCCGTCGCGCATCTTCTCGTTGAACCGGCCCAGGGTGCGGTAGACGGCGTTGCGGACGCTGAACGCCTCCCGACCACGGCGGTAGTTGTCGAAGATGTGGAAGATCTCCTGCTGGCTGATGAAGAAGTCGAACAGCTCGTAGGGATCCGCGCCGTTGTCGTGGCGGTAGACGGCCAGGTTGCCCAGGTCGGCCCAGCGGTCCGTCGCGAAGCCGTAGGGCACGCGCTCGCGGCCCTGGGGATCGACGATGGAGGTGCCGGTGCCGCCCTCGGTGCGGCTGGGATCGCGCAGATCCTGCCACCGGGCGTAGTCGACGCGCTGCTGGCGGCAGCGGGTGTACTCACCGTCGACCTCGACGATGCGGCCGTCGACGACCGGGTGCCAGACGCCGTCCCGGGCCTCGTCCCAGTTGCCGGGCTTGTAGTCCGCCACGTTGACGGCGCGGCAGTCCTGGATCAGGTCGTACGCCTTGTTGAGCTGCGAGTAGTGCATCTCCTCGTCGCCGATCTGCCAGGAGTAGCCCAGGATGCCGCCGAAGTTGTCGGCCTTGGCGGCCATGCCGATGCCGCGGGGGGTGCCGGCCTTGTAGGAGTCGTCGGCGAAGACGGCCACGGTGTCGCCGTAGAACATCTTGGGGGCCGCGAAGTCGTAGGCGCCCAGGCCCAGCATGTCCTGGGTCGGCTCACCCGCGTAGTCCATGACCGAGCTGTGCATGAACATCCAGATGAGGTTGTCGCGCTCGGCCTGGGTGACGGGGTCGAAGTAGCGCGGGCCGACGCAGGACTCGCCGTCGTCGGTCAGCTCGGTGCACTCCTCCTGCACGGTGCCGTTCTTGGTGCGCAGCTGCCAGTACTGGGGGCGGTAGCCCCAGGCGTCGGAGCTGGACACGAAGTTGTGGCGCATGCCGATGCTGTGCCCCATCTCGTGCACGATGACGGCGTACTGGGCGCGGTTGGCGACGTACCGCCGCATCTTCTCGGCGCGCTCCTGCTGGACGGCCTGGCTGTCCTCGGGGTTGAAGGCGCCGAACTTGGCCTCCAGCACGTCGGCGAGGCCGGTCACCGACAGGGGCGCGGGGGCCTCGTGCATCACGCAGGCGCCGCGCTCGGAGAGGGCCAGCTCCTTCATGTTGCGAATCTGCCGCTGGAACGCGGGGTTGCCGGCGCGCAGCAGCGAGGCCTGGTCGAGCACGGGGCCCGCGAGGGGCAGGCCGCTGACGCCCATGAGCTGCTGGACCATGGGGGTCATCAGCTCGGCCTCCACCGGGGTGCCGGCGGCCAGGGCGGCGCGGGTGGTGTACTTGGGGCTCATGGCCGAGGTGGCGTCGAGGCTGGCGCGCACCTGGGAGAGCTCCTTCTTGAGCTGCTTCGTCTTGGCGACCAGCTCCGGCGGCAGGCGCTGGATGGCGGCCTGATCGGGCAGGGCGCCGGTGAACGCCGCCATGCGCTCGGCCTTCTGCTCGCGGGTCATCTTGCCCACGACGCCGCCGCCCGTGCCGGCGGCCTGGGCCGCCTGGGCCCACGCGCTCACGTAGTCACCGTCGGTGATCTCCTCGGTGGACAGCTCGCCCTTCAGGTAGCGGGCCGTGTCGATGAGCTTCTGGCTCCAGAGGTCGTTGACGAAGGACCAGACGTTGATGCTGGCCGAGACGGTCTCACCGGTGAGCGGGTCCTCGGCGTCGGTGTAGATGCCCCAGGGCGAGGGCGTCTGGGGCGTGGGGATGACGTTGACCTGGTGGAAGCGCAGGTCGCCCATGCGCACCTTGCGGGCGGCGTCGCAGGCCCCGCGCACGGTGTCGTCGTCGGAGGCCCAGGCGTCGTCGCAGTCGCCGGCCTTCATGCCGGCGGGCAGGCGGTCGGTGCCGCAGAGCTCGGGGTCGTTGGCCTCCACCGGGCTGTGGCAGAGCGCCACCATCGGGGCGTCCTTGGCGATCGCGACGATGGCCGCGTCGACGCCGCGCTTGCGGCCGATCTCGTCGGCCAGGGCCTCGCAGTCCTTGCCGGCGTGGGAGAGCTTCAGACGGCAGTCCTCGACCTCGCGGGTCAGGGAGATGGCGTCGTCGTTCTCGTCCTGCTGGCCGAAGTACACCGGGAAGCGCCCGGCGCAGTCGGTGCCCTTCGTGGCCTTGCACTCGGCGTACTGGATGCTGCGGACGGCCACGCGCATGGCCACGTCCCACTCCAGCGTCGCCAGGCGGGTGGCCTCGAAGTACTCGAGATCACTGCCCGACGTGTAGTGCCAGGCGATGGGCCGCGTCTCGCGGACCTGGAACGGCAGGGTGCACCGCTGGCGGAAGGTGTCGCAGCGGGAGCCGCCGGCGCCCACCTTCGCCGTCACGGCGTCGCACTCGTCCTCGGTGCCATCGCCGTTCTCGTCGCGGTGCGGATCGGCCCCGAAGGGCGTCGTCTCGGGGGTGAAGCAGGCCACCGCCCCGGTCATCGCGGCCGGGTCGTCGTAGTAGTGGCTGCGCTCCCAGATGTTGTAGCGCGACACGAAGCGGTGCCACTTGTCGTCGCTCATCCCGAAGTTGCGGGTGTAGCCGTGGCGCTCGACGGTGAACGCGCCGTAGGAGCGGAAGCGGTTGCCGTCCCAGTGCACCGGCTCGTAGTCGGTGTCCTCGACCTTGCGGAACGAGTGGCGGATGGTCAGCTCGACGGGGTTGCAGGAGGCCGCGGGGGCCGTGCCGCCGCTGAAGTCCTCGGGCAGGAAGCAGGCCGGGAAGGCCGCGATGCCCCAGCCCAGGTGCGAGAGATCGACCACCTGCGGCCGCGCGAACGCCTTGTTCGTCACGTCGAAGTAGCCGTTCTCCAGCTCGAACACCGGGGCGTCGGGATCACCGGGATCGGTGATCTCGTAGGCCATCGGCTCGTAGGTGATGCCGCCGAACACGCCCAGCAGCGACAGCGTGTCGAAGTCGTAGCTGTCGGTCGCGAGGTTGCGCGAGAAGTCCACGCGGAAGTACTCGCGCTCGTACCAGGGGCGGTCGCTCGAGTTCTCCTCCACCACGTTGAGCTTCTCGCCGGTGGTGGAGTTGTAGGCGTTGATCACGTCGAAGTGGCGGTCGATGCGGAACGCCACCGCGATGACGCCGTCCTGCACCGGGCCGCCGAGGCCCTTGCCGTCGGAGCCGTCGATGCGCTCGTAGGCGATGCGGCCGATGAGCATGTCCTCCGTCACCTGCCACTTGATGCGCGACATGGGCTGCGCATAGGTGCTGGTGAAGAGGCCGTCCTGGGCGGCGCCGTAGCCGACGTCGATCAGCGTCGCCTGCGTCCAGAACTCGGGATCGTCGGCGGCGCCCTGCAGGTCCTCACCGACGAAGTAGGCCTTCTTGAGGGCGTAGGGCTGGACGCGGTTGATCGGGGGCCGCTCGTCGGAGCAGCCCGCCAGAGGCGAGGCGGCCGCCACGGCAGCGAGGGCGAGGGCGCCGCGCAACATCGTCGCGAGCGAGGGGCGGAACTTCACGGGCTCAGTCCTCCGTCCAGGGCGCGGCGAGGGCGGCGACGTCGAGTCGCAGATCCAGCGCCAACTCTGTGTTTCGATTGATGAAAGGGTCGTAGTTGTCGCCGTTGGGGGCCCGCTGGGGGTTCGTCGTCGACGTGCCGAGGGCGATGGTCAGCGCGTCGAAGGGCACGAACGCCAGCTCCAGCGACCACGACAGCGTGGTGCGGGTGTCCTGGGGGGCCTGGGGCTCGAAGTTGACCTCGGCGGGCACCGTGGCCGGGTGCAGGTAGTCGTGCAGCCAGGTGGCCCCGGCCGACGCGCTGACCCACGACCAGGGCGAGAGGCTGAGGCTCCCGCTCTGCGACAGGCGGACGCGCGTGTTGCGCACCCCCGTGTTCAGGAACGGCTCGCAGCCGACGGCCGCCGTCCGGCAGCCCTGCAGGTACGGGCTGTCCAGCTCCCCCGTCGTGTACTCGTGGAAGAACCGGGTCATGCCGACGCGGTAGCCCACCGAGAAGCCGAGGGCCGACGGGAAGGTGCGGCGCAGGGACACCGCCGGGGACACCGCCGCCACCAGCGTCTGGGCCTGGGAGTACGGCCCCGTGGGCAGCCGCACGTCCAGCGACGCCGCCGTGTCGATGCCGACCACGGGGATCTTCCAGAGCTGCGCGCCCAGACCGAGCGTCGTGTCGGACAGGACGGTCTCGCCGTCGCGGGTGGTGATGTCGCTGTCGGTGATCTCGCGGCTGAAGCCGATGCTGCCGCGCAGGTAGAGCTGGTCGGTCAGCCACCACTGGGGCGCGAAGGTGGTCTGCACCACGTAGTAGGGGTTGTACGTGGGCTCGGCGCTCTCATCGAGCGTGTTCAGGCTCACCACGTTGGAGACGGTGATGGACGATCCCCGCCACGCCGGGGCCGCCTGGCCGCCTCCCGCCGCCAGCAGCCCGGTCAGGGCGACGGCCAGCGCGGGGGCGCGAGAGAGGGTGGACTTCGACAAGACAGCTCCTACCAGTCGGTCGACGGCCCCAGGGACGCAAGCGCGCCCGCCCGGTGTCGGTTTTCTGCCGCGCGGGCGGCGGCCGGCCGGCCGAAGCTCGCGTCGGAGCGCCGGAAGCGCGAAGCTTGCGTCCCCGGGGCCGACGGAGGATACAGACCCCCATGCGAGCGGCAAGCATGTTGTGGATCGCGGGTGTGCTGGGCGTGGTGGGCTGCGCGGAGGGTGGCGGGGGGGCCGCCGACGCCCGGCGCGGCCAGGAGGAGCCCCCGGAGGTCGGCCGCGAGGCGGGCCCGCCGGAAGACGCGGGCGTCGACGCGGGCCCCTGGGTCTGCACCCCCGGCGAGCGCTCCAGCGCCCCCTGCCCCGCCGCGGGCGTCTGCGCCGGCACCCAGGCCGTCTGCACGCCCATGGGCCAGTTCGGCCCCTGCGACCTGCCGCCCGTCTACGAGGCCGACGAGACCACCTGCGACGGCCTCGACAACGACTGCGACGGCCGCGCCGACGAGGCCTGGCCTGGCATCGGCCGCCCTTGCGACTCCGAGGACGCCGATCGCTGCGCCCTGGGCCAGCTGCGCTGCACCCCCGACGGCACCGGCGCCTTCTGCGCCGACGACGAGCCCGTCTTCGAGACGTGCAACGGCCGCGACGACGACTGCGACGACGCCATCGACGAGGACAGCCAGGACGCCCCGCCCGCGCGCCTGCAGGCGGGGCTCTGCGTCGGCCTGCGCATGCGCTGCGGCCCCGACGGCGAGGGCTTCATCGAGCCCGACTACAGCGCCATTCCGGGGTACGAGGCCTTCGAGGAGAGCTGCGACGGCCTCGACAACGACTGCGACGGGCGCGTCGACCAGGGCCTCTTCCCGCCGCCGTTCGAGCCTCAGGCCGGCGTCTGCGTGGGGCTCCAGCAGATCTGCGGCGGGCCCGCCGGCTGGACGCCCCCCGATCTGGGCGCCGTGCCGGGCCATGAGGACGACGAGGTCACCTGCGACGGCCTCGACAACGACTGCGACGGCGCCGTCGACGAGGCGGTCGTGCCCCCGGCCTGCCCCCTCGTCGAGGGCGTCTGCGTCGCTGGCGCCCCGCCCCCGGCCTGCCTGGGCGCCGCCGGCTTCGCCGCCTGCGACTACGGCCCCGACCATGAGCCCGACGAGCAGGACACCTGCGACGCCCTCGACAACGACTGCGACGGCACCATCGACGAGGGCGCGCCCTGCCCGGTCGACCGCCAGGCGGTGCGGGTGGAGGCCGGGCGCTTCACCATGGGCAGCCCCCCCGAGGAGCCCGGCCGCGACGCCGACGAGGAGGCCCACGACGTCGAGCTGACCCGCGCCCTGCTCGTCCGCCGCACCGAGGTCACCCAGGCCGAGTGGCTCGAGGTGCTGGGCGGCGAGAACCCGGCGCGCTTCCCCGGCGCCGATCGGCCGGTGGAGCAGGTGGCCTGGCCCGACGCCCTGCGCTTCCTGAACGCCCTGTCCGCGCGGGAGGGCCTGCCGGCCTGCTACCCCGACGGCGCGCCCGTGTTCGAGCCCGACTGCCCCGGCTGGCGCCTGCCCACCGAGGCCGAGTGGGAGTACATCACCCGGGCCGGTGGGCCGGTGGCCAACCTGGACGCCGTCGCCTGGCACCGGGGCAACAGCGCCGAGAGCACCCACCCCGTCGCCCGCAAGGCGGCGGATCGCAACGGGATTCACGATCTGCTCGGCAACGTCTCCGAGTGGGTCTTCGACGCCTATGGCCCCTACCCGGCCGAGGCCGTCGATCCCGTCGTCGTCGACGGCGCCTCCCGCGTGGCCCGCGGCGGCAGCTACGCCACCCTGGCGGCGCGCGTCCGCGTGGCCAACCGCATCGAGCTGGCGCCGGCCGCCCGCAACCCCGACGTCGGCCTGCGGCCGGTGCGCACGGCCCCGGAGGCCCCATGACCCGCGCCCTCCCCCTGCTGGCCGCGCTGGCCCTCGGCTGCAGCGACGATCCGGCCCCGGCCCGCCAGCCCGACGCCGCCCGCGACGCCGAGGTGGCGGCCGACATGATCCCGGTGCCCGACGCCGCCCCCGACGCCGGGCGGCCCGACGCCCAGCCCGTCGACGCGGCCCCGCCCAGGGACGCCGGCCCCGACCAGGGCCCCCCCTGCGACCCCTCGCCGGAGCGCTGCAACGGCGTCGATGACGACTGCGATGGGCGCGCGGACGAGGACTTCGACGTCGACGCCCCCTGCGGCGCGGGCATCGGCGCCTGCCGGCAGGTCGCCCGCCTGGTGTGCACCGACGACGGCGGCCTCACCTGCCCCGCGAGCGCCCAGCCCCCGGTGGCCGAGCTGTGCAACGGCCTCGACGATGACTGCGATGGGCGCACCGACGAGGACTTCGACGGCGACGGCGACGGCGCCCCCCGCTGCCCCGAGGATCCGTGCGCCGCGGACTGTCCGCCCGGCGACGAGGCCCGCTGCCGGGCGCTCTGCGACGCGCAGGACTGCCGCGACGAGGACCTGGGCGTCTTCCCGGGGGCGCCCGACGCCTGCGGCGACGGCATCGACCAGAACTGCGACGGCGTGGACGCCCCCTGCACCCTGGCCGTGGGCCGCGTCGACGCCCTGGCGGTGGCCATGGCCGCCGAGGCCGCCTGCCCGGACGTCAACGGCGATGGCGCCCCCGACAACGCCATGGCCCTGCTCGGCGGCATCGCCAACGGCGCCCTCGCCGACGCGGTGGCCGACCGCAGCGTCAACCTCTTCTTCCTGGCCGCCGGCCTGCTGCCGCCGGGCCTGGACGGGGCGTTCGACCTGGGCGTGGTGACGGCGAGCGTCGAGGGCGAGGGCTTCGTCGTCGACGCCGGCAGCCTGGACGAGCGCGGCCAGCCCCGCATCCGGTTCGACGGCGCCCGCGTCCGCGCGGGCGACCTGCGCGCCGGCCCCGGGCGGTTCGAGCTGAGCCTGCCCGTCGCCGGCCTCGATCTGCGCCTCGTCCTCTTCTCGGCCCTGGTGCAGGGCGACCTGCGCGTCGATGACGACTTCGGGCTGGGCCTGGCCGACGCCGTCGTCTGGGGCGCCGTGCGCGAGGTCGACCTGAACGCCACCCTCGACGGGCTGGAGCAGGCCTGCCAGGACGCCGAGCCCGAGCCGTCGTTCTGCGGCCCGCTGCGCCAGTTCCGCCCGGTGCTGGCCAACGTCCTGCGCAAGGACGAGGACGTCGATGGCGACGGCGAGCTGGACGCCTTCTCCGTCTGCATCCAGGCCCAGGTGGCGCCCGCGGCGCTTGGGGGCCTCTGACCGCGCGACGAATTGTTCCAGTTTCTGCGACAAAAATCCGGTCATCATCGGACTATGTTCTACCTGCGTCACCAAAGAGCGCGGGAGGATCCCATGTCCAAGGTCACCATCGTCTACTACTCGTCCACCGGCACCGGCTTCGCGATGGCCCAGGCCGTCGCCGAGGGCGCCGCCGCCGCCGGCGCCGAGGTGCGGGTCCGGATCGTCGCCGAGACCGCCCCCGACGTCGCCATCGACAGCAACCCGGCCTGGCGGGCGTTCGCGAACCAGGTGAAGGACGAGCCCCGCGCCACCCCCGACGACCTCGTCTGGGCCGACGCCGTGGTGTTCGGCACCCCCACCCGCTTCGGCAACGTGGCGGCCCAGCTCAAGGGCTTCCTCGACACGCTCGGGGGGGTGTGGTTCCAGGGCAAGCTGGCCAACAAGGTCTACGCCGGCTTCACGTCGGCCCAGAACCCGCACGGCGGCCAGGAGAGCACCCTGCTGGCGCTCTACAACAGCATCTACCACTTCGGCGGCTACCTGGTGACGCCGGGCTACACCGACGGCTCCGTCTTCGCGGCGGGCGGCAACCCCTACGGCCCGAGCGTCACCGCCAACGGCGCGGGCCCCACGGAGCACGACCTGGCCCACGCCCGGTACCTGGGCAAGCGCGTCGCCGAGGTGGCCGCGAAGCTGGCGGCCTGACCGCTACAGGTGGCCGCCGTCGCGGGCGATCCAGCCCAGGCGATCGGCCCCGAGGGCGAAGGCCAGCCCGAATACGAAGCCGCCCACATGGGCCCCGTAGGCCACGCCATCCTTGTCGCCCTGCACCCACGCCAGCAGCTGCAGGCCGCCCCAGAGCGGCGCCAGCACCCAGACGGGCACCTGCAGCCGCCCCGCCCGCACGTAGATGGCGATCCACAAGAACCAGCCCAGCGTGATGCGGGTGCGGGCGAAGCCGATGAGCAGCGCCGCCATGCACCCCGCGATGGCCCCCGAGGCCCCGACGAGGGCCACCGTGCTGGCCGGATCGGTGAGGTGGTGCGCCACCACCCCCGCGATGCCCGCGCCGAAGTAGAGGGCCACATAGGCCGCCGGCTGCCAGAAGCCCTCCAGGATGGCGCCCACCAGGAAGAACAGGAACAGGTTGCCGACGATGTGCATCCAGCCGGCGTGGGCGAACATGGACGTGATGGCCCGCGACCAGCGCTTCTCCACGGGCACGTAGCCGACCCGCAGGATGGGCAGCGACTGCACCGCCGCGATGAGGTCGGCGGCCGCCACGTCGAGGTCCTCGGAGACGGCGCCCTCCTCGTTGACGAGCTCCTGCAGCCAGGGCCGCACGGCCGGGGGGGCGGCGTCCACCTGGGCCTGGGCGAGGCCCGCCCCCGGGTGCTCCTTGCGGGCCTGATCGAGGGCCATGGAGGCGTAGACGACGCGCTCGGTGGAGGCCTGCGCGGCCACCTGCATCCAGGTGAACACCAGCGCGCAGACCGCGATGACGCCCCAGGTGAACCACGGCCGGGAGTACGTCTCCTGGTCGTGGCCGATGGGATAGACGAAGAACATGCCGACCTCCGTGCCCGGAGGCGTCATCATCGAACGACCACCCACGGACGGCAACCTCGACGGTGCAAAACCATCGCGGCGGGCGCCCGCTTGCCGCGCGCCGACAGACGGCGCATGAATGAGGTCTCACGCCCGCTGGAGATGCCATGAGAGCCCAGTTCGCGATCCGCAAGGATCGCCGCACGCGCCTCTTCTTCGGGCGGACCGTCGCCTACGCCTCGACGGCCATGTTCACCCGCGGCCCGAGCTACGCGCTCACGATGGTGACGGACTTCCTGGAGACGATCGGCGGGCAGGCGCTCGAGGCCGGCTTCATGCTCGACTTCGACACCCGCGTCGCCCTCATCTATGACACCGGCATCTGCTGGGACCCCGAGGAGGCGGCGCTCTACGGCTGGGTGGTCGGGCCCCGCTCGCGGGCGACGGGCTTCGCCCAGCTCGATCTCTGGGAGAATGAGGAGCCCCTCATCGAGGCCGCCCAGGCGGCCGAGACGGTGGAGGCCTACTTCGAGGCCCTGCGGACGCTCAGCCAGGAGAGCGACTCCTGGCAGGGCTGGACGCTGCGCTGGGGCACCGGGAAGGACTACACGGCGGCCGTGGCCGGGGGCGCCCTCGAAGCCTGACCCCCCCCGGAAAGCGCCCTCTTTTCAGGGACTTTCAGCAGAAGCCGTGCTTGGGGAACCGGGCCGCCGCCGCCCGCGACAGCGCCTCGCGGTGGTCGGGGTGCGCCACCTCGATGAGGGCGCGGGCGCGCTGGCAGAGCGTCTTGCCGTACAGGTCGGCGACGCCGTACTCCGTGACGACGTAGTGCACGTGCGCGCGGGTCGTCACGACGCCCGCCCCCTCCTTCAGGAAGGGCACGATGCGCGAGACGCCGTGGCTGGTGGCCGAGGGCAGCGCGATGATGGGCTTGCCCCCCTCCGAGAGGGACGCCCCGCGGATGAAGTCCATCTGGCCACCCACCCCCGAGTACTGGCGGGTGCCGATGGAGTCGGCGCAGACCTGGCCGGTCAGGTCGACCTCGAGGGCGCTGTTGATGGCGGTGACCCGCGGGTTCTTGCGGATGATGGCCGAGTCGTTGACGTAGGCCGAGTCGATGACCGCCACCAGGGGGTTGTCATCCACGAAGTCGTAGAGGCGGCGGCTGCCCATGAGGAAGCTGGCCACGATGCGGCCCGGGTGCCGGCGCTTGTGCTTCCCGGTGATGACGCCGCGCTCCACGAGGTCGATGAGCCCGTCCGAGAACATCTCGGTGTGCACGCCCAGATCCTTGTGGTGGATGAGGGCCGCGAGGACGGCGTCGGGGATGGCGCCGATGCCCATCTGCAGGGTCGCCCCGTCCTCCACCAGGCCGGCGACGTGGCCGCCGATGGCGTGCTCGATGGCCGACAGCGCGGGCGGATCGTGGGCCGGCAGGGGCTCGTCGACCGCCACGGCGTACTGCAGGCGGCGGATGTGGATGAGGCCGTCCCCGTGGGTGCGGGGCATGTGCGGGTTGACCTGGGCGATGACGACGCGGGCGGTCTGCACGGCGGCCAGCGAGGCGTCCACCGACACGCCGAGGGAGCAGAAGCCGTGGTGGTCCGGCGGCGAGACCTGGACCATCGCCACGTCGAGGGGCAGCACCCCGCGGCGGAAGAGCCCGGGCACCTCGCTCAGGAACACGGGGATGTAGTCGGCGCGACCCTCGGCGACGGCGGCGCGCATGTTGGCGGCCACGAAGAAGACGTGGGGCCGGAAGCTCGCCTCCATGCCCGGCGCGGCGTAGGGCGCGGGGCCCTCGGTGTGCAGGTGCACCACCTCGACGCCGCGCAGCTCCGGCGCCCGGGCCGTCATCGCGGCGATGAGCTGCTGGGGGGCCGCCGCCGCCGTGTGCACGAACACGCGCTGCCCGGACTCGATGACCGACACCGCCTCTGCCGCCGAGACCCACTTCATGCCGCTCCTCCGTGGCGCCACTCCCCGGGCGCGGCGCGCACCTTAGGGGGTGGCGCGGCCCCAGGCAATGTCGGGATTGCGCCCACCCCCCCGGCCTTGCCACCCTGCGAGGTGGAGGAGGTCTCCCATGGCCAGGCTGTTGATCATGTTGCCCTTCCTGGCGCTGCTCGCGTGCGCCGGGGCCGATGAGGGGCCCACGCCCGACCCCATGGCGGACGCGGCCATCGACGGCGAGGTGGTGGCGCCCGACGCCGCGCCGGCGGTCGACGACGGCGCCCCCCCGCCCGGCGACACGGGCGACCTGGGCGACGCCGCGCCCCCGCCGGCCGACGCCGCCGAGCCGCCCGCCGACGCCGCGGATCTCCCGCCCGACGCCGCCGCTCCGGACGCCGGCCCCACGCCCATCGTCGAAGACGAGCCCGTGCCCGCCACGCCCGAGGCCCTGAGCCGCTCGGCCGTGCAGGCCCTCGTCGTCGCCGGGCGCGACGTCGTCACGGAGCGCGCCGACGGCCTCTTCGTGGGCGACCAGCCCCTCGCGGGCGACGCGGCGGGCCTCACCGGCGCGGCCCGGGTCGAGGACACCCTGGTCGTGGCGGCCGGCGGCGAGGTCTACGTGCAGGTGGACGCCGCCCTGCTCGCCTCCCCCCTGGGCGACCACCTGCCCCCCGTCGTCGACGTGGCGGCCGTGGGGGATGCCCTGTGGCTCGCCACCACGGACGGACTTTTTCTTTGGCAGGCCGGTGACTTGCGGCCGGTCCGGCCCGCGGGCCTGCCCGCCGGGGACGCCACGCTCGCCGTCGACGGCGACGGCCTCTGGGTCGGGGCCGGGGACGCCACCTACCGCCTGGCCGGCGATCCGCTCGTCGCGCTGACCACCGGCGGCCTGCCCGCCGGCGCCGGCGTGGCGGTGGATGGCGCCGGGGACGCCTGGGCCGTGGTGGACGAGACGCTCTGGTGGCTCGGCGACGACCTGTGGTGGACGCCCGTGGCCCTGCCCTTCGCCCCCGTGGACGCCGCGGCCGGCCCGGCCACCCCCGGCGTCTGGCTGCGCACCCCGGATCAGCTCTGGCACCTGCGCGACCACCGCCTGCGCCGCTACCTGGACGCCCCCACCGGCGACGCCCTGGCGGTGGACGCCGACGGCGGCGCGCTGGTGGCGGGGCCCGGCGGCCTCTGGCGCGTGCCCCTGGGCCGCCTCGTGAGCGTCGACGCCCCCACCGCGCCCCTGCTGCGCGACGGCGAGGCCGTGGTGCGGCCCTCGCTGCCCGAGCGCGTGACGGCGGTGGCCGTGACGGTGGACGACGCCCCCGTGGAAGTCACCGGCGCCGCCCCCTGGCGCGTGGCGCTCTCGCCCTTCGACCTCGGCCGCGGCGCCCACACCCTCGCGGTGGTCGTCACCTGGGACGACGGCGTGCAGGCCCGGGCCGAGGCGCGCTTCCAGAGCCAGGTCACCACCTGGGCCGAGGACGTCCACCCCATCGCCGTGCGCCAGTGCGGCATGTGCCACGGGCAGGGCGCCGCCGCGCGCCCGCTCTACCAGAGCGACCAGTGGCGCCCCCTCATCGATCGCATCCTCGACGCCGTGCGGACGGGCCGCATGCCCCTGGGGCGCGCGCCCCTCACGGCCGCCGAGGTGGAGCTGCTGGACGCCTGGCGGGCGGCCGACATGCCGGAGGAGTGGCCTTGAGAGGACTGTCTCTCGTCCTGGTGGCGCTGCTGAGCGCCACCGCCTTCGCCCAGACCCCGTCGGAGGCGCTGCGCTGCGCCCCCGACGAGCCGGTGCTGGATCGGGATCGACTCGCCCGGGCCCTCAGCCTCGATCTGCGCGGGCGCCTGCCCTCGGAGGAGGAGCTGGCGGCCATCGCGGAGGCCGAGGACCTGCCGGACGCGGTGCTGGACGCCTGGCTCTCGGGCCCCGAGTTCGCCCAGCGCGTCGTGCGCCGCCACCGCGCCCTGCTCTGGCCCAACCTCGAGAGCCTGCGGCTGCTCCAGGTCAACGCCTCGCTGCAGGCGGTGGGCGGGCGGTACTGGCGGCGCAACCTGGCGCGCATGTACCGCGGCGACATCGTGCCCTGCGAGAACGCCCCCGCCCGCTTCGGCGAGGATGGCGCCATCCTCACGCGGCTCGTGGACGGCGCCCGCGTCGAGGGCTACGTGGAGGTGGCGCCGTACTGGGCCCCCGACGCGCCCATCCGCGTCTGCGCCTTCGACGCCCAGGCCGAGGCCGCCTCGGTGGAGGGCACCGACTGCGCCACCACCGCCGGCTTCCAGGACGCCGGCTGCGGCTGCGGCCCCGACCTGCGCTGGTGCACCGTCGGCCTGACGCACCTGGCCGTCAACCGGGCCATGACCACGGCCATGGAGAAGCTGCTCCAGGCGATCTTCGAGGAAAATCGCCCCTATACGGACCTCTTCACCACCCGGCGGGCCTTCATCAACGGGCCCCTCGCCTACTTCTATCGCCACCAGAGCACCATGAGCCGGTTCCAGATCGAGCCCCTGCCCATGGACAAGGATCGGCTGCCCGATCTGGCCTTCACCGACGAGGACACCTGGGTCGAGGTCACCCTGCCCGAGGCCCACGCCGGCATCCTGACGCGGCCCGCCTGGCTGCTGCGGTTCCAGACGAACCGCTCGCGGGCCAACCGCTTCCACGATGCCTTCCTGTGCTCGCCCTTCACCCCGCCCGACGCGGGCCTGGAGGGGGTCGACGCCGACGTGACGAACCCCGATCTGCAGCAGCGCAGCGGCTGCGCCTACTGCCACGCGCTGCTGGAGCCGTCGGCCTCCCACTGGGGCCGCTGGACGGAGCAGGGCATGGGCTACCTGAGCGCCGCGAGCTTCCCGCCCACCCGCGAGGACTGCGAGGTCTGCGCGCTGCGCGGCCAGCAGTGCTCCACGGAGTGCCGCCGCTTCTACCTGACGGAGACGCTGTCGCCCCAGGAGGAGCCCTACCTGGGCAAGCTGAAGGCCTACTCGTTCCGCCGCCCCGAGCATGAGCGCAACGTCGAGGCCGGGCCCCGGCTGCTCGCGCTGACGGAGGTGGCCAGCAACCGCCTGCCGGCCTGCGTCGCCCGGCGCACCGCCGAGTGGCTGCTGGGCCGCACCCCCGACGAGGGGGACGCCGACTGGCTGGCGGGCCTGACCCGCGAGTTCGTGGCCGGCGGCTACCACTACCGCGACCTGGTCCGGGCCATCGTCCAGAGCCCCCGCTACCGGAGGGTCCGCTGATGAAGACGCGCCTCGCCCTGGCGGGCCTGCTCGCCCTGACGGCCTGTGATCCCGGGGCCACCCCCGACGCCCCTCCCGGCGCCCCCTCCGGCGCTGCGGCGCCCGCGCCCCGCGGCGCCCTGCCCGGCCGCGCGGTGATCGAGCGGGATCCGCCCCCCACGCGCCCCGTCGAGGTCGGCGAGCCCGTGGCCACCGATCTGCGCCCGGCCGCCGAGGTCACCGCCCGCCCGCGCCGCCGCATGGATCTCGACCAGCTCAAGGCCGCCGTCCTCCAGGCGAGCGGCGGCACGGGCTGGATGGAGACGCGCGGCAACACCGAGGTGGACCTCTTTGACGAGCTGGCCGCCACCCTCGGCCGGCCCGACTACTTCCAGGTCACCACCGAGGATCTGGAGCCGTCCGCGCTGTTCTTGAAGTTCCTCGACGACGCCGCCCGCTCCGTCTGCGGCCGCATCGTGGAGGCCGACTTCGAGCGGGCCGACGACGAGCGCGTGCTGCTGCGCGGCGTCCAGGCCGACGGCACCGACGACGACGCCGCCATCGACGCCAACCTCCAGCGCCTCGTCCGCCGCTTCCACGGCCACACCCTCGACGCCGGGAGCCTCGCCACGTGGCGCTGGCTGCGCGCGTCGGTGGACTTCGTGACGGGGGATCCGGTCGTGAGCTGGCAGAGCGTGTGCGTCGCCCTCTACACCCACCCCGACTTCTACAGCTACTGAGGAGCATCGCCGATGGACCGCATCAGTCGACGGGGATTCCTCAAGGGTTCCGCAGTCTTGGGGGGAGCGGCCGCCCTGGGCGCGGCGGGCTTCGGCGCGCTCTCGCGGCTCGCGAGCGCCCAGGCGAACCCCGACGCCCCGGATCGCTACTACGTCTTCTGCTACTTCAACGGCGGCTGGGACATCATGCTGGGCCTCGATCCCCGCGATCCCCGCCTCTTCAACAACACCAACTACCGCGTGACCCGCATCCAGCCGGGCTACGAGCTGCTGCAGAGCGGCGACGGCCTGCTGCGGGAGGCCGCCGACGGCACCCTCTTCGGGCCGCACATCGGCGACCTGCGCCGCCAGTTCGACGCCGGGCGCGTCTCCGTCATCCGCGGCATGAGCATGGACACCCTCACCCATGAGGTGGGGCGCCGCCGCTTCCTGACGGGCAAGCCCCCCGCCGGACTGCAGGCCCGCGGGTCCAGCGGCGCGGTCTGGCTGGCCTCGCACCTGGGGGAGCGCGAGCCCATCCCCAACCTGTCCCTGCAGGTCGAGTCGTACAACAAGGACCAGCCCGCCTTCGCCACGGCGCTGCGGGTCAACTCGGTGCCCGACCTGCTGCGGGCCCTCCGGCCCCAGGAGCCCCTGCTGCCCGGCGCCGCCGCGCGCCAGGTGGGGGCGCACCTGCGCGACCACGCCGACTGCCCCCCGGCCCGGGCCTCGGCCTTCCGGCGGGCGGCCGAGCAGTCGCGCCTCAAGGCCGCCGACATGGTGGGCTCGGCCCTCGACGGCCTCTTCGACTTCGACGCCCGCACCCCCGAGATGGCCGAGCTGCGCGACCACTTCGGCTTCGCGCGCACCGACACCTCCCCGGAGGTCCAGGCCGCCTTCGCCGCCCAGGCGATCATGGGGGGCGTGAGCCGCTGCGCGAGCATCGAGGTGGCCCAGGGCCTCGACACCCACTTCGACGAGTGGGAGCGCGAGCAGGGCCCCCGCCAGGAGCGCGGCTTCAACGCCGTGAGCCGGCTCATGGAGCGGCTGGCCGCCGCCGAGTACCGCGGCACCGGCTCGAGCTGGCTCGACCACACCGTCGTCATCGGCTTCTCGGAGTTCAGCCGCACCGCCCTGCTCAACGACCGCGGCGGCCGCGACCACAGCCTCACCAACGCCTGCTTCATCGGCGGCGGCGGCGTGCGCGGTGGCCAGATCATCGGCCGCTCCTCCGACACGGGCCTCAACCCCGAGAAGGTGGACCTGCGCACCGGCCAGGCCTCGGCGGAGGGCGAGATCATCCGCCCGGAGCACATCCTGCGCACGCTGCTGGAGGAGGTCGGCCTGGGTGACGCCCCCGACCTGCGCGTCCCGCCGGTGCCGGCCCTGCTGCGGGCCTGACATAAACCCGTTGAAGTCCGGCCACTTGGCGGCGCCCACCCCGGGCGTCACCGGGCCGACACGCCCCGTGAACACACCCCCTCCCCTTCGCCGCGCCGGCCCGGTATGCTCCGCCGGTGTGGATCTGCCCGGAATGCCGTAGCACCTACCCGGAGCGCGCCGATCACTGCGTGCGCGACGGGGCCCCTCTGGCCGAGGTGCAGGCGCACCAGACCAAGAGCCGCTACCCCCTGCTCGGCCGCGTCGTCGGCGACCGCTACCACCTGATCGGCGGGCTGGGGCAGGGCGGGCTGGGCACGGTCTACCTCGCCCAGCACATGCACCTGGGCCAGCTCTTCGCCGTGAAGTTCCTCGACATCGACGCCCTGATCGATCAGGACAAGCGGCAGAAGGAAGAGACGCGGCGCGACTTCATCAAGGAGGCCCGCGTCGCCTCCCTCATCCGCCACGACTCCGTGGTGCGCGTCACCGACTTCGGCGAGTACGACAACCTGCCGTTCCTGGTGATGGAGTACGTCCCCGGCCCCTCCCTGCTGCACGTCCTCAGCCAGCGTGGGCGCTTCGGCGAAGAGGAGGCCATCAGCATCGCGCGGCGCATCGCCGAGGCCCTCGACGCCTTCCACGAGCGGCGCCTGGTGCACCGGGACCTCAAGCCGGCCAACGTCATCCTCGATCCGCGGGGGGATGGCCGGCTGACGCTGGTGGATCTCGGCCTGGTGAAGGACCTGTCGGGCCCGGGCGGGCGCGCGTCGACCCACCCCCTCGCCCTGCGCGGCACGCCCGGCTACCTCGCGCCCGAGCAGGTGCCGTCGTGGGTGCTCTCGGGGGCTGGCGTCCTGGCCAACGGCGAGAAGCGCCTGGTGGACGCCCGCGTCGACATCTACGCCCTCGGGGTGATCTTCTACGAGATGCTGGCCGGCGTCTCGCCCTACCCCGACGGCACCAACACCCAGATCATCGTCTACTGCTGCACCCGCGACCCCATCCCCCTGGCCGACGTGCACCCGCCCGTCCGCCTGCGGCCGGGCCTGGCGGAGCTCGTCCTGTCGACGATGAACCGCGATCCGGAGCAGCGGCCTGCCTCGGCCGCCGACTTCCTGGAGCGGCTCGACGCCGTGGCCCTCGGCGTCACCGCGTCGCGCACCTCCTGGCCGGCCCTCGTGCTGCCGCGGGGGGCGGACCGCCTGCAGGACTCCCTCGGGGGCCTGCTGACGCCGATGCCCATGGGCGCGCGGGTGCCCTCCGTGGCCACCGACGTCACGCAGGAGGCCGACGTCCTCGGCTCCATCGATCTGGAGGCCACCCACGTCTTCGACGAGGGGCCGGGCGACGAGGTGGCGACGATGGAGGCGGAGGGGCGCGACTCCTTCGATCTCGTCCTCGACCACCCGCTGCACGGCGAGGCCCTCGACGACCTCGAGGACGCCTCGGTCACGACGCAGATCAGCGAGGTGCCGGGGCTGGCCCAGGCGGTGGCGATGGACGACACCACCGCCCCGCCCGCGGAGCCGCCGCACTTCGATCCCGGCGCCGATCTGGAGCCCGCGGTGGAGGCCGCCCTGCGGGCCTCGGTGCGCGGCCGGCCCGAGCCCGAGCCGCCGCCCCCGCCGCTGCAGTTGCCGCGCAAGCGCCCGTATCCCTTGCTGATTCTGCTCGCCCTGGGGGCGGGCCTCGCCTCGGCGGCGGTGGTCTGGCTCACCCAGCGGCCGAGCACGCCGCCCCCCGTCTCGGTGGACGCCGCGCCCCCGCCCGACGCCACCGTCATCCGGGCGGTGCCGACGGTGGACGCCGCGCCGCCGGTGGTGGTGGAGGCGGTGGGGACGGAGCCCGCCGACGCGACGCCCGACGCCGCCCCGGCATCCGCCGCGCCGCCCCTGACGCGGGCGCCGCCCCGCACGACGGCCCCGGTCAAGCCCACCGCCCCGCGCACCGCGGCGCCGGCGGCCCCCGCCACCGCCGCCCCGGCGACGGCCAACGCCGCCGAGCGCGAGCTGGAGCAGCTCTTGCGGCGGGGCCGCAACGCCTTCAAGCAGCGCCGCTACGCCGACGCCCTCGACCACTACCAGCGCTTCCTGGAGCGGGCCAGCCGCGACCACCTGGAGTACGAGGCCGTGCGCAACCGCGTCGAGACCCTCAAGCAGCGTCTCGACCGCTGACTTTCGGGGCCGCGGCGCGTAGGATGACGCGATGCGCCGTCTGTTGCCCTTCCTGCTGCTCGCCGCCCTGCCCGCGCGCGCCGACGACGTGCCCGAGGACCTGCTGCGCGGCTTCAACCAGCTCGCCCGGGAGGCCGAGGCCCTGCTGCGCACGTCGGGCCCGGCGGCGGCCATCGCGCGCTACGAGCAGGCCTTGCTGAGCGACTTCGCCGGCTACGGGCGCGTGCACCTGCGCCTGGGCCAGCTCTACCAGCAAGAGCGCCGCTTCGCCCTCGCCGCCCGGCACTACACCGACTGCGACGAGGACGAGCGCGTCGACGCCGTGGATCGCGAGCTCATCTGCCAGGAGGGCCAGCGGGCCTGCACGGCGCCGGTGGAGCTCGTCGACCTGCCCGCTGGCGGCCAGGTCGTCGTGCTCGAGCCCACCCTCTTCGCCGGCCCCCTGCGCTCGGGGGAGCGCGTGCCGCTCGGCCCGCTGCGCGTCGTTGTCGAGGCCCCCGGCCACCCCCCGCGGGAGAGCCGCCTGACGGTGGAGGGCCCCCTGAACTGGCGCGTCGTCCTGGGCGAGCCCCTGGCCCCCGCCGACGTGCCCGACGAGGCGCCCCCGTCGGTGCTGCCCCCCGAGGTGCCGCCCCCGCCGGGCGGCGAGGCCCTGCGCTGGCCCGCCTGGGCCGCCGCGGGCGCCGGCGTGGCCCTCGTGGGCACGGGCCTCTGGCTCGGCGTCGACAACCGGCAGACGCTGGACGACATCCGCGACGACCAGCGCCTCGCGCGCTGCCCCGGGAGCTGCGCCACCGAGCTCTCCGAGGCCGAGAGCCGGGCCCGCCTGGCCGATGGCCTGTGGATCGGCGGGGCGGTCGTGGCCGCCAGCAGCGTGCTGTTCTGGTACCTCTTCGACGGAGACGAGCCGTGAGGCGACTGCTGATCCTGGCGGCGCTCGTGCAGGGGGGCTGCTTCTCCGGCGACGACTTCTCGGCCTGCACCCAGGTGGGTCAGCCCTGCGGCCGGGCCCAGATCTGCGTCGAGCCCGGGGTGTGCGCCTTCGTCGACGCGGTGGACGAGGGCGTGGTCCAGGACCGGGGCCAGCGGCCCGACGCCCGACGGGATGCCGGCACAGAAACCCTCGAATTTACAGAGAAACTTCCGCCCCGCCTCGAAGCCGACGGGGCCGACGTGGCCCTGCGCACGGCCGAGATGGAGGGCGCCTCGACGCTCATCCAGGGGGCCCGGACCATCGAGGTGAGCCAGGGCATCGTGGCCGACGGCCGCGGCAGCCCGGGCGGCGGCGGCGGCGGCGGCGGCGCGGGCGCGACGCAGGGGCCCGCGGCCACGGGCGGCGCAGGGGGCCGATCGGGCCGGCGATGGCCAGCCTGGCGCGGACGCCCCGGGGACGGCGGCGACGGCGCCCCGGCAGCGCCCCCCGGCAACGCCCGCGGGGGCGCGGGGGGCACCCTCGACGCGCCTGACGGCCAGCCCGGCGACGAGGGCACCTTCCCCTGACAGCTGCGACAACGTCAGCGCGGTGCGCTTCCGGCTGGGCGATGGCGGGCGGCGGCGGCGGCGGCCGCGCGCGCCGAGGCGTCGGGCTGCGTGGCCCCCGGCGGCGGCGGCGGCGGCCGCGGCGGCCCTGGCGGCGGCGCCATCGTCCTGACCGCGACGGATCGCATCGTCATCCGCGGCATGCTGACGGCCTGCGGCGAAGCGGGCCCGGCCGATGGCGGGGCGGGCGGCGGTCCGCCCTGCGAGGCGTGCGGCGACTGTGGCGCCGGCGCCGGCCGCAGGGGCGCCGGAAGCGCCGTGGCGGGGCCTGGCCCTGGCCTGGCGGGCGCCGGCGGCGGCGGCCGCGGGGGGGCCGGCAGCGGCGGCATGGTCCTGCTCGAGGCGCCCGTGATCGAGTTCGCCCCGGGCGCCGGCATCGATGTGTCGGGGGGTGGAAGCGAGGCGAGCGGCGGTCTCATCGCGCTGCGGGGCCGCGTCGAGGGCAGCCCCGTCCTGCTGGGCGCCGGGCCGGGCCGGCAGTGCCCCTGAGCGACCGCTCGTCCCGGATCAGCTCGACTTGCGGCGCCGGCGGATGACCCCGTCCGTCGCGAACTCCCGATCGGCCTCGTCCGTCGCGGGGGCGCCGGGCGCCGTCGCGGCGGCGGGCAGCGGGGCGGCCCACTCGTAGACGTTCACGCCGCGGTAGTCCACGGTGTCCTGGAAGAACCTGAGACCGAGCGGATCACACAACGACCTGATCTCGTTGACGATCGGGCTCAGGCCCGAGGCCTTGCTCAGGCCGAGGGCGTTCACGGCGTCCTGGCGCGTCAGGGAGCGCGCCTCACGCACGGCGTCCACGAGCTTGCGCGCCATCGAGGAGAGCTGCCCATACACATCGTCCAGTGTGGGTGCCGGTGCCTCGACCACCTCGGGCACCGCGGGCGCGGGGGGTGGCGTCGGCTTCACCAGCCGTGGGCGCGGACGCGGGGGCGGCGCGGCTGGCGCCTCCTCGGCCACGGGCGCCTCCTCGGCCGGGCGACCATCGAGCCATCGCCACGCGCGCTCGCCATCGATGGTCAGGATTTCATACGGCAGCGCCACCCCGCGCTCGGGCGCCCAGCGCCCGATGGCGCCGGTGATGCCGCCCACGGCCTTGGTGGTGGCCAGGCCGAGCTCCTCCATGACCGCGCCGACGCCCACGGTGCCACGGGCGCGCACGAGGGCGAGGAAGCGGCGCGAGGTGGCCGGCAGCGCGGCCTCGAAGGCCTCGTAGCCCGTCAGGCCCTCGGCCACCGGCACCACCGCGGGGCGCGTCCGTCGGCGAGGCGCCGGGGGCGGCAGGGCGACGGGGCGGCGGGCGGGCGCCGGGGGAGCGGCAGGGAGCGGCGGAGGGTGCGCGGCGACCGGGGCCGGCTCGGCGGGCGCCTCGACCGGCGCCACCGCGGGGGCCATGGCCTGCCCGGCCAGGACGAAGATGAACTCTTCGACTGCCTCCGCCACACGGGGGATCCGAAGCAAAGCCGTCGGAATGGTGAGCGTCACCGACATGGATACCTACCCCATGGAAGAGAAGCGGTCCGTGGAGGCCAGGCGGCCGCCGCGAACCGGCGCGTGCTCCCGGGCTGTAGCCTCAAGGCCTACATGCCACTACATTTCATGCCATCACTCGAGTAGGGGAGCGGTGCTCGGGGGGAGGCGTTCCCATCCCGAGACGAGTGATGAATGATGTTATCAGGCGAGGGGTGGCAGACGCAAGGGGAGTTCGCGCAGGCCAGGGCCCAGGCCGCCTGGGCGCGTCGAGGCGGCCGAGGTCAGCCGTCGACGGTCACGCCCGCGGGCACCGGCGCGCCCGGCGCCAGCCACATGCGCTGGCCAGCGGCGTTCTTGGCAGGCAGGAAGACCGCGTCCAGGCCCTGCTCGCGCACGACGCGGTTCACGGGCTCCGTCACGCCGCCCATGCTCTTCGGGGCCGCCAGCCCCAGGGCCTGCAAGACCTCGCCGCGCTCCAGGGCGCCGCGCTCGTAGAGGAGCTCCAGGAAGCGGACCGACTTGTCGTGCCCCCCGTCGCGCAGGGCCGCCAGCACGGCCTCGGGGGCCTCGGCGGCGTCGGCGTCGGCGTCGGCGTCGGCGTCGGCGTCGGCCTCGGCGTCGGCGTCCTCGTCGGCCCCGGGGCCACCGATCCACCGCCAGGCGCGCTCGCCCTCCTCGGTGGTGGCAATGTAGGGAATCTGCACACCCCGCAGGGGCGCCCAGCGACCGATGGAGCCCGTCAGACCTCCCATGGCCTTGGGGGCGTCGATGTCCAGCTCACGCATGGCGTCGCTGATCTTCAGCAGCTTGCGGGCGCGCACCAGATCCAGGAAGTCGCGGGAGCGCTGCGGGAGCTGCTCGACGAACTCGATGTAGCGCTCCCGGGGGGAGAGCTCGGGGGGGTCGGGCAGGATCCGCAGGGGCGCCGGCTCGGGCCGGGCCTCCGGGGCCTTGCGGGGGGCCGGGGCGGGCGCCGCCTCGGGCACCGCGACGGGCGCCGGGGCCGCCACGGGGGAGGGCGCGGGCGCGGGCGCGGCGCGCCCGGCAGGCACGCCGCCGAGCACCTCGATCAACCGGGCGACGGCCGCCGCGACGGCGGGCTCCCGCAGCCGCTCAAGCTCGATCTCCAGCTTCAGACCCATCGTGTTTTCGTCCTCTTGACTTCCCCTTCCGGGTCGGAAGTCATCCAGTGATTCGATGGTCATCCTGTATCAGAGGCGGGCCGAAAGGTCCACGAATTCCAGTCCTTCGCGGACGGTTTGGCAGGCGGCGCGGCCTTCGCGTCAGGCTCGACGGCCTGGGATCGAGGGTCCACCCGGGCCGCGCTCTGCGCGCGCCGGGGGCCCGGGCTCTGCCGACGGTCAGCTCAGGCGCCTTCGCCCGTCCACCGCCAGGCGCGCTTGCCGTCGATGCCCTGGATGGCGGTGAAGGGCACCTCGACCCCATGCACCGGCGCCCAGCGCGCGATGGATCCGGTCAGCCCGCCCACCGCCTTGCCGGCCTGGATGTCGAGGCGCTCCATGGCCTCGTCGATGCCCAGCACGCCGCGCTCCCGGACCAGCAGCAAGAACGCCCGCGACCGCTCGGGGAGCGCTGCCAGGAAGGCGTCGAGGTCCCCCGCCCCCGGCTCGGCGGCCAGGGGCGGCACCGGCGCCAGGTTGCGCGCCCGGCTCGCCTTGCGCGAGCCCCGGGGGGCGGCCGGGGCGGCGGTCCGCCGCGGCCGCCGGGGCGGCCGCGGCCGGCTCGCCCTGCGCAGGATCGACATCCGCCAGCGCCTCGATCAGGCGGGCGAGCGCCGCGGCGACGGTCGGGTCGGTCAGGGCGGATGTCGGGATGGTCACCTGGATGGACATGACTCCCTCTCTCGCGTACAGCGAACACAATCGCCCAGCGGAAGTGCACCGTGGAGCGCGCCTTCGCGCTTCGTTCCGCTGGTTCTCCATGAGCGTACCGGATTCCAGCGCGGGCAGAAAGGTTGACGTTGGCTTCTCAGACCGGCCAGTTCGGGCGACACTGCGCGACCGACCCGCACGGGGGTCGCCGAGCACACTTCTGGGGAGGGGCATGACGAGCGGGACGGCAGAGGTGGCGGTGCCCGTGCCGGTGGTCGGGGCGTTTCACTACCGCGTGCCCCCGGCCCTCGACGCCGCCGCGCGGCCCGGGTGCCGGGTGCGGGTGCGCTTCGCCGGCCGGCTGATCGTGGGGTACCTGATCGCCCGTGACACCCCCCCACCCGCCGGGGTTCGCCTGGCCGCGATTGAAGCAGTACTGGATGACGACCTGCCGACGTTCGACGCCGACCTGCTCGCCTTCGTGCGCTGGATTGCCACGTACTACCACGCCCCACTGGGGGAAGTGTTGCGCGGGGCGCACCCCCCGGGCACGAACGAGCAGGCCACGCCCGGGCTGGCGCTGACCGACGCGGGCCGCGCCGCCCTGGCCGAGGCCGACGCCCCGGACCTCGTGCGCGCCCTCGCCGACGGCCCCCAGGCCCGGGCCGACTTCGAGGCGGAGGCGGTGGCGGCGGCGTCCGCCGCGGGCCTCGTGGTCGCCACCCCCATCGCCGCGGCCGCCCCCGTCCAGGTGAAGCAGGCGCGGGTCGTCCGGGCCGTCGCACCCGGGCCGGCGACGCCCCGCGGTCCCGGCGGCCGCCCCCTCAAGCGCGACGTCATCCACCAGTGGCTCGTCGGCCGCGGGGCCGTGCCCGTCACCGAGGTCGCCGAGGAGTTCCCCAATCCTTCCGCGCACCTCCGCCAGCTCGTCGACGAGGGCTCCGTCGTCGAGGCCACCGTCGAGGTGCTCCGGGATCCGTTCCTCGGCGCCCCCGTGGCCCGGGACACGCCGCCGACGCTCAACGACGCCCAGCGCCGCGCGGTGGCCGCCCTCGCCGGGGAGGGCGCCTACGCCGGCTACCTGCTCCAGGGGGTCACGGGCTCCGGCAAGACCGAGGTCTATCTGCACGCCATCGAGGCGGTGCTGGCCCGGGGCGACGGGGCCCTCGTCCTCGTGCCGGAGATCGCGCTGACGCCCCAGCTCGTGCGCCGCTTCCGCGCGCGCCTCGGCGACGCCATCGCGGTGCTGCACTCCGGTCTGTCGCGGGGCGAGCGCTTCGACGCCTGGCGGCGGCTGCGGCGCGGCGACGTGCGGGTGGCCATCGGCGCCCGCTCGGCCATCTTCGCGCCGGTGGCGCGGCTGGCCCTGATCGTCGTCGATGAGGAGCACGACCCGTCCTTCAAGCAGCACGAGGGGGTGCGCTACCACGCCCGGGACATGGCGCTGGTGCGCGCCGCGCGGGCGGGCGCCGTCGTGGTGCTGGGCACGGCGACGCCGTCGCTGGAGAGCACGCACAACGTGGCTCGGGGCAAGCTGCGGCGCCTGCTGCTGCCCGATCGCCCCGGCGGGGCCGCCCTGCCGCGCGTCGAGCTGGTGGATCTGCGAGCCCACCGCCCCCCGGACGACGCCGCGCCCTTCCTCTCGCTGCCCCTGCGCGCGGCCCTCACCGAGACGCTGGCCCGCGGCGAGCAGAGCATCCTCTTCCTCAACCGCCGTGGTTTCAGCACCTTCGTGGTGTGTGAGGCCTGCGGACATGTGCTGCAGTGTCCGGAGTGCGCCATCTCGCTGACGTGGCATCGCAGCCGCCGACGCCTGGTCTGCCACTACTCCGACCACAGCATGGCGCTGCCCGCGCGCTGCCCGTCCTGCCAGCAGGCGGGCACCATCCGGCTGCAGGGCCAGGGCACCGAGCGCGTCGAGGACGCCCTGCGCGCGCTGCTGCCCACGGCCCGCGTCGAGCGCCTGGACCGTGACACCGCCGGGGGCCGCAAGCTGGAGGCCCTGGAGCAGCGGATGCGCCGCCGGGAGATCGACATCCTGGTGGGCACGCAGATGGTGACGAAGGGCCATGACTTCCCCGACGTGACGCTGGTCGGGGTGCTGGCCGCCGACGCCAGCCTGCAGTTCCCCGACTTCCGGGCCGGCGAGCGGACGTTTCAGCTCCTCGTCCAGGTGGCCGGGCGCGCCGGGCGGGCCCAGCGCCCCGGGCGCGTGCTCATCCAGACCTACAACCCGGGCCACCCCGTCCTGCAGGCGGTGGCCGGCCACGACTACGCCGCCTTCGCCCAGCAGGCCCTCGACGACCGCCGACTCGGGGGCTACCCCCCGTTCAGCCACGCCCTCGCCATCCGCGTCGACGGCCCCGACGAGGCGGCGGTCGGGGCCACCGCCCAGGCCATCGGCCGCCACCTGCGCGCCGAGGGGGCGGGCCACGCCCTGCCGCTGCACCTGCGCGGCCCCGCGCCGATGCCCATCAGCCTGCTGCGGGGGCGGCACCGGTGGTCACTCTTGCTGACGGCGAGCCAGCGCGACCCCCTGCACCGGCTGGCGGCCAGCGTGGCCGCCGTGCCGACGCCGGGGGAGACGCGGGTGGTGCTCGATGTGGATCCCTTCGACTTCCTTTAGGAAATCGAAGGGCGACCCCTGATCAGGGGAGCTGGCGGGGCCCGGTGCCGGGGATCTGGGCGGGCTGGAAGCCGACGAGCTGGATGGAGCCGACGGTGACCTCGCGCAGGCGCTCGCCGAAGCGCGGCTCGCCCCCCCAGAAGTCGTTGGTGAGGGTGACGCGGTTGGCCGCGTAGATGCCAGCGCTCAGCTCGACGCCGGCGACGCCCTCCTCGACGAGCCGCAGCGTGGTCGCCTGGATGCTCACGTTGTCGCAGCAGTCACGGTTGGCGGCGACGCGGAAGGCCGGCGCGCGGTTCATGGGCACCCAGCGCGTCTGCCCGTCGCTGCTCAGGCGCGACACGGCCGCGCCGGCCTCCGTCTGCACCTCGCCCCAGCCGCGGGCGCCCGCGGGCACCGTCAGGCGGACGAAGACCTCCTCGATGGGGAAGCCCGGCCGGTTCACGGCCGACAGGACCGGGACGGACCCGCTGGTCGCGTCGACGGCGCTCACGTTGATGTTGGCGGTGCGGGCCACCCAGGCGCCCACGCCCCCCTCCCCGGCCGCGTTGCCGAAGATGTTGCTGCCCTCGATGGCGAGCTGGGGGTTCGTCGCCGCCAGGCTGTGGACGTAGAAGCCGGCGCCGCCGTTGAAGGTCACGCGGCTGGCCGTGAAGCGGGCGTTGCCGGTGGCGCGCACCACGACGCCCTGGTCCGTGTTGTCGGTGATCTCGGCGTGGTCGACGGTGACGAGGCCGCCGGTGATCTCCAGGCCCCACTGGCCGTTGCGCGTCACCAGGGCGTCGGTGAGCGTGACCGCCGACGCCAGCAGGGCGCCGGTGCCCACCTGATCCTGGATGCGGATGCGGGCGATGGTGGGCGCGCCGGCGGTGACGCGCAGGCCGAGGATGTTCTGGCGCAGGATGACGTCCTGGACGTCCAGGCCCATGCCCTGGGCCAGCAGGCCGGTCACGGCGTGCTCGATGACCACGCGCTCGAGGGCCGAGGCCGCGCCCATGACCTCGAGGCCGACCCAGTCGCGGTTGCTGGGCTGCGGGTCGTCGACGGTGAACACGATGGGCGCCACGGCGGTGCCGCGCGCGACCAGCGTCCCGTCCGTGCGGATGTTGTAGTCGCCGATGCCGTTGCCTTCCTGGTCCACCGGGGCCACCAGGATCTGGGTGCCCGGCTCGATGGTCAGGGTGGCCCCCGCCGGCACCGTCACGTCGCCGCTGATGTAGACCGTGTCCCGCCACACCGTGTTGCCGGGCAGGCCGCCGGCGTAGTACGGGCCGCGGTCCCAGCTCTCGTCGTAGGGCACGCCCACGAACCCTTGCAGATCAGCCACTTGCGGATGCGAGAGGGCGACGGCGCTCATGACGTCGGGGTAGACGCCCAGGAAGTTGTCGCGCAGGTTCGTCGTGCCGTCGTGGTTGACGACGGCCTGCACGGCCGGCGAGGGCGTCTCCAGGGTGACCTCGGCCAGGACGGCGGCCACGTTGTCGCAGCAGTCGCGGTTGGCCGCGACGGTGATCTGCCGGACGTCGGCGCCCGAGAGATCGACGCTGGCCGAGCCGGTGGCGTTGAGGGTGCGCACGACGGCCCCGGCGTCCGTGCGCAGCTCGCAGCGGCCGCGGGCGCCTGCGGGGATGTCGCAGGTGAAGGCCGCGTTGAGGATGCGCTGGCCGGGCCGATACGCGGCCGACACCACCGGGACGCTGCCGGAGGTCGCGTCCGTGGCGGTGAGGCGGGGCGTCTGGACGACCCCGCGCAGCGCGCCGGCGGCCCCGTTGGAGTGGATGTTGTTGCTGCGCACGGCGATGGTCGGGCTGCGGCCGGCCAGGTCGAGCAGGTGCACGCCCTCGTTGGCGTTCTCGACGATCTGGTTGTGGGTCACGGTGCCCGCCAGGGCGCCGCGCAGCCAGAGGCCGCGGCCGCCGTTGCGCCGGACCTCGCTGTCGGCCATCTGCAGGCTGCCCTCGGTCTGCAGGAGGCCGTCACCGGCGCCGCGCTCGATGACGCTGCCCTGCACCGACATGGCGCCGCCGTCGGCCTGCAGGCCGATGGTCCCCGCGCCCTGCACCGTCGAGTCCCGCAGCTCGAAGCTGCTGTTGTTGCGGGCGTAGATGCCGCGCTGGCGGCTGTCGATGACGCGCGAGCCGGTCATGAGCACGCGCTGCACGTTGAGCAGGCCCAGGCCCTCGCGGCAGTCGCTCAGGGTCACGTCGTCGAGGGTGACGTCCGCGCCGCCGTTCAGCAAAATGCAGTGATCCCGCATGTTTCGAACGCTAACGCCGGTGAAGTCGGAGCCGTCCCGCGACTCGATGCCGGCGGTGGCGTTCTCGATGACCGCGTGCTCGATGAGGCTCGGCTGGTCGCCGACGAGCAGGATGCGGTCCCAGCGATCGTCGTCGGCGCCGGGCTCGGCGGGGGTGAAGACGACCGGGTTGTCCGGCTCGCCCTGCACCAGCAGGCGGCCCTCGACCCGCAGCGTCAGGTCGCCGATCTGGTTGTTGTCCTGGTCCTGGTAGACGAACAGAACCTGGGTGCCCGCAGCGATGGTGAGGGTGTGGCCGGGCAGGACGCGCACGTCGCCGGTCACGAGGACGGTGCCGAACCAGACCTGGGAGTCCACGTCGCCGAAGGCCACCAGGCGGTCCACGAACCGCACCTGCCGGGTGGTGCTCGCCACCTGGCCGATGTTGTCCCGCACCTGCATGCGGATGGTGTACTCGCCATCGTCCGGGTAGACGAAGTCAGCGGTCTTCTCGACGCTGAAGGGCGTGTCCCACTCCCCATCGTCCTGGAAGTCCCAGCGGACCTGCAGGTTCTCCAGGTCGGTGGTGTCGTCGCGGACGGCCGAGGCGTCGACGTGCACGCGGCGCACGTCCACGGGCACCGCCACGAAGCCGGGCACCGGCAGCTCGTTCTCCACCTGCAGCAGCGTGGCCTCCGACAGGCCCACGTCGCCGCGGTCGTCGACGCCCCGGGCCACGAGGCGCAGCGTCGAGCCGGTGGCGGCCTCGAGGGGGATGGTGAGCTGCATCTCGTAGGGGGCCGCCTCATCGGTGTCCACCTCGACGCCGTCCACGAGGATGGCGGTGGAGACGACGTCGCGGCCGGGGCCCGGGCGGGCGTCGACGAGCACGTCGATGACCTCGCCCTGGGTGGTCAGGCGCACGCCCTGGGGCCGCACGAGGCGGACGCGGGGCGCGTCGGCGCTGCTGATGTTCACGTTGCAGCGGGCCGTGGCCCGGGCGCCGCCGTCATCCTGGACGGTGACCTCGACGATGAAGGGGCCGCTCTGCTGGTAGGTGTAGCTCACCTCGGGATCGAGGCCGGTGTCCACGGGCGGGGTGCCGTCGCCGAAGCGCCAGGCGTAGCCGGCGATGGCGCCGTCGGGATCCTGGGAGCCGGCGGCGCTGAACAGCAGGGCCTCGCCCTCGCGGCCGATCTCGGGGCAGACGAGGCGGACGACCGGGGCGCGGTTGGGCACGGGCAGCACGGTGACGCGGACCGGGGCCGAGAGCTCCCCGCCGAAGGAGGCGCGCACGTCCGTCTCGCCCAGGGCCAGGCCGCTGACGCGGCCGCGGGTGCCGGGGGCGTTGGAGACGGCCGCGACGGCGGCGTCGCCCGAGACCCACTGGGCCTGCTCCGTCAAATCCACAATGGTTTCATCGCTGTAGGTGCCGAGGGCCCGGAGCTGGACGGCCTCGCCGATGACCACGGAGGCGTCGGCGGGATCGACGCGCACGCTCACCAGCTCGGGGGCGGTGACGTGGATGGCGGCCGGGCCACTGGCCACGCCGGCCAGCGTCGCGGTGATGGCGGCGTCGCCCTCGCCCAGGGCCGTCACGAGGCCGCGGTCGGGGCCGTCGGCCTGGACGCTGGCCACGTCGGGGGCGTCCGTCTCCCAGGTGGCCTCGGCGGTGACGTCGCGGCGGCTGCCGTCATCGAAGAAGGCGGTGGCGACGAGCCGGCGGCTCTGGCCCACGGCCAGCTCCACGGCGTCGGGGGTCACCTCGACGCGCTCCAGGGCCGCGGCGCGCACCTCGACGTCGGCGCCGGCGGCCTGCCCGTCCAGGGAGGCCGTCACGCGGGTCTGCCCGGCGGCCAGGCCGGTGACGCGGCCCTTGTCGGCGCCGGCGTCCCCCACCTGGGCGATGACCGGGTTGGCGCTCTGCCAGCGGGCCTGGGCCGTCACGTCGGCCGAGCTGCCGTCGTTGAAGGTGCCCGTGGCGCGCAGGCCGACGACCTCGCCCACGCCGACGGTCGCGGCCGCCGGATCCACCGCCAGGCCCACCAGGGCCACGGCCACGATGCGGATCTCCACCTCGGGGCTATCGACGCCGCCGCTGCGCGCGCTGATGCGGGCCACGCCGGGGCCCCGGCCGGTGACCTGGCCCTGGGCGTTCACCGTCGCCACCGCGGGGGCCGACGACAGCCAGGCCACGGTGTTGGTGGCGTCGACGATCTGGCCGTCGCTCAGGGTGGCCTCGGCGTGGCCGGCCACGGTGCGGCCCACCACGATCTCGGCGGCGTCCAGGCGGACGGCGAGGGCGACGACGCGGGCGTCCGTCACGGTCAGGGTGGTGGGGGGGCTGGTCAGGGCGCCGAGCGTCGCGGTGATCTGGGCCTCGCCGGCCGCCACCGTCTCGACGGCGTTGCCATCGTCGACGAAGCGCGCCACGTCCTCGCGGCTGGAGGCCCAGGCCACCTCGCCGGTGACGTCGCGCCGGGCGCCGTCGCCGAAGACGCCCATGGCGGTGAAGGCCAGGCCCTCGCCGAGGGGGACGACGGGGGCCTGGGGCGCGATCTCGAGGGCCAGCAGCGCCGCGTCGGTCACCTCCACGGCGGCCGGCAGGGTGACGAGGCCCTCGTAGCTGGCGGTGACGGTGGTGCGGCCCGGCACGCGGCCGGCGACGACGCCCTGGCGGCCCGCGTCGTTGGAGACCTCGGCCACCACCGGGTTGGCGCTCTGCCACGCGGCGAGCGTCGTCACGTCGGCGCGGTTGCCGTCGTTGAAGACGGCGAAGGCCCGCAGCTCGGCCGTCCGGCCGGCGGGCACCTGCACCATGTCGGGCTCGATGGTCAGCCGCTCGACGCGGACGCCGACGACGTCCACGGTGCCCGGCGCGCTGACGACGGGCCCGAGGCGGGCGATGAGGGTGGTGCTGCCCTGGCCCAGGCCGATGAGGGCGCGGCCCTCCTCGTCCAGGGGCCCGACGCCGGCGATGGCCGGGTTGGCCACCTGCCACTCCACGTCGGCGGTGAGATCGGCCTCGCTGGCGTCGGAGAAGCGCCCCGTCACCCGCACATGGGCGGTGCTGCCCACGAGGACCTCGATGGGATCGGGCGCGATCACGAGGCTCTCGAGGCCGGGCTCGCCGCCACCGGCGCCGCCCATGCCCCCGCCGGCGCCGGCCATGCCGCCTTCGCCGCCCATGCCGCCCTCACCGCCGCCCGCGCCGGCCATGCCGCCCGCGCCGCCGGCCCTGCCGCCCGCGCCGGCCATGCCGCCCGCGCCGCCGGGCCCCGCCGCCCGCGCCAGGCCATGCCGCCCGCGCCGCCGGCCCCTGCCGCCCGCGCCGGCCATGCCGCCGGCCTGCCAGCGCCACTGCCCGCGCCGGCTATGCCGCCCGCGCTGCCGGCGCCCATGTCGGCCGGGTGCCGCCGGCCCCACCGGCGCCGCCTCCCCCGCCGTCATCGCAGCCCCAGAGGGCCAAACCCAGCAGCAGTGGAATGATTCGCTTCATGGACGTGCTCTCCCAGCCTGATCCCGGACGCATCCTGCGAGGCCGCCCCGTCCGATTCAAGCGCCAGATGGACGTTGGCGCGACAGGTCAGTAACGTGGCGCGAGACGTCTGGCCCGTGGAGCGCCGGTGCTCGCCCCCCTGCTCTCCCTCACCCTGCTCGCCGCCCCGCCCCCCGTCCGCTGCGTCGCCCTCGCGCCCCACTTCGAGGGGGAGGCCACGGCGGCCGAGCTGGCCCAGAACCTCAATGAGATCAAAGACCTGGGCGCCAACCTCGTCATGGTCGTGGTGCAGTGGGCCCAGGTGGACGTGACGAGCGACACCCTCGGGCCCTACGAGTGGGGCACCGACGACGCGAAGGTGCGGGCGGTCATCGCCCACGCCCGGGCGGTGGGCCTGGACGTGCTCGTCTTCCCCATCGTGAAGCTGGCGCGCATCGAGCCCGGCCAGTGGCGCGGCACCCTCAGCCCCCGCGACCGCGGGCGCTGGTGGGCGGCGTATGAGCGGTTCATCCTGCACTACGCCCGCCTGGGGGCCGAGGCCGGCGCCGGCTGGCTGTCGGTGGGCAGCGAGCTGGGCACGCTGGAGGCCGACGAGCCGCGCTGGCGGCAGCTCATCGCGGCGGTGCGCGGGGTGTTCCGCGGGCAGCTCATCTACTCGGCCAACTGGGACCACTTCCAGCACGTCGGCTTCTGGGACGCCCTCGACGCCGTGGGCCTGAACGCCTACCACCCCATCACCAGCCGCGACGGGGCCACCACCCTCGACCTGACGCGCGCCTGGCGCGGCATCCGCCGCTGGCTGCTGGCGTGGCACGCGTGGATCCCGCGCCCCCTGCTCTTCACCGAGATGGGCTACCCCAGCGTGGAGGGCGGCGCGCGGCGGCCCTACCACTACGGCGCCGAGACGCCCCCGGACATGGGGGAGCAGGCTCGGGCCTACGCCGCCTTCATCGACACCTGGCGCGACCAGCCCGGCGTGGCCGGGGCCTGTGTGTGGATCTGGACGGGGCGCGGCGGCTTCGAGGACAAGGGCTACATGCCCCGGGGCAAGCCGGCCGAGGCGCTCCTGCGCGCCTGGTTTCGGGAGTAGCTACCGCGGCCGCATGAGATCGACGACGACGCGGCCGACGACCGGCGCGCCCGGCGCGTCGCCCTGCTGCTCGAAGGTGAGCGTCCCGCGGTAGCCCAGGCCCACGTTCGTCGTGCGCCCGAAGGCGACCTGCTGCAGCACCACCGAGACGAGGTTGTCGTCCACGGCCAGCTCGGCCTCCCCCAGCACCGCCGGCTCGATGCGGACGCGCACCTGCAGCCGGTTCTGGCCCTGGGTGATGGCGCCCAGCACGATGGCCTGCCCGCGATCGGCCCCCGCCGGCTCCGTCCCGGCCTGGCTGCCCACCGGCCCGCCGGCGATGGGCATGCCGTTGAGGGTGCCGACGAGGGCGCCGGTGCCCGCGGCGAAGGGATCGCCCGGGTAGGTGCCCCACGTCGTGTCGAAGCGCAGGTCCAGCTCGCCGACCTGGGGCTGGCAGAACGGCGCCCGGAGCTGGCCGCCGACCCGCGCGGGCCCGTTGGCGATCTCGGCGGTGATGCGCTGCCGCTGGGCGCCGATGTACGTCCGCAGATCGGCCACCGCGCGGTCGAAGCCCCCCGCCTGCTCGGCGTGCAGGGCCGGGCGCACGAGGGCGGCGATCTGATCCATCCGCGCCAGCAGGGCGGCCTCGTCGAACGCCGCCAGGCTCTCGCGCAGGGCCCGCACGTAGATGGCGCCGCCCTCGGGGTGCAGGTACAGCCGGCGGTTCAGCAGCCCGGCGATCTGCACCGACGCCGCGGCGCCCGCCCCGAACGGGCTGCGCTGGAAGGTGCCGTCGGTGCCCCAGGGCATGAAGAACACCCGCCCCGTCGTGGGGTCGTCGTAGAAGTAGTAGTTGTTGGCGTTGCCCGAGTAGCCATCCCAGTGGGACGTCACCGCCTCCATCGTCCAGAAGCGGTAGAAGTTCGCCAGATCCACGCGGGCGCCGAGGGCGGCGAAGAGCTCGTCGTCGGGGAGCTGCAGGATGGCCGTGAGATCCTCGATGGCCGCCGGCTGGGGCATGTCTTCGTTGGTCTTCTGGGCGAAGGTCCCCAGCCAGCCGTCGCGGAAGTCGGAGAACTGCCCCTCGAAGAAGGGGCCCTCGTCATCCTCGAAGTGCCTGCGAACAAAGGCCTTTTTCATCGACTCGATGTGGCTGTACACCCCGAGCGACTGCCCGTTCACCGAGACATGCGCGAGGCTGCAGCGCGGGGCCGGCACCCCCGCGGCGGCGAAGGCCTGGTAGGCCACGCACTGCCGCATCTGGCTGTTGTCCTGGCGGTTGTTGTTGAAGGTCATGCGCTCGAGGCCGCGGAAGCGGGCCTGGGCGCCGAACTTCTCGAAGTGCACCTTGATGGAGGGCCGGGTGTCGCTCAGCGATCCCAGGAAGCCCTTCTTGCGGATGCCGACGCCCTCGAAGCGCTCGCCGTCGATGGTGACGGTGGCCTCGTGCCAGGTGAACGGATCGGGGAAGGGCTGATCGAGGCAGCCGGGCTGGAAGATGGTGGCGAAGCTGCGGCCCTCCAGCCGCAGGCGCTCCCAGTCCTCGGGGGGGACCTCGATCTCCACCCGCATCAGGTGGCCCGGATCGAAGGCCTCGTCGCTGCGGTCGGGCTCGGGCGGGGCGGCGTCGACGGCGGCGTCGGCCTCCGGGGCCGCGTCGATGGGGGGCGCGGCGTCGACCGGCGGCGTCGCGTCGGCGGCGGCCGCGTCGGCGGGCACCTCGGCGTCGGCCACCCGGGCGTCCGCCGGCGGCGCGGGCGTCGCGGGGCGCGCCGCGTCGGTCTCGCCGGCGTCCGGCGGGGCGGCGTCGCGCGGGGGCGAGCCGTCGGGGCGGAGCCCCTCGTCCACCGGCCGGGCCGCGTCCCCCATGTCGGCGGCGACGGCCGCGTCGACGGCCTCCTGGCCGGCCCCACCGTCATCACACCCGAGCACCGCCACCGCGACGAGCGCCAGCCACCACCGCATGATCACCTCCAGCCCCGGTCGACACGGTAGCAGAGCGTATCTTTCCCCTACGACTGGAATCACACCGCCCGGCGGCGGGGCGCCCCTTGACTTTCGACGCCGCGCAACCTCTCCTGCCCCCCGACGATCCGATCGGCGCACCATCCGCCAAGGTCACGCATGCGGCACCAGATCCAGAAGCTCCTCGACGACGAGGTCAACCCCCAGGTGGCGTCCCACGGCGGCCGCATCGACCTGGTGGACTACGCCAACCGCACCGTCTACCTGCGCATGTCCGGGGGCTGCCAGGGCTGCTCGGCCTCGGCCGCCACGCTGCGCAACGGCGTCGAGGAGGCCATCCGCCGGGCCTTCCCCCGGGTCGAGAACGTCGTGGACGTCACCGACCACGGCTCGGGAGAAAACCCTTACTATTCATAGCGTTGGTGCCCTCATGCTGAAGCCCCACCCCGTCGACGCCGACGCCGCGCTCTTCCGCAGCACCTGCCGCCGCTTCGCGGAGGCCGAGATCGCCCCCCACGCCGTCGCCTGGGAGGAGGCCGAGTCCTTCCCGCGGTCGCTCTATGGGCAGGCGGCGGCGCTGGGCATCCTGGGCGCGGGCTTCCCCGAGCACGTCGGCGGCGCGGGCGAGGACGTGCTGCTGCCGCTGATGGCCATCGAGGGCCTGCTGCACGGCGGCTCCACCGGGGTGGTCATGGGGCTCAACTCCCATGGCATCGCCCTGCCCCACATCCTCAAGCTGGGCACCCCCGAGCAGCAGGCGCGCTTCGTGCCGCCCGTGCTGCGGGGCGAGCGCATCGCGGCCCTGGCCATCACCGAGCCCGGCACCGGCAGCGACGTGGCGGGCATCCGCACCCGGGCCCGGCGCGACGGCGACCACTACGTCCTCGACGGGGCCAAGCTCTTCATCACCAGCGGCGTGCGCGCCGACCAGGTGACCGTCCTGGCCCGGACCAGCGACGACCCGCACCGCGGCCTGACGTTCTTCGTGGTCGAGCGCGACATGCCGGGCTTCCAGGTCTCGCGGGCGCTGCACAAGACGGGCTGGCGGGCCAGCGACACCGCCGAGCTGGCCTTCGACGGGGTGCGGGTGCCCACGTCCCACCGCATCGGGGCCGAGGGCTCGGGGTTCTTCGCCCTGATGCAGGGGTTCCAGGGGGAGCGCCTGGCGCTGGCCTTCACCGGCCACGCGACGGCCGAGATCGCCCTGAACGACGCCCTCGCCTGGGCCCGCGAGCGCCACGCCTTCGGCCGCCCGGTGGCGAAGTTCCAGGTCACCCGGCACAAGCTGGCCGACATGGCCACCCGCGTCCGCGCCGCCCGCGCCCTGAGCTACGAGGTGGCCCTGGCCGCCCGCGCTGGCCAGGTGGACGTGGCCGCCGTGAGCATGGCCAAGAACTTCGCGGCGGAAGTCGCCGTGTCGGTCTGCCATGATGCGGTGCAGATCCTCGGCGGCATGGGCTACATGCGCGAGACGCGGGTGGAGCGGCTCAGCCGCGACGCCCGGCTGCTGCCCATCGGCGGCGGGACCACCGAGGTCATGAACGAGATCATCGCCCGGACGCAGTTCGGGCTCTGAGAGAAGGAGGCGCCCCCGTGGACACCCCCGGCCTGCTGGTCCTCGACTTCGACGGCACCATGACCGACGCCGAGCGGGAGGGCGCGCCCTTCCGCCAGGGCTACCTGGACGACATCGCCGCCCTGGTGGACCGGCCCTACGACGAGGTCGACGCCCTGGCCCGCGGCTTCGAGGCCGAGGTGGCCGCCAACCCCGGGGCCCATGGCTGGCTCTTCCTGGACCGCATCGTGGCGCCAGCGTCCGTGGATCCCTACCTGCGCATCATGCCGGTGGCCCGCCGCATCCTGGACCACTTCGGCCGCCTGACCGACGCCCTCGACCGCAGCCGCGTGCTCGACGCCATCCTCTACAAGTACAACTACGGCAAGACGGAGGACGCCCCGCGCCCCGGCGCCGGCGCCCTGCTGGAGAGCCTGGCCGACGCCCCCGTCTACATCGTGACCAACAGCCACACCGACGCCGTGCAGCGGAAGGTGCGGGCCATGGGCGCGCAGCCCGACGGCTCCAACACCCTGGAATGGCTGGCGAAACGGGTCCACGGCCGGGCGAAGAAGTACTTCATCGACGACGCCTTCGACGCCGTGCCCGAGGCCATGACGCTGGCCGGCCTGGACCGGCCCGTCCTGCTGCGGCGGCGCCACTACTTCGAGGTCCTCGACGCCCTGCGCCAGGCCCAGGGCGCGGCCTGGACCGACGTGGTGGTGGTGGGCGACATCTTCGAGCTGGACCTGGCCCTGCCGTTCGCCCTCGGCGCCCGCGTGGCGCTGATGACCAACGCCTTCACCCCGCCCTGGGAGACGGCCTTCCTGGCGGACCACCCGCGCGGCAGCCTGCTGACGCGGGTGGAGCAGATCGCGGCGCTGCTCGGATGACCCCCTCCGACGAGGCGCGGGCCCTCGCCCGGGCCAGCGACCTCATCGACCTGCACCTCGACACCTTCATCCCGCCGCGGCTCTGGGGCTACGACCCCCTGGTGGCCCACCGGCCCTGGTTCCTGCGGCGGTTCGCCCACGCCGACCTGCCGCGGATGGACGCCGGCGAGGTCTCGGGGGCCATGTGGTCCATCACCACCAACCCCGTGCGCACGGCGGGCGGGCGGTGGCGGACGTTCCAGCGCAACCTCGCCCGGATGCAGGCCCTGGTGACGCGAGCGGGCGGCCGGCTGGCCTTCGCGCGGGACGCCGCCGAGTACCACCGCGTCCGGGAGGCGGGGGCCCACGCCGTGCTGCTGGCCGTGCAAGGGGGCAACGCCTTCGACGCCGCCCCGGACGGCCCCGCCTCGGTGGCCGACCGGCTGCTGACCCGCGTCACCCTCGTCCACCTCACCAGCAACCGCGCCGGGGCCACCTCGTCGCCGGCCTCGCGGCTGCGGCGCCACCGGGGCCTCTCGGCCCACGGCCGCCGCCAGATCGAGCAGCTCGACGCCGCCCGCGTCTTCCTCGATCTGGCCCACATCCACCCCGACGCCTTCTGGGACGCCGTAGACGCCCACGATCCCGGGCTGCCCCTCATCGTCACCCACACCGGCGTCGACGGCGTGCGGCCCCACTGGCGCAACCTCGACGACCGCCAGATCCGCGCCATCGCCGACTCGGGGGGCGTCGTCGGGGTGATGTTCCACACCGCGTTCCTGCGGCGCCGGGGCGGCCCGCGCGACGCCGCCATGGTCGCCGAGCACCTGGAGCACATCGTGCGCGTCGGCGGCCCGCAGGCCGTGGCCGTCGGCAGCGACTACGACGGGGCCATCCTGCCGCCCCGCGATCTGCGCTCCGCGGCCACCTGGCCCTGGCTGGTGCAGGTGCTCCTCGATCGGGGCTGGACGCCCGACGCCATCCAGGGGGCCCTGGGGCGCAACTTCCTGGCGAGCTGGGCGCGACTGCGCCCAACCCCCTGAAATCTCTCGACTTTTCTCGGCGCTAGTCGTCGATGGGGCGCTTGCCCGGGGGCTCCAGCGTGGCGCGGTCGGGATCGGCGCGCCGCCCGTCCGGCCGCGCCAGGGGGGCGTCGGTCGTGGGGCGCAGGTCGCTCAGGACGGACAGCTCGCTCAGGCCCGACAGCGTGTCGAGGGAGCGCGAGCTCTCGCCGTCGTGGGTGGAGTGGACGGTGCGGACCATGATGTCGAGCTGATCGACGCGATCGACGATGTCCGGCCGGCGGTGGGCCGCCGCCATGTCGCGCAGGGCGCGGCGCAGGCGCTCGGCCTCGGCGTCGTGCAGGCGCACGTCGAAGCGCAGCTCCTCCACCTGCATGATCATCCGCTCGGACTCGCCCCAGCGCCCCTGGGCGGCGAAGGCCCAGGCCGCCCCGAGGCAGGCGTAGAACTCGAGGCCGAACAGGTTGCCGGCCGCGCCGCGCCGGACCTCCTCGAAGATGCGCCACGCGCCGCCGGGATCGTCGTCCGTCCAGGCGCAGAGGCCCAGCTCCAGGCGCGCGCTCAGGGCGATGACGTCGAGGCCCGCGGGCGGGGCCTCCTCGGCGACGGCCTCGAAGGTGCCCGTGGCCCGGGGGGTGTCCCCCTCCAGCCGGTCCAGCCGGGCGATGGCCATGCGCGCCTCGAACTCATCCGACAGCAGCCGACCCTCGCGCGCGGCCTCCAGGGCCTTCTCGTACGCCGTGCGGGCCAGATCGAGCTGGTCGCGGTGCTGGTAGACCTGCCCCAGCAGCCGGTTGCTCGTCGCCCGGGCCAGGGGCTCCTCGCTCTGGCGGGCGAAGCGCAGGGCCTCCCACAGCCAGCGCTCGGCCTCCTGGTCGTCGTCGGCGCGCAGGCGCAGCGTCCCCAGCCGGCTGGCGGCGCGGGCGCCATGCACCAGCAGCTCGCCCTCCCGGGCCAGGTCCAGGGCGGCCTGCCCGTGGCGCTCGGCCTCGTCGGGCTGGCCGGAGTGCTCGCAGGCCTCGCTGCCCAGCAAGAGCAGATCGGCCCGCTCGCCCGGGCTGAGCAGGCGGCAGCGATCCTCCCAGCCCAGCAGGCGCCGCACGAACGACGAGGTGTGGCCCATGAGGCCGGCCAGGAAGAGGCGGCGCACGCCCACCATGCCCAGGCGCAGCGCCCGCTCGCGCTCCCCGCCCTCCCAGTAGTGCCGCGAGACGACCTCCACCTCGATGCCCGAGTGGTCGGCGTCCGCGCGGGCCTTCTTGAGGGCGGCGCAGGCCAGGTTCAGGGGCCCCCAGTTGGGCAGGGCCCGGCACAGCTCCCGCAGCTCGGCGCGCACGAGGTCATGGGAGAAGCGCCAGCGGCCCGGGCCGTTCTCGCGGATGAGGCCGGCGGCCGCCGCGCGCTCCAGCAGCCCCTCCACCTGCTCGGTGTCGTCCTCCAGCTCCGGCGCGCCCGGATCCCCAGGCACGCCGCAGAGATACGCGAGCGGGCGCAGCGTGAAGGCCCGCCCCAGGAGCGTCGCCCGGGCGAGCAGGCTGCGCAGCATGCCGCCGCCGTCGCCGCTGGTGGCCCGCTCGATGCGCTGCCGCAGCAGCCGCAGCGGATCCGTGGGCGCCGAGGCCAGGCCCTCGTCTTCGAGGTAGGTGCGCACGGCCTCCAGGGCCAGCAGCGGGTTGCCCGCCGACTGGACGCAGGCCGCCTCGGCGAGGCCCTGGGGCAGCGGCGCGAGGGAGGCGAGCGCGGGCCCGAGATCCTGGGGGCGCAGGGGCTTGAGGCGCAGGTACTCGGTGACCGGCAGGCCGATGAGAGCGCGGCGGGCCTTGCGCACCGTGGAGCGCTCGCTGGGCCGCAGCGTGACCACCAGCAGGAGCTGGCTGGCCCGCTCCGTCCAGGCCGCCAGGCGGTGGATGAGGCGCAGGGCCCGGCCCTCGGGCGACCACTGCACGTCGTCGGCCCAGAGCATGAAAGGCGCGTCGCCGGCCAGATCGCGGATGACCCAGGCCGCCTTCTTGATGCGGCTCTCCTGGTCCATGCCGGGCGCCGGCCAGAGCACCTCCAGCGCGTTCTGGCGGCGGTTGGCGTCGGGGAAGGCCTCGGCCAGCAGGGCGTCGGCCGTCTCGCGGGTGGCCGTGGGCGCGCCGACGAAGCGCAGGATGGCCTGGCGCAGCCCGCCCCCCGAGCGCGTCTGGGGCTCGCTGCGCACCGTCATCGTCCGCATGAGCCCCTGCTCGTCCAGCCACTCCCGCAGCCAGCCGGCCAGGCGGCTCTTGCCCAGCCCGCCCTCGCCCTCGATGAGCACCACGCGGGGGCCCTGCCCGTTGATGACGGCCTCGGCGGCCGCGCGCATGAGGCGCTGGGCCTGCCGCCGGCCCACCAGGGGCGGGCGCCGCAGGTGGAAGAGCGCCGGCCCCGCCGCCCCGCGCACCGGCACGATGCCGGAGGCGTGCGTCGACGGCTCGTCGTCCTCCCAGGCCACGCTCACCCGTGGGGGGTTGCCGAGCGGCGCCGGCAGGGGCGGCTCGCCCACGTGCAGCGCGAGGGCGTGGCGCACCTCGGCCACCGAGCGGTAGCGCCGCACCGGCGACTTCTCCAGCAGGCGCTCGACCACCTGGATGAGCCCCCCGGGCGCCTCCACCTCGGGCCGCACGCGGATGGCCGGCAGCGGCGAGCGCTGGTGGTGGCTGAGCAGGTGCTTGCCGTGGAAGGGCACGTCGCCGGTGAGGATCTCGAAGAGGATGACCCCCAGGGAGTACAGATCGGTCCAGGGGCCGACGGCGGCCACCTCGCCGGACGCCGCCTCCGGGGCGATGTAGGCCGGGGTGCCCTCGATGCGCCGGCCCACCCGCGCCGCCTCGTTCACCGCCAGCGCGATGCCGAAGTCGACGAGCTTGACGGCCTGGGGCCCCGCCTGGTGCGGCAGGACGAGGATGTTGCCGGGCTTGAGATCGCGGTGGATGAGCTCGTGGGCGTGGGCGTGGCCGAGGCCCGACAGCAGGCCGTCGAGCAGCGTCCACAGCATCGGCCAGCTCCAGCTCTGGCGCACGTAGGCGTTGAGGCTGGCCCCCGGCACGTACTCCATGGCGAGGAACGGCGAGCCCAGCGGGGTGCGCCCGAAGTCGTGGACCTCGACCACCGACGGGTGGGAAAGGCGAGCCATGGCGCGCACTTCCCGGTTGAACGACCGCTCCGCCGAGCCGCGGCGATCGTCGTGCAGGCTCAGCACCTTGACGGCGCAGTGCCCCCGGACGCGCTGGCTGTACGCCAGCCAGACCAGGCCCATGGAGCCCTCGCCGAGCTCCTTGATGGGCTCGTAGCCGTCGGGGAAGTCGTCAGGGAGCACGGTGCTCGGGGCCTCGGTGACACGACGCGAACAGCCACGCTAGCACGGCCCCTCCGTCCCGGGACAGTCGCCCCGCGCCGGCAGGCCGCGGATCCGCCGCGGAGCGCGGCCCGCGCGGCGCCGCCGCGCTAGCAGGGGCAGATCCAGGACTCGACGGCCACGTCCTCGACCACCTCGTAGCCGCGCCCGCGAGGCTCGATCCGCAGGTGGCGATCGAGGAAGACGGGGGCCGCCTGGCCCTGCTCCACCAGGGCCTCGGGCTCGAACCAGCCGCCCACCTGATCGGCGTCGGTCACGGCCTCCCAGGTGGTGCCCGTTACCTTCCAGATGACCCAGAAGTCGGCCGAGAACTCGCCGCAGCCGCCGACCTGGGCCCCCGCGTAGACGTACGTGGCGTCCCCCGCTGGGAGCTGCCGCACGACGAGGCTTGTGCCCTCGTCCGCGTCCCAGGTGCCGGCCCGGCGCGTCTCGGCCTGGTAGCGCGACTGCAGCGCCTGGTAGGCCGGGTGGGCGCGGAAGCGGGCCAGCGCGGCGGTGGCGTCCACGGCCGCCGGCGACTGCCCGACGTGCAGGGCCGGCGCCCCCGTCTCGGCCCACCGCGCGCCCTTGCAGGCCGCGCCGCCGCCGCGGGGCTTCACCGTCGCCACCAGGAACCGGTCGTCATGGCCCGCGCGGGACCAGGCCTTGCGGGCCGTCGTCCGCCCGCCGGCGTCCGCCTCGGGCTCCAGCCAGGCCATCAGGGCCAGCCCCGTCACCTCGGCCTCGCAGGCCCGCGCGCCGCCCTGGAGGGTGAGGTGCCGCCCCACCCAGCTCAGGTGGGGCTCGGCCTCGAGGGGCGGCGGCCGGCAGACGATGGCCTCGCCCTCGAGCGTCAGCCGTAGTCGACCCGCGCACTCGGCCCCGGGCACGCGGCGCAGCAGGACGTGCTGGCCGTCGGGGGCCACGAAGAAGACGCCGGAGGTGGTGGGGGCGGCGGGGGCGGTCAGGGTCGAGAGGGCGAGCAGCGTGGCGATCATCGGGGCCTCCAGGCGAAGTCGGCTCCCTGGGCTCGCAAGGCCCGTGCCGCGCCCGGCCCCCACGCCAGAAGCGGCCTGCCGCGCGCGCCTGCCGGTTTCACTCCATGATTCGTGGCATCGTGATCGAAAACAGAGAGTTGCTCGCCAGCCCTCGCCTCCGACCCCCGGTTCATGGGAAACATGGCGCCATGAGCCGACCGATGACGCTGCGCCGCGGGCTCCTCCCCGCCGGCATCGCCCTGGGCCTCCTGGCCTGCGACACCCCCAAGGCCCTGCTGCCTGCCGACGGCGCCGTCGTCGACGCCCAGGTGGACGCGGGCCCGACCGACGCCGCCCGCCCCGACAGCGCGCCGCCCGCCGACGCGGCCGCCGACGCCGCCCGGCCGGACGCCGCGCCCCCTGCCGACGCCGCCGCGCAGGACGCCGCCCCCGTCGACGCCGCGCCCCCGGCCGACGCTGGCCCCCGCCGACGCGAGCCCGGAGGACGCTGGCCCCGTCGACGCCGCGCCGCTCGACGCGGCGCCCCCCGTCGACGCCGCGGAGCCGGACGCCGCCCCCGTCGACATGGCCCTCGCCCCCGACGCCGCGCCGCCGCCGAACCATGGCCTCGACACCTTCGACTACGCCTGCCACGACCCCGCCTGGCGCCCGGGGGCCTGCGTGGCCGGCGCCGGCGAGTTCAACGACGGCGAGGGCAACCAGCAGCACATCGCCGACGACCAGGTCATCCCCCCCTACCCCATCAGCCCGCCGTCCAGCGGCGCGCACCGGTCGCGCTGGGCGCGGTGGGGGGAGTACGTCTCGCTGCCCCCGCAGCGCTGGCTGCACAACCTGGAGCACGGTGGCATCGCCTTCCTCTACCACCCGTGCGCGCCGCCCGAGATGGTCCAGGCCCTGCGCGACCTCATCCAGGCGCGGCCCGAGGGTGACGCGCTGCTGTACATCCTGACGCCGTACGCCGACATGGAGCACGCCATCGCGGTGGTCGCGTGGGAGTGGCGCTACCAGGCCGACTGCGTGCGGCCGGACGAGATCGGCCTGTTCATCGACCGCTTCCACGGCCAGGGGCCCGAGGCCGTCGCGGCTGACGGGGCCTACAGCGAGGGGTTCATCGGGCGCTAGCGCCGAAAGCCCCGGAAACTAGAACGAAAAGCCCGCCTGCACGCCGGCGCGCTCGCGCCCGAGGAGGGGCGCGATGGCGACCGATCGCTCGCCCCCTGGCGGATCCACCAGCAGCCAGATGCCCACGCCCAGGGCCACCCCCGCCGCCACCCCCGCGCCCGTCGCCAGCCAGCCGTAGGTGGTCGCGTCGTCGTTGAGCGAGGCCTGGTAGCGCTGGCAGACCGCCTCCGAGCGCCCGCCGCACTCATCGGGGCTGGTGGCGTCCCCCAGCGCGTCGGCCGCGTCCGACTGGTCGATGGACTCCAGCGCCAGCACCACCGTCGTCACCGTCGCCGCCAGGCCCACGGCCATCAGGGTGGCGGCGGGCCAGTAGCTCGGCTCGGGGCCCGCGACACGGGGCTCGCTGCAGTCGCGCGGCGGCGCCCCCCGCAGGGTCGCGAGGGCGGCGTCCGCCCCGTCGGGGTCGCTGGCCCGGGCGCGCTCGGCCAGGCCGACCCCCCAGGCGTGCGTCTCGGCGCAGCACCCCGCCTGGCACCACCCGCCCACCGCCGTGGCCATCCGCAGCCGGGCGCGGTCATGGGCCGGCTCGGGGATCTGGCCCAGGCTGATGTCGAGCTGCTCCCGGGCGCGCTGCCGGCAGCCGGCGTCGGCCAGGGCCCAGAGGTAGCGCATGAGATCGGTCTTGTGCGTCGCCCGCAGCGTCGCCGCCACCGCGTCGTCGCAGCGCGCCTCCCCCGCGCTGGCGGGGCCGGCCGGGAAGAGACCGAGCAAGAGAATGCCAATGATTGTCTTCACCTGGGTACGACCTTGCCGTTCTCGCAGCGCTCGGCGTCGGGATCGATGATGGCCGGGCAGCGGGCCCACTCGAGGGCGCCGGCCTGGATGAGGCGCGGCCCGTCGGGCTCGCCGCGCAGGCGCTCCAGCAGGGGCACATAGGTGCCGCGCCCACAGGCGCAGCGGCGCTTGAGGCCCGCGAGCTCGGCGGCCAGGCGCTCCCCGGCCGTGGGCGGGGCAGCCGTCGCCGGGGCGGCCGAGGGCGGGGGTCGGGCGCGGCCGTGGGGGCGCGGCCGTCGGCGGGGCGGCCGTCGGCGGGCGGGATCCCGGGGCCGCGCGACGCGGCGCGCGCGCCGCCGTCGCGCGGGCGGCGGCGTCCGGCGGATCCGGGCGGGCTGCGTCGCGCGCAGCGACGTCACGCACGGCGGCGTCACGCCCGGCGGCGTCGAGCCGGGCCGGCGTCGCCGCGTCCGGTCGGGCCGCGTCCGGTCGGGCCGCGTCCGGTCGGGCCGGTCGGGCCGGTCGGGCCGCGTCCGGTCGGGCCACCGCGGCGTCGAGGCCCGCGTCCGGCGGCCCCGCCACCGACCACACCAGCGCGAACGCGGTCGCCCCCGCCAGCACCAGCACCAGCGCCGCGATCAGGGCCAGCGGCAGCCGCCGGGGCCCCTCCTCCGTGGGCTCGGGCTCCACGTCCTCCGAGGGCAGCAGCGGCACCGCCGCCGGGTCGAGCCCCGCCTCCAGGCGGTCGATCAGGGTGTGCAGGTCGGGCCGATCCGCCGGTTCGACGGCCATGCCCGCCCGCAGCGCGTCCTCGGCGGCCAGGGGCAAGAGCCCCGGCGAGATGGGCTCGAAGCTGCGGTCCTTCTTGGCCAGGTACGTCTCGGCCGTGCCGAGGCCCTTGAAGGGCGTGTGCCCCGTCAACAAGCCGCAGGCGAGCACGGCGACGGCGTACACATCCGTCCAGGGCCCGATGCCGACGCGGTCGTACTGCTCGGGGGCCATGTACGTCGGCGTGCCGATGATGACGCTCGTCTGATCGTCGGCGGTGTCCTTCGCCAGGCCAAAGTCGACGAGCCGCACGAACCAGCCACGCCGCGGCAGGGCCTGCACCATGATGTTGGCGGGCTTGATGTCGCGGTGCACGATGCCCGCGGCGTGGGCGGCCTCCAGCCCGTCGGCGAGCTGGCGCAGGATGGCCACCGCCTCGGGCGTCGTGAGGCCCCGCTGGGCCACGGCCTGCAGCGTGTGTCCCTCCACCAGCTCCATCACCAGGTACTGCTGGCCGTGGGCCTCGCCGAACGTGAGCAGGCGGACGATGTGCGGGTGGCTGAGGCGGGCGAGGGCCCGGGCCTCGGTCTGGAACTTCTCGATGAGCGCCGGGCTGTCGGTCGTCAGCAGCTTCAGGGCCGCCCGCAGCCCCACCTGGGCCTGCATGGCCACGAAGACCCCGCCGATGCCCCCCTCACCGAGGCGCCGCACGACGAGAAAGTCCCCGTATTCTCTACCGATTTCCGGTGGGATGCTGCGCTTGTCGCCGTAGCGGACGGCGTGGTCGGCCAGCGGGATGAAGCGGTAGCCGTCCCGGGCGCAGCGGGTCGTACCGCCGCAGGGCGCGCCGACGGGGCCGTCGGTGTCGCACTGCGCGCAGCGCCCCTCGTGCTCGCTCATGGAAGTCGCCTCGCCCCGGCCCGCTCGGCCGCATCATAGGATCATACGAGCGGGACCGCACCACCGGCGCGGGCGAGACAGGCTACAGATCGCCGAGGAAGCCCAGGAACGCCGCCTTCTGATCCGCGGCCAGATCCAGGAAGCCCTGGCGGGAGGCGGCGCCCTCGCCGTGGTGGGCCAGGATGGCGTCCTCCACGGTCATGGCGGTGCCGCTGTGCATGTAGGGGGCGGTGAAGCGCAGGCCCCAGAGCGGCGGCGTGCGGAAGTGGTGGATGGTGGCCATGCCGTCCGCGATGCCCGGGGTGCCCTCCTCGGCGACCACGTGCAGCAGCAGGTCGGTGTAGGCGTTGATCTCGCCCGGCAGCCCCACGAGCTTCGGCACATGGCAGTCGCCGCAGCCGATGGTCATGAAGAGCACCTCGGCGTCGGGGTGCCGCGCGGCCGGGGCCGGGGGCGCCTGCTGGTTCATGAAGAACGTCAGCGCCTCGAACTCCGCCACCGAGATCTCGGGATCGGGGTGGTCGTCGTCGTCGGCCGTGCGGCTGAAGGCCGAGCCGATCTCTTCGGGCGCCGTCAGGCCCAGCTCGGCGTTGGTGGCGTCGCCGACGAACTCGAGCGTCGAGGGCACCTGGGCCTTCCAGCCGAAACGGCCCAGCGAGCCGTCGGGCAGGATGTGGGCGACGCCCTGGATGCCGTCGCCGTCCAGGTCATCGGGATCGGCGTTGGCCAGGATGGACTCGGGGGGGAGCTGATCGAGCAGGCCCATGCCCAGGGTGCTGGGCGTCTGGCGGGGCTCGAAGACGTTCTGGCCGTCCGCCTCGGGCCGCGGCCCGTGGGCGCTGAACCGGTGCAGGATGGTGCCCCGGGCCGGCGCGGTGAAGTCGGCGTCGGTCAGGGTGCCGTGGCGCATCACGTTGACGTCCAGCGGGCCGGCGCCGCCGATCATCGGATCGAAGTGGCAGGCGCGGCAGGAGTCGCCGTTGAAGACCGGGCCCAGGCCGTCCTCGAAGCCGTGGTCGCGGTCGAACATCTCGCGGCCCAGGGCCCACTGGCTCGCCTCTTCGCCGCTGAGCGGGCGCAGCGGGCCGCCCATCTCGCCGGCCGCCGGCACGGCGTCGCCCGGCTTGATGAGGCCGGTCGACCGCACGTCGCGGCCGCCCAGGGACTCCAGGAACGCCAGCACCTCGGCGCGCTCGGCGTCGGCCAGGGCCAGCCAGGCGTCGCGGGCGCGCTTGCCCTCGCCGTCGTGCAGCTCGATGGCCGACGCCAGCGTCATCGCCCGGCCGTCGTGCAGGTACGGGGCCGTGGCGGCGACGCCCCAGAGCGGGGCGGTGCGGAACTCGGAGCCCTTGGCGACGCCCATCTGGATGCCGTCGGCCAGGCTCTCGCCCATGTCATGCAGCAGCAGGTCGGAGTAGACGGGCAGCGCGCCGCGGGGGCCGACGAGGCTCGGCACATGGCAGGCCGCGCAGCCGATGCGGCCGAACGTGGCGCGCCCGCGCTCGGTCTCGGGCGTGGGCGGGTCGGGCTGCGGCGCGGCCAGGAGCATGGAAAACGCAACGAGATCAAAGAGATCCTCGCCGCTCAGCTCCGGGTCGGGGACGCCGTCGTCGTCCGTCAGGGGCTCGGCCGGGGCCGCGGCCTGGTGGAACGTCACGCTGGTGATGGGGCCCTCGGCCAGGCCCTCGCGCAGGACGCCTTCCTCCGCGTCCGCCGCCACCGAGGGCACCGGCAGGCGCGCCTGCTGCTCCGGCGTGAGGGGGTCGGTCGTCAGGCCCAGGTGGTTGTTGAGCGGGCCGCGGATGAAGCCCTCGATGCTCACCGTCTGGGACTTCATGCCGAAGCGGCCGACGAAGCCGCGGTCGTAGTTGGGCCGGCCGCTGATGCCGTCGCCGTCCGCGTCGTCCGGGTCGGCGTACCGGAGGATGGCCTCCTCGGGCAGCTCGGCCAGGAGGCCCACCCCGAAGAACGGGATGGGGTTGCGCAGGCCGAACGTGTTGGCGGCGTCCTCCGGGCGCGGGCGGGGGCCGCCCTCGGCGAAGAACGAGTCCAGCACGCCGCTCATGGTGCCCTGGGCCGGGATGTAGCTCCCGTCGGGCAGCGTGACGGCCGCGATGTAGAAGTCGCGGTAGTGGGCGGCGGCGCCGCCGGCCACGGGCTTCTCGTGGCAGCCCGCGCAGCTCACCAGGTTGAAGCGCGGGCCCAGGCCCTCGGCGGGCTCGAAGCGGCGCGTCGCCACCTCCTGGCCGCGCTCGAAGGTGGCCCGCTCCTCGGCGGTGGCGTTGGGCCGGATGCTGCCCAGCGGCGCGAAGACCCCCTCGGCCACCGCGGCGTCGGGCTCGTTCGGCGCCGGATCGTCATCGCAGGCCCAGAGGCCCCCCGCCAGCGCCAGCGCCCACCAGGGGCGGCGAACCGTCATCATCTCCCTACCTCCAGCGCCACGCCCACCCAGGGCGGCGACGAGTCCAGCGATCCCCCCACCGCCACGCGGTGCCCGGTCGCCGTCCCCCAGATGCCATGCAAGACTTCTCGCGTGCCCGTGGCCACGCGCGTGCCGTCGAGGGCGCCGGCCGGCACCTGGAGCAGGACGCCCCGGTTCGCCGCGACCCACGCCACCCCATCGGCCTGGACGAAGACCCCGTTGAACCCGGGCTGGCCCACGGCCACCTGGGTCTGGAAGCCGCCGTCCGCCAGCCGGCCGAACACCCCGTTGCTGCGCCCGCCGACCACCGCGAGGTCGGCCTCGCTGTTGCCCCACAGGCTGATGAGATCCTCGCCCGTCCCCGTGGGGATCTGGGCCCAGCCGGCGCCGTCGTAGCGCAGGGCCACCCCGCGCGCGCCCACCGCGTAGACCTGCCCCGGGCCGAGGCCGAAGACCTTGAAGAGCGCCCGAAACCCGCGATCCACATCGGGAATCGCCACGCGCTCCCAGGCCCCGCCGGTGAAGTGCAGGATGACGGGATCGGCCTCGGTGCCGTCGTCGCGGGCCTCGCCGCCCACCGCCCAGGCCTCGTCGGCCGAGGCGGCCCAGACCCCCCAGAGGGGCGCGGTGACGGGGGTGGGCACCGCCTCGATGGCCCCGTCGCCGACGCGGCGCAGGGCGCGGCCCTCGTTGCCCACCATCCAGAGCACGCCGCCCGCGCCGTGCACCCAGTTGAGCAAGGGCCCGTCGGGCAGGGTGGCCTGGGCCCACGCCTGGCCGTCGAAGTGCCACGCGACGCCGGCCTCGGGCTGGCCCCCCACCGTCCAGATGTCATCGGGGGCCTCGCCGAAGACACTCAGCAGCGCCCCCTGATCCGCGGGGTCGAACGCCGGCCCCCAGGTCTCGGGGACCGCCGCGTCGGGCACGGGATCCACGGGATCGTCGTCGTCATCGTCGCACGCCCCGAACGCGAGCGCGGCCAGCAGGCACAGCACCAGTCTCAAGACGCCCCCCGGTGTCTTCACATCCACCCGGCTGCCTACCACACACGGCCCCTCGGAATCACGCGCCGCGGCGGACCCTGGCAGCGCGGGCCCAACCAGTCCACCATGACCCCATGCGCACCCTCCTCCTGCTCCTGCTCGTCGGCTGCGGCCAGGCCGCCGGGGACGCGACCGCCGAGGTCGCCGCCCCCGCCTCCACCGCCCGCCCCCTGCCCGGCCGCCTCGTCGCGGTGGGCGACCTGCATGGCGACCTCGCCGCGACGCGCCGCGTGCTGAAGCTCGCCGGCGTCATCGACGACGCCGACCGCTGGGCGGGCGGCACGACCACCCTCGTCCAGACGGGCGACGTGCTCGACCGGGGCGACGACGAGGTGGCCATATACCAGCTCCTCTGGCGCCTGCAGGCCGAGGCCGCGAAGGCGGGCGGGCGCGTGGTGCTGCTCTGCGGCAACCACGAGATCATGAATGTTCAAGGGGACTTGCGCTATGTGACGCCGGGCGGGTTCCGGGCCTTCGGCGGCCCCGATCCCGAGGCCGGGCAGGCCGCGCGGCGCGTCGCCTTCCAGCCCGGGGGCGAGTGGGCCCGGCACTTCGCCGACCAGCCCATCATGGCCATCGTCGGCGACTCGGCCTTCGCCCACGGCGGCATCCTGCCCGCCCACGCCCGCTACGGCCTCGACCGCATCAACCAGGAGACGGCCGCCTGGCTGCGGGGCGCCGCCTCCGCCCTGCCCGCCGTCATGAGCACCCCGGACGCCCCCATCTGGACGCGCCTGTACTCCATGGGCGCCGCCCCCGAGCGCTGCGCCGTGCTGGCCGAGACGCTGGATCTGCTGGGCGTGCGCCGGCTGGTGGTGGGCCACTCCGTCCAGGCCGGCGGCCCGACGAGCGACTGCGACGGCCGCGTCTGGCGCATCGACGTGGGCCTCTCCGCCCACTACGGCGGGCAGCCGGCGGCCATCGAGATCCAGGGCGACGCCGTGCGGGTGCTGCAGGCGCCGGCCGGGGGCTGACCGCCGCCCGGCGTGAAACCGCCGCGGGGGGTGTGGCACCTTGGGGGCCGATCGTCTCCCCGAGGGCATGATGCCGAACCCCCAGCGCCTCCTCCTCCTGGCCCTGCTCGTGGGCTGTGACGATGGCCCCGCCCGCCAGCGCGCCGACGCCATCGTCGACGCCGTGGACGCCAGCGCCGACGCCGCGCTGGACGCCGCCGTCCCCCCTGACGCGGCCCCCGACGCCGCGCCCGACGACGCCGCGCTGGACGACGCCGCCCCGCCCGACGCCCTGCCGCCCGACGCGGCGCCCCCGGTGCCTGAGGTCTGCAACGGCCAGGACGAGGACGCCGACGGGCTCATCGACGAGGGCGTCGCCAACGTCTGCGGCGGCTGCGGTGGCCTGCCCGCCGAGGGCTGCCAGGCCTGGGGCATCGATCTCATCGAGGGGGTGGACGGGCGCCTCAACCCGGACCGCGCCGTGGGCCTGCAGGGCTCGGCCATCGGCTTCAGCGAGCGCGAGATCGAGGGGGCGAGCTGCGCCGTCATCCGGCAGGTCGGCACCCTGGCCGACGCCCACCTGGGCCAGGTGACCATCGAGAGCCCCCGGGCCATGCTCAACCTGGGCCCCGTCTACGACGCCAACCGCGGCGGGCACCGCTACCTGAACAACCCCGAGACGGGCCCGCTGCTGCTGCACGGCCCCGGCGACGCCGTGACCGCCCGGGCGGGCGGGGGCCTGCTGGTGGCCGCCTTCGAGCTCTCCGCCACGGCCCCTGCGGCCCTCGCCGACGTGCAAGGCCTTGATCGCGCTGCAGATCTGGCGCGGGCCCGCGCCGACGACAGCGCCCTCGAGCTGCGCTGGGGCACCGCCCCGGCCGCCGAGCAGGGCGACATCCGCTTCTTCATCGGCGGCAGCGCCCCCATCTCCACCAACGTCGTCTACCGCTCCATCCGGCACTACCAGCTCGAGGCCACCCTGGTGGATGACGGCGAGCTGTCCCTGCCGGCGGGCTTCTTCGGCGGCGGCGTGGCCGAGAGCGCCATCTGGGCCCGGCTGGACCGCGCGCGGGCCGTGCGCCTGCCCCTCGGCCCCCACAGCGTCGAGATGGTGGTCGGCCGCCGCACCCAGATCCAGGAGGGCGGGCGCCTGGAGCCCATCGCCGACGTGCCGCCCTTCCAGATCGTCGATCCGTCGCCGAACGTGCGCGACATCGTGCCGGGGGAGCCGCTGCGGGTGGCGTGGGGCGAGCTGCCGCCCGGCGACGGGCCGCTCGTGGTGGCGCTGACGACCTACGACGGCGAGCGCGACGAGTCGCGGCAGGTGAGCTGCCTGGTGCCCGATCCGAGCGTCGGGGCCATCGAGCTGCCGGCCGAGTTCACCGAGGACTGGCCCATGGGCGAGGCCGATCTGCGCCAGCTCTCGGTGCGCTACGACCTGGCGGTGCAGGCGCTGCCGCCCCCCGATCGGGGGCAGCTCACCCAGTCCATCACGGTGTTGCTGAAGCTGAACCCCTGAGAAGCGGGGCTCACTCGCTGGCGGGGGCGGCCTCGGAGCCGGGGGCGGCGGCCTCCGAGCCGGGGGCCTTCGGGGCCTCCTCGGGCTCCTCCGGCTCGTCGTCGGCGCCGGAGGCCGGGGCCGCGCTGTCGGGGGCGGCCGGGGGCGCGTCGCCGGGCTTGCGGAACTCGCCGCGATCGATGCGCTGGACCTGCTCGAAGACAGCGTCCTGGGGCAGCGAGACGCGGAACTTGTAGGTGACCGGCTTCTTGTCGGTCAGGCCCTTGTCGACGATGGTGACCACCGCCTCGCTGTAGCCGACGCTGGCGCCCTCGGGGCGCTCCTTGCCGGCGACCTTCCACGACAGCACGTTGAGGGCCTCGGTGACGGCCACCAGGCCATCGCGCTCGGCGTTCTGCTCGTAGCCCTCGTCCTTCGGGGTGCCCTCGACCTCGATCTCGGCCTCCACGAAGAAGGTGTGGGTCTTCTCGTCGTAGGCGCCCGCCGTGGCCAGCTCGGCCTTCACCGCGTCGAAGCGGGGCATGAAGTCCAGGACGAACGCCTTGAACTCGGCGATCTCGGTCTTGCCCTTGAGCTGGTTGCGCTGCTTGCGGGGGATGCGCAGGGCGGCCGCCGCCTTGTAGGCCGTGGCGGCCTCGGCGAACTTCTTGTCGGTCAGCAGGCCGTCGCCCTTCTTCGAGAGCAGCGTCGCCAGGGTGGCGTTGGCCTCGCTCTTCTTGTTCTGGTCGATGGCCTTGCGCAGCAGGGCTTCCTTGTTGGCGTCCTCGTCGGGGAGCGCCTGGGCCTGCTTGCGGTAGTTGGTCTCCAGCGCCGGCCGGACCACCGCGGCGAACTTCTCCATCATGTCGGCGTCGGCGGCGATGACCTCGAGCATCTCCGCCTGGCCCTTGAGGTTGTTGTCGCGCCGGTAGGTGTCGGCCTTGCCCCAGAGGGCGTCGTAGCTCTTCGGGTTCGACTTCAAGGCGTCATCGAAGTGCTTGATCGCCTGTTCGTAGTTGCCCGCCTTGACGGCCTTGCGGCCCTCCAGGATGTGATCGTCGCCCCCCTGGCACGCAGGCAGGGTGGCGGCCGCGAGGGCGGCGCCGAGAGTCCATCGAAGCAGGGACCGACGCATGGTGTCTCCAATCATCAGGGCCAGCGCGAAGGCACTGGCCATCCGCGGAACGGCACGTGGCTACGCGTTCATTGCTCCCGATTCTGATACGACGGCCGCCCGCGGGGGTCAAGGAGAGGGCGACCACGACGCGTCGCGGCGGGCCAGCAGGGCCTCCAGCTCCGTGAACAGGCGCCCGTCGAAGCCCGCCCCCTCGTGCTGGCGCAGGGTGGCCAGCACGGCGTAGGCGGGCCGGGCCGGCCCCACCACCGGCGGCTGCGTCAGGCCGGCGAAGCGGTCGCACAGCCCCAGCAGCCGCGCCCCCAGCGCGACGTCATCCCCGGCCAGGCCGAGCGGGTGCCCCGAGCCGTCGACGCGCTCGTGGTGCCCCGCCACCGCCGCCCGCGCCACCGGCCCCAGGCCCCCGTGCCCCGCCAGCAGATCCACGCTCAGGTGGGGGTGCCGCTCCCGCAGCTCCCGCGGGGCGTCGGGGGGCAGGAGCGTCTGCCCGATGTCCAGGCACAGCCCCGCCTCGGCGAGCTGCACCAGCGACGCCTCCGCCAGCCCCCGCTGCCGGCCCAGCCCGATGGCCAGCACCGCCGTGCGGACGGCCCGGCTGCGGGCGTCCCGCTCGGGGGGCACCCCGGCCAGAACCTCGCGAAAACGCTGACGATCTCCGACGACCTGCGCCACCAGCCCGGCCGCGAACCGCCGCACGCGGCCGAACGCCACGGCCCCCTCCGGCGCCCCGTGCAGCCCCTGCATCGCCGCCATGCCGATGGCCCGCAGCAGCGCCGGCGCCGCCGGCGACCCCAGCCGCTCCAGCCCCCAGTCCGCCAGCGCCCCGGCGTCCAGCACCTCCACCCGCCCCCCCTCGGGCAGACCGATGGCCCCCGCCGGCGCCCCCGCGACGACGTCAGCGGGCAGGCACAGGCGCGCAGGCGGCGGCGCGAGGAGCAGGGACCAGGCGTTCAGGGGCGTCTCCGTGGTGCGAGGGCAGCAGGCCGCGATCCTACCGCGCGCGGCCCACGCGACCCAAGCCCCCACGGCCGGCTTGGCCCCACCGGCGGACGTGCTATCCTCCGGCGCTCATGCGCATGCTCCTCCCCCTCGCCCTCCTGCTGGGCTGCAACGCCGGGCCGCCCGGAGGCCCGCCCACGGCCGCGGATGCGGGGGCCGCGCCGGTGGAGGTCGTCACCGTCGGGCGGGGCACCGTGCAGGATGGCGTCGAAGGCACCGCCACCGTCGAGGCCCGGGAGCGCGCGGTCGTGCGCGCTCAGGTGGCCGGCACCATCGGCCCCGAGCTGGCGGAAGAGGGCGACGCCGTGGCCGCCGACGGGCAGCTCGCGGCCATCGAGCGGCCGGTGTTCGCCGAGGTGCAGGCCCAGGCCCGGGCCAGCCGCGACAAGGCCGCCCGCGAGGTGGCCGCCCTCGAGAAGCTGGCCCGCGAGGGGCTGGTGCCGGGGCAGCAGCTCATCGACGCGCGGTTCCAGCTCAAGCAGGCCAGCCTCGAGGTGGACCGGCTGGAGAAGGAGCGCGGGCAGCAGACGGTGCAGAGCCCCATCGCCGGGGTGGTGACGGCGCGGCACGTCCAGCCCGGGGAGGCGGTGTCCATCGGCGCGCCCCTCTTCGACGTGGCCGACGTGGACGCGCTGGAGGTGCACCTGCGCCTGCCCGAGCGGCACCTGCCCCGCCTGGCCGTGGACCTGCCGGCCGAGCTGTCGGCCGAGGGCAGCGCGGCGCGCTGGGTGCCCGGCCGGGTCGAGCGCATCGCGCCCACGGTGGACGCGCGCAGCGGCACCGTGAAGGTGACCGTCCGCCTGGATCCGGCGGCCGCCCGCGCGGCGGGGCTGCGGCCCGGCATGTACGTGCGGGCGCGCATCATCGTGGACGTGCACGCCGACACCCTCGTCCTGCCCAAGCGCGCGCTGATCTTCGAGGAAGATCGGGCGTTTGCGTACCAGGTCCAGGACGGGAAGGCCCACAAGCGCCGGCTCGCCCTCGGCTACGCCGACCGGGACGCCGTGGAGGTCCTCACGCCCCTGGCCGAGGGGGACACCGTGGTGGTCTTCGGCCAGCGCGGCCTGGAGGAGGGCGCCGCGGTGAAGGTCGTCGCCCCCCCTGCCCCGGCCAGCGCCGCCAGCGCCGCTCCGCCGACCGAGGAGACCCCCAAGTGACCGAACCGCTGCTGAAGGTGCGTGGCCTGGGCAAGCACTTCCCCATCCGGCGGGGGCTCGTGCCCCGGGTGGTGGGGCAGGTGCAGGCCGTCGACGGGGTGGATCTGGACGTGATGCCGGGCCAGGCCGTGGGCCTGGTGGGGGAGAGCGGCTGCGGCAAGACGACGACGGGCCGCTGCATCCTGCGCCTGGTGGAGCCGACGGCCGGCGAGCTGCACTTCGACGGCCGCGACCTGCGGGCCCTGTCCCGGGCGGAGCTGCGGGCCCTGCGCCGGGAGATGCAGATCATCTTCCAGGATCCCTTCGGCAGCCTGAACCCGCGGCGGACGGTCTTCCAGACGCTCGCCGAGCCGCTGAAGCTGCACGGCCTCTGCACCACCCCCGAGGAGCTGCGGGCCGAGGTGGATCGCCTGCTGCTGCGGGTGGGCCTCGATCCCGACTACCGCGACCGGTACCCGCACCAGTTCAGCGGCGGGCAGCGGCAGCGCGTCGGCATCGCCCGGGCCCTGTCGGTGCGGCCGCGGTTCATCGTCTGCGACGAGCCCGTCTCGGCGCTCGATGTGTCGGTGCAGGCGCAGATCCTCAATCTTCTCGCGGATCTACGCACGGAGCTGGGGCTGAGCTACCTGTTCATCGCCCACGACCTGGCCGTGGTGCGCCACCTCTGCGACGTGGTGGCGGTGATGTACCTGGGGCGCATCGTCGAGATCGGCCCGGTGGACGCCATCTTCGAGAACCCCCAGCACCCCTACACCCAGGCGCTGCTGTCGGCGGTGCCCCAGGTCAACGCCCAGGCCCGGCGCGAGCGCATCTTGCTGGAGGGGGATGTGCCCACCCCCATCAACCCGCCGTCGGGCTGCCGGTTCCACACGCGGTGCCGGTTCGCGGCCCCCGCCTGCGCCGAGGCCACCCCCCGGCTGCAGGGCGAGGGCGGCCACCAGGTCGCCTGCGACCGGCTCGAGGCCGTCCGCGCCGGCTAGCGATCGTCCGGGCCCGCGCGCACGACGGACGTGGGCGTGCCGGGGACGAGCGTCACCTGCCAGGTCAGGGCCGGCAGGGCCGGTCGCTGCAAGCCCTGCCACACCGCCGCCAGCGTCCCCAGATCGAGCGGCTGCACCGCCACCGTGAGGCGGGCGATGCCGAGCGGCCCCAGGGACGGCGCGGTCGCCGCGTCGAAGACGGGCCGATGGTGGAAGAACTCGAGCACGGCGTCGGCCGCCGCCAGGGCATCGGCGCTGGTGCGGGGGGCCGCCAGGACCGTCAGCCGGAGCACCGGCGGGGGCGGGCCGAGGACGCGGCCGTCGTCGGCGAAGGCCGGGCGCAGGCCCGTGGGGTGCTCGACGCCGATGTGCAGCACGAGCAGCTCGACGCGGTCGCCGATGGCCTGGCCCAGGACGCGGGTCAGGAACACGATGCCAGCTTCGATCACGCAGACCTCCTCAGGCGGGGCCGAAGGGGGCCAGCGCGGCGTCCCCCTCGGCGCGGCGGGTCATGGCCCGGGCGCCGGTGATGCAGGCGCGGGGCACCTCGCGGGCGAGCAGGACGCCGTTGGGCGCGACCCAGAGGCCGAGGCCCCGGGCGGCCAGGGCGGCCGGATCGACGGCCAGCATGACGGCCACGTGGGCGCGCTTGCCCACCCGGCTCTCCAGGGCGGCGGCCAGGTGCACATGCGTCCGGCGCTGGGGCAGCAGGCCGGCGGCGTCGATGCCGGGCAGCGCGTCCAGCGACGTGCCGTGCCAGACGGGCCCGGCGCCGGTGAAGGGCGCCCAGCTCGCCTCCAGGGCCTCCCGCGTCACGGGCATGCCGGCGAGGGAGTGCCCCTGGCAGCAGCGGATGCGGTCGCCCACGATCTGCAGGCGCTGCTTGTTGTTGGCGGCGACGAGGGCGTCGAGGGCGGGGCGGTCGATGCCCAGGCGCGCGAGGACGGTGGCGATGGGCACGAAGCCCGCGGCGTCCATGTCGAGGCCCTCGGCCCCATGGCGCAGCCAGCGGGAGAGCAGGCGGTCGGGCGGCGTCATCCGGCGGCCGGCGGCGGCGGGGGCCCGGCCAGGGCGGGGGGCGGCGGCGGCAGCATCCGGGCCCGGCGCCAGGAGCGCTCGAACGACCGGCCCAGGTTCCAGAGGATGAAGGCCGAGCCCAGGGCGCCCAGGGCCCCGAGGCCCTCCTGCCCCAGCGCGGCCTCGTAGCGGACGACCAGCCAGAGGGCCACGGCGATGGGCGTGGCGATGGCCACGTTCAGGCAGGTGGCGCGCATGTACCAGAAATACAACAACAATTCCTCGCGCTTGGCCAGCGTGAGGGTCGACAGCCAGATGGGGTCGTCGTCCGGATCGGGCAGGGCCTTGCCGGTGAAGGCCAGCACGATGCGCGAGAGCCCCTGCACCACCAGGCCCACGCCGTAGGCCACCAGGAACCAGAGGGCCGCCCCCACCGCCGCGTCGAGGACGCTCGCCGAGCCCCCGCGGCCCAGGTCCAGATCCCACCAGCGCCAGAGCGGCACCAGGATGACGAGGCCCGGCGCGAAGAACGCGATGTCGAAGACCCGGAAGAAGACCGTGGCGTTGCCCATGGCGACCTCGGCTACTCGTCCACCACGGCCAGGACCATGTCGGCGATGGCCCGGTGCCCGGTGGGGTTGGGGTGGATGCAGGTCAGGTCGAACCAGATCTCGGTGTCCGGCCCGCGGTAGCAGCGGCTCTCGGGGTCGTCGTGGTGGAAGCCGTGCCCGCAGAAGGCCTCCAGCGTGAAGATGAGATCGGCCTGGTGGCGCACGGCCGTGGCCATGTACTGCTCGTTGAAGTGGATGACGGCGTCCTCGCCCTCGATCCAGCTCCCCTCGAAGCCCGCCGTCCGCGCCAGGGCGCAGGACTCCAGATCGCCGGTCGCGTCGGTGAACTCGTAGGGGTTCGCGAAGATGACGAAGGAGCCGCGGGGGAAGCGGGCGGGATCCTTGAGCCAGGCGACGGCGGCGTCCAGGTCGGCGGCGGCGGCGTCGGCCAGCTCGCGAGCCCGCGCGGGGGACTCGCGGTCGCCGGCCCAGGCGGCGATGTCGTTGCCGCCCATGGTGAAGATGACGAGCGTGCGCTTCTCGCTGCCCCCGGTGGGGAAGCAGGCGGGGATCTGCCCGCCGTCCCGCAGGAAGTCGTCGTTGCGGGCGCCGAGCTTCGCGCAGCTCTCCACCTCCAGGTCGGGGCCGAAGCGCGCCCGCAGGCCCTCGGTCACGAGCCAGCGGTAGTTCTCCCACGTCTGGGTGGGCGGGGTGCCGAACGTCACGGAGTCGCCCAGGAAGACGACGCGCTCCACGTCGCGGACGTCCTGGTGGTTCGTGCCGAGGCAGTGGTGCCCGAGGACGGGGTTGAAGGGCGCGTACTGCGGGCCGACCGCGCCGCCAAACTGCTGAAAACACTCAGCAACCGTCGGGGGCGGGCCCCAGTCGGCGGTGGCGTCGGGCGGGGCGGCGTCGGCGGGGGCGGCGTCCGCGGCGGCGTCAGCGGGGACCGCGTCCGGGGCGGTCGCCGCGTCGAGGGCGCCGGCGTCGGGCCGGGGGGCCTCCTGCCGCGCGGAGGTGCCCCCGCCCCCGCCGTCGTCACACGCGGCGAGGAGCCAGGGCAGGGCGATGATCAGGGGTGCGAGGCGCATGGGCGGCAGGATGCCACGCCGCCCGGCGCGAGGGAACTCAGCGGCGACGGCGCAGCAGGGCGACGGCCGGGAAGAGGGCCAGCCAGGCCCAGGGGGCGGGGGCGCCGGGGGCCTGGTTGCAGCCATCGCTGCTCCCGCCGCCCTCGCTCTGGCCGCCGTCGGCCCCGGGCACGCCGCCGTCGGCGCTGCCGCCGCCGCCCGCGCCGCCCGCGCCGGGCGGGGGCTCCTCGCCCACGGGCGGGATGGGCCGGTCGGGATCGCCGCCGTTGAGGCCCAGGGTCGGGCACATCTGGCCGGGGATGGGCTCGTTGGTCTCGAAGGGGTTGGGTGGCGGGAAGACCACCATGCACTGCGCCCCCTCGCAGCCGCGCGGGCAGGGCTCGGGCACCACCAGATCCACGCAGGCGGTGTTCTCGAAGTCGCCGCGCTCGCGGCCGTACTCGTCGAGCATCACCACGGTGTAGCAGTCGCGGCGGGGCAGCGGCGCGTAGAGCACCTCGAAGATGACGGGCCGCAGGGGCACGCCGGCGCCGGTCACGTCGCGGGCGCCGGGCTGGATGTCGATGGGCACCCGGGTGTTGTCGGCCTCCAGCGGGATGGGCTCCATCGTCGCCTCGTCGAGGGGCGTCGTGGACGTGCGGTAGATGGCGTAGGAGATCTCGGAGCGGTTGAGGGGCTGAAACTCCAGCCGCATCCGGAACTTGGACGACACGAGGCAGGCGGGGACGTTGGCGTTCACGCCCGCGTAGGGGGCGTTGTCGCCGCAGGTGTCGCCGTCCAGGCCGACGCGGCGGATGCCCTCGAACGCGTTCACGTCCAGGTCATCCATGGGCGTCGCGCGGGTGCGGAACTCGATGAGGTACTCCGCGAAGGCCGGCAGCGACGGGTTGGGCGGCCGCACGACCAGCTCGTAGTCGGTGCGCTCGGCCAGGGGCTGCTCGGGATCGATGTCGATCACCGTCAGGGCCTGGGCGGTGTTCTCGACGATGGTCACGGGCGTGCGCAGGCGGACCTGGGCCGCGATGGTGCTGCCGTCGTCCTTGTTGCGCAGCTCGAACTGCTCGACGTCCGGGCACCACTGCCCGCCGTAGGCCAGGCGGATGGTGGCGTCGGTGGGCCACCGATCGGCCGCGTCATCGGCGATGGGCACGTTGGCCGGCTGGGACCAGGCGAAGCTGGTGTTGGTCGGGTAGCACTGCTGGGCGAGGGACGTGGCGGGCACCGCCGACGCGCCGAGAACCAGGGCGAGAGAAAGCTGCCTCATCAGGACCTCCAGGGGGACGGCCCATCCTACCGATCCGGGCGGGTCGATTCGACCATCGCGACGCCGCCCCGCCACCAGGCGTGTCGGCGCCCGGACAACTCGCTATGCTGCGCCGATGGAGACCGCCCCCCCGCCGCCCCGCATCGAGCCCGCGACCGCCGCGGACGTGCCGGCCATCGTGGCGCGCTGGGCGGATCTGCTGGGGGCGCACCGGACGCTGGAGCCGCGCCTCTTCCGCCCGGCGGCCCACAGCGAGGGCACCTACGCCGCCTTCGTGCGCCGCCTGATCGACCGCCGCGAGGCCGTCGTCCTGGTGGCCCGCGGCCCCGGCGAGCCCGTGGTGGGCTACCTGCTCGGCGGCCCCGGCCAGCGCAGCCCCACCTGGGCGGTGCGCGACATCGGCATGATCTTCGATCTGGTGGTGGCCCCCGGGGAGCGCCGCGCCGGCATCGGCCGCGCCCTCGTGCAGGCGGCCCTGGCGCGCTTTCGCCAGCAGGGCCTCAGCCACGCCCAGGTCAACTTCGCCCCGGACAACCCGGCGGCCGCCCGCTTCTGGCCCGAGCTCGGCTTCGCGCCGCTGCTCGTCGAGGCCTACCTGCCCCTCAGCGAAGGATGAGCCCCATGTTCGAGAGCCACAGCGGCGAGTCGCCTCGCCAGCTCGTCGTCGATCTCTGCCGCCAGTTCTACTTCCAGGGCTGGTGCACCGGCACCGGCGGCGGCATCAGCGTGCGCGACGGCGACCGCATCTACATCGCCCCCAGCGGCGTGCAGAAGGAGCGCATCGGCACCGCCGACCTCTTCGTCGTGGACATGGAGGGGGCCATCATCCAGCGCCCGGCCAACCCGAAGCTGGGCATCAGCGCCTGCACCCCCTTGTTCTTGAACGCCTATCGGCTGCGGGGCGCGGGCGCGGTGCTGCACAGCCACAGCATCAACGCCATGCTCGCCACCCTCATCCCGGGCGACGAGTTCCAGGTCACGCACCTGGAGATGCAGAAGGGGCTGCGCGGCGTCGGCTACCACGACCAGGTGCGCGTCCCCATCGTCGAGAACACCGCCCATGAGTGCGATCTGGCGGACCGGATGGCCGAGGCGATGACCGACTACCCGGCCGCCGACGCCGTGCTCGTGCGCCGCCACGGCGTCTACGTCTGGGGCAAGGACTGGCAGCAGGCCAAGACCCAGGCCGAGTGCTACGACTACCTCTTCCAGGCGGCGGTGCGGATGCGCCAGGTCGGCGTCGATCCCACCCTGCCCCCCGGCTGATCGGAGGCCCCCATGGCGGTGCTGCCCATCCTGTCCATCGGTGATCCCGTGCTGCGGGAGGTCTCCCGGGCCGTCTCGGCCGAGGAGCTCGCCACCCCGGCCCTGCAGGCCTTCATCGACGATCTGATCGAGACGATGCACGCCGCCCACGGCGCCGGCCTGGCCGCGCCCCAGGTGGGCCGCCCCGTGCGCATCTGCGCCGTGCACATCCAGCAGAACCCCCGCTACCCCTACAAGCCCGACTTCCCCCTCACCGTCTTCGTGAACCCCACGCTGACGCGCCTGAGCGGCGAGGAGGAGTCGGTGTACGAGGGCTGCCTGAGCGTGCCCGACCTGCGCGGCCGGGTGCAGCGGGCCATGCACGTGCGCGTCGACGCCTGGGATCGCCACGGCGCCCCCTTCACGCTGGAGGCGCGCGGCCTGATCGCCGGCACCTTCCAGCATGAGTTCGATCACCTGGACGGGCTGCTCTTCGTCGACCGCGTGACGGATCCGCGGACCCTCTGCACCTGGGCGGCCTTCGACCGGTTCTACCGGGAGGCCTTCGTCGCCGAGGCCATGGACATCAACCGCAAGTACGTGATCTGACAGGAGAAGGCGGGCTACTCGCCCTCGTTCTCCACCCGCAGCGCCTCGAGGATGACGAGGCCGTCGGGGGCGACGGCGCCGACGCGCTCGTACGTCGAGAAGACGCCGTCGCAGTCCAGATCGCCGATGGCGCGGGCCGTGAACCGCGCCGACAGCCCCTCGCCCTCCGACAGGAAGACGTAGCGAAACCGCAGGCTGTCGCTGGGGGCGAAGCCCAGCCCCTGCCAGCCCGGGGCCTCCCAGGTGGCCGGATCGGGGACGCTGCCGCCGCAGTCCGCCGCCGTGAGCGTGGTGCTGGGCGGGAAGCGCTTCGGCTGGATCTCGCCGTCGGCGTTCACCTCCGGCTCGTCGTAGAAGCGCATGGCCCCGTCGACCATGAAGCGCAGGTTGAGGGTGGCCTCGCTGGCGGAGGCCTTGTTCTGGTAGCCGATGAACGACGGGATGGCGACGGCGCTGATGATGCCGATGATGGCCACCGCCACCATGGGCGTCTCGCCGCCGCCGATGCGCGCCGTGGCCTGGCGGCCGTACGGCGTGTCGGGGTAGCGCGCCGCGAGGCGGATCCACTGGTCCCGCGCCTCGAAGGCGTCGCCGTCGAGCTCGGCCCGGACGGCGTCGTCGAAGAGGGCCGCCGGATCACCCTCGACCGGCGGGGCCGGCGTCGGCGCGCTGGCAGCGCTCCCGCCCGGGGCCCCGCCCGGCGTGGGCGCCGGCCCCTGACACCCGAACAGCAGCGCCACCCCCAGGATGCGTCCCGCGCCCATCACAGCACCTCCCACCACAGCTCGGCCACGACGCCGTCGGGCGCCGGGGCGAAGACGAAGCCCAGCTCGCTGAGCAGCATGGCCTGCACCGTCGCCACCTGGAGCAGATCCCCCACCACCTGCCACTTCGTCGAGCCGCTGACGAAGCCGGCCGGCGCGCCGGGGCCGAAGCCGAAGCTGCGCAGCACGAAGCCGCTCTGGCCCTTGCCCGCCAGGGGCGCCGGCAAGGTGAGGGGCCGCTGCTGGCCGAGCTTGCAGCGCTCCACGTCCCGCTCGGCCACCGCCAGCACCAGCGTCTGGCCCACCACGCCGTAGCGCAGCCGGATGGTCGTCGCCGCCCCGTCCTCCGTGGGATCCGGGACGCCGATGGAGAGCGTGCCGTCCGCCACCGTGGCCGTGGCTCCCGCCGCCTGGATGCCCTCGGCGAAGAGGCGGACGAGCGCCTCCCCGTCGGCCCCGGGCTGCAGGCCCAGCGCCACGACCGGGTGCAGGAAGCCGCCCGCGAGCCAGAGCACCAGATCCCCCGTCCAGGTGGATCCGACGACGACGGCCTGTCGCGCCGTGGTGACCTCGACGGGCACCCCCAGGCCCGCGGCCTCGCGCAGCAGGCGCGGCGCGTCGAGGGAGAGCTTGAGCACCCCGCCGGCCCGGGCGTCCAGGCAGTCGGCCCCGCCCACCGGCGTCGTCCCCGGCAGCCAGGCCTTCAAGGCCCCCGCCACCGCCTCGGGCCCGGTGGCCTTCACCCGCAGGCGGCCGCCCGATGCCTCGGCAACCCATTGAATCGACAGGGTTTCCAGCGCCCCCTGCCCCACCTCGGCGGCGGCGCTGCCGGCCAGGCGCACGTCCAGCAGGGCGTCGGGCGACAGGGTCGCCGGGCGGCCCGGCGCCTTCTCTGGCACCGCCTGGGTGTCGCAGACCAGGAACCGCCCACGGGCCGCGCAAGGGATGGACTTCTCGCCCGCCTGGAAGCCGGTGGGCGTGGCGGCGAGCGGCGCGTCACCCAGGGCGCCGGCCAGCTTCACCAGGCTGGCCTTGGCCTGCTCGGCGTCGGTGACGCCGAAGACGAAGCGGAACCGCTCGACCGGGGCCTTGGTGCCGAAGGCCGCGACGCCCGCGCCCAGATCGAGGCCCGGCCCCAGATCCGCCGCGAAGGGCCGCACGCCCCCCGCCTCGAAGGCCAGGATGCGCGGCACCAGGCCCCGCATCGCCCGCGTCTGGCCGAAGCGCGCGTCCAGCGCCTTCAGCGTCGCCGCCAGGCGGCCCGCCCCGCGGAACACCACCGACGCCTCGGCGTCGGGCAGCGCCCAGTCGGCGGCGTCCTCGGCGTGGGCGGCCGACGCCGCCAGCAGCCCCAGCGCGATCATCCACTTCATGTCGGCCCTCCACCGGGCAGCCACCCGCCCAGCGCGGCCAGCGCCTCGGGGGTGTTGAGGTTCAAGCGCACGTCGGCATCGTCCACCGGCAGGCGGAGGGCGTCGCCGAGCAGCGTTCTCAGGGGCGCATCGTCGTCCTGGAGGAGCCGCGGCCGCAAGCCCGCCGGCAAGCGCACCGGGTGGCCCCCCCGGCCCTCGAACGTGGGGATGACGGCCCGCCCGGGCGCCGCCGCCCGCAGCCGCGCCAGCGTCGCCGGCGCCACCCGGGGGCGATCGACGTGGGTCAGCAGCAGGTCGCCGGGCGGGCAGGCCGCGACGCCAGCGCGCAGGCTCGCCCGCATCCCCCGGGCCCAGTCGGCGGCCACCACGACCCGGCCCGGCGCCGGCACGGCCGCCCGCACGCGCTCGGCGTCGGCGCCCACCACCACCGTCACGGTGGCGCAGCCGCCCGCCAGCAGCCGGCGCACGAGGCCCGCTACGAACGTCTCGCCGTCGAGCACCGCCAGGGCCTTCGGGGCCCCCATCCGCGACGACGCCCCCGCCGCGAGGATGATCCCATGCAGCGATTCTGCTTTGGTTTCATGCACTTGCATGGCTCAGCGGCGACGCGGGCGCCGCCGGGGCTCCTGCAGGCGGTGCGCCCGCAGGCGCTGCCCGTCGAGCTCCTGGCGCCGGTAGCCCAGCAGCACGAGCAGCGCGCGGGCCGGGGCGCCGGGGGGCCGGTCGAAGTGCAGCTCCTCCTCGGCCATGCGGGCGCCCAGGGCCCGCACCAGCAGGTGCCCCCCCGCGCGCCGCAGCACCGACGACGCCACCAGCCACGGGCGCCGCACGTCCCGGACCACGAAGAACCCGTCGCTGCCCTGCTGCTGGTAGAGCGGCATCAGCAGGCGCCCGGTCATGGGGGCGACCACCGGCCCCGCGCGGTCGAAGGCCAGCACCTCGCCGCGCCGCACCCGCTGGAAGCCGGCGTAGCCCGGCCGCATGTGGAAGCCATCCCCGGGGGTGACGCCGTGGCGGTGGGCCAGGACGACCACCGACGGCAGATCGGCCGGCACCTGGGCGAAGGCCTGGGCCACCTCGGGCGGCTCGGCGTCGATCTGCCCCAGCGCGTGCAGGATGCGCCAGATGGTCGCCGCGTGCAGCGAGACGGCCTGCGGATCGGTGTGCTGCCCCGTCTCGACGCCCAGCCCGGTGTGGCCGCGGCGGGTGACCCACTCCCCTACGGTGCCGTCCACCGACTCCAGCAGGCCCAGGATGAGGGGGAACGGCAGCGCCAGGCCCAGCCGGCGGGCGGCGAGGGTGTCGGGGGGCACCGTGAACGGGGGCCCGCCCCCCGAGGTGGTGTGCAGGTCGAGCACCACCACGGGCCCGCGGGCCGTCTCGAACAGATCCTCCAGCCGCCCCAGCAGGGCCCGCTGCTCCGCCTGCTCGGGATCGTCGGCGTCGGGGTGCTGGGCCCGCACGGCGGCGATCTGATCCGCCGTCCAGGCGCGGTTCAGGTCGCGCACCCGGCCCCGCACCCCGGCCTGCATGGCCCCCAGGTTGCCCACCAGGCCGGCGACCCGGCCCCCGCAGAGCCGCGTCGACCCGGCCTGGAGCGCCGCGATCACCTGCCGCGCCGCCAGCACCCCGGCGGGCTCGTTGCCATGGATGGCCGCGATGACGATGACCGTCGGCCCGGGCGCCTCGGCCTGGACGTCCCCCAGGTCGCGCTGCCCCTCCCCCGGCTGAGCGTCCGCTGCGATCAATCCTGCGCCCGCAGCTGCCCGTCGATGAGGCGGATGGTGAGATCCAGCAGCGCCCGCTTCGTCACCAGCCCCACCAGCATCTCGCCCTGCACCACCGGCAGGCAGCCCAGGTCGTGGTCGCGCATGGTGGCCAGCGCCTCCACCGTGGGGGTGCTCGGGGCCGCCGTCTCCGGCGTCGTCTCCATGATGTCGCGCACGGTGACCTCGCGGTCGGGCCGCCCGCGGGCCAGCATCCGCAGGACCTGCCGCAGATCCACCATGCCGGCGAAGCGCCCGTCCGGGTACTCCACCGGGATGTTCCGGATCTTCACCCAGTCCATCATGTTCACCACCAGATCGACGGGATCGTCGGGCTGCACGGTGTAGATGTCCTGGAGCATGAACTGGCCCACGGTGCGGTAGCCGCTGCGCCAGTCCTCCGTGGCGTCCTGGCCGGCCAGCGTCCAGCGGTGCACCGGCTGCCCCGTCCACTGCCGCGCGCGGAGCCCCGCCGTCAGCCAGCAGAGGCGCGCGTGGGGGGTGCTGCGATCCCGCGGCATGCCGGCGATGGACGAGAGCGCCCACTGGGCCCCCGTCTGCCCGCTCAGCACGCGCTCCTCCAGGGTGCCCAGGTAGCGGTCCACGTCGCTGGAGTCGATGCCCCGCGCCGCCAGGCCGCTGCGCGCCAGGGGCAGGAGCTGCTTCAGGATGAGCTCGGCCGCCGTGGACGTCGCGCCGCCCACCCAGGTGAACTGGGCCTTCAGCCCCAGCCGCGCCGCCGCCACGAAGTTGGCCTTGGCGTCATCGAACGGCATCACCCGGGCCATGTCGCCGTACTCGTCGGTGAACGCCGCCATCAGCCCGAAGAAGAACGCCGCGTTGGCCACCTCGTCGAGCACCGTCGGGCCGGCCGGCAGCACGCGGTTCTCGATGCGCAGGTGCGGCTTGCCCTCGTGGATGCCGTAGCAGGGCCGGTTCCAGCGATAGACGGTGCCGTTGTGCAGGCGCAGGGCCGCGAGCTGGGGCACCCCGCCTGCCCGCAGGATGGCCAGCGGATCCTCCTCCACGTCCGTGCCGAGCAGCACCCGGAACCGCGCGATGTCATCGCGGAAGATCTCGAGCACCGAGGCGTGCAGCCAGTCGGATCCGAAGCGCACCCGCGCCTGCCGGCCGCGGGCGAGCTGGGCCCCGGTGCGGTCGTCCACCGAGTGCTGGAACAGGGCGATGCGCGTCTCCTGCCACAGCCTCTTCTCCAGCAAGATCGGGGAGTTGACCGCCGCCGCCAGCACCGGCCCCGTGATGGCCTGGGCCGCGTTGTACAGCTTCACGAACTCGTCGGCCGCCACCTGGAAGTGGAGCTGGAAGCTCGTGTTGCACGACTCGAGCATCACGTTGTCATGGGTGATGTCGAGCTCGTCCGTGCCCTTGAGCTTCACCCGGAACGGCCCCCGCGTGAGCCGCAGGATGGCGTTGTTCAAGGCGAAGTACCGCGGCACCGGGGCCATGTTGTCGAGGCCCAGATCCGAGAGCTTCAGCGTCGGCAGGATGCCCGCCAGCAGCACGTCGGCCTGGTGCTTCGCGGCCCCCGCCCGCGCCGAGGCCAGCAGCCGGTCCAGATCGGCCTCCATGCGCCGCAGGCAGTCCGTGCCGAACACATACGGCGGCAGGTTGGCCTCCAGGTTGAACTTCGCCAGCTCCGTGGTGAACGGCTCGCCGGCGAGCTCCCCCAGCACCTCCATGGCCTTGGGCGCGGGCTGCTGCCCGGCGTCCACCAGGAACATCTCCTGCTCGGCCCCGATGCGCCGCACGTCGCGCTCGAAGGCGCCCTGGTCGAGCATCTGCTCCAGGGCCTGCAGGTCGTCGAGCACGCGGCGGGTGAAGACCCGCAGCTCCTTCTGATCGATCTCGGCGACGTCGAGCTGACCCATCCTGCCCCCCCGCGGCTTCGGTGTCGCGACCAGGGTACACGAGGTCCGCGCCCGGCCCGCCCCCGAAAAAATTCCCGGCGAGCGGGAACACCCGCCCACCCCGCGTGTCTGAGTCCCCGAGCACGCACCGACAGCATCGCGGTCGGAACCACCGAATACACAAAGCATTTTCGCGCGCCGCCGCCACGGGACGGGTGCGCCGGGAGGGCCACATGCGCCACGCACTGCTCGAAGTCACCGTCGCCTGGGGCCGCACCATCCTCGACGTCCACCACCTGCACATGGGCGAGGCCTTCGCCCTGGGCGGCGACAGCCCCTACGGCGGCGTCGAGGACGTCGTCCCCGCCGGCGAGACCCTCGTCCTCGCCCGCATGGAGCCCGAGGGGGCCCGCGTCTGGCTGCCCCCGGGCGTGGGCGGCTACTACCAGGCCGGCACCGAGATCACCCCGCTGCCCGGGAACCAGACGCGCACGCTGCTGCTGGGCAAGGAGGGCATCGTCCGCGCCGAGGCCGGCGCCCTGACGCTGTACTTCGCCCGGGTCGAGCCGGCCGCCCACCCCGGCCGCCGCGCCTTCGCCGGCATGTTCGGCGACGTGCGCAGCCTGGCGGGCGCCGCCGTCCTGCACCTGGCGGTGGTGCTCATCGCCATCGCGGCCCCCCCGAACCGCGAGGCCCTGTCCATCGACCGCTTCAACGGCGACGACCGCTTCGTCAACGTGCTGCTCGTCCCGACCGAGAGCCAGGAGAAGGACCTCTTCACCGCCCCCGAGCCCGGCGACGACGGGGGCGGCGGGGAGCAGCCGCCGGCCCTCGACAGCGTGGCGCCGAGCGGCAGCAGCGAGGAGCCCGTCGCGCCCCGGCCCCGCAGCACGCCCACCCGGGCCCAGCGCCTCGACACGGCCCGGGCCGCGGCCAGCGAGCTGAAGAACGTCCTCGACGACTCGGGCATGTTCGGGCCGGGCGCGGATCCCCTGGGCAAGACCGCCGCCGGCGCCCTCGCCGGCATGGGCGGCGGGGATGGCGGCCGCGGCGCCGGCCTGAGTGGCGGCGGCGGTGACCCCTTCGGCCCCGTCGGCCCCGGCGGCCCCCGCGGCCCCGGCCGCTCCCTCGGCCCCGGCGACTACCGCACCCGCCCCGGCCGCCCCGGCCCCGTCACCGGCCTGCCGGGCCGCGAGCCCGGCCAGAAGGTGCCGAAGGTCATCCCCCGCGACCCCATCGTGGAGGACGGCCTGAGCCGGGAGGAGGTCCAGCGCGTCGTCCGGCTCAAGAAGGCCGAGTACCGCGCCTGCTACGAGCGGGAGCTGCAGAGCCGCCGCGACCTGGAGGGCAAGCTGACCATGAAGTGGGTCGTCGGCCCCGACGGCAAGGTCCTCGCCGCCAGCGTGGAGGAGTCGACCATCGGCTCCCCCGAGGTGGGCGCCTGCATCAGCCGCGCGATCAAGCGCTGGCAGTTCCCGCGGCCCCGGGGCGGGGGCGTGGTGAACATCCGCTACCCGTTCATCTTCCGCGCGAGCTGAGCGCGCCCAGCAGGCGCCAGCCATGGGGGCGCAGGCCGTGGGCGATGAGCCGCGCGCGCAGGGCCCCCGGCAGCCCCCCGAACACCCCCCACATCGCCTGCCGCGCCTCCGCGAGGGAGAGCGTCCCCGCCAGCCAGCCCCGCACGAGCGGCGGCGGCAGCGCGAAGAACGCGGCGAAGAAGTCTTGCGTTTCGCGCACATCCAGCCGCGTGAGCACCTGCAGCCCGAAGCGGTAGAGCGTCCAGAGGCGGCGCTTCTCGCCGGGCCAGAGGGCGGCCCAGGCGGCCTCGACCGCGGCGGCCGGGCCCGCCGCCAGCCCCTCGACCAGCGCGTCGGCCACCCCCGGCGCGGTCCGCAGGCTGTGGGCGAGCGAGTAGCCCGTGGCGGGGTGGACGAGGCCCGCGGCCGCGCCGAACGGCAGCACCCGCCCGACCCGCGGCAGGGGCGCGCCCATGGGGATGAGGCAGCGCTCCTCCTCGTGCACCGCGACGACGCGCCAGCCACGGTGGGCCAGGCGGGCCTCCAGCCGCGCCGCCAGGTCGTCGAAGGCCGAGGGCCGCCGCTCGGCCAGCACCGTCTCCTCCACGAACAGGCGCCGGGGCCCGAAGGGCATGGTGTAGAGGAACGTCGGCGGGCGCGCGGGGGCCCCGGGCACCGGCGAGAAGTCCATCAGGCCCATGGTGTCGAGGGGGTGGTCATGGCCCTCCACCTCCACCAGCCGGCCGTAGGCGACCTGGTAGCCCGGGGCGGCGGGCGCCGGGCCCAGACCCCGCCCCGTGGCGTCCACCACCACCGCGGCGCGCAGGGTGGCCCCGTCGGCCAGCGTCACGGTGCTGCCGGTGGCGTCGTGATCCACCGCCACCACCTCGCCCGCGACGACGGGGGCCGCCAGCCGGCGGCGCAGCGCCTCGTTGTCCACCGTGCCGTACGCCCGGGCGAGGGAGGCCCCCCGGGCGGCGTCGAACGTCACCGCCGCCGCGGCCCAACGGTGCGCGACGACATCCGCCAGCGGCCCGAGCTCGTCGAGCCAGAGCCCGTAGCGGTTGGGCCAGGGCCGCGCCGGGTCGGGGTCCACCGCCTGCGCGGCCAGCCCGCGGGCGGCGGCGGCGGCGGCGAGGGCCGAGCCCGCGGGCCCCGCCCCGATGATGAGGAGATCCAGTGTCATTCTGCGAGCTTGCGACGACGTGCGCGGAAAAGACGAGGAAAGTGCGCCCGCGGTTGCCACGCCGCCGCGTCCAGGTGTCCCACGGGCCGTAACCTGGAGGTGATTCATGATGGTTTTCAAGTGGTTGAGCTGGGTGCTGCTGGTCGCGGGCTGCGGGACGATCCAGGAGTTCGGTGAGGTGGACGGGAGCCCGGCGGCCCGCCCCGAGGCGCCGCCGCCCCTCGATCGGGCCTTCGACGCGAAGATCGAGGCCATCCGGCAGCGGCACGGGGTGGCCGCCATCAGCATCGGCGTGCTGCGTGGCGGCAAGCTGGCCCAGGCCGGGGGCGCCGGCCAGGCCGACCCGGCCGCCGGCATCGCCGCCCGCGCCGACACGCTGTACTCCCTGGCCTCGGTCTCGAAGATCGTCGTCGGCGTGGCCATCGCCCGGGCCATGGAGCTGGGCTACGACCTGGATCTGGATCGCGACGTGAACACCTGGCTGCGCTGGTCGCGGCCGCTGCGCCACCCGCGCCACCCGGGCACGCCCATCACCCTGCGGCACCTGGTGCGCCACCAGGCCGGCATCGCCTCCGACGGCCCGGCCGACATCGACGACTACCCGCGGCCCGATCCCCGGCAGAGCCTCGATGCCTTCCTGCAGGGGCTGCTGGCCCAGAGCGCGTACTGGGAGGACTTCGCCCCCGGCCAGGGCGAGGAGTACTCGAACCTCGGCGCCTCGCTGGCCGCGCTGGTGGTCCAGAAGGCCGTGGGGCAGCCCTTCGAGGTCTTCTGCAACCGCGAGATCTTCGGCCCCCTCGGCATGACGGACTCGCGCTGGTTCTACCGGGAGCTCGGCAGCAGCCAGCGCGGCCGCCTGGCCATGCCCCTCGACGAGGACGGCGAGCCCTACGGCCACTACGGCTTCGAGGACTGGCCCAGCGGGCAGCTGCGCTCCACCGTGGCCGACATGGCGAAGCTGCTGGAGGCCCTCATCGGCGATGGCAGCCGCGGCGGCGTGCGGCTGCTCTCGGCGGCCCGCGTCCGCCAGTTCCAGGAGGTGCCGCTGTTCATCGAGGCCGACGCGCCCTCCTTCGAGCACAGCGGCGGCGAGGCCGGCGTCAACACGTTCGTGCGCTACAACGAGAGCGGCAACGGCCTGATCCTGCTGACGAATCAGGACATGGACGACGACGTGTTCGAGGCCGTGATCACCGAGGCCGAGGCCCTGGCGCGCTGACCTCCGGTTTTTTTTCTCGCCCGGAAGAACTTTGCCCGGGGGCAGGCGTTCCAAGCCCCCGCACACCGCTCCGGGAGAGTCCACGTGAAGAAGCTGCTGCTGGCCGCCGCCGTCCTCGCCGCCCCCCTCGCCGCTCCTCAGACCGCCGACGCCTGCGCGATGCGCCGCAAGATCGAGCCCGTGGTCGTGGCCCAGAAGGCCCCCGCCAACGACGCCGCCCTCGCGGAGGCCCGCACCGCGGAGGCCCAGGGCCAGCGCCACACCGCCATTCGCCTGTACGAGGCGGTCATGAACGCCCCCGGCGACTCGAAGAACCGCGCCGAGGCGGCCCGCGGCGCCGCGCGCCTGCTGGCCCTCGACGGCCAGAGCGCCCGCGCCGTGGCCCGCGCCCGCCGCGCCGTCGGCTTCAACGCCCGCAACGTCGAGGCCCAGCTCCTGCTCGGCGAGCTGCTCGTCGACGGCGAGCCCGGCCGCGCCGTGGCCCACCTGGATCGCGCCGCCAGCCTGGGCGTGGCCCGGGCCGATCGCGCCCGCCTCTTCCTGGCCCAGGCCCGCGCCTACGGCGCCTTCGGCAAGGTGGACCGCGCCCGCAAGCACCTCGAGTCCGCTCGGGCCGTCGGCGCCGACGCCGAGGTCATCGCCACCATCGAGGCCAGCCTGGCGCCCGTGGCCCAGGTCGCCCGCAAGTCCTGATACCCCCTGGCCAGCGCCTCCCGGACCGGCCAGACTGTCCCCATGCGACTCCTCCTCCTGCTGCTCCTCGTGCCCACCGCGGCCCTGGCCCTCACCCCCGCGGGCGAGGCCGGGCGCGCCGTGATGGAGCGGGCCCAGTGCACCCGCTGCCACCCCGTGAGCGACGGCGCCGTCCCCGGCATCCCCGCCGCCGTCCGCGACTTCCACTGCGTCGACTGCCACACCTGGATCCTGGGCACGAAGGGAAAGCCCAGTGAGATCGCGGCCATGCGCAAGGACTTCCCGGACTGGGACCGCTACCTGGAGAACATCGTCCACTTCACGCGCCTGCCCGATCTGGGCTCCCTGCGCCGCAAGGTGCGGGTGAAGTTCGTGCGCACGTTCCTCGATGGCCCCTTCGACCTGCGGCCGCACCTCGACGAGTCCATGATCCCGCTGCGGCTCACGGCGGCGGAGAAGGACCAGGTGGTCGCGTACCTGAGCGAGCTGGCGGGGCCCGACGCGGCCACCGACCTGCCCGCCGATCCCCCCGCGCCCACGGCCGAGCAGATCCAGGCCGGCCGCGAGCGGTTCGCCCAGCGCGCGTGCACGGCCTGCCACGTCGTCGGCGACGCGCCCGTGACCCCGGGCCTGACGGCGGCCACCTACCAGGCCCTGACGATGCCCGGCCGGCTGGCCCCCGACCTGCGGCACGTCCGCGACCGCATCCCGCGGCCCGTGCTGGTGCGCTACATCCAGGATCCCCAGGCGGTGGACCCGCACAGCGCCATGCCGAAGATGCCGGTGTTCGGGGACGACGCCGACCGCATCGCCGACTTCCTGCTGGCCGCGGAGCTGCCCGACCGGGCCGGCGCCGCGGCGGTGGCGCCCGAGGTGCCCCTGCTGGACCGCCCCGTCACCTACGACGAGGTGCACGACAAGGTGCTTGGCCGCATCTGCGTGCACTGCCACATGCACCCCGAGAGCAACAACGGCGACGGCGGGGCGGGCAACACCGGCGGCCTCGGCTTCGCCGGGGTGAAGCTCGACCTCGAGACCTACGAGGGGGTCAAGCGCGGGCTCGTGCGCGACGGCAAGCGCGTGGACGTCCTGGCCCCCGAGGCGCCCGGCCAGCCGCCGCTGCTGCTGGCCGCGCTGCTGCGCCGCCACGTCGAGGGCGGCCGCGACTTCCGCCACCCGCTGACCCCCGGCGGGCCCCTCGCGCCGCCCACCAGCGCCGCCCGCCCGGGCATGCCCCTGGGCCTGCCGCCCCTGGCCCTCGACCAGCTCTCGCTGGTCAAGACGTGGATCGCGCAGGGCGCCCCCGGGCGCTAGCCGACCGAAAAGACCAGCAAGTTCAATGCATTGGCGGCGCTCAGGGCCGCTCGACCCAGCCCGCGGCCAGCAGCGCGTCGACGACGGGATCCGCCGGTGGCGTGGCAGGGAGCGCGGCCGTGCTGCGGCTGCGGGCGGCCACGAGGGCGCCGAGGCCGTCGACGGCGAGGCCATCCCCGGCGCGGGCGAGGCCGAGGGCGCCGAGGGCGTCGACGGGCGCGGTGCGCGCTCGCAGCTCGTCGCGCAGGGCCTCGATGCGCTCGTCGAGGGCGCGGACGAGGCCGTCGGCCACCACCGCGCCGGGGGCGCCGTGGACCTCCTGGCGGACGGGAAACCAGGGCGACAGCGCGAGGTGCGCGGTGGCCTCCTGGCCGACGGCGTCGCGGGCGGTGACGGTGACGACGAAGGGCACCGGGGGCGCGACCCGCAGATCCGAGGGGAGCAGGACGACGGGCGGATCGGCCGGCCGGGCCGGGTCGGTGAGGCGGGCGACCGCCGGGGGCGCGCCCGCGGTGGTGGGCAGATCGAGGGCGTGCGGCAGGGCCGTCGCCGTCGTCGTGCCGCCGCGGTGGTGCGTCGTGTGCCACGTCAGGGTGCAGGGCCCCTCGACGAGCTCGGCGCCCACCACGCGGACGCGCAGCGTCGTGTAGGCCTGCTGCGTCAGCGTCATGGCCGAGACCAGACGCCCGTCGGGGCTGGTGAAGTGGCGGGCGGTCGGGGGCCCGAAGGGCGTCGAGCCGGCCAGATCGAGGTGCAGCGCGAGGCCCGGGCGGGGCGGCGCCAGCGTCGCGCTCGCGTGGACGCGCTCGCCCGAGGCGTCGTGGCCCTCCACGCGCAGGACGGCGGGGGCGTCGAGGCCGACGGTCAGGCCCTGCGTGGGGTAGGCGGTCGCGAGGGTCTGGGGCGCGGCGCTGGCCTCGGCCAGCGTCCAGGCGTACTGCCGGCCGGCCCCGAGCCCGTCGTCCAGATCGACGCGCAGCCGCCGGACCAGGCGGCCGGTGGCGGTGCGCAGGGGCGGGCCGACCCACTGCCAGCGCAGGCGGCCGGTGGACGGGGGCGCCTCGGGGGCGGCCCCCGCGCGCAGGTCGAGGGTCGCCGGGGCGTGGCGCGCCTGCGCGGCGCAGAGGTGGGCGTGGTGCCCGCCGCGATCCTGGATCCACAGGTCGATGGGCCAGGCGTCCACGGCCTCGAGGGGATCGTCCCCGAAGGCGCCGACGACCGACAGGCGGCCCGTCAGGGCGTCGATGCGGGCGCTGGCGTCGCGGATGACCTGCCAGGCGGTGATGAGGAAGCTGGTGCCCGCCGCGCGCAGGCTGGTGGCGCGCCGCCGGAGCGCGTCGGCGGCGGGGAAGAGGGGGCGGTCGTCCAGGTGGCCGAAGATCTCGGCCTCCAGGCCCCCGAGGCCATCCACCAGCGCCCGCACGGCGCGGCTGTGCTTGACGTGGCGGCCGAGCTGCTCAGGGACGCCGAGGGGGTCGAAGTTCGAGGGCGGGCCGGGGGGCTCGGGGGGGAGGCGCCCGAAGATCTCCAGCAGGCGCAGGCCGATGCCGAAGAGGGCGAACCAGTCGAAGGGCGGCGGCGTGTCCTGGTAGTCGCGCAGGTGCTGGAGCAGGGCCTCCTCGTCGCGCCGCTGCATGGCCGGCAGGAACGGATGCGGCTGAGGGACGGGCCAGGGGTGGGCGCCGCCCGCGGCGTGGAAGCTCGCGTCCAGCGAGATGCCCTCGGGCACCCGCACCGGCAGCGGCCGCGTCGTCCAGCGCGGCTCCGTCCAGTCGAGCAGCGGCCAGAGCTTGAAATCGCTGGGGTTGTGGTAGTCGAAGCGCCGCCAGGCCACCGTCTTGCTGCGGGGCTGGAGCACCGCGAGGACGGAGTGCGACGCCACCAGCACCGCCTCGGGATCGGCCATCAGGCCCGCCGCCTGCCGCGCGGCGGCGTCCTCGGAGCCCGGCAGCACGCGCCAGGCGGGCATCATGGGCTCCTCGTCCAGGTACAGGATGCGGCCGTCGGGCAGCGCCGCGTAGAACGTGACGACGGTCTGGTGCCAGTGGCCGACGGCGATGTCGACGACGGTCGAGAGGTCGGCGGCGCCCGCCTCGACGCCGCGGCCCAGCGTGTTCCAGGGCCCGTGCAGCGCGCCGGCCGGCACCGTGTGGGTGCGGGCGAGCCAGGCGCGGTAGCGGCCCAGCCAGTCGCCGATGAGGGCCCGCCGATCGGTGGGCGGCGGCGGCGCCACCCCACCCTCCCAGAGGTCCGCGACGCGGTAGAGCTCGCCGAGCAGCGCGGCCACGTCGAGGCTGGCCGCAAACTCGGCCTGCGCCTGGTCGAGCAGCGCGTTGAACGCCGCGCTCGTGGTGGCGAACGCCTGCATCACGCCGAACGTGTAGTCGACCCAGCTCGCGATGTCGGTGTCGAGGCAGGTCCAGTGCAGCCGCCCGTCGGCGGTGCGCACCACCACGCGGTTGTTGTCGGCGGCCACATGCGTCGCCGCGCCGGGGGGCTGCGGATCGAAGTCCGCCCAGGCCCCCTCGCCGCGGCGGCACCGCAGGCGGCCGCCCGCGTCGATCTTCACCGCGTACTGCGCGCCGATCCCCGTCCAGAACGCGTTCCTCGACGCCGCGAACGTGCGCGTCGAGCAGCCCAGCCCCATCGCCATCTCGTCCCTCCTCACCCGCCGGCCGCGGCCCTGTGCCGCCCCCTCCGGAGTGGGTGGCGGCCGACCGGCTCAGCGTAACGGCGATCGACGCAGGCGTCCCGGGAACCGGCGTCAGGCGAGGCCGGTCATGCCCAGGCTCACGTCCCAGAGGCGGTCGGCCACGGCGTCGTCGAGGGCGGCCTTCGCGGGAGCGCACGGCTTGGAGTCCTTGAAATACAAGCCATTTTCCATCCCGAGGGGCGCCGAGGCCACGTAGATGGAGGTGCGCGCCCCCTGCTCGGCCGTCTTGAAGAAGGGGCGGCCGAGGGCGAAGCCCAGGCGCACCAGCCCCGACGACCGGCGGCCCAGGTCGGAGCGCACGACGCCCGGGTGCACGGCGTGGGTGATGACGTCGGTGCCGGCCAGCTCCCGGGCGAGCCGGCGCGTGAAGAGGACGTTGCAGAGCTTGGAGTCGCAGTAGGTGCGCACCCGGTCGAAGTGCCGCTCGGCCTGCAGGTCGTCGAAGCGGATCTTGCCCATGCGGTGCCCCTCCGACGAGAGGTTCACGATGCGGGCGGCGCCGCTGGCCCGCAGCCGGTCGAGGAGCAGGTGGGTCAGCAGGAACGGGCCCAGGTGGTTGACGGCGAACGTGGTCTCGAAGCCGTCGGGGGTGACGGTGCGCTCGGTCATCCAGAGGCCGGCGTTGTTGACGAGCACGTGCAGCGTCGGGCAGGCGGCCAGCAGCGCGTCGGCGAGGGCGCGCACGCTGGCCTGCGTCGTCAGGTCGCCCAGCACCAGGTCGACGTCCGCCGCCGGGCACGCGGTCCGCACCTCGGCCAGGGCGGGCTCGCCGCGCTCCGCGGTGCGGGAGACCAGGACCACCCGCGCCCCCCGCTGGGCCAGCCCGATCACCGTCGCCTTGCCGATGCCGGCGTTGCCGCCGGTCACCACGCAGACGCGCCCGGCCATGGTCTTCTCGGTCATGCCGTCCTCGTCAGTCGCGGCCGCGGAAAGCCGCGGCGTCCAGGTCGAAGCGGTGCAGCCACCGGTGGATGGCGTTGCGGGAGAGGCCCAGCAGGCGGGCGACCTCGCTCACGTTGCCGCCCGTCTGGGTGAGGGCGTCGACGAGGGCCTGCCGGCGGGCCGTGGCGTCGGCGTCGAGGGGGGCGGCGGGCGCGTCGGCGGCGGGGGCGGCCAGGTCGGCGGGCAGGTGCTCGCTGCCGAGGGGGCCGTCGTCGGCGAGGGCGTGGGCCACCACCAGGGCGTTCTTGAGCTGCCGGATGCCGCGCGGCCACGGGGCGAGGAGCAGGGCCAGGGCCGCCTCGCGGGTGAGCGTCGGCCGGGGCGCCGGCAGCAGGGCGCGCAGCAGCAGGCCGAGGTCTTCACGGCGCTCGCGCAGGGGCGGGATGTGCACCTGGACCTGCGCCAGCCGGCCGAGCAGGTCGGGCCGAAACCCAGCCGGATCAAGAGCTTGCAGCGTCGCCGCCACGACGCGCACGTCCACCGCGGTGGGCCGGTCGGCGCCCACGGGGTGCACCTCCCCCGTCTCCAGCACCCGCAGCAGGCGGGCCTGGACGGGCAGCGGCAGCTCCCCCACCTCGTCGAGGAAGAGGGTGCCGCCGTCTGCCCGGCGGAAGAGGCCGGCGCGGGCCTCGGCCGCCCCGGTGAAGGCGCCGCGCTGGTGCCCGAAGAGGGCCGAGTCGGCCAGCTCGGGGCCGAGGGTGGCGCAGTTCACGGCCACGAAGGCGCCGCTGCGGCCAGACAGCGCGTGCAGCCCCTCGGCGACGCGCTCCTTGCCGGCCCCCGTCTCGCCGGTGACGAGCACGCTCAGGGCGCTGGGGGCGAGGCGGGCCAGGTCGCGGTAGCGCGCGGCGAGGGGCGCGTGGGCCGTGCGCCAGAGCGGGTGCGGGGCCCGCAGCGCGTCCTCGGCCCGGTCGGCGGCGGCGTCGGGGGGCACGGGCAGCCCGCTGCGGAAGAGCAGGAAGGTGCCGCCCACCTCGATCAGCGCGCCGTCGGCGAGGGTGGCCCGGGTGACGGCCTGGCCGTCCACGAAGGTGCCGTTGCGGGAGCCGGCGTCCTCGACGACGTAGCCCCCGCCGGCCTGGACGATGCGGGCGTGCTCCGAGGAAACCCGTTGATCTTCCAGGGAAAGTTGGAGGATGGGCTGGCCGCCGACGCGCAGCCGGCGGGCCCCGCGGGCGCCGCGGCCCAGGTGCACGCCGGTGACGCCGCGCAGCACATGGGCGCTGCCCGGGGCGTCGAGGGCGTCGCGGCTCAGGAGCACGAAGAGCTGGGCGGCCGGGCTGGCGGTCCCGCGGACGGCCTCGGCGGTGACGTCGATGGTGGTCAAAACCGGCCTCCCAGGCCCAGGCCCGCGGGGTAGATGGTCGCGGCCGGCGGAGGGTCGCCGCCCCACCACTGCCAGGCCGCCAGGGCCAGCAGGCCGGCGCCCGCGCCGAGGAGGACGTAGCCCGCCGTCAGCTCGGCGGTGGCCTGCCCCTCCAGGTCCGCCGTCCCGCGGCGGCCGCGGGCGCGGACGGTGGCGGCGTCGTCGAAGGCCAGGCCGACGAGCGCGCCGCCAGTCGCCAGGGCGAGCAGGCCCCCGCCGCCCGCCAGCCAGGGCACGGCGTGCTCGGGCGCGGCGGTCGGGGGCGCGGTGGTCGGGGCGCGGCGGGCGGGGTCGTCGCCGGGGCGGCGGGGGCGGCGCGACGCACCGGCCGCCGAGCCAGGCCTGCCCTGCCTCGGCGACGGCCCGCGCCTCGGGGGCAGCCTCGCGCGCCAGGAAGCAGGTGAAGGCCTGGGCCCCCTCGCAGGCGACGGGGGCCTCGGCGCCAGCCTCGACGAGGGCCCGGGCGCTGACGCCCAGCCCGAAGCAGGCCGCCTGGCGCAGGTCGGGCTCGCTGGCCTCGGCCACCGTGGCGCGGAAGAGGGGCAGGGCCACGGCGTGGCGGCCCGCCTCGGCTTCCGCCGCCGCCACCCGGTAGCGGGCCCAGGCGTCGTCGCCCGCGCCAGCGCCGCCGGCGAGCGCGGCCAGCGTGATCACGGTCCCCGGTAGTCGCACGCCTGCCCCACCAGCCGCGGCCGGCACCGGGCCACCTCCTGGCCCAGCGCGGCGTGGTCCTCCGTCCCCGCGGCGTCCAGTAGCAAGCGGCGCGCGTCGTCGCAATGGCACAGGCGCAGGGCCGCGCGCAGGGCGTCGCGCAGGGCGGGCGGCGTGGGCGGGCGCGTCGCCGGCGCGGCGGGTCGTGGCGAGCGCGTCGGCGCGCGCGGGCGGACCGGGCGGCCTGCGTCGGGCACCGCCGCGTCGGGCGCCGCCGCGTCCACCACCGCCGCGTCCGCCGCCACGTCCACCGCCACCGCGTCCACCGGGGTCGCGTCCACCACCGCGGCGTCCACGGCGGGCGGCGGGGGCGCCGCCCGGGGCCAGAAGTACGCGAAACCCAACGCCAATCCGGCGACGAGCGCCGCGATGACGGCCCAGCGCCCCCGCGGCGAGGAGACCGCCGGCGGCGCCGCGGGCAGCGACGCCGCGTCCAGCGTCGACGCCACCGCCACCGCCGGCCGGGGCGTCGAAGGCGGAGCGGCCAGCGCCCGGGCCATCGCCGCCGCGTCTGGGTAGCGGTCCTCGGACGCCTTCGCCAGCGCCCGCGCCACCACGGCGGCGAGGTCGGCGGGGATGGCCGCGGGCAGCGACGGGGGGGGCTCGTAGAGGTGGGCGCTCACCAGCTCCGCCGGCCCGCCGGCGAAGGGCGGGCGCCCCGCCAGCAGCTCGAAGAGCACCGCCCCCGCGGCGTACACATCCGTCCACGGGCCGACGCCGCCGCCGGCCTGGAGCTGCTCGGGCGCCATGTAGCGCGGCGTGCCCAGGTGCACGTCGCTGGCCGTCTGCAGCGCGTCGGCGTCGTCGAGGGCCTTGGCGATGCCGAAGTCGATCAGCGTGGCCGTCGCCCCGTGCACGAGGATGTTGTCGGGCTTCAGATCCCGGTGGACGAGGCCCTCCCGGTGGGCGGCGTCGAGGGCCGCCAGCACCTCGGCCAGCAGGGCGCGGGCGCGGTCGGGGGGGACGGGCAGCGGCAGCGCCGACAGGGGCGCGCCGGGGGCCAGGGCCAGCACCATGTAGAGGTGGGCGCCGTCCACGCAGTCATGGACCGTGACGACGCGCGGCTCGTGGGTCAGCCGGGCCAGCAGGCGGGCCTCCTGGAGGAACCGGGCCCGGGCGTCGGCGGCCCCGCCCGCCCGCAGCACCTTCACGGCCACCCGCCGCCCGAGGGCGCGCTGCACGCCGGCGTACACCCGCCCGAAGCCCCCCGCGTCGGAGAGCACGTCGTAGAGCAGCAGGCCGGGGGCCAGCTCGGCGCCGAGGAGCGGATCGTCGGGCCAGGCCGCGCGGGCGGCGGCCGCGACGAGGGGGGCGTCGTCCACCGGGCAGCGGGCGCCGGGCGCCGCGCCGGGGGCGGGCCGATGACAGCGGGGACACTCCAGGGGGCGGTCAGGCATCGGAGGCATGATAGAAGATGTGGAGCGGCCCGGCACCGGGCGCGTTGGCGGGAGTGGGCATGTATCGCTGCGCCCTGGGCCTGGCTCTGACGGGCTGCCTGGACTTCGGCCCCCGGGCCGACGCCGCCGTCGCCGCCGCGGGGGACGCGGGCGCCGAGGACGCCGCCCCGGCGGATCCCGCCGACGTGGGCGAGGCCTGGCCCGACGCCGCGCGGCCCCCTGCCCTGGCGGCGCTCTCCGACGAGTTCGACGCCCCCGGCGCCGCGGGCGCCTGGCAGGTCCTCGATCCCGCGGGCTTCCTGCTGGTGGATCACGGGCGCCTGCACGCCGGCCGCCTCACCCTGCGCGCCCCCCTCGGTGGCTGGCATGACGCCCGCACCGCGGGCCTGCTGTTCGTCGAGGTGGAGGGCGACTTCGGGGTGGACGCGGCGGTGGTGGCGGGCCGCATCGGCGCGGGCGAGGCGCCCCCCGAGGCGCTCTTCAACGTGGCCGGCCTGCTGGCCCGAGACCCCACAAGCCCGCAAGAAGACTGGACATTCGTCGGGGTGGGCCGCCTGCTGGGCGAGCTCGGCGTCGAGGGCAAGGTGACGACGGCCGGCGTCTCGGCGCCCGTCCGCCGGCGCGTCGGCCAGGCGGCGGGCTGGCTGCGGATCTGCCGGGTGGGGGCCGACGTGGCCCTCCTGCGCCGCCGCGACGACGACGGCGGGTGGCTCGACGCCTGGGAGGCGCCCTTCGTCCCCCGTGGCTGGCCGGCGCGCGTGCAGGTGGGCGTGTTCGCCCACGGCTGGAACAGCGCCGAGGCCGAGCCCGCCACCGAGGGGCTGCCGGATCTGGAGGCGACCGTGGACGCCGTGCGCTTCTGGCGCCCGGCCAGCCCGGCGGACTGTCTGCGGCCCCCCGTGGGGCCCTGAGGAGTGGGCATGGCGAAGTGGAGGTTCAAGGGGCGGCGCGCCGTCATCACCGGGGGAGCCAGCGGCCTGGGCGCCGGCTTCGCCCACGAGCTGGGGCGCCGCGGCGCGGCCGTCTGGCTGGCGGACGTCAACCGCGAGGGCCTCGCCACCGAGGCGGCCGCCCTGCGCGCGGCGGGGGTGCACGTCCGCACGTCCGTCGTCGACGTCACCGACGCCGCGGCGATGGAGGCCCTGGCGGCCGAGGTCCACGCCGAGGGCGGCCCGCCGGACGTCCTGGTCAACAACGCGGGCGTCGTCGCGGCCGGGCCCATCCTGGAGCTGGACCTGGAGGCCTGGCGCTGGATGGTGGGGGTGAACGTGCATGGCGTCGTGCATGGCTGCCGCTTCTTCGGGCCGGCCATGGCGGCGGCCCCGGGCCGGGCTCACATCGTCAACGTCGCGTCGGCGGCGGCCTTCGGCGGGCTGCCCCAGGGCGGTGGCTACTGCGCGACGAAGGCCGCGGTGCTGGCGCTGTCCGAGGCGCTGGCGGGCGAGAACGACCCGCGCCGCCTGGGGGTCACCGTCGTCTGCCCGGGCTTCGTCGCCACCGGCCTGATGCACGCGTCGCGCTACGCGGGGGAGAGCCGGTCCGCGGTCGAGGGCGTCGTCGGCAAGCTCTTCGCCCTGCCTGGGCGGCAGCCTGCCAACGTCGCCCGCCGCGTGGCCGACGCCGTCGAGCGCGGGGAGTTCCTGGTGCCGATCTTCCCCGAGGCCTGGACGAGCCTGGCCATGCGCCACGCGCCCTCGGCCCTGCTCAACCCGGTGCGCCGCGCCCTCGGGCGGCGCGTGACGCGATAGGGAGATCCTCTTGCAGATCCATCGTTTGCTGCTGCTCAGCCTGGCGCTGGCCGGCTGTGGGTCCATGGGCAAGGCCAGCCGTCCCGTCGCGGAGCTGCCGCCGGAGGCCCTGGCCCATCTCCGCGCGCGGGACCACTACGCCACCCCCACGACGGACGGGAAGCCCGACAAGGCGCACGCGGGCCTCGTCGAGGCCGTGCGCCGCGGCCTGCCCGCCGGCTACCAGCCCCTCGTCCAGTACGACCCGGCCCTGGACGCCGCCGCGGCCGTGCTCGCCGAGACGTACGCGCGGCACAGCCGGGGGCCGACCCGGCGCGTGAGCGACTGGGTGGTGGCGCAGTCGGGGGAGTCCGGCTTGTACCTCCGTGGCCACCTGGACTGGGCCCAGGGCGGCCGCGATCCCCGCTCCCGCGCCGTCGATGGCTTCAGCGACTTCGCCCGGAAGCTGGTCTTGAGCCGGGCGCCTCATGCCTTCGGCGTGGCTCGGGTAGAGGTCTGGCCAGGCCGCTTTGGTGCCGCCGTCGTGCTCATCCAGCGCCCCATCTCCGTCGAGCCCCTGCCGCGCAGCCTCCCCGCGGGTCGGCCCACCCCCCTGCGGGGCCGGCTCAACATCCTGGCCACCGATCTGCGGCTCCAGCTCAGCGGCCCCACCCCCGTCAGCGTGCCCCTGAACGTCCAGGGCGACGCCTTCGAGGTCGTCATCCCGGCCCTCCCCGCGGGCGAGTACATGATGGAGATCACGGGTCGGCGGGCGACCTCGAACCCCGACGAGCTCGAGAACTGGCGGGTCAGCCTGCTGCTGCTGCCCCTCGCGGTCGGCCAGCCGCCGGCGCGCCGGCCGCCCGCACGGCTCGACCTCCCCTTCGACGACGATCTGACCGATCGCGAGCGCCTGCGCACCGAGATCCTGGCCTGGTTCAACGGCCTCCGCGCCCGCTCGGGCCTGGCGCCCCTCGAGCTGCACGCGGGGCTGAGCGCCATGCTGACCACCCGGTCAGAGGCCGCCGCCGCCTCGGGCACGAGCGAGCCGGGCACCACCCTGGAGGCGCAGGCGCGCGGGCTGGGCATCCTGCCGGGCCATCGCTTCCGCGAGACGTGGGGCAGGACGTCCTGGCTCAGCGACCGCCTGGAGCGGATGGCGAGCAAGCCCCGCCTGCTCGAGCTGATGAACGCCCCGGAGGCCCGGTACCTGGGCGTCGATCTGGAGGTCACGCCCGCTGAGGGGCGGGGCCGGCCGTGGTTCCGCTACCGGCTGGCCGTCGCAGGGCAGCCGGCCGGCGCCGACGCCAGCTCCGACTGATTCGCGACATTACCCACTGATTTCAGTAGCTTGCGACCCGATCAGGCCGGCAGCGACGGGCGGGGCGGCGGCCCCCGGCGTGCGGGCAAGGCGCGGTCGGGGAACTTGCCCACCACCAGGGTGATGTCGTCCTCCGGGTGGGCGAAGTCGGCGAAGTAGCCCTCCGCGTCGCGCAGGACCTTCTCGAGGATCTCGTCGGGGCCCTTGTCGAGCATGGCGCGGATGCTGCGCCGGAAGCGCTTCTCGCCGTACTCCTGGCCGTCCTTGCCCAGGCCCTCGGTGATGCCGTCGGTGTACCAGACGAGCACGTCGCCGGGGCCGTAGGGCACCGTCCGCTCCAGGAAGCGCGACTCCATCACGTCGCCCAGGCGGTTGCCGCGGGTGACGAGGGGCACCACCGCCGGCTCGCCCTCGGGGGGCTGGGCACGGAACAGCAGCGGGAAGTTGTGCCCCGCGTTGCTGAAGGTGAGCGTGCCGGCCCGCGGGTCGATGATGGTGGCGAAGAACGTCATCACGAACTTGCGGTTGGCGGCCTCGTAGATGGTCTTGTTGAGCTCCTCGAGCAGGAACGTGACCGTCAGCTCGCCCTCGGTGACGTGGCGCAGGGTGTCGCAGCACGACTTGGCGGCGGCCGTGATCATGGCGCTGGAGACGCCGTGGCCCGTGACGTCGCCGATGAGGATGAGCAGGCGGCCGCCGGAGAGCTCGGCGTAGTTCCACCAGTCGCCGCCGCAGATGCTGGCGCTCTTGAAGTAGCCGATGAACTGGAAGAAGCCGGCGTCGATGACGCGCGACGGGGGCAGCAGGGACTCCTGGATGACCCGCGCCACCTCCATCTCCTTCTCGTACGTGGCCTTCTCCTTCGTCTCGGTGAGGAGCACCCCGAGCTGCTCGGCCATGTAGTTGAAGTTGCGGGCGAGCACGCCGATCTCGTCGCGGGCGTCCACCAGGGCGCGCTCCGACAGGTTGCCGTGGGCGATGCGGTCGACGATGTGCGACAGGTCGCGCAGCGGGCGGCTGATGCGGAGGCTCTGCAGGATGGTCAGCACGATGCCCAGCAGGATGATGAGCCCGCCCACGAAGAGGGCGTTGGTCATGGCGTCCTGCTTGCGCTCGGCGTAGCGCTCCTCGATGCGGGCGTTGGTGGCGGCGATGTCCTGGATGGACCAGCCGGCCTCGACGCGGCCCTTGATGCCGGCGCTCTCGAACTCGGCGGTGGCGATGATCAGATCGAGGGCGCCGTCGCGGGTGAAGACCCCCACCTCGGCGTGCAGCTCCTCGGTGGCCTTGAGGTCGCGGGCCTCGGCGAGGCCGGCGCGGGCCCCGGCGGGATCGCCGGCGCGGGCCACGCTGCGCGCCCCCTCGAAGACCTCGACGAACCGCAGCCGGGGGTCGTCCTGGGCCATGCGCTTGAGCAGGGCGTCCAGGTCGGAGTAGGCGCCCGCGGCCAGGAGCACGCCGGCCATGGCCCCGATGGCGTCGCCGGTGCGGTCGGCGCTGGTGGCCGCGCGCCGCAGCACGATGGACTGCTGCTCGGCGCGGGACTCGTCATAGACCCGGCTCATCCCCTGCAGGTTCATCACCCCGTACAGCCCCACGGTGAACACCAGGAGGAGCGTCGTGGTGGCCATCAGCTTCACGCTGATGGGCAGGCTTTTGATGGCCTTGAGCATGGGTCAGCCGAAGAGCCCCTTCTTGAAGCGCATCAGGTCCTTCTGCACCCGGTTGAGCTCCATGTTGGTGTCCATGAGCTCCTTCGTCTTGCGGGTGATCTCCTGGCGCAGCGCCTCGCCGGCCCGGGTCTCCCGATCGAGCATCTCGCGATATTTCCTTTGCATGTCAGCGAGATCGGAGACATCGCGCAGCAGGATGAGCACCCCGTCGGGGGGGCCGTCGTCGGGGCCGATGGGGGCGGCGCTGGCGATGAGGCGCAGCGTCTCGCCCTCCAGCGTGGCCTCGATCTCGTCGTAGCGGACGGGGCCGCCGGCCGCGAGGCAGCGCGAGGCCAGGTGCACGCCGTCGGCGCAGACGCTGAGCTTGAGGAACTGGCAGCAGACGCTGCCCCCCAGGCGGCGGGCCTGGTGGCGCGGAAACAGGCTGCGGTAGCGGGCGTCGAACTCCACCACGCGATCGTCGGCGTCCATCACGACCCAGGGGTCGAGGAAGGCGGCGCCGAGGGTGCGCACGCGGGCGACGGCGTCCACCTCAGCCCCTCCCCGCCACGAAGACGACGTAGGCGATGAGGCCGACGAGGGCCATGGCCAGGGCGGTCAGCGCCACGTAGGTGGCGTTGCGGCCCCCCGCCGCCGGCACCGCGTCGGCGCGCTCGGGGACGAGGGCCGCCGGGCTCTGGGCGATGCTGATGCTGGTGCTGGTGAGGGGCGAGTAGCTGCCGCTCACGGGGGTGGAGGCGTCGCCGGCCACCTTGTCGAGCCGCTCGATGCGCGCTCGCAGGGTGGGGCTGAGGCCCTCGATGCCCGCGTCGAAGCCGGCCTCCTTCCCCTGGGCGAGGGCCCGGGGCAGGAAGGCGAAGTAGCTCTCCTCCAGATCATCGAAGCCCAGCTCGCAGGGGCTCTTGGGGGGCGACTTCTGGCAGCGGACGCTGGGGCTGCGGGGGTCGGCGGGCCGCGGGGCCGTGGGCGTGGATTGCCCAGCGAAATCGGACACCTGCAGCAGGCAGAGCGCCTCGACGTCGCAGCCCGGGCAGTAGTACGGCGCGAAGAAGCTGCGGACCCGGGCGCGACCGATGAAGTTGTTGACCAGGTTGAGCTGCGTGACGATGCAGGGCGACAGGCGGGTCAGGATGACCTGCTTGCCCAGCTCGTCCAGCTCTCCCAGCCAGTTCACCCAGTCGCGCACGCCGCAGCTGTTGATGCGCTGCACCTCGGCGAGGTCGATGACCACCGTGGGCGCCGTGATGCGCCGGGTGGCGCGATCGAGGGCGTTGTCTTCGTCCACCACCCCCGAGAGCTTCACGAACGTGACGTCCTCGACGGTGCTGGTCCCGATATGGAGCTTCTTCTCTCCCATACCTGCTCTAGATGGCCAGACCGAGGGCGTGTCTTACCTGGTGGTGCGATTCGGACAGAGCATACTTCACGAGATCCTGGAGGCGCGACCGGCTTCGGACCGCCCAGGTCAGATCGCCCCGGACGGGGACCACGGCGCCGATGGCCGCCACCCCCTCGACGGCGGCGCGCAGGCGGCCGGCGGCGAGCAGCCCGACGCGGTCGGCGGTGCGCACGATGCCGGTCAAGACGGCCTCGCCGGTGTGCATCGCGGGCAGGGGCGCGCCGCCGGTCTGGGCGATGACGGCCCGCGCCGCCTCGGCGGCCCGCGGGGGCAGCGGCCCGAGGCCGGCGTCGGGCTGGCCCCGGTCGAAGAGGGCGGCCAGGGCGCCCAGCAGCTCCAGTGACCGCTCGGGGCCGAGGTCGTGCAGGCGGCCGACGCCGAGGGTGCAGAACGCCGAGGCCCGGCCCAGGTAGAAGCGCTGGTGGGCGGCGGTCAGGCCGGCGCCGCCCAGCACCACCAGCGGGCGCGCGCCCGGGCGGACCTGGACCGGCTCGGGATCGTCGGCGATGTAGACGTCGAGGTCGCGCCCGTCGAGGAGCGCCTGCACCGCCCGGGCGTCGGGGGCGAAGGGGTGGCGGCGGCCCGTCACGAGGGCGCCGCGGGGCGGCGGCTCCAGCGGGGGCAGGGCGAAGCGCTCCTCCAGGGCCGGCTCGTACAGCCCCACCAGCGCCACGAGCGGGCTCTGGAACGACGGGTGGGCCACGAGGCCGCGCAGCTCCTCCGCCGTGAGCGCCCGGTGGCCCCGGTCGCCGGCCAGCCGGGCGCGCGTCTGCAGGGCGTCGAAGCGGGCCTGCTCCTCGGCGGTGAGCGAGCTGAAGAGCTCCAGCGCCGACAGGACCTGGAAGAGGCGCTCGTCGTCGCCGTGGCGGCTCAGCAGGTCGGCGAGGGCGCGCAGGGCCTCGGTGTCGGTGACGTCCTCGTCGAGGGCGCGCAGCAGGGGGCGCGCGGCGGCCTCGGCGTCCCCGCGGGCGAGGCCCACCTGGGCCAGCGCGAAGCGGGCGTCGCGGGCGCGGGGCCCGCCCCCGTCGGCGAGGGGGGCCAGCAGCGCGGCGGCGCCGAGCGCGTCGCCGCGGCGCAGGCGCACCCCGGCGACGTGCAGGCGCAGGGCGGCCAGGACGGGATCGCCCCCGTCGGGCCCCTCGATGAGGCCCCGCCCGGCGGCCAGCAGGCGGTCGACGGCCGCCTCCCGCCCCGCCCGGCCGTGCAGGCGCAGCAGCCCCAGGAGCGCCGACGCGCAGCCCGGATCGATCTGGAGGGCGCGCTGGTAGAGCTCGGCGGCGCCGTGGGCGTCCTGGAAGCCGGCCTCGTGGATGCGGCCCAGGTAGAAGACGTAGAGGGCGTGCTCCTCGGCGGCGACCTGCTCGTCGGGCAGCGGCAGGGCGCGCTGGATGACCTCGCGGGCCTCGGTGAACTCCTTCTTGACGAAGTGGGCCTGGGCCATGCGGAAGAGGGCGGTGCGGGCGCGCGGCTCGACCTGCAGGACCCGGCGGCAGCACTCGATGGCGCGGCCCGGATCGACGGCGCCGTCGCACCAGAGGTCGGCCTCGATGAGCAGGGCCTCGACGTAGCGCTCCCGGTCGGGGCGGTGGTCGTTCAGGGTGGCCTTGAGGCCCTCGGCGAACGCCCGCAGGACGGCGGTGGCCTCCACCCAGCGGCGGGCGCGGACGTGCAGCATCACCAGGGGCAGGTGGGCGTCGAGGTCGTGGGGCCGGCGGGCCGCGGCGGCCCGGTACCAGGCCTCGGCCTGGCCGAGCCGCAGGGCGCGCTGGGCCACATGGCCGCGCAGGACGTCGACGCGGCCGCACTCGGCCTCCCGACCGGCCTCGGCGTGGCGGGTGTAGACGGCGTCCAGGCGCGCGGCCAGGGCGTCGAGCCGCTCCGCGTCGCCCATCTTCGCCACCGCCTTCACCAGCGCGCGCAGGGCCTCGTGGTGGTCGGGCGTGAACTCCAGCGCCAGCTCCAGGCTCTCGATGGCCTCGATGACGCGCCCCAGCGCGAAGGCCGCGGCGCCGCGCTTGTAGAAGAGATCGCTGCGGGCCGCGGGGGGCCAGGCGTCGAGCTTCTGCTGGGTGAGGCTCTGCAGCAGCGGCGCCGCCTCGTGGAAGCGGCCGGCGTCGAAGGCGGCGTCGGCCAGGGCGCGGGCCGCCGGGACGCAGGCGGGCCAGAGATCCACCGCGCGGCGGTAGCAGGCCTCGGCCTCGTCGGCCTGATCGAGGTGGCGGGCGTGCACGTCGCCCATGCGCGCGAGCACGGCGGCCCGCTCGCGCGGCTCGTCCCAGAGCCGCAGCTCCTGCCCGAGGAGCTGGAGCACGCGGCTCCACTGGCCCAGGTCGGTGGCGATGGTGCGCAGGCCGTGCAGCGCCGGGAAGCAGCGGGGATCGAGCTTGAGCGCGGTGCGGTAGGCGGCCGACGCGGCCTCCAGATCGCCCAGGTGCGTCTCGTGCAACGTCCCGATTCTAAAGTGGATGTAGGCCTTCTGGCGGGGCTCGGCCACCAGGGCGACCTCGCGCTGGCTGACGAGCAGCAGCTCGCTGAAGCGGCGCTGGGCCTCCAGCAGGCGGGCCACGGCGCGGACGGCCTCCAGGTCGCGGGGGTCGCTCTCGACGAGGGCCTGCCAGGCCTCGGTGGCGGCGGGCAGGTCGCGCTGGCCCACCTCCAGGGCGCGGGCGAGCTTGCGCAGGACGGCCGGGTACGCCTCGGCGTCGGCCACCTGCAGGTCGGCGCGGTACAGCGCCACCAGGTCGGCCCAGCGGCCGGCCTTGGGGAAGAGGCGCTCCACGGCGGCCCGCACGGTGGCGTCCGCGGGGGCGAGGGCGCGCAGGGTGTCGAGCTCTTCGACGGCCTCCGCGGCGCGGCCCTCGGCGATGAAGGCCTCGACGAGGCGCAGGCCGATGCGCAGGCGCTCGTCGGGGGCCAGCAGCGTGCTGGCCACGCGGGTGCCGTACAGGCGGATGGTGGCGGCGGCGTCGGGGTGGGCGGCGAGGCCCTCGGCCACGAGCTGGAAGAGGTCGGTGTCATCGGGGGCCTGCTCGTACGTCTCGAGCAGCACCCGGGTGGCCTCGGCCGGCTGGTCGAGGGTGTCGCGCAGCAGGCGGCCCAGGCGCAGGCCCAGCTTGCGCACGTCGGCGCCATCGCGGCGAGCGCGGGCCTCCTCGAAGCTGCGCCGCAGCACCTCGGCCAGCGTCACCCAGTCGCGGGCGTCGCTGGCCAGGCGCTCCACGCGCTCCAGCACGGCGGGATCGCGCACCCCGTCGCGGAGGGCCTCGCGGTAGGCGCGCCGGGCCAGCTCGGGATCCCCCGCCAGCTCCTCGTGCAGGCGGGCCAGGCGCAGGCGGAGCACCTGCCGGGGGCCCTGGCCCTCGGGGCCAGCCGCGGAGGCGATGGCCTGCTCCAGCAGGCGCACCCCCAGGCGGACGTCGCCGGCGGCGGCGCGGGCCCAGGCGAGATCGGCGGCGACGTCGACGCGGTCGGGCAGCGCGCGGGCGGCGCGCAGCAGGAAGGGGGCGGCCCGCTCGGGGGCGTCGAGCTGGTACAGGAACACGCGGCCGAGGGTGAGGGCGTCCCCCGCGTCCACGGCGTCGGGCTCGGCCAGCCCCGCCAGCGTGAGCACCTCGACGTACGCCTCGAAGCGGCGCACCTGCTTGAGCGCGCGGGCCAGCGCCGTCAGGACGCCGACGTCCCGCTCCCCCAGCGACACGGCCTCCTGCAGCGCCTCCACGGCCCCGGCCGGATCGTCCAGGCGGTCGGCCCGCAGGTGGCCGAGCTGGACGAGGAGCCCCCGCCGCCGCTCGGTGGCCCGGGCGGGCAGGCGCCGCACGCGACCAGCCAGCAGATCGGCGAGGCCGCTCCAGTCCCCCCGGGCCTGGTACACGGCCTCCAGCCGCTCCTCGATGGCCGGGTCGTCCGCCCGCAGGCCCCGCGCCTCGCGCAGCGCCCGCAGCGCCGCGTCGAGCTGGCCGGCGGCCTGGTAGCGCTCCCCCAGCCGCAGCGCCGCGTCGGCCCGGGCGTCGGGATCGTCGGCGCGCTCGAAGGCCTCGATCTGCAAACGGATTGCGGGATCTTCGCCGCCGGGCCAGGGGGCCTCGCGGCGGGCCTGGCGCAGCTTGCGAGCGATGATGGCGCGGCCCGGATCGTCGTCGCGACCCCGGGCCCGCTCCTCCCCCAGGAACGACAGGGCGTCGGGATCGGCGGGGCCATCCTCGATGAGCGAGACGTCCGTCAGCGTCGTCGGCTCGTCCTCGTCCTCGGCCAGCAGCGGGGCGAGCAGGGCGTCCCCGCCGAGCAGGCCGCCACGCCCCATGGCCGGCAGCGGCCCCACGGGGGGCAGCGGCGCCGGGGCCGGCGGGGGTTCGGACGGCGGGCCCACCGGCGCCGCGTTGCGCCGGGTGTCGACCGAGGGCAGCGTGCCGTAGAGGGTGGCCGTCGGGTCGTCATGGCCCATCAGCCGGGCCACGCCGGCCTCGAGGGCCTGGTGGACGTCGGAGCCCGGCACCGCCGCCTCCAGGGCGTCGGCGTACACCCGCAGGGCGCCGCCGGGATCGGCGAGCGGGCCCTCCAGCAGCCGCCCGAGCCGCAGCGCGATGCGCGCCTGCTCGGCCGGCGGCAGGGCCCCCGTGCGCAGCGCGTCCTGGTACAGCCGGGCCAGATCCGCGGGGCGATCCAGGCGCTCGTACAGGGCCTCCAGCGCCTGCACCGTCTCCGCGTCGCCCGGGTGCTGGCCCAGCGCCTGCTCCAGGACGGCGGCCGCGCGGGGCGGATCGGTGTGGGCCCACGCCCCCGCGACGGCGCGCTGCACGGGGCGCTGGTCGTCGGGGGCGTCGAGCAGCGGCAGCAGCCGGGCCGCGGCCTCCAGCAGGGCTTCGCGCGGGCCGGTGGCCTGGCACGCCTCGAAGATGAGCCGCAGGGCCGTCAGGTGCTCGGGGTCGTGGTCGAGCACCCAGAAGAGATAGGTGAGCGCGCGATCGAGGGGGCCAGGCTCGGTGAGCGCGCGCTGGCCGATGCGCAGGTACAGATCGGCGCGGCGCTCCCCGGCGTCGACGAGGGCGGCCTCGCGCTGCCACGCCCGAGCCAGGGCCGCGTCGTCGGCGGCCGTCAGCAGGCGCTGGCGCAGGCGCAGCTCGGCCAGATCCGTCGCGGCGTCCACCCGGCCCAGGGCGGCCTCGGCGGCCACGACGTCCCCCACCCCGAGCTCGAGCGTGGCCGCGCGCAGGCGGCGCCAGGCGGGCGCGTCGACCCCGGCGAGGGCGTCGGCGAGGCCGCGGTAGTGGCGGCCCTGGACGCCCAGGCGGGCGACGAGCCGCTGGGCCGCGGGCAGGGCGGGCAGCGTCGTGAGGGCGGCGGTGGCGTGGGCCCAGGCGCGCTCGTCGTCGCCCGCCTCCGCGTACAGGGTGGCGGCGCGCACCCGCAGGCAGCCGGAGAAGGTGGCGTCCTCGGCCACGTCGTCGGCCAGGGCCGCCATGACCTCGGCCAGCGGCCCCGGGCGGCTGAGCGGCCGGGCGGCGCGGATGGCCTCCTTGACGCGCATCATCCGGTCGACGGCGACCTCGGCCGTCGAGGCGAACGCGGCGCGGGCCCGCGTGGCGTCGTCGAGGAGCAGGTCCCAGAGCTCGCCGGCGAGGAAGCGCAGCACCGGCTTGTAGGGCCCGCAGAAGCGGGCGAGGGCCTCCAGCGCCTCGGCGCGACCGCGGGCGTCGTCCACGGCGGTGGCGTGCTCGACGAAGCGCAGGGCGGCGTAGGGATCGGCGGCGGCGGCCTCGACCAGCAGGGCCCGCACGTCGCCCGGGCGGGGGGAGCGGAGCTGCAGCTCGGCCAGGGCGGCCAGCCGCCAGGGCGCGCGGCCCGCGGCGAGGCGGCGCTCCAGCCGCAGGATCTGGTCGGCGGGGGGCAGGGCCAGGGGCGCGAGCACATCGCCATCGGCCTCGGGCGCCAGGGCGTCGAGGCGTCGGATGGCCACGCCGGCGCGGTCGGCGTCGGGCCAGCGCAGGAGCCAGACCCAGGCGAAAAACGTATACATTTCGGCCGCATCACGGCCATCGGCCCCCGGCCGGTTCAGCACGTCCAGGTGCGCATCGAAGAGGCGGCGCGCGAGCGGGTGGTCATCCGTCGCGAGGGCGGCGTCCCGTAGGGCGATGAGCGTCGGCACATGGCCGGGCCACGTCGCCAGGGCCTCGAGCCACGCCTGGATGGCGGCGGCCACGTCGCCCAGCAGCGCCGCCTGCACGAAGCCGCGCTGGTGGTGGAGGCGGGCGACGGCCAGGGGATCGCGCACGGCCTGCGCGCGGCGCTCGAGCTGGAGGCAGTGGCGGTGCCAGAGGCGTTGGTCGGTGGCTGTCATGGCCGCGGCCGGCGTGGGCGATGCTCCATTGAGCCCCGGGCGGGGCTTCCTGGCAAGGCGACGGCGGCGGCGCCCACCTCAGCTGCCGCAGAGCACCCGGCGCAGGCGCTCCATGCGGACCACCGCGTCGGCGGCGGCGGCGACGATGGGGCGATCCTCCCGGTCCACCATGGGCACCGTCGCGTCGGGGCCGTGGCCCGCGGCGGCGGCGCAGCGGCGGGCGGTGGCCAGCAGGCCGGCCAGCGGGTGCGCCGAGGGATCGCGCTGCCGGGCGACCCCCTGCCAGAGCTCGGTGGGGTAGCCGCGCAGGGCGAGCATGGCCCCGGCCACCTGGAAGCGCGACAGCCGCAGGGCGCTCTCCACCTCGGCCAGGCCCACCTCGCCGAGGGCCACGCGCGTCGAGACCGAGGGCGAGACCAGCCGCAGCGTCTGCTCGATGGCGACCTCGCCGAGGATGTGCAGGGCGCCCGCCACCTGGGCCTGGGCCGCGTCGGCCGGGCGCTCGCGCTCCGCCAGCGCCCGCATGGCCCCCGCCACGGCGAAGGCGTTGCGCCAGCGGCGGTGGCGCGCGTCGGGGACGAGGGGCATCGGCAGGCGCTGGAAGTACAACACGAGGGCGGCGTCGAGGACGTGGCCGATCATGAGGGTGTTGCCCAGGCGGACCCAGGTGGCCGCGAGGCCGGGCACGGCCCCGTGGCGCAGGCGGATGGCGGCCATCACGGCCCCGCGCAGGTTCCCGTCGGCGTCGAGGGCGGCGAGGACGCCCGCGGGGGGCTGGATGCGCGCGGTGAGGACGTCCGCGACGATGGGCGGCGGGGACGGCAGGCTCGCGGCGCAGCGCAGCACCCGGGCGAGGGGGCTGAGGCTGCCGGGCGCCGTGAGGGGCGCGGGCGCGAGCGCGGGGGGTGTGGCGGACATGACGGCTCCTGACGGGCGAACCCCGGCAGGGACGTCATGGCGCCCAGGCTTTTGCGGACGGAATCGGCGTCAGGGCAGCGTGAAGCGCAGGTCGAAGCCGCCGGCCCGGTTGCCGACGTTGACGTCCACCGACAGCGTGTGGGTGCCCGTGGACTTCGGCGTCACGTAGGTGACGGTCAGGCGCTCACCGATGAGGGTGGCGATGTCGCCGAAGAGGGCCGCGAGCCCCGCCGGGTTCTGGGTGCTGGTCACGTGCCCCGGCCCCGCCAGGCGGCCCAGGCCGTCGGCGTCGAAGTCGCTGCCCAGGCCGATGGCGAAGGTGCGCGCCCCGGCGAGGGAGACGGCGTCCATGGCCGCGGGCAGGTCGCGCTCGGCCACGTTGTCGCGGCCGTCCGTGAAGACGACCACCACCCGGCCGGTGTCCTCGCGCGCGTCATCGAAGAGCCCCGCGGCGTAGTCGAGGGCGCCCCACAGGTTCGTGAAGCGGCCGTCGCGGCCCTCCCGCGGCGTCAGGGCGTCGATGATGGCGTGCACGGTGCGGCTGTCGTCGGTGAAGTCCGTCAGCAGCTCGTACTCGGTGGAGAAGCCCACCACCGCCACCCGCGCCTCCCGGGGCAGCGTCTCGAAGAGCGTGCGCGCCCCGTCCTTGACCGCCTCCAGGGCCCGCGCCTCCACGATGGACTGCGACAGGTCGAGCACGAGGATGACCTCCAGGTCCTTCCCGCGCTGCACGTCGTAGAGGGCCTCCGAGCCCAGCTTCACGCCGTCCTCGGCGAAGCCGAACTGGTCGGCGCCCACCGCGGCCGCCGGCTTGCCCGTCTCGGACTCGGTGAGGCCGATGCGGAACCGGATCTCGCCGTCGGTCCCCCACGACAGGCTGTCCACCTCGACGTCGAGGCCCTCGCCCCAGACCGTCAGCAGCTCCAGGCCCTCGTCGGGCGCCCGCGCGGGGGTGCCCGGCTCGGGGTCGGGGCGGTCGGGGGACCAGGGGTTCGGCGTGCGATCCACCGGCACCGGCCCATCCCCCGGCGGCGCCTCGCCCCCGGGGCGCGGGCCCGCCAGATCGTCGGGGTTGCGGGTCCAGTCGGGGCCGTCGCCGCAGGCCAGCAGGAACATCGCCAGGAACACAGAGCCGATCGGACGCAGCATGACGCACCTCCGCTGAATACCGGCCCAGGGGTACACCGGTTTTCGGGGATCGCCAAAAAAACACCTTATCGGGCGGGTTCATCGCCGCGGGCCCCCGGCAGGTCAGGTGGCCACTGCGCTGGCCACCCCGGGCGCCGGTGTCGCGCTCCCCCGGCGCGGCCATGCCGCACCGCGTCATCTTTCGCACGCCGGGGCGCTGGCACGGACCGTGCTCTCGTCGTGGGCGTCCGTTCGCCAGGGAGCTCCCCATGTCCCATCCCCCCGTCGCCGGTCTCATCGCGGGTCGCTACTTCATCGACGGCCCCCTCGGCACCGGGGGCATGGCCACCGTGCACCGCGCGACGGACCAGGTCACCGGCGAGGCCATCGCCCTCAAGCTCCTCTCCCCCCAGTCCGGCGTCAGCAACGCCCGCCGCCGCTTCGAGCTGGAGGGCCGCCTGCTGGCCGGCTTCGACCACCCTCACATCGTGGGCTTCCGCGATATGGGCGCACTCGGCGACGACTCGGCCTACCTGGCCATGGATCTGGTGGAGGGCGGCTCCCTGCACGACCGCCTGGACGCCGAGGGCGAGCTGCCCCTCGGCGACGCGGTCACGTTCGGCTGCCAGATCCTGGAGGCCCTGACCGTCCTGCACGCCCAGGGCGTCGTGCACCGCGACCTGAAGCCCGACAACATCCTCCTCGCCGGCGGCATGCACGTCGTGGTCATCGACTTCGGCCTGGCCCGGGTGCCCGATCACCGCCTGACGGTGGCGGGGCGCTTCCTCGGCTCGCCGGCCTTCGCCTCCACCGAGCAGCTCAACGGCCGCCCCGTCGGCCCCCGCAGCGACCTCTTCGCCCTCGGCGCCCTGCTCTACTCCATGCTGACCGGCCGCGCCCCGTTCCCCGGCGAGACCGCCCAGGAGCTGCGCCGCCAGCACGCCGGCGCCCCTCCCCTGGCCCCCTCGTGCTACCGCTCGTCGGTGCCCGCGGATCTCGACGGCCTGGTGATGGATCTGCTGAACCCGTGGCCCGGCCTGCGCCCCGAGGACGCCGCCACCGTCCTGCAGCGCCTGCAGGGCATCCGCGTGGCCGCCCGCCGCCCGCGCGACACCGACTCCCTGGCCGCCTGAGCGAAATTCCGACCGCCGCCCGCCGGCGTCGACGCCGTGGGTGTCGAAGTCGAGGCCCGGCCTCTCTATAGTGCGCCGCCGTGACCGACCGAGCCACCGCCCTCGAGACCGCCGAGGCCTGCCTCGCCGCCGCCGACCCCGAGGGGGCCTTCGCGGCCCTGCGCCCCCACGTCGAGGGCATCCGCGACGACGAGCGCGTCGCCCTGCTCTGGGCCCGCCTGCTCAGCCACGTCACCGACGAGGAGGCCCTGGCCGGCGAGATCAAGCGGTTCGCCCGCGCCTGGCCCGACCACCCCGCCATCGCCCTGGCCCTGGCCGAGGCCGCCGCCGCCGCGGGCCGCCGGCTGCCCTTCGACAGCCCCCGCGCCCCCGACGGCCTCTTCGCCCTGGGGGTGCAGGTGCTCGGCCGGGCGGTGAACGACCTCGGGGAAAAGGCGTTTGAAGACGAGGACTTCTGCTTCGCGCTCCACCTGGGCCTGGCCCGCGTCTGCGCCGAGGCCGGCCCCGCCTTCGCCAATGACGCGGACGCCGCCTTCCGCCTGGCGCTGGAGGCGCGACCCGACGCCGGGCACGCCTGGCTGGAGCGGGCGCGGTTCCTCCTGCGCCGCCGCGACTGGTACGGCGCCGCCGCCTCCGCCCAGGAGGCCGCGCGCCGCCTGACGCCCGACGGGCCGGCCTGGTTCCTCGCCGCCGCCGCCGCGACGGGCCGCCGCGACGGGGCCGCCGCCCGGGACGCCTGGATCCGCGCGGGCCTCGATCCCGCCGTCGGCCCCGATGGCCTGCCCCTGATCGCCGGCCTGGCCCCCGTCGAGGTCCGCCTGTCCGCCGCGACGCCCGGCCCCCGGACGCCCGCCACCGGCGCCCAGCCCGAGTGGGTCCGCGTCCAGCCCTACAGCCCGTGCCACGGCCGCATCGAGCACCCCACCGCGCGGGACCTGGCCGGCGACTTCGCCGACGTCGTCCTCTTCGAGGGCACGCCCCTGGGCTTCCGCACCGTCGACGGGCAGGAGGTGCCCCGGTTCGTGGCCGTGGCCGTGCTGGAGGCCGGCGCCGCCCGCACCCTGCGCTACGCCACCGCCGACGCCCCCCCGGGCGAGCTGGCCCCGGGCGTCTTCCTGCACCCGCTGGGCGAGCGCCACGGCAAGCTCGTCGCCCCGGCCCACCTGCCCGACGCCGATCTGCGCGCCCTCGTGGCCTCGGCGGCGCCCGGCCTGGCCGTGCCCGCGCTCTTCGCCGACACGCCCGCCGGCGCCGCCCACCGCCGCCGCTTCGCCCACCTGCTCAGCCCCGTGGAGTTCCCATGACGCCCTGGCCCCTCGACGCCTACCTGGACTGGCCCGCCCTCGAGGCCTGGTGCCGCGACATCGCCGCCGCCCACCCGGAGTGGGTCGTCCTCACGGAGATCGGCCGGACGCTGCAGGATCGCCCCATCCTCCTGCTCACCCTCGGGGCCAACGACGGCGCCCAGGACGAGCGGCCCGGCTTCTGGCTGGACGGCGGCACCCACGCGGCGGAGTGGGCCGGCATCATGGCGGCGGCCCACACGGCCTCCACCTGGCTGGCGGCGCTGGTGGCGGGCGCCCCGGCCGAGGTGGCCTGGTTCAAGCGGCACACGGCCTACGTCGTGCCCTGCATCTGCCCCGACGGCTTCCAGGCGATGATGGAGGGCGCCCCCTACCTGCGCTCGACGCCCACCCCGCCCGGGCCCGGCAGCCACCGCGATGGCCTCGACCCCACCGACGTGGACGGCGACGGCGCGGTGCGCTGGATGCGCTGGTTCGATCCGGCCGGCCCGTTCGTGGCCGACGCCGACGTGCCCCTCTTCCTGCGCGCCCGGACGGTGGACGACGACCCGGAGCAGGCGTGCTTCGCCTGCCCCGAGGGCGAGTTCGTGCACTGGGACGGCCAGCGCTGGACGGAGGCCCCCCTCAAGGACGGCCTGGATCTCAACCGCAACTTCGCCGCGCACTGGGCGCCCTTCACCATGTTCGGCATGGACGGCGGGTCGTTCCCCCTGTCGGCCGTGGAGAGCCGGGCCATCACCGAGGCGGTGGCCGCGCGCCCGTTCATCGCGGCGGCCCTCACCAACCACACGTACACCGGGGCCCTCCTCACGCAGCCCTACCGCGCCGACAGCCCCATCGGCGACGCCGACCAGCGGCTCATGGAGGCCCTCGGCCGCGACGCCGTGAAGGGCACCGGCTACACCGTCTTCCGCGTCCACCCCGAGTTCACCTACGACGCCAGCCAGCCCATCACGGGCGTCTGGGCCGACAGCCTGGCGGGCACCTTCGGCGTCCCCGGCTACACTCTGGAGCTATGGAACCCCTTTGAGTTCGCGGGGTTGGACCGACCCAACGTGGCCGAGTTCTTCCGCAGCCCCGAGCCGGCCGTCGTGCGCAAGCTCATCGCCTTCTACGCCGACCGGCCCGACGCGACGCCCTGGCGGTCGTTCGACCACCCGCAGCTCGGCCCGGTGGAGCTCGGCGGCATCGACTACATGCGCACCATCCGCAACCCGCCCCTGGAGGCCCTGCCGGCCGAGCTCGGGCGCGGGTTCACGGTGGCCGACCGCCTGCGCCGCGCGCTGCCCGACGTGCAGGCCCGCCTCGAGTGCACCGCCGTGGCCGCCGGGTTGACGGAGGTGGTCCTGGTGCTGGAGAACCGCGGGTACCTGTCCACCTCGGCCCTCGCCCGCGGGGAGCGCGTCAAGGCCTGCCCCGGCGTGGCCGTGACCCTCGATCCCGGCGAGGATCTGGACGTGGTCCAGGGCGCGCTGGCCCAGGGCCTGCCCCACCTCGACGGCTGGGGGACGCTGCAGACCTCGGGGGCGGCGCACCCGGTCTACCCGGGGCTGCCGGCCCGGGGGCACCGCGCGGTGGCCCGGTGGTGGGTGCGCGGCGAGGGGCGCCTGGTGGTGCGCTACACCGCCGGCCGCGGTGGCATGGGCGAGCTGGAGGCGGAGATCTGAGATGGCGGCGATGACGGCGTGGGATCGGGCGCTGGTGCAGTTCCGCGCCGGCGAGCTGCTGGCGGCGGAGGAGATCCTCCAGCGGGCCATCGACCAGGCGGAGGCGCGCCACGGCACCGACAGCGCGCCGTTCGCGGAGGCCTGCTTCGACCTGGCCAGCCTGATGGCCGCCATGGGGGATCACCGCCGCGGCATCGCCCTGCTGCGCCGCGCCGTCGCCGCGCAGGTGCCCGGCGAGGAGGGCGCCCGCGCCCGCCTGACGTGGCTCATGAACCTGGGCGAGTTCCTGCACACCGTGGGCGACCTGGCCGAGGCCGAGGCCGTGCTGCGCGAAGGGCTGGCGGGCCGGGAGGCCCTCTACGGCGACGAGCACCCCGGCTACGCCTTCGGCCTCGAGCCCCTGGCGGCCGTCCTGCTCGACGCGGGCCGCGTCGCCGAGGCCCTGCCGCTGGTCGACCAGACGCTCGGCATCTTCTGGGAGCACGGCCACCCCCGCGTGGCCCCGGCCATCGGCCTGCGCGCCCTGGCCATCCGCATGGCCGGCCCGGACGCCGAGGTGGACGAGGATCCGCTCCAGCCCCTCGGCGCGCTGCCCGACGAGCTCTTCGCCGACGCGGTCCACCAGGCCATCAGCCGCGCCCAGGCCGCCCGCGACGCCACCGCCGCCCTCGCGCTGCTGCACGACCTGCTGCCCTGGGTGAGCGAGCGCCTGCCCCGCAGCCTGCGCGATCTGCACGCCGCCCAGAGCAACGTGGCCCGCGCCGCCGGGGATCACGACGCCCGCATCGCGGCCTTCCTGGAGCTCTCCGCCCTGTCCCCCGATCCGCTGGACCGGATCGAGGTGCAGCTCGGGCTGGCCATGGCCCATGGCGACGCCGGGGAGCACGCCGACGCCGAGCGCGTCTACGCCCAGGCCGTGGCCGCGGCCGAGGAGCTGGGGGCCCCGTCCCTGCTGGCCCAGGCCCGCCGCGACGCCGGCCTGTACCTGGCCGAGCGGGGCCGCCGCGCCGAGGCCGCCTCGCTGCTGGCCGACGCCGTGGCCGGCGCCCGCGAGGACGAGGCCATGGAGGAGCTGGGCAAGTCGTTGATCGCGCAGGGGATCTTCCTGCAGCACGGGGGCGACGCCGCCGCCGCGCGGCCCCTCCTGCAGGAGGGCGTCGACACCCTGCCCCCCGATGACGCGGACGCCCTGGCCGGGCGCAGCCACCTCGACGCCATCGACGGCGGCCTCGGCTGCGGCTGTGGCGACGCCGAGCGGGCCCTGGCCGCGGCCCTGCGCGCCCTCGTCGCGCCCGACATCCCCGCGGATCTGCTGGCGGATCTGCGCATCCAGATGGCCGATGACGGCCCGCGCATGGACGTGCAGCTCGCCCGGGAGCCCACCGACGAGGAGCTCGAGCGGCTCGATCGCGTGCTGCAGCAGGGGCTGGCGCGCCTGCGCCAGGGCGCCGGCGGCTGAGGGTCAGCGGGGCGGCCGCTTCCGGGCCGCGAACCAGGGCCGGTACTTCGCCATGAGGGCCTGCTGGCCGGCCGGCGCGCGGCGCTGGCAGGCCGCCATCTCGGCCGAGCCGGGCGGGGCCGCCCAGCGCAGCTCCACGCAATCATTGGGGTTGTACGACATCTCGAAGCCCGCGGCGCGGTCGAGCACGTCCTGCAGCGTCAGCGTGCGCTGCGCGCCGTCGGAGCCCTCGTAGGTGATGCTGCGCGCCTTGAGCGCAGCGTCCCGGCGAGCGACCAGATCGGCCAGCGCTGGCTCCACGCGGTCGGGCGTGAGGCCGAACCGCCCGGGCGCCCGCCGCACGCGCTCGGCGAACTTGAGCACCGTGTCCATCGAGATGAGCAGCCGCAGATCCCGGGACGGGGTGGAGTAGTCCTCCCAGGGGCCCGACGTCTCGAAGATGGCGTAGCCCTTCGGCATCTCCACCGTCCGCCGCGGGTTCTCCTTCACCCACTGCGCCCCGTTGCTCACCGAGGTCACGCGCCGCCTCACGTTCTCGTCGAAGGCGTCGACGAGGGCCTGCTGCATGGCCATCGGATCGAGGGGCCGCGGGTTGATGAGGTCCTCCATGCGGTCATAGAAGTCGTCGGCGGTGCCCGCGTACTGGGCCCGGCTGAAGGGCGCGAAGCCCTTGCGGTCGGCCAGCTCCGCGTTGGTGAGCGTGGTGATCTCGCCGCCCTTCGCCGCCGCCACCGGCCGGAACGCCTTGAAGCCCGCCCCGACGTCGTCGGTAGACGGATCGAAGAGGAAGGAGCCCTGCCAGAACCGCCGGCGCCCGATGGTGCCGTCGGGCTGGCCGTCCGCCGCCAGCAGGACACCGTAGCCATCGAGGGGCTGGGGCATCCAGTCCACGACGATGAGCAGGTGGCCGTAGGGATCGGCGTACAGGGTGCCGGGGCGGATCCAGCGGCGCTCCATGGGCACCGGGTAGAAGTCGGTGGCGTCGTCGTCGGGGTGCGTGCGGCCGCTGGCCGAGTGCACGCCGCTGCGCACCTTGCGGTTGGCGAACCAGAGGAACGCCTCGACGTCGTCCTTCCCGTCAGGGCGGTCCATCGTGTTCGCCTGGGTCTCCTGGCAGGACGGCGGCCGGCCCGCCCGCCCGCGGTTGCAGGGCCGGTAGGCGAAGGGCAACCCCAGCTTCCAGGCGAAGTAAGCCCGCAGAAGGTAAGGTAGATCCGCGCAGTCGGGCTGCAGGTTGAGGGCGTCCTCCTCCCCGGCCGACAGGTGGTCGAAGAGCAGGTTGCGCTCGGGATCCTTCAGGATGGTGTGGAGGTTCGTCCACTCCACGTCCTGATCGAGCGGGTAGTCGAAGAGGGCCTCGACGAAGAGGGCGTAGAAGTTCTCGGTGTCCTCGCCCCACTGCAGCCGCGGCGACCAGGCCATGCCCGACGAGCTGCCGGCCTTCGGGCGGCCGCCCCCGACGACGACGCGCCGACAGGCCGAGACGCGGGCGCCATCGCCGTAGCGGATGGTCCACCGCCCGGCCTCGGGGGCCTCGAGCTTCGCGACGACGCCGTAGGGGCCGAGGCCGAACCGCTTCACGGGCGGCAGCAGGCGCTCCCCGGAGGGGGACTCCAGCTCCAGCACCCCGGGCTCGGGATCGTCGACGCTCGTGACCACCACCCGCAGGGGCTGGCGGGCGTTGGGCGACCGGGGCGAGGCGAAGATCTCGAAGCCATCCGCGATCTTGCACTCGTCGGCGTGGGCCGGACGGGCCGCCGGCCGGCTGCGCGCCGTGCCCACCAGGGCGTCGCCGGGGCCCGGCCCGAAGACGGTGACCTTGGTGATGCGCTCGATGAAGGCCGTGCGGGAGGTGCCGCGGCCCAGCTCCAGATCGCTGACCTGGATGCGATCGACCGTCAGCAGCGTCTCGGGCGTCTCGGGGCGGGCCGGGTCGGGCCGGTCGCAGGGCTCCAGGTACTCGGCGAACGCGTGGATGGCCATGGGGCGGCCGTCGGCGTTCTTGCCGAGGTACAGCATGATGTGGCCGGGGAAGTGCAGCAGCACGACGCCGCGCTGGGCCGCCGACTCGATGAGGCGCAGCCGCTCGCCCTCGTCCTTGATGGTCGTCAGGTCGAGGGAGAACGACCCCGCCGCCGCCTGGGACGCGCTGTGCCGGGGCAGCTCGACGCCGAAGCTGCCGAAGACGTCCATCAGGTAGTCGGAGCAGTCGCGGCCGCCGCCGACGCCGCCCCAGCCGTAGGGCTGGTCCAGGCGGCTGAAGGCCTCCTCCAGCAGCGCCCGCCGGGTCAGCGGGCGGGCCGTCGAGCGCAGGCCCCCGGCGTCCAGCGTGCGAAAGCCGCTCGCGTCGGCCACGCGGGCGCCGCCGTCTGCCAGGGGCAGGCGCGTGCCCACCGGCAGCGCGTCCCCCGCGGCGGTGACCTGCCCGTACGGGCCGTGGATCCAGGCCGCCGCCTCGCCCGCCGGCACCGGCGGCGAGAGGGGCGCGTCGCCGGCGATCCAGCCGTAGACGTAGCGCGTGCGCACGAGGCGCATGCCCCCCGGCCACTCCACCAGCACCTGCACGACCTCCTGGGGCGACAGGCCGGAGCAGTGGTTGCGGTCGAAGCGCTTGTCGAGGCTGGGGGTGAAGAACGCCGCGGTGGTCGGGGCGCAGTAGACCTGGATCTGCCCCAGGGCGACGCGCAGCTCCGACGTGGCCCGCAGCGCCAGGTCGGCCTGGGTGCGCGCGGCGTCGATGCTGGTCGGATTCCCGTTGCCATCCACGTACTTCTGCTGGCTGAAGCGCTCGGCCAGCCAGTCGAAGCGCTCCTGCAGCTCGCCCTTCAGGGCCGCCGTGTCGACGGGGCCCTCCAGATCATAGACGGCGTAGGGGCGCTCGAGGGCCGGCTCGCGGAAGGCCGCGTCGTGGGCGTCGGCGTCCTCGGGGGTCAGGAGGGGGGCGTCCACCGGGCCGTAGGTCGCCGCCCGCTCGATCCAGTACGCCGCGGTGCGCTCGGCCTGCGTGACCCCGGGCAGCGGCGACGGGGCCTCCTTCGAGGCCGGGCAGGTGCTCGGCGCCGGCGGCGGCTTGGGCGACGCGGGGCGGTCGCGGGCGGGGGCCAGCGGGCTGGCCGGCTCGGGGGGGGCCGTCTGGGGCGTGCACGCGAACGCCCACAGCATGAGCCACCCGCAGCGGGACAGGGCCATGCCCTCCTCCTGCACAGGCTCGAAGCGGCGCACGATCCCACGGGGGGCCGAGGAGGCGCAACCTCGCGTTCCGCTTTACGCTCCCGGGCCCCCCGGCATACGATCCGCGCCATGAGCGCCGCCCACGACGTGCCGATGTTCTTCGATCGCCTCAACCCGACCGACCTGGATCCGCGCCAGATGGTCGATCGGGAGCGCGACGTCCGCTGGCTCACCGAGGTCCTCAGCCGCTACCTGCAGGTGGCGGCCGAGTCGGAGGGCCGGGCCATCTGCGTCACGGGCGAGAAGGGGGTGGGCAAGTCCATCCTCACCCGCCGCGTGCTGGAGGACCTGCGGGCCGACTTCTCGGCCAACACCCTCTTCATGACGGTCGACTGCCGCTCCTGCCACGAGCGCCGCGGCGTCCTGAGCGCGGTGGCCAACCAGGCGGTGCACGAGCTGGCCTCGCTGCACGTCGCCGGCGCCCGGGTGCCCGACAGCCTGCTCGCCACCGCCCAGCTCCTGCGCCAGCTCAGCCAGCTCGATCGCGTGGAGCTGAAGGTCGCCCACGAGCAGGTGCGCCAGTTCCAGCTCGCCGCGCGCCTCGGGGGCCGCCGGTCGCTGCTGAGCGCCCTGAAGCTGAACTTCGGCGTCTCGCTGGAGCTCACGGACCGCGAGGTGAAGTCGCTCACCGGCTCGGTGAACTTCGACGATCAGGGCATCGGCGAGGCCCTCGTGGCCATGTTCGAGGACATCCGCAGCCAGGGCTTCCACTGCGTCCTCTACCTCGACAACATCGACGAGCTGCGCCACGAGTACCGCAGCGCCGAGGAGCGCGACCGCGTGCGCCGCGACGTGGAGCACGTCCTGGAGCTCAAGCGGGCCCCCGTCGCCCTCGTCTTGAACATGCGCAAGTACTACACGGGGGTCGTCTCGCGGGACATCTCCAACCAGCGCGTGCTGCGGCCCGTGCCCCCCGAGGTGCTGCGCGAGATCCTGGCCCGCCGCCTGGAGGAGGAGCGCCCCGCGATCTGCGACGCCCTCGCCACCGAGGAGGCCACGGCCGTCACCGAGCGCCTCAGCGGCATCGCCCCCACGCCCGTCGCGTACCTGCTCTGGACCAAGTTCTTGTTTGAAGAGGGTTTTTACCGCAGCGAGCGGCTGGCCGAGGGCTTCGACGCCTACCTGGAGACCCAGTACTCCAACCTGGACGTCCGCATCCTGCACGCCCTGGCGGCCGCGTTCCCCGACCCCGACGCCATCCTCGACGCCTCGGTGGTGCTGGAGGCCTGCGGCCACAACCGGGCCATCTTCAGCCAGATGCAGGACCGCCAGGTCATCCTGCCCCACGACTTCTGGAACCCGACCCAGTTCAAGCTGGACCCGGAGCTCTACTTCCTGCACCCCAAGTACGGCGTCTTCGGCTGATGTGGCTGCTGCCCCTCCGCGTCGGCGGGGAAGGCACGCCGCGCTGCGCCCTGCCGCCGGGGCGCTACCTGCTGCCGTGGTACCACACCGAGTCGGAGTCCCTGCGGCTGGCCTGGCTGCTCAGCCACCTGGTCGAGGGGGTGTCGTTCTTCGTCGAGGTGCCCTGGGAGGCCCTGCCGCTGCCCGGCAACCACGGCCTGCGCCAGCCCGAGCGCGCCGTCGTCGTCGTCCGCGTGGCCCCCGACGTCACCCCGGAGCAGGCCGAGCCCCAGCTCGCCCGCCTGCAGGGCCGCTACCAGCTCGTCCAGTTCGCCGAGCCCGTCGACCAGATCCACGGCGACGAGGGCTACGGCTGGCAGGAGCGCTTCCTCCAGGAGCACCTCGTCACCCTCATCCGGCGCAACGTGGCGGATCCCGACCACCCGCTGAAAGACCTGGGCGTCGCGCAGCTCCCCGTCCGCCTGGCCACGCGCCTGACGACGGACACGGCGGAGCTCCTGAGCCTGCTGGAGGCCACCATGAGCCACCGGCTCGCCTTCAGCACCCTGGGCACCCGCAGCACCGACTACGAGCACAGCTTGTGGCACGTCGCCGGCCGCCACCTGGCGTGGCGCATCATGCGCGTCGAGCCGCGGCTGCTCGCGAGCTGCGTCGATCTGCTGCTCTTCGACCAGCCCAGCGAAGGGGTCGTGCGCCTCAAGGCCGCGGAAGAGCTGGAGAAAGTGGGCCTCGGCCGCTACGCCGGCGGCGACTTCACCCCCGGCCCCCTGCCCCGCATCCTGGAGAACAAGACCGCCCGGGACATGTGCCTGGACACCCTGCGGCGCCACACGGCGGAGCGCGGGGACGAGGCGTCGCAGCCGCTGCCGCCCCTGACCGTGGCCGCCCAGGCCCCCGAGCCCGTGCCCGACGAGTCGCCCCAGCCCGAGGCCTTCCGGCCCCGCTCGGGGGATCGCCTCTGGCACGAGGTGCTCACGGCGCTGCGGGCGGAGCTGGTGCGACTGGACGGGCCGACGCTGCGCAAGGCCACCGTGGCCAGCCGGCTGGAGGGCGCCCTGGAGGTGCTCGACCAGCTCGCCACGCTGCCGAACTACGTGCAGGACATCCAGCCCGCCCTGGCCCGCAAGGCGGTGCAGACGCTGCGCGCCGTCGGCCGTCCCTCCGAGACGCCCGAGGCCGAGCCCCTGCGCCGGGCCATCGAGCGGCTGCTGCGCTTCCACGCCGCCCGTGGCCCCGGGCGCCTGCCGGAGCGGGAGAAGGCCTTCCAGGGCCTCTTCCACGACGTCGAGCGCGACTCGCCCGAGGTCTTCCGGCTGGCCATGGGGGCCGCCTGCGCCGAGCTGGGCTGGGATCTCGTCTCGACGGCCGGCGATCGCAAGACGATGTCGCGGGCCGAGCAGCACTGCACCGAGGCCCTGGCCCTCACCCCCCGGGGATCGGCCGCCCGCGGCTCGCTGCTCGGCGTGCTGGCCCAGCTCCACGTCAACCGGGGCGAGCCCGAGGCCGCGCTGACGCTGCACGAGGAGCGCCTGCGCATCTACCAGGACCTCGGCGCGGTGCGCGAGCTGGCCATGACGTGGACGCGCATGGCCCGCATCTACGCCGCCCGCGGCGACCTCGAGAACGCCCAGGCCCTGCACTACCGCGCCCTCGCCGTCTTCGACGAGCAGGGCGCCGAGGTGGACAAGGCCGTCGCCCTCGGCGACATCGCCCGCATCAAGGCCGCCCGTGGGGATGACGAGGGCGCCCTGCGCATGCACCGGCAGCGCATGCAGACGCTCTCGGATCTCGGGGCCGAGCAGGGCCTGGCCATCGCCATGGGCGACGTCGCCCGCATCCTGGCGGCCCGCAACCAGCTCGACGAGGCGCTGCGCCTGCACGAAGACCGCCTGCGCATCTTCGAGTCCCTCGGCCACGTGCAGGGCAAGGCCATCGCCCAGGGCGACGTGGCCCACATCAAGGCGGCGCGCGGCGAGTTCGACGAGGCCCTGATGCTGCACCGGGAGCGGCTGCGCACCTTCGAGCGGCTCGACGACCTGGACGGCATGGCCGTGACGCGGCTGAACATCGGCCAGATCGAGGCGCGCCGCGGGCACCCCGACAACGCCCTCATCGAGCTGCAGTCCGCCTTCGCCCTCAACCGGCAGCTCGGCCACGCGGCGGGCATCGCCGCCTCGGGCGAGGCCCTGGGCCGCTTGCTGCTGGAGCAGGGCGCCACCGGCGCGGTGGTGCCGCTCGAGGACGCGCGGGCGCAGTACGAGCGCCTCGGCCGCACCGAGAAGGTGGAGGCCCTGACGGCGCTGCTCGAGGACTGTGTGCCGCCGGGCTGAGCGCCGATAAAACCAACATAACTAACACTGCAGGCAAAAAAAATGGGGGTAGCAGTATCGGGCAGGAGCCTGCTACCCCCGGTTCTTGTGCCGTCGGGCATTCGACACAAAAACCATGTGCAAGTCCGCCAGCTGTTGGGCAGGTTACAGCCGGTTGGAGTGGACTCGCCCGGGTACGATCTCAAAAAGGATGGCGGGAGTCAAGCCTCGAATGGCTAGATCTTCACCAGGCGACCGGCCGAGCGCGGGTTGATGCTGCTGGGCAGGCCGCTGGCCAGGAAGACGCCGTAGTGGGTGAGGCTGCCCGCGGTCACCGTGAGCTTCACGGTGGTGGAGGCGGTGGGGACGGCCTCGATGTCGCCGGCCGCCATGTACGCGCTTTCGCTGGCAAATCGCAGCGCGGTGGGCATGTACGGGGCCGCCACGACCGAGAGCCCGGAGGTGCCCCCCGTGTCCACCCCGACGGTGAAGATGGCCTTGCTGCCCGACCGCTGCACGGCCACGCTGGTGATGCCCCCCGTGAGCTGGCGGGCGTCCACGGCGACGTCGTGTGTGTTGGACTTCCCAAGGGGCACGTAGGTGCCTTTGTAGGTGGCGGTCGTACCCACCCGAGGCAGCGCAGCCATGCAGATGCCCCGGTACTTGTACGCCGTCGGGCTCTCCACGATGGGCATGTAGACCGAGGCCGTGGCCTGGTCGACCAGGAAGCTGTGGTCGGCCTGCTCGTCGTAGGGGCGCATGCCCGTCAGCGTCAGGCTGAAGACGAACAGCTCGCCGTCGTGGGGGGCGGGGAACGTGTCGGGGTTCGGGGGCAGGAAAGGCCAGGGCATCGGGATCCTCCTCGGGGGCAGCCCACCGCGCCGGCGAGCGCGCCGCGATCGACCGAAATCCGCGCCAGCCGCGCGCATTCCCCCGACCGCCTGCGGGGCAGCATACTTCGGTGGCGGTCGGGCGCACAGACCTTGCGCGACCGCCGACCGCGCAGGGACGATCCCCTGGGAGAAGTTTGCGCCGGAATGCCCGCGGGGCGTGCCTGCCGCTTGTCCCCCGCGGCGTGACGCGGTACTCCCTCGGGCCTGCCGACACGGAGGCCCCTGTGACCCGATCTGCCCTCTTCGCCCTGATCGCCGTCCTGCCCGGCGCGGCCGCGGCCGACCGCTTCACCACCGCCGTGGCCGTCGAGGGCTGGAACGACGAGGTCAGCCCGGTGCACGGCGTCCTGCTCGCCGCCTGGGACACGAAGCCCCTGTGGCGGGGCGGGCGCCTGGGCGTCGAGCTGAACACGGACACCCTCCGCTTCAGCGTCGACGGCGTGCGCATCAACCCGGATGTGGAGGTGGGCGCCGCCATCACCTCGGAGTTCCGCGTCGCGGGGCTGCTGCCCGACTACTACCAGAACGGGGTGACGACGCCGGGCCGCGGGTTCTGGGCCAGCTACCTGGGCTTCAAGGCGTACGGCAAGGCCCGCATCGCGCCGCGGACGTGGCTGGACCTCGAGATCGGCGGCCGCCGCTTCCTCTTCAACCCCATCGAGGACGGCGATCGGGCGACGAACCCGGCCCTGACGCTGCCGCCCAACGCCTGGGTCTTCGAGCCCCGCCTCCGCTACACCTGGTGGAACCTGGCGGATGACGCGGCCTGGCGCGATCGGCACCGCTTCTTCCCGCGGCTGCGTGGCGTCGCCGCCGGCCTCGAGCTGGGCGTCGACGCCCGCTCCAACGACCAGCCGTGGGGCGCCCTCGACGCCGACGCGTTCGCCGTGACGGATCCCCGCAACGCCCCCGATCCCTTCGCGCCCCGCGTCCGTCAGTGGCTCCAGGCGGGCTGGCAGATCGTGCCGGCCGTGCGCACCCAGCTCACCGAGACGGCCGTCTTCGGCGAGGGCGGCGACGACCTCACCCGCGACCGCATCGGCGGCGCCGGGCCCTACTCGGTGACGCTGCCCGGGGCGCCCTGGGCCTCCTGGCTGTCGGAGCGCTACCTCGCCGGGTCGTGGAGCTGGCACTTCGCCGTGTCCCCCGACGTGGAGGTCGGCCCCGTCGTCGGCGCCGTGCTCCTCAGCGACCCCGACCGCGTCGGGGCCGACGACGAGGTGGCCACCCTCCTCGGCGTGGGCGCCCTCGCCGACTGGCGCATCGGCCCGTGGCAGGTCGATGTGCGCGGCGGCTGGTCGCCCTCCGTCTCGGAGCGCGCCGACCAGCTCGCGTTCAGCGTCTGGCTCGGCGGCGGCTACGTCTTCGAGATGGACGAGCCGTGACCACGGCCGAGAAGGTCGACCGCATCCAGGCGGTGCTCGAAGAGCTCTTCCCCGAGGTGCCGGTGCCCCTCGACCACCACGACGCCTACACGCTGCTCGTGGCGGTGATGCTCTCGGCGCAGACGACCGACAAGAAGGTCAACGAGGTCACCCCTGGCCTCTTCGCCCTGGCCGACACGCCCGCCGCCATGGCGGCGCTGCCCGAGGCCCAGATTCGCGAACTCATTCGAGAAATCGGGCTGGCTCCCACCAAGGCGCGCAACCTCAAGGCCATGGCGGCGCTGCTCGTCGAGCGCCACGGCGGGCAGGTGCCGGCCGACTTCGAGGCCCTGGAGGCGCTGCCCGGCGTGGGCCACAAGACGGCCTCGGTGGTCATGGCCCAGGCGTTCGGCGTGCCCGCCTTCCCGGTGGACACCCACATCCACCGGCTCGCGCAGCGCTGGGGCCTGACGTCGGGGCGCAACGTCCAGACCACCGAGGCGGATCTGAAGCGGCTCTTCCCGCGGGAGCGCTGGAACCGCCTGCACCTGCAGATCATTTTCTTCGGGCGGGCCTTCTGTCCGGCGCGGGGGCACGACGCCGCGCGGTGCCCCATCTGCGCGTTCGCGGGGGCCGATCAGGGCAGGTAGCTGTCCGTGATGACCTTCACCAGGCCCGTGTAGTCGTCGTCGGCCAGGCCGAAGAGGTCGGGCCGCAGGCGGCCGTCCACCAGCAGCATGGCGATGCCGTGGACCATGGCCCAGCTGGCCAGGGCCACCCCGCGGGGGCTGCGTCCGTCGGTGCAGAGCGGAGCCACCAGCATCTCGTACTTCGCCAGCTCCTGGGGGCCGGCGGAATCGAGGCCCTCGGCGTAGCCCGCGGTGAGGCGGGTGGGGCCGTACATCACCTTGAAGTAGCCCGGGTGCTCCACGGCGAAGCGCACGTAGATGGCCCCGGACTCCCGGAAGGCCTGCCGCAGGTCGGCCCCCCCCCCGAAGATCGGGCCGACCATCGTGTTGAGGATCTGGAAGCCCTCCTCGGCGATGGCGGCGAGCAGGTGGCCCTTGCTCTCGAAGTGGCGGTAGGGCGCGGCGTGGGTGACGCCGACGTCGCGGGCGAGGGCCCGCAGGCTCAAGGCGTCCACCCCATCGGTCGCGATGTGGCGGACCGCGGCGTCCAGCAGGGCGCGGCGCAGGTCGCCGTGGTGGTAGGTGCGCAGGTTCATGTTCGCTCCACCGGGACGACGAGGATGGAACAAGGCAGGCGGCCGATGAGGCTGCGGGGCACCGAGCCGAGCATGTCCCCCAGCACCGAGTCGTGGCCGGTCTGGCCCAGCACGAGGAGGTCGAGGCCGCGGCCCCGGGCGTACTCGTCCAGGGCGAGCTCGGCGCGGCCGTGCAGGACCTCCTGCTCGGCGACGACGCCGTCGCCGAAGGCCTCACCGGCCGTCTTGCCCAGCGTCTCCCGGGCCTCGGCGTAGAACGTCTCGAAGCTGTCGGCGAAGAGATCCTCTTCAAACGCGGGCAGATCCGGCACCTCGGCCACGTGCAGGGCCACCAGGCCGGCGCCCGTGGCCCGGGCCAGCTCCCCGGCGCGGGCCATGGCCACGGCCGAGCCCGGGGAGAAGTCGGTGGCCGCCCCGATGCGGGCCGGGAGGTGGTCGCTGGCGGCGACGACCAGCGCGCAGGGAGGGCGGCTGGCGATGTCCTGCACGCGGGAGCCCACCACGATCTGCGCGAGGGTGCTCTTGCCCGTGGGCGCCATGACCAGCAGCGAGGCGCCATGGGCCTGCACCGCCTCGGAGAGGCCGTTGAAGCAGGTGTTCACCCGCAGATCCACGGCGTCCGGGGCGGAGCCCGTCGCCTCGCGGTACCACTCGCTCACGCGGGCCTCGGCCCGGCCGCGCTTCTCGTCATCAGCGAGGATGTCGTAGCGGGAGGCCAGCCAGCTCTTCAGGCTGATCTCGATGACGTGGGCGACCACGACGCGGGCGCCGAGGGCGGCGCCCACCCGGGCGGCCCACCGCGCCGCCGGGGCGGCGTGGGCCGAGAGGTCCGTGGCCAGCACGATGCAGGACTCGCTCACGGGTCCTCCTTTCACCAGACCGATCGTCGGCCGGCATCCACATGGATGACCTCGCCGGTGATGCCGTGGGGTCCTTCTACCAGAAAGCGAACCGCAGCGGCGACTGCGGCCGCTCCGGGGGCGCGGCCCTGCGGGCTCTGCGCTGTACGTGTGTTGAAGCCGCTCGGATCGGCCGCGCCCTCGGGGGCGAGCACGGGTCCGGGGGAGACGGCGTTGACCCGGATCGCGGGGGCCCAGGCGGCCGCGAGGCCCGTCGTCAGCGCCAGCAGGCCGGCCTTGGCGGCGCTGTAGTGGGCGTAGCCGGGGTACGGCCGCAGGGCACTGATATCCAGAATGTTCACAATGTGTCCCGCTGGCTGCATCAATCCGTGCGCTCGTTGCGCCAGACGGAACGGTGCCCGCAGGTTGATCTCGAGGTGTGAATCGAACACATCGGCAGACACCGCCTCCGGCGCGGCGCGCTCGAAGACGGCGGCGTTGTTCACGAGCACGGCCAGGCGGCCGGGCAGCCCGGCGACGGCGTCCATCAGATCTTCGAGGGCCGCGCGGTCGGCGAGATCGGCCCCCAGGGCGTGGCCGCCCAGCTCCGCGGCCAGGGCCTCCGCCGCCGCCAGGTGGCGCCGCGCGTGGATCACGACCGTGTAGCCCGCCTCGGCGAGCGCGCGGCTGGTGGCGGCGCCGACGCGGACGGCGCCCCCCGTGATGAGGGCCAGATCGCTCATGCGGGACTCAGACAAGCAGACCTCGGAACCATCCACAAGGGCGCCTCTGGATGCAGGATCCGGCGGGCGACGCCCTCCGGAACATATTCCCATCATTTGACTGTGTTTTTCCAGGGAGACGACGCCCAGGATTGCACCTCGGCGAGGGCTGGCCTATCGTCCCCCGCCGCAGCTTGCACGGAGCCACCATGAGCCAGTTCTTCGATCCGCCGCCCGTCGACGTCCCCGGTCAGGGCGATCTCTACGTCGAGATCCAGACCCGCCTCGGCACCATCAAGGGCCGCCTGTTCGAGAAGGAGGCCCCGCAGACGGTGGCCAACTTCGTCGGCCTCGCCACCGGCCAGACCACGGGCCAGCCCTTCTACGACGGCATCATCTTCCACCGGGTCATCCCCGACTTCATGGTGCAGGCCGGCTGCCCGCATGGGCAGGGCTTCGGCGGCCCCGGCTACCGCATCCGCGACGAGTTCGCCCCTGGCCTGCGCCACACCCGGGGCGGCCTCTTCAGCATGGCCAACGCCGGCCCCAACACCGGCGGCAGCCAGTTCTTCATCACGGAGGTCGCGACCCCCTGGCTGGACGGCAAGCACGCCATCTTCGGCGAGGTGGTCGAGGGCGTGGAGCTGATCAAGGCCATGACCCGCGAGCCTCGGGACGCGCGGGACAAGCCCCGCACGCCCATCGTGATGGAGAAGGTCACCATCTACCGCGCGTGAGCGACGCCACCCACGCAGCCCCGGCCGACGGCCGCCTCGACGCCGCCGTCCGCGTCGCCTTCGGCCTGACCGGGGGCGCCGCGAAGCGGGCCATCCACTCCGGCAAGGTCAGCGTCCACGGGCGCCGGGTCCTCGATCCCGGCGCGAGCGTGCAGGCGGGCGATCCCCTGCGCCTGGACATGAACGCGCCGCGCCCCGCCCGCACGGAGCCCCTGGGCGTCCGCCTGGTCTACCGGGATCCGCACATCCTCGTGGTGGACAAGCCCTCGGGCCTGCTCAGCGCGCCGCTGTCGACGGAGACGGAGCCCACCGCCCTCGACGGGGCCCTGGCCCTCTGCCGCGGCCCCCGCGTGGCCAAGGTCGTCCACCGCCTCGACAAGCTGACGTCGGGCCTGATGGTGTTCGCCCGCTCCATCGTGGCCGCCCGCGGCCTGCGGACCATCATCGACGAGCACCGGGCGAAGCGGGTGTACTTCTGCGTCGTGCAGGGCATCCCGCGCATCCCGGCGGCCACCATCGTCAGCGACCTCATGCGCGACCGCGGGGATGGCTACCGCGGCTCCCAGGACGGCCTGCGCCAGATCCTGGCCTACGACGCCCCCATCCCGCCCGCGGGCGACCAGGGGCGGCAGGGCGTGACGCGCTACCGCACCGTGGCCACCAGCCCCGAGCGGGCCGCGCTGGAGGTGCGCATCGAGACGGGGCGCACGCACCAGATCCGCATCCACCTCAGCGAGATCGGCCACCCGGTCCTGGGGGATCAGGTCTACGGGCGCAACAGCGGCGCCCCCCGCCAGGCGCTCCACGCCGGCCGCCTCACCCTGCCCCACCCCATCACCGGGGAGGAGCTGCACTTCGAGAGCCCGTGGCCCGACGACCTGCGCGCCGTGGGGCCCCGCGGCCCGGGCTGGCTGCCGGCGTCACGGGGACCGAAGAAGCGGTAGCAGCGGCGCGAAGTCGTCCGTCCACACCACCGGCGCCCCGGCCTCGGGCGCCGAGGCCGCCGGCCGCAGCGGATCGAGCGCCGCCGCCTCCTTCGCCAGGATCATCCAGTCGCTGCGGTAGGGGCCGAGGGGCGATGGCTCGGCGTGCCGGATGAAGATCCAGGCCAGGCCGGCCTCCTGGGCCAGCCCGGCGACCACCCGCCACAGCGCCGCGTGCCGGTTCGAGACGTTCACCGCCAGGAAGCCCCCCGGGCGCAGGTGGCCCAGGTACAGGGCCAGCGACTCCCGGGTGAGCAGGTGCGTGGGGATGGCGTCGCCGCTGAAGGCGTCGAGCACCAGGGCCCAGAAGCCCTGGGGGGGCTCGGCGGCCAGGGCCAGGCGGCCGTCGCCCTCGACGACCGTCACCGCCGCCGCCGAGTCGGCCAGCCAGGTGAAGCGCGTCTCGGCCACCCGCACGACGTCGGGGTTGATCTCGTAGAAGCGCACCCGGTCCCCCGGCCGCCCGTAGGCCGCCAGCGTGCCCGCCCCCAGGCCCACGACGCCCAGGTGGCGGTCCGCGCCGGGCAGGGCCAGCAGGCGGCCGACCCCGGTGTCGGGCGCGAAGTAGGCCGTCGGCCGGCGCCGCCGGGGCTCGTCCGTGAACTGGAAGCCATGGCTGATGCGCCCATCGAGCAGGTGCACCAGCTCGCGCCCCGTCTGGAGCGTGTAGCGCTTCACCTGCAACATCCCGAAAAAGCTGCGGAAAAGCTCCGCGCCCCGGGCGCGCTGCCAGGCGTGCAGGCCCAGGCCGGCGGCGAGGGCGAGGCCCAGCCCCAGGGCCAGCAGGCGCTGGCCGTCCCGGGGGGCGAAGTCCGCGGTCGGCCGGGGGCGCGTCCACAGCCACAGCCCCCAGGTGCCCAGCACTGCCAGGTGCAGCTCCAGCCCGAAGGGGAAGACGCGGGGCGCCACCACCCCCACGAGCACCCCGGCCAGCGCCCCGCCCGCGGCCATCCAGAGGTAGAAGGCCGTCAGGTGCCCCGGCCCCGGGCGCCGCCGCACGAGCTCGCCATGGCAGAAGGTGCAGGCCACGAAGAGCGCGCCGCACCAGCCACCGAGCTGCACGGCCCAGTGGGCGCGGTAGCCCAGGTGCAGCAGCGCGACGAACGCCGCCAGGGCCACCATGAGCAGCGGGCTGAAGAGGCGGCGCCCCACCCAGCGCTCCCGCCCGAACGCCACGATGAACGAGGCCAGGTAGAGGCCGAGGGGCAGCACCCAGAGCAGCGGCGTGACGCTGAGATCCTGGCTCAGCGCCTCCGTCACGGCCATCAGCAGGGTGGCGCCGGCCAGCGAGAGCAGCAGCCAGCGGGCGGCGTCCCCCCGGGCGGGCGGGGCCCCGGCCTCGGCGGCGACGGCCGGCGGGTGGTGCCGCCCGGGCCAGAGCGCCAGGGCCAGCACCACCGCGAAGGCGGCGTAGGCCCACGACCACAGCGCCGTCTGGACGCCGACGCCCAGCGTCGGCTGCAGAGCCAGCGGGAACGCCAGCAGGCCCACCAGCGAGCCCGCGTTCGACCAGCCGTAGAGCCGGTGGACGGCGCCGGCCCCGGCGGCCACCGCGCGGGCCTGCAGCAGCGGGGCCGTCGCCGCCAGCGCCAGGTAGGGCAGGCCGACGGACGCCCCCAGCAGCGCGAGGATGCGGGCGACGGGCTCGGCGCCGGGGGTCGGCTGCCAGGCCGCGTCCGGGGTGATGGGCAGGGTGAGCAGCGACGCCGCCACGAGGCCCAGGTGCAGCAGCACGCCTCGCCGCGACCGGCCGGCCACATGGGCCCAGGCGTAGCCCAGCAAGAGCGCCGTCTGGAAGAAGAGCAGGCACGCCGTCCAGACGGCGGGGGTGCCGCCGAACCAGGGCAGGATGACGCGGGCGAGCAGGGGCTGGACGAGGAAGAGCAGCGCCGCCCCCAGCGTGGCGGCGGCGATGTAGGCGGGCCACACGGCGGGCTACGCGTCGAGCAGGGCGATCAGGATGTCGGCCTGGAAGCGGGCGTCCGCGAGGGCGTTGTGCACGAGGTCGGGATCGGGGGGCACGAGGCCCGGGTGGAGGGCCTCCAGGCGCTCCTTGTTCGTCTGCTTCCACGGCAGGCGGTGGGTGCCCATGGCCAGGGCCTTCGTGTCCAGGGCGTTGTAACCAAAGGGGTTTTCCATGCCCGCCCAGGCGAAGTACCAGGCCGTGTACATCCAGTCGAAGGGGGCGTTGTGCCCGACGAAGAGGGGCCGCTCGCCCGGCCCGACCTGGGCCTTCACGAACGCCGTGATGGCCGCGAGCACCTCGCGCGCCGGGCGGCCCTCGGCCTCCAGGTGCGCCCGCGAGAGCTTGTGGATGGCCTCGGCGCCGGGATCGAAGCCCTCGAAGTCGGGCTTGATCTCGTAATAGAAGCTGTCGCCGACGACGTGGCGATCCCCGGCCAGGCGCACGACGACGCCGCCGATGGAGACCAGGTTGAACAGGCCGGGCACGGGGCCCGAGGCCTCCAGATCCACGCAGAAGTAGACGGTGGCGGGATCGCGGATGGGCTGCCCCATCAGTCCTCATCCTCCTCGCCGAACATGGCGTCCAGCTCCAGGGGCGCCAGGGCCTGCTTGAGGTCGTCGTTGGTGATGCGCAGGCGCTGGTTGAGCACCTGGACGAAGCACCACAGGAGCTTCACCGCGATGTCCTTGTTCTCGCGCATCAGCCGGAAGAGCGGGCGGCGCCCCACCACGATGAGCGTCGTCGCGGCCTGGGCGGTGGCCGCCGCCGAGCGCGGCCCCTTGTCCATGATGGACATCTCGCCGAAGTGGCCGCCCTTGCCCACCTGGGCCAGCTCCACGTCGCCCTTCAGGATGCGCACCAGCCCCCCGAGCACGACGTACATCTCGGTGCCCGGATCGCCCTCGCGGAAGATCTCGCCGCCGGCGCTGTAGTTGACCAGCCGGCAGATGTTCAGCACCGCCATCAGCTCCACGTACTCGAGGTGCTGGAAGAGGGGCATCCGCCGCAGGGCCGTCAGCTTGAGGGCGATGTCCTCCTGGGTGGGCGTCTTGCCCGCCCCGGCGAAGTGCACGATGAGGGCGGTGATGTTGTCCTTGCCGCCCCGGGCGTTGGCCAGCTCGATGAAGGCGCGGGGCGCGTCGTTGAAGGTGTGCTTCTTGAGCACCTCCACGATCTCGCCGTCGGTGCGCAGGTACTCGACCAGGCCGTCGCTGCACAGGACGAAGCGATCCCCCGCCGCCAGCTCGAAGCTCATGGTGTCGACCTGGACGTCGGCGTGCACGCCCACCGCCCGGGTGACGGCGTTGCGGTACGGGGCCCGGGCGGCGTCCTCGGGGCGCAGGCGGCCGCGCTTGATGAGCTCGTTGATGAGGGAGTGATCCTCGGTGAGCTGCACCACCTCGTCCTGGCGGGACAGGTAGACGCGGCTGTCGCCCACATGGGCGATGAAGCCTCGCCGGGGCGTCAGCAGGAGCAGGGAGCACGTCGTGCCCATGCCCCGCTTCTCGGGCTGGGCCTGGCCGGTCTGGTAGATGAGCTGGCCGGCGTGGCGGACGGCGTGCTCCAGCACCTCCAGCACCCGCTCGCGGCCCTCGCTCGTCTGGATGAACTGGTCCACCCGGTCGCGGTGCTGCTGGACGAAGCGCTGCACCTCCTCGATGGCCATCTGGGAGGCGACCTCCCCGGCCGCGTGCCCACCCATGCCGTCCGCGACGATGTAGAGGCGCAGGTCCTGGTCGATGAGGAAGGTGTCCTCGTTCGACGGCTTCACACGGCCGATGTCCGTGAGGGCGAGAGCTTGGATCTCCATGGAGGCCTCGGCGGGTGGTGCGGCGTCGACTCTACACGGGGAGGGGACGGGGTGGGAGGGGGGGCGTATGCTCGGGCGGTGATCCGCACCCTCCTCGTCGTCGGGGCCCTCCTGGGCTGCAGCGCGCCCCCGCCGCCGACGCCCGTGGCGGCCACCCTGCTGGGCGCCCGGGCCGTGCTGGCGCCGGGGATACGCGTGCTCGGCAGCCGCCCCCGCGTGCGGCTGGCGGAGGCCGGGCCCGGCCCCTGGTCGCTGCGCCTGCTCGGCGCCGGCGTGGTCGACGTGCCCCTCGTGGGGGCGGGCCCCCTGCTGCGCCCCGCCGAGGACGTCGCGCTGCCGGGCGGCGCCGGCCTCGTCGTGTTGCTGCGCGCCGGGGCCCCCGTCGCGCGGTTCTTCGCGATTTTTTCCTTTGATCTCCACGAGATCGACGAGGCCGTCGCCGCCGCCCGCGCCGCCCCCGACCCCGCCGCCGGCTGGGAGGCCGCGGCCGAGGCGGCCCGGGCCGCCGGTGTGGGGAGCGAGGTGAGCCGCGCCCTGCGGGCCGCCGCCTTCCACCACCTGTGGGCCCGCCGGTTCGGGACGGCGCTGGCCCGCGTCGAGGCCGCCACCGCCGTCGACGCCGCCCTCGACCACGGCCCGGGCCTCGCCCTGGACGAGAAGTACCGCGGGCAGATCCTGCACAAGACCGGCGACCACCTGGGCGCCGAGCGCTGGCTGACGGCCGCGCTGCGCCGCGCCGAGGCCCTCGGCGATGACGACGTGGCCGGCGTCGTCGCCCGGGATGTGGCCGGCGTGCTGGTGAACCTGGGCCGGGCCGACGAGGCCGTCGCGCGCCTGCGGCCCCTTGGCGCCGGCCTGGCGGGCCGGGCCCGGGCGGAGTGGCTGGTGAACCTGGCGTGGGCCGAGCAGCAGGGGGTGCGCGACGCCGACGCCGCGGCCGCCCCCCGCGCCCACCTGGCCGAGGCCCGCGCCCTCTTCACCACCCTCGGCCACCCCGAGCTGGCCGCCCCCGCGCTCGCCAACCTGGCCGGCCTGGCCCTGCAAGTGGGCGATCTGCAAGCGGTTCGCCGCCACCTGGGCGCCCTCGCCGCGCTGCCCGGCGCCGACGACGCCTTCCCCCGCGGGCACGCCGGGCTCGTCGAGGCGGAGCTGGCCCTGCGCACCGGCGACGCCGCCGGGGCCGACGCCCGCTTCCGGGAGGTCCTGGCCCTCGCCGCCACCGAGGCGGACCTGGGCTGGCGCGCGCAGCACGGCCTGGGCCGCGTCGCGCTGCGCCAGGGCGACGCCGCCGCCGCGCGCGCCCGCTTCGAGGCGGCCCTCGCCGAGCTCTGGGCCAGCGCCGCCCGCACCGCGCTGACCTCCAGCCGGGCCCCCTTCCTCGCCTCGCGCCGCGCCGTCGCCGACGACCTCGTGGCCCTGCTGCTGGCCGGCGGCGAGGCCGAGGCCGCCCTGGCCGTCGCCGACGCGGACCGGGCCCATGTGCTGCGCGCCCTGGAGGCCCAGGCCCGGCTCGACCGCCTCGATGCCCCCGGCCGCGCCGCCTTCGCCGCCGCCCTGGACCGCTACCAGCGCGCCCGCGACGCCCTCGAGGCCCGGGCGCGGGGCCGAGATCTCGTCCGCCCCGCCGACCTGCCCGCCTGGGACGCCGGGCTGGCGCGGGATCGCGACGACCTGGCCGGCCTGCTGGCCGCCGCCTACGCCCACGTCGAGGCCCCCGCGCCGCCGCCGCCCCGCGACCTGGCCAGCGTCCGCGCCGCCCTCGGCCCCGGCGAGGCCGTCTACACCGTCGTCGCCGGGCAGGCGTTCGTCACCACCCGGGAGGCGGCGGCCGAACCCTTTGATCCCACGACGTTCTCCGCCACCCACACCTACGTCGTCGGCGACGCCCCGCCCCCCGCCGCCGCGGGGGGCCGCGTCAGCCGGCTGCCCTGGGCCGGCGTCCTCGCCGCGGCCCGCCCCGCCACCGCGCCGCCGCTCGTCGTCGCCGATCCGGCCCTCGATCTGCGCCACGCGCGGCAGGAGGGCGCGGCCGTCGCCGCGGATCTGGGGGGCCGGCTGCTCGTCGGCGACGCCGCCGATCGGGAGGCCGTCGCCGCGGCCCTGCCCGGCGCGCGAGTCTTCCACTTCGCTGGCCACGGCGCCCTGAGCGACGCCTCCCCGTGGGAGGCCCACCTGCGCCTCGCCCACGACCAGCGCCTCACCCTCGCCGACGTGCTCGCCCTGCGGCCGGCCCTCGGGCTCGTCGTGCTGAGCGGCTGCGAGACGGGCCGCGCGGGCGCCCTGTCCGCCACCGAGCGGGTGGGCCTGCCCGACGCCTTCCTGGCCGCCGGCGCCCGGAGCGTCCTGGCCACCACGGTGGTCGTGGATGACGCCCGCACCGCCGCCTTCATGGCCGCCTTCTACCGGCTCGACGGCGCCCGGCACCCCGGCCCCGCCCTGGCCGCCGCCCTCGCCGAGCGCCGCGCCGCCGGGGACGAGCTGGCCGGCGTCTTCACCCTGAGCGGGCGGCCCTGACGGGCGACGCGAAAGAACCGGCCCCCGGCCCCGGAACCTCTCGACAAGGGGGGAGCCTCCCCGCCACCATGGCGGGGGGAAAAGACCATGCAAGACAAGCACATCGAACGCGATGACCTGGACCTGCGCCTCGCGCGGGTGCCCGACGATCCGCCCGGCCCGCCCGTCGACGACGCCGACGTCGTGGCCCGGCGCGACGAGGCGGCCATCGCGGCGGATCCCGAGGCGCGCGCGCTGCTGGTGGCGCTGGGGCAGCCCGTGCCCGCCGCCGTGCGCGCGCGGGCGGCGAGGCGGCGCTGCCGCAGGGGCGGCGCGCGGCCTGGCTGCCAGGCCACCCTCGCCGCGGCAGCGGCGGCCCTCTTCCCTCTGGGCGCTCTGGCCCGCGGGCGCCGGGCCGGCCTACACCGTCGAGGGGCCTTCGGCGGCCTGAAGACGACGCGCACCGGAGGCCATCACCACCACCTTCGGCCCCGAGAGCGCGCTGCGCCTGGTGCTGCGGCCGGCGGGCGCCGGGGCCGAGGCCGCCCGGGTGTTCGCGGAGGGGCCGGGGGGCCTGCGGCCCGTCGCGGCCACCGTCACCCGCGGCGAGGGCGGCGCCTTCCGCGTCGAGGCCCGGGGGGCGGCGCTCTTCCAGGGGCCGGCGGGGCCGCGCACCCTGCACATCGTGCTCGGGCCGGCGGCCCGGGTGGCGGCCCTCACCGCCCCCGCCGAGGGGGCCGACCTGCGCTGGCTGCGGGTCCCGCTGGTGTGGGAGCCGGAGGCAAGTCCATGATCACACGCATCTTTTCGCTAGCGCTGCTCGTGATGCTCGGCGGCTGTCGCGGCGGCGGCGACGCCCCGGAGGACCCGGATGGCGCCGTCGTGGACGCCACGCTGGCCGACCAGGGCGCTGACGCGGCCCCCGCCGACGCGGCCCCCGCCGACGCGAGCCCGGCCGACGCGAGCGCCTGCCCCGAGCCGCCGACGCGAGCCCCGCCGACGCGAGGCCGGCCGACGCGGGCGCGCTGGACGCCGGCTGCCCGCCCTTCGCCGACGCCGCGCCCCCCGAGGCCCCCATCCAGGCCGCGGACCTGCCCCGCGGCACGCCCGCCGAGCAGGGCTGCCGGCTGGACCAGCTCTTCATCGACGCGCCGGTGGAGGGGCCGGCCCCGGCGGCCGGGTTCGACGAGGCCCTGGCCCGCCGGCTGGTGGGGCTGGATCCCGGCTGGTTCTGCGCCGCCGACGACGCCCCGTGCCGGGCCGAGGTGGGGGCCGACGTCGAGCTCGGCCGCTTCGGGCGGCTCGCCCCCCTCGTCCCCCCGGGCACGCCGCACGCCGGCGAGGCCCCCGCGCGCTTCTTCCGCCTGCGCCTGGGCCGCCCCGTGCGCCCCGACGCCCTGGCGCCCCTGGTCGAGGCCGTGCGCCAGTGGGCCGGCCAGGCGGCCGAGGGCCAGGTGCGCTTCTTCGTGGGCCGGGAGTGCGTCGCCATCGCGCTGGGCACCGAGCCCCGCGCCACGCCGGCGCTGCGGGCCTACGCGCTCGCCCGGGTGGGCCTCGCCCCCGTCGCGCCCGGCGATCCAGCGCGGCCCGTGGCCGACGTCGCCGTGCTCGACACCGGCATGGAGCCCGTGGTGGCCGACGAGCTGGGCGCGCGGGCGGTGGCGCTCCCGGGCGGCGACGTCGAGGGGCCGCGCCACCCCCACGGCAGCAGCATGGGGCTGCTCATCCGCCAGGTCACGGAGCGGGCCCGCCTGCACGACGTGCGCGTCCTCGGCACCCCCGGCCATGGCGACATCGGCGACGTGGCCCGCGGGATCATCGCCGCCCTCGGCATCGCCGACGCCGACCGGCGCCGCGCCCTGCTCCTGAACCTGAGCCTGGGCTGGCCCCCCGAGCTGGGCCTGCCCCGCCCGATCCGCGACGCCGCCGGCGCCGTGGCCGGGGTGGAGGATCCGGTGGGCGAGGCGGTGCGCTACGCGCTGTTGCTGGCCCGCGACGACGAGGACGCCGATCGGCCGGTGATCGCGGTGGCGGCCGCGGGCAACCGGCCGGGGCGCCCCGAAGCCAACCGCTTGATCTACCGGGCCTTCTTCGACGTGGAGCCCGACGCCGTGCCGCCCTCGGCCTGCGCCGGTCCGCCCCCCGCGCCCCCGGCGCTCTTCTTCCCGGCGGCGTGGAGCGAGATCCCGACGTGCCGGCCGGGCGAGGCGCCGCGGTTCCTGGTGGCGGCCATCGGCGGCGTGGGCGACGACGACCGCCCCGCCCGCGTGGCCATCCAGGGGGCCGAGCCCGCGCTGGTGGCCCCGGCCGAGCACGCCTACGCCACCTCCGCGCGGGCGCCGGCGAGCCTCGCCACGTTCCAGTGCGCCGATCCGCCCGACGAGGCGACCTTCACCAGCCCGACGGCGGTGAGCGGCACCTCGGTGGCGGCCGCCTTCACCACCGGCGCGCTCACCCGCCTCATCGCGCTGCGCCGGGACGCCGACGCCGTCGTCCCCGACGCGGGCCACCTGCAGCGCCTGATCACCGCGGCCGGGCGCGACCTGGGCCGGCCCGCCCGCGCGCTGGACGCCTGCCGCGCCGAGGCCGCGCTGGCCTGCGCCCCGGCGGACTGCCTGGACGGCGACGCCACGTTCGGCCGCCCGGACGGCCTCGACGCCTGCGCCGCCGCCCTGGCCGCCTGCCCCGCCGTCGCCGCCTGCCCGCTGCCCCCGCCCCCGCCGCCGCTGCCCGACGGCTTCACGTTCCCCGTCGCCGAGGCGTGCCTGTGCAGCCAGGCCCCCGCCACCCCGACGCGCGAGGCCGACTGCGCCACCGCCGACACCCTCTGCCCCTACGAGGTCGGCGTCGACATCCACTCGCGCGGCGCGGCCGGCCCCCAGCCCGAGCACCCGAGCTGCCCGGAGTGCACGGCGCGCCTGCGCCTGCCCGACAAGAAGGGCTCGCTGTACCTGGCGCTCGAGAAGAAGCTCGTCGGGGGCGCGACCTTCCCGTCCGCCTGGGTCGTCTTCACCACGCCGCTGGGCAAGAGCTGGCGGCCCCTCGCCGACACCAGCCCCCTCACCCTCTGGGCGGCGGGCCAGGCCGTCCTCATCCAGGGCCTCACCCTCGACAGCACGGTGCAGCTCGGGTGCAGCACCTTCTGCACCGCCGAGCTGGTGACGCTGCTGCAGACGTCGTCGGGCACCGCGCAGGTGAACGTCCCGCTGCGCGTCAAGCTGGAGTAGGCTCGCCCGCAACCGGAGGAGCGCCCATGGCCGCACGCACCTTCGCCGTGGGGGACATCCACGGCGACCTCGACCAGCTCCAGCGCCTGCTGGCCCGGCTGCCCGCCCTCGACGCGGACGATACCCTCGTGTTTCTGGGGGATTACCTCGATCGCGGGCCCGACTCGGCGGGCGTCGTGCGGTTCTTGATGGACCTGCCGGCCCGGACGCCGGCGCGGGTCATCTGCCTGCGCGGCAACCACGAGGACGGCTGGCTGCGGGCCCTGGGCGGGCAGTGGCCGCAGTTCGTGCTGCCCGTCGGCAACGGCTGCCTGCAGACGTACGACTCCTTCCTGGGGCGGCCCGTCTCGCCGCCGGGGACCGGGGCCCCCGTCGAGGATCTGCGCCGGATGCTGCTGGGCGACTTCTTCCCGACGGACGTGCTCGCCTGGCTGGACGCGCTGCCGTGGTGGCACGAGGACGACCACGCCATCTACGTGCACGCGGGCCTGCCCGAGGACGCCGCCGGCCGCTTCCTGCACCCGGCCGAGACCACCGGCAACCAGCGCACCGCCCTGCTCTGGCTGCGCGACCGCCGCTTCTTCGCCGAGTACCGCGGCAAGGCCGTGGTCATCGGCCACACGGCCACGCGGCAGCTCCCCCCCGAGCTCTCCCGCTACACGCCGGAGGATCCCAACGATCTCTGGGCCGGCCCCGCGGTCTTCGGCATCGACACCGGCTGCGGCAAGGGCGGCTTCCTCACGGCCCTCGAGGTCCCCACGATGCTCGTCTACGAGTCGCGGGATCCGTAGCCCTCTCCCCCGCCCCCGGCTCTCTGGCATCATGGCCGCCATGCGCCGCGCCCTCCTCCCCCTCCTCCTCGCCGTCGCCCCCGGGTGCGACGATCCCGGCACCGCCGGGCCAGCGACGATCCACGGGGGCGACGCCGCCGCCGACGCCCGGGTGGCCACCCCCGACCGGGGCGTCGAGGACGCCGAGATCTTCCCCGACGCGCTGCCCGGCTGCGCCCTGGCCGACGGGGACGACGATGGCTACGGCACCGATCCGACGTGCGAGTTCGTGGACTGCGACGACGCCAACCGCAGCATCCACCCCGGGGCCTACGAGGCCTGCAACGGGGTGGACGACGACTGCGACGGCGAGGTCGACGAGGGCCTGAACGTGGCCGTCTGCGGCCTGGGCGAGTGCCGACGGGAGGCCCCCAACTGCCTGGAAGGCAAGCCAAATCGCTGCACGCCGGGGGAGCCCGCGCCCGAGGCCTGCAACGGCCTGGACGACGACTGCGACGGCATGACGGACGAGGGCGCGGGGGCCGACACCTGCGGGGTGGGGGCCTGCCAGCGACAGGGAGAGTGCCAGGGGGGCCAGCCCGGCACGTGCACCCCCGGGGACCCGGGCCCCGAGGCCTGCAACGGCGTCGACGACGACTGCGATGGGCAGACCGACGAGGGCCAGCGCGGCGAGGTGGTGCAGACGTCGTACGGCGAGCTCAGCCAGCGCCACCCGCCCTGCAACGGCAGCGGCCAGCGCCTCGGCCCCGACTGCAACGCCGCCATCAACCGGCTCTGCGCGGCGCGCGACTGCATGACGTCGGGCTTCGGGCCGGTGGAGAACTCGGGGGACGTGGCGGTGCTGGGCTGTGTGCAGACGGTGGCCCCCGCGCAGGTGAGCTTCGCCGACCTGGCCGCCCGCCACGAGGTCTGCGACGGCAGCCGCCAGCGCATCGGCCCCGAGTGCAACGCCGCCATCCACCGCTGGTGCGCCGCGCAGGGGCACGTCTCGGGCTTCGGCCCCATCGAGAGCGGCCCCGACTTCGTGCTCGTCGCCTGCGTGACGCCGGCCGTGGCCGAGGGCGTCGGCACCCGCTACAGCGTCCTCGTCACCCACCACCCCGGGTGCAACGGCGTGCAGCGCATCGGCTCCGACTGCAACGCCGCCATCCACCGGTTCTGCGCCGCCAACGGCTTCCTCACCGGCTACGGCCCGGTGGAGAACTCGGGGGATGACGCCGCGGTGGTCTGCATCCGGCGGTGACGCCAGGGGAAAGGCGGGCTAGACTCCGGTGATCCACCAGCCCGGAGCGCCCATGAGCCAGCCCCGCGTCACCATGCAGGACAAGGAGATCTTCACGCCGGAGCACCAGCAGCTCCGCGAGACGGTCCGCCGCTTCGCCAAGAGCCTCGCCCCCTACAGCGAGGAGTGGGACGCCACCGGCATCTTCCCGCGCGAGGTCTTCAAGCAGGCCGGCGACCTGGGCCTGCTGGGCATCGGCCACGATCCGGCCTACGGCGGCCTCGGCCTGGACTGGTGGTACACCTGCGCCTACGCCGAGGAGCTGGTGCACACCGAGAACGCCGGCGTGAACATGGCCCTCATGGTCCAGAGCGACATGGCCACCCCCATCATCAACGAGATCGGCAGCGACGAGGTGAAGCGCAACTTCCTCGCCCCGGCCATCGCGGGGGACATGATCGCGGCGCTCGGCGTGAGCGAGCCGGGCGGCGGCTCCGACGTGGCCAGCATCCGCACCACGGCCCGCCGCGACGGCGATGACTACGTGATCAACGGCCAGAAGCTGTGGATCACCAACGGCACCCGCGCCGACTTCATCACCCTGGCGGTCCGCACCGGCGAGGATGGCTACGGCGGCATCACGCTGCTGGTCTTCCCCACCGACGTGAAGGGCTTCACCGTCGGCAAGAGCATCAAGAAGATCGGCAACAAGTCGAGCGACACGGCCGAGCTGTTCTTCGAGGACTGCCGCGTGCCCGCGCGCTACGTCCTGGGCCAGGAGAACATGGGCTTCTACCACATCATGACCAACTTCCAGGGCGAGCGGCTCATCGCCGCCGTCGCCTCGGTGGCGGGCATGGAGAAGGCGGTCCGCAACGCCATCAAGTACGGGCGGGAGCGGTCGGCCTTCGGCAAGCCGGTGGGCAAGTTCCAGGTCTGGAAGCACAAGTTCGCCGAGCACCTCACCGGCATCGAGGCCGCCCGCCGCCTGGGCTACTTCGCCGTCGACAAGTTCGTGAAGAGCCCGAAGACGGCCACCCGCGAGATCACCATGGCCAAGCTCTTCGCCGGCGACCTGATGCAGCGCGTCCTGTACGACTGCATGCAGGTCTACGGCGGCTTCGGCTACACCACCGAGTACGGCATCGGCCGCGCCTGGGCGGACGCCCGCCTCATCACCATCGGCGGCGGCACGTCCGAGGTGATGAAGGAGATCCTCGCCAAGCTCGAGAACCTCTGATCCGGGCGCCGTGGACGACCTCCTCACCCGCACCCTCCCCTGGAAGGGCGACGCCCTCAGCGCCGGCAGCCTGGAGACCCTCATCCAGGCGGAGCGCGGCCGGCAGGCCGAGCAGGTCTCCACGCTGGAGCGCCTGCGGGGCCGCAACGCCACGGTGCAGGGCGCACTTTCCCAGGAGATTCAACGACTTGACGGCCTGAGCCGGTCCCTCGACGCGGGCGAGGCCAGCTTCTGGGACAAGGTGCGCGACTTCTTCGCGTTCCTGCCCGGCGTCGAGAAGAGCCAGGCCCCGCGCTCCATCGAGGCCCTGCTGCGCGAGCAGTACGCCACCAGCCAGACGCGGCTGGCCGAGGCGGCCGCGTTCGCCGACCGGCTCGAGGCCGCCGAGGCCGACCTGTACGACGAGATCGATCGGCTCAACCGCAAGATCATCGAGGCGGCGGAGAACGAGGAGCTGGCGGCCGAGCATGTGCTGGCCGTGGAGGCCCACCGCGACGCCCTCGACCGGCGGCTGGCCGTCTTGGAGCCGGGCACCGCCGAGGCCCGCCAGGTCACCGCCGAGCTGGATCGGGCCCGCCGGGTGCTGGCCGAGCACTCGGTGAAGCTGCGGCTCTACGACACCGCCGAGGAGCGGCTCGACCGCCTCAAGGCGCACACGGCCCAGCTCGCCGAGACCATCGCCCAGCTCCGCAGCGACATCCTGCGCTACGTGACGGCGGCGGGGGAGCAGCTCGACCTGGTGGGCGGGCAGATCAACGCGGTGGGGGCGGCGGCGGACGCGGCCGTGGTGACGCTGGAGCTGAAGCGCGCCCTGGACGGGCTCACCCGCACCCTCGACTCGTCCACCCGGTTCGTCTCGGAGACGCAGCGCTACTTCCGCGAGAACATCGACGGGCTCATCGACGATCTGGGCCGGTTCGACGCCCACACCGAGCAGGTCATGGCCCAGAACCTCGCGTTCGCCGAGGCCATGGACGACCTGCGCATCGGCGAGGCCGTGGCCCTCGCCCGGACGCGCCAGGGCCGGACCTGACGCCCGCCGCTCAGCGCAGGCGGCTCTTCATCATCTGGCTGGCGGCCTTGGAGACGGGGCCGGGGATGGCGCGGCTGCGGGCCACCGACTTCAGGTCGCCGGCGCGCAGGAAGGCGAGGAAGCGCATGGCGTCCCCGACGGGCGTCTTCGGGTTGTAGACCAGCAGCTTCTTCATCTGGTAGTGCCGGGTCCACTTCTTGTTGTGGGCGATGTAGCCCACGATCTCCTCGGGCAGCGACTTCAGGGCGGCGTACATCATGGCCTCCGCGTCGGTGACGGCGGGGCTGCGGATGACCGCGCGGGTGACGATCTTGTTGCTGTCCTTGATGAGGACGGCGCGGTCGGCCCGCGAGCCCAGCATGGCCAGCCGCACGCGCTGGGCGATGTTGAGATCGGCGATGCGGCCGGCGGCCGACCGGCTGATGGCCTTCTCGGGCTCCTCGTCGTCGGCGGCGGCCTCGTCCTCGTCGACGGGCACGTCCTCGGGGATCTCCTCTTCGGGCGCGCCGTCCTCCGCGGCGGCCTTGGCGGCCATCTCGCGGAAGGCCGCGTCGGCGGCGGCGGCCTGCTCGGCCGTCGCTGGCGCCGACCCCTGGATGGCCGCCACGATCTCGTCGTAGCAAGGCAGATCCCGCAGATCGACCTGGTTGCGCACGCCGAAGTCCACGATGCGGTCGGCGGTGGAGGCCCGGGTGTTGCGGTTCAGGTAGAGCGCCTGGATGAGGCCGGGGGTGGAGAGCAGGCGCGCCTGGTTGAGGGCGATGGTCTCCGTCGTCGCCTCGTCGCCCAGCCGCGCCAGGCGCACGAAGGTGTCGCCGTCGGTGTTGGCGTTGAGGAGGACGGTGCGGACGATGGGCTGCTGGGCCTGGAAGACCTCGGCGATCCAGTCGAGGACCACCGGCGGCAGCGCCTCGCCGGCCACCTGGCGCACCGCGGCGGGGGCCATGCGCTTCATGGTCTCCAGGGCCGCCAGCCGGACCTCGTCGTCGCTGGTGACCTGGAGCTGGTAGAGGGCGCAGGCCTGCACGACGGGCGGCATCGGCAGGGTGCCGCGGGCGACGATCAGCCGCGCCTGCGTCGGCGCCTCATCCGAGAGAAACCGCTGGATCTGCTGGGGAAATCGGGAGACGTCGATGCGGCGGTCGTCCGGCAGGGCCATGTATGACTCCGGGCTAGGGAGGGGCAGTGTAGCGCGGACCGGGCGGGTTGTCCCGCCGGGCCGTCAGGGGGCCGCGTCGGCCGAGGGCGGGGCGGCGTCCGCCGAGGCGGGGCGGCGTCCGGGGGCGCGGCGTCGCGCGGGGCGGCGTCCGCGGGGGCGGCGTCGGGGGCGCGGCGTCGCGCGGGGCTGCGTCCGCGGGCTGGGCGTCCGCCGGGCGGGCGTCGGCGGCGCCGCCATCGCGCGGGGCGGCGTCGGGCGGGCTGGCGTCGACGGGGGGCGGCCCCGCGTCGCGGGGGGGCGGGGGCGGCGGGCACGGGTTGGGCTCGCAGGTCTCCCCCAGCCGGAACGCCCCGCGGCAGCGCGGCCGATCGATGTAGGTGCAGCTGCCGTTGTCGGCGCAGCAGGCCCCCACCTCGCGCTCCCCGCAGGGGCTCGGATCGCAGGTCGAGCCCTCCCCCTGCCAGGTGTGGTCATCGAGGAAGCAGCGCTGCTCGTTGCGCACCGCGCACTCGCCCAGCGGGGAGCAGCAGGCGCCCACCTCCGGCACGAAGCAACGCCCCGAGGTGCAGGCCGTGCCCGTCCCCTGGAAGTCGCCCCCGCGGGCGAGGCAGGTGTTCCCCTCGGCCAGGCCGCAGGCGCCATCGGCGGCGCAGCAGGCCCCCTGATCCCCCTTGGGGCAGGGCTCGGCCGCGCACGACGTGGCCGGCACGAACTGGCCGACGCAGGCGGACTCGGTGGAGTCGGAGCACGTCGCCCCGCAGCAGGCCCCCGTGGGCGCGGCCGCGTCCGGCGTCCCCGTCTGGCCGCCGCCGCTGTCGCAGCCCAGCAAGAGCGCCGCGATGGCCAGCGCCCGCTTCGATGCAGTGAGCAGATTCATGACGGAAGTCTAGCCGAAGCGGCCCCTCCCGGGCACCCGTCAGAGCGCCCGGCGTGCGCGGCGCTTCTCCAGCAGCGGCGGGATGGAGAGGAAGCCGATGGCGCCGACGATGAGGCTCGCGCCGAGGAGCTGGCTGGCGTCGGGGGCGGGCAGGCCAATGGCCACGAGCACATACGAGGCGGCCACCCCGGCCAGGATGCTCGACGCCCGGTTCACGGGGATGCAGAAGCTGTTCTCGCGCCCATCCAGCAGGATGAGGCCGCCGAAGATGCCGGTGCCCTGAGAGAACAGCCCCACGAGGATGCCCTGGAGCACGATGGGCCGGTCGAAGAAGGTGGTGAACCCCGCGCGGATGTCATGGCTGAACTGCCCGTGGTCGATGAAGGCCAGCACCACCAGCACCGCCACCATGGCCGGCGTCGCCACCATCTGCTCCTCGACGAAGTAGCGGGCGCGCACGACGGGATCGTCCGACTTCGCGATCTTGCTCATGAAACGCAGCCGCACGAAGTACGACAGCAGGTAGATGAAGACGTCGGCCAGGGCGGTGGCGGTGACGGCGAAGCCCGCGTCGGAAGAGAAGGCGACGAGCAGCGCGCCCATGCTCATGGCCAGGGCGGCCCAGGAGAACCAGCGGACGCGGCGGCCCGTCACCTTGTCGACGATGGGCGCGAGCACCAGCAGGCCGCCGCGCATCAGCAGCATCATGAAGACGATGGACACCCCCTCGAAGGTGTAGGCCAGCGTCGTCGTGGCGATGATGCCCGCGGTGCAGAGGCCCGAGAGGAACGTCCAGCGGCCGGGGAACGGGATGGACCAGCGCCCGACGCGCAGCCGGCTGGCATGTTGCCACCAGCCCAGGACGGTGATGGCGATGAACATCGCCACCAGCGAGGCGAGCGCCGAGATAGGCAGGAGCTCGAAGCCGGAGACGTGCTCGGGGTAGCTCGCCAGGTGCCCCCCGGAGAGGGCCTTGGTCAGCGCCGAGTAGGGGACGTAGGCCAGGAAGTAGCCCAGGGCGAAGCCCCAGATGCCGAGGCGGGCCAGGGACCGGAGGCGGGGAAGGCCCATGACGCCCTCCTTTCCGTTGCCGGAGCGTGACGATTGCTCACGGCCATGATCACGATGTCACATCTCGCGTGACATTTCGCCCTCTCCGTGGTCTTCAAACACCGCTGGGCCGAACGCCCACCCACCTCTCGGAGAACGGAGTCATGGACAACTTCCTCAGCCAGGCCTACACCTTCGGCATCGACATCGGCGGCAAGATCCTCGGCGCCATCGTCCTGTGGATCGTCGGCCGCTACCTCATCGGCATGGTCGGCAAGCTCATCGGCGTCAGCCTGGGTCGCCAGAAGCTCGACTCCACCCTCGTCCGCTACATCCAGTCGGCCACCGGCGTCCTGCTCAACGTCATCCTGGTCATCGCGATACTCGGCGTCTTTGGCGTCGAGACGACGACCTTCGCCGGCTTGCTGGCCGCCGCGGGCGTCGCCATCGGCATGGCCTGGTCGGGCCTGCTCGCCAACTTCGCCGCCGGCGTCTTCATGATCGTCCTGCGGCCCTTCAAGGTCGGCGATTACGTGATCGTCGGCGGCATCGAGGGCACCGTGCTCGAGGTGGGCCTCTTCGTGACGGCCATCAACACCCCCGACAACGTGCGCACCTTCGTGGGCAACAACGCCGTCTTCGGCGGCACCATCAAGAACTTCTCGGCCAACCCCTTCCGCCGCGTCGAGGGCGCCGCCCAGCTCGCCCACGGCGTCGACACCGAGGACGCCAAGGCCCGCCTGCTGGCCGCCCTGGCCGAGATCCCCAACATCGCCCAGGCCCCCGAGATCTACATCAACACCTTCACCCTGGCCGGCCCGGTGCTGACGGTGCGCTCCTTCTGCCACACCGCCCACTACTGGGACGTCTTCTTCGCCCAGAACAAGGCCATCGCCACCACCTTCGGCGCCGCCGGCTACCCGGTGCCCGAGCAGCGGCTCACCATCAAGAACGCCGCGTAGACGCGCCCCCCCGGTTTCGCCAAGATGGCGTCCTCGCACGAGAGGACGCCCATGCCCCGCCACCCCGCCTTCGCCTCGACCCTGGCCGGCATCACCGGCTCGGTCTACAGCCGCCTCGCCCACAAGCTCGCGACCTACCAGGGAGAGATCTACCCCCTGCACGTCGGCGACACGTACCTGCCCCCTGCCGAGGGCTGCCGGGCGGAGAACTTCACGGAGGCGACGCACCCGGGCATGCACCGCTACACCGCCCCCCAGGGGCGGCTGGACCTGCTCGACGCCATCATCGATCGCACCGCCCGCACCCAGGGCCTCGGCGCCGAGCGCGGCGAGGTGCTCGTCACCGCGGGCGCCACCGGCGGCCTGGGCGCCGTCATCGGGGCCATCGTCAACCCCGGGGACGAGGTCGTCATCCTCGCGCCGTTCTGGCCCCTCATCGCCGGCATCGTGCGCACCTTCGGGGCGGTGCCGGTGCTCGTGCCCTTCTTCGGCGTGGCCTCGGACGCCGCCTCCGCCGAGGCCGCCCTGGCGGCCGCCATCACCGATCGCACCGTGGCCGTCTACTGGAACACCCCCAGCAACCCCACGGGCCTCGTCATCCCGGGCGACTGGCTGGAGGCCCTGGTCGGCCTCGCCCGCCGCCACGACCTGTGGATCCTGGCGGACGAGGTGTACGAGCACTACGCGTGGGGCGCGCCCCATGTGTACACGCGGCCCCTGGCCCCCGAGCGCACCTTCTCGACGCATTCGTTCAGCAAGGCCTACGGCATGGCCGGCAACCGCTGCGGCTTCATGATCGGCCCCGCCGCGGCGATGGAGGCCGCGCGCAAGGTCTCGACCCACAGCTTCTACGCCGCCCCGACCGTCGCCCAGCTCTGCGCCCGCGCCGCGCTCGCGGGCCCCGGCGACGCCTGGGCCGCCGACGCCGCGACGAAGTACGCCGCCGTGGGCCGCGCCGCCGCCGAGCGGCTGGGCCTGCCCGCCCCCGCCGGCAGCACGTTCCTCTTCGTGGACGTCGCCGACGGCCTGGACGACCGGGGCCTCGCCGGCTTCCTGGAGGATGTGGTGGAGGAGGGCGTCTTCCTGGCGCCCGGCGAGAGCTTCGGCCCCTACCCCACCCACGTCCGCCTCTGCTACACCGCCGCCCCGCCCGACGTCGTCCTGCGCGGCGTCGAGGTCGTCGCCCGGAGGCTCGGCCGATGAAGATCTCGTCTGAAATCAAGGCCTTGCAGCCCGACCTCACGGCCTGGCGCCGCCACCTGCATAGCCGGCCCGAGCTCGCCTACGCCGAGGTCCAGACGGCCGCGTTCATCGCCGAGCGCCTGGCCGCCCTGGGCTGGGAGGTCGCGACGGGCATCGGCGGCACGGGCGTCGTGGGCACCCTGCGCGTCGGCGACGGCCCCGGCCGCGTCGGCCTGCGCGCCGACATGGACGCCCTGCCCATGCAGGAGGCCGGCGACCGCCCCTGGCGCTCGACCCACCCCGGCGTCTTCCACGGCTGCGGCCACGACGGCCACATGACGATGCTCCTCGGCGCCGCCCGCCACCTGGCCGAGACGCGGCGCTTCAACGGCACGGTCCACGCCATCTTCCAGCCCGCCGAGGAGGGCGAGGGCGGGGCGCAGGCCATGATCAAGGACGGCCTCTTCGCCCGCTTCCCGTGCGACGTCATCTACGCCATCCACAACTGGCCGGCCCTGCCGGTGGGCGCGCTGGCCGTGCGCCCGGGGGCCATGATGGCCTCCGCCGACCAGTTCGACGTGGTGGTGCGCGGCAAGAGCGGCCACGCCGCCATGCCCCACCTCTGCCTCGACCCGGTCGTCGTCGCCGCGCAGCTCGTCACGGCGCTGCAGCCCCTCATCAGCCGGACCACGGACCCCGCCGACGCGGCCGTCCTGAGCATCTGCCAGATCCACGGCGGCAGCGCCTACAACGTCATCCCCGACGCCGTGACGCTCGCCGGCACCGCGCGCGCCCTCACGGCGGCCACCCGCGCGCGCCTGGAGGCAGACGTCCGCCGGGTCTGCGCGGGCATCGCGGCGGCCACCGGGGCCGAGATCGAGCTCGACTGGCAGCTCGGCTACCCGCCCACCGTCAACCACGCCGAGCCGGCCCGCACCGCTGCCCGCGTCGGTGCAGCCCTCTTCGATTCCGTCCACACCGAGCTGCCGGCCAGCATGGGCGCCGAGGACTTCGCCTTCATGCTCGAGGCCTGCCCCGGCGCCTACCTGTGGCTCGGCCAGGACGGCGGCCCCCACGCCTGCGGCCTGCACAACACGCGGTACGACTTCAACGACGAGGTCGCCCCGGCAGGCGTCGCCCTCTTCGCCGCCCTCGTCGAGGACGCCCTGCCGCCCTGATCCCTTGGCCTCCAGCGCGGCCTCGCCCACACTCTCAGAGCGTTGCTGACCGGGAGCCCGATCTTGCCCCCCATCCTCGCCGCCCCCGCCGGGGCCCACGCCGTGCCCCTCGGGGTCACCCTGCTCTTCGCCGGCCTGCTGGTGGGGCTGATCGTCTGCCTGGCCCTCGAAGAGAAACTGCACGCGAAAAAGTCTGTGATTGCGGGCATCTTCGCGGTCGTGACGGTCCTCGCGGGGGCCGCCTTCCACCTGCTGCCGGTGGGCCCCGTCCTCAACATCTTCGGCGAGGCCCTGCCCATCCCGGTCTTCCTGCAGGGGGTCGACTGGGCGGTCATCGGCATCATCCTGGGCTCGAGCGTCTTCGTGGACGTCGTCTCCCGGTCGGGCCTCTTCACCTGGATCGCGGTCTGGATCACCAAGCGCTCCGGCGGCGACCCGCTGCGGCTGCTCTGGCTCTACGGCGCGATGACCGTCGGCTTCTCGGCCGTCCTCAACAACGTCACCGCGATGATCATCGTGGGCTCCCTCACGGCCGTGAGCCTCGACAAGCTGGGCCGGCGCGACAAGCTGCTGGGCTTCTTGCTGGTGGAGGGCCTGCTCACCAACGTGGGCGGCCTGCTGACCCTCATCTCGTCCGTCCCGAACATCATCGTGGGCACGGCGGCGGGCATCAGCTTCGTCGACTTCTTCGTGGCGGCGGCGCCGTTCACGCTCGTCGCCTTCGCGCTCACGGTGTGGATCGGCGCGCGGCAGTTCAAGATCCGGCGGCTGCAGACGGAGGCCGAGCGCGCCGAGGCTCGCCGCCAGGTGGCAGGCTTCGATGAGAACGATGGCATCGAGAGCCGCGCGTTCTTCACCTTCTCGGGCGTCGCCACGGTGCTCTTCATCGGCACCATCGCGGCCGCCTCCGTGCTGCCCTGGGTCAGCGACCTGGGCATGGCGTACGTCGCCCTCGGCTTCGCGGCCCTGCTGCTGCTGCGCTACAAGAGCGAGGCCGACCAGTTCTACCGGGCCGTCGACTGGGACCTGCTGGCCTTCTTCGCCGCGCTGTTCGTCGTCATCAACGTCATGGAGCACGCCCAGGTCCTGGGCCTCATCGGCCACGGCCTCGCGTGGATCATCGACCTCGGCGACGTGGGCGGCAGCGCCGCGCTCCTGGCCAGCTCGGCCGCCTTCAGCTCCGTCACCGACAACATCCCGCTCGCCGCCATGCTCGCCCGCATCCTGGAAGGCCTCGGCACCCCGGGCGACTCCTCGCTGTGGTGGTCGGTGATCTTCGGCGCCAACCTGGGTGGCAACCTCACCCCCATCGGCAGCGCCTCCACCCTCGTGGCCGTCACCATCATCCACAAGAACAAGCTGCCCATGACCTTCGGCGGCTTCGTCAAGCTGGCGGCGCCGTACGCAGCCGCACAGATCGCGCTGGCAACGGTGTATGTGCTGGTGTTTCTGAGGTAGTTCCAGCGCGCGTTGTCGCGGCCCGGCGGCCTCTGGCATGCTGTCGCGACGGTGCCCCGCGCCCGGAGAATCCCTTGAAACACACTCTGTTGTTGATCGCGGCCCTGGCCGCCGCTGGCTGTGACGCCAACGGGGGCGCCGACCCGGTGGCCGCCGCGCCGGCCCAGTGCGAGACCCCCGAAGCGCCGATGACGTTCGCGCCCGCCGAGGACCGGATGGTGGACGACACCCCGGCCCCGGTGGCATCGACGCGCTTCAGCCTGGACGTGCCCATGGACGCGGCGAAGCTGGCCGATCTGGCGGACCAGCTCTTCGGCGCCCGGGCCCGCGCGCTGGCGAGCGGCGGGGGACGGCCGACGTCGAGCTCACGGAGGGGCTGACGCTGCGGGTCGGGGCGTCGGCCAGCACGCCGACGCAGGTCGAGCTCACCCTGGTGGTGGCGCCGGTGGGATCCGCCTACCCGGAGCCGTTCCCGGTGGTGCGGGTGCCGGCCTCGCTGGAGTACGGCGCGCTTTGGGCCGACGCGGCCGAGCAGGCCCTGGGCGTGCTGGCGGCCACCGAGCGCGATGACTTCTTCGTCGCGTGGGAAGGCCACTCGGCGCAGGGAGGCAGCCTGACGCTGCGGGTCGAGGGGCCATGGCTGCGGGTGAGCGGTGAGTCGCCGCGGCTGTCCATCCTGGAAGACAACCGAGGGGCCGCGGCCGAGGTGGGCCAGCCATGGGAGCGCCTGTCAGCGCGGGCGCCCATCTCTCTCAGCTATGGCAGCATGCGCAACCTGCTGCTGGGCGCGCTGACTGGCGAAGAGGGGACCAGCGGGACCTGCGGTGGCGACGACAACGACGCCGTGACGGCGCCGCACTCCTGGTACCAGTTCTGCGTGAACCTCGGCGAGGTCATCGAGGTCGACCTGGGCTACCGGCTGAAGGATCGGAGCATCCGCTCCCTCGCGCGCGGCCCGACCATCCCCGAGGGCTCGACGCTGTGGACGCTCACGGCGGACCGCCTGGCGGCCAACGCGGTCGCCGGGTTCGCTCGTGAGGGCGCCCAGGTCACCTACGACTACAGCGACCCCGGCTTCCAGGGCGAGGCGTTCATCCACCTGATCGTCCGGGGCGGTGCCCTGCGGCTCTACCACGAGCACGCCTCGCCGCCCCATGCGCTCCAGGACACGCCGTTCCTGGCGCCGCCCGATCCGGGGCGGGCCGTCCCGGCAGACATGGCCGACGCCGAGGACCCGTGCGCCGCCGTCGGCGGGCAGCCCGCCGAGAGCGGTCGCTTCCTGCTGCGGTTCGTGGCGGGCGAGTCCCTCACCGAGTTCTCGAACCTGAGCTTCCCGGTCTCCGGTCGCCTCTTCGCCGGCGTCTTCCGCGCCGACGAGGTGGGGCTGGCGGGCCCGACGCCGGGCGCCGAGCAGCTCGACACCATCGAGGCCGACCTCGCGCTCGACGCCATCCCGAGCGAAATCATCCATGAAACCGTGGAGTTGCCGGCGGGCAGCTACAAGGTCACCGCCTACCTGGATCTGGACTTCGTGCCCGGCGAGGCGTCGATGGTGGCGTCGGGCGACCCGGCGGTGCTGCCCTTCATGGGCACCGAGCTGCGCTGCGACAAGCAGCTCAACGTCGTCGAGTTCGGCCTGACGGTGCCCTGACGTGCGCCCCTGGCTGGCTCTCCTGGTGACGCTCGGTGGGGCCTGCGCCGAGCCCGAGCCCCTGGGCCACGATCCCAGCCAGAGCAGCTCCATCGTCCTCAGCGCCGACGAGGCCACCGTGTGGGTCGCGTCCCCCGACGACGACCAGGTGGTCGCGATCGACGCCGACACGCTGGCCGTCGTGCAGGCCGTACCGGTCGGCGGCGGGCCCCGGGCCCTGGCCTGGGCCGGGGAGCGGCTGGTGGTCGCCCGGGGGCTGGCCGAGGCCGCGACGCTGCTGACCCCCGCCACCCTCGACGCGGTCGACGTCGCCCTCCCCTGCACGGGCGCGCAGGCCGTCGTGGCCACGGAGAGGTCAGCCTTCCTGGCCTGCCGGGACGACCTGCGGGTGGTGCGGCTCGACCTCGCGACGCGCGCCATCGACCGCGTCTGGACGCTCAGCCGCCCCCCGACGGCCCTCGCGCTCGCGGACGACCGGCTCTGGATCGCGGCCGGGGGGCGGCTGATCGCCCAGGCGGCCGACGCCCCCGGCGGCCCCGTGCGCCCCATCGTCGAGCGCGACCTGAGCCCCGACGCGACCCACGCCGCCAGCCCCGTCGAGGCCCTGGCCATCGGCGACGCCCCCATCGCGGTCTTCCAGGCGGTCGAGAACGACGGCGACCGCGAGCGCCCCCCGGAGACGGGGGACTACGGGCGCGTCCACGACGGCGAGCCCCGGCTTCAGCCCTGGATCGCGGGCGCGTGCGGCCCCCGGTACGCCCGGTTCGACGGCGGCCCGCGGCGTTTCTCGGGCCCGGCGGCGGCGGTCTGGCGGGACGGCCTGCTCTACGTCGTGCACCGGTTCACCCAGGACTTCGCGCTGCTGGACTGCGGCCGCCCCGACGCCGACGGCCTCCCCACCCTCCGCGCCACCGCCGCCCTCGGCGCCGGCCCCGCCGGCCTCGCCGTCTCCGCCGACGGCCAGCGGGTGTGGATCGACGTCGCCTTCGACGGGGCCGTCGCCCGCGTCGACCTCGCCGCCGACCCGGCACTCCTGGCCGTCGGGCGCCGCCCCATCACCGCGCTCCGCCTCAGCGACCGCGCCCTGGAGGGACGCCGGCTCTTCCACGACGCCACCCGCGCCCCCCTCACCCCCAGCGGCGTCGTCACCTGCGCGAGCTGCCACCCCGACGGCGGCCAGGACGGCCTCCGCTGGTTCATCCACACCGCCGACATCCCCGCGAAGCTGCGCCGCACGCCCCCCGCCTGGATGGCCCGCCCCGAGCTCCTGCCCCTGCACTGGGCCGGCGACCTGCCCGACGCCCTCACGCTGGTGCAGGCCACCGTCCGCGGCCTCATGGGCGGCAGCGGCGACGTCGTCGACCTGGGCGCCATCGCCACCTACATGGCCGAGCTCCCGCTCCCCCGCCCCCGCCCGCCCCTCGACGCCACCGAAGCCGACTGCCAGGCCCGCGGCGCCGAGGTCTTCGCGGCCGCGGGGTGCCTCGACTGCCACGGCGGCCCCCTCGCCACCGACGGCCTGAGCCACACCATCCGGCCAGCGCCGGCCGACCCGGCAGGTCTGGCAGGGCCGGTGCAGACGCCGAGCCTGCTGGGCGTCCGCAGCCGTGGGCCGTGGCTGCACGACGGCAGCGCCCCCACCCTGCGCAGCCTGTGGACGGACCTCAACGCCAGCGGCCAGCACGGCCACCCCGCCGTCGGCCCCGACCTCGACGCCCTCCTCTGCCACCTCGAGTCCCTCTAGCCTCCCACCGCCGCGCCCGCCCCCCTTCCTCCCCATGGTGCCAGGCACCCCGGCTTGCCCCTGTACGGTTGCAGCCGAGGTGAAGGCGGAGGGCCAGGGAGGTGCCAGGCACTCCAAGGGAAGGGGTGGAACTTTGCGGTAGATGTGCGGATGGCGGGTCGGTTGGGGCGCTTCGAGGGGTGCCTGGCGGGGGGCGGGGATGAGCTGGCCACTGAGTTGGCCGCTGGTGGCAGGCGTTCGGCTCGCTTTGGATGCAGCACACTCCGCCGGCGGGCGGACCACGCCCACCCCCGGCCCCGCCGACGCTGCTGACTTCGAGCGCTCAGTCCCCGCCTACGGCCCCGCCCGCGCCTCGCCCCCGGGTTCGGCTTCCACGTACGCGAACGCCGGCGCCAACGTGCACGGTGGCCACCGCAGCATCGGCGTCGTCGCGTCGGCCTGCCACGCTCGGAACGCCGCCGTCGCCGCCTTGTAGGCGTTCTCCGCCTCCCCGTACGCCTCCCGCCACGCCCTGGCCTGCTCGGCCGTGCCGTGGATGACCGGCGGCGGCGTCTTGGGCTCCGGGGCCTTCCGCGTCCGCGGGTCGATGGTCCTGGCCCGCTCGGCCCCCATCAGCTTGCGGCCCGCCTTCTTCCGCTTCGGCCGCTCCTCCTTCGCGATGGCGTCGGCCAGCTCCCACATCACGTCGCGCTGCTGGTGCGGGCTCAGGTGCGCGAGGCCGGGCAGCGGGCTGATCTCGACGACGCCAACGACCGGGCCGTCCTCGCCCCACCACGTGCCCCGCAGCGGCTGGCCGCGCAGCAGCCACGGCGTCGAGCTGGCGAACGGGTCTTCGTCCGGGTGCCGCACGACGAACGCCTTGGTGCCCTGGGACATCAGGTACTTCACCCGCTGCAGCGCGTGGGCGTCGCTCGTGATCTGGATGGCGGTGTTGCGACGCTGGAAGAGCGGGCCGCTGCGGCCACGCAACCGGTTGATTCGCCTCGCGATCTCGCCGTTCACGAACCGCATGACGCGAGCCTTCTGGCCCAGCGAGACGAAGCCGGCGACGAGGTGCCAGTGGGTGGACATGACGTGGAAGGCATACACATCGAAGCGCCACCAGCGCTGGGCCTGGGCGAGGACGCCGAGGATGATGTCGATGCAGTCGTCATCGGGCCGCAGCAGGTAGCGGCCGTCGATCACCGGCGTCGTGATCTCCCAGAGGGTGGTCGTCTGGCCGCTGCGGGCGCCCAGGACGGGGTAGCGGTCGTCGACGAAGCGGAGCTTGCGGGGCATGGCGGGACCTCCGGCGCAGTCGGTGCCCTTACCCATCGGTCAGTGGCGTCGCGTGTCGCAGGAATTCGTCCATCGCGCGCAAAAAAAATCCGCGACCATCCCAGAGGCGCCGTCAGGCGACCTGGCGAGGTGGCCGGCCCGTCCACCGCTTGAACGCCCGCCGAAACGAGTTCTCGGTGGCGTACCCGAGCAAGAAGGCGACGTCCGCGAGGCTGAGGCGCGGGTCGCGCAGGAGCTGGTGGGCGTTGGCCTCGCGCACCTCGTCAATGACCGCGTGCGCCGTCGTGCCGATCGCCTGAAGCTGCCGCTGCAAGCTCCGCAGTCCCACGCCCAGGCGCGTGGCGAGGGCATCGGTGCTGTACTCGTACCGCTCGCCATTGGCCTGGGCCGCGGCGCGCACCTCGACCACCGACGGGTGGCAGTCGACGCCCTCGAGGGCCGCCCGGGCGAGGTCGAGGTGGTTGCAAATATGCCGCAACATCAACGGGTTGCGGCGGGGCAGCGGCCCATCGAGCCGGTCCGACCGGAGGATGAGCGTGTTGCGGGGCGCCTCGAAGCGAACCGGCGCCCGGAAGAAGTCCCGGTAGGCCTCCAGCGGTGCGAACGGGGTGTGCGCGAACTCCACGCCCACGAGCAGGGGCGCGTCGGCCTCCAGGACCTCGCGGGAGAACCGGGCGCCGAGCCCGAGGGCGACCTCGCTGGCGTGACCGCCGTCTTCGGCGTCCTGCGGGTGGAAGTACGCCAGCCGCGTCTCCTCCGGCCCCTCGTGCAAGGTCACTCGCAGGCTGGGCGAGAAGAGGAGCTGGTAGCGCACGAAGAGCCGCACGCCCCCGCGGATGGTCTCCGCAAACTGGGCGGCGTGGGCGACCGCTCCCAGGACGGAGAGCGGCGCCGCGGCCGCCATCTCCAGGGAGACAGGCTCGTTGGGGAACATCGCCTGCATCAGCCGCCAGATCGCCGGCATGTGCCGCTCGGGCAGCCGGACGGCCGGATCAGCCAGGTGGGCGAGCGTCAGGCCGGTGGCAGCGGTGATGCTGGCCGGCGGCACGCCGCGGGCGATCGCGAACAGGATGGAGCTGGTCAGGGGACCAGCGAGCATGGTCCGGGTGGACACGGAACGCCCCCAGCGCGTCGCGAAATGGTCGGATTTCGTCGCCGAAGGATCCGGTGCCCGCGTCCGCTCCCCGCTACGATCAGCCGGAAGCCAACAGCACCACCCTCGACCTCCATGGCAGCTCCGGCCGCCACGTGTCGTCGTCATCCACCTTTGACTGGACGGTGCCAGATCGACACCAGCCCGACAAGGGGGCCGAGGGGACCGATCGGGCGCGCGCAGCGCCTCGATCCTCACGGGTGGGCCACGGTCCGCCCCAACGCGCAGCTCGCTAGATGGCTGCGACCAGGAGACCGGCATGGAGCGACGACACTTCCTCAAGACCGCGGCGGCGACCGCGTCAGGCGCCCTGCTGACCGCGTGCGGCGAGTCCGAGGCACAGGAGAAGCCAGCCATCGGGGCCTGCTCCCGCCTGGCCACCATCCCCGCGGCCGAGCCCGCCATCATCGGCCCCGACGAAGGCGAGGTCATCCCCGACGGGGACGGCCGCTACAAGATCCGCGCGGCCCAGCTCGGCAACTACTGGTCCATGATGGAGCTGACCCTCGCGCCGCGGCAGCTCCTGGCGCCCCACACCCATGATGACTACGACCAGGCGGTCTACCTCATCGAGGGCGAGCTCGGCTTCGAGTTCGGCGGCGAGGGCGGGGAGGTGGTCTACGGCGGGGCCGGCAGCTACGTCGTCAAGCCGCGGGGCCTGTCGCACACGTTCTGGAACCCCTCGGACTCCGTGACGGTGCGCTACATCGAGCTGTCCGCGAACGTGACCTTCGAGAAGTTCGTGGACGAGGCGTCCAGCGCCGAGGGCTTCGTCGAGGTCGAGAGCACGTCCCGCAAGCACGGCGTCGTCTTCCACTACGACCAGATCCCCCGGCTGCTGCGCGAGCACAACCTCACCTCGATCAAGGGGAGCGCCGCGAAGCTGCCGCCGCTGGATGAGAACGGGCTGCCCGAGCGGCCGTGATCTGCGCCGCGGACGCGGTATCCTCCCCCCATGCACGCCCTCCTCCTCGTCGCCTTCCTCGCGCCCCGGCTCGTCGCCGACGTCCCGGCCGCCCAGGCCGTCCCGGCGGCCGACGGCCTCGTCATCCTCGAGCCCGATCTGCTGCACCTCGCCGGCCTCGACGCGAACGGCAAGCGCCGCTGGCGCCGCCGCCACCAGGCCGAGGCCCGCGGCATCCAGGCGCTCTTCACCCACGAGGGCCGCGTGCTCTTCTATGCGGGCGACCACGCCAGCCTCATCGATGCACGCACCGGCGCCCCGGGCCCCGCCGTCGAGGTGCCCTGGCTGTCGAGCCCCGGGCAGCCCGGCTGCTGGCTCAACACCCTCCGCGGGGCCTACGCGTTCTACTGCCCCTGCCGCTTCCAGTTCGCCCGCTTCGATGGCGCCGCGCTGGGCGAGCCGTACCGCTTCCACGAGGTCTGCATGCACGAGCCCGGCGGCGGCGGGAGCTGCGGCTGCTGGGGCTCCGGGGGCGACCTGATCGGGCGCGCCGGCGATCAGTACCTGGCCCGCATCGAGGAGCCACCCGCCGACGTCGAGCGTGGCAAGAAGCGCGAGACCTATGGGGAATTGCTCGTCTCCGTCTCCAGCAAGACGGGCAAGGAGGTCTGGCGCCAGCCCGTCTCCATCCACCGCCCCGCCAGCTACATCGACGGCCTCGGCGTCATGCCCGACGCCCAGACCTTCTGGACGGCCGACGCGTTCGGCCGCATCAGCGCCCACGACGCCGCGACCGGCGCCCTGCGCTGGCGCGATCCGCCCACGGACGACGGCGGCGACCGGCCCCACCAGCCGACGTCCCGCGCCGCGGCGGTCGGCCCCGACGGCCTCTTCTTCTCCGCGAACGGCGACGCGACCCTCTACGACGCCCGCACGGGCGCCGTCCGCTGGCGCCACCCCATCGCCCCCGCCCGCATCGCCCTCGCGGCCGCCGGCCTGCCCACCGATGAGGCCTTCAGCCTGGCCGGCCCGGGCGCGGTGCACCTGCTGCGCACCAGCGACGGGGCCCCCACCGCTCGCCTGCCGATCGAGAGCGCGGGCGCCTGGATCCTCGGCCTCGAGGGCGGCCGCGTGCTCGTGCTGGATGGCCCGACGCTGCGCCTGTACGGCGCCGACGGGGGCCTCGTCGCGCAGGCCGCCGTGCCCAGCCCGGCCACCCTCCACGCCGCGGGTGGGCTCGTGGCGGTGGCGGGCGGCGACGCAACCGCCTTCTTCGACGCCGCGACGCTGGCCGCCCGCGGTCAGGTCGCGGGCGACTACACCGTCGTCGAGGCCCGGGGCCGTCGCGCCGTCCTGTCGGCGCGCAAGGGCGACCTGGTGCGCGTTTTCGAGGTGCCTTGACGCGTCAGCGCGCCAGCTCGGTGTACAGCGGGTCGTCCGTCCCCTCGACGCTCCCCCAGGACCGCAGCACGTCCCCCTCCACGCAGAACACGCCGCTCGTCACCGTGCCCTGGGCCTGATCGACGGTGCGGTAGCTGGCGCCGTCCACGAGGTAGTCGTAGGTGTTCGCCACCGGGAACTGCACCGCGCCCACGCCGACGCAGTCGTCCCCCTGGTCCTCGAACACCAGCCCCGGGATCGCGATCGCCTCGCAGCCGGCGCCATCGAGGCAGGCCTTCGGCACCACCGTCGTCGTCGTCAGCGTCGCCATGGCGTCGAGGCGCATCGTGCCATCGGCCTCGTAGGTCTGGCTGCCCACGAAGTCGAAGTGCCCCCGGGACGTGGCGTCGGCGCAGATGTCGGGGGGCGCCAGCGTGATGTCGCCGCAGGTCTCGCTGATCTGCCAGACGCCGACCAGATCGCCGCCGCAGGGGGCGGCGGGCTCCTCGGGGCACACCCCCGCGGGGGGCGGCGGCTCGACGAACACCAGCGCGAACTCGGTGAAGTGCTCCACCGCCGCCGTGGCGACGCCGTCCGCGATCTGCGTCTCCAGGGGCTGCCAGGCGTCACCCGCGCGCCACGCGAGCGCGACGCCGACGTCCTGCGGCAACGCCGCGGGATCAAAGCTGATCTGCAGCGTGGCCGGGATCAGGAAGGCGGTCCCGTCGGGCCCGAAGTCGTAGAGGGCGCTGAGGGTGTCATCCGCCGGCGCGGCCACCGTGACCGTGATCGTCGTGTCCATGGCGAGCGCCCCGGGCGGGATGTCGAGGCGGGCGCCGTCGAGCTCCACGGTGCCCCCGCTCGCCGCGTCGATGGCGAAGCCACCCGGGTCGCCGCCGGCGCCCCCGGCGCCACCAGCGCCCCCCGCGCCGCCAGCACCACCCGCGCCCCCAGCGCCTCCCACCACCGGCGCCGCCAGCGCCACCCGCGCCGCCCGCACCACCGCGCCGCCCGCACCACCGGCGCCGCCAGCACCACCGGCGCCGCCCGCACCACCGGCGCCGCCAGCACCACCGGCGCCACCAGCACCGCCCGCGCCGCCAGCACCACCGGCGCCGCCAGCACCACCGGCGCCGCCAGCACCACCGGCGCCGCCAGCACCGCCAGCACCGCCCGCGCCGCCCGCGCCGCCCATGGCGCCAGCGTCGCCGCCGCCGCCCCCGCTCCCACCGTCATCACACCCGAGCAGCGCCACCGCGGCGGCGAGCACCAGCCAGCCGATCGACCTCATGCCTCCCCCTCCCCGTCGAACAGAGTCTGTCTTCACCTTCTCGATGGGGGCGCATCATTTCAAGGCGGCTGTACGTCGGCGCTCACCCGGCCCCGAGGAGGGCCCGGATGCGGCTCTTGATCCGCGCATCGCGGAGCTTCCGCCCCAGGATGGCGTCCAGGATGGCCCGGCCGCCCGGCGACTGCGCGTGGGGGGCGGCGAGGTCGACGAGCAGGTCGAGGGCGGGCTCGGCGGTCGTCCCGGCCAGGCGGGCGAGCGGCGCCAGCTCCTCGGGCCGGGCGCCCTGGCGGCCGAGGGACTCCAGGGCCCGGCGCTGCACGCGGATCTCCGCGTCGCCGGCGAGCTCGAGCAGGGCCGCCCGCGCGGCCGGGGTCTCGAGCTTGCGCAGGGAGGCCGCCGCCGCCCGCCGGACCTCCGGATCCTCCGCCCGCGCGAACGGCAGGAGCGCGTCCTGGTGGTCCGGCAGGCCGGCGTTGCCCAGCGCGATGAGCCGGACGGCCTGCTGATCGGGGGTCTGGGCGGCCTCCAGGTCGGCCAGCAGGCGGTCGGCCAGCGCCCGGCCCTGGGCATCTCCGGCGCGCGCCGTGCGCCCGGCGGCGGCCCCCAGCGCGAACGCGGCCGCGCCCAGCGTCTCGCCCCCGGGGGCGTCGTAGTGGGCCTCCAGGTAGGCGAGCGTCTCGGCGTCGGGCAGGGTGATGAGACTCAACCGCTGGAAAAGCAAAGGGAACTTCGGATCCTGCCGCACGCTCTCCGCCCCGAGGGCGTCGCGCAGCGCGGCCTGGGCCGCGGGCGTCCCCGCGCTGGTCAGCAGGTCGAGCACCAGGCCGCGGCCCGCGCTGCTGGCGTCCGCCGCGGCGGCCAGCTCGGCCAGGGAGGCGCAGAGCCCGTCATCGCTGCGCAGCAGCCCCACCGCCCGCCAGAGGCTGCGGTTGTGGTCGGGCAGCCGGCCGCTCTGGGCGGCGCCACGCAGCATGGCCTCCAGCGCCTCGGGCGTCAGGCCGTCGATGCGGTCGGCCAGGAGCCGCGCGTCGTGGTCGGCGACCTCCGCGCCCTCGCCCAGCCGGGCGGCGACGAGGCCGCGGGGCGCCGGGCGCTCGTCGGCGACGACGGCCACCAGCTCGAAGCGGGTCTCGGTGCGGGCCTCCAGGGCCGATCGGCCAGCGGCGCGGGCCCGCAGCGTCTCCTCGGCTGCCAGTCGGCGGACGTGGCCGTCCTCCAGGGTGACGGTGGCCCGCCCGTCCACCTCGGCCTCGCCGTCCGGCACCGCCTGCAGCCGATCGTAGCCGGCTCGCGTCCGGGTGAGGTGGCCGTCCGCCTGGGTGTAGACCGACCGGGCCACGCCGTGCTGCGTCGTCTCGGGGACGGTCCAGGTGGTGCCCTCGCCCAGCCGGATCTGCGTCTCGGTCAGGATGAGCTGCACGAGGGTGCGGAAGGGCGCGGGGGCGCCGGCCGGGAACCGGACGCCCTGCACGGCCCCGCTGGGCGCGACGTCGAGGGTGGCCTCGAGGCCGCGCCAGGCCGCCGCGTCCCCGAGGGCGTCCTGCCCGCCGACGACCAGGGACGCGCGCTCGATGGCGCCGAAGCCCAGCGCGACCCGCCACGCGCCGTCGACCCGGCCGACGCCGCGCAGCGTCACGTCCAGGGCCAGGTCGGCATCGGCGACGATCGCGGGGGCCGACCCCAGCGCCGTCGGGGCGACGCGGTGGTGGCCGGTGTGGACCAGCCGGTAGCGCAGCGCCTGCCCGGTCGGGAAGCGCAGGCCGGCGTCGGGGGCGGCCGGCGCTGAGGGACCACCGCGGCCCACGACGAGCGCGGCGGCGAGGGCGGCGACGACGACGAGAGGGAGGATGAGCGTTCGCATGACAGGCTCCTTGGGGGGGGGGGTCGACGGGTTCAAGGCCGGGGACCAGCGGCGCTGATCCCCGACGTTGAGCCCGGCGGCTCGGCCTACATGTTGGAGAGGGCGATGGCCGCGTCCCGCAGCGGGAACAGCGGCACCTCGAGCTGGGCGTTGAGCAGGTTCGTCTCGAACCGCAGGCCGTCCCAGGCGAAGATCACGCCCTTGTACTCCTCCCAGACGATGCGGAAGTAGACCGAGAGCGCGCCCGAGAGCAGCGAGACGACCAGGTCGAGGTTGGTCTGGATGGCCAGCACCACCTCGCCCCCTTCCACGATGCTGATGGCCACGGTGACGTCGAAGGGCAGGTCGATGCGGATGATGGTGAGGTCGATCCGGAGACCCGCTTCGGCGATCACGGCGTCGATGGTCACCGAGGCGAAGCCATCCACCTGCGCGAAGGGACTGAAGTTTCCGGTGAACCGGATGACGTCGCAGTTCCCGGTCTGCGGCTCCAGGGGCACCTCGCCATCGATGCCGTAGGCCACGCCGATCTTGCCGGCGATGCCGCCCTTGATGGTCACGGGGACGAAGACGATGGTGAACGTCGCCTGGACGCTCACCAGGGTGCCGCCCTCCGACCACTCGTCCTGGACGACGTTGAACTGGTGGTCGACCACCGTGTCGATGGGATCGAACAGATCCTCGTCGAGGATCTGGACCTCCAGGCGGTTGGGCGTGACCGACGCCGGCAGCGGCAGGTCGTCGCCGGCGCCGTCGCCCAGGCGGGCGTGGGCGGAGGCGTGGATGAGGGACTGGGTGAAGAAGAGGGCGGTGGCCTCGATGTCGAAGTGCCCGTAGCCCTCCGGCTTGAGCTGGCAGTGGTTCTCGGTCTCGTCGTCCATGAAGCCCTCGAACTCGCCGAGGGACCAGCCGAAGCCATAGGCCAGCGTCACGTTGAAGTTGTCGTCACCCAGCTGATAGAGCTCGCCGGAGCTCCCCCGCAGCTTCAGCGTCTTGTCGGCGTTGAGGGCCTCGGGGCCGAGCTCGGCCTCCACGATGTCGAGGATGAGGGCCTTGTAGCCCTCGACACACTGGAAGTACTGGTCGACGAGGGCGGTGCCGTGGTGCCAGCCGTTGCAGTCGGCGCAGTCCTCGTCGGGCGCGGCGCCGAGGGTGGCGTCGGCGCCGACGAAGCAGGTCACCAGATCGGCGCCGGGGGTCGGGCGGACGGCGGGGTACTTGCGCTCGCCCTCGTGCTGGATGCCGAGGTCGTGGCCGATGATGGCCGCGAAGCCATCGGGGGTGTTCTCCTGGCAGTGGCGGAAGTCGGTCTCACGCTCGGGCCCGTAGAGGTCCTGGACGCGCTGGGCGAAGTGCCGCGGCGACCAGTCGCAGGGGTTGGCGAAGCCCAGATCGAGGCAGCCGAGGGCCTCGGCGTCGTGCAGGGCGGCCTCGATCTCGGCGTCGATGGCCATCAGGCCGCGCTGCAGGTGGCGCAGGTAGTCGAGGGACTGCGGGCCACCGGTGGCGAGGGCCAGGTGCGTGAGCTGCTGCGGCGCGCTCGCCGGGATGAAGGCCTCGGCGGGCAACACGCCGTCGTTGCTCATGACGTACATGCCGTCGCCGTAGGCGGCCTGCAGGGAGAACATGCCGAGCTGGTCCACATCCATCCGGGCGTTCGCCAGGCCGCGCTGCTGGCGGAGGCCCTCGGCGATGCCGCCGTGCATGTAGATGGAGGGATCGAAGATGGCCTGCTGGACGTCGAGGGGCACAGCGGCGTTGGCGCCCTGCTGAAAAGCCTTCCAGAACGCGACGATGCGGCCCGCCTGGAGCTCGCGGCGGTACATCAGCTCCTGGAACGAGGCCGCCACCTGGTCGAAGGCGTAGAGCTGGTCGTCATGGTAGCCAGCCGCCGCGAGGGCGGCCGACTTCTGGGCGTGCCAGGCGAAGGACTCCTGGAAGCGGTGCTCGTCGCCCTCGACGAGGCGGGCGTAGAGCTTGTCGTCGCAGAAGACGGGGCTGGCGAGGTGGTAGCCGCAGCTCCCCATCAGGTCGGGGGCCAGGTCGAAGGGCACCTCGGGCGCGGCGAGGATCTGGTCGCGCGTCTCGGCGTCCAGGGTCGGCAGGGAGAAGAAGGTGTTCTTCGGCTGCGCCTCGGCGGGGAAGTGGATGGGGTGGGGCAGCGGGGTGCCATCGCGGGCCAGCAGCGGCAGGCCCAGCATGCCCCGGCGGCCGATGGAGCTGCGGGGCAGCGCCTCGGGGTCGGCCAGGCAGCGGGCCGGCTCCTCCTCGCCGCGGACGGGCTCCTCCTCGCCGCGGACGGGCTCCTCTTCGCCGCGGACGGGCTCCTCTTCGCCGCGGGCGGGCTCGTCGGTCAGGTCGAGGCGAGACGGGCACTCCACGGTGCGCGCCCCGGCGTCGTCGTAGGCCACCTCGAAGAGGGCGCGCCAGTCGGCGCCCAGGCCCTTGGTCGCATCCTCGAACAGGCTGTAATCATAGAACTTCTCGTAGACGTACTCGCGGCAGGAGGCCACGTCGGCGCCGTTGGCGTCGAAGCCCATGTGGGCGAAGGCGTCGCTCATGGCGTCGGCCACCGACCCGCCGGGCTTGTCGCTGGAGGCCCGCGTCCACTCCCGCAGCCGGTTGCTCTGGTAGAGCGTCGCGCCACCGGTGAAGTACTGACCCGGGCGGCCATCGCGGGCGCGCAGCACGGGGCGCACGGTGCCGGGGGTGATGACGGCGGTCTCGCCGGGCGCGGTGTCCAGGCTGTCGGGCGCGAGGCCGACGGTGTCGACGGCGTCGGGCTCGAGGCCCTTGATGAGCGGGTAGCACAGCGACGCCTCGGCCTGGTCCTCGTCGGCGGGCAGCCCCCGCTCCTGGGCGATGCCCGCCAGCAGCCGCGGCGACTCCAGGCGCCCGCACGCGCTCGTCATCCAGGCCGCCGACTGGCAGGCCTCGGGATCGGGCGGATCGGCCTCGCAGACCGACGCACAGTGGGGCGCCTGGCCCGCCTCGAAGCGGGCGACCTCCTGCAGGCCGCAGGGCGTCTGCAGCCAGGTCGGCGAGCTGCACTGGACAGCGCTGGGCGCCGGGCAGACCAGGATCTGCGCGGGGTCGCCCGCGCCGCCGCCGGCCCGGGCCGGGGTGGCCAGGCCGGCGGCGGCGAGGGCGCCGATCAACAACGTCTTCAGCGTCGAGTTCATGGGGGTTCTCCGTCTCGCCCGTCAGCGGGCAAGCCCCCTTGAGCAGCGAGCGTGCCGGGGAGGACCCCAGTGTTCATGCGGGCTGGCGTCGACCGGACGGCCCATCGACGGTCGACCGACGGTCGGCGAAGCGTCGACGCGGCCACGTCTGGGTCCGTCGCCCGGGCGGCGCCGAGGGGGTCACCGCCGTGCGGCGGAGGCTGGCGGAGCTGGGGGAGGATGCCGCGGCTCGAGCCCCGGCGCGCGACCCAGGCGGGCCGGCCAGCCGGGTCGGAGCGACCGGCGCGTCGCCTACTCGGCCGTGTGCCAGGCGAGCAGCCACCACCGCGTCGGGGTGTCGAGCAGCACCAGCTGGAGGTTCCAGGCCTCGATCACCCACCAGCCCGCCGTCGCGGTCGCCAGCTCCGCGTCGAGGCCGCCCAGGGTGCCTCGCCGCACCCGCTTGCCCACGCTGGTCAGCTCCGCGGCGGCGATGGGCCGCAGCCGCACCTCCTCCAGCAGCGCCAGCAGCTCGTCGTCGTCCTCGCACCGCTCGCCCCCGTCCAGCAGGCGACACGCGGACGCGAGGAAGGCCTCCGCCCGGGCCTCGCGAGGGCCGTCGAAGACCTCGACGCTGAAGGCATGGCTCGAGACCTCCTCGTGGGCCCGGCGGCCGAGGGGGACGGGGGCCCAGGTCAGGGCACGGGCAGGATCGAAGGGCGGCAGCATGGGCACCTCAGGAGGAGCAGCTGGGCTGGTGGCCAGCGTCGGGGAAGATCGTCGACACCTTGCCGGTGACCGGATCCGTGAAGATGCCGACGCGGACGCCATTCACGGTGTCGAAGTACGGCCCGACGTTGCCGGGCTTCGCCTGGTTGCGGTGGACGCTGGCGCCGGCGTCCCGGATGGCCTGGGTGTCCCACGTCGACGGGAACCAGGACTGGCCCGTCCCCGACCGCTTCAGCTTCGACTTGTGGTCCGGGATGTTCCCGGTGCGCACGCCGTTGCTGTAGGTGTTCACGACGTTGTAGGGCGTGCCGTTGGCGTTGAGCTGGTTGATGTTGCTCTGCCCGTGGCCGCCGCCCACCAGCCGGTTGTTGGTGTTGAAGTCGCCGGTGTCGGCGTGGTGGATGGCGCTGTCCGGCACCCGGTACATCGTCGCGAGCTGCGATGAGTTGTGCCCCTTGCCCGCGTTGGCCTGCTGGAACTGGTTCCAGGCGTTCAGCCCCAGAGGATCGGCGTAGGCCAGGGGGTCGGTGACGTACCCGTACGCGTTCTCGCCGCCCATCAGCCCCAGCGGATCCGGCGTCAGGAAGCGCGCGGTGCCCGGGTCGAAGACGCGGTAGCGGTGGTGGCAGAGGCCGGTGGCGCCGCTGTAGACCTGCCCGGCGAGCCGGATGGGCTGATCGTCGTCCGGGGCGTCGGGGCCGAGCGGCCGGAAGGGCGCGCGCCAGGCGAGGGCGCCCGTGCCGTCGAAGAGGGCCGCCGCCCCGCCGCGGGCGTCGACGGCGTACCGCTCCACGACCACCTCGGCCTCTCGGCGCACCCGGGCGACGGGGCGGAACGCCTGCTCGGGATCGAAGACGTACTCCTCGTCCCGGATCACCTGCTGGTTCAGGGGGTTGGAGACGAGGCGCCGGGCGAGGACGTCCGCCTCCCAGTAGAAGGCCTCCTCCCGCACCTCGCCGTCGGGGTGCTCGGCGAAGATCTCGGCCAGCCGGCCGAGGGCGTCGTAGCGGTGGTGGACGACGCGGCCATCGGCGGTGTGGACGCGGGCGAGCCGGCCCTGGCCGTCGTACCAGTACCGCGGCCCCAGCCCCGCCTCGCCGAGGTGGCGCCCGGCCCCGTCGTGGAGCTGGGCGCGGCCGGCCACCTGCACCAGCCGCTCCCCGTCGAAGGCCAGCTCGGGCAGGCCGGGCGCGGCGGTCAGGTTGTCGGCGGCGTCATGGGCCAGGGCGTCGAGCGCCTGGTCGTCGCGCCGCCAGCCCGTCAGCCGGTCGCCGTCGTCGTAGCGGAACTGGTGGCGTGTCCGGGTGGGGGTCTCGCCCCCCCAGCGCTCGTCGAGGGCCTCCAGCGTGTCGTCCGCGGACCACTGCAGGCGGTGCTCCACCGCTGGCGGCGCCCCCGCCGGCCCGAAGCCCAGGCTCGTGATCCGGCCGAGGGGGTCATGGGCCATGTGCTGGACCAGGCCGTCGGTGCCGCTGGCCGAGATGCGCTGGCCGTGAGCGTCGTGGCGGCAGGTCAGCCGGAGGTCGGCGGTGACGTCCAGGGCGGCCAGGCCCGCCGGCCCCCACGTCTGCCGGACGTCGCCCCCCCACGACGTCCGCCGGCGCGACGGCCGCCCGAGGGGATCATGGCTCCAGCGCAGCCACTCTTCGCCCTGCACCTCCGTGGCCAGGAAGCCGTCGCGGTCGTAGGCGCGCTTGACCGGCCGATCCCCGGGCTGCGTCGCCTGGACGAGCCGATCGAGGGCGTCGTAGGTCAGCCGCAGATCCACCCCCTGACCGGTCACCCGCGTGACGTTGCCGGCCGCGTCGAACCGGCGCTTGATGATCTGGTCGGGGTGGTGCTCCTCGACGGCCTGCCCCAGCGCGTCCAGGACGAACCGCGTGGCCACGCCGTCGGGCCGGTGGATCGCGGTCGTTCTCCCCATCAAGTCGCGCACATAGCGCCACTGCCGCCCATCAGGCAGCGTCACCGCCGTCAGCAGGTGGTGCAGGTCGTGGTCGAAGCGCGTGCGGCGACCCAGTGGATCGACGTGCTCGACGAGGCGGCCGGCCGTGTAGCGGCGGCGGGCCGTGCGGCTGCCGACCGTGAGGGTGACCGCCTGCCCCTCCGGCAGCAGCTCGTAGCGCTCCCGCCGGCCCGCGTCGTCGTCGAGGGCCACCAGGCGCCCCTCGGCGTCCAGCTTCAGGCCGATGGCCCGGCTCGTCCCGTCGAGCGCGATGAGCATGATGCCCGTCAGCCGGCCCTGCTCGTCATACTGGTAGCGCGCGCGGCCGCCGTCGGGGCGGATGTCCTCGGTGACCAGCCCGTAGGCGTCGCGCTCCCGGTGCCAGCCGCTGCCATCGGCGTCGCGCAGGGCCGCCAGGCGGCCGTCGGCGTCTCGATCGAAGTGCCGCTCGCGACCGAGGGGGGAGCGGGTCTTGACGAGGTACCCCGCGTCGTCGCGGGTGAGGATCCAGCGGCTGCCCAGGGGATCGATGATCGCCGCCAGCCCGCCCGGGCCGTACTCATGGGTCGTCACGCCGCCGCGCGGGCCGGTGAGGGTGACGAGGCGACCCCGCTCGTCCCAGGTGGCCTCCACGGTGTGGCCGTTCGCGTCCGTCAGGCTGGCGATCCAGCCCTCCTCCGTGTAGGCCCGGGAGCTGACCCCACCGAGCGGATCGATGATGGCGACCACCTGGGACGAGGCGTCGTACTGGTAGCGGGTCACCCCGCCGCGCCCGTCCGTCACCGCGGTGACGAGGCCGTCGTAGGCGAAGGCGCACCAGAACGCCTCCTCGTCGCCGTAGGTGTGGGTGCAGCGATCCAGCTCGTCGTAATGGAAGTGGTAGCTGTGGCCGTTGCGATCCGTCTCCTGGATCAGGCGGTTGCGGGCGTCGTAGCGGTAGCGACGCAGGTTGCGGTTGCGATCGGTGTGGGCGACGAGGCGGCCGTGGCCGTCGTAGCGATAGCCCGCCAGGAAGATGTCGCAGGGGCGCCCGCCGCTCTCGACGAGGCGCGCGCCGACGAGGCGTCCGGCGTCGTCATGCTGGAGCTTCACCCGCCGGCGACAGGCGTCCACGAAGCCCAGGAGACGGCCCCGCACATCGCGCTCGAGCTGGACGCCGGCCCCGCCGCCCGGCGCGCGGACGGCCGAGAGCCAGGCGCGGTTGCCGGGGCGTGGCTGGTAGCCCGCCGGCGTCGGCCCCTCGGCGGGGCGGCCGAACCGGAAGACGCGGATCGTCCCGTCCTCGCCCTCGACGGTGTAGGTGCGGCCATCGACCCGGGTCAGCGTCAGGCGGAGCTTCGGGTGGAAGTCCGTCCCGCCGTCCACGAGGGGCAGGTCGAAGCCCAGGATCTTCCCCTCGAAGTCGCGCAGGGCGAGCGTCAGGACGCCCTCGCGATCCTCATCGGCCAGCAGCACCTCGTCGTAGCCATGGCGCCAGCCGGGGCCCAGGGGCTCGGGCTCCCCCTCTACCGGCTGGGCCCGGCTGTTGTAGAACCGCTGGAAGAAGGCGGTCTGGGGGCCGAAGAGCTCGAAGTCGGTCACGCGGGTGAAGACGGTGCCGCTGACCACATCGACGGGGTGGCCGCGGGCGATGCAGTTGTCGCCCCCGACGAAGTCGTTGACCCGCTGCGCGGCGTTCTGCAGCCGCGGGCTGTTGCTGTTCGAGATGCGCCGCGCGACCGCGTTGCCCCCGCGCCGCAGCCCCGCCTGGAACCCCGCCGTCGCCGCCCCCTGGACCATCCCCCACGCCAGCGCGCCCAGGAAGTCCCCGATGCTCATCCCCGTGAGAACATTGGAGAATCCCATCGCCATCGCGTTCGGCACCACCGGGATGTCCGAGCACGAGTTGCACCCCAGCGGGATCATCAGCCCCAGCGGCGCGTCGCAGACCGACACCGTCGGCGAGGCGATGGACACGCTCGCGTTCGCGATGGGCAGGGGCAGCAGGCTGGCCAGGAACCCCAGGAACGCCTGCCCCGACGAGAACATCGGGAAGATGCGCGTGAACGCGAACTGGCCCTGGCCGCTGGCCGAGACGGAGTACGTCTTGCCCGCGCTCGTGACGGACCCCGCGTTCACGTTCGCGTGGCTCGACCCCACGAAGTCCGCCACGAACCCGCGCTGGAACACCGGGTTGCCCGACGCCGACGCCAGCGCCAGCACCTTCCCCCGCGCCATCTCCAGCATCGCGTTGAAGGGCGCCGTCATGAGCGCCATGATCGCCGCGGTGATCATCGGCCGGTGGCTGATGGGCGGCCACAGCCACGGCAGCGGCGGCATGTGGAACCCCAGCGCCGTCGCCCCCGCGCCCGCCGCGGGCATGAAGTTGATCAGCACCGTCGCCTTGAAGTCGATCAGGATCGGCCCCATGAACGGCGTCGGGAAGAGCGGGATGGGCGGCAGCGGCGGCACCAGCGGCGCGGGCAGCGTGGTGTGAAAGTCGAGCCCCATGATGGGGTCGAGCAGCTTCGTCGCCGGGAACGTCAGCGCGTTCGGGTTCAGCAGCAGCAGCCCGCCCAGCCAGGCCGACAGCGCCGCCTTCCCGCCGCTCGCGTCCTTCGCCACCACCATCGAGCCGGCCTTGGCGTTCACCAGCCCGCCCATGACCGTCACGGGCCCGCCGTTGAACAGGAACCCGCCCTTCGCGGACGACATCGCCGAGCCCGCCAGCAGCGTGAACGTCCCCGACAGCTCGCCGGCCATGTTCACCGTCATGAACCCATCGGTCTGGACGGTCTGCGACCCCACCGTCCGCACCACCGGCCCCTGCTGGACCTCGCCCCACTCCCCGATCTCGGTGCTGATCTGGCCCTGGTTCATCACCATCGCGCCCGCCGAGACCCCCACGTCGCTCTTCGTCGTCGTGGCGAGCTGGGGCGCGGTGATGGTCATGGCCGAGCCGGCCAGCTCGATGAAGTTGCCGGCGCTCACGTTCACCGTGCGCGCGCTGCCCACCGTGACCGTGTGGGTCGTCCCCACCTCCAGCGTGCGCCCCTGGCTCGTCGTCATCGTCAGGTCGACGCAGACGATCTTCACCAGCCCCTTGGGTGCCCGGATGTTGATGGTGCCGGTCTTCGCCTCGGTGGTGATGGTGTCCGCGGCGGTGTCGAACACCATGGAATTATTGGTAGAACTGTCCACCAGCCGGATCTTCTCGGCCCCGTCGGAGTCGAGGAACTCGAGGTCGTGCCCGGCGCGGCTGCGGAACCACTTGTGGTCGTTGGCGCCATCCGGGTTGCCCGGCCCGGGCACGGCGTGCTCGCCGTTCCAGACGGCCCCGAGGACGTAGGGGTGGTTGGGGTCGCCCCCCTCGAACGCGACGAGCACCTCGTCGCCGATCTCGGGCACGAACATCGTCCCGCGGGAGTTGCCGGCGTACCACCCCGCGACGCGCGCCCAGTGCGACTCGATGGCCGCGTCGGGGCCGTCCAGCCAGGGCAGCCGCACCTTCACGCGGCCCCACTGCTGCGGATCGCTGATGTTGGTGACGACGCCCACGGCGACGCCGCGAATCCGGCGGCCGCCGCCGCCCGCGCGCTCGTTCATGGGGGGCATTGTGCCGGGACGCCGGCCCGTCCGCCACGCGAAGTGGCGGCGTCGGCGCCCTCGACTGCCTACCGGGTATATCGCCGGAGGCCTGCCAGACACTCGAGCCCCGCAGCCCGGCCCTCGTGCCCTTCGGGCCCTCGGGCCCTCGGTTGCGTACCGGGTATCCTGGTGGAGACCTGCCTGTGGGTCGAGGCGGGCGCGCGCCTCGTCCTGCAAGTGCACTACGACACGCTCGGCGTCCGGGTCGGGCCGGACCGGTCGGTGGTGGAGTTACGGCTGGCCAATGAGGTGGACGCGGGGGTCGTCGGCCTCCCCTGGTTCGACGCGCGCTGGCCGACCGATGCCGGCGCGATGCGCATACCTGGTGGCGAGGCGCGGGTCGCGCACACCTTCAGCGCGCGGCTCGCAGATGGGCCGGGCGAGGTGGGGCCTTGGATGGACCCCGCCGCGGGCATCGACGTCCACGCCGTCCTCCCGCACCTGCTGCGGCTGGGGACCCGCATCGAGCTGGCGATCGAGCGCGCGGAGGGCACGAGCGAGCCGCTGGTTCGAATCGACCGCTGGGACCCCGCCTGGCAGAGCCGCTACACCTTCGCCAGGCCGGTGCGCGTGGGCCCGGAAGACCGCCTCCACCTCCGCTGCGAGTGGGACAACTCGTTTGAAAACCAGCCTGTTGTCAACGGGTTGCGCCGGCGGCCGGCCGACGTGGGCTGGGGCGAGGGCTACTACGGCGAGATGTGCGCGGTGATGCTCTACGCCACGGAGGCGGCCGACCCACCGGGCCACGCCGGCCCGTCAACCGACTGAGGACGGAGGCAGGCGCTCAGTCATCGATGCGGACGGCCGTGAGGGTGGAGAGGATGTGCCAGCCATCCAGCGCCCCGTCCCCGTCGGTGTCAGCGTCGTAGGCCGCCGGGATGGTGAACATGGGGCGGTCGGCGAAGGCGCCGTCGAGGTGACCCTCGAACGACTGACAGTCGGCCTCAAAGGCTCCCGACAGCTCCGCGAGGACGAGGTGGAGATCGACTGCCGGGGCATAGAAGTGCGGGTCGTCGGGGGTGAGGCGGAAGGGGCCGACCAGGGCGCGGGCCTCGCCCGGCTGGGCCGTCCGCAGGGCATCGCCGTCGCGGGCCACCTGGAGCGGGACGCCGGGGGGCACGGCCGGATCCGGGACGCGGGCGCCATTGGGCGCGATCACGGTGTCCCGCACCACGGCGACCGGCTCCTCCTCGGCGACGATCAGGTCCAGGAGCAGGTCGCCGTCGGCCAGGTTGCGCTCGACGGCGTCGTTGAGGGCGAAGTTGCTGAAGGCTGGGATGTCGAGCGACCACGCGGTGACGACGTAGGTGCCCGCGCAGCCACCGTCCTCGGGGAGCTCGCAGGCAACGCCCCCACACGCGCTCGCGGTGAAGTCGCTGGCCTGGACGGACCCGTCCTCCAGCGTGAGGTGATAGCGACCCTCGGCCCCCGCGGCGTCGACGACCGTGACGACGCCCGAGACGATGGCCATCGCCTCCCCGCCCACGAAGGCTCGCCCCGTGACCCCCTCGCCGATGACCAGCTCGCCGGGGAGCGCGACCGGCCTGCCGACGACCAGCTCGAGGCGGGTGTCGGCGGCGCCGTCGCAGCCCGGCTCGGCGGACAGGACCACGAGGAGCTCGTCGACCCCCTCGGGCCCGCACCGACGCGTCAAGGCAGCGTGGGCTGGATCCGCCGGGGCGGGCCTGACTGCCGCGTCCGCCCCGTCGCCGGCGTCAGCGCTCGCGTCGGCGGCCGCCTCGCCTTCGGTCGGATCCTGCGTCGGGATGCAGGCGCACTGCGCCCATACGAGGAGGGTCACCCATCGGTACATTGTTGATTCTCCAGGCTTTCTGGTGCCGTGGACTGGAGAGTCGGCCGATGGCGGAGGTGTCACGGGCGCCCCTCGGTTCGGCGCACGGCCGTGCGAACACCGATGGCCGGCTGACCGAGTGGGTCTTCGTCAGGACGCAGGACCCCAGCGAAGACCCCCGAACCGCACGTCGCTGCAGGCGGCCCCCGGGCCCTCGATTGCCTACCGGGTACCTTGTTGGAGGCCTGCAATCGTGCGGTGAGGCTGGAAGTCGGGAGGGGGCGGCGGCGCGGGAGGGGCCCTGGGCGGGGCACTTCGGGGTGGGTGAGGAGGCCGTTGGGGCCCGTCGACCCTCGCCAACGCTGCGTGGGCGCGCTGGCTGGCAGACGTAGGACACACCACCCCCACGGCGCGGAGCGCGCTGCCAGCAGCTGCGTCGGAGTCGCCGGCGGGCCGTCAGGCCGCGCCGGCGCGGGCTCGCCTCGGTCGGGAGAACGCCGGCGGCAGCGTGTGCGCCGGCCACGGGATCATCACCTGGGTCGGGTCGGCCTGCCAGGCGTGGTAGGCCCGCGTCGAGACCGTGTAGGCCGCGCGCAGCTCGCCGTGGACTTCGTGCCACTCGTCGTGGTGCTCGGGCGGGCCGTGGACGACCGGGGCGGGGCTGCGGTCGCGGGTCTTCGGGCGCGTCATCGGATCGAGGCGGCGCAGCGACTCGGGGTCGGGCAGCCGGATGCCCGCCTTCTTCCGCTTCGGTCGCGCCTCTGCGGCCAGGTCGTCGGCCAGCGTCCACATCAGCGCCCGGTGGTCCTTGACCGACAGCTCCTCCAGCCCCGGCAGCCGGTCGACGCGCACCTTCAGCGTCATCGGCGCCTGGTTCGCGTACTGGAAGACGCCCTCCACGGCCTTGCCGAACAGCAGCGCCGGCGTCGAGCTGGGGAAGATGTCCTCGGCCGGGTGCCGCACCAGATGCTGCGCCGTCGCCTGGCCCATGAGGTAGCGCAGCCGCTCCAGCGCGTGCGCCAACGTCGTGACCTGGATGCAGTGGTTCTGCTCCAGCAGGCTGCCCGTCCGGTCCAGCAACTTGTTGATTCGCCTCGAGATCTCGCGGAGCGTCCACTCCAGGAAGGCGCTCTTGTCGCGCAGCGTCGGCGCCCCGATGAGCAGGTGCAGGTGGTTGGACAGGAAGTGGAAGGCGTACACGTCGATGAGCGGGAACATGCGCTGGGCCTGGGCCAGCACGCCCACCAGGATCGCGGAGCACTGCTCGGTGGGGACGAAGGCGAAGCGGTCGTCGATGACCTTGCTGGTGGTCTCGTAGATCATCATCAGCGCGCCCAGCCGGGCCGTCAGCACGGCGTGGCGGGGCAGCTCGATGCGCAGCTTCTCGGCCATGGGGGGGCCTCCTCGATCGGTTGCCCCCTTCACATCGGTCAGTCGCGGCGCGTGTCGCGCACTTTCTGAAAATTTTTCGGCGGCGCAGCTCGCTCAGCCCAGGTGCAGCGTCCGCGGCGAGATGCCGATCCGGGCGGTCATGCCCCAGTGGAAGCCCAGGTGGTCCGTCTCGATGCCGTCGCCGAAGATGACGCCGTCCTCGTTGAATTCCGAGGTGATCTCCAGCACTTCGCCCGGGCCGAGGGTGCCGTCGGTCAGGTCGGTGCCGGTGGCGACGCTGGGCCAGGCTTCGCGGACGAAGAAGGCGAGGCGCGGCTCGGTGGGGGCGGGCAGCGTGACCGGGGTGACGCGGTTGCGGTGGACGCTGCGGGCCCAGCCGGTGGCGCCGGTGCCGGTCGCGATGATCATGCCCGAGGAGGAGTGCCGCTCGCTCAGCTCGCCCAGCCGGATGCGGTACTTCGCGCTCTGGTGGGTGCGGTGGCCGACGAAGATCTCGTTGAGGGCCACCAGGCGCTGGCCGTCGTCGAGGTCGGCCTGGACCATCGTGCGCGCCTCGACGCCGCTCTGCGGCTTGCCCTGGAAGCGCCGGGTGGCGTGGGCGACGGCGGCCATGAGCCCCAGGCGGGGGGCGTGGCGGACGAGGACGCCCTCGTACTCGGTGGGGGCCGGGTTGATGCCGACGATGATCTGGTCTTCGAGGTACTTGGCCACGTTCGCGACGAGGCCGTCCTGGCCCACCGCAATCACCGTGTCGCCGGGCTCGAAGAGGAACCGGTCGAAGTCCTGCCGCTTGACGCGGGCCTGCCGCCAGCTCGTGGGGATGCCGCTCAAGACGGTCTGCCAGGCGGCCTCGAAGGCGGCATGGCGGGCGTCGACCTCGGCGATGTCGCGGCCGCGGCTCTTGAGCCAGAACTCGGCCTGGCCCCGCGTGCCGTGGCGCTGGAGCAGCAGCTCCAGGTCGGTCTCGCGGTGCACCACCACGAGCCGCGGGGGCAGGCTGGTGGTCACTTCGGCGCCTCCAGCCGGTCGGCGCCGGCCTGCATCAGGCGCTGGACGAGGGGGCCGAACATCTCGGGCGACAGGTTCAGGTGCTCGATCTTGTTGAGCTTTCCGGCGAGCTCCTGGGCCGCCATGCCGAGGATGACCGACGTCGGCAGGCCGCGGAAGACGTCGAGGCGCTGGGCCTCGGCCTCGTTCTTGGCGCCCTCGACCAGCCGGATGTGGCCGGCCTGGGCCTCGGCCTCGATGGCCGTGCGGCGCGCCTTGGCCTCGACGTCGATGGCCTTGGCGGCCGCGTCCTCCTCGACGCGCCGGCGCTCGTTGGTGCCCTTCTGCTCGATGAGCTGGGCCTCGCGGCGGGCCAGCTCGATCTTGTTCTTCAGCTCGTTCTCCGCGATGGCGCGCTCCTTCTCCACGGCCATCGCCCGCCGGTTGAACGTGGCCTCGTCGGCGGTCTGCTGGATGCGCTCGCGCTCGGGCGTCATGAGCGCCTTCTCCAGCTCGGCGGTGGGGGTGATGGCGCTCACCCGGACGGCCACCACGCCGATGCCCATCTCGGTCAGCGTCTCGGCGCCCAGGATGCCCTCGGCGATGCGGGTCTGCACCGCGTCGAGGGGCTCGGTGAGGAGCTGCTGGACCGGGCGCTCGGCCAGGTGGCGGCTGGCGGCCTGGCGGGCCATGCCCGTCAGCACCGACTCGAGCTGCTCGATGGGCGTCTTGAGCCAGGTGCCCTTGCCCAGGTCGAGGGAGAAGTCGAGGCGGGCCGCCGCGCGCTCGGGATCGAGGATGCGCCACGTCGCGACGCCCTGGACGGCGACGTCCTGGAAGTCGCTGGAGCGGCCGTGGAACAGGAAGGTGAGCTCGCGGTCGTCGAGGGGGACCTCGGCGACGCTGGTGCTCATGGGGTAGAACCAGAACGCCATGCCGCGGCCGCTGGCCACGAGGCGGCCCTTGCGAAAGCGCAGGGCCTGCATGGAGTTCTCGCTGCGCAGGTGGCGCATCCAGAGGAACCGGCGGATCTCGGCCATGGTGACCTCCTTCTCGGGCGGGCGCACGGGGGGCGTGCGCCCAGGCTGGGACGCCGGACCCCGCAGGGCCCGGGGGTCAGAGACTGCTCGACTGCCCGCTAGACCGCGGAGCGCCGGACGAACCGGTACAGCTCCGCCGGGCGGTGTCCCACCGCGTGCTCGCGCTCCCCCGTCGCCTCCAGCAGGCCCGTGGCCAGCATGCGTCGACGGAAGGAGTCCTTGTTCAGGGGCCGCGCCAGGATGGTCTCGTGGACCTCCTGCAGCTCGCGGAGGGTGAAGTTGGGCGGCAGGAGCTGGAAGCCGATGGGCGAGTAGTCCAGCTTGCCGCGGATGCGCTTGACGGCCATGCCGAGGATGTCGGCGTGGTCGAAGGCCATGGGCCGGTCGCCGCCGTGGGGGCCCTCGACCTCGACGGGGCCGCCCGTCTCGCCCTCCCACGGGACCACCAGGCGGCCGAGCTCCAGGCCCTCGACCGTCTCGAGGGCCTCCTTGAACCGGGCCGGGTGGACGAGGGCGTAGTAGGCGACGGCCAGGACCCGCATGCGGGGGTCGCGGTCGGGGTCGCCGAAGGTGAAGAGCTGCTCGACGAAGACCTGGGCCAGCGAGGCCTTGTCGCGCAGGAGGCGCCCGGCGGCCTCCTCCAGCGACTCGTCCATGCGGATGAAGCCCCCCGGCAGCGCCCACCGGCCGCGGTGGGGGTGCTGGTCGCGCCGCAGCAGCAGGGCGTGGAGCGCGCCGTCGAAAGCGGAGAGGAGGGCGACGTCGACGGCGACCGACGGGCGCTCGAAGGCGCCTGGGTCGTAGGCCGCGAGGAAGGCGACCTCTTCGGGATCCGGGGTGTCGTCGTCGTCGTGGGCCACGGGCATCTCCTTCGATGCCCGAAGCATATATGCACCCGCGCGCTAAGTCAACGAGAAAGCTGCGGCGTGCATCGAAGGGGGGTCACTCCATCTTGTCGTCGCTCGGCGGCTCGTCGCGCGGGGCGGGGGCGTCCTTGCCGTCGTCGTCGTCGATGATCGCCTCGTCCCTGATGGCCTTCGTGGGGCCGTCGGCCGCCTGCAGCCGCTCGCGGGCCTCGCCGAGGCGCCGGTAGAGGTCCTCGCTCTTGCGGTTGGCCTCGCGCTGCATCGCCTCCATGGCGGCGGCCTCGCGGGCCAGGGACGCCATGGCCTGCGGCACCGTGCTCTGCCGCATGAAGAAGCCGCCCTCGATCTCGAGGCCATGCTCCGTCAGCCGCGCGGCGGCCGCCAGGTGGCCGAGGGGCGAGATCATGCGGTCGACGATCTCGGCAGCGCTGGCCTCGCGCGCCTTGCGGTTCGCCGTCAGCTCGTCCTGGATGGCCTGCCACGCCTTGAGCGCGGCCTGCGCCTCCGGGGTGTCGCTCTGCAGCTCGGGCATGGGGGGCTCCCAGTCGCCGCCGCGCAGCATCGTGAGCTTCACGACCCGGGCGATGTCGAGGGCGCCGAGCGCCGAGAGGCCGGGCTGCGTGAGCAGGGCGCTCAGGGCCGCCGCCATGCCGTCGGTGGTCTTGCGCTCCAGCGCCGCGAGGTCCGTGGTGATCGTCAGGCGGGCGCCGGTGCGGATCTCGACGGCGTGCCAGTCGGGCGGGCTGAGCCGGTAGCCGCCGGGCACGGCGCTGAACAGGCCCTTCAGCTCGCGGTGCTCGGCCATCGCGGCCAGCGACTTGTCGAGGGCGGCGGCGTTCGCCACGCCCCCGTAGGCGACCATGCCCAGGCGCTTCTCGTCCTGGGCCTTCGGGTCCTGCTCCACCAGGGCGAACCCGACCTTGCCGTCCAGCGCCCGCAGCAGGCCGGCCTCGGGATCGAAGCCCATCTCCTCCTCGAAGCGGCGGCGGTCGCGCTCCAGGTCGTCGGCCTCGCCCACGGCCAGCGCGACGCTGCGGATGAGCCCGATGGCGCCGTCGACGTTGACGTGGCCGCCGAGCAGGAACAGGTGGTCGGGGCCGGCCAGGGCCGCCAGCGGGCTGGCCTCGCCGCCGGCGAGCAGGACGCGGCGCGGCAGGGCGCCCTCGCCGAGGCCCATGTCGAGGCGGACGCGGACGACGTCGTCCTCGACGCGGGCGCCGAGCGTCAGCGGGCCCATGCCGCCGATGATGATCGCCTTGATGGCCCCCGCGGCGATGCGGTCCCGGGCCCGGCCCTTGCGCTCCTTGCGCTCCATGAACTCGGCCACGGACTCCTCGTCGCCGCGCTGGCGGGCCGCCTCGATGAAGCGGTCCAGCACCGCCGCTCCCTCCTGGCGGCTGATGGCGTCGATCACGAAGTCGCCGATGCGCTGGGTGGCCACGAAGCCCGAGGCGTCGCGGCCGAAGCGCAGCGCCTTGGTGGCCTGCAGGAACTCGGCGTCCTGGGCCAGGGAGCGCTCGGGCGTCATGCCGGCGATCTCATGGGCCCAGGCCTCCGCCCAGAGGCGACGCCCGACGACGATGAAGCCGACGCCGCCGCGCAGGACGAGGACGGGGTCGCGGCGCGGGGGGCCGACCAGCTTCGCGTCGCCGACGGTGCGGACCTCGACGCGGTCGCCGCCGACCTTCTTGAGCATCCCCACGAGCTTCTCTTCGGCCAGGTAGCTGAAGAAGAAGCCGCCCGAGTCGCGGGCGCCCAGGAAGAAGGTGCCGGCCGGGCCGTGGGGATCGACGCCGATGTCGGGCCAGCGGTCGGGATCGAGGAGATCGGTGCCGGTGTGCTCGCGCACCTCGGTGGCCGCCTTGGCGTAGAGCTCGGGGATGGCCTTCACCACGGCGTCGCGGCCGAGGCGGCGCGCGAGGTCGCCCGGATCCGCGGTGACGGCGAGGGCGAGCGTCTCGGCGGGCAGATAGCCCAGCGCTTTCGCGGACTTGCTGAAGGCGGTGGCTTCATCGGCCGGGGCGGCCGCCTTGGCGCCCGCGGCGGCGGAGGCGGTGCTGGCGGGGCCCGCGCCGGCGGGGGCCGGGTCGCTCTTGCAGGCCGGGAGGAGCGCTGCCGACAGCGCGAGGAGCAGGGGGAGCCGGGCGCGCCGACGCCCAGGGCGGTCATCCATTCCGACCTCCTCAGGGGGCAGATGTGGCCGGACGATACCAGCCGTGTGACGGGTGGAGAAGGCCGACGCCCCGGGAGGGGGGCGACGATGGGCGGCCTGCGTGTATCCTTGCGCGAGAGTTGCCGGCAGGGGGCCGGCGCATCTGGGGGACTCCAGGAGTGGATGGAACGCATGAGTGATGCCTTGAGGGGTGGCGCGCGCGGCCTTGGACGCGGGCGGCTTACGTGGTGGCTCGCGGCGCTGCTGGCGCTGGGGGCCGTCGGCTGTGACGACGAGGGCGGCGGCGAGTCCGGGACGCCCATGGACGCCGTCCCGCGGGTGGACGGCGCCACCGACGCCGCAGTCGACATGGCGCCGCCGGCCGACGCGGCGATGGACGCGCAGGTGCGCCAGGACCGCGGCATGGGGGACATGGCCGTGGTCGACATGGCGGCGCCCGACCAGGGCCCGGCGCTCCCGGCGTGCAGCGACGGGGCCGACAACGACGGTGACGGCGTCATCGACGGCGAGGATCCCGGGTGCGATGGCCCCGAGGATGACGACGAGACGGATCCGCCGCGCCTCTGCGGCGATGGCATCGACAACGATGGCGATGGCTTCATCGACATCCTCGATCCGGGCTGCACCTCCGACGCGGACTTCACCGAGGAGGACCCGGCGCGCCGGCCGGCGTGCGCCAACGGCCGCGACGACGACGAGGACGCGCTCATCGACCTGGCCGATCCCGGCTGCCAGGCGGCCGGCGACGACGACGAGACGGATCCCGCCCAGGATCCCGCCTGCAGCAACGGCGACGACGACGACGGCGACGGCCTGACCGACTACCCGAACGACCCGGGCTGCGGCGGGCCGGGCGACAACGACGAGCGTGATCCCGGGGTGCTGCCGGCCTGCGGCAACGGCGCCGACGACGACGACGACGGCACCACCGACTTCCCCGACGACCTCGGCTGCGACGCGGCCGGCGACTATGACGAGCGCCTGCTCTGCGCGACGGGCCACGAGATCGGTGACCTGAACGCCGCGATGGCGGCGGCGGGCTACGCCGAGGGCACCACCGAGGGGGCCCCGGCCACCCAGCGCGGGAGCTGCGGCGGCGACGCCGGCGGCGAGGTGATGTTCCAGTACCGCGTGGCCGAGCCGGTGGCGCGCGTCACGTTCAGCACCCAGCACGCCGAGACCATCGCGCCCACCGTGCTGTACGTGCGGGCCACCTGCGGCGCGGCGGAGGACTTCGCCTGCAACCGCGGCACGGCCGACGCGCCCGGCACCATCGCGGTGCTCGAGCGGCCGGCCCCCGGCACCTACACCGTGGTCGTCGACGTCTCCAACCGGATGATCGGCCCCGGCGCCTTCCGCCTCACCGCCGTCGAGGAGCCCCTGGCCCTCTGCGACGACGGCCTCGACAACGACGGCGATGGGCTCATCGACTTCCCGGCGGATCCCGGCTGCGAGAACCTGGATGACGCCGACGAGACCAGCCCCGATCCGCTGCCCGCCTGCGCCGACGGCATCGACAACGACGCCGACGAGGCCATCGACTTCCCCGACGATCCCGACTGCGAGTTCGCGGCCGATGACTCGGAGGCGATGGTGGGCTGCATCAACGCCCCCGACTTCCAGGTGGTCGACAACCAGAGCAGCCGCCTGGAGCTGGTGACGGCCGGCGCGAGCGCCTACGCCGGCACCTGTGGTGGTGGGGGCGGGCCCGAGGCGGTGGTCCTCATCCGCGTCCGCCAGCCCTCGCGCCTGCGGGTGGAGACGGTGCCGTCGGCGGCGGGCAACCGCTTCGACACGCTGCTCTACGTGCGCTCCGGCGCCTGCGACATGGGCCAGGAGGTCGGCTGCAACGACGACGGCGGCGATGGGACGCTGTCGCTGGTGAGCCTCGCCATCGCGCAGCCCGGCGACTACTACGCCTTCGCCGACGCCTTCGGGAATGGCTCGGGGGCCATCGGCCTCGACGTGGTCATCGATCCCCTGGGCGCGGCCTGCGCGGACGGGCTCGACAACGACGCCGATGGCCGCGTGGACGGCGACGACCCGGGCTGCACCGGCGCTGACGACGACGACGAGGAGGGCGATCCCGAGGAGCCGGCCGCCTGCGACAACGGCGTCGACGACGACGGCGATGGCGTGGCCGACTTCCCGCTCGATCCCGGCTGCGGGGGCCGCGGCGACGACGACGAGGCCGATCCGGCCCAGGCGCCCCAGTGCCACGACGGCGTCGACAACGACGATGACGGCGCCATCGACTTCCCGGCCGATCCGGGCTGCGCGTCGACGGCCGACAACCGCGAGGCCGACCCCTTCAACCGCCCCGCCTGCGACAACGGCCTCGATGACGACCGCGACGGCGCCATCGATCTGGCCGATCCGGGCTGCTACGGCCCCGGCGACGGCAGCGAGGTGGACGCCGAGATCCCCGGCGCCTGCCGCAACGGCGTCGATGACGACGACGACGGCCGCGTGGACTACCCGGTCGACCCGGGCTGCGCCTTCGTGGGCGATCTGGACGAGGACGATCCGGCCGAGGCGCCCGCCTGCGCGAACGGCGCCGACGACGACGGCGATGGCGTGATCGACTTCCCGAACGAGCCCGGCTGCGTGGCCGCGGCCGACGAGGACGAGACGGATCCCGTGCCGGCGCCCGCCTGTGGCAACGGCCTCGATGACGACGGCGACGGCCTGGTGGACTACCCGGCGGATCCGGGCTGCGCGGCGGCCGGCGATCGGAGCGAGCTCAACCCGCCCGCCTGCGACAACGGCCTCGACGACGACGACGACGGCGCGGTGGACGCGGAGGATCCGGGCTGCCAGAACCGCCTCGACACCGACGAGACCGACCCGGCCGAGCCGCCCGTCTGCGCCAACGGCGTGGACGACGACGACGACGGCCTGGTGGACTACCCCGACGACCCCGAGTGCGCGGCCGCCGGCTCGCCGAGCGAGTCGCTGTCCTGCGGCGACGTCGAGGTGCCCACCATCTTCGTGGGCCAGGCGGGCGGCGACTTCGCCTTCCAGCCGGTCATCGCCCCCGGCCAGGTGCTCGGGAGCTGCGGGTTCAACCAGGAGTTCGGCAGCGAGACGCTGCTGGTGATCACCCTCGACGAGCCCTCGCACCTGCAGGTCACCTTCGACGGGCGCGTGCGCCGCTACCTGCGCACCGTCTGCGACGACGCGGCCAGCGAGGTCCAGTGCCTCTCCCCGGCGAGCTCCCTGGCCATCAGCCGCTTCGCCGCCCCGGCCGGCACCTACTACCTGTTCGTCGAGCCCGAGAACGACCAGGCCATCCCCGTGGTGGCCCACGTCCGCATCACGCCGGCCAACGCGGCCTGCAACAACGGCGAGGATGACGACGGCGACGGCCTCATCGACGCCTTCGACCCCGGCTGCCGCGACGCCTTCGACGGCGACGAGGCGGACCTGGCCGAGCCCCCGGCCTGCGCCAACGGCCTCGACGACGACGAGGACGGCCTGAGCGACTACCCCGACGATCCCGAGTGCCGCTACGCCGGCGCGCGGTTCGAGGGCCGCCGCTGCCCGGGCCTCGACGTCGACATCGCCGAGTTCGACGCCGAGGGCGGCCAGCTCGTGTTCCAGCTCCGCGACGGGGCGGGCGCGGCGGCCGGCTCCTGCAACGCGGGCGGCGCCCGCGAGCAGGTGCTCGCCGTGACCATCGAGGAGCGCTCCACCATCACCGTGACGGTGCGCGACGGCGACGGGCCCGCCGCGGTGTACCTGTACGGGCGGCGCGACTGCCTCAACCCCGCGTCGGAGACGAGCTGCAACACGACGGGCGGCCTCATCCGCCTGGAGGACGTGCCCCCGGGCACCTGGTACATCTTCGTGGAGCGCGGCCAGTTCACGGCCATCGAGCCCCTGACCGCCACCGTGGCGGTCCAGAGCACGGTGACCCAGTGCAACGACGGCGTGGACAACGACGACGACGGCGTCATCGACCTGGCCGATCCCGGCTGCACCAGCGGCAACGACGGCGACGAGACCGATCCGGACGAGGTGCCCGCCTGCGCCAACGGCGCTGACGACGACGAGGACGGCCTCATCGACTTCCCCGCCGACTTCGGCTGCGTGGCGGCGGGCGACGACGGCGAGAGCCTGGCGTGCGAGTCGACCCCGGACGTCATCGAGGTCCTCATCGATCCGGGCGTGGCCCAGCGCATCGCCTACGACACCACCGACCGGGAGAACCTGTTCGAGGCCACCTGCGGCTCCAACGCCCGCAGCGCCGACCAGCCCTTCGCCCTCGTCGTGCCCGTGGCCGTGACCGGCACCATCACCGTCGAGAACTTCGCGCGTGACTCGGTGCTGCACATCCGCCGCGTCTGCGACGACGCCGCCACCCAGATCGCCTGCAACGATGACGCGGTGGGCCTGCTCTCGCGGCTGTCCTTCCAGCGCCTCGAGGCGGGCATCTACTACGTGATCGCCGATGGCTACAGCGCGGCGAACAGCGGCCCCGGCGAGCTGGTCTTCGACCTCGCCGCCGCCCCGGCGGCCTGCGCCGACGGGCGCGACAACGACGCGGATGGCCTCGTGGATCTGGACGATCCGGGCTGCGACGACGAGGCGGATGACAGCGAGGACAACCCGCCGCTGCCGGCCTGCTCCAACCGCCTCGACGACGATCAGGACATGCTGACCGACCTCGACGACCCGGGCTGCGACGGCCCCGACGACGATGACGAGTTCAACGCGCCGCTGCCCGCCTGCTCGAACCGCCTCGACGACGACGGCGACGGGCGCATCGACTTCCCCGCCGACCCGGGCTGCGACGGCCCCGACGACGGGGATGAGGTCAACCCGCCGCTCTGCAACGACGAGGTGGACAACGACGACGACGGGCTCGTCGATCTGGCGGATCCGGGCTGCGCCGGCCTCAACGACGACGATGAGGCCGATCCGGCCGAGGTGCCGGCCTGCGCGGACGGCATCGACAACGACGAGGACGGCTTCATCGACTGGCCCGACGACCAGGACTGCCCCGGCGCGGGCGGGCCGAGCGAGCTGTTCCTGTGCATGGCCACCCCGGACGTCATCGTGGTGCACCCCGACGGCCCGGATCCGATCGCCGTGCCCTTCGACACCACCGGCCACGAGCCGCTGTTCACCGGGAGCTGCGGCGGCGGTCAGGCCCCCGACCAGGTGGTGGCCGTCGTCGTGGACGCCCCCTCGTCCCTCCGGGCCGAGATCACCGAGGCGAACCACGACACGGTGCTGCACGTCCGCACGGTCTGCGACGACGCCATGAGCCAGCTCGCCTGCGACGACGACGGCGGCGAGGGCCTGCTGTCCCTCGTCAACGTGTCGCCGATCGATCCGGGCATCTACTTCGTCATCGTGGACGGCTTCTCCAACCGCCAGGGTCCCGGCACCCTGACCATCACGCTGACCCCCCTCCCCCAGCCCTGACCGGCCCTTTGACCTGAGGGGCGGCGCTCGGCATCCTCTGCCGATGCGCCGCCTCGCCCTCACCGCCCTGCTCGCCCTCCTCGCCGGCTGCCCGCCTGGGCAACCCCCTGATTCCAAAAGCAATCCCGCGCAGGATCCGGGCTGGTGGCGCGGCACCTGGGTGGTGGACCAGGCCCGCCTGCTCGAGCAGGCCCGGGCCGATGGCCTGTCCCCGGACGCCCTCCAGGTCACCTCGGCCCTCGTCCAGGAGCTGTCCCCGAGCTACGCCTACGAGATCGGCCCCGACGCCCTGCGCCGCCAGACGCGGGCCGGCGAGCGCATCCTGCCCGCGCGCATCCGCGCGGTGGGCCCCGACGCCATCGAGGTGGACGCTGGCGAGCTGCGCCTGCGCTTGCGCCGCGGACCCGGCGGGCCGACCCTCGTGGACGCGGGCCGCGAGCTGCCGGTGCGTCGCGCGACGGAGTGACGCTCGGGCGTGACTTCGCCGGTGTTTTTCGGTCCAATCGGCCGGGCCCACTGCCCGGGGAGCCAGCGCGTGGAAGAGCTGACGGATGTCGAGCTGGTCGAGCAGGCGCAGAGCGCGCTGCCCGGCGACACCCGCGCCTTCTCCGAGCTGATGCGCCGCCACCTGGGCCGCGTCCGGGCCAACTGCCGCGCCATCACCCGCGCCCCGGGGGACGTGGAGGACCTGGCCCAGGACGTCTTCGTGAAGGCGTACTTCGCGCTGGGCCGCTTCGAGCACCGGGCCCAGTTCGGCACCTGGGTCAACCGCATCAAGGTCAACCACTGCCTCAACTTCCTGCAGAAGCAGCGCGGCAAGCGGTTCGTGGACATCGACGACACCCCCATCGCCGGCCGCGAGGCCACCGATCGCCCCCTGGAGCAGCAGCAGATGCGCACCCACATCGAGCAGACGCTGGACGCCCTGCCCGACTCCCTGCGCATCCCCCTGATCATGTGCGACATGGACAACCTGCCCTACCAGGACATCGCCGACGCCCTGGGCATCGGCCTGTCGGCGGTGAAGATGCGCATCAAGCGGGGGCGCGAGCGCTTCCGCGAGCTCTATGGCGAGGGGCCGGGCCGGTGAGCACCGAGGACGAGGATCACGACGACCTGTCGGGGCTGACGGACCTCGACGACGACGACGACGCCCTCGGGGCGCCCATCGACTTCTCCGTCCTGGCGTCGGCGGCCGTGGCCAGCACGGCGTTCTACGAGCGGCTGCGCCGCCGTATCGAGCGCCGGCAGGTGACCGCCGACTTCGCCACCCTCTTCTGGTCCCTGCCGGGTACCCTCCTGCGCGGGGTGCTCGAGGAGGGCCGCGAGCTGCTGCACCGCCCGCTGCCGGGCGCCGCGCTGGACAAGGCCGACGAGGAGACCCCGCATGGGTGACCGCCTGATCAACCTCCTGCAGCACTGGGTCGAGGTGGTGGTGGCCGCCGCCCCCAAGGTGGTGCTCTCCATCGTCCTGTTCATCGGCGCCATCATGCTGGCCCGGTTCATCCGGCGGGTGCTCGCCGCCGGCCTGCGCCGCGCCAACCTGGACGCCCTCATGGCCCGCGCCGGGGCCGACGCGGCCCTGAAGAAGCTGGGGGTCGACTCCCTCGCCGAGCTCCTGCCGCGGGTCGTCTACGTCTTGCTGCTCGTGCTCTTCGCCGGGGCGGCCGCCGACGTGGTGGGCCTGACCGCCGTCGTGGGCGCCGTGGCCACGGTGGTGGAGTACCTGCCCAACGTCGCCGCCGCGGTGCTGCTGCTCTTCTTCGGCTCCTGGGCCGCCCAGGGCGTCGGCAACACCATCAGCCGCGCCGCCGCCGAGTCGGGCATGGACTTCGGCAACGCCGTCGGCAAGTTCGCCTCCACCGCGGTGCTCTTCGTCTTCGGCCTCACCGCCGTCAGCCAGCTCAAGATCGACACCGACGTCGTCCGCATCGTGACGACCTGCGGCCTGGCCGGGTTCGCCCTCGCCTTCGGCCTGTCCACCGGCCTGGGATCGCGGGACATGGTCCGCAACATCCTGGCGGGCTTCTACCTGCGCAAGCTCTTCCAGGCGGGCGACCGGCTGCGCTTCGGCGAGGTGGAGGGGGTGCTGAAGGGCGTGACCGCCGTGCAGACGCTCATCGAGACGGAGAAGGGCGTGGCGGTGGTGCCCAACGCCACCCTCGTCGAGCAGATCGTGGAGGCGCCGCGGTCATGAAGCCTGGGCTCCTGGGTCGCTCCAGCCGCGGCAGCCGCACGGCGGAGGTCGTCTGCTTCCTGCGCGGGCTGGCCGGGGTCGATCCCTTCGCCGGTGAGCTGCTCGGCCCCGTCGCCCGGCTGGCCCTCGCGCGGCCTCGCGCGCTCCCCCTCCTCAACCTGGCGTCGGGCGCCCTGCTGGCGTCCATCGCCGCCCGCACGCGCTTCATCGACGACGTGGTGACGGCCGGCCTCGACGCGGGCGCCGTGCGCCTGGTGCTCCTCGGCGCCGGGCTCGACGCCCGGCCCTGGCGCTTCGCGGCCCGCCTCGGCCAGCGCCCCGTCTACCTCGTCGATCACCCGGCCTCGGCCGAGAACCGCGCCCGCCGCTCCCGCACCCTGCCGACCCGCCCCCAGGACCTGCGCATCGACGTCGACTTCGCCCGGGACGACCTGCGCGCCCGCCTGCGCACCGCCGGCCTGACCCCGGGCTCCCCGTCGGTCTTCGTCTGGGAGGGCGTGTCCATGTACCTGACGGAGGCCGCCGTCCGGCAGACGCTCGCCGACATCGCGGCCCTCGCCGGCCCCGGCAGCCTGCTGGCCTTCGACCTGTGGAGCGACGCGGGCCTGATCTCCCGCCTGAGCCACGTCCTCGGCGGCCTCGGCCTCGACGTGCTGGGCGAGCCGCTGCGCTTCTGGTGCGACGCCGACGACGTGGCGCCCCTCCTCGCCGACGCCGGCCTCGCCCTCGACACGCTCAGCAACACCGCCGCCGTCGCCCGCGGCGCGGGGCTGGGTTTTGGCCACCCTGGCATGCTCCTGGTGCGCGCCTCCCGAATTTGAAGATTTGCATCGAGACCGGTAACGCGCGCTGAGCAGAGGGCGTATGCTGGCCGTGCGATGGGAGCGTCCCATCCCGGCAACCACTCTCCTTTGAGGTAGATCTCGATGAAGATCCGGAACCTGTCCCTGGCGACCGTGACCCTCGGCCTGAGCCTGGCTGGCCTCACCCTCACCGGCTGCGGCGGTGCGCAGCCCAAGGAAGATGGCATGGAGAAGGCCGCGGAGGGCGAGAAGTCCTGCGGCGGCGAGAAGTCCTGCGGCGGCGAGAAGGCCGGCGGCGAGGCGGGGGATGGCGCCGAGAAGTCCTGCGGCGGCGAGAAGTCCTGCGGCGGCGAGAAGTCCTGCGGCGGCGAGAAGTCCTGCGGCGGCAACTGATCGCCCCGCCCCCTGCCTGAGGCGGGCGGCGACCGCTGCCCGCGCCCTTCCCCTTTCGCCCCCGGCCCTGGATCGCTAGATTGCGCCGTTCCGACGCCCGGGGGGCTCATGGCTTCGCTCGTCTTGTGGTACACGCACGCCGCGCCCGGCGTGCCCCTCCTGACCGCCTGCGGGCTGTCGCTCGTGAAGCGCGCCGTGCTCACCGCGGGGAAGGCCGGCCACCCGCAGGTGGCCATCGCCGTGCACGCCGCGGATGAGGCCGCCGTCCGCGCCGAGCTGACCGGCGACGCCCGCGTCCAGGTGGCGTGGACGCTGCACGTCGATCCGCCCGGGCTCGCGCCCATGGTGGGCACCGCCGAGGAGCTCATCCTGGTGTTCGCCGACCGCGTCTTCCTGAAGAGCGCCCTCGATCAGCTCGGCCCACCCCTCGAGCCCGTGACGGACGCCCGCCCGCTCTGCGCCGAGGACGCCCCCGGCGGCGGCCTCTTCCGCCTGCGCAGCCAGGTGGCCATGTCGCTGACCACCGAGACGCTCGCCGCCGGCCTCCAGGCGCTGCCCGCCGACGCCCGCACCGAGGCCCTGGTCGTGACGCGCTGCTGGCGCCGGGTGGCCAGCGCCGCCGATCTGCCCGCCGCCGAGCGCCTGCTCATCCAGAGCCTGACCAAGCCGGCCGACGGCGTCGTGGCCCGCAACATCAACCGCAAGATCTCCGGGCCCATCTCCCGCCTGCTGGCCCCCCACGGCGTCCACCCCAACATGGTGACGGCCGTGGTCTGCCTCATCGGGGTGCTCTCGCTGCCCTTCAACGCCCTCGGCACCTACGCCGGCTTCGTCCTCGGCGGCCTGTGCTACTACCTCTCGTCGGTGCTGGACGGCGTGGACGGCGAGCTGTCCCGCCTGAAGTACCTGGGCTCGCCCCTCGGCGCCTGGCTCGACACCATCGTCGATGACATCGTGGGCACGGCCTACCTGGTGGGCCTGTACGTCGGCCTGCACCGGTACGCGGGCCATGACGGCTGGTTCTGGGCGGGCACCGTCGCCCTCGTGGCCTACTTCCTCACCGTCCTGCCGCGCTACTGGCTGATGGTCACCAGCGTCGGCGTGGGCGACCACCAGGCCATCGCCGCCCAGCGCCTGGCCACCGAGAAGGGCGCCTTCGGCAAGGCGGTGGACTTCGTGGCCAGCACCCTGTTTCGCCTCGACTTTCTGGTGTTCCTGGCCTTCATGCTCTCCCTGGCGGGGGTGGCCTGGATCTACGCCGCCGTCTTCGCGGTGGGCGCCGTGATGAGCTTCATCGAGACCATCTACACCGTCGCCACCCTCCGGCGCGCGGCGACCTGACGGCCAGCGGGGCCCCGGTGGCCGGCGCTACTGCCCGCTGAGCTGCACGCCGTCGAGGACACAGCTCGGGCAGGCCGCCCCGCTGTTGGGATCAGGGTCGTTGCCCACGGCCACGAGCTGCTTCCAGATGCCGTCCAGGTTGCCGGCCAGGTTCACCTCGGCCACCGGCTCGGCGAGCTGGCCGCCCCGGATGACGCGGCCAGCGCAGCCGAAGGAGAACTCGCCGCTGGTGCCGTTGCTGTTGCCGCCCAGGAAGCGGTCGATGAGCACGCCCTCGCCCACGTCGGCGATCAGGCCGTCCAGATCCCGATTCCCCAGCGTCCACGCGAGGTTGTGGGTGTCGCCGCCCGTCGGCGCCACGCCCATCTTCAGGCCGTAGTAGTGGTCGATGAAGAAGGTGCGCAGGATGCCACCCTCGAGCAGCGGCCGCCGGTGCGTGGCGAAGCCATCGCCATCCCAGAGGGCCGAGCCCAGGCCGCGCACGCGGTGCGGCTCGTCGTAGATGGTCAGCAGGGGGCTCGCGATGGCCTCCCCCAGCCGCCCGTCCCAGAGGCTCTGCTTCTGCTGGAGCGCCGGCCCGTTGAGCGGGCCGAGGAAGGCGCCGAGCAGCCGCGGCACCGCCCGGTTCACCAGCACGATGGGGTAGCGCCCGGTGGGCAGCTTGCCGGCGCCGAGCTGGGCGCGGGCCCGGCTCGCGGCCGCCTGGGCCACCGCGCCCGGCGAGTCCAGGTCGCTGCGGTGCCGGCGCACGGTGTAGTCCCAGCCCATCGGCCGGCGCCCGTCGGCGTCCTTCACCGTCACCATCGCGCCGAGGACGAAGCTCGTCCCCTCGCGAGCCCCCTCGAACCCGTTGGTGTGCACCCGGGCGCTCTGGGACCAGGTGTCCGAGACCTCCGTCGACACCGAGATGATGGGCAGGTCGGGATCGGCCGCGCGCACCAGCGCCTCCAGCTCCTCCACCACCTGCCGCCGCTCGGCGCTCGACACCGCCCCGTAGCCGGGATCCACCAGATCCAGATCCACGTCGGCGCGGCCAGCGTAGGCCGCCGGGTCGGGCAGGCAGCGGTGGGGATCCTTCTCCAGCAGCCGCGTCATGGCGACGGCGTCGGCGAAGAACGCCTCCAGCGCCTCCGGGCGCAGATCGTTGGTGGAGCTGGCGCTGTAGCGGCCGTCCACGAAGATCTCGACGCTCAGGGAGCGGCGGGTGCGCTCCTGCACCCGCTCCAGCCGGCCGTCGCGCCACTCCAGATCCACGCCGCGCGAGCGGCTCACCACCACCTTGGCCTCGTCGGCGCCGTGGGCCTTCGCCCGGGCCGCCGCCGCGTGGGCCGCCTGCAGCATCTCGTCGGGCGCCGCGCTCACTGGTTGACCCCCCCGACCGTGATCTCGGCCACCCGCACCGTCGGCATGCCGAGGGAGACCGGGACCGACTGGCCGTCCTTGCCGCAGGTCCAGCCGCCGTCATCGAACTCGAAGTCGGTGCCCACCATATCCGTCTTCTTCAAGCATTCCGGGCCGTTGCCGATGATGTTGGTGTCCTTGATCGGCCGCGTCAGCTTCCCGTCTTCGATGAGGTAGCCGGTCTTGATGTAGAAGGTGAAGTCGCCGGCCCCGATCATGACCTGGCCGTTGGTGAAGCTGCTGGCGTACACGCCCCGCTTCACCGACGCGATGATCTCGGCGGGGTCGTGGCGCCCCGGCAGCATGTACGTGCTGCGCATGCGCGGCAGCGGCGGGCTGCGGAACGACTCGCGCCGCCCGTTGCCCGTGGGCTCGACGCCGTAGTGCCGGGCGCTGATGCGATCGTGCATGTAGGTGCGCAGCACGCCCTGCTCCACGAGCACCGTGCGCTGGCCCTCGACGCCCTCGTCGTCCACGTTGATGGCGCCGCGGGCCCCCACCTCGGTGCCGTCGTCGACGATGGTCACGTCGGGGTTGGCGATGGCCTGCCCCAGCTTGTCGCTGTAGACCGAGATGCCCTTGCGGTTGAAGTCGGCCTCCATGCCATGGCCGATGGCCTCGTGCAGCAGGATGCCCGACGAGCCGGCGGCCAGGACCACGGGCATCGCCCCCGCCGGCGCCACGGTGGCGTCGAAGAGGAAGAGCGTGCGATCCACGGCGTCGCCCGCCAGCTTCTCCACGCGGGTGTCGGTGAAGAACTCGAAGCCCTCGCGGCCCGCCAGGTTGGCGCTGCAGCTCTCGCGCTGGCTGCCCCGCTCCGCCGTGCACGACAGCGTCATCTGGGCCATGGGCTGCCGGTCGAAGCTCATGCGGCCGTCGGAGTCCACCACCAGCACCGCGCCGTCGGCGTCGGCGAAGCCCACGCGCACCTTCACGATGTCGGGGCTGCGGGCGAAGGCCAGCTCGTTGAGCCGCGTGAGGATGGGCATCTTCTCGGCCACCCCCACCCCCGGCCAGGGCTGCTGCACCGGGTAGCGGTCGGGCAACCGCTTGATCTCAAAGGCAGAAGGACCACGACCGGCCGCCTCGTTGGCGATGACCGCTGCCGTGGCCGCCGCGTCGCAGACGGCCTGGCGGGTCAGCTCCTCGGTGTAGGCGTAGCCGGTCTGATCGCCCTTGATCACCCGCACGCCCACGCCGAGCATGACGGAGCCATAGGCCCGGTTGACGGCGCCGTCCTCCAGGCCGAGGTGGTGGGTGATCCGGTGCTGGAAGAACAGCTCGGCCCAGTCGGCCCCGGTGGACATGGCGCGATCGAAGGCGGCCCGCAGCAGCTCCTCGGTCACGCCGAAGCGCCCGAAGTAGGCGAGGCCGTCCGTCGGCAGAAGGTCGGTCATGGCGTCTCCGCGTCGGCGCTCAGGCGCCGTTCTTCACCAGCACGTCGCCCACCCCGGGCATGGCCTGGATGACCTGCTCCCGGCCCTTGGGGCGCAGGGAGCGGTAGGCCTTCACGAGCGTCTTGTGCTTGCTGTTCTCGGCCCGCGCATCGGTGATGCTCAAGAGCGCGTCGGCGATGCGCTCGGCGTTGGTCACCGAGAAGGCGCGCAGGTCGCCGCCGCCCGCCGCCAGGTGCTCGGCGTAGAACGGCTCCATCTTCTCGACGAACTCCGGCAGCAGGTGCGAGACGGCGTCGGGCACGATGTCGCGCTTGAACATCTTGACGGTCTTGAAGGCCGCCTTGATGGCGAAGCCCTTGGCCGCCACCTCGCGCTCGATGAGGGCCGCGCAGTCGGCCTCCACCTGCGGGCGGGTCTGCTCGTTCATGAGGATCTCGGTCAAGGTGGCCATGGGCCCCTCCACGTCTGGGCGAAGGGCCGCATCGTGACCGAAACGACCCCGTCGGCAAAAGCCCCCGCCCCCGCGCCCGCCGACGGCTCCTGAGGTGGCAGAAAAGAACCCTTTGATTTCATCGAGTTGTGAAATAGTGCGCGACACCGGCCGCGGCTGACCGAAAGAGGAGTCGGAGGTGCTCGCCATGGCCACGCCGCCGTTGACCGCCGAACAGGCCCGGGTCGTCCACCACGACCCCGCCCGCCACGCCACCGTCCTGGCCGTCGCCGGGGCCGGCAAGACGACGACGCTGGTGCACCGCGTCGCCTACCTGCTGGCCCAGGGCACGCCGGCGAGCCGCGTCCGCGCCGTCATGTTCAACCGCGCCGCCCGCGCCAGCTTCGAGGAGAAGCTCTCGGCCCTCGGCGTGCCCACGGGCCAGGGCGGCGTCCGCGTCCAGACGTTCCACGCCCTCGGCCTCGACATCGTGCGCTGGGCCGAGCGGGCAGGGCTGCTCGCCGGCCAGCGCGAGCTGCTGGAGGTGGAGGAGGAGCAGCGCCTGGGCCGCCAGGCCATCCAGCAGGTCCTGCGGGCCCAGGGCCTGACGAAGAAGAGCACCGCCGAGCACGGCCTGGAGCTGGACGCCCTGCTCGACGCCATCCACACCTGGAAGAGCATGCTCACGCCCCCCAGCCGGGCCCTCTACCCCGACAACTACCTGTTCGTGCCCGGGTTTTCGGCGTTCGAGGCCCTGCGGCTGCGGGCCGGCAAGCTCACGTTCGAGGATCTCATCGCCGAGGCCGTCGCCCTCATCGAGCAGCGCGCCGAGGCCCGCGACGCCCTCGTGGACCGGCTCGACCACCTGATCATCGACGAGTTCCAGGACGTCAACCACGCCAACCAGCGCCTCGCCTGGCTGCTGGCGGGCCGCCGCGCCCGCGTCATGGTGGTGGGCGACGACGACCAGTGCATCTACGAGTGGCGCGGCGCCCGGTCGGCCTGGCTGCGCGGCGAGTTCGCCCGCGCCTTCGACGCCTGGCCCCACGATCGCTACGTCCTCTCGCGCACCTTCCGCTTCGGCCCCGCCATCGCCCAGGCGGCCAGCCGGGTGGTGGCCCGCAACCTCGCCCGCGTCGACAAGGGGCTCGTGGCTGACGACCTGCGCCAGCCCGCCCACCTGAGCGTCTCCGACGCGGGCGCCCTGGAGCAGGCCGGCCAGCTGCAGGCCCTGCTCGACGGCGGCACCGCGGTGGCCGACGTCATCGTCCTCGTCCGCTCCTGGGCCCAGGCGTACCCCCTCCAGGCCGCCCTCCTGGCCCGGGAGCTCCCGTTCTACTGCGAGGACGGCCAGCGCCTCTTCGTGGACACCTGGCCCGTGAAGGTCCAGCGCGGCTACCTGCTGCTCGCCGCCCGCCTGGGCGACGCCCTGGACGACGCGACGACCGACGCCCTGGAGCTGGTGGTCAACACCCCGCGCCGCTACGTCCGGGCCGACGCCTTCCGCGCCGCCCTCGCCCGGGGCAAGGCCTACGGCACCCGCGTCGTCGACCTGCTCGACCAGCAGCAGGCGCTCTACCCCCACGTCGCCAGCCTGCGCGCCACCCTCGGCCACGCCGTCCGCCCGCTGGCCCACGAGGCCTGGGGCGCCCTCGCCCAGCTCGATTTCCTGAGTTGTTTCCAGCAGTTCCTCCCTGAAGACGTCGCCCATGAGTTCGCGCTGCGCCAGTCGGCCTTCGCCGATCTGCTGCGCGTCCGGCAGGTGCCGCTGAGCGACGTCGAGGCGTTCTGCGGCGCCCTCGACACGCGGCGCGGCCAGCCCGACGCCGCCTGCCTGCGCATCACCTCCGTCTTCAAGGCCAAGGGCCTCGAGTGGGCCCACGTCTTCCTGCCCCGGGTCGTGGAGGGCCTCTTCCCCACCCTGCACCCGCCCTCGGCGGGGGCCGAGGACCGCGCCCACCCCGAGCGCAGCCGCGGCCGCACGGACGTCATGGAGGCCGAGCGCCGCCTGTTCTACGTGGCCCTGACCCGCGCCCGGCAGAGCGTCCGGGTGTTCACCGACTGCGAGGCCCGCGAGACGCCCTCCCGGTTCGTCGTCGAGGCGGCCCTGCCCCGCATCCACGCGGCGGTCGAAGCCGTCCAGCAGGCCCTCGACACCGGCCGCGTCACGGCCGCCACGCGGCAGGCCATCGAGGCCAACGCCGCCGACCCGGCGCTGCACGACAGCCTGCTCGCCATCGTCGCGACGGCGAAGCCGCGGCTGCAGCGCAAGCTCAAGAAGATCCTGGGGGCGACGCCGGGCGGGTGACCGCAAACAATTGTTTGGTTCCCGGCCTTCGACTTTTGGGGCCCGAACCGCGCCGCTAGAGTCCGGGGTGTACGAGGACATCGCACCTCCCCCCGCAGCCTCGGCTGCACCGACACAGCGTTGACAGGAGCATGAGCCATGGGTCGTTCCATCTGGCAGCAGGGATTCGTTTGCCTCTCTCTCAGCCTCGCGTTCGCGGCCTGCGATGACGGCGGTGGCGGCGATGGGGCGCCCGCCCCGGATGCGGGGGCCGCCGGCGACATGGGCGCCGGCGGCATGGGCGGGGCAGGCGGCGCGGGCGCGCGGGTGGCGTGGGCGGCGCTGGCGGCATGGGCGGGGGGGCCGGTGGCGCCGGTGGAGCCGGGGGTGCGGGCGGCGCCGGGGGCGTGGGTGGCATGGGCGGCGCCGGGGGCGGCGACGAGCCCACCTGCGACGATGGCACCCAGAACGGCGACGAGACGGGCGTGGACTGCGGCGGGGCGTGCGGCCCGTGCGACGCCGGCGAGGGTTGCGACGACGCCGACGACTGCGCCGGCGAGCTGACCTGCGAGGGCGGCACCTGCGGCTGCCCGGCCGGCTACGAGGTCGAGGGCGACGCCTGCGTGGACGTGGACGAGTGCGCCACCGGCACCGACGACTGCAGCCCCGGCACCCGCTGCGACAACACCGAGGGCGGCTTCTCCTGCGTCTGCGCCGAGGGCGCGACCAACGCCGGCGCCGTGGACGTCGCCTGCGACTTCCTGCCCTCCTGCCACGCCCTGAGGCAGGCCAATCGCGAGCTGGGGTCGAGCCGCTACTTCATCGACGCCGATGGCGCGGGCCCGGCGCCCGCCGTCCCCGTGTACTGCGACATGGCCACCGACGGCGGCGTCGGCTACACGATGCTGCGCATCGAGGACGCGGAGGCGCTCGGCGATCAGCAGGCCGCCTACCAGGCCGCCTGCGAGGCCGTGGGCCTCGAGGTCATCGTGCCGCGGACCCGCAGCCACTTCGACGCCATCACGGCCTACAACGACGGCGTGCCGCCGGCCATGGTCGGCGTCTACCCCGTCGCGGACGGCGCCGCGGGCCTGGGCTCGTGGCGCGGGCGCTGCCAGGGCCAGCCGTGCGACTTCTGGATCGCCGACGAGGCGTGTGGGGGGTCCAACGGCGACAACACGGTGGACTCGGCGCTGATTCTCCAGGCGGGGCCCACCCCGGACTGCCCGCGCGGCGTGTACGACGACGCCGGCCTGTCGGTGGTGGCGGCCGGCGCCGTGATCTGCTCGACCAACGACGCGGCCCCCCAGCCCCGGAGCTGCCGGGAGGCCAGCGAGAACGGGTGGTTCATCAACACGCCCGAGACGGGTGGCATCACCGGCACCTACCGCCTGGATGCCGATGTGAGCGGCCCGATGGAGCCCTACCGCGCCTGGTGCGACCAGCACACGGCGGGCGGCGGCTGGACGCTGGCTCTGCGCGCCCAGGGCCGCGACAGCGCCCTGGCCTTCGACAGCCCGCTCTGGGTCGACGACGCGCTGCTCAACCCCGAGGCGGGGGGCTTCGACGGCCCCGAGGCCAAGCTGGCGAGCTTCCTGACGGTGCCGTTCCAGGAGTACATGATCTTCATGGACACGGCCGACAACCGCGGCCTCGGCTTCTTCACCATGGAGAGCCCCGCGGACTCGCTGGTCTCGGTCTTCCGCGGCCCTGGCGCGCCGAGCGCGGAGAGCCGCGAGGACTGGCTGGCGCTGGCCCCCGGCGGGCGCACCCAGCCCTTCTGCAACGCCCGCGGCCTCAACATCGTCCAGGGCGACTCGGCGGTGCGCGTCGGGATGCTGGGCAACAACGAGAACGACTGCAGCTCCGCCGACTCGTTCGTGGGCATCGGCGGCCGGCCGGTCGTCTCCTGCCAGAACGACCTCGCCCTCTCCACGGGCGTCGCGGGGGCCCCGGTCTGCGACGGCGGCCCCAACCTGCCGGGCTTCGCGCGCCTCTTCATCCGCTGATCGCCGTCTTTACGGGAGGGCGTCGGCGTGGTCCGATTCCTCATGCTGCCGCCCATCATCCGGCCCATCCCCGGCCTGAGCCCCGCTGACGAGGCGGCCTTCGACGCCTACGCGGCCGAGCTGATCGCCCAGCTCTCGCTCATCGCCTGCCTCGTCCTGCTCACCTGCACCGTCGCCTGGTGGCCCCTCGACGGGTGGCTGATGCCCCCGCGCCACCAGGCCGCCTTCGAGCACCTGCGGCTCGGCGTCATCGGGGTGGAGCTCGCTGGCATCGCGATGTTCTTTCGGTGGTCGGCCGCCAGGCGGCGGGCCCTCGTCCTGGCCCCGCTCATCCACGTCGCCTTCGCGCTCGTCCTGGGCCTGAGCCTGGGGCCGCTGGGCGCCGAGGGGCTGCCGTGGCTGGCGGACGCGCTGCTCGTCATCGTGCCGTCGGTGGTGCTGCCCCTGCGCCTCGGCCGCCGCATCTTCGCGACGGCCGCCGTGGCCGCGGCGCTGCTGGGCGGGTTCTTCCTCCCCGATCCCTCGACGCTGGCCGGCGCGGCGGCCTGGGGGCAGGTCAGCTTCGCCCTGTTCGCCGCGGTCTTCTCCATCACGACGGGCGAGGTGCTGCTGCGCATCCTGCGGCGGGTGTTCTTCCAGCGGCAGGAGCTGGACCGGGCCAACGCGGCGCTGGCCAGCCTGACCGACTCCCTCGCGGCGCGGGTGGCGGAGAAGACGCGCGAGCTGACGGCCCTCGCCCGCCACCTCGACCGGGCCCTGGAGGCCGAGCGGCGGCGCATCGCCCGAGATCTGCACGACGATCTCGGGCAGCTCCTCACGGCCATCCGCTACACCCTCGCGCGGCTCGACGCCCGGCTGCCCGACCGGCCGGAGGACGTCGCGCTGCTGCTGGACGATCTCACGGGCCTCGTCGATGGCACGCGGGCCTCGGTGCGGGGGTTCCTGACGGATCTGCGGCCGCGCGTGCTCGATGACTACGGCCTCGCCGCCGCGGCGGAGTGGCTCTGCGAGCGCGTCCAGGCGGCCGGCGACCTGCGCTGCACGCTGGCGGTCGATCCGGCGTTCCCCGGGGCGGCCGACGTGCTGGAGGCGGACACCCCGCTGGAGCTGCAGGGGCTGGAGCCGGACGCCGACACCAGCCTGGCGCTCTTCCGGGTGTTGCAGGAGGCCAGCACCAACGCGCTGAAGCACGCGGGCGCCACGACGCTGGCGTTCGCGCTGCGGGTCGAGGGGGGCGACCTGGTGGTGGAGGCGCGCGATGATGGGCAGGGCTTCGACGCGGACGCCGAGACGGCGGGCTTCGGCCTGCTCGGCCTGCGCGAGCGCCTGCACGCCGGCGGCGGCGATCTGCAGGTCGAGAGCCGCCCGGGCGGCGGCACCACCCTGACGGCGCGGCTGCCCGCGCGACCGGAGGCTCCCTGATGCGCGTCTTCGTGGCCGACGACCACGCCTTCGTCCGGGTCGGCATCCGCCAGGTCCTGGAGGAGCTCGGGGGCTTCACGGTCATCGGGGAGGCGGCCGATGGCCGGCAGGTCCTCAACTCCCCCGTCCTGGGGCAGGCGGACGTCCTGGTGCTGGACCTTTCGCTGCCCATCGTCAGCGGCCCGGAGGTGCTCCGGCGGGTGCGGGCGCAGTGGCCGTCCGTGGCCGTGGTCGTGCTCTCGATGCACCCGGAGGACCAGTTCGCGCGGCGGGCGCTCAAGGACGGGGCGGCGGCGTACCTGTCGAAGGAGCGGCCGCCGACCGACCTGGTGGCGGCGGTGCGCCGGGCGGGCGAGGGCCACCGGGACGCGGTGCCAGGCGACGCCGCCGTCGACGAGGCCCCGCACACGCGGCTCACCCGGCGCGAGCACCAGATCTTCCTGCAGATCGTGGGGGGCAAAACGGTGAGCGAGCTCGCCGCGGAGCTCGACGTGCACGCCTGCACGGTGAGCAACCACCTGGCCTCGGTGCGCAGCAAGCTGGGGCTGCAGACGGTGGCCGAGCTGGTGCGCTACGCCGTCGCCCAGGGGCTGGTCGGCGCCCCGCCCGAGGAGCCCGCCCGGTAGTCCGGCGTGCCACCGGCCGCGCGCCCGGGGGGCCGCCAGCCGGCGCCGGGGGTCGGTCCGAGGGCCACCTGGGCGGTCGACCGCTCATGCGCGCTATGCTCCCGGGATGCGCACGATCACACTCCTCCTCCTGGCGGCCCTGAGCGGCTGCGACGCCCGCACCGTCAGCGACGACGTCATCCCTGACGAGGGGGGCGTGGACCTCGACATGGCGCCGCCCGCAGACACGGGCGTCGACGCCGCCCCGCCCGACCGCCCCCGGGACATGGCCCCGCCGGTCGACGGGGGCGTCGACGCCGCCCCGCCTGACCCACCCCTCGACATGGCCCTGCCCGCCGACCGGGGGGTCGCCCCCCGCGACATGGCGCCGCCCCCGGATGAGGGCGTCGACGCCGCCCCGGCACCCGATGCCGGCGAGCCGCGGTGCCACCCGGCGCCGGATGGCCCGGGGGACAACTGTCCAGGGTGGCCCAACCCTGACCAGCGCGACGCAGACGGCGACGGCCGCGGGGACGCCTGCGACCTGGACGCGGGCGACGGCGTCTGCACGGTCTGGATCGAAGAGGCGGGCGCCATCCTCGGGCGCTGCGACGTCGGCCCGGCCAACCCGTGCACGGCCCTGGCCGAGTGCCTCTGCCAGGCCCCGAGCGACATGTGCCAGGCCGACTGCGTGATCGCGATCAGCCAGCCGCGGGCGCTCATCAACCTGTCGGACATCTGCAGCTTAGGGGACCGCACGATGGCTGACGTCGTCGTCAACCGCGACTGGCGTGGCACCTGGGACGGCGACCGGTACCGGCTGACCGCCAGCGCCGGGTGCGCCGGCATCCCGGCCGGCCTCTGACCGCTACCGGAGGAACGTCGCGTAGGCCAGGAAGCCGAGCACGGCCACCTGGTCGAGCAGGCCGATGACGAAGGAGATGGTGCGCCAGGGCTGCATGCTGCGCAGGTACGCGAACGTGTGGGCGTAGCGGGCCACCACGAAGACGCCGTAGAGCACCGCCGCCGTCGTGGCCGACACGCCGACCATCGCGAGCAGCAAGCCGGTCACCATGAACAGGGGGATGTTCTCGAGGGCGTTGCGGTGGGCGCGCTTGTGTCGCGCCGTCCGCTCGTTGCCCCCCTCATAGACGACGGCCGCCCCCGACGACAGGGCCGCGTCCTCCGGGTTGACCACCTCCTTCGCCTTGCCGCGGGAGATGACCGTCGTGTTGGCCAGGATGATGAGGTTCAGGGCCAGCGCGATGACCGTCCCGATGTAGAGCTGAAAGACCGGATCTTGGGTGAGCACGGCATGCCTCCAGGTGGCGGTGGTCTCCTGCCCGTCAGATCGACACACCCAGACCAGATTGTCACGCGTCGGTGTGGGCCGGCGCGTCGACACCTTTTTTTGAGAAAGTGCGCGACACGCGCCGCGACTGACCGATGTGAAGGGGGCAACCGATCGAGGAGGCCCCCCCATGGCCGAGAAGCTGCGCATCGAGCTGCCCCGCCACGCCGTGCTGACGGCCCGTCTGGGCGCGCTGATGATGATCTACGAGACCACCAGCAAGGTCATCGACGACCGCTTCGCCTTCGTCCCCACCGAGCAGTGCTCCGCGATCCTGGTGGGCGTGCTGGCCCAGGCCCAGCGCATGTTCCCGCTCATCGACGTGTACGCCTTCCACTTCCTGTCCAACCACCTGCACCTGCTCATCGGGGCGCCGACGCTGCGCGACAAGAGCGCCTTCCTGGAGTGGACGCTCCGCGAGATCTCGAGGCGAATCAACAAGTTGCTGGACCGGACGGGCAGCCTGCTGGAGCAGAACCACTGCATCCAGGTCACGACGTTGGCGCACGCGCTGGAGCGGCTGCGCTACCTCATGGGCCAGGCGACGGCGCAGCATCTGGTGCGGCACCCGGCCGAGGACATCTTCCCCAGCTCGACGCCGGCGCTGCTGTTCGGCAAGGCCGTGGAGGGCGTCTTCCAGTACGCGAACCAGGCGCCGATGACGCTGAAGGTGCGCGTCGACCGGCTGCCGGGGCTGGAGGAGCTGTCGGTCAAGGACCACCGGGCGCTGATGTGGACGCTGGCCGACGACCTGGCCGCAGAGGCGCGACCGAAGCGGAAGAAGGCGGGCATCCGGCTGCCCGACCCCGAGTCGCTGCGCCGCCTCGATCCGATGACGCGCCCGAAGACCCGCGACCGCAGCCCCGCCCCGGTCGTCCACGGCCCGCCCGAGCACCACGACGAGTGGCACGAAGTCCACGGCGAGCTGCGCGCGGCCTACACGGTCTCGACGCGGGCCTACCACGCCTGGCAGGCCGACCCGACCCAGGTGATGATCCCGTGGCCGGCGCACACGCTGCCGCCGGCGTTCTCCCGACCGAGGCGAGCCCGCGCCGGCGCGGCCTGACGGCCCGCCGGCGACTCCGACGCAGCTGCTGGCAGCGCGCTCCGCGCCGTGGGGGTGGTGCGTCCTACGTTTGCCAGTCAACGCGCCCGCGCAGCGTTGGCGAGGGTCGACGGTCCCTACCGGCGTCCCCAACCACCCCGCCATGCCCCGCCCAGGACCCCTCCCGCGCCCGCGCCCGCCCCCGACTTCCAGCCCCACCGCACGATTGCAGGTCTCCACCAGGATACCCGGTACGCAACCGAGGGCCCGCAGGGCCCTGTGGCTCTGCCTCACCGCACGATTGCAGGTCTCCACCAGGATACCCGGTACGCAACCAAGGGCCCGCAGGGCCCTGTGGCTCTCTCCGGGGTGCTGGCCGGTTGCGGGCCGCGGGGGATTGGGCCTGCCGTGGACAGACCAGGGGCAGACAGACGGGGGCAGGCGAAGTGCGACATCTGATCATCAGCGTGGCGCTGCTCGGCGCCGCATGTTCCGAGGACAGCGCCGGCTCGGCCGACGACGGGGGCACTGGCGCCTGTGTCGATGTGTCGACATGGGCCCAGGAGTGCTTCGCTGAGGAGCTGGCCGGCGAGGTGACCGGGCGCGGCTGGGGGCATCCCGTGCCGCTTCGCCTGCGAGGGGACGGGGCGCGGTACGCCCCTCCTCGGCGGCACGTTTGGCGAGATCAAGACTGTGCTCGGGACCTGCCGAACGGAGTACTTCTGCGGGGGCAACTCGGTCGAGCTCTCCATCAAGGGGGCCGACACCACACACGCCTGGTCGGGGGCGCTCCGGCAGCTGGAGGTGGTCCGGCCGGCCGAGCAGGGCCCCGCCCTTGAACGCTCCGCGGAGTGGAACCTCGGTCGGGCGGACCTGCCGTACGAGGGCTGCGTCTCGCTGTGCTTCTCGGATGGCGCGACCTGCGGGCTGGACGGTTGCGGAGGCAGCTGCGGTCGGTGTGGTCGCGGCCTGGACTGCGATCCCGACACCCGCGAGTGCGTGCCCGACGGCCTCTGCAGGAGCGACGCCGACTGCGACGGCGGGCTGCGCTGCGACACCTTCATCGGGGCCTGCCTGGATCCGAACGCCTGCGTCGACAGCGGCCCATGCGGCTCGACTCCGTGCTGCGCGGGCTCGACCTGCGTGGCCATCGACGGCCAGGCGGAGTGTCGGACCAACTGCCTGGGCGCCGCCGCCTGCGCGAGCGGGTGCTGCCTGCCCTTGCAGAGCGGCGCCGGGTCGATCTGCGCGCCGGCGGCCCTCTGTGATGGCTGCGCCAACTCAAACGAGCCATGCTCGCCCATCGACAACCCCTGCTGCCCCGGGATGGCGTGCATCTTCGTCGATGGCGTCGGGGCGCGGTGCCAGACTCAGTCCGCCGCCTGTCCGGCCGGCTGCCGCAACCCCGCCGGCTCGACCTGCTGCCGCCCACCCTTCTGCGACGGCGCCTGCCGCGGCTCGCCCTGCTGCCAGTGAGCCTCGCGCTCCTCCCCGGGGTGCGGTAGCGTCGGCCCCCACCAGAAGACTCGGAGGAGCCATGCGCGGGATCGTGCTGGTGCTGGTCATCGGGGCCCTGGCGGCCTGTGACGATGCGCAGAGCGGCGGCGGCGCGGACGCCGCGCGCGACGCGCAGGGCGCCGACGTGGGCCGTGCTGACGCGGGCCCTGCCGACCAGGGTCGCGCCGATGCCGCGCCCCCGCGAGATGCCGCCCCGGCCGACGCGGCCCCCCGAGACCTGGTCGCGGCGGACATGACACCCGCCGACATGGCGCCGCCCGACGCTGCCCCCGCCGACGCTGCCCCCGCCGACGCTGCCCCCGCCGACGCCACCCCCACCGACGCCGCCCCGCTCGACGCCGCCCCGCTCGACGCCGCCCCGCTCGACGCCACCCCCCTCGACGCCGCCCCGCTCGACGCCGCCCCCCCCCGACGCCAGCCCGCCCGACATGGCCGTCCCCGACCAGGGCCCCGCCGGCCCCATCGCCTGCGCCGCCCGCGACGCCTGTGCCGCCGACCACCTTTGCGTCGCGGGCCGCTGCGCCGCCTACGTCGAGGTGGAGGAGGGCGCCGAAGGCTTCGTCCAGGTCGAAGAGCTGGTCGCCGGCTGCGACGCTGACGGCACCGTCCGCCTGCTCACCCAGCTCGAGCCCGAGGTCGATCGCCGCTTCGGCCACCTCATCGTCGGCCGCCCCGGCGCCTGGGAGGTCAGCGCTCCCCTCGGCATGGCCTGGCGCAACAGCACCCAGCTCACCAACGGCACTCGCCAGGCCGGCCAGACGGCCCACCTGTCGTTCCTGGCCCACGCCTATCGCGGCGTCATCGTCGACGGCCGCGGCACCGTGACCGAGGACCGCGTCATCACCCGCCACGACCACGCCTTCACCCCCGCCGGTGATCTCTGGCTGCTCACCCAGCCCCAGATCCCCGGGGGGATCGACGATCGCTTCCCCCTGCGGCTCTGGCGCCCCGTCGATGGTCGCTGGGAGGTGGACGAGGTGGAGCGGGACGTCGGCTTCGGCGTCCACCACCACCTGCGGTTCGACGCCCAGGGCCGGCCCGAGATCCTGCGCCTGGCCGGCGGCGTCGGCGGACTCGTGCGCCGCTACCGGCAAGGCGTGGCGGGCTGGGAGACCGAGAACATCTGGCGCGAGAACCTGGGCGGCAACTCGATGGCCGGGGCCGCGATCAACGGCCCGGACGGCAAGACGCACATCCTGCTGGGCAACATCGACGCGGAGCGGCTGACGCTGGTCTATCTGCAGGTGGGCGACGCGGGCGTCGAGCGGCAAGTGGTCGCCCTCGACGCGGCCTTCCGCTTCACCTACGTGCCGGAGAGCCTCCAGTTCGACGACGACGGCAACCTGTACTTCCTGGCCCACGGCCCCGCGTCGCCGCAGAGCCAGCGCCCGACCGAGGTCCGCCGCATCGACCCCCAGGGCGACGTGACGGCCGGGATCGTGGACTACATCGACTTCGACGCCTTCGGGGCCGACCGCCAGGCCCTCGCCGTGGCGCCGGACGGCGACTTCTACCTGTTCACCGCCCGCCGCGATCGGCGCATGCGCATTCGCACCTGGCGCCTGGCGCGCTGAGCGCCGCCTACTCGTCGCCGCCGGGCTCGTCCGCCGGCTCGTCAGCGGGCAGCTCCGGGGCCGCCTCGACCGGGGGCGCCGGCTCCTCCGCCAGCGTCTCCTTCGCGATGGGCTCGACCGCCTTCTCGTCCTTCTCCGGCGGCAGAAACTCGATCGGGTAGTTGAGCTCCACCGCGGCCCCCTCGGGCTCGGGGAACTTCAGCTTGCGGAACACAGCCAGGACGCACTTGGTGACGTCCTTGTCCGGCATCGAGGTGCGGCGGCCCGGGTAGGCGGACTCGACGTCGCCCCTGGTGTCGATGATGGCGTGCACCTCGACGACCCCCCGCAGCGTGGGGTTGAGCTTCTGGCGGGCGAGGTAGCAGCTGTTGAACTGCGGCAAGGCGGCCCGGACGATGCGCATCACGACGTCGGGCGGAATCCGGCCCCCGAGCGGGCGGCGCATCTGCGGCGCCGCCGCCTCGGTGGGCACGGCCGCGGCAGCGGCCGGCGCCGGCTCGTCGGCCGGCGGCGCGACGTCCTCGACGAAGTCCTCGCCCTCCGGATCCGGCTGGGCGAGCGCCAGGGCAGGGACGAGCAGAGACAGGATGAGCACCACCGTTCGCATCTCGGTACCTCGATGGATGTGCCCGCGACAGACACGGGTCTGTCGCGAGTGTATCCACCAACGCCGTCGACGCCGCAATCCCGTCGAACGCTACCGGCAGCACGCGATGGGCAGCACGGTCCCACACGGCGTGTTGCCGTTCAGGAGGAGCCCGCCCGTGGGCGAGAAGGTGGCCGAGACGCCGCGGCCCGGGCCGGCGTCGGTGCCGGCCGCGCAGTTGGCCGCCTCGCCCTGGGTGTCGGCGAGGCTCAGCCCCCCCACCGGCGGCAACCACGAGGCCGCGAAGACCCAGCACTGCGGCAGCCCCCCGGCGATGCGCTTCGCGGCGGCCGCGCTGTGCACGTCCTGCGCGGTGCAGAGCCGGGCGCCGGGCCCGAAACGGACGGCGCAGAGCGCCCCCGCCGCCGCCACGCCGACGTCGGCCCCCGCCCGGGCGAAGCGGCCCGCCGTCCGATCGACCGTCACCCCGAGCACCCCGCCCGCCGGCAGCCCGAGCAGCCGCCGGGCCCCGCCCGCCGAGGCCCGGGCCTCCAGCGCCGCGGCCGTCGGCTCTCCGGCCGCGCTCGCCGCCGGCCAGGCGAGCCCCGCGATCACCCAGCACTTCGACCACATGGGGCACCTCCTGCGCGCATTCTCTGGCCGGCCCCGGGCGGGGGCAAGCGCCTCGCCCGCGATCAGCAGGGCGGGTAGGCCACGAAGAACGAGATGCGCACCTGGCTCGTGCCGTTCTCATCCGTGGCCCGCAGCTCCAGGTCCGCGCCGTAGCCGCCGCAGTTCGCGGGCATGTCGTCATGCGGCCGCCAGTCGAAGGTGGGCCGGCACAGCTCCCCCTCCGCGCACTCCCCCGCCGCGATCTCGACGAAGCTGGCGTCCGGCGCGAAGGACTGCTTGACGCGGAACACCCACTGGATGGCCCCATGCTGGTCCGGATCCACTGCCGATCCGCGCACTTGCATCACCACGTCCCCGTCGTGGCCCGTATCGGGGGCGGGCGCCAGGATGGTCACGATGGGCGGCGCGTTCAGCGGCGGATCGGGCACGTTGATGGCCCGGCTGACCTCGGCCACGCCGCCCACGCCGTCGTCGGCCCGCAGCGTCAGCACCCGCGCGCCGTTCGTGGCGAACGTGGCCTCCGGGTGGCAGCCCGTCTGCGGGAAGGGGTCGCCCGCCTGGGAGCTCGTCCACGTCAGCGCGTCGCAGGGCAGCCCCAGGGGCAGGTTCTGGTCGGCCGCGTCCCCGTTGAGCAGGTAGGGCACCCCCTTGAACAGGCTGTCGTTGTCCATGACCGGGAAGCGGATGCGCGGCACCGGCGGCGCGTTGAACGCCGTGACCGTGACGCTGTCGGTGCCCACCCGGTAGCGGCGGTCCCGCGCCGTCACCGTGATCTGGTGGGCCCCCGGGCTCGCCAGCACCGTCGTCAGGTCGTCGCCGTAGCCGAGGATGCCGTCACGGTTGGAGCGCCACGTCAGCGTGCAGCAGCCCGGGCCGTCCTCCGCGTCGTTCGCCTGGGCCCGCAGCCGCAGCGACATGAAGCCCCCGACCGGGATCTGCAGCGGCGCCGCCGGCTCCAGGATCTGCACCGTGGGCGGCTCATCCTGGGAGAAGCACGCGGCCGTCTGGAACGCCGTGGTGATGGCGTCCCCCGCGAAGGGATCGAGCCGGTTCCAGACGTTGAGCATGGGCTGCATGGCGTTCGGCATCAGGCCATCGCACAGGTAGGCCCGCACCAGCCCGCCGAGGGCCGGGTCGATGGTCGCGAAGTCGAAGGGCGGGGGCTGCCAGATGTGGCAGGTGCGGCAGTTCGGGCGCACCACGTCCACATAGGCCTGGGGGTGGGCCGCCCAGCCGGGCAGCGCGCCGGGCTTCGACGCCGTGGCGCCCGGGGTGTCCACGCCGTCGTGGTACAGCTCGTCGATGTAGGCCGCGTGGGGCCCCTGGCCCCCGTGCACCCGCCACACGCGCTCGTTGAGCTGGCGCAGCCGCTCCTCCTGGGCCAGCCGCGACCAGGCCGCGTTCCACCCGGCGTAGCGGTAGGCCGGCACGTCGAAGAAGACGAAGCTGCCGCCCATGTCGCCGCCGTTGTCGGCCCAGCTCTTCGTGCGCCCGTGGCAGTGGCCGCAGACGGCCGGCAGCGCCTTCGCGCCGCTGGTGTCGAAGATCGTCGTCGGCGACAGCGTGCCGTCGGGCTTGAACGCCAGGAACTGCGCGAAGCGGTCCCCGCCCCCCGGCCCCGGCGCCCAGGCCATGCAGACCGTGTCCCCCACATGGGTGTCGTGGATGGTGTCCTCCAGCGCCTCCACCTCGGGGCCGCCCACATGGCCGTACTTGGCGACGCAGCACGCCATCTGGATGTCCTCGGCGGTCGAGCCCGTGGTGTGGCACACCGCGCGGCGCCCCAGCCCGAACTCCTGCGGGTTGTAGAACGCCGCCGCCGCCGCCTCGTCGGCGGCCGTGAAGCCATGCTGCTGCTTCCACTGCGCGAGCGTCAGGTCGGGCCCATGGCCGAGCGTCGCGTAGTAGTCCCAGGCCTCCTCGACCGTGTTGGTGAACCGGTCGAGCCACTGCTTCCGCGGCAGGATGCGCGGCACGGTGTACCAGGCATTGCAGCCATAAATCCCCGAAATGTAAGGATATCCAATGAACCCGCCGAACGACGGGTTGTGGGTGAAGACGCTGGTCTGCTCCAGGATCTGGGTCTCGTCCGTCAGCGAGAGGATCTGCAGCGTGATGGAGGTAAACGACTTGAGGTGCCGGATGACGTTGATGGTCTGGGTCGGCACCCACGTGCGGGCCGTGACGGGGCCGTTGTACCCCTGCTGGTAGCTGGCGCGGAGGACGAACTGCCCCAGGTACTCCGGCGGCACGTCCACCCGGATGCAGGCCTCCTCCTCGTCGAAGGCCAGGCCCAGGCTCCACTCCGAGAAGTGCCGGACCCGGGCGACGTAGACGTCCCCGTCGAGGGTGGCCTGCCCCTCGGCGTGCCAGATCTGGGTGGCCGGATCGAGCGAGAGCAGGGTCAGCGACGCCGGCCGCTCCTCCCCGGGCGCGGCCGGCGGGGCCGGGAAGCGCAGCTCCGCGAAGCTGCGGCCGGCGAGCTGCTCGACGGCCCGCCCGCTCACCGTCAGCGTGACGCTGGCCCCCGCGATGAGCGTGACCTGCAGGGGATCGCCGTTGGCGTCGACGGCCTCCCGCGTCCCCGGGATGGTGTCGGCGTTGGTCATGTCGTAGCCCACCAGCTCGACGGTGGCGCCCTCGCGCGGCGGCCGCCCCACCACCGGGATGGCCCCGGCCGGCAGCGCCAGCGCCACCCGCCCGCCCGCGTCCTGCAAGGTGTGGGGCCGCGTCACGTCGAGGCCGGCGTGCCGCGTCAGGGGGGCCAGCACGACGCGCAGCGCGCTCGACGGCTCCACGACCTGCGCCCAGCGGGCGAAGCCCTCGGCAGCGACCTCGACCGTGAAGGGCCCCTCCCCCGCCGCGGTGAGGAGGAAGCTGCCCTCGTCATCCGCCGCGACCTCCTGGCCATCCACCGTCACCGTCGCCCCCGGGATGGGCGTCCCCGCCCGGTCGATGACGCGCCCCGCGAGGAGCGACACGTCGTCCCCGACCTGGAAGACGGCCCGCACCTCCGCGTAGCCGCCCTGCCCGTCGCTGGCCAGGCCCACGACGAGGACCTGCGCCGACGCCGCCGGCAGCGTCAGGCGCGCCGCGCCGTCCTCCACGGCCAGGGGCGCGCCGTGCCCATCCGCGATCTGCAGCGTGAGGGCCTCGTCGTCGATCGCCTCGAACACCACGTCGACGACCTGGCCGGGCCGGCCACGCCGGATGGGCTGGCCCTCGACGTTGCGCAGCCAGAGCGCCCGCGCCTGGGGCGGCCGCCCCTCGAAGGTGAGGGGCAACGTCACCTGGTCACCGACCAGAAGCTCAACGTTCATGGACACTTCCGCGGCCTCGCACGTCGCCGTGACGGTCGCCCGCCCCGGCACCAGCCCCGCCAGGAAGTAGTCGCCCTGGGCGTCCGTCTCCACCGGCGGCAGCCCCGGCACCGCGACCTGGCCGCGCAGCCGCACCCCGAAGGTGGGCTGGTCGAAGGCGCAGGGCGAGCCATCCGCGAGCGAGAGGCGACCGTGCAGGGACGCGCCCTCCGGCGTCAGCTCGAAGCTGCGGACGGCGTAGGGCGTGTCGGCCCCGATGACGACGAGCTCGGGGTGGCAGGCCGGGGCGAAGCCGTCCCGGCGGGCGCAGACGCGCCAGGTGCCGAAGGGCAGCGGCGGGATCTCGTACCGGCCCTCGCCGTCGACGAGCGCCGGCCGCGTGCGGCTGCTGCCATCGTCGGCCTCGGCCACCACCGCGGCGCCGGGCAGCGCCAGCAGGGCGTCGGGGCCCTCCGCGTACCGGCCCTGGACGCGGCCCATGATCCGGCCGTCGAGCCCCGGCCCCTCGCCCTCGGGCACGCCGACGTCCGCCGCGGGGCCTCCCGCGTCATCATCGGGTCCGCCGGCGTCGTGGCCCGCGTCCCCGACGACCTGCCCATCGGGCCGGCTGCCGTCGAGGCCTCCGTCCCCCCGACCGCCGCCGTCCAGGGCGCCCCCGCCCGAGTCGCAGCCCACCACCACCAATGCCACCCACAGCCAGCGCAGCATCGCCCCCTCCTCTCGTCCACCCTTGTCGACACATCGTGCCCGAGGGAGGTGGGCCGGGGGTACCTCACGCCGCGCGACCGGCGGCGCAGGCCGGGCCGCGCCCCGCGGGCCGCTGGCCGGCCCGCCGCCCGTGGACGCCGACGCTAGCCGTCGGCCTCCAGCGTCAGACAGACGGAGTTGATGCAGTAGCGCAGGCCCGTCGGGGCCGGCCCATCGGGGAACACGTGCCCCAGGTGCGCGTCGCACGTCCGGCAGCGCACCTCCACGCGGCGCATGCCATGGCTGTGATCGGCCAGCTCCACCAGGTTCGCCCCCGCCAGGGGCTCGAAGAAGCTGGGCCAGCCGCAGCCGGCGTCGAACTTGGCGTCCGACCGGAACAGCGGCGTCTCGCAGCACACGCAGTGGTAGGTCCCGGGCGTCGTCGTCGCCCAGAACGCCCCGGTGAACGGCCGCTCGGTGCCGGCCTGCCGGGCCACCTGGAAGGCGAGGGGGGAGAGCAGGGCCTGCCACTCGGCGGCGGTCTTCTGCACGCGGGGGGTCGTCATCGCGGGGCCTCCTTCGGGGCTTGGACGCCCCAGGTACGCGGCCGGTCGCGCGACGTTTCCGCCCCCCGGGCCATCCTTGCTTTCCCCTCGCAGGTCGGCTACACGACGGGGGCATCGAAGGGAGGCGAACGTGGCAGTCGGGCGTAGACTCCTCTGGCTGGTGGCTCTGCTGGGCTGCGCGCCGGGGACGCCGGTGCGGCCTCTCCTGCCGCGCACGAGCCCGCCGCCCCCCGACGTCGACGCCCTGCTGGCCCCGCTGCAGCCGCCCTACGCCGCCCCCCTGGAGGGCCGCGTCCAGGCCGCCCTCACCGCGCTGCGCGCCCGGGATGCCGAGGCCGCGCGCTGGCTGCCGACGGACTGGAGCGCCCCGCACCCGCGCTTCGTCTGGCAGGACGGCATGGCGCGCAACCTCGAGCCCGTCCTGGCGCTCTGCGACGGCCTGCGCGACGAGGCGGTGGCGGGCGTGCCCTGCGCCGCGCTCGTCGAAGGCGTCGAGCGGGCCGCCGCCCGCCAGGCCGCCCTGGCCGCCGTCCCCGCCCCCATCGACGACGAGAGCCGGGCCGCCCTGCGCGCCGCGCTGGTGGCGACGGGGCTGCGCAAGGCCATGGATCCCAAGGAGAAACTCCGCCCCGAGGTCATCGACGGCCTGCTGCCGGGCCCCCGCCGGGCCACCTCGCCGGCGGCCGTGGCCACCTGGGCCGCCCGCCGCGACGAGCGCGACGCCGCCCTCGCCGAGGTCGAGCTGCTGGCCTTCCGGGTGGTGCTGGCCTATGGCTGGCAGGTGCGCGGCCAGTACGCCGCCGATCACTGGCGGCAGATCAGCGAGCGGCGCGCGTGGATCAAGGCGCGGGACCGCTCGCGCAAGGCCGAGGCCCCCGATCCGGCCTGGCCGGCGTCGGCCCAGGAGGCCGGGCCCCTGGCCATGGCGGGCCTCTTCCGGCAGCTCAACCACCGCCCCGCCGCCGACGTCATCGCGGCCCTGCGGCCCCAGGGCGACCAGTACGCCCGGCTCATCCAGGCCCACGCCCGCTACCGGCAGGTGGCCGAGGCGGGCGGCTTCGTGGCCGTGCCGACGCTCGACGCCGTGCGCCCCGGCAAGCGCCATAGCGGCGTCCCGGCCCTGCGCGCGCGCCTGGCCCAGGAGGGCTTCGACGCGCCCCCCGCCGATCCGCGCCACCCCGACGTGCTCGACGCCCCGCTGCAGACGGCGCTGATGCTCTTCCAGCAGGTGCACCTGGTGCGCACCCCGCGCCCGCGCCTGGGGCCCGAGACGCGCAAGCTCCTGGCCATCCCCGCCGAGCTGAAGCGCGACCGCGTGGCCAGCGCCCTCGAGGCCTGGCGCGCCGCGCTGCCGCGGCCCGACGTCTACGTGCAGGTGAACATCCCCGACTACCACGTCGAGCTGTGGAAGGACGGCAAGCGCCTGGACCGCATCCGGGTGGTCGTCGGCAGCGGGAAGCGCAAGTGGGAGGACGGCAAGGCCACGCGCCCCAACGCCACGCCGACGTTCCACGCCGAGATCCAGCACGTCGTCTACCGGCCCTACTGGAACATCCCCCAGCGCATCCTCGACGAGGAGGTCCTGGACGCCGACGCCCGCGAGATGACGCCGGAGGAGCAGATCTCCTGGCTCGAGGCCAAGGGCTACGAGGTGGTCAAGCCGGGCTCGAAGTGGCAGTACGTGCGGCAGCTCCCGGGCGCCGAGAACCCGCTCGGGCAGGTGAAGATCCTCTTCCCCAACGAGCATGACGTCTACCTGCACGACACCCCGGCCAAGAGCCTCTTCCGCCAGCCGGTCCGCGCCTACAGCCACGGCTGCATGCGCGTCCAGGAGCCCCTGCGGCTGGCGCGCTCCATCCTCGAGCTCGACGGGCAGTACGACGACGCCCAGGTGCAGCGCTGGCTGCGCGAGGACGAGCAGGAGACGATCACGCTCCGCAAGCCCATCGACATCTACATCGAGTACGTGCCCCTGCGGGTGGACGAGGCGGGGCGGGTCTGGTTCCTGCCCGACGTCTACGACCGCGGCACCACGGCCGCGCAGACGGCCCAGGCCACCGGCAAGTAGCCCCTACTCCAGCTTCACGGCCGGCAAGGGCGCCGGGACGCGATCCGCGAACAGGGGCTGCACCCGCGCGAGCTGCTGGGCGAAGACGGCGGGATCGCTGGTCGGGCGCTCGCAGCGGCCCTCCTCGCAGACGTAGACCGTGGGGCGGCCGCCCTGGGCCACCTTCTCCTCCACCAGCGGGACGTCCTGCGCCCCGACGCGGGGGCCATCCAGCAGCAGGACGAGCGCCCGATCCGGCAGCCACGTCCGGCGCAGCACCGCCAGCAGCGGCTCGGCGGCGGCCCGGTCGTCCGCGACGATGACGACCTCCCGGGGCTTGTCGAGGGCCATGTCCAGGGCGGCGAGCAGGCGGGGGGCGCCGGGGGTGGCGAGCACCTGGCCCAGGGCCGCGAGCAGGCGGTCGGCCCGCGCCCGGTAGGTGGCGTCCCCGGTGAACGTCGCCAGGCGCAGCAGGTTGCTGGCGGCCACCGAGTTGCCGGCCGGCAGGGCGCCGTCGTAGTCGGGCTTCTCGCGGACGGGCAGCGCGTCGGCGGCGTGGGCCGTCGCGCCGGTGAGGAAGTAGCCGCCCACGGGGTCGGCGTGCTCGGCGTCGAGCACGCGCTGCAGCGCGCGGGCCTGGGCCAGCCGCCGCGGATCCCCGGTCGCCTCGAAGAGCGTGAGCAACCCCTCGATCACGAAGGCATGATCATCCAGCACCGCGGCGTGCCGCGCCTCGCCGTCCCGCCAGGTGCGGCGCAGGTGGTCCCCCTCCCCCCGCATCTGGCCCCAGAGGAAGTCGGCGGCGCGGCCCGCGGCCTCGGCGTAGCGTGCCTCGCCGAAGACCAGCGCCCCCGTGGCCAGCGCGTGGATCATCAGGCCGTTCCAGCCAGCGATGATCTTGTCATCCCGCAGCGGAGGCGGCCGCTGGGCGCGGGCCGCGTACAGGAGCGGCCGGGCCGCCTCCACCTCGGCGGCCAGCGCCTCGGGCGTCAACCCCACCTGCCGCGCCACGGCCTCGGCGCTGCTGGGGGTGTGCAGGACGTTGCGGCCGTCCAGATCGCCGCGGGCGTCCACCGCGTACCACGCCCGCACCACGGCCCCCCGCGCCGGGCCGAGCACGGCGTCCACCTCGGCGGGCGTCCAGGTGAAGTACCACCCCTCCTCGGCGTGGCCGGCCGGGTTCAGGCTGTCGGCGTCGGTGGCCGAGTAGAAGCCACCCTCCGGCGACGTCATCTCGCGCAGCACATAGTCGAGCGTGGCCCGCGCCACCTGCCCCAGCGCCGCGTCGCCCGTGATCTGGAAGGCGTCGGCGTACAGCACCGCGAGCTGGGCGTTGTCGTAGAGCATCTTCTCGAAGTGCGGGACGTGCCAGCGCCCGTCCACCGAGTAGCGGTGGAAGCCCCCGCCGACGTGGTCCCAGAGGCCGCCGTCGCGCATGCCCCGCAGCGTCTTCTGCACCATCGCCAGCGCCGCCGGGTCGCCCGTGCGGCGGTAGTAGCGCAGCGCCAGCGTCGGGGCGGCGGGCCGCGGGAACTTCGGCGCCCGGCCGAACCCGCCGAAGCGGTCGTCGAACTGGCGGGCCAGCCAGCGGACGGCCGCCTCGATGGCGGCGGGGCCGGGCACGTCCGCGGGCGGCGCCGGCTGCGCAAGCTGCTGCATTTGCTGGGAGATCTGGGCCGCCTTCCCGAGCAGCCCCGCCCGGTCGCCCTGCCAGCCCGCCGCCAGCCCCTGCAGGATCTCCAGGAACCCCTGGCGCGCCCCCCGCTCGCCGGCGCGGGGCGGGAAGTAGGTGCCGCCGAAGAAGGGCTGGCGGTCCGCGGTCATCACCACGGTCATGGGCCAGCCGCCCTGCCCCGTCAGCGCCTGCACCGCGTGCATGAACAGGGAGTCGACGTCGGGCCGCTCCTCGCGATCGACCTTGATGGCGATGAAGTGGGCGTTGATGAAGGCCGCGATCTCGAGGTCCTCGAAGGACTCGCGCTCCATCACATGGCACCAGTGGCACGTCGAGTAGCCCACCGAGAGCAGGATGGGCCGGTCGAGGGCGCGGGCGGCGGCGAAGGCCTCCTCGCTCCACGACCACCAGTCCACCGGGTTGTGGGCGTGCTGCAGCAGGTAGGGGCTCGTCTCGGTGATCAGCCGGTTGATGAACCGGGGGCTGCCGTCGGCGGCGTGGTGCTCGGTGCGCGGCTGCCAGCCGGGGCCGCGGGCGCGCCAGGCCGCCTCGAGGCGGGCGGTGACGTCGGCGGCGCGGGGCGGCACCCCGGGCGGGCTGAAGGCCGCCGGCGCCGCAGGCGCGGGCAGGGCGGCCTCGACCCGGCCGCCGGCGTCCGGCGCCCCGGCGGGCGGCGGCGTGCAGGCCAGCACCAGCAGCCCCGTGGCCAGCCATCCAAGACGCATCGTTGGCCCTCCCCCTCCGTCTTGGGCATCATTCGCGACGCTGCACCGTTTGCCAAGCCGAGGAGGACCCCATGCACGCCCGCCACCCCCGCCGCCCCCGGACGGTCGCCTGATGGGCGCGCTCGTCACCCTGCTGCTCGCCCTCGCCGCCGACGCCCCGCCCACGGCCGCCTGCCTCGTCGAGGCCTACCCGGACCACCTGTGCGGCGCGACGGCGACCGAGCTGGTCTGGTGCGACGGCACCCGGATGCCCTGGGTGGCGCGCCCGGCCGACGTCACCGCCTTCGAGGACCGCCTGAACGCGGCCGACCTGCGCGACCAGCTCGAGCAACGCTACCCCATGGGCGCCGCGTGGCAGCCGCCGCCGGGGCCGGACTTCGATCCGGGCCGCCTGCGCTCCGAGGCCTTCTTCCGCAAGATGTACGGCGGCACGGCGGCCGAGGTGGAGAAGAAAACCAAGGCGATTCAATGGTTTGGGCACAGCCTGCGCGTCACGACGATCAACGGCGTGCACGAGAAGCTGGCCGCGGTGGCCGCCGAGCTGGAGAAGCTGCCGCGCGCGCAGCACCGCTTCTTCACCACCCCCGCCGGCACGTTCGTGTGGCGCGCCATCAAGGGCACCGACGGCAAGCGCATGAGCATGCACAGCTTCGCCATCGCCATCGACGTGGGGGTCAAGTACGCCGACTACTGGCGCTGGGCCAAGGCCGGCCCGGACGGGCGGGCCCCCTGGAGGAACCGCTTCCCCGACGAGGTCGTCGCGGCGTTCGAGCGCCACGGCTTCATCTGGGGCGGGAAGTGGGACCACTTCGACACGATGCACTTCGAGTACCGGCCAGAGCTGCTGCACCCGGCCTGCGTGGCCAGCACGCCCTGACGTCAGCGGCGGCGCAGGGTGTCGTCGGACTCCAGCAGGTTGCCATCGAAGCGCAGGCCCTGGGTCGCCGGGGCCACCGGGCGGACGACGGGCGGGCGGCGGCGGGTGGGCCGGGCCACCGGGGCGGCGACGGCCGGGGCCGCGGTGGCGGGCGCGGCGGGCGGCACGAACGCCACCGGCATCACCTCGGGCGCCTCCACCGGCTCGGGGGCGCTGGCCACCTCGGGCATGGCCGCGGCGGGCGGGGCCACGAACGGGGTCGCCGGCGGATCCGCGCGCAGGATGAGCGCCAGGGTGACGGCGGTCACGCAGAGCACCGGCAAGCCCACGACCACCATCCAGAAGCCACCGGAGCGGGCGGGCGGGGTGAGGGCGCTGGGCGCCTCGATGGGGCGCTCGATCTCGGCCGGGGCGGCGATCACGGGGGCGGCGGCCGGGGGGGCGAGGCGCGCCGCGCGGGCCTCGGCCACGAGCTGCTGCCGGCGGGCCTCGGCCTCGAGCCGGGCCTCCACCTCGGCGGCGGCCTGGGCCCGGGCGCGCGCCTCGGCCTCGGCCTCGGCGGCCTCGCGGGCCTGACGCTCGGCGGCGAGGCGCGCGGCCTCCGCCTGGACGTCGGCCTCGACCTCGGCGCGGACATCGGCGAGCAGATCGGTGGAGAAGCTGGACTTCGGCATCTTGACCCTCTCCTGGCTGGCTGGCTCGTCCTTCAACGGACGCTCTCCCCGGCCGATCTACGGAGGGTGAAGAACGACGTGTCCGCTCAGCCCTCGCGGAGCCAGCGCGCCGCCTGGCGGGCGTAGTAGGTCAAGATGACGTCCGCGCCGGCGCGCCGGATGCCGGTGAGGGCCTCCAGCACCACCTTGCGCTCGTCCAGCCAGCCGTTCTGGCTCGCCGCCTTGAGCATGGCGTACTCGCCGCTCACCTGGTAGGCGGCCACGGGCAGGGCGGTGGCCTGGCGGACGAGCCGGATGATGTCCAGGAAGGGCCCGGCCGGCTTCACCATCACCATGTCGGCGCCCTCGGCCTCGTCGAGGGCCACCTCCCGCAGGGCCTCCCGCGCGTTGGCGGGGTCCATCTGGTAGGTCTTCTTGTCCCCGAAGCGGGGGGCCGAGTCGAGGGCGTCGCGGAAGGGGCCGTAGAAGGCCGAGGCGTACTTGGCGGTGTAGGCCAGCACGGAGACCTCGGCGAAGCCCGCCTCGTCGAGGGCGCGGCGGATGGCCCCCACCCGCCCGTCCATCATGTCGCTCGGCGAGATGATGTCGGCCCCGGCGCGCGCCTGGCAGAGGGCCTGGGCGCAGAGCACCTCCACCGTCTCGTCGTTCAGGATGCGGCCGTCCGGCGAGACGATGCCGTCGTGCCCATCCGACGAGTAGGGATCGAGGGCCACGTCGGTCACGACGGTGAGGTCGGGCAGGCGGGCCTTCAGCCGGCGGATGGCCTCGGGCACCAGCCCCTCGGGGTTGCTGGCCTCCTCGCCCCGCGGCGACTTCAGGCCCTCGTCCACGGCGGGGAAGAGCACGACGGAGCGCACCCCCTCCGCGTAGGCCCCCTCCACCTCCTCCAGCAGCGCCGGCAGGCTCAGCCGCGCCACGCCCGGCATGGAGCGGATGGGCTGCACGTCGTCCCCCGCGTGGATGAACAGCGGGTAGATGAAGTGGGCCGGCGTCAGGAAGGTCTCGCGCACCGCGTCCCGGATCCAGGACGACTTGCGGTTGCGCCGCGGCCGGTGCGGTAGATCGAGCATCGAACCTCCTCGTGGCATCATCGACGGTGGTCGCCGGGTGGGCCCGGCGAGGGCCCCAGTAAGCGTCAGGTCACCAGGCGCTGCAAGGCCGAAACCCGCCGAAGCGGCAGGCGTGCGGGCGAGCCGATCTTTACCGACCGCCGGCCAACGTGCTACTTCGCCAGCGAGGAGGACCCCCATGCAGCCGACCGAGGCGGTGGACAAGCTCGTGACCTGGCTGGCGCGCCGTGGCCTCAAGGTCACCCGCCAGCGGCGGCTGATCACCGAGGTCTTCTTCGACCAGATCCACCGCGAGACGCACCCGACCGTCGAGGACCTGTACCTGCGGGTCCGCGAGCAGGATCCCGGCGTCGGCCACGCGACGGTGTACCGCACGCTGCGCCTGCTGGTGGAGAGCGGCCTCGCCTCCCCGAGCCGCCTGGGCGACGATCAGGTCCGCTACGAGCCCGAGATCCCCGGCTCCCACCATGACCACCTGGTCTGCGCCGAGTGCGGGGCCATCCTCGAGTTCGAGGATGACCGCATCGAGGAGCTGCAGGAGGCCGCCGCGCGCCGCCTCGGCTTCAAGCTCGTGGACCACCGCATGGTGCTCTACGGCCAGCCGGAGCAGTGCCCGCCGGATCTGTGCCGCCGGGGACAGGGGTGAGAGAGCGCCCCATCGCGGCCATCGACATCGGATCCAACTCCATCCACCTCACGGTGGCCCGGGTGGTGGATGGCCGCATCGAGACGATGCTCGTCTTGAAGGACGCCGCGCGCCTCGCGGCCCAGCTCGACCGGGAGCGGACGCTGGCCGACGACGCCATCGATCGCGCCGTCGCGACGCTCGGGCGCTTCCGCGATCTCGCGAGCATCCACGGCGCCGAGCTGCGCGCCACCGCCACCGCCACCGTGCGGGCGGCCCGCAACCGCGACGTCTTCCTGGAGCGCGCCGCCCGGGTGGCCGGCGTGCAGGTCGAGGTCATCAGCGGCAACACCGAGGCCCGGCTGACCTACCTGGGCGTCCGCCACGGCCTGCCGCGGCTCGAGGGGCGCGCCGTCCTGACGGTGGACGTGGGCGGGGGCTCCACCGACCTCGCCCGGGGCACGCGGGCCATGCCCGACATCACGGCCTCGGCCGCCGTCGGCTCCCTGGCCATCGCCCACCGCTACCTGGAAGATCCCGTCACCCGGCCCAAGGTCAAGAAGGCCCGCCAGGCCATCGAGGAGGCCCTCGCCGCCCCGGTGAAGGCCATCCGGGCGGGCGGCTTCACCGACGCGGTGGCCACCTCCGGCAGCATCCAGCGCCTGGCGCGCCTGCTCGAGCCCGACGCGCGCTCCCTGCACGGCCGGCAGGTCACGGTGCAGCAGCTCGACGAGATCACCCGCGGCCTCGCCCTGGCCCGCACCGGCACCGAGCGGCGGCGCCTCCCCGGCATGGATCCCGAGCGCGCCGACTCCCTCCTCGGGGGCGCCCTCGTCTTCCAGGTGCTCGGGCGACTCCTCGGCATCGAGGCGTGGACGGTGTCGGTCACCGCCCTGCGCACCGGCGTCGTGATGGACACCTGGCGCCGCCGGCACACCTCCGGCCCCCCGGGCAACCCGGGCCTGCCAACCTTCTAACGCTACACAACCTACGGAAAAGACTGCGCTTTCAGTCCTGCCAGAGCGCGTCCAGCTCGGCGGGCCAGGCGGCCTGGAACCGGCGCACCTCGCCGCGCCAGGGCAGCGCCACCTCGGCGGCGTGCAGCGCGTGGCGCGGGTGGCCGAGCCGCCCCAGCTCGGCGTCGTCCAGCGGGCGGTCCAGGTGCGCCAGGAAGAGCCCCTCGTCGGGCCCGTAGAGCTTGTCGCCGACGATGGGGTGGCCCAGCAGCGCCAGGTGCACGCGGATCTGGTGCTGGCGGCCGGAGACGGGCCGCGCCTCCACCATGCTGCGGCGGCCGCCGCGGGCCACGACCTTCAGCGCCGTGACGGCGGGCAGGTCGCCCGGGCCCATCTTGATGCGCACGGCGCTGTCGGTGGCCGGCCCGAGGGGCTGGTCGACGAGCGTCTCGTCCCAGGCCGGCCGCCCCTCCACCACCGCCAGGTACCGCTTCTGGACGTGCTGGTCGGCGAAGAGCTGCTTGAGGGCGCGGATGGCGAGGGCGTGCCGCCCGCAGACGAGCACGCCGGACGTCTCGACGTCGAGGCGGTGGGCCGGCTCGGGCCGCGGGGTGCCCTCAGGCGTCGTCGTCGCGAGCCAGTGGGTCACCGTCCGCACGAACCGGCTGGCCGTCGGGTGCACCGCCAGATCCGGGGGCTTGGCCAGCACCAGCAGGTCGGCGTCGGCGTGCAGGACCACCGGCGCCGACGTCTCGGCGTCGCCATCCGGCAGGGGCCGCTCGACCCAGAGACGCTGCCCGGCCCGCACCGTCTGGCTCTTGCGCAGGCTGCGATCGGGCTCGTCCAGGTCCACCACGCGCAGGCGGGCGGCCCGGGCCCGGGAGAGCCGGTGGATGCGCAGCGAGAGGAAGAGGTCGAGCCGGAGGCCCGCCGAGGCGGGATCCACCTCCAGCAGCCAGCCGGCGCCCGCGGGGGGCTCGGCGGGGCCGGTCAATCCGCGACGATCCGCACCGTGAGGCGGGCGCCCCCCGTGGTCAGGTCGGCGGTGCTGGCGTTGACGGTGGCGAGGGCCGAGCGGCCGCGGGCCTTGGTGACCGTGAAGCGCGCCAGCTCGTCGCCGTTTTTGAACAGCGTGCCGCGGGCGCCCTTGCCGAGGTCGATGTCGCCGTCGAGGCGGATGGAGATGGTGGCCGAGCGGCCATCCTCCGAAGGCACGACGCGCACCACCGAGCCGGTGACCGAGGCCTTGGCGGCCGGCGGCGCCGGCGCGGCGGTGACCGGCGCGCGGACGACCACGGGCGGCGGCGCGGGGGCCTCCGTCGCAGGGGCGGCCACGGGGGCGGCCTTCTTCTCGACGCAGCGGTTGCCGCTGCGCACGAGGCCCGACGGGCAGAGGCAGCGCGAGCCGCGGCGGGTCATCCCCGACGGGCAGGCCTTCGGCTCCGGGTCGGGCTCGTCCACCGGCTGCTCGGGCTCGGGGCGGGCCTCCACCACGCGGCGAGGCTCCGGCTGGCCCGGATCGGGGGCCAGGCGCGCGCCGATGCTGTAGGTCGAGCGGCCCTCGGCCGTGAACGTCCGCACGAAGTACTTGTTGGGGACCTTGTCGACCTCGACCTCGAAGCTGTAGCTCGTCTGGTTCGGCATCACGAGGCGGCGATCGAGGCGCTTGCCGAACTCGTCGAAGAGCTCGATCTCGGCGCCCTTGAGGCCCTCGGGGGCGTCCATGCCCACGTCCACGCGCAGGCCGCCCTTGTCGACGATGTCGATGTACTTCCAGTCGGTGTTGTCGCCGCCCTCGCCGTCCACCGAGTCGGTCATGGTGCGGTCGAGGAAGAGCGCCAGGGCCTGATCGCGGGCCTGGTCACCCTCGCTCTTGGCGTCCATGGAGCCGGCCACCGCGCCGCAGGCCGCGAGGCCCGCCACGAACAGCAGGGCCACCCCGCTGCGCATCCACGTCCACGTCGCGTTCACTTCGCCTGCACCTTCACGCGCCTGCGGTGGGCGATCTCGGTCGGCGAGGCGGTGCAGACGGCCTGGGACGCACGGTCGTTGGCCTTCTCCACCTTCAGGCGGGCGTAGGCGCTGCCGTCGTCATCGACGACGTAGCCCTCGGAGCCCACCTGGATGCCGTCCTCGGTGCCCTTGTTGATCCAGATGATGCTGCCCTTCTTGCCCCGGCTGTCGATGATCCGGTTGATCGTCGCCGAGACCATGGGGCCCGCCACCGGCGGGTTCGCGTTGCGGGGGCGCGGCTCCGCCACCGGGCGCGTCGGGCGGCCCGCGGCGGGGGGCCGGCGGCTGCCCCCGCGGGTGGGCCGGCGACCGCCGTCCACCGCCATGGGCCGCACGTCGTCCCCGCCGGGCGGGATGCCCATGCCGGGGTCGAGCAAGACCTGCCCCACGTCCACCGGCCGCACGTCTTCCTGCTCGGGCGGCTGGTAGTCGAAGGCCTGGAACTTCGCCTCGATGGTGTAGACGCTCGCGCCCTTCTCCGTGTAGAGCCGCACGAAGTGGGTGCCGGGCTCGACCCGCAGCTCCACCTCGTCCTTCTCCAGCTCGGGCGAGTGCCGCCGGGAGTCGAGCAGCGCGCCGAAGCGATCGCGCACGTCCACCACGGCGTCCACCGATTTGTGCTCGTCCCAGAAGACCGTGAGCTTCAAGAAGCCGCGGTCGGTCACCTTGAAGAACTTCCAGTCGGTGTTGTCGCCGTCTGGCGCCGACAGGAAGTCGTCCATCAGCTTGTCGACGAAGAGCTGCTCGGCGCCTGAGCGATCGGCATCCTTGCCCGACGCGGAGTCGGGGCGGATCTCCAGATCGCCGCAGCCGCCAAGAAGGAGGGCACCACCGAGGGCGGTACCGAGGACTGAGAACCCGCTACGAGCGCCCACGTTCGACGCCTCCATCCCCTCTGGTTGCCGGCCGGCCGGGTTCAGGTAGCACCCGGCCTCGGCGAGTGTCAAGGCGCCGCCCCACCCGAAGGCCTCGGCTTTTCCCGTTGCCGCCGGCATGGGGACGCTGGCATGCTACGCCGGCTCCCCGGGGGGCAAGCGAGGGAACGCGTGGCCAGGCATCGGATCTTCCGGCAAACATCGGAGACGATCGCCACTCTGCTTGAGGACGGCGTCAAAGAGATCGTCGGCCGGAGCATCCAGGTCGTCAGCGGTCCGCCCCTGCGCGAGAAGTTCACCCGCATGCCGGCTCTCGGCGTCTACCTGTACCGGGTGGGCGTCCGCAAGAAGCGACGCGAAGAGACGGCGACGCAGGTGTTGCGGATTGACGCGCGCGGCCGGGTCGAGACGTGGTATCAGGACCCATCGGTGCTGATGGATCTTGACTACATGATCACGGCCTGGGCCGACGAGGACGCCGAGCAGCAGGAGCTGCTGGGCACCGCGATGCAGGTCTTGATGAACCACCCCGTGCTGGAAGGCGACCTGCTCGAGGGCGACGCCTTCGATCCGGAGACCCGCATCCCCATGCGGCCGGTCGAGGAGCTCTCCGTCGAGTTTCTCATGTCCCTCTGGCGCGGATTCGGTGAGCACTTGCGGCCGGCAGTGGGCTATACCTGTCGGGTCCGCATGGAGTCTCCGCGGCGGCTCAAGGTCGCCCGGTCGGTCGAAGATGTGGAGATGGGGGTCAACTGGTCCCCGGAACGAGGAACGCGGCGCGCCACGACGGCCACCGGTTCCGGCACGTAGGAGGATGATGGATGGCGCCTGAGTACTTGTCCCCCGGCGTTTATGTCGAGGAGGTCCCTGGGGCGAGCAAGCCCATCGAAATGGTGGGCACCAGCACGGTCGGCTTCATCGGCGAGAGCCGCAAGGGGCCGGTCAACCAGGTGGTCTTCTGCCCCAACTGGAGCACGTTCACGAAGAACTTCGGCGACTTCGCCGACAGCGGGCACTTCGCCCACGCCGTGTACGGGTTCTTCAACAACGGCGGCGCGCGCTGCTTCGTCCTGAACGTGGGTCAGGGCGAGGCCGACAAGCGCCCCGCGCGGTTCATCGGCTACGACAAGGGCCCCGGCGATCGCGCCGGTCTCCACGCCTTCGAGGAGGTCGAGGAGATCGCCATCGTCTGCGCGCCCGGTCAGACCGATCCCGCCATCCAGGACGCGGTGCTGACCCACTGCGAGAAGATGCGGTACCGCTTCGCCATCCTCGACTCGCCCGAGGTCATCGAGGCGGGCGGGGTCGACAAGCTGCCCAAGCCCCGGGACAGCAAGTACGGCGCGTACTACTTCCCCTGGATCAAGGTCTATGATCCCAACGACGGCGAGATCTACGTGCCGCCGTCCGGGCACATGGCCGGCATCTACGCGCGCTCCGACGCCGAGCGCGGCGTCCACAAGGCGCCCGCCAACGAGATCGTCCGCGGCGCGCTGGGCCTGCGGTACAACATCACCAAGGGCGAGCAGGACATCCTGAACCCCAAGGGGATCAACTGCATCCGCGAGTTCACCAACCGGGGCATCCGGGTGTGGGGCGCGCGGACCATCTCCAGCGATCCCGAGTGGCGCTACGTGAACGTCCGCCGCCTCTTCAACATGGTGGAGAACTCCATCGAGGGCGGCACGCAGTGGGTGGTCTTCGAGCCGAACGACCACATGCTGTGGAAGCGCGTGAGCCGCAACATCACTGCCTTCCTCCTGCGCGTCTGGCGTGATGGGGCTCTCTTCGGGGAGTCGCCGGATCAGGCCTTCTACGTGAAGTGCGACGCCGAGACGAACCCGCCGGAGGTCATCGACGCTGGCCAGCTCGTGGTGGAGATCGGAATGTGCCCCACGAAGCCGGCCGAATTTGTTATCTTCCGCATCGGGCAGATGCCGACGGGTGGTGACGTCTCCGAGTGAGGCGCCCGACGTCATCCACCGCATCGTGGCGGCCGCCGGGCCGCCCTTAGGAGGACACGATGGCCTTTTCTGACCAGCGCCGTGCGTTTGACCACGTCGGCAATTTCAACTTCATCGTCGAGGTCGATGGGATCTCGGCCGGCGCGTTCAAGAACGTCGACGGTCTGTCTGCCGAGGTCTCCATCGTCGAGTACCAGGACGGCAACGACCTGGTGCTGCGCAAGCGGCCCGGCCGCACCAAGTACGGCGACATCACCGTCAAGCGCGGCTACGTCGAGGACAACAGCCTCTTCAACTGGTTCATGCGGGGTGTCGAGGGCAAGATCGAGCGCAAGAGCGTGTCGATCATCCTCCTCAACAGCGCCGGTGACGAGGTCGTCCGCTACAACCTCTTCGAGACCTGGCCGAGCAAGTGGAAGGGCTTCACCCTGGATGGCAAGGCCGATGACGCCGCCGTCGAGGAGATCACCTTCTGCGTCGAGAAGTGGGAGCGCGTCATCTCCGAGTCCGCCACGGCGGCCACCGGCGTGATTCGCTGATCGACCGACGCTGACTCGCCGGGGGGGCTGGTTCTCCTGCCCCGACCGTCGGCATCGTCCGGGTACGCGGCGTCCTCCATGGTGGGGTGACGCCGCGTTCTTGTTCAGGCATCTGGCGCAAGCGAGCATGACGCCATGGCGTTCCAGACCGAGTTCAACTTCATCCTGCCGAAGGGCTACGTCGATCCGAACGGGGTGCTGCACCGTGAGGGCGTGATGCGTCTGGCCACCGCCAAGGACGAGATCGCGCCGCTTCAGGACTACCGCGTCCAGAAGAACCGGGCCTACCTGGTCATCATCCTGCTCTCGCGGGTGATCACCCGGCTGGGCACCACGGACAGCATCAACCCCTCGGTGATCGAGCGCCTCTTCTCTTCTGATCTTGCGTACTTGCAGGAATTCTACCGCCGGATCAACGAGGAGGGCTCTGCCCAGATCAAGACCCAGTGTCCGGCCTGCCAGCACGAGTACGAGATCGACCTGGGGGCAGGCGTGGGGGAATCGTGAGCTACCCCCTGGAGCGGATCTTCCAGGAGGTAGCCTACATCGCGTACCACTTCCACTGGGCGCTCGACGACATCCTGTCGATGGAGCACCGAGAGCGGCAGCTCTGGATTCGTGAGATCTCCGGGATCAACAAGGAGATCAACGAGTCGCGGCGCTGACGAGGGCGAACGATGGCCGAGCTGAGGGCACCGGGGGTCTACTTCGTCACCGATGAGCAGCGGGTCGCTCCGCTGAGCCTCGGCCAGACCGGTGTGCCCGTGTTCCTCGGGATCACGCGCCGCGGCCCCCTCGACGTCCCCGTCCGCATCGACAGCGAGGCGCAGTTCGTGGAGGTGTTCGGCGAGCCGCTGCCGGACACCTACCTCGGCGCCGCGCTGCGGGGCTTCTTCGACAACGTGGACGGTCACTGCCACGTCCTGCGCGTCGCCCGGGTGGAGGGGCGCGAGGACGAGGATGTGGCGCGCTCCGCCGAGCTGGTGCTGCACGACGGCGCCGGCAACCCCTGTCTGAGCGTGCGCGCCCGCGACCCCGGCACCTGGGGCAACGGCCTGCGCGCCACCGTGCAGACCTCCGTCCTCCAGCGCACCTTCCTGACCCGCGACGCCGACGCCGGCGAGCGCGTGCTGCAGGTGAAGAGCGCCCATGGCCTCGCCGCCGGCACCCTGGTGCAGATCCAGGCCGGCGACGTGACGCAGTGGACGGTGGTGGCCCGCGTCCAGGAGAAGACGGTCTCCCTGGCCGAGCCCCTGCGCGCCCCCTTCCCGTCCGCCGCGCCCACCTACGTCACCGCCTTCGCGTTCGACCTGGTGGTGGGGGATCTGGAGCGGACGGAGCGGTTCGAGGCGCTGTCGGTCTTCGGCAACAGCCCCCGCTTCGTGGAGCGCGTCAACGACATCAGCCGGCTCATCAAGGTCACGGCCCTGCGGCCGGAGGTCCTGCCCGAGCTCGCCCAGCCCGTGCCCTTCGAGGCGGCCCCGCTGGTCGGCGGCTCCGACGGCATCGACAACCTGGGCCCCGACGACTTCATCGGCTACGACCGCGGCCCCGCCTCGCGGCGCGGGCTCATGTGCCTGGTGGAGTACCCCGACATCGACCTGCTGGTCATGCCGGACCTCATGGCCGCCTGGCAGAAGAGCGAACGATTCCGGTCACTTCGCGACGTCGAGGCCGTGCAGGAGGCCGCCATCGCCCTGTGCGAGCGGTCGGCCAACCGGTTCGCCATCCTCGACATGCCCCCCGGCGGCGACGTGCAGGAGAGCCTGCGGTGGCGGCGGCAGTTCGACTCGTCGCGCGCCGCGCTCTACTTCCCCTGGCTGGTCGTGCTCGACGGTGGCCGCCGCCGCGCCGTGCCGCCCTCCGGCCACGTCGCCGGCATCTTCGCCCGCAGCGACCGCGGCCATGGGGTGCACAAGGCCCCGGCCAACGAGGTGGCCGAGGGCGTCGTCGATCTCTCGGTGCTGCTCCAGGACCAGCACCTCGCGCTCCTCTACGAGTCGGGCATCAACTGCATCCGCTCGTTCTCGGCCCGGGGCCTGCGCCTCTGGGGGGCCCGGACGCTGTCGAGCGATCCCGAGTGGCGGTACGTCAACGTGCGCCGCACGGTGAGCGCCATCGCCCAGGCCATCGAGAACGGCACCCAGTGGGCCGTGTTCGAGCCCAACGGTCCTGACCTGTGGAAGCGCCTCTCCCGGATGGTCTCCGCGTTCCTCATGGAGCTACGCGATCTGGGCGTGCTGACGGGGGCGACCCCCGAAGAAGCCTTTTTCGTTCAATGCGATAAGGAGACGAATCCACCCGAACAGGTCAGTCGCGGTATGCTGGTCACCCGGATCGGGCTGGCCGTGTCGCGGCCCGTCGAGTTCATCGTGTTCCGGCTCGCGCAGCGGCTGGAGAACGAGGCCCAGAGCATGGAGGACTAGCCGATGGCCGCCGCGAAGTACGCCTACGGCACTTTCAACTTCAAGCTGGAGATCAACGGCCTCACCCTCGGCCACTTCCAGAACGTCACGGGCCTGGGCCACGAGATCGAGGTGCTGACCCACCAGGAGGGCGGCGTCAACGATCGGCAGCACAAGCTCCCGGGCCAGGGCAGCTTCCCGAACGTGACGCTCAAGCTGGGCTACGTCGCGTCCGAGCTGGCCGAGGACTGGCACTTCAACTTCGCCATCAACCCGAAGTCGGTGGGCCGCAAGGACGGCTCCATCGTCATGCTGGATGACGCGGGCGAAGAGCTGATGCGCTGGAACTTCGTGCGCGCCTGGCCGGTGAAGTGGGACGGGCCCGAGTTCAACTCGGGGGCCGACAACCTGGCCGTGGAGACGCTCGAGATCGCCCACGAGGGCCTCAACCGCGACGGCGCCCGCCGGCCGGCGGCGGCAGCGGGGGTCAGCATCGGCGCCAGCGCCTCCTTCGGGGCCAGCATCGGCGGCAGCGCGTCCTTCGGGGCCGGCGCGTCCCTCGGCGCCTCCGCCTCGGTGCAGGCGTCCTTCAACGCGTCGGCCGGGGCCTCGTTCAGCGCGGAGGCCGGCTTCAGCGCCGGCGCCCAGGCCGGGGCCCAGGTGGGCGCCCAGGCCAAGGCCCAGGCCCAGAACGCCGCCGCCCAGGTCAAGGCCCAGGCCCAGCAGGCCGCCGCCAGCGCCAAGGCCCAGGCCCAGAACGCCGCCGCGAACGCCAAGGCCCAGGCCGGCGCCAACGCCAAGGTCGAGGCCGGCTTCAGCGCCAAGGTCGGGGGCTGACGTCGGTGTCGGAGGCCCTCGCCATCGACGTCGTCCGGGATCCGGCCTCCGACCTGGGGGCCCGGCTCGATCGGTTCGCTGGCGCCCATGGCGACCGCTTCGGGCGCTTCGGCGTCATCGCGCCGCCGGGCGCGCCGAGCATGCTGAGCCGCCTCGAGGGCCGCTGGGCGATGGGCCTGGCCACCACCGGCCTCATCGAGGTCTTCGATGGCGCCGACTTCGGCCCCCTCGTACGCGAGTGGGGCCTGCGGGCCGGCTACGACGACGGGCAGGCCCCCGATCACCCCTTCGTGATCCCGGTCGACCCGGTCGACCCCCTCGCGGCGGTCGGCGGGCCCCGCGCCGCGACGCGCCGGCCCGCCCGCCAGGAGGTCCTGCGGCCCGTGCCCGTGCGGCGCGCCCCGGCGCAGACGCCCCGCCCGCGGGAGCAGTGGCGCCCCGTCGCCAGCCGCACCAGCGTGAGCCCCTACCCGCCCGCGATGGGCCGGGCCGGGGCCATCGACACCCAGCTCCTGCGGTTCCCCGCGGCGCGCGCCGAGCTCGAGGCGGCGGACCGCCGCGCGTTCGTCGAGGACGCGGGCGAGGGCGCCTGGGGGCCCGCGCCCAGCGGCGCCGAGGCCTTCGAGGCCCGCCTGGCCGAGCGCCGCAACCGCCCGGAGGCCGCCCCCGTGTCGGCCTGGCTCGTCCCGGCGGCCACGCCCCCCACCCCGGGCCTGGCCGAGCGCGGCCGCGCGGTGCCGGGGCGGTGGATGGCCCTCGCCGACACCCCGGCGCTGGCCCTGGTGACGCCGCCAGCGCCCGTGGTCGAGGACGCTCGCGGGCGGCCAGGTAGCCCCGTCGAGCGCGAGGCGGCGGCGCCGACGCGCACCGCCACCGCGCCAGGCGCCACCGCCAGGCGCCACCGCGACGCTGGCGTCGCCCGCGCGGCTGCCATCGCCTCCTCCGCGGCCTGCCGGGGATCCCAGGCGCGGCCGGTCCCTCGTGGCGGGCATGGCGCCCCGGAGCGCGGTGCAGGCCCCGACGCGGTCGCCCGCCCGGCGCTGCTGCCCTGGCGCCCCGCGCTCACGCCGCCTGTCGCCGAGGCCGCCCCCGCCCGTGGCGGGCCGGGCCGAGAGCCGCCCCTTCGTCCCGCGGCGCTGGCCTCGCTGGCCGGCGAGCTGGGGCAGAACGTTCACGACGCGCCGCGTCAGGCGCCCTGGCTGGAGCAGGCCCTCGTCATCGCCGACGCCCCCGGGCGAGCCGGCGCCGACGTGCCGCCGCCGGCGGGCGTGGGCACCGCGCGTCCTGCGGCGGCGGCGCCCGTCGCCGCCAGGCCCACGCCGCCCGTCGCCCAGTCAGCCGTCGAGTCGCCCCGCGCCTGACCAGCGCTGCCCGACGCCCCGGCCTTCGCCGCGGCCCCGCAGCCAGCCCTGACGCTCGGCCACGAGGCCGCGATGGCCATCGGCCTCGCGCTCCTGGGCGCCAGCCCCGTCGGCGCCGATCCGGTCCTGCCCGCGCGGCTCGCCGCCGTCGGCCGGGGGGGTGACGTCACCCGCGCGTTTGGCCTCGCCGCCTTGCTGACCGAGACGCAGCAGGGCGCGCTGCCCGAGCTGGCGATCCCCGCGGCCTCGTTCGGCGAGCGCCTCGCGGCCGTCGCCGCCGGCCACGCCGTGTCGCTGGGGCTCACCGTGGCCGCCTCGCCGGCGGGCAACCTGGACGCGCCCTGGTTCGCGGAGGATCGGGGCACCTTGCTCCTCGCCGTGTCGCCCGCCGAGGTCGCCGCCGATGGCGCCCGCGCCGGCGCGTCGCCCACGCGCAGCGGCCAGCCCGTGGCCGCGGCCGCGCTCGCGGCGGCCCTGGCCCCGACGACCCGCGCGCCGGCGGGCCGCCCGCGTCGCCGGCCGCCCAGCCAGGCGAGCCTGCGCTCCGACCCCTGGCAGCCACCGCGCCGCTGGCCGCGCGTGCCCCCCGTGGCGCGCCCTCCCCCGCGCCGGGGTGGCCACGCTGCTGCGCGACGCCGCCGCGCCGCCCCCCGACCCCTCGGACGCTGGCTCCCCGGCGCCGCGCCTGCGCGCGCGGCTGGCTTCGGCGGCGCGCTCGACGCCACCTTCGTCGTGCCCCCCTGCCAGCCATCGCGGCGGGCCAGCCGCCGACGCCCCGGCCGGGGCGCCCACCGCCCGGCCGGTCGGCCCGGCCGGCCAGTGGCGACGCAGGCCATCCGCTTCGCCGACGCCCGCCTGGCCGACGGCGGCCGAGCGCCCGCCGGCTTCCTGGGGAGCGGCTGGCCGAGACGCGCCTCGCGGCGTTCCAGGCCCCGGCCGACGCGCCCGCGCCGGCCGTCGAGGGACCCCACGCAGCGAGCGGGCCCGCCGCCTCTTCGCGGACGCGCCCGGCGGCCGCGGGGACGTCGGTGACCTCATCGTGCCGGTGGCCGACGGGCCCGCCCGCAGGCGGCCACCGCCGCTCTCGGCCCGAGCGGACGCAGCGCCGCGCTCCTTGCGCCGGCTCGGCCCATGGCGGCGGCGATGGCCCGCGCGTCGGCCGAGGCCACCATCGGCGCGCCAGGCACCCCCGGCGCCCAGGCGCCCGCCCTGGGTGCCGCCGCCCCCTGGCGGCCTCCCCTGCTGCAGGTCGCTCGGGGCGCCGCGCTGGCTGCGGTGGGTCGCGACGCCCCGACGGAGGCGACAGCCGCCCGGCAGGTCCTGCACCTGCACGCCGCCGACCGGCCGCTGCACATCGGCGCCACCGGCGAGCGAGCCCTTGTGCAGGCCGCCCGCCTCGCGGGGGAGGCCGAGGTCACGACGTCGCAGCCCGGGTTCGCGCCGGGCGTGGGCCTGAGCGCGCGCCTGGCGGCCGCCGGCGTCGTCGCCCCCGGGACGCAGGTCCGCGCGGGCTGGCAGCCCCTCGCCGCCGCCCTCGTCGCGCCGGCCGAGCCCAGCGCACCCGCCGCACAACCTGCCGGAACCACTGCAGAATCTCCTCGACCCAGGGGGGCTGCGCGGGCGCTCGACGGGCGCGCCCTCTCCGAGCTGCCCGGCGGCCCGGTGATCGCGCCGGCCGCCTCGCCCGGTCGCTGGCCCGCCGCGCTGGCGCGCCCGGTGGCCGTCTGGCAGCAGGCCGAGGTCGCGCTCGCCGCCCCCTGCCGGCGTCCGCGCCAGTGGGGCCGGTCCGCCGGGGAGCCCTCGACGCCCCGCTCATCACGGCGCCCGCGGCCGCCCCGGCGGTCACCGCCCGGCCTGAGGTCGCCCGGCCCACCGTGACGCTGCCCGGCGGCACCATTCCTCGCGGCGGCCAGCCTGGGCACGCGCATCGCCACGCTGGGCTTCGCCGACCGCGTCGTCGCCGCCCCGCGGGCCGTCCGCCCGATGATCAGCGCGGGCGCCCCTGACGAGCGGCCTCGCCGCCCGCATCGCCGGGCAGGCCGACGCCCCCGCCTTCGCCTCCGGGCCCCGGTCGCGGGCGGCCAACGCCGCGCAGGCCGACGCCGAGGCGGCCGCCTTTCTCGCTGGTCGCCGGCGCGCCAGGCGCGCCAGGGCCGGCAGCGCCGAGCTGCCCTACGCCGGGGTGCCCGACGCCGCCTGGTGGCCCGCCCTGGTGGCCCCGGCCGGGGCCTCGCTGCCGGGGGGCGGCGCCGAGCCCTGGGCCGACGTCCCGGCCCCCGGCGGCCGCATCGCCGGCCCCGAGAACGTCGAGCGCGCCCTGCTCACCTGGAGCGCCGCCGCCATCCGCGAGGCCGAGTCCCGGGCCAGCGAGAGCCGCGTCGCCGACGCCCTCGGCTCCATCGGCCAGCTCGTGCGCAGCAACGCCGTCGAGATGGGCCCGCGCCAGGTGGACGTCCCCATGCGGGCCAGCCCCGGCGGCCACCTCTTCGGCGATCGGGGCCCCGCGGGCCTCTCCGCCCCCGATCTCCACGCCAGCCGCGTGCTCGTCGATCCGGGCGCCCGGGCCGCCGAGCAGGCCCTCCGCTCGACGCCGGGCCAGCGCCCCCAGCGCGGCTCCGAGACGAGCGAGGAGGCCAAGCAGCGCCTCTCCGACCAGGTGGGCGAAGAGCTCAGCCCGGAGGAGACGGAGCGCCTGGCGCGAGAGATCATCGATCGCTTGAAGCGCGAGCTCGAGTTCGACGCCGCCCGCCTGGGAGATGACGCATGGGATTAGCGAAGCTCCAGATCACGCCCGTGGACGGGAAGAAGAGTGGTCAGTCCATCGACGCCCTCTTCAACCCCAAGGAGTACACGATCTCCAAGAGCGTGCCGTGGAACCCGCAGTCGGCGTCCGGCCTGGACGCCCCTGAGCTGCAGTTCACGACCGGTCAGGGGCAGACCCTCCAGCTCGAGCTGTTCTTCGACACGTACGAGGCCGGGACGAACGTCAAGGCCCACACGGACAAGCTGCACGGGCTGGCGCTCATCGACACCTCGCTGCACCGGCCGCCCATGGTGCTCGTCACGTGGGGCAGCCTGGTCTTCAAGGGCGTCGTCGAGTCGCTGAACCACCGGTTCACCATGTTCATGGAGGACGGCACGCCCGTCCGCGCCACCTGCTCCGTCACCCTGCGCGAGGCCGAGAACGCCTCGGAGCAGGCGACGAACAACCGCGGCAACGAGAGCCCCGACCACGCGAAGCTGCACGCCGTCCGGCGGGGCGAGACGCTGCAGAGCATCGCGGGCCAGGAGTACGACGATCCGAACCAGTGGCGGCGCATCGCCGACGCCAACGGCATCGACGACCCCTTCCGGCTCGATCCGGGTGTGCGCCTGATCATCCCGCCGATCCTGCGGTGACCTGATGACCGACTCTGCCGACAAGAACTGGGTCCCCGAGTACAAGGTCAAGGTCGACGGGCAGGAGATCCAGCTCTCCGATGACCTGTTCCTGCAGGCCATCCTGGTGGACCTGCGCCGCCAGGCGCCGGCCAGCGTGGAGATCCAGTTCAACAACAAGTCCGGGAACTACGACAGCGAGGACCAGTTCGCCCCCGGCAACGAGGTCGAGGTGGCCCTGGGCTACACGGAGCAGGAGAAGAAGGTCGTCTTCACCGGCGAGATCATCGGGACGGAGGTCCGCCTGTCGGGCAAGTCGCCCCGCATCTTCGTGGTGCGCGCCTTCGACTACCTGCACCGCATGACCCGGGGGCGCAAGACGCGCACCTTCCTGGAGCAGAAGTTCAGCGACATCATCAACCAGCTCGCGGGCGACGCGAGCCTGTCGCCGGACGTGGATGACACCGCCTTCACCCGCGAGTACGTCATCCAGCACAACCAGACGGACCTCGACTTCGCCCGCAGCATCGCCGGCTGGCTGGACTACGATCTGCACATCCGCCACCGCGAGGGGCCCTCGAAGCTGCGCTTCAAGAAGCCCGAGATCGGCGGCGACAAGGTGGTGAAGGCGGTCTTCGAGAAGCCCGACCTGCCCGCCGGGGACACCCATCTGCGGCGCTTCGCCGGCCGCCTCTCCCTGGCCCGCGTGGTCAGCGAGGTCACGGTGCGTGGCTGGAACCCCGCAGAAAAGAAGGAGATTGTCGGCCGCGCCACCTCGCTCTACGGGACGATGGGGGGCGAGACGCCCGCCACCGACGAGATCAAGCAGAAGTGGGGCGAGACCGACCGGCAGATCGTCGACTACAAGGTCTTCAGCCAGGAAGAGGCCGACGCCATCGCCGAGACGAAGCTCAACGAGTACGCCCGCACCTTCCTGGTGGCGGACGTCGAGATCCAGGGCAACGCCGAGGTGGCGCCCGGGACCATCGTGGAGGTCTCCCTCGCCGGCCCGCGCTACGACGGCAAGTACTTCGTCGAGCGGGTCACCCACCAGTTCACCTCGAAGGTCGGCCCGGAGAGCGGCTACATGACGCGCTTCGTCGGCGCGCGGTGCGACTGGTAGACGATCATGCGACGGTCCTGGATGGACCCTCCCGTCCACGGAGCGGGCCTGCTATAGTCCCGGTCCTACGGCTTCGCGGCGCAGATGGACGAGTCAGCCCTCATCGACTGGTACGACGTGGTCGAGGCGGCGGCGAACGGCCGGCTGGCCGGCGAGGCATGCCCCCACTGCGGCCAGCGCCGCCTGGCGGCCGAGCAGCGCGGCTCGTGGATGCGGGTGCGCTGCCCCGACTGTGGCCAGGGCTTCGAGGGCCGCATCGGCTCCGGCCGCGATGACGCCTACCACGCCGAGGCCACCGCCCTGCTGGAGCGTCAGGCCGCCACCCGCCGAGGCGAGGCCGCGCCCGTCCAGGCCGCGCCCGTCCAGGCCGCGCCTGTCCAGGCCGGCCCCATCGCCCCCGCCCCGCCCCCGCCGCCGGCCCCCCCCACGCGGGAGCCGTGGCAGTGGTCCCTGCCCGCCGACAGCGGCAGCGATCTGGATGGGCTGAGCCTCTGGATGGATGTGGTGCAGGCCGTGCACAATGGTCGCCGCACGGGCCTGGTCTGCCCGTTCTGCAGCGAGCCGCTGGACGACATCACCGTGCAGGATCCCCATGTGCGGGTCCGCTGCCGCCACTGCAACGAGGGCTTCGAGGGGCGGATCGGATGAGCAAGAGCTTCCTCGGCCGGGGCATCGGCTTCCCCCTCCGGGTGGACGGCACCGGCGGCATCGACATGTCGTCCTACGAGGAGAACATCGAGGAGTGCATCCGCATCATCCTGGGCACCGCGCCCGGCGAGCGGCTGTACCGCCCCGAGTTCGGCTGCCATGCCCACGACTACGTGTTCGCGCCCAACAACGCGCACACGCGCAACCTGGTCGCCTACTACACCCGCGAGGCCCTGCTGAAGTGGGAGCCGCGCATCGATGAGATCGAGGTCTCCTGCCACGCCGACGCCAGCGCGCCCAACACGCTGCGCCTGGAGATCGGCTACGCGGTGCGGGCGACCAACTCCCACTTCAACCTGGTCTACCCGTTCTTCCTCAGGCGGGAGGAGGATCTATGATCCCGGTGCCGAACCTCGACGATCGTACCCACCGGGAGATCGTCGAAGAGGCCCTGCGGCTGATTCCGCAGTACTGCCCCGAGTGGACCAACTTCAACCCGTCCGATCCGGGGATCACGCTCATCGAGCTGTTCGCGTGGATGACCGAGATGGCCATCTACCGGCTCAACAAGGTCACCGACAAGAACTTCGTCGCGTTCCTGAGCCTGATGGGCGTCAAGCTCCAGGCACCCCAGCCGGCGCGCTCGCTGCTGCAGTTCCAGCTCGTGCCCAAGGCCCCGGCCACCTGGGTCGGCGCCGGCACCCCGGTGTCCACCCAGCCCACGGGCAAGGAAGAGCCGGTCGTCTTCGAGACCGAGGACGACCTCCTCGTCACCGACAACCAGATCATCCGCTGCTTTACGCAGATCAGCGACGAGTACGCCGACCAGACGCCCTTCCTCGATGGCCGCCGGCCCGAGGGCTTCGAGGTCTTCGGGGGCGTCAACCACATCGAGCGCTCGCTCTACCTCGGTGATCCGCGCTTCGAGCAGGTGGGCGAGGACGCCCTGCTGGTCATCCGCGTCGAGTCCGCCGGGCACCTGCGCGTGGTCGATCTGCTGGAGTGGGAGTACTGGAACGGCCGCCGCTGGCGCGAGCTGACCCGCTCCCAGACCGAGGTGGAGGACGGCGCGGTGGCCTTCGAGGGCATCGACGCCATCGAGCCCACCGAGCTCAACGGCGTCGCCGCCCGCTGGATCCGCGGCCGCCTGGTGGAGTCGGCCCCCCACCCCGACGAGACGGTCATCGACACCGTGGTGGCCCGCGTCGAGGTGCTGGGCGAGGGCGTGGCCCCCGCCTCCGCCACCGTCAACATCGACGCCTCGGTCTTCCTCACGGTGGATCTGCAGCGCTCCTTCGCCCCCTTCGGCAAGGAGCCCCGCATCGAGAACGCCTTCTACATCCTGCCCCGCTCCATGCCGACGCTGCCCGGCTCCGTCGTCCGCCTCGATGTGCGGCTGGCCGAGGCGCGCCAGTACGACCCGCCCCAGCCCAGCGAGACGCTGGTCATCGTCTGGGAGTACTGGAGCGGCAAGAAGTGGAAGCAGCTCGGCCAGTGCACCCCCGAGGGCTCCACCTCCAACGAGGCCTTCGACTTCGTGGACGGCACCGAGGCGTTCACGGGCTCCGGCGAGGTGCGCTTCCGGCGCCCCAAGGACATGGCCGAGACGGACGTGCAGGGCGAGGAGGGCCTCTGGCTGCGCGCCCGCATCGAGGCGGGCGACTACGGCCTGCCCGGCCAGTACGAGCTGGACGGCGAGCGCTGGATCTGGCGCGACGAGCGCCCCCTGCGGCCGCCGTGGGTCAAGTCGGTCACCTTCCGCTACACGGAGGAAGAGGCGCCGGTCGCCCATGTGCTGACCTACAACGACTTCGCCTACTTCGACCACTCGGTCACGGCGCGCACGCCCCTCAAGGTGTTCCAGGCGTTCGAGCCCAGCCAGGAGGACAGCCCCACGCTGTACCTGGCGTTCGAGAACGCTTTCCCCAATGATCCCGCTCGCTTGTACTTCCAGATGAGCGAGAAGACGTCCCTCGACGAGGACCGCCGCCACCGGGAGTACCTGGCGGAGTACTACGCCGAGCGCGACCGCGCCCTGGCCGCCGAGCAGCGCGTCGTCTGGGAGTACTTCAACGGCCTGCAGTGGGTCGACCTCTCGCCGCAGGACGAGACGCGGGCCTTCACCGAGAGCGGCTTCCTGCGCTTCGTGGGCCCCGAGGACTGGAAGCGCTCCAAGCGCTTCGGCACCGTCGGCTTCTGGCTGCGCGCCCGCCTGGAGATGGGCGGCTACCACCAGATGCCGCGCATCACCCACGTCCTCCTCAACACCGTCTACGCCCACAACCACACGACCATCCGCGAGGAGGTCCTGGGCTCCAGCGACGGCACCCCCAACCAGGCGTTCCGCTTCGCCCGCGGGCCCCTGCTGGAGGGGCAGCGCATCATGGTGCGCGAGCGCGAGGCCCCGGACGGCGACGAGAAGCACGCCATCGTGGCCGCCGGCGGTGAGGACGCCATCCGGGAGGCCCGGCGCGGCGGCTTCTGGGTGCGCTGGACGGAGGTGGACAGCTTCTACGACTCCACCGCCCGCAGCCGGCACTACGTCATCGATCGCCTGCGCGGCGAGGTGAAGTTCGGCGATGGCCGCAAGGGCTTCATCCCGCCCGCCGGCACCGCCAGCGTCATGGCGGAGCTGTACCGCACCGGCGGCGGCGCCCGGGGCAACGTCACCTCGTCGATGATCACGGCGATGCGCAAGTCGGTGGCCCACATCGACGGCGTGGCCAACCCGTTCCCGGCGGCCGGCGGCAGCGACCAGGAGACGGTGGACGAGGCCAAGGTCCGCGGCCCGCACGTCATCAAGAGCCGCAACCGCGCCGTCACCGTCGAGGACTTCGAGTGGCTGACGCTCCAGGCGAGCAACGGCATCGCGCGGGCGAAGTGCCTGAACACCATCGGGCGTGAGGGCGAGGTCTCGGTGGTCGTCGTGCCCAAGCTGGACGAGCGCCGGCTGGACCTGACGGCCAAGCCGGTGCCCTCCACCGAGCTCCTGCGGCGGGTGAAGCACTTCCTCGACGAGCGGCGCCTGCTGACGTCGAAGGTGCACGTCGTCAAGCCGCGCTACGCCGAGATCAGCATCACGGTCGAGATCATCCGCACCAACTCCGGCTCGTCGGAGCAGACGCGGCGGGCGGTGGAGGAGCGGCTGCGGCGCTTCCTCAACCCGCTGGTCGGCGGCCGCGGCGGCGAGGGCTGGGCCTTCGGGCGCGACGTCCTGAAGCTGGACCTCTACCACGTCATCGAGGACGTCGAGGGGGTGGACGTGGTCCACCGCATCACCCTCTTCGACGAGGATGCCCGCCGCGAGGTGGAGAAGGTCAAGGTGGCGCCCGACGAGCTCATCCACCTCGTCGACGTGAACGTGGTCGAGAAGCCACGCGAGCAGTTCAGGTAGGCCGGTGCGAGAACCCCGCGAAATCGTTCGGCGAACCGTGCGGATGCCCGAGGTGACGGGCATCTTGCTGGAGAACGCGCAGCTCCTCCTGCGCAACGCCGGCTACGAGCTCGACCAGGTGGGCCTCGTCTACGAGGAGGCCTACAAGCCCGAGGACGAGGTCACCGGCCAGCACCCGCCGCCGGGGGCCCTCGTCGCGGTGGACGAGCCCGTCCGGCTCACGGTCTCCCGCAAGAGCCTGCTGCACCACCTGCCCCAGGTCTACCAGAAGGGCGACCGCACCGGCGGCCACCTGATGCGGCAGTTCCTGTGGATCTTCGACCACATCTACGCCGATCTGCAGCGCCGCATCGACAGCATCCCCACCTGCTTCGACCCGCTGGAGGCCCCGCCGGCCTTCCTGCAGTGGCTCGCGAGCTGGGTGGCGCTGGCCATCGATCAGGACTGGCCCGAGCCGAAGAAGCGCAAGCTCATCCAGCAGGCCATCGACATCTACGGCCTGCGTGGCACCGTCCGGGGCCTCAAGCTCTTCTTGTCGATCTTCACCGGCGTCGAGCCCCGGCTGCTGGAGAACCAGTGGCCGTACGAGGGGTTCCGCATCGGGCGGGTCCGCATTGGCCTCGACTCCATCGTGCTGCCGCCGGTGGAGCTGGCCCACTCGTTCATCGTCGAAGTGCCGGCCGAGTTCACCGACGCCAGCGACGAGACCATCCTCAAGATCCACGACATCATCCGCATGGAGATGCCGGCCCACTGCGCGTACTACCTCACCTTCGCGGTGAACAGCGGACGCGATCGCTTGCAGGCCTTCGTCATCGGCCTGGGGCGGGTGGGGACGGCCGATGCCGGCGTGGTGGTCGGCACGCGCGAGGCTCAGGAAGCCTCACAGGACACGGAGTGACGCATGAGCCGCGGTTCGTTCAAGCGCATCAACTTCTTCAAGGGGTTCCTGACCACCGAGCAGGACTGGAACGACGCGGAGCGCTATCACGTCGAGAAGCGCAAGCTGCACAACCGCATGTTCCACGCCCCCGGGGTGGTCAACGGCAACGGTGACGACCTGAAGGTGCAGAGCCGCGGCCGCGGCGACCTGTCCATCGAGGTGGGCGCCGGCTACGCCATCGATGGGCAGGGCAACGACATCTTCCTGCTGGAGAAGCAGATCAAGACGCTGAACCCGGCGGACTTCAAGCTGCCGCAGACCATCTACCTGGTGCTGCGGTACGTGGAGGAGTTCGACGACTTCATCGCCTACAAGGAGAACCTCGACTACCAGGGCCACCGCCGCGTGCGGGAGGACAGCAAGATCGAGTTCTCCATCGTCGAGCCCAACATCGACCTCGAGGTCGAGCTGGCCCGCGTGCACCTGGAGAAGGGCGCCCGGCGCATCACCGACGCCCGCGACCCGCTCGCCCCCGCCCCCAACGAGATCGACCTGCGCTTCGTGCCCAAGGCCGGCCGGTCCGGGGGCCGCATCGATCCGATGCTGCGGTGGCGCCTGGACGAGATGGTCCGGGCCATGAAGATGATCTTCTCCTACCTCGCGCGGGTGAAGAAGATCCTCGCCGCCCAGGACGCCTTCCACGCGGTCATCTCCTTCGAGATGCTCCTGCGCACCAACCAGGTGGACGCGACCAACGTCTGGGACCTGCTGGCCATCATCGCGGACCTCTCGTGGGACGTGGTGGACGAGGTGGAGTCCCGCGTGCCCGACCTGTCGGCCCGCAAGGAGTTCACGGGCTACAAGAAGAACGTCGACATCATGCGAGGGCTCGTCTACGAGCGGCGCCGGACCGCCGAGGGCCTCGACAACATGGTGACGTACAACCTGAAGGCCTGTGAGAGCCTCAAGGGGATGCTGGACAAGATCCGGCCGGACGTCATCGACGTGAAGGCCATGGACGGCGCCATCCAGACCGCCGCCGTGGGCACCGTGCCCGCCGCGCCGCTGGAGGGGGGCATCACCTTCGAGGAGCTCAAGACCTTCTCGGGGGAGTTCACGGCCAGCCTCATCGTCGATGGCAAGGAGTGGCGCCTGGTCGACATGATCGACGTCCTCAACGCCGAGAGCGAGAAGGCCCACGACTTCCAGATCAAGGAGGCCGAGGACACGTACCGGACGCGCCAGAAGCTGCGCTACCCGGACGGCACCGTCGTCGAGGACACCGGCATCGCCCATGAGGGCGGCTTCACCGAGTTCAAGGTCAAGGGCCTCACCGCCCACCAGGACGTGGTGATGATCCGCCGCATGGACTTCGTGCGCGGGGACTACCAGGCCGAGATCCACGTCAACGGCCAGCGCCTCGACCGCGTGCTCGACTGCCGCGGCGAGGACCGCAAGTTCCGCTGGCGCAACTGGCCCTACGTCATCCCGGCCCAGCACATCAGCACCGCGCAGATCTCGGTGAAGCAGGTCATGCTGACGGCGGATCGCGACATCAACATGTTCCGCTTCTGGTTCTACCAGCCGGTCTGATCTCCCTGTCGTTTCGCCGGGTTGCGCCGGCGCAGGCCCCCCGGGAGGCGCCGATGCGACGACCCTTGCTGCTGCTCCTCGGCCTTGGCCTGCTGGCCTGTGATGACGGGGCGGGCGCGGGCG
>JACKDP010000001.1 GCA_020633435.1 Myxococcales bacterium | reverse complement strand
AGGGCCTCGCGACGTGCGTGGGCGGCGCGCTGGCCTGCGACGCCGTCCCCGGCGATCCGCAGGCCGAGACGTGCAACACCGTCGACGACGACTGCGATGGCACCGTGGACGAGGGCCACCCGGCCGAGCCCTGCGAGGTGGGCAACGGCATCTGCGTCGCCCAGGGCATGACCGCCTGCGTCGATGGCGTCGTGGCCTGCGACGCGGTGCCGGGGCGCCTGGAGCCCGAGACCTGCAACCGGGTGGACGACGACTGCGACGGCACCACCGACGAGGACATCGCGGCGGTGCCGTGCGGCGTCGGCGTCGGCGCGTGCGCGGCCCAGGGCGTGACGGCCTGCGTGGGCGGCGCCGAGGTCTGCCAGGCCGAGGCCGGCGAGCCGCGCCCCGAGACCTGCGACGGCACCGACGAGGACTGCGACGGGGTGGTCGACAACGTCGCCGCGCCCTGCGCGGTCGGGCTCGGCGCCTGCCTCGACGACGTGGAGCTCTGCGACGTCGAGCCCGGCGTGCCCGGGGTCGAGGTCTGCAACGGCATCGACGACGACTGCGATGGCGTCACCGACGAGGGCTACGTGCCCGCGGCCTGCGCGGCGGGCGAGGGCATCTGCCGCGTCGAGGGCCTGATCCGGTGCGTGGACGGCGTGGAGGCGTGCGACGCCGTCGCCGGCGCCCTCGAGCCCGAGGTCTGCAACGGCGTCGATGACGACTGCGACGGGGCGACCGACGAAGACCTGCCCGCCGCGCCCTGCGAGGCCGGCGTCGGCGCCTGCGCCGCGGTGGGCGCGACCCTCTGCGTCGACGGGGCCGAGTTCTGCGACGCCGACGTCGGGCAGCCGCGGGCCGAGATCTGCGACGGCGTCGACGACGACTGCAACGGCGTGGCCGACGACGTCGCGCCGGCGGCCTGCGCGGTCGGGGTGGGCGCCTGCCAGGCCGAGGGCATGACCACGTGCGTCGCCGGGGTGGCGGGCTGCGACGCGGTGGCAGGCGCCCCGCGGGCGGAGGCCTGCAACGGGATCGACGACGACTGCAACGGCGCCATCGACGACGCCGTGCCCGCCGCGCCCTGCGAGGCGGGCGTCGGCGCCTGCTTCGCCCGCGGCGAGACGATCTGCCGCGACGGCGCCGTCGCCTGCGGGGTCGAGGCCGGCGAGCCCGCCGACGAGGCCTGCAACGGGATCGACGACGACTGCGATGGCGCCGCCGACGAGGGCGACGCCTGCATCGTCTGCGGCGACGGGGTGGCCGAAGGCGACGAGGAGTGCGACGACGGCAACGTCCGCAACGGCGACGGGTGCGACGCCGGGTGCACCGAGGAGCGGTTCGAGATCATCACCGGCCGCACCCGGCTGCCCGGTCGCATCGCTGCGGGCGCCACCGATCGCTTCCTCTTCCAGGCCGACGGACCGAGCGCGCTGCTCGTGGGCACGCTCGGCGCCGACGGCGAGTGCTCGGGTGCCCATCGCCTGGTGCTGCTGCGCGATGGCGTGGTGGTCGCACGCTACGCGCTGGACGACGCTGGCTGTGGGCGGCTCGACGCGGCCATCGAGGCCGGCACCTACACCATCGAGGTGCGAGACGCCGAGGGAGAGGCGGTGCCCGCCTACACCCTCGACTTCCTGCTCTATCGCGACGCCGCGCCGCGGCAGCGCTACACCGGCGAGTTCGCCGCGGAGGGCGACGATCTGTTCCGCTTCGAGGTGCCCGCCGGCAGCGCCGCGGCGGTGGAGATCGTCACCGATGATGGCGCGGGCGGCTGTCCGGTCGGCGAGGGCAGGCTCACCCTGCTTGACGCCGCCTTCCAGCCCCTCGCGGACGCCATCGACCTCTGCGCGCGGCTCAAGCGCAGCCTCGCCCCCGGGATCTACTTCGCCCGGCTCGGCGGGCGAGGCGCGGCGACCTACGGCGTCGAGGTGCGCTTCGGGGTCGAGCCCCTGGCGGGTCGCTGCGCGGTCCTCTGCGCCGCGGTCGGCGCCTGCGGGCGCGACGAGGGGGCCTGCCTCGCGACCTGCCTGGGTGGCGGCTATCGCGCCGACGTCTTCGAGTGCCTCGACGGGTCCTGCGCCGCGCAGGCCGCCTGCGTCGCCGCGGCGACGCCCACCTGCGGGGACGGGCTCCTCGATCCGGGCGAAGCCTGCGACGACGGCGGGGTGGAGCCCCTCGATGGCTGCTCGGCGGCGTGCGCCCGCGAGGTGTTCGTGTGCGGCAACGGGGTGATCGAGCCCAGGGAACAGTGTGACGACGGCGGCCGCGAGCCCGGCGGCGGGTGCGACGCCAACTGCCAGTCTGAGGGGTGCGTGGTCACCGAGGCGTTCGACGGCCCCGAGCTGCCCGAGGGCTTCATGACCGCGGGCGCCGCGCCCTGGTTCATCGTCAATGGTCGGGCGACGAGCGGCGACATCGCCGGCAATCAGCAGAGCAGACTTGTACTCGAGGTCGAGCTCGCGATCGCCGGTGCGGTGCGGTTCGACTACGGGGTCAGCTCACAGGCGGACTCCGACTTCCTGCGCTTCTTCGTCGATGGGGCCCAGCGGATGAGCTGGAGCGGTACGACCTCGGGGACGTTCACGGCCAACCTAGACGCTGGCGTGCACACGCTGGAGTGGCGCTACACCAAGGACGGCGTCCTCGACCGCGGCAGCGATCGGGGGCAGGTCGACAACCTCCGGATCGATGAATCCGTCGACTGCCCGGCCGATCCGGTGTGCGGCAACGGAACCCGCGAGCGGGGCGAGGGGTGCGACGACGGCAACCGCGACGACGACGACGGCTGCAGCGCCGAGTGCCTGCTGGAGCCGTTCTGCGGGGACGGGATCCTCGATCAGGGCGAGGGCTGCGACGACGGCGGCCGCGATCCCCTCGATGGTTGCAGCCCCGAGTGCCAGGTCGAGGCCCCCGTCTGTGGCAACGGCGCCGTCGAGGCGGGCGAGGGGTGCGATGACGGCAACCTCGCCGATGGCGACGGCTGCGACGCGGCCTGCACGCCGGAGCCGGCGGCCCTCGTCCGCAGCCACGAGGCGCGGGTCGGCCGGACGCCGGCGGGCGGGTGGGACGACTACCTCTTCGTGGTCGATCATGGGCCCAGCCGCCTCGTCACCTGGACCGGAGGGTGCCTGGGGACGGGGGCCGATACGGTGCTCGGCGTCTACCCCCTGGGCGCGGACGACGCGCCCGGCGAAGCGGTCGCGCGCGATGACGACGGGGGGGCGGGGGCGTGCAGCCGCCTCGACCTTGACCTCGCGCCCGGGCGCTACCTCCTGCGCGTCCAGGGCTTCGGGGCGGCGCCGGCGGCGCTGGACCGCTACACCCTGGACTATCGCCTGACGGTCGACGCGCGCGTCCGCGGTCGCTTCGCTGGCCAGTACGCCCCGTCGGGGGACGACCGCTTCCGCTTTGCCATCCCCGAGCGCAGCGGCTTCGCCTGCGGCGACCGGGCGAGCTGCCTCGCCTCGACCGGTTGCCGGCTGCTGGGGGGCGAGACCGGGACGTACCTGCACTGCCCCGTCGCGTCGAGCTGGACCGAAGCGCGCGACTTCTGCGCCGCGCAAGGCGGCCAGCTCGCCACCATCGACAGCGCCGCCGAGAATGACTTCCTCGTCTCCCTCACGGCCTGGGGCTGGATCGGGCTCAACGATCGCACCACCGAGAACCAGTTCCTCTGGGCGGACGGATCGGCCTTCCGTCCGGCCGACTACGACGGCTTCTCCGACGCCAGCACCAACGCTGCCGCTCGGGATTGTGTGGTGATGCGCCAGGTGGGTGGCTGGCTCCACCGCGACTGTGCCAACAACTACGGGGTCGTCTGCGAGGCGCACCCGACGCTGCAGACCCGGGTCCGGCTCGAGACCGGTGACGGGGCCGGGGCCTGCGTCGCCGACACCGACACGGTGCTGAGGCTCTACCGGGTCGGCCCCGACGGGACGCGCACCCAGGTCGCGACGAACGACGACGGCGGTGTCGGCGCCTGCTCCCTGCTCCAGCCGTGGCTCGACGCCGGCGACTACGAGGCGGTCGTCGAGGGCGGTGACGCGCGCGGATCGGCGCCGTACGTGTTCGCCGCGACGACCCCCGGGCTGTGCGGGAACGGGCGCGTCGATCTCGGCGAGGGGTGCGACGACGGCAACACCGAGGCCGGCGACGGCTGCGACGCCGCCTGCGCGATCGAGCCGTCGACCTGTGGCGACGGCGTGGTCGAGCTCGGCGAGGGCTGCGATGACGGCAACGTCGAGGCGGGGGACGGCTGCGACGCCGACTGCCAGGTCGAGTTCGTCTGTGGCGATGGGCAGGTCACGGCCGCCGAGGAGTGCGACGACGGCAACGTCGAGGCGGGGGACGGCTGCGACGCCGCCTGCCGCTTCGAGACGGCCTGCGTCGAAGACTTCCGCGACGCCGCGCTCGTGGCCGCGTTCGGCGCGGCGGGCGAGCTCGGCTGGGCGGTGGACGGCGGCCGGGTGGTCAGCGGCGGCATCGACGCCAGCCAGACCAGCAGCCTCACCCTGGCCGTCGCCACGCCGGCCGGCGGCGCGGTGCGCTTCACCTACGCGGTCAGCTCGGAGCGGGACTTCGACCCGCTGAGCTTCCTCGTCGATGGCGTGGTGATCGACGCGTGGAGCGGCGAGGCGACCGGCGAGCTGTCCGTCCCGCTCGCGGCGGGGGCCCACACCCTCGAGTGGCGCTACAGCAAGGACTACACCTACAACGGCGGCGACGACCGCGCGACGATCGACGACGTGGCCATCCGCGGCGCGGTTGCCTGCCCCTTCTCGGTCTGCGGCAACGGGCGGCTCGACCAGGGCGAGGAGTGCGATGACGGCAACCTCGTGGCGGACGACGGGTGCGACGCCCACTGCGTGATAGAGAATTTCTGCGGCGACGGCGAGCTGGGCGACGTCGAGCAGTGCGACGACGGCGGCACCGTGGACGGCGATGGCTGCAGCGCCACCTGCCGCACGGAGCAGGCGGCCCGGCGCCGCAACGTGCTCGTCTGCGGCGCCTCCGATCGGAATCTGGCCGCCTTCATCGAGCCCTGGGACGACGTAGCGGTGATCGAGGGCTGCGCCCCCGACGACGACACCCAGGTGGTGCTGGTCACCCAGGACGGTGTGGACCGGATCGACCCCGCCTGGATCTACTACCTGCGTCGAGGCGGGCGGATCATCACCGCGGCGGGCTCGAGCGTGCCGGTGTTCAACGCGATCTTCGGGGAAGCGGCGGTCGCGGGTGCCGAGGCCGGCGCCTGCCGGGCGAACGTCAACCCGGTGTTCCGCTACGCGCCCCTGTCCGCCTTCTGGCAGACGCAAGCGGGCCAGCCGCTCCAGGATCCGGCGACCTCGGGGTGCGGCGCCGATCTGAGCGGCCTGCCGGGCATCACGGCCCTCGGCGGGTGGACCGACGACACGGTCTCCCTGGCCGCGCGGAACGTCCAGTCAGGCCGGCTGTACCTGGTCGAGGCCGACTGGCCATCCGCCGACGACGCCTTCACCGCCAGCAGCCGGCGGCTGATGCGGCTCATGATGTTCGACTCGGTCAGGCTCGTGCTGCCGCGGGGCGTCCTGCACGACCTGCCGCTCGTGGGGCTCCTCGACGACGGGTGGTCGGTCTGCCATGCCGACCGGTACAGCCAGGGCAACACCGTCCTCGAAGACCTGTTCGCGGCCTGCGACGGCGATCAGATGATGCTCGCCTGCCGGCCGAGGGGTGAGGTCGACCTGACGCTCGCGGCCGCCGGCGCGACCGCCGAGGTCACCCGCGACGTGGGGCTCGGGCTCGAAGCGGTCAACCCGCACAACGACGTCAACTTCTACTACTCACCGACCTTGTCATGGGGCTTTGCGCCCATCGATCAGGGGGTACTCCGCCAGTCCTGCGACACCCTGAACGTCCAGGCCGAGGACCGCCTCTGCTGGCAAACGAGCAGAGGCAACCTGAACGGCGGGTGGCGCTGCGGGGCGGCGACGGCGCTCAACGCCAGCAACGCCTGGGAGCGGGTGGTCCTGACGCGGAACGTCGGGGACGACGACGCCCCGTTCTGTAGCGACGGCGCGCTCAACCGGCCCGACGAGCAGTGTGATGACGGCAACATCCAGGACGGCGACGGCTGCGACCGAGACTGCAACGCCGAGATCTGCGGGAACGGCCGGCTCGACGCGGGCGAGGCCTGCGACGACGGCAACCTCGAGAACGGCGACGGCTGCGACGCCACCTGCGCGGTGGAACCCTGACCCGCCTCAGCCCTGCACTGGGCGCGGCTCCGCCGACGCGATGAAGCTCCCGCCGAAGTAGCCATCAATGAGCCGCATGAGCTCGGCGCGGAACCGGTCGGTGCCGACCAGCTCCGGCTCCAGGGCCAGCGTCCGCACCGTCAGCCCGGCCGCCGCCCGCACCACGACCCGAGCGCTCCAGGCGGGATCGGGGCAGCGGACCCGCAGCACCGGGTGGGCCTGGATCAGCATCGCGAGGAGCATCGCCAGCTCACGCTCGAACGCGTCGATGGCCGCGAAGTCCCGTGGGGGCAGCGCCGTGGCGTGGAGGACGCCGCGGAGGACTGGATCCTCGCCGAGCCGGCGCAGCAGGGCGCCGATCCCTTCCGGCAGGAGCCGCCCCAGCGGCAGCGTGGCCATCTGGGGCACGGCCGCCGTCACCGTCGCCCGCATGGCCGCGGTGAACCGATCCCCCAGGGCCCGATAGAGCGCCTTCTTGTCGCCGAAGTGGTAGTGGATCGAGCGGAGGCTCACCCCGGCGCGCTCGGCGATGCGATTGTTGGTGGTGCCGGTGGGCCCCAGCTCGGCGAGGAGGCTGGCCGCCGCGTCCAGGATCGCGTCCACCGTCGCGCGGCTGCGGTCCTGCTGCGGGTGGCGTGGGTGGTCTGATGAGGGCATGTCTCCGCGTAGCATGGGTCGGCCCGCCGGGGAAGACGGGAGGCTGCGACGATGTCTTGCAGAACATCCCTGTGTGGGGTCAAGTCGTTGTTGTGTAAGCGTTTTTATCGGATGTAACGCGAGTTGACGGTCGGCGTGGACGGGCCGACCATCAGAGACGACCCGAGCATTGAGGGGAGCATCATGCGGCGATGGCTGACGTGCGCAGGCCTGTTCGCGGCCGTCTGGGCCTGTGATGACGGTGGCGTCCCGCCGGGGGCCGCCGACACGGGGGGGGCGGACACTGGCGCGGGGGGCCAGGGCGGCGTCGGCGGCCAGGGCGGCGTCGGCGGTCAGGGTGGCGTCGGCGGCGCCGGCGGCATGGGCGGCCAGGGCGGCGCCGGGGGTGACATGCCCGACATGGGCGCTGACATGGATGTCGCGGATGCGGCCCCCGAGGACGCCGCCGTGGCGCCCCTCGTGGACGCCGGCGCGGCCTGCATGCCCGGCGACGACTGCGGCCCGTACCAGCGCTGCGTGGATGACGCCTGCCGCATGGATCTGCGGCCCGACGTCTTCCGCATGATCAACGCCCAGGTCATCGAGCCCGCGGTCGCGGCCAACGAGCTGCAGCTCGCGCTCCTGGTGGCGGTGAGCACCGGCAGCCTGAACCTGGTCTTCGAGGCCGGCGGCTACGGCGAGAACGGCTACCGCTTCTACGTCGGCAACGGCCGGCCCGAGGCGGGCGTGTACTCGTTCCGCCACAACCTGCCCATCCAGAACTTCGACGGCGACTGGCGCTTCGAGGACGATCGCGCCGAGTGGCACATCGACGGCCGCCAGGCGTTCCGCATCGCCGTGCCGGCCGGCACCATCCCGGCCATGGACGACATGCCGGCCTCGACCTGCTGGACCGAGTTCACCACCGACGTGAACATGCAGATCTGGCCCGGCGAGAACGCCGACGGGCAGGCCCGCCTCTACGGCTTCGTGGACGGCTTCGTGGAGCGCTCGAAGCTGGAGGACGTCGAGATCCGCACCGGCGGCAACGTCATCCGCTTCATCGACTTCTTCGAGGGCGCCGATCCCACCATCGACTCCAACGGCGACGGCGTGAACGACGCCTACCCGTTCACCCTGTCCATGGAGGCGGAGCGCATCGAGTTCAACGATCCCGATGAGACCCGCAACCCCGACCCGCCGGATCTGCCCACGTGCCCCTGATGCGACGCACCGGCCTCCTCGCCTGCCTCGTCCTCGCGGGCTGCGCCACGGCGGAGTCCGATGACGAGGGCGGTCGCTTCCGCGGCCCCCCCGACGCCCTCGTCGGGGGTGGCCTCGACGGCGGCATCCCGGGGGCCACCGCCTCGCGGCTCCTCTTCTACCAGCTCGGCGCCGACAGCTACCTCGCCTCGGCGGCGGGCACCGACGCGCGCAAGATCTGCGAGAACGCCGTCGCCTACCCGGACGCCTCGGGCCAGCGCGCCCTGTGCCGCCCGGAGACGTCCGACCAGCCCCTCCGGCTCTACGACGTCTCCAACGACCTGCACCTGGTAGAGTTCTCGGACTGGCGGGCCAGCAACCTGGGGCCGCCGCTGCTCTCCCCCGAGGGCACCCGCGTGGCCTTCAAGGGCGAGGACGACGACTTCCACACCCTCGTCCGGGTCTTCGACGAGAACGGCGTGCTGGTGGACGAGGTGCAGGCCTTCGAGCTGCTGGGCTTCGCCCGCGACGACGTGCTGGTTGTTGACATGAACCAGCCCGCCCTGTGGAAGATCGGCAGTGATCCCGTGGTGATCGGCGGCTCGAACCCCATGGCGACCGGGCCCGATCCTGCTGGCCTGGTGTTCGAGCGCTTCTCGCCGAGCGAGAAGGTCTACTTCCACGACGCCGATACCGGCCGCGCGCGCGAGCTGGCCGATGGCATCCTGGCCGACGTCTACGGCGACCGGGTGCTGGTGCTGCAGAACGATCCCAACGAGCCCGGCCTCAAGCGCGGGCTCCTGCTCGATCTGAAGGACAGCGCCTTCGAGAAGTACATCGCCGCCCCCCGCGTGCCCTTCGACCGCACCCTGAAGCTGCGCCTCACCGGGCCCTCGACGGTCATCGCGGAGCTGTCGTCGTTCTCGACGTGCGGCGTGGCGGCCGTGGAGGTCCCGACGCGGACGACGTGGTTCGACACCGCTCGCGACGAGGTCTTCGAGGTGGACGACACCGGCGGCCAGGCCCACCTGGCGTCCATCGATCAGCGCGGGGAGCGGGCCCTCGTCCTGGACGTGGACGCCTGCGGCAACCCCCTCGGCTCCGGGCGGATCAAGAACCTGCGCACCGGCGAGGTGGTCCGGCTGGCCGAGCTCATCGAGGGGGCCTTCAGCGCCGCGGCCTTGAGCCCGGACGGGCGCTTCGTGGCCGTGTCCCAGGCTGACGGCGTGCGCGTCATCGACCTGGCCTCCATGCCGCCCATCGCTCGCCCGGCCAGCTCCGGCGCGCCGGGCGGCACCAGCCTCGTCTTCCGCTAGGCGCGGCCATGCGGCGCGTCGCGGCCCTCTGCCTCCTGCTCGCCGCCTGCGACGACGGCGCCGTCGACGCCGCCCCCGACGCCGGCCCTGACCTCGGCTGCCCCGTGGCCGGCGCCTGCCTGGAGAACCCCGAGCGGCCTGGCTTCTCGCCGCCCGTGGTGGTCGCCCCCTCGCCCGATCTGCCCGCGGAGGTCGTCTCCCAGACGGCGCACAACAACCTGGACGTGGTCCTGCACGACGGCCGCCTCTTCCTGGCCCTGCGCACCGCCCCGAGCCACTTCGCCAGCGCCGACACCTGGCTCTACGTCGTGAGCACCACCGACCAGGTCGCCTGGCGCTACGAGGGCGGCTTCCACCTCGGGCGCGACCTCCGCGAGCCGCGCTTCCTGTCCATCAACGGCGAATTGTCGTTGTATTTCGCGGTGCTGGGCACGGACCCCCTGGCCTTCGAGCCGGGCGGCGCCCGCGTGGCGCGATACCGCGGGCCGGGGGACTGGACGCCGCCGGTCGAGGCCTTCGCCGACCTGCCGGGCTTCATCCCGTGGCGCATCCAGCGGCATGGCGACGAGGCCTGGCTCATCGGCTACGTGGGCGGGGAGGGGGTCTACACGGCCGAGGTGGATCCGCTGCGGGTCTACTGGCTCAAGACCCGGGACGGGCAGGCGTGGGCGCCCGTCGCCCCGACCGGCGCGCAGGTGCTCGAGGGGGGCGTCTCGGAGACCGACTTCGCCCGCCTGGATGACGGGACGATCATCGCCGTCGGCCGCAACGAGGCCGGCGACGCGGACGGCTTCGGCTCGAAGATCTGCCGCGGCGAGGCGGCCACCCCGGGGGTCTGGCGCTGCGTGGCCGATCCCCGCAAGCCGGACTCGCCCCTGGTCCTCACCGACGGGGCCCGCGTGTGGCTGGTCGGGCGCCGCCACGTCACCGAGGACGGCCACTTCGACCTGGGCCGCGAGGACCTGCCGCCCGAGCAGCAGTGGGCGACCTACCTGGCGGCCTACTGGTCGCGGCCCAAGCGCTGCGCCCTGTGGTCGGTGGACGCCACACGCCTGGCGGTGACCCACGTCCTCGACCTGCCCTCGGCCGGCGACACCTGCTTCGCGAGCGCGGTGCCCCTCGGCGATCGCCAGTGGCTCCTCTACAACTACTCCAGCCCCTTCGACCGCCCCGACATCTCCTGGATCCAGGGCCAGCGGGGGCCGACGCTCATCTACCAGACCACCCTCGCCCTGCCCTGACGCTTCCCGCGTGGCGGGCCGTGCCGTACAGTCGGGCGGGCTCGGACGAGGGGGTCGGGTGCGGGGACTACGGCATCGGGACGACGAAGCGGACGTCGCCGCCGTCCGGGCTGACGGCCAGGGGCGCGGGCTGCAGGCACTGCACGCCCCCGGCGTCGGCGCAGACGCTCACCTGGAAGCTCTCCACGTCCCGGCTCGTGCGCTCGTAGATGGTGACGCTGCAGCCCTCGAGGGTGGGCAGGTCGCCATCGTCCGTGTCGACCCGGACCGCCAGCACGCCCCCCAGGCCCAGCGCGACGTAGTGGCTGGGGCTCGAGTCGGCCTCGCACGGGTCGTGGGGCGAGCCGACGGCCGCCAGCGGGTCGTCGCGATCGGCGAAGCAGGCCTCCCCGTTCACCTCGCCGCCGGCCCGACAGGCCTCGCCGTCGCCGGCCCAGAGGTGGGCGTCGACGCCGACGCCGCGCACGCCGCCGCCGCAGTCGAAGGCCACGCCGCAGATGTCGGCGCCCGGCGCGCCGAAGGCGTTCATCTCGATGGAGGTGTCCTCCACCAGCACCCAGGTGTAGGCCGGGGGCGCCACCTCGACGGGCGCCTCGTCGGGGGTGGGGGTGCCAGCGTCGGTGAGGAGCTCGTCCTGGACGTCGCAGGCGGTCAGGGCGAAGAGGGCGAAGACGGGGATGATGTGCCGCATGGGGGCCTCCTTGTGGGTCTGCTCCCTGGCATTTCACGTCCGGTGCCAACCGAAAATGTGTCTGATTTCAGTGGGTTGTGTGGGGTGTCTCGCCGCCGCGCCGGCGTGTCCCGCCCCGGCGGGCGGGGTGTCCCATGACCGCCACGCAGCCCTCGCCCCGCCGCGCCCAGCGGGAGGCCACCGGCCCCGTCCGCCGCCTCGTCATCGTGCATGGCCCCGACGGCGTGGGGCGCAGCCTCGTCCTCGACGAGGCGCCCGTCACCCTCGGCCGGGCCGGCCACGGCGACGGCCCGCTCGCCCTCGCCGACGACCAGCTCTCCCGCCAGCACGCCCGCTTCGAGGGGTGCCAGGTACACGATCTGGGGAGCACCAACGGCACCTTCGTCGACGGCCAGGCCGTCGATCAGGCGCCGCTCGCCGATGGCACCGTCCTGCGCGTCGGCCAGACCCTGCTGCTGCACGAGATCATCGAGGCGCGCAGCCAGGATCGCTTCGAGCCGCCCACCGCGGGCCTGCTCGGGCCGTCGCCGGCCATGCAGCGCGTGCGCGGCGAGATCGCGCGGGTGGCCCGCCACGCCGTGTCCGTCCTCATCCAGGGCGAGACGGGCGTGGGCAAGGAGCGCGTGGCCGAGGCCATCCACCAGGCCAGCGGGCGGCGCGGGCCCTTCGTGCCCGTCAACTGCGCGGCCCTGCCCGCGGACCTGGTGGAGAGCGAGCTCTTCGGGCATGTGGCGGGGGCCTTCAGCGGCGCCCGGGCCGCCCACGACGGCCTCTTCGTGGCGGCGAGCGGCGGCACCCTCTTCCTCGACGAGATCGGCGAGATGCCGCTGGCCCTCCAGCCCAAGCTGCTGCGGGCGCTGTCGACCGGCAGCATCCGGGCCGTGGGGGCGACGGGGGCGCGGGCGGTCGACGTCCGCGTCGTGGCGGCGACGCACCGCGACGTGCTGGAGGCGGCGCTGGGCGCGGGCAGCTTCCGCGCCGATCTGTATGCCCGCCTGGCCGGCTGGGTCATCCATGTGCCGCCTCTGCGCACCCGCCGGGCCGACGTCCTGCCCCTGGCCCGGGCGACGCTGGCGCGGCTCGGCGCGCCGCCCCACCTCACGGCCGACGCCGCCGAGGCCCTGCTGCTGGCGCCCTGGCCGTTCAACGTGCGCGGGCTGGAGCAGGCGATGATGGCGGCGGCCGTGCGCGCCGATGGCGCCCCCGCCGTCGACGTCGGCCACCTGGACGCCGCCCTGGCCGGCGCGCTCGGCGGCCGTGGCACCAGCGAGCAGGCCGTGGCCGTGCCCCTGGCGCTGCGCGTCGCGGCCGACGTCCCGCCCGACGCCGCACAATTGCTTGAAGTGCTTGAGTATTTCGAGGGCAACGTCGCCGACGTCGCCCGCTTCTTCGGCAAGGATCGCCGCCAGATCTACCGCTGGGCCGAGCGCCTGGGCGTCGACGTCGACGCCGCCCGGGGCGGCCCATGACGCTGGCCGCCGGGCACCTGGTCGACGACCGCTTCGAGATCGAGGGGCTGCTGGGGCAGGGGGGCTTCGGCACCGTCTACCGCGCCCACCAGCTCAGCACCGGGCAGCGCGTCGCCCTCAAGGTCATGGCCCCGCGCGCGCCGGACGCCAACACCGAGCGCGCGCGCTTCGAGCGGGAGATGGCGGTCATCGCCCGCCTCAACCACCCGCACATCGTGCGGCTGCTCGACTTCGGGGCCCTGCCCGACGGCCGCCTCTTCACGGTGCTGGAGTTCATCGAGGGGGAGACGCTGCAGGCGCGCCTCGCCCGGGGGGCCCTGCCGGCGACGGAGGCCCTGCGGCTCATGGGGCAGGTGCTCGACGCCCTCGACCACGCCCACCGCCGCGGCGTCGTGCACCGCGATCTGAAGCCCGCCAACATCATGGTCCTGCCCGGGGGGCGCCGGCCCCACGCGCTGGTGCTCGACTTCGGCATCGCGGGCCTGGTGGAGGGGACGCGCGGCGCCAACTACGTGTCGCTGACGACCCGCGAGGGGGTGGTGGGCACGCCGGCGTACATGGCCCCCGAGCAGCTCCGCGGCACCCTCAGCCCGGCCTCGGATCTGTACGCCTGGGGCCTGTGCGCGCTGGAGTGCCTGACGGGGCGGCCGGCGGTGGAGGCCGAGTCGCCCATGGCGGCCATGGCGGCCCAGCTCACCGACGTGCCGGTGCCGCTGCCCGCCGGCCTCGCCCGCACGCCCCTGGGGCCGGTGCTGGCCCGGGCCGTGGCCAAGGATCCCGACCGCCGCTTCGCCACCGCGGGGGATCTGGCGGACGCCCTGGAGGCCGCGGCCGCCCCGCCCCGCCCGCGCCGCTGGCCGCTGGCGGTGGCCGTCGTCGCGGCCGCCGCGGCGGGCGCCGGGCTCGCCTTCTGGCTCGCGCCCCCGCCGCCGCCGCCGGCCCCGGTGGTCGTGGCCCCCGCCGTCGCCGTCGAGGCCCCGCCCCAGACGCCCTGGCTCGCCGGCCGCTTGCAGGCCTGGCGCCGCGCGTGGGAGCGCACCGCCCCCCAGGGCGACACGACGGCCCTGGCCGAGCTCTACGACGCCGGCTTCACGGCCGACGGCCGCGACCGCGAGGCGTTCCTGGCCCAGAAGGGCCGCCTGGGCCGCCGCGCCGCCTGGATCAACGTCGACATCGTGCTGGAGGCCACCCGCGTGGAGGCCGACCGCGTCGAGGTGGATCTGCGCCAGACCTACCGGGCCCCCGGCTACACCGACAGCGGCCGCAAGACGCTCGTCTGGGTGGAGGCCGACGGCGCCTGGCGCATCCGCGAGGAGCGCTTCACCCGCGAGACGGCGACGGGGCCGGCGCCCGACTGACGCTCACGAGGTGCTCGGCGTCCGCCCCACGACCAGCCGGTAGAGCACCGGGATGACCACCAGCGTCAGGCCCGTGGCCACCACCAGGCCGCCGATCAGCGTCAGCGCCATGGGGCGCCGCAGCTCGGCCCCCTCGCCCGCGCCGAGGGCCAGGGGCAGCAGCCCGAGCACCGTCGTCAGGGTGGTCATCAGGATAGGCCGCAGGCGGGTGCGGCCGGCCTCGACGAGGGCGTCTTCGAGCGCCATGCCGCGCTGCCGCAGGCGCTCGGCGTAGTCCACGAGCACGATGGCGTTGTTGACCACGATGCCGGCCAGGGTGATGAGGCCGACGAAGACGACCACCGAGAGGGGCTCGTCGACGGCCCCGAGCAGCAGGAACGCGCCGATGGCCGCCAGGGGCAGGCTGCCCATGATGACGAGGGGGGCGCGCAGGCTCTCGAACTGGCTCGCCATCACCACATACACGAGGAAGATCGCGAGGATGAGGGCGAAGCGCAGGCTGTCGAGGCTGGTCTTCATCTCCTCGTCCTGGCCGCGCAGGCGCACCTCGATGCCGGGGGGCGGGTCGTGGGCCGCGAGGACGGCGCGGATGGCGTCGGCCGTCGTGCCCAGGTCGAGGCCGCCGGTGCTGCCGGTGATCAGCGCGGCCCGCTGCCCGTCGACGTGGCGGATCTCGGCCGGCCCCTCGGCCGCGATGATGCGCGCCACCGACTCCAGGGGCAGCGGCACCTCGGCCCCGGGGTTCACCACGAGCGTCTCCAGGTCGCCGCGGCTCTGCACGCGCTCGGGATCGAGGCGGACGCGCACGTCGACGCGCTCGGAGCGCTCCTTGAGCTCGGTGGCCACCTCGCCCTCGAGCTGGCCCCGCAGCCGCTCGGCCACCTCCCGCGGGCGCAGGCCCAGGGCCGCCAGGCGGGCGCGATCGTAGTCGAGCTGCAGCTCCGGGTGGCCCGGCCGCACGGAGGTGCGCACGTCGCGTACACCTGGCACCCCCGCCACCAGCGCCTCGACGACGCGGGCCTGCTCGCCGAGCTGGGGCAGGTGGTGGCCCAGGATCTCCACGCGGACGGGGGGGCGGAGCGTGAAGAGGGCCGGCCGCGTGATCTCGAGATCGGCGCCCGGCACCTCGGCGCGCAGCGTGCGCAGGCGCGCGATGGCGGCGGCCTCGGCCTCCGCCGTGGCCGTCAGGTGCAGCGTGACGGCGGCGGTGTGGGTGCCGCGCTCGCGGGCGTCGTCCTCGCCCAGATCGGGCTGGCCGACGAAGGTGTCGACGCGGCGGACGCCGGGCAGCGCGCGGGCCTGCCGGGCGAAGGCGTCCACGCGGGCGGCGGTCTCCTCCAGCGGGGTGCCCACGGGGAAGCGCAGCTCGGCGGTGAGGATGCCCTGGTGCACGTCGGGGATGAGCTCGGCCCCCAGCCGGCTGGCGCTCATCCAGGCCAGCGCGCCCAGGCCGGCGACGATGACCATCACCGCGAGGGGGGCGCGCAGGGCGCTCCGCAGGAGCGGCCCGTAGGCGCGGCGGGCGGCGTCCATGCCCAGCGCCGTGGCGCGCGCGGGGGCCCAGGCGAGGGCGCGCACCCCGCGGGCGGCGCCGCGGAAGAGCAGGCCGAGGGGGAGGACGAGGGCGACGACGACCAGCGTGATGAGGTTGCCGGCGGCCTCCAGGGTGGCCTGCAGGAGGACCCAGGGCAGGGAAACCACCTTGCGGATCAAGCCCTTGCGGGCGCGCCAGGCCGGCAGGGCCCGCCACGTCAGGTGCCAGGACGTCGGCGCGTCGACGCTGGCCCGGATGCCGAAGGACCGCGACGCGAGCATGGGCACGACGAAGACGGCCACGGCCAGCGAGGCGAGCAGCGAGAAGACGACGGCCAGGGCCAGATCGCCGAAGACCTGGCCCGCGACGCCCTCGACGAAGACGACGGGCAGGAAGACGGCGACGGTCGTCAGGGTGGAGGCGACCACCGCCGGGCCCACCTCGCGGGTGCCGCGGACGGCGGCCTCCTTGACCCCGTCCCCCTCCTCGCGGCACCGGAAGATGCTCTCCAGCACGACGACCGAGTTGTCGACGAGCATGCCGATGCCGAGGGCCAGGCCGCCCAGCGACATGATGTTCAGCGTGACGCCGAAGAGCAGCAGGGGCACGAAGGTGAGGGCCACGCTCAGGGGGATGGCCACGGCGATGACCAGCGTGGAGTAGCCCGAGCCCAGGAAGAGGTAGAGCAGCAGGACGGCGAGCAGGCCGCCGACGACCGCCGCGCCGCGGACCTCCTGGAGCGACGCGCGGATGAAGATGGACTGATCGCCCACGACGTCGAGGCGCGTGCCCGGTGGTCGGCGCCAGGCCAGGAAGTCGGTGAGGGCGCGGTGGCGGGTGGCGGCCAGGTCACGGCCCTTGCCCGGCCCCGCGCTCGTGGGCGCGGCCCGCGGCGGCGGCGCCCCCGGGGCCTTGTCGGCGGTGTAGGCCTGCTGCTCCGGCGTGCCGAAGACGGCGACGCGCACGCGGTCGCAGACCTCCACGATGTTGGCGCCGGCCTGCCGGTCCACGTCCAGGCGCACGGCGGCCCGCCCGTCCACCCGCACCAGCGAGCGGGGATCCTTCACCGTCGCCTGCACCTCGGCCACGTCGCCGAGCCGGACGAGCACCCCGCCGGCGTCGGCCACCACCACGCGGCGCAGGGCCTCGGGATCGCGCAGCTCGGCCACGGTGCGCACCAGGAACTCGACGGTGCCCTCCCGCAGGGTGCCCCCGGCCACGTTCACGTTGGCGGCGGCCAGGCGCTCGGCCACCTGCCGCACCGAGATGCCGCGCGCGGCGATGGCCGCCGGGGTGAGGCGCACCTGGATCTCGCGCTCCAGCCCGCCCAGGACGCGCACGGCCGCCACGCCCTCCAGCTTGCTGATCTCGGGGGCCAGGACCTCCTCGGCCCAGTAGCGCAGCTCGGCCGGGGTGCCATCGCCGCTCAGGGCGAGGCTCATCACCGGCTCCAGGGAGGGGTCGTGGCGCAGGAGGAGCGGCGGCTCGGCGCCCCCCGGCAGCTCGATGCGCGACAGCCGCTCGCGCACCCGCTGGGCCGCCCGATCCATGTCGGTGTCCCAGTCGAACTCGAGCACCACCTCGCTCTCGCCGGCGCGGCTGGCCGAGTGCATGCCCGCCAGGGCCTCGACGGTGCCCACGGCCCCCTCGAGCCGCCGCGTCACCTCCTGCTCCACCTCCTCCGGGGCCGCGGCCGCCCAGGCGGTGCGCACCGTGAGGGTGGGGTGGTCCAGGTCGGGCAGCAGCTCCAGGCCGAGCTCGCGGTAGGAGAGCAGGCCGAAGAAGGCCGCCGCCGCCGTGATCATGAAGACGGCGACGGGCCGGTCGGTGGCGAAGCGGAACATCAGGCGGGCCGCCGGCGAGAGGGCTCAGCCATCCAGCAGCGCGCGCAGGCGGAGGCTGAAGGAGAGGCAGGTGCAGGCCGGCGGCTTGCCCGCCGCGTCGAGCACGCGGCCGTCCTCGTAGTGCAGATTCTTGAGGGAGACCGCGCCCTTGTGGCCGTGGGTCGTGTAGACGACGTACACGCCGCTGCGCAGGAAGGCCACGCCCGGGCCGGGCTCGGCGTCGAGCTGGGGCAGGCCCGCCAGGGCCACGTCCTCCGGGCCGCCGAACGCGGTGACGATGCCGTCGAGCAGCCGCGTGGCCACCTGGGCCAGCGGGATGCCGAGCAGGGGATCGATGACGACCAGGGCGTCGATGCCGTCGAGGATGCCCCGGACGCGGGCGTACTCGCCCGCGAGGCCGGCGTCCACCTCCACCAGCCGCATGGAGAGCTCGAGCACGTCCTGGAAGATCAGGTTGCGGAAGACGCCGCGGTTGCCCAGGTCGGGGGCGTAGCTGCGGGGCGCGATGGGGAAGTCGACCACCTGGCAGATGGTCTCCTTGTCCTTCAGATCCTCGACGTCGCGGGTGTTGGCCCGCACCACCAGCAGGCCGTGGTTGCCGGCCGTGAAGCCCGGCAGCTCGTCCACGAAGAGGCTGTGCAGCGTGATGTCGGCCCGCTTCACCCGGGTCTCGGGGTAGGGCAGCAGGGCCAGGCGGGCGTCGGCCGCCGGGACGAGGCCGTAGCGGCGGTCCGCCCGCGGGTGGAGGTCGTCGCCGAGGTCGACGATGGCGAGGCCGACCTCCTCGGTGCGGGGCATGGGCGTGGCTCCGGTCGTGGTCGGGGGAGCATAGCACCCTCGGCGGCGGGGTCCAGCCGACCGCCCGGGGCGGCATCGCGCGACGGCGGTTGTGGTGGCGGCGCCAGGGGGCGAGAATCAGCGCCGGGGACGCTGGCGGTGGGGACCGATGGAGAGGATGGCGCGGATCGGCGGGCGCTACCGGCTGCAAGCGCGGATCGGGAAGGGCGACCTGGGCGTGCTCTGGGCGGCCCTCGACGAGCGGTCGGGGCAGCCCGTGGCCGTCCGCATCCTGCAGCGGGGGCTGGATGATCCGCGGCGGGTGGCGCGCTTCCGGGCCAGCGCCCTGGCGGCGGCCCGCCTCGATCACCCGGGCATCGTGCGCGTCCTCGACGAGGGCACCGACGACCGCGGCCCCTTCATCGTGTCGGCCTGGGTCGACGGCGTGCCCCTGGCCGCCTGGCGCGGGCAGCCCATGCCCTGGGGCTTCCTGCAGGCGGTGATGACGTCCCTCTGCGACGCCCTCGCCCACGTCCACGCCGCCGGCCTCGTGCACCTGGACCTGCGGCCCCGCAACATCCTCATCGTCCGCGGCGCCACGGGCCCCGAGGTGCGCCTCGTCGACGTGGGCCAGAGCCGCATCGACGACGGCTGGAGCGACAGCTCGCCGGGCGCGCCGGCGACGCTCAAGTACCTGGGAACACTGCGCTATCTGGCGCCCGAGGTGGCCGAGAGCCCGCCCTGGAAGACGGGGCCGTGGAGCGATCTCTACAGCGCCGGCCTCATCCTCTGGGAGCTCTTGACCGGCAACATCCCGCTCGAGCACCTCAACGGCGTGGCCCTGCTGCTCGAGCGCGCCTGCGCCGACGCCCCGGCCCTGCCCGCCGGGGTGGGGGGCGCCTTGCACGGCACGCTGGACGCCCTGCTCTCGCGCCTGCTGGCCCGCGACCCCCTCGACCGGCCCAAGACGGCGGCCCAGGTGCGGCGGACGCTGGCGAGCCTGCCCGGGGAGCCCGTCTGGTGCGAGCCCGCGCCCATGGCCGTCGTGCAGCTCCCCCCGGCCGACCCGCGCCGCATCCGGGCGGCGGGCTTCCCGCTCCACGCCCTGCACACCGGCCCCCTCATCGGCCGGGACGCGGCGGTGGAGGCCCTGTGGACGGCCCTGCAGGGGGTCGTCTCCGAGGGCCAGAGCCGCCTGGTCGTGCTCGACGGCGCGCCCGCCACGGGCAAGAGCCGGGTGGTGGAGTCGGTGGCCCGGCACGGCGCGGCCCGCGGCGTCGCGCGGACGTGGACGGTGCGCTTCCAGCCCGGCACCGCGCCGGGCACGGGCCTGCTCGGGGCCGTCGAGGCGCTGCTCAAGGGGGCGAGCACCGATCGGGCGGGGCTGGCGCAGCGCGTGGCGGCCCTGCCCTTGCTGGAGGCGGTGGAGCCCGAGGGCCTCGGGGCGGTGGTGCCGGCCCTGCTGCGGCCGGACTCGCCGGGCTTCCCGCGGCCCGGGGCCTTCGGCGAGCCCGGGGCCCAGGCGGGCGGCCAGGACGCGGCCGCGTCGGCGGCGGCGCTCTTCATCGAGCTGGTGCGCCGCGCCGCCCGCAACGACGCCATGCTGCTGTGGCTCGCGGACGCCCAGCACGCCCCCGAGGACGAGCTGCTGGGGCTCGTGCGGCAGATCCTGGAGGATCCCGGGCTGCCGGTCTGCGTCGTGGTCACCGGGCGCGTCGGGTCGCCGAACCTGCGCGCCCTCGCCGCCACCCACCCCCCGGGGGACGCCGTCACCTGGCGCACCCTCGGCCCCCTCGACGTCGACGCCGCGCGGTCGTGGCTGCGCGAGCGGCTGGCCCTCTCGCCCCTGGCCGAGCAGCGCGTCCTCGCCGCCACCCACGGCCGCCCCGCGCTGCTGGAGGGCATGACGGCCTGGCTGCTGGACGGGCACCTCGTCCCCGGGCGCGATGGGAACGAGGTCCTGCCGGGCAGCGTCCTGCCCGAGAGCCTGACCGAGCTGTGGCGGCATGACCTCGCGCGGCTGCCCGCCCAGGGGCCCGACACGCTGGTGGCCGACGTCATCGCTGGCCTGGCGCTCGCCCGGGTGCCCCTCGGCCCCACCGTCATCGCCGCGCTGGAGGCCGACGATCCCGAGCGGGGGGTGGCGCGCGCGCTGTCCGCCGGCGAGCGGGCGCGGCTGCTGGTGGGGCGGCCGGGCGGGAGCTGGCAGTTCGTCTCCCCCGAGCTCGTCGTCTGGCTGGGCCATGGCTTCGCCGACAGCGCCGCGCGCTGGCACGCCGTGTGGCTGCGCACGCTGGAGCGGCTGGAGGGCCGGGCCCATGGCCGCTACGGCCCCGAGCGCGCCTGGCACGCCGAGGCGCTGGGCGACACCAACGCCGCCATCCAGGCGCTCCTCGACGCGGCCTCCTGGGCGCTCAGCCCGGGCCAGCAGGCCTGGGAGCGGGGGCTGAAGGCGGCCGAAAGGGCGCGAATTCTCTCGGAAAACCTGCGGGACCCGGTGCGCGCCGGGCGGGCCGAGCGGCTGCGGGCCGCGCTGCTGCGGGAGGCCGGCCGCGGGGCCGAGGCCCGCGAGGCCCTGGCGGCGCTGGAGCCGCGGCTGATGATCCCGCCGGCCCGGGGCGAGCGGGCGGCCTGCGTGCTGCTGCGCGCGCTGCTGGCCCTCGACGACGATCGCCTGGACGAGGCGGCCACCCGCCTGGACGAGGCCGAGAAGCTCTTCGCCGCGGAGGGCGACGAGGCGGGGCGCCTGCACGTCGTGCTGGGCCAGGGCCACCTGGCGGTGCGGCGGGGGCTCTACCGCATCGCCCGCACCTGCGGCCGCGACGCCGAGGAGGGCTTCAAGGCCCGCGGCGACACCGGGGCGCGCCTGTCGGCCCGCATCCTGCGCGCCTGCGCGGCGGCGGGGGCCGGCGACCACGCCACCGCGGAGCAGCGCTTCGCCAGCCTGATGGACCTGGCCGATCAGCGCGGCTGGCTGCTGGAGGGGGTGCGGCTGCGGCTGCGGCGGGTCCCGCTGGCGCTCGCCCAGGGGCGCGCCCACGACGCGCTGGCGCTGGTCGACGAGGTGCAGCGGCGGGCCGAGCTGCTGGGCCTGGCGGACGCCCTCGCCTGGGTGGCGGCCGTGCGGCCCGGCGTGCTGGCAGCGGCGGGGCAGGCGGCGGCGGCGCGGGGCGCCCTGGAGCAGGCCCGGCTGCCCACGGTGCTGGCGGGGGAGGCCGCGGCGGCCCTGGCCGCGGCGCTCCAGCTACCGACCAACGCCCTCGACGCGGCCCTGCACGGGCGCCTGACCCAGTGGCTGGAGCGCGTCCGCGAGGTGGCCCGGCCCCTCGCCTGAGCCGGCGGCCAGCCCCGCCTCGGCCACATGCCCCAGGTAGACGTGGCAGGTCGGGGCGTCGGCCCCCGCCCGGGCCTCCAGCGCCGCGCCCCGCGCCGCGATGAACGCCGCGATGTCGGCCTCGGCGGCCGCGATCTGGGCCGGGGTCGCCCGCAGCGTCCGCGTCTGCACCGCCGGCTCGCCCCGCAGCCGCCGCACCACGGCCCCGCCCACGGCCCGCAGGTGACTGGCGAAGCCGGCGACGCCGGCGGCCTGGGCGGGCGTCGCCGCCGTCGGCGGCACGGGCCCCTCGCGTCGGTACCGGGTGATGCCGCGGCGGTCCACCTCGGGCACGACCTTGCCCGCCCGCAGCAGCGCGGCCAGCGCGACGCGGCCGCTGTCGAAGCCCTCGAGCTGGGGGAGCCGCGCCGAGAGCTCGGCGGCGGTGCGGGGGGCCTCGTCGATGACCTCCTCGGCGCGGGTGAGCAGGTTCACGCCGCGCCGCTCGACGCAGGGATCCGGGTTCTTCTGGAGCATGCGGACGCTGCGGGTGGTCCGGCCCAGCCCGACGGCCAGCTCACCCAGGTCGGCGAAGCGGGCCTGGGCCGCCTCCAGCATGGCCGCGACCAGGACGTCCCGCGCCTGATCGAAGGGCACGCCGGCCTCGACGGCCCAGCGCACCGCCGGCGCGAAGGCCTCGAAGAGGAGCCGCGGCCGGGCCTCGTCGTCCTGCTCGACGGATCGGGTGGTGCCGTACATCTCGCCTCCGCATCTCGCACGCTCGGGGACCCTGATGTCGGCGGGGCCGCGGGCTGATCACCGCGGCGAAGATTCTCTGGCGACGCGGGCGCGCGGCGGCCCCCGTTGACGCCAACCGGGCGGCCCCGCCACTGTGGGGCCTCGCGTTGCACGGAGCTCGTAGGATGGCACGTTGGCCCTGGTGGCTCGTCGCTCTCGCCCTCGCCGGCTGCCCCGAGGACAGCAAGACGGGGGAAGATCCCGGGGAAGATCAAGGGGTTGTGGCCGCGGACGCGGGCCCGCCCGACGCGGCCCCGCCCGACGCCGCGCCGCCGCGGGACGCGGGCCTGCCGGCCGACGCGAGCCCGCCTGACGCGAGCCCGCCTGACGCGGCCCGCCCGGACGCCGCCGCGCCGGACGCGGGGTCGATGGACGCCGCGCTCGCCGACGCCGCCGCGCCGGACGCCGACGTCGACGCCGCCCCCTCGACGCCGCGCTCCCCGACGCCGAGCCCGACGCCGCCGCGCCCGAGCCCCTGCGCTGCGCCCCCGTCCTGCCCCTGGGGGCCCGCTGCGACGGCGACGACCGCGCCTGCGAGGCCGGCCTGACCTGCGTGGCGGGCTTCTGCCTGGCGCGCTCGGGGGAGGGGGGCGACTGCGATGGCGCGGGCGACTGCGACGGGCAGCTCTATTGCCGGCAATACTCCCTGGACGGCGAGGCGCTGGCGGTGGGCGTCTGCTCGGCGCGCACGGCGCTCGGCGAGGCCTGCCACCGCCGCAACTTCGGCTGCGAGTTCGGCCTCATCTGCCTGGACGACGTCTGCCAGGCCCGCAGCGCCGAGGGCGGCCCCTGCCTGACCACCGGGGACTGCGACGCGATGACGTGGTGCGACCTGGCCGAGGGGGACCGGGGCACCTGCCAGCCGTTCATCCCCGAGGCGGCGCCCTGCGAGCCCCGCAACAGCGGCTGCACCCCCGGCCTGGTCTGCCTGGACGCCACCTGCCAGATGCGCCAGCCCATGGGGGAGGGCTGCCAGAGCGCCGCCGACTGCCTGCCCGACCAGTACTGCGACCGCCGCGACGACGACGGCAACCCGCGGATCGCCGGGGTGTGCATGGGCCGGTCGCTGCTGGGCCAGCCCTGCGACGCGCGGGAGTCGTCCGTGTGCCGCCAGAGTCGGTGCCTCGGGGGCGTCTGCGCGGCGGATCAGCCGGCGGGCGGCGTCTGCGAGTCGGCCTTCGACTGCGCCGACGGGCTGTGGTGCCCGCAGCCCTGAGCGCCCGTCAGCGCCGGCCCCAGACGCGGAAGTGGGCGCCGGTGGCGTCGTCGAGGGCCAGCGCCGCGGCGCGCAGCCGGGCGGCCGGTGGCCCCTCCCCCTGGTAGAAGGCCTCGAAGAGCCGGGCGGTCGCGGCGTCGGGCACGGGCCGGTCGCTGGCGATGACCGTGGCGGCCCCCGCCGCCAGGAACGCGGCGGGCAGGCCGATGGCCTCGGCCCCGAGGGCGGCGTCGGGGCCCGTCTCGCAGCCCGAGAGCACCACCAGGTCGGCCTCGACGGGGCGCGTCAGCACGTCGGGCAGCGCCAGGCGGTCGTCCTGGGCGAGGGCCAGCCAGGCGGCCCAGGGATCGTCGGCGACGAGCTGGCCGTGCCCCGCGAAGTGGATGAGGCCCGGGCCGGGGAGCGCGGCCAGGACGGCGGCCCGGGTGGCGGCGTCGCCTTGCAGCAGGCGGGCGCCGAGGCGCTGGGCGATGCGAGCGCTGGCGGCGGCGCTGGCCGGCAGATCGCGCCGGGCGTCGGCGATGACGAGGGCCCCCGCGCCCGACGGGGGCGGGCGCAGCAGCAGGCCGGCGTAGGGCAGGTAGCTGACGGTGCGATCGGCGAGCTGGGCCCGGTGCAGGCCGGGCGCGGCGGGGTGGCCGCCGGGCACGACGTACAGGTGGTGGCGGCCGGCGAGGCGCGCGGCGAACGGGGCCAGGGGATCGTCGCCGACGGCGGCCCGCTCGACGCGGCCGTCCGCCACGAAGAAGGCGAGCCAGCCTGCGTGGTGGCGGGTCAGGGCCAGCAGGGCCTCGTCGGGCTGGAGCGCGGCCGCCAGGGCGGCGGCGTCGGCGCCGGCCGGGGCGGTGAGGGGCGCGACGTCGTCCAGGTACTCGAACGCGGCGGCCAGCGCGCGGTCGTGGGCGGCCTGCCGGGCCGCGGCGGTGGCGCGCCAGCGCGTCCGGGCGCTGCCCGCCACCAGATCCGCGCGGGCGAGGTGGGCCTCCAGGGCCTCCCGGGCCGCCCAGAGCGCGGCCTGGCGCGTCTGCCAGCCCGCGGCCTGGGCGGGCGTCAGGGCGTCGAGGCGGACGCGGGCCTGCAGGGCGCGCAGCACCCGGGCCCGGGCGCCATCCGCGGCGGTGAAGGCCCGGGCCGCGTCGGGCTCGTGGTCGAGCGTCCAGGCGAGGAGCGCCCGGCGGCTCGCGAAGAAGCTGCCCCGCCCGCCCTTGAGGGCCGTGCCGGTGCCCAGGCGCTCCAGCTCGGCGAGGGCGGCGTAGCAGTCGTCGAGCGTCCCGCGGGCCCGGCACAGGCCGAACCGGCCCCGCCAGCCCCCCTCCGAGTCGCCGGGGATCGTCCGCCGGGCCCGGGCCTCGGCGGCGGCGAAGCGGGCCTCCGCCGCGGGGGCGTCCGCCAGGGCCAGCAGGCGGTCCCCGTCCACCAGGTCGAGGAAGACCTCGTCATATTCCGTTTGCAGATCGCGCACTTCGGTGATGTGGGCCGCCGACGCCGGCAGGTCGCCGTCGAGCAGGCAGGCCCACGCCAGGTTGGCGTGCGCGGTGGCGAGGACGACCGCGTCCCCGGCGTCCTCGGCGGCCCCGACCGCGAAGTCGAGCCAGGCGCGGGCCTCGGCGGCCGGCTGGCCCGCGTCGGCGGCCACGTTGAGCAGGGCCCAGCCCAGGGAGGTGGCGTGGTGGTGCCAGGCACCCTCGGGCGGGTCCGCCGCCAGCAGGTGGGTGACGGCGTCGTCGGGGCGGCCCTGCTCCTGGGCCAGCCACGCGCGGGCCTCCGCGATGCCCAGGGCCAGGGCGGGGGAGGCCTGGGCGGCCGGGGCGGCGGCGGTCAGGGCGGCCTCGGCCCGGCGCCAGGCCCCCACGTCGGTGAGGACGAGGCCGCGGTAGTAGCCCACCGAGGCCCGCGCGACGGGATCGTCGCCCCCGCGGGCGAGCGCGGCGTCCAGCAGGCGGTCGGCCCGCCCGAAGTCGCGGCTGCGCCAGGCGGCGTAAGCCCCGGCGCGCAGCCAGCGGGCGGCGGTGGCGTCGTCGGCGGCCGCGTCGGCGGCGGCCTCCCAGGCGACGGCGGCCTCCCGGGTGCGCCCGGCGCGCAAGAGCGCCCGCGCGGCCTCCACCGGGTCGGCGGCCGCCGCCGGGGGGATGCCGGCGAGCAGGAGCAGCAGCGCGGCGAGGCCCCTCACGCGTGCTCGGCCAGGAAGCGCCGGGCGAGCGCGCGGATGCGTTGCTGCCAGTTGTAGATGACCTGGCGGCTCACCCCGAGGAGGCCGGCCACCTGCTCGGCGTCGTGGCCGTCCTCGTAGAGCGCGGCGAGGACGAGGCGGCCGCGGGTGGGCAGCTCCGCCTCCAGGTGCCCGTGCAGCGCCGCCGCCAGCTCCTGCCCCAGGACGTGCGCCTCGGGATCGCCCACCGCCGCCACCCGCCCGGCCGCCTCGGCGTCGTGCAGCTCGGCGCCCGGCCCGCGCTTCTGGGCCTGGAGCGCGTCGACGTTGCGCCAGAGCTGGCGGCGCGAGAGGAGGCCGACGTAGCCCTCCAGGCTCATGCCCCGCTCCGGGTCGTACGCCCGCAGCGCGTGGCCGTCGTTGGCCAGGAGCGCCAGCCAGACCTCCTGGGCCAGATCGTCGGCGTCCTTGGCCCCCAGCCGCCCGCTCGCCCGCCGCGCCAGGAAGACGCGGCAGCGCGCGTGGATGACCGGCAGCAGGCGCGCGGTGAGCAGGCGCCCGGCGGCGGCCTTCCCGGCGAGGGCCTGGGCGACGAGGACCACGTCGGGGTGGCCGGCCGCCAGGGCGAGCAGGACGAAGGCGAGCAGCATCAGGGGCCGTACACCTTCAGGAGGAGGGGGCTCTCGTCCAGGTAGATCTGGCCGACCTGCTTGCCCTGCTCGATCTTGATCTTGGCCACGAAGCTGGCGTGGGCCCCCGACCAGGCGGCCGGCGTCGCCAGGACGCTGCCGAAGGCGAGGTCGTCGACCCGGATGTAGGTGCCCGCGGTCCAGCCCGTCGCGACGCCGGGGCCGTAGACGGGGACCCACGTGACCCCCGCCGCGTGCTGCACCACCACATAGGCGGTCTGCAGGGTGGCCAGGGGCGGGCTGCTGCCCAGGAGCGCCGGATCGAGGCGCACATGCAGGGTGCCCGCGCCCCCGGGAAAGTCCACAATCATCAAGCAGTCCGGGCAGATAGGCGCGATGGGCTGGGGGCCCAGGCCGCCGAGCTCGTAGGCGTCGGCCAGCCGCTCGTCGTCGTCCACCTCGAACGGGAGGGGGGGCGCGTCCAGGGCCGCGCTCTCGATGAGGAGGGGCGCGCCGTCGTCCATGGCGCCCTCGGGCAGAGGGCAATCCCCCCCGAAGCACGTCGCGAGGCGGGCCAGGCCGGCCTCGGCGGGCGCGGGGGGCGCGACGTCCCCGGCGCAGTCCACCTCGGCCGCGGCGAGGCAGGCCGCGAAGCACGGCGCGCAGCCGGGGGCCCCGGGGTTGCCGTCCAGGACGACGGGGGTGAAGGGCGTCGGGTAGACGGCGAGCTCGGGCCGCTCGAGGCAGGCCACCAGGCCACCGCCCGGGCAGGCGGCGTCGGCGCAGGCCAGCGTGGCCTCGGCCTGGCAGAGCGAGAGGCGGCGCACCGGGGGCAGGTTGAGCAGGGCCCGGCCTGTGCGGCCGACGGCCTCCCCCGTCAGCCAGAGGAGGCGGGCGAGGGTCTGGGGGGCGAGGGCGGGCTGGCCCGCGGCGAGGCGCCGGGCCTGGAGGCGGGCGGCGACGGCGCTGGTGAGGGCCGTGGCGGCCGAGCTGCCCGTGACGAGGGCCCCGGGGACGATGGGGGGCTGCCCGTCGAAGCCGGCGTAGACCTGCATGCCCGGCGCCACGAGGGGGGTCTCGGCGAGGGTGCCCCGGGCTGGCTGATCGAAGGCGTCCGTCCCGCTGACGGCGACCACGGGGTAGCGCTGGCCGCCCACGGCGCCGCCGGCCACGGTGCAGGACCCGGGCGTGTAGCCCCACTCCCCCGGGAAGAACCAGGGCGTCGGGTTGGGCAGCTTGCTCAGGCAGGCGTCGGTGACGAACGGAGCGCCGTAGTCCTCGACGGGGGTCGGCCGCTGGAAGGCCGGCCGGCCCGGGCGGTTGCCGGCGGCGGCGAAGGTGGCGATGCCCTGGGCCTCGGCCTGGGCCAGCAGGTGGCGGACGGCCTCGCCGGCGGCGTCCTCGAAGACCGCCCCCGGATCCTCGGCGTCCGGCGAGCCGCAGGCGTAGGGGGAGTCGGGCCGGGCCGTCTCCGTCCAGATCAGCCGCGGCGTGTTGAGGCCGGCGGGCCAGCCGATGCTCAGGTTGATGAGGGCGGGCTGGTCGCGCGCCTGGACGTGCAGGGCGTCGATGAGGGCGGCGGCCAGGTCGTGGGTCGTGCCGCGGCCGGTGGCGTCGACGACGCGCCAGGCGAAGACCCGGACGGCCGATCCCAGGCCGGTGACCTGGCGGATGAGGGCCGCCATGCGGTCGCCGTGGGGGCCGGCGGGGCCCGCGGGGGCCGCGTCGTAGGGATCGACGGCGCGGGTGCGCACGCCGAGGGGGCCCGCGGCCGCCAGGCCGTCGTCGAACATCAGCACGTCCACCGGGCCCGCCGGGCCCGCCTCGGGCAGGGCGGGGGGCGCGGGCTGGGCCTCCCCCGGCTGGTGGGGCGGCACCCGGGCGTCGATGCGGCGCAGGTGCCAGTCCACGGCGGGGCCGGCGTAGATCTCGGGGACGAGGCTCGGGGCCAGCTCGCAGACGCGCCCCACGCGCGCCCCCGGGGCCAGGCTCTCCGCCGCGGCGCGCACCGCCGCCACCGCCGCGCACCGCCCGGCGGCGCTCAGGCGCAGCCAGCGCGCGTCCCGCCCGGGCCGCGGATCCGGCGCGTCCTCGCCCTCGAACCACCAGCCCCGCAGGGCGGGCGCGAGGGCGTCCTGGAAGTCGGCGAGGGGGAAGGCCGGCACCTCCGGGAAGTCGGCGGCGGGGAAGTGGATGAACAGGCGGTCGTCGCGGCAGGCCCCGGCCAGGGCCGGGCCCGTGGCGGTGACGTCGTGATCGGCGGGCAGGCCGAGGGGGGCCGTGGGGCCCTGGGCGACGGGGTAGAAGCGCAGCTCCCAGAAGCGGCGGTCGTAGGCGGCGAGGGGGCCGTCCAGGCCCTCGGCGGCGCGGCAGGCCGAGACGCAGGCGGCGGAGTGCTCGCAGTTGCACGGGGCCACCGACCGGATGTCGAGCAGGACGCCGCCCAGGGGCGCCTCGGGGGCCTCGGCGTCGGGCGCCGCCGCGTCCAGCGCCGCGGCGTCGGCGACGGGCAGGCCGACGTCAGGCAGCCCGCCGTTGATGACGGGGCCGCCGACGGGGTTGCAGCCCGTGAGCGCGAGCAGGCCGAGAAAGGCCAGGAGTTTCATGGGGTTTCCTCGATGGAGCGGCGGTAGTCGACGGGCAGGGCCAGCCAGGTGAGGCCGGCCTGGGGGCGCTCGTCCCAGGCCAGGGTGGCGGGGGCGTCCAGGGGCCCGAGGGCGATGACGAGGCGCCGCGGGCCGAACGCCTCGCCGAAGGCCTCGCCGGCGCCGATCACGACGCGGAAGACGCCGCCCTCCCCGGGATCGATCCGGGCGGCGACGCGGGTGAGCGTCGGCCCGCCCCGATCGGCGTAGACGGCCACGGGGGGCGGCGCGCCCGGGGTGGCGGGGGTCAGGACCACGCGCAGGGCGCTGGTGGGCAGGAAGACGCCGGTGTCGGGGGCGTCCTCGGCCATCAGCGTGCGCACCCCGCCCTGGAGCGGGCCGGCGGTGTAGGCGGGGCCGGGGGCGACGTCGCGGGCCAGGAACACCCAGGCGCCGAAGGCAGCGAGCAGCAGGCCGGCCGCGAGGGCCAGCCACGCGACGGGGCGGGCCTGGCCGGGCAGGGCGGCGCGGGCGCGCTGCAGGACGGCCTCGGGCGGCCACGTGGCCAGGGCCGCGGCGAGGGCGCGGGCCTCGGGATCCCGGGCGAGCCGGGCCTCCACGGCCTCGACGGCCTCGGGGGCCAGGCGACCGGCCCGCCAGGCGAGCAGCAGGCCGTCGTCCAGCGGCTCATCGGCGTCGTCGCCGGGCGGATCGCCCCCCGACCCCCGCGGGGGGCGGGTGGCCAGCAGTCGATCCAGCGTCGGGTCGTCAAGCTCCACGCTACCCCCCCCTTCGCTGGCACTATAGACGGTCGGACGGGGGCGACCAGCCCCAAGCCGCCCCCGGCCCGGCCCCCCGGTCAGTCCGGCGTGCAGTGCAGGGTGAGGGCGTCCAGCCGCCAGCCCGACCGGGCGCGCAGGCCGTTGACGACGAGCGGCCGTGCGGCCCCCGTCACCGGATCGGCGTCGCAGGCGAGGTGGGTGTAGCTGCCGACGCCGCGGCCCGCGTTGACGCTCACCACGCTGCCGTTCGTGCACGAGAACCAGGCGACCTTGCGCACCAGGTGGTCGTGGTAGACCGCGACGCGCTCGACGGCCGCGCCGGCCGGGCAGAAGTCGATACGCTTGTCGGCCGGCCCCTGGGCCGCGATGGTCGCGTAGCTGGCCACGCCGCCCGACCGGAGCTGGCCGGTGTCGTCGTCGAAGTAGCCGGTGAAGAGCAGGGTGCGGGCGGCCTGCGCCGGGGCCATGCCCGCGTCGACGTCGGCGTCGCGGGCGCAGATGAGGCCGAAGAAGCCCACCGACTGGTCGGCGCCGGCCCCCTCGACCCCCGTCGTCACGCCGATGACCCGGGTGCCGCTGCCGCAGAACGTGGCCGAGGGCTGGCCGCCGCTGCCGCCGGCCGTGGCCGTAAACCCGCGCGGCAGCTCGGATTTATAGGCGTGGATGTCCAGGTTGCCGTCCCGCATCCGCAGGCCCAGGCCGGTGAGCAGCTCGCCCGAGCCGACGACGAAGCTGGTCTCCGGGGCGGCCGTGGAGAGGCCCGCGGCCCAGACCGTGATCTCGCCGGTGAGGACGCCCCCCGGCTGGGCGATGAGCCGCCGCCCCACGAGGCCGAGGTGGGTGACGCCGTCGGCGGTGGCCCGCAGCTTCAGGCCCGTGGCGACGTAGCCGTCGGGCAGATCCACGGACCGCTGCAGGGGGGCGCTGGTCTGGAGGCCGACGTTCTGGGTGGTGGGGGCGCCGGTCAGGGTGCCGTCGACCGCCGCGGCCCGGCGGCGCACCTGCAGGCGCACCACCACGTCGTCCTCCACGGTCAGCCCGAGGCCGGTGATGGCGAGGGGCACGGCGTCGGGGTCGGGGAAGAGCGTCGCCTGGGTGTAGCCCTCGCGCACGTCGAAGCCGACGGTGCGGTACGCCCCGCGGTAGACGCTGTTGGGCCGGGCGAGGTTGAAGCCCGGGTGCCGCTCGAAGTTCAGGTTGAGCTTGCTGTTGATGCCCACCCGCACCTCGGCCCAGGCCGGATCGGGCAGGTCGTCGAGCTGGGCCTTGGCGTCCATGAGGAAGTCGATCTGGTTGGCCTGGGGGCCGTCGTCGTCCAGGGACAGGTCGCAGCTCGCGTGGGCGGGGCAGTCGTCGTCGCTGATGTGGGCCTCGAAGAAGTGGCCCGCCTCGTGGACGAGGACGGATGCCCGCTCGATGGGGTTGAGGATGGTCATGGCGATGGGGGTCAGGCCGATGGAGCCGATGCCGCTCGACTCGCCCCGCAGGCCGCCGCTGTCGCCGCAGTGGGCCATGAACCAGACGCAGGCGCTCCAGTCGGTCACCCACTCGAGCCAGGGCTCGGCGTCGGGGCCGGTGAGCCGGTCGAGGAGGATGCCGGCGTTGACGAAGCGGCGCAGCAGGCCGGCGCGGTTGGCCAGATCGTTGGCGAAGGTGGTCCCGGGGGCCCGCAGGGCGTCCACGTCGGCGTCCAGCTCGTCGAGCAGCGCCTGGGCGAGGCCGGGGTCGGCGTCGAGGGCGCGCTGGAAGAAGAGCGCGTCGTCACCGGTGGCGGCGGGCGTCCGCGGCGCGGGGCAGGCGAGGCCCCCGTCGTCGAAGAGCTCGTGCAGATCGCACATCAGGTCGGCGCGGGCCGGGGCGGCGGCGGCCAGGGCGCCGGCCACCAGGAGGCTGGAGAGGGTCTTCATCGCAGAAATCCTTTCAGAACAAGGGATTGGAACGGTCGGTGATCGGTCAGGGGGGGCCGTCCAGATCGACGAGGTAGGCCAGGTGGGCGGCGCCCGCCGGCAGCCGCGCCTCGACGTCGGCCGCCATCGCGTCGGGATCCCGGGCGTGCCGGCGCAGCGCGGACGCCGCGGCGGCCAGGACCGCCGGGTGGGCGTCCGGCTCGTCGATGAGCGCGTCGAGCACCCGGCGCAGCGCCCCCATGGGGGCCTCGTCGCCGTAGCGCACGGCGACGGCCTCCATGGCCTCCACCGCCATGACCCGCGTCCGGGCGGCGTCGTCCCGGGGGTCGTAGTGGTGGTCGAGCCGGTCGCTCGGGGGCAGCGGCGCCTGGGCGGCCTCGGCCAGGACGGGCAGGGCGTCGCGGTGCCCGACCTCGCCCAGCGTGTGCAGCAGCATCCGGCCCGGCGAGCCCGCCCGGTCCGCCGGGGAGAGGGCCGCCAGGGCCGCCGCCAGCCGGGCCGTCGAGCCCGGGCCATCGAGGCGCAGGGTGTCGATGAAGGCCCGGTAGCGGTCGTGGGACCCCGGCGAGAGATCGTAGGCCACGGCCAGGACCTCCTCCGTCAGCTCGGCGGGCGCGGCGGCCACGCCCCCGCCTCCACGGACCGGTCGGGCCGGCGTCGGCCGGGCCAGCGCGGGCCGGCCGGGCGGCGCGATGGTCTCCCAGGGCGCCGTGGCGGGGGCGGCGGGCGCGGCGGGCGCGACCACCCCGACGCGGCGGGCCTCGGGGGCCGGGGCGAGGGCGAACCACCCCCAGAGGGCCACCCCGGTGAGGGCGGCGGCGCCAGTCAGCACTCTCATGGCAGGCTCCCGGGGTGGGTCAGGGCAGGACGAGGGTGTCCGTCCCCTCGACCGGCTGGTTGGTGACGGTGATCTGGGTCTTGATGGTGTCGTTGGAGTCCCACTCGTTGCTGACGATGGTCTCGTGGAAGAGATGGGTCACGCTGGGGCCCACGTCCGCCTCGGTCTGGAAGCGACGCTCCACGTCCTCGTCCAGGTCGCAGCTCGAGCCCTCGCGCAGGACCACCTTCATGACCGTCTCCACCACCGGCTGGTCGTCCTTGGCCCGCAGCGTGGCGATGACTTCGAACTGACCGCGGACCTCACCGCCATGACAGGCCGTGAAGGTGAAGGTGTGGCGGTCCAGGCCGGGCAGCGGCTGCAGGATGGCTTCCTGGGGGGCCACGTCGAAGGTCTTGACCTCGTTGGCGGTCCAGAACTCATCGTCGATGATGGTGAACTGCCCGCCGATGCTGACGCGGCGCGTCCAGCGCGTGGTGGGCGGGCCCCAGCAGGCCGGGACGATCTGCAGGTCGATGTCGGCCTCGATGTCATCGCCGGCGACGACATCCACGTCCACGCCGCCCCCGAGCAGGGTGCCATTGTCCAGGGCGATGCAGGCCTGCAGCGTCTGGGCCCCGGCGGGCAGGCCCACCACGGCGTAGCGGCCGCCCACGTCGGTGAAGTCATAGACGCCATCGGCGTTGACCTCGACCTTGCCCATGGCCTGGCCCTGGTAGCGCACCACGCCGTGCACGTCGCCGAAGTCGGCGGCGGCCTGCCAGCGGTGCTGCACGAAGTAGGCGGAGGGGCGCGTGGCCAGGTCTTCCTTGTGGCCATACACCCCGCCCAGGCTGGGGGGATCCCAGCGCATCATGTCATCGGGGGAGGTGGTGCGACCCACCCCGGGGTGGGCCCAGCAGGTGCTGTCCTTGGCGTCCTCCTCGTCGCAGGCGGCGGCCAGGCCCGCGTTCATGAGATCCCGGGCGCCGTCGTCGATGTGGCCGCACCAGTCGAAGGCGAAGCAGTTGGTGATCTGGTTGGCGACGTCGGAGGCGGCGTCGAAGAAGAGCACCCCGCCGATCCCCGCCTTCTCCTCGGCCTCGGCCAGCAGGTCGGCGTTGAGCCAGGCCGCGGCCGCGGCGCGCTCGGCCTCGTCGTACAGGTACATGCCGTCGAAGGCGTCGGGCAGGGCGGTCCCCACGTCGCAGGCGGCGTCTCCCAGGCAGTCGGTGGGCTCCAGGGTGCCCTCGAGCTGGGCCCCCGCCGCCTTCATCGCCGCGCGCACGAACGTCGAGCAGACGGTGGGCACGCTGCCGGCGGCCCAGCCGGCGGCGGCCGGGGCGACGTCGAAGAGCGAGCCGTCGGTGTAGCCATAGAAGCGGTAGTGGCCATCGATCTTGGCGGCCGCCTTGGCGGCGTCGGCCAGCAGCGGGCGGACCCAGGGGTGGGCCAGCTCCTCGTCGGGGGCCGGCTTGAGCACGGCGGCGGGCACCTGCAGGTCGCACTTCGCGTCGGGCCGATCGGAGAAGGGCTTGAGGCGGTAGCGCTTCCCGTCCTCGGGGTCGGACAGGTACTCGCCCTCATAAGCGCCCGAGACGCTCTGGGTGATGGTCCCGGGCCAGCCGAAGCGCACCACGTCGGTGCGGAAGCCGTCGGTGGGTTCGCCGAAGGAGCCGACGGGGTAGGCCTGCATGCGATCCGCCGCCGCCGTGCTGTTGCGCAGCGCGTAGCGGTCCTCGACCATGATGCCGGTGTGGCCGTAGAGCTGGCCGGGCTGCACCTGGCTGAGCAGCTTGCCGACGCGGCCGCAGCCCGAGCTCAGGGTCGAGTCCCCCACGCGGGCGTTGAGGATGTGGGTCGGGTCGAGGGCCCACTCGCGGCGGCCGTTGGGGAGGGTGGACGGCAGGCAGGCCAGGCCCGGCCGATCGGCGACGCTCCCGGGGGTGCAGACGTCCCCCGGCTGCTGGCCGAGGGCGGGGGTGGCGGCGAGAATCATCAGCGAGATCAAGCGCTTCACGGGATCACCTCCCAACCGTTCGGGGTGTTGGCGATGCGGCCCTCGGCCTCGAGCCGGTCGAGCAGGTCGTGGTCGATGACGGTGGTGTCGGCGGGCACGAGGCCGCCGTCGACCAGGGCGTCGAGGAAGGCGGCGTCGCGGCGGCCCACCGCCTCGACGCGGTAGGGGTTGCGGCCGAGCTCGGCGTGGAAGGCGGCGTAGGCCTTGCGGCCGCTCTCGGTGCGCCCGATGAAGTTCCAGGAGGCGACGCAGATGTCGGCGGCGTCGGAGCAGGGCAGCACCAGGTCGACGGCCCGGGACTCGCCCGGCAGCAGGCGCAGGGACCCCGGGGTGCGACCGATGCGCTGGTCCTCCAGGGGCGGATCGACGCCGGGGCCCACCATCGTGGCGAGGCTCAGGGACTGGACGAAGGGCGCCTCGCGGGGGTCGCAGGGGGAGAGTTGCCGCAGGTAGCCGCCGTAGGTGACCGCCTCGGCCTCGTGGTTGGTGAGGGTGACCGTCGCCCGGAAGGGGCACATGGCCGCCTGGGCCATGGGCGGCTCGACGCCGGCCTGGGCGAAGCCCATCCGCCGGGACAACGCGATGGCGCTGACGAGATCGACGGTCGTCGTGCCCACGACGGCGCCCGCGTCGTCCAGCAGGCTGACCTCGAACCGGGTCGTCGGCCGCCGGTGGTCCATGGCGGGGCCGAAGTCATGCCGCACGCGGCGGGCGGCCCGCGCCACGGTGCCGTCGCTGAACCGGACGCGGGCCCGGCGGGTCACCTGGCGCGCGTCGAGGTGGAAGTCGACGGTGTAGGCCCGCCCCGGGACGCCGGTGACCCCGGAGAACGGGCCCGGGTCATCCGCCGGCGGGCGGTCGACGTCGCGGTCGTCGGGCGGGGGCTGCACGACGACGCCGCCGCCGCCCCCCAGGAGATCGCCGCGCACCTGCGCCCCGGCCACCAGCGGTGAGACCGCCAGCAGGCCGCACAAGAGCCCTCGCCATCCGTTGCTCATGATGCTCCTCGCGTGGTTGAGCGATCCCCGTCCGTCGGGGATCTGCCCGGCCTTTACCGAGGGGCGACGGCGGTCTTTTCTTGGGGGGGCGAAAAAAAAGAGCCCGGCGGCGGGCCGGGCTCGAAGTGCGCGAATCGCCTGGGGATTTCCGTGGGCTACTTGAAGGTCAGGCAGTAGCCCAGGTTCAGGCCCCAGGAGCCGAACACGCCTTCGGGGGCGTCGCTCTCGAAGACCACGTCGGTGGCGCTCTTGCGCACGGCGACGGACAGGGGCAGGTGCGCCAGGCCATCGACCACGAGCTGCAGGTGGCCGTCGAGGGTCGGGCTCACGACCTGGGAGCGCCACCGGAAGCCGAGCTGCCCGCCCAGCCCGATGGACGTCAGGGTGGCCTGGCCGACGCCGGACGCCACGGTGGCGAGGTGCCAGACCCCCCGGGGGCCGAGGAGGAGCTGCCAGTCCTCGCCGAGGGCGGGCGTCCACCAGCCGTGCAGGCCGGCCTGCAGCGTCGTGCCGCCGCCGATCTCGTCGCGGGCGCCGAAGTAGCGGTCCTCGACGGCCGTGATGTCGAGGCCGCCGGCCCCCACGCCGACGTCGAGGCCCGCCTCCAGCGCGTCGACCTGCACGCCGAAGCCGAGCTGCAGGCCGAGGGCGGCGGGGGACTGGTCGTCCTGGGCGCCGAAGGCCGTCTCGCCGGCGAGGTCGGCCAGGTCGACCGAGGGGATGGCCCGCGAGAAGGCCCCCATCTCCAGGTTGAAGCGGACGTCGGCGGCGGCCGGCGCCGCGAACAGCAGACTCAAGACGAGCAGTCGGTGCACGGTCATCCTTCTCTCCCTCCCCGCGGCGCATCCTACGGCATGATGGCGCACGTCGCTTTGTTTCACGGGTCCGGCTGTGCCAGGATGCCGCCCACGGAGGAAGAGTGCGCCGTATCTCCCTGTTTCTGTTCACTTTCCTGCTGGGGTGCAGCGCCGACGAGCGCGGCGGGCCGGCGGCGGGGCGGCCGCTGTCGGCGTTCGAGGTCGCGAGCCGGGCCTTCGGGTCGGCCTTCTTCGACGCCGAGGCGCGCGGCGCCCTGCTCACGGGGCGCGCCCGCGAGGCCTTCCGCCTGCCCGGCCTCATCGAGCCCGACCGCTACCGGTTCCTGCAGGTGGCGGAGCTGCGGCGGGTGGATGACGATCGGCGGGAGGGGGAGGTGGCGTTCGCCATCGATGGCTGGCCCGCGCAGCTCGCGGTGGAGCTCACGCGCTCGGCCGACGGCTGGCGCATCAGCAAGGTGGATGACGCCGCGACGCAGCAGGCCCTCGTCGACGTCCTCGGCGCCCGCGGGCTGCCGCGGGCCCGCACGGCGGAGCCCTGGCCCGGCGGGCTGGCCGGCCGCGACGCCAACGGCCGCCCCACGGCGGCGGCCCTGGTGATGGTGACGGCGGCGGGCTTCTGGGTGGACGGGCGCCGCGTGCCCGACGAGCCGGGGGCCATCCGCAGCGCCATCGCCGACGCCCTGGCCGCGCGCCAGCAGCTCGCGTGGGTGGCCCACGCCACCTACCGGCCCCATGTGGCCATCGCCCTGGCCGCCGACGCGCCCGCCCTGCGCCACGCCCAGATCGCCGCGCTGGCGGTGGAGGCGGGGGCGGAGGCCCTGATGCTGGTCGTGCGCGATCCCCAGGGCGGCCCGGCGTTCCTGCCCCTGGCCCACGCGGAGCCCCTGCCCGTGGGGGAGCGCGTGCCGCCGGTCATCGACGTGCAGCAGACGACGGCCGGCGTCCGGCTCGCGGTGGGCGAGGTGGCCGCCGACGTGCCCCCCGGCGACGACGGGCTGCGGGTCGAGAGCCTGCGCCCGGCGGTGGCCAGCTTGCAGCGCGCCGAGCCCGCCGCCGGCTTCCTCTTCCACCCCGATCCCGGGGGCAACCACGCCCGGGCGGTGGCGCTGCTCGACGCCCTGCGCAGCGCGGCGTCGGGCCTGCCCATCGCGTCGGTGGCGCCATGAGGGCGCTCGTGGGCCTCGCCGCCCTGCTGGCGCTGGCGGCCTGCCAGTCGAAGGATCCCGAGCAGGCGGCCCGGACGTCGGATCCCGTGGCGGACGTACGCCAGTGGCTCTCGACGGAGGTGTTCGCGGCCGCCGACGCCATGAGCGTGCGGTTCGCGCCCGGCCTCGATCCCCGCGAGTTCCCGCCGCGGCTCATGGTCGACACCCCGGAGCAGTACCGCTTCGTCGACCTCTGGCGGGTGCGGATGGTGGACGGCCGGCTGCTCATCGACGCGCTCATGACGTTCAGCGGCCAGCCCCATGTGGTCTCGTTCCACCTGGAGCAGGTCGAGGGGGGCTGGCGGGTGGCCTCGTGGAGCCCGGCGCCCGTGCTCGTCGAGGGCCAGGGGCGCGCGCCGCCGGCGGGCCTCGATCTGCCGGCCACGCTGGCGGCGGCGACCTTCCGCGGCGCGCCGCCCGCGCGGATCGTGCCCATCGCCCCCACGTCGGAGGCGGCCGAGGCCGAGGATCAGCGGGTGGCCGTGCGGGTCGGGTTCCAGGCCCTCGGCTTCGAGGGGGAGTGCCCGCAGGCGGCGCTCACGGCGGCCATCCGGCGGGCGACGCGCCGGCTCGGGAGCTGCCACGCCGACGCCTTCGGCGCCCAGGCCCGGGCCGGCCGGCTGACGTTCGCCCTGGAGTTCGACGCCGATGGCACCCCCAGCGCCGTCCTGCGAGAGACCACCCTGCTCGCCGGTGCGTTGACGGACTGCGCGGGGGAGGCCCTGCACCAGACCGTCGCCGATCGGGGGCGCCGCCAGCGGCCCATCAGCCACTGCGTCGTCACCGTGCCCATCACCTTCTCGCCGAGAAAGCAGGAACACCGTTGATCGCACTGTACTTTTTGCTGCTGGCGGCGCCCCCCGTGCCCGCCGGGGCGCCGGCCTCGGCGGCGGCGCCGGCCTCGGCCACCGCGCCCTCCACGGCGGGCATCGAGATGATCGTGCCGGGCCACTACCGCGTGAACGTCGGCCAGGTGGGCGCCCAGGAGTGGGCCCGCCAGGCCCGCATCGTGCCGGCCCACAAGGACGGCGTCGTCCGGGGCTTCAAGCTCTTCGGCATCCGCCGCGGCAGCCTCTTCGGCGCGCTTGGCTTCGCGAACGGCGACATCGTCGTCGCCATCGCGGGCCGGCCCATCAAGGGCATGGAGGACGCCCTGACGATCTACAACGACCTGCGCACTGCCAAGAGCGTGGACGTGACGGTGGACCGGCGCGGCACCCCGCTGACGCTGAAGTACGACCTGACGGGCATGCCCCCGAACGGGGACGCCTTCTTGCCCCCGGAGTTGCAGCCGCCCGGGCCTACGCTGGACGTGGTGGGGCAGCTCGACGGGAAGCTCGACTTCTCGCTGGGTGAGGGCGCCGGGGGCGAGGGGGCGATGAACCTGGCCCTCGTGGGCGGGCAGCTCAAGCTCCCCGATGGGCCGATCGTCCGCCTGGGTCGCATCACGGCGACGGTGAGCCTGAAGGCGGACGACGGCGGCCTGGGCGGCAAGGTCGAGACGCTGGTGGCCCAGGACGGCGACGTCTCGCTGGAGCTGCAGAAGGGTGGCGTGAGCCTGCCCTGGACGCGGCGGCGGGGGACCATCCGCCTCTCGCTGGAGGTCGTCGTGAAGTTCGACGCGGCCACGAGCCCGCTGCGGCTGCTGCCTGGCGCGGTGGACGGGCGGGTCCGCCTCGAGTGCGAGGGGCCCGTGCCCGCGGTGCGCTGCCGACCCCGGATCTGAGCCGGCGGCCCCCCGGCCGCTGGGTCCCCGTCGATCGGCGTCCCGCCGAGGAGGCAGAGAAGTCGTTGATTGCATTGCTCTTCGTGCTGCTGGCCGCGCCCCCCGTGGCGGGCGACGCCGGCCCCTTCCAGGTCGCGCGCGCGGCGCTCGCGAGTGGCGAGTGGGCGCGCCAGGCCCGGGTCATCCCCCGTGACGTGGGCGGGCGCGTCGAGGGGGTGAAGCTCTACGGCATCCGGCGCCGCAGCCTCCCCGCCGCCCTCGGCCTCCGCAACGGGGACGTCGTCCTGCGCGTGGACGGGAAGGCCATCGCGGGCCCTGACTGGCTGCCGACCCACCTGGAGCAGCTCGAGGGCGCCGACGCGCTGACCATCGACATCGAGCGCCGGGGGCAGCCCCTGACGCTGCACGTCACGCTCACGGACGAGGCCGTGGTGGCGCCGGCGGAGGCCGAGGCGCGGCCATCCGAGGTGACGCTGGCCGGCGTCGAGGCGCTCGGCCCCGGCCACTTCCGGGTGCCGGCCGCGGGGCTCAAGGACGTCGACTGGCCGCGCCAGGCGCGGGTCGTGCCCGCCTTCCAGGACGGGGAGGCCGTGGGCTTCCGGCTGGTGGGCATGCGGTCGACGGGGGTCCTTCGCCAGCTCGGGTTCGAGAACGGCGACGTCGTGCGATCCGTGGGGGGTCAGCCCCTGCACCGCCCCGAGGCCGCCATGGCGATCTACACGTGGCTGCAGACGGCGCGGGACGTGGAGGTGGAGGTGGGCCGCCGCGGCAAGACGCTGACGCTGCGCTACACGCTGGACGGCCCCGACCGCGTCGACGCGCCGCCGCCCCAGGTGCCGGCGCCCGAGCCCGAGGCGAGCTTCGATCTGCGGGGCGAGCTCGAGGGCCGCCTGGCGCTCACCCTTGGCCAGGGGCCGCTGGCCGAGGGCCGGCTGGAGCTCGTCCTGGCGCAGGCGCGGCTGGTGCCGGCCGGGGCGGCCGAGCCGGGCATCGCGCTGGGGCGCGTCACGGTCGGGGTGGCCCTGAGCGCCGACGCCGAGGGGGCCCTGGCCAGGCTGACGCTCTTGAAGGCCGAGGGCGGGGACGTGCGGCTGGTCGTCGAGGAGGGGACCGTCCGCTGGCGCGCCAGCCCCCGCGCGCGCCTGCACCTGGAGGTCGTCGTCCACTTCGACCCGGCGAGCCCGCTCGCGGTCGTCGCCGGGGCCGTGAACGGGACCCTGCGCCTCACCTGCTCGGGCAGCCTGGAGCGCCCGCGGTGCCGGCCCGCCCGGCCGTAGCCCTCAGGCGTCGCCCACGTCCCGCGCCGAGAGCGAGATGCGCTTGCGGGCGCGGTCGACGTCGAGCACCACCACCCGGATGGGGTCGCCCACCTTCACCACCTCGTGGGGATCGCGGACGAAGCGGTCGGAGAGCTTCGAGATGTGGATGAGGCCGTCCTGGTGGACGCCCAGGTCCACGAAGGCGCCGAAGTGGGTGACGTTGGAGACGACGCCGTCGAGGATCATGCCCGTCTCCAGGTCGTCGACGCTGTGCACGTCGTCGCGGAAGCGCGGGGGCTCGAAGGCGGCGCGGGGGTCGCGGCCCGGCTTCTTCAGCTCGGCCACGATGTCGCGCAGGGTGGGCAGGCCGACCTCGGCGTCGACGTAGCGCGCCAGCTCGATGCGACCGATGAGCGCCTCGTCGCCGATGAGGCGGGCGACGGGCACCCCGAGATCCTTCGCCATGCGGGCGACGAGGCCGTAGCGCTCGGGGTGGACGGCGGAGGCGTCGAGGGGATCGGGGCCGTCCACGCGCAGGAAGCCGGCCGCCTGCTCGAAGGTGCGGGGGCCGAAGCCCGGGACCTTGAGCAGCTCGCGGCGCGTCTTCGGGGCGCCGTGCGTGTCGCGCCAGGCCACGATGCGCTCGGCCAGCTTCGGGCCGATGCCGGCGACGCGGGCGAGGAGCGGCGCGCTGGCCGTGGGCACCCGCACCCCCACCGCGTTCACGGCGCTCTCCACCACCTCGTCGAGCTTCTGGTCGAGGAGGGCGGGGGGCACGTCGTGCTGGTACTGGCCGACGCCGATGGACTTCGGCTCGATCTTCACCAGCTCGGCCAGGGGATCCTGCAGGCGGCGGGCGATGGAGATGGCGCCGCGGACGGTGAGATCGAGATCGGGGAACTCGGCGCGGGCGAGGTCGGAGGCGCTGTAGACGGAGGCCCCCGACTCGCTCACCTCGACGACGGCGATGTCGCGCAAGCCCTCGTCACGCAACACCTTTCGGCAGAAGTCGGCGGCCTCGCGGCCCCCGGTGCCGTTGCCGACGGCGAGGGCGAAGGGGCGGTGGCGGCGCAGGAGGGCGGCCAGGTCGGCGCGGGCCTGGGCGTCGCGGGCCGCGCCCTGGCCGGGGAAGATGACGCCATGGGCGAGGAGCCGGCCGGTCTCGTCGACTGCGACGCACTTGCAGCCGGTGCGCAGGCCGGGGTCGAGGGCGACGACGCGGCGCTCGCCGAGGGGCGGCGCGAGCAGCAGGGCGTGCACGTTCCGGGCGAAGACGTTGGCGGCCTCGGCGTCGGCCACCGCCTTCAGGTCGGCGCGGATGGCCTTCTCGAGGGAGGGCGCGAGCAGGCGCTTGTAGCCGTCGGCCACGGCGGCGGCCAGCTCGGGGGCGAAGGGAGAGCGGGCGTCGTGGCCCAGGGCGCGGCCCGCCCCGGCGAGGATGGCGTCCTCGGGGGCGTCGAGCTTGACCTTGAGCACCCCCTCGGCCTCACCGCGCAGCAGGGCGTGCACCCGGTGCGGGGCGATGCGCGCGACGGCCTCGCTGAAGTCGTAGTACTGCTCGAAGCGCGTCCGCTGCTCGGTGGCGCCCTTGACCGGGCGGGCGACGAGGACGCCCCGGCGGCGCGTCGCGTCGCGGGCCTTCGCGCGGATGTCCGCGTCTTCACTCATGATCTCGGCCACGATGTCGCGCGCGCCGGCCAGGGCGGCGTCGGCGTCGGGCACCTCGCCGCCCACGAAGCGGGCCGCCTCCGCGGCGGGCCGGCCATCGCGGGGCTGGGCGAGGATGCGCCGGGCGAGGGGCTCCAGGCCGCGCTCCCGGGCGACGGTGGCGCGCGTCCGCCGGCGCGGGCGGTACGGCAGGTAGAGATCTTCGAGGGCGGCCAGGGTGTCGGCGGCCAGCAGGCGCGCGCGCAGGGCGGGGGTGAGCTGGCCCTGGGCCTCGATGGTGGCCAGGACGGTCTGGCGGCGCTCGTGCAGCTCGACGGCGCGGCGGTGGGCGTCGCGGACGTCGCGGATCTGCACCTCGTCGAGGCCGCCGGTGCGCTCCTTGCGGTAGCGGGCGATGAACGGGACGGTGGCCCCCTCGGCGAGGAGGGCGATGACCGCCGCGACGCCGGCCGCGGGCAGGCCGAGGGCGTGCGCGACGCCGGGGGTCGGATCGAAGTCGGCCATGGGATCTCCGAGAGGGGCGTCAGCGGGGGCGGAGGCGCAGGCGGTACGGGTTGAAGGCGCCTCGGCCGGGGAAGAGGAACACGCGGGCGAAGTAGCGGGTGTTGCGGCGGCGCACCGGCAGGTCGATCTGCTCGTTGTCGGTGGCGCTGGTGGAGGCGTCCACGAGGGCGCCCTGCTCGTCGAAGAGCTCCACGTCGATGTCGCCCTGGGCGTGGGTGAAGTCGAGGTCCAGGCGCACGCGCTGCCCGCCCGGGGCGGTGAAGGCGTACCAGTCGTCGTCGGCGACGCAGGCCGCCAGCTCGGCGCGATCGAAGGGGACGCCGATCTCCCGGGCGCCGCCGAGCTCGTCGTTGGGCTCGAGGGCGTCGGCGGGGCAGCCGCCGCCGGCCTGGAAGCGGGTGGTGAGGCGGTAGGGCGTGCGCCCGCAGGCGGGGCACTCGACGCGCAGGTAGAGCTGCTCGCGGTAGCTGAGCTGGATGTCGGCGCCGCCCTCGCGGATGACGCCGGCGCCGAGGGCCTCGCCCGTGGCGTCCTCGAGGGACCAGGCGAGGCCGCCGTCGACGGGGCCGGGGACGGTGAGGCGGGCCACGCCGGCGTCGCCGGGGGACATGCGCAGGCGGAACCAGTCGGCGTCGCCCGCGCAGGCGATGGGGTTCACGTCGGCGCCGTTGCCCAGGATGGTGGCCTGGCGGGCGTCGTCGTTCTCCTCCAGGAAGTCGTCGTCGCACATCATCGGCGGGGCCATGCGGCGCTCGATGAGGTAGCGGACCTCGCCGTCGGCCGGGGTGGTGATCACCATGAGCTGGAGGCGGCCGAGGGCGGTAAACTCAAGAAATTCATCGGGTTGCAGGTTGTCTTCCGCGATGGGCTCGCCGCCGACGAGCCGGAGGACGCCGAGCGGTCCGTCCACGGGCGTGACGCGCCAGGCGATGGAGGCGCCCTCGCCCGGGACGGCGAAGACGTCGGTGTCGGCGGCGCAGATCGCGCCCTCGACCTGGGCGGGCAGGACGGCCGGGTCGCGGAGGTCGTCGTTGGGCTCGAAGGCGTCGAGGCCGCAGCGCCCCCGGGGGCAGACGCCGTCGCCGGAGAGGCAGACGCCGAAGGGGCCCGCGTCGAGGCAGGCGAGGCCGGCGGGGCAGCCATCGCGGCCGCAGAGCGCGACGCAGCGGCTGCCGGTGCCGTCGAGGTCGATGCAGAGCGCCGGGCTGGCGCAGCTGTCGGGCCCGTCGCAGGGGGCGCAGGCGCCGGCGGGGCCGCCCGGCGCGCAGCGGCCGCCCAGGCAGATCTGACCCTGGGGGCAGGCGTCCGTCCCGAAGCACGTCGGGGCGGTCGGCAGGCAGCGACCGCCGTCGCAGCGCCAGTCCTCGGCGCAGTCGGCGTCGCGCTCGCAGATCTGGCGCGGGGTGCAGGCGCCGCCGAGGCAGGCGCCGTCACACTCGTCGTCCCGGCGGCAGGCGCGCCCGCCGCAGAGGGGATCGCCCCGGCAGACGCCGCCCTGGCACGTGTTGCCGGCCGGGCAGTCGCGGTCGCGCTCGCAGGCGGCCAGGCAGAGGAAGCCCAGCTCGGCGTCGCAGCGCTGGTCGAAGCCGCACGCCCCGCCGGGCCCACAGGGCTGGCAGGCGCCGAGGCGCTCGCCGCGGCGGCAGGTGAAGTCGTCGTCGGTGGCGCAGTGAGCCCCGGCGCCGCACTGGCCGTCGGCGGTGCAGCCCACGCAGCCCTGGTCCGGCAGGCAGCGCAGGCCGGGGGGGCAGGGGCCGCCGCACGCGCCCGGATCGACGCAGGCGTCGTCGAGGCAGACGAGGGGGGCCGGGCAGCCGCCGCCGCAGGGGCCCGGGGCGCAGGCGCCGGCGCGGCAGACGGGCAGATCGGCGGGGCAGTCGGCGTCGACGCGGCAGCCGCCGGCGGCGATGCAGCGGCCGGGGGGCGTCAGGCAGGCGCCGTCGGGGCAGTCGGCGTCCTCGCGGCACTCGGGGCGGGAGACGCAGCGGCCGGCCTCGCACACCCGGCCGGGGCCGCACTGGGCGTCGTCCTCGCAGGTGGTCGGCGCGAAGCGGCAGGCGCCGTCGGCGCAGACGGTGTCGAGGGGGCAGTCGCCATCGTCGACGCAGACCTCGGGGCGGGGCTTGCAGACGCCGCGGAGGCGGTCGCAGAGCTCGTCGCCCAGGCAGTCGCCGTCGACCAGGCAGGCGCCGTCGGCGGCAAGTACCCGAAACTCATGGTATTCGCCGTCGCCGGGCCACTCGTCCTCGCCGCCGGGGCCGTCGACGAGGACGCGGAGGCGGACGGTGGTGCCGGGGGGCTGCCCGGGGAGGCGGGCCTCGTAGCGGCCATCCCCGCGGCGGCTCATGCCGAGGGTCGGCCCGGGCACGTCGTCGGCCAGCCAGCTCACGACGATGACGTCCGTCTTGCCGTCGATGGACGCGACGAGGGCGTAGGGGCCGACGGGATCGCGGCTGTCGGCGGGGGCGTCGACCTGCTGGATGCGTGGCGCGTCGGGGGTGCAGGCGGCGAGGGCGGCCAGCAGGGCGAGGGGGAGGCACCTCATGGGAAGCACGCGCTGAGCTCGTCGGTGAGGTCGTCGGCGGGGTTGGCCGGGTCGCGCTCCTGGACGGGCACCGTCACGCCCGCGCAGGCGGTGCCGGCCACGCACTGGCCGGCGGGGTTGCGGGGGTCGCAGAGGCCGAGGCAGATGCCGTTGCTGAAGCAGAGGCCGCTCTGGCAGTCGGCGTCCGTGCGGCAGACGCCGCCGCCGCCCATGGCACCCACGGGGGTGCGGCAGATCTGATCGTAGGCCTCGCGGGTCTGGTCGGGGCGCAGGGTGCAGACCTCGCCGCCGGCGCAGCGGCCATCGGGGCAGGCGGCGTCGCTGCCCTGGGCGGGCACGCAGGCGGCCATGCCCCAGTAGCGGTCGTCGGCCGGCTGGTTGGGGGTCGCGCGGTCGTCGATGAAGTGGAACTGGTTGGGGTAGCAGCCCTGGCCGGCGCCGCAGTGGCCGGCGCCGCCGACGGCGCAAGGCTGCCAGCACGCCCCGTCGAGGCAGACGCCGCTGGCGCAGGCATTGCCGGCCGCACAGGGCGAGCCGCCGGGCAGGTCGTCGCCGCGGGGCACGCAGCGCATCAGGGGCCGGGCGGGCTGGGCCGGATCGTCGCCGGTGGGGGCGCAGGCCTGGTCCATGGGGCAGTCCACGTCGGCGGCGCAGGGGATCTCGGGGGGCGCGCAGGACTGGAACTCCACGGGATCGCCCTGGTCGACGGTGATGCGGATGGTCGCGCAGCGGCGGCTGGGGCAGTCGGCGTCGCGCTCGCAGGCGGAGAAGCAGTAGCCGGCGTTGGTGCAGAGGCGGCTGGCGCACTGCACGTCGACGTCGCAGGGGGCCTCGGCGCGGCCGTTGGCCAGCGCGGGGCCGCAGCGCAGGAGGGGCGCGCCGTCGACGACCACGAGGAGGCAGGCCTGGTCGTTGGGGCAGTCGGCGTCGCGCGCGCAGGCCCCGGCCTGGCACTGGTGGGTGGCGGCGTCGCAGCGGCCGACGGCGCAGTCATCGGGGGCGAGGCGGCAGCCGGGCGCGCAGAGGCCCCCGTCGCAGAACTCCCCCGCGACGCACTGGCCGTCGCCGTCGCAGCGGCAGCGGTGGCTGGCGGCGTCGCAGCGGCCGCTGGCGCAGCCCGAGCCATCCGCCCGGCAGCCCGGCGTGCACATGCCGGCGTCGCACCACGACCCCTGGGGGCAGCCCGCGTCCTGGTTGCAGAGGCAGAGGCGGTTGGCGGGATCGCAGAGCTGGCCGTTGGGGCAGCCCCCTTCGCGGCAGCCCGGGGCGCAGCCGCCCTCGGCGCAGTACTCGGCGGCGGGGCAGTCCAGATCGCGGTCGCAGCGCATGCCGGGCGGGCGGCACTCGCGGGTCTCGAGGTCGCAGATCTGGCCGTCGGGGCAGGCCCCCACGCGGCAGCCCGGCTGGCAGGTGGTGTCACAGTACTGGTTGGCGGGGCAGGCGTCGTCGTCGGGGCAGCGGCAGGCGCGGGTGCCAGGATCGCAGGCGAGGCCCTCGGCGCAGCCCGCGCCGTCGAGGCGGCAGCCGGGGGCGCAGGCGCCGTCGGCGTCGCAGTACGTGCCCTCGGCACAGGCGGCGTCGTCGGCGCAGCGGCAGGTGTGCGTCATGGGATCGCAGGCCTCACCAACGGCGCAACCAGTGCCATCGGGGCGGCAGCCGGGCAGGCACCCGTCGGGGCTGCAGTACTCGCCCTCGCCACAGTCCGCCTCGGCCGCGCAGCCCTCGCAGGTCCGGCGGATGGGGTCGCAGCGGGTGCCGGCGGGGCAGGCCCCCTCGGCGAGGCGGCACCCGGTGTGGCAGCGGCCGGCGTCGCAGAAGGCGTCGGCCGGGCAGCCCTCGTCGTCGCCGCAGGCCTCGGCCGGCAGGCAGCGGTCGGCGACGCAGCGCTCCCCGACGGGGCAGGCGCCGCCATCGCCGCACGAGGCGGCGGGCAGGGTGCAGCGGCCGGTCTCCCGGTCGCAGCGGGTGCCGGGGCAGTCCTCGTCACCCTGGCAGGCGTCGCCCGGCGCGCAGGCCCCGGCGACGCAGACGCGGTCGGGGCTGGCGCAGTCGGCGGCCTGCTGGCAGGGCAGCGGCCGGCACAGGCCACCCTGGCAGACGTCGGTGGGGCAGTCCCCATCCCGCGCGCAGGCGGGGGGCGTCACGCACGCGCCGGCGCGGCAGAGCTCGCCGTCCGCGCAGTCGGTGGCGGAGGAGCAGCCGGTCTCGGCGGGGTCGCTGCAGGCGGCGACGCCGAGGGCGAGGGCGAACACGATCAGGAAGGATGCGCGCATGCCCGGTTTGTAGCACCGCGCTTTCCGCGTGGGCAAACCGCGCCCGGCCGCCCGGCCCCGGCCGTCCCCTGGTGGTGCCAGGTGACATTCCGGCCGGCACCCGCGCGACCTCCGCGCAGCCTTCGGGCGGTCCCCCCGGGTGCCAGGTGATCTTGGGGAGGACCTGCAGCTTTGCGGCGAGGGTGGAATCCTGGGCGCCGGGGGCGGCCTTTGGGGGCCAGACTGGGTGGGGGGCGGGGGCTGATCGGGGCGCGGAGGGGCCGGCGGCGGGTGGGTGGCGTGCTGGACGCCGGCGGGCGGGCGCACGGGTGGCGCTGCGGCAGGGGCCGCGGGCCGGCTCGGTGCTCGGCGGCGTCGGAGCCGCTAGGTCTGCCCGGCCGGGCTGGCCCGGGCGGCGGCGGGGCAGCCGACCGAGAAGGCGTCGTCGGCGAAGTGCGGCGGCAGGGTGCCGGGCGGCCAGGGGATGAGGGGGTGGGCCTGGTCGGCCTGCCAGGCGCGGAAGGCGATGGTGGCTTCCGTGTACGCGTCTCGGGCGCGACCGTAGGCTTCGCGCCAGGCGGCTTCCTGGGCGCGGGTGCCGTGGACGACGGGGGCGGGGCTGGCGGGGCGCGGGCGCTGGCGGGTGCGCGGGTCGATGCGGCGGGCGGCGTCGGCGCCCATGAGGCGTCGACCGGCCTTCTTGCGGTGCTGGCGCTCTCGGCGGGCGATGTCGTCGGCGAGCTGGCGCATCGTCTGCTGGCGCGCGGCGGGCGAGAGGTGGGCCAGGCCGGGGAGGGGGCTGATCTCGACGGGGCCGTCGCCGCCCGGCCGCCCGGCCCCGGCCGTCCCCTGGTGGTGCCAGGTGACATTCCGGCCGGCACCCGCGCGACCTCCGCGCAGCCTTCGGGCGGTCCCCCCGGGTGCCAGGTGATCTTGGGGAGGACCTGCAGCTTTGCGGCGAGGGTGGAATCCTGGGCGCCGGGGGCGGCCTTTGGGGGCCAGACTGGGTGGGGGGCGGGGGCTGATCGGGGCGCGGAGGGGCCGGCGGCGGGTGGGTGGCGTGCTGGACGCCGGCGGGCGGGCGCACGGGTGGCGCTGCGGCAGGGGCCGCGGGCCGGCTCGGTGCTCGGCGGCGTCGGAGCCGCTAGGTCTGCCCGGCCGGGCTGGCCCGGGCGGCGGCGGGGCAGCCGACCGAGAAGGCGTCGTCGGCGAAGTGCGGCGGCAGGGTGCCGGGCGGCCAGGGGATGAGGGGGTGGGCCTGGTCGGCCTGCCAGGCGCGGAAGGCGATGGTGGCTTCCGTGTACGCGTCTCGGGCGCGACCGTAGGCTTCGCGCCAGGCGGCTTCCTGGGCGCGGGTGCCGTGGACGACGGGGGCGGGGCTGGCGGGGCGCGGGCGCTGGCGGGTGCGCGGGTCGATGCGGCGGGCGGCGTCGGCGCCCATGAGGCGTCGACCGGCCTTCTTGCGGTGCTGGCGCTCTCGGCGGGCGATGTCGTCGGCGAGCTGGCGCATCGTCTGCTGGCGCGCGGCGGGCGAGAGGTGGGCCAGGCCGGGGAGGGGGCTGATCTCGACGGGGTAGACGACGGGGCCGTCGCCGCCGTGCCAGGTGCCGCGCAGGGGGGTGCCGTGCAGGTGGTGGGGGGTGGAGCAGGCGAAGGGGTCGTCGTCGGGGTGGCCGACGACGAAGGCCTTGGTGCCCTGGGCCATGATGTAGGTGAGCCGGTCGAGCGCGTGCTCGTCGCTCAGGACCTGGATGGCGGTGTACCGCCGCTCGAAGAGGGGACCGCGCCGGCCCCGCAGGCGGTTGATCCGCCGCGCGATCTCGCCGTTGACGAAGCGCATGACCCGGGCGCGCTGGCGCAGGCTCTGGAAGCCGGCGAGCAGGTGCCAGTGCGTCGACATGACGTGGAAGGCGTAGATGTCGAAGGACCACCGCGCGGCGGCCCGGCCCAGGACGCCGAGGATGAGGCCGACGCTCTCGTCGGGGCGGAGCAGGTACTGGCCATCCAGGACGGGCGTCGTGATGTCGTAGACGGTGGTGGGGGCACCGGAGCGGTGGCCGACGACGACGTAGTCGGCGTGGTCGAAGCGAATGGGCCGAGGCATGGTCGGCTCCCGCGCTGTGAAGGTGAAGATCCATCGGTCAGTCGGCGCGCGTGTCGCAGGAAATCTGCACACGTCCGGCATTTTCCTGGCAGCGCGCCGGCCACATGCCGGCTGCCGCCGGCGGCAACCATCTGAAAGGACTGGCTTTTCTGGATCGCCGCCTCAGCGGGCCAGCTCGTCGATCCACCGGCCGATGCGCTCCAGGGTGACGGCGTCGTAGGGCACGCCGCCCTGGGGCATCTGGTTGCCGCCCACCGCGCCCTGCAGCCCGGCGAGCTTCAGGTAGAGGAAGCTCGAGTTCCGGTCGCCCGGCTCGATGAGATCGAGGTCGATGCGCACCCGCGTGGCGGGGACGTCCACCGTCGTGGCCGTGAACGGGGCGTCCAGCGTGAGGCCGCCCAGGCTGGCGCCGCCCACATGGCAGCCCACGCAGTCCCGGTTGAAGAGGGCCTGGATCTCGGCCTGGGTGAAGGCGGGGATGCCCACGCAGGCCTCGTCGCCCTCACAGGTGGGGTCGTCGCAGTCCACGCGGCCGTCGCCGTTGTCGTCGCGGCCGTTGGCGCAGTCCTCGGGCTGGCAGACCAGGGCGCCCGCGCACTGGGGGTCGGCGCAGTCCACGAGCCGATCGGCGTCGTCGTCGACGCCGTTGTCGCAGATCTCGGGCTGGCAGCGCGGCGCCCGGGCGCAGTCGGGGTCGGCGCAGTCGACGCGGCCATCGCCGTCGTCGTCGCGGCCGTTGCCGCAGTCCTCCACCGCGCAGCCGGCGGCGCGGGCGCAGTCGGGGTCGGCGCAGTCGACGAGGCCGTCGCCATTGTCGTCGCGGCCGTTGGCGCAGTCCTCGGGCTGGCAGACGAGCGCCGCGACGCACTGGGGATCGGCGCAGTCGACGAAGCCGTCCGCGTCGTCGTCGATGCCGTTGGCGCAGTCCTCCGGCCGGCAGACGGCGGCCCCCACGCACTCCTCGTCGGCGCAGTCGACGCGGCCATCGGCGTCGTCGTCGCGGCCATTCGCGCAGTCCTCCGGCCGGCACGCGACGGCGTTGGCGCACTCGGGATCGGCGCAGTCCGTCAGGCCGTCGCGGTCGTTGTCGACGCCGTCCCCGCAGATCTCGGGCACGCACGCCGGGGCGTTCGCGCAGTCGGGATCGGCGCAGTCGGCCAGGCCGTCGGCGTCCTCGTCGCCGGCCCGCGCGCAGTCCTCCGGCTGGCAGCCCACCGCGATGGCGCAGTCGGGATCGGCGCAGTCGGCGAAGCCATCCGCGTCGTCGTCGATGCCGTTCTGGCAGTCCTCGTCCCGGCAGATGGGATCGCCCAGGCACTCGCTGTCGGCGCAGTCCACCTGGCCGTCGGCGTCGTCGTCGCGGCCGTTGGCGCAGTCCTCCGGGGCGCAGACGATCTCGCCGACGCAGTCGGGATCGGCGCAGTCGATGCGCCCGTCGCGGTCGTCGTCGATCCGGTTCTGGCAGTCTTCGGGCTGGCAGGTGGGGGCCTCCGCGCAGATGGGATCGGCGCAGTCGACGAGGCCGTCGCCGTCGTCGTCCCGGCCGTTGGCGCAGTCCTCGGGCTGGCAGACGATGGCCTCGACGCACGCCGGATCGGCGCAGTCGACGAGGCCGTCGGCGTCGTCGTCCCGGCCGTTGCGGCAGTCCTCGGGCTGGCACCGCTGGGCGAGGGCGCAGTCGGGATCGGCGCAGTCGACGAGCCGGTCGGCGTCGTCGTCGATGCCGTTGCCACACAGCTCGCTCGCGCAGGCCGGGGCCTGGCCGCAGGCGGGATCCGCGCAGTCGACGAGGCCGTCGCCGTCATCATCCCGGCCGTTCTGGCAGTCCTCCGCCTGGCAGGCCCCGCTGCCGACGCAGTCGGGGTCGGCGCAGTCGACGAGCCGGTCGGCGTCATCGTCGCGGCCGTTGGCGCAGTCCTCGGGCACGCAGGCGGCGCCGCCCGCGCAGGTGGGATCGGCGCAGTCGATGAGGGCGTCACCGTTGTTGTCGATGCCGTCGGCGCAGAGCTCGGGCTGGCACCGGATGGCGGCGGCGCAGTCGGAGTCGGCGCAGTCGACGCGGCCATCCCCGTCGTTGTCCCGGTCGTCGTCGCACCGCTCGCTCTGGCAGGCCGGGCCGCCCGCGCAGTCGGGATCGGCGCAGTCGGCCAGGCCGTCGTCGTCGTCGTCGGCGCCGTTGCCGCAGTCCTCAGGCCGGCACAGCGCGCTCTGCGCGCAGTCGGCGTCGTCGCAGTCGGTGCGGCCGTCCCCGTCGTTGTCCACGCGGTCCCCGCAGCGCTCGGGGCCGCAGACGGGCTCGCCGCCGCAGTCGGGATCGGCGCAGTCCACGAGGCCATCCCCGTCGTCGTCGGCGCCGCTCCCGCAGACCTCCGCCCGGCAGGCGGGGGCCTGGGCGCACTCGCCGTCCGCGCAGTCGGTGAAGCCGTCGCCGTCGTCATCGACCCCGTTCGCGCAGTCCTCGAAGCGGCAGAACGGCTCGCCCTGGCAGTCGGCGTCCAGGCAGTCCTGCCGCGTGTCGACGTCGTCGTCGACGCCGTTGCTGCACAGCTCGACGCGGCAGAGGGCCGCGCCCGCGCAGTCCTCGTCCCCGCAGTCGACGCGGCCGTCGCCGTCGTCGTCGACGCCGTTGCCGCAGTCCTCGTCCAGGCAGGTGGGGTGCTGCGCGCAGTCGGGATCGGCGCAGTCGACGCGGCCGTTGGCGTCGTCGTCGATGCCGTTCGTGCAGATCTCGGACGCGCACCGCTGGTCACGCGCGCACTCGGGGTCGGCGCAGTCGACGAGGCCGTCGCCGTCGTCGTCGGCCCCGTTGGCGCACCGCTCGGGCACGCACGTCGGCTCGGCCGCGCAGTCCGCGTCGCGGCAGTCGGTCAGGCCGTCGCCGTCGTCGTCCTGGCCGTTGCGGCAGTCCTCGACCTGGCAGATGGCCGCGTCCTGGCAGTCGGCGTCGGCGCAGTCGACCTCGCCGTCGCCGTCGTCATCCTGGCCGTTCCCACAGTCCTCCGGCGGGCACCGGCGCCGGCACGCGCGCTGCTCGCAGCGCGGATCGGCGGCGCAGTCGGCGTCGGCGCAGTCGGCCCGGTCGTCGCCGTCGTTGTCGACGCCGTCGTCGCAGATCTCGGCCTGGCACCGGACGGCCTGAGCGCAGTCCGGGTCGGCGCAGTCGATGGCGCCGTCGGCGTCGTCATCGCGGCCGTTGCCGCAGTCCTCCACCGAGCACCCCGAAAACCCAAGGCAATCCGGGTCGTTGCAGTCCACGAGGCCGTCGCCGTCGTCGTCGCGGCCGCTGTTGCACAGCTCCCGCACGCAGGCCGCGTCGCCGTCGCAGTCGGGATCGGCGCAGTCGACGCGGCCGTCGCCGTCTTCGTCCAGCCCGCCGACGCAGCGCTCGATCTGGCAGCCCGGGGCCCCCGCGCAGTCCGCGTCGAGGCAGTCGGCCTGGCCGTCGCCGTCGTCGTCGTGGCCGTTGTCGCAGATCTCGGGCTGGCAGGCGCGGGCGAGCGTGCACTCCGCGTCGGCGCAGTCGGTGCGGCCGTCGCCGTCGTCGTCCACGCCGTTGGCGCAGTCCTCGGGCTGGCAGACGCGGGCCCGCAGGCAGGCGGCGTCGGCGCAGTCGGTGCGGCCGTCGCCGTTGTCGTCCACGCCGTTGTCGCAGGTCTCGGGCTGGCAGGCGCGGGCGAGCGCGCACTCGGCGTCGTCGCAGTCCACCGCCCCGTCATCGTCGTCGTCGACGCCGTTGGCGCACTGCTCGGGCACGCAGGCCGGGTCGTCGGCGCACAGGCCATCGTCGCAGTCCACCCGCCCGTCCGCGTCGTCGTCGCGCCGGTTGTCGCAGATCTCGAGCTGGCAGGCGGGGGCGGCGCGGCAGCCGGGGTCGGCGCAGTCGACGAGGCCGTCGGCGTCGTCGTCGCGGCCGTTGTCACAGATCTCGGGCTGGCACGCCGGCGTCAGGGCGCAGTCGGCGTCGGCGCAGTCGACGCGGCCGTCGCCGTCGTTGTCGAGGCCGTCGACGCAGATCTCGGTCTGGCAGGGCGTCGCGCGAGCGCAGTCGGTGTCCAGGCAGTCGGCGCGACCGTCCCCGTCGTCGTCGCGGCCGTTGTCGCAGAGCTCGGGCTGGCAGCTCAGGGCCTCGAAGCAGTCGGCGTCGGCGCAGTCGATGCGCCCGTCGGCGTTGTCGTCGACGCCGTTGCCGCAGAGCTCCGGCCGGCAGATCACGCTGGCCGCGCAGGTGGGATCGGCGCAGTCGACGAGGCCGTCGCCGTTGTCGTCGCGGTCGTTGCCACACCGCTCGGGCTGGCAGCGCAGGGCGTCGGCGCACTCGGTGTCGGCGCAGTCGACGCGGCCGTCATCGTCGTCGTCGATCTGGTTGTCGCAGATCTCCGGCTGGCAGCGCCGCGCGTCGGCGCACTCGGGATCGGCGCAGTCGACGCGGGCGTCGCCGTCGTCGTCGATGCCGTTGCCGCAGTCCTCGGGGCGGCAGAGCAGGGCGTTGGCGCAGCCGTCGTCCGCGCAGTCCACCAGGCCGTCGAGATCGTCGTCGACGCCGTTCCCGCACCGCTCGGGCTGGCAGCGCGGGGCCCGCGCGCAGGCCGGCTCGGCGCAGTCGACGAGGCGGTTGCCGTTGTCGTCGACGCCGTTGTCACAGATCTCGGGCTGGCAGACGAGCGCGTCGGCGCACTCCTCGTCGCCGCAGTCGAACCAGCCATCGGCGTCGTCGTCGATGCCGTTGTCACAGATCTCGGGCTGGCAGGCGAGGCTGCGGGCGCAGACGGGATCGGCGCAGTCGGTCAGGCCGTCGGCGTTGTCGTCGATGCCGTTGGCGCAGAGCTCCGGCCGGCACGCCACCGCCCGGGCGCAGTCGGCGTCGGCGCAGTCGACGTCCCCGTCGAGATCGTTGTCGGCCCCATCGCCGCAGACCTCGGGGACGCAGCCCGCCGCGCCCACGCAGTCGGGATCGGCGCAGTCCACCAGGGCGTCGGCGTCATCGTCACGGCCGTTGCGGCAGTCCTCGGCCCGGCACGTCGGCGTGTCCACGCAGGCGGCGTCCGCGCAGTCGACCTGCCCGTCGCCGTCGTCGTCGACGCCGTTGTCACACAGCTCGGCGCGACACACGACGCTCTGGGCGCAGTCGGGATCGGCGCAGTCGACGCGGCCGTCGTCGTTGTCGTCGACGCCGTTGCCACACTGCTCCATGCGGCAGCGCGGCTCATCGGCCTGGCAGCGCGGATCCTCGCAGTCGGTCAGGCCATCGCCGTTCTCGTCCTCGCCCCCGAAGCAGATCTCGGGCTGGCAGCTGCGCCGGGCGCTGCACTCCTCGTCGGCGCAGTCCACGAGGCCGTCGCCGTCGTCATCCTCGCCGTTGCTGCAGTTCTCGGGCTGGCACGTGAGCGCGTCCGCGCAGTCCGTGTCGTCGCAGTCGACGTCCCCGTCCAGGTCGTCGTCCTGCCCGTTGCCGCAGTTCTCCCCCGTGCAGGTGGGGTGGTCGGCGCAGTCGTCGTCGTCGCAGTCGGCGAAGCCGTCCAGATCCTCGTCGCCCCGGCTGCTGCAGTCCTCCACCCGGCAGACCGGGAGGCCGCGGCACTCGGTGTCGGCGCAGTCGATGGCCCCGTCGCCGTCCTCGTCGATGCCGCTCTCGCAGTCCTCGGGGAGGCAGGGCGGGGCCCCCTGGCAGTCGGTGTCGGCGCAGTCGGCGAAGCCGTCCTCGTCCTCGTCGCCCTCTACGCTGCAGTCCTCGGGGAACTGCTCGGCCGGCAGCGACTCGATCCACGCGCAGACGAGCTCGAGCTCGGGGCTCGTGAGGCGGGCGAAGCCGATGGGCATGACGTCGCCGCTGCCCACCTCGGCGTGGGTGCCCTCGACCTTGCGGTACAGGTAGCTGCGGTCGCAGTGGCCGGGATCCACCAGGCGGAGCGGGCCCTCGGTGGAGGGGACGCCGATGGTCGCGACGGGCAGGTTGTCGAGGCGCAGGCCGGCCTCGGCCGGGCCGCCCACATGGCAGCCCACGCACCGGCTGGCGAAGAGTTCCGCGACCTCCCCCTCGAGGGTGAGATCGTCCGGCGGCCGGGCGTCGGCGCGGCCAGGCGGGCCCGAGTCGGCGGCCGGCGGCGTCCCTCCACCCCCGCCGCTGTCGCACGCCGCCACCAGCCACGCGACCAGGAAGGCCGCCCCCCACGCGCGCCTCTGCGCCATCTCGTCTCCCCCGACCGGCCGACACACCCCACCACGTGCTGAAACGAAGTGAGTCTCGTGAGGATACGCCCCTCTCGGCCTCCGCGTCGCGGCAATCTTCGCCGGTCTGGGCGTCCCCATCGGGCCCGTGCCGGGCGGCGCCCCGGTGATCGGCGTCGCTGGCGTGTGGAGATTTCGCTAAGCTGCCCTCACTGCGCCGCGCCGTGAGGGGATCTCGTGAAGGAACCAGAGGGAGAGAAGGCCGCCGCGCCTGCCCCCGCGCCGGCGCCGGCCGTCGCGGGGCCGCAGGTCGGGCCCGTGCAGCACTCCATCGCCCCCTCCCTGCAGAGCGTCGAGCTCTCGGGCGCCGGGGCCGTCGATGACTCCCCGAGCCGCTCGCAGCAGAGCGCCGAGCTGGTCCAGCTCGACGCGGGCGCCGCGCGCACCGAGAACATCCAGCAGACGGCCGCGGCCGGCATCGCGGGGGCGGCCCAGTCGCTCCCGCACCTGGACGCCATCCAGGGCTCCTTCGGCGGCCACGACGTCTCGGGGGTGCAGGCCCACGTCGGCGGCGCGGCCGAGCTGGCCAACGCCGAGATGGGCTCGGCCGGCTTCGCCACCGGGAACCACGTCGCGTTCAAGGGCGAGCCCGACCTGCACACGGCTGCCCACGAGGCGGCCCACGTCGTCCAGCAGCGCCAGGGCGTCCAGCTGAAGGGCGGCGTCGGCCAGGCCGGCGATCCCTACGAGCAGCACGCAGACGCCGTGGCGGACCTGGTGGTCCAGGGCAAGTCCGCGGAGACGCTGCTGTCTTCCGGCCCCAGCGGCGGCAGCACCGCCACCCAGGGCGTCCAGCACCAGCTCGATGGCCCCGTGCAGTTCGACGATCCGCCCGCCGCTGGTGGGGGCACCGCGCCGCTGACGGATCGCATCCGCACCGCCCTCGACGATGGCGAGGAGCAGGAGGCCATCCGCCTGATGGGCCAGTGCACGCCGGCCCAGGCCAACAGCGTGCTCCGCGCCTACCAGAGCCTCGCGACGAGCTGCTTCGGCAACGACACCATGGGCTCCGCCTGCCGCGCGCTCGTGCGGCAGGGGGGCAGCCTGTCCAAGGCCCTGGAGTGGTCCTTCGACGAGGGGACCGACTTCGGCATCCTGCGCACCATCATCCAGGCCTGCTCCGACATGGGGCAGCGTCGGGCCCTCGGCAACACCGTCTGGCGCGACCGCTTCGTGGGCGAGCTGGGCAACGACGAGATGGCGGCGCTGGTCGACCTGCTCGGGTTCACGCTGGCCAACAAGATCCGCTGGATGGACGAGGAGGGCACGAGCTGGGACGCCCTGCACGCCAAGATCGTCGCCGCGCCGCCCACGGAGCGCGCCGAGCTGCGGGACAACGCCTGGCTGCCCTACTTCACCCGCATGTGCGGCAACGACGAGATGGCCATCCTGGTGGACCTGCTGGGCGGCGACCTCGTCTGGAAGCTCAAGTGGATGAACGAGGAGGGCACCGACTGGGCCGCCATGCGCATCCGCATCGAGCCGGCGCCCGCCGACGAGCGGCTGAAGGTCTATGATCACGCGGACTTGCAGTCGATGTTCGTCAGCGAGTGCAACGACGAGGAGATGATCGAGGCGGTGGGGCTGCTGGGTGGGCCCCTGGCGAAGCGCATCGCCTGGTGCGCGGCCGAGGGGGCGACGAGCTGGGAGCAGATCCTGGGCGTCATCCAGGCCACCCCGGAGACGGAGCGGCCGTCCATCTACGGCGACGCGGGCGTGACGGCGGTCTTCGGGGAGCTGAAGGACGAAGAGGTCATCGAGGCGATGCGCCTGTGCGGCGGCACCGCCACCGACAAGCTCAAGCTCTGGGGGACGCGCCCCATCGATCAGATGCTGCCGCTGGTGACGCCGAACGACGACTGGGCGGCCGGCCTGCTGGCGACGGGCCACACCGACGATCTGCTGAAGCTGGCGGCGGGCACGGACGGCGCGGCGTGGAAGACGGCGGTCGACAACCAGAACCTCATCGACGCGGTCATCGCGGGGGCGTCGCCGACGGCCGACGAGGACACCTACCGGGGCCTCTACACGCTCTTCGGGGACGCGACCGCGCGCACCCGCCCGCAGATGGATGCCGTCTTCCCCAAGCTCTTCGCCCAGACGCAGCTGCGCAAGGCCGGCGAGATCACCAACGTCGCGTACGGCACCGGCATCACGCACACGGACGGCGCCGGGCGGACGTACCGGGTGGCCAAGCGGCCCATCCCGGTGGACCCGTCGGATGCCGGCTTCGCGGCGTTTTTCAACATCATGCAGCGCGTCTCCCGCATGGCGGCGTCGGCCACGAACACCCTGCAGTTCGCGGCGCAGGAGGAGTTCTACTGGTGGGAGAACTCGCCGGTGGCCTCGACGGAGTACCACCGGTGGTCCACGCCCGTCCTGCGCGACATCCCCACGTCCTACGCCGGGAGCGGCGTGGTGACCATCCAGGTCTATGGCACCGGGGCGCAGGAGCTGGGCCAGGTCGTGGCGGCGAACGGCGCCGTCAGCAACAGCGGCGTCTGGACGCCGGTGAACCAGGGTGACGTCGTGGGCCGGCGGGCCGGCGCCGATCAGAACGGCGTGGCCGACTCGGTGGGCGGCGGCGAGGACCGCACCGCGACGGGCGGTGACGACAACCGCACGGCGGCCATCACCTACTTCCAGAACCACGCCATCCACGAGTTCGGCCACTCCACGGGCGTCGCCAAGTACGAGAACGTGCCGGTCACCGGCAACGACTTCGCCACCGCGTACGGCGGCTGGGAGGGCGGCAAGAGCGCGGCCGACTTCAAGGCGGCGTACTGGAGCCTGACGAACGCGTCGGCGGCCACGCCCGACGAGCTGATCGACGCCACGGATCCGACCATCACCTACACGGTCACCGCCGACGACGTCGCGGCCTGGCTCACGGCGGTCGTCTCGACGGGCGCCGAGCCCACCGGGAACTCGGTGACGGCGGCGGTCAGCGGCCTGGGCAAGAACCAGAAGCTCTCGATGATCGCCAGCGTGCCGCGCTTCGCCGGGGAGAAGATGTTCAAGTACGTCCAGGGCGTGCTGAGCAACAGCTCCATCGCGGGCGCCAAGGCCAACGCCTACCAGTTCTCGGGCTACACCCCGACGGGCGATGTGTGGATCTACGCGACGCGCAACGTCGGCGGCCACCGGGGGGCCTTCGCGAAGTACGACAACGCGGCCTACACCAACTGCGTGTCGACGCTGGGCTGGTACAGCCTGTCGAGCCCCGTCGAGATGTTCGCGGAGTCCTTCACCTCGAAGTACGCCGGCGGCGGCGTCCCTGCGTCGCGGGGCGAGGGCAAGGACTTCAACACCTTCTTCACCCAGCTGCAGAACTCCCCGAGCATCGAGACGCAGGCGGGCGCGGCCCCCGGGGCCATGGCGGCGCCCCCCGGCGCGCCGGCGGCCGCCGAGGTGGAGCCCACGTCGACGATCGTGCCGGCATGAGCAGCCGGCGTCGTCCCGGATGGCTGATTGCGCTCGCGAGCCTGGTGCTGCTGCCCGCTGCCTGCTTTGGAGGTGAACCGGTGCCCGACCCGACCCAGACCGCCCCGGCGAGCGGCGCCCCCGCGCCGGAGGCCTTCACCTGCGCGGAAGCGCCGCGCCTGCTGGGGCTGCCCGCCCACACCGTGCAGGTCTGCCGCGAGGTGCCGCACCTCAAGGGCTTCTACAAGGTCACCCTGACGCACCCGACCGAGGGGACGATCGCCCGCCTCGTCCCGACGCGCGCCGACGGCCAGATCGAGGCGGCCCGCGGCCCCGCCGCCGCCACCGCCTGGCTGCGGCAGTCGGGCAGCCTGGAGGACGCGGGCCTGGGCATGGTGCACATCATGATGTGCCTGCACGCGTTCGAGGCGCTGCCGGCGCCGCTCACGCTGGACGCCCAGGACTTCGACGACCGGCCGATCGGCACCCCCGGCTTCACCGCGAAGCCGTTCCGGCTGGAGCTCTACGAGGCCGTCGGCCAGGACGGCACGCCTGGCGTGGGGCGGTTCATCCGCGGCGTCCTGACGGCGGGCGCCGATGGGAAGCTCGCGTGGACGCTCGAGACGGGCACCGGCCCCGGCGGGTGGGCGCCGCTCGCGCAGGTCGCGGCGGAGTAGGCAGCGCCCAGGCGTCGACTTTTTTTCAGAAAGTGCGCGACACGCGCCGCGACTGACCGATGTGAAGGGGGCAACCGAAAGAGGAGGCCCCCGAAATGGCCGAGAAGCTGCGCATCGAGCTGCCCGAGTACGCGGTCCACACCGCGCGGCTGGGGATGCTCATGATGATCTACGAGACGACGAGCAAGGTGGTCGACGACCGCTTCGCGCTCGTGCCCACGGAGAAGTGCTCCGAGATCCTGCTGGGCGTGCTGGCCCAGGCCCAGCGGATGTTCCCGCTCATCGACGTCTACGCCTTCCACTTCCTGTCCAACCACCTGCACCTGCTCATCGGGGCCCCGACGCTGCGCCAGAAGAGCGCGTTCCTGGAGTGGACGCTGCGAGAAATCTCGAAGCGGATCAACAAGTTGCTGGACCGGACGGGCAGCCTGCTGGAGCAGAACCACTGCATCCAGATCACGACGCTGGAGCACGCGCTGGAGCGGCTGCGCTACATCATGGGGCAGGCGACGGCGCAGTTCCTGGTGCGGCACCCGGCGGATGATGTGTTCCCGTGCTCGACGCCCTTCCTGCTGTTCGGCAAGGCGGTGGAGGGGGTGTTCCGGTACGCGAACCAGGAGCCGATGACGCTGAAGGTCCGCGTCGACCGGCTGCCGGGGCTGGAGGAGCTGTCGGCGAAGGACCACCGGGCGCTGATGTGGACGCTGGCGGACGGGCTGGCGGCGGAGGCGCGGCCTCGGCGGAAGAAGGCGGGCGTGCGGATTCCGGAGCCGGAGGCGCTGCGGCGGATCGACCCGATGACGCGGCCGAAGACACGGGACCGCAGCCCGGCGCCGGTGGTGCATGGGCCCAAGGAGCACCAGCAGCGGTGGCGGGAGGTGCATGAGGAGCTGCGTGCGGCCTACACGGTGTCGACGCTGGCCTACTACGCCTGGCAGGACGACCCGACGCAGGTGATGATCCCGTGGCCGGCGCACACGCTGCCGCCGGCCTTCTCGCGACCGAGGCGACCGCGAGCCGGCGCGGCCTGACGGCCCGCCGGCGGATCCAGGTGGAGGGGGCGTCCAGCCGCGACGGGGGGTGGCTGGGCGTGGTGCGTCCGGGGCGCGCGCCGAGGCCCGCGTCCACGTCGCCGATCGGGGCGCGGCGCCCGCAGAGACACCCCCCAGGACCAACCGAGCGCCTGTCTGACCCCTGGCACCCCCGAACGCACCCCGAGCGCATCCAGCCACAGCGCACGATTGCAGCGTCCCGTGGGTCTACCCGGTAGGCGAGTGGGGGGGCTTGCGGGCGGCGCGGGGGTGGGGGTGGGCGGGCGCTGGGCGGCGGCTCGGGCCGGCGGGGGGCTCTGGGTTGACCTCCGCCGGGGCGTCCGACATGGTGCTGGGGGGAGCCAGACAGGCGCCCGGTAAACCAGCCAGACGAGTGGGAGGTCTTCGTGGCCAATCAATACACGCAGCCGCTGACAGACGCAGAACAGACCTACGCGCTGGTACGCCGCTATTCGGTCGAGCCGCCCAGTGACTGGGCCGACCGGTCGAGGTATGCGGACACCAGCGGCAACGTCCACCTCTTCGGGGGCGGGGACGGCGAGTTCGACGGCTTTCGCCATACCACCATCAAGCGGAAGCACCGCGTAGGCTGGGCGAAGCTGGAGCGCAACACGCAGCATGTGATCCGCGTAGGTGGGACGGGGACGGCGGGGACGCTGCAGATGGTCGTCACGTCGGCCCAGGTGGCGCACAGCCGGCCGATCTACTTCCTGCCCTGGGACGCGCGGGGCGGGGTCACCGAGATGACGCTGCCCGATATCAACAACAACAACGTCGAAGAGCACCCGACGGTGTTCTTCACGACGGCGCTGTCGGGCTGCTCCATCGTGGTGAAGGGGACGCAGCAGAACCCGACCGTGATGCACTGCGGGAAGAACGGCGACATCGCCCGCGATGCGCACGACTTCTGGGAGGACTTCGTCCGCTACATCGCCGGGCACGGCCACGGGCTCAACGCGAACCTGGGCGCCATCGGGACGCACACGAGCAAGCGGGCGTATGTGACGCAGCCTGGGGTGCGGACGCCCGAGGGGTACGGGACCACCCAGTCGACCCTGGACTATCAGACCCACCTCAACCAGCACTATCACACCCGTGAGGCGCGCGGCTCCCGCATCGCCATCGAGCAGGTGGTGCCCTGGGGCATGGTGGTGGGCGTTCGCCGCGGGCGGGACTGGACGTTCTACCTGCAGGAGAACGCCAACATCATCTACTACACCGAGCGCCAGGTGCAGGAGGTCCACCGCCGCTGGGGCGGGCTGCGGGCGCCCCGCATCGACATGGTCTGGCAGCGCGATGAGGATCGGCCCCGCATGGTGAGCCGCCCGATGGTGCTGCGCCCGATCTTCCCGGGCGGGGCCGCCGTGAACCTGCGCAGCCACTTCCGCAGCCTCCTGAGCACCGACGCGCCGGTCTGACGAGGGCCCGGCGCCGCCCCGCGCTCGTCGCCCCTCGCCCAGGGGGCGACCCTGCAACCGCTCGAACGGACGGGGTCTCTCGCCGGTCGGGGGCGTCCGCCGGTACCCCGCCCACCCCTCGATGCCTCGCGCGCTCCCCACCGGGAACACGCCGCGTCCACCCAGGCAGCCTCGCGACGGGCACGCTCCTTGAGTGTCCAGGCCGTGAGCGTGGAGAGGAGGTGGTGCGATGAACACCCACCCATGCCGCCGACTGGTCCTGGTCGCCCTCGGGCTCTTCCTGGGCTGCGGGGATCCCGACCTCGAGGCCGACGCCGGCCCCGATGGCACGCCCGCCGCCGAGGCCGGGCGACCCGACGCCGCCCCCGACGCCGCCGTCGACGCGGCCCCGCCAGCCTGCGCGCGCGCGGGCACCCTCGCCGAAGGCCAGCCGGTCGAAGACGGGATCGGCGCCAGCCTGCGCGCGCGCGGGCACCCTCTGCGGGCCCGCCGTCTGCCACGGCGACGAACGCCTCGTCCCCCGCTGCCAGCGGTCGCTCGCCTGCCAGCTCGAGGTGGAGGCGTGTCCCCCGGGGGACGTCTGCCGCGGGGGGACCTGCGGCCCCCCGGAGCCGCAGGTGGTGGCGGAGCAGGAGCCCAACGACGCGGTGCCGGGCGAGGCGCCCTGCGCCGGGTGCAGCCCGACGCCCTTCCGGCCGGGGGACGCGCTGGAGGGTCAGGTGGACGGGGGCGCCGATCGCGACGTGTTCGCGACCTACCTGGCCGCCGGCGCCGTCCTGGAGGTGCGCGCCGCCGGGTCGGTGTCGGTGCGGGCCCGGGCGGTCGACCGCGACGAGCCGACGCAGACCCTCGGCGACGACGACCGCCTGCAGCTCTTCGCGCCTGCCGACGGCGAGTACGTGCTCGTCGTCGAGGGGGCCGACGCGGCGTATCGTCTCCAGACCGCGCTGGTCGAGCCCCGGGCGCTGCCGCTGCCGGCGGGCGAGCACGCCCTGGTGGCCCTCGGCGGGGACGACGTGGTGATCTTCCCGCTGTCGTCGTCGGTCGAGACCCAGGCCCAGCGGCTGCTGGACGCGGAGTGCTCGCACTTCGACCCCTTCGTCGCCCGGGCAGGCCCCCCCATCGAGCGGCTCTGGCTCTACAGCCTCTTCGACCGGCGCGACGTGGGCGGCTGGGACGAGGTGTTCCCGGAGGGGGTCGACGTGGAGGGGGCCCTGGGGGACGACCCGGCGAGCGTGTTCGGCGGGGCGTGCTTCCACCCCTACTGGCTCGTCGCCCAGGCCCGCGGGGCCCGGGATGCCGACGCCTTCACCCTGGAGGCGGACGTGGCCACCCCCCGCCTGCTGCGCCCGGGCGCGCGCCTGGAGGAGCAGCTCCGGGAGGCGGAGGGGGCCTTCTTCGGCGGTGATGCCTTCGCGGTCGAGGTGGGCGCCGACGCCACCCTGCGCGTCGTCGTGCGGGCCACCGGCCCCGGCCTCGCCCCGGCCCTGGAGGCCTGGCGGGGCTCGGGCCTGTCGGGCGGGGTGACCCGGACCTCGGCCGGCCTGGCGGTGGGGGAGGCGGGGGTCGCGGCCCTGGCGTGGGCCGGCGAGGGCCGCTGGTGGGTGCGGGTGGACGATCAACGCAACTGGCCCCTCGACGACGCCTCGCCCGCGGGCCTCGGGGGCGACGACTTCGGCTACACCATCGAGGCCCACGTGGTGCAGCCGGACACCCGGGCGGCGCGCTTCCCCCTGGACGACGTGCTGGACGTGGGCGCCGGGGAGACGGCCTGGTACGAGGCGACGCTGCCGCCCGACCACGCCGTCTGGCTGGAGGCCGCCACGGCCGAAGGGACGGGGGAGGTGGTGGCCGAGGGCCTGTACGCGTTCTTCCCCCCCGCGCCTGGCGCCGCCGCGCAGCAGACGCTGTTCCAGGTGGCCGACGGCCCCGCGACGCTCCGCTTTGGCGTGCGCGATGGCTGGTTCCGGCCGCGCCGGGTCACCGTGACGGGGCGGCTCTTCGATCTCGGCCTCCCCACCCGGCCGCTGGTCGAGGTGGAGCCCAACGACACGCCGGACCAGGCCCCGACCATCCTGCCGGCCACCGAGGTGCGGGGCACCGTGGCCGGCCGGACGCAGGCGGACCGCGAGGTCGACCTCTTCCGGATCGAGCTGCGCGCCGGCCAGACCGTGCTCGCGTGGAGCCCGGCGGCGGCCAGCCACGCCGCCCTGCCGGAGCTGCGGTTCGTGGACGCCGCGGGCGGCGTCCTGGCCGACGAGGCGGTCGATGGCGGGCGCTCCGACGGCGGAGGGGCCTGGGTGACCGGGCGGAGCGTCGCCTGGCGCGCCCCCCGGGACGGCGCCGCCTGGCTCGAGGTGCGGCCGCCCTGCGGGGAGCGGGCCTGCGTGGACACGACGTACGGCGTGGCCCTCTACGTCCGTTGACCCCCGCGCAGCGGGCTGAAGAGCTCCTCCACGAAGTCGCTGGCCGGGGCCGCCGCGAGCGTGGCGGCCAGGCCGTGCTGGGTGACGCGGCCCGCTTCGAGCACCACCACCTCGCCGGGCAACGCCAGGAGGTCGCGCAGGTCGTGGGTCACGATCACCGCGGGCCGGCCCGCCCGGGCGAGCCGGTCGGCGAGGTGCTGGCGCAGGGCCCGGCGGGCGCTGACGTCGAGGGCGGCGAGCGGCTCGTCCAGGAGGAGGGCGCCGGGCGCGGGGCCGAGGGCGCGGGCGAGGGCGACGCGCTGCTGCTCGCCCCCCGAGAGCGCGCGGGGCAGGCGGTCGGCCAGGTGCTCGGCGTCGACCTCGGCCAGCAGGGCGCGGGCGCGGGCGGCGCGGGCGGCGCGGGGCAGGGCGTGCAGGCCGAAGGCCACGTTGCCGAGCGCGGTGAGGTGCGGGAAAAGTCCAGAGTTCTGGGGTACATAGCCGATACCGCGGCCCTCGGGGGGCAGGGGGGCGAGGTCGCGGCCGGCGAGGCGCAGGTGGCCGGCGGCCAGCGGGCGCACCCCGGCGATCAGGCGCAGGAGCGACGTCTTGCCGGCGCCGTTGGGGCCCACCACGAGCAGCACCGGGGCGTCGGTCGCCAGCCGGATGTGCAGGTCGAGGGGGCCGAAGCGGGCCCGGGCGTCCAGATCCCAGCTCATCGCGCGCGCCCCCACCAGCGCGGCAGCGCCCAGACGAGCAGCAGGACGCCGACGGCGGCGGCGGCCAGGACGAGCGCCAGCGCCCGCGCCACGCCCACGTCGGCCTCGAGGGCGGTGTAGATGGCCAGCGGCATCGTCTGCGTGCGGCCCGAGAGGTTGCCCGCGAACAGGAGCGTGGCCCCGAACTCGCCGAGGGCCCGGGCCCAGGCCAGGGCGGCGCCGCCGAGCAGGCCCGGCAGGGCCGCCGGCACGGCCACGCCGAAGAAGGCCCGCGCCGGGCCGGCGCCGAGGGTGCGGGCGACGAGCAGCAGGTCGGGGTCGACCCGGCGAAACGCGGCGGCCGCCGCCTGCACGTAGAAGGGCGCGGCCACGACCACCTGGGCCACGATGACGGCCGCCTCCGTGAACGGCAGGCCCAGGCCGCCCAGCAGGCCGCGACGCCCGAAGGCGGCCAGCAGCGCCACGCCCAGGACGGCGGGCGGGATGACCACCGGCAGGCTCACCAGGATCTCCACCAGGCCCGGGCCCGGCCGCCGGGCGAGGCGCCACGCGAGCGGGGTGCCGAGGGCGACGACGATGGCCAGGCTGGCGGCCGTCGTCCGGGCGCTCAGGGCCAGGGCCGGGCCGACGAGGGGGTGGGCGAGGCCGGCGCGCAGCTCGGCCAGGCCGGTCGTCGCCACCAGCGCCCCGACGGGCAGGGCGATGAGCGCCAGCAGGAAGAAGCCCAGCAGATCCGCGGGGTGGAGTCGGCGATCCCCCATCGGTCAGGGGGCCCCGAGGCCGTGCCGGGCGAGGATGGCCCGCGCGGCCGGCGTGGTCGTGAAGGCCAGCCAGGCGTCGGCCAGGGCGGGGTGGGGGGCGTCGCGGAGCCGGGCCTGCTCCAGGCGGGTCGGGGCGGCGAGGGCCGGCGGGATGGGCACCACCCGCAGCCGGGGCGTGACGTCGCTGCGGTAGAGGATGGCCGCGTCGGCCTCCCCCAGCTCCACCTTGGCCCGCACCAGGCGGACGTTGGCCTCCCGAGAGGCGACGGCGGCCTCGACCCCCGCGCGAAAGGCCGGCCCGAGCTGCGCCGCCGCGCGGTCCAGCAGCGCCGCGGTGTACCGGCCCACGGGGACCTCGGCGGCGCCCACCACCAGGCGCCGCGCCCGGGGCAGATCGGCGAAGGTGGCGATGCCGGCCGGGTCATCCAGGGGCGTGACCACCACCAGCGCGTTCTGGGCCAGGGCGTGCCGGCCCGTCAGCCGCGGCCCGAGGGCGTCCAGGTGGCGGGCGTCGGCGGAGGCGAAGACGTCGGCGGGGGCGCCTTGCTCGAGCTGCAGCCGCAGTGTCTGGCTGCCCGCGAAGGCGAAGGTGACGCGCGCCCCGGGGTGGGCCGCCTCGAACGCGGGGCCCAGCGCCTGGAAGGCGTCCGTCAGCGAGGAGGCCGCGTAGACCACCAGCTCCGGCGGCTTCGGGGCGCCACAGCCCGCCAGCACCAGCGCCATGAGGAGTCCTGCGCGCACCCTTCTCCCCGCCTCGTCGCGGGGGCGGTTGTACCATGGGCCTTTCGTCCACTGGCGGGATCTGTCATTCCCGATCCATGCGGCTGCGCGTGTTCAGCGACCTGCACCTGGACTTCGGTGGCTTCGAGCCGCCCCCGCTGCCCGTGGACTGCGTCGTCCTGGCCGGCGACATCCACACCGGGGACGAGGGGCTGGCCTGGGCGCGCCGGACGTTCGGCGATCGGCCCATCGTCTACGTGCTCGGCAACCACGAGTGCTACGGGCGCCGCCTGCCGGATCACGTCGCGCACATGGTGGCGAAGGGCCGCGAGCTGGGCATCCATGTGCTGGAGCAGGGGGAGGTCCGCGTCGGCGACGTGGTGTTCCTGGGCTGCACGCTCTGGACGGACATGGGCCTCTTCGGCAGCCCGTGGAAGGCGGCCACGGCCCTGCGCTGGGCCATGGCGGACTACCGCTCCATCGAGGTGGGGCCCGCGGCGGACTTGCCGGGCACCCCGGCCGATCAGCCCCCCCGGCTGCTGCAACCCACCGATACCATTCGGTTTCACCGCGAGGCCCTCGCCTGGCTGCGCGCGGCCCTGGCCCGCCTCGCCGGCGAGACGGTGGTGGTGGTGACGCACCACGCCCCCAGCGGGCGATCGCTGGATCCCCATGACCGCGGCCTCGTGCGCGCGGCATACGCCTCGCCGCTGGACGGTTTCGTGGCCCAGAGCGGGGCGGCCCTCTGGATTCATGGCCACACCCACTTCGGGGTGGACTACTGGATCGGCAAGACGCGGGTGGTGTGCAATGCGCGCGGCTATCTGGACGAGCCCGTCGAGAGCTTCGACCCCCGGGGGCTGGTGGAGGTGAAGCGGTGAACGATCCGCTGCTCGGGCACTTCGTCGCCGGGCGCTACCAGGTCCTGGAGCGGGTGGGTGAGGGGGGCATGGGCTTCGTCTACAAGGCCCGCCAGGAGCCCATCGGGCGCCTCGTCGCCCTGAAGATCCTGCTGCCGGCCAAGATGGGGGACGAGCAGACCGTGGCGCGCTTCCTCAACGAGGCGCGCATCATCAGCCAGCTGCGCCACCACAACACGGTGAAGCTCATCGACTTCGGCCAGCTCGCCGACAAGCGCCTCTTCATCGCCATGGAGTACCTGGACGGCGGCACCCTGGCCGACCTGATGGAGGGGCGGCGGCTGTCCCAGGCCGGGGCGCTGCGCATCGCCCGCCAGATCGGCAAGTCCCTGGCCGAGGCCCACGCCCTCGGCATCATCCACCGCGATCTCAAGCCCGAGAACGTGCTGCTCGACGAGATGCACGGCGAGGAGATCCATGTGCGGGTGGTGGACTTCGGGCTCGCCAAGGTGCCGATGCAGGGCCGGGATCTGGAGGTCTCGCGCTTCGGGCGCGTGATGGAGACGGTGCCCGGCGTCCGGCTGGGCACGCCCGCGTACATGTCGCCCGAGCAGGCCTTCGCGCGGCCCGTCGATGGGCGCTCCGACCTGTACTCGGTGGGCGTGCTGCTCTACCGGATGTTGAGCGGGCACCTGCCCTTCGACGGCGACGACACCACGGGCATGGCCCTGGCCCACCTGCACGACGATCCGCGCCCCATGGCCGAGATGGCCCCGGACGCCGAGGTGGATCCCGAGCTGGACGCCCTGGTGATGGCGCTGCTGGCCAAGGAGCCCAGCCACCGGCCGCCGTCGGTGGACGCCGTGCTCCAGGTCGTCGAGCGCCTCATCGATCGGCACGGTCGCCTGGAGGCGGCCACCGACGCCCTGGTGCTGCCCTCGGCCCCGCGGCCCGCGGAGGACTCCGTCGAGGTGCGCCTGCCGGGCCGCTTCGGCGTCGTCCAGCGGACCGCCCTCTTCGCCGCCGGGGTGGCGGTGGGGGTGGGCATCTCGCACCTGATGCGCTAGCATTCTTCTTTCAAGTCAAGGAGTTGACCCCATGTCGGAGCGCGACCGCAGCGCCTGCCACGACGAGGCCCGCTGGGAGCCGGTCATCGATCGCAACCGCTGCGAGGCCAAGGCCGACTGCGTGGCGGTCTGCCCCTACGACGTCTTCGCCATCGAGCGCCTGCGCCCCGAGGACAAGGCCGCCTTGCGCGGGCTCGGGCGCGTGAAGGCGTTCTTCCATGGCTACCAGCAGGCCTACGCCGTGCGGGCCGACGCCTGCCATGGCTGCGGGCTCTGCGTGAAGGCGTGCCCCGAGAAGGCCATCAAGCTGCGCGCCCGGACGCCGGGCTGATGGATGATCTGGTGGTCCAGGAGGGCGTGACCATCCCGGGCTGGGAGCTGTGGGTGACCACGAGCCGCGCCTCGGGCCCGGGCGGCCAGCACGTCAACAAGACGAGCTCGCGCGTCACGCTGCACTGGGCGGTGGCGCGGACGACGGCCCTCGACGAGCGGCAGCGCGAGCGCGTCATGCGGCGGCTGGCGGCCCGCATCGACAAGGAGGGCGTGCTGCAGCTCAGCGCCGAGAGCGCGCGCAGCCAGCTGCAGAACAAGGAGGAGGCCCGCGAGCGGCTGGCCGCGCTCGTCCGCGGCGCCCTCGTGGTGCAGCCCCGGCGGCTCGCGACGCGGCCGAGCAAGGGCGCCGTGCGGCGGCGCCTGGACGAGAAGAGCCAGCGCGGCGCCCTCAAGCAGCAGCGCGGCCAGCGCTTCGATCCCGAGCCCTGACGGCGGGGCGGGGCGCCCGGGTTGACCCGGACGGCCCGATGAGGGCAGATCCTGCGGCCATGCTGCGCGCGCTCCCCCTCTTCCTGCTGCTGGCCGCCTGCGAGGGCGGCACCGTCCCCCTCGACGAGGCCCCCCCGGTGGACCGGGCCGTGGTGGCCCCCGCCGCCGACGCCGGCCTGCCCCCGGGCCCCGATCATGGGCTGGACTCCTTCGATCCCACCTGCCGCGACGACGCCTGGGATCCCGGCGCCTGCGACGACGGCCAGGGCGAGCGGCGGGAGCTGGCGGGCCAGGCTCACCTGGCGGTGGACGTGCCCATCACCTACGCCGACGACCCGCCCGCGAGCGGGGATCACCGCGGGGAGTGGGCGCGCTGGGGGGCCTACAGCGCCTTGCCGCCCCAGCGCTGGCTGCACAACCTGGAGCATGGCGGGGTGGCGTTCCTCTACCACCCCTGCGCCGACGCCGCGGACGTCGAGGCCCTGCGCGCCGTCATCCGGGCCCGCGTCGCCGTGGATCCGGCGTTTCGCTACATCCTGACGCCGTACGCCGATCTGCCGGCGGCGGTGGCCGTGGTCGCGTGGGAGTGGCGGTACCTCGCGCCCTGCGTGCAGGCCGACGTCATGGACGCCTTCATCGACCAGCACTACCGGCAGGCCCCCGAGGACATCGCGGCGGACGGCGGCTACGCGGTGGGCTTCCTGGGGCCGCTTTGAGGGCCAGCCGCCTGATCGGGCTGATCGGGCTGGCCGGGCTGCTCGCGAGCCCCGCGGGCGCCGTGGTAGTGCCGGGCTTCAACCCGCGCATCGAGGACGTCATCGTGGGGCCGAAGGTGCGGCCCCAGGCCGTGCGCACCGAGGGCACCTGGTACACGCTGCCCGGCCGGGTGGCGCCGGGGCCGGGCGGCACCATCTGGCTGGTGGAGACGCAGGGGCAGGCCATCACCGACGGCACCCTCCGCGCCCGCTTCGCCGGGGTGGAGAACGTCGAGGTGACGCTGGTGGTCCGCGCCGTGCTGAGCGAGGACCAGAAGCGCGTCGTGGACGCCTACGGCATGTACCTCAAGGGGCGCGACGTGGCCCTCGTCCGCATCCAGAACGGGCGGACGGAGGTGGTCAAGAAGGCGCGCCTCTACCGCCACCGGGCCGACGGCGTGGAGCTGGTGGCCCAGCTCTTCGACCGGCACCTCATCGTGAACATCTACGACGGCGACAAGGGCGCGCTCCTCGGCAGCCTGTCCACCAGCGACCTGCCGCGCCACCCCGGATCCATCGGCCTGGTGGCCGGGGATCGGTGGCTCTCCGACAGCCCGATGACGCTGCTGACGACGCGCCCGCTCTGCCAGGACGTGCCCAGCGACGCCCACCGCGGGCCGCCCCACGTCGTGCGCATCGCCGAGGTCAGCGGGGTGCGCCCCAAGGACTGGGGCGACGTGATGGAGCGCTTCCCGGGGGAGCCGCCCACCGTGGCCGTGCGCACGGGGCCCGTCGGCGTCGAGCGGCTGTTCTGCGATGGCCCAGAGCTCCTGTCGGTGACCAACGACCTGCCCTGGAAGTTCGTCGACACGACCTACCGCATGGCCCGTGGGCGCGATCCCGTCCAGGCCGGGCGGGGCTTCGACCTGACGAAGAGCTACAAGAACGTCGACATGGTCAACGCGTTGCTGACCGGGTGGCACCGCCGCTACCCGCGCAACACGCAGCTGCACCGCATCGGCACCAGCCGCCAGGGGCGGCCCATCATGGCCCTGGCCATCGCCGAGCGCATCGAGGTGAACGACCCGCGGCCCAGCATGCTGCTCAACGCCAGCCACCACGCCAACGAGCCGGTGTCGACGGAGTTCGTCCTGGACGCCATCCAGCAGCTCCTGGAGTCGAAGAAGCCGTCCCGCGCCGTGGGCCGCATCCTGCGCGGCATGGTGGTGTGGTGCGTCCCGGTCGTGAACCCGGACGGCAACTGGGGCTTCTTCGAGCTCTCCCGCGGCCTGGGGCGCAAGAACGCCCGCGACCTGGACGGCGACGGCCGCTACACCGATCGCGACGGCGTCGATCTGAACCGCAACTACCCCTTCAAGTGGGGGGCGCTCGGGGAAAAGGGCAGTCAATCCGACCCTTTGTCGCGCTACTACCGCGGCGACCGGCCGGCGTCGGAGCCCGAGACGCAGGCGATGATGGCCCTGGCCAACCAGGAGCGCTTCGCCGGATCCATCTCGTTCCACACCGGCACCATCGCCGTGCTGGCCCCCTACACCATCGACGACACCCAGAACCCGGAGCCCAACGAGGCCTGGACGGTGGCCGAGGAGATCGTGAAGGGGCTGCCCCCCCACCCGCAGAACCGGCCCTTCAAGGTGGTGCGCCAGCTCTACTCGGTCGACGGCACCGACCAGGACTGGCTGCGCCACGAGCACGGGACGCTCGCGCTGCTGGTGGAGGGGGCCCAGTACACGCCGCGGGATCTCTCGGCCGTGCCGCCCATCGTGGAGTCGGTGCGGCCGCTGTGGGTGCGGCTGCTGGAGCGGTTCGTGGAGGGGCCGGCCGTGAGCGGGAACGTCACCGACAGCGAGGGCCGGCCGGTGTACGCCGAGGTCCGGGTGGGCGGGGTGAACCTGCGGGAGGGGGAGCGGTGGATGACGCGCTGCCGCGACGGGCGCTTCGACCGCTACCTGGCGGGGCCGGGGCCCTACACGGTGGAGATCCGGGCGCGGGGCTACCCGCCCATCGTCATGGCCGGCCAGGCCCGCAAGGGCAAGCGCGAGCACCTGAAGGTGCGGCTGCCGGGGCCGGCGGTGCCCTCCGCGGACTGCCCCGTCCGCTGAGCCTCAGGGGAGCGTCGGCGCGGCCGGGCAGTCGTCCTCGCAGGCGCGCAGGGCGGCCTCGGCGGCGCCCACATGAGCGTGCAGCGTGATGTCGGGCGCCGGCCCGCGGTAGACGATGCCCTGGAGGGCGGCCGTGAGGACGTAGCGCAGCGCGACGTCGGTGCCGGGCAGCAGCAGCGCCGCCAGCTCGGGGGCCTCGGCGCGCAGGTGCTCGCCGGCGAGGGCCCCGCCCTCCACCGCCACGCCGATCCCGGCCTCGGTGTTGACGCGCACGTCCTCGACGCGCAGCGCGCCCCCCGGGCCCGCGAGCAGGCCGACGCGCTGCCCGGCCTGCCCGCCGACGCCCACGCGCGTCAGCGAGACGTCGGCGCCGCCCGCCGCCGCGACGCCCACCAGCGCGGGCGGGGCGTCGACGCCGTTGACGAAGGCCGAGACCAGCCGCAGGTGGGCCAGGGCGCCGGTGGCGCTGGCGCCCGTCTGCCCCTCGACGCGGGCGCCCTCCAGGTGGGCCTCGCCCCCCGTAACGTGCACCCCCCGCGAGGCCCCGAGGGCGGCCACCTGGTCGAGGGTGACGGCGCCGGCCGCGACCTGCAGGGCCAGGTCGCCGGCCAGGCGCAGGCGGCTGCCGGTCAGCGTGCCACCCTGGTGGTCGAGGGCGGCCGCGGGGGGGACGTCCGCCACCGGGTCCAGGGCGAGCAGGGCGTCCGTGAGGGTGAGGCTGGCCTGGTCGACGCGCACGGCCGCCTCGCCGACGTCGGTGACGATGACCTGGTCGAGCAGCCCGACGGCGTCCGGCAGCAGCTCGACGCCGAGCCGCGCCATGGGCGTCCCCACGAGGCGCAGGCCGCGGGCCTCGATGGACGGGAGGTCGTCGGGGGCGGGGCCGTTGACCTGGAGGCCCGTCCCCGCGAAGCCCTCCAGGCGGACGTCGCGCAGGCCGAGGCTGCTGCGGGTCGCGACCTGCACCGCGGGCTGGTCGCCGGCGGGCACGAGGCGGGTGGCGGTGAGGCCGAGGTGGCCCGGGCCGTCCGCGCCGCCCACCTCGGCGATGGGGGAGGTGCCGGCCAGAAGTGCTTGCGTGACGAGCACATAGGCTGAGTCGTAGAGCCGGATGAGGGGGCCGCGGGGCGAGATGATGCTGACGCCGCGGAGGCGGACGTCGCCCCCGCCGACGACGAGCGCCGGCTGCCCGTCGACGGACACGTCGTCCAGGGTGACGAGGGACGAGGCGCCGAAGCGGAGGGCGGGGGCGTCGCCGTCGCCCTGGACCGTCACGCGGTTGAAGACGAGGCCGTCCGCGGTGCCGGCCTCGTCGATGGCGGTGCCGGCGCTCCCGGTGAAGAGCACGTCGTTGACGGTGCCACCTGCGCCGCGCAGCCGCAGGCCGCTCACGCTCACGGTGAGGTCGGTGAGCTCGAGGCGGGTGTCGGTGCTGTCGAGGGCCAGGGCGCCCGCGCCGCCTCGCAGGATGGCGTGGCGCAGGAGGAGCCGCGAGTCCACCGCCCGCACGAGGGAGAGGCCGGCCCCCTCGACGCGCAGGTCGGTGGCGTCGATCAACGCGTCCTCGGCGAGCAGGCCATGGTTGCCGCCGGTGATCTGCACGTCGGCCATCGTCAGGCTGGCGCCGGCGACGGCGATGGCGGGCTCGTCGGGGCCCGGCGCCGCGATGGTCAGGTGGGCCAGGCGGACGTCCCGCGCGATGTCGAAGCCGGCGACGATGGCGGCCTCGGCCTCGCACGTCCCGCGCAGGTAGAGGGCGCGCTGCAGGTCGGCGCGCTCTTCATAGACCCCCGGCGTCAGGATGAGGGCGACGGCGTCGGGCTCGGCGGCGAGGGCCGTGCCGATGCCGCGGAACGGCGCGGCGGAGGTGCCGTTGGCCTCGGGCTCCGGCACGGGAGGGCCGGGCCGGACCCACACGACGGGCCCGCCCATCAGGTTCGGGTCCTCGATGAGCGCCACGCAGGAGGGGCGGATGGGGCGGCAGCCGCCGTCGGGGGCGCTCACCTGGCTGGGCTGGCAGACCTGGACGCGGCGCCGGCAGGGCTCGCTGGCCCACGTCGGCGGGCAGGCGCGCTCCGGGATGCAGCCCAGCGGGCCCGCGGTGAGGCGGGGACCGGGGCAGCCGGGGGCCTCGTCGAGGACGCAGCCCCCCGGCGTCTCGTGCCAGCCGTCGCCGCACTCGGGGCGCGGGGGCAGGCAGCCGCGGGCGAGGGCCGTCTCGCCCTCCTCGCAGGCCGGCTCGGGGGGCACGCAGCCCACCCCGCCCGCGACCCACGCCCCGCAGCCGGCGAAGGCGTCGGGGGCGGCGTCGGGCACGCTCACATCGGGCACGTCGGCGTCGGGGATCTGGGCGTCGGGGGCGCGGGCGTCAGCGGCCGCGTCGGCGGCGGCGTCCAGGCTCGTGTCCACGGTCGCGTCGCTGGCGCCGGTGCGGGGTACGCACCACCCGGGTGGATCACAGCGCTCGGTGGCCGCGCAGTCGTCGTCCGCGCCGCAGCGCTGCCCGAGCTCCGGCACGCACCCGACCAAGATCATCAAGCATCCCGCGATGTTCGCGCGCATCAGGGCCCCCCGGCCGCCACGAGGGCCCGATCATAGACCGTGGGGCGGGGCCGGGCCAGGGGCGGCCAGCGCGAGCGCGGCCCGGATGGCGGCGACGAGGGCGTCGGCGGCGTGGACGGGGGCGGGCAGCAGCAGGCGGCCGGCGCCGACCTGGGCGGGGGGCGGGACGTCGCGGGTGCTGACGCCGTGCACCGTGACGGCCCAGCCGTCGACCACGCGGTGCACCTCGACGGGGTGGCCGTCCAGGGTGCCGGTGAGGCGGCAGGTGCCGGCGCCCGCCTCGACGCTGAGGCCGAGCTCGGCGGCCGCGGCGGCGAGGATGGCCCGGGTGGCGGGCGAGACGCGGCTGCGCTGCGCCAGCAGGGCCAGGACGGCGAAGGCGATGAGGAAGCCGACGACCTCGAGGCTGGCGAGGAGCATGGGGCTATCGCCCGAAGCGGCGGGCCAGGAAGACGGCCCGCTTCAGCCAGCCGGCCAGGGGCGCGAGGCCGCGGGGGGTGCGCACCGAGATGAGCAGGCGCAGGAGCGTCTGGGCCAGCTCCGTCATGCCCAGCAAGAGCTCCAGGCGCTCCTGGTCCCACGGGCTGCCGGGCTGGGCCTTCTGCTCCTCCAGGGCGGCCTCCAGGGCCAGGCGCGCCGTCTCGAGCAGGATCCACTCGCGGGAGCGCAGCACGTCGGAGATGGTCGGCCAGACGTCGAGGACGGCCACGAACGGGGCGTTGCGGTGGTCGTCCACGGCGCGCACGAGGCCGTAGCCGGCGAGCTCGGCCATGGCGCCGCTGACGAGGGAGCGGCTGACCCCGAGGGTGCGCGCCACCTCGACCTGGGTGACGGGGGCGCGGCTCAGGGCCAGGAGCGTCCAGATGCGCCCGTGGATGGCCTTGAAGCCCCAGTACTCGATGAACTGGCCCACGGCGTCGCAGACCCGGACCACGCGCCGCTCCAGGCGGTCGGTGGCGGCGAGGGCGTCGATGTCGAGGGGGACGTCGTCGTCGTGCATGGGCGCAGGCTAGCGTGACGGGGCCCGGGACGCGAGCGGGTCAGCGGCCGCGCAGCCAGCGGCGGACGGGGCCGAGCCAGACCAGGGCCATCAGCAGGAGCAGGAGGCCGTGCCACGGCAGCCGGTAGCCGGTCGAGACGACGGCCGACCAGGTGTCCTTGCTGGCCGGGCGGGTGAAGGGGCGGGCGGTCTTCGACCAGGCCAGGAAGGCGTCCCCCACGGGCAAGAGCCCGAAAGCATAGCGCTTTCCGCCGAAGGGCAGGGGGAAGCCGACGAACTCCAGGGTGTGCAGCAGGGGATCGGCGAGGGCGCGGTCGCCGAAGTACTGGGCGGTGCCCATGCCGACGACCATGGCCGGGGCCGAGGCGCCGCCCACGAGGGGGCCGGAGTCGACGTCGCCCTCGCCCGCCAGGCCCAGGGCGTACTCGCGGATGGCCGGGAAGAGGCCGACGGTGGTCACGTGGCGCTGGCGGAAGGTGCGGTAGTCGACGCGGGCGCGGTCGGGGTCGATCTCGTAGAGGAAGCGCAGGATGAGGGCCTGGGAGGAGCCCCGGGCGGGGGTGCCGCCGCCGCGGCCGTGGGCGGAGTGGGGGATGAGGCCGTGCTCGTCGCGGGCGGCGTCCACGGCGGCCAGCCAGCGCGCGAGGGGGGCGGCGTAGCGCGGCGGGAAGAGGGTGTCGTGCAGGCGGAGGCTGGCGGCGGCGACCACGGCGTCGGCGGGCCAGGCCTGGCCGGGGTAGCTCGGGGGGTAGGGGCCCTGCGTCTCCAGGGCCCGGGCGATGGTGGCGCAGGTGGCGGCGAAGCGCTCGACGTCGGCGCGGGGCCGGGCGTCGGGCCCGAGGAGCAGGAGCAGGCCGCCGCGCAGCCAGTTGGACCAGCCCAGGTAGAAGGTGCCGAGGGGCGGGCGCTCGGTGGCCAGGAAGGGGGCGCGGCCGGCGGGCGACTCGAGGGCGTCGAGGGCGACGCGGGCCTCGACGGCGGCGGCGGCCCGGGCGGGATCGGCGAGGGGGCGGCGCAGGCCGACCTGGACGTGGGTGAGGCCGTAGAGCGCCCAGGTGAAGGCGTAGCCCTCGGGGAACCAGCCCTGCATGTCGGCGGCGGCGCCGTCATCGAGGGCGGCGCGCAGGTAGTGAAGCTGGGCGGGGATGTCGGGGGCGACGGACTCGGGGCTGCTGGTGCCGGCCTCGGGGAAGTGCAGGTTGAGGTGGCCGGCGATCAGGGCCGCGGAGAGGCCGAGGCGCACGGTCAGGGCGAGGGCGCGGGCGGCGGCGCGGCCGAGGCGCTGGGGGAGGCTGGCCATGCCCCATGAGAGGGGCGGGCGGGGGCCGTTGGCAAGGGTTCGTCCGGGGGGAGCGCGCCGGGGGAGTTGATTCCGAGAGGGGCCGTGGTATTGGATGGCCCCATGAGGTTCATCGGCTGGCTGGCGTTGGGGCTATCGGTGGCGGGGTGCAGCCTGGTGCTGGACGATCCGCTGCCGTTTCAGGCGCGCGAAGAGCAGGACGCGGCGGTGGACGCGGCGCCCCCCGTGAAGGACGCCGTCGTCCTGCCCGACGCCTACATCCCCCGGGACCGGGGGGCGCCGCCGGCGGACGCCGAGGCCCCCGATCCCGACATGGCGGCGCCGTCGCCGGACATGGCCGCGCCCGCGCCGGACATGGCGGCGCCCGCCCCCGACATGGCCGCGCCGTCGCCGGACATGGCGGCGCCGTCGCCGGACATGGCCGCCCCCGACGCGGCCTCGCCCGACGCGGGCGGGGCGGACGCGGGCGGCGGGATGGATCGGGGCGCCGTCGACGCGGGCTGAGGGCCGTCGTCGATGGCCTGGTCGTCCAGGTAGCTGCTCGGCAAGATGTTGAAGGGCAGGTGCTTGATGAGGATGGGCAGCAGCACCGAGCCCCCGGGCAGCGCGAAGAGCGCCAGGGCCGGCATCGCCCGGGCCAGATCGAGCAGCTGATCGCGGACGCGGCGGCGCTCGTCGTCGTCGAGCCCCTCCTGGCCGGCCTTGATGAGGAGCTGCCCCAGCTCGCTCGTCTCGCGGATCTCCCCCCAGATGCGGGCGGCGTTGTCGCGGATGAAGTCCTCGGCGCGCTCGAAGGCCCGGCGGCGCATCCGCTGGATGCCGCTGGAGAACGACAGCTTGTCGAGCAGGCCGGCGTGCTGCTGGTAGCCCACCAGCGCCTCCACCTCGTAGCGGGTGAACTCGGCGTCGCTCACGCCGAAGCGGGCGGCGAGCTCGTCGAGGAGGGCCTTCTCGGGCGGGTTGTAGACGCCGTTGACGTGGGCCGCCAGGAAGAGGAGCCGCAGGATGGCCTGGCGCTCCTCGGGGTCGGTGACGGCGGCCGCGATTTCGGCGGGCGTGACAGGTCGGACGAGCTCGGCCTCGAACATGGCCTGCGCGGTCTCGGACAGGCGGGCCGTGCGGACGAGCGTCGAGAGCAGGCGGCGCTCTTCAGCGTCGACGATCCCGTCGGCGGCCATGAGCATGGTCGCCGCGGAGATGGCGTGTTGCAGCGCGTTGGTGTGTCGCCCGGCGGCCCGCAAGAGGCCGTCCTGCGCCGGGTGGCCGCCCGGCTGGTCGAGGCCCTCGATGACCTCCCACATGATGCGGCCGAAGAGCAGGGCGTCCTGGTAGCGGACGAGCAGGTGGAAGGGGTGGCCGAGCAGGGGGTGGTCGGCCCCCAGGTCGCCGGCGACGAGGGCCTCGCCGAGCGCGCGCGCCAGGCCGCCCAGCGCGCGGAGGCCGTCCGGGGCGTCCACCTCCTCGGGGGTCAGCTCGAGCAGGCGCCAGGCCTGCTCCACGAGGTCGGGGCGGTCGACGGCGCAGGCGAGGCCGGCCAGCAGCAGGCGCGCGTGGCGCTCGCCCGCGTCGCTCAAGCGCCGGCGGCCGATGAGGGCCTCGCCGATCTGGAGCTGGTGCGCGATGGTGTTGACCAGCGGGTACTCGTCGTAGCGGGCCTCGTCGCCCAGGGCGAGGCCCTGCAGGACGTCGGCCGGCATGCCCCGCAGGAAGCCGCGGGTGGCCAGCTCGCCCTTCAGCCAGGCCTCGAAGGCCGCGGCGTCGGCGAGGGGCGGCGGGATGGGCGCGTCGCGGCGGCGGACGGCGCGCAGCAGGGTGATGAGCCAGGTGCGGGTGCGGGTGAAGCGGGCCATCGGGTGCGGGCGTCGACCTCGTGCTGAGCCCGCATCATACCGCCGCGGCGGGCAGCGGCCCCACCCCTCTTGGGGGAATTCACCACCACCCTCAGCGCACTTGATCCTGGAATTACACGCCCGAACTGACCATGATAGACGCCGCTTGAGGACTACCGGTCCGGAGGGACCGTGCCGGGGGACGGCGGCCCGCAAAGCCGCCGGAGGAGTGAAAGTCTTGAATATTCGAAGGAATCTTGCGCGGGTCACGTGGCTCGCCGGGATGGTGTTGTTCTTTGCGGGGTGCGACGACGGGGGGGAGATCTCGATCCCGGCGGACACGGGCATCGACGCGACGCAGGTGGACGCCGAGCCTCGGCCCGTCTGTGGGAACGGCATCGTCGAGACCGGCGAGGACTGCGACGACGGCAACACGGCCAGCGGCGATGGCTGCTCGGCGTCGTGTGAGTCGGAGTCGGGGCCGGTCTGCGGCAACGGCGCCGTCGAGGGCACCGAGGAGTGCGACGACGGCAACACCGCCAACGGCGATGGCTGCTCGGCCACATGCGAGACGGAGGAGCCCGGGCCCCGCTGCGGCGACGGCAACGTCGACGAGGGCGAGGAGTGCGACGACGGGAACAACGATGACGGCGACGGCTGCTCGGCCGCGTGCGTGACCGAGGTGCCCGGCCCCCGCTGCGGCGACGGCAACGTCGACGAGGGCGAGGAGTGCGACGACGGGAACAACGATGACGGCGACGGCTGCTCGGCCGCGTGCGTGACCGAGGTGCCCGGCCCCCGCTGCGGCGACGGCAACGTCGACGAGGGCGAGGAGTGCGACGACGGGAACAACGATGACGGCGACGGCTGCTCGGCCGCGTGCGTGACCGAGGTGCCCGGCCCCCGCTGCGGCGACGGCAACGTCGACGAGGGCGAGACCTGCGACGACGGCAACACCGACGCCGGTGACGGCTGCGACGCCGACTGCCAGATCGAGGCCCAGCCCGCGGTCTGCGGCAACGGCGTGGTCGAGGACGGCGAGGGCTGCGACGACGGCAACCTGGACGCGTTCGACGGCTGCGACGCGAGCTGCCAGATCGAGCTGGTCTGCCAGATCGTCGACGACTGCAACCTGGGCCAGGTCTGCGCCGGCGGCTTCTGCGTGGACGCGGGCGAGTGCGGCAACGGCCTGCTCGAGGGCCTGGAGCAGTGCGACGACGGCAACGTCGACGCCGGCGACGGCTGCGACGCGACCTGCCAGGTCGAGATCCCCGGCGCCGAGTGCGGCAACGGCATCCTGGAGGATGGCGAGGCCTGCGACGACGGCAACCTGGATCTGGGCGACGGCTGCGACGCCGACTGCCAGTTCGAGATCCCCGCGGCCGAGTGCGGCAACGGCGTCCTGGAGGACGGCGAGGCCTGCGACGACGGCAACCTGGACAACGGCGACGGCTGCGACGCGAGCTGCCAGGTCGAGATCCCCATGGCCGAGTGCGGCAACGGGGTGGTCGAGGCGGGCGAGACCTGCGACGACGGCAACCTGGACGCCGGCGACGGCTGCGACGCCAACTGCCAGGTCGAGATCCCGCCGGCCGTCTGTGGCAACGGCATCCTGGAGGATGGCGAGGCCTGTGACGACGGCAACCTGGACGACGGCGACGGCTGCAACAGCGCCTGCCAGTTCGAGAACAACTGCGGCGACGGCGTCGTGGAGCCCGGCGAGGCCTGCGATGACGGCAACCTGGTGGACGGCGATGGCTGCGACCAGTTCTGCACCGGCGAGCGCTTCGACCTGATCCGCGGCATCCAGCAGGCCAACGGCGTGGTGCCCGCGGGCGGCGGCGACCTGTACCGGTTCGTCGTCGACCAGGACCAGAGCGACCTGGCCGTCTTCACCACCGGCTGCGACGCCGGCATGGTGGACACCACCCTGGAGCTGCTGGCCGACGACGGCAACGGCGCCCCCGGGGCCCAGATCGCCTCCAACGACGACGCCGACGGCCTCTGCTCCCGCATCGAGGCCCAGCTCGACGCTGGCGTGTACTTCCTGCGCGTGGCCGGCTTCGACGGCAGCCCCGTGCCCGCCTACGGCCTCGACTACCGCATGACGGTGGACGCCAACCAGGCCGGCGCGTACCGCGGCGCCTTCGTGGCCCAGGGCAACGACGTCTTCGTCTTCGAGCTCGCCGCCCAGACCCGCGTCTCCATGGAGACCGGCAACGGCCTCGGCGGCTGCCCCGCTGGCGACACCTTCATTCGCCTGTTCACGTTCGACGACGCCGGCGCCCGGGTGCAGGCCTTCTTCAACGATGACGGCGGCGTGGGCCTCTGCTCCCTCATCAACGAGGACCTGCCCCCCGGCCGCTACGAGCTGGAGGTCAACGGCTTCAACAACGGCGCCCACAACGGCTACGTCCTGACGGTGGCCTTCGCCGGCGAGTGCGGCGACGGCGTGCTGAACATCGGCGAGCAGTGCGACCCCGGCCCGGACGTGGACGGCGACTTCTGCGACGCCGCCTGCCAGATCATCGAGGGCTGCGGCAACGGCCGCGTCGAGGCGGGCGAGCAGTGCGACCCCGGCCCGGACGTGGACGGCGACTTCTGCGACGGCGCCTGCCAGTTCATCCCCGGCTGCGGCAACGGCCGCGTCGACGACGGCGAGGAGTGCGATGACAGCAACCTCGACGCCGGCGACGGCTGCGATCCCGCCTGCCAGATCGAGGTCTTCGACCTGATCGACGGCATCGAGCTGCGCGACGGCGGCTTCGGCGACGGCGGCAACGACACCTTCCGCTTCGTGGTGGATCAGGATGGCTCGCACCTCGTCGCCCGCACGGGCGGCGTGGACGGCTGCCCCGGCGACACCACCCTGGAGCTGCTGGCCGACGACGCCGGCCAGCCCGGCGCGCAGGTGGCCTTCAACGACGACGCGGGCGACGTCTGCTCGCTCCTCGACGAGGAGCTGGCCGCGGGCGTGTACTACCTGCGCGTGGCCGGCTTCGGCGGCGCGGGCATCGACGCCTACCAGCTCGACTACCGCCTCGAGGTGGACGTCAGCGGCGGCGCGGGCCGCTACAGCGGCGCCTTCGTGGCCCAGGGCAGCGATCTGTACGTCCTCGACCACCTGGGTGGCGTGGTGGCCTTCGAGACCACGGGCCCCGGCGGCGTCTGCCCCGGCGACACGCTGCTGACCATCTTCGGCTTCGACGACGCGGGCGCTCGCGTCCAGGTGGCCCGCGATGACGACGGCGGCGTGGGCGTGTGCTCCCTCATCAACCAGGAGCTCGCCCCCGGCCGCTACGAGATCATCGCGGAGGGCTTCGGCGGCCGCGCCATCGCCGGCTACGAGCTGACGGTCCAGTTCGCCGGCGAGTGCGGCGACGGCGTCCTCCAGCTCGGCGAGCAGTGCGACCCCGGCCCGGACGTGGACGGCGACTTCTGCGACGCCGCCTGCCAGATCATCGCGGGCTGCGGCAACGGCCAGCTCGACGAGGGCGAGCAGTGCGATCCCGGCGCTGACGTGCCGGACGACCAGTGCGACGCCAACTGCCAGATCATCGCGGTCTGCGGCGACGGCGCCCTCCAGAACGGCGAGGAGTGCGACGACGGCAACCTGGACGCGGGCGACGGCTGCGACGCCGCCTGCCAGATCGAGATCTTCGCGCTCATCCGCGGCATCCAGGCCCAGCCCGCCGGCTTCGGCGACGCGGGCAACGACCTGTTCCGCTTCGTGGTGGATCAGGACGGCTCGCACATGATCGCGGCCATCGGTGACGGCGCGGGCGCCTGCCCCGGCGACACCATCCTGACCCTGTTCGCTGACGACGCCGGGGCCCCCGGCGCCGAGATCGCCAGCAACGACGACGTCGCGCCGGGCAACCTCTGCTCGCTGCTCGACGAGGTCCTGCCGGCCGGCACCTACTACCTGCAGGTGACGGGCTTCGGCGGCGGCGCGGTGCCGGCCTACGTCCTCGACTACCGCCTGGAGACGGACGTCTCGGCCGGCGGCGCGTTCGCCGGTGGCTTCGTGGCCGCGGGCGATGACCTGTTCATCATGAACCACGCGGGCGGCCCGGTGACCTTCGAGACCGGTAATGGCGCGGGTGCCTGCCCCGGCGACACCACCATCCGCGTCTTCGGGTTCGACGAGGCCGGCCTGCGGGTCCAGGTGGCCTTCGACGACGACGGCGGCGTGGGCGCCTGCTCGCTGCTGAACCTCGACCTGCCCGCGGGCAGCTACGAGATCACGGTGGCCGGCTTCGGGCCCGGCGTCGTGGTCCCGGCCTACGTCTTCACGGTCGGCCTGGCCGGCGAGTGCGGCGACGGCGTCGTCGGCCTCGGCGAGGAGTGTGACGACGGCAACCTGGTCAACGGGGATGGCTGCGCGGACGACTGCTCGCTGGAGCCCGCCTGCGGCGACGGCACCGTCGATCCGGGCGAGCAGTGCGACGACGGCAACCTGGACGTCGGCGACGGCTGCGATGACGCCTGCCAGTTCGAGCAGACCTGCGGCAACGGCGTGGTCGAGGGCCTCGAGGCCTGCGACGACGGCAACCTGGTCAACGGCGACGGCTGCGCGGACGACTGCACCCTCGAGGCGGGCTGCGGCAACGGCCAGCTCGACGCGGGCGAGGAGTGCGATGACGGCAACCTGAACGACGGGGACACCTGCTCGGCGCAGTGCACGCTGGAGGCCGCGACGCCCATCGCGGATCAGGGCGGCACCATCCAGCTCGCCGGCTCCATCGCCGACACCGACGGCCGCTGGTCTCGTCCGACGCCCGCCTGTGCGGTGGGCGTCCCGGCCGAGGACCGCTACTACGACGCGTACCGCATCGTGAACAACACGGGCGCCGACCAGCTCATCACCGTGACCGCGGCCTGGCTGGACGACGGCTTCCTCCACATCTACAACGACCCCTTCAACCCCGGCGACCGGGCCGGCTGCGTGATCGGCGACGATGACTTCGCCATCAACGGGGGCGATCCGCTCCGGGGCAGCCAGCTGGTCGACGTGGTCATCCCCGCTGGCGGCTTCCTCGTCGTCGTGGCGTCGACGTTCGCGGCCGACGCGACCATCGGCGACTACACCATCGACATCCTCACCCAGGTCCCGCCCGCCGTCTGCGGCGACGGGGTCCAGGAGGGTGGCGAGCAGTGTGACGACGGCAACCTGGACAACGGCGACGGCTGCGATGACCAGTGCCGCGTGGAGCTGGTCTGTGGCAACGGCGTGGTCGAGGCCGGCGAGCAGTGCGACGACGGCAACCTGGACAACGGCGACGGCTGCAACGACGCCTGCCAGTTCGAGCAGACCTGCGGCAACGGCGTGGTCGAGGGCACCGAGCTGTGCGACGACGGCAACGTCGCGCCCCTCGATGGCTGCGACTCGCTCTGCACCCCCGAGGTCGTCGAGCTGATCGACGCCATCGAGCAGCGCCAGAACGCGACGGCCGCCGGCCGCCGGGATGACTACTTCTTCGAGGTCAACCACACCCAGTCGCGGCTGGTGGCCGAGACCGGCGACGGCAACGGCGCCTGCCCGGTGGGCGCCGACACCACCATCGGCGTCTTCCCGGTCAACGCGGACGGCACCTTCGGCAACCGCATCCTGTTCAACGACGACGGGGGCCAGGGCCTCTGCTCCCTGCTCGACGCCCAGCTCAACGCGGGTCGCTACCTGCTGCGGGTGCAGGGCTTCGGCACCCCGAGCTCGGCGCTGCCGCGCTACGTCCTGGACTACCGCCTCGAGGTCAACGTGAGCGCGGGTGGCGCCTTCAACGGCGGCTTCGCGGCCACGGGTGACGATCTCTACGTCTTCACCCTCGACGCCGACTCGGACGCCGTCCTCTTCGTCGGTGACGGCGCGGGCGGCTGCCCCGGCGACACCACCATGACCCTGTTCGCGGTGGAGAACGGCGTCCGCGGCGCTCAGGTGCAGTTCGACGACGACGGCGGCGATGGCCTCTGCTCCCGCATCGCGCGGGCGCTGCCGGCCGGCAGCTACGAGGCGGTCGTCACCGGCTTCGGCGGTGGCGCCATCCCGGCCTACGTGTTCACGGCGCAGTTCGGCGGCGCGGGCCCCGCCTGCGGTGACGGCAACCTCGACGCCGGCGAGCAGTGCGACGACGGCAACCTCGTCAACGGCGACGGCTGCAACGACGCCTGCCAGGTCGAGGTCCCCGGCGTCTGCGGCGACGGCAACATCGACGCGGGCGAGACCTGCGACGACGGCAACCTGGTCAACGGCGACGGCTGCGACGACGCCTGCCAGATCGAGGCGGTCGCGCCCGTCTGCGGCGACGGCAACGTCGACGCTGGCGAGGAGTGCGACGACGGCAACCTGGACAACGGCGATGGCTGCGACGCGGCCTGCACCCAGGAGCGCTTCGCGCTCATCCAGGGCATCCAGGCCGTGGCCAGCGCTGGCCTGGCGACGGGCTCGAACGACCGCTTCACCTTCACGGTGGATCAGGCCGGCAGCTCGCTGGACGTCCTCGTCCGCGACGCCGACGGCGCCTGCAACGGCATCGGCGACAGCCTGATGCGCCTGTCCACGGCCGACGCCAACGGTGACCCCGTCGACGAGATCAACACCGACGACGACGGCGGGGTGGGCCTCTGCTCCCGCATCATCCGCGCCGCCGATCTGGCCGCGGGCACCTACGTCATCCAGGTCGAGGATCTGGGCAACAACAACCCCCTCAACGCCTACGTCCTCGACTTTCGCCTCACCGCGGACGTGAGCGCAGGGGGTGACTTCGCGGGCGCCTTCGCCGACGGCGGCAACGACGTCTTCGTCCTCGACATCCCGGCGGACATCGAGACCACCCTCGAGACCAGCGATGGCGCCGCGGGCTGCCCTGGCGACACCCTGATCGACGCCTTCCCGATCGACGCCGCGGGCGTGCGCGGCGCCCCGATCACCGACGACGACGACGGCCCCGGCCTCTGCTCCCGGATCTCCCAGGTCCTGGCGGCCGGTCGCTACGAGATCGTCGTGCGCGGCTTCGGCGCCCGGGCCCTCCCGCCCTACGTCCTGTCGGTCGAGTTCGGCGCCCTGGGCCCGGCCTGCGGCGACGGCAACGTCGACGCGGGCGAGCAGTGCGACGACGGCAACCTGGTCAACGGCGACGGCTGCGACGACGCCTGCCAGCTCGAGGTCGAGCCCGTGGTCGCCTTCGAGGGCGTCCAGCTCGGCGTGCCCGAGGCGGGCCTCGCGGCCGGCGGCTTCGAGCAGTGCTACCGCGACACCTACAACGCCGATCTCGACACGGCGGCCATCCAGGCCAACTGCGGCGACGCCGTGCTCCTGGTGGCTTGCCGCCAGGTGGGCGCCGCCGACTTCCAGGTGGCGGCCATGGGCCTGCGCGACGAGGTCCTGCTGCCCGTGCCCAACGACCCCGCGGCGGGGCACGATCACAACGGCGTCCGCTGGTACTACAGCGAGGACTACTCGATGGGCTTCGCCCCCGAGGGCGCCGTCCTCGAGCGCAACGAGTGCGACACCGCCGCGGGCGATGACCGCCTCTGCTGGCACACCGTCGGCAACGCCGGCGGCTACCGCTGCGGCAGCAACGATGGCCTCAACGCCGACGCTGGCTGGGAGCGCATCGTGATGCAGCGCGCTGGTGGCCTGCCCCAGGGCCCGGCGCCCATCGCGGCGCCCGGCGCCGCCATCGAGCTGGCGGGCAGCCTCGACGCCGAGGATCCCCGCTGGGCCCGCCCGACCGCGGGCTGCGTCGCCCAGGCCCCGGCCGACCACGCCTACGACGCCTTCCGCATCGTCAACAACACCGGCGCGGCGCAGCAGCTCACCCTCACCGCGGCCTGGGCCGCCGGCGATGGCTACCTGCACGTCTTCACCGATCCCTTCGATCCCGCCAGCATCGATGGTTGCATCGCGGGGGACGATGACTTCGGCCAGCCGGCCTCCAGCGGCAGCCAGATCATCGACCTGGAGATCCAGCCGGGCCAGGTGCTCGTCGTGGTGGCCTCGACCTTCACGGGCAACGCCAACATCGGCGCCTACACCATCGAGGTCCTCACCCAGGTGCCCCCGGGCATCTGCGGCGATGGCGTCGTGAACCCGGGCGAGGACTGCGACGACGGCAACCTGGTCAACGGCGACGGCTGCTCCGACGCCTGCACCATCGAGCCGGCCTGCGGCAACGGCAACGTCGACGCGGGCGAGCAGTGCGACGACGGCAACCTGGCCAACGGCGATGGCTGCGACGCCGAGTGCTCCTTCGAGCGCTTCGACGTCATCACCGCCGTCTACCGCCAGGCCAACAGCCGCATCGCGGCCGGCAGCCTGGACGCCTTCCGGTTCACCATCGACGACGCCGGCTCCGTCCTGGGCGTGACCGGCGACGGCACCCCCAACGGCCTGGGCTGCGTCGGCGTGGGCGACACCGTCCTCGAGCTCTACCCGGTCATCGGCGGCGTCCGTGGCCCCCGCCTGTTCCAGGATGACGACTCCGGCTTCAACGCCTGCTCGCGCCTCTTCTTCCCGGCGCTGCAGGCGGGCACCTACGACATGGTGGTGCGCGAGAACGGGGACGACGCGGCCCTGACCTACACCCTGGACCTGTTCGTCGCCGTCAACGCCAGCATCCCCGGCGAGTACGACGGCGCCTTCCCCCAGGGCGGCAGCGACGGCTTCCTCATCCAGGTGCAGAACCAGCCCCAGGAGATCCTGATGTTCACCGGCGACGGCGCCGACGGCTGCCCCGATGACACGCTCATGACGCTCTTCAGCATCAACCCGCTGACGGGCGCCCTGGTGCAGGTCGAGGTGGACGACGACGACGGCGTGGGCACCTGCTCGCAGATCCAGCGCGTCCTGCAGCCCGGCAACTACGCGGCCATCGTCAACGGCTTCGGCGGCCGCGCCATCCCCGACTACACCTTCTCGATCGACTGCCTCGACTGCGCCGTCGCCGCCGAGCTGGTCATCAACGAGGTGGACTACGACCAGGCCGGCGCCGACACCACGGAGTTCGTCGAGATCTTCAACCCCGGTGGCGTCGCCCAGCCCCTCGCGGGCGTGGTGCTGCAGGCGGTCAACGGCAGCAACAACACCGTGTACGGCACCTACAACCTGTCGGACGCGGCGGCGGAGCTGGGCCCCGGTGGCTACCTGATCATCGGCAACCAGGCCGTCCTCGACACCCTCGATCCGGGCACCCCGGCCATCCTGCTGCCGGCCAACGGCCTGCAGAACGGTGCCCCCGACGGGGTGCGGCTGCTCCGCGATGGCGTGACCATCGACGGCGTGTCCTACGAGGGCGCCATGGTCGACGTCACCGAGGGGGCGGCCATCGAGGGCGCCGACATCGGCATCCAGTCGCTGTCGCGCTGCGACAACGGCGTCGACACCGATGACAACGCGGCGGACTTCCTCTACTCGCCGGTCCCCACCGCGGGCGCCGCGAACTTCTGCCCGCCGCCCCCGGTCGAGGTCGCTATCGAGAACTTCGACATGAACCCGAACGTGGTGGAGATCTCGGTCGGCACGACCGTGCGCTGGACCAACCTGGACGCCAACGTCCACACCGTCACCAGCGGGGCCCCCGGCGCCGCCGACGGCATCTTCGACAGCGGCAACCTGCTCCAGGGGGAGACCTTCGAGTTCACCTTCCTGGCCCCGGGCGTCTACACCTACTTCTGCCAGCCCCACCAGGGCTTCATGTTCGGCTACGAGGTCCGGGTCGCGCCGCTGCCCTGACCGGCGGCCGTTGACACGCCGCCCCCGCCCCGCTTCCATGGGGCCTCTCTCGCGGAGGCCCCATGAAGCTCCTGCCCTGCCACGCTGACAGCTACCAGCGGCGCCTCGACACCGAGGTCCTCGCCTGCGAGCCCGGCCCGTCCGGCTTCCGGATCACCCTCGCCGACACCGTGCTCTACCCGGGCGGCGGCGGTCAGCCGGCTGATGGCGGCACCATCGGCGGCGCCCGCGTCCTCGACGTGATCGAGGCCGACGCCCCCACCTACGTCGTCGACGCGCCCGTGCCCGTCGGCCCCGTCGCCGTCGAGGTGGACTGGGCGCGCCGCTTCGACCACATGCAGCAGCACACGGCCCAGCACCTCATCACGGCCATCGCCCTGCGCGACCTGGGCCTGGCGACCACCGCCTTCCACCTCAACCCCGAGCGCAGCGACGTGGTCCTGGCCACCCCGGTCGTGCCCCCCGACGTCCTGGCCGACCTGTCGGCCCGCGTCAACGCCGCCATCCGCGCCGCGCTGCCCGTCCGCGCCCGCCTCATCACCGAGGCCGAGCTGGCCGAGGTGCGCTTTCGTCGCCTGCCCGGCGAGCACGACGGCACCCTGCGCGTCGTCGAGATCGAGGGCGTCGACCGCAACACCTGCGGCGGCACCCACGTCGCCAACCTCGCGGAACTCCAGCTCATTTCCTTCATCGCCCAGGAGAATCGGCAGGGCGTGACGCGCCTGCACTGGCTCGCGGGCGGCCGGGCGCTCGCCGCCCTCGACGCCGCCACCGCCCGCGAGGCCGAGCTCGTCGGCCTCCTGCGCTGCGCGCCCGCCGAGCACCCCGCCGCCGTGGCCCGCCTGCTCCAGCAGAGCAAGGACCAGGGCCGGGACCTGAAGGCCCAGGCCACCGAGCTGGCGGTCTTCCTGGGGGAGCAGCTCGCCGCCGCCGGCCCCGTCGGCGCCCTGCACCGCCCCGGCGGCGACCTGGCCTTCTTGAACGCCATCGCCCGGGCGGCCCAGGCGCGCCGCCCCGACGTCCTGCTCCTGCTGACGGCCCGCGCTGAGGGCCCAGCCGGCGCCTTCCTGATCGCGGGCCCCGCCGACGCCGTGGCGCGCGTCGCCCCCGCCATCGCCACGGCCCTCGGGGGCCAGGGGGGCGGCCGCCCCGGCGTCTTCCAGGGCAAGGCCACCCGGCTCGACCAGGCGGCCGCCGCCGAGGCCCTCCTCACCGCCTGAGCGCCGCGGGGGCAGGTATGTCCCTTCCCTTCATGTAGGAAGATGGGTTACCTCAAGCCAGGAGGTGATCCCATGCGCGTGCTGGCCGTGCTCTTCGCCGCGACGCTCGTCGGCGGCTGCAACACCGAGAACCAGACGGTGCTCGCGGGCTGCGAGGACGTCGACGACCTCACCGCCGAGCAGCCCATCGACTCGTTCCTCACGCTGAACGGTGGCCTGAAGTGCGAGTTCTCCGGCAGCTGCCAGTATGGCCAGCAGCAGATCATCTGCGGCGAGCCGTCCGACCTCAAGCAGGCCCGCTGCGTCTGCATGAGCGGGACGTTCCAGTGCTACAAGCTGGAGGAAGAGGTCGCCAGCCGGCGGGCGGCCTGCGGCGAGTGAGGCTCTTCAGGGGCTGACGTACTTCCAGATGGCCAGGCCCCCCAGGACGGCGCCCCCGCCCAGGAACGCCCCGGCCAGGAGCTGCCGCTGCTGGGCCTCGTCGGCCTCGGTGTCGGCGAAGTACTGGTTGGCGTACCAGGCCCCGGCGGCCAGCGCCGCCACGCTCGCGAGCGTCAGCGTCACCGCCGGCGTGTAGTCGGCCCCCTGCGACACATCCAGGCCCGGATCCCCGATGACCAGCGTGGTCACCGTGCCCGGCTCCAGCGTCTTCGTCTCCGTCCAGGTGCGCTTGCCGGCCACCCCGGTGAAGGCGTGCTGGCCCGGCGGCAGCACGATGGTCCGCGGCGCCGGCCCCACGGCCACGCCATCGACGCTGATCTCGAGGGCCGTGTCGGCCACGCGCGACTCGACGATGGCCCGGCTGGCCTCGGCGAACGTCACCCGCGTCGGCGCCCCGGCGGCCAGCTCGATGGTCTGGGTGGGCCAGGCCAGGTCAGGGCTCGCGTTGCGCAGGGTGACGGCGTACTGACCGGGCGGCAGGCGCCGCTGCTGGACGGGGCAGGGGACGGGCGCGCGCTCGTTCAGCGTCACCTGGTTGCCCGCCGCGCAGTCCACCAGGATGGCCCCGTAGGTCACGAGCTCCAGGTTGGCGATGCGGGCGCGTGCCTCCTTCTGGCGCTCGGGATCCACCTCGACGGCCAGGTAGGCCTCGAAGGCGGTGAGGGCCTCCGCGGCGTTGCCGGCCTCCTCCAGCGAGCGCGCGATCTGCCAGCGGACGATGCGCACCTCGGGCGGCAAGAGCCCGGCCTCCTCAGCCTGGCGGTACTGCGCCACCGCCTCTGCGTAGTCCTTCTTCAAGAACAGGCGCTCCCCCTTCTGGGCGAAGCGCATGCCGGGCGAGGCCGCCAGGGCGGGCAGGGCGAGGGCCAGGGCGAGCAGGGCAGGCAGGGCGCGCGTCATCATGTCGCCAGCGTGGATCGACCGGCCGCGAAGAGCAAGCCGGGCGTCAGAACCGCCCGCCGAGCAGGGGCAGGCCCACCGCGAAGTGCCCCTCGGCGTCCGCGGCGGTCTGCACCAGCGGCACCCCCAGGCGCAGGCCGTGGGCGGGGGCCCAGTCCAGCAAGGCCCCGGCGACCTCCGCCTCGTCGGGCCCCGCCTCCAGGCTGAGCACGTAGCCCCCCGTCGCCCCCGCGGCCGGCGCGCCGGCCATGAAGAAGAGGCCGAGGGGCAGCAGATCGCTCGAGAGGGACACCGAGCCGAGGAAGAGGCCGAGGCCGACCAGGGCGCCGACCGTGCCCCCCGCCAGCGTCGCCATGAAGCTGCCGTCATGCCCGGAGAGCTGCCCGTAGGCGAACACCGCCCCGGTCGCGCCGGCGTCGGCGCCGAGCGGCATGCCGATGAACACGCCGGCCACGAGATCCGCGAAGTCCTCGGGGCCGTCGTTCACGGCGACCGCGGCCAGCACGCCGCCCGCGAAGCCGAGCGCCGCGCCACCCCCGGTGCCGGCCAGCAGCGACCACGTCCAGTCCCGGCCGTCGAAGGGCGTCGACGGCGCGGCCGCCGCGGGCAGGGCGACGAGGCTGGCGAGCAGGGCGGTCTTCATGGGCTCACCATGGCGCGATGCCGCTTTCCACCGCAAGCTCAGGCCGCGACGAGGGCCTCGGCCGCCAGCCGCGCGCCGAGCAGGCCGGGATCGGGGTGGCGGACCACCCAGACGGGCACCGTCCGCAACCAGCGAGAATACCTGCCCTTTTCCTCGAACGCCGGCCGGAAGCGGGCCTGGAGGGCGGGCAGGATGCGCGGCGGGATGCCCCCCGTGAGGAACACCGCGCCCGCGTTGCACTGGAGCGCCAGGTTGGCCGCCTCGTCGGCCAGCGCGTCGACGAAGAGCGCGAGCGCCGCCACGCAGGTGGCGTCCCCGCCGGCCAGGGCCTCCCGGCTGATGACCGCCGCCGCGTCGTCCTCGACCAGCGCGGGCAGGGGCGGGGCGTCGCCGCGCAGGGCGTGGTAGATGGCCACCAGCCCCGGGCCGCTCACGACGCGCTCCACGCTCACGTGGTCGCCGTGGTGGGCGGCCAGGGCGTCGTAGACCCGGCGGGCGACCGCGTCGCGGGGGGCGAAGCGGGTGTGCCCGCCCTCGCCGGCCACCACCACCCAGCGGCCCCGGTCGTCGGGCGCCAGGATGGCCTCTCCCAGGCCCGTCCCCGGCCCGATGACGGCCATGCACGCGCCCGGGGCACCCCGGGGCTGCGCCGTGGGGGTCAGCAGCACGCGGTCGTCGCGTCTCAGCGCCGTCATGGCCAGGGCCTGGGCGTGGAAGTCGTTGATCAGCCGCACGGGGACGCCGAGCGCCGCTGCCAGGTCGGCGCCGTCCAGCGACCAGCCCAGGTTGGTCAGGCGCACCTGCTGGCCGAAGACGGGGCCCGCCACGGCGAGGCACGCGGCCGCCACGGGCCCGGCGTCGGCGACGAACGCTCGCAGCGTGGTCGCCATGTCCACCACCCGCGCGCTCGGCGCCACCCACGGGGTGCCCATCACGCCACCCTCGACCCGCGCGAGCCTTGTGTGTGTACCGCCCACATCTGCCACCAGCACCGCCATGTGTCCCCCAAAACGCGCGCTCGCGCCCCAGATCGTGGCCTCGCCTGCGCGAGACCGGTGGTATCCTGCCTCGGTGATCATCGCCGACGCCACTGTCTGGTCCGCTGCCCTCGACGGGCAGGTCCGGGGCCTCGACGCCCTGCTCGCTTCGCTGCGGCAGCGGCGCGAGGTGTCGGCCCCGGCGGCCGTCTTCGCCGAGGTCCTGGCCGACTGCACCGACGACCGCTCCGCCGGCCAGGTCCGCGGCTGGGCCCTCGACGCCGCGCCCGTCAACGAGACGGGCCTCGCCTGGCTCGCCTCGGGCGATCTGGGCGCCCGGCTGCGCAGCCAGGGCATCATGCTCTCGGCCCTCGACACCTACCTCGTCACGCTCTGCGTGCGCGAGGGCTGGCAGCTCTGGACGATGAACTCGGCCATCCACCGCGTGGCCAGCAGCCTGCCCGTCCGCCTCTACGATCCCCCCGGCCTGTCCAGCAAGTAGCGCCAGAGGTGCACTCGCGGGCGAGTCGGGCTAACATGCCGCGCCGTCGCCAGGAGACCACCATGGACAAGGCCGCGCTCGACGCCGATCTGGGCGTGCTGCACGCCAACCGCACCCGCTGGGCCCGCCTCCCCCTCCCGGAGAAGCTGGTCTACCTGCAGGCCTTCGTCGACGGCACCGCCGCCGCCGCCGAGGCCCAGGTCCGCGCGGCCATGGCGGCCAAGGGCACGGTGGCCGGGACGGCGGGCGAGGCCGAGGACTGGCTGGGCGGCCCCGTGGTGCAGATCCGCACCGCGCGCCTGCTGCTGGAGTCGCTGCGCGCCGTGGCGAAGACGGGCAGCCCCGACATCGCCGACGACGACGTGAGCGTGCGCCCCGACGGCCGCACCGTCCTGCGCATCTTCCCGCGCAACCTGCTGGATCGCCTCACCTTTACGGGCTTCACGGCCGAGACGTGGATGGAGCGGGGGGTCACCCCGGCCAACCTGCGGGCGCACATGGCCGGCTTCTACCGCGAGGCCGATCCCGTCGGCGCCGTGGCCCTCGTCCTGGGCGCGGGGAACGTCGCGAGCATCGGGCCCCTGGACGTGGTCCACAAGCTCTTCCAGGAGGGGCAGGTCTGCCTGCTCAAGCTCAACCCGGTCAACGCGTACCTGGCGCCCTTCGTGGCCCAGGCCTTCGCGCCGCTCATCCGGGACGGCTTCGTGCGCATGGCCGACGGCGGCGCCGACGTGGGCGACTACCTCTGCAAGCACCCGCTCGTCGACGAGATCCACATCACCGGCAGCGACAAGACGCACGACGCCATCGTCTTCGGCGTCGGCGCCGAGGGGGCGGCCAACAAGGCGGCCGACACCCCCATCAACCCGCGCCGCGTCACCAGCGAGCTGGGCAACGTGAGCCCCATCGTCGTGCTGCCCGGGCCCTGGACGCCGGCCGATCTGCGCTTCCACGCCGAGAACGTCGCCACCCAGATGACCAACAACGGCGGCTTCAACTGCAACGCCGCCAAGGTGCTGGTGCTGCCGGCGGAGTGGCCGGAGCGCCGCGCCTTCCTCGACACCCTGCGCTCGGTCCTGGCGGCGCTGCCCCAGCGGCGCGCGTACTACCCGGGGGCCGAGCAGCGCTACGATCACTTCGTGGCGGCCTACCCCCAGGCCCAGCCCGTCGGCCAGCGCACCCCCGGCGTCCTGCCGTGGACGCTCATCCCCGAGGTACCGGCCACGGACGCCGACGCGGTGGCCTTCCGCGAGGAGTCCTTCTGCGGCATCACCGCCGTCACGGCCCTGCCGGGGCACAGCGCGGCCGAGTTCCTGGCCAACGCCGTCACCTTCTGCAACGAGCAGCTCTGGGGCAGCCTCAACGCCTGCCTGCTGGTGCACCCGCGCACCGAGGCCGAGCTCGGCGACGCCCTCACCGACGCCATCGACGCCCTGCGCTACGGCACGGTGGTCATCAACCACTGGGCCGCCCTCGGCTATGGGATGGGAGTCACGCCGTGGGGGGCGCCGCCCGGGCACCCCCGCACCGACATCCAGAGCGGCGTCGGCTTCGTGCACAACGCCCTGCTCATCGACCGCCCCGAGAAGACGGTCATCCGCGGTCCGTTCCGCGTGCGCCCGCGGCCACCCTGGTTCGTGACGCACAAGAACGCCGCCCGGGTCGCGCGGCGGCTCGTGGCGCTGGAGCACCACCCGAGCTTGCGCCGCCTGCCCGGGCTGATCTTCGACGCTGCCCGGGGGTGACGCGGTGGCCTACTCCCGGCGGCGCTTGCGGCGGTCGCGCGTCTCGAAGATGAACGTCTCGAGGCTGCCGCCGAAGAACTGCATGGACTCGACGCCATCGTCGCGATCCACCTGGACGCGGCGCTCCTGGCTCAGCTCGCGGGCCATGGCCACGGCCTCCTCCCGCGTCTCGATGAGGCGCTCCTCATCGGTCCAGGTCACCACGTACTTGTGGGGGCCGTCATCGGCCTCGATGTCATCGTCGTCGTCCACATCGTCGTCGAATACCACGCGCTCCTCCGATGCCAGGTTCGCTGAGGGCCCGCGGGCCCCGGTTGACTCTGGAGCACCCGCGGCTGGCCTGTCAAGCTGGCGGCGCGGCCTCGCCCAGGGGCCGGGGGCAGGGCCCACACCGGGCCTGGCACCTCCGCCCCGCGACCTGTCCCCCGGGAGGCCTCCTCATGGCTGAACGCCCCTTCCGCAGCCGGTGGTACGGCGGCTTCGCCTGGCTCGTCAGCGCCGATCCCCGCGCCGTGGCCCTGTTCCGCATCGCCTTCGGGATCATGTGCATCTGGGACGTGCTGCGCCGGATCCCCTGGATCGAGCTGTTCTTCACGAACAACGGCGTCATCCCCAACCACTTCAGCCTGTTTCGGCCCCACGCCACCTACACCATGAGCCTGCTGCAGGCGTTCAAGACGCCCGGCGAGGTGGGCGTCTTCTTCGCCCTCACGGTGCTCTTCCTGGTCTGCTTCACCATCGGCTACCGGACGCGGCTGTTCCACGTCCTCTCGGCCGTGGCCATGCTCAGCATCCACAACCGCACCATCGTCACCGAGAACGGCGGGGACGTGGTGGCCAACCTCTGGTGGCTGTGGACGTTCTTCCTGCCCATGGGCGCCCGCTACAGCGTCGACGCCCTGCGCGCGAGCCTGCGCGGCGAGGTGGAGAAGTCGTCGGCGGCCCTCAACGCCCCCGTCGCGCGCACGACGACGCCCATCTGGCACCTGGGGGTGCTGGCCGTCGTCCTGCAGCTCGCCGTCATCTACTTCTTCAACACCATCCACAAGTCCGGGGCCGCCTGGCGGGATGGCACCGCCCTGGCCTGGGTGCTCGACCAGGATCGCGTCATCCGCGACACCGCGCTCTGGCTGCGCGAGGTGGCGCCGCTCTGGGTCTTCAAGGCCCTGGCCTGGGGCACCCTGGTCGTGGAGGGCGGCGGCACCCTGCTGCTGCTCAGCCCCGTCTTCACCACCTGGTGCCGCCGCATCGCCATCGTGGGCCTCGTGGGGCTGCACTTTGGCATCTTCGCCCTCATGGATCTGGGCCTCTTCTCCCAGACGATGATGGTCAGCTACCTGCTGCTGCTCACCCCACCCGACTTCGCCCTGGGGGCGCGCCTGCTGCGCCGCCTGGCGGGGCCCCCGGTGCGCGTCTTCTACGACTCCGACTGCGGCATCTGCCACCTGACGGCCCGGGTCCTGCGCCGCCTGGACGTGCTGGGCCTCATCACCTGGGTGGGCCGCGAGGAGGCCGTCGAGCCCCCCGCGGGCTGGTCCGCCGACGACCTGGCCGCCCGCCGCGAGGACACCCTCATCGCCACGGATGGCCAGCGCACCTGGACGGAGAGCGGCGCGGTCTGGCGCACCCTGCGGGCCCTGCCGCTGCTGCGGCCGGTGGTCTGGCCCATGCGCCTGCCCGGCGTCCGCCACGCCCTCGACGCCGCCTACCGCGCCTTCGCCGGCCGGCGCCACCGCGTCAGCGCGTGGATCGGCCTGGGCGAGTGCGGCCTGGGCCTGGAGCACGCGGTGGCCATCGCGCCGCCCGCCCCGTCGTCCGCCCGCCGCCTCACCCGGCGCATCGGCTTCGTGGCCAGCAACGCCGTCATCGTGTTCGGCCTCGCCGCCACCGGCAGCCAGGCCCTCATCGAGAACCAGTTCCTCAGCCGCCGCATCAAGCACCACCAGCCGAAGTGGGCCCAGCAGTTCATCCAGTACGGCCGCTTCTTCCAGGGCTGGTCTATGTTCGCGCCCGACGTCCCCAAGACGGACGGCCACATCGTGATGGACGTGGAGCTGACGGACGGCCGCCGCCTCGACCCCCAGACCGGGGTGGCGCCCCTGCTCGCCGCCGCCGACGCCCGGCGCTTCCAGCCCGGCTTCTTCTGGGGGGTCTTCTCGTCGCGGCTGCCCTCGGGCCGCAACGCCCAGTACCGCACCTTCTTCAGCGAGTGGCTGCGGCGGCCCACCCAGCGCCTCACCCTCACGCCGAAGGACCGCATCAAGCGGTTCAAGATCTGGTGGGTGGCCGACGCCACCGCCGACCCGACGAAGGGCGGCGAGCCGAAGATCATCGAGAAGACGCTCGTGATGCAGTGGCCCGAGGGGAACTGGGACTTCACCCCGCCCCTCAAGGAGAGCCCGCGCGTCCCCCTCGACGAACCCGTAAAGATGTGAACTTGCTGGGGTTTTCGGCCGCCTGTCAGGGCAGCAGGGCGTAGAGCCCGTAGAGCCGGGCCTCGGTGAGCGACAGCAGCCAGCCATCCACCTGCGTCGTGCGCCCGGCGGCCAGATCGGCCTGGTGGCGCTCGCGGATCCACGCCGTGAACGCGGCGGGCTCGGCCGGCGCGCCGGCCCCGAGGGCGTCCGCGAGCGCCTGGGCGTCGGTCATCACCCCGGCGGCCTTGAGCCACGCCTGCCCGATCTGGCGGGCGGCCGCGGCGTGGCGCCGGGGCGGCAGGGCCAGCGGCGGGGGCGGCGCGCTGCAGGCCGCCACGCTCAGGGCCACGATCAGGCGCAGGGCCTCGCGCCGATCCAGGCTCATGGCAGCGCCTCGTCCAGGTGGGCCGCCAGCCGCCGGGCCAGGGCCACGATGGTCAGCGTCGGGTTGGCCGAGCCGGAGGTGGTGAAGACGGAGCTGCCCGCCACATACAGATCGGGCAGGCCGTGCACGCGGCAGTCGGCGTCCACCACGCCCTTCGTCGGGTCGGCGTGCATCCGCGTCGTCCCCATGTGGTGCCGGCCGCCGCCGGTGTGGGCGGGGAAGGGCTGCCCGGGGGTGAGCGTGAGCCGCACCCGGCCGAAGCCGCTGCGGGCCAGCGCCTCGGCCAGGATGGCGTGCGTCCGCGCCACGCTGCGCTGATCCACCGCCGAGACGCGCCAGTCCAGCCGCACGCGGGGCACCCCCAGCCGGTCGCGCTCCCCGGCCAGCAGCACCCGGCTCTCGGGATCGGGGACCTGCTCGCTGGGCGTGCCGAAGGTGAAGGCCACCCCCTTCTCGGGCAGGGGCCGATCGGGGGCGTCGGTGTCGGCCATCACCTGCCGCATCGGCTCCTCCAGCGCGCGCGGGGCGTCCCGGCGGGGCAGCAGCACCAGCGTCGCCGCCAGCAGCCCCTCCTGCGCCCGGGCCTCGGCCGTCAGCCCCAGGCTGCCCCAGATGGGCTGCCCCAGCCGGGTGTGGCGCTGGTAGAAGGCCGGGCTCGGCAGCGCCGGCGACCCGAGCAGCAGCCCCTCGCCGTCGGTGTGGGGGTGCTCCATGAAGTAGCGCCCCACCAGGTCATGCCCGTTGCCCACCCCGCCGCGCTGCACGTCGTCGGAGGCCAGCAGCAGGCGCGCGTTCTCGATGCCGCCGCACGCCAGCACCACCTTGCGCGCCGCCACCGTGAAGCCGCCCTCGCCCCGCGTGCGCCGGACGTGCAGCGCCTGCACCTGCCCGCCGCCGGGGGCCAGGCCGACGCGCACCAGCGACGCCCCCAGCACCACCCGGATGTTCTCGGCCGCGCGCATCGGCCCGGGCATCGTCTCGGCCAGCCGGACGGGCTTGCTCAGCTTGAAGAACGTCGAGGCGATGCGGGCGTCCGCGAACGTCCACGGGGCCGCCCCCTTCGTCGACCAGCGCGCCAGATCCCAGCCCGGGCCCCGCAGCCCCAGGAACTTCTCGGCCTCGGCGTACCAGGCGTCCAGGTCGGCCCGGCGGATGGGCCACCCGCTGTGGGGCACGTAGGGCCGCGCCTCGAAGTCCTCGGGATCCAGCGGGCGGCAGAGTCCGGCCCAGCAGCCGCTCGAGCCGCCGAAGCCGCGGATGCGGCAGGCGTCGAGGGGGAAGTAGCCCCGCCCGATGTTGTCGCCGGCGTAGAGGGCCTGCACGGCCGGATCGGGCTTCAGGCCGCCGCTCTCCAGCACCAGGACCTGCCGGCGCCCCCCGGCGAGCCGGTCGGCGATGGCCAGGCCCGCCGGGCCCGTGCCCACGACGCAGACGTCGGCCTCCAGGTGGCTGCCCGGCTCGATGGCCGACGCCTCGACGATCACCGCGGCCCCCAGGGCTCGGCCGGATCCTCGGGATCGGCGTCCTCGTCGGGCCCGGCGGCCTCGGGGGCCTCCTCGGGCTCCACCTCTTCCTCCAGCGTCGTCGCCTGGGCGGGCTGCGGCACGACCACGTCGTCGGCCATGATGTGCCCCCAGGGGCCCGTCTCCTCGTCCACGAAGACGAGCCGACCCGTCTTCCCGGCGTGGCGCAGCGTCGGCATCATCCGCTGGCGCAGCCGCTCGTCGTTCTGGCCGCAGACCCGCTCCACGACCACCCCGTCCACCTCGAGGCCGACGTAGGTGCGGCTGCAGTCCCGGCCGCCGGCGACCCGCACCGCGATGCCGCGGCCGGGCACGGTGAAGGGCGGCGTCGCGACGCGCCCGGTGGTGCCGTCGCCCCCGTGGAAGCTGTTGAGCAGCCCCCCGCGGCGCTCCTGCACGGGGTTCTGGGTGGGCAGGTCGACCAGCGCCGGGCCGGCGCCGAACGCGGCGCCCGCCACCTCGGCCCCCGCCGGGAAGCCCGCCTCGTCCAGGGGCCAGTCGACGGCCAGGTGGGTCGCCCGCCAGGCCCGCAGATCGGCGTCGTCGGCCGGCAGCTCCTCCTCGGCGATGCCCAGCAGCTCCGCGACGCGGTAGGCCGTGGCCCCGGGCGTCTTGAGCAGCACCCGCAGGTCGCGCGGGCCGGGGACGTGCAGGGCGTCCACGAGCAGCACGGTGCCCGGCCGGTCCTCGTCGTCGATGATCCGCAGCTCGGCCTGGTAGAGCGGCACGTCGCTGTGCAGGGCGGCGGGGCGCAGCAGGCGGCCGCCGGTGGGGCGGGCCTGGTCGATGAGGCGGCCGCCCGACCAGAGCTCGACGCGGTGCCCCTCGACGGGGCTGCCGCCCAGGGCCAGCCGCACCTCGCGCGCGCCGTCCAGGTTCAGCGGCAGCGCCAGGTGGCGCTGCCCGGGGCCGTCCAGCTCCAGCCAGCCCTCGCCGGTCGCGCCCAGCGGCGGGTGCTCGTCCGTCAGCCAGGCCGGCGCCTTCCCCTCGACCTGCAGCCCCGGCGGCAGGCCCTCCTCGAAGTCGGCGATGGCGCCGAGCCGGACCACCAGCGGCCCGAGCTCCTCGGCCTCGCCCATGAACGAGCGCAGGAACCGCCAGTCGTCGAGGGCCTCCGCGCGCCGCAGCCGGCGGGCCGAGCGCTGGATGGCCGACAGGGGCCGGGGGGGCAGGCGCAGGCGCTTGTCGCCGGCGAACGCCGCCCGCAGGGCCGGCTGGTCGCGCAGCAGGTAGACGCGCGCGCCGCCGATGGTGGCCTCCGTCCACGGCTTCCAGCCGGCGCCCCACAGGTTGTGCAGGGCGATGTCCGCCCCCTCGGCCTGCAGATCCTCCATGGCGGCCTGCTTCTCATGCCCCGGGCGCCCCCGGGACAGGATGGGCTTGTGGGCCACCCGCCGGCTGGTCAGGCCGTAGCGATCGGAGATCGGCAGGCCCGAGTAGTAGCCCAGCAGCCCCACGGAGCCGGCCGCCAGGCGCGGGTAGGGCCCGTGCGCCGCGAAGGCCTCGCCGAGCTGCTGGCCGATGCGGAAGTAGCGCGACTCGATGGTCAGCGGCGACAGGCTGGCGATGCGGTAGAACGAGTGCTCGGCCGCCAGGTGCCACACCTTCTGGAAGTCGGGGATGGGCCGCACCGGCGTCGTGGTCACGCCGAGGGCCACCGCGGCGACGGGCAGGGCGAGCAGGCGCGGTGTCCCCCGCAGCCAGCGCACCTGCACCTCGACGGCCGCCAGCGCGATGGGCCACAGCACGATGAAGAAGCGCTCCATCATGAAGTCGCCCCCGACCCGCACGACGTAGTGCCCGTAGATGGCGACGCCGAGCAGCGCGAAGAGCCGCAGCCGCAGCTCCGCCGGCGAGCGCGGCCGGGCGATGGCCAGCAGGCCCAGCAGCGGCAGCCACAGCCATGCCCCGCTCGTAAGTACCCAGACGGCAAGGTAGATCACGCCCTGGCTGTAGTAGGAGCTGCCCCCCGACTTGGCGTAGTACGTGTTGGGGAAGACGTCGCCATAGGCGTGCCAGCGCCACAGGAACCAGGGCACGAAGACGAAGACGAGGGGCGCGGTGAAGGCCAGATACCGGCGCCACTGCAGGCGCTTGAGCCAGGCCCCCGACCCCGTGAGGACGTCGGTGCCCGCCATGGCCAGGCCCATGCAGCCCCAGAAGAGCAGGTGGTCGGGCCGGGTCAGGGCCGCCAGGATCAGGAAGCTGCCCGAGAGGAGCGGGCGGCCCGCGTAGAGCACCCCCGCCATCACGAGGGCGGCGGCCGGCATCGTCTCGAGGCCCGAGCTCGCGAAGGTGGTGAAGCCCAGGGAGCCGCCCAGCGCCAGCGCCGCGAGCGGGATCGTCACCGTGCCAGGGGCGGTGCGCCGGACGACGCCGGCGGTCAGCGCCACGGCGGCCCCGAAGCTGGCCAGGTTCAGCGCGAGCGCCGTCAGCGGGATGTCCAGGCCGATCTTGCCCAGCACCCCCAGCACGGCCGTCCACAGGAAGTTGGTGTAGCCCTCGACCCACTCGCCCGGGTTGAAGACGAGGCCATGGCCCTGGGCCAGGTTGCGGGCGTAGCGGAAGCTGATGAAGGCATCATCACACAGCCACAGACGCCGCCACGCGAGCGTCAGGCCGACGCCGATGGCCAGGGCGACGACGCCCAGGAAGACCCCGCGGCGCGCCCGGGGCCCCAGGCGCCGCGCCCCCACCGCCAGGCCGATGAGCACGCCCGCAGCGAGCGTCAGCGCGGCGGCCGTGCCGGCCTCGGCGGACAGCGCGTCGGCGAGGGCCGGCAGGACGTCATCGGTGAGCGAGTGGGCCAAGACACCTCCCCGGGCAGCGGGCGCCGGGCCGACGGTCCAGCGCCACGCGGCGGCCCCCCGTCCCCGGGCGGGCGCGCGGGCGCATTCTGGTCATCCGGGCGCTTCTTCTCAAGGAAGAAGGGGGCAGGGCGCGCGGGCGGGTGTCAGCGCAGGAGGAAGAAGGCCAGCGTGCCCAGGGCGACCGCCACCCCGATCCCGAAGAGGACGAGGGGCAGGCGGGACCGCTTCGGGGCGGCCTCGGGCCGCATGGGCACCCGCGGGAACCAGGGCGGCAGGTCGTCGCGGCTGCTCTGGAGGCTGCGCGGCAGGCCGACCTTGCCCCGGAGGGCGGGCTCCTCCCCGGTGGTGGCGGCGGGCCGCGCCGGCCCGGTGACCGGGGGTGGCGCCGTGGGGGCCGGTGGGGCCGTCGGCGTGCGGGGCGGCGGCGTGGGGGCGAGGGGCGGCGGCACCGCCACGGCCACCTCGGCGGCCTCGGCGGCGGCCAGGGCGGCCTGCAGCAGCTCCTCGTCCATCGGGTTGACCTGCGTGGGCTCGTCCGTCATCAGCGGCCCGGGATGGGGGGCGCGTCGACGAACGTCCGCAGGGGGCTGACCGTGGCAGCAGCTCCTGGGGGCTGGCGGCGGCGGGCCGGCGCGGCGGTGGCGGCGGGGCGCTGGCGGCCTTCGGCGGCGGCGGCGGGCGACCACCGGCTGCTCCACCGGCGGCGGCGGGGCCGACCGCGCGGCCTGCCGCTGGGGCGGGCGGGGCAGGGGCGGCAGCAGCGCCTTGTCGATGATGGGCGCCTGCATCGCCAGCTCGGGCACCGGGCCGGCCAGCGGGATCAGGATCTCGGGCTCGGGGGCGAGCGCCGCCACGGGGGGCGTCTCGGCCATGTCCCGCGGCACCTCGGGCTTGCCCCGCAGGACGCCGCCCAGGTCGATGCCCCGCGCCTCGAGGGTGGCCCGCAGGGCGCCGGCGTCGAAGGGCTGGGTGCTGCGCAGGTGGGCCCCCGGCGGCGGCGCCATGGCGGGCAGGGCCGGGCCCGCCCCGAAGCCCATGCGCACCTCGGCGCGGGCACCGAAACCTTCAAGGATTTCAGCGAGCTGGCTGGCCTCGCCCGCCGAGAGGTCCCGCCCGGCCTGGACGGGGCCCTCCAGCAGGGCGGCCTCCAGGGCGTCGGCGTCCTGGTCGATCAGGGGCGCGATCATGCTGGCCAGCCCGCCCGCCTCACCGGGCACGGCCGCCTGGATCCAGACCTCGCAGGTCCCTCGATCCGCCTTGTCCATCCGACCCAAGCTCCCTGATCACCGCGCCCCGGCGATCCACAGGCGGACCGCGCCACGGCGGCGGGATTCTCGTCATAGAGGGCTCGAAGGCGCAACCCGATGGGTACCATAACACGGGTGGCGGCCAGGCGATCGGCGTCGTGGCCGGCTCGCTGGTCGAATCCCACCCTCAGGGCTGGAAGACTTCATCCCAGGTGGCGGGTGGCTCCTCGGTGGGGGCGGGCGCGTCCGCCGGCGCGTCGGGCGACGCGTCGGGCCCCAGGTAGCGGCCATCCCCATCCCAGCGGAGGATGTACGGCCGCGCGGCGTCCACCTCCTCGGGGGCGATGAGGCTGCGATCGGCCAGCCGCTGCAGCAGGTCGCGGGTGCGCTGATCCCAGTACGGCATGCGCGGCGTCCGCCCCTGGCGCAGGTACCAGGCACCCCGGCGCGGCGCGGGCTTGAGCATGGCCAGGAACGTGGCCTCCAGCGCCGTGAGGTGCCGCGCGTCCTTCTGGAAGTAGTGCTGGGCCGCCGCGCCGATGCCATACACATCGGGGCCGAACTCGATGCAGTTCAGGTACAGCTCCAGCACGCGGTCCTTGGACACCGCCTCGGCGATGCGCGCCGCCACGATGGCCTCCTGGAACTTGCGGGCCAGCGTCTTCGTGCGGCTCAGGAACAGGTTCTTGACGAGCTGCTGCGTGACGGTGGAGCCGCCGTAGGCGAAGCGCCCCTTGTCCAGGTTGGTGGCGATGGCCTTGGTGATGAGCGGCAGGCTGATGCCGGTGCCGGTGTAGAAGCCCATCTCCTCCGACAGGTACGCGACGGCGCCCACGTAGGGGGGCAGCTCCGCCAGGGGGACGTAGCCCGGGGTGCCCGGCCCCACCTCGATGACGGCGCCCGGGGACGTGCCCTCCCGCACCGTGAGGACGAAGGGCTCGTCCAGCCAGCCCACGTCGTCGAGGGCCGAGGCGCCCTTCAGCGTGGGCCAGCCGCTCTCGTCCGCGCGCAGGGCCGCCACCCGGCAGCCGCCGTCGCTGATGCCGGTGGCGTCGAACCGCAGGCCCTTCGCGCCCCGCAGCGGCAGGTGGGCCTTGATGCGCGGCCGGAACGTGCCCTCGAGCTGCACCTGCCGATAGGGCCCGATGAGGGCCGCGGGCACCTCCGCCACCGCGTCGGCGCAGGGGACGGGGTCGACCCGCAGATCCACGTCGAGCACCGGCGCCGCCGGCCAGCCGCTCAGGCCGCCCGTGAGCTGCGCCACCACCGGGCCGCTCTTCACGCTGCCCGCCCGGACGGTCAGGCGGCCGGCGTCCGGCTCGACCACCAGCTCGCCCCAGGCGCGCAGGGCCAGGCCGTCGATGGGCTCGCTGGCGAGGGCGTCATGGCGGAAGCTGCCCCCTGCGATGCGCACATCTCCCTTGACGATCAACGACTTGCGGGTGTCGAGCCCCGCGATCTCCAGGTCGCCGGCCACCCGGCCAGCCACGGGGGAGGGGGGCAGCGGCGCCGGCAGGCGGGCCAGGTCCAGGCCGTCGAAGTCGACGCTGGCCGTCGTCGGGCGCTCCCCCGCGAGGGTGACGACGACGTTGGCCTCGCCCCCGGCCAGCTCCCCATGGGCCTCGACGCGGGCGGGGGTGGCCACGACGCGGACGCCCGTGACGGCGGGGGCGTCGGCCCCCGGCAGGCCGAGGGTGAAGTCGACGAGGCGGGCCCCCGCGACCGTCGTCCCCGCGGGGGGGGCCGGCGAGGCCGCCGCGTCACCACCGCCAGCGGGGGCGCGCAGGGCCGCGACGAGGGCGCGCAGCCGGGGGCGGACGTCGGCGACGCGCTCCGGATCCACCGCCAGGTGGCCATCCTGGGCGGCCAGCGTCCAGCCCTCGGGCCCGCGCTCCACCGTGGCCCGGTCGGCCGTGAGCGCGAAGAGCGGGGCCTCCTCGGGGCCGAGCGCCAGCCGCACGGTGCCCACGCCCAGGGACAGCCCGTCGGCGTCGCGGCGCAGCACGGCCTCCCGGGCGGACAGGGCGCCCACGTCGGGCACCGCGTGCACGAAGACGGGCGAGTCGTCGGCGGGCCGCACCCGCACGTCGGCGCGGGCCCGCGTCAGCACGCCCTCCACCAGCACCGCCACGTCGCGCCCCTCGTAGCGGGCGCTGCCGGTCAGCTTCGCGGCCACGCCGCCGTCCAGCGGGTCGATGGTCGTGACGGCGCCGTCGAAGTCGACGAGGGGCCGGTCGCCGCGGCGCACCCGGGCCACGAGCCGCGCCACCGACACCGTCGCGGCGTCCAGGGCGCCGGGCCGCTCGGCCACGGCGCTGTCGGGGCTGGCCGCGCTGTCAGGGCTGGCCGCGCTCTCGGGCGCCGCCGTCGCGGGCGCGGCCGGCGGCGGGCTGGGCAGGGGGGCCGCCACGTCCAGCTCGGCGGTGATGGTGCCGACGACGACGGACGCCACCCGAGCCTCCCCGCGCAGCAGGTGGTGGCCGGAGAGCTGCACCTCGACGCGATCCACCTGCACGCGCAGGCCATCGCCGGCCGCGGGCCCGACGTCCACGTCCGTCAGGGTGATGCCGGTGTAGTGGTCCCAGGCCAGCTTGTGCCCCCGCAGCGCCAGGCCGCGCCGGGCCAGGGCGCCCTCCAGCCGCCGGATGACGCGGGCCTCAACGAAGCCCGGCCCCAGCAGCCAGAACCCCGCGAACAGGCCCAGCAGCAGCGCGGGCACCCCCAGGGCCAGGCCCAGCTTGAGGAGCGAGCGGCGGGGCGGCGGCGTCCGGCGGGCGCTGGTGACGACGCGGTTCAAAAGCGCAGCTCCCCGCGGGGCAGCGGCACCGTCTCGGGGGGGCGCAAGGCCGTCAGCAGCGCCTCGCGCTCCAGGTCGTCGCCGTAGATCGTCGCGAAGCGCACCAGGTGGTCCGCCACCTTGCGCACGTAGTTGCGCGACTCGTGGGCGCCGATCTCCTCGATGAGCAGGTCGAACGGCAGGGCGCGGCTGACGAGGACGTGCTCGGCGAAGCGCAGCGGCCCCCCGTTGTAGGCCGCCACGGCGAGCAGCAGGTTGCCGCCGAACTCCTCCCGCAGGGCCGCCAGGTACCAGGCCGCGTGGCGCAGGGCCAGGCCGGGCTCGTAGAGGCGCGCGGCGAAGAAGTCGCCCGCGGGCACCCCCAGCCGCGCCGCGATGCGGCGGCCGGTGCGGGGCAGCACCTGCATGGGGCCGAGGGCGCCGGCGTGGCTCGCCGCCTGGGCCTTGAAGCGGCTCTCCTGGAGCATGTGGGCCAGCAGCCACCAGGGCGACACCCCGTGCAGCCGCCCGGCGGCGCGGGCCAGGGTGATCCAGGCCAGCGGGTAGGTGGCCCGCAGCTCGTCGGGCTCCGCGGCGGCCAGGCCCCCCGTCCAGGGCAGCCCGCGGCGGGCGTCGCGGCGCCAGCGCGCGCCGAACCGCTCCAGGGCCAGATCGAGGGTGCGCTCGAAGGCGTCGCGCTCCCCGCCCAGGCCGACGATGGCCGGATCCTTATCGAGATCAACGACTTGCAGCTCCGCGAGCTCGGGCTCGCCGGCCCGGATGAGCACCCGCGCCGCCCGCAGCCGGGCCGCGACGGGCTGCCCGTCGAGCCGCTCGATCCAGGGGGACAGGTCGGGGAGCACCACCGGCAGCGGCAGCCCGGCCGGGCGGGCGGGCAGGGCAGGGCGGGCGGGATCGAGGCGGTGGGCCAGGTCGGCGCCGAGCAGGCCGTAGTAGCTCAGGGGCGCGCGGCCGCGCAGGCGGTCGAGGATGGCGAGGGCCGCGCGCGGCTCCCGCTCGGCCAGGAAGCTCTTCGCCGTCCAGTAGTCGGCCTTCGGGCCCACCAGGGTGTTGGTGCCCGGCGCGATGGCGTCGAAGACCTGCCGCGCCGCGGCGTAGCGGCCGCCCCGGTACTCGACGAGGCCCAGGAACCAGCGCCACTTGTCGTGGTCGGGCCGCTTCTTCTGCAGGAAGCGCTGGTGCTCCCGGGCCGCCCGGGCGAAGCGGCCGGCCTGGTGGTACAGCCGCCCCACCTGGTAGGCCGCGCTCAGCGCGTAGGGCCCGCGGGGGTGGTCGGCCACGTAGCGGCGCATGGCGGCGGCGGCGTCCTCCCAGCGCTCCAGCCGGCCGAGGGCGATGCCCAGGCGATAGCTCGCCTCGCCGGCGCGGCCCTTGTCGGGCCCGGCCTGGGCGCGCTCCAGCCAGCCGATGACCTCCGCCGTGCGCTCGCGCAGGCGCAGGGCCATGACGCCCCGGGCCAGCCAGGCTTCCTGGCGGTCGGCGTCGGAGGCGCGGGGGTGGGTGGTGAGGGCGGCGTAGTCGACGTCGGCCAGGTCGTAGGCCCGGTCGGCGAGCAGCTGGCGGGCCCGGCGCTGGCGGTCGGGCAGCGAGAGATCCCCGGGGCGGGCGCGGGCCAGGGCGCGGCGCCCCTCGGCCGAGGCGCCGAACTCCACCAGCAGGCGGCGGTCGGCGTCCGGGTCGTCGAGCTCGGCCAGCAGCTCCAGGGCGGGGGGCTGGAGGGTGGGCGCGTCGGCCTGCGTGGCGAGGGCGGCCAGGGCCTGCCGGGCGTCGCGCCGGCGCGCCGGCAGCCAGCGCCAGAGGCTCGCCTGCCGCAGCCGGGCCTCGGCGTGGGTGGCGGCGGGCAGATCGGCGCGCTGGAGGACGGCCTCGGCGGCCTGCAGCGCGAGGCCCGGGCGGGCGACGTCCCAGACCGCGCGCGACCAGGCGGCGTCGAGGGCGATGCGGGCCGCGAGGCCATCGAGGGCGGGCTGCGGACGCTCGGCGTAGCGGGCCAGGGCCGCGTCGGCCTCGACCCCCCGCCCGAGCTGGACGAGGGCCTCGGCCCGCAGGAGCGCGGCGGCCGCGGTGTCGCCGGCGCCCCGAGGCGCCTCCGCCAGCCAGACGAGGGCGCCGGCCGCGTCGCCGACGCGCACGCAGGCCGCGGCCTCGTCCAGGGCATCGACGGGGCGCGTGGAGAAGGGGAGGGCGAGCAGGGCGACGGCGAGCAGCATCGGCGGCACTTTGAGACAATCGGGCCGGCCCGTCCAGGGCCGCCCGGCGGCGACGACGGGTCGGCCCCGCGCGAAGCGTTGCCACTGGACCAGGGTCGACCTACGATGCGGCCCACATGAGCCCGCTCGCACCGCCCGGGGACGTCCCCCTGTCCGCGCTCGCTGGAGGCGCGCCTGCTTTGGCGCGGCCGGTCGGCGTGTGTTACCGTGGCGACGCTGCCGCCGTCCTGAGAGTGTCCATGCGCCGGTCCTCCCCGGGTCGAGCCTTCGCCGGTCTGCTGGCCCTCGCCCTGGCGGGCGCGCCCACGCTGGCCAGCGCCCAGGCCGATCCTCCGCCGGCGGCCAAGGCGGCCTACGACGCCGGCGTCGCCCACTTCCAGGCCGGGCGCTACCCCGAGGCCATCGCCGAGTTCAACAAGGCCTACCGGATGGGCCCCAACCCCATCCTGGTCTTCAACATGGCGCGCGCGTTCGAGGAGCTGGGCGACTTCGCCTCGGCCACCGAGTTCTACAAGCGCTACCTGCAGATGGCCCCCGAGGCCCCCGACCGGAAGGTCGTCGAGGAGAGCCTGCGCACGCTGGAGCTGCTGGCGGCCCGCCAGGAGAAGCCGGCCGAGGGCACCCTGGAGGTGCAGAGCGTGCCCGAGGGGGCCACGGTGCTGGTGGACGGCCGCCCGGTCGGCCGCACGCCGCTGCAGCTGCCCGTCGCGTCGGGCCGGCACTTCGTCGCGGTGGAGCACGCCGGCCACTCCCGGGAGTCGCGCGAGATCGCCGTCGACGCCGGCAAGGTGCAACGGCTTGATTTTACGCTGGTTTCCGTGAAGGCGCCCCCGCCGCCCGTGGCCCAGGAGTCCAACGCCCCCGCGTGGATCCTGCTGGGCGTCGGCACCACGATGATCGTCGGGGGCAGCATCGCGGGCGTCATCGCCCTCGACCGCAACGACCAGCTCGACGCCATCGAGAGCGGCGAGAAGCAGGCGTCGCGCTCCCGGTTCGACGATCTGCAGACCGAGGGCCGCACCTGGGCCTACGCCGCCGACGGCCTGATGATCGGGGGCGCCGCGTCGGCCCTCGCCGGCGGCCTGATGTTGCTCCTCGGTGGCGACGATGCGCCTGCGACGGCTCGCTCCGCCGCCGGCCTGGCGGGTGGGTGGCGATGAGCGAGCTGGACGACGCCGTCCCGGCCCAGGAGAACCTGATCGGGCGCACCCTCGACAACGGGCGCTACGAGATCGTCAAGCTCATCGGCGAGGGGGGCATGGGCCGGGTCTACCAGGCCCGCCAGACGTCGATGGATCGCATGGTCGCGCTCAAGATCCTGCGCGCCCAGCTCGCCCTCGACGAGCAGCTCCTCGCGCGGTTCCAGCAGGAGGCCCTGTCGGTCTCCAAGCTGCGCCACCCCAACACCATCACGGTCTACGACTACGGCCGCACGCCCGACGGCCTGCTCTTCATCGCCATGGAGCTGCTGGGGGGCAAGAGCCTCTACCAGCTCCTGCGGCAGAAGCGGCGGCTGTCCCTGCGGCGGGCCCTCCACATCCTCGGCCAGGTGGCGGGGGCCGTGGCCGAGGCCCACCAGCTCGGGGTGGTGCACCGCGACCTCAAGCCCGAGAACATCCAGATCGACAAGGTGGGCGGCGATCCCTGGTTCGCGAAGGTGCTCGACTTCGGCATCGCCAAGATCGTGCACGGCGAGGCGGGCCCGTCGGAGGGCAAGACGCTCACCATGGCGGGGGCCATCTTCGGCACGCCGGCCTACATGAGCCCGGAGCAGGTGCACGGCGAGAAGGTCGACCACCGCACGGACATCTACTCCCTCGGCATCATCCTCTACGAGCTCCTGTCGGGGCAGCAGCCGTTCACCGGCGCGACGCCCATGTCCATCATGATGGCGCAGGCCTCCAAGGAGGTCCCGCCCATCCGCGAGGTCTGCCCCGAGGCCGACGTCAACGACGGGGTCCTGCGCATCCTGGACCGCTGCCTGGCCAAGGATCGCGACCAGCGCTTCTCGTCGGCGGTGGAGCTGCAGCGCGCCTTCCAGTCGCTCCAGGTCGACATCGGCGACATCGCCCGCAGCCAGATGCTGGTGCGCGAGCCCCAGTGGGCGTCGGCCACGGACGAGGCCCCGCGCCCCGGCCCGCGCCCGTCGTCGTCCCTGGAGCGGGCGGTGGCGGAGCGCTTCGGCGAGGACGACCGCGGCGCCATGGCCTCGGCCCCGACGCTGACGCCCCCCGACGAAGACACCGGCACCGGCCACGCGGCCGGGCATGTGGCCACCATGCCGCCCGAGGGCATCTCGGGGGAGCTCTCGGCCATCAGCAGCCCCGGCCGCGGCTGGCGCTACGCGGCCCTCGGCATCGTGCTCGTGGCGGGCGGCGGCCTGGCCCTCTGGCGGCCCTGGCAGCAGGCCGATCCGGCGGGCGGCCCGGCGGTGATCGACATCACCGACGCCAGCATCCCGACGCCCGAGCTCCTGACGTACCACATCGAGTCGCGGCCGGCGGGCGCGCGGGTGTTCGACGGCGAGGTCGATCTGGGCCTCACGCCGGTGACGCAGCAGTGGCGGCGGGGCCTGCACAAGCAGCTGCGGTTCGAGCTGGCCGGCTACCACACCCAGACGCTGGATCTGCAGGGCGTCGGCGACGCCGAGCAGACGCGGTCCGTCGATCTGGTGGCCATCCCGCAGCCCCTCGCGCCGTTCAACCTGACGTCCACGCCGGCGGGCGCCGAGGTCTTCCTGGGGGAGGAGTCCCTGGGCACGACGCCGCTGCGCTGGCAGCCCCCCAAGGGCACGACGACGGTGAAGCTGCGGTTCGTCCTCGACAAGCACAAGACCGAGGAGCGCGAGGTGGCCAGCCAGGCCCTCGACGCCGGGTCGGTGGACGTCGAGGTGGCGCTGGAGGCCGAGAAGGCGGAGCGGCCGGAGCGGCCGGTGCGGCCGCCGCGCACCCCCCGGCCCACCCGCCCGCCGCCGGTCCGCCCGGTGCAGGCGCCGACGGCCGCGCCGGCCACGAAGGCCGCGCCGGCGACGAAGCCCGACGAGGGCCCTTACCGGAAGCTCTGAGGGCAGTGCTGGAAAACTCCAGCATTGCTGGGGGGTTGAGCGCACCCCTGCGCGGGGGAGCGCACAGCGGCGCCCAAGGACTACATTGAATTATCCGACACATCCCCTACCCTGAGGGAGCGCTCCGGGGGCCACGTCCTGTGGTCGTCGGGGCAGGGGATCGCGACGGGGGTCGGCATGATGAGGCGAAGTCTGGGATACAGCGGGGCGCTGCTGGCGCTGGCGCTCGTCGGCTGCGACGGCGACGCCGCCGACGGCGGCGAGCACGGCCAGGCAGGCGGGGAGGTCGGGTGCGTCTCCGATCTGGAGTTCTTCCAGAAGGAGATCTCGCTGGCCTTCATGGAGACGGACTGCATGACGTGCCACAACCCCCAGGGGCTGGCCAAGGCATCCAAGCTGGTGCTGGCCTCGCCCGGGGAGACCGGCTACCTGCAGACCAACTTCGACGCCCTGAAGGACATCGCGGCCTACGAGCGCGACGGCGTCTCGGTGCTGCTCCTGAAGCCCTCGGCGGGGGTGGATCACGGCGGCGGCAAGCGGTTCGCCACGGACGATCCGCGCTACCAGGCCCTGGTGGAGCTGGTGGCGCGCTTCGACGATCCGGTGGTCTGCGACGCCGGCCAGGCCCCCGAGGCGGGGCTGCTGGGCAAGGTCAAGCTCATCGACCTGCCGGCGACGCTGCGCAAGATCAAGCTGCAGCTCGTGGGCGCGCTGCCCGAGCCCGACGAGCTCGAGGCCGTGGCCGAGGGGGGCGAGGCCGCCCTCGACGCCCGGGTGGCGGCCTACCTGGAGGAGGACGCCTTCTATGACGTCCTGCGCCGCTGGTACAACGACGCCTTCCTGACCGACAAGTACGTCCGGGGCGACGAGGCCACCAACCTGCTGGACGGCGACGCCTTCCCCGGTCGCCACTACTACCGCGACCTCCCCGAAGACACCGAGGAGGGCCAGCTCGCCCGCCAGTGGGCCAACCGCAGCGTGGCCCGCGAGCCCCTCGAGCTCATCGCCCATGTGGTGCGCAACAACCGGCCGTTCACCGAGATCCTCACGGCCGACTACATGCTGCTCAACCCGTTCAGCGCGAAGGTGTACGGGGCCAGCGTCCGCTTCGACGATCCGCTGGATCCCAGCGAGTTCCACGAGGCGAAGCTGCCCAGCATGCCCCACGCGGGCGTGCTGACGTCGCCCATGTTCCTCAACCGCTACCCGACGACGCCGACCAACCGCAACCGCCACCGGTCGCGCATGGTCTACAAGTTCTTCCTGGCCACCGACATCCTCGAGAAGGCCGAGCGCCCGGTGGATCCGACCACCATCCGCGACCACAACCCGACCATGAACAACCCCCAGTGCACCATCTGCCACGCGGCGGTGGATCCCATCGCGGGGGCGTTCCAGAACTGGACGGACAAGGGCCGGTTCGAGCCGCCGGACATGGGCTGGTTCGCCGACATGCTGCCCCCCGGCTTCGGCGAGGCGGACATCCCGCCCGATGACTGGAGCCACAGCCTGCAGTGGCTCGCCCAGCAGCTCGTGCGCGACGAGCGCTTCGCGCTGTCGGCGGTGCAGTCGGTGTACGAGGGCCTCGTGGGCCGGCCGGTGGTCAAGAACCCCACCGATCAGAGCGACCCCCGCTTCGAGGGCAAGCTGGCGTTCTACAACCTGGAGCAGGCGTTCCTGCGCCAGGCCACCGACGCCTTCATCGCCGCGGACTACAACCTCAAGGTCATCGTGCCCCTGGTGGTCAAGAGCCCGTTCTACCGGGCCGAGGACGTGGACGGCGCTGACGAGGCGGAGACGGTGGCCCTGGAGCCCCTCGGCACCATGCGCCTGCTGACGCCCGAGGAGCTGGACATGCGGCTCATCGCCACGATGGGCCGCCCCTGGCAGCGCCGGGTGGTGGAGCGCAACTTCCTGCTCTCGAGCCAGGAGTACCGCTTCTTCTACGGCGGCATCGACAGCGACAACATCACGACCCGCATCTCGGAGCCCAACGGCATCATGGCCAACATCCAGCTGCGGATGGCCAACGAGATGGCGTGCTACACGGTGGCCAACGACCTGCGCCTCGCCCCCGAGGAGCGGTTCTTGTTCCCCCACGTCGAGACGACGTACACCCCCGAGGACGACAACGGCTTCCCCGTGCCCCAGGCCGAGGAGGCCATCCGGCGCAACATCCGCTACCTGCACCACCGCCTGCTGGGCGAGGTGCTGGTGCCGGGCGACGAGCAGGAGGAGGCGACGTTCCTGCTCTTCCTGCAGACCTGGCGCGAGGGCTACCAGGCGGTGGCCAACGGCCAGATCAACCGCGACCTGCCCAGCCACTGCCAGGGCCGGTACGACTTCTGGAGCAACGAAGACCTCCCCGATGCCGAGCGGCTCGTGCGTGACGACCGCTACACCGTCCGGGCCTGGATGGCCGTGGTCACCTACCTGCTCGCCGACTGGCGATTCCTCTACCACCAGTAATCGGGAGGACGAGATGAGCTTCGATCGACGTGACTTCCTGAAGCTGGCGGGGATGGCCGGCCTCGCGGTGATGATGCCCCGCGGCGCGGCCCGGGCCCAGACGGCGGACGACCGCTTCTGGGTCTTCGTGCACGCCAACGGCGGCTGGGATCCCACCTCCCTCTGCGACCCCAAGGGGCGGCAGAACGAGGAGGAGGAGGATCCGGTCAACCACTACTTCACGGACGACATCGGCACCGCCGGGAACATCAAGTACGCCCCGGTGGCCTACAACGCCGAGTTCTTCCAGAAGCACTACCGGCGCACGCTGGTGCTCAACGGGGTCGACAGCCAGACCAACAACCACGACGCGGGCACGCGCCACACCTGGAGCGGCAAGCTCTCGGAGGGCTACCCGGCCCTGGCGGCCCTCATCGCGGGCGTGCAGGCGCGCGAGGCGCCGATGGCCTTCCTGTCCAACGGCGGCTACGACGACACGGGGGGGCTCATCGCCCCCACCCGGACGGGCAACATCGACGCGCTCAACCGCATCGCGTTCCCCGATCGCGTCGACCCCAACAACCCCAACGGCGACCGGTACCACAGCCCGGAGACGTGGGACCGCCTGCAGGCCGCCATCGCGGCCCGGCAGGGCCACCTGACGGAGACGCTGCGCCTGCCTCGGGCCCAGCACGCCATCAACCAGCTCTTCACGGCGCGGGTCGGCCGCAACGAGGTCCGGCGCCTGTCGGAGTTCCTGCCCGAGCGGTTCGATGACGACGGGCTGAAGCGCCAGGCCCAGGTGGCGGTGGCGGCGTTCCGCGCCGGCATCGGCAAGGCGGCCAACCTGTCCATCGGCGGCTTCGACACCCACGGCAACCACGACGACAGCCACTTCCCGCGGCTCGCCAACCTCATGCAGGGCGTCGACTTCCTCTGGGACGAGGCGGAGCGCCACGGCATCGCCGACAAGCTGGTGGTGATGGTGGGCAGCGACTTCGGCCGCACCCCCAGCTACAACAGCGGCAACGGCAAGGACCACTGGTCGGTCACCAGCGTGCTGCTCATGGGCGCGGGCATCCCCGGCAACAAGGTCATCGGCGCCTCCGACGCCCGCCACCGGCCGCTGAAGATCAACCCGAGCACCCACGCGGTGGACGACGCGGGCCTGCGCATCGAGCCCCAGCACATCCACCTGGCCCTGCGGCGGCTGGCGGGCATCGAGGACTCCGATCCCGTCCGCAAGCTCTTCCCGCTCATCGGCACCCAGGACCTCAAGCTCCTGGGCTGAGGGCCCGCACCGCCGCCACCACCGCGTCATTGCGGGGGGTGGGCACGCCATGGGCGGCGCCCAGGCGGCTGATCCAGCCATTCAGCGCGCCGACCTCGGTGGAGGTGCCGCGGGCGATGCCCTGCCAGAGCGAGCCCCCCGGCCGCGGCTCGCCCCCGACGGAGGCGCAGTCCACGGCGGCGCAGCGGGCCAGCAGGGCGGCGTCCGGCGCGGTCAGGCCGGCCGCCGCCAGGCAGCGACGCCCCTCGGCCACCAGGGCGTCCGCGTCCTCCAGCGGGGCGCCCGCCGCGACGAGGGCGCCGGCCAGATTGCTGAGCAGTTTCGCGCGCTTCCACGCCATGATGTCGGGGTGGACGGCGCTGTCGAAGCCGGCGGCGCGGAGAGCGGCGGCGATGGCCTCCGCGCCCGCCGTGCCCCAGGGGAAGGCGCCGACGTCCAGCACCGCCGGCGCGCGGCTGTGCAGGCGGATCTCCCCGGGCTGCAGGTAGGTGGCGGGCAGCCACACCATCATCCCGAAGACGCGGTGGCCGGCGCGGGCGGCGAGGGCCTCGTTGTCCACGCCGTTCTGGGCGCAGATCACGGTGCTCCCCGGGGGCAGGGTGGCGAGGGCCGCGGCCGTGTCTTGCGACTTCACGGCCAGCAGCACGCGATCGGCGGGGGTGACGTCGGCGTGGGGCACGGCCTCGACGGCCAGGCGGGCGTCCCCGTCGGGCTGCCGCAGGTGCAGCCCGGTGGTCTGCAGGGCGTGCAGGTGGGCGCCGCGGGCGACGAAGACGACGCGCTCGCCGGCGAGCTGGAGCCGGGCGCCCACGCCGCCCCCCACGCCGCCAGCGCCGAGGACGACCCAGCGCCCCATCAGGCCTGGCCGGCCCAGGCGGCGAGGTGCTGCCCGGTCAGGGTCGGGGTGGCCACGAGGTCGGCCGGCGGGCCCTCGAAGACGACGCGCCCCCCCTCGTGGCCCGCGCCGGGGCCCAGATCGATCACCCAGTCGGCGTGCGCGACGACGGCCAGGTGGTGCTCGATCACGATGACCGACTTGCCGGCCTCCACGAGGTCGTCCAGCAGGGCCAGCAGGCGGCGGAGATCGGCGAGGTGCAGGCCGCTGGTGGGCTCGTCGAGCACGTAGATGCCGCCCTCGGTGGCCATGTGGGTGGCGAGCTTCAGGCGCTGGCGCTCGCCGCCGGAGAGGGTGGGGAGGGGCTGGCCCAGGCGCAGGTAGCCCAGGCCGACGCGGGAAAGGCGCTGCACGATGGCGTGGGCGGCGGGCGTCTTGCCCGGGCCGGCGCCGAAGAACCGGACGGCGTCGTCGACGGGCAGGGCCAGCACCTCGGCGATGTTCAGGCCGCCGAAGCGGTAGGCCAGGACGGACGCCTCGAAGCCCTTGCCCTCGCAGTCCTCGCAAACGGACGTCACCCCCGACATCATGCCCAGGTCGGTGTAGATGGTGCCGGCGCCGTTGCAGGTCGGGCAGGCCCCCTCGGAGTTGGCGCTGAAGAGGGCCGGCTTGACGCCATTGGCCTTGGCGAAGGCCTTGCGGATGGTGTCGAGGAGGCCGGTGTAGGTCGCCGGGTTGCTGCGCCGCGAGCCGCGGATGGCCCCCTGGTCCACGGCGACGACGCCCTCGCGGGGCGAGACCGACCCGTGGATGAGGGAGCTCTTGCCCGAGCCGGCCACCCCGGTGACGACGACGAGCACGCCGAGGGGGATGTCGACGTCGACGTCGCGCAGGTTGTGGCGCGTCGCCCCTCGCACCTCCAGCACCCCGGTCCGGGCGCGGACGGCGCGCTTGAGGGCGGGCGGGTCGCTCAGGTGGCGGCCGGTGAGGGTGCCGCTCTGCCGGAGGCCCTCGACGGTGCCCTCGAAGACGATCTCCCCGCCCGCGGTCCCGGCGCCCGGCCCCAGATCGACGATGTGGTCGGCGATGGCGATGACCTCGGGCTTGTGCTCCACGACGAGCACCGTGTTGCCCTTGTCGCGCAGGCGGCAGAGCAACTCGTTCATGCGCTGGATGTCGTGGGGGTGCAGGCCGACGGTCGGCTCGTCGAAGACGTACGTCACGTCGGTGAGGGACGAGCCGAGGTGGCGGACCATCTTGGTGCGCTGGGCCTCGCCCCCCGACAGGGTGCCGGTGGGGCGGTCGAGGCTCAGGTAGCCCAGGCCGATCTCCACGAACGAGTCGAGGGCCGCCTGTAGCGACGCGAGGAGCGGCGCCACGGTCGGGGCGTCCAGGCCGCGCACCCAGGCGGCCAGATCGCTGATCTGCATGGCGCAGGCGTCGGCGATGTTGATGCCGGCGATCTTGCACGAGCGCGCCCCCTCGTTGAGGCGGGTGCCGTGGCAGTCGGGGCAGGTGCTGAAGGTGACGGCGCGCTCCACGAAGGCGCGGATGTGGGGCTGCATCGCCTCCACGTCCTTGCTCAGGAACGACTTCTGGATCTTGGGGATGAGGCCCTCGTAGGTGAGGTTCACGTTCCCGATCTTCACCTTCACCGGGTCCTTGTAGAGGAAGGCGTCCAGCTCCTTCTTCGTGAAGTCGCGGATGGGCTTGTCGGGGTCGAGGAAGCCCGACGACGTGAAGATGCGCACGTACCAGCCATCGGTCGTGTAGCCCGGGATGGTCAGGGCCCCCTCGTTGAGCGACTTGCTGGCGTCGTAGAGCTGGGTCAGGTCGATGTCGTTGACGTTGCCCATCCCCTCGCAGCGCGGGCACATGCCCCCGGTGACGCTGAACGTCCGCACCTCCGAGCCCTTCGCCGTCTTGAGCTGCCCCACCCCCGTCACCGACGGGATGTTGAAGGCGAAGGCCTTGGGCGAGCCGATGTGCGGCTGCCCGATGCGGCTGAAGAGGACGCGCAGGATGGCGTTGGCGTCGGTGGCGGTGCCCACGGTGGACCGCGCGTTGGCCCCCATGCGCTCCTGATCCACGATGATGGCCGTCGTCAGGCCCTCCAGCACGTCCACCTCGGGCCGCCCCTGGCTCTGCATGAAGCCCTGGAGGAACGCGCTGTACGTCTCGTTGATGAGGCGCTGCGACTCGGCGGCGATGGTGCCGAAGACGAGGGACGACTTGCCCGAGCCCGACACCCCGGTGAACACGGTCAGGCGCCGCTTCGGCAGCGCCAGGCTCACGTGCTTGAGGTTGTTCTCGCGGGCGCCGTGGACGCGGATGAGATCGTGCTGGTCGGCGAGGTGGGCCATGCGTCAGGCCGCCAGCCGCGCGAGCACCTCGACCAGGCGGCCGCTCATCATGTTCCAGCCGTAGCGCGCCCCGGCCAGGTTGCGGCCCTGCTCGGGCTTGAAGCCGGTCTGCTGCATCGCGAGGTGCGTCCCCGTCGCGGTCGGCGTGAGGGTGAAGGTCACGAGCGTGTCCAGGTCCCCCACCACCCAGGCGTACACCAGGCGGCTGGGCGGCTCGACCTCGACCAGGCGGCCGTTCACCCGGCCATCCCAGCCCGGCTGCGGCTCGGCCTGGAACAAGAACGTCGCCCCGGGCGACAGCTCCAGCTCGGCGATGGGCAGGAGCCACTGGCTCAGCAGCGCCGGCTCGGTGAGGGCGCGCCACACCACCTGGGGGGCGTGGGCCAGATCCAGCTCGAGGGCGACGGCGTCGGACGGTGCGGTCATGGGTCCATCTTCTCCAGGAGGCGCTCCAGGCGCTCCAGGCTGTCAGTCCAGAAGGCGCGGTATTGCGTGATCCAGTCGACCAGCGGCCGCAGCCCGCCGGGGGCCACCCGGTAGTACACCGAACGCCCCTCCCGGCGGCCGTGCACCAGCCCCGCCGCCCGCAGCGTCGCGAGGTGCTGCGACACGGCCGGCTGCGAGATGGCGAAGCGCGCCGTCAGCTCCTTCACGGCCGCCTCCCCGCGCGTCAGCGACTCGAAGATCGCCCGGCGGCTGGGATCAGCCAGCGCGGTGAAGACGCGGTCATCGACCTGGGCGGCGGTCTGCATGCTCCATCAATAAGCCATCGCTTATGGAATGCGCAAGCCCCCGCCGCCCGGCCGGGCTCCGCCCGCCCAACGTCCTACCGCCCAACGTCCTACCGGGTATGCCCGCAGACGCCTGCAATCGTGCGCTGCGGCCGGAACCGTCTCTCCCGGGCCCGCCCAACGTCCTACCGGGTAGGCTGTCGAAGGCGTGGAATGGTGCGCTGAGGCTGGAATTCGGGGCGGGGAGGTGGGGCCTGGCAGGCGGTTGCCGGCTGGGGGTGGGGGGCGGGCGACGTCGGTGGGGTCGTCGAGGGGCTGCGCGGGGGGCCCAGCCCACGACGCCGGGCGCACGTCGCCCGCGCGGCCCCGGCCGCTCGACCTTAACGACTTCGATCGCGCCGACGGGCCGTCAGGCCGCGCCGGCTCGCGGTCGCCTCGGTCGCGAGAAGGCCGGCGGCAGCGTGTGCGCCGGCCACGGGATCATCACCTGCGTCGGGTCGTCCTGCCAGGCGTAGTAGGCCAGCGTCGACACCGTGTAGGCCGCCCGCAGCTCGGCATGCACCTCCCGCCACCGCTGCTGGTGCTCCTTGGGCCCATGCACCACCGGCGCCGGGCTGCGGTCCCGTGTCTTCGGCCGCGTCATCGGGTCGATCCGCCGCAGCGCCTCCGGCTCCGGAATCCGCACCCCGGCCTTCTTCCGCTTCGGCCGCGCCTCCGCCGCCAGCCCGTCCGCCAGCGTCCACATCAGCGCCCGGTGGTCCTTCGCTGACAGCTCCTCCAGCCCCGGCAGCCGGTCGATGCGGACCTTCAGCGTCATCGGCTCCTGGTTCGCGTACCGGAACACCCCCTCCACCGCCTTGCCGAACAGCAGGAAGGGCGTCGAGCTGGGGAAGATGTCGTCCGCCGGGTGCCGCACCAGGAACTGCGCCGTCGCCTGGCCCATGATGTAGCGCAGCCGCTCCAGCGCGTGCTCCAGCGTCGTGATCTGGATGCAGTGGTTCTGCTCCAGCAGGCTGCCCGTCCGGTCCAGCAACTTGTTGATCCGCCTGGAGATCTCTCGCAGCGTCCACTCCAGGAACGCGCTCTTCTGGCGCAGCGTCGGGGCCCCGATGAGCAGGTGCAGGTGGTTGGACAGGAAGTGGAAGGCGTAGACGTCGATGAGCGGGAACATCCGCTGGGCCTGGGCCAGCACGCCCAGCAGGATCTCGGAGCACTTCTCGGTCGGGACGAGCGCGAAGCGGTCGTCGACCACCTTGCTCGTCGTCTCGTAGATCATCATCAGCGCCCCGAGCCGCGCGGTCTGGACCGCGTACTCGGGCAGCTCGATGCGCAGCTTCTCGGCCATGGCGGGGGCCTCCTCTTTCGGTTGCCCCCTTCACATCGGTCAGTCGCGCCGCGTGTCGCGCACTTTCTGAAAAAAAGTTCGCGCGTCGCCCCGCCGGTCAGTCGCCGTTGAACTCCATGTCGATGGCGATGGCCTCGGCGGGCGGGCGGCCCGCGCGACGGCCGCGGAGGACGACGCCCGCCAGCCACACGAACCGCCAGACTGCTGGCACCGGGTCCCGCCAGCTCCAGACGACCTCCCGCGATCGCCGCCAGACCGCGCGCCACTCGGCCCGGGCCGCGGCGCCCCGCAGGCCCCGCTGCGCGAGCAGCATCGAGATGGCGAGCATGGCGGGCCGCGGGCCGGTCGGCCGCACGCACCCCGCCACCGGCGTCCACAGTCGCTCCAGGAAGCCCGGCTCGCCCACCAGCAGGTGCAGCCCGCTCGTGATCCGCGGGTTGGCCTCGATGCCGTAGAGCTGGCCGTCCGGCGCCTCGATGACGTCCAGGCCGAGCTGCCCCGTGAAGCCTTCGCCCGCCACCAGCCGCGCCATCCACGCCTCGAGCGCCGGGTGCGGCAGCGACTCGAAGCTGGCGCTCGCCCCGAGCCCGAGCGTGTACCGCGTCTCGTACGCGCAGAACGCGACCAGCCGCCCATCCTGGGCCAGCCCCCATGTGCACAGCACCCGCCCCGCGACGTACCGCTGCACGACCCACGGATCGGCGGCCGTCGGCGTCGGCAGCGCCTCGCCCCGGTGGCCGTCGGGCAGGATCATCGTCCGGGCCGCGAACCGCGACCAGACCGGCTTGAGGACGACGCCACCCCCGCCCGCCACCGCGGCCTCCAGCGTCGCCCGGTCCGCGCACACCGTCGTCTCAGGCACCGCCAGCCCCAGGGCCCGCGCGGCCTCGATGAACCGCCCCTTGTGGTGCAGCCGCGTCAGCGCCGCCAGGTCCGTCGCCAGCACCGCGCACGGCAGCGCGGCCCGCCCCCACGCGACGTGGAAGATCTCCTCGCAGGTCGGCACCAGCAGGTCCACGGCCTCCCGCTCGATGATGGCCGCGAGCGCCGCGATGAAGCCGGGCCGGTCCCGCGTGGGCCACGGCACCCGGTAGTGGCGCGCGACGGCCCGCGACCACCGCGACAGGTGCCAGCCGATGTGCTCGGCCATCACCACCCGGATGCCCGCCGCGTGCAGCGCCCGCGCGAGCTCCAGCGTCGCCGCCGCCCGGCCCCCCGTCAGCAGCACCGTCCGCGGCGCCGTCACCCCGCCGCCTCCACGCGCGCCAGGAAGCCCACCGGCCGCAGCGTCATCAGCGTCTCGGCCGGCGGCAGCCCCGGCGTCACGGGCACCAGCCGCACCCGCCGCGCCAGCGCCACCAGCACCGTCCGCGCCTCCAGCGTCGCGAACCGCGCCCCCAGGCAGACCCGCGGCCCCGCCCCGAACGGCATCGTGGCGTAGCGCGGCAGCGGCGCCGCGAACCGCTCGGGCTCGAACCGCTCGGGGTCGGCGAAGACGTCGGCCCGCCGGTGCAGCAGCCACGGGCTGACCAGCGCCACCGTCCCCGCCGGCAAGGCGTAGGGCCCCAGCGTCAGCGGCGACCGCGTCTTGCGCCCGAGCGTGTGGGCCGGGGGGTACAGCCGCAGGGACTCCTCCAGGATGCGGGCCGTCCGGGGCAGCGCGTCGAGGTCGTCGACCGAGGGCTGCGCGGGCAACCGCCTGATTTCTTGCAGGAAGTCCGCCTCGACGTCCGGCCGCGTCGCCAGCAGCGCCAGCGTCCAGGCCAGGTGCGAGGCCGCCGTCTCGAAGCCCGCGAGCACCAGCGTGACGAGGTGATCCCGGATGGCGCGGTCGTCGAACGGGGCGGCGAGCAGCGTGGCCACGGCGTCGTCCCGGGACGAAGCGGCCTCGGCCCGCCGTCGCGCCAGCACCGCGTCGACCAGCGCGTCGAGGGTGCGGTTCGTCGCCCGCGCCTGCCGCCGCCGCCGGCCCGGCCACCACGGGGGCGCCGCGAGGGGGTGGCGGATGCGATGGTTGATGTCGCGCAGGGCGTCCGTCGCCGCCCGCTCCAGCGCGGGCGCGTCGAGGTCCTCCCCGACGAGGGCCCGCCCCACGATGGCGATGGCGAGCCGCGTCAGCCAGGCGTGGACGTCGATGGTGCTGCCCGGCTCCAGCGCCTCGACGGCCGCGTCGACGCAGGCCTGGATGCCGGGCAACGCCCGCGCGATGGCCCGTGGCGTGAACGCGGGGGCCAGGTGCGCGCGCGCCTCGGCGTGGCCGGCCTGCGGGCAGGTGATGAGGCCGTCGCCCATGTACAGCCGCGCCAGCCGCGTCAGCAGCGGGCCCTTCTCCAGGTGCTCCGCGTGCCGGACGAGCAGCTCGCCCGCCAGCGCCGGGTGGTTGATGACCACCCCGACCCGCGGGCCGACCCGGAAGCTGCCCACGTCGCCGCACTCGGCCGCCACCCGGGTGAGCAGCCCCAGCCAGTCGCGCCGCAGCTCCCCCAGGTTCCCCAGCACCGGGGTGCCCGAGACGCGCGGGATCATGGGCGGTCGAGCCGGGCGACGTCCTGGCTCACGCCCACCGCCCGCCCGCGGGCCCCGGGCGCGAACGCGGCCACCTGGGCGGCGAACGGCCAGTGGCCGGTCAGCCGCAGGCCCGCCGGGGCCGCGTGCTCCGCCAGCGCCTCGGGCGTCAGGTACTGCCGCGGCGCCTCCCGCACGACCTTGACCAGCGAGGTGAAGGCCACGGAGGCCCTCGGCACCATGGCCGGATCGATGAACGACAGCAGCACGCGCCGCCTTGGGCCCGCCCCCATCGTGGCCAGCAGCGCGTCCAGCGTCGCCGCTGGCAGGTAGTGCACCAGGCCCTCCAGCACGAAGCAGGCGGGCGCGTCGGCGTCGAAGCCCGTCCCCGCGAGGGGCAGGCCGTCGACGATGAGATCGGCCTCGATGGCCGTCGCCGGCGACTCGGGCAGGCGCCGCCGCTTCAGCGCCGCCGTCTCGGGGACGTCCACCTCGAACCACCGCGCCGGCCCCCCGATCCGCAGCGGCCGCGTGTCGTAGCCGGCCCCCAGCGTGACCACCTGGGTGAAGCCCTCCGCCAGCGCCTCGGCCACCAGCGCGTCGAGGGCGCGGTGCCGGGTGCAGTGGGCCACCTGCAGCCGCGCCAGCTCGCGCGCCAGCGGCGGCGCGACGAAGCGCCCCACCCGGATGGCCTGGACGAGCGGGTGCCGCTCGGCGAACCGCGCCGCGTACCCGTCCGCCAGGATGCGCGAGGCCGGGGGCCGCTCGGCCTCGGCGGCCCGGAAGAGGGCGTTGGCGCCGGCCACGAGCGACCGCCCGCCCGTCCGACGCTCGGCGGGGCGAAGGCTGTGGCGCGTCTCGGCCACGGCGTGCAGGGCGCGGCGCCAGTCCATCACGGCACCGACCGCAGGCGAGGGCGCAGCAGGGGCCACGCCGGGCGCAGCCAGCCCGGCAGGGCCCCCCGCAAGCAGGCGTCGGCCCGGGCGTCATCCAGCGTGTACTGGAAGGATTTCCCCAAGAAGAACATGACCTTGCGCCGGTTGCCCGGGGACTGGCCGGCGTCGAGCGCTTGCCGCAGGAGGGTCCGCCCGCGCTCCATCGGCTGCCCCAGCACCAGCGCGCTCCAGACCTCCAGGACCCCCAGCACCCGCAGGGCGTCGGCCTGCCTGGCGTCGGCGGCCAGCGCCGCCTGCGCCGCCCGGGCGGCCTCGCGGAAGTAGTCCGCCGCGTCGACGATGGACGGCGTCGTCGTGACGGCGGCGAGCATGGCGTCGGCCAGGCAGGCCAGGCTGGCGGGCTCGTCGGCGCCTCGGGCCAGCAGCACCGCCCGGGCCACCGCCGGGGCAGGCCCGCGCCGCCGCCGCGCGCCGCCGCAGGGGTGGGGCAGGCCGCCAGCGCCGCCTCCACCGCCTCGGCCGGCGGGTCGGCCAGCCGCGACGGCCGGAAGTCCCACCACCAGCCCAGGCCACGCCGCGCCGGATCCAGGCTGTTCAGCGCACGGTAGAGGGCGAAGCGCTGCGTCGCCACGTTCTGCCGCAGATCGGGGTGCGCGGCGTAGGCGGCCAGCCGCGCCTCGGCCCGGTCGACGATGGCCGCGATGGGCCCGCCCACCGCCCGCTCGGCCTTCGCCGCCGCGATCACGTCGGCCATCAGCGCCCGCAGCAGGCCCAGCCGCCGGCCGATGGCCTCCGCCCCGTGCAGCACCGGGCCATGCCCCGGGAGCAGGACCGTCGGCCCCAGATCCTCCACCCGCTGCAGGAACCCGATCCACGCGCCATCGTCCCGCAGGCCCTCGTCCGCGACGGGCGCGCCGGTGTACGGGTAGCCGGCCGTTGCCACGCCGTCGCCCACCGCCACCACCCGCCGCGCCGGCCACCACACGACGCAGGCGTCGCTCGTCTCGACGGCGCCGAGCTGGCGCAGCGCCAGCGTCTCCCCATCCAGCGAGAGCGTCAGCGCGTCCGTGAACGTCCGCGTCGGCGCCGGCACCGCCGGGAAGTCGTGGGCGATGAGCCCGAAGGCCTCCACGTAGGCGCGCCGCTCGTCGTCCCGCTCGACCACCAGCCGCGCCGTCTCGGCCGTGCAGATGATCTCGACGCCCGGCCCGGCGAACACCGACGAGCCCCCCACGTGGTCGCCGTTGTAGTGCGTCCAGATGAGGTGGGTGACGGGGCGGTCGGTGACGCGGGCGAGGGCGTCGCGGAAGAGCGTGGCCGTCTCGGGGCTGATGAGCGCGTCGACGAGCACGACCCGCTGAGGCAGGATCAGCGCGAAAGCATTGGAGAAATAGCCCCGGAACATCCACACGTCGGGGGCCACGGGGTGCAGCCGCAGGTCGCCGCTCTGGCCCACGCCCCGGGGGCGCCCCACCCACCACAGCGCCGCGACGCCGAGGGCCAGCGCGCCCAGCAGGACGCCCAGGACGATCAAGCGCGCCTCGCCGCGCGCCTCGTGGGGTGGAGGACGTCGTAGGCCATCGGCTTCGCCTGCTCGAAGCTGGGGAAGCGCCGCGCCTCGCTCTCCGAGAGCTGGCGCTTGAGCGTGCCGAACAGGACGTCGCAGAGGGGCAGCAAGAAGTTGATGTTGGCCCGCTGGTCGATGTGGTGGATGTAGTGGTGCCGGTCGAGCCAGAGGAACCAGCCCATCCGCTCGATGGCGCGGTCCCGCGGGGTGTGGATGCAGCCGTGCACGTAGGCCAGCAGCCACGAGATGACCGCCAGGGTGCCCAGGCTGGACCAGAAGAACGGGCTCGGGCCCGTCAGCAGATACACCGGCAGCGTGATGAACGGCAGGCCCACCACGAAGTGCAGCGCCACCTGGGAGCCGGAGGTGAGGAAGTTGTCGACGGCGTTGTCCGCCATGCGCCACGGGCGCCGGGGGCTGCGGAACCGCATGAACGGGAAGCCGGCCGACGGCTGCACGTAGTGCTTCGGGGGGAAGAGGGCGCCGTGGTGGCCGGCCGTGTGGATCTCGCGGATGACGTCGAGGCCCGGCAGCCGCCGGTGGTAGAGGACGCCGTGCACCATCCACTCCCAGAAGGAGATCAGCGGCACGGTCAGGCCGATGGCGGCGAGCACCCCGACGATGGGCGGCGCGTCGAGGCGGCCCAGGGCGATCATGCCGGCGCTCCACGCCAGGAGGATGGCGCCCCCCGTGGTGACGCGGGCGGGGCGCAGGCGCGGCGACGTCTCGGCCATGGTCAGTCCTTCTTCTTGGCGTCCTCGCGCAGCGCGCGGTAGCAGCGCACGATGAGGCCGAGCATGGCCACATGGGCCTCCCCCGGCACCTCGCCCCGCACCAGGAGCAGCTTCGCCTTGAGCAGGGCCAGCCGCTGCTGGGTCGTGGCGTCCTCCGCCAGCACCTCGGCCCCGGCGATGCGCATCGCCATGTGGTCGCAGTCGGCGCGGAAGCGCTCCGTGCTCAAGCGCGGGCCGGACAGCTCGGGCAGCCCGAAGTGCAGGCGCATCAAGGCGTGGCGGGCCTCCTCGGGCCGGTTCTCCTGGTGCGGATCGGGGCCCCGGGCGCTGGTCGGCACATGCAGGACGTCCACCCCCGTGCGCGCCAGCGACGCCAGGTTGTCGAGCCGCGTCTGCCAGTCGCCCATCTTCTCCCAGAAGGCGCCGCGCTCCCGCGGGGTGGCCCGGGCCAGGCCGCCGCACGCGGCGACGATCTCCTTGAGCAGCGGATCGAGGCCGCGGGAGGCGCTCACGACCCGGCCCCTTCGGCCGCCGCGGCCTCGCGCTCGGCCCGCGGCCGCTCGTCGGCGACCTCCTGGCCCTCCGCGACCACCTCGTCGGGGTGCAGATCGGCCATGAACGCCCGGTAGGCCTCCCAGCGCAGCGCCTCGGCCCGCGCCCGCGCGTCGCCCTCGGGGGGCGCGTGCAGCGAGGGCAGGACCTTCACCGTCACCGGCCGGTCCTGGATGGGGTGGAAGTGGAACGACCCCTTCTGCAGCATCTCGTGGGTGCCCCGCAGGACGAGGGGCACGACCGGCAGGCCCGCGTTGACGGCCGCCATGAAGGCCCCCATGCGGAACGGCTGCAGGTGGCCATCCTCGCTGCGGGTGCCCTCGGGGAAGAAGAGCAGGCTCGCCCCCTCCTCCACCACGGCCTGCATGCGCTGGCCGATGTCGGCGTTGCGGTGCTTCTCGGCCCCCCGGTAGACGGGAATATGGCCGGAGGCCTTGAGGTGCCAGCCCAGCATGGGCACCTTGAAGACGGAGGCCTTGGCCAGCCACCGATAGTCGTGGGGAAGCACCGCCCCGATGGCCAGAATGTCGAGGAAACTCAGATGGTTGGCGATGAAGACCGCCTGCTCCACCCCCTCCAGATGCTCGGCGTCGAGGAGATCGACGTGCATGCCCAGGCCACGCGACGACGTCCGGCACCAGCGCCGCATCATCTCCTGGCCCACCTTCTTGTTGTTGAAGGCGGAGGCGGCCACGATGGCCGGCGGGCCGTACACGATGCTGCGTGCAGCGACCTTGCCGTAGTACCAGCTCGTGCGGACGTAGCCCATCGGACCCTCGGGACGGCTCAAGTGGCGATCCGGCCAAGGGTACCGGCGCGGGCGGAGATTGCAAGCTGGCTGGTCATGGCCGTCGCGGTGGCTGCGCTGGCGGGCTGCGGGGCCCCGCCGCCGCCGCCCCCGCCGCCGCCGCCCGCGGAGCCCGAGGCCCCCGCCGTCACCCGCGACGTCCTGCTCCAGTGGAGCGGCGACGGCGACCAGATCTTCGTGGACGCGCGCTGGCGGCTGCGCGTCGACACGGGCACCTTCGAGGCCCTCGCGGCCCCCGATCCCACCGCCATCCCGGCCATCTCGCCCAGGGGCGACGCCGTCATCTTCGAGCCCGGCCGCTTCGTCGTCCTCGGCGGCGGCCGCCAGGTGAAGGTGCCGAGCTTCGTCGAGCCGCCCCTGCCCGACCTCGACCTGACGGGCTTCTGGCTGGACGCCGACCGCCTGTACCTGCACCAGCACCACCCGGCATGGAAGTCGCCCGCCTGCCGCGTCTTCCACCTGCGCAACAGCGGCTTCACCACGCCGGCGGGCTGCCTGAGCGGCGAGCACCCGTCGGTGGTGCGCCTGCAGCGCGGCCCCGGCGATCTGGTGGCCATCCACACCCGCGACGGCGACGCCCCGGGGCTGCGCATCGTGCGCTACACCCCCGACTTCGGGCAGCGCCCCGTGGCCCTCCCGCCCCTCGACCTGCGGCCGGCCGGGCCCCTCGATCTGGGCTTCCGCGCCGACGGGGCCGCCGCCACCCTCATCTCGCCCTGCCTGCTCGACCAGCCGCGGCCCTGCGCGGCCACCTCGACGGCGGGGGGGCGCGTCGGCCTCTACGTCCTCGATCTGGCGGCCGGCAAGATGAGCGAGCGGCTGGCCGTGGTGCCCCCCGGCACCGCGCCCGCCCCCGACGGACGTCGCCTGGCCTGGGTGCGCGGCGGGCAGATCTGCATCGGCTCCCCCCGGACGCCGGGCGCGACGTGGTGCCACACCCCGCCCGACGCGCGCTGAGGCCGGCGGAGGTCGCTTTTTGACGGCGGCCGCCTATACTGCGCGGCATGGCGGCCACCACCACCCTGGATCTCGACTGGAGCGGCGACGCCCTGGCCCGCGGCGAGGAGCCGCGCCCGGGGGTCGTCCTCGTGCTGCTGGCGGGGGTCCCCGTCTGCGCCGCGGAGCCCCTGGGGCCGGGGGGCGTGCTGGAGCTGGGCCGGGGGCAGCCGTTCGGGCGCCTGCGCCTCGACGATGGCTGGATGTCGCGCCAGCACGTCCGCGTCCGCCGCCGCCTGGATGGCTGGGAGGTGGCCGACGTCGGCAGCCGCAACGGCACCGCGGTGGACGGCGTCGTGCTCGAGGATCCCGTCCGCGTGAAGGCCGGCCCCCGCCTGGTGCGCGCCGGCACGTCGCTCTTCCTGCTGCGCGACGACATCCGGCCCTTCCAGTCGATGCCCGTGGACGTCAGCGCCAGCATGGTCATGGGCCCCGTCCTGGGGGGCGTCTTCGGCGACATCGCCCGGGCCAGCCGCTTCGGCGACTCCCTGCACATCGTGGGCGAGAGCGGCGTGGGCAAGGAGCTGGCCGCGCGGGCCTTCCACCAGTTCGGGCCCCGCGCCGACGGCCCTTTCGTGGCGGTGAACTGCGCGGCCATCCCCGAGGGCGTGGCCGAGCGCCTGCTCTTCGGGGCGCGCAAGGGGGCCTACTCGGGGGCCGACGCCCACGCCGAGGGCTACGTGCAGGCCGCCGCCGGGGGCACGCTCTTCCTCGACGAGATCGCCGAGCTGGACCTCGCGGTCCAGGCCAAGCTCTTGAGAGTATTGGAGAATCGCGAGGTGCTCGCCCTCGGGGCGGCCCGCGCCGTGCCCGTGGAGCTGCACATCTGCTCGGCCACCCACCGCGACCTGCGCGTCGAGGCGGCGGCCGGCCGCATCCGCGAGGACCTCTACTTCCGCCTGAGCCGGCCCGAGGTGGTGGTGCCCCCCCTCCGCGACCGGGTGGAGGAGATCCCGCTGCTGGTGGCGCGGGCGCTGCGCGACCTGCCCGGCGAGCTGTCGGCCCACGCCTCCCTCGTCGAGACGTGCATGCTGCGGGCGTGGCCGGGCAACGTGCGCGAGCTCATCGCCGAGGTGCGCTCGGCGGGGCAGGCGGCGGCGGGGGAGGAGCTGCAGGTCGTCGAGGAGCGCCACCTGCCCGACGACGCCGGCCGCCCGCTGGGGGCGACGCAGGAGCAGGCGGCCGCCCGGCCCGGGCGCGGGCAGCCCACCCGGGAGGCCATCGAGGCCGTCCTGCGCGCGGAGGCGGGCAACGTGTCGTCGAGCGCGCGGCTGCTGGGGCTGCACCGGACCCAGCTTCGCCGCCTCATGGCGCGCTTTGGCCTCGAGGCGCGGGACTTCTCGCCGGACGGCGACTGACGCGACCGCTCAGGGCTTGCGGGCCTTGTCGATGAGGCGGTCGAGGCCCTCGCGATCCCGCGGGGTGAGATCGTCGAGGGGCTCGGCGAGGCGGGCCCGGTCGTCCACCTTGGGGCGGCCCTGCACCGTGTTGATCTCCTGCTCGCGCTGGGTGGGGTAGCGCGGCACCACCGGCGCGGTGGTGGCGGGCGCGGCGGCGGGGGTCATGCCCAGCATGCCCTGGACGCGCTGCCAGCCCGTCAGCCCGTTGATCGGCACCAGGAAGCCCACCACGAGCAGAATCAGGACCGCCAGGATCGCCACGGTGCGCCCATTGTTCCCTTTGCCTCCGCCGGCCACTTTCGCCTCCTGATCGTCTGGGCGACTCTACCCCCGCCGCGGCGGATCGACAAATCCGCGCACATCGCGACACCTTTGGCGGGCTCTGGTGTTTCAGCCCAGGTCGACGAGAGGAGAGTCCATGAGGGGAGCAGCCTGGTGGTTGAGCCTGGCCCTGGCCCTGGCGGCCTGCGATGACGGCGGTGACGCCGCCGCGGGCGACGCAGGGCTGGGCGGCGCAGGGGGCGTCGGGGCGCGGGCGCCGAGGGCGGCCAGGCGGCGCCGGCGGTGGCGCGGGCGGCGCGGGGGCGTCGGCGGCGCGGGTGGCGTCGGCGGGGCGGGTGGCGCTGGCGGCGTCGGCGGCGCGGGCGGCGCGGGCGGCGGCTGCGCCCCGGATCCCGCCGCCTGGCCGGCCCAGCAGGCCATCCTCACCCAGGCCTGCGGCCTCTGCCATGGCGAGATCCCGGCCTTCGGGGCGCCGTTCACGCTCCTCGATCGCGACGCCCTCCTCGCCGGCCCCCCGGGCCAGCGCCGCGTCGACCGCGCCATCGCCCGGCTGAAGGAGGGCACCATGCCCCCCGCCGGCCAGCCCGCCCTGGCCCCGGCCGACCGGGCCAGCTTCATCTCCTGGGCCACCTGCGGCGCCGATCCGGGGGTCGAGCCGCCGCCCGGCGGCTTCGACGTCTCCCGGCCGCCGTTCCCCGACCCGGGCGTTCGCCCCGCGGACACCGAGACGGTGGAGTGGCGCGCGACCGACGGCGGCATCGGCCAGGTGGACGACAGCTACCGGTGCTGGTCCTTCGGCGGCACCGAGGTCGACCGCTTCATCCGCCGCATCGAGCCCGTCCTCGACGACGCCCGCGTGCTGCACCACATGGTGCTCTACCAGGTCGGGCAGGGGCCCACCGACGGCCGCGAGGTGCGCTGCGGCAACCCCGTCAGCCAGATCGTCTACGCCTGGGCGCCGGGCCAGCAGGCCCTCTCGTTCCCCGGGGGCGGCCTGCGCACCGGCCCGGATCGCCGCTACGTCCTCGAGATCCACTACAACAACGCCGGCCGGGTGCAGGGCGTGCGCGACGAGAGCGGCGTGCGCGTCTTCCACGGCCCCCCCGAGGGCACCGAGATCGGCCTGCTCACCCTCGGGCCGGAGGGCTTCATCCTGCCCGCCAGCCAGGAGACGCGCGTCAGCAGCCAGTGCAACGTGGACACGCCGTTCACCGTCGTGGCCTCGATGCCCCATATGCACGGCATCGGCTGGAAGCTGGAGTCCCGCGTCCGCCACGCCGACGGCACCGAGGAGGACCTGATCACCCTCTCGGACTGGGACTTCAACGTGCAGCTCTACTACGAGATCGGCATGGAGCTGGAGGCGGGCGACCAGATCGTCACCCACTGCACCTACCGCAACGACCGGGGCCAGGCCGTCCGGTACGGCGCGTTCACCGAAGACGAAATGTGCTATAATTTCATGTATGTCGTGCCACCGCCGGCCAACGGGCACTGCGACGGACCGGTCGGCCCGCCCCCCGGCGATGGCTACACGCCGGGGGCCTGCGCGGGCCCGGGCGCGGCCGCCGCGGATCCCCCGCTCGTCACCGGTAGCTTCCATGGCGGGCGACCCTCCCCGGCCACCGGGGGCCAGCCGGCCGACGGCCTGCGCCGGCTCGTGGACGCCGAGACGTGGCTCGTCGACCTGAACGTGGGCGTGGCCACCATCGACGCCGAGCGCAGCCACCTGGACGTGCGCGGCACCTTCTGGCTCAGCGGCAACGAGACCGCCCTCGACCTGCGGGGCACGACCTTCATCGAGACGCTGGAGGGGCCGTCCCTGCAGCGGGCGACGGACGTCTCCATCGCGGGGCCGCTGGTGGCGGTGGATCCGGGGACGGGGGAGGCGACCGTGAACGCGACCTGCGGCCGCGACGGCCAGGTGCCCTACCACTACTCCGTCGACGAGGCCGGGCGCCTCGTCATCGACGTCCCCCTCGAGGGCATCGAGGGGGTCCTGCGGCTCTTCTTCGAGTAGCCCTCAGCTGGCCCTCAGCCCTGGGCGGCCTCGTCGTCGCCCGCCGACAGCTCGCCGAGCAGGCGATCGCTGCCGTTCGTGATGCGCTCCAGCAGGTCGCGCGCCGTCGGCTCGGCCCGATCCAGGTACCGGGCCAGCAGCTCGCGCCGCGACGGGTCGCGCTTCGCCTGGCCCCACAGGATGCGGACCGTGGCCTCCTCGATGAGCAGGCGCGTCAGCCGCTCGGCGTGCAACCGCGCGAACGCAAAGTCCTTCTTGGGATCCCAGTTCTTGAGGAAGGTGTCGGCCCACTTCGTGACGGGCACCCCGGCGAGGCCGCGGATCTTGTCCGTGGCGGTGCGCTGGATGAGGTGCTGCTGGGCCGCGAGGGACTGGGACTGGATCTTCGCGACGCGGCGCTCCAGCGGGTCGCGCGACGACAGGCTGCGCCAGCGGGCCTGGGCCGTGCGCCGGACGAACGCCTGGGGGTTCTTGAGGATGCCGCCCAGCGTGTCCTTCATGGCCATGAGGGCCTGGATCTGGCTGGTGCCCTCGTAGATGGGGAAGACCAGGGCGTCGCGCAGCAGCTTCTCGGCCCCGTACTCCTTCGTGTAGCCCACGCCGCCGTGGATCTGCAGGGCCATGCGGGCCATCTCGACGGCCTTCTCGGAGCCCTGGTACTTGGCCAGCGGGGTGAGCCAGCGCGCGCGGTCGCGGTGCTTCTTGTGCAGCTTGTCGAAGCGGGCGCGGGCCACGTCGTCGTCGCCGGCGGCGTGGTCGCGGGCGAGCTGGTAGCGCCGCGACAGCTCCTCGTGCCAGGCGCCGGTGATGGCCACCGCCCGCATGGCCTGCAGGTCGGTGCGCATGCCGTCCAGGTACTCGGCGATGAGCTCGTGGCGGTCGATGGACTTGCCCATGCTCATGCGCTCGGCCGCGTAGTCGCGGGCCATGCGGTAGGCGGCCTCGCCCAGGCCCAGGCTCTCGAACGCCACCGCCAGCCGGGCGTTGTTCATGAGCAGGAGCATCTGCTTGAAGCCCTCGCCGCGCTGCCCGATGAGCTGGCCGGGGCTGTCGGTGAAGGTGATGGCCACGGTGGGCGAGCCGTGGTGGCCGAGCTTCTCCTCCACCCGGTCGAACGTCGCGTGCCACGTCTTGCGGGCGCCGGTGCCGCTGAACGCGGGGACGAGGAAGAGGGACAGGCCCTGGAGACCCGCGAGGGGGTCGTCCGTGCTGGTCACGGGCTCGGTGCGCGCCAGGACGATGTGGTACTTCGCGTGGCCCGAGGTGATGAAGATCTTCTGGCCCGTGACGCGCCACGTCCCCTCGGCGTCGAGCACCGCCCGGGTGCGCAGGGCGGCCAGGTCGCTGCCGGCGTCGGGCTCCGTCAGGTCCATGGAGCCCCAGGCCTTGCCGGCCAGGATCTCCTTGATCTCCTTGTCGAAACGGCACGTCGTCACGTCACCGGTGGTGCCGTCCACCGTCGCCGACCCCTCCATGATGGAGTAGAACATCAGCGCCGCCGCCATGCCGCCGCAGAAGCCGATATGGGACATGAGCGAGACGTCGCCGCGGGCCAGCAGCTCGCTGGCGATCATGTAGACCAGCAGCGGGCAGCCCATGCCGCCGAGGGAGCGGGGCACCGTCAGGCCATGGAGGCCGAGCTTCGCGACCTCCTTCATGATCTTCTCGGCGGGGGCGGCCAGCTTCACCTCGCCGGCGTCGAAGTGCACGCCCTCGCGGTCGATCTCGGCCGCGACGGGGGCGATCTTCTCGGCGGAGAACGTGCCGACGAGCTCGAAGACGTCGCGGTAGAACTGGACGGCCTCCTCGGTGCTCTTGAAGCCGTCCGGGTGGCGGAAGCCCGCCTCGGCCAGCTCGGCCACCGGGGTCCAGTCGATGCCGTGGTCGACGTACCACTGCAGATCGGCGTTGTCCTTGTAGAAGCTGGCCATGGTGTCCTCTCGGGGTGGGCGCGGTGGCGCTTGACGCGGTGCGTCAGGGTAGCGGAGTCGCCCGGTCGAGGCCACCGGAAGTGCCTCGCGGGCCGGGCCCTCGCGGGGCGCCCCGCCGCTTGCGGCGCCGGCCGCCGGCGGGGTGGCCGGGAACCGCCCTGGTTCCGGCGGGTTGCAGGGCCGCCTCGGCGGGCGGGGCGCGGGCCTTGATCCGGGGGGACGCGCGCGAGAAAATCTGAACACGTGTTCAGTATATGAGCGCGCCCCCGATCCCGCAGGAGGCCCCCATGCTCGCCCCCGTCCGCTCGGATCGCATCGTCGACGCCGCGCTGGCCGTCGGCCTCATCAGCCCCCGGGCGCTGCGGCCGGCGGGCTGGATTCGCGGGCAGCGGTGCCCCTCCGGCTGCGACGGCGGGCGGCCGCGGCAGGGGGCCTGCAACTACGCCGCCGACGGGGGCCGGTTTCACTGCCACCGCTGCGGGCTCAAGGGCGACTTCGTGACGTGGCTGCTGGCGCGCGGGGAGACGCCCGACCGCTACGCCGACACGCCGCCGGCCCCGCCGCGGGTCCAGCGGGGCGAGCGGCTGGACGTGGCCGCCGCCTGGGCCGGGCTGCAGGCGTCGCCGGGCCGCTGGCGTGACGCCGTGGGGGCCTGGGCGCGCGACGTGCGCGGCTGGCCGCCCGACCTGGTCGCCGGCCTGGTGGGGCAGGGGGCGCGACCGCCCGTCGACGACGTGGCGGGCTTCGCCACCGGCCGCCTCCCCGGGCCCACGCTGACGCTGGTGGAGCGGGCCCGGCGGCTCGGGCGGCATGTGCTCCTCGCCCTGCGCGACGCCGACGGGCAGGTGCGCTCGGTGCACCTGCGCCACCACACCGCCGAGGGCCGGGGCCAGAAGACGCTGGCGCTGCCGCAGTGGCTCACGGGGCCGTCCGCCGAGTGGGGCGGCCTGAGCCTCTTCGGCCGCCTGGACGCCGCGGTCGAGGCGGCACGGCGGCGGCAGGTGGTGCTGCTGGTGGAGGGGGGCCCCGACTACCTGGTGGCGGCGGCGCTGGCGCGGCTGGGGCTGGTGGGGGCGGCCCTCGGGGCGCCGTCCTGCGGCGAGCTGCCTCGCCTGGGGGCGGCGCTGGCCGGCCGCCTCGCGGACGCGGGCCTGGCGGGCGAGATCGGGCTGATTCCCCACCGCGGCGATGCGGACCAGGCCGGCGTGAAGGCCATGGTCGCCGCCCGCACCGCGTTCGGCCCCCGCACCCGGGCCTTCTGGGTGCCCGTGCCCCTGGACGCCGACGGGCGCGGTGACCTCGCGAGCGCGGCGGCCTCGGTGCGATCGGCGCAGGTGCTGGCCGCGCTCGTGCTGGCGGCGCGGACGCCAAGCGGGGAGAAGCCTCGGGCAAGTGGCTGAACTTGCTGGAGATTCAAGAAACAGCCTCGGGGCGTGAGGCGCCCCGAGGCCTGCCGGTCGAGCAGTCGACGCCGGTCGACACCGACGGCCGGCGCCCGCAGATCACCGCGGACCTGCCGCGCGGGGCGTAGGTCCTTCGCGTGCGCGACGACCGGTGGCGGGCGCGGACGCCGACGGTGCTGCCCGTCGAGATCGACTGAGCCGGCTTGCCGCGTCCACGCCCATCGTGGTGCACTGGGGGCACGGTGCTCACGATGAGCGTGGAGAGAGTTCAATGATCATGCGTGGTCTGGTGGCCGGTCTGGCCCTGTTCGCCCTGTGTGCCTGCGACGACGATGACGGTGGGGGCGGCTCCTTCAACAGCGGGGTCGACGGCACCAAGCAGGTCAGCGACCTGACCGACGACGAGGCCAACGCCATCTGCCGCGCGGCCGCGTCGTACGGGGAGAGCCTCATCAGCCGCCGCCAGGCCTGCGTGGTCGCCTCCATCCTGTTCTCCGAAGACTCCGCCTCCTGCAACCAGTTCGCCCAGGCCTGCGAGCAGGCCCCGGCCGAGCCCGACGACGAGGACGACGACTGCCAGGACGGGCTGCCGGCGGAGCTGCGCGACTGCGACGCCACGGTGGCCGAGATGGAGTCCTGCCAGGTCGGCCTCGCCAACCTCGTCGTCCAGGCCGTCCAGGGGCTGAGCTGCAGCCAGGCTGGCAGCCCCGACGCCCAGGAGCGCGCCTCGTCCATCTTCTCGGCGGGCAACCCGGCGGCCGTGCCGGCCTGCGAGGCCGTGCGCACGAAGTGCCCCGGGGCCTTCGGCGGTGACGACGGCAGCGACGCTGGTGTCGGCGGCGCGGGCGGCGGCGGCGCGGACGGCATCGACGGGGCGGACGCCGGCCCCAGCTGAAGGTTCCCCGCCACCGGCCCCCTGTGTCACCCTCGCCCGGGGGTGTAGGGAGGGGAGCCGATGAAGTGTCTCTGGTGGAGTGTCCTGGCGGTCATCGTGGGGTGCAGCGGCGGGGGATCCGATGATCCGACGGCTGACGCCGCGGCTTCGGACGCCCGGGTGAGCGACGGGGGCCCGCTCGACGGCGCCCCCCCGCCCGCGGACGGGAGCCCCCGTGACGGCAGCCCGCCGCGGGACGCGACCCCGGCCGACGCGGCGACGCCCCCGGACGCCGCCCTCGCGGATGGCGACGGCGACGGCGTCCCCGACGACGCTGACAACTGCGTCGCCGCTCCCAACCCCACCCAGCGCGACGCCGACGGGGATGGCCTGGGCGACGCCTGCGACGTCGGCGACGCCGACGGCGACGGGGTGCCCGACCGGGACGATCCCTGCCCCGGCGTGGCGGGCGCCGTCGACGACACCGACGGCGATGGCTTCGGGGACCCCTGCGATGTCTGTCCCCGCGACGCCGACCCTGACCAGGCCGACGCCGACGGCGACGGCATCGGCGACCGCTGCGAGATCCCGGGCGACGACGACGCCGATGGGGTGCCGGACCGCAGCGACCTGTGCCCGCGGGTGGCCAACCCGGCCCAGACCGACACCGACGGCGACGGCCGGGGCGACGCCTGCGACGTCTGCCCGTTGGTGGTCGACCCGGACCAGGCGGATGGCGACGGAGACGGGCTGGGGGATGCGTGCGATCCCTGCCCGGTCGAGCCCATCGGCGCGGCCGACCACACCGACGCCGACGGCGACGGCCAGCCGGTGTGCGCGGGCGACTGCGACGACGACGACGCCGCCCGCTGGCTCGGGAGCCCCGAGCTCTGCGACGGCGCCGACAACGACTGCGACGAGGGCGTCGATGAGGGCTTCCCCGGGCTCGGGGAGCCCTGCTCAGGGGGCCTCGGCCTCTGCGAAACGCCGGGCGTCGTCGTCTGCGCGTCGTTCGTCAGCACGCGGTGCAATGCGGTGGCCCCCATGGGTCGGCTGGAGGACTGCACGGGGATCGACGACGACTGCGACGGCCGCGTCGACGAGGGGCAGCTGCCCTGTTGCGCGCCCGGGACGAGCCGCCCCTGCGGCATCGAGCGGGGCCTCTGCACCCGCGGCCGACAGATCTGCGGCCCGGCCGCCGGCTGGGCCCAGTGCGATGGCGTCGGCCCCGAGGAGGAGGTCTGTGACGGCCTGGACAACGACTGCGACGGCGTCGTCGACGAGGGCCTGGCGCCCATCGAGTGCGGCGTCGGGGCTTGCCGCCACGCCGTGCCCGCGTGCCTCGGGGGCGAGCCGGTCGCCTGCACCGACCCCCTGCGCGGGCAGGCCATCGAGACCTGCAACGGCATCGATGACGACTGCGATGGCCGCGTCGACGAGACCTTCGATCTGCAGCGGGATCCGGCGAACTGCGGGGGCTGCGGCCAGCCGTGCGCGGGCACCTGCGCCGACGGCCTCTGCGATGGCGTCCTGCGCTTCAGCGGCATCCGCCAGGCTGTCCCCGATGCGCGGACGCGGAGCTGGGAGGTCTGCTACGACGGCGACTACGAGGCCAGAGATGCCGTCCTGGCCGACGCCTTCCTCGCGGCCTGCGAAGGCTCGCACATCATGGTGGGCTGCCGGCCGCGCGGCGCCCCCAACTGGGCGCTCCTGGCCCAGGGCGAGCGCGACGAGGTCTTCCGGGACGTCGGCGCGGCCGCCGACGCGATCCACGAGCACAACGGCGTGGGCTGGTACTACAACGCGGCCAGCTCCATCGGCTTCGCCTCGCCGGGCGCCGAGGTGAACCGCGTCACCTGCGACATCGCCGGCGCCGAGGACCCCACGCGCCTCTGCTGGCACATGAGCGGCAACCGGCTCACCGCTGGCTACCGGTGTGGCGCGGTCCGCTCCATCTTCGATGACAGCTACGAGCGCCGGGTCTGGCGGCTGCGCTGACGCGCGGTTTCGTGAAAATCTCATTGATTTCATGATGTTGCCGGCAGGTGGCGGTGCTGAGGCGCCGCGGCCGTAAGACCGCCTCTGTGCTGCGTCCGGTGGGGCGAACACAGCACGGAGGCGACGATGCGCTACGCGGTGGCGGCCCTGGTGGCCCTGGGTCTGGTGGGGTGTGACGTCGAGGACGAGGGGGGCGGCTCGGCGAGCGGCGCGGACGCGGGCTCGGCGCCCTTCGACGATGGCTACGGCGGCGGGGCCGGCGGCATGGGGGGCGGCGGCGGTGGCTACGGCGGCGCCGGCGGTGGCGGCGGAGCTACGGCGGCGGCGCCGGTGGCGCTGGCGGCTACGGGGGCGCCGGCGGGGCGGGCGGGATGGGGGGCGCGGGCGGCGTGGGCGGCGCCGGCCCCGACGCCCCCCCGGAGGACGAGCCGCCCCCCGAAGATCCGCCTGCCGGCGCCTGCGCGGACGCGGGCCCTACCACCCTGTACCTCTCGGCCGACGACTCCAACTCCCAGGCGTCCCCCGTCCTGGTCCGCGCCCTCATCGAGGCCGGCCGCCTGGTGCCCCCCGAGGTCGTGCGCACCTACGAGTTCCTCAACCAGGCCAGCTTCCGGTTCGAGGCCCCCGCCGAGGGCCTGGCCATCCGCCCCGAGCTGCGGCCGGCCGAGGAGCCGGGTCAGTACCGCCTGGTCCTGGGCGTCCGCTCGCCCGACATGGCGCGGGCCGAGGCCCGGCCCCTGAACGTCGTCCTGCTGCTCGACAGCTCCGGCTCCATGGCGGGCCCCCCGATGGAGGCCCTGCGCGCCGGCGTGACGGCCCTGCTGGACGAGCTCACCCCCCAGGATCGCGTCAGCGTGGTGCGCATGTCCGCCGCGCCGGCGGTGCTGGCCGACGGCCTGCGGGCCGATCAGATCGACCGCGACGCCCTCTTCGCGGCCCTCGTGCCCAACGGCGCCACGGACCTGGAGGCCGGCCTGCGCCTCGCCTACGCCCGCGCCTTCGACCACGCCCACCCCGGCCGCATGAGCCGCGTCGTCCTCTTCAGCGATGGCGGCGCCAACGCCGGCCAGACGAGCAAGGCCCTCATCGCCGAGCACGCCGGCGACGCCCGCGCCGAGGGCATGTACCTGATGGGCGTCGGCCTGGGGGAGGGCTTCGACGACAGCCTGATGGACGCCGTGACCGATCTGGGCAAGGGCGCCTACGTCTTCGTGGACGGCCCCGCCGAGGCCGAGCGCGTCTTCCACGAGCAGTTCGTGCAGGTCATGGAGCTGGCCGCCCTGGACGTGCAGGTCGCGCTCACCCTGCCGGCGCGCTGGCAGCTCGTCGCCTTTCACGGCGAGGAGGTCTCGACGAACCCGGCGGAGGTCACCCCCCAGAACCTCGCGCCCGCGGACCAGATGGTGATCAGCCAGGTCATCGGGACGTGCGCGCCCGACGCCGTCACGGGCGAGGAGGTCTTCACCGCGCGCATCGCCTGGACGGACGCCCGGACGGGGGAGCGGCGCAGCGCCGAGCAGCAGCTCACGCTCGCCGAGCTGCTGGCCGCGCCGGCCGAGAACCTGGACAAGGTGACGGCGCTGGTGGCCTTCGCGGAGGGCCTGCAGGACCTCTGGGCGCTGCGCGAAGGCGCGTTGCCGCGGACGGTGGACGCCGCGTGCGCGGCCCTCGACGCCGCGCTGACGCTGGACGACCCCGACGTGCGGGCCGCCCGCGCCCTGGCGGCCGCCTACTGCCCCACCGTGCGCGACGGCGAGCAGCACCGCGGCGCGTGCGACTGCGGCGGCCTGCCCGACTTCGCCCAGGCCCTTGGCGTGTGTGACGGCGCCGAGGCCCGCTCCCAGGCCCGCCCGGGCGTCGACTACGGGCCGCTGGCCTCCCTGGGCGAGTCGACGGCCACCCATGCCCGCGAGGGGTGCCGAATGGCCGCCCTCACCACGGGTGCCCTGCACGAGACCGAGACCGTGCCTGGCGCCGAGACCGGCTGCGGCTTCGACGACCCCGCCCCCGCCTTCACCGGCAACCGCCGCGGGCAGCGCGACGGGGCGAACATCTGCGACCTCAAGCAGGTGAGCGTCACCCTCACCGCGCCCGCCGACGCGCAGAGCTTCTCGTTCGATTTCTGGTTCTTTTCCGCGGAGTTCCCCGAGTTCATCGGCAGCGAGTTCAACGACACCTTCTATGCCATCCTGGAGGCCCCGAGCACCCACGGCGGGGTGCCGACCAACATCAGCTTCGACGCCGCGGGCCGCCAGATCGAGATCAACAACGACTACTTCGCGAGCCCCTACCACCCCTGCGGCGAGGCGGGCACCGGCTTCGCCCGCGGCGGCTCGACCTGCTGGCTGCGCACGAGCTGGCCCATCGAGCCCGGCGAGACCTTCACGCTCACCTTCTCCATCCACGACGAGGGCGACGCCGTCTACTCGTCGACCGTCCTGCTCGACAACCTGCGCTTCCACCCGTACCCGGCCGTGGGCATGACCGACCCGCTGAACTGACGGAAGTCAGTCCACTCGACCGCAGGCCGTCTGGCCGTAGCTGCTGAGCGGCCCGGTGGCGAATCGGCTGGCCAGCCAGCCGGTGCAGCGGCTGTCCGATCCGTCCTTCATGGCGCCCGCCTCGGCGAAGACACGCCAGCCGTTGTGGGTCTGTCGCAGGCCCCAGTAGCGCACGCCACGACGGATCAACTCGCCGCCCTGGCGGGCCTGCTCGCTGAAGTGCTCACAGACCAGGACCTCCCTGGCCCGCTCGGCGACGACGACATGGGCGTCGACCACGCGGTGCATCCGCCCCTTGATGTCGCGAAAGCGGCTGGCGGCGCTCCGCAGGGCGCGGCGCTTGGGGTTCTGGTCCGGGACGATGTTGTAGTAGCAGTCCAGCGGGTCGATGAAGGCGGTCTTGAGGAGCGGGATGTCTGGCACGTTGTAGGCGGCGACCATGCGCTGGAGGAGGAGGACTGCGGGCGCACTGTTGGGGACGTGGAGCGGCACCACGGGCGCGGCGATCGGTGCCGCGGGGGGCGGCCCGGCCTCCTCGCGGCGCTGCCACCACCACCCCAGGACTGCTGCGCCGGCGACCAGCGTCGTGATACCCGTCAAGGCAAGGCCGAACCAGCGCTGACGAGCCGGGGGCCGGGCGGCCGGCCATGGCGCGCTGGCCACGCTGGGTGGCCGATCCGCCACTCCCCGGAAGTCCGCGCTGTACGCCTCTCCGGGTCGAGCGGCCAGCTGCGCGCTGAGCCACCCGGTGCCATCGATGTCGAGGTTGTAGCTCTGCTTCGCCTGGCCCTCGGAGCGGTACTCGGCCCGCCCATCGCTCAGTCGCTCGAAGGCGAGCACCTCCCGGTCCGGGCCCAGCCGGTAAAGCGGGTACAGGTCGAGCCACTCGCCGCGCGGGCCCAGCCGAGCCCAGACAATCCGCCCGATGGCTGGACCCTGGGCGCCGGGGAAGAGCGCCGAGGCGTTCAGGCCCCCGAAGCCGCGCAGCGGCGTCATCCAGAGCCCGCCACGCGCCTCGTCGAGCCGGTCGACCCGGAGCATCGCGTAATCACGGAGGAAATCGAGTTCGGTGAGTGCGGCGTCGAGTGCTGCCACCAGCCGCTCGCAGAGGGGCCCGGCCTCCTCGGCAGACGGCAGGCGGATGGGGTGCGCGAGGATGTTGCGCACGGCGGCCAGCTCCCGCAGCGCGGCGTCGAGCGCCGAGCGTCGATCGGGATTCGCAAAGACCTCGTCGAGGGGGGCGAGGCCGTGGCGCCGTTTGCCACGGCGGCGCGGCATCATGGCCTGCTCGTACCAGACCCCGATGGTGGGGCGGTGCCACTTCGCGTCGTCCGGTCTCAGCACCTGCCTCGCCACCGGGTCGAGCAGCGAAACGCTCCCCAGCAGCTTGACGAGCGCTTCGCCCGCTTCGGCGAGCCGCTGCACCTGCTCGGACGGCTCGTGAGCAGCAAGCTGAGCCTGACGCACCGGCCGTGCGATGGGCTCGGGCAGCCAGTTCGCGGCCTCAAAGACTCGAAGGCTGGCCTCGTCCGCTCCCACCCGATCTCCTGCCCCCCGGCCAACGCTTCGACTCTGGCACCGCCCTTGGGAGGGGTCAACCGGGCAGCGTCGACTTGAAGCGCAGCGGCCGTCCCACTACCTTGCCGGCGCCATGGCCTTCGAGCTCACCATTCGCGACGTCCGCGTCGCCCCCGCCACCGTCCTGGCCCCCATGGAGGGGATCACGGACCGCGAGTTCCGCATGCTCATCCGCGGGATGGGGGGCGTGGGCCTCACGGTCACGGAGTTCATCTCCAGCGACCAGCTCGACAAGAAGGTGAAGCGGGCCTGGGCCATGGCGGAGCTCGATCCCGCCGAACATCCCGTCTCCATTCAGATTTATGGCCGGGAGCCCGAGGCGATGGCCCGGGCGGCGGCGGGGTGCGAGGAGCTGGGGGCCGACATCGTCGACCTCAACTTCGGCTGCCCCAGCAAGCGGGTGACCTGCGGCCTCAGCGGCTCGGCCCTCATGCGGGAGCCGGCGCTGGCCCGGCGCATGTTCGCGGCCGTGCGGGCGGCCATCTCGGTGCCCATGACCGTGAAGATGCGGCTCGGCTGGGATCACGACACCCTCACGGCGCCCGAGATCGCCCGCATCGCCGAGGGGGAGGGGGCGAGCCTCGTCGCCGTCCACGGGCGCACCCGGATGCAGCTCTACAAGGGCGTCGCCGACTGGCGGGCCGTGCGGGCCGTGAAGGACGCCGTCTCGGTGCCGGTGCTCGTCAACGGCGACATCCTCACCGTGGACGACGCGGTGCGGGCGCTGGCCGAGTCGGGCGCGGACGGCGTGATGGTCGGCCGCGGCACCATGCGCGACCCCTGGATTCTGCGGAAGATCGCCGACCACATGGCCGGGCGCACGCCCTACGAGCCCCCGCTCGACGACCGCCGCGCCTGCCTGCTGCGCTACTTCGACCTGCTGCGCGATGCCTCGCGCACCGACCACATCGCCATCGGGCGCATGAAGAAGGTCACCGGCTACTTCACCCGCGGGCTGCCGTACGGCGACGAGGTGCGCCAGGCCATCTTCCACAGCCACGAGATCGAGCCCATCTACGCCGCCGTCGACGCCTACTTCGAGCGCCTGGCGGCCGAGGCCATCCGCGATGGCTTCAGCCAGGTGCACGACCTCGAAATCGCCCCCTTCGAGCCGGGCCAGCGACGGCGGTGATCATGAGCGATCTCGGCTGGTTGCAGGCGCTCATCGCCCGCGAGGGCGCGGCGGCGGGCAGCGTGCACCGCCGGGTCGGCGACCAGCTCGAGGCGACGGCCTTCGTGGGCATCCCGCCCCCCGTTCGGGCGGTGACGGCGACCATCCCGTGTGGCAAGGGCATGGCCGGCCTCGCCTGGCAGCGCCGCGCCCCCGTCTCGACCTGCAACCTGGCCACCGACCCCACCGACGACATCCGGCCGGGCGCCCGCACCGTCGCCGCCCAGGCCGCGGTGGCGCTGCCCGTCTTCGACGCGGCGGGGGAGGTCCGGGCGGTGGTCGGCCTGGCCTTCGCCAGCGACGCTCCCCTCGACGACACGGTCCTCCAGGCCGCGGCGGCCGGCCTGCCCCCAGGCTGACGGGCCACCCCGGTCGCCGGCGTCGCCGCTGGCGGCACCGCACTTCCGACGAAAAGCCTCCGAAAAACAGGTCGTTGCACGTTGGGTTCGCGCCTCGGGCGATCCCCCTTGACCTCGGCAAATGCGACTGGCATATGATCTGCCCATGTGGCAGATGGTGTGCCACTTAATCGAGCGCCCGGCACGGGCCCTGGAAAGTGAGTCGTCATGAAGTCGCTCTCCCTCTTCGCTCTCCTCCTGCTCGCCGCGCCCGCCCACGTCCACGCGACGGGCTGCGGGAAGACCGCGACGGTCGCGGCCGACATCTGGGTGGCCCTCCAGCCGGCCTGTGATGCGCTCGTCGCCGCGGCGGCCGGCCAGGCCGGCGTCTGCAAGGGGGTCACGCTGGCCGTGGCGACGTGGAACGACCTGGCCAACAACAACTGGGCGACGATCGGGCCCCGCATCCTCACGACCGCCTGGCAGTCGGGGACCATCATCGGCACCACCAGCCGCCTGTTCGTGACGAGCGGGACGGGCACCGGGACGCCGGCCAAGGTGAAGATCAAGAAGACCAGCGGGAAGGGCAAGGCGGGCTTCGCCGTGTGCCGCAGCCCCCAGAACGCGCCCACCGAGAAGCTCGCCGATCTGGAGTTCGCAGAGGGCGACGCCAACATCGGCGAGGTGCAGACCGTCGAGGTCAAGGCCGCGAAGCAGCACGTGATCTCCATCTTCATCGACGGCAAGTCCGCCCTGAAGAACTTCGGCTACGAAGTCCAGGTCGAGTACTGAACCACGCGGACGGCACCCGGGGCGGCCCTTGACCCGCCCGGGGGCATGGGGCATACCACCGACCATGGCGACCGCCAGGCCATCACTGCGCGCGGAGCAGGCCGAGGCCGTCCGCAACCGCCTCTTCGAGGCGGCGCTCGAGCTCATCGAGACGGGGCAGGAGCCCACCCTCCGCGCCGTCGCCGCCCAGGCGCGGGTGGGGGAGCGGACGCTGTACCGCTACTTCCCGTCGCGGGACGACTTCCGCGACGCGCTCGGTCGCCAGTTCCACGGCCGCGCCGGCATCCCGCTCTGCGAAGACGCGGCGGGGCTCGAGGGCTACGCCCGCGACCTCTTCGCCACCTTCGAGGCCAACAGCAAGCTGGTGCGGGGGCTGGTGCACGCCCCGTGGGCCGTGGCCGACCTGCAGTTGACCCGCCGGCGCCGCCTCGAGCAGGTGACGGCCCTCCTGAGGCGGGCCTGGCCCGACGCGCCCGTGGCCGCCTGCGAGGCCGCCGCCGCCAGCCTGCGCGCCGTGCTCTCGGGCGCGGGCTGGTGCCACCTGCGCGACTGCGGCTTCTCGGCCGAGGAGGCGCTGCACCACGCCCTGTGGCTGGTGCGCACGATCCTCGACCGCCTCGCGAGCCTGGGCGCCGGGCGGGGCTGAGGCCCGATCCCGCCAGGCGCGGCTGCCGCCGCCGATCCTCCTCGACCCAGGTCGCCGACGGCGGACGCGCGCCAGCGGGCGCGTCCGCAACGCGCCGTTGACACCCGATGACGCCCCCGCGGAGGATGCGGGCCACGCCCGAGCTTTGGGGGACGGCACGTGTTCGTCGGGGGAATCGGCGCGGTGGCCTACGGGCTGTGCTCGGCGGCCGTCGCCATCGCCTGCGTGGCCGGCTTCATCCGGGGGCGGCGCTGGATGCGGCTCGCCATCTTCGTCGCCTGCGGCGCGGCGATGCTGGCGCTGGTGCCGGTGCTGACCGACCTGGAGGGCCCCGGCGTCCTGCGCAACGCGGCCCTGGCCTTCCTGGGCTTCGGGCTGCCGGGCGTGCTCGGGGTCGAGATCGTCGCCCGCTGGCTGCCCCGGCTCCGCTGAGCGGCGCCCCCTACTTCGGGCTGAAGATCTCGCGCGCGATGATCATGCGCTGGATCTGGCTGGTGCCCTCGTCGATCTGGAAGATCTGCCCACCGGGATGGGCATTCGGCACTTCCACAACCTTTCCGGCCATCTTCGGCCGGAATACGTCTGGTTGGATCCGGTTGGGTACCGCAGAACCTGGGTGCCGACTCGGGTACCGAGCCGCGCAGCGTCTCGGCGTTGCTGCCGATCTTCGTGGCCGTCGCCTCGTGGACGAGCCGGACGGCGCGCTCCTTGACCTCAGGTGAGTGCTTCGTTCCTCCCATGTCCCCATCCCTCAACCATCAGGGTCTTCGGGAAGGCCGGGGCGGTTCAGTTCAGGGTCTCCGGGAACGCCGGGGCGGTTCGAATTGTCGACAAGACCGGGGCAAACCAGGCTCACGGTGTCCGCCCTGGGTCGACACCAGCGTTCATCAGGGTGCGCACGAGCCCTGTGGTCGTGCTGCTCAGGGTTCAAGACGCCAGGCCCCACGAGGCGATTGCCCGTGAGGAACCGATGACCGAGGTACACCATGCTGATCACCCGCTCCGCTCCCCTTGCCCAGTTCTGTGCCGCGCTGAAAGGCGTACCCTACATTGCGGTGGACACCGAGTTCGTGCGGGAGCGCACCTATTTTCCGCAACTGTGTCTCATTCAGGTGGCCCACGGTGCACACGCAGCCGCGATCGATCCCCTGGCCGAGGGCCTCGATCTCACACCTCTGCGTGCACTGCTCCTCGATTCATCCATCCTCAAGGTGTTCCACGCAGCCAAGAGCGATCTGGAGATCTTGTACAAGGAGTTCGGCCAGGTGCCCTCGCCGGTCTTCGATACCCAGGTCGCTGCTGCTGCCTGCAACCTGGGCGACCAGGCTGGGTACGGCACGCTCGTCGAGAAGCTGATGGGAGTCGACCTCGACAAGGCCTCCCAAGCCACCGACTGGTCCCTGCGGCCCCTGACCGAACGGCAGGTCGCCTATGCCGTGGGGGATGTGACTCACCTGGGCCGCATCTATGAGCTGCTGGCCGACGAGCTCAACTCGCGTGGTCGGACCGATTGGATCGCCAAAGACATGGCAGCGCTCCAGGACGAGCAGCGCTATCGCGTCGTTCCTGGCGAAGCGTACAAGAGCATCCACCTGCGCAGAGCCTCCCGCCAGACGCTTTGCGTCCTCCGCGAACTCGCGTCTTGGCGTGAGCAAACCGCCATGCAGCGCAACCTTCCCAGCCGGTGGGTGCTCCCCGACGCCGCCCTGGTCGAGATTGCCCAGCACATGCCGGAGGACACCGCGCGGCTGGCACGGGTGCGCGCCCTCAAGCCCGCAGTCGCCTTCGGTCCGGATGGCAGGACCCTTCTCGCTCTCGTCCGGCGTGCCCGCGCTCTTCCCGAAGATGCCTGGCCTGATCTGGCTGAGCGTCGCACGCCCTTGGCGGGCCAGGATTCGCTCGTTTCCCTGTTTCAGGTACTCCTGAAGCTCTGCTGCGAGACCCACGGGGTGGCGGCGCGGATGGTAGCCAGCCGCGAGGACCTCGACCAGCTCGCCGTGCTCGACTCACCCGACATTCCCTGCCTCTCCGGGTGGCGGCGGGACATCTTCGGCGCCGAAGCGCTGGCGCTGCGTGCGGGGCAGTTGGCGTTGACCGCCCAGGGCGGGCGGGTGGTGCGGGTCGATCTGACGCCGCCAGCGGCGCCCGGGTAGCGGGCCGGTCGGACTCCGGTCAGTTGGTTGGGTCAGATGTCCAGTGGACCGGGGCGCTGCACGAGTCGGACGACGGGGCGAGCTGAGCCGGCGTCGAACTCGGGTACCGCCTTGGGTACCTGCCCCTACTTCCGGCTGAAGATCTCCCGGGCGATGATCATGCGCTGGATCTGGCTGGTGCCCTCGTAGATCTGGAAGATCTTGGAGTCGCGCAGCAGCTTCTCGACCGGGTACTCGGTGTTGAAGCCGTTGCCGCCGAAGACCTGCACGGCGTCGCTGGCGACGCGGTGGGCCATGTCGGCGGCGAAGCACTTGGCCATGCTGGCGTAGAGGGTGTTGCGGCGGCCCTGGTCGATGGTCCAGGCGGCCTTCCAGACGAGCAGGCGGGCGGCCTCGATGTCGCGAGCCATGTCGGCGATCATGAAGGCGACGGCCTGGTGGGCGGCGATGGGCTTGCCGAACGTCTTGCGGACGCCGGCGTACTCCAGCGCGTGCTCGTAGGCGGCGCGGGCGAGGCCGACCGCGCTGGAGGCGACGAGGGGCCGGGTGTGGTCGAAGGCCCGCATGGCCAGGAACCAGCCCTCGCCCTCTTCACCCAGGCGGTTCTCGACGGGGACCTCGACGTCCTCGAACTTGATGCCGCGGGTGTCGGACGCCCGCTGGCCCATGTTCCACTCCTTGCGGCCCACGGTCAGGCCCGGGGTGTTCGCGTCGACGATGAAGCCCGTCATGCCGTGGTGGCCCTTGTCGGGATCCGTCTTCGCGAGGACGAAGAACCAGTCCGCCTTGCCAGCGTTGGTGATCCACATCTTCTCGCCGTTGATGACGTAGACGTCGCCCTTGCGCTCGGCGCGGGTGCGCAGGCTGGCGACGTCGCTGCCGGCGTTGGGCTCGGTGACGCCGTAGGCGCAGAGGAGCGGGGCGTCCATCATGCGGCCCAGGTACTTCTGCTTCTGGGCCTCGTTGCCGCCGACGATGACCGGGGCCTGCGCGAGGGTGTTGGCCTCGATCATGGTCGAGATGCCGGTGCAGCCCCAGGCGTTCTCCTCGCCGATGAGGGCGCCATCGAAGCAGCCGAGGCCGAGGCCGCCGTAGCCCTCGGGGATGTGGGTGTTCACGAGCCCGCGGTTCCAGGCCTCCTTGAACACCGCCATGGGGAACTCGCCCGTGCGGTCGTGCTCGGCGGCCACCGGCCGGACGACGTTCTTCGCGAAATCATGAGCCATCTCGCGAAGTTGCTGCTGCTCGGTGGTGAGGGTGAAGTCGACCATGGCAAGGCTCCAGGGCAGGGGGCGGGCGCGGGCGCCGCGGTTGCTGGGGCGTGACCCTAGCCCATGTCGTCGGCGTTGTCTCGCGCCGGGGTGTCCTGTCAGGCTGGGGCCCGGAGGTGTCGATGCGCGGGTGGCTGGCGGGGCTGGTGGCGGTGCTGGGCTGCGCGGACGGGGCCGATGTGGCGCGCGGCCTGGCCGGGCGGGCGGACCCCGACGAGGTGGTCGTGCTGGGCGGCTCGAAGGACGCGCGGGTGGGCCCGGGCCGTGAGGACGCGGCGGCCGCGGACGCGCGCGTCGTGCCGCGGGATGCGGCGGCGGGGGACGCGGCGGCCGCGGACGCCACCGCCGACGCGGCGATCGACGCCGGCCGCGACGCCGAGGTGCACTGCCGCGACGACGACGGCGACGGGTACGGCATCGGCTGCGCCGCCGGGCCGGACTGCCTGGAGGGCGACGCCCGCGTCCACCCCGGGGCCCTCGAGACCTGCGACGGCCGCGACGAGGACTGCGACGGCCAGGCGGACGAGGGGGCGCCGGCGTGCTGCCAGCCCGGGGACCGGCGGCCCTGCGGCGCCTTCATCGGCACCTGCACCGAGGGGGAGCAGCTGTGCGACGCGGCGCGCGGCTGGTCGGCGTGCTCGGGGGTGGGGCCGCGGGAGGAGACCTGCGACGGCGCCGATGAGGACTGCGACGGCAGCGTGGACGAGGGCATCCCGTCGCCGCGCGACTGCCAGGCGGGCGTCGGCGCCTGCACCGCGGTGGCCCCCGTCCTCTGCCTGGCGGGCCGGCTGCGCTGCACGGCCGAGCCGTCCGCGCCGCGGGCCGAGGTCTGCGATGGCGCGGAGGATGAAGACTGCGACGGCGCCGTCGACGAGGGCGTGCGCAACCCCTGCGGCGGCTGCGGGGCCGCCCCGGTCGAGCGCTGCGACGGCCAGGACGAGGACTGCGACGGCCAGGTGGACGAGGGGGCCTGCCGCGGCTACCTGCTCGGGTTCGACGGCCGCTGGACGACGCCGCCCGGCCTGAACAACGGGGGCCCGCTGGGCCTGGGCGGGGTGGTGGATGCGGCCGCGGCCTTCACCTTCGCCGAGGACGAGATCTGGGCCTTCTCGGGCGATCTGCTGTGGATCTACCGGCCCGCCGCCGATCGGTGGGACGCGCCGGTGCCGGCCCGCCAGGTGGGCGCCACGCTGCTGCCCGCCGAGACGGCCATCGGGCTGCCGGTCTGGTTCCGGCGGCGCTTCGATCCGGCCGAGACGGCGGGGTCGCTGACGCTCACCCGCGGCGAGCGCTACGAGGTCCTCGACGTGCAGTCAGCGCCCGTCCAGGGGCAGCGCACCGCGGCCGGCGACCTGTGGACGGCGTGGGCGATGGACGACCGGGCCCCGCCGCGCAACAGCCCCCTCGTGGCCAGCGTGGCCGACATCCGCAACGCCGACGGCCGCTGGCCCGGCAGCCCTCGCGCCGCGTGCGGGGCCGACGCCGGCGCGCTGGAGGCCGTCCAGGCCGTCGTGGGCGAGGAGCTCATCTGGCTCTTCGATGCGAGCTTCTGCAGCGCCTTCGCGGCCGTCGTGCGGCGCATCGACTGGCCGGGATTCCGCCTGGCGGGCGCCCCCGATCCGGCGCGCGTCACTGCCTGGGACCACCTGGAGCGGGAGCAGGGCGGGTCGATGGAGGTCATCTTCCTGCGGTAGCCGGGCGTCGCCGGCCCCTTGTGCGGGGGCGCGCCTTCGCGTTGACTGCGGGCATGAGCAAGCCGGATGACTGGTCGGCGGAGACGCGCCGCACGCTGCGGTTCTGGGGCGTCGCCGAGGGGGTGCACGGGGGGCTGCTGGCCGCCGCCGTGCTGGGCTTCCTGCCGTGGAAGACCGTGTGGATCAACCTGGCGCTGGTGGCCTACGCGGGCCTGCACCTGGCGGCGGGCGTGGGGCTCTTCCTGCGCAAGCGCTGGGGCTGGCGGCTGGGGATCATCGCGGGCCTGCTGGGCCTGGTGGCGCTGGTGATCGTGGCCTCGGGGCTGCTGGCGTCGTGGGCTTATCTGCATGGGATCTATGGAGATTTCGGGCTCGGGGCCAGCGTCGGCGCCCTCATCTTCACGAGCCTGGCGCTGCAGGTCCTGGGGCTGGTGCCCGGGCTGCTGCTGCGGGCGCTGCTCCGGGAGGCCGTGCGGCGCGATCTGGGCGGCGGGCGGGGGATCATCCGGACGGCGCTCGGGCTGCTCGTGGTGCCCTTCGCCCTGGCCCTGGTGGTGCACCTGCGCTACGCGATGCCCGACGTGGAGCCGGTCTCCGCGGCGGGCCGCGCCGAGGCCATCGCCCACCTGCGGGCGGCGCTGAAGGGGGAGCCCCGGCCACCCATGCCCACGCTCGCGGGGGTGCCGGTGGGGGCCGGCCCCGTCTGGGTCACGCTGTATCGCGGCGGCGAACCGGCGGCGCGCGTCCAGGGGGATGGCCCCGACCTCGCGGCCGCCATCGCCCAGGCCGCGGACGCCCTGGCCGGCCACCCCAAGAACCACGGCCGGCGGGTCCTGGACGGCCGGCTCAAGGTCGATCGGGTCACCGGCATCGTGCCTGTGCCGACGGATCACCCGCTGCTGGTCGCGCTGTCCGTGAACCCGGGGGTCGAGGGCCTGCGCCGCCACGACGGGGAGACGGAGCGGCTGCTGCTGCCCGACGACCTGCTCAAGCGGCAGGCGTTCGGGGTGGCGCCGCTGGTGCCGGGCATCCAGGAGATGCGCTTCGGCCTGGACGCGGGCTCCGTCCTCAACCGGCTGGGTCTGCGGCACGCGGGCCTGGAGCGCGTGCGGACGGAGGGCTTCGTGGAGTGGGAGGGGCAGGGCCTGCCCACCTGGCGCGGCAACACGCCGGCGCCGGGGGAGGGCAAGGCCGCCTGGCGCACCGCCGCCGTGGAGGGGGGCGACTTCATCCTGCGCCAGATCATGGAGGACGGCCGCTTCCACTATCAGTACTACCCGCTGACGGACGGGCACCCCGGCTGGAACCCCAACACCTACAGCCTGCCGCGCCACGCCGGGACGGTGTACGCGCTGGCCCTGCTGCACGGGGCGACGGGCGAGGCGCGCTTCAAGGACGGCGCCGAGCGGGCCATCGCCTGGCTGAACGGGCGGATGCCGGCGAGCTGCGGCGGGCCCGAGCGGACGTGCGTGGTCCTGGGCGGGAAGGCCGACCTGGGCTCGGCGGCCCTGACCATGGTGGGGATGCTGGAGTACCAGCGGCGCACCGGCGACGCGCGCTACGCCCCCACGCTGCGGCGCCTGGGGGCCTTCGTCATCGGCCTGCAGCGGCCCGATGGCGACTTCCACCACGTCTTCGATGTGCGGCAGAACGCGCCCATCCCCGCGGAACGCAAGATGTTCTACTCGGAGGAGGCGGCGCTGGCCCTCGTGATGGCCCATGAGGTGCTGGGCGACGACCAGTGGCTCGAGGCCGCCCGGCGGGCCCTCGACTTCCTGACGGGGCCCAAGTACGAGGGCTACTTCCTGGGGCGGTTCATCTACGGAGCCGATCACTGGACGTGCATCGCGGCCGAGGAGGCCTGGCCCCGGCTCAAGTCGCCGCAGTACCTCGACTTCTGCCAGGGCTACGCCCGCTTCATCGAGCGGATGCAGTACCACCCCGGCCACTGGGACAACGTCGACTTCGAGGGGCACTACGGGTTCAGCGCCCTGCTCATCCCCCAGGCCCCGGCGGCGGCGGGCTTCACCGAGGCCATCGTCTCGACGTGGGAGCTCTCGAAGCACCACGGCCGTGAGGATCCCCGCCTGGAGCGGCAGATGGCCCTCTCGCTGGACGCGCTGTCGCGGGAGCAGGTGCGGGCGGAGAACGCCTGGCTGATGCCCGATCCGGCGGCCGCGCGGGGGGGCATCCGGCGGTCCCTCGTGGAGCAGGAGGTCCGGATCGACTTCACGCAGCACGCCGTCGCGGCCCTGATCCGGGGGGCTCTGGCCGCGGGCGGCTGATCCCGGCCCGGCGGGCCCCGCCGGGATTCACCTTGCGATTCAGATGGATGCGGACGCCGGCCTCGTCAGCCGGGGAGGGGACTTGCGTTTCGGGCCAAAAAACGCTTTATCCCCCCCCTGAATCGGAAGGCGATGCGAGCGAGGGTCATGGGCGTTCACGTGATCAGGCGAGGGCTCGACCTGCCCATCGAGGGGGCACCGGCCTCGACCATCGACGCGGGCGCGGCCGTCTCGCGGGTGGCCGTGGTGGCGGCCGACTACCCCTTCATGAAGCCGAGAATGGCCGTCAGCGTGGGCGACACCGTCACGCGCGGCCAGCTCCTCTTCGACGACCGCAAGAGCGAGGGGGTGCGGTTCACCGCGCCCGGCGCCGGCACCGTGGTGGCCGTCCACCGTGGCGACCGTCGCGCCCTGCGCTCGGTGATCATCGAGCTGAGCGACGGCGAGAAGGCGGGTCGGCCGACGAGCGGGGAGAACCCGAAGTTCTCGACGCACACCGGCAAGCACCCCCGGGACCTCGACGGGGCCCAGGTGCGGGCGCTGCTGGCCGAGTCGGGGCTGTGGACGGCGCTGCGCCAGCGGCCGTTCGGCCGGGTGCCGCCCACCACGGAGACGCCGCGGTCCATCTTCGTCAACGCGATGGACACCAACCCCCTGGCGGGCGACCCGGCGGTCGTCCTCAAGGGCCAGGAGGAGGACCTCAAGCGGGGCCTCCACGCGGTGGCGAAGCTGACGGACGGCAAGGTCTGGTTCATCCGGGCCGCCGGCGCCAGCATCGATCCGGGCGACGCGCCGCGGGTGCAGGTCGAGGAGTTCCGGGGCAAGCACCCGGCGGGCCTCGTGGGCACCCACATCCACCTGCTCGACCCGGTGGGGCGCGAGCGGACGGTGTGGCATCTGGACTACCAGGACGTCGTGGCCATCGGGCGCCTCTTCGCCCAGGGCACCCTGCCGGTGGAGCGCGTCGTCGCCCTGGCGGGCCCCAACGCGAAGCGGCCGCGCCTCCTGCGCACCCGCCTCGGCGCCGAGCTGCCGGCCCTCGTGGCGGGCGAGCTGACCGACGGCGAGATCCGGGTCATCTCGGGCTCCGTCCTGCACGGCCGCACGGCCGGCGACGAGGTGGAAGGCTTCCTGGGCCGCTACCACCTGCAGGTCACCGCCCTGCGCGAGGGCCGGGAGCGGGTGTTCCTGGGCTGGCTGCGCCCGGGCATGGACAAGTTCTCGGTGGTGCGGGCCTTCACGGCCGGGCTGCTGGGCAAGAAGCGGGGCTTCCCCTTCAGCACCACCACCCACGGCTCCCTGCGGGCCATGGTGCCCATCGGCATGTTCGAGAAGGTCATGCCCCTCGACATCCTGCCCACGTTCCTGCTGCGGGCGCTCGCGGTCGATGACCTCGACCGGGCCGAGGCGCTGGGCGCGCTGGAGCTGGACGAGGAGGACCTGGCCCTGTGCTGCTTCGTGGATCCCTGCAAGGAGGATCACGCCGCGGCGCTGCGTCGCAACCTCACCACGATCTGGAAGGAGGGCTGATTGAAGCTCCTCCGCGATTTCCTGGACAGCAAGGCGCACCTCTTCCACAAGGGCGGGAAGCTCGAGAAGTTCCACGCCCTCTACGAGGCGCCTGACACCATCCTCTTCACCCCGGGCGAGGTGACGAAGGGCTACACCCACGTGCGTGATGCGCTGGATCTCAAGCGCATGATGATCACGGTGGTGGTGGCCCTGCTGCCCGCTTGCCTCTGGGCCATGTACAACACGGGCCTCCAGGCGAACGGCGCCATCGCGGCGGGCCACGCCCTCCCCATCGACAACTGGCAGACGGCGCTCTACCAGTGGATGGGCCTGGCCTTCGACCCCACCAGCATCACCGCCTGCTTCGTGCACGGCTCGCTGTACTTCCTGCCGGTGTGGGCCATGACGTTCATCGTCGGTGGCCACATCGAGCTGGGGTCGGCGGTCATCCGCGGCCACGAGGTCAACGAGGGCTTCCTCGTCACCGGCTTCCTCTTCCCGCTGATCCTGCCCCCGACCATCCCGCTCTGGCAGGTGGCCATCGGCATCGCCTTCGGCGTGATCATCGGCAAGGAGGTCTTCGGCGGCACCGGCATGAACGTGCTCAACGTGGCCCTCACCGCCCGCGCCTTCCTCTTCTTCGCCTACCCCGCCCAGATCTCGGGCGACAAGGTGTGGATCGCGGCCGAGATGGTGGACGGCCACAGCGGCGCGACCTGGCTGGCCAACGCGGCCGCCGGCGGCCACGCCGACGCCTTCACCAGCGACCTGTGGTGGGACGCCTTCTACGGCTTCGTGCCGGGGTCAATGGGAGAGACATCAGCGCTCGCCTGCCTCCTCGGGGCCGCGGTGCTCATCGCGACCCAGATCGGATCGTGGCGCACGATGTTCGGCGTGGCGGTGGGCACGGCGGCCTTTGGCTTCCTGTTCAACGCCATCGGCAGCGAGACGAACGCCATGTTCTCGATGCCCTGGTACTTCCACTTCGTCATCGGCGGCTGGATGTTCGGCACGGTCTTCATGGCCACCGACCCGGTCACCTCGGCGTTCACGGACAAGGGCAAGCTCATCTACGGGTTCGGCATCGGCGCCCTGGTGGTGCTCGTCCGGGTGGTCAACCCGGCCTACCCCGAGGGCATGATGCTGGCCATCCTCTTCATGAACATGTTCGCCCCGTTCGTGGACCACTTCTTCGTCCAGGCGAACATCAAGCGCCGGCAGCGGAGGCTCGCAACCAGTGGGACGTGACTGGAAGTACATCGTGGGCTTCGCCACCGCTGTCTGCCTGGTCTGCTCCGTGATCGTGGCCGGCTCGGCGGTGGGGCTGCGGGAGCTCCAGGACACCAACAAGGTCCTGGATCGCCAGAAGAAGGTCCTCATCGTCGCCGGCCTGCTCGCGGAGGACGCCCAGGTCAGCGCCGACGAGGTGCAGCGGCTGTTCAAGGAGAACGTCCGCCCCCGCGTCGTCGACCTGGCCACCGGCCAGTACGACGACAAGACGGACGCGGCCGCCTTCGATCAGCAGAAGGCGCTCAAGGATCCCAGCGCCAGCCACAAGGCCGAGTCGCCCGAGGCGCGGGCCGCGGGCATCCAGCGCCTGCCCAACAAGGCCCTCGTCTTCGAGATCGTGGCGGGCAAGGACATCGAGATGGTCATCCTGCCCATCGAGGGCAAGGGCCTGTGGTCGACGCTCTACGGCTACCTGGCCGTGGGCCGCGACGGCAACACCATCCGCGGTATCACCTTCTACCAGCACGGCGAGACGCCGGGCCTCGGTGGTGAGGTGGACAACCCCAAGTGGAAGGCGCTCTGGCCCGGCCGCAAGGCCTACGACGCCGAGGGCCACGCGGCCATCGGGGTCATCAAGGGCCAGGCCCCCGGCGCGGCCGAGGCGCCGCACAAGGTCGACGGGCTCTCGGGCGCGACGATCACCTCGAACGGCGTGACGAAGCTGGTGCGGTTCTGGCTGGGTGACGGCGGCTTCGGGAAGTTCCTCGCGGGCTTCCGGAAGGGGGAGAGGGCGTGAGCAAGACGCGTGAGGTCCTGCTGGACCCGCTCTTCAACAACAACCCCATCGGCCTGCAGGTGCTCGGCATCTGCTCGGCCCTGGCGGTGACGACGAAGCTGGAGACGTCGGTGGTGATGGCCGCGGCGGTGACCGCCGTGACGGCCTTCTCCAACGTGTCCATCTCGCTGATCCGCAACATGATTCCGCCGAGCATCCGCATCATCGTGCAGCTGACGGTGATCGCCTCGCTGGTGATCGTGGTGGACCAGATCCTCAAGGCCTACATGTTCGAGGTCTCCAAGCAGCTCTCGGTCTTCGTGGGCCTCATCATCACGAACTGCATCGTCATGGGCCGCGCGGAGGCCTACGCCATGCAGAACCCGCCGGTCTCGAGCTTCATCGACGGCATCGGCAACGGCCTCGGCTACAGCCTGGTGCTGCTCTTCGTGGGCTTCTTCCGGGAGCTGTTCGGCAGCGGCAAGCTCATGGGCGTCGAGGTGCTGTCCCTGACCACCGACGGTGGCTGGTACACCCCCAACGGCCTGATGGTGCTCGCCCCCGGCGCGTTCTTCCTCATCGGGGTGTTCATCTGGATCGTCCGCACCTGGAAGCCCGAGCAGATCGAGGAGGCGAGCTGAGATGGAGCACTATCTGAGCCTCGCGACGAAGGCGATCTTCGTCGAGAACATGGCCCTCGCGTACTTCCTGGGCATGTGCTCGTTCCTGGCCGTGTCGAAGAAGGTCGAGACGGCCATCGGCCTGGGCGCCGCGGTGACGTTCGTCCTCGCGGTGACCGTGCCCCTCAACAACGTCCTCTACAACTACGTGCTGCGTGAGGGGGCCCTCTCCTGGGCCGGCGACAGCTTCAAGACCGTCGACCTCTCGTTCCTGACGTTCCTCGCGCTCATCGGCACCATCGCCGCGAGCGTGCAGATCGTGGAGATGGCGCTCGACAAGTATGCCCCCGCGCTCTACTCGGCGCTGGGCATCTTCCTGCCGCTCATCGCGGTGAACTGCGCCATCCTCGGGGCCTCCCTGTTCATGGTGGAGCGCGACTACAACCTGGCCGAGAGCACCGTCTTCGGGCTCGGGTCGGGCATCGGCTGGGGTCTCGCCATCGTGGCTCTCGCCGCCATCCGGGAGAAGATGCGGTACAGCAACGTGCCCCCCGCCCTGCGCGGCCTGGGCATCACCTTCCTCGTCACCGGTTTGATGGCCATCGGCTTCATGGCCTTCGCCGGCATCCAGCTCTAGGAGGACGCACCGATGCAGCTCATCATCTACGGCGTCGTGCTCTTCCTGGTCATCGTGCTGCTGCTCGTGGCGGTGCTGCTGGCCGCGCGCAAGAAGCTCGTCAGCTCGGCGGAGGTCAAGATCGTCATCAACGGCGATCGCGACAACCCGCTGACGGCCCAGGCGGGCAGCACGCTGCTCAACACCCTGGCGGCCCACAAGATCTTCATCCCCTCCGCCTGCGGTGGGAAGGGCTCCTGCGGCGTCTGCAAGGTGGACGTGCACTCGGGCGGCGGCGCGCTGCTGCCCACCGAGGAGGGCCACGTCAGCCGCGGCGAGGCGCGCCATGGCTGCCGCCTGTCCTGCCAGGTGAAGGTCAAGGGCGACATGGAGATCGAGGTCGAGGCCGACGTCTTCTCCGTGCGCAAGTGGGAGTGCACCGTGCGCTCCAACGACAACGTGGCGACGTTCATCAAGGAGCTCGTCCTGGAGCTGCCGACGGGCGAGGCGGTGCCCTTCCGCGCTGGCGGCTACATCCAGATCGAGTGCCCCCCGCACGTCGCGGCGTACAAGGACTTCGCGGTCGACGCCGAGTACCGGGAGGACTGGGACAAGTTCAAGATGTGGGACCTCGTGTCCCGGGTCGACGAGGGCGTGGTCCGGGCCTACTCCATGGCCAACTACCCCGAGGAGGCCGGCATCATCATGCTCAACGTCCGCATCGCGACGCCCCCGTGGGATCGCGGCAAGGGCGGCTGGGCCGATGTGCCCCCCGGCATCATGTCGAGCTACATCTTCAACCTGAAGGCCGGCGACAAGGTGACCATCTCGGGGCCGTTCGGCGAGTTCTTCGCCCGCGAGACCGACAACGAGATGGTCTTCATCGGCGGCGGCGCGGGCATGGCGCCCATGCGCTCCCACATCTTCGACCAGTTCCTGCGGGTGCACACGAACCGGAAGGTCACCTTCTGGTACGGCGCCCGGTCGATGCGCGAGGCCTTCTACGTCGAGCAGTTCGACAAGATCCAGGAAGACAACGAGAACTTCGAGTGGCACCTGGCCCTCTCGGAGCCGCGCAAGGAGGACAACTGGACGGGGCCGCGCGGCTTCATCCACAACGTCCTCTACGAGAACTACCTGAAGAACCACCCGGCGCCCGAAGACTGCGAGTACTACATCTGTGGGCCGCCCATGATGAACGACGCGGTCATCAAGATGCTCTCCGACCTCGGCGTCGAGCCCGAGAACATCCTCTTCGACGACTTCGGTGGCTGATCCCCGGCCCGCGCGGGACCCGGCGTCGCCGCTGGGTCCGCGGCCCTGGCGCCGGTTCCTCCCCCCCGCCCTCTTCCTCATCGTGGTCATCGTCGGCTGGCTCTGGCGCCAGCCGGACGCCCGCGTCCTGAGCACCTTCCGGGGCCAGGCGCAGGGCACCACCTGGGTGGTCAAGATCGTCACGCCGGCCCCCCTCACCGGGGATCAGAACGTGGCGGCGGGGCGCCTCATCGACCGCGAGATCCAGGCCATCGACGTGGCCATGTCGACGTGGCGCAAGGACTCCGAGATCTCGCGGTTCAACGCCTTGCAGGCGACGACGCCGTTCCCGGCGTCCGAGGGCTTCCGCACCGTGGTCGCCCTCGCGGAGGACGTGAGCAAGGCGTCGGGGGGCGTCTTCGACGTCACCGTCGGCCCCCTCGTCGAGGCCTGGGGCTTCGGCCCCGATGGCGTCCAGCGCATCCCCGACGAGCCCACCCTGGCGGCCATCCGGGAGCGTGTGGGCTACCAGCGGCTGCACATCGAGGGGGAGGCCCTGCGCAAGGAGGTGGCCGCCGCCCATGTGGATCTGTCGGCCATCGCCCAGGGCTACACCGTCGACCGCATCCTGGAGGCCCTGGTGGCGGCGGGCTACACCGACCTCTTCGTCGAGGTGGGCGGCGAGACGCGCGCGCGGGGCCAGAGCGAGGCGGGGCGGCCCTGGCAGGTGGGCATCGAGCGGCCCCTGGCCGACGAGCAGACGGTGCACCGCATCGTGCCCCTCGTCGACACGTCCCTGGCCACCTCAGGGGACTACCGGCGCTACCGCGAGCAGGACGGCCAGCGCGTCTCCCACACCATCGACCCGCGCACCGGCCGGCCCATCCGGCACCACCTGGCGTCGGTGACGGTGCTGCACGCCCGCTGCGCCCTGGCGGACGCCTGGGCCACCGCCCTCAACGTCCTGGGCCCCGACGAGGGCTACGCCCTGGCCGAGCGCCTGGGGCTGGCGGCCCTGTTCCTGGTGCGGGATCCGGCCGGGGGCTGGCAGGAGAAGGCGACGCCGGCGTTCGAGGCGGTGGCCGGCCAGCAGCCGCGCTGACTCTCCACTTTCCCGATTGAAATCAGTTGTTTGAGGACGCCGCCCCGGCCAGGAGGGGCGCCGCGTCGGCCAGCTCGAAGCGGTCGCGCAGCAGCGTGAGCAGCGCGGCGGGGCGGCTGGCGGGGTCGAGCAGGAGGGCCGCGGCCGCGAGGCGGGCGGCCTCGGCCTCGTCCCCCGTGGCCTGGGCCTTCGCGGCCAGGCGGGCCGCCCAGGCGCGCTGCTGATCGGCCACGACGCGGGCCGCCGCCTGGGCGACGTCGTCCCGGGCCCGGTCGGCGAGGCGGGCGTCGTCGACGGGGAAGGCGAGGGGATCGGCGTCCAGCCCCAGGGGGACCTGCACGGCGTGGGCGTCGTCGCGGGTCTCGGCCCGCCCGGCCAGGGGGACCTCCGTCGGGGCCTCGGCGCCCAGGCGCAGCCGCAGGCGGGCCTCCTGCTGGCAGGTGCGCGTCCAGTGGTGGATGGCGTAGCGGTGGGTGGCGTGGCGGGGCACCTCGCGCGTGGGCGGCACGCCCTCCAGGCGCCGCTCGGCGTCCGTCAGGCGGTCGCGCCGGCGCTGGGCCTCGTCGCGCAGGCGGCGCCAGCGATCAGCGGCGTCGTCGCGCTCCCGCCCCATCCGGTCGTCGTCGTCGCGCAGGGTGTCGAGGCGCTGCCAGGCCCGGGCGACGTCGCGCCGCGTCCGGTCCAGGTCGCCCTCGCACCGCTGGGCGGCCTGCCGGTCGCCCCGGTCGCGGGCCCGCTGCAGCTCGTCATAGGCCCGGCGCTCCTCGTCGCGCGCGCGGTCGAGCTGGCGGCGGCCGTCCTCCCGCTCGCGCCGTCGCCGCTCGCGGACCTGCTCGCCCTGGCGGTGCAGCCGCTCCTCCAGCTCGCGCAGATCGTGGCGGGCGCGCTCCTCGTCCGCCTCGGCGGAACGCAGGTCGCCGCGCAGGCGCCACGCCTCCTCGGTGGCCTGGCGCCAGTCCGGGTTCTCTTCGACGCGGACGCCCGCGACGTACGTGCCGGTGGCCACGGTGGCGTGCTCCTGCTGGTCGCAGCGCATGGGGCCGGCCTGGAGCGTGACCTGCAGCCGGGGCCCGCCGGGCGTCGTCGGGCCGCCGAGGGCGTCGAGCGGCGCGCCCAGCCGGGCTGGCGCGGCGGCCTCGACCTCGACGTCCAGCCCCAGGCGGGCGCTGGCCAGCACCTGCTGGCGCAGCGCGTCGCGGCGCTCCGCGTCGGCCGGCTGGCCCTCCAGGTCGGTGGCGAGGGCGAAGGCGAGGAAGGCAGGGCCGATGGCGCCCCGGGCGGCGGCCGCGGCGCCCCGCTCGCGCGCGGCCTGGGCCCGGCGAGCGAGGTGCGCGGCCCGGCCGGCGCCGTGGACGCCGGGCTCGACGGCCACCAGCGCGTCCCAGCGGGCGGTCGCCTCCAGCGGGCGCCCCGCGGCCTCCTCGGCGGCGGCCTGGGCGATGAGCGCGTCGCGGGCGCTGGCCAGCTCAGCCGCGCCGCCGGGGGCCTGGGCCTCGGCCTGCACGAGCAGGCGATAGGCCGTCGCGAGCGCGGCCGGATCGGTCGGGCGGCGGCGAGCGCCTCCCGGGCCTCGGCCCCGCAGGCGGCCGGCCTCGCGGTCGCGGGTCACGCGATCGAGCCGCCCCGCACGTCGGCGCCCACGGCCTCGCCGGGCCGGGCTCGCTCCACCTCGTCGGCCGCCCGCCGGGCCGTGGCCAGGTCGCCGGCCGCGAGGGCCTGGTCGAACGTCGCGAGCGCCTCCATCTGCCAGCGGGCCCGGGCGTCGGCGGCCGCCTGCTGGGCGCGGGGATCCTCGGGATCGGCGGCCAGCGCCTCGTCATAGGCGCGGGCCGCCGCGGGCCAGTCGGCCCGGTCGACGGCCTCCTGGCCACGGGTCATGGCCGCGCGGAACGTGCAGCCGGCGAGGAGGAGCGGGAGGGCGATGATCAGCAGGCGGGGCGGCGACATGGCGCCGTCGACGATGCCCGGTCGGCCGCCTTCAGGCAACCGGGTGGGTGGATCTACCGCCCGTGCCAGCCAGCGCGAAAGGCGCTACAGTCCCCCGAGGTGCGGGGGTGGGCATGGGGACGACATCAGAGCTGGTGTGGGTGCTCTCGGCGCTCCTCGCGGCCATCCCCATCGCGATCTGCTACGGCGCCCGCTGGTGGCTGGATCGCGGAAGTCTCGAACCTCCCTGGTCTTTCCCGGTGGTCATGCTCGCCGGCGGCGTCGGCGGCGTGCTCTTCAGCCTCTACGGATCCCCCGAGGTGGAGCGCCTGCTGGCCCACTGGTGGGGCCTGCCCGTGGCCAGCGACTCCCTGCTCGTGGGCTCGGTGGTGGTGCCGGCGGCCGAGGAGCTGGGCAAGGCCATCGTCCTGCTGCCCTTCGCCCTGACGCCCTGGTTCCGCGGCCCGGTGGACGGCCTCGTCTACGGCTTCGCGGCGGGGGCCGGCTTCGCCTGCGCCGAGAGCTTCATGTACTTCGCGACGGCCTGGGAGGTGGCCGGGCCGGACGCCTGGTTCTGGGAGGTGGTCACACGCACGGTGCCCGCCGCCCTCATCCACGGGGGCTCGGGGGCGGCGCTGGGGGCCTTCCTCGGCGCGGGCCGCTTCGACGGCCGCCCGCTGGTGGGGTTCTGGGCGCCGGTGACCGGCTTCGTGGCGGCGATGCTCATCCATGGCGGCTGGAACTGGCTCGTCGGCGCCGCCGCCGAGACGGGCGATCTGCGCTTCCACCAGGCCGCCGCCTTGAGCCTGCCCCTCGTGTTCATGGCGGGCGTCCTGTCGGTGCGGGCGGCCCTGCGGGTGGAGCTGCGCGGGACGGCCCCCGGCCTCGCCCTCGAGCTGCGCGCCGGCATCATCAACCACGACGAGCTGCGGGCCGCCCTGGATCGGCGCTTCCGGCGCCGAGGGGCGTGGCTCCGGCCGGCCATCCGCCGCGGGCCCATGGTCGGGGCGCTGCTGGGGCTGGGCCTGGCGCTGCACCGCTACCGCCAGCAGGGCCGCGGCGCGCGCCGCGTCAACCGCTGGCGCGCCAGGCTCGTGCGGGCCCGGGGGCCCGCCGCCTGAGGCGTGGACGTGGGCGCCCCGACCCGCCACAATCCCGGCCCATGGAACTGCGCTTCTACTACGACGTCGTCTGCCCCTACGCCTTCCTCGCCTCGCGGCGCATCGACGCGCTGGCGGCGCAGTACGGGGCGAAGGTCACCTGGGTGCCCATCCTGCTGGGCGGCCTCTTCCGGTCGCACAGGTCGCCGGACGTGCCGGCGTCGGTGATGAGCCCGCCCCGGGCCCGCCTGAACCTGCTCGACATCTTCCGCAGCGGCGAGCGCGCGGGCGTGCGGCTGCAGATGCCGGCGGATCACCCCCGCCGGACGGTGGCGGCGATGCGCCTCATCCTGAGCGCCCCGGCCGAGCGGCAGAAGGCGGTGGCCCAGGACCTCTTCTCGGCCTACTGGGAGCGCGGCGAGGACGTCCGCAGCGCCGAGGTGCTGGGGGCGGTGGCCGCGCGCCACGGCCTCGACGTGGGCGCCATCGAGTCGCCGGCCGTGAAGCAGGCCCTCTTCGACACCACCGCCGAGGCGTTCGGGCGCGGGGTCTTCGGCGTCCCGACCATCGCCGTGGGCGACCGACTGCACTGGGGGCAGGACCGGCTGCACTTCGTCGAGGCGGCCCTGGGTGGCCCCGCGGTGGCCCCGGCGCTGCCGGTGGCGCCGACGCCCGGCGGCGGGCACATCCGCTTCTTCCACGACTTCGCCAGCCCGTACAGCTACCTGGCCGCCCAGCGGGTCGAGGCCGTGGCGGCGGCGGCCGGCGCGACGCTCGAGTGGGTGCCCATCCTGCTCGGGGGTCTGTTCCGGGCCATCGGCACCCCGGACGTGCCGCTGCTGACGCTGTCGCGGGCCCGCCAGGCCTGGGTCGGGCGCGACCTCGAGGACTGGGCGGCGTGGTGGAACATCCCGTTTTCCTTCCCGAAACACTTCCCGCTGCGCTCGGTGCTGCCCCTGCGGGTGGCCCTCGCCAGCCCGGCCGCGACGCGCCCGCTGTACCGGGCGTACTGGGCGGAGGGCCAGCCCATCGACGACCCGGCGTGCTGCCAGGCGGTGCTCGACGCCGCCGGGTTCGACGGCGCCGCGCTCCTGGCCCGCACGGCCGAGCCGGCCATCAAGCAGCAGCTCATCGAGAACACCGCCGCCGCCCAGGCCGCCGGCGCCTGCGGCGTGCCCACCTTCGAGGTGACGTCCCCGGGCCAGGCGCCGCTGCTGGTCTGGGGCCAGGATCGCCTCGACCTGGTGATGGACGCCGCCCGGGGCCTGCGCCCCGAGGGAGAGTGACGTGACCGCACCCGTCCGCCTGCTGGATCTGCAGGGCGAGCTCGGCTTGTACCGCGCCGCCGCCCTCGCCGCGCTGGAGCGCGTCGTCGACAGCCAGGTCTTCATCATGGGGCCCGAGGTGGCCGCCTTCGAGCGCGAGCTGGGGGAGTACGCCGACCTGCCGCCCGCCGTGGGCGTCTCGTCGGGGACGGACGCCCTGCTCGTGGCCCTGATGGCCCTGGGCATCGGGCCCGGCGACGAGGTGCTGACGTCGCCGTTCACCTTCTTCGCGACGGCCGGGGCCGTGGCCCGCCTGGGGGCGCGGCCGGTCTTCGTCGACATCGATCCGGCCACCTTCAACCTCACCGAGGCCGGGGTGCGGGCCGGGCTGACGCCGGCCACCCGGGCCGTCATCCCGGTGCACCTCTTCGGGCAGCTCTGCGATCTGGGGCGCTTCGTGGACGAGGCGGGCCGCCCGGCCATCATCGAGGACGCCGCCCAGGCCCTCGGCGCGACGCTGCGGGGCCGCATGACGGGGCACTTCGGCGAGATGTCGACGCTGAGCTTCTTCCCGTCGAAGAACCTGGGCGGCTTCGGCGACGGCGGGGCGGTGCTCACGCGCGACGAGAAGCTGCGCGAGCGGCTGTCGGTCCTGCGCCTGCACGGCAGCAAGCCCAAGTACTTCCACCACTTCGTCGGCGGGAACTTCCGGCTCGACGCCCTGCAGGCGGCGGTGCTGCGGGTGAAGCTGCCGCTCCTCGACGAGCTGTCGGCCCGGCGCCAGGCCAACGCGGCGCGCTACGACGCCCTGTTCGCGGGGTCGGGGCTGGTGGACCGGGGGCTGGTGGTGCCGCCCACCTGCCTGCCCGACGCCGGCCACGTCTACAACCAGTACGTCATCCGCTCGCCCGACCGCGACGCCCTGGCCCGGGCGCTGGGCGAGGCCGGCGTCGAGACGGCCATCTACTACCCGCGGCCCCTGCACCTGCAGCCCTGCTTCGGCGACCTCGGCTACGGCCCGGGCGACTTCCCCGAGGCGGAGCGCGCCTGCGCGGAGGTGCTGGCGCTGCCGGTCCACCCGCTGCTGACCGAGGCCGACCAGGCGCGCGTCGTCGGCGCGATCGCCGCGCACCACAAGCTGTAGCAGCGGGATCGAGAGGGCGGCCGCCCCCCGCCCGGCGGCGGTGGCGCGACGTCGGGTAAAAGGGCTCGAATTTCGCGGGGCTTCCTGCCATACTCCATCGGTCGGCGCTCTGATCAGGCCCAGCCTGTCGGCTCTCGCCGCCCGCGGCGGGTCGCGGACTCCACGCTCCACCAAGGTATTCTGAACCAGCAGCCTCACCGGTCAGCCATGCGGTTGTCGTCTTACATCCAGCGGACGCGCGCCCTGGGGGATCACCAGATCCCCCCGGCCGTCATCGATCAGCTCGCCGAGCGCATCGATGAGGGGGCCGATCTGGCCGCGCTGCTCAAGAAGCGCTCGGCGGTCCTCACGCCGCGCTTGTTGCTCGGCATCTGGCGCGCCTGGCGCCGCCACCATGATCACATGGCCTACCTGGACGAGGTGGCCGAGCGCCGCCGCCAGGCGGGCCAGAGCCCCATCGTCCCGGCGCTGCTCAAGCAGACGACCGCCGCCCACGAGGTGGCGGTCCTGGAGCGCGCCGAGGAGATGGCCCCGCCCGGCCGGGTGCCCGAGCACCGGCGCCGGGACGCCATCAAGGAGGCCGTGGCGCTGTGGAACCAGTGCCTCGCGGCGACGCGCCGTGAGGGCGTGCTGGCCGTGCGCGGCGACGAGGACGAGGCGCCGGGCGAGTACAGCGATCTGGTGGGGGAGGCCCCGCTGGCCGAGCGGTCGGCCGCCGACTGGCGCCGCATCCGCCGCGGCGAGGCCGTCGACGCCCTCAGCGTGTCGCTGTCGGTGCCCGTCGAGCGCATCAAGGCGCTGATCTCGGCGCGGGGCGCGGAGATCCAGGCCCTGACCACCGGCCGCACCCTCATCGAGTTCCTGCACGACCTCATCCTGGTGGACGTGGACGAGTGGGCCCTCGCCCTCAAGGACGAGGAGGCCGGGCTCGTGGGCATCCGCGAGGCGAGCAGCACGTGGTTCGAGATGCTCTCCACGGCCCGGCCGGCCCAGGCGCTCTACGCGGGCGTGCTGGTGGCCGATCCCGGCGATCCGGTGGGCGTGGCCGTCCTGACGCGGGACGGCCGGCTGCTGGAGGTGGGCGAGGTCGCGGGCGACGCGCCGACGGTGCCGGGGGTCGAGGCCATCCTGGGCCGCCACCCCGTCGAGGCGGTCGTCTTCCCCGATCAGGTGGGGGATCCCGAGCGGCTGGAGGCCCTGAAGGCGGCGTTCTCGTCGCTGGCGGCCCTCGAGGGCTCCGTCGAGGCGCTGGACGCCGCGGTGGAGGCCTCGCCCGAGGAGGGCCCGCCGGCCGGGCTGCGTGCCCTGGGCATGGCCCGCCGGGTGGTGCGCCCGCTCAAGTACTGGGGCGCCCAGGATCCGCTCTCGGTCCGGCTGCACAACGACCAGGCCGATCTGCCGACGGAGGACCTGCTGGGCGCGCTCAACGACATGCGCGCGCTGGCCCTCGCGGGGGTCAAGCCCAGCGATCTGCAGAAGGCGCCGCCGAGCCCCAAGCCCGCGGCGCCCCGGCTGCCGGCCAAGCCGCTCAACCCGATGATCAAGTCGGTGGACGATCTGCGGCCGGGCCTCACGCTGAACGGGGTGGTGACGAACATCACCCAGTTCGGGGCGTTCCTGAACATCGGCCTCTCCCATGAGGGGCTGGTGCACGTGAGCGAGCTGGCGGACCACTTCGTCAATGATCCCAAGGAGGTGGTGACCGTCGGCCAGCAGGTCGAGGCCCGCGTCCTCGGGGTCGATCGGGCCCGGCGGCGCATCTCGTTGTCGCTGCGCTCCGACCGCGCGCCGGCCGCGCCGCCGCGGCGCGAGGGGGGCGAGCCCGCCCGCCAGCGCCTCGACGACATCCCCGGCACGCGCGGCGGCAACCAGCGCCGCACCGGCCCCGGCGGCGACCGCCCCCGGCCGCCGGCCACGGGCGCCAGCCGCGCTCAGGCCCTCGCCGACCTCGAGGCCCTCTTCAAGAAGAAGTAGGGGGCGGGCGCGCTCAGCGCCCGCCGTACCAGACGGTGCCCAGCCCCACCATGAAGGCCGTCAGGCCCGCCTCGTTGCCCCCCTGCGACGGCATGAAGTCGGCGTGGATGGCCGGAGCCAGCGCGAAGCCGTCCGGCCCGTCCCCGAAGGGGATCTCCCAGGTGACGCCCAGGCTGTAGAAGGCCCCGCCCGGGGTGCCCTCGTAGTCCCGCTCGTCGTCATCCACCGGCTCGATGACGCCGCCGCCGACGCCGGTGCCGCCGACGAAGAGCAGGGAGGGGACGCGCTCGGGCAGGGGGCGCCAGCTCAGCTCCAGCAGCAGCCCGCCGAAGTTCGCCGCGTAGGCGTCGTTCTCGCCCGTGCCGCCGCCGCCGTAGAAGGCGAGGCCGATGCCGAAGCCGGGCAGGGCCTCGTCGCCCACGCGCAGCCGGCCGCCGCTACCGAGGAACGACCCTGGATCGCGGCCCTCGGCGTCGCTGGCCTGGCCGAGGATGACACCGCCCCCGGCGCCGACGTACCAGCCCCGGGGCCCGCGGTCTTCCGGGGCGGCGGCGGCGGTGGCGGTGAGGGCGAGGAGCGCGGAGACGCCCAGGGAGCCTGGGCCCAGAGCACGGCGTGCAGTCATGGGCGAAACGTGCCACGGCGCGCCGGGCCGGCGCAAGCGGCCGCCGGCGCGGCTACTGGGGGAAGCCGGGCGGCAGCCCGCCGGGGCCGCCCATGCCGGGGGGCAGGCCGGGCATGCCCGGGGGCATGCCGCCCTCGGGGCCCCCGCCGTCGGCCGGCAGGTCTTCCTTGATGAAGCGGTCGGGCGTCTGGTCGAGCAGCGTGCCGATGTTGTGGATGGCCGTCGTGACCACCCAGTCGTTGCTCTCCGACTTCACGTAGCGGTTGTTGTCGGGCGCCAGCGCGCCGATCGTGTAGCGCGTGACGACGTCGCCCTTCTTGAGCTCGACGACGGCCTTGTCGGCGGCGTCGAAGCCGTACTCCGGCTTGACGGTCTTGCCCAGCGGCTCGATCAGGCGGATGAGGCGGGCCGCCGAGACGAAGGCCTCGATGCGGGCGGTGTCGAGGGGGGCGTCCGGCGGCAGCTCGGCCACCTTCCAGTTGCCCTCCACGAAGTTGAGCGTGACCGTCCCGCGGGGGTTGGTCAGCTTCACGCTCTCCGGGGCCTCGACCTTCACGTAGTCGCCGTCCACGTAGGTGGCGAGGCCGTCGCGCAGCTCGAAGGCCGAGAAGCCGCGAGCGACGAAGACGTCGTCCTGGTCGGCGAAGCGCACATGGGCGCTGGAGCCCTTGGCGCTGCCCACGACCAGCGTGCGGTCCTTGCCGCCCACCGTCAGCGTGACGCGACGGCTGAAGTCGCGATCGCCCACGTCCAGGTTGTTGTGGTTGGCCTTGTTGCTGGCGATGGGCGCGCGGATGCGGGCCTCCACCAGCTTCTTGACGACCTCCTCCACCTTCTTGGCGTCGGCGGGGAAGTCGTCGGCCGTCGGCACGACCCAGCCATCGCCCTTGCGGGCGAACTGGACGGTCGTCTCCTTCTCGCCCGACTTCGCGACGACCTTCAGGGCCTGCACGTCGGCGACGGCGGTGTCGGGCAGCAGGGGCTCGGCGTCCAGGGAGGGCCCGCGACCCCGCATGCTCCAGGTGACGGCCACCAGGGCCACCTGCACGAGGAGCGCACCGGCGAGGATCTTGTTGGTGCGGTTCATCGCTTCTCCTCCGGGGTCAGCTCCATCGGCCGCGCCATGCGCCGCCGCGTGGTGGCGATGGCCAGCACCCCGAGGAGGGCCGCCAGGACGATCACGTAGTTGATGAGCTGGCGGTTGGTCTTCTCCTCGGGCTTGAGGGGCCGCAGCGTGCGCGCGAACGCGCCGGCCGAGCGGATCTGCAGCAGGTCGGTGTCCTGCAGGGCCCAGTCGAACAGGTTGCGCACGAGGTTGCGGTTGCCGCGGTAGGGGCCGCCGCCGATCTGGGCGCCGAGCTGCATCACCAGGTCGGAGATGAACTCCGAGCTGCCGATGACCGCGAGGCGAGCGTCGGGGGTGCTGCTCTTGAGCGTGCGGCCGGTGCGATCGGCCTCGACGTTCTTGCCGTCCTTCACGTCGGCGCCGAAGAGCGGCGAGGGCTTGTCGGCGAAGTGGCTCGGGAAGGTGCCGACGACCGTGACGGCGAGGGGCTGGCGGCCGGTGGTGGCCCCCTCCTCCAGGCCGAAGCCGCTCTCGGGGAACGCCTTGAAGTCGGGCTCCAGCAGCGTGCTCTTGCGCAGCCAGCTGCCCTCGGAGCTCTCCAGCAGCACCTCGGCGGTGCGGTTGGCCAGGGCGGCCCCGAGGCGCACCGGCGAGGCCCACGTCAGCGCGACGGAGGGCACCCCCGCCAGCGCGGTGTGGCTGCGGTTGAAGCCGTCCTGGCGGATGTCCGCGAAGAACGGGTAGGGGACGAGCTCGATGCGCTCCATCACGTACGGGCCGCGCTGCTCGCGCACCGGCAGCGGGAAGCTGGTGTTCTGGGGGTCCATCACGAAGGCGTCCTCGACGGTGACGCCGTAGGTCTGGAGGAGGTCCAGGAGCTTGTCGTCGACCTTCTTGGCCGTGATGCCGGTGCGCTCGGGGCTGATGGTGTAGGCGCCGGCGAGCACGATGACGGAGCCGCCGCGCATCAGGTACTGGTCGATGGCGAACTGCTGCTTGTCGGTGAGGTTGCCGGGCTTGGCCACCAGCAGGACGTCGATGTCGGCCGGGACCACGCCGTCGTCGGCCTTGACCCTGCGGACGGTGAAGTCCTCGGCCATGGCCTGCTCGAGGCCGCGGAAGTCGCTGCGCGTCTCGGGGGGCTGGCCCCACGGCTGGGCCGGGCCCATCGCGACCTCCTCGGTCATGAGCCCGATGGTCTTGAGGAAGCCCGGGGTGCCGCGCTTGATGCCGGCCTCGATGGCGGTGCGCAGGTCGGCCTCGCTCAGGCCGCCCTGGGGGAAGACCTGCTCCTTGTGATCGCCCGTCTCCAGCAGCATGTGCATGAAGAAGCGGTCCTCGCTGAACGGGTCGACGGCCATGGGCTGGAAGCGGTAGCGCGCGAGGATCTCCTGCTGGAGCGCGGCGTTGCCGTCGGGGTTGACGACCTCGTAGCTGAGCCGGCCGCCCAGCTTGGGCCCGAGGGCGTCGGCCACCTTCTTCAGGCGGTCGGGGACCTCCTTGAACTCGGCGGGCAGCTTGTCGGTGGCGCTGAAGTAGGCCGTCAGCTTCACCTGCTGGTTGTTGCGCGCCAGCACCGACTCCAGGCTCTGGAAGCCCTGGCTGACCTTCTTGATGGCCCGCGTCACGTCGTACTCGGCGTTGCGCAGCCGCACCTGTACGTCGTTGTCGTCGGCGTGCACCTCGATGAGGTCCTGGAACGAGAGCACCTCGTACTCGCTGCCGTAGCGCACGAGGACGTGGAAGTACGAGTTGACCACCGCCTCCTCGTTCTGACCCGAGATGCGGAACGGCACGCTCTTGATGCCGTACTGCTCGTTGATCTCCTCCTCGATCTCGGCCGTGGGCTCGACGAACGAGACGGTGACCTTGCCGCCGCCCCGCACCTGGTACTCGTTGAGGAAGTCCTTGAGCCGGGGCACCAGCGGGGCCAGGAGCGGGTGGGTCTTCTCGGAGAAATAGCCCGTGATTTCGAGGGGTTCGTTGAGGCCGGCCAGCACCCCGCTGGTCACGTCGCTGATGCTGTACTCGCCGTCGGCGGTCAGATCGGCGCGGGCGTGGGTGACGGGGGCGAGCCAGAGGTTGAGGGCGACGGTGTTCAGCGCCGCGAGGGCGATGGCCACCAGCATGACCGGCCGGCGGGTGGCGCCATCCGTCGGCTGCTTCTCCATGCGCTTGATCTCGAGGAACTGCACGTTGAGCAGCAGGAAGAAGCCCGTGAGGCTGAGGTAGTACGCCAGGTCGCGCAGGTCGAGGACGCCGCGCTCGATGCTGAGGAACCGGCTGCCCGAGCCGAAGCCGCGCAGGATGTTGCCGGCGTCGGCGCCGACCAGGCCCGCCACGCTGTCCGAGCCAATGAAGTACAGACCCGAGCAGATGAGCGCCGTGACCATCAGCGCCACGATCTGGTTGTCGGTGCGGGCGCTCACGCACAGCCCGATGGCCATGTACATGCCCGCCACCAGGAGCGCCGCGACGTAGCCGCCGATGACCGGCCCCCAGTCCAGGTCGCCCAGCATCGACACCGTGATGGGCAGCGGCAGGGTGAGGACGAGGGCCAGGGCCACGAGGGCCATGCCGGCCAGGAACTTGCCGAGGACGAGGTCGCGGGTGCGCAGGGGCAGCGTGAGCAGGATCTCCAGCGTCCCCATCTTCTGCTCCTCGCTCCACTGCCGCATGGTCACGGCGGAGACGAGGAAGATGAGCAGGACGGGCAGCCACGAGAACAGGGGCCGCACGTCCGCCAGGTTGCGCACGAAGAACTTGGAGTAGGTGAAGAAGATGAAGAGGGTGCCCACCAGGAAGACACCCAGGAAGATCAGGGCGATGGGCGACAGGAAGGAGCTCTTGAGCTCCTTGCGCGCGATGGTGCGGATGGCGCCTCTCATGCGGCCTTCCCCCGCGCCCGCGACACATGGTCGGCCATGAGATCCCGGAAGACCTGCTCCAGGCTCGGCGTGGCCGGGGCGACCTCGCTCACCGTCCAGCCGGCGCCGGTGGCCGCCTTCACGATGGCCGGCGCCACGGCGGGGCTCTCCACCTTCACGCGGTAGCGGTCCAGGCCGCCGGCGCCATCCATCGGGCGCACCTCCAGCACGCCGGGCAGGGCGGTCAGCTTCTCGGCCACCCCGGCGGTGCCCGCGGCCACGGCGAGCCGCACCACATCGGTGGAGAGCAGCTCGGCCAGGGTGTTGTTGGCCGCCAGGTGGCCGTCGATGAGGATGACCACCCGGCTGCACACCGCCTCGATCTCCGAGAGGATGTGCGTCGACAAGATGATGGTCGTGTCCTGGGCCAGGCGGCGGATGAGGTTGCGGATCTCGATGATCTGCACCGGATCCAGGCCGTTGGTGGGCTCGTCCAGGACGAGCACCTCGGGCTTGTGCAGGATGGCCCCGGCCAGCCCCGTGCGCTGCCGATAGCCCTTCGACAGGGTGTGGATGGGTCGGGTCAGCCAGCCCTCGAGGCCGGTGGCCCGCACCGCGTCGGAGAGGGCGGCGCGGCGCTTCTCGGCCGGGATGCCGCGCAGCTCCGCCATCATCATCAGGTACTCCTGCACCAGCATCTCGGGGTACAGGGGCGCGCTCTCCGGCAGGTAGCCGATCTGGCGCTGGACGCCGATGCGGTCCTGCCGCACGTCGACCCCGCCGACGGTGATGGTACCTCGGGTCGGCTCGAGGAAGCCGGTCATGATCTTCATGACCGTGGTCTTGCCGGCGCCGTTATGGCCCAGCAAGCCGACGATCTCCCCGCGCGCGACCTCGAACGATACGTCGGAGACCGCACGGACGCTGCCGTAGCGCTTCTCCAGACTCTGAACCGAGATCATCGCTGTCTCCACAATGGCCTTGGCCGCGGGTGGCGGCCATGCATGACGCGGTCTGCTTCGGAAGCTCCCCCCAGGGCCAGCGTCGATGCGCCGGCTTACGGGACCGCGGTCCCCTAAGCACGGTGAGGCGTTGTGCCAGGGGGGCCCCCGCGATTTTCCGCCTGGAACACCCTCGCGCGCGGAGAAACCGCCCCCTCGGCGGCATTGTTCCCGTCAGGTGACCGTCCTGGCCGGCCTGCCTTTGTGCGGTGCCTCCCACTGCGGCTAGACTACCTGCGATCGCAAAGGGAGACGGGAATGCGCGCGTTGAGAGCAGCGGTGGCGTGTCTGCTGGCCGTGGGGTGGCTGGCGGGCTGCGATGATGGCGACAAGGACCCGGTCACGGTCGGGCCGGTGGTGGACCAGGGGCTCGTGGACATCCTGGCGGCCTGTGAGGATGGCCGGGACAACGACGGGGACGGCCTGGTAGACCTCGACGACCCCGGTTGCAGCGGGGCCTCGGACGAGGACGAGACGGATCCTCCGCTGGCAGCCTGCGCCGACGGGGAGGACAACGACGGCGACGGGGCCACCGACCTGGCGGATCCGGGCTGCGCCGACGCGACGGATGACGACGAGTCGGATGACCCGCCTCCGCCGCAGTGCGACAACGGCCTGGACGATGACAACGACGGGGCCACCGACCTGGCCGACCCCGGCTGCGCCAACGCCCGCGACAACGACGAGTCCGATGATCCGGCGCAGCCGGCCTGCGCCGACGGGCAGGACAACGACGCCGATGGCTTCGTGGACTTCCCGGCGGATCCGGGCTGCGGCTCGGAGTTCGACGACGACGAGGGCGGGGACGGTCCCCCCCTGCCGCAGTGCGCCGACGGCATCGACAACGACATGGACGGGCGCGTCGACCTGGCGGATCCGGGCTGCACCAGCGCGGCCGATCCCCGCGAGCAGACCCCCGAGGAGCGGCCCGTCTGCTCCGACGGCCTCGACAACGACGGCGACGGCATCATCGACTTCCCGCTGGAGCCCGGCTGCAGCGCGGCGGGCGACGACGACGAGGAGGATCCCGCCCGGGCGCCCCAGTGCGGCAACGGCGCCGACGACGACGGCGACGGCCTGACGGACTACCCGATCGATCCGGGCTGCGCGGGCGTGGGCGACGGCGACGAGGGCGATCCGCCGGTGCAGCCCGCCTGCAGCGACGGGCGCGACAACGACCGCGACGGCCTCATCGACTACCCGGCCGATCCGGGCTGCGCCAGCGCGGCGGATGGCACCGAGCTCGGGAGCTGCGGCGGGACCTACGACGTGGTCGACCTGGAGAGCGGGCGCGCCTTCCGCGGCAACACGGGCGGCGGGCCCTTCGAGGCCGACGGCACCTGCGGCGGCCGCGGCTCGTCGGAGGTGGTCTTCGGCTACCGCGTCGACGAGCCCATCGAGGCGCTGGAGATCACCACCGAGCACCCCGACACCGCGGTGGAGACGGTGCTCTACGTCCGCCGTGACTGCCTGGACCGCGACACCGAGGTGGCCTGCAACCGCGAGCCCCTCGACGACGGCATGGCCGGCAACCGGCTCGTGGTGCCGAACCCGGCCCGGGGCGACTACTACATCTTCGTGGACGGCGCGACGGGGGCCAGCGGCGCCTTCGTGCTGACCATCAACGCCGTGCCCCGCCCGGAGTGCCGCAACGGCCGCGACGACGACGGCGACGGCCGCGTGGACTACCCGGCCGATCCCGGCTGCCAGGAGCCCGACGACACCACCGAGGTGGATCCCGCCGTGCTGCCCCAGTGCGCCGACGACGACGACAACGACGGCGACGGCCTGGTGGACTACCCGCTGGACGTGGGCTGCTTCGCCGCGGCCGACAACGACGAGGTGGACGTCTGCGGCCAGGGCGTGCAGGTGCTTGATTTCCCTGTGGATATCGGGACGGTCCTGGGCGACTCCAGCGAGGGCAGCAACAACCTCAACGGGTCGTGCGGGGGCCAGGCGGCGCCGGAGCGCATCTACCGCTACGCGCTGCGCCACAACGCCAACCTGACGTTCAGCATCGACCACGAAGAGACCATCATGAACACCCTGCTCTATGTGCGGGCGGGGGACTGCACCCAGCTCCAGGCGGAGCGCGGCTGCGCGCCCCTGGCCGTGGATCCCCGCGGGGGCCCGGGCGGCGGGCGGGTGGAGATCGATCGGGCGGCGCCCGGCGACTACTACGTGATCGTCGACAACGCGTTCGGCCTGGGCGGCCCCTTCCGGCTGTCCGTCGAGGTGGAGCGCCTGCCGGCCGGCTGCAGCGACGCCTTCGACAACGACGGCGACGGCTTCGTGGACGGCGAGGATCCGGGCTGCGAGTCCCCCGACGACGAGAACGAGGTCGAGGAGATGGGGCCGTTCGCGTGCTCCAACGGCCTCGATGACGACGGCGACGGCCTCATCGACTACCCGACGGATCCCGGCTGCTTCGGCCGCGGCGATCAGGACGAGGGCGACCCCATGGTCCAGCCCGCGTGCTCGAACGGCCGCGACGACGACGAGGACGATCTGGTGGACTACCCGGCCGACACCGGCTGCTCCTCGGCGGCGGATGACGACGAGGTCCTGCCCCGGCCCGCGCCGCAGTGCGGCAACCGCATCGACGACGACATGGACGGCCTGGCCGACTACCCGCTGGACCCGGGCTGCGCCGCGGCGGGTGACCTGTCCGAGGCCGACGACGACCAGGCCCCGGCCTGCGCCGACCAGGCCGACAACGACCGCGATGGCCTGGTGGACTACCCGTTCGATCCGGGCTGCGAGGCGGCCGGCGACCAGAGCGAGACGGATCCCGATCCGCGCCCGGTCTGCAGCAACCGCGTCGACGACGACGGCGACGGCCGCGTGGACTTCCCGCGGGATCCGGGCTGCACCTCGGCCGCCGACGGCGACGAGGCTGATCCGGCCTTCCAGCCGCAGTGCGCCAACGGTCGCGACGACGATGGCAACGGCCGCATCGACTGGCCCGATGACCCGGGCTGCCGCTTCGCCGCCGACAACACCGAGCTGCAGCAGGGCCCCGTGCTGGCGCGCTGCGCGGACGGCATCGACAACGACGACGATGGCGTGGTGGACCTGGCCGACGTGGGCTGCACCGACGCCCGCGACAACGACGAGGCCGATCCGGTCGACCCGCCGTTCTGCGCCAACGGGCGCGACGACGACGGCGATGGCTCCGTGGACTGGCCCGACGACGACGGCTGCGCGGCGCGGGGCGACCAGTGCGAGCAGGCGGGCTACGGCATCTGCGGGGGCGAGTGCCTCGACCTGCAGAACGACGAGGCCAACTGCGGCGTCTGCGGCCGCGCCTGCGCCGACGGCGTGGAGTGCATCCGCGGCTTCTGCGGCGGGCTGTTCGCCTTCGAGGGCATCCGCCAGAACGTGCCCGACGCCGATCTGGGCGGCTGGGAGGTCTGCCACCGCGACCTCTACGCCGAGAGCGCGGCGGTCATCAACAACATCCTGGCCGCCTGCGATGGTGAGTACGTGATGTACGGCTGCCGCCAGGTGGGCCAGCCCAACTGGCAGCTCCTGGCCATGGGCGAGCGGGACACCGTCTTCCGCAACACCGGCGACCAGAACAACAACCTCAATGATCACAACGGGGTGTCCTGGTACTTCAGCCAGGGCTACTCCATCGGCTTCGTGGCGCCGGGCACCGGGGTCTCCCGCAACTCGTGCGACACGGCCAACGTGCAGGCGGAGCAGCGGCTCTGCTGGCACACGGGCGGCGGGCGCCTGAACGGCGGCTACCGGTGCGGCGCCCGCACCGGCCTCAACGGCGCCCGCGACTGGGAGCGCGTCATCTGGACGAGCCGCTGATCCCGGCGGGGTGCCCCCGGCTCGCGTGAGCCGCTACCATGCCCCTGGGCGGCCCCGCTGGTCGCCAGGGGCGGGGGATGATGCCGACCACCGAGCACGAGACGCTGGAGGCGCGCTTCCAGCGCATCGCCGCGTCGCTGCCCGACGAGGTGCTGAGCGGGGACGACCTGGAGGGCGCCCTGGCGCGCTTCGGCCGCGGGGATGATCGGCTCCTGGGCTTCTACACCCGGGAGGGCGTGCACACCGCGCTGGAGACCTACGGCATCCTCGAGACGCTGCGAGGCCGCGGCTACGTGGGCTTCGAGGTCGAGTTCGATCTGCAGCCCTACCACCATGGCCTGCGCGTCCGGGCCGACGGCGACGTCATCTGCGAGTGCCGCCTGCGCCGGGCCCGCGGGGCCACCGACCCCTGCATCGCCGAGCTCCAGCGGCGGTTCCTGCCCGAGCTGCTGGTGGTGGACTGGCTGCACCTGAGCGAGCCGCGGGGGCAGTTCACGGCGGAGCGGCCCCGCCTGCCCGGCCAGCTCCAGCCCGGCAGCGGCGTGGGGGTGGAGGTCTTCCTCATCCTGGTCATCTGCGCCCGGCGCCTGGGCCTGCACGGCCTGGTGGAGACGCCCGAGCGCTTCCACAACGCCGTCTTGTACCGAGAGCGCACCCACTTCATCGATCCGGCGTGGGAGGGGACGTTCGAGGCCCTCTCGGCCCTGCTGCAGACGCGCTCGCTCGCGGAGGTGGCCTGGGCGATGGAGGAGGGGCGCGTGGTGGACGCCCTCACGGGGGCGCCCATCCGCTGGCTGGCCCGGGAGCAGCTCCTGCCCCTGGATGAGCGGCTTTCGGACTACTTCGAGCTGCCGGCCTGGCGTCGGGAGCGCAGCGCCGCCCGGCACCGCTGCCACCCCGTCATCCGGGATCCCTGACGCCGCCGGCCAGCCAGCGCTCGATGGCGGCCTCGACGGCGGCGGCGTCCCCCTGGCCGCCGTAGAGGAGCGCGGCCACCTCGTCGACCAGGCCCGCCGCGTCGGCGTGGCCGGCGCCGCGCAGGCGGGTGGCGTAGCGGGCCAGCGTCTCGTGGGGGGGCCGGGGCAGCCGCCCTTGCAGGCGGGCCTCCAGGCGGGCGAGCGGGGGCCAGGCCGGCGGCGGCCCCACCACCGCCGCGCGCCGCTCCCGCCGGCGGCGCAGCAGCACCAGCAGGCCGATGAGCCCGGCGATGGCCGCGAGGATGGCCAGCAGCTCCACGGCGGTCAGGTTCGCCAGTCGTTCCGCCCCCTTGCGAATCCAGCGCTTGAGCTGGTCCCAGCGCGCCCCGAGGCCGTCGAGGCTGCCGGCCCGCTCCCCCTCCAGGGCGCCGGGCGGGGTGGGATCCACCGTCCGCCACGCCCCGTCCAGCCAGACCTCGACCCAGGCGTGGGCGTCGCGCTGGCGCACCACGTACCAGCCCCCCGGCACGTTGTGCTCGAAGACGCGGAACCCCGAGACGAGCCGCGCGGGCAGGCCCAGCGAGCGGGCCAGCAGCACGAAGGCGCTGGCGAAGAGCTCGCAGTGGCCGCGGCGGGAGGTCGTGAGGAAGAAGAGGATGGGATCCTCGCCGTCGGGCACCGCGTCCAGCTCCAAGCTGTACGTGAACCCGCGCCGCAGGCCCCGGCGCAGGGCCTCCACCTGCTCGAGGGGCGCCTCGGCCCCCGCCGTCCACTGGCGCGCCAGGCGGCCGAACCGCTCGGTGCCCCCCATGGGCAGGCCCAGATCGTGGTCGCCGGGCGGGGCCAGGGGCGGCGGGGGCTCCTCGGCGGTGCGCACCGAGAACACCCGCGGCTCCGTGCGCAGCGGCTGGGGGACGTGGGCGATGCCGTAGTCGTCGACCCAGGCGCCCTCGGGCGCGCCGTCCACCGATCGCAGGCCCAGCGGGGCGAACAGGGCCATCCCGGCCTCAGGCTCGGCCTCGATGGTGATGGGGGGGCCCCCGTGCGCCGCGTCGACCACCAGGTGACCGTCGGCGCCGGCGCGCGGGCGGCCCTCCGCCGGCGTGGGGCGGCGGCGCCAGCGGCCCCGGTAGTAGTCGGCGTAGACCTGCCCGCGCAGGTAGTCGAGGGGGCCGTGCACCCGCAGGACGACGGTGTCGGAGGTGACGATCTCGCGGACGTGGCCGAGGGTGATGTCGCCGTCGCCGAAGGCCGAGCGGGCCTGGTCCTGGGCGAAGAGGGGGCTGAGGGCGCGGCTGACGGCGGGCTCGGCGGCGGGGAGGCCGACCCCCAGGCCCACCATGACGAGGCCCGCGAAGGCGAAGGCGGCGCCGAGGGGCAGCAGGGCCCCGCGGCGGTGGCGCAGCAGGGCCGGGGCGCCGCGGTCGGCGGTCATCAGGGCGACGACGAGGGCGGCCAGGCAGGCGGCCGTGGCGATGCCGAACTCGACGCGCGTCGTGGCCCGGCCCAGGCCCATCAGCGCGAGCATGGCCGAGGCCAGGATGCCCGTCCGGCTGCGGGCCGTGAGGGGCTGCGCGAAGCGGGGCAGGGCGAAGCCCAGGAAGCCGAGCGTCCAGAGGGCGCCGAAGCCCGGCCGGCCGGGCAGCACCATGAGGGCGACGTACAGCGTCGCGGCGACGCCCGCGACGTGCAGGCCGAGGGCCGTCAGGGGGCCGGGGGGCGCGCCGCGGCCGCCGAAGCGGGCCGCCAGCACCGCGCCGATGGCGAAGGCGATGCCCAGGACGCGGCCCGAGCCCCCCTGCATGGCGAGCAGCAGCGCCGGGACCTCGAGCGCGAAGCCCACGGCGGCCCGGGACGCCCGGGACTCGGTCAGCGCGGCAGCCAAAGCTCGCTCCCCGCCAGGGCCTCCGGGGCGATGACCGCGAGGCCCCCCGCCTGGGCGGCGGCGCGGCGGCCGGCGACCAGCCAGGCGTCGGGGCCCGGGACGGCGTGGGGCCCCGGGCTCGCGTACACGCTGTAGAGCGCCAGCCCCGCGGCCCGCGCGCGCCGGACGTGCCCCTGCCAGGCGTCGTCGGCGCGGGGGCAGGGGGCCACGACGGCCAGCGCGTCCAGGGCGAGCGCCTCGGGGGCCGACTGCGGCCCGACCACGACCACCTGCGTGGTGGCGCCGGCGAGCACCAGCGTCGTCGTGGCGCCCTGGCCCACCGCGAAGCGCACCAGCGACGCCGCCAGGCTCACGGCCGCCTCGAAGGCCGCCTCGTCCGCGCGGGGGGCCTGGGCGTGCAGCAGCACCACCGCCCGCCGGCGGGCCGTGCGCCGAAACGTCCGCACCATCGGCTCCCCCAGCCGGGCCCAAGACAGCGCGTGCAGGTCGCGGATGCGGTCACCCGGCCGGTAGGGCCGCAGCCCCGCGAGCTCATAGTCGGCGCCCGTGGTGATGCCCCGCGCCTGCTCCCCCAGGTCCTCGGGCACCAGGTGGGGAGGCGGCAGGCCCAGCAGGCGGACGGTGCGGGGCACCACCGTCAGGCGCACCGGGCTGCTGGCCACCCGCGGCCCGAAGGCCAGCCCCAGGGGCCGCACCGACGCCACCGAGAACCGCCCGATCCAGCGGTGCCCGCGCTGCAGGAACCGCGCGCGCGCCACCACCTCGGCGCGCCCGCCGGCCGCCAGCACCGGCACGCTCGGCCGCCGCACGACCCAGGCCCCGTCCCAGTCGAGGAACGGCCCGAACACCCGCAGCGCGTAGAGCGGCGCCCGGCCCGGGTTGTCGAGCCTCGCCGTGAAGGTGACGACCTCGCCGGCCGCGACGCGGGGCGGGCAGCGGACGGCCACCGCCAGCGGCCCCGGCCGGGCGAAGACCAGGCGCCCCAGCCAGGCCGCGAGCAGCAGCCCGAGCAGGCCGCAGAACACCAGGTACAGGTTGGAGAACTGGACGTCCATGCCCGCCGCCCCGGCGACCATCGTGGCCAGCAGGATGCCCTGGCCCTCCGGCGTCAGCACGAGCACGGGCGCGATGAGGGGGCGCAGCAGGCGCGCGGCCCGGCTCTGGGACCAGCGCTCCCAGCTCTCGGGGTTGCCCCGGATGAGGATGTAGTTGAGGCGGCGGAGGTTCACGGCGCCGCGGTCAGGCCGCCGGCACGGGCACCGCCCGCACGATCTCCTGGACGATCTGCACCGGGTCGCGGCCGGCGTAGCGGGCCTCCGGCACGAGCTCGAGGCGGTGGGCGAGGATGGGGGCGGCGAGGGCCTGCACGTCGTCCGGCAGCACGTAGCGGCGGCCGAGCAGCAGCGCCCGGGCCTGGGCGGCGCGGAAGAGGGCCAGGCTACCGCGGGGGCTGGCCCCGAGCCGCAGATCGGCGTGGTGCCGGGTGCCCTCCACCAGCGCCACCACGTACTGCCCCACCTTGCGCTTCACCTCGACGGCCCGCGCCTCGGTCTGCAGGGCCACGACGGCCTCCGCGGTGGCCACCGCCGCCAGGCGCCCCAGGGGGTGGGCCGTCTGCTGGTCGTACAGCAGATCCACCTCCTGCTCGCGGGCGGGGTAGCCCAGGCCCAGCCGCATCAGGAAGCGGTCGAGCTGGGCCTCGGGCAGGGGGTAGGTGCCCTCGGCCTCGATGGGGTTCTGCGTGGCGATGACGAAGAACGGCGCGGGCAGCGGCCGGGTCACCCCGTCCAGCGTCACCTGCCCCTCGCTCATGGCCTCCAGCAGCGCCGACTGCGTCCGCGGCGAGGCGCGGTTGATCTCATCGGCCAGCAGGATCTGCGTGAAGATGGGCCCGGGCCGGAACTCGAACGTGCCGTCCGCCGGCCGCAGCACCGCCCCGCCCAGGATGTCCGTGGGCATCAGGTCGGGGGTGAACTGCACCCGCTTGAAGTCGAGGCTGAGCGAGCGGGCCAGGGCGCGGGCCAGCGTCGTCTTGCCGACGCCGGGCACGTCCTCCATCAGGATGTGGCCCCGCGCCACGAGGCCGACCAGCACCAGGAAGAGCACCTCGTCCTTCCCGAGGATGACCTGGCGCAGGTTGTCCAGCAGCCGGATGCCGTCGGGGTGGCGGACGGATTCTTCCATGATTTCGAGCGTCTTCATTCGCTAGGTGGCCGCGAGGATGTGGTTGCGCGCGAGGCGGATGCTCACGGCCCGGGCCAGCCCGGCCACGGTGCCGCGGTCGCCCAGCACGCGCACCACGGGGCGGCCCTCGGCCTCGGCGGCGGCCTCGTACGGGGCGCTCAGATCCGGGGCCACCAGGGTGCCGCTCCACAGGACGAGGACGTCGCAGCCCTCCACGCGCCCCCGGACCCGCGCCGCGGGGGCCGGCTCGGCGTCGGCGACGAGGCGCAGATCGAGGGGCTGCCCCTGGGCCAGCTCGCGCAGCACCCGCTGGGTGGCGTCGGACCCGCCGATCACCAGCAGGCGCCGCACGCCCGCCCGCGCGCACTCCCGCACGAGCCGGGCGAACCAGCGCCGATCGGGGGAGTCCTGGCAGATCTCGCAGCGCGAGGCGTCGTCGACCCGCACCCGCACGCGGTCGTCCAGGCGGGCGATCTCGTCGCACAGCGGGTGCGCGCAGGTCCGCGTCACCCGGCCGCTGATCATCTTGGTGAGGGCCGCGGCGTCCACCTGCCGGATGGCCCGGATGAGGCCGAGCGCCCCCTCCCGATCCGAGAGCAGGGCCCGCAGGACGTCCGCCTGCAGCCGCACATCCTCCAGGCCGAGCCCCTGCAGCAGGCCGTGCAGGCTGTTGCCCATCTGGACGACGCGCTCCAGCTCCAGGGCCCGCGCGCGCCAGGCCACCTCCCGCTGCACCGCCGACTCCAGCTCGGTGATGGTGGCCTCGCGCACCTCCCGCTCGGCGTCGGCCCCGGCGAGCTGGTCGCGCAGGTCGACGAGCTCCTGCTGCAGCTCCCCGCAGGTCTGCTCCAGGGTGCCGCGCTCGTCGGCGGCCGCCTGCAGGGCCTGCCGCTGGGTGGCCCGCTCCAGCAGGACGCGCTCGTGCTCCTGGCGCAGCATGCCCAGGGCGTGGCGGTCGCCATCGGCGGCGCTCAGGGCGGCCAGGGCCTCGCGCAGGCGCAGCTGATCGGCCTCGAGCCGCTGCCGCAGGATGTCGAGCTCGCGGTGGGCCTGGTCGCGGTCGGCCTCCATGCGCGTGAGGCGCAGCTTCAGCACCTCCTCGTTGCTCAGCCCGGTGGACGGCCGCATGGACGGGCGCGGCTGGGGGCGCTGAGCGGCGGCGGCGGCGGCAGCGGGGCCGGCCCCGGCCGGCAGGGCCTCCATGCCCCCGGGCAGGTGCTCCTCCAGCAGGTCGGCGAAGCTGACGCGGAAGCCCTCGGAAGCGCGGGAGTTCCGGCGAGGCGGCTCGGAGACGTCGGTGGGCCGATCGGGCGGCCGGACGACGCCGGAGTCGCGCTGGACGGGCCGCAGCGCGGCGCTGTTGCGCTCGACGGGGCGGACGGAGCCGGTGGCGCGGGTAGGGGGCAGCGTCGCCGACCCGCCCCGGCCGAGGGCGCGGCGGGCGGCCTGGGCGACCTCGGTGCGGATGGTGTCGCCGCGGCGGGCGTTCGGGTAGCCGTTCGCCTTGAGCCAGTCGAGGAGCACCTGCTCGGGCACCCCCAGATCCGCTGCCAGTTTGTACGCCTTCGTCTTCACGGGTTGCCTTTGCCGACCGGACCCGATGATAGGGTCGGCGCGCGGCGGTTGTCACCTTCGACCCAGGTCGGACGCAACAGGGCGGGCGGAGGTCTCCGGTCAGGCGGCGCCAGCCCGCCCGGGGCGCCCGTTCGGCCTCGCCGGCGGGGCGTCGCCGCGCCGGGCGGGGGAGGGGGATCCCCCGGGCGGATCCTCAGCCGAGGCTGGCGAGGGCCGCGTCGTAGTCCGGCTCCTGCGCGATCTCGGGCACGAGCTGGCTGTGGATGACGCGGCCGGTGGCGTCCACCACCACCACGGCCCGGGCGCAGAGGCCGGCCAGGGCGCCGGCCGTCATCTTCACGCCGTAGGCCTCCGCGAAGTCGCTGCGGAAGGTGGAGAGCGTCACCACGCCGTCGAGGCCCTCGGCCCCGCAGAAGCGCTTCTGGGCGAAGGGCAGATCCGCCGAGATGTTGAGCACGGAGACGCCCGGGTGGCCGGCGGCCTCGGCGTTGAACCGGCGCACCGACATGGCGCAGACGGAGGTGTCGATGCTGGGGAAGATGTTGAGGACCTTGATCCCCTCGAAGTCCCCCAGGCGCTGCTCGGCCAGGCTGGCCCCCACCAGGCTGAAGTCGGGGGCGGTGGCGCCCACGGCCGGGAGGTCGCCACTGGTCTGGATGGGCTTGCCGCCCAGGGTGATCGTCGCCATCGCGCGTAGCTCCTGCTGTTCTCGTGCGGGTGTCGCCGGGCCGGTCGCCGGCTCGGGCAACGGATGCCTCACGGGCGCGCGTGGTTGCCCCGCCGGTGGATCGAACCGCCGAAGGCGCCGTTTACAAACCATTCACAACCCTTTGAAGGCCGGCTGACCACGGCGGCGCCGGCCCGGGCTACCGTCCAGCCATACCGGCCCCCCCGAGGAGATCCCGCCATGCGCACCCCGCTCGCCGCCCTCGTCGCCCTGCTCGCCCTGGGAGGGGCGGCGCAGGCCGGCGTCATCTTCCTGCCCGGCACCTACGCCAACGGCCGGTTCACCCCGGCCGGCGGGGATCCGGCCCCCACCTGGCAGACGCTCTACAGCACCACCCGCGCCGACATCAGCGATGACGCCGTGGTGGGCCACGTCCGCGAGACGGTCATGGGTCAGGGCCGGTTCGTCGGCGTGCTGCCGCTGCCGGAGGGGGTCGAGGCGTCCAGCCTGACGCTCCAGGTGGACGGCGTCGCGGTGCCGGTGGAGGTGCTGCCGCCCGCCGCCGCCCAGGATCTCTACACGGAGCTGGCCCGCCGGACGGAGTCCTCGCGCCTGGTCGCCTTCGCGGGCCGCCCGGCGGCGCTGGTGCCCGCCGTCACGCTGGGGCACCGCACCCGCATCGAGCTCGACTACCGCCTGCCCGTCCGCCAGCGCGCGGGCCTCGGGGACGCCCAGCTCCTGCTGCCCGCCGCCGGGTTCGGCGCCGCCCCCGCCCGCCGCGTCACCGTCGAGGCCACCGTCAAGACCAGCCGCCCCCTGCGCGGCGTCTTCAGCCCGACCCACGAGGTCGAGGTGGACCGCCTGGGGGCCCAGACCGCCCGCGTGCGCTTCAGCCAGGACGACGTCGTCGAGGGGGACACCCTCCGCCTGCTCTTCGCGGCCGATGACGACGCCCTCGGCCTGCGCGTCCTGACCCACCGCCCCGAGGGCGAGGATCACGGCTACTTCCTGCTGCTCGGCAACCCCACCGGCGGCGACGGCGTGGCCCCCGCCCCCAAGGACCTGGTGCTGGCCCTCGACGTCTCCGGCTCCATGCGCGGCGAGAAGCTGGCCCAGGTCCAGCTCGCCGCCGAGTACGTCGTCGCGCACCTGAACCCGGGCGACCGCTTCAACCTCATCGCCTTCGGCAGCGAGGTCCACCGCTTCCAGGAGGGCCTCGTGCCCGCCGACGAGGCCCACCGCGCCGACGCCGTGCGCTTCCTGCAAGGGCTCCTCGCCGCCGGCAAGACCAACATCAGCGAGGCCCTCGCGGCGAGCCTGGCCGGCCAGGCCGAGGCCGGCCGCCCCCGCCTGGTGCTCTTCCTCACCGACGGCACCCCCACCGCGGGCGAGCTGGCCCCCGACCGCATCCTCGCGGGCGTGCCCGCCGGCGGCAGCACCGCCATCTTCGCCCTGGGCGTCGGCCACGACGTCAACGCCCACCTGCTCGACGGCCTCGCCCAGAAGACCGAGGGCCGCTCCGTCTACCTGGAGCCCGACGACGAGATCGACGTGAAGGTGGCCGCCATCTACGACGGCCTGAGCAACCCGGTCCTGACCGACGTGGCCCTCGACTTCGGCGGCCTGAAGGTCGAGCACGTCTACCCCGAGGCCCCCACCGCCCTCTTCCGGGGCCAGGAGATCCTGCTCGCGGGCCGCTACAGCGGTGGCGGGGCGCACACCATCACCGTGAAGGGCACCCTGCGCGGCGCCGCCCAGCAGCACACCGTGAAGGTCGACTTCCCCGCGAAGACCCAGGCCGACGACGCCTTCGTCGCCTGGCTCTGGGCGTCTCGCCGCATCGGCGACCTGCTCCGCGAGATCCGCCTGGAGGGCCAGACCGAGCCGCGCGTCCGGGAGGTGGTCGAGCTGAGCCTGAAGTACGGCATCCTCACCGAGTACACCGTCTTCCTGTCCGACGCCGGCCGCAGCTTCACGCCCGAGGAGGCCGCCGCCGCCGCCGGCGAGCTGATGGAGACGGCCAACGCCCAGGTGTCGGGCCGCTGGGCCGTCCAGCAGGCCGGCAACGAGAGCGGCCTGCGCCACCGCAAGGTCAGCTCCGTCGACAACAACTTCTACAAGGACCGGCAGGGCACGGTGCGCAAGGCCGAGAAGGTCCGCACCGTCGACGGCCGCGCCTACTACCAGCGCGACGGCAAGTGGGTGGACGCGGCGTCGCGCGCCGACAAGGTCCGCCGCGTCAAGAAGTACAGCCCCGAGTACTTCGAATTGATCAAGAAGAACAAGAGCTTCGCTCGCGCCCAGTCCCTCGGTGGCGACACCGTGATGGACTTCGAGGGCGAGCGCCTCGAGACCTACTGAGCCCGGAGGACCTGGCGATGAACCGCACCCTCGCACTGACCCTCGCCGCCACCCTCGCCGCCGGGCCCGCCCTCGGGCGCCAGCGGCGCGTGGTGCCGGAGAACCTCCTCAACAACGTCCAGGCCGTCCAGCAGAACCGCCTGCCGTTCAACCAGCGCGGGTTCAACGGCTTCGCGCTCGGCAACGAGTTCGGCGACGAGCCGGCCGTCGTGGAGCGCAAGCCCTTCGACGGCGTCCTCACCGCCCGCAAGATCGCCCGCGCCATCGACGACGGCGTCTTGTACCTCAAGCGCCAGCAGGCCGAGGACGGCAGCATCGGCGAGAGCCACTACGCCCGCGGGGGCTCGACGGCCCTGGCGGCGCTGGCCATGCTCGCCGCCGGCGCCAGCCCCCTGAGCGACCCGCAGCTCCAGCGCGCCCTCGACTTCCTGGCCACCCTGGAGGTCGACAACACCTACGTGCATGGCATCCGGGCCAACGTCTGGGAGTACGCCCTGCGCAAGGTCCCCGACCACGCCGGCTACAAGAAGGCCCTCTGGGCCGACGCCGAGTGGCTGATGCAGGCCCTGGGCGACCGCCAGGCCTGGCGCTATGGCATGTCGTCCCAGGACTGGGACAACTCCTGCACCCAGTACGGCGTCCTGGGCCTCTGGGCCGCCGAGCGCGCCGGCTTCGACCCGGGCGACGCCTTCTGGCAGAAGATGTCGGACCACTTCCTCAAGGTCCAGAGCGAGGACGGCGGCTGGGGCTACCAGCAGGGCTACTCCACCGCCAACATGGCCACCGCGGGCCTCGCCAGCACCTTCCTCGTCTTCGACATGCTGCACGCCCGCACCGTCTACAGCCGCGCCAACCCCCGCGCCTTCAAGGAGGGGGCCTCGGCCCAGGTGCTCGCCGCCGTCGAGCGCGGCATGGAGTGGCTCGGCAAGCAGGAAGGGGGCATGGACAACGGCTACTTCCTGTACGGCATCGAGCGCACGGGCGTGGCGTCGGGCCGCAAGTACATGGGCCGGCTGGACTGGTTTCGTGAGGGGGCCCGCGTCGTGCTCGGCCAGCAGGCCGCCGACGGCTCGTTCCCCAACAGCTACACCCCCGTCCTCGGCACCGCCTTCAGCACCCTGTTCCTCGTGTACGGCGGCGCCCCCGTCGCCCTGAACAAGCTGGAGTACGGCCCCGGCCACGACTGGAACCTCAACCCCCGCGATCTCGCTCAGGTTTCGCGCCACCTCTGGGGCGCCTTCGAGCGGCCCGTGAACTGGCACGCCGTGCACATCGACGCCCCCGTCGAGGAGCTGGAGGCCCCCATCCTCTTCATCTCGGGCACCGAGGCCGCCGCCTTCACCGACGCCCAGGTCGACCGCCTGCGCGACTACATCCAGCGCGGCGGCACCATCCTGGCCGAGCCCACCGACCAGGCCCCCGCCTTCAAGAGCAGCATGGAGGCCCTCGTCGGCCGCCTCTTCCCCGCGGCCGAGTACCCCGGCCGCACCCTGGCCCCGCTGCCCGCGACCCACCCCGTCTTCACCGCCTCGCGCCACGCGTGGCAGACGCTCCCCCAGATCCGGGGCGTCTCCGATGGCAGCCGCCTGGTCTTCCTGCTGTCGGATGAGTACCTGTCGGCGCGGTGGCAGGTGGGCGAGACCGTGGACGAGGCGTTCGACTTCGCCCAGTCCCTCCTCTTCTACGTCACCGACCAGAAGCCCCTCGCCGGCAAGTTCAGCACGGCCCTGCCCGAGGGCCCGGCCCAGCCGGCGCGGGAGCGCAAGCTGCTGGTGGCCCGCGCGGTCGTCGACGGCTCCGCCGACGCCGAGCTCGGCGCGCGGGCCTGGGCCGGCCTCTCGGAGTTCTTCACCCACCGCACCGGCGCCCGCATCCAGGACCTGGGCGTCGTCGCCCTCACCCCGGGGGGCCTGGAGGGGGTGGATCTGCTGCACATCACCGGCCGCGGCCGCTTCACCCTCGACGCCGCCGAGCGCGCGGCCCTCGTGGGCTTCGTCGAGGGCGGCGGCACCCTGCTGGTGGACGCCTGGGGCGGGTCGGCGGGCTTCGCTCAGGTGGCGCGCGCCGAGCTGACCCAGGTCTTCGGCCCCCTCGAGGCCCTGGAGCGCCAGGACCCCGTCGCGACCGGCGACTTCGAGGGCGGCACCGACCTCTCCCGCGACATCCGCTACACCCTGCCGGGCCGCCGCCTGCTCCAGACGGTGGGCCGAGCCATGCCCGTCCGCGGCCAGAGCCTCTGGACCCAGCAGGTTCACGGGCGCGCCGCAGTGTTCTTCTCGGACCTCGATCTCTCCGCCGCCCTGGCTGGCGTGGGCATCCCGGGCGGGGCTGGCTATCGCCCCGACTCGGCCCGCCGGATCGTCACGAACCTCGCTGCCTGGCTCGTCCGCGAGACTTGAGCCCCCGGGCCGGGGCTCGGGAATTTCCCCTGGCCTGGCCTGCGTTTCAACTCTTCTTGCCCCCCCACGAAATTGGCCTGGGTTCTGGTAGTCACCCGTGCTAGTGTCCGCGGCCGACAGGAGGTAATGGCGCGCCGCGGGTCGGCCACGGCGCGAATGAGGCCTCCCTGCTGAGGAACGTGCACATGAACCGCATTCTGATCGCCCTCTCTTTCGTTGGCCTGGCGTTCGCGACGACCGGCTGCTCCAAGGATCCCGCCGAGCAGGCCGTCGGCCTCATGGAGGAGATGGCCACCATCGCGGACTCCAACAAGGAGGACTGCGACAAGATGGGTGACGCCCTCAAGGGCTTCATGGACAAGAATGGCGAGACCCTCAAGAAGCTCAAGGAGTCCGACAAGGGCAAGAGCGAGGAGGAGAAGAAGGCCATGATGGAGAAGTACAAGGACCGCCTCGGCGCCGCGATGGGCAAGATGATGCCCGCGATGACCAAGTGCGCGACCAACGAGAAGGTCAAGGGCGCGATGAGCAACATGTGATTGCCTGAGGCAATCACGCAGGGGGCCTCGCCCCCTGGCCCTTCCTTCCCTTCTCCCTCCCGACCTTCGAACAGCGTTCCTCGGTCTCCACCGTCACAGGTGGCGTGCGACCAGGCGCAGCACCCGCGGATCCAGGACCATGGCCAGGTGCCCGGCCGCCACCTCCACGGGGGTGAAGCGGGCGCCGGGGTGGGGATCCAGGCAGGCCTGCCACGCGACCACCGCGTCGCGGCGGCAACCCCGTCACCGGCACCGGCACCGCCCCGCGGGCGTGGATGCGCGCGGCCGCGGCGTCCAGATCCACGCCGAGGCGCGCCATCAGGGGACCGAAGCGCGTCGCCCGGTGCCCCTCGACCACCGGCGTCGCCAGCGTGATGACGTGGGCCACGTGCCCTGGCAGCGCGCGGGCCGCCTCGCGGGCGACGACGCCCCCCAGGCTCCAGCCGATGAGCGTCACCGGCCCCGGCCGGCGAGCGGCCTGCTCGGCGACGCGGGCGGCGAGGCGCTGCACGCTGCCGCCGCGGTGCACCCCCAGCCCCCAGCCGCGCACGGCGTGGCCGAGGCGCGCCAGGTACGCCCGCAGCGCCGCCGTCGCCGCGTCCCCGGTCAGGTACCCGGGAACGACAATGATCTCGCGGGGTTCGACGGCACGCTCCCGGTCGAGGACCAGGGCCGGCGCCCGGATCGCGGCGCCGACGGTGGCCGTCACCTCCCGCCGGAGCGGGGGCAGCGGGGCCCTGGCGCTCACCGGGCGGCGACGCGCTCCAGGAACCGGCGGGCCTCCGCGACCACGAAGCGCAGGTCCTGGTGCTGCGGGGTGTGGCCGAGGCCATGGGCGGTGCGCACGGAGCCGGCCGGCAGGTGCGCCTCGAAGAAGTCGCGGCCGTGGGCCGGCAGCAGGCGCTCGTGCTCCCCCCAGAGCACCTCGACGGGCATGGGCAGCCCGGCCAGGTCGGTGGGCACCAGCAGATCGTCGGTGCTGGCCTGCTGCACCGCCACGCGCAGGCCGGGCCGCAGCGCCCGCCCCCGGATGACCCAGGCGGCGGCGTGCCGCACCCCGGGGGTGGTGAAGAACATGCGATCGAGGAAGTGGAGGACGTCGGCGTGGCTCGCGTGGCGGAAGATGGCCGTGGCGGCCTCCAGCTCGTCCTGGGTCATGGGGGCGCCGCCGGGGGCGAGCAGGAAGAGGCCCGCCACCAGGTCCGGCCGGGCCTGGGCGACGCGGATGGCGGCCAGGCAGCCCAGGGAGTTGCCGATCACCACCACCGGCTCGTCGGTGAGCTGGCCCAGGGCCCCAGCCAGGGCGTCGGCCCCGGCGGCGATGCGGCCGTCGGGCGGCGGCGTGCTGTGGCCATGCCCGGGCAGGTCGACGGCGTAGACGGCGCGGCACGCGGGCACCAGCGCCTTGATCAGCCGGGCCTCGTCCGCCGCGCAGGAGCCCAGGCCGTGCAGCACCAGCACGGGGGGCAGGGGGCCGCGCCCGGTGACCGCCAGCGCGTGCACGCGGCCGTCGGGGTGGTCCAGGAGGCGGCGGCGGATGCCGCGCAGGCGCAGCGACCGCACGATGAGCCCGTCGGCGAGGTGGGAGAAGGCGCGGTGCATGGGTGCCTCCCGTCGGTGTGTCCACCCCCACTGTCGAAGAACGGTCGGCGGAGCGCCACCCCCATTGACGGCCTCACGGCGGCCTGCTACCGACGTCCGACCAGCCACCGGGAGGCCGCCATGCTCCACACCGCCCTGCGGACGTTCGCCTTCGTCGCCCTCGCTCTGACGCTGGCCGCCTGCAGCAAGGACGGCCCCGCCGGCGCCGGCGCCCCCGGCACCGCGGTCGGCGCCCCCGGCACCGTGGGCGGCCCCCCCGGCACCGAGGCCGGCGCCCGCGAGCTCCTCACGAAGCTCCTCGATCCCAGCGCCGACCACGCCGCCCTGAGCAAGGCGCTGCGCCCGACCACGGCCGACTACGAGGCCGTCTATGGCAAGGAGGCCGGCGCGAAGCTCGAGGCCACCTACGGCCCGGCCTGGGACGCGGGCAAGCTGGTCATCAAGCCCAACGAGGGCCAGACCGAGCTGAAGCTCTGGTCGGCGACGGCCGAGGATCTGAAGGCGGGCACCGGCAACGCCAGGGAGTTCCCCGGCGGCTACAAGCAGGTGGCTGGGCGGCTCCAGTCCGGGGTGACGCTCTACCGCTTCAAGTTCGTGAAGCCGGACTCGGGGCTGGGCATGGCCTTCGACGGCCTGGTGCACGTGAACGGCCACTGGGTCATCATCCCGAAGCCCTGGCGCACCCTCGGGGAGTGACGCCGGGCCGTCATGACGAACTCGTGATGCGCCGATGACGCCCCCATCCCCCGCCCGCCGGCCGACGCTGGCACCCTGGGGAGGCCTGTTCAAGGAGGTCTCCATGGGCCGCGCGTCCCGCCTCGTCCGCTTCCTCGCTGCCCTCTCCCTCGCTGGCTGCGGCGCCGGCCGCGCCCCGTCGCTGCAGGCGCCCGAGGCCCAGCCGGAGCCGGCGCCCTTCGCCGCCCTCACGGTGGTGGAGGCGGGCCCCCTCGCCGGCATGCACTTCCACCACTACGGCGTGAACCCGACGGTGGACACGGCCGAGGATCCCCGCTCGACGTTCGGCCTCAGCGCCGACACCGCGACGTGGCAGGTGGCCCGGGGCCACCTCGGCCGCGGGCAGCTCCCGCCGGCCGCCAGCGTGCGCGTCGAGGACTTCGTGAACGCCTTCCGCGCCCCCGAGGCGCCGGCGGTCGCGGACGTTTTCTCTTTGCAGGTCGAGACGTTCCCGTCCCCCAACCGCCCGGGCTACCACGTCGTGCGGCTGGATCTGCGGGCCGGCGACGCCCCGCGGCGGCCGGTGCGCGTGGTGGCCGTGGTGGACGTGAGCGGGCGCGACGCGGCCCGGCTGGACCTCGCCCGCGAGGCGCTGCGCCAGGTCTTCGCCCGGCTGGGCCCTGACGACGAGGTGGCGGTGGTCGCGGCCGACGGGCGCGCGCTCCTGGGCCCGCTGGCCCCCGGGGACGCGGCCGTCCGGCCGGGGCTCGCGGCCTCGACGCCTCCCAGCCCGGCGCGACGGCGGGCCTGGCCGCCGCCTACGCGCTCGCCGCCGAGGCGCCGGCTGGCCGCGGCCGCCAGGTCGTCTACTGCGGCGATGGCCGCGTCGACCGAGAGGCCCGGGCCTTCGAGGGGCTCGTCCAGGCCGCCCGGGCCGGGGCGGCCCTGGGCATCGGCCTCACGACGGTGGGGGTGGGGCTCGGCCAGTATGATGACGCCCGCCTCGCCCGCCTGGCCCAGGCCGGCGGCGGCCGCTACCTGTACGTCGACGAGGCCGGCACCGCCCAGCGCGCCTTCGCGGAGCGCATCCCCGCCGCCCGCCCGGTGGTGGCCCGCGACGCCCTCGCCGAGGTCCTCTTCGACCCCGCCGCGGTGGTGCGCTACCGCCTGCTCGGCCACGAGCGCCACGCCGAGCGGCCGGCCGACGGCGTGGCGGTCGCCGGCGGCGACGTGCCCGCGGGCCAGGGCCTGACGGTGCTGTACGAGGCGAAGCTCGTGCCCGACGCCCGCGCCGACCTGGGCCAGCTCCGGGTGCGCTACCGGCGGGCCGACGGGGGTGGGGCGGCCGTCTTCGAGGCGCCGCTGCCCCGCGCCAGCGTCCGTGGCCGCTACGCCGACGCCAGCGGCGAGGCGCGGCTGGCCCTGCTGGCGGCCGCCTTCGGCGAGAAGCTGCGCGGCGCCTGGTGGGTGCGGGGCGTGGCCTACACCGATCTGCTGGCCCAGCACGACGGCCTGCCCCCCGCCGTGGCCCGCCGACCCGAGGTGGACGAGCTGCGCCGCCTGATCGCCCAGGCCGCGACGCTGGACGCGCGCCGCGATCCGGCCGCCGGGCAGGTGCCCGTGGCCGGCATGGACTTCGACCACGTGCCCATCATCCGCGAGTGATCCGCCGCCTCCTCCCGCTGCTGGTGGCCCTGGGCCTGGGCGCGCTGGCCATCTTCGCCGGCCTCTTCGCGCTGCACCGCACCTTCCAGGCGGAGCGGGCGGCGGCCATCGGCGAGTCGGCCGCGCGCCGCGCCGCGCTGGAGCAGTACGCCCGCGCGGCGCTGGCCCGGAGCCTGGCCCAGCGCCTCCAGGCCGTCGAGCCCCGCATCACCGCCGCGGCGGCCGATCCCCTGCTGCCCGCGGCCGATCTGCTGCTCTGGGAAGGCGACGCCCAGCGCCTGCCCCGCCGGGCCCGCCCGGCGCCCGGCGACGCCACGCCGGCCCGCGACCTCTTCCTCGCCCTCGTCGGCGACGGGCCCCTCGCCGAGCCCGACGACGAGCCCGACGACGAACCGTGGGCCGAGCGGCTGGCGGCCCGGGCGGCCCTGTTCAGCGCCCTCGACGCCGGCGACGCCGCCGCCATCGCGGCCCGCTTCCGCGCCGTGCTCACCTCCCTGGCGCGCTACGTCCTGCCCGCGGAGCGCGATCTGCCCTACCTGCTGGCCCTGCTCGACCGCTTCGCGGCGAAGGGGCGGCCCGATCCGGCGCTGCTGCGGCTGCTGCTGCACGACGGCGTGGAGGATGGCCGCGGCGGGCGCGTCGAGAGCGCCCAGCGGCGCCTGCTCCTCCGCCGAGATGCCTTGACGATCAAGGACTTCGACTTCCTGGTGGCCCAGGTGCGGCGGCTCGGGGCCGCGGCCGGGGTGCCCGACGCCGACTTCGTGGCGCGCGTCGCCGAGGCGGGCCCGGCGGTGCCGGCGGCCGTGGACGGGCCGACGCTGCTCCCCGGGGGCTTCTACGCCGAGCCCCGGCCCGGGGGGGCCCACGGGGTGCGCGTGGCGGCGGGGCCGCTGCTCCAGGAGCTGACCCAGGAGATGCGCGCCCGCGGCCTGCTCTCGCTGGAGGACCGCGTCGACGGCGAGCTGCTCGGCCCGGTGGGCGGCCTCGCCCCGCGGGTGGAGTCGCCGGCGTGGGCCCGGGCGACGGCGGCCGCCGACGCCGCCTACGCCCAGAAGTCCATCCTGCTCGCCCTGTGCGCCCTGCTCGTGGCGGGGGTGGTCGCCCTGGCCCTCACCGGCCAGCACCGCAAGCAGCGCTACCTGGCCCTCAAGAGCGACTTCGTGTCGGCCGTCTCCCACGAGCTGCGCACGCCCCTCGCGTCCATCCGCCTGATGGCCGAGACGCTGGAGCGCCGCCTGGCGGGGGAGGCCCGCGCCCGCGACTACCCGACCCGCATCGTCGGCGCCGTCGACGGCCTGGCCCTCATGGTCGAGAACATCCTGAGCTTCAACCGGCTGGACCGCGGCCGCTGGGTGGCCCGCCGCGAGCCGGTGGCCCTGGCCGACGTCCTCGATCGGGCCCGCGACAAGGTGGTGCCCCACGCCGCCCGCCCCGTCCGCTGGCAGGTGGTCGGGGCCGAGGGCGTCCGCCTGCAGGCCGATCCCGAGCTGCTGGAGCTGCTGCTGGTCAACCTGGGCCGCAACGCCGTGCAGTACACCGAGCGACCCGAGGCGGTCATCACGCTCACGGCCACGCGCGGCCGCGGGCTGCGCCTCGACGTGGCCGACAACGGCCGCGGGATGGCGCCCGGCGTCATCAAGCACGTCTTCACGCCCTTCTACCGGGCCCCCGAGAGCGCCGGCAGCCGCGGCAGCGGCCTGGGCCTCGCCCTGTGCCAGCGCATCATGGCCCTGCACCGCGGTCGCCTGGGGGTGACGGCGAGCGGGCCGGAAGGTACGGTCTTCACACTGCAATTCCCGCCGGAGGCGGTGCTGTGAGCCACATCCTGGTGGTCGAGGACGACGAGAACCTGCGGCTGGCGCTGGTGGACAACCTGGAGGACGAGGGCCACCAGGTGCGCGAGGCGGCCACGGTGGCCGAGGCCGAGGCGGCGCTGGCGGGCGGGGCCGTCGACCTGATCATCCTCGACATCATGCTGCCCGACGGCGATGGCTACAGCCTGTGCCGGCGCTACCGGGCCGGCGGCGGCGCGGCCATGGTGCTGATGCTCACGGCCCGCAGCCTGGAGGAGGACGTCGTGCGCGGCTTCGACGTCGGCGCCGACGACTACCTGGCCAAGCCCTACCGCCTGCGCGAGCTGCTGGCCCGAGTGGCGGCCCTGCTGCGCCGCGCCGGGGGGCGCCCGGCAGGCGGCTTCGGCGGTGTCCGCCTCGACCGGACCGCCCGCGTCGTGCACGACGCCGAGGGGCGCGAGGTGGTCCTCACCCGCACCGAGTTCGACCTGCTGCTGCACTTCGACGACCACCGCGGGCAGGCGCTGACCCGCAACGCCATCCTCGACGCCGTCTGGGGCGAGGACGTCGTCGTCGATGAGCGGACGGTCGACAACTTCGTCTCCAACCTCAAGAAGAAGCTCGGCTGGACGCCCGACGCCCGGTGGCGGATCGGCACCGTCCGCGGCGTCGGCTACCGGTTCGAGGTGGACTGATCGTCGATCCGGCGCGTCCGGGCTTTACGCCGGCCGGCCTGTTCACCTACCGTCCCCGCCATGCGCGCCTACCTGCCCCTGCTGTTGTCGCTCTTCCTCGTGGGGCCCGCCGTGGCCCAGCCCGAGCCGCCGGCGGCCAGCGCCGCCAGCAGCGAGGCCGACGCCGATCGGCGCGTCGCCGCCCTGGCCGAGGAGCTCAAGAGCCCGTTCTGCCCCGGCAAGACGCTGATGACCTGCACCAGCTACCAGGCCTACCAGCTCCGCAAGGAGATGCACGAGATGGTGCAGCAGGGCCTGACGGACACGCAGATCATCGCCGAGCTGAAGATCCGGTACGGCGACGACGTGCAGAACCCGCCGCAGCCCTGGTACACCTTCTTCGTGCCGCTCCTGCCCTACGTCCTCGGGGGCATCCTGGTGCTGCTGGTGGTGCGCCACTGGCTGCGCCGCGGCAAAGCGGACGCGCCCCCGCCCGCGCCGGCGGTGGGCTCCGAGGACGCCGAGCGGCTCGCGCGCCTGCGCGCGCGGGTGGCCGCCTCCGATGACGAGTGAGCCGGCCGAGCGCCGCCCCAGGTCGAGAACGGGAGAAGTGATGCGGATCGCGATGATGATCGTCGCCAGCCTCGCGCTGGTGGCCTGCAACCAGGGCAACGCCCCCGCCGACGCGCCCGCGGCGCCGAAGAGCCCGGCCCCGGCGCCGGCCCAGAAGGCGCGGATGGTGCCGAAGGCCGGGGCAGGCGCCGTCCCGGTCGTGGCCGGCAGCCAGCCGTCGCGGCCGGCAGCCAGCCCGTCGCGGCCGGCAGCCAGCCTGCCGCGGCCGGCAGCCAGGCCGCCAGCAGCCAGCCCGCCGCCGGCAGCCAGCCCGCGGCCGGCAGCCAGCCCGCGGCCGGCAGCCAGCCCGCGGCCGGCAGCCAGCCCGCCGCCGGCAGCCAGCCCGCCGCGGGGGGCCAGCCCTTCCACCCGGCCCCCGAGAACGGCGTCCTCAAGGGCAAGGTCTCGCTGCTGCCCGCCCTGCGCGACCGCGTGAAGGCCGGCACCGTGCTCTTCATCATGGTCCGCCGCGACGAGGGCGAGGGCCAGCGCGGCATGATCCTGGCCGCCAAGAAGCTGCCGGTCTCGGGCGCCGACATGTTCCCCCTCGACTTCGAGGTCACCGGCCGCGACGTGATGATGCAGGGCACCCGCCTCTGGGGCCCCGTGCGCGTCGAGGCCCGCGTCGACACCGACGGCGACGCCCTGAGCAAGCTCCCCGGCGACCTGACCGGCGGCCCCATCGCCGGCGAGGTCAACAAGGACGGCCTGCAGATCAACATCGACACCGCCCTCTGACCGGTCGAATCGACCGGCGACCCGCGCGTGTGTCGCCTTCCCGTCACAAGATTGCGTTACAACGCCTGGGCTGACCGCACTGGAGAGCCCATGCGCCGCCTCGCCTGCCTCCTCGTCCTCGCGCCCGGCCTCGCCCTGGCCCAGGGCCACGATCCGATGCCGCCCCTCGCCCGCCAGGCCCCGCTGCGCCTGGGGGGCTATGTGCAGCCCGGCTTCCTCTTCACCCGGGACACCCCGTTCAACGCCCAGGATCGCGACGGCTTCGTCCTCTTCGACGCCCGCCTGATGGGCGAGGGCCGCTCGGCGCTGGCCGACGACGTCGACCTGGCCTTCAAGTTCAACTTCGACGTGAGCGCCGGCACCTTCGCCGTCCGCGACGTCTACGGGAGCGTCACGCTCTACGACCGCCTGGCCCTCGACGTGGGGCAGGTGAAGGTGCCCTTCACCCTGGCCGAGCGCACGAGCGAGGCGCGGCTGCAGTTCCCGGTGCACACGCCGGTGCGCACGCGCTCCCAGCTCCTGCGCGGCGCCGGCCTGACCCATGGTCGCGACCGCGGGGCCCGGCTCCGGGCCGACGGCCTCGTGGGCCAGGTCTGGCTCTCGGGCGAGGCGGGCATCTTCAACGGCGAGGGCCAGAACGCCGTCGAGAACCTGGACGACGAGTACCTCTACGCCGGCCGTTTCGAGATCGGCCCGCTGGGCGCCCTCGATCACGACGAGCCCGACCTGACGAACAGCAAGCCTTTGTTTGCGCTCGGGTTTTCCCTCTCGTACACCCCCAGCAGCGCGGGCCGCGCCCAGGGCGTGGGCGACACCGGGGCCAAGGATCTGCGCTACGCCGCCGACCTCCGCCTGCGGTTCGCCGGCTTCTCGCTGCGCGGCGAGCTGACCCACTCGAGCCAGGACGGCGAGGGCGACAGCCAGGACGTCGAGCGCTACGGCGTCTACGTCCAGGGCGGCTACGTGCTGCCCCTGGGCATGCGGGTGCAGCTCGAGCCGGTGGTGCGCTGGTCGCAGTACGACAACCACGACGGCTCCGACGGCGTGGTCGAGGTGGCCACCGCCGACGGCGTCGAGGCGCGCTACGACATCCCCGACAACAGCGAGATCCGCATGATCGACCTGGGCCTCAACGCCTACCTGGCCGGCCATGCCCTGAAGGTGATGGTGATGTACCGCCTGACCGACTTCCTGGAGGGCCCCAAGACGGACGCCGGCCTGCGCGAGCTGACGCGGACGGGCAAGCTGGGCGGCGACGCCGGCAGCGGCACCGTCCTCATCGGCGACGCCTTCTACACCCTCGTCCAGGTGGGGTGGCTGTGATGTTGCGCACCTTCATGGCGGCGGCGCTGCTCCTGGCGACGGGCTGCCGCGGCGGCGGCCGGGGCATCGACGACATCACCCCGGGCGGCGGCGCGGGCGGCGCGGGCGGCGCCGGCGGGGGCGGCACGACCGACGCGGGCATGACCGACGCCGGCGGCGACCTCGTCTGCGACACCCCCCAGGCCGACTTCCCCCGCTGCCCCCTGCCGGCCGACGACCCCTTCGGCATCACCGCCGAGGGCTTCCACTCCGACGCCAACACCACGCTGGCCGGCGGCCCCGCGGCCTACGCCTACGAGAACCAGGACGTCTACGGCACCCCCGAGCAGGCCCAGAGCTTCGTGGGTCGCCTGGCCCGCGGCGCCGCCCTGAGCCCCACCGGCCTGCCGGGCGAGCCCGTCACCCTCCTGACCTGGAGCGAGACGGGCGACTGGTACACGCTGGGGGACGCCACCACGGACGAGCGCGGCTACTACCGCCTCGCGCTCCAGGACGCCGACCACTTCGGCGTCGGCGACCACGTGACCTACGCCATCTCCCGGGCCGACGCCACCTGCGCCCCCCACGGCGTCTTCCTCTGGCCCGCCGGCACCCGCCTCGTCATCACCGACATCGACGGCACCCTGACGCTGGCCGACGCCGAGCTGACCCGCCAGATCGGCGACCCGACGTACGTGCCCCGGGCCAACGACGGGGCCCTGGAGCTCATGCAGGCCTGGGCCGAAAAGGGCTATAAAGTCGTGTACTTGACGGCCCGTCCTCACACCTTCCGCCTGCAGACGCGCGCCTGGCTCGACGATCTGGGCTTCCCCTACGGCCCCGTCATCACGGCCGACTCGCTGGTCTTCGGCGAGTCCGCCCGCACCTACAAGCGCGCGGCCATCCAGGAGCTCGTCGACGACTTCGGCTGGATCATCGAGGCCGCCTACGGCAACGCCAGCTCCGACATCCAGGCCTACGAGGACGCGGGCCACCCCAAGGATCGCACCTTCATCATCGGCGAAGAGGCGGGCCGCAGCGGCACCACGGCCGTCCCCGACCAGGACTTCGGCCCGCATGTGCAGAGCTATGTGCGCCCGTACGCCGAGGCGCGGCAGCCCGCCGGCCTTGCCCCCGTTTCTTTCTGCCGCTGATTTCGGCAACAGTACGTCCTCGCCAGGGACCCCCGGCCCACCGGGGGGTTGGGGTAGCCTGGATGTTCGGACGCCAGCAAGGAGGAGTGCGTGTTCCGAGGACTTGTGCGTGCAAGCGTGCTGCTGGGGCTCGTGGCCCTGGTCGGCTGTGGCGGCGATGACGGCGACGACGCGGTCGCCGACATGGGCGGTGGGGCCGGCGGCGCCGGTGGGGCGGGCGGCGCCGGTGGGGCCGGCGGCGGCGGCAACGGCTGCGAGGCCGAGGTGCCCGCCGAGTTCGCGGCGCTCACCAACCCTTTCGCGGGGGACGCCGCGGCGCTGACGGCCGGCGAGGCCGTCTACGCGGGGAGCTGCGCGTCGTGTCATGGCGCGGCGGGGGCCGGCGACGGCCTCGTCTCCGACCCCCCGCCGACCGACTTCACGGCCGGGGACGAGGAGCGCTGCGACGGCCTGATGTTCTGGCGGATCTCCACCGGCGCGGCCACCGGACCGGCCGGCTCCATCATGGCGGCCTACGGCGGCGCCCTCACGGATGACCAGATCTGGCAGGTGGTGACCTTCCTGCGCACCTTCGAGCCCTGAGGAGATCCCGATGAGCGACCTGCCCCTCCTCGATCGCCGCGGCCTGCTCAAGCTGCTGGGCTGCGGGGGCTGCGCCCTGGCGCTGCCCTCCCTGTCCGGTTGCACCATCGCCGAGGTCTTCGGCGGCGGCGACGGGACGCTGACCTTCAACGTCGCGGAGGGCCCCTTCCGCGCCCTCGGGGCGGTGGATGGCGTCGCGGCGGTCGACGTGGCGGGGCGCAACGTCCTGCTCATCCGCACGACCCCCGACGCCATCGTCGCGGTGTCCCGCATCTGCACCCACACCGGCTGCGACATGGCCCCCGACCGCTTCGGCACCTGGAACGGCGACCGGCTCATCTGCCGCTGCCACGACTCGCACTTCGACGCCGAAGGGCACGTGCTGAAGGGCCCGGCGACCCGCGACCTCGCGACGTTCGACGTGGAGTTCGACGCGGCCACCGGGAGCGGGACGCTGACCCTCCAGAAGAAGAGCACCGGCATCCCGCCGGAGTTCGCCGACCTCGTGAACCCGTTCGCCGGCGACCCGGCCGCGGTCTCGGCGGGCGAGGCGCTCTACCAGCAGTGCGTCGCCTGCCACGGGGCGGCGGGGGAGGGGAGCGAGCTGTTCATGCCCCCCGCCTCGGCCTTCAACGTCGACCAGTCCGAGTGGACGGATGGCTACCTGTTCTGGCGCATCCGCACCGGCGCCGATGGCGGCCCGCCCTTCTCGGTCATGGTCGCCTACCCGAACCTCAGCGATGACGAGACCTGGCAGCTCGTGACCTTCCTGCGGAGCCTCGCGCCATGAGGCTGCTCCTCCTCGCCCTCCTGGCCCTGCCCGGCCTCGCCCAGGCCACCCCGCGCATGTCCCTCACCGCCGGCACGCCCTGCGCGGCCTGCCACGTCAACCCGAGCGGCGGCGAGGGCCGCAGCGAGCTGGGCTTCGGCGCCATGCACCGCGTGGGCGTCGTCACCTGGGACCAGCTCGGGCTGCAGGCCTTCCACGACGTCAACAGCAACACCTGGCTTGACGGGGCCGTGGGCTTCGGCGTCGACCTGCGCATGCAGGGCGCCCGCCTGGGCCGCCCCGAGCTGGTGGACACCGACACGGGCACGAAGACGGAAGTCCCTGATTACACATGGTTTCCCATGCAGGCGCAGCCGTACCTCACGGTGAAGCCCGCCGCCGGGCTGACCCTGTATGGCACCTTCCTCGCAGGCCCCGGCACCCTGCGCGACGGCAAGATCTGCGACCCCGTCTTCCAGGGCATGAGCTGCTACGGCGCCCAGGCCATCTACGAGCCCGGCGGGGTGGCGCCCACGGTGCGGGCGGGCGTCTTCCAGCCCTCCATCGGCGTGCGCAACGACGACCACACGCTCCTCATCCGCGGCGACGCCGCCGCCCGCCGCGTCCCCATCATCGCCCCGGGCTACGCGGAGGCGGGGGCCGAGGTGGCCTGGCAGCCGGTCCAGTGGGTGCGCCTGGAGGCCGGCGGCTTCCACACCGGCAACCTGGACAAGGCCCTCAACGACGGCAACGAGACGGCGGAGCTCTGGCCGGTGGCCTACCAGGCGCGGGTGACGTTCCAGCCCCTGCTCGAGCTGGGCGGCGGCCCCCCGCCCGCCGAGGCCGACGAGTTCGGCGACGACTTCGGCGCCCCCAGCGAGCCGGCCCACCCGTTCGTCATCAACACCTGGCTGGGGGCCTCGGCCTTCGGCAGCGGCGACTTCCTGATGATCAACGCGTTCCTCGGCCTCGGCATCCACGAGGGCCTCTCGCTGCTCTCCGAGCTCTCCCTGAGCCAGCGGACCATCGAATACGAGACCCTCAACGGCGTCGTCGGGCTCAGCTACGCCCCCTGGGCCTGGATCGCCGCCAGCGCCCGGGCCGAGCGCGCCCGCACCACCACCGCCACCGCCGAGATCACGACGGTGCAGTACGTGGCGGGCCTGGAGCTCTTCGTGGTGCCGGGCCTGGAGGTCCGGCCCGAGTACCGGCTGGTCGAGACGGACGACTACCGCTTCGGCCAGGCGACGCTGCAGGTGCACCTGTTCTACTGAGTCCCCCCAGGCCGGCCAGCGGCCGGCGCTCGAAAGGAGATGCCCATGCGGTCCCTGATCGCCCTCGCCCTCTTCGCCCCGGCCGTCGCCCTGGCCGCCCCCCAGACCGCCGAGCTCGCCGGCGAGATGAAGTTCGTCAGCGACGCCCCCCTGGAGAAGATCGTCGGCACGGCCAGCGGCGCGGGCGCCCTGACCGTCGACCTGGACGACATGACCACGCTGCAGGCCACCATCACGGTGCCGGTGGCCTCCATGAAGACCGGCAACGACCAGCGCGATGACCACCTGCGCAGCCCCGAGTGGCTCGACGCGGCCCAGTTCGCCGAGATCACCTTCGTGGCCTCGGCCGCCAAGGTGACGAAGCCCACCACCGGCGACGACGTGAAGGAGGCCGAGGTGGAGGTGACCGGCAAGTTCACCCTGCACGGCGTCAGCACCGACATGACCGCCCCCGCCACCCTCAAGTGGAAGGGCGACAAGCTCAAGATCACCACGAAGTTCCAGGTGAAGCTCGACGCCTACAACATCAAGGGCCGCGATGGCGTGGTCGGCAGCAAGGTCGGCACCAACATCGACGTGGACGTCAGCCTCAAGGGCGTCCTGAAGCCCGTGGCCCCGTGAAGGCGGCCGGCATCATCGCCATCGTGCTGGGCCTGGGCGTCGGCGGCGTCTGGCTCGCCTCGGGCATGCACCTGGCGACGCAGACCGAGAAGCTGGTCGAGACCCGCACCACGGACGAGTTCGGCGACGAGGTCGTCGACCGCAAGTGGGAGAAGACCTTCGAGCTGGGGCTCGACTTCGCCGGCCCCGGCGGCGGGGGCCTCGTCGGCCTGGGCGGCGTCCTGCTCTTCCTGGCGCGTCGCCGCCGCAAGGCCGCCTGATCATCCCCCGCCGTTTCGGGCACTTGGCGCCCGACCTGCACCGGTCTCCCCGGAACATCTAGACTCCAGACGTGTCCACCCGGCAGGGCGCCATCGCCGCGGGGCGGTGGAATTTCCCTGATTTCGCAGGCGTTTGAAGAGTCCGAACACCAGGAGGAGCCCCCATGCGACGAGCCGCCACCGAAGAGCTGATCCAGCGTGTCCTGCGCGATGAGTACCTGGCCCTCGGGGTCATCCACTACCAGATGAGCGAGGAGATCGGCCCGACCAGCCAGTGTCGGATGATCATCACCTTGCGCCACCAGAACGGACCTCCGCGAGACGTGGTCATCGAGGGGGAGGGCGTCGGCTTCATCGACGCCGCCTTCCACGGCCTCATGGGCCACTACGCCCGCGAGTTCCGCTCCCTGGAGACCATCCGGTTCACGGGCTTCGAGGTCCATGGCCAGATGCACACCGGCAACCAGCAGGGCCTCGACGCCGAGGGCGAGGTGCGCCTGACCGTCTGCAACAGCGAGGGCAAGGCCTTCCAGTTCAGCCAGAAGGGCCGCAGCACCGTCGCCGTGACGCTGCAGGTGGTCGTGCAGGCGGTGGAGTACTTCGTCAACTCCGAGCGCGCCTTCATCCGCGTGCACCGCGCCCTCGTGGACGCCCGCCAGCGCGACCGCGCCGACCTCATCCAGACCTACACCGCCCAGCTCGCCGAGCTGGTCAACACGACCAGCTACACCGACGTCATCGAGCAGATCCGGCGCGAAGCCCTGTAGCGGCCCGGCGTTGGCCGTGGCCGCCTCCGGCGTGGCATACTCCTGCTCATGAACGAGCGCGCGGGTGGCGGCGGCCGCCGGATTCGCGGCGTCGCCGTGGGCGTCGTCACCAACATCAGCGATCCGCAGCAGTGGGGCCGCGTGAAGGTGCGGCTGCCCTGGCTGGACGGCCCCGACGCGGCCATCGAGTCGCACTGGGCGCGCGTCGCGGGGTGGTACGCCGGCAACTCCCGCGGGACGATGTTCGTGCCCGAGATCGGCGACGAGGTGCTCGTCGCGTTCGAGGGGGGCGACCCCAACCACCCCTACGTCCTCGGGGCCGTCTGGAACGGCGAGCACGCGGTGCCCGGGCCCGGCAACCCGGATGGCGCCAACGACCACAAGTGGTTCCGCAGCCGCGCCGGGCACGACCTCGAGTTCCTCGACTCCGACGGGGCCGAGAAGATCCGGCTGGTGGACAGTTCCACCAATAATTCCATGGTGTTCGACACCGCCGCGGACACCATCACCACCGAGGCGAAGACCGGCACCATCAACATCCGGGCGCCCAAGGGCCTGGTGAAGATCGTCTGCGTCGACCTGACGATGACGACGAGCCAGGGGCGCACGCTGGAGGTGGGGACGACCCACACGGTCACGGTGGGCAGCGCGCGCACGGTGAACGTGAGCGCCGGCAACTTCATCGAGCTGGCCGGCTCGGCCATGACCATCACGGCGCCCCAGCTCGCCACGACGACGAAGAGCGACGTGGGGGTCTCGGCGGGCGCGATGGTCATGAACCAGGGCCAGATCAGCACCGAGATCGGGGAGTGGGGCGAGGTCCAGCAGGGGCCGGTGGTGCGGACGGTGGGGTCGCAGACCGTCCAGACCGATGGGTTCATGACGGTGAACATGGCCGGCGAGCTGTCGGGGACGTTCACGCTGCTGGCGGGCTCGGCGATGTCGTCCGCGAAGGGCGGGTTCCTGTTCAACGGCGGGCCCGTGACGGTCATGGGCGGGCTGGTGAACGCCAAGGCCGGCTCGATGGTGGTGGCGAAGGACGCCAGCGGGGGGAAGGCGGCGCTGTCGGCCTGGCTCGGCGGGCTCCTGCTGCTGAACCCGAACGCGCTGACGTTCCCGGCGACGAAGCTGCTCGACCCCATCATGGGGCTCGACTTTCACACGACGCTGCCCGCGCCCCTGGTGCCGCCGCTGCCGCCCATCCCGCTGTTCCCGACGCCGTTCATGGGGCCGATCCTGATCGACTTCAAGGCGACGGTGCTGATCAACTTCATGCCCGCGGCGGGCGCGGGGGCGACGGCGCTGGGGTTCCACATGCCGCCGCTGCCGTGGCTGTGGCCGCCCATCAGCCACCGGCCGATGATCACCGCGGCGATCATGGCGCTCATGACGGCGCCCTTCAACGCGATGCTGGAGATGGCGCGGGGGAAGGTGCTGGCGCTGGCGTCGGCGTCGGGCAACCCGGTGTTCCAGCGCGGGTTCGTGGCGGACTTCGTGGGGTCGAGCCACGCGAACGTGAACGCGGGGTCCGTCACGAGCGCGGGCAAGACGTACTCCGTCTCGGCCAGCGGCCAGGGCCAGTTCGCGTTCACGCGCATCTTCCCGATGTTCTCGTCGGGGCAGGCGTTCCTGGGGTTCCTGGCCAGCCTGCTGCCCCTGCCCATCGCGAACGCGAGCGTGTCCATCGCCTCGCCGACGGTGTCGGTCTGCGACGCGCCGCTGGGGCTGATGATCCCGCTGGGGTGCAACTCGTGCTCGGACATCCCGGTGGTGCCGAACGCGATGGCGATGGGATTCTCCAATGTTCTCACGGGGATGAGCATCGGGGACTTCCTGGGCGCGCTGGCGTGGGGGATGGTCCAGGGGGCGGCGACGGCGGGGTTCCAGGCGGGGCTGCGGCGCGGGGGCAACGCGGTCGCGCGGCGCATCTCGAACAGCAACAGCCCGCGGCTGCAGAACGCGGCGCAGCGGGTCAACGACTTCGTGGGCGGCAACAACTGCATCGCCGAGGGGCACCCCGTCGATGTGGTGTCGGGCACCGTCTTCACCGAGGCCACCGACTTCGAGCTCTTCTCGGCGCGCACGCTGCGCTTCGGCCGGTTCTACAACAGCCGCGCGACGGAGCTGCCGGGGGACGCCAGCCAGCTCGGCCCGGGCTGGCGGCACGACTTCGACGAGGTGCTGCTGGCCGACGAGGACACGACGGGCGTGCGCACCCTGGCCCTGCGCGACCGCGAGGGCCGCTTCATCGGCTTCGACCTGCCGCTGGTGGACGGCGAGAGCGACTTCAACGCCGCCGAGCGCCTGACGCTGACCCGCGTGGATGGCCGCACCTACGAGATCCGCGACCTCGCCGACCGCGTGCGGGTGTTCCGGTTCGGGGGCGGCGACGGCCCCACGCCGCCGACGTACCAGCCCCCGGCGGGCAAGCAGGCCCGCCTCGACGCGGTGCGCTGGCTCGACGGAGAGGCCCGATTCCACTGGGAAAAGGGGCGCCTGACCGGCTTCACCGACGCGGCCGGGCGGCAGGTCGTCGTCCAGCCCGACCCCCAGGGCCGCATCGCCGGCCTGCGCCTCGTGCGCGCCCAGGGCCGCGACTGCGACATCCACCTGGCCACCTACCGCTACGACGGCGACGGCCGGCTCATCGCCCACATCGACCGCAACCGCAACCCGCGCTGGTACCGCTACGACAAGGCCGGCCGGCTCGTCCGCGAGACCGACCGCAACGGCTACAGCTTCCACTTCCACTACGACGAGCTGGACCGCTGCACCCACACCTACGGCGACGACAACGCCTACTGGTGCGCGTTCGCCTACGACGGCAGCGTCACGCGCGTCACCGATGGCTTCGGCGGCGTGACGCGGTACGGCTACGACGAGGACAGCCGGGTCACGAGCATCATCGACGCGCTGGGCGGGGTGAAGACCATCGCCTATACGCCCGAGGGCTGGAAGGCGGCCGAGACGGACGCCGCCGGCGCGACCACCGAGACGGCCTACGACGAGCGGGGCCGGGTGGTCGCGAGCGTGGCCCCCGACGGCGCCAGGACGGCGTGGGCCTACGCGGATGATGGCGGCGTCGTGCAGACCGACGCCCTCGGCAACCCCTGGCGGCTGGAGCGCACGGCCGGCCGCGTGGCCGCCGCCGTCACCCCCCTCGGCCACCGCGCCCGCTTCGAGCGCGACGCCGCCGGCCGCGTCACCGCCGTCGTCGACGCCAGCGGCGCCGTCTGGCAGCGCACGTGGACGCCCGACGGCCTCGTCGCCCAGGACGCCCGCCCCGATGGCGTGCGCGTCCGCTACACCTACGACGCCCTCGGCCACGTCACCGCCGTCGAGGAGCTCAACCCCGCCGGCGAGACGCGCACCCGCAAGCTGGAGCGCGACGCCGAGGGCCGCATCACCGCCCTCGACGGCCCCGCCGGCCACCGCGAGCGCTACACCCTGCTGCCCGAAGGCCAGCCCGTCGTCCTCGTCGCTGGCGGCCGCAAGGCCACCCGCACCTACGGCGGCTGGGGGCGCCTGCACAGCCACACCGACCCCCTCGGCCGCACCACGAAGGTGGACTGGGACGCCCACCACAACGTCCTCGCCATCCACCAGCCCGGCGGCCGCACCTGGCGCTACCTGCGCGACCGCCTGGGCCGCGTCACCACCCTGCGCACCCCCGACGGCCTGCGCGTCGGCTACACCTACGACCCGGCCGGCCGGATTCTCGAAGAGATCCGGGATGATCGGACCATCAAGCGCCAGTACGACGCCGCCGGGCGGGTGACGAAGGTCGCCTGGGGGCACGGCAGCGAGACGCGCCTGCGCTACGACGCCCTGGGCCGCCTGGTGCGGGTGGAGGGCCGCGGGCTGGCCGGCGAGGACGACCGCCCCGTCGACCGCACGTACGACGCCGACGGCCGCCTGGCCACCGAGGTCCAGGGCGACGGCGTGCTGCGCTGGCGCTACGACGCCCTCGGCCGGCCGACCCGCCGGACGACGAGCTGGGGCACCCGCGAGCACCTCCGCTGGGGCGACGCCGGCCTGCAAGGCCTGGTGGATCCCCTGGGCGGCGAGCACGGCTTCGACCACGACGCCTGGGGCCGGCGCGACACCTGGCGGCAGCCCGGCGGCGGCGAGCAGCGCCTGTCGTTCGACGCCCTCGACCGCCTGGTCGGCGACGCGCTGGCGGTCCCCGGCGGGGCCATCGCGGTGGATCGCCGGCTGGTCTGGAGCGACGACGACACCGTCACCGAGGCGGACGTCCGCACGGCGGCCGGGCGGCAGCGCCAGCAGCTCCGCTACGACGCCACGGGCCGGCTCGTCGGCCAGGCCGTCAACGACGGGGCGCCCACGGCGTTCCGGTACGACGACGCCGACAACCTGGTGGCCGATGGCGAGACCACCCGCGAGTTCGTGGGGGACCGCCTCGTCGCGGACAGCGCCGGCCACCGCTTCCGGCACGACCGCGGCGGCCGCCTGGTCGCGCGGCAGGGCCCCGAGGGGACGCAGCGGCTCTGGTTCGACGACCGCGACCGGCTCGTGCGGGTGCACACCGCCGACGACCGCGTCGTGCACCACCGCTACGACGCCCTCGGCCGCCGGGTGGAGACGCTGGCCGAGCAGCCCGACGGCGGCGTCACCGCCGAGGCGTTCCACTGGGACGGCGACCACCTCGCCCGCCGCGTCGTCGCCCGCCCCGCCACCGGCGAGGTCCTGCGCGACGAGCACTACACCTACGACCCGGAGCGCGCCCACGTCCCGCTCTTCCGCGTCGTGCGCGGCGGCGACGATCCCACCCCGCGCACCCAGTTCTACAGCACGGACCAGCGCGGCGCCGTCACCCGGCTGAGCGACGCCGACGGCCGCGCCCTCTGGGCCGCCACCTACGATCCCTACGGCCGCCTGCAGCACCTGGAGGCCGACGACGCCGAGCTGGCCCACCAGCCGCTGCGGCTCCTGGGCCAGCTCCACGACGAGGCCACCGACCTCGGCCACCACCGGTTCCGCGTCTACGACCCCCAGGCCGCGCGCTTCATCTCCCCGGATCCACTGGGGATTCAGGGCGGGCCCAACGCCTACGGCTACCCCACGGACCCGGTGGCGTGGGCCGACCCGCTGGGGCTCATCGCCTGCAACCTGTCGTGGAACCAGTTCCAGCACGAGACGGCGGGCATGTTCAGCTCGCGCCAGGACGCGGCGGCCGCCTGGCGCGCGACGCGGACAGCGCCGGCCGGCTGGGAGTACCACGGGACCCAGAACGGGCTGCACCACTTCAGCGGCAGCGACAAGCCGCCCCTCAACGGCGCGCCGGCCAGCTCCGTGTACTCCCATGACCGCGGCGGCGTCGTGGGCCAGAACGCCATCTACGACGGCAACGGCGCCGTGGTTGGCCACGTCGACTTCAAGAACCACGGCATCCCGTCGGGCCACTACCACACGTTCCCGCCTGGCCAGCCCTGGGTCGGGCACGGCGCCGGCGCCCCCCACTACCACCACAGCACCGTCCCAGCCGGCTGGAGCCAGATCCCGCCCGGCTCCAGCCCACAGGTCCCCATCGGCACATGACTGAGCTCACTCCCCTCCAGCCGGCGGATCTGGCCAGCTTTCGCGCCCGCTTCGGCGACGGCGGTGACGGCTTGATCCGCGATTTCTCTTATGATTTTCCCCACTTTCGGGCGCGGGTGGTCCTGGCCGTCCGCCGCCCGGATGGAGTCTGGGTGAACCTGGCCATCGAGGTCTCGGGCGTGGACCACTGGGCCGCGATCCACACCCCGCAGAGCTGCTGGCAAGTCCTCTCGGACGGCTTCTCGCTGCTCCACGCGGATGACGCCTGGTACCTCGATCTCGCGCCCGACTTCGCGGCCCCCGCGAGCCCGGCGGTCGTCAGCCGGTCGCCGTTCCACGTCCGCGGCGCGGTGGTCCGCTACGCCGAGCTGCCCTACGACTACCCGCGGGCCTGACCCTGCTCTGATCCGGAGGGCTCATGCCCGCGCTCAGCGAGTACACCAACGTCTATGGCATCGCCCTCGCGCACCTGGAGCGACTCGGCTTCCAGGTCTGGCACGACAAGCAGGCCGACCTGTTCTGCGCTGAGCGCGACGGCTGGGACTTCATGGCCGAGTCGCCGGTGGGGCTGCTCGGCCTCGTGAAGCTCTGGGAGCTGGCGCAGCCCGAGGCCTGGTCGGAGTACTGGTGGCGGACGGTCGAGCCGGTGGACCACAGCCGCCTGCCGGAGGCGCCACCCCGGCCCTATACCCCGGTCATCCGCCGCGGACCACGGGGGTGACGCTCCTCTCGCCCGCTGATCTGGCCGGCTTCCGCGCCCGCTGCTCCACGCGGATGACGCCTGGTACCTCGATCTCGCGCCGGACTTCACGGCCCCCGCGAGCCCGGCGGTCGCCGTTCCACGTCCGCGGCGCGGTGGTCCGCTACGCCGAGCTGTTTTGCGACGACCCGCGAGCCTGACGGCCGTGAGCCAGCTCGGCACGCGCCCCCTCGCCCCCGATGACCGGGTGGCTCGGGCCGCGCTGGCGGCGCATGGGCTGCCCGAGGCCGGCTGGCGGGTCGTCGAGCGGATCGGCGCCCTCGATCTGGAGGCGGCCTGCCGGGCGGCGGCCGCCGCCGTCCACGCCGGGGCTGACCTGCGGGGAACCCCGCTGGGCGCCTGGCTCCACGCCACCCGGGATCTTCCGATCCTCTTCTGGTACGCGGGGTTCGTCGACGACCTCGACGTCCTGGCGCCCGCCGAGCGCGTGGTGGCCGCCCATCGGCAGCTCGCCGCGTCCGGCGAGCTCTACCTGCTCAGCGGCGTGCTGGCCCGGCCTCCCGGCCGGCGCTGATCGGCGGGCGGCGCGACCCGCCGAGCGACGAGCGGCCTGACCCGCCGACGCCGCCACTTCGCGTGGCGGACGGGCCGGCGTCCCGGCACAATGCCCCCCATGAACGAGCGCGCGGGCGGCGGCGGCCGCCGGATTCGCGGCGTCGCCGTGGGCGTCGTCACCAACATCAGCGATCCGCAGCAGTGGGGCCGCGTGAAGGTGCGGCTGCCCTGGCTGGACGGCCCCGACGCGGCCATCGAGTCGCACTGGGCGCGCGTCGCGGGGTGGTACGCCGGCAACTCCCGCGGGACGATGTTCGTGCCCGAGATCGGCGACGAGGTGCTCGTCGCGTTCGAGGGGGGCGACCCCAACCACCCCTACGTCCTCGGCGCCGTCTGGAACGGCGAGCACGCCGTGCCCGGGCCGGGCAACCCCGACGGCGCCAACGACCACAAGTGGTTCCGCAGCCGGGCCGGCCACGACCTGGAGTTCCTCGACTCCGACGGGGCCGAGAAGATCCGGCTGGTCGACAGTTCTACCAATAATTCCATGGTGTTCGACACCGCCGCGGACACCATCACCACCGAGGCGAAGACCGGGACCATCAACATCCGGGCGCCGAAGGGCCTGGTGAAGATCGTCTGCGTCGACCTGACGATGACGACGAGCCAGGGGCGCACGCTGGAGGTGGGGACGACCCACACGGTCACCGTGGGCAGCGCGCGCACGGTGAACGTGAGCGCCGGCAACTTCATCGAGCTGGCCGGCTCGGCCATGACCATCACGGCGCCCCAGCTCGCCACGACGACGAAGAGCGACGTGGGGGTCTCGGCGGGCGCGATGGTCATGAACCAGGGCCAGATCAGCACCGAGATCGGGGAGTGGGGCGAGGTCCAGCAGGGGCCGGTGGTGCGGACGGTGGGGTCGCAGACCGTCCAGACCGATGGGTTCATGACGGTGAACATGGCCGGCGAGCTGTCGGGGACGTTCACGCTGCTGGCGGGCTCGGCGATGTCGTCCGCGAAGGGCGGGTTCCTGTTCAACGGCGGGCCCGTGACGGTCATGGGCGGGCTGGTGAACGCCAAGGCCGGCTCGATGGTGGTGGCGAAGGACGCGAGCGGCGGGAAGGCGGCGCTGTCGGCCTGGCTGGGCGGGCTGCTGCTGCTGAACCCGAACGCCCTGACGTTCCCGGCGACGAAGCTGCTCGACCCCATCATGGGGCTCGACTTTCACACGACGCTGCCGGCGCCCCTCGTCCCGCCGCTTCCGCCGATTCCCCTGTTCCCGACGCCGTTCATGGGGCCCATCCTCATCGACTTCAAGGCGACGGTCCTCATCAACTTCATGCCCGCGGCGGGCGCGGGGGCGACGGCGCTGGGGTTCCACATGCCGCCGCTGCCGTGGCTGTGGCCGCCCATCAGCCACCGGCCGATGATCACCGCGGCGATCATGGCGCTCATGACGGCGCCCTTCAACGCGATGCTGGAGATGGCGCGGGGGAAGGTGCTGGCGCTGGCGTCGGCGTCGGGCAACCCGGTGTTCCAGCGCGGGTTCGTGGCGGACTTCGTGGGGTCGAGCCACGCGAACGTGAACGCGGGGTCCGTCACGAGCGCGGGCAAGACGTACTCCGTCTCGGCCAGCGGCCAGGGCCAGTTCGCGTTCACGCGCATCTTCCCGATGTTCTCGTCGGGGCAGGCGTTCCTGGGGTTCCTGGCCAGCCTGCTGCCCCTGCCCATCGCGAACGCGAGCGTGTCCATCGCCTCGCCGACGGTGTCGGTCTGCGACGCGCCGCTGGGGCTGATGATCCCGCTGGGGTGCAACTCGTGCTCGGACATCCCGGTGGTGCCGAACGCGATGGCGATGGGATTCTCCAATGTTCTCACGGGGATGAGCATCGGGGACTTCCTGGGCGCGCTGGCGTGGGGGATGGTCCAGGGGGCGGCGACGGCGGGGTTCCAGGCGGGGCTGCGGCGCGGGGGCAACGCCGTCGCGCGGCGCATCTCGAACAGCAACAGCCCCCGCCTGCAGAACGCGGCGCAGCGGGTCAACGACTTCGTGGGCGGCAACAACTGCATCGCCCGCGGCCACCCCGTCGATGTGGTCAGCGGCACCGTCTTCACCCGGCAGACCGACTTCCAGCTCTTCTCGGCCCAGGACGTGGCCTTCCAGCGCTTCTACAACAGCCGCGCCACCGAGCTGCACGGTGACGCGTCGGCCCACGGCCCCGGCTGGCGGCACGTCTTCGACGAGGCCCTGCTGGTCGATGAGACGACCGACGGCGCGGTGACGCTGGCGCTGCGGGACCACGAAGGCCGGTTCTTCGGCTTCGAGCTGCCGGTTGTCGACGGCGACAGCGACTTCCACCCGGCCGAGTGCCTGCGCCTGACCCGGGTCGACGGGCGAACGTACGTCGTCCGGGACGCCCAGGAGGTCGAGCGCGTCTTCCGCTTCAGCGGCGGCGAGCAGGGGACGTCGGCGAGCTACCGCCCGCCGGTGGGCAAGCGGGCGCGGCTCGTGGAGGTGCGCACCGCCTCCGGCGCCCTGCACATCGGCTGGGAGCGGGATCGCCTCGCTGGCTTCGTCGACGCCGCCGGCCGCGAGGTCGTGGCCCGCCACGACGCCCAGGGTCGGCTGACGGAGCTGCGGCTGGCGCGGGCGGCCGACCGGACGCCCTGCGATGTCTTCCTGGCGGCCTACGAGTACACCGCCGAGGGGCGGCTCGCGGCCCACATCGACCGGGCCCGCAATCGGCGCCGCTTCCGCTACGACGCCCGGGGCCGCCTGGCCCACGACGTGGATCGCAACGGCTACGGCTTCCACTTCCACTACGACGCCCTGGACCGCTGCACCCACACCTACGGCGACGACAACGCGTTCTGGTGCGCCTTCGACTACCAGCCCTCGTCGACGGCCGTCACCGACGGCGCCGGGGCCGTGACGCGGTACCAGTACGACGCCGAGTCACGGGTGGTGTCGACGCTGGACGCCGAGGGGGGCGTGAGCCAGCAGGCCTGGACGGCGGAGGGCTGGCTGGCGTCGCGGACGGACGCCAACGGCCACACGTCGGCCTGGACGTGGGACGCGGAGGGGCGCCTGGCGACGGTGACGGACCCCGGCGGCGGCGTGGTGAGCCAGGCGTACGACGCGGGCGGCCGCCTCGTGGCCATGACCGATCCCACCGGCCGCGTCTGGACGTGCGAGCGCGACGCCCGCGGCCAGGTGGTGCGCTCGCGCTCGCCCGCCGGGCGGGTGCGCACGCTGACGCGCGACGATGACGGGCGGGTCGTGGAGGTCGAGGAGGGGGCCGACCGCTGGTCGCGGCTCTGGTCCCACGGGCTCGTGAGCGCCGAGACGTTCCCCGATGGCGTGCGCGCGGACTATCGCTACGACCTCTTCGGCCGCCTCATCGGCGAGCGCCTGGTGGCCACGGACGGCGCGGTCCGCGAGACGACCTGGACCCGCGATCCCGAGGGCTACATCACCGCCATCGATGGTCCGGGCGGGCGCCGCGAGCGCTACACCTACGCCCCCGAGGGCCAGCCCGTCCGCCTCACGGTGGGCAGCCGGACCGCGACGCGCCGGCATGTGGGGCCGGGCTTCCTGGCCGAGCACGTCGATCCCCTGGGTCGCGCCACGAAGCTGAGCTACGACGGCGACTTCCGGGTGATGTCCATCGAGCAGCCGGGGGGACGCCTCTGGCGCTATGGGCGCGACCGCCTGGGCCGCGTCGTCCGCATGCGGACGCCCGACGGCCTCGCGGTGCACTACCTCCACGATCCGGGGGGCAACGTCATCCAGGAGCGGCGACCGGGGGGGCGCATCCAGCGCTTCTTCGACGCCAATGGCCGCATGACGAAGGCCGCCTTCGGCCCCGGGGAGGAGGTCCGGCTGACCTATGACACGGCCGGTCGGATCACCAGCGTGCAGGCGGGCGACGACGCGCCGGTGAAGCGCGCGTACGACGCCGACGGCCTGCTCATCACCGAGGTGCAGGGCGAGGACGCGCTGCGCTGGCGCCGCGACGCCCGCGGTCGGATCGTCGGTCGGCGGTCGACGTGGGGCGCGCGCACCGCGCAGGGCTACGCGCGCGACGCCCTGGCCCGCCTCGAAGATCCCGCCGGCGGCCAGCACGCCTTCGAGGTGGACGCCTGGGGTCGCCGGGCGAGCTGGCGGCAGGCCGCGGGCGGGACGCGGACGCGCGCGTGGGATGAGCGCGACCGGCTGGTCGAGGATCGCCTCGCGCTGCCCGGCGGCGGCGTCGCCACCGACCGCCGGCTGTTCTGGAGTGATGACGACGCCATCTCCGCCGTCGACGAGCGCCGGCCCGGGGGCCGCCGCCGCGAGAGCTTCCGCCACGACGCCGCCGGTCGCCTGGTGGGCTGGCGGGTGGACGACCACGACGAGCGCAGCCGGCGCTACGACGCGGCCGACAACCTCGTGGCCGACACGGACGGGACGGTCCGCACCTACGCCGGCGACCGCCTGCAGGCCGACGACGGCGGCCGCCGCTACCACTACGACCGCCGCGGCCGCGTCACCCGCATCAGCGGCCCCGAGGGCACCACCCGCCTCGGCTACGACGCCCGGGACCGCCTGGTGCGCGTGCTCCTGCCGGACGACCGCCTGGTCGTCCACCACCACGACGCGGTGGGGCGCCGCCTGGAGACGCTGGCCGAGCAAGCCGACGGCGCCACGACGACGGAGCGCTTCGTCTGGGAGGGGGCGCAGCTCGCCCGCCGGGTGGTCGGCGGCCAGGCGGAGGCCCGCGAGGAGGACTACATCTTCGATCCCGAGGCCATCGCGACGCCCTTGCTCCGGCAGGTGGCCGTGGCGGGAAAGCCGAAGAGAATCGAGTACTTCCAGACGGACCAGCGCGGCGCGGTCGTCCAGGTCCACGACGGACTTGGAGGGATCGTCTGGGCGGCTGAGCGCGAGGCCTCGGGGCGGGCCGCGTCGCCGGCCGACCTGGCGCAGCCCCTCGGCCTGGCAGGACAGGTCGTCGACGCGGCGACGGGCTTCGCCCACCACCGCTACCGCGTCTTCGATCCCGGCGCGGGCCGCTTCCTCACGCCCGATCCCCTGGGGCTGGAGGGCGGCGACAACGCGTACGGCTACCCCACCGATCCCGTCCGCCTCGCGGATCCCCTGGGCCTCCAGGGCTGCGGCGACGGCGACACGGCCTTCTCGAACCGCGTCCGGGTGCAGCTCCAGCGCGGGCACACCCACATCGCCAACGCGGTCGTCGAGTCGAACCGCCCCATCACAGCGGTGCAGGTGGAGCGGGCGATGCACCAGATGGGCAGCTCCCTCGGCGGCGGCCGCGGCACCGAGCACACCATCCCCCTGGGCGACGGCGGGCGCATCCGCGTCGAGGTGCACGAGAACGGCTACGGCGGCGCGACGCCGCGGGCCCACGGCGCGGCGGCCCAGATGAGCCAGACCATCCGCGAGCGCGTCGTGCCCACGGGGGGCGTCTCGGAGGGCGGCAACCCCCGCTGGGGGCGAGAGATGCTGCACGGGGCCGGCAACGGCATCCGCCTCGACTTCGAGAACCTGGCCGGCCACAACCTCCAGAGCAACCGATGACCCCCGCCGAGGTCGCCGCCGACGCCGGGCGGCCCGAGGTGGAGCGCGTCGCGGCGCTGCGGGCCCTGAAGGACGCGGTGGACGCGGCCCTGCTGGACGTGGCGCCCGCCCTGGTGGCCGAGGGCGGGCCGGTGGGGCAGGCGGCCCTCGACGGGCTGGAGCGGTGGGCGTTCGCGGACGCCGAGCGGGTCGAGCCCATCGCGCGGCAGCTCGCAGACACGCCCGGGCTGGCGGCGGCGCCGGGCTGGCCGCGCCTGCTCGGCACCCTGGGCACGCCCTGGGCGCGGACCGCGCTGCGGGCCCTCGCCGTCGACGACGCGGGCGCCCGGGAGGAGCTGGCGCGGCTGGGCGAGGACGTCGCGGCCCCGACCCCGGAGGAGGCCGCCCACCTGCGGCGGCTCGGCGCCCAGACCCGCGCCTTCGCGGCCCTCGACCAGGGCAGCGCGCCGCCGGCGCTCGTCGACGCCCTGCTGGCGACGGAAGGCTACGCGCTGATCGTGAAGCTCTGGGAGGCGGGCTGCCTGGACGCCGCGGGGCGCGCGCGCCTCGCCGGGTTCGCCCCGCCGGACGGCCTGTCGAAGGGCCAGCGCGCGCTCGCGCGCCGGCTGGCCGCCCTCGTCAGCCCGCCGGGCTGACCGACGCCGTCATCGTCACGACCACCGACTTCGAGGCCGGGGTGTTGCTCTCCCGCGCGACGCTGCGGGCCGGCACCAGCGGGTTGGCCTCGGGGAAGTAGGTGCAGACGCAGCCCCGCGGCAGCGCCTGCTGCACCACCGCGAAGGCCGGCGCCGAGCGGACCTCGCCGTCGAAGTGGCTGTGCAGGTCGACGAGCTGGCCCTCCACGAAGCCGGCGGCGGCGATGTCGTCGGGGTGCATCATCACCACCCGCCGCTGGCCGATGATGCCCCGGTAGCGGTCGTCCAGGCCGTAGATGGTGGTGTTGTACTGGTCGTGGGACCGCACCGTCATCATCAGGTACTGGCCGGATTCCAGTTTCATTTCGGGGACTTCAATGGCGGTGAACCGGGCCCGGGCGGTCTCGGTGTGCCAGACGCGGTCGCGCGCGCCGTTGGGCAGGCGGAACCCGCCCGGCTCGAGGGCGCGGCGGTTGTAGTCGTCGAAGCCCGGGATGACCGCCTCGATGGCGGCGCGGATGCGGTGGTAGTCGGCGGCGAGGCCGGCCCAGTCGACGCCGCTCCGGTCGCCCAGGGTGGCCCGGGCCACGCCGGCCACGATGGCCACCTCGCTCCGGAGATCGGGGCTCGCGGGGGCCAGGTGGCCCCGGGAGGCGTGCACCTCGCCCATGGAGTCCTCGACCGTGATCCACTGCTCGCCGCCGGCCTGGACGTCCCGCTCGGTGCGGCCGAGGCACGGCAGGATGAGCGCCTCGCGGCCGGTGACCAGATGGGAGCGGTTGAGCTTCGTGGAGACCTGCACGGTGAGGTCGGCGCGCTGCAGGGCCTCGGCGGTGTACGCCGTGTCGGGCGTGGCCGAGTGGAAGTTGCCGCCGAGGGCGAAGAAGACGCGGGCCTCGCCGCGGTGCAGGGCGTGGATGGCGTCCACGGTGTCGTGGCCGTGGTGGCGCGGCGGCGTGAAGGCGAAGTGGGCGCCGAGGCGGTCGAGGAAGGCCGCCGTGGGCCGCTCCACGATGCCCATCGTCCGGTCGCCCTGGACGTTGCTGTGGCCGCGCACGGGGCAGGCGCCGGCGCCGGGCCGGCCCAGATTGCCCTTCAACATCAACAGGTTGACGACCATGCGGATGTTGTCGACGGCGTTGTGGTGCTGGGTGAGGCCCATGGCCCAGCAGGCGATGGTGGCGCGGGAGGCCAGGTACAGCTCGGCGACGCGCTCCATCTCGGCGCGGGGGATGCCGCTCTCGCGCTCGAGCGTGGCCCAGTCGGCCGCCCGGACGGGGGCGGCGAAGGCGTCGAAGCCGTCGGTGTGTTCGGCGATGAAGGCGTGGTCCAGGACGGTGCCCGGCGCGGCGTCCTCGCGGGCGAGGATGGCCTTGCAGAGCCCGGTGAGCAGCGCCACGTCGCCGTTGAGGCGGACCTGCAGGTAGTCGGTGGCGATGGCGGTGCCGCGGCCGAGCAGGGCCAGCGGCCTCTGGGGCCAGGCGAAGCGCAGCAGGCCGGCCTCGCGCAGGGGGTTGATGGCGACGATGCGCGCGCCCCGCTTCGCGGCGGCCTCCAGCGTGACGAGCATGCGCGGGTGGTTGGTGCCCGGGTTCTGGCCGATGACCAGGATGAGATCCGCCGCGGCGAAGTCGTCGAGGGTGACGGTGCCCTTGCCGATGCCGATGGTGGTGCCCAGGCCCCGCCCGCTCGACTCATGGCACATGTTCGAGCAGTCCGGCAGGTTGTTGGTGCCGAGCTGCCGGGCGAAGAGCTGGTAGAGGAACGCCGCCTCGTTGCTCGTCCGGCCGGAGGTGTAGAAGACGGCCTCGTCGGGGCTGGCCAGGTCGTTGAGGTGCCGGGCGACGAGGGCGAAGGCGTCGTCCCAGGCGATGGGCGTGTAGCGCGCCGCCCCCTCGGCCCGGTACATCGGCGTCGTCAGGCGGCCCTGGGCCTCCAGCCAGTGATCGGACTGCCCCGCCAGCTCGGCCAGCGTCCACTGGGCGAAGAGGTCGGGGGTGACGCGGCGGCGGGTGGTCTCGGCGGCCACGGCCTTCGCGCCGTTCTCGCAGAACTCGAAGGCGGTGCGGTGGCCGGGGGCCGGGTCGGGCCAGGCGCAGCCCGGGCAGTCGAAGCCCGCGACCTGGTTGGTGCGCAGGAGGGCGCGGGTGCCGCGCAGCACGCCCGGGTGGGCGGCGGCCTCCTTGAAGGTGCTCCAGAGGGCGCCCAGCCCGCCGGCGGGGGCGTCGTGGGGGCGCGTGGCGATGGGGACGAGGCGACGATCAGGCATGGGCCCATGATGGCCCGAAACGACGGGCGATGCGAAGCCGGTGGGTCCGAAGCGGATCGACGCGCTAGAAGCAGGCCGCCGCGGCCCCCGCGCAGTCGGCGTCGGGCACCTGCAGGTGCTGGAGGCAGGCGACGCAGGCGTCGAGGGTGAGCAGGTCCTCGCAGCCCTGGGCGCTCTGGATGGCGAAGCCGCGGCCGCCGAGCTCGGTCTGGGTGCAGGTGACGGCCTCGGCGGTCATGGCCGCGCAGAGGTCGCCGCAGGTGGTGGGGCCGGCGGGGTGGCCGCCCGCGCCGCCCGCGCCGCCTTCGCCGCCACCGCCGCCCTCGCCGCCGGCGCCGGCGTCGGCCTCCGGCAGGACGCTCACGCCCTCATCGGGCTCGACGCTGACGCCCGCGTCGCTGCGCGGCCGCACGCCGTTGCCGGTCGAGCAGTCGGCGCCGTCCTGGCAGTCGAAGTTGCAGACCCCGCCGTTGCACCGGAAGTCGCAGGTGGCCCCGGCCTCGCAGTCGACGTTGCAGACCCCGCCGTTGCAGGTCACGTCACAGACCGAATCGGACAGGCAGTCGATGTTGCAGACCCCGCCGTTGCAGGTCCAGTTGCACTCGCTGCCGGGGGGACAGTCGACGTTGTTGACGCCGCCGTTGAGGCTGCCCTCCTCGGCGGGGGGACAGCCCCAGAGGGAGAGGGCGAGGGTGCAGATCACGCCAAGGCTGCGCAGCATGTGGGGCTCCATCGTGGTGTGTGGGACGCGGCCCCATACGTCGCCGCCGGCGCGCACATTCACCCCGCCGCGGCGTGCGACGAAGGAGGCGCGGCGTCGGCCCTGTGGTATCGTGCGCGCCATGGTCGACGACCCCCTCCTTGGTCGGACGGTGCTCGGCAAGTACCGCATCGAGCGCATCATCGGCTCGGGCGGGATGGGTACGGTCTACGAGGCCGAAGACCTGCGCCTGGGCCGGCCCGTGGCCATCAAGGTGCTGCGCCCGGCCGCGGGCGACTTCGGCGACATGGGCCGCCGCTTCCGCCGCGAGGCGCGCACCATCGCCCAGGTCACCCACCCCAACCTCGTGACTTTGCTGGAGTTCGACCTCCTCGACGACGGCACGCCCGCCATGGTGATGGAGCGCGTCGAGGGGGGCAGCCTGCGCGAGCTCATGCAGCGGCGGCCCGTCACCGTCGACGAGGTGGTGGAGATCCTGCGCCAGAGCCTCTCGGCGCTGGGCGCCTGCCACGAGGCGGGCATCATCCACCGCGACCTGAAGCCCGGGAACCTGCTGGTCGAGGACCGCGGCGGCGAGCTGCGGGTGAAGATCATCGACTTCGGCCTGACGAAGATCACCAGCGCCGGCGGCAGCGTGCTGACGGCCCAGGGCGAGATCTTCGGCAGCCCCCGGTTCATGGCGCCGGAGCAGTGGATGGGGCAGGAGGTGGACGGCCGGACCGACCTCTATGCCCTGGGCCTCATCGGCTACTACCTGCTGCTGGGGCGGCACTTCATCCAGCCGGGCAACCCGGTGGACGTCTGCCGCGCCCATGTGCAGCAGCCGCGGCCGGTGCTCACCCACGACCAGGCCGGCCACCCCGTCCCGGCCGCCGTGAACGACGCCCTGCTCCGGGCCACGATGCCGGTGCGGGATCGGCGCTTCCCCGACGCCCAGGCCATGCGCCAGGCCCTGATCGGCCGGGCCCCGTCCCTCGAGGCCATGCCGCGCATCGATCTGGCGGCCGAGGCGGCGCTGCGCATCGCGCCGCCCTCCGAGGCCCCGGGGCCCATGGACGACGCGGCCACGCTCATGGATGACGGGCTGGCGGCGCGGGTGCTGCAGGCCGCGCGGGATCCCAGCGGCAGCGTCGACTCCGCCCCCGTCGTGCCGCCCATCAGCCCCCGGGTGTCGCTGTCGGACGCCGAGCGGGTGCGGCGCGACGACTCCATCGATCTGGCGACGCGGCCGGTGCCGTCGGAGGCCGCCAACGCCATCACCACCATCGATCGCGCGGAGTTCGAGGCGGCGCTGCGGGCCACGGCCGAGCAGCAGCGGCCGGAGCGCGAGGCGCGGGCCGACCGGCCGCCGCGCTCGGTGGACGCGGCCCCGTCGCTGCCGTCGACCCCGGCGCTCCGGGCCGGCCACCCGACGCGGCCGGCGGCCCGGCCCATCGCGGCGCCGGCCGCCGCCGCCGCCCCGCCCATCGAGGAGGAGGGCGGCATCCGGCTCTGGATGCTCATCGTGGCCGGCCTCGTGGCCGCGGGCACGGCGGCCGCCGTGGTCTTGCTGCTCAAGTGATCGCGACGCTGCCGCCGCGGGGCGCGGGCCGGTTCGCGCCGACGCCCACCGGCCGTCTGCACCTGGGCAACGCCCGCACGGCGCTGCTGGCCTGGCTCGACGCGCGCAAGCTGGGGCTGCGCACCGTCCTGCGGGTCGAGGATCTGGATCCCGCCGCCATCCCGCCGGGCTGCCTGGAGGGCCAGTACGCCGACCTGGACTGGCTGGGCCTGGCGTTCGACGAGGAGCCCCGCCGGGGCGGGCCGGTGGGGCCGTACCGGCAGTCGGAGCGCGCCGGGCTGTACCGTGAGGCGCTGCAAGCCCTCGACGCGAAAGGCCTTTTGTATCCGTGCTGGTGCTCGCGCCGGGAGGTGCACGACGCCGCCCGGGCGCCCCACGCCAGCGACGAGGGGCCCGTCTACGCCCGCACCTGCGCGCCGCCCACGCCCCGGCCCATCGGTGACCTGGACGCGGTGCCGAGGCGGCGCGGCCGGGAGGCGGCCCTGCGGCTGGACGTGGCGGCGGCGCTGGGCGGGGACGCCGACATCGCCTTCGACGACGCCATCGCGGGCCCGCAGCGGTTCGCGCTCGTGGCGGCGATGGGCGACTTCATCGTGCGGCGGCGGGACGGCGTGGCGGCCTACCAGCTCGCCTGCGCCTGGGATGACGCCGCGATGGGCTGCACGCGTGTGCTCCGGGGGGCGGATCTGCTGCCCTCCACGGCGCGCCAGGGCCTGTTGCTGCGGGCCCTGGGTCTGCCGACGCCCGTCTGGGCCCACGCCGGGCTCGTCGTGGACGCCACCGGGCAGCGGCTCGCGAAGCGCGACGACGCCATCGCCCTGGAGGGCCTGCGGGCCGCGGGGGTGGCGGCCAGCGACGTCCGCCGGCTGCTGGCGCGGCTCTCGGGCCTGCCCGACACGGGGGATCTGGACTTGCTGACGGAGGCGTTCCACCTGCCCGGCCCCGAGGCGGTGGAGCTGCCGGCGGGGTGGCCCTGATGCGCAGGCTGCTGCAGGCGTTCATCGACGAGCGGGTGGTCCTGGCGGTCATCACCTTCAACCTCGTCGTGCTCTTCGCCCGGTCGTACCCGTCCATGCACCCGCATGACGCGGCCCTCTTCGTCCTCGACTACGTGTGCCTCGTGTACTTCGTGGGCGAGATGGTCACGAAGATCTCGCTCTTCGGCTGGCGGACGTACTGGGCCAGCGGCATCAACCGGTTCGACTTCGTGATCGTGGCGGCCAGCGCGCCGACGCTGCTGGCGCCGTTCACCCATGGCGACGAGCTGACCGTCGTCCTCGTCTTCCGCGCGGCCCGCCTGCTGCGGTTCCTGCGGGTGTTGCGCTTCATCCCCCACGCGGATCAGCTCTGGGCCGGCATCGGCCGCGCCCTGCGCGCCTCGGTGGGCCTCATCCTCGCCATCGTGCTGTACCTGGTGGTGATGGGCCTCATCGCGTCGCACCTCTTCGGGGAGGCCGCGCCCGATCACTTCGCCGATCCCGTCACGTCCATCTACTCGATCTTCAAGGTCTTTACGGTGGAGGGCTGGTACACGGTGCCCGATCTCATCGCCGAGACCCAGGGGCCGCTCATGGGCTTCGTGGCCCGTGGCTTCTTCACCATCGCCGTCGTGACGGGCGGGCTGCTCGGGCTGGGCATCACCAACGCCGTCCTCGTGGATGAGATGGTCATGGACAACAACGACGAGCTGGAGGAGCGCATCACCGGGCTGACGCTGGAGGTGGAGCAGCTCCGCGCGGAGCAGGCCGTGATGCTGGCGAAGCTGCAGGCGACGGTGGACCAGCTCGTGGCCGCGAAGGACGCCGACGGCTGACGGGCGTCAGGCCGCGTGGGTGTCGACGGCCTGCTTCAGCTCGCGGTGCAGGATGAGGTTCGTCAGGAAGCCGCGCTCGTAGCCCGAGCCCTCCAGGACGGCGACCTGGGCCTTGAGCTCCTGCCAGGCCTCGGTGAGGGCGGAGGCGGCCGCGGCCTTGGCCCCCCGGGACTGGGCCACCAGGAACCGGCACCACGCCACCTCGGTGGTCAGGCGCTGCAGGTGGGGATCCACCTCCAGGGCCTCCCCCGCGACGTGCTCGAGCTGCTCCAGGGCGTGGGTGGCCTCGTCCAGGCGCTCCAGCGTGAGCAGGCCGCGCACCTGCACCACCCAGGCGCGGATGCGGGCGACCCAGTGCCCCATGGCGGCGGCCTTCTCGGCGGCCTCGCGGGCGTAACGCAGCCCGCCGAGCACCAGCTTCTCGCCCCGCGCGAAGAGCGCGAAGTTCGAGGCCAGGGCCACGAGGGCGTCGACGTAGACGCGCTCGCCGTCGGCCTCGCGGCCCAGATCCTTGAGGCACTGGGCCAGCAGGGGCATGGCCTCGTCGAAGAGGCCGCGGTTGACCAGGATCTGGCCGCGGCCGATGGTCGCCGCCGCGTGGGTGACGCGGTCGGCGGCCTTGTCGACCAGGCGCAGCGCCTCGCCGAAGTGGATCTCGGCCTCGTCGAAGTCGCCCAGCAGGCTGTGCAGATCGCCCAGGCGCAGGAGCAGGCGGGCGCGCAGCCGCGGCGCCCCCACGTCGCGCACCAGGCTCTCGGCGCGGCGCAGCAGGCGCTCGGCGTCCACGAGCCGGCCGCTGGCCAGGAAGACGTCGGCCAGGGTGTCGATGACCATGGCCTCGTCGTGGGGATCGCCCCGCAGGCGGTGCAGGCGCCAGGCCTCGAACAGGTGCTGGAGCGCGGCGACCTCGCGGCGGCGGCCGGCCAGGACGGCGCCCTGGGCGTGGCGCATGCGGGCGGCGAAGGCCGGCGTCCAGGCGGGCTCGGGGCCGGCCTCGGCGATGGCCTGCTCCAGGATGGACGCGGCGTCGGCCGGGCGGCCGCTCTGCCAGGCCACCAGGGCCTGGGCGAGGCGGGCGCGGGCGCGGCGGGGATCCTCGTCGGGCAGGCCCTGGGCGGCGGTGTCCACCCGGGCGCGGGCGTCGGCCAGCTCGCCGCGGCGCAGCGAGATCTCCGCGGAGCGCATGGCGATCTGGCGTCGGTCGTCGTCGGTGCCCACGGCCGAAGCCAGGTGCGCGGCCTCCCGCAGATCCACGCGGCGCAGGGGCGTGGCCCCCAGCCGGGCGTAGACGCGCTCGCGCAGGCGGACGATGGCGTAGAGGTAGCGGTCGAGCTGGTCGGGCTCGACGTTGTTGAGCACCCCGATGGCCTGGCGACACAGCTCCAGCGCCGAGGGCAGGGCGTTCATGCGCAGGCTGCGGCGGATGCCGGTGATGAGGCCGTCGAGGCCCCGGCCGGGCAGGCCGGCGGCCGCCAGGTGCCGCGCGGCGATGCTGGGGAAGGCCGAGGTGCCCCGCAGGCGGACGAAGACCTCGCCCGCGTCCTCGTGCAGCAGGCGGCGCCGCTCCGTCCCCATCTGGCGGTAGATCTCGTCGCGCACGAGGGGGTGGCGCAGGTGGGCCGAGATGCCCTGGCCGCCCAGATCGGTGATGATCAGGCCGCGGGCCTCCAGGCGGCCGAGGGCCGGCAGCAGATCGTCCTCGGCCACGCCGCGGCGCGAGGCGACCTCCTCCAGGGCGCGCCCACCCACCGAGTCTTCGATGATGGCGAGCACCTCGAGGACCTCGTTGGCGATGTCATCGAGGCCGAGGCGCCGGCGCACCACGATGGTGGCGAGATCGGTGACGGCGCCCTCGGGGAGGGGCTGCAGCTCCGACCAGCGGCGGCCCTTGCGGCCGATGATGCCGTCCTCGACGAGCTGGCGCAGGGCCTCGGCCAGCAGCAGCGGGGAGCCCTGGGCCCCCACCGTCAGCCGTAGCCGGGTCTGTTCGTCCAGGTCGTTGGGATCCAGCACCGCGTTGATGAGCTGCTCGGACTCGTCCATGTCGAACGGGGCCAGCGTCATCTCGGTGAAGCCGCCGAAGCGGCCCACCTCGCCCGGCACGGTGAAGTGGGCGTCGTAGGTGAGCAGCACCATGAGCGGCGCGGTGGGGTCGACCCGGCGCAGCAGCTCGCCCAGCCGCGTCCACGTCGGGCCATCCAGCTCGCTGGCGTCCTCGAAGACCAGGAAGAGCGGGGCCCCGGTGCGATCGACGGCCTGGCGGGCCAGGGCCTCGATGACCGCCACCAGGGCGTCGCGCATGGCCAGGCCCACGGCCCGGGGCGAGCGGCTGGCGCCCTCGTCGTCCTCGCGCTCCTCCCCCAGAAACCGCATGATCCAGGGCAGGTGCCGCTTGAGGGGCCGGCCGTTGGCGTCCGTCAGCTCGGTCAGCGTCCGGGCGACGCGCTCCTCGTTGGCGGCCAGGCCCAGGCCCGCGCCGAAGACCGGCCGCAGCAGCGCGGGGATGGCCCAGTCGGGCAGCTCGAACAGGCGCGCCGCGGGCGCGGTGAGCGCGACGGGGACGTGGTTGAGGCGCTGCTCGACGCGCTCCAGGAACGTCCGCACCAGCGTCGTCTTGCCCAGGCCGTCCGCGCCCTTGATGCCCACGACCTGGTGGATGGAGTCGGGGTGGGCCGAGAGCGCGCGCAGGCGGCCCCAGAGCAGGCGCAGCTCCTCGGCCCGGCCCACCGGGCGCGTCAGGCTGTTGAGCAGCAGCTCGGGGGCGGCGGGGGCGGGCACCACCGACGGCTCGCGGGTCACGCGGCGCTGGGGCTCCACGGGGGGCGGCGGCCGGACGGGCAGGGTGCCCTGGGCCACGGGCTCCATGGACGGCATGGACACCCGCACGAAGCGCTGCTGGTAGCGGTCCGCCAGGGTGCAGATGGCCTCGCGCAGCGTCGCCCGCAGCGCCCGCAGATCGTCGACGTACTCCTCGAGATCCTCGGGGTCGGGCATGGCGCGAATGGCGACCAGATCCTCGACGCCGAAGAGCAGGCGGATGGCGGCCGACAGGTGGATGCCCGCGGGCCGCAGCGCGGCCAGATCCCGTTGCAGATCATCGAGGTGGAACGGATCGCGGGTGCGGGCGTAGCGCACCAGGTGCCGGCTGGTCTCCTCGACCACGCGCTTGAGCAGCACCGGATCGGCGCTGGCCAGCGCGGCATCGCCCTCGCGCAGCGACGGCAGCAGATCCGCCGCCAGCTCGCTGACGTGCTGTTCGATGTATCCGAGGAGCAGTTCCACGGCCCGCCTCCACCAACTCGACGACTCTATGTGGCATGGCGCGCGTTGTCACGCCCTGGGCGACCTGTTAAACAAGGCAGCCGCTTCTCGGGGGCTCCAGGGGGCCCCGCGAGGGGTCGGGCGGGCGCCCACCCGACGAGGAGGTCCCATGGAGACCCCGGTCCAGCCGACGCTGCTCGTCGTGGACGACGACGCCTCCAACCTCGCGAGCCTGCTGCGCATCTTCGAGCGGATGGACTTGCGGGCGCTGCCGGCGAGCGGTGGCCGCGAGGCCCTCGACGTCCTGCGGCGGGTGCCGGTGGACGTGGTCCTCACCGATCTGATGATGCCCGAGGTCAGCGGCGTCGATCTGCTCAAGCACGTCAAGGCGCTCACCCCCGACACCGAGGTGGTCCTGATGACCGCCTACGGCACCATCGAGCGGGCCGTGGAGGCCATGCGCGAGGGGGCCTACGACTTCGTGACCAAGCCGTTCCGGCGCGCGCAGATCGAGCGGGTCGTGCGGCGAGCGGTCGAGAAGCAGACGCTCCTGGCCGAGAACCGCGCGCTGCGCGCCCAGCTCGCCGACGCCCGCGGGGCGGGGGACGCGGGGGCGCCGGGCATCATCGGCAACTCCCCGGCGCTGCGGCGGGTGCTCGAGGTCGTCCGCCAGGCGGCGCCGTCGTCGGCGACGGTCCTCCTGATGGGCGAGAGCGGCACCGGCAAGGAGCTCTTCGCCCGGGCCGTGCACCAGCTCTCGCCGCGCGCCGGCGGGCCCTTCGTCGCCGTCAACTGCGGCGCCCTCCCCGACACCATCATCGAGGCGGAGCTCTTCGGCGCCGAGAAGGGCGCGTACACCGGCGCCACCAGCACCCGCGACGGCCGCTTCAGCCGCGCCCACGGGGGCACCCTCTTCCTCGACGAGGTGGGGGAGCTGGCGCCCCACGTCCAGGTCAAGCTGCTGCGCGTCCTGCAGGCCGGCGAGTACGAGCGCGTCGGCGGCAGCCAGCCCCTCTACAGCGACTGCCGCGTCATCGCCGCCACCAACCGCGATCTGGGCAAGGCGGTGAAGTCGGGCGACTTCCGCGAGGATCTGTACTACCGCCTCAACGTCATCCCCATCACGCTGCCCCCGCTGCGGGCCCGCTCGGCCGACGTCCCCCTGCTGGCGGACTGGTTCCTGCGGCGCTACGCCGAGAAAAACCACAAGAACATCCAGGGGTTGTCGGCGAAGGCCATGGCGCGGCTGGTGGACTACGCCTGGCCGGGCAACGTGCGCGAGCTCGAGAACACCATCGAGCGGGCCGTCGTGCTGGCCCGCGGCCACATCCTCGACGAGGACGATCTGCCCGAGACCATCGTGGGCGAGGCCCGCGACGCCGAGCAGCTCGTCATCCCCCTCGGCACCCCCCTCGAAGAGATCGAGCGGCGCGTCATCCGGGAGACGCTGCGGTTCACGGACGGCGACAAGCGCCGGGCCGCCCAGCTCCTGGGCATCGCCACGCGCACGATCTATCGAAAACTGGAGACTTGAGGCAGGCTGGCGCGGCCCGCGGTGGCGGGCACGACAATTTGGCAGGCCGGCGCGGCGGCGCCGCAGGCCGGCTGACAATTTGGCAAAGGCGCAGGCGCCGGAATGGCGCTACCCTGGCGCGCCATTGGACACGGCGGCTCCCCGGTGGGGCCGCAGCGCCGGTCTCGGCGCCGCCTCGCGGGGCGGCGGGGGCGGGCGGCGGGTCCCATGGCATGGATCTTGGTAGCCCGGGTGGCCGGGCGACCTGCGTGGCCCTGGCGGCCGGCAGGCCTGACGAGCAGAGAGCGAGCGCATCGGTGAGCACATGGAGCGCCTGACGAAACGATACTTCTGGGTGATCAACCTGGTGCTCCTCGCGGTGCTCGCCTGGTTGTCCGCTCGGGTGATCAACAACATCGTCGCAGGCGAGATCGTCGCGCTGCCGACCCGCCCGCGGCCCCCGGCCCCGGTGGAGCCGGCCCGGGCCGACAGCAACAACTCCCGCAGCGACTGGGCGGCGGCCATCAACAACCGCAACCTCTTCAACTCCGCCCCCCCCGAGCCCGACGAGGACACGGGCGACGGCGGGGTGACCGAGCCCGATGACGGCGAGGTCAACCTCGACGGCGTGCCGGGCGAGGGCGACGAGTGCAAGAAGAGCGAGGCTTCCATCGGCCTGGCGGCCACCATGGTCGCCGAGCCGGCGGAGTGGTCCATGGCCGTGGTCGACGACGGCCAGGCCCCGGACGCCCGCCTCGTCCGCGAGGGCCAGCGCCTGTCCGACTTCGTCGTCGCGGCCATCCAGCGCGAGCGCATCGTGCTGGCCAAGGGCTCGGCCTTCGAGTGCGTGGAGCTGGGCGAGCGCAAGATGGCCAAGGGCAACGCCGGCCGGACCATCGGGGCCGCCCCGACGGAGGCCCCGGCCGCCAGCTCGAAGATCCGCGATGGCGTCAAGAAGACGGGCGCCAACGCCTACGAGATCGATCGCCAGATGCTCAACGAGCAGCTCGAGGATCTCAACGCGCTCAGCCGGCAGGCCCGGGTCATCCCGCACTACCGCGACGGCAAGCCCCAGGGCTTCAAGATCGTGGGCGTGCGGCCCGGCAGCCTCTACAGCCAGATCGGCGTCCGCTCCGGTGACATCCTCAAGTCGGTGAACGGCGAGGAGATCAGCAGCCCGAACAAGGCGCTGGAGCTGTACGAGAAGCTCAAGAATTCCGACAACGTGGCCGTGGATGTGGAGCGGCGTGGCCGCAAGGTCACCCTGGACTACCAGATCAAGTGATGATGAAGCACCTCGGATACAACGCCCTCCTCGTCGCCCTCTTCCTGGGCGGCGTCGCTCCCTCGGCCCTGGGTCAGGATCGGCTGCCCGAGCTGGGCAAGCCCACGATCCCCCGGCTGGAGGCGGGCGCGCTGCCGCCCGCGCCGCGCCTCAAGGGCGATCTCAACCGGCTCGCCCAGCTCAAGAAGAAGGGCAAGCCCACGGTCGATCCCAAGGCCGACCCCAAGGCCGGCGACGACGACGCCGACACCGGCGGGACGACGAAGCGCCGTCCGCCGCCCGGGGGCACCGCGCCCGACGTGGCCGAGAAGGCGGTGCCGAAGTGGCAGCAGGTCGACCCCAAGGGGGAGGACGACAAGCCCACGCTGAGCGCCGATTTCATCAAGAACTGCGCGCGGTTGCAGCCAGGTGTCCGGGTCCACCTGGACATCTACGACGAGGAGCTGGAGTCCGTCGTCAAGCTCATCGCCTGCATGACCGGGAAGAACATCATCCTGGGCAAGCCGCTGAAGGGGAAGAAGATCACCATCTACTCCCCGACGCTGGTGACGGCGACGGAGGCCTACCGGGCCTTCCTGACGGCGCTCTCCGTCAACGGGCTGACCATCTCCAAGAAGGGCAGCTTCCTCGAGATCATCGAGATCAAGGACGCCCAGAAGAGCCCCGAGCTCCCGCTGGCCGAGGGGCGCATGCCCCCCGCCGAGGACCGCATGGTCACGCAGGTGCTCACCATGCGGCATGTGGACGCCCAGGAGATCAACGAGGTCATCAGCCGGCTCGCGAGCCCGAACGCCCAGATCATCGTGCACCAGCCCACCAACCGGCTGATCATCACGGAGCTGGCGTCGAACCTGCGCAAGCTGCGCAGCTTCATCGACTCCCTCGACGTGCCCGGCGGCCAGGAGCAGCTGTGGACCTACGAGGTCGAGCACGCCCAGGCCACCGACATCGCGGCCAAGATCCTCGAGGTCTTCGAGCAGCAGGACCGCGGCTCCCCGAGCCCGAGCGCCCGCACCAAGAAGACGCCGGCGAAGTCCCGCGCCACGAAGAAGGGTGACACCGCCGGCGGCGGCTCGGCCGATGTGTCGAGCGTGGGCGAGTCGGATCTGGACGTGCGCGTCAGCAAGGTCATCGCCGACGAGCGGACCAACCGCCTGCTCATCGTGGCCACCGAGCGCAGCTACCGCCGGGTGAAGCGGTTCATCCGCTCCATCGACATCCCCATCGAGGGCGACGGGCAGGTGCACATCCACCAGCTCAACCACGCCAAGGCCGCCGACGTGGCCAACGTGCTCTCGAACCTCAGCCAGGAGCAGCGCAACCGCGCCAACCAGGGGGGCGCCGCCAACAACCGGCGCGCCCGGGGGGCGGCCGCCGTCAAGGGCAAGGCCGCGGCGGATGGCGGGGCGGCGGGCGGCGCCGGCGGCTCCGCGGCCCTCTTCGAGGGCGAGGTCTCGGTCACGGCCGACGAGGACACCAACTCGCTCGTGGTGACGGCCAGCCTGAAGGACTACCTCTCGCTCAAGCGGGTCATCGACGTCCTCGATCGGCCTCGCCGCCAGGTGTTCATCGAGGCGGTGGTGATGGAGGTCTCCGTCCGCAACCAGCGCCAGTTCGGCATCTCGGCCCACGGCATCCTGGAGGAGAGCCTGGGCGGGGAGAGCCTGCCCATCCTCATCAACCAGCCCAACCCCATCAACACGGTGTCGCTGCTGCGGGATCCGACGACGGCGGCCGGCCTGACGGGCCTCGCGGCCATCTCGGGCGGCACCGTGACGGTGGCCGGCCAGGACGTGCCCGCCTTCGCGGTGGCCGTGCGGGCCCTGGCCCAGAGCGACGACGTCAACATCCTGAGCACGCCCCACATCCTCACGACGGACAACGAGGAGGCCGAGCTCACGGTCGGCTCGAACGTGCCGTTCATCGCGGGCATCGGCGGCGGCCTGGGTGGCCTCGGCGGCGCGGCCGGCGCGGCCGGCATCGGCGGCCTGGGCCTCTTCCAGAACATCCAGCGCCAGGACGTGGCCCTGACCCTGAAGATCACCCCCCGCATCAACGCGGCGAACTTCGTGACCCTGGAGATCGACCAGGTGATCGAGGAGATCGAGTCCATCGACCCCGACGTGGGCCCGACCACCTCGAAGCGCAGCATCAAGAGCACCGTGGTGGTGAAGGATCAGACGACGGTGGTCATCGGCGGCCTGCAGAAGGAGCGCCAGCTCCAGAACAAGTCGGGCTTCCCCATCCTCAGCGAGATCCCGGTCATCGGCTACCTGTTCCGCGACTCCAACACCGAGCACGAGCGCCGCAACCTGCTGCTCATGCTGACGCCCCACGTCATCGAGGGCCCGGCCGACTTCAAGGCCATCTTCGAGCGCAAGATGGAGGAGCACCGCGAGTTCCTGGCCCGCTTCCAGCGCGACGGCGACGAGGTCCGCCTGGGCGTCGACTTCGGCAAGAAGCACGGCGCCCTGGAGGCCATCCACAAGTCGGTGGAGGAAGGCCGCGCCGAGATGGCCGTGCTCGAGGAGCTCAAGCGCCAGAACATGCGGCCGCCCCTGCCCCAGGAGCTCGACGGCATCGACCTGGAGGAGTACCCCCAGAAGCCCGGCCGGGGCGCGCCCCCGCCCGCGGCCCCGCCGCCCCCCAACGAGGACGCCCCCGAGGCGGGCCTGGGCAGCGACGAGCCCGACGACGAGCTGGCGGCCGATGACGCCGCCGACGACGTGGGCGAGGGGATCCCCGTGGTGGCCCTGCCCGAGGGCGCCGTGGAGGCCGCCCAGTGAACTTCGACCAGCAGCTCTCCATGGCCCTGCGGCGGCGGGGCATGACCGACGCCCAGCTCGCGGAGGTCGACGAGACGGCCCGCAGCCGCGGCCAGCGGATGATGGACGCCGTGCTCCACCTCCGGTACCTGCCCGAGGCCGACCTGAGCCAGATCGTCGCCGAGCTGCTGGGCATGCGCTTTCGGCCCCGCCTGGACGTGGAGGAGATGGAGGTCGAGCTCACGCTCAACCTGCGCGTCACCTTCTGCAAGGACCAGCTCATCCTCCCGATGCGCCGGCGCGACCGGCACATCGAGGTGGCCATCGCGGACCCCTTCAACCTCGAACCGCTGGATTCGATTCAGCTTTTCCTGGGGGCGCCCGTGGAGCCCGTGGTGGTGCCCGAGCAGGAGCTGCTCGACGCCATCAACAAGGTGTTCGACCGCCGGGCCGCGGCCATCGACGTCCTCGACGAGATGGACGAGGAGAAGGTGGTCAACGTCGACGGGGGCATCGACGAGCTCGAGTTCGACATCATCGACACCGATGACGAGGCCCCGATCATCCGCCTGGTGAACGCCATCATGGCCCAGGCGGTGAAGGAGCGGGCCTCCGACATCCACATCGAGCCCTTCGAGCGCTACCTGGCCGTGCGGTTCCGCGTCGACGGCGTGCTCAACGAGATCGCCCAGCCTTCCAAGCGGCTGCACGCCGCGGTGTCGAGCCGCATCAAGGTCATGGCCGGCCTCGACATCGCCGAGAAGCGCATCCCCCAGGATGGCCGCATCAAGCTGAAGGTGGCCGGGCGCGACATCGACATCCGCCTCTCGACGCTCCCCACGAGCTTCGGGGAGCGCCTCGTGATGCGACTGCTCGACAAGACCGCGGTGCTCAAGGACCTGAGCCACATCGGCATGGGCGCCTGGGTGCTCGAGCAGGTCAACGACATCATCACGAAGCCCCACGGCATCCTGCTGGTCACGGGGCCCACGGGCTCGGGCAAGACGACGACGCTCTACGCGTGCCTCGCCAAGATCAACAGCCCGGTCCGCAACATCATCACGGTCGAGGATCCGGTGGAGTACCAGCTCCCCGGCATCGGCCAGACCCAGGTGAACGCGAAGGTGGGCCTCACCTTCGCGGCGGGCCTGCGCTCCATCCTGCGCCAGGACCCCGACGTGGTGATGGTGGGCGAGATCCGCGACAAGGAGACGGCCGAGATCGCCATCCAGGCGTCCCTCACCGGCCACATGGTGTTCAGCACCCTGCACACCAACGACGCCGCCGGCGCCGTGACGCGCCTCGTGGACATGGGCGTCGAGCCCTTCCTGGTGGCGTCGTCCGTGGTGGGCATCATGGCCCAGCGCCTCGTGCGGACGCTGTGCAAGGACTGCCGGCAGCAGGTGGTGCCGCTGGAGTCGGAGCTCAGCCAGGTGGGCTACACCCGCGAGCGCTTCCTGTCCGAGACCAACGGCTATGTGTACCAGGCCGTGGGCTGCCAGGAGTGCCGCGACACCGGCTACCGCGGCCGGACCGGCATCTATGAGCTGCTGGTGGTGGATGACGACATCCGCCCCCTCATCATGGAGAACCGCGACTCGGGGACCATCAAGAAGACCGCCATCCGCAAGGGCATGTACACCCTGCGGGACGATGGCGCGCGCAAGGTGATGGCGGGCGACACCACGTTCGCCGAGATCCTGCGCGTCACCCAGGACGACCTCCTGGATCTGGAGTAGGCCGGTGGCGGCGTTTGAATTCCGCGGCATCGACAAGGCCGGCAAGGAGATCAAAGGGGTCCGCGACGCCGAGAACGAGAAGGCGCTGCGGGCCGCCCTGAAGCGCGACGGCATCTTCCTGACGAGCGTCGGGAAGGGGAAGGCCGAGGGTCAGGGGCTCCTCTCCGCCGAGGTCGACATCGGCGGCTTCTTCGAGCGCGTCAAGCCCATCGACGTCTCCATCTTCACCCGGCAGCTCGCCACCCTCGTCAAGGCGGGCATCCCGCTGGTGGAGTCCATCGGCGCGGCCGTCGACCAGGTGGAGAAGCCGAAGTTCCGGAAGATCCTGGGAAAGATCAAGCAGGACGTCACGGAGGGCCAGAGCCTCGCCCAGGCCATGACGGCCCACCCCGAGGTCTTCACCCCCATCTTCCCGAACATGGTGCGGGCGGGCGAGGCGTCGGGCACGCTCGACAAGGTGCTGCTGCGGCTGGCCGAGTTCACCGAGGCCTCGGTGAAGCTGCGCCAGAAGGTGCGCGGCGCCATGATGTACCCCGTCATCATGGTGGGCGTCGGCGCCCTCATCCTCGCGGGGATGTTCGTCTACGTCATCCCGCAGATCACCCAGATCTTCCAGGACTCGGGCCAGGAGCTGCCGCTCATCACCCGGGCGCTCATCGGGTTCAGCGACCTGCTGCGCAACTGGTCCGGCGTCGGCTTCCTGGGCTTCATCGCCGCCGTCTTCCTGTTCCGCCGCTGGAAGCGCTCGCCCAAGGGCAGCCACAAATGGGACCGGGCCAAGCTCAAGTTCCCGGTGTTCGGCTCGCTGTTCTTGATGATCGGCGTCGCGCGCTTCACCAAGACGCTCGCGACGCTGCTCAAGAGCGGCGTGCCGCTGCTGACGGCGCTCGACATCACGAAGAACGTGCTCGAGAACCAGGTGCTCGTCGAGATCATCGACCAGGCGCGCGTCGCGGTGAAGGAGGGGGCCAACCTGGCCGATCCCCTCAAGCGCAGCGGGCGCTTCCCGCCCATCGTCACCCATATGATCGCCATCGGGGAGCGCTCCGGCGCCCTCGAGGAGATGCTCGACGTGGTGGCCGATGCGTATGAAACCCAGGTCGAAGCCAAAATTTCCGGGCTCACCACGCTGTTGGAGCCCGTGATGATCGTGGGCATGGGCGTGACCGTCGCCATCATCGTCTTCGCGGTGCTCATGCCCATCCTGCAGATGAACGACTTCATCCAGTGAGAAGGAGACTCCCCATGCGAGCCACGCTCCGTCGCCGCCTCGCCGCCCGCCAGAAGCAGCGCGGCATGACCCTGCTCGAGATCATGATCGTGATCGCGATCCTGGGGCTGCTCGCCTCGGTCATCGTCGTGGCGGTCATGAACCAGTTCGACAACGCCAAGGTCAACGCCGCCAAGCTCAAGCTCAACGAGCTGGAGAAGGCCCTGCAGCTCTACAGCGTGCAGGTGGGCGAGTACCCGGGCCAGAGCGAGGGCCTGCGCGCCCTGCTGACGCCGCCCGACGGGAGCAAGCCGTTCCTCAAGGAGAAGAACGTGCCCAAGGATCCCTGGGGCGCCGAGTACCTGTACTTCAACCCCGCCCGCGGCGGTGGGAACCAGCCCTACGAGGTCGTCTCGAAGGGGCCCGACGGCCAGGAGGGCACCGACGACGACATCAAGCCCGGGGGCAAGTGAGCCGCTGATGGCCAGCCGATCCCGCCGCCACGCCCCGCGTGGCATGACACTGCTTGAGGTCCTGATCGTGCTCGGGGTCCTCGTGCTGATGACCGGGATCGGCATCTCGACGTTCGGCGCCCTCAAGGGCACCCAGCTGCGCACCCAGACCAACCGCCTGGCCGCCGCGGTGCGCCACACCTACAACCGCTCCGTGGCCACGGGCCTGTACATGCGGATGGTGCTGGACATCGACGCGGACAGCTACTGGGTCGAGGCCTCGGCGACGCCCCAGTTCCTGAGCACCGAGAAGGTCAAGCAGGAGGACGCCGAGAAGGAGGCGAAGGAGGCGGCGGAGGCGGCCGAGAAGGCCAAAGACGACGACGCCCCGCCGCCCCCCGTCCGGGAGCGCTACCAGGAGGACGGGGTCATCCCCCGGGTCACGATGGAGCGCGGCATCGGCATCGACGGCGTGTACACGAGCGGCCAGGAGGAGACCTTCCGCGGCGGCAAGGCCTACGTGCACTTCTTCCCCAACGGCTTCGTGGAGCCCGCGATGATCTACACCACCGACGGGGATGAGGCCTTCTTCACCCTCGTGGTGCAGCCCCTGACGGGGAAGGTCACGCGCCGGCCCGGCAAGGTCGATCCCGATCGCGACTTCGGCAAGCCCGAGCGCGAGGAGGAGGAGGGCCGATGAGCCGCCGGGTCCGAGGCTTCACCCTGCTGGAGGTCATGATCGCCATGGCGATCTTGATCCTCGCGCTGACGGCGCTGCTGGGCCACGAGGGCGTGGCCATCCAGATGAGCGACTTCAGCAACCAGGCGAGCCGCGCGACCCTGCTGGCCCAGGGCAAGATGCTGGATCTCGAGCACAAGCTGCTCAAGGACTCCATCGACGTCCTCGACAACTGCGAGTCCGGCGACTTCCGCGACATCGAGATGCGGAAGTTCGAGTGGGAGGCCTGCGCCTACAAGCTCGAGATCGAGGACGGCGCCGTGGAGCGGCTGACGGAGCAGGTGATGGCCCTGCTGACGGGCTTCTCCGGCGGCGGCATGGACACCGGCGCCATCGCCGGCCTCGCCGCGGCGGCCCAGTCGGCCAACCCGGACGATCCCGGCGCCAAGATGCTCGGGCAGATCCAGATGGCCGTGGGCGCCATCCCGTTCTTCCTGCAGAACCTGGAGGACAAGGTCCGCAAGGTGCGCCTGGTGGTGAAGTGGAAGGACGCCGTCGCCGATCGCACGGTCATCCTGGAGCGCTTCGTCACCTCGCTGGGCGTCGGGCAGCAGGCCGTGAAGACGGATCTGCCCCCCGACCAGGTGGATCCGGACGACGTCGCCCCGAAGGACGACGCGCCGAAGGACGACGCGCCGAAGGACACCAGCAAGTGACGCGCCGATCCCAGCGGCGCCTGCGCGCCTTCACGCTCATCGAGGTCATGATGGCCCTCACGCTGCTCGTCGGCGTGGCGGCGGCCGTCTGGAAGAGCATGTCGCTCTCCTTCGAGACCAAGCGGCAGGTCAGCGCCATCAACGACCGGTACCACGAGGGCCGCCAGGTCATGACGCGCATCGCCCGCGAGCTGCGCATGGCCTTCCTGCACCGGGTGCTGCCCGACGAGCTGCGCGAGGAGGAGCCCTCCTTCATGACGCGCTTCCTGGGCAGCGACGACGAGCTCTACTTCGCCACGACGGCCCACCTGCGCCTGCACGCCGGGGATCGGGAGTCGGATCAGTGCGAGGTGCACTACTTCCTCAAGCGCGGCGACCGCGACAACGGCTACCGCGGCCAGACGCTCTACCGGCGCGAGAGCCACCGCATCGACGACCACCCCGACAAGGGCGGCTCGGTGTGGCCCGTGCTGGATGGCGTCAAGGAGCTGAAGTTCGAGTACTGGGATGACCGCAAGGAGGTCGGCGAGGACGCCTGGACGAGCGACTGGGACAGCGACGACAACCAGATGCTCCCCGAGCGCGTGCGCATCACCCTCGTCCTGGAGCGGCTGGAGGGCCAGCCGATCCGCTTCGTGACCCAGGCGGCCCCGCGCATCCGCCTGCCCATCAGCCCGCTGGAAAACTGATGAAGAATCAGGCACATCGGCGCGCTGGACGCGCCCGCGGCGGCCGGGGCATCGCCCTGCTGATGGTGGTCTCGATGATCGCCCTGCTGGGGCTCGTGCTCATCGAGTTCTCCAGCTCCGCCCGCACGCACCTCAACGCCGGCATCAACGTCCGCGACGACGTCCGGGCGACGACGACGGCCGAGACGGCCCTCGTGATGACGCGGGCCTGCCTCGACCAGACCGCCTGGGGCCCCCTCGCCGGCCAGATGCGCAACATGAACATGGAGCGCCTCTGCGACCTGATGCTGGGCATCTTCGTGCGCGGCCGCGTGGACTTCCCCATCGGCGGCCTGTCCATGGAGCTGCAGGGCGTCGAGGGCGTCGGCCTGGGCTCGGGGGACGTGGAGGACATGCAGCTCACCTCCGAGGAGAGCTACATCGGCCTCGCCGGGCTGTACTGCCCCGGCCGCGCCCAGGCCAACTGCTCCAACCGCCTGAGCACCATGCGCCTGCTCATGAGCGAGCTGTGCAACCCGAAGGTGGCCCACGTCTTCGAGAAGGAGCAGGCCGACGGGAAGCGCTACACGCGCGAGGAGGTCGTCGGCAACCTCATCGACTGGGTGGACGCCGACGACAACCGCATCTACATCGACCCGGCCACCTGGTCGGTGAGCGAGGGCGTGGGGGAGGGCGAGGACGCCTACCTGCGCGAGGGCGGCGTGCGCTACCGCAGCAAGGACGCGCCCTTCGACAGCATCGAGGAGCTGCGCCTGGTGCGCGGCATCAACGACGAGCTCTTCGACTTCCTCAAGGACAAGGTCAGCGTGCACTCGGCCGGCCGGGTGGACGTCAACAGCGCCTCGGCCGGGGTCATCGCCTCGCTCCTGCGGGCCTCGGCCCCGGGCTTCGGCGGCTCCCAGGAGGCCGCGACCTGCGGCGTCGAGACCGAGGTCCCCGTGATGGCGGGCGGCGAGGCCGTCCAGGACTGGTACTCGGTCTACGCCCAGCTCATCGTCGAGGCGCGCACGGCCAAGCAGGGCTTCTTCATCTCCAAGCCCTTCAAGAGCAAGAAGGACTTCGTGAAGGTGGCCCAGAACCCGGCGGCTGCCTATGTGGAGGCCATGGGGCGTATCATGGGCCAGCAGCTCACGGAGGCCGACTACATCGACCTGCGGCTCGGGCAGCTGGGCCCGTTCTTCCGGCAGCAGGTGCTGCCCCTGTTCCTGAGCGGCCAGCTCGTCCGGTGGGACGTCCTGGAGCGCGCCGTGCGCACCGACAACAACCTCTACCGGCTGCGCGTGCGCGGCAAGGTAGGCAACATGACGCGTCAGCTCTTCGCCGTCCTCCGCCTGGAAGGCAAGACCGTGCGCACGCTCTACTATCGAGAGGAGTGATGGCCACCAAGATCGTCGGGCTCGACCTGGGCACCCATTCCGTCAAGGTCAGCGAGCTGGTCACCACTTTCCGCAACTTCGAGCTCGTGGGCTTCGGCTCCGAGCCTGTCGAGGTCGAGGCGGAGGAGGCGGTCACCCCAGCGCTGCTGGCTGCTGCCGCGCGCCGGCTGCTGGATCGCCGCGGCCTGCTGGGCGAGACGGTCATCTGCGCCCTGCCGCCGGAGACCGTCACCACCGTCACCCTGGAGTTCCCCTTCGACCAGCCGAAGAAGCTCCAGGCCGTGCTCCCGTTCCAGCTCGACGAGGTCATCCCCTTCGACGTCGAGGACGTGGTGCACGACTACCAGATCATCGAGCGCCGGCCGGACGGCGGCGCGAAGGTGCTGGTCTCGTACGTCAAGAGCGAGGTCTTCCGAGACTTCCTGGAGGCCCTGTCCGCCGAGGGGATCGACCCCAAGGTGGTCAGCGTGGGGCCGCTGGCCTGGTACAACCTCTACGAGCACCTGTTCGGGACGAGCACCGCGCCGGTGGCCGTCCTGGACATGGGGCACACCCACAGCGAGCTGTGCATCTTCGATGGCGGCGAGCCGGTGCGCATCCGCGAGATCCCGGCCGGCGGGCGCGAGGTCACCCAGGCCCTCGCCCACGTCTTCAAGGTGGAGGTGGCCCAGGCCGAGCGCGGCAAGCTGGCCGAGGGGGCGCTCCTGGCCCCCGGCGAGTCCGCCGACGCCCAGGGCCGCCGGCAGCTCATCCACGACACCTGCGTCGAGGCGCTGCAGCCCGTCCTGCGCGAGCTGCGGCGGTCCCTGTCGGCCCATGACATGGCCACCGGCCGCTCGGTGGAGCGCCTGCTCCTCACCGGCGGCGCCAGCCAGCTCAAGGGCCTGGCCGCGTGGCTGCAGGGCCTGCTCGGCATCCCGGTCGAGGCCCTCGACCCGCTGTCGACGGCGTTCAACAAGCTGGCCGACCGCGGCGAGCGGGTGCGCCCCTACATCGGTCGCTCCCTCGCCCTGTCGCTGCGCGCGTTCCAGCGCACGCACCACAGCATGGTGGACTTCCGGAAGGGCGAGTTCGCCTACACCGGCGACTTCGGCTTCCTGCGCGGCCGCATCATCTCCGTGGGGGTCTCCCTCATGATGATCGTCGTGCTCGGCGCCATGGTGGCCGTGTCGCGCAAGCGCGTCCTCGAGGCCGAGTACCTGACGCTGCAGAACCAGACCCGGGCCCTCTCCACCGAGATCCTGGGCCAGGAGAACGAGGACGCCGACCTGCTCTTCTCGACCATCACGGCCCAGCAGAAGCAGGAGGGGACCATCCCCGAGGTCAGCGCCTTCGAGGTCCTCAAGGAGCTCTCGGATCACATCAGCTTCGAGCTGAAGGTGGACGTCGACAACCTCGACATCGACCTCTCGCGCCGCAAGCTGCAGATCCAGGGCAAGACGAACGTGGCGGGCGACGTGGAGCGCCTGGTGGATGCCATCCGCCAGACGAGCTGCTTCAGCAGCCGGGTCAACAAGGAGAAGGTCGAGAAGTCGATGGACGACAAGACCAAGTTCCGCCTGTCGGCCAACTCCACCTGCATCTGAGGAGCACGGACGATGGCCGAACAAGGACGCATGGGGCGGCTCTTCGAGACCTTTGACCGGCTCTCGACCCGCGAGAAGATGCTGGTCGGCGGGCTCATCAGCGCGCTGCTCATCACCGCGGCGGTGGTGGTCTGGCTCGTCATCGGGCGCCAGATCAGCAACCTCGAGGAGCGCAACAAGGGCCTGCGCGAGACGCTGACCCAGGTCAACGAGCAGAAGACCGACTACCTGACGCGCAAGCGCCGCCTGGACGCCTACCAGCGCCGGCTGGAGCAGAACGACGTCAAGCTGGTGCGGCTGATGGAGAGCCAGGCGACGAAGCTCGGCATCACCATCGAGGACTTCAAGGAGAACAAGCGCTTCATCACCGAGAAGCACAAGAAGCTCAAGAAGACCCAGAGCCGCACCAAGGTGAAGGATCTGGTCGAGGAGAGCCAGACGGTCACGATGCGGCGCATCAGCCTGGAGCAGCTCACCCGCTTCCTGGCGGCCCTCGAGTCGCGCCAGGAGCCCATCAAGGTGACGCAGCTCAAGATCGACACGCTCTCCAGCGACCGGCAGGTGCTGCGCCAGGTGCAGCTCACGGTCTCCACGTACCGCAACGAGGAGGTGGACCTCCTGTGAAGCGATTCCTCAAGAGTTCCATCAAGTTCCTGGCCTACGCCGCGTTCTTCCTCGCGGTGCTGGTCTTGTTCGTCTACATGACGCTGCCCCTGGAGGAGGCCCGCGCCTTCCTCGTGCGCAAGGCCTCCGACGAGTACAACGCCGACCTGGTCTTCTCGGAGGAGGAGCCGGTGAGCGTCTGCGGGCTGGCGTGCGTGGAGGCCCAGAACGTCACCCTGACGTTCCGCCCCTCGGCCGAGGAGCTGGCGGCCTTCCAGGAGGCCCAGCGCGCCTGGAAGGAGTGGAAGGCGGACGAGGCGAGCGCCAAGGAGGACGCCGACGGCGACGCCAAGGCCGACGCCAAGGCCGACGCCAAGGCGGATGCGAAGGCGGATGCGAAGGCGGACGCGAAGGCCGACCCGAAGGGAGACGCCAAGGCCGTCGCCAAGGGCGATGACGCCCCGGCCCCGGCCGACGCCCCCGAGGAGGCCCCCGACAGCGCCGCGGAGGGCGACGCCGTCGCCAGCCGCAAGCCCGCCAAGGCCGCCGCCCCCAAGGCCGCTCCGGCCCGCCCCGTCTGGCCCGCCGAGCCCATCGAGCTGGCCCATCTGCGCGCCGAGCTGTCGCCGCTGCGCCTGGCCCGCGGCCTCCTGGAGGGGCGCCTGGAGGCCCAGCTCCTCGGCGGCACGCTCAACGCCGAGGTCAGCCAGACGGCCGAGGAGCTGAAGCTCAAGGGCACCCTGACCGACCTCGACGTGGCCCAGCTCTCCGTCCTCAAGCGCCTGGTGCCGCTGCCCATCAGCGGCGTCGTCTCCATCGACCTGGACCTCGTGGTCGAGCTCGACGACGACAAGAAGCCCCGCCTCGACCTCATCACCGGCACCGCCGAGCTGCACGTCCGCGGCGCGGCCGTGGGCCCTGGCCAGATCGAGAGCAAGAAGCTCGGCGCCTTCCCGTACTTCGACGTGCCCCGCACGCGCATCGCCGATCTGGGCGGCCGCATCGTGTTCGAGAAGCGGCGCGCCACCTTCGAGAACTTCGCCATCAGCGGCCCCGACATCGAGGGCGACATCACGGGCTACATCCAGCTCGCGGCGTCCCTGGACCACTGGGGGCCCCGGGCCCACCTGCGGTTCAAGTTCAGCGACAAGTTCCTCGAAGACCACCGCGACGTGAAGACGGCGATGACCAGCATCCCGTACCTGCGCAACGGCCAGAAGGACGGCTACACCGGCTTCTCGGTCACCGGGGCCTTCGGCAAGCTCAAGTGGAGCCCCCGCAAGGACAGCCCCTACAAGTCGGCGACCCGCGGCAGCCGCGCCCCGACCGAGCCCGACGCGGACGCCGAGGACGACGACGGCAAGGACAGCAAGAGCCGCCGGCCGGCCGCCGTGGATCGCCGCGCCAAGAGCCGCGTCGATCGGCCGGCGCGCCCCACCGGCGCCGACACCAAGATCGGCGACCTGTCCGCCGGGGGCACCGCCGACAAGGCCCGCAAGCCCTTCGACCGCGCGCGGCCCACCGGCAGCGACACCGACACCGCCGCCCGGGCGGCCAGCCGGCGCCCCTTCGCGCGGCCCAACGTGGTGCCGGAGCTGCCCACGGACGAGCCCGAGGAGGCCGACGAGCCCGAGGAGGAGGTCGCCGCCCCCGAGGAGCCGCACGAGACCGAGGAGAAGGAGCCCGAGGCCGAGGAGAAGCCCGAGGGCGAAGGCAGCGAGGGCAACGGCGGCGAGGCGGGCAGCGAGGGCGACGACGCCCCCGAAGAGCCCCAGTAGCGCACCCTACGGGCAGTCCAGCGCCGCCTCGGCGGCCGGCTGGGCCAGCGCCGTCCAGACCGCGTACATCCGCCCCGACGGGTGCAGCCCGTCATCCGCGATCAGCCCCGGATCATCGGCCGCCCGCTGCGAACTCGGGGTCACGTCCACGTACCGCACCCCCTTGTCGGCCGTGATGCCCCGGTTCACGTCGTTGAAGGCCGCGATCTCGCGGGCGATGCGCACCGGATCGATGCCCTGGCCGAAGGGCGTCACGCTGTAGTCGGGGATGGAGAGCACCACCACCCGGCAGGCGTCCCCCCCGGCCAGGCCGATGGCGCGGTCCAGCAGGACGCCGAACCGCAGGCCGTACGCCGGGGCCGGCTCGTGGAAGAACTGGTCGTTCACGCCGATGAGCAGCGTCACCAGGGCGAACGGCCCCACCGGCGCCTCGCGATCCATGGCATCGGACAGCGCGAACGTCGTCCAGCCCGACTGGGCGATGTAGCGCGGATCGCCGATGGCGCGGCCGCCAGCGCGCAGGGCGACGACGAGCTGGGCGGGCCAGCGCTCGGCGGGCTCGACGCTGGCGCCGATGGTGTACGAGTCGCCCAGGGCCAGGACGCGGGGCTGGGGGGGCGGGGCGGCGTCGGCCAGCGCGGCGTCGGGTCGGGCCGCGTCCGGCCGGGCCGCGTCGAGGGGCGCCGCGTCCGGTCGGGCGGCGTCGGGTCGGGCCGCGTCCGGTCGGGTCGCGTCGGGTTGGGCCCGCGTCCATCCCCGCCGCGTCGCGGGCGCTGCGTCGGGTCGGGCCGCGTCAGGTCGGGCCGCGTCCGGTCGGGCCGCGTCGGGTCGGGCGGCGTCGGGTCGGGCGGCGTCAGCGCGGGCCGCGTCCATCCCCGCCGCGTCGCGGGGCGCCCCGTCGGCCTGCGCCCGGGCGTCGTCCCCCGCGAGCGCCGCGTCGAGCGTCCCATCGGCCGGACCGCCGCAGCCCGCGAGCAGCCCCCACACCAGCAAGAGTCGGATGTGCATGCCCCGACGTTGACGAGAAATCCTAGAGAGATCAAGCGCTTCCCGGCCGCACCAGCACCGTCGTGCCCGGCCGCGCATGAGGCGCGAAGCCCAGGCGGGCGTAGAAGCCCTCGGCGTCCCGGGTGCCCAGGAAGACGCGCAGCACCCGCAGGGCCGGGTGCGCCAGCAGCAGGCGCATCAGGGCGGTGCCGATGCCCTGGCCGCGAGCAGCGGGCGCCACGGCCACGTCGGCGATCCACGCCGCCTTGCCCCCGTCGGTGAAGGCCCGGGCCGTGCCGAGCAGGCCGCCCGCCTCGTCCAGCGCCACCACCCAGGCCGCCGCGCCGCGGTGGGCCGCCTCGATGGCCGCCACCGGCACCCCCTCGTTCCAGTACTGCCCGGCCAGCAGCGTGGTGGCCGGGGCCAGCAGGTCGACCGCCGGCGCGACGCGGAGGTGCACCCCCGGCGGCCCCACCAGCGGCGCGGGCAGGGGGGTGTCCGGCGCCGCCGCTCGCAGGGCCTCCAGGGCCTCCAGGTCACCGGGCGCCCCCCGCTCCCACAGGCCGGCCACCACCTTGCGGCGCCAGGTCGTCGGGCGCTCGGCCCCCAGCTTCTCGCGGGTCTCCAGGTGGTCGAGGGGCAGCGCGCCGATGAAGAGGCCATCCAGCGCCCCGCGGTAGAGCGGCGCGTCGACGGTGATGGGCGCGAACCCCTCGGTCGGCTGCAGGGCCCGGCTGAAGGCGTCCAGCGCCCGCGCCCGGGCGCCCGGGTCGTGCAGCTCGCCGATGACGCCCCGCACCGCCACGCTGCGGTAGAGCGTCGTGGCCGGGCAGGCCCGGGCCGGATCCAGGAAGGTGCTGGGGATGCGGGCCAGGATCTCGCAGTGGCTCGCCACGACGGGCCGGCCGACGAGGTCCAGCTTCTCGCCCCGCGCGCCGCCGTGGAACACGAGGTGGTCGTCCACCAGGGCGCCGTGCAGCGGCCGGCTGAGCGGGCGGCCGTCGGCGTCCGTGCCGGCGACGTGGAAGACGGGGGCGCGGGCGAGGAGCGCGCGGGCGGCGGGGGCGGACAGGGGCGCAGGCATGAGGACCTCCGGGTCGGTGTGCCCCCAGCCTGGATCGGCAGGCGGTCCATGGATAAGGTCCAGTCTGGACAAGAGTGATGGACCAGTCGCCATGTTCCGACCGCTGCTCACCGTGGAGGAGGGGCCGGGCCCCCTGGCCGGGCGCATCGGCCAGGGCCTCGCCCTGGAGATCCGCCGCGGGCGGCTGCGGCCGGGGGAGCGCCTGCCCGGCAGCCGCCGCCTGGCCGAGTCCCTGGGCGTGCACCGCAACACCGTGCTGGCGGCGCTGCGCGGCCTGGAGGCCGAGGGCTGGCTGCGCACGGAGCCGGGCCGGGGGACGTTCGTCGTCGACGATCTGCCCGACGTGGCGCCCGCCCCGTTCGCGCCCCCGGGCGCCGCCGTCGTGCCCGGCTACGCCCTGCCGCCGGCCCTGCCCGATCTGGCGTGGTCGTCCACCGGCCCCACGCTCCTGCCGCTGCTGGGGGGCCTGCCCGACGTCTCCGCGGCGCCCGCCGACGCGCTCGTCCGGGCGTGGCGGCGCGCCTTGCGGCGGGGCCCCGGCGTCCTCGGCTACGGTGACCCCCGCGGCGTCCGGGCGCTGCGCGAGGAGCTGGCGGCCATGCTGCGGGCCCTGCGCGGCCTGCCCATCGACGCCGACCATGTGCTCGTGACGCGGGGCGCCCAGCTCGGCCTGTACCTGGCGGCCCGGGCGCTCCTGCGGCCTGGCGACGTGGTGGGCGTCGAGGCCCTGGGCTACCGTCCGGCCTGGGCGGCCCTCGCCGCCACGGGCGCCCGGCTGGTGCCGCTGCCCGTCGACGCCGACGGGCTGGTGGTGGACGCCCTGCCGGCGGGCCTGCGGGCCATCTACCTGACGCCCCACCACCAGTACCCCACGACGGTCACGCTCCCCGCCGCCCGCCGCCTGGCCCTGCTGCAGCACGCCACCGCCCACGGGGTGGCCCTCATCGAGGACGACTACGACCACGAGTTTCACTACGAGGGGCGGCCCGTCCTGCCCCTGGCCAGCGCTGACGCCGGCGGCGTGGTGCTGCACTGCGGCACCCTGTCCAAGGTCTTCGCCCCCGGGCTGCGGCTGGGCTATGTGGTCGCCCCCCCGCCCGTCATCGAGGCGATGGCCCGCTGGCGCACGGTCATCGATCGGCAGGGCGACGCCCTGGGCGAGACGGCCATCGCCGAGCTGCTCGGGGACGGCGAGCTGCCGCGCCACATCCGGCGCATGCGGCGTATCTATCAGGAAAGACGAGGGATTCTGGTGGAGGCCGTGCGCCGCGCGCTGCCGTTCGCCGACTTCACGGTGCCGGCCGGGGGGATGGCGCTCTGGTGCCGGCTGCCCCCGGAGGTGGACGCCGACGCCTGGGCGGCGCGGGCGCTGGCGCGGGGCGTCGCGGTGCAGGCCGGGAGCCGGTTCCTGTTCAGCGGCGAGCCCTGCCCGGCCCTGCGGCTGGGCTTCGCGGCCCTGCCCGGGCCGAAGCTCGAGGAGGCGGTGGCGCGCCTGGCGGCCTGCGCCCCGCCGCTTGGCTAGACCCGCCGCAGCCGGTCGGCCAGCTTCTCGGCGACGAGCCGCGCGATGGCCATGATGGTCACCTGGGGGTTCACCCCGATGGTCCCCGGCAGGACGCTGGCGTCGGCCAGGTACAGGCCGGGCAGGTCCCACGCCTGGCCATCGGGGCCCACCACGCCGCCGCGGGCGTGGCCGTGCATGCGGCAGGTGCCCATGAGGTGCGCCGTGAAGTACTCGGTGTCCTCGACCCGGGGCGGGCGCTGGTACAGGCGCTTGATGTCGTCCGGCGTCGCGATGACGGGCAGGTGGTGGAAGGGGGTGTAGACCTCCTCCGCGCCCGCCGCGAAGTACAGCTCTGCCATGAGGGCCGCGGCCCGGACGAACTTGGCCTGGTCGGCGTCGGTGACGTCGTACTGGATCCACGGCACGCCGAAGGGCAGGGCCCGGATGCGGCCCTCGCTGTGGTCGTCCACCAGGATGCCGCCGGTGGCGATGTAGCGCGCGTCGCGCATGCGCTCGGCCAGCCTGGGCCCGAACTCGGGGAAGATGGCCGACATGAAGGCGAGGGGGATGGCCCCCGGCGCCAGCAGGATGCCCTCGTCGCGGAACTCGATGCACTGCCAGGCCTGGTGGGTGCCCTGCAGGTTCTCCACCGGGCTCGAGAAGCGCGCCGACATCTTGATGTTCGGGTGGATGGTGAAGTGCCGCCCCACATGGCCGCACTCCCGCCCGATCTTGTTGCGCTGGAGGAGCAGCGGCGTCTGGATGGCCCCGCAGGCGAGGACGACGGCCCGGGCGTTGACGGTGAAGCGCCGCGGCTGCCACGGATCGGCCAGGACGCCGCGCACCCCCGTCGCCCGGCCGCGCTCGGTGACGATCTGCTTGACCCGGCAGCGGGTGTAGAGGAGCCCGCCGGCGTTGAAGAAGCGGGGCAGCCACGAGTACTGGGTGCTCTGCTTGGCCCCGGACGGGCAGCCCGTCACGCAGTCGTTGCTGCCCACGCAGTGCTTCTGGTTGCGCTTGTTGCGCGAGAGCTTCCAGCCCAGGGCGTCGGCCCCGCGCTTGAACGCGTCGTTCACGCCGCCCTGGCTGCCCTCGTCCTGGTAGCGCGCGTGGATGGTCGTCTCGACCTCCTCGAAGTGCCGCTCCAGGCCGCGGGGCGACAGCTCGGGCAGGCCGCGCTCGCTCACCCACTCGTGCAGCACCCGCTCTGGCGTCCGCCAGCACATCCCGCCGTTGACCACGGTGGTGCCGCCGACGCACTTGCCCTCGAGGTAGGGGACGGGGCTGCGGCCCATCATCGCGGTGGCGCCGCCGGCGCGCATGAGCTTGCTGAGCATGGAGGGGACGCTGGCCGAGTACTCCCGGGTGGGGAACCAGTCGCCCTCCTCCAGCACGACGACGCGCAGGCCCGCTTCGGCGAGGGTGGCGGCCACCGTCGCGCCCCCGGCGCCGCTGCCGACGACCACCACGTCCGCCGTGATGAAGAGGTCACCCCGGGTGTCGGCCGGGGTGATGATGGCGGCGGGCTTCTGCTCCTCCGCGATGAAGTCGACGGGCCCGTGGCCCTGGACGCGCTCGTTCATCCCGCCGCCTGCTCCGCGTGCCCGTCCGCCAGGGCGGCCAGAAAGCTCAAGAACTCCGCGGGGGTGACCACTCGGCCGTCCGCCAGCGGCGCCGGCACCGCCGGCAGCTTCGCCGGGTCGGCGGCCAGCAGCCGCGCGCGCAGGGCCTGCCGCGTCTCGCGCCACTCGCGCCGCCGGTAGCCCAGGAAGGCCTCCACGTCGGGCCGGGAGTAGGCCGCGAACGAGATGGTCACCTTCAGCAGCATGACCAGCATGCGGATCTGGGGGATGGGGTGGTTGGCGATGGTCTCAAGGCGCGCGATGGCGATGTGCCGCTCGGAGCGCGACAGCGGCTTGAGCCCGGGCCCGAAGAGGGGGCTCAGGAACTCCAGCCCGAAGAGCGACCCCAGGATGGCCACCTGGATGATGGGCGGGTAGCCGCGCAGCGTGCGCTCCACGTCGGCCAGCACGTCGTCGGTGAGGTCGACGTCGAACTCCGGCCACCGCGGCACCATGGCGTCCACCACGGCCCGGGCGATGCGGCGCGGGTAGCCCCGCAGGACGAACTCAGGACCCATGATCCGTCACCTCCGCCGGCCGCGCCTGGCCCGGCTCCACGCAGTGATCCAGGGGGCTCACGCGCCCCGTGATGGCCGCCTCCAGCCCGCGCGCGTGGGCCAGCCAGGCCTCCACGACGGCCCCGGGGACGCGGTGATCGGCGAGCACCTGCTCCAGCAGCCGGTTCCGGCGCAGGAACTGCCCCTTCATGATGCGGTGCGGGGCGTGGGCCTCGCGCATCGGGCGGCCGTCGTACGCCACCCGCTCGCCGAGCATCCGGGCGGTGTGCTGCAGCTCCAGCTCCACCAGCCGCGCCTTGTCCTTGCCCAGGAAGAAGAAGCCGATCATGGGATCGGCGAACACCCGGTCGTAGAAGTCGACGAGCACCGCGCGGAGGCCGGCCTCGCCGATCTGGTCGAAGAGCGCCATGGCGTCACGGTAGGCCGGCGGCCCGGTCCGCGCAACCGCGGGGCGCCGGGACGCGCAGGTCGAGGCGGCCCGCGCCGCCGGTGGCCTCGAAGTAGTTGAGCAGCCAGGGATCATCGTCCGGGCCGGGGGCCGTGAAGGCGAGGGCGTCGGCCCGCAGGCGGGCCACCTCGGCCGGGCCTGGCCGCGTCGGGGTGAGCAGGACGACGCCGACCTGGTAGGGGGCGGGGTGGGGGGGGCGCTCGCCGAAGCGCGCCCGGATGTCGGCCGGCGTCAGGCGGCAGGTGCCCGCGGCGGCCACGCCCCCCGCGTCGGGCCGCGGATCGCGCAGGAACGTCAGGCTGGGCAGCCCGTCGAGGGGCGTGAGGCCCAGCAGGTAGCGCTCCACCGGGGCGTAGGGCAGGGAGTTGCCGCCGTTGCCCACGAGGCCCGGCTGCCCGTCCACCCGGGCCGGGGCGGCGCTCCACCGGCCCCCCGGCTCGCGCCGCAGCAGGCGGAAGCCCCCGAGCTGGCCGCCCACATCGGCGTAGCCCCAGCCGCCGCCGGGGGTGGGCGAGCAGCCCGGCAGCGACCAGCGGTTGCCGAAGGCCCGCGCGAGGCCCCGCAGGGAGGGCCCCGCCCGCAGCCCCGTCGCCGCGTCGAGGACGACCGCGCCGAGCAGGCGGCGCCAGCCGGGCAGGAGGCCGGCCGCGTGCCGCGCGGGCGCGCCGAGCCCGGGCAGGCCGCGCTCGAACCAGGCGGAGGCCTGCTCGGCGAGCGCCCCGTCGATGCCGGGGACGAGGACGAAGAGGAAGTCCAGCTCGTCGGCGAAGCGGCCGGCGAGGTGCTGGGCCACGGCGAGGCCGGTGCCCGCGGTGACCGGGGCCGCGTCCACCCAGACCAGCAGCTCGCCCTGGCGGACGAGCCCGCACACCGGCGTGGCCTCGGCGGGGGGCGGCGTCGGGGCCTCCGCCGTGGCCGGCAGGGCCGCGCAGAACCGCGCAAGGGCTTGATCATGCTGCTGATCTGCCAGGCGCTCGGCCTCGGCGGCCCGGCGGGTGGCCGCGGTGGCCGCCTGCTCGTCGGTCCCGACCAGGGGCGCGAGGCCGGCGAGGTCGGCCAGGTACCGGCCCCAGGCGGCGTCCAGGGCCGCGCCCGCCTCGGCGACGTTGGCGCAGGCTGTAGGTCCAGGTGCGACCCCGAGCCGGTGCCGCGCGTCATCTCGGACGACGGCGGCCGCGCGCACGGCCGTCGCCGCCTCGTGGGCCGCGCTGCGGGCGCGCTCCATCGCCAGCGCCGGGTCCGGGATGGCCCAGGCGCGCTCCCCACGGCCCAGCAAGGCCGCGATGACGAGGGACGCGAGGCCGCACAAACGCAGGGACACGGGGGTTCTCCGATTGCCCGAACTCGACTGCCTGCGTAACATACCGCGCCTTGCGAGCGAATGGTCGGCTGCGCGCCGACGCCAATTCGAGGAGTCACGATGATCCGTCTTCTGGTTGCCCTGGGACTGCTCCTGCCGGCCCTCACCGGCGCCGATGCCTGGGCTCAGGACGGCGAGACCGTCGACACCGTCCGCTACAGCTACGAGAAGTGGTCCCGGGGCGGGCAAGCGCAGTACGTCCTCGAACCCATGCCCATCAGCATCAAGAAAGGCGGCCTGAAGGATCGGGCCAACGCCCTCTTCCGGGTGCTCTCGGCGGCCAAGTCGGGCAGCTACGGCAAGGCCGCGCTCGCCTTCCGCGATGACGTCGACCAGACGGGCATCATCTGGGTCCACCTCGATCCCGAGAAGGCCCGGTACAACCCCATTGTCATGGCAGAGACGACCTACACGTTCACCGAGAACGGCGCGACGCGGGTCATCTTCCCCAAGGTCTTCGAGCGCGGCTGGACGCGGGACGACGTGCCCTTCGCGGCCTACACCCTCACGGTGCCCCTGTGGCAGACGCTGCCCCCGGCCGGCATCGGCGGTGCCCTCGCGCGCCTGCCCGATGGCAGCTACCTGGGCAGCGATGATGCCATCGCCCGGCTGCAGAAGGGTGACGCGGCGCTCATCGAGGCGGCCTGGAGCTACACGAAGTCGGGCCCCCCGGCGGCGGCCGTGGCCGTCATCCAGGCGGTGCCGGCCCTCAAGCTCAAGGATGGCCAGGAGCGGCTGATCGAGGCCCTGAAGTCGAGCGACGCCGCCATCCGGGGCGCCGCCCTCGATGGCCTCGATGGCCAGGACGCCAAGGCCGTCAACGAGGCGCTGCGCGCGGTGATGGACAAGGACGCCGAGGAGTCCCTGCGCGACAAGGCCTCGGTCCTGCTCTCGAAGTCGAAGGATCCCACGTTCTCGACGGCGGCCCAGTACCACGCCCTGCGCTCCAAGGACGCCAAGGTCGTGGCCGCTGCCGCCACCGCCCTGGGCGACAGCCCCCTGCCCGAGGCCGGCCAGCAGCTCATCGCCACGCTCGGCCACCCCGAGGCCGAGGTGCGGACCGCGGTGGTCGCCAGCCTGCTCAAGCGCAAGGACCTGCCGGCGCTGGTCGCCGCCCTCAAGAACCAGGAGCTCGCCCTGGCCGCCCGCATCGAGGCCGCCCGGGCGCTGGCCAGCGGCGACGACAAGGCCTCGGCCCACCCGGCGCTCGTCTTCCTGACGACCAACGCCAACGGCGCTGACTCCGCGGGCGCGGCGGCGAAGCTCGCTACGTTCGACAAGCCCGAGAGCTACGAGGCCCTCGGCAAGGCCGTCAAGCACGCCGAGGCCGAGACGCGCCTGGCCGCCGCCGGCGCCCTGGGCCGCCTCGCGAAGCCCACGGGCCTGGCGCTGCTGGCCGCCGCCGACGTGGCCGACGCCGAGTCCGGCGACGCCATGCTCACGGCCATCCGCGCCATCTACGGGGCCCAGTCCCTCGACTTCGTGATGAAGGCCACCAAGGAGTCCAACAAAACGCTGCAGCGCGAGGCCGTCGCCACCCTGGGCCGCCTGGTCGAGGGCAAGGCCGGCGCCGCGTCCCGCAAGACCATCGCCAAGGCCCTCGAGCCCCTCGGGGCCTCCAGCGACCCGCTCATCCGGGCCGCGGCCGCCCGCAGCTACGAGAACATGCCGGGCGACGACGTGAAGCCCGAGCTGCTCAAGCTGGCCAAGGACTCCGCCGTCGAGGTGAAGCGCGCCGCGGCCCGCTCCCTGCGCGCCTTCCCCGGGGCCGACACCGTCTCGCTGCTGCTCGGCTACATCGGCGAGGCGGACGCCGAGCTGCTGGCCAACGCCATCGAGTCCCTCGGCGTCCTCCAGGAGAAGGAGGCCCTCGACCGCATCGTGAACCACAAGGACCACAAGGAGGTCCGCGTGCGCCGCGCCGTGACGGCCGCGCTCGTGGGCATCGGCGGCGCGCTGGATCAGCCCAAGCGGGCGCCTCTGCTCTCCTTCTTCTCGGAGAAGCTCTTCGACAAGGACGCCGTCGTCCGCCGCGCCGCGGTGGAGGGCCTGCGCCTCGTCAAGGATCCCCGCACCGTCACCGCGCTGGCCGCGCTCCTGAAGGATCCCGACAAGGAGGTCCGCCAGGCGACGCTGAACGCCATGGCCTCCACGGGCGACGCCTCGGCCGTCGAGACCATCGCGACGGGCCTGGAGGACGACGACGCCGACGTGCGCCGCACGGCCATCCTCGCCCTGGGCGAGCTCAAGCAGAAGGCGGCCGCCAAGGTCCTGCTCGACTACGCCAAGACCGAGAAGGACGCCGCCCTGGCCGATCAGGCCCGCCAGGTGGCCGGCGGCCTCAAGTAGTCCGCCGCGCGGCGCCCGCCGCAACCGGCTGATCCCCCTCGACTTTCGCTGCATGGACGGCCCGCGACGGGTGGCGGCGCATCGCGTCGCCCGCGCGATCGGGGTATCTTCTCCCGAGCAGGGGAGGTGGCATGCGCGCGACGTGGTGGCTGGTGGTGGCGCTCTCGGCGGTGGGCTGTGACAGCGGCGGCGGAGGCTCGGAGGTCCTCGACGACGTGGGCGTCACGCCGGACGGTGGCACGCCGCCGGGGGAGGACGCGGGGACGCCCCCGGACGGCGCGGTGCCCCCCGACGGCGGCGGGCCGCAGCCCCGTGGGCGCCTGGTCATCAACGAGATCGTGGCCGCCGGGGACCAGGACGCCATCGAGCTGGTGGTCGTGGGGGACGCCCCGGTCGCCCTGGGGGGCTACACCCTCGTCGACGACAAGGAGGGCCGGGCGCCGGCGCCGCTGCCCCAGCAGACGCTCGGGGCGGGGGAGTTCCTCTGGATCATCGCCACGGACGAGGACCCGGGCGACGGCAGCCTGTGGGTGCCGTTCAAGCTCGGCGGCTCGGACGCGGTCACGCTCGCCCACGACGGCGCCGTCGCCGACCGGGTGGCCTGGGAGGACGGCGAGGCCCCCGAGGGCCAGAGCCTGGGCCGCCTGCCGGACGGCGTCGGGCCCTTCGTCACCTGCACCCCGACGCCCGCGGCCCCCAACGCGCCCGGCCAGCCGCCGGCCCTGGCCTTCGACCCCGACCGCGTCATCGAGATCCGCGTCGACCTGGATCCGGCCGACTGGGCCGCCATCCTCGCCGATCCCCTGTCGAAGACGTGGCAGCCCGGCGTGCTCACCTTCGACGGCGAGCGCGTGGGCGAGGTCGGCATCCGCACCAAGGGCAACTCCAGCCTGAACGCCGTGGGCCGCAACGGCGGCGAGCGCTTCAGCTTCAAGGTCGACATCGACCGCTTCGTCGACGGCCAGCGCGTGCGGGGCGAGCGCATGCTCAACCTGAACAACGGCTTCAAGGATCCCACGCTGATGCGCGAGCGCCTGGCCTCCGAGATCGCGCGCGCGCTCGACCTCCCCGCGCCGCGCACCGCGTTCGCGGACCTCTACGTCGCCGGCCAGCACATGGGCCTCTACACCCTGGTGGAGCAGATCGACGGCGACTTCCTGGACGAGCACTTCGGCGACGGCGACGGCGACCTCTACAAGCCCGAGCCGCCGACGGGCTCCTTGCAGTGGCGCGGCGACAGCATCGCCAGCTACTCGGGCCTGGAGCCGGAGAGCAACGAGGACACCACCGATCACGCCGCCTTCCTGGCCCTGGTGGCCGCCCTCGACGCGGGGGATCCGGGGGCCTACAACCGCGTCCTCGACGTGGACGAGGCCCTGGCCTACCTGGCGCTGCAGGCCGCCCTCGTCAGCCTCGACAGCTACGCGGGCTCCGGCCACAACTACTACCTGTACGAGGTCGACGGGCAGTTCCGCGTGCTGCCGTGGGACATGAACGAGGCCTTCGGCGTCTTCACCTGCGGCTGCGACCGCCCGGCCCTCGTCGATCTGCGCATCGACGAGCCCGTCTGCGGGCGCCTGGCCGACCGCCCGCTGGTGGCCCGCCTGCTGGACGAGGCCGTGCTGCGCTCCCGCTACCGCCAGCACCTCCAGACGCTCATCGAGGGCCCCCTGGCCCCCGCGACGTTCGCCGCGACGGTGGAGGCGACGGCCGCCCTCATCCGGCCGTACGTCCAGGCGGACGAGCGAAAGTTCTTTACGGACGAGGAGTTCGAGCGCGGCCTCCGCCAGGACGTGCCCTCGGGCATGGGGGTGAGCCCCGGCCTCATCGGCTTCATGGGGGAGCGCGTCGACAGCATCCGGGCCCAGATCGCGGGCACCCGCCCGAGCGACGCCGGCGGGGCGGGGAGCTGCAGCGCGGCCGGCGGCATGGGCATGCCCCCCGACGGCATGCACCCCTGCGGCGACGGCCAGTGCGACGCCGCCGAGCAGCAGAACCCCCAGCTCTGCCCGCGGGACTGCGGGGCCGAGGTGCCCCCCGGCGGTGACTGGTGCGGCGACGGCCTCTGCGACGCCTACGAGCAGTTCCACATGGACTGCCCCGCCGACTGCGCGATGCCCTGAGCCTCAGGCCCCCGCCGCGTAGGCCGGCAGGGCGGCCGCGAGGGCGTCGAACGTCGCCCGGATGGCGGGCGCCGCGAGCACGTCCTGGTGGGCCACCACCCACATGGGCAGGTCGGGCAGCGCCAGCCCGGCGGCCACCTCCACCAGCTCCGGGAAGCGCCGGGCGATGGGGCGCTGCATGGGCAGGATGCCCAGCCCCGCCCGCGCCGCGGCGACCTGCACGGTGAAGTCGTCGGCCCGGAAGGCCAGCCGCTCTCGGGTCAGGCGGGGATCGAGTCGCCGGTAGGCCTGGTCGCCCCAGGCCGACCGGTCGAAGCCGATGACGGCGTGCCCGCCGGCCAGGGCCTCATCGAGCGTCGCGGGGGCGCCCCGGGCCTCGACGTAGGCGCGGCTCGCGTAGCAGGCCAGGGGGATGGCGCCGGCCGCCCGCCGCACCAGGTCGAGCTGCACCGGCGCGAACATGCGGACGGCCACGTCGGCGTCGGCCGTGAGCAGGTCGGCGGCCCGCAGATCCACGTCCAGCTCGAAGACGAGGCCGGGGTGGCGCCGCTGCAGGTCGGCGAGGATGGGCGGCAGGGCGAAGGCCCCGATGGGCGGCGCGGCCGCCACCCGCACCGTCCCGCGCAGGCCCTGCTGGTCGCCCCTCAGCCCGCGCAGCGCCTCGCCCAGGCCCGCCGCCAGGCGGCCCGCGTGCGCCGCCAGCCCCCGGCCCGCCTCCGTCAGCGCGATCCCCCGGGGCGAGCGCACCACGAGGGGCAGCCCGACCGACGCCTCCAGCTCCGCCACCTGGCGCCCGACGGTCGGCTGGCTCGAGCCCAGCGCCTCGGCGGCCCGGGTCAGCGAGCCCGTGTCGGCGACCGCCAGGAAGACGCGCAGCAGGTCCCAGCTCAAGTCATTCATGGATGAATGATAGCTGCACGGTTCCTCCTGTTCTACCGCATCGGTGAATAACGGACCCTGCAGGAGCACCGCCAAGGAGGACCCCATGCGCGCCGCCATCCTGCTCCTGCTCGTCGCCTCGCCCGCCCTCGCCGCCTCGCCCCTGCGCGTCGACGTCGAGGTGGATCCCATCGCCTACGCCCTCGACGGCTACTCGCTGCACGTCGGGCTGGGGGCCGGCGCGTGGCGCGTCGACCTGGGGGCCTTCGCCGCCACCCTGCCCGAGGTCGCCCACGGCCAGACGGGCTTCGACGCCTCGTTCTCGGGCTTCGGCATGAAGCTCGACCGCACCTTCGGGGAAGACGGCATGGGCCTCGCCCTCGGCCTCGAGGCGGGCCTGTCCCACCTGCTGGTGCGCCGCGACGACCGCGCCGCCGTCATGCGGCTCGGCACCGTCAGCGCCCGCGTCGGCTACCGCCTGCCGCTGGGCGAGCACTTCTTCGTGATGCCGTGGGTCGGGGTGGGCGCCTACCTCGGCGCCCGGGATGTGGCCGTCGGGGACGCGACGTGGGCGCAGCCGGTGGCGCTGGTCTTCCCGACCGTGCACGTCGGCTATCGCCTGCCGTGACTACTCCGCGCGCTGCTCGTCGCGGCGCTGGGACAGCTCCCGCAGCCGCTGGAAGGTGGCGTCGATGACGCCGCGGCGCTCGGCCTTGAACTCGGGCCCCGCCAGGCCATCGTAGTAGGCGCTCCAGCCCTCGAGCCACATCGCGAGGACGGGCTCCAGGGCCGCGAGCGGTGGCATGTTCCAGACGCTCAGGCAGCCACCGGCGTCCGCGGCCAGCAGCCACTCCAGGTCGACGAAGAGCTCGTCATGCTCCGACTCGTCGGCCTCCCAGCTCGTCGACGTCTGCAGCGCCGTCCAGATCCGCTCGATGAGCTCGCCCGACCGCTCGGCGACGGCGTCCAGGGCGCCATCGCTGTCCAGGTTGCCGCTCCCCCACACGCCCATGCTGCGCCTCCGCGCTCGAAGTAGTCCGCTCATCGAACCACGCCCGCGCCCGGCTGTCGACGCCCGCGGCGCTCAGCGCTCCCGGCGGGCGGCGCGGGCTCGGGCGGCCGCGGCGAAGGCGTCGCGATCCCGGGCCGGCGCGGTCGTCGTCAGCGAGGCCACGAGGCGCGCGGTGGCCGCGCCGATCTCGGCCACGGCGGCGTTGAAGGCCGCCTCGTTGGCCCGGGACGGCCGCGTGAACCCCGCGATCTTGCGAACGTATTGCAGCGCGGCGGCCTCGATCTCCTCCCCCGTCGCGGGGGGATCGAAGTTGAAGAGGGTGTGGATGCTGCGGCACATGGCGACCTCCCAGGGGTGAGCCCGGGCAGGGTAGCGCAGGCGCCCGTCAGTCGGGAGGGCCGACCAGGAAGGTGGTCGCGGCGGCCACCACCGCCGGGTCCCGCAGCGGGCGGTTGTGGCCCAGGCCGCGGGTCACGTGCAGAGTGGCGTCGGGCCAGGCGGCCGCGATGCGGCGACCGTCGGCGATGGGCACCTCGGGGTCGTCGACGTCGTGCACCACCAGCAGCGGCACGGGGGCCAGCGGGGCCACGATGGCGGCGTGCACGGCGTCGAACGTCGTCGTGTAGCGCCCCTCGATGCGGGCGCGGGTGCGCGCGGCCACCTCCGGCGTGAAGCCGAGCTGGGGGGCGATGTGGGCCAGCCAGCCCCCCGGGTTGGCCGCCGGGGCGACGAAGACCAGCCGATCGACGGCCAGGCCGCGGCTCAGGGCGAGGGCGGTGGCGCCGCAGCCCATGGAGTGCGCGATGACGCCGGCCAGCGGGCCCAGGCTCTGGGCCACCTCGTCGATGGCCTGGGCGAAGTCGGGCAGGGCCGAGCGCTGGCCGTCCGCCTCGCCGTGGCCGGGCCCGTCGAAGGCCACCACCTGCCGACCGGCGGCCACGAGGGGCCCAGCGAAGGCGGCGAGCTGGGTGCCGCGGCCGGACCAGCCGTGCATGAGGAGCACGGGCGGCCCCTCGCCCCAGGTGTAGACGGGCAGGCGGCGGCCATCGCGCAGGGTGAACAGGCGGCGGTCGGCGGTGGCGCGCCAGGCCAGCTCCCGGTCGGGCGTCCGGTGGCGGATGGGCGTCGTGAACAGGCGCTCCAGCCAGCTCGCCGACCAGGGGGCCGACACGCGCGAAGTCACCGGCGCGACGGTCTTGACAAAACGAACGATCGTGCTTTTGCTGGGCATGGTGTCCCTCTCGGCCGCCGGGGCGGCCAGCGTCAGCGAGTCGAGTGGTCGATGAGGCCGCGGAAGGCGATGTGGGCCCGCCGGATGGAGGCGGGATCCCCGAGCAGGCGGCGATAGTGCTGGTAGGCCACCAGCAGGCCCCACATCTCGTACGCGAACTGATCCGTGTCGAGGTCGGCCCGGAAGTGCCCCTCCTCGACGGCGATGCGGGCCGATCGCGAGACCGTCCCGAGCATGTCCTTCAGGTGCCCGATCAGCCGATCGCGCACCATGCCGGGGCGGTCGTCGAAGTCGGCCGCGGCGGCGACGAACGGGCAGCCCCCCGTCAGCTCCTCGGTGCCCCAGCGCAGCCAGCCCTCGAACAGGAGCTCGATGCGGGGCAGGCCGCGGGGCCGCTTCAGGGCGGGGGCGATGACGACGTCGACGAACCGGGCCGCCGCGGTGTCGAGGACGTCGCGCTGCAGCACCTCCTTGGACGCGAAGTGGGCGTACAGCCCGCTCTTCGACATCTGGACGCGCTGGGCCAGCACCCCCAGGGTGAGCCCCTCCAGCCCCACCTCGCTGGTGAGATCGAGGGCCTGCCCGAGGATGGCCTGGCGGGTGGCTTCGCCCTTGCTCACGGCGTCACGCTCCATCTCAGTCGCGCCCGCACCACAGCTCGGCGTCGAGCTCCTCCGGGCTCAGCTCGACGTCCAGCGCGCCCGGATCGGGATCCAGGCCGGCGGCGGCGAGGCAGGCTTCGAGCAGCTCGATGACGCCGGGGACGTCATCCTCGGCCAGGGTCGCGGGCACGAGCGAGTGTTCCATGACGGCACCTCCCTGGCGACCCCCTCTGGATCGCCTGCCCTCAGAATAGAACGATCGGTCGTTTTGTCAAACGGTACTTTCGGGGCGCGTAGAAGCCCGCATCGACTTTCCCCCTCGCCGCGGGCGAGACTGGCCCCGACGTCCCCCGGGCCCGCCCATGCTCGCGCGCTTCTCCCTCTACGGATTCCTCAAGAATCTCAGGCTCTTCGAGGCCTTCCTGGTGCTCGCGCTGCGGGAGCGGGGCCTGTCGTTCCTCGACATCGGCGGCCTCATCGCCGTCCGCGCCGTGGCCACGAACGTCCTCGAGATCCCGTCGGGGGCGCTGGCCGACGCCCTCGGCCGCCGGCGGTGCATGGTCGCGAGCATGGTGGCCTGCATCGGCGCGTACCTGCTCCTCGGCCTCGCCGGCCACTACGCCTGGCTGGCCCTCGGCATGGCCCTCTTCGGCGTCGGCGACGCCTTCCGCAGCGGCACCCACAAGGCCCTCATCTACACCTGGCTGCGGGCCCAGGGGCGCGCGGCGGAGCGGACGCGGGTCTACGGCTTCACGCGATCCTGGTCCAAGGTCGGCTCGGCGGTCTCGTCGCTCGTCGCCGGAGGCCTCGTCTTCTTCACGGGCAGCTACCAGAGCGTCTTCCTGCTGAGCGTGGTGCCCGCCGCGCTGAACCTGGTGAACCTGGCGACGTACCCCGCCTGGCTCGACGGCGAGCGGTCGGGGGATCGGCTCGGCCTGCAGACGCTGCGGGCGGGGCTGCGGGACCTCCTGCGGCGGCCGGCGCTGCGCCGCCTGATCGGCCAGACGCTGGCCGTGGAGGGCAGCTACGAGGTGGCGAAGGACTACCTCCAGCCCGTCCTGCAGGGCGCCGCCCTCGTGCTGCCCATCGGGCTGGCGTGGTCGGGGGCCGAGCGCACGGCGGTGCTGAGCGGGCTGGTGTACGCCGCGCTGTTCTTCCTGGCGAGCGCCGCGTCGCGGCAGGCGCACCGGATCGAGGCGCGGGCGGGCGACGCCGATCGGGGCGCGACCTGGCTCATCCGGGCCTCCGCCCTCGGCTTCGCGGTGGTCGCTCTGGCCCTCGCGCTTGGCCAGGCCTGGCTGGCCATCGCGGCCTTCACGGCGCTGGCGGTGGTGCAGAACCTCTGGCGCCCGCTGCATGTCGGCCGCTTCGACCGCGACGGCGACGAGGCCTTCGCGGCGACGACCCTCAGCGTGGAGTCCCAGGCCAAGGCCGGGGCGGCCGCCGTGTGGGCGCCCCTCATCGGCGCGCTGGTCGATCACGAGCTGGGCCGGGGCGTCGATCCCCTGCAGGCGCTGTGGCCGGTGGCGCTGCTCGGCCTCCCCCTCCTGGCGCTGGCCCTCGCCAGCCGGGGGGCGCGGCCATCCCCCTCGTCCCCAGCCCGAGGTGCCTGATGCCCCCCGTGACGACGACCCTGGAGCCCGTCACCCGCGCCGCCTGGCGCGCCTGGCTGGCCGCTCACCACGCCGACCGGACGGAGATCTGGCTGCTGCGCCACCCCGACGCCCCCATCACCTACCTCGACGCCGTGGAGGAGGCGATGTGCTTCGGGTGGATCGACGGGATCGCCAAGCGCCATGGGGACTTCCAGGCCCAGCGCTTCACGCCGCGGCGGCCCCGGGGCAACTGGACGGAGCTCAACAAGGAGCGCGCCCGGCGGCTCATCGCGGCGGGCAAGATGACGGAGGCCGGCCACCGCACGCTGCCCGACCTGGACCCGGCCCGCTTCGTCATCCCCGCCGACATCGAGGCCCGCCTGCGCGCGGAGCCGGGGGCCTGGGCCCACTTCAGCGCTTGCCCGCCGCTCTACCAGCGGGTGCGCGTCGGCAACGTCGAGGAGCGCCGCAAGCGCGATCCCGAGGGCTTCGAGAAGGGCCTGGCCACGCTGGTGAAGAAGGCCGCGGCGGGCGTGATGTGGGGCAACTGGGACGACCGGGACATGGCGCGGACGCCCGACTGACGGGCCTCAGAGCCCCGCGCCGCCGAGGCGGTGCTTGGGGTTCGCCGGGTCCAGGGCGGCCTTCGCCGCGGCCTCCCGGCGCTCGCTGTAGCGGTCCACCAGGAAGCCGCGCAGATCCCGCGTCAGCAGCGTGAACTTGTAGAGCTCCTCCATCACGTCGACGACGCGGTCGCGATAGGGCGAGTCCTTCATGGTGCCGTCGGGGTGGAACTCGTCGTACGCCTTGGCGACGGACGACTGGTTGGGGATGGTGATCATCCGCATCCAGCGGCCCAGGAGGCGCAGGGTGTTCACCACGTTGAAGGACTGAGAGCCCCCGCAGACCTGCATGACGGCGAGCGTCCGCCCCTGCGTCGGCCGCATGGCCCCGATGGAGAGGGGGATCCAGTCGATCTGGTTCTTGAAGACGCCCGTCACGGCCCCGTGCATCTCGGGCGACGACCACACCTGGCCCTCCGACCACGTCGAGAGCTCGCGCAGGCGCTGCACGGCCGGGTGATCGTCCAGCCCCGGCCCCTTCACCGGCAGGTCGTGGGGGTGGAAGAAGCGCACCTCGCAGCCCAGGCCCTCCAGGATGCGGCCGGCCTCCTCGGCGAGCAGGCGGCTGTAGGAGCGCTCGCGCAACGACCCGTACAGCATCAGGATCTTCGGCGGATCCGTCCGGATCTGGAGGGGCGGGAAGACCGGCACGGCCAGCGGCGGCGGCGCGCTCATGCGGGGCCCTCCAGGAAGACGGGGGCCTGGTCGGCCGGCATCTCGGCCAGCTCGGCGTCGGTGAGGCGGGCGTAGATCTCCACCAGGTTGCCCCCCGGATCCCGCAGCCAGAGCTCGTGCAGCGGGGTGCCGCGCCAGGTCGTCCGGGCGGACTTCTCGATGGGCCAGCCCGCGGCCTCGGCTCGGCGCTGGGCGTCCAGGACGGCCGCGCGGGACCCCACGTCGACGCCCAGGTGGTACAGGGTGTCCTGGTGCAGCGTCTGCCCGTCGCTCACCAGCACCACCAGGTTCAGCCGCAGGGCGGCGCTCACGAAGGTGACGTAGCGGTGCGTCCAGGCGGAGGGCGTCGTGGCGAGCAGCCAGGTGTAGAAGCGCGCCGCGGCGGCCAGATCGGGCACGCGGACGCTGGCGTGGAACTCCACCGGCGCGGGGCCGGGGGGCACGTCGCGCAGGGCCGCCAGCACCTCGAGCCGCCCGCGGATCTGGTCGCGGGCCACCCGGAAGTGGTGCAGGCGCTCGGCGTGCGTGAGGTCCTCGTGCTTGCGGTCGGGGTCGGTGAGGGGCCAGTGCAGCCGGGCCGCGCCGCCGAGGAAGACGGGGCAGACCTCCTCGGCGCAGAGCGTGATCACCAGGTCGACGGTCGCGGGATCGATGGTGTCGACGGCCTTCGAGTGGTGGCCGGCCAGGTCCAGGCCCACCTCGGCCAGGGCCTCGATGGCGAGCGGGTTGACGCGCGAGGGGGCCGAGCCCGCCGACTGCACGCGCACGGCCGATCCGAAGACGGCCCGGGCCAGGCCCTCGGCCATCTGGGAGCGCGCCGAGTTGGCCACGCAGAGAAAGAGGACGGAATCAAAGGAGAATCCGGGCATGGGCTCCCTCAGGGCGGGGGCTGGGGGGCGGCGAACCACCCCTGGGTGCGGTTGGCGAAGGCGACGAGGGACAGCATCACCGGCACCTCGATGAGGACGCCGACGACGGTGGCCAGCGCCGCGCCCGACCCCAGCCCGAAGAGGCTGATGGCCACGGCGACGGCGAGCTCGAAGAAGTTGGAGGTGCCGATGAGGGCGGCCGGCGCGGCGACGTTGAACGGCAGGCGCAGGGCGCGGGCGAGGCCGTACGTCAGCGCGAAGATGCCGTAGCTCTGCAGCGCCAGGGGCACCGCGATGAGGGCCACGCGGCCGGGGCTGGCCACCAGCGTCTCGGCCTGGAAGCCGAAGAGCAGCGCCACCGTGAGCAGCAGGCCGAGCATGGACGCGGGCTTGAGGGCGCCCGCCAGGCGGTCGATGGCGGCCTCGGCGTCGGCCCCGCGCGCGAGGTGGCGGTGCGTCCAGAGTCCAGCGGCCAGGGGCACGACGACGAAGACGACGACGGAGGCCACGAGCGTCTCCCAGGGCACCGTCAGGTCGGTCACGCCCAGCAGCAGGCCGGCGATGGGCGCGAACGCCACGACGAGCACGAGGTCGTTCACCGACACCTGCACCAGGGTGTAGGCGGCGTCGCCGCGGGTCAGGTGGCTCCAGACGAAGACCATGGCCGTGCAGGGCGCCACGCCCAGCAGGATCATGCCGGCGATGTACTGGCTGGCGTCGGCGGGCGGCACCAGCGACGCGAACAGGTGCTCGAAGAAGAGGACGCCGAGGGCCGCCATGGTGAACGGCTTGATCAGCCAGTTGACGACGAGGGTGAGCGCCAGGCCCCGGGGCCGCCGACCGACGGCGCGCAGGCTGCCCGGGCGGACCTTCAGCATCATCGGGTAGATCATCACCCAGATGAGCCCGGCGACGACGAGGTTGACCCGCGCCCACTCCAGCCGGGCGATGGCCGCGAAGGCGCTCGGGAAGGCCAGCCCGAGCCCCACGCCGGCGCCGATGGCCAGCGCCACCCAGAGGGAGAGGTACCGCTCGAAGCGGCCGAGGCCTGCGCTCATCGCAGGTCGGCCACGAGCGCGCGCAGCAGCTCGACGGCGGCGGGCTCGACGCAGTAGCAGACCCGGGGGCCATCCACGCTGCCCCGGATGAGGCCGGCCTCCTTGAGCTGCTTGAGGTGCTGGGAGACGGTGGACTGGGCCAGGGGCAGCTCGTCCACGATCTCGCCGCAGACGCAGGCCTCCCGGCGCAGCAGCAGGCGCAGGATGGCCACCCGGGCGGGGTGGCCCAGGGCCTTGGCGAGGCGGGCCAGAGCCTCGTTGGCGGCGCCCTCGTCGGCGGGCATCGGGGCCGGGCGGGCCGGCGGGCAGCAGGGGGTCTCCACGGCAGGGCTCCGAGCGTTCATCGTCGATATACGATGAGCAGGCGCCAGCGATCAAGGCGCTCTTGCCTCGGGCCGCGCCGCTGGCGACAGTGGGGGCCATGGCCCAGGCCCACTTCATCCTCTTCGTCCGGGACCAGGCCGCGAGCGCGGCCTTCTACGCCCACGCCCTCGCGACGGCGCCGACGCTGGACGTGCCCGGGATGACCGAGCTGCCGGTCGCGGCGGGCGCGGTCCTGGGCCTGATGCCCGAGGCCGGCATCAAGCGCCTGCTCGGCGGGGCCGTCGATCCCGAGGCGGCCCGTGGCGCGCCCCGCGCCGAGCTCTACCTGCGCGTCGACGATCCGGCGGCCTGCCTGGCGCGGGCGCTGGTGGCCGGCGCGAGGCTCGTCAGCCCGCTGGCTGCACGGCCCTGGGGAGACGTCGCGGCCTACTGCCTCGATCCGGACGGGCACCTGCTGGCGTTCGCGAGGGCCGCGTGAGGGCGCTGATGCTGGCGGCGCTCGCGCTCGGCGGGTGCGGGGAGGGGAGCACCGCGGCCGGCGATGCCCGCCCGCCGGACGCCAGCGCCGACGGGGCGGCCGAGGACGCCGGCGCCGACGGGGCAGCCGAGGACGCGGACGCCACCCGCGACGCTGGCGCCGCGGACGCCGCTGCTGACGCGGGCCCCGCCGACCTCGGCGCCGATCCCACCGCCTGCAACGGCGCCGCGGCCCTGTGCGACCGCCGCTTCGACGAGGTGGCCTACCTCACCACCCACAACGCCATGGCCAACGCCGCGGACGGCCTGCGGCCCCCCAACCAGGCCCCCGACATGCCCACGCAGCTCGCCGAGGGCGCGCGGGCGCTGATGCTCGACACCTACGCCGAGCCGGACGGGCTCTTCCTCTGCCATGGCTACTGCGCCCTGGGCCGCACCCCGCTCGTCGAGGGCCTGGGCCAGATCCGCACCTTCCTGGAGGCCCACCCGCGGGAGGTCGTCTCCATCATCTTCGAGGCCTACATCACGCCTGACGAGACCGCCGCCGCGTTCGCCGACGCCGGCCTGCTGCCCCTGCTGCACACCCAGCCCCTCGGCGAGCCCTGGCCGACGCTGGGCGAGCTCATCGCCGCGGGCCACCGCCTGGTCGTCTTCACCGATCGCCCCGGCGGCCCCGCCTGGCACCACGACGTCTGGGCCTACGCCTGGGAGACGCCCTTCCACGTCGAGCAGGTCGAGGACTTCGGCTGCGCCCCCAACCGCGGCAACCCCGCGAACTCCCTGTTCATTCTGAATCACTTCCTCACCCGGCCCATCGCGCTGCCCAGCCTCGCGGAGGCCGCGAACCCGACGCTCCAGGCCCACGCCGACGCCTGCCTGGCCGCGACGGGCCGGCTGCCGAACTTCGTGACGGTGGACTTCGCCCGGATCGCGGACACGCACGCCGTCGTGGACGCGCTCAACGCTCGCTGACGAGCGCCCCCTCGGCGTCGCGCCGCTCGATCGGCCCGGTGACGGCCGCCTGGATGGTCGGGGCGTCCCCGACGATGACCAGCGTCCCGCGCTCGAGGCCGAGCGCCGCGGCCGCGCGGCGGGCGGCCGCGGCGTCGACCTGCTCGCGCGCCCGGGCCGCCTGGGCGTCCGCGTCGGGCGGCAGCCCCAGGGCCGCGAGGCCGGCCAGGCGGCTCGCCGTCGCCTCGACGCCCTCGTAGATCTCCACGTCGGCGGCCCGCGCGGCGGCCCGGGCCTTCTCCAGCTCCGCCGGCGTGGGCCCGTCGGCCGCGAACCGGGCCAGCTCGCCCCGCAGGTCGGCGATGGCCGCGACCGTGACCTCGGCCTGCACGGCCGCGCTCGCCTCCTGCCGGTAGGGCCCGCGCAGGTGCGGCGCCCCGCTGCCCGCGCCGTAGGTGTAGCCCTTCTCCTCGCGCAGCTTCAGGTTCAGGCGCGAGGTGAACATGCCGCCGAGGACGAGGTGCACGAGATCCTGCGCGGCCTGCGCCTCGGCCGAGAGCGCCTGCCCGGGCGCCACCAGCAGCAGCATGGTCTGCGGGCTGTCGGGGCGCTCGACCGCGACGACGGGCGGCCCCGGCGGCGCGGGGGCCGTCGCCGTCGGCCAGGGGGGCGACTCGCCCGGTCCGGCCCACTGCAGCACCAGCGATGGGGCCAGGCGGCGGACGGTGGTCTCGTCGACCGCGCCGACCACGACCACCGTCGCGCGCTCGGGCCGCCAGTAGCGCGCGTGGAAGGCCTTCACGTCGGCCAGGGTGACGGCGCTCACCGTCGCGGGCAGGCCGTCGATGGGGTGGCCGTACGGGTGATCCAGGCCGAAGAGGCAGACGTCGGCGACGCGGTCGGCGACGGCCCCGACGTCGTAGGCCAGGCTGCGCAGGCCGTCGATCCACACGGGCTGCGTGCGGGCCCACTCCGCCGGCTCGAACCGCGGCCGCGCGACGACGTCGGCGAGCAGCGCCAGGGCGGGCTCCAGGCGGTCGGCGAGCACCGTCAGGCTCACCCGGCTGGCGTCGGCGCCGGCCGTCACCGTCATGGTCGCCCCCAGGCGCTCCACCGCCCGGCCCAGGGCCAGGGCGCCGCGCGGGCCCGCGCCCTGCTCCATCATCTCGGCGGTGAGGGCGGCCAGCCCCGCCTTGCCGGGCGGATCGGCGGCGGCGCCATAGGGCACGACCACCACGACGGAGACCAGCGGCACCGACGCGCGCTGGAGGTGCCAGATGGGCGGGACCCGGGGCAGCGCGATGACGGTGGGCACGGGGGGCGTGTAGGCGGTGGGCGGGGCCAGCGTCGGGCGCGGTCCCAGCCGGTCCACCGGCGGCGCGCCGCAGCCGACGGCCAGGGTGATCAGCACGGCCAGCACGGCCAGGGGCCACCATCTGCCCGGACTTGCTGGCTTTTTCTTGCTGGTCATCACCGGCTGGCCTCCGGGAGGACCCGGAGCGTCGCTCCAGCCCCGGGTCGCAGCACGGCCTGCGCCACCTCCCGCACCCGGGCGGCGTTGAGGCCCTGGTAGCGGGCCAGATCCCGGGCGACGTAGTCCGGATCGCCAGGGGCCGCGAGGTAGGCGTTGAGCTGGGCGGCGCGGTCCGACACCGACTCCAGGCCGGTCACGAACGTGCGCTCGAAGGCCCGCACGGCGCGCTGCACGTCATCCTCGTCCAGGCGCTCGATGGCCGCGGCGAGGGCCTCGCGCAGGGCGGCCTCCAGGGCGTCCGCGTCCGTCCCGGCCCGGGCGGTGGCCCAGACGACGAACTGCGATCCCAGCCGCCGCGACCACTGCCCGGCGTAGACGTCCTGGGCGACGGGGCGGCCGTAGACGAGGGCCTGGTGCAGGCGGCTGCTCTTCCCGTTGGCCAGGATGGCCGACAGGACGTCCATGGCGGCGTCCCCCTCGGCGAACTCGGCCGGGCTCGGCCAGGCCAGGATGACGCGGGGCTGGTCGACGCGGTCGGTGACGGTGCGCGGCGTCGTCACCGCGGCCGCGGGGAGCGCGCGGCGCGGCGCCGGCGGGCGGACGGGGGCGCGCCCGCGGGGGATCCACCCGAACTGCTGCCGGACGAGGGCCTCGACGGCCGCCGGCTCGACGGCGCCCGCGACGACCAGCGTCGCGTTGGCCGGACCGTACCAGTCCTGGAAGAAGGCCTGCACGTCGGCCACCGTGGCGGCCTGCAGATCCTCATGGGAGCCGATGACCGGGTGGTGGTAGGGGTGATCCGGCGGGAAGACGAGCGCGGGCAGGTGCAGATCGACGAGGCCGTAGGGCGTGTTCTCCACGTTCTGGCGCCGCTCGTTGCGCACCACGTCGCGCTGGAGATCCAGCTTCGCGGCGTCGATCTGCCCCCCCAGCGCGGCCATGCGGTCGGCCTCGAGCCAGAGCAGCAGCGGCAGGGTGTGGGCCGGGCCGACGGCGTAGTAGTCGGTGCGATCTTCGCTCGTCCACGCGTTGTTCCAGGCGCCCTCGGCCTCCATCCAGGCGTCGAACGCGCCCCGCGGCGCGCGGGCGGTGCCCATGAACATCAGGTGCTCGAACAGGTGGGCGAAGCCGGTCCGGCCCGGGGGCTCGTCGGCCGAGCCCACCCGGTAGCTGAGGTCGACGGCCACGAGCGGGAGGCGCGCGTCGACGTGCACCAGCACCTGCAGCCCGTTGTCCAGGCGGAAGGCGTGGTGCGGCAGGGCGATGGGCGGCGCGGCGAGCAGGGCCGCGAGCAGCAGGCCGGCCATGGCCTCAGGGCAGCGCGACGCGCACGACGGCGCCGCCATCCCCGCCAGCGAGGCCCGAGTGCGTCGTCACCCAGACGGTCTGGCCATCCCGGGCGATGCCGTGGGGCTCGAAGACGGTCGAGGGGGTGAGGATGACCCGCACCGCCAGGCTCTTCGGCTCGAGGAGCCAGAGATCGCCGTCGACGGTGCCCACGATGACGACGTCGTCGAAGGCCGCGACCGCGCGGACGTGGGCGCCCAGCTCGGCGCGGGCCGTGACCTGCAGCGTCTCGGGGTCGATGCGAGCGACGGCCTTGCTCCCGGCGATGATCGCCGCGCCGGCTCCATAGGCGGCGTAGTAGGGCCGGCCCCCGAGGCGCACCACGCCGCGGGGGGCCAGCGTCGTGGCGTCGATGACCGACACCTCCCCGCCGCCCCGGGCGATCCACACCGATCGGCCCCCGACGGCCAGCCCGAAGGCGTCCGCCCCGGTGTTGGCCGATCGCGTCGTCTTCCGGGTCGCCAGGTGGGTGCGCAGGACGGACGAGCCGGCCGAGCTGTCGGCCTGCCAGAGGAGGGTGTAGGCGTAGGGGCCGTCGACCACCGTCTCCTCGGGGCCGTCCGGCGTCTTCACGACCTCGGCGACCTTGCCCGTCTTCGCGTCGATGCGCTTGATCACCTTGTTCGTGCTCACCTGCACGATGGCGGCGCCGTCGGGCGCGGCGGCGATGGAGACGGGCAACCGCCCGATCTTGATGGTCTTTTGCCGCTCGCCCGTCGCCGCGTCCAGCCGGGCCACGGACCGCACGCCGCTCTCGGTCACCCAGACGGAGCCCCCGCTCACCATCAGCCCCTCCGGCCACTGGCCCACCGGGAACGCCTGGGCGTCCTGGGGCTGTCGGGGGGGCGCGGCGGGGGCCCCGCTCGGGGCCTGGTCGTCGGGCGCGGCGAGGCTGGCCGACGTCCAGGGAGCGGTGAGGGCGAGCAGCACGGACAGGCGACGGAGCATGGCGTCCTCCAGCGAGCGGCGTGGGCGGAGCCTCGCACAGTCCGCGGCGCGTGTCCGCCTCGATGACGCGCCCTCGCCCGAGAGACCCCACCCGTGCACACTGCGGGGATGAGCGACACCTACGACGCCCAGGACCGCGGCGCGGGCGACGCCTACGCGCGCTACCTCGCCGGCATGGACGCCTCCATGCGCCAGAAGGTGGCCCTCGTGGCCGCGCACCTGCTCTGCGAGGGGGAGGTGGCCGACATGGGCATGGGCTCGGGGGCCGGCAGCCACGCGCTCGCCGCCCTCTACCCGCGCCTGGACGTCGTCGGCGTCGACATCAACCCGGAGATGGTGGAGCGCGCCCGGGCCCGGTACGCGCTGCCCAACCTGCGCTTCGAGGTCGGCGACATCGCCGAGGCCTGCCTGCCGGCGGGCGTCTTCGAGGCCATCCTCGACAGCTCCGTCCTGCACCACGTGACGAGCTTCAACGGCTACGACCGGGGGGCCGCGGCCCGGGCGATGGGGGTGCAGGCGCGCATGCTGGCGCCCGGCGGCGTGCTCGTGGTGCGCGACTTCCTCGACCCGGGCGCGGGCGAGGTCTGGCTCGACCTGCCGGACGACGACGCCCCGCCCGAGGGGCCCGGGGCGGGGGGCTCGTCGGCGGCGCTGCTGCTCCGATTCTCCAAGGAGTTCAAGCTCTTGCTGCCGGAAGGGGAGCGCGGCTTCCCGGTGGTCGAGCGCGGCGGGCGGCCTGGCGAGCCCCCGCTCCCGACGGGCTGGCGCCGGTTCGCCCTCGACCGGCGGCACGCGGTGGAGTTCCTGCTGCGCAAGGACTACCGGCGCGACTGGGCGCTGGAGGCCCAGGAGGAGTACACCTACCTGACGCAGGCCGGGTTCGAGGCGGCCTGCGCGGCCGAGGGCCTGCGGCTGCTCGCGTCGACGCCCATCCGCAACCCCTGGATCGTGCAGCACCGGTTCGAGGGCCGGTTCGCGTGGTGGACGCCCGCGGGCGTGCCGCTGGACTGGCCCGCGACCAACTACGTCGTGGCCGCCGAGCGGGTCGGGGCGGGGGAGGGCGTCGGCTTCCGGGCCGAGGCGGCGGCCCCCGTCGGCTTCCTGCGGCTGAGCCACTGGCGGCGGCTGGCCGACGGCGCCGTGCACGACCTCGCCTCCCGCCCGGGGACGACGGTGGACGTCCTGCCCTGGTTCCGGGAGGGCGACGCGCTGCACGTCCTGGCGCGCCGCAGCTACCCCCGCCCCCTCCTGGGCCAGCTCAACGTCGTGGGGCCGGCGCTGGATGGCACCCGCGCGCCGACCTATGTGACGGAGCCGCTGACGGGCCCCCTGGGCGACGGCGCCGTCGGTGAGGTGATCGAGCATGTGCTGGCGACAGCCGACGTGCCGGCGGACGCCATCCGCCGAGTCGAGGTGACGCCGCCCTGGTACCCATCGGCGGGCGGCCTGCAGGCCCAGATCGTCACGGCGCGGGTGCACATCACGCCCACGCGGGTGGCGCTCGCGCTGCCCGATGTGTCGGGCTTCGGGACGTCGGGCGTGGCGCGGGCGATGGAGGCCTGCCAGGTGCTCCGCGCCGCCCAGGTCGGCGGGCTGCCCGACGCCCGCCTGGAGCTCGCGACGTACGGCCTGCTGCTCGCCGAGGGCGCAGCGGTGGGGCCGTGGATCGGCGCCGAGGTGGCGCTAGCCGACGAGCCGGGCGGCGCCGAGACCACGGCCGTCGCCGACGTCCTGGCCCCCCGCGGACGCCGGCGGTTCGCTCGCTCGCCGGGCGGCGCGGGCTTCTTGCGGGTGGAGGCCGCCACGTTCTTCGAGCTGGACGCCACCGGCGAAGCGGGCGCCGCCCGGACGCTGGAGTGGGTGGAGCCGCGGACGCTGAGCCTGCAGACCGCCGCCGTCGCGCTCCTTCGGCGGGTCGACGGCCAGGTGCTCATCGGCGTCGAGGACGACGACCGGCCGACGGCCCAGGCCTTCACGGGCCATAGCGACCTGCCCGTCGCCCCGGCCTGGCGCCTGCCCCGGGGCGTGGCGAGCCAGCGGGAAGCCGAAGCCTGGCTCCAGCGGCGGATGGCCGACGAGCTGGGCGTCGTGACGGGCTCGCTGCGGCCCATGGGCGGCCGCTACCACCCATCCCCGGGCGCCACGCCCGAGGTGGTCTACCCCTTCGTGACGCAGGTCACCGACCCGGGCGCCGCCCTCCTCTGGGTCCCCCTGCAGGCGCTCGCCTTCGAGCAGCAACGCCTGCAGGACGGGCACTTGCGTCTGCTGGTGCTGCGCGCCGCCCACGCCCTCGGCCTGCTCGAGTCCCCACCCAGGCTCGGCGCGCCCGCGGGGTGATGACGCGGGATTGTCACCGAGGCGATGCCGACCTGACCCACCAGAGGCAGATGCTCAGCCTGCGGCTCCATGTGGGAGCCTGGAGGTCCGGTGACTGCGATTCTCCTCTACGACCACGATCCCAGCCGAGACGGCGACGAGCCGCCGGATGACATCCTGGCGTACGACCCCCACGACCCCGCCAGCCTGGAGGCCGCCCGCGAGGCGCTGCTCGTCCGGACGGGCGTCGACATGGGGGCGCTGCTCGCCCCGCCGCCGTCCCGGCTGCGGCGCCTGCTGCGCTGGGTCAGCGAAGGCGCTGACGCCTAGCCGGCGGCGGTCAGAGACCGCCCGCCACCCCCGGCACGCCCACCCGTTCCAGCTCCACCACACTCTTGCACGGTCCCAAAGGGATACCCGGTAGGCCAGACGGCCTCGGCGCACGGGACACATTCCAAAGACACCAGAATCTTGAAGGGGGGCACGGGCGTACCCGGTAGGCTGTTGCGCGAACGTGCGGTGAGGCGGGAGGCCGGCTGGCGCGCATCGCGGGCACTTTTTTTCAGAAAGTGTGCGACACGCGCCGCGATTGACCGAAGTGAAGAGGGCCAACCAACGAGGAGGTCCGATTCCATGGCCGAGAAGCTCCGCATCGAAGTCCCCGAGTTCGCCGTGCTTACAGCGCGACTCGGGGTGCTGATGGCGATCTACGAGACGACCAGCAAGGTCATCGACGACCGCTTCGCGTTGATCCCCACCGAGCGTTGCTCCGAGATCCTCCTCGGCGTCCTCGCCCAGGCGCAGCGGATGTTCCCGCTCGTCGATGTGTACGCCTTCCACTTCCTCTCCAACCACCTGCACCTGCTGATCGGCGCGCCGACGCTGACCGAGAAGAGCGCCTTCCTGGAGTGGACGCTGCGCGAGATCTCCAGGCGCATCAACAAGTTGCTCGATCGAACTGGCAGCCTGCTGGAGCAGAACCACTGCATCCAGATCACGACCCTGGAGCATGCGCTGCAGCGCCTGCGCTACATCATGGGCCAGGCGACGGCCCAGTTCCTCGCGCGTCATCCGGCGGAAGACATCTTCCCCAGCTCGACGCCCTGCCTCCTCTTCGGCAAGGCCGTCGAGGGGGTCTTCCAGTACGCCAACCAGGAACCCATGACCCTGCGGGTCCGCGTCGACCGCCTGCCGGGCCTCGAGGAGCTGTCCGTCCGTGACCACCGCGCGCTGATGTGGACGCTGGCGGATGACCTGGCGGCCGAGGCGCGGCCCCGCCGCAAGAAGGCGGGCGTTCGGATCCCTGCGCCGGAGGCGCTGCGCAGGATCGACCCCATGACCCGGCCGAAGGAGCGCACGCGCAGCCCCGCCCCCGTCGTTCATGGGCCCCCCGAGCACCAGGAGGCATGGCGTGCCCTCCACGCCGAGCTGCGCGCGGCCTACACGGTCTCGACCCGGGCCTACTACGCATGGCAGGCCGACCCGGCGCAGCCGATGATCCCGTGGCCTCGCCACACGTTGCCGCCGGCGTTCGCCCGGCCAAGACGACCGCGCCCCGGCGCGGCCTGACGACGGTCGACCGACGCGAAGCAGGACGGAGATGCGCGGGGCGCGGCACGGCACCCGTGCGTCCAGCGTGGCGGACAGCGGCGCGCCCAGCGCCGAGCCGACAAGGCCGGCGGCCAAAGTGGCCAGGCCGACGACCGGCGGCGACCCCGAGATTGTCTGACCGGGCCACCCGGCGTTCAGCCAGGTCGAAGTGTTGCACCGTCCCTCCGGCATACCCGGTAGGTTCCGGCGGGCTACCTCCAGCCAGGTCGAAGTGTTGCACCGTCCTGTCGGCATACCCGGTAGCCTCGCGGGGGCTAGGCCAGCTTGCGGCTGAGGGCGCGGGCGGAGAGGAGGAAGATGGTCGTGCCCATGCCGGCGAGGGCGATGAGCTGGGGGGCGAGGTCGCGCCAGCCCGCGCCTTTGAGCAAGACACCCCGCAGCACCTCGACGAAGTGCCGCACCGGGTCCAGCAGCGTCCAGGGCTGCAAGGCCACCGGCATGTTCGCGACCGGGCTCATGAACCCCGACAGCAGCACCATCGGCAAGATCAGAAAGAACGCCGCCATGAACGCCTGCTGCTGCGTGCGCGCGACCGTCGCCACGAGCAGGCCCAGGCCCAGGGTTGTCAGCAGGTAGAGCGCACCCGCCGTGAAGAGGAGCGGCAGGCTCCCGCGCACGGGCACGCCGAAGAGCACGGCGCCGAAGGCGACGACGAGGCCCAGGTCGACGAGGCCGATCAGGGCGTACGGCAGCGTCTTGCCGGCGACGAGCGCGCCGGGGGACAGCGGCGTGACGAGAATCTGCTCGAGCGTCGCGGCTTCCTTCTCCCGGGCCAGGCCCATGGAGGTGACGATGAGCGTGACGACCAGGATGAGCGTGGCCGCGACGCCGGGGACGAAGTAGACCCGGCTGTTCAAGGTGGGGTTGTAGAGGACGCGCGGGCGGACGTCGGGGTAGCCCCGGGGCAGCAGGCCGGCGGGCTGGTCGCGCAGGGCGAAGAGGGCGGCGTACGCGCCGATGGCGTTCTGGGCGATGGTGCCCCGCTGGGCGTCGCTGCCGTCGCTGATGGTCTGCAGGTGCGCGGTGCGGCCAGCGGCGCGGTCGGCGGCGAAGCCGCGCGGGATGATGAGGGCGACGCTGGCCTCGCCGGCCGTCAGCCGGTCGAGCGCGTCGTCGGCGTCCGCCGCGTCCGGGGCCCGCGTGAAGGTGTCGCCGGCGAGCAAGCCGTCCGTGAAGGCCCGGCTCGCGCTCGTGCGGTCCGCGTCGACGACGACGGTGGCGACGTGGTCCACGTCGAGGTTGACCGCGAAGCCCAGCACGATGAGCTGCAGCAGCGGGGCGATGACCAGCACCACGAGCGTGCGGGGGTCGCGCAGCGTCTGGCGGACCTCCTTCTCGGCGACGGCGAGGGCCTCGGTGATCATGGCGTCCTCGCCGCTTTCCCTTGTGAAGTCCACATGTTGTCAGCCTCCGACCGTCCGGCGGAACCGTCGCGTCGTCAGCAGCAGCACCACCGCGAAGAAGGCGCCGATGGCCAGGCAATCCCGCGCGATCGCGTCGACCCCGTTCCCGCGCAGCAGGATGGCCCGCAGCGCCGAGACCATGTGGCTGGCCGGGAACACCTGAGCCAGCACCCGCAGCGGCAGCGGCATGTTGGCGATGGGGAAGATGAAGCCGCTCAGCAGCAGCGTCGGCAGCAGCGTCGACAGCACCGCGACCTGGGAGGCGATCATCTGGCTGCGGGTGACCACGCTGATGAGGAGCCCCTGGGCCAGCATGGCCAGCAGGAAGAGGCTGCTGACCCCGAACAGCAGCGCCAGCGATCCCCGCACGGGCAGGCCGAAGAGCGCGACGCCGACCGTGAGCACCAGGAGCACCTGCACCAGGCCGAGCACGAAGTAGGGGCCGAGCTTGCCCAGGATGATCTCGAGCCGCTTCGCGGGGGTGGCGAAGAGCTGCTCCATCGAGCCCCGCTCGTACTCGCGCGCGACGGTGAGCGCGGTCAGCATCACGGCGACCATGGCCAGGATGAAGGTCATCAGCCCGGGCAGGATGAAGATGGCGCTGCGCAGGCCGGGGTTGAAGAGGGAGCGCGCTCGCAGCTCGATCGGCTGGACCGGGGGCGAGGGCGCTTCGGCCCGGGCCAGCGCCGTGGCGTAGCCCAGCGCGACCGCCGCCGTGCTGTTGTCGGCCCCGTCGAGCACGAGCTGCACCGGCGCCGCCTCGCCGCGGGCGATGTGACGGGCGTAGCCGTCGTCGATGACCACGGCGGCCCGGGCGACCCCCCGCCGCAGCAGCGGCTCCGCGGCCTCGGCCGTGGGTGGCCGCGCGACGTCCACGAACAGCGAGCCTGCCGTCAGCCGCTGCCCGAGCGCCCGGCTCTGGGCCGTCTGGTCCTGGTCGACCAGCGCGAGCGGGATGCGGTCGAGGTCGAACGAGATGGCGTAGCCGAACAGCAGCAGCAGCACCACGGGCAGCAGGAGCGCGAACGCGAGCATCTGCGGGTCCCGCCGCAGGTGCGCGAGCTCCTTGCGGGCCAGCGCCCCGACGCGGACCAGCGCGCTCACGCCGCCACCTCCCCAGGCTCGGCGCGGCGGACGAGCTCCAGGAAGACGTCCTCCAGCGTCGCGTCGCCCGCTTCGATTGTCGGCGTCGGCAGGCCCGCGGCGACCAGCCGGCCACGGAGGGCGTCGTCCGAGGCGTCCGCCGCGAGCCGCACCCGCAGCCGTCGCCCGAACGTCTGGACTCCCAGCACGCCCGGCAGGCCGTCGAGCGCCGCCCGCGCCGCCGCCGGGCCCGCCGCGCTCTCCACCGCGATGAAACGCCCCGGGACGTGCGCCGCCTTCAGCCCGGCCGGGGTGTCCAGGGCCACCAGCCGCCCGTCCACCATCAGGCCGACGCGGCCGCAGTATTCCGCCTCGTCCAGGTGGTGTGTCGTGACGAACAGCGTCGTCCCCGCCCGCGCCAGCGCCCGGATGTCCCGCCAGAACGCCCGCCGCGCGTCGGGCGCGACCCCCGCCGTGGGCTCGTCGAGGAAGAGCACCGCCGGCCGATGCAGCCGCGCCGAGACCAGCGCCAGCCGCTGCCTCACGCCCCCGGGCAGGTCCCGCGTGAGCGTGTCGCGCCGGTCGACGAGCTCGGCCTCCGCCAGCGCCTGCTCGACCCGCTGCCGACGCTCGGCCCCCCGCAGGCCGTAGGCCCCCGCGAAGAAGGCCAGGTTCTCGGCCGGCGTGAGGTCGAGGTACAGCGAGAACTTCTGGGACATGTAGCCGATGGCCCGCTTCACGCCGCGTGGGTCGCGCGCGATGTCGTGGCCGGCCACCTGCGCCTGCCCCTCGCTGGGCGCCAGCAGGCCGCAGAGCATGCGGATGGTGGTGCTCTTCCCCGCGCCGTTGGCGCCGAGATAGCCAAAGATTTCACCGGGTTGGACATCGAAGTCCACCCGGTCCACCGCCGTGAACTGGCCGAACCGCCGCGTCAGGCCGCGGACCGTGATGACGGGCTCGCCGGTCATGCCGCCCTCGCGATGGCCGTGGGATCCCGCAGGAGCCCCAGGAAGACGTCCTCGAAGTCGGCCGCCACCGGCTCGACGCGGCCGCCGTACCGGGCCAGCACGTCGCCGGCCTCCGCCCGCGCGACCACCCGCAGGGCCGCGCCCTCCGGCGAGACCGCCAGGATGGCGTCGTCGGCCGCCAGCGCCGCCTCGACCCGATCGCGGTCGTCCACGAAGAGCCGGGTGGTCGGGTGCCGAAACCGCGCCACGAGGTCGGCCGGCGCCCCCTCCGCGAGCAGCCGCCCGTGGTGCAGCAGCCCGACGCGGTGGCAGCGCGCGGCCTCGTCCATGTACGGCGTGCACAGGAGGACGGCCATCCCGCCCTCCACGAAGTCGTGCAGCAGGTCCCAGAGCTCCCGTCGGCTCACCGGATCGACGCCGTTGCTGGGCTCGTCCAGCAGCAGCACCCGCGGCTGGTGCAGCAGCGCGCACGCCAGCGCGAGCTTCTTGTACATGCCCCCCGACAGCGCCTCGGCCCGCCGGTCCCGAAACCGCGTGAGCCGCGTGATGTGCAGCAGCCGCTCCATCCGCGCGGCGCGCTCGGCCTTCGGCAGCCCGAAGAGCCGCCCGAAGAACGTGAGGTTCTCGTCGACGCTGAGGTCGCCGTACAGGCTGTACTGCTGCGGCATGTAGCCGAGCGCCGCCCGCGCGGGGCCGGCGTCAGGGCCCAGCCGCTGGCCGTCCACCTCCACGGTGCCGGCCTCGGGGACGAGCAGACCCGCCAGCATCCGCAGCGTCGTGGTCTTGCCGGCGCCGTCCGGGCCGACGAGGCCGTAGAGCTCGCCCCCCGGCACCGCCAGCGACAGGTCGTCCACGGCGACCTCGGCGCCGAACCGCCGGCGCAGCCCGCGGGCGACGAGGCTCACCGCCGGCCTCCCGTCCCGACCAGGGCGACCTCGACCGGCATCCCGGGTCGCAGGGCGCCGTCCGGGTTCTCTAGCGCGACCTCCACCGGATAGACCAGCCGGTCGCGGTCCTCCCGCGTCTGGACGTTGCGGGGCGTGAACTCGGCCTCGAGCCCCACCTGGGAGACGCTGCCCTGGAACCGCCGATCCGGCCACGCGTCCGCGGTGACCTCCACCGCCATGCCGGGCTGCGCTGCCGCCAACTCCGCGTTCGGCAAGTAGAAAGTGGCCGTGACCCGCCGCAGATCCAGCAGGATCAGCAGCGGGAAGCCCGGCCGGGCCAGCTCACCGGGCTCGGCGGCCCGCGTCTGGACGAGGGCGTCGACCGGCGCGACGAGCCGGCACTCCGCGGCGAGGGCGTCGGCGCGGCGCAGGGCCGCCTGGGCGCGCGCTACGTCCTGGGTGGCCGCCTCGCTGCGCGCCCGGGCGATCTGCACGGCCGCTTCGGCGGCGCTCACCTGGGCGCTCGCGGCCCCTCGCCGGCGCGCGCCGCCGCGATCTGCGCGTCCACGGCCCGGGCCTCGGCCTGCAGCGCGGCCGCGGCCGTCCGCGCCTCGTCGAGCTGGCTGGCGGTGACGCCCCCGCCGCCCTCGAGCGTCGTCACGCGGCCGGCCGTCCGCACGGGCCGTCTTGCGGCGCACGTTGACGCCGGCCCGGTGGGCGCTCTGCCCGCGGACGGCGGCGGCCGCGGCCTTCGCCTGGGCCGACGCCGCCGCCTCCATGGCCTCGGCCTGGCCCACCGACGCGGCCGCGCTCCGGGCGACGGCCTCGGCTGCCGCGATGGCCGCCCGCGCCTCGGCCTGCGCCGCCTCGGGCTCCGTGCAGTCCAGCTCCACGAGCAGCTGCCCCGCCTTCACCGCGTCGCCGGCGCGGGCGTGGATGGCGCGGATCCGCGCCCCCAGCCGCGGCGCCACGTCGACGCGCGTCGCCTCCACCGTCCCGCCGCCGCCGGCGGGCGCCTCGGCGCGGGCGTGCTCGGCCTGCAGCTTGCGGTAGAGCACGGCCGACAGGCCGGCGATGAGGATCACGAAGAGGAGGGCGAAGCGCTTCATGGCGGATCCCTGAGGTCGGGGGTCGAGGCGATGCCGTCGGCCAGCAGGCGGTCGGCGCGCGCGCGGGCGGCGTCGAACCGGCTCTGCGCCAGGGCGAGCCGGGCGGCGTCCAGCCGATCCTCGGCCTGCTCCACGTCGCGGCGGCGGGCGGTGCCGGCGGCCTCGCCGGCCTGGGCGGCGGTCACGTAGGTCTGGGCGGCCTGCACGCGCCGCTCGGCGGCCTCCGCGCTGGCCGCGGCCGCCCGCAGGCGCGCGTCGGCGTCGTCCCGGGCGATGGCCTGCTGCTCGACCGCGGCGCTGGCGCCGGCCCGGGCGGCGGCCTCCTCGGCGTCGAGCTGGCGCGCGCGACGTCGCCGCTGATCCCCGTCGAAGAGAGGCCAGGCGGCTCGGGCGCCGACCTGCCAGGTGAGCCCGGCGTCGGTCTCGACGAAGGTGCGCGGATCGGCGTAGGCCCCCGTCGCGAAGACATCCAGCGTCGGCCAGAAGCCGCGCTCCACGGCCTCGCGCTCATGCGCCCGCGCCTCGGCCGCCGCGACCAGGCGGGCCACCGCCGGGGGCGGCGCCGTCGCCTCGGCGGGGAGCGCCAGGGGCGTCGGCGCGAGCTCCAGCGCGGCGTCCGCCGGCAGCCCGAGCTGGATCCGCAATGTCTGCAGCGCCTTCTGCTGGCTCGCGTGGGCCTCGGCGGCGCGCCCTTCCAGGTCGGCCACCCGGCTCTGCGCCGCCGCGACGTCGACCCCCGCGGCCAGCCCGGCCTCCCGGGCCGCCCGGGCGTCGGCCAGGGTGCCCCGGGCGACCACCAGCGAGCCCTCCGTCGTGCGCACCACATCGGCGAAGAACACCGCCGCCGCGAGGCTCTGCCGCACCGCCCAGGCCACCGTCGCGGCGCGGTCCCGCGCGTCGGCCCGTGCGACGTCGACGCCTGCCCGGGCGGCCGCCTCATAGGCGCTCCGGCTGCCGAAGTCGAGGGCCCGCCAGCCGGCCTCCAGCCCGACGCTGGCCGAGACGGTCTGGCCAATCTCGCGCTCGATGCTCAGGGGCGCCGGCGCCCCGGGCGGGGTGAGGCCGGTGTCGATGTGCAGCGTCGGCGTCGGCCCCTGGGCGACGACCCGCGCCGTCGCCTCCACCCGGGGCAGCCAGGCGGCGCCGGCCCGGTCAGCTCCGGCCTCCGCGGCGTCGACCTGGTAGCCGGCGGCCGCCAGGGCGGGGTGCCGCGCCAGGGCCCGCTCGATGGCGGTGGCCTCGGTGAGCGGCTCGGCCCAGGCGGCCCCCGCGAGGGCGACCAGGCCGAGAGTCGAGAGAGAACGCATCATGACAAGCCTCCGCCGTGGCCCTTCCGCAACGGCCGTGCCACGGCCCCGGGCCACGCAGCGCCGCCGCCAGCGCGCGGCTCGCCGCGCGGCGTCCGACAGGCATCCCGACAGGGGGTGTCGGTTTTCCTTGCAGGTCGCCCCGGGCCGGGCCCTGAATGCCCACCGCAGGCCTGCGGCCAGCCCCTTGCAAGGCGGTCGGGGCGGGAGGCCGATCCATGCTCGAACCGCCGACGCTCACCGCCCGCAGCCTGGGCGCCCTCACCGCCTTCGAGGCCTTCTTCAGCCGGGCCCGCGTCGGCGTCATCGGCATCGCCTTCGGCCTGGCCGCCGTCTTCGGGCTCCTCGAGCCCGCCTCGCCCTGGCGCCTGTGGACGCTGGCCGGCGCCGCCGGATTTGCCTTGGGGATCATGGTCTTCGAGGCGCTGAGCGAGCGCGGCCGGCCGGGCCTCACCCCCGGCCGCATCGGGCTGCGGGTCGCCTCGGTCTTCGCCATCCACACCGGCATCATCGTGGCGACGGGGGGCCTGGAGAGCCCCGCGCTGCCCCTCTACATCCCCGTCGCCGTCGTCCTGGCCATCGCGCTGGGGCGCCGTCGCTGGCTGTTGCCCATCATCGGCCTCATCGCCCTGGTGCTCCTCGGCCTGCTCGCCCTCCGCCTGACGGGCGCGCCGCTCACCGTGCCCGCGTTCCTGCGCTCCTCCCCCGCGCCGCCGCCCGACGCCCTGCACCTCGTCACCATCGCGGCCGTCATCCTGCTGATCGCCACCGTCGGGGGCGGCATCGGCCTGCTCCTGCGTGGCCACCTGGATCGCGCCGCCCGCGCCGAGGCGGAGGCCCGCGCGGAGGTCCTGGCGGCCCTGCGCACCCAGAACCGGGAGCTGGGCGAGCTCTCCGGGCGCCTGGCCCATGAGCTCAAGAACCCGCTCGCCGCCATCACCGGCCTGTCGGCCCTCGTCGCCCGCAAGCTGGAGCCCGGCAGCCGCGAGGCCGAGCAGATGGGGGTGATGATGGGCGAGGTGAAGCGCCTCGGCGGCATCCTCGACGCCTTCCTGAACCTGTCGCGGCCCACCGAGGGCCTGAGCATGGCGACGGTGCCCCCCGCGACCCTCGTCGCCGACGTCGCCCGGCTCTACGAGGCCACCGCCGCCAGCCGCGGGGTCACCCTCCAGGTGGAGGCGGAGCCCTGCCCACCCCTGCGCTGCGACGCCCGCAAGCTGCGGCAAGTGCTCGTGAATCTGGTGGAGAACGCCCTGAACGCGATGGGCGGCCCCGGCCGCCTCGTCCTCGGCGCTGCCCCCTCGGCGGAGGGGGTGCGCCTCACCGTGCGGGACGACGGCCCCGGTCTCCCGCAGGGCCCGCGCGCCCGCCTCTTCGAGGCCGGCGTGACGACCCGCCCCGAGGGCAACGGCCTCGGCCTGACCGTCGCCCGCGCCATCGCCCACCAGCACGGCGGCCGCCTGACCCTGGACGACGCCCCGGGCGGCGGCGCCATCGCCACCCTCGACCTGCCCCTCTCGCCCCCCACCGAGGAGACGCCATGACGCCCCGCATCCTGGTCGTCGACGACGAGCCCGCCGTCCGCTATCTCCTGCGCGCCCTCTTCGAGGAGGAGGGCTTCGACGTCGACGAGGCCGCCGATGGCGACGCCGGCCTGGCCCGCGCCCGGCAGGGGGGCGTCGACCTGGTGATCACCGACCTGCGCATGCCGGGCCTCGACGGCCTGGCCCTCCTCGACGCCCTGCTCACCCTGCCGCGGGCGCCGCGCGTCATCCTCGTCACCGCCCACGGCTCCGAGCGCGCCGCCGTCGAGGCCATGAAGCGCGGCGCGACGGACTACTTCGCCAAGCCCTTCGACAACGACGAGGTCGTGCGCGTGGTCCGCCGGGCCCTCGAGTCGGCCCGCCTGCAGGACGAGAACCGCCGCCTGCGCGCCGAGCTGGCCCTGGCCCGCCTGATGGTCTTCGAGTCCGACGCCATGCGCCGGGTGGCCGAGCGCGTCGAGCGCGTCGGCCCCCGCGACGTCACCGTCCTGGTGACGGGGGAGTCCGGCACCGGCAAGGAGCTCGTCGCCCGCGCCCTCGTGCGCGCCTCCGGTCGCCGCGACCAGCCCTACGTCCGCTTCAACTGCGCCGCTTTGCCGCCCACCCTGGCCGAGGCCGAGCTCTTCGGCCACAAGGCCGGCGCCTTCACCGGCGCCCAGGGCGCCCGCCGCGGCCTCTTCGGGGAGGCCGACGGCGGCACCCTGCTCCTCGACGAGGTGGGCGAGCTGGATCTGCGGACCCAGGGCACCCTGCTGCGCGTGCTGCAAGACGGCGAGATCCGCCCCGTGGGCGCCGACCGGCCCGTCCGCGTCGACGTGCGCCTCATCGCCGCCACCCACCGCGACCTGCGCGCCGAGGTGGCCGCCGGGCGCTTCCGCGAGGACCTCTTCTACCGCCTCGACGTCGTCAACGTGCACCTGCCGCCGCTGCGGGAGCGCCCCGAGGACATCGTGCCCCTCGCCGAGCACTTCGCGGCGCGCTTCGGCCGCCAGTTCGGCCTGCCCGACCTGCGCCTCACCCCCCGCCTGCTGCGGCGCCTGGAGGCGGACCCCTGGCCGGGCAACGTCCGCGCCCTGGAGCACACGCTGGAGTCGATGATCGCCCTCGCCGACGGCCCCATCCTCGACGTCGACCCCGACGACGACGGCCCGCCCGACGCCAGCCTCGACCTGCGCGCCCGCGTCGCCGCCTTCGAGAAGCGCCTGATCGGCGACGCCCTCGCCCGGTGTGGCGGCAACCAGAGCGAGACCGCCCGCCAGCTCGGCGTCAGCCGCGTGACGCTCCTCGACAAGCTGGCCCGCTACGGGCTTCGCTAGCGCAACCCGCTGTTCTAAAAGAGTTTTCCCGGGGGGCGTCAGGGCCCGTAGCACCGGAAGGCGCCGCGGTCGGTCGCGTCGCACGTCTCGCCATCGCAGACGTGGCCCTCGGCGCAGAAGTGGGCCCGGCACTCGGGGCTGCAGGTGCCGGGGGCACAGCCGAGGGGGTTGGGCGCGCACGTCAGGCTGGCCTCGCAGCCGCCGTCGTAGTGGATGACGCAGAGCTCGTCGGGCCCGCACCGGCCCGCGCACGGATCCCGCTCGGCCACCTCGATCTCGATGGTCTCGATCTGGGTCACGCCCCCGCAGGCGTACTCCACGAAGCGGACGTCGAAGGCATACCGGCCGGCCCGTTGTGGCGTCCCGGTGATCAGGGCCCCGTCGCAGTCGAGGGCCAGCCCGGGCGGCAACGCCCCCGCCTCCAGGCGGACGCGCCCGCGGCCCTGGCCGCCCTCGGGGTTCCAGATGGGGACGCTCGCCGTGTACGCCTGCCCGACCTGCGCGGCGGCCAGCGTGTGGGTCGCCTCGCCCAGCTCGATGGCGCAGGCCGTCGCTGCCGTGTCGACCGGCAGCCGGGTGAAGCGGCAGCGGTCCGCGTCGCCGACCGTGGCCACCACGGCCAGCTCGCCCTCGCCCGGCCACTCCAGCGCCCCCTGCAGGTGGCCCGCGCACGGATCCAGCCACACCCCGGGCGGCACGCTGCCCTCCAGGTGCCACCGCACCGGCCCCTCCACCCGGTCCCCGACCAGCGCGAAGCGCGTGTCCACCGGCCGGGGCCCGAAGAACTCGCCCCCGAGCGCCGGCGGCTCCGAGCCGTCGACCACCTCGACGCGCAGGCTGGCGTCCGGCGCGCACCCCAGCGCGGCCGGCACCTCCGTGGCCGCGAGCGCGAGGCAGCGATCAGCCACCGCCGGCGCCTCCCCGCACGCGGCCTGCGGATCTGGCCCCTCGGCGTCTGGCGGATCGACCGCCGCGTCCCGGGGCGGCCGCGGCGGCCGCGCGTCCGGCGGCGTCGCCGCGTCCGGGGGCGTCGCCGCGTCCGGGGGCGGCTGCCCGTCCGTCCACCAGGCATCCGGATCCGGCGGGTGACCCTCCAGCACCTCGTCGTCGGCCTGATCCACCGTGATGCACCCCGCCAGGGCGAGCCCCAGCAACCACCCCCATCGACGCCCGCTTCGACCCATCGCGCACCTCCTGGGGGCACGAGACGGCGGCGTCGTCGGATCTGACCGCGGCGGTGGTCAAGGCGTCGGCGGGTCGCCCTCCCGGCTCGGCATGCGCAGGATGAGCGTGGAGTGCTGGCGCTCGAGCTGGTCGCGGGCGCCGCCGGCCCGCTCGATGGCGCCGCGCAGGCGCTCGACCTGCATCTCGACGGCCTTGTGGGTGGGCCCGACGAACCCGATGAGTTGCTCGATGGCGACGGGCGGCGTCACGCCCTGGGCCGCGGCGGCGGCGCGCTGGGCGAGCTTGAGCTGCTTCCTCCCGGAGAGCGGCACCGCCAGCTCGGTGCCGAAGTGGAGCGTGCCGCGGCGGTCGCTCTCGGCGGCGACCGTGATGACCGCCGGCACCTCCACGGCCGGCGGCGCCACCCGGTCGGGGGGGCGGCTGGCGGGCGCGGCGGTGGTCAGGGCGACCCGCAAGTGCGCGAGCAAGAGCGGGCAGGCGAGGGCGAGGCCCCCGCTGGGGAGGTCCCGGACGAGCCCGACGTCGCGCAGGAGATCAGCGGCTCGCACGAGGCCCAGCTCCTCCGCCGCGACGGCCGCCAGCTCGGGCGCGGGCAGGTCGCAGACGCGCCGCAGCAAGGGCAGCACCTCGTCGGCGACGTCCGCGGCGAGCAGGTCGGCCACCGGTTGCCGCAGGCGGCGCAGCTCCTCGGAGGCGAGGGCCAGGCGGATGACCTCGGCGGGGAGCTCGTCCGCCCGGAACGGGGCCTCGAGCGGGGGCAGGCGGCCCCAGGCCGCGCGCAGGACGGTCGGGTGCCCTCCAACCTCCGGGGGATCCAGCGCCGCCGCCGTGGCTGGCATCCGAAGCCGGGTGGTCGCCTGTTGCTGGCACCATCGGGTCACCCGCTCGCGGTTGTCTGCGCGCCAGGGATCGAGCCGCTCGTGCTGCCAGAGCCCCGACGTCCAGAAGCCCGACCAGATCGCCTTGTCCAGCGCGCGGTGGCTGGTGCGGTCGTCGACCATGAGCTTCGGCGGCACCTCGGACGTGACGATCGCGTGGCCGCGGCGGAGCGCCTGGCCGAGGGCGTCGGGGCGCATGATCAGCCGGTTGAAGTCTCGCTCGACCTGCACGACGACCCAGAGGACGTCGTCAGCCTCCAGCGCCGTCGTCGCCATCCGATCGGGATCGCCGGGGCGAAGGACGCGGAGGCGCAGGCCATCCGCATGGTGCTCGATGTGCTCGACCACCGCCTGGTGGACGCCCTGACCCGGCGGGGCCCAGATGAACCAGCCATGGCTCGTGGCGACGCGGCCCAGGCGGACGCTGCCGAGCTGCCGCTCATAGAAGGCCGAGATGGGCAGGACGCCGTCGGAGGGCTCAGTGGACATGGGTGACTCCCGCGTGGCGACCGACGTACAGCTCGAGGAGCGCGGCCACGAAGGTCCAGGCGTGGGCGGACTCCACCGAGGTCGTGACCGCCCCCATCTCTTCAAGCGCCTGCATCACGTCCAGGACGGCCTCGGCTGGCTGGCCCAGCGCCTCGATCAGCGCGGCGAGCGGCACGGCCATGCCCGGGCGCTGGGCGCGCCAGCGAGCCATCGCGCGCAGCGCGCTCCAGGCGTCTCTTCCGCTGACATCGCCGTACCAGTTGGAGAAGGTGCCGGCGTGCGCCGTGCGCGGATAGAACAGCAGATCGTCGCGGACGAGCTGCCCCACCGCTCGCTTGACCGCGGGGCCGTCGAAGATCAGGGAGCTGCGCGCGGGCGCCGTGGCCTCCAGGGCGCGCCCGAGGGCCTGCACCCAGCCCGGCTCGCCTCCGGTCAATTCAAGGACCTTCCTGGCTTGCTTCCAGCCGAGGGTGCGGGGCGGGTAGGGATCCGCCAGGCGGGCCATCAAGACATCTCTGACCTCGTCCGCCGTTTGGAAGGGCCCCACCCGCAGCTGCATGCATGGCTTGAGGAAGTCGACGTAGCCCGATGTCTGTCCGGCGCAGACCCGGGCAGGCGGACCCACCCAGATCAGGCGCACCCCCTGCGCGCGCAGGCGGTCGATCGAGGCCAGGAAGTCGGCCCAGCCGCCCAGCTTCTCGGTGGCAGCCATCAGACCCACGGCCTCGTCGATCATCAGGACGATGCGTGGCAGGCGATCGGCGTCGGCGGCTTCCAGGACCGACTCCACCAGGCCAGCCACGCCCGGGCTGTCGGCATGGGGCCAGAGCGTGCCGCCGGCGCCCTCCGCCCAGCGGGCCAGGTCGTCCGCGAGCTGGCTGCGCAGTCGAGGCTCGAAGTGCTCCCAGTGTTCGCCGGCATAGTCATTGACGGGCAGGTTGGCGGCCAGGTGGGTGACCACGGCCATGGGATCCTGACGGCGCAGCAGATGCTGCACCCGGAGGACGAGGGATGTCTTGCCCGCTCGCAGCGGCCCAAACACATAGATGCCTCGACCGGTGGCCGCCCGACTGTCTGGGCGCAGGGCGGCCAGCAGATCGCCGATGAGCCCGTCGCGACCGTAGAAGTGGTGGTCGCTGCAGACGGGGGGGCCGACGACGTAGGCGGTGCCATGGGCGCGGGTAGGCCGCCCGCGTGGTGGTGGCAACTCCGAGCTGAGCTGCTCCTGCTGGTGCTCGCCGACGGCGTAGACATCGAGCACGCCTCCGACGGTGCGGAGATCGACCAGCAGGGCGTCCTCCGACTCTCGATCGATGGGCCGGATCTCCGTCCGAAAGAGACCTCGACCCAGGCTGGTGTGGCGCGCGACCACCTCCTGGATGTCGATCCCCTTGTTCTTGAAGACCTCCATGAGATCACCAGCGACGCCTTGTCGGCTGTGGGTCTCGGCGACGATCCAGTGGCGTAGCCGCCGCTGGTAGCGCGGCGCCAGCGGGATGACATCGCCCTGGGCGCAGGAGACCTTCGTGCTCTCATGGACGATCACGCGTCCCTCCCGGACCTCGATGGCTCTGCGGTCGCCGGCGCCGGAGTTGCAGTGCGGGCAGTCGTCCACGCTGTGCTCGGCCAGCTCGGGCGGGAGCTCCAGCGTGACGTCCACGACCGACTCTCTCAGGATGCTGCAGACCTGGTTGAGCAGGCGGTCCCGGAGCTCGGCGTCGAGGGGCAGGTCGGCGCGATCCTCGGCCTTGAGGCCGGTCTGGGGGGCGAGCCGCCGCAGCCACTGTCGCACGGAGAGCGCATCGCCGCGGCCCCCCCAGTCCCGGGCCTGGACGGTCCGCTGGACGGCGTGGTCGATGCTCGCCGCGTCGAGGCCGTCCAGGTCGAAGCGCGCGGCATGGTGGCGGACGGCACGCCGACCGGCCTCCACGTCGGCGGCCTCGTGCAGGCGGCTGAGACGTCGGACGACGTCATGCACGGTGCTGGGGGGCACCCGATCTCGCCAGCCCGGCGGTAGCGGCATGAGCTCAGGTGAGCGCAGGACCTCGACGCGATCACCATCGCTCAACACATCGAAGGGGCCCACCCGGGTCTGGCCGTTCAGGATGGCGCCCTCGCAGTGGGCGGCGAGGTCGTTGTGAATCGACAGCGCGAAGTTCAGGACGGTCGCGCCGCCCGGCAGCTCCTTGACCTCACCGGCGGGCGTGAAGACGCGGACGGTCGGCCGCATGGCGCCCCGCAGGGCCTCGACCATGGCCTCCATGTTGGGCACGAACGCGTCGCCGTCGACCACCAGGCGCACGGGCACGGCATGCAGGGCGTCGCCGATGACGAGCTCGGTGTGCAGGGCCGAGTAGCCGCCCGGCCGGCGCAGATAGTCCCGGAAGCCCGCGTCGCGGTGGGGGAAGTCGTCATGCAGGCGGCCGAGCCATTGCCAGAGCCGGGCGCGCGTCTCTGCTGGCGTCGCCGCCGGAGGCACCCGGATCAGCACCGCGCCCCAGTCGACCCGGGGAGCGACCAGCGTCAGCAGCTCCTCGCCTCGCGCGCCCGGCTGGGCCTTGCCGCCCATGGCGGCGTCGAGCCCCGCCTCGCCCTCGGCCCGCTCCGCGGCCAGGGTGCCGGGCTGGCGCCAGGACCAGACGACCGTGCCTGGGCACCCCCACCCCTCGACCACGCCAGCCACCGCGGCCCGGAAGCTCTCGGCCTGCGCGGCGAGCGCGGGCGCGGTGAGCTCGGTCGCCAACCGGCGGACCCGGGTCGCGTGATCCGCGAACTCGGCCACGTTGCGGGCGAGCTGGCGGTGCGCCCACATCCCGAGCAGCTCGGCCAGCGGTGCGACGACGGCGCGCAGGAGGTCCAGACCATTGCCATGGTTGAAGCCGTGTGGGCTGGCCGCCCAGCTCGGATCCGGGCTCCGCGGCGAGACCTGGAAATCTCGGGTCCACCGCCACCACTGCCCCGTCGGATCCCAGTGGTCGAGCTGCTCCAGCACCAGCCCGACGGCGCCCCGCGCCGCCGCGATGTCGGGGATGAGCCCATCGGGCAGGCGCACCACGCGGCCGCTCGTCGCCACCTGCTGGCCACGCCACTCCCGGATGCGTCGGCGGGCCTGCCAGGCCGCCAGCACCTCTTCGGACACGAGCTCGGCCGGGAGCTGGGCGACCTTCGCCTCGGTCAAGCCATGCAGCCAGACCGCCCGGGCGGCGACGACGTCATCCAGGAGGCGGAGGGTGGCGCGCGCCGAGCGATCGTAGTGGCCACGCCCGGGGAACCGGCCAGGGTCGTCCGTCACGAGGTTGAGCTGGCCCGCGAGCGCGGCGCGGACGCGGCGAATCCAGTCCATGAGCCCGGCCAGCTTCGTGGTCGTGTCCATACGTCGTCGCCTCCAGCCACTCGGAGCATAGCACCTCCGGGGCCACGGCGGTATTCGCGAGTGCTGGCGCGAGTGCTTTCGCGGGTAGCCGGTTCTAGGGCCTTCCAGGCTCCAACGGGCCTGGGGACGGTCGATATCAATCTATTCAACATCCTGATTTCATTGGACAAGAAAAAGATCGATCCCGATGTCTTCCGATTGACCTTGCCGCCGCCGTGGGCACTCGCCTACAACGGGAGATACGTAGTTGTACCCATGGTACAGCGAACGCCTCCCGCCACGGGAGGCCAGCGCAGGGGGGGCCGCGCCGCGGACTCCGCCTCGACGGGCGGGACGCGGGGGCGCGGCGCGGCCTCGAGGCCTGAGAGGAGGTGTGGAGACCTGCTCGAACGTCCGAACCGGTGTGATGGAGGGGGTCGGCGTGCCAGGGAAAGTGGCGAGCCCGGGTGTTGCAGCACCCGGGCTCGAACGGACCGCGGTGGGAATTCTCCCTCTGCGGAGCCGTAGCCAGCGCTCACTCTACCCGAGCCGACCACGAAGAACAAACCCGGGCACGTACGATCGCGCTGCGGAGCCGTAGCCACACTCCCGGTGCTGACGGGTGCCCCGCCGTCGCCCTCCCGGCCTGGAGCCAGGAGAGGCACCGAGGAGTGTGTCCATGGTGGACGCCATGTCTTCCGGGCCGGCCAGCGAGCCGGCCTCTCCCTGTCCGTGTCGCGGCACGGTCATCGCCCTCAGCCCCGCCGAGCGGGGCTGGTACGCCCCGCCCCTGAGCATCCTGCGGGATGTGCAGGGACCCGACTTCCACGGCCCGTCCAGCTCGCACACGGCCGGCCCGCAGCAGATCGCGCTGGCGGTGTATCGGTCGCTCGGCGGGCAGCCCGACCGGGCCGCGGTGGCCCTCTACAACAGCCTGGCCAGCACCGGGGACGGGCACCGGACGCCGGTCGCCGTCATCGCCGGGCTCCTCGGCCTGCGCACCACGGATCCGCGCACGCCGATGGCGCCATCCCTCGCCGAGGCGGCCGGCCTGCGGGTCGACTTCGGGCGCGTCCAGCGGCCCGACCACCACGCCAACACGCTGGTCATCACGGCGAGCCGCGGGGATCGCGTCGTGCGGCTGCGCGGCGTCTCCCTCGGCGGGGGCCTCGTCGAGGTGGAGCCCTGCGACGCCGTGGAGGAGGTGCACCATGCCGGCCTCCACTGACGTCCCCTGTCCCGTCCCCCCCGACCTGGATCTGCGCCCGGTGGAGGACGCGCTGCTGCAGCTCCACCGGGTGGCCCCCTTCAGCCTGGCGGCCGTCACGGCCACGGCGACGGCGCTCTCGCTCTCCATCGCCGACCTCGCCTTGTACCTGGAGACCCTGGCGCTCCGGGAGCGCGATGGGCCGCAGCTCACGCCGGGGGCGGTGTGGGCCGAGGGCTGCCACAAGTACCAGGCGGTCATGCGCCGCGCCGTCCGGCGGGGCGTCGAGGGCCTCAACGCGACGTCCTTCCTGAGCGGGGACTGGGCGCGCCGGCTCCCGCTGATGAGCCCCCTCCTCGGCCTGGGCTGGTCGGCGCTGCGCTACGCCATCGCCGTCCAGGAGTTCAACGCCGGGATGGGGCTGGTCTCGGCGGCGCCCACCGGGGGCGCGGCTGGCACGGTCCCAGGCAGCCTGATCGCCGTCGGCGAGGGGCTCGATCTGCCGGTCGAGCGCCAGGTCCAGGCCCTCTTCGTGGCGGGCCTCGTGGGCCGGGCGGCCTTCGGTCGCGGCCCCGTCAGCGGCGCCCAGGCCGGCTGCGGGGGCGAGATCGGCGTCGCCGCGGCGATGGCGGCCGGCGGGGTGGCCCACCTGCTGGGCGGCGGCTTCGGCGAGGTCGACGCCGCCGCCGCCCTCGCGGCCACGCCCTTCGTGGGGCTGGAGTGCTCCCCGGCCTACGGGCTGGTGGAGTACCCCTGCGTGCCGCGCAATGGCTTCGCGGCGCTCACGGCCGTCGCGGCCGCCGAGATGGCCATGGCGGGCCTGGTGCCGCCCCATGGCGCTGATGACACCCTCGATCGGATCTTCGCCGTCGGGCGCCTGCTGCCGGCGGCTTTGCGTGAGACCAACAGCGGCCCCTGGGCGGCGCCTGCCTGCACGGCGGGCGCCTGCCTCGGCTGCACCACCCGGCACTGAGAGGAGGTGCGATGTGTGGGATCTGAAGCTCTGTGAGCTCGAGCCCGAGGTGGTCGAGGAGGCGCTGCGACGGCGGGGCATCGCGCCCGAGGTCCACCTGGACCACCTCGGGCACCTGCTCCGCATGCGGCGCGCCCTCGTCCAGGAGGGGGAGGCCATCAACGCCGCGCGCAAGCGCCTGGCGCGGGATGGGGAGGGGACGGATCCGGCCCGGGGCCGGGCGCTGCGCGAGCAGGCCGCCGCGGTCCGGGCCGGCCTCGACGACGTCGAGGAGGCGGTGAAGGACGCCGCCGCCCGCCTGCCCAACCGGCCGCAGGTCCTCGTCCCCGACGGGCAGGGGGAAGAGGCCAACGTCGTGGCGCAGGTCTGGGGGGCGCCGCCCGCCTTCGACTTCGAGCCCCGCGATCATGTGTGGCTCGGGCAGGCGCTGGGCCTGCTCGATCTGCCGCGGGGCGCGAAGGTCGCGGGGGCGGGCTTCCCGTGCCTGACCGGCCTCGGCGCTCGGCTGAGCCGGGCGCTCGCGGCGTTCATGCTGGATCTGCACCGCGAGCGGGCGGGCTACCTGGAGGTGGCGCCGCCCTTCGTGAGCAACCGCCCGGCCTTCTTCGGCACCGGCCAGCTCCCTCGCTTCGAGGACGAGATCTACTGGACCGACGGGGGCGAGCTGGGGCTCGTCCCCACCGCCGAGGTGCCGCTGACGAACCTGTACCGGGGGGAGATCGTCGCCGAGGCCGACCTGCCCATCCGGCTGACGGCGTGGACGCCCTGCTGGCGGCGCGAGGCCGGGGCCCACGGTCGCGACGCCCGGGGCCTCATCCGGGTGCACCAGTTCGAGAAGGTCGAGCTGGTCCAGCTCGTGGCCCCCGAGGCCTCCGACGTCGCGCTGGAGGCCCTCACCGACGACGCGGAGGAGGTGTTGCGGCGCCTGGAGCTCCCGTTCCGACGCGTGGCGCTCTGCGCCGGGGACCTGGGGTTCAGCGCCGCCCGGACGTACGACCTGGAGGTCTGGCTCCCGAGCCAGGCGCGCTACCGCGAGGTCAGCTCGTGCTCGAACTGCGAGGCGTTCCAGGCGCGCCGCATGATGCTGCGCGTTCGCCGAAAATCCGGAGATATCGAGTACTTGCACACCCTCAACGGCTCCGGCCTCGCCGTCGGCCGCACCTGGGTGGCGCTGCTCGAGAACGGGCAGCAGGCCGATGGGAGCGTGCGCCTCCCGGCGGCCCTCGTGCCCTACCTCGGCGTCGACACCCTCCGTCCCGCCCGCGGCCTCCCCTGATCCCTCGGCCCTTCTCCTCGCGCCGCGGCTGGTGTACGCCTGGGCAGCGCCGCGGAGGGGCGGCCGGGAGGAGGTCAGCGTGAGCATCGAGATCGCCGAGGGCGCGACCATGCGCGTCCGGTTCGATGGCGGGAAGTGCATCCACGCCCGCAACTGCGTGCTGGGGCAGCCGGGGGTGTTCAAGGCCAACGTCGTCGGGCCGTGGATCGACCCGGACGCGGCCAGCCCCGAGGAGCTGCTGGCGGTGGCGGAGCGGTGCCCGTCCGGGGCCATCGTCGTGGAGCGGATGGACGGGACGCCCACCGAGCAGCCGTCTGGGCGCGGGGTGGTAGCGGTCTGGGAGAACGGGCCCTACGCCGTCCGCGGTGACCTGCGGGTGGCCGGGGTGGAGGCGCGGCGGGCGACGCTCTGCCGCTGCGGGGCCTCGAAGAACAAGCCGTACTGCGACGGGTCCCACGTCGCGGCGGGGTTCCAGGCGACCGGGGAGTTCCCCCCGCCCGAGAGCCTGCCGGCCTGGGACGAGCCGGGCCTGCTGGTCATCGAGCCGCAGCGCGACGGGCCGCTGAAGGTGGCGGGGGCACACGAGGTGACCTGTGGGACGGGGAAGGCCGTCCGTCGCGGCGCCGTGGCCTTCCTCTGCCGCTGCGGGGCGTCGGCCAGCAAGCCCTTCTGCGATGGCACCCACCGCAAGAACGGGTTCACCGCCGACGGGGCCTGAGCCATCCCGGCAACACCCCGAGTTCATTGAGGATCTGCCGCGCTGTCTTGCCGCTGTGCTGGCCCGTGGGATCGGCGGTGCAGACGACGTCGAGGTCCGCGCCCGCGGCCCGGAGGGCCTCGATGACGCCGATCGCACGGGGCAGGTCCGAGCGCGCGCCCCGGGCGGCCGCCAGGAAGGCCGCGGTCAGATCGCCGGGTCCCCGCCCGTCGGGATCGGCGCCGGCTGCCAGCACCTGGGCCATGACCTCGCCCGGCGCGCGCTCGGCGATCGAGCGAGGAACCGGGCCCGGCTGGCGCCGCGGTAGGCTTTTGAAATCACGTAGCAATCACGCGGCGTCGGCCGCGCAGGGCTCCCCGGCGCAGGCGTGCACCTCGATGGTCACATGGGCGAGGTCGCCGTGCGCCGCGAGCAGGGCCCGGTAGTGGGCCGGCGGCTGCGGGTCATGGGTGATGACGGCCACGATGGCCGCCAGGTGCCGGGGCCCGACGCGCCAGACGTGCAGGTCGACCACGCGGTTGTCGGCGTCGGCCTCGATGGCCGCCTGGATGGTCTGCCGGCGCGCGGCGGGGATCTCGGCGTCGAGGAGCACCGCGCTGGTGTCGCGCAGCAGGCCGATGGACCACCGGGCGATGACCAGGGCGCCGACGACCCCCATCGCGGGATCCATCCAGGCCCAGCCGAGGGACTTGCCGGCCAGCAGCGCCGCGATGGCCAGGACCGAGGTGAGGGCGTCGGCCAGGACGTGCAGGTAGGCGCCGCGCAGGTTGTGGTCGTGGTGGAGCCCGTCGTGGTGGTCGTGGTGGTCGTGGTGGTCGTGGTGGTCGTGGTGGTCGTGGTGGTCGTGGTCGTGGTGGTCGTGGGGGTCGTGGTGGTCGTGGTGGCCGTGGTGCCCGTGGCCGTGGTCGTGGTCCCGCAGGATGAGCGCCGAGGCGAGGTTGACCACCAGCCCGATCACCGCGACGGCGATGGCCTCGTCGAACCGGATGGCCACGGGCGCCGCCATGCGCACCGCGCTCTCGACCAGCACCAGCAGCGCCACCACCGCCAGGCCCACGGCGCTGGCGAAGCCGCCCAGGGCCCCGACCTTGCCCGTGCCGAAGGTGTAGCGGGGGTCATCGGCGTGTCGCCGCGCGTAGACGTACGCGAAGACGGTGATGCCCAGGGCGGCCGCGTGCGTGCCCATGTGCCAGCCATCGGCGAGCAGGGCCATGGAGCCGAAGAGCATCCCCGCGGCGATCTCGACGGTCATCATCACCGCCGTCAGCCCGATGACCCACCACGTCCGGCGCTCGGCGCCGCGGCGCTCGTCGGCGCCGAAGGTGTGAGGGTGGCGCAGCTCGTCCAGGGTCTTCGTGTGCATCGTCGCTCCCACATCGCACGGCCGCCCCGAAGGTGCCCGACTCGGCGGGGCAGATCGAGGGCCGTGTCCAGCCCGCCGGGGGCCGGCGCGCGGGCGATGGCCAGAAGTGTTCGAAATCCATGGGGAACGTCCGAAAGCGAGCGCCCCCGCGAGGGGATCGCGGGGGCGCTCAGGGACCCGGGGAGGTCAGGCCGCTGACGGGGACAGCGGCCGGGGGGGAGTCGGTTCAGCCCTCCATGCAGGCGCGGCCGGCGGCCATGGCGGCCTCGCGGCAGTCCCGGGGGTCGCCGCCCTCGGAGAGGCAGGCCTCACCGGCGGCGCGAGCGGCCTGGCGGCACTCCTCGCTGGGCTCCTCGCCACCGGGGGGCGGCGGGGGGGGCTCGCGACCCTCCGGGGGCTGGCGACCCTCGGGGGGCTGCTCGCCGTCCGCGGGGGGCGGGGGCAGCTCGACGCCGGCGCACTCGGCGCCCGCGGCCATGGCGACCTGGCGGCAGTCCTCGGGCGTGCCACCGTCGGCGATGCAGGCCTCGCCAGCGGCGCGGGCCACGCCGCGGCAGTCATCGCCCTCGCCCTCCGGGGGCGGCGGGGGCTCCTCACCGGCCGGGGGCTGGGGGCGCTCGGGGCGGTCGCCGCCGGCCTCGCCCTCCGGGGGCTGCGGGCGCTCGGGGCGATCGCCGCCTTCCTCGCCCTCGGGGGGCTGGGGGCGCTCGGGGCGGTCGCCGCCGGCCTCGCCCGCGGGCCGCTCGGGGCGGTCGGGGTTCTCGTCCATGCAGGCGCGGCCGGCGTCCAGGGCAGCCTGGCGGCACTCCTCGCGGTCGCCCCCGGCCTCGACGCAGGCCTGGGCGGCGCCGCGGGCCTCCTCGCAGCAGCCGTCGTTGTGCTCCTCCATGCGGTGGCGGACGTGGCGGACGGCGCGGCGCACGCACTCGCGGCGGGCGTGGTCGGCGACGTCGTCGCAGCTCTCGGCCTGCTCGGGCAGCTCCCCGCCCTCGGCGAGGCGGGCCTCGCAGCGGGCGAGGACCTCGGCGGAGCGCTCGTTGCAGAAGTCGCCGATGCGCTCGCCGGGGCGGGGCGCCTCGTCGGCCTCGTCGCCGAGCTCGGCGCCGGCCTCCTCGTCGGCGGCGGCGGCGTCCTGGTCCTCCTGGTCGACGCCGTGCTCGCGCAGGGCGGCCTGCTCGGCCTGGGCCTCGAGCTGGTCCAGGGCGGCGCCGAGGTCGTCGGTGCCCTCCTCGGCGGTGCCACAGGCAGTCATGCTCAGGCTGAGTGCGATGCCAGCGGTCAGGGTGTGCAGGGCGCTGAACTTCATGGGAAGCCTCCGGTCGGAATCTCGTTTTGTTTCACCCCTCTGGGCTCGACAGAACACAGTTGCAGCGGCCGTGCCACCCAGGTTTTCCGGGCTTTCTCGTCGTTGGGGCCCGAGATCGTCACGCTGACATGGCGGGTGTCATCCGGGCAGCGTCAAGAGAACGCGACAGTGTCATCGACGGCGGGGGGCGGGTCCGCGGGGGACGCCCGCGCGGGGTGCGCGGGGGTCCGAACGCGAAGACCCCCGCGCGGGGGGCACGGGGGTCCGAAAGCGAACGCCCCCGCGCGGGGATCGCGGGGGCGTTCAGGGCTGTCATGCCGCTGACGGGGACAGCGGCGGGCGGGTGTCAGCCCTCCATGCAGGCGCGGCCGGCGGCCATGGCGGCCTCGCGGCAGTCAGGGGATCGCCCCCCTCGGAGAGGCAGGCCTCACCGGCGGCGCGGGCGGCCTGGCGGCACTCGTCGCTCGGCTCCTCGGCGCCCGGGGGGGGCGGCGGGGGCTCCTCGCCGTCGGCGGGCGGCGGGGGCAGCTCGACGCCGGCGCACTCGGCGCCCGCGGCCATGGCGACCTGGCGGCAGTCCTCGGGCGTGCCGCCGTCGGCGATGCAGGCCTCACCGGCGGCGCGGGCCACGCCGCGGCAGTCGTCGCCCTCGCCCTCGGGGGGCTGGGGGCGCTCGGGGCGGTCGCCGCCCTCCTCACCGGCCGGGGGCGCCGGGCGGTCGCCGCCTTCCTCGCCCTCGGGGGCTGGGGCGCTCGGGGCGGTCGCCGCCGGCCTCGCCCGCAGGCCGCCAAGGGGCGGTCGGGGTTCTCGTCCATGCAGGCGCGGCCGGCGTCCAGGGCAGCCTGGCGGCACTCCTCGCGGTCGCCCCCGGCCTCGACGCAGGCCTGGGCGGCGCCGCGGGCCTCCTCGCAGCAGCCGTCGTTGTGCTCCTCCATGCGGTGGCGGACGTGGCGGACGGCGCGGCGCACGCACTCGCGGCGGGCGTGGTCGGCGACGTCGTCGCAGCTCTCGGCCTGCTCGGGCAGCTCCCCGCCCTCGGCGAGGCGGGCCTCGCAGCGGGCGAGGACCTCGGCGGAGCGCTCGTTGCAGAAGTCGCCGATGCGCTCGCCGGGGCGGGGCGCCTCGTCGGCCTCGTCGCCGAGCTCGGCGCCGGCCTCCTCGTCGGCGGCGGCGGCGTCCTGGTCCTCCTGGTCGACGCCGTGCTCGCGCAGGGCGGCCTGCTCGGCCTGGGCCTCGAGCTGGTCCAGGGCGGCGCCGAGGTCGTCGGTGCCCTCCTCGGCGGTGCCACAGGCGGCCATGCTCAGGCTCAGGGCGATGCCAGCGGTCAGGGTGTGCAGCGTGTTGAACTTCATGGGAAGCCTCCGGTCGGAATCTCGTTTCGTTTCGCCCCTCTGGGCTCGACAAGACAGGATTGCAGCGGCCGTGCCACCCGCGTTTTCAGCCGTTTTCGGCGCCTGACCCCCGGGATCGTCGCGCCGGCATGGCAGGTGTCAGGGGGCGGGCGTCAAGCGGGCGCGACACTCCGCCCAGACCGCGCGCTCGAGCCGGTAGACGGCGGTGTCGTCGTCGCCGAACCACCGCCGCTCCACGAAGGCGAAGCCCAGGCGCTCGTAGAAGCGCCGCGCCGCCGCGTTGCCGAAGAGCGGATCGATGACGACGGCGGTGACGTCGGGCGCCGCGAAGCAGCGGTCCAGGGCCAGGGTCATCATCTCGGTGCCCAGGCCCCGGCCCAGGGAGCCCGGATCGCCCACCCAGATGTCCACCGCCCGCAGGCCCGGGCCGCAGTCGCCCCAGTACTGCTCCTCGTCGGCGGCCGGATCGATGATCTCCAGGAAGCCGATGGGGTGCCCGCCCACCTCCGCGATGAGCGACGCCCGCCAAGGCAGGTCGCGCCCGAGCTCGGTCTCCCACTGCCAGTCGTCATCGCCGAGCGTCGCGATCAGGTGGGGCTCGCGCTCCCAGCGCCGCAGCAGCGGGGCGTCGGCCAGGGTGGCGGGGCGCAGCGTGACGCCCACCTCAGGTGGCGACGGCCGAGAGGCGGGACAGGCCGGGCGTCTCCAGCGACTCGCGGGCCGCGGGCCCCGCGGCGTCATCGCCCACGACGTCCACCTCCACCGGGAGCTGCTCGCGCCAGTCGCCGGCGGGCGGGCCGCGGAAGTCGACGCGGATCTGCACCGAGGCGCCGGGCGCGAGGGGCCCGGGCGGGGCGCCCGTGGCCGCGTCCGTCACCGCCAGGATCTCGCTGGCCTGGGGCGGGGCCAGGTGGATGACCAGGTCTTCGGCCCGCAGCGTGGCCAGGCCGACGTCGCCGGTGTTCTCGACCTGGATGACGACCATGGCGGCGTCGCAGTTGAGCAGGCCACAGTCCTCGGCGCAGTCGCCGGCCTCGGCGCGCTCCGCGGGCGCCCCCGGGGCGCCGCCGCCCGGCAGCGACAGGGCCTCTTCGGGGCAGTCCCAGTAGTTGCCGAGGTGCCCCGACACGAACGTCAGCGCGAGGGTCGTCCGCCCGGGCTCGAGGCCCGCGTCGGCGCCGTCGTCGGTGTCCTGGGCGCAGGCCGCGAGGGCCAGGGCGGCGAGGGTGGTCAGGAGGGTGCGCATCGGTCTTCGCCTTTCATCAAGGATTACAGCGTGTTGAGGAAGTCGATCAGGGCATCGCGGGTAGCCGCGTCGAGGGGCGCGCCGGCGGGGTGGCCCCCGTCGAGCAGGGCCGCGAGCGTCGGCGCGCTGCCGTCGTGCAGGTAGGGCGCGCGCCCGGCGATGCCCAGCAGGCGGGGTACCCGGTAGGCGCCCGTGCCGCGCTCGGGATCGTGGGCGACGGCCGGGTCGCTCGCCAGGGCCTCGGCCGGGACGAGGCCACCGCCGTAGCCCCAGGCCGGCTCGTGGCAGCCGGCGCAGCGCGCGGCGAACGCCGTCGCGCCGGCCGACGCCGGGGGTGCCGCTGCGGCCGGCCCGAGCTCGACGACGTACGCCGCCAGCGCCCACATGAGCGCCCGGTCGGGCCGCGCCAGCATCCGGTGCCCGAGGATGTACTGCGTCTCGAAGCGCACGGCGAAGGTGCTGCGGCGGGTCACCCGGATGACGCCGCTGTGGTTCAGCCAGCGCGCCTCGGCGAGCCCGACCAGATCCGGGATGACGGTGGGGTTGTCGAGGGCGCCGTCCGTCACGTCGACGTGGCCGGGCCCCCACGCCGCCAGCGCGACGGGCACCGGATCGCCGGCGTCCTGGCCCCGAGCCACCGCGTACAGCGCCCGCGCGCGGCCCAGATCCAGCCGCCGCTCGCCGCGGCCCGGCACCCCGTCGGCCCCGTGGCAGAAGGCGCAGGCCATGCCCACCCGCACCGTGCCGTCGGGCTCGGCGAAGCGCACCAGGCCCCGCACCGTGCCGTCGGGCTGCTCGGGCAGCCCCACCGACGCCCAGAGCGCGGGGCGAGCCGCCAGCCAGTCCAGGTAGCGGTCGGCGCGCATCGGCAGGGTGGCGAACACCGCCTGCCCCACCGCCGGATCCGTCGGATCGAGCGCGGCGCCGTCGGCCAGGGTCAGTGGCTCGCCCGCCGCCAGCGCCTCGGCGTCCGCCCGCCGGAAGGGCGCGACGCGCGCGTCCAGCAGGGGCAGCAGCTCCCAGCCCCCGGTCGGCAGGGCGTAGCTCGCCAGCAGGCTCTGGCTGTAGGGCAGCACCGGCCGCCAGAGGGCCTCCTCCAGCACCGCGCGCCGGAAGGCCCGGTCGCCCACGTACTGCGCGGCCTCGCCCGGCTGCTCGGCGGCCGGCGCGCAGGCCGTCAGCGTGGCCAGCAAGCAGAGGAGAGCGGGGCGGGTGCGCATGACGTCCTCGCGAAGCGAAGACCGTGCCGCCGGGAAAACTGCAATGGTTTCAGGCGGGTAGTGGCGCCCCCTCCTGGATTTTCGAGGGCCGCGCGGTGGAAATCCGGCTACTGCTCCGCCTCCAGGAGCGCCGCGAGGCGCTGCAGCACCGACGGCCAGCCCCGGCCCATCCCCGCGAGCGCGCGCCGGCCGCTCTCCTGCTCGAGGTTGAACCCGCCGTGCACGAGCCCGAGGCGGGTGCCGTCCTCCGCCGGCGTCAGGCGCCAGGTGAGGGTCGAGTCGAGCTGCCCGACCGCGAACCGGATGGAGAACAGCCGCTCCGGCTCCACGGCCAGCACCTCGCAGGCCTGGGCGCCGAACGCCCCCATGTCCAGCTCGAAGCGGTGGCCCGGCACCGGCCGCACATCGCCGGCGGCCCACCACCGGGCGTGCAGGCCCGGCTCCGTCAGGGCCGCCCAGACGGCCGCGGGGGGGAAGGGGAGCTGGCGCTCCAGCTCGATGGCGGTGGCGTCGGCCATGGGCACTCTCCAGGTCCGGTCCCCTCCATCATGGGCCCACCGGGCGCCGCGGGGAAAGCCCGCCCCTGGACGCTGGCCTGGCGGGCAGTGCTGGGGCCTGGCTCCCAGGGCGACGCAGCCCCCGGCGCGATCACCCGCTAGGCCCTGCTCAAGAGCAGTGCGCGGCCTCCGTGCTCCGCCAGCCAGGCCTTGCGCTGCTCGTACTCAGGCAGCGCGCGGGCCACTTGCTGCCAGAATTCCGGCGTGTGGTTCGGCTCGACGAGGTGGGCCAGCTCGTGGACGATCACATAGTCCACCGCCGTCACGGGCAGCAGAATCGTCGCCCAGTGGAAGTTGACCCCGCCCGCCTGCCCGCATGAGCCCCAGCGGAAGCCGAGGTCGCGTACCTCGACGCCCCTGGGCTGAACGCCCATGCGCGAGGCCCAGCCCTTGACGCGCCTGCGCAACCAGGGCGCGGCGTGCTCGGCGTACCAGCGAATGAAGTGCTCCCGGCCGCCAGGGGCCTCGTCCCGCCTGAGCTTGAAGCGCCCGGACTCCAGCTTCAGCGGCACCTCCTGGGCGTCCACCAGCAGCAGCCGGTAGCTCCGCCCCAGGTAGGGGAAGCCCTCGCCCGAGACGAACTCCTTGCTTCCCCTGGGCTGCTGCAGCGCCTCCTTCTCGGCGAGCCGGGTGTAGAGCCAGAACTTCTTCTCGCGCACAAAGGCGCCGAGCACGTCACCGGCGACGCCGGGCGGTGCCGTGATGATCAGCTCACCGCCTCGGTCCACGGTGATCTCGACCGTCTTCCGCCGGACGCTCCTGCGGACCTCGAAGGTGAGATCGTCGACGATCAGGTGTTCGTGAGCGACCTCGATCATCTAGCTGCGCACCAGCCGGTGGTGGTTGGCCTTCGCCAGCTCCATGAGCTTGTCGGCCACGGCATCGAGCCGCTCGAACGGCACCACGTCGGCGTCGTCCAGCGTTCTGAACATCCAGCCCCGCAGGTCTTCCCGCGCCACGGCCTTGCTCCAGAACCCCACGATCCCGATCTCCTGCTGCACATGCTCCACCAGCTCGACCGTCAGCGCGCACATGCGGTCGAGCGCCTCGCCCTCCAGCTTCTCCTTGCCCACGGCCTCGTGCTTGAGCACGTCGAAGAACGGCGCCTGGGTCTCGGGGTCCAGGCCGGTTGCGTCGTCCTCCTGACGTCCGCTCCTGGCCTCTTGCACGAGCTTCTTCAGGGCCTCCGCCAGCTTGTCCCACCGGCCCTCGAACTCCTTGAGGATGCCCTTCAGGCGCTCGGACAGCTTCTCGTAGTGCGTGGGGTCTTCGTCGAGGTGCTTGCGGATGTGGTACCGCAGCGCGTGCTCCATCTCGCTGGCCTTGGCCCTCGGCGACCGCTGTGCGTCCACGTGGTCGTCGAAGTCGTCGGCGGTGATCTCCCGCGGCGAGATCTTTGGATCGATGCCCAGGCTGATGATGTGCTCGTCGATGAGCCTGCGGACCTTCTCGCCGACCTCCTTGCCGATCAGCCGCTCGCTGCTGCGGTAGCGGTTGCGGGCCATCGCCTGGATGTGCGCCAGCGTCTTCGCGTCGTTGACGAAGGGCAGGCCCTCGGGCCGTGGCAGCACCAGGTCAAGCGTGGTGAGGAAGTGCTTGAGCTTGACGTGGAACTCCGCCCGCAGCTTCTCGTCGCGCAGCAGCTCGACGCACGCTTCGACGTTGGCGATGTCGTCGATGTCCCGTGACGTGAACACGTCCACGGCGCGGCGGTGCCGGTCCCGCAGCTTGGGGATCTCGTCCTTGAGGCTCTGCAAGGCCCCTTCGACGTCCTCGGCGGCGTAGGCCGCCAGCGCCTCCTTCAGGTGCCGGGCGACGCCGTAGTAGTCCACGACGATGCCGAAGCCCTTCTCGACCTCGCCCTTGGCGTAGGTCCGGTTCACGCGGGCGATGGCCTGGAGCAGCTCGGCCTCCTTGATGTGGCGGTCGAGGTACATGACCTGCTCGACCGGGGCGTCGAAGCCGGTCAGCAGCATCGACTTCACCAGCAGGAACGCCAGCGGGTCGGCCCCACTTCCGGTCGAGGGGTCGCCGTCGAAGGTGTTGGGGCCGTCCGCGAACAGCGGCATCTTGAACCGGGCGATGCGGGCGTCGATCTTCGACCGCGTCGTCCACTCGCCGGACGGGTCCACCGCGTCGTTGTGCGCCCCCGAGATGACGGGGGCGAACTCCAGCGCCTTGATGGTCGGCAGGAACCGGCGGGCGCGCAGCAGGAACGCCTTGTCGCGGTCGAGCTTGCTGATGGCGTCGTCGTCGAGGTCTAGCAGGTTCGGGTGCAGCGCCTCGATCTCGGCCACCAGCTCGTCCCGCGCCTCGCGGAAGGCGGTGTAGTAGCGGATGGTCGCCCGCCGGCTGACCGCCACCACCTGCGCCTTGAACCCGTTGGGGAGGATGTTCTCGACGTAGTGCTGCAGCATGTTGCGGGCCTTGGCCGCGATGAGCGCCGTGGCCTCCATGACGTGGCCCTTGGTCGCGTACTTCTTCTTGATGGCCTCCAGCTCCTCGGGCGTGCGGTCCACGAGCATGTCCTCGAAGACCTCGTCGAGCTTGCCACCACCCTCGACGGCGGCCCCGGTGGTCCGGCCCTCGTAGAGGATGGGGACCGTGGCCCCGTCCGCCTCGGACTCCTTGATGGTGTAGCGGTCGATGAACTCGCCGAAGATGGCGGCGGTCTGCCCCTTGGCCCGCATGATGATGGGCGTGCCGGTGAAGCCGATCTTCACGCAGTTGGGCAGCGCCCGCATCAGGTTGGCGTGCGCGGTGTTGGTGTGGCTGCGGTGGGCCTCGTCCACGAGCACGAGGATGTCCTCGTCGGTGTTCAGCACCGGCAGCGGCTTCGTCTTCGGCGGGGCCTTGGTCGGGGCGTCCTCGGCGTCCTCGTCCTCGGTCGCGTCATCGGCCTCGACCAGCTCACCCCGATACTTCTGGATCATGGCGAACACGAGGTCGGTGCCCTTCTTCGCCAGCACCTCCTGCAAGACCTCGGAGGACGAGACGGTCTTCGCGCCCCGCGCCTGGGCCTTCACCCGCGTCAGCACCTCGCCGGTCAGAGCCGCCGTGTCCGAGAGTTGCTTCTCCAGGTCGCGGCGGTCGGTGACGACCACCACCTTGAAGCGCCTGAGAGCCGGGTGCGACCGCATCTTGCGGATGAGGAAGACCATCGTGAGGCTCTTGCCGCTGCCCTGCGTGTGCCAGATGATCCCGCCCCGGCGGTCGTGCTCGCCGTCCTCCCGCCGCGTCTTGCCGGTCAGCATCCGCTGCACCGCGAGCTGCACCGCCCGGAACTGCTGGTAGCGGCAGACGACCTTGATGGTCCGCCCGCCGGCCTCCATGAACAGGGTGAAGTGCCGGATGATGTCGAGCAGGTGAGCGGGCCGCAGCATCCCAGCGACGAGCTTCTCTTGCTGCGTGAGCGGCTGGCCGGTCTTGCCCAGCTCGGCGGCCACCTCGGCCATTGGGACGGGGCTGGTATCCTTCCAGGCCAGGTAGTGGACGGCAAGAGACGAGAAGGTGCCGACCCGCGCCTGCTCGCCGCAGGTGGCGACCACGAACTGCACGTAGTGAAAGAGCTGCTCGTTGCCCTCGTTCACGTCCACGACCCCCAGGCCCCGGCGGCGGTTGGCGTACCGCTGGAGCTGGTTCACGGCGTCTTCCAGCGGCGTGGCGATGAGCGGGCTCTTGGCCTCGACCACGACGACGGGGATGCCGTTCACGAACAGCACGATGTCGGGGATGATGTGCTTGTCGGCGTGGCCCGTGGGGCAGGCCAGCTTGAACTGGTTGACCGCCCGGAAGGTGTTGTTCTCCGGCTGGTCCCAGTCGATGAAGTGGACGGTGCGGCCCCGGCCCTGCTCCCAGCCCTCGACCCCATCGACGACCGTGCCCTTGATGAGCAGCTCGGTGGCCCTCTGGTTGGCCTCCAGCAGCTTCGCCGCGCCGAGCCGCTGGAGGGCGTTGACCGCCTGCGTGACGCGGTCGTCGTCGAGCCAGGGGTCGCCGTTCGGGTCGAGGTTGATACGGCGGATGGCCTGCCGCAGGTCGGGCTCGATGAGCACGTCGCGGAAGCTCTCGCGGCCCGTGGCGGTCGGGTGGTCGAGGTTGCCCGTCGTGTGCTTCCACGAGTGATCGCCGGCGGCGTCCGTCATCGCCAGGAGCTGGTCGATGAAGGGTCGCTCGACGTGCTCGAACTCGGGGCCTTTGCTCATGGCTCGTCCTCCGGGAGAGCGGCCGTCCGGTAGGCCTGCTGCGGGTGGTTCGGGCTCCTCGGATAGCGCCGATCGAGCCGCCCCTCGCGGACCAGCTGCGCCACGTAGTTCTGCTGGATCGTCGCGCGGGACCGGTTGAGGGCGGTGGCGATCTCTTCCACCGTCCGAAACCGATCGCGGCAGAGGTCCAGCACGGCGTCACGCACGTCGGCCGCGCGCGCCCAGCGCGCGTCCCCGACCCGACCACTTCGTGCCGTTCGGGCGGACCGCTCGGCGTCTTGTGGGGAGCTCGCCGCGCTTTGTGGGGAGCTCGCCGCGCTTTGTGGGGAGTTCGCCGCGCTTTGTGGGAAGCTCAGCGCGGTCTGACTGGCGAGGGGGCGCTCCGCGTCACGCCCGGCCGGCGTGTACGTCATGTCGCGGATCTTCCCGGCGGACTCGAGCTTGTCGACTTCGGCGATGCCCGTGGACTCCAGCGATCCGTCCGCGCGCTCCTTGGCCCCCAGCAGGATCAGGCCGCCCTCGGTGTTGGCCATCGCGCTGTAGGTCTCCCACAGGGAGGCGGGCACGGCGCCTCGGCCATCGCGGCCGCCGGCTCGCCTGGCCTCGAAGTCCCAGCCTTCGCGGAGGCGATCGAGGTCGTCGCGAGTCATGGGTCGGCTGCGCCCGGGGTGGGGACGCGGACCCGGCCGGTGAGGAGGTCGTCCATGAGGCCACGCTTGAGGGTGCGGAGCTTCCGCAGGGCCTCGCTCTCCTGCTCGATGCGGCTGCTGGCTCCTCGGGCGAGCGCGAGCACACGCTGTTGCTCCGGCACCGGGAGCACGGCCACTGGAACGGCGCTCAGCAGGCTTCGGTTGATCGTGTTGAGGCCCGAACTGGTTGAGCACATCCTCCACCAATAGCGGCGAGTGCTCGCCCCATTCATCCAGAGCAGAGCGAACCCGGCGGAGAGTCGAGTCGGTCGCAGTCGGAACAGGTGATTCTGAAAGGTGTACCCGTCGACCTCTTCCGTCGCCATGGCGCAACGTCCGATCTCGTCTGGATTCGCGTGGCCCTCCACCACGAGCAAGTCGCCGGACGCCAACGTCTTGCCGAGCAAGTCATTGGGGCGAGCCTCCAAACTTGCCACATCCGAAAGATCAATTCGGTCGCGGTAGACGTTGGCAACTCGAAGGTAGGGGTGGGGATGGTGTCTTGGCCGCCGGTGGGCTCCGAGAGTGATTCCGGCCGTGATGTCGAACTGCTCGGCGACGCTCGAAACCTCCCACTCCCTCGGAATCCGCCCCAGGGGCGAGTCCTTGAACTGCTCCGGGTGCCGCTCGGGGTCGCGCAGCTCGCCGTGCTCGTCGATGCCTCGGGTCAGCAGGTCGTGGAGAAGCCCCTGCTTGATCTGCTGGAGCTTGGCGATGACCTGCTCGGTCTTGCGGATGGCCTCGTCGAGGGTGTCGAGGATCTCGGCGATGCGGCGTTGTTCGGGGAGGGGCGGGAGCGGGACGCGGATCTCGCGCAGCGCGCCGATGTTCAGGCTGGACCGCGTGGTGCCGACGATGGTTTCGTCGAAAGCCCGCTGGCCCATCGCCGAGAGCATCCAGTGCCTTACGAACTCCGCTGATGAGCCTTCCGCAATGTTGATACGAGCGATGGTCCGCGAGATGTTCGCGCCTCGGAGACGCTCGGACGCGATGGCGACACGACCCACGGTGCCCTGGATGGAGAGCAGAACCTCTCCGCCGTCCAGGCGGCTACGGGCAAACTCTGCGTCGAGCGTCCTTCCGATTCGGAAAAGGCCGCCCTCGTCGATCCTATCACCTTCAAGGTCCACGATGCGGACCAACGGCACGCCGGCTGGGTGGTAGTCGCCCGGCTTCAGCACGCCGTAGCAAATCGGACTGCCGTCTCGAACAAGAGAAGCAAGCGGCGGAGCGCCCCAATGTCTCGGCAGCGACTCACCGGACATAGCCAAGCTCCTTGAGGAAACCGTCCAGCCGGTCCTTCGCCGCGTCCCGCTCGCCCTCGATTGCCCGCAGGGTCACGCGGTACTTGCTCCACCAGCCCTCGACCGTCGCGACCACGGCTTGGCGGTGGGCGACCACACGCCGGTCCAGCTCGCGTCGCAGGTCGGCCTTGAGGATGTCGAGCACCAACGCCTCGGCCTGCTCGGCGTCCACCTCGGCCTGGGCAGCCTCCAGACGGTCGGAGAAGCCCTTGTGCAGGGTCTTGAGCTGCTTCTTCGCCGCAGCGAGTTCGCTCTTGGCTCGTTTGTACGGGGCGATTTCATCCTCAAGCCCGGCCATCCGCCGTTGGGCTGGCCCAACGCGAGCCTGGAGCTCAGCCAGTTCCGCTTCTTCGTTCGCGGTGTCGTGCCCCTTGTCGCGCAGCCAGGCGATGGAGCCCTTCGACCCGTTCCCAGAGGGAGTAGTTTTCGTGAGCTGCTCAAGGCGTCGGAAGCCGTCCTTGTGGGTCGCCTTCAGCACCTTGATGGTCTCCTCAAGCCACTTCCCGTAGCTCTGGACGTTTCCACCGTCTTCATCTTCCTCGGCGTCATCGCCACCCTTTTCGAACTCGGCGAGCTCGGCCACGAGTCTCCCGACCTCACTTTCCGCCTGTTGGATGTCGTTAAGCAGGTCCGGCACGAGCCGGATCACGAGCTTGTGGTCGAGGGGCGTGCCCTTGCTCCCCTCGTCCTCCAGGGCCGTCAGGATGGTCGTCACCCAGCCCTCAACGACGCCTTCGAACCCGCCGGCCATCAGCGCCTTGAGGTCGAAGACCACCTCGCCCCACCAGGTCGCCACCGCGCCCGCGACCTGGAAACGGTCGAGGAGGCCCACGGGCACCAGCGCGTTGCCGAAGGAGGCCAGCAGCTCGGCCCGCAGCGCCATCAGCGCCTTCGTCTCGGGCAGGGCCTCGATGCGGCTCTGCTGGGCGTTCCACCAGGCGTCGAAGGCGTCGGCGAGGGCCTTCTCCTTGCCCTGGACCCCGGCGTCGCCCTCGACGCGGGCCTTCAAGTCCCCGTTGCCGTTCAGCTCGGGGCGGAAGTCGAAGTAGCGGTCATCCCGCTCGACCAGCAGGTGCATGGGATCGAAGCCGTGGGCGGCGAACAGGTCGGCCTGCGCGGCCACCTCGGCCTTCGGCACCCCGCCGAGCAGGTGCGCCCGGACATCGTGCGGCTCGGGTGGCGGGGCGTTGTCGGCGTAGCGGCGGATGTTGAGGTTGTAGTCGTTGCCCTTCAGGTCGGCGTGCGACACCACGGCGGCGAAGCCGGGGATGTCGGTGTACCGCTGGTAGGCGTTGACGATCTTCTCGATGTGCTCGGGGTCGAGGTAGTTCTGTGCCCGACCCGCCCGCAGCTCGGCGTCGGCGTTGATGAACAGCACCTTGCCCTCACGCCCGGCGGGCTTGCTGCCCTTGGCCCGCAGCACCAGCACGCAAGCGGGGATGCCGGTGCCGTAGAACAGGTTGGGGGCCAGGCCGATGACGGCATCGAGCAGGTCGTCCTCGATGAAGCCCCGGCGGATGTCGCGCTCGGCCCCGCCCCGGAACAGGACGCCGTGGGGCATGACCGTGCAGACCATGCCGCCCGCTGGGCCGCCCTCGCGCAGCACGCTGACCATGTGCTGCACGAACATCAGGTCGGCCTTCTTGCCCGCCTCGGGGCAGAAGCCGTAGGGGAACCGCTCCTTGAAGGGCAGGCCGTCCGCCGAGTAGTTCTGCGAGAACGGCGGGTTGGTCAGCACCCGGTCGAAGCGCATCAGCTCGCCGCCCGAGACGTGGGCCGGCTCGCCCAGGGTGTCGCCGTTGCGCAGGTCGGCGTCGGGGATGCCGTGCAGGATCATGTTCATCTTGCTGATGGACCAGACCCCGCCGTTGTCCTCCTGCCCGTAGAGCCCGAGGTTCTTCGGGTTGCCCCCGTGCTCGCGGACGTGCTCGGCGCTCATGATCAACATGCCGCCGGACCCCGAGCAGGGGTCGTACACGCGCATCCCCTCCTGCGGGTCGGCGAGGCGCACCATCATGCGGACCACGGCGCGGGGCGTGTAGAACTCGCCGCCCTTCTTGCCGGCCGAGTCGGCGAACTCGCCAATGAGGTACTCGTAGGCGGCCCCGAGCAGGTCGGGGAACTCGAAGTCGTCGTTGAGCAGGCGGTGCTTGGAGAAGTGCTGGATCAGCTCCCGCAGCTTCTTGTCGGGCAGCTTCGACTTGCCCACGGTGCGGGTGAAGTCGATGTGGTGCAGCACGCCTTCGAGGCCGGTGTTCTCCTCCTCCAGGGCCGCCAGCGCCTTGTTCAGCCCGTCGCCGACGTTGTGGTGCAGCTCGTCGCGCAGGTGGATCCAGCGGGCTGCAGGGGGCACGAAGAAGGTGTCCTCGTAGTAGCCCTTGGCATCGGCCCGCTGCTCGGCCTGCTCCTGCGTCCGGTTCCTGGCCTTCTGCTCGGCGATGATCTCCGCCCGGCGGGCCTCGAACACGTCGGAGCACCGCTTCAGGAACAGCATCCCGAAGATGTACTCCTTGAATTCCGAGGCATCCATCTTGCCCCGGAGGATGTCGGCCGCCCCGAACAGGTGCCGTTCGAGCTGCTGGAGAGTGAGCTTGCGCATGTCGAGCGGAGACTCCTGGTGCCGAAGGCGGGTGCGCCCAGGTGGATGTCGTCCAGCCTGCCCACCCGTGCAAGCGCGGACCATAGCCCGCCGCGGAGCGGGCCGACAACGGTGACGGAGAGGCCAGGGGCCGGAGGATGAGGGCGGCCGCCCGTTGCAGTCGTCCCGCGGGCCGAGGGGGCGGTGGGAGAAGGACCGTGGAGGGCGGCCAGATCGCCTGATGGCGCGACGGCCTCGGGGACATCGCGGCCCATCGCAGGCCATGCAGCGGCTTGCCGGTGATCGCCTGCACCTCATTGCAGACGGTGCAGTGGGCTCCCGGTGATCGCCGGCGCTCGTTGCAGACCTTGCACTGGGCGCGTGCGGGTCGCCGGTGGCCGTTGCAGCCCGTGCAGCGGGCCTCGGGCGGTCGGCGAACCCCCGTTGCAGACGGTGCAGTGGGCCGCGGCGGCCTCCGGACGGCGACTGCACCGCGCGGCATGGTCCTGGGCGCCATGAAAACCGCACCGTCGACGGATGTGGGCGTCGATTTTTCTTGCGTGTGGTTCGTGCACGTTGGCGAAGATGACGAGCGCCGCCGGGGCGCGGGCATGGCAGGAGGATGGTGATGCCGAGGAAGCTGCTGGGGGTGTCCCTCGACGAGCTGGAGCGCGAGGTGGACGCGACGACCATCGCGCTGGACGTGGAGGAGGAGGCCGCGGCCCTGCGGGAGGCGACGGCGGGCTGGCCGGCGCTGGTGGACGGGCTGCGCGGGGAGGTGCGGGCGCAGCGGCGCGCGTCGCTGCGGCTGGCGGCGCGGCGGGCGCGGGTGAACCGGCGCCTGGATGCGATGTGTGCCGACTTCGCGCGGCAGCTGCGGGTGGTGCTGGCCGATGACCGCAAGCACCCGCGGTGGGTGCAGTTCTTCAAGATGACGCCGAGCGCGTTCGTGCGGCAGCCGCTGGAGGACCAGGTGCGCGCGGTGCGCGGGTGGCTGTCGACGGAGGAGCCGACGCTGGCCGCTTCGCGGGAGGCGCTGGCGGCGCTGTGCACCGAGGCGGAGGGCATCTTCGCGGAGGAGGCGGCCCAGGGACACGCGGTGGCGGCGCTGCGGGGGCGGCGCGATGACGTGGCCGGGGCGCTGACGAAGCAGCGCGACGCCCTGCACCGGCGGCTGGCCGAGGTGGCGGCGGAGCGGGATCTGGAGCGGAGCTGGGCGGACGGGTTCTTCTTGCGGGGGTGAGCGAGGCCACGATGGCGACTGACGCAGGCGCCCGTGGCGCGGCAGTACCGGTCGCGGCTGGGGTCGCCGTGGTCTCGTGAAGTCGACCGCCGCTGCGCAGCCCGGTATCTCAGTGATCGGCGGGGCGGACCGAGCGCGGCGACGATCAGGTCGGTGGTCGCTGCTGGCGCAGCAGCGCGCAGAGGGAGGTCAGGATGGATGTGGTGCAGGGCGGGTCGGTGGCGCAGGTGAAGCTGGACGCCGCCGAGACGATCGCGTGTGGCCTCGCGTCGCTGGCCGCCTACGCGGACTTCGACCACCAGCCGGTGGTGCTGCCGCCCGGCTATCGGGAGGTCGCCCGGTTCACGGGCTGGGACGCCACCCCGGGGGGCGGGGTCAAGGAGCGCTACGGGCTGGTGCTCGAGGCGACGCTCAGCCCGGGGACGTACCTCGTGGCCTTCCGGGGGACGGCGTCGGTGGCCGACGCCTACGAGGATCTCTGGGCCACCACGGCGGCGTTCGTCCCGTACGACGCCCCGGCGCCGCCGGACGTCTGGGTGGCGAGCGGGTTCTTCGGGGTGTACGCCGGCCAGGGCGGGGACATGGCGGCCTCGATGCAGGCGCAGGTCTTCGCCGCGCTCGACCGGGCGTCGCCCGCCGTGCAGCGGGTGGTGGTGACGGGGCACAGCCTCGGAGGGAGCCTGGCGAGCCTCTTCGCCCTGGACGCAGCGCTGTCGCGCCCGGCCTGGCAGGTGACGGCCACGACCTTCGCCAGCCCCCGGACGGGCACGGGCGGGTTCGCGGCGCTCTACAACGAGCGGCTGGAGGTGGCGACCTTCCGGGTGGCCAGCTTCTGGGACTACGTCCCGACCATGCCGCCCGAAGTCTGGGGCTACGAGCACGTCGGGCAGCCATTCCTCGTGGCGTTCTACGTCGAGGATGCCTGGTGGCCGTACCTGACGGCGCGCCACAGCCTCCTGAACTACCAGCACGTCGTCTCCCGGGCCGTCGTCCAGCCTGACCAGGTGTGGACCGGGCACTTCGTCGACGCGGCGGACGCGCGCCTGAGGATGGTGAGCACCGCGCCGCCGACGGTCGACGTGCCCGAGTGGGGGGCGCTGCAGGCCTCGGTAGAGGTCGCGCAAGCGTGGCGCTCGCTGCCCGGCGGGTGAGGGTAGGGGGGCGCTCAGCACACCCGATGATCCGGACCGCCAGCGCCGCAAGCAGGCGGAGTTCCTGGTGCGGGGTTCCGTCGCCGGTCGTTCGGGGCGTCGTGGTACGCGACGAAGTGGCGCGAGCCCGGGTGACAGCGCTGACGATCATCCGGACGACGGTCAGGAAGGTGTTGCTACGAGGGCCCGATGATCCGCACTGGCCCGGGAAGGTCAGACGAGGAGGTGCTCGACGCACAGCCCGATGACGATCCGGCCCGGGGCTGGTGCCGAAGCGTCATGGTGGAAGTGGATGCGGCCCGTGTCATACCGGATCTTGGTGTGCCACCAGAAGGCGATGGTCTGGCCCTGCCACTCGACCTGGCGTTGCTCGACGGCCTTGCGGTTCGCCCGGGTGTTCGGGCTCTCGGGGCTCGCGTTGACGTCCAGCGCGCTCAGGTGCTTCTCACGCAGATCATTCTGTTTCTGCTCGACGAAGACGTCTGCGGCATGGTCGTTGAGGACGCCGAGGTGGTGGACGGTGGTCGGGAAGCGGTCGCCGAAGAAGTACTTGCTGTTCGTCCGCAGGCCGTTCTGGGCCTCGTCCGTCCACCGCAGATCAGGGAACGCCCGGTCGAGCCAGCAGGGGAAGTCCACCGGGGCGGGCGGACGTGCCTGCAGCCAGGTGCGGACGAAGGCTCGTCGGCCGGTTGGGGCCGTGACCGTATGGAGGATCGCCGCCTGGTCGGTCAGAACGACCGTCGTCGGGCCAGGCTCCCGAGCCGTGGAGAGCGCGAGCACGGCGATGGGCCCCAAGGCGGACTCTGCCGTGACCGCCTGGGCCAGGCTCGGTGCCCAGACCTTCTCCCCAGCCAGGTGGACGTCATGGTCGGGGACGTCGAGCTCCCAGTCCGGCGTCTCCCATGATGTGAGGCGGTTGACGGCGAGCATCAGCCGGCGGCGGGCGTCGGCGAGGGTGGCGTCGCCAGCCGTAAACAGGAAGTCCATGAACGTGGTGTCGTCGTCAACTTCGGCGTCATACGCCGCGTCGGACCAGAGCACGACCTCATCGTCGAATTCGCGCACGTCATCGAGGACGTCCACCAGGTCATCGATGGCGTCTCGGAGCGTCTCGCTCGGGGCGCCATGGAAGCGAAGGCCCGCTTCGTCGAGGTAGGCCCGCATCATCGCCGCCGACTGCCCCGGCGGGCGCGCGCGATGGCGCCGAGGTCTTGCTCGAGCTGGTCGAAGAAGCCCGCCGGCCAGGCCGACAGCTCGCCCGTCTCCCGCAGCTGAATGCGGTCGTGGCCCCCTGGTGCGTCGGGGCGGAAGTACAAGACGGCGACCGCGTCGGGGTCGAGCGTGACGGCGCGTTCGGCGACCGCTCGGCGGACGCCATTGATGACGTGGTCGCTGTGGGTCTCGACCACGACCTGCACCCCGGACGCGGCGACCTGGGCCAGGAAGGCGCCCATGACCGACTGACCGGCCGGGTGGAGGTGGGCCTCGGGGTTCTCGACCACGAGCAGCCCACCCTTGGGCGCCCGGAGGCCAGCGACGACGATGGGCAGCGCGTACGAGACGCCGAAGCCCACGTTCTGCGGTCGGGTCCACTCGGCCTGCTGGCCAGGCATCTGAAACCGCAGCGTTGTCACCGTCGTGCCCTCGATCCAGCGGGCCTCGATGCGGAGCGAGCCCGCGGTGCCGAGGATGCGGGAGAGCCAGAGCTCGGTTTGTCGGGTCAGAAAGCGCAGGGCGCCGATGTGCTTGTCCTGTGGCGCGTGACGCCCGGAGTCGACGGCGAACCGCTCCTGCAGGGCGAGCACCTGAGCGGTGTGCTCCCCGAAGACGCCCACACCCAGGGTCTCGACGTCCGTGGCGTGGGCCGTCAGGGTGTCGCGGGGGCCGTGACGCTCCGCGCACAGGTAGGTGAAGGCGGGCTCGGCCTGGGTGAGCGCGCTCGGGGCGGCTGAGGCGCGCTCCCGCACCTGCAGGTGCATCGCCCGCTCTTCGGGCAGCGCCAGCACGACGCGAGACGGCTCTGTCGGCCCCGTCGTCTCCAGCGTCAGCTCGATGGTCTCGGCACCGCTGCCGCGGTGGAGCACATCGAGCGGCTCGCCCAGCGCCAGTCCGTCGGGCCCGTTGAGCGCGACGACCGCGTCGCCGCGGAGGGCCTGTCGGAGCAGCAGCAGCGCCTGGACGGTGCTCGTCTTGCCGGCCGAGTTCAGGCCGGTGAGGACGGTCAGCTGGCCCAGCTCCAGATCGACGGCCTTGAAGCCCTTGAAGCGGCGAATGCCGAGGCGGGCGATCATCCGAGGTACTCCCGAATCGCGTCCCCCACCAAGGTCATGCGGCTCGTGACCTTGTTCACGTCGCCCGTGCCGCCCGAGATGCTGTCGATGAAGGCGACGTTGCTGGTCATCATCTCGCGCGCGCGCCGCCGAAGCTCAACGGCCCGGGCCTTGACCGCGGTGGTCGGGTGTTCGGCCAGCAGAGTCCCCCAGGTCTCGACCAGAGTTCGGTTGATCGGGTTGCGGCGCGCTGACGTAAGAGGCCACTTGCGGAAGGCGAACTCGCCGAACACCGCGCGCGAGTTCACCAGGCCGCGCTCGGCGACGGCCTCCAGCTTCTTGAGCTCGCCCGCCGAGAGCGCATCGATCCGCTCGGTGACGACGCCGAGGAAGGAGTCCAGGCTCTCGTACTGCCGGTAGTCCTCCACCGGGATGATGTGGAACGCCACCAGGCGCAGGGCGATCTCGCGGTCGGCCATGCGAGGGTGGTTCAGCACCGTCTTCCCCATCACGTCCTCAAAGGCGGGCAGGTCGACCAGCGCTCGGAGAAAGTCGCGCGACTGGGCCTTGCTCATGCAATGCCGGATCTCCTGGGCGCTGAGAGGGCTGCCGCCCGTGTTGATCCGCTTGAAGACGTCGAACTTGACGCGGAAGGGGGTCTCCGGGTCGATCACATGGGCCACGAACTGCGTGTTCTGGAGTCGCCGCCGATAGGAGCCGTCGAGGTCCTTGAACTGCTTGCCTTCCAGGTCCTTGAGGTAGGCCAGGCGGCCCAGCGAGAACTCACCCTTGTAGAACCGGTGGATGGTGGTCAGGCGTTGGACTCCGTCCACCACCTGCATGAGACCTTCTCGGTTCTCATTGAAATAGAAAGAGGGCAGCGGGATGCCGAGCAGCAATGACTCGATGAGACCCCATCGCTGGGCATCCTTCCAGACATACTGCCGCTGGAAGTCAGGGGCCAGGTCGACGTCCCCGTCATCGATCATGTCCATGAGGTGGCGAAGAGAGTACGCCTTGGTGTGAATCCGGATCTGCTCGGGATCCCAGGGATCGTGGCCGACGCCTGCTTCAGGATCTTCGACCTCGACGTCGGTGGGGACGTTGTCCACGACCTCCTGGGCCACCTCAAGCTGATCAGCGGGCTCGGACATGCGGTGCTCCTCCTGGTCCCGGCGGAGGCCCCTGGCAGGCCCCCGGGCGCGTGGCAGGGACACGGATGTTGACCCGACAGTGCCCCGGCGCCTTTCTGGCAGCGAACGCGGTCCCCCGTCAATCGGAACAGCACCCGAGTCGTGCGGTACGCCAGGATTGGAGCTCCGCCCCCGGTACAATGGTCTATGCTGCCCCCATGAGGATCGACTGGTCGGCGGTGTTTGAGGCGCATGTGGCGCCGGTGCTGGCGCAGCACGCGCGGCCCGTGCCGCGGGCGGTGCTGGGGGTGGCGGCCGGGGTCGCGCTGGCGGGCGTCCTCGTCGTGGCGCTGGCGCCGTGGCCGGCGCGGCTGGTGGGGCTGGTGCTGCTGTTCATCGTGGGGTTCGGGGCCGTGGCGGCGACGCAGAAGCGGCGGGCGGCGCGGGCGGGGGTGACCTGGGTGCGGGTGGGCGAGGTGGGGGCGCTGCGGGTCGAGAAGTTCACCGACTCGGATCCGGCGACGGGGGCGACGCGCAGCCGGCCGGTGCATGTGCTGGAGCTGGCGCTCGCGGAGGAGGGGCCGCTGGACCTGCGGGGGGCGCGGCTGGGGCGGGCGAGCGGGGTGGCCCGGCTGACGACGTCGGCCGAGCTGTACGCGGGCCTGCAGATCGGGCAGCGGCTGACCGGCGTCCGCCTGCCCACGGCGCCGCGCCACGTGACGTTCGTGGTGGAAGCTCGTTAGATTCTCCAGCCAGATCAACGTGTTCGGACGACGAGGAGGATCCATGGCGCGACTGGGGTGGATGGTGCTGGCGGGCGGGCTGGTGGCCGGGGCGGCGGTGGCGGCGCCGGCGGTGCCCACGCCGGCGAAGCTGGCGGCGCGGAAGGCGGCGCTCCGGAAGCAGACGTCGGGGGCGGACGCGCCGATGACGGTGGCGGCCCGGGCGAAGTGGCGGGCAGGGCTGAAGGCGGGGCGGGAGGCGCACCGCGCGAAGGACTACACGGCGGCGGTGGCGGGCTTCGACCGGGCGCTGGCGGCGTTCCCCGATGATCCACGCGCGCTGATGGAGCGGGGCTGGGCGAGGTTCCAGGCCGGGGATCTGGCGGGGGCGGGGGCGGACACCAAGGCCGCGCTGGGCCGCTCGACGGATCAGCGGCTGCGCGGGGCGGCGTTCTACAACCTGGGGCGCGTCTTCGAGGCCCAGGGCGAGAAGCAGGCGGCTACCCAGGCCTACAAGCTGTCGCTGGAGGCGCGGCCCAACAAGGTGGTGCGGGCCCGGCTGGCGGAGCTGGGCGGCAAGGCGCCCGAGCCGCTGGCGGCGACGCCGCTGCTGGGGCCGTTTGCGGACGAGGCGGCGCTGTGCGCGGCGCTGCGCACCGAGGCCCACCTCGGGAAGGGCCTGCGCTGCAAGGCCGGCCGGGTGGAGACGCCCCTCGACGCCGTGGCCGAGGGCAAGGCGTACATCGTGGCCGGCGGCATCCCGATGTTCGGGGACGACGAGGCGCCGCCGCCGGGGCCGGCGTGGACGGACGACGTCGAGGCGCTGGGGGAGGTGGTCTACCACCTGGTCGTGCCCACCCCGGCGGGCCTCTACGTGCGCCCGTCCATCGCGGGGACCTACAACCCGGGGGCGTTCGGCATCTCCGAGGAGCTGTCGTTCACGCAGGCGCGGGCGGTGGCCGTGCCCGGGGCGAGCGTGGCGTGGTGGATCGACGTGAGCACCCAGCGCAGCGACTCCGACATGGGCATCAACGAGGTGGAGTTCTGGACGACCTCCGCCTTCGCGCTGTGCGGCGTCGGCGCCAGCGGCGTGCCGAGCTGCGTCGGCCCGCTGAACCGGTCGGTCGAGGGCTCCCGCGAGCTGCTCATCGAGGACGAGCCCCGCGATCCGGAGCTGGGCCCGCCGGACACCTGGTCGAAGTCGGCGATCATGGCCGTGGAGCTGTCGGCCACCGGCGTGCTCTCGCTCAAGGTGGTCAAGGGCAAGGACATGGAGCCGGGGCTCAAGGCGCTCGCGGGCAAGCACCAGGTCCAGTTCCCGTAGGCGAGGAGGCAAGCGGATGAGGAAGCCGCGAGCAGTGGCGACGGCGCTGGCCATCCTGCTGGCCGGGTGTGGCGGCGAAGAGGGCGCGGCGGTGGATGGCGGCCCCGTCGACGCGGAGGCGGACGGGGCGCTGGACGCCTTCCCGCTGGTGCCCGAGCCGGTGCCCAACGGGACGTGCGTGCCCCATGGCGCCCGGTTCGTGGACTACTACAGCTGCGAAGGCGTGCCGGGGCCGAGCCCGAGCGAGCCGCCGGGGGCCAGCGCCCACGTCGACGAGCCCGATCCGGACCGGCTGCTCGATCCCGACACGGCCTGGGTGCACAAGGAGCTCGCGGCCTGCGCCTGCGTCTGCTGCCACACCGGCCCGGGCATCGGCACCTACCGCTGGTCGATGGACTTCGAGCCGTTCTGGCTCGACTCCGCCAGCGCCGACGTCCTGCGCGTCATGCTGCAGCCGGCGCCGCTGGGATCGTACCCGGATCCCGACAGCAACCACGGCTTCTCGCGCAGCCAGGGCCTGCCCTCGACGGACCCGGCGCGGCTGGCCGCCTACCTGCGCCGGGAGCAGGCCCGGCGCCCCTGACCGGGCCGCCCGGTGAACCTGAACGTTCTCGCCGGTCTGTCATAAGTGCCTGATAGTATTTGGATTGTCGGCCGAGGAACGTGAGTTGTCGGCGGCCGCTGGCGCTGTCATCCTCGGGGCCTCTGGAGAGGGGGGCGGGGCGTGCGGCGACCGAGCAGTCCGACCGAAGAGCGACCGAGCCGGGAGCGCTGGGCCCTGGCGGGCCTCTGGGTGCTGGTGCTGGCGCCGGTGGTGGCCCACGGGATCTGGCGTCCGGTGCTGGAGGCCCTGGGCGGCGCCGGGGACGCCCTCGCGGTGTCGCTGGCGGCCGTCGCTGTCGCCGGGGCGGTGGTGGGGGCCGCGGCCCGGTGGCCCGCCCGCCCGCGACGCTGGCTCCTGGCGAGCCTGCCCGTCGTGGCCGCCGGCGCCGCGTGGGCCGGGGGCCTGGCGGCGTTGGCGGCGCTGGTGGCGGTGGCGGGCGTCGCGGTGGGGGTGCAGCCGCGCCTGGCGGCGGCCGCTCCCCGGCTGCTCGATGGCCGGGCTCGCCACCGGCGGGTGACGACGGGGGCGGTCGCCCTGGCGGGCGCGCTCACCCTCTTCCAGGTGGCCCGCCTGGCGACGTTCATGGGGGACGCCGACCGCGTCGAGCACGCCACCACGGCGGGCCTGGCGCCGCTGCTCACCCACCACGCCTGCCTGACGGCGTATGTGCAGGCCACGCGCCTGGCGAGCGCGAGGGTCGACGACCTGTACGCCGAGGAGTGGTGGCCGTCCCAGAGCGCGGCGGGCCAGGCGCACGAGGCCACCTACGCGCCGTTCCACCTGGACGCCTACCTGTACCCGCCGCAGTTCCTGCTGGCGCCCTGGGTGCTGCAGCTCGCCGGGTCCAGCTTCGCGGCCCAGCGCGCGGCCTGGTTCGGGTTCACGGGGCTCTTCCTCGCCTTCTGCCTGTGGTCGGTCGTCATCGAGCTGGGCCGGCGGTCGCCGCAGGCGGCGGCCCGCGCGCTGCTCTTCATGCCCGTCATCTGGCTCGCGGGGCCGGTGATGATCAGCGTGCAGGTCGGCAACGTGCACGTCGCGGTGATGGGGGCCGCCGTCCTCGGCATGCTCTACCTGCACCGGCAGCGCTTCCCCCTCGGCGGGGCGCTGCTCGCGTTCGCCATCCTGGCGAAGATCTCGCCCGCCGTGCTGGGCGTGCTGCTCGTGGTCCAGCGGCGCTGGCGGGCGGTGGCGTGGACGGCGGGCTTCGGGGTGATCTGGTCGCTGGCGGCGCTGGCGCTCTTCGGCTGGGCGCCCTTCGCGGCGTTCCTGCAGGGCCTCCTGCCGCGCCTCGGCTCGGGGCAGGCCTTCGCGTTCTTCGCCGAGCGCCTCCGCGACGTCATCATCAACACCTCGCCGTTCGGCGTCCCGTTCAAGCTGCACGCGCTGGGCGTCCCCATCGCCGATCCCTGGGTCGTGGCGGGGCACGTCGGGGCGGCCTTCAACGTGGTGGTGGTGGGCCTCGTCGTGATCGGCGGCCTGCGGGCGCGGCGGCTCGACGGCCCGGGCAACCCGCCGGGCCTCGACGTGGGGCTCTGGCTCGCCCTCCTGACGCTCGGGTGCCTGCGCAGCCCCTTCGCGCCGACCTACATCACGTTCACGGCGTTCTGGCTGCTGTCCGTCTGGATCGCCGACGCGCGGGGCCGGGGCGCCGTCGTCTGGACGACGCTGGGGGTCGCGGTCCTGCTCGGCGTGCCGCCCATGCCACCCGCCGCGGCGCTCATCGTGACCCTCGTGCAAGACCTCGCGTTGCTGGGCCTGCTGGCCTGGTATGTCATCCGGGGCCGCCGCCCCGCCTGAGTGGGGTTTGATCGCCGATGGCTCGGCTGGCAGAGTGGTGCGACGTCCCCACGCAGGAGATCTCCATGCGCGCGCTGGCTTGCCGTGCCCTCGCCCTGGTCGCCCTCACCCTGCTGGCCGCCCCGGCCCTCGCCGGCCCGCCGCGCAAGCGCCAGCGGGTGGTGCGCGTCCAGCTCGTCCTGCCCGGCAAGCCGCCGGTGACGCTCTTCGGGCCCTCGGGCACCGGGAGCACCGTCGACGCCGCCGCCGTCCGTCGGCTGGGCAAGGCGGTCGGGCCGGGGCAGCTCGTCGTCTGGCTGCCTCCCGAGCAGCCTTCGCCGCCCATCGGCGTGCTGCTGCCCGAGATGACGTGGCGCATCGCCGACGGCCGCTACGGCGCCAGCGGCCGCCTGGCCAGCGTCCGGCTGATGGCGCCCACCGATCCCGCCCGCGCGGACGTGGGCCGGACGCTCGAGGGCGAAGCCAGCCAGGTCATCCACTACGCCTTCCACCAGCTGCAGATCGATCACACCGGCGAAGACGGCGCCACGGCCTCCCGCTTCGAGTGGCCGCCCTGACGGCCCGCCCCCGTCGACGCGCTTGATCATTGCCCACACCCCTGCGACCGTGGGGCATCTCGCCTGTGTCGCGCTGGGAGGCTCGTGTGCTGCACCGCTGCTTCAACGTCCTGCTCGTGGATGACGAGCCCGATGTGCTCGCTGTGTCGAAGCTCGCCATCCGCCGGATGCAGCTCTACGGGCTGCCCATCCGGGTCCTGACGGCCGGCAGCAAGCAGGCCGCCATCGAGCTGCTGACCACCCACCCCGAGGGCAGCAACATCGCCCTCGCCATCGTCGACGTCGTGATGGAGTCGGACCACGCGGGCCTCGAGCTGTGCGGCTTCATCCGCGAGCAGCTCGACAACCAGGTGATGCCGCTCATCGTGCGCACCGGCCAGGCCGGCAAGGCGCCCGAGCGCGAGGTCATCGATCGCTACGAGATCACCGGCTACATCAACAAGGTCGAGGCCACCGAGGGGCGGCTCTACAGCCTGATCAAGGGCGGTGTGCGGCAGTACGCCATGGCCGCCTACGACCACTACGCCCAGCAGCTCCTCTACCACCTCGTCACCAACCTCCGCTCGCCGGCCCGGGCCCGCAAGGCCGTGGAGGCCTGCCTGGACGCCCTCGGCCGCTCCCCCGCGGGCGTGCGCCTCGACAGCATGCTGCACAGCCACTGCGTCGTCGGGGATCGCTTCTACGCCGGGTCGGGGGATCTGGCGGACGCCGTGCGCGGGCGCGTGCTGCGCGACGAGCTGGGCCAGGCGCCGTCGCGGGCCTTCGGCGTCGCGGGGGATCGGGTGCACCTGCGCGACGACGCCCTGATGGTGCACGTCGAGGGCACGGCCGACCACCCGCTCGCCCTGCAGAGCGTCTGGTCCATCGCCACGACGCCCCCGGCCTTCGTGCAGAAGACGCTCTACATGGCCACGCGCCAGATGCAGGTGATGCTGAACCTGATGGCGCGCTAGCTCGCTTTATCTATTCAGAACGAGGGCTTACGCCTTCTGGCCGGTGGTCAGGAAGCGGGCCAGGGCGGGCACGTTGTCGTGATCCCAGAGGGTGCTGGCGGGGATGGCCCGGCCGAGCTTCTCCTCCAGGGCGCCGACGAACTGGATGGCCAGCACCGAGTCGAGGCCGAGGGCCGTGAACGGGGTGCTGCGGGCGGGCCCGAGCTGCTGGGCGAAGGCCTGCGGCGCGACGCCCAGCTCCCGGGCGATCCAGGTGATCATCCAGGTCTCGAGGCGGGCGGACGCGTCGGCCACGGCCGGCCGGGGGGCTGGGCGCTGCGGGGCGGGGCGCGGCGCCGGGGCCGGACGCGGCGCGGGGGGGCGGGGCGGGCGGGCGCGGGCTTCGCCGGGGCCTCGGCGGGCGGGCTGGCCAGCAGCTCAGGCGCCATGCCGGGCGGATCGAGGTCGGCGATGCCCGCGAGGCTCGCGCGGACGAGGCTCTCCATCGCCCGCGCCGTGGGCGTGCGGCCCGCCGGCTTCATGCGGGCGGCCGCCGCGTCGGCGCGGTCGGCCATCTCGGCGGCGGCCAGCTTCAGGCGCGGATCCCGCGGGGCGGCCCCCAGCGCGGCTTGCTGCAGGGCGGCGGTGTAGAGCAGGCCGGCCTGGTGGGCCGCGAGCTGCCCCTGGGGGGTGGGACGCCGCTCGGCCTGGAGCCCCGCCAGCGCGCTGCGGACGCGGCCCGCGATCTCGGGCACCCCGAGGCCCTCGGACAGGAACGCCAGCAGCGGCGCGGGCGCCTCGATGAGGGCGCGGCCGATCTGGCTGCAGAGCGCCTCGGTGGGCCCCTCGATGACGCGCAGCGCGCGGGCGTCGCGCAGCAGGCGAGGGGCCTGGTTGGCCTCCACCAGCCCGCGGCCGCCCAGGATCTGCACCAGGCGGTCGGCGGCCTGCCACGCGGCCTCCGCCCCCGCCACCTTCACCGCCGCCAGCACCTCGGCCGGCACCGGCTCGCCCGCGTCGAGCCGCGCGGCGACGACGCCCACCAGGGCCTCGAGGGCGGTGGCGTCGTGCACCGACTGGTGCATGCCCTCCAGGGTGACGGGGTGATCGAGCAGCCAGCCCCCGTCGATGGCGCGGCGGCCGGCGAACCGCAGCATGAGCTGCAGGGCGCGCTGGCTGGCGCCCAGGGACGCCGCCGCCAGGAAGAGCCGGGCGACGCCCAGCGCGTCGGCGGCCACGGCCTGGCCCGCGCCGGGCGCGCCGAGCACGTCATCGGCCCCGCTGGCCACCCCGTCCAGGTGGACGGTGCCGGTGGCCACGCTGCGGGCCCCCAGGGAGGCCGTGCCCGCCGTCACGCGGGCGGCCTCGGTGGGCACGATCACGGCCGAGAAGCCCTGGCCGTCGCGCACGATGGCGTGGATCCAGGTCGCCGCCGGGGCGAGGGGCACCCCGACCTTCTCGCCCTGGAGCTGGCCATCGGCGAGGCGCGCCTGCAGGGCGGCGTCGTGCGTCCCCCCGGCCTCGCCCAGGGCGAGGGTGGCCAGGGCGCGGCCGCGGGCGAGGGCCGGCAGCAGCGCGTCGCGCTGGGCCTCGCTGCCGTGGCGCAGCAGGGGCGCGATGCCCAGGCCGTTCTGGGCCTGGAGCAGGCGGGCCAGCCCCAGGTCGATGGCGCCGGCCTGCTGCAGCACCCGGGCGGCGTCGGCGTGGGTCAGGCCCAGCCCGCCCTGATCGCGCGGGACCTGCAGCCCCAGGAGGCCCTGGTTGCCCAGGGCGAGCACGACGTGGGCGGGCAGGCTCCCGTCGGCGGCCTCCTGGTGGCGCGCCGCGTAGCCGCGCAGCCAGGCCAGGGCGGCCTCGGCGGCGGCCGCGCTGGCCGCCCGATCCACGGCCGGGCGCTCCTCGGCGCGGTCGTCCCGGGCCAGGACCTTCAGCCCCCCCGACTCGAAGCCGCTGAGGAAGGCGCGCTTGCACGCGAAGCGCATCACCTTGCCGCTCGACGTCTTCGGGAGCGTGCCCTTGGCCAGCAGCACCACGCTCTCTGCGCGCACCTCGTGGTCGCGCAGGACGGCGTCCCGCAGGGCCGACATGACCGCCGCGGCGTCGTGGGCCGGGTTCTGCTTCGGGTCGATTTCCTGAATGAGAACGAGGCGTTCCTCCCCGTCCTGGTCGACGGAGATGGCCGCCGCGCAGCCGGGGCGGATTTCGGGGTGGTCGGCGCGCACGCCATCCATCGTCAGCTCGAGATCCTGCGGGTACAGGTTGCGGCCGCGGATGATGAGCAGGTCCTTGCGGCGGCCGGTGACGTGCACCTCGCCGTCGACGACGAAGCCCAGATCGCCGGTGCGCAGGAACGGGCCGGCCGCCTCATCGCCCGCGATGCGGGCCTGGAAGGCCTCGGCCGTCTGGGCGTCGCGGCCCCAGTAGCCAGCGGCCACGTGCCCGCCGGTCACCCAGATCTCGCCCACCTCGCCGGGGCCGGCGCGGCGGTGGCTCTCGGGGTGCACGATCTCGATGGTGCTGCCGCCCCAGGGCACACCGCAGCTCACGCTGTGGAGGGTGTCATCGGGATCCGTCGGGGCCTCGATGCGGTGGCGGGCGAGGGCCGCGCGAGAGATGGGCGTCGACGCCGTGCGCCGCTCGACGGTGGGGCTCGAGATGATCAGGCCCACCTCGGCCATGCCGTAGGAGGGGGCGACGGCGTCGGGGCGCAGGCCCGCGGGCGCGAAGGCGCGCAGGAAGCGTTCGATGGTCTCGTGGCGGACGGGCTCGGCCCCGTTGGCGAGGGCCCGGACGGCGCTCAGATCGAGGGCGGCGCGCTCCTCGTCGGTCATCTTCCGGGCCGCCAGCTCGAAGGCGAAGTTGGGGGCCGCCGAGATGGTGCCCCTCACCCGCGCCATGAGCTGCAGCCAGCGGCCGGGCTTCTTGAGGAACGTGTAGGGCGGCATGAGCCAGCCCTCGGCCCCCAGGGCGAGGGGGTGCAGCAGCGTCCCGATGAGGCCCATGTCGTGGTAGAGCGGCAGCCAGCTCACCAGCACCGAGTCCGGCGACGAGCCGTAGGCGTCCTGGAACATGGCGATGTTCGCCCAGAGGCTGCCGTGGGTGATCATCACCCCCTTGGGCGATGAGGTGGAGCCCGAGGTGTACTGCAGGAAGGCCAGATCCGTCGGCGCGGGGCTGCGGGCGGCCCAGTCGTCGGGGCCGAAGGCGGTGGCGTCCGCCATCGACAGCCACTTCAGGCGCGCCAGGGCGCTGTCGGCCCGCTGGCCCACGATGGCGCCGGCGAAGCCCTGGACGAGCTTCGACGTGATGACGGCGGTCGCCTGGGCGTCGGCGATGATGGCCTCGAGCCGCGCCATCGTGTGGGTCAGCCGATGGGGCTCGGGGGGGTAGGCGGGGATGGGGACGGCGCCCGCGTAGAGGCTCCCCAGGAACGCCTGGGCGAAGTCGAGCCCCGGCTCGAAGATGAGCAGCACGCGCTGGCCGGCGAGGCCCTCGGCCTGCAGGCGGGCGCCCAGCGCCCGGGCCGCGCGATCCAGCTCGCCATAGGTCAGGCTGCCCGTCTCGCGCTCCCCGTCTTCGAGGTAGGTCAGGGCGCGCTTGTCGGGGCGGTGCCGGGCCGCGGCGCGCACGGCGTCCACGAGGTTCTGCGGGGCGTTCACGACGGGTAGCTCCCCTCGAGCGTCATGGACTCGATGATCGTGTGGTTGTAGAAGTCCTCGGTCTGCACGAAGGCCGACGTGGGGTAGGGCCGGGCGCCCACCTTCTTCTTCTCGAGCTCGGCCGTGTAGGCCAGATCCAGGACGTTCGCCCCCACCTGCCGGGCGCGCTGCACCGTCTGGTAGAGGGCCTGCTTGTAGGTGTTGTGGCTGCGCTGGAACGTCGAGTCGAGCCCGATGATGAGCGCCGAGTAGATGCCGTTGCCCACGAAGCTGAACATCACCGCCACGGGGGTGCGCTCGAACGGTGGCCGCGGATCATCGAGCAGGTACAGCCGCATCACCTCGTAGTCGGGGTGGGCGCACATGGCCGCGAAGAAGCTCAGGGGCAGCTTGAACACGTTGAGATCGAAGCTGCGCTCGAAGACCTGCTCATACAGCGCATAGCAGTCGGCGATCTCCTGGTCCGTCCAGGGGTCGTCGAAGCTGATCTCGAACTGATCCTCGAACGCCAGGATCTCCTTGCGGACGTTGTGGCGGTACTTGCTGCCCAGGCTCGCCAGCCACGTCTCGTGGTCGGGCCAGGTGAGGTCGCGCACTTGCAGGCTGTTGCCCAGCGGCAGCTCCACGAAGCCCTGGTCGAGCATGTGCTGGCGCAGCGGCTCGTCGGCGTCGGCGTAGAACTCGCGCAGGATGAGCTGGTTGGCCCCGGCGGCCTCGCGCACCTTGCCCATCTCGACCAGCAGCGCGTCGACGGCCGACTTCCACTCGCCGTGATCCCGGTCGAGGTACAGGTGCTCGCCCTTCGAGATGAGGCAGCCCAGCATCACCGCCTTTGACGTCAGCAGGTAGGGGTCGCTCTCCCGCATCTTCTCGATCTGCATGGAGATTCGCCCCTCGGAGGCCATGTCGTCCTTCACGAGCGCGGTGGTGAAGAACGTGGCCAGGACGAGGGCGCCGGCGGCGTCGCGCACGAACACATAGTCGAACGCCCACTGATCCTCGGGCAGCTCGCCCTGGGTGAAGACCTGCTCCAGGAGCTGCAGCCCGGCGTGGCTGAAGTTGCCGCGGCCCGCGAAGAGCGAGTCCCAGAGCGCCGCGTCGATGTCGTCGATGCTGCCGAAGCGCTCCACCTGCAGCGTCGGCGCCGCCGGGACGTCGCCGCGGTCCTCCTCGGTGAGGACGAGGGTGTGCACCTCGGCGTCGTCGAGCTTGAAGGCCTGCGCCACCGCCCGCGGCGAGCTGCCCTCCTCGGCCAGGGCCAGCGGGTAGTGGTGGGCCACCCGGTCGAGCAGGGCGTCGATGTCGTCCTTGGTGACGTTGCGGTTGATCATGAAGCGCAGGCCCCCCTGGCGCATGGGGGTGGCCGGGAACGTCGCCATGTTCACGTAGAAGCCGTCATCGAGGATGCGGTGCACCAGGTTGCCGACGATGCGCGGCAGGCCCGTCGGGATGAAGAAGAGCGGGCTGCGGGTCACCTGGTACTGGGGCAGGCCGAGCTCGTCGAGGCGCTGGTTGCAGTGATCCACCAGATCGAGGAGCTGGGCCTGCATGGCCGGCATCTCGGGGCTGAGGTGCAGCTGCGCCGAGGCCAGCGCCGCCCCGAGCATGGGCGGCTGGATGGGGCCGCAGAAGATCATCGTGCCGCCCGTGTTGCGCACGAGGTTCCGCATCTCTTCGTTGGGGAAGACGATGCAGCCGCCGGCCGACGCGAAGGCCTTGTTCAGCGAGACGATGAGCACGAGCTTGTCGTGGTGCGGGCCGCTGCTGCGCACGACCCCGCAGCCCTTCTCGCCCGCCCAGCTCATGCCATGGGCGTCATCGATGTAGGTGTAGAACCCCTCGTAACGATTCATCAAATCGGTGAGGCGGTCCATCGGGGCCACGTCGCCGAACATGGAGTAGACCCCGTCGGCCATGTACCAGATGCGGCGGTGCCGGTTCTGCAGGTGGCGGATCTTCGCCTCGAGCTGATCCATGTCGTTGTGGCGGATGATGTGCAGCGGCACGCCCCGCGCCTTGAGGAGCTGCGCGGCGGTCTGCACGCTGTGGTGCACCTGCAGATCGAGGATGACGGCGTCCTCGTCGCGCACCAGCACGGGCAGCGCCGCCATGTGCCCGAGCGTCGTCGACGCCGACACCAGCAGCGGCTTGTGGAAGATCTGCCCCAGCATCTCTTCGAGGGGGGCGTACAGACCCAGCGACACGAAGGCCCGCGACGAGGAGAACTGGGTGCCGTACTTCGCGGCCGCCTCCGCCGCGCCGCGCGCCAGGGCCGGGTGGGCCTCGAAGCCCATGTAGCTGCACGAGCCGAAGTTCACCAGCTCCCGGCCGTGCAGCGAGATGATGCGGCCATCGAGCGCGGTGTCATCGGTGTAGTGCGCCGCCAGATCCCGGCGGATGAAGTCCACGGCCATCTGGTCGAGGATGTCGATGGTGGACGGTCGGGCGGGTCGGGACATACGCGTGCTCCGCGAGCCAGGGCCGGTGGGGGCTGTGTCGACCCCGACGCTAGGGGACTTGGGCGGGCTTCTCAAGGGTCGACCGCGCGTCGCCGACAGAAGTATTGCTTGCGCCCTGCGGCCGTGGCATTCGGGCCCCTCGACCGGGAGGACACCATGCTGCTCGCCGACGCCCTCGGGGCCGTCCCCCTCTTCGCCGCCCTGCCCGACGATCTGCGCCGATCCCTCGCCGACGCCGGGGAGCGGCGCGCCTACACCGCCGGCGCCCTGGTCTGCGCCGAGGGGGCCACGGCGACGAGCATGTTCGTCGTCCTCGCGGGCACCCTGCGCGTGACGAAGGGGGCCGACGTCGAGGTGGCCAGCCTCGGTCCCGGGGAGATCTTCGGCGAGTTCGCGCTCTTCGACGGCCTGCCGCGCTCGGCCAGCGTGCACACCGACACGGACGCGGATGTGTTCGTGCTGGAGCGCGACGCCTTCCTGGAGCTGCTGGCCTCGGCCCACTCGGGGGCCGTCTTCCAGGCGGTGCTGGCCGTGCTCGTCGAGCGCGTGCGCCGCACCAGCGACCGGGTGCTGGACGAGGAGATCCGCCGGCGCACCGCCGAGGCCGAGATGCTGGCCGAGCGCCACCGCGTGGCCGCCGAGATGCTGGCGGGCCTCGCCCACGAGATCAACACGCCCCTCGGCGTGGCCCGCACCGGGGCGTCCATCCTGGAGGCGCGGCTGGAGGAGCCCGAGGTGCGCGCGGCCGTGGCGGGCCACCTGGAGGCCAGCGAGGCCGTCGACGACATGGTCGAGGCCTCCCAGCTCATCCAGCGCAGCCTCGCCCGCGCGCACCACCTGGTGGAGACGCTGAAGCGCACCTCGGTGGATCACTTCGCCGAGCAGGTCGAGGATCTGGACCTGCCCGAGGTGATCGCGGGCGTGCTCGAGGTCTTCCGCCTGCACTCGCGCCAGTCGCGGCTGGTGGTCGCCGTCGACGATCGGCTGGCCCCCGGCGAGCGGCGGTGGCGCGGGGATCCGGGGCAGCTCACCCAGGTGCTCACCAACCTGCTCTTCAACGCCGAGCGCCACGCCTACCCCGAGGGCGTGGGCGGGGTGGAGGTGGGGCTGGCTCGCGCCGGCGACGACTTCTCGATCACCGTCACCGACCAGGGCCGCGGCATCCCCGCCGAGCACCTGCGCGAGATCTTCCGGCCGTTCTTCACGACGGCCCGGGAGCGCGGGGGGACGGGGCTGGGGCTGGCCATCGTGCGCAACCTGATCACGAACGGGCTGCGCGGCCGCGTCGAGGTGGAGTCGGCGGTAGGGGCGGGGACGACGTTCCGGCTCCTCATCCCGGCGGCCTGACGACCGGCCGGATCTTGCTTTCATTCCAGGTGGTTGCGAGGGCAGGGGGGACGCCATGACGGGCCTCGCCCGGGTCGTCGGCCTGTGGGGCGCCGTGTGGATGGGCCTCGGCTCCATCCTGGGCACGGGGGTGTTCGTCAGCCTGGGCCTGGCCACGGGCGTGGCGGGCGGGGGCATCGTCTGGGCGGTGGCGCTGGCGGCCCTCGTGGCCACCGCCAACGGCCTCTCCAGCGCCCAGCTCGCCGCCGCGCACCCGGTCAGCGGCGGCACCTACGCCTACGGCCACCGCTACGTGCACCCCCTGGCCGGCTTCACGGCGGGCTGGATGTTCCTGGCGGCGAAGAGCGCGTCGGCGGCCACGGCGGCCCTGGGCTGCGCGGGCTACCTGCTGCACGGCCTCGGCCTGCCGGATGGGCGCGCGGCGCGGATCGGGGTGGCGCTCGCCCTCGTCGTCGCGCTGACGGCCCTCGTGGCGGGCGGCCTGCGGCGCTCCAACCGGGTGAACGTGGCCATCGTCTCGCTCACCCTCGCGGCGCTGGGCGCGTTCGTCGTCGGGGGGTGGCTGAGCGTGGACGCCGGCGACGCGGTGGCCCGGGTGCTCGCCGGCGAGGCGGCCTCGACCCCGGCCCTGCTGCAGGCCACCGCCCTGATGTTCGTGGCCTACACCGGCTACGGGCGCATCGCGACGCTGGGGGAGGAGGTCCGCGCGCCGGCGCGCACCATCCCGCGGGCCATCCTCGCGACGCTCGCCCTGTCCATGGTGCTGTACGTCGCGGTGGCGGCCACGGCCGTCGCGGTCGTGGGCCCCGACGCCTTCGCCGCGGCGACGCGGCAGGCCGCCGCCCCGCTGGAGCTCGTCGCCCGCGCCTTCCGGCACCCCCAGGTGGCGTGGCTGGTGGCGGCCGGCGCCGTCACCGCCATGGCCGGCGTGCTGCTCAACCTGCTGCTGGGCCTCAGCCGGGTGCTCTTCGCCATGGCCCAGCGCCGCGAGATGCCCGCGCCCCTGGCCCACGTCGAGGCCGGCAGCCCGCGCCGGGCGGTCTGGGCCATCGGGGCGGTCATCGCCGGGCTCGTCCTGCTCGGGGACATCCGCACGACGTGGTCGTTCAGCGCCTTCACGGTGCTGGTCTACTACGGGCTCACCCACGTCGCCGCGCTCCGGCTGCCGGCGGTCGACCGGCGCTTTCCGCGCGCCATCGCCGCGGCGGGGCTCGTCGCCTGCTTCGGCCTGGCCGCCTTCGTCGAGCTGCCGGTCGGGCTGGCCGGCCTGGGGCTGGTGGTCGTGGGGCTGGGGGTCCGGGCGGTGATGCGCCGGCAGGCGGCCTGAGCGTTCAGGCGCTGTTCTTCTCGAAGATGCGCACCAGCTCGGCGATGCGCTCGGCCCGTATCTCCTCGTCATCACTGGTGAAAGCGTCTGCAACGCACGTCTGGATGTGGGACTCCAGCAGCACCTTGCCCACCTTGGCCAGGGCGGCGCGGGCGGCGGCGATCTGGACGAGGACGTCCACGCAGTAGCGGCCGTCGTCCACCATGCGCTGGATGCCGGCCACCTGGCCGGCCACGCGCTTGAGGCGGGCGTCGACGTCGTCCTTGATGGCGGGGCTCACCACGGGGGGCCTCCTGGGCGCCCCGTGGGCGCCGGCAGATACCTGGGGGAGGGTATCGGAGGCGGGCGCGGTGTCAAGCGGCGGGCTCAGGCCAGATCGAAGCGATCCAGCTCCATGACCTTGGTCCAGGCGGCCACGAAGTCGTCCACGAGCTGCCCGCGGGCGTCGTCGCTGGCGTAGACCTCGGCGAGGGCGCGCAGCTGGGAGTTGGCCCCGAAGACGAGGTCGGCGCGGGTGGCCGCCCACTTGATCTTGCCGGTCTTGCGATCCCGGCCATCGAAGCGGGTGGCGGCCTCGGACTTCGGGAACCACACGGTGCCCATGTCGAGCAGGTTCACGAAGAAGTCGTTGCTGAGCGTGCCCGGGCGGTCGGTGAGCTGGCCGTCCGTCGACACGCCGGCGCCGATGGCCCGCAGGCCGCCCACCAGGACGGTCATCTCGGGCGCCGTCAGGGTGAGGAGCTGGGCCCGGTCGATGAGCAGCTCCTCCGCCGACACGCTGGCGTCGGCCTTCTGGTAGTTGCGGAAGCCATCGGCGAAGGGCTCGAGGGCCGAGAAGGACTCGACGTCGGTGTCCGCCTGGCTGGCGTCCGTCCGCCCCGGCGTGAAGGGCACCGTGACGTCGAAGCCCGCCGCCTTCGCCGCCTGCTCGACGCCCACGCCGCCGGCGAGGACGATGAGATCGGCGAGGGAGATGGCCTTGCCGCCCTGCTGCGCGCCGTTGAAGGCGGCCTGCACGCCGGCGAGGGCGTCGAGCACCCGGGCCAGCCGCGCGGGCTCGTTGACGGCCCAGTCCTTCTGGGGGGCCAGCCGGATGCGGGCGCCGTTGGCCCCGCCGCGCTTGTCCGAGCCGCGGAACGTGGCGGCCGAGCCCCACGCGGTGGCCACCAGCTCGGCCGCGGGCAGGCCCTTGGCGGCGATCATCGCCTTCAGCGCCGCCACGTCGGCCGCGTCCACCAGCGGGTGATCCACGGCGGGCACGGGGTCCTGCCAGATGAGCGTCTCGGCGGGGACCTCGGGGCCCAGGTACCGGGTGATGGGGCCCATGTCGCGGTGGGTCAGCTTGAACCAGGCCCGGGCGAAGGCGTCGGCGAGCTGCTCGGGGTGCTGGTGGAAGCGCCGCGAGATGGCCTCGTAGGCCGGATCGACGCGCAGCGCCATGTCGGCCGTCGACATCATCGGGGCGTGGCGCTGGCTCGGGTCGTGGGCGTCGGGCACCGTCGTGCGGGCGGCCGGGTCGGTGGGCGTCCACTGCCAGGCGCCGGCGGGGCTCTTGGTCAGCTCCCACTCATAGCCGAAGAGCGTGTCGAAGTAGCTGTTGTCCCACTGGATCGGCGTGGGCGTCCACGCGCCCTCCAGGCCGCTGGTGATGGTGTGCACGCCCTTGCCGGAGCCGAAGCTGTTCTTCCAGCCGAGGCCCTGCTCCTCGATGGTCGCGCCCTCCGGCTCGGGGCCCACCTGGGCGGCGTCGCCGGCGCCATGGGCCTTGCCGAAGGTGTGGCCGCCGGCCACGAGGGCGACGGTCTCCTCGTCGTCCATGGCCATCCGGGCGAACGTCTCGCGGATGTCCCGGGCGGAGGCCAGCGGGTCGGGCTTGCCGTTGGGGCCCTCGGGGTTGACGTAGATCAGGCCCATCTGGACGGCCGCGAGCGGGTTGTCGAGCTCCCGGTCGCCCTGGTAGCGCTTGTCGCCCAGCCACTCGGCCTCGGAGCCCCAGTAGATGTCCTCCTCGGGCTCCCACACGTCCTCGCGGCCGCCGCCGAAGCCGAAGGTCTGGAAGCCCATGGTCTCCAGGGCCACGTTGCCGGCGAGGATCATGAGGTCGGCCCACGAGATGCGCTGGCCGTACTTCTGCTTGATGGGCCAGAGCAGGCGGCGGGCCTTGTCCAGGTTGCCGTTGTCCGGCCAGCTGTTCAGGGGCGCGAAGCGCTGGGTGCCCGAGCCGGCGCCTCCCCGGCCATCACCGGTGCGGTAGGTGCCGGCGCTGTGCCACGCCATGCGGATGAAGAGGGGGCCGTAGTGGCCGTAGTCGGCCGGCCACCAGTCCTGGGAGTCGGTCATGAGGGCGGCCAGATCCGCCTTCAGCGCGGCGAAGTCGAGCTTCGCGAACTCGGCCGCGTAGTCGAAGCCCGGGCGCGTGGGGCGGCCGGCGGGCGGGTTCTGGTGCAGCATCTTCAGGTTGAGCTGGTTGGGCCACCAGTCGCGGTTGGACCGCGTGCCCTGGGTGGCGTGGGCGTGGAAGGGGCACTTGCTCTGGCTGTCCATGGGGCTCTCCGCCGTCGGGGGGCCCGTGAGGGCCGCGTCTGGTGGGCAGTATGGCGGGGGCTGGCACCGACCTCAAAGACATTGTAATCATGCTGTCTATAACCGGAGGTTATGCCGTGGCGCTCCCCACGCTCCGCCAGCTCGAGTACCTGATCGCCCTGGCCGAAACGGGCCAGTTCGTCGAGGCCGCCCGCCAGTGCGCCGTCAGCCAGCCCGCCCTGAGCAAGCAGGTGCGCGAGGTCGAGGAGCAGCTCGGCATCGCCCTCTTCGAGCGCGTCCGCCCCCGGGTGCTGCTCACGCCCGCCGGCGAAGAGATCGTCCGGCGGGCCCGGCGGCTGCTCACCGAGGCCCATGAGCTCGTCGACGCCGCCAGCACCTTCGCCGGCACGCCCCGGGGCACCATCCGCCTGGGCGTCATCCCGACCATCGCCCCGTACGGCCTCCCCGGCCTGCTGGCGCGGCTGCGCGACCTCTTCCCCGAGGTCGCCTTCGCCATCCACGAACTGCAGACGCCCGTGCTCATCGAGCAGCTCCGCACCGGCGGCGTGGACCTGGGGCTGCTGGCCCGGCCCTTCGACGACACCGGCCTGACCGGGCCCGACCTGGTGGTGGAGCCGTTCGTCCTCGTGGCGCCCGAGGGGCACCCCCTCGGCGTCCCCCGGGCCATGGGCCGCGGCGAGATCGAGGGGGCCAGCCTCATCCTGATGGCCGACGGGCACTGCCTGCGCGACCAGGCCATCGACGTCTGCGCCCTCGCCGGCCGGCCGCCGCCCACGTCCGTCACCGCCGCCAGCGTCACCACGCTGGTGCGCATGGTGGAGAGCGGCCTGGGGGCCACGCTGCTGCCGGCCAGCGCGCTGAGCGCCGAGGTCCGCGCCGGGCAGGGGCTCGTCGTGCGGAGCTTCGAGGGCCACCAGCCCGGCCGGACGCTCACGCTCCAGTGGCGGGTGACCTCCCCCGGCGCTGCCTGGTTCCGCCAGATCGGCGACGTCCTGCAGGCCCACTACCTGGCCCTCAACCCCGCCATCCCGGCCGTGGCGGGGCCCCGCCCGCTCATCCACCTGCCCGAGGGCGCCCGAGCCTGATCGCGGCGCTTGCGTCGGGCGACCGCGTCGACGATACTGAACCAGATGGTTCAGTTTTCATCCCCCGACTTCGACCACGCCTTCGCGGCCCTCGCCGACGCGACGCGCCGCGGCGTCCTGGATCACCTCGCCGTGACCGAGGCGTCGGTCACGGAGCTGGCCCAGGCGTTCGAGATGACGCTCACGGGGATGAAGAAGCACCTCACCGTCCTGGAGACCGCCGGCCTGGTGGTCACCCGGAAGGTCGGGCGGGTGCGGACCTGCCGGCTCGGCCCGCGGCGCCTCGAGGAGGAGGCCCGCTGGCTGGAGCGCCACCGCCAGCGCTGGGCTGCTCGCTTCCAGGCGCTGGACGAAGTACTCGGCGAGCTGACCAACGAGGAGAGACAGGATGGGCCGAGATCCGGCGAGTGAGCCGAACCCGACCGAGGTGGTGCGCGCGTCCGATCGCGAGCTGGTGGTGACCCGGACCTTCGACTACCCCATCGACCGGGTCTTCGAGGCCTGGACCCGGGCCGAGCTCATGCAGCGCTGGTGGGCGCCGCAGTCCATCGGGCTCTCGTTCGAGCGCTGCGAGATGGACGTGCGGACGGGCGGCACCTACCGCTTCGTCTTCAGCCACCCCGCCGCGCCCGAGCCCATGGCCTTCCATGGGCGGTACCTGGAGGTCGTGCGGCCGACGCGCCTCGTCTGGACGAACGAGGAGGCCGGCGAGGCGGGCCAGGTCACCACGGTGACGTTCGAGGCGCGTGGCGGCCAGACGGTGGTGGTGATGCATGACCTCTATCCGACGCGCGAGGCCCTCGACGAGGCGATGGAGTCGGGCGCCACCTGCACCTTCGACGAGGCGTTCGGCCAGCTCGACGCCCTGCTCGACGCGCCCGCGGCCGGCGGGGACGCCTGACCCCTCGATCCCGGGCCGGAACGGGCGCACGCTGCTCGCGGACGCTCACCTACGAGGACGCCCCATGACGATCCCCGCCCGCCGCTGGCTGGCCGCGCTCTGCGTGGCGGTGTCTGCCCAGGCGGCCCCGCCTGCGAAGCCGGCCACCGCCGACGTGCCCATGACCGTCGCCGCCCGGCAGGCCTGGCGCGACGGCCTGCGCGACGGCCGCAAGGCCCACCACGCCAAGGACTTCGCCCGCGCCATCGAGGGCTTCGACCGGGCGCTCGCGGCCTTCCCGGACGACCCCCGCGCGCTCGCCGAGCGGGCCTGGGCGCGGTTCCAGGCCGGCGACCTGGCGGGCGCCGAGGCCGACGCGCGCCGCGCCCTCGCCCGCACCAGCGACCGCCGGCTGCGAGGGGCCACCCTGTACAACCTGGGCCGCATCCACGAGGCCCAGGGCAAGACGGACGCGGCTCGCGACGCCTGGCAGCAGTCGCTGGCCCAGCGCCCCAGCGAGGCCGTCCGCGCCCGCCTCGGCCAGCTCGCCGCCCTGGGGCCGCTCGCGGCGCGCCCGTTCCTCGGCCCGTTCGCCGACGCCGACGCGGTCTGCGCCGCCATCCGGGCGAGCGGCGCCATGGGCGCCCGCCAGCGCTGCGTCCGCGAGGCCGTGACCAGCCCGATCGACCAGGCCTTTGGCGGGCAGGCGCGGCTCGTCGCCGCCATGGAGCCCGTGGCCGAGGAGGACACCCCCCGGCCCGGCCCCGGCGCCGCCTACATCGAGGGCGGCGTCGATGACACCCCGGGCGAGGCGACTTACCACCTGACGGTGGCCACCCCCGCCGGCACGTGGCTGCTCACCGACGTCGCGTCGCGCTACAACCCGGGCGCCTTCGGCATCAGCGAAGACATCAGCTTCGACGGCGCCAGGGCCCAGACGCTGCGGGACGGCCGCGTCGTCTGGCACCTCGGCGTCACCGTCAACCGCCACGACTCGGACATGGGCCTCAACGAGGTCGAGGACTGGACCATCCAGACCGCGCTCCTGTGCAGCACGGGCCCGAGCGGCCGCCCGAGCTGCATCGGCCCCCTGAGCACCCGCGTCGAGGCGACCCGGGAGAGCCTCGGCCTGGACGAGCCCGCCGAGGGGGCGCAGGGCGAGCATGACTTCTGGAAGAAGGCGTCGAGCCTCGATCTCAGCCTCGCCGACACGGGCGAGCTGACCATCAAGATCGTCCAGGGAAAGGACATGGACGCGGCGATGAAGGCCCTGAAGGGCACGCACAAGATCGCCTTCCCGTAGCGCCGCCCAGGGTTGAAAACCCGAGGGTGATCAGCAGGTTGCGGGCGTCAGCGCTTCAGCGAACGCTTCGCCGCCGCCTTCGTGGCGGCCTGCTCGACGCGCCAGCGGGTGATGCGCCGCACCAGGTCCAGGGGCAGGGCGGCGTCGTGGGGGATCTGGAACGCCCCCTTCGACGTCGGGAACGGCGCCAGCTCGTCCGCGAAGGCCTGGAGCGCCACGGGCCCGGGGTAGACGCCGACGTGCCGGGCGAAGCCGCCGATGTGGATGAGGTGCTCGCCCTGGTGCCAGGTGGGGATGCCGTAGGCGATGCGCTCGGTCGCGGCGGGCGCCTCGGCGCGGATGGCATCGCGCAGCGCGGCCAGGCGAGGCCGGGCCGCCTCGGGGGCGGAGGCGATGTAGGCGTCGATGTCGGACATGGGACCTCCCGCGGGGCAGTCTACCTCAGCTCGGCGGGCGCGTCCCGAGCGCCGCCGCCAGGTGATCCACGAGGGCCACCGCCGCGGTGGAGGGGACGCCCCCGGGCGGGCGCAGGGCGTAGATGGGCGCGGGGGGCGCCGAGAAGTCTTCGAGCAGGGGCACCAGGTCGCCCTGGGCGACGTCCTCGCCCACCAGCCAGTCGGCCAGCAGCGCGATGCCCAGCCCCTGGCGGGCGAGGGCCAGGACGGCCTCGCTGTTGTTGGCCGAGAAGCGGCCGCGGACGGGCACGGGCAGATCGGGGGCGGCGCCGCGGCCGAACCGCCACATGCCCGGGGCGCTGCCATCGCCGTGCACGAGGCAGGCGTGGCGGCGCAGGTCGCCGGGCACCCGCGGCGCGCCGTGGGCCAGCAGGTAGGCCGGCGCGGCCACGAGCACCCGCCGGCTCTCGCCGAGCTTGCGCCCGATGACGCTCGCGTCCGTGGCCGTGCCCACCCGGATGGCCAGGTCGAAGCCCTCCTCGACGAGGCGCACGTAGCGGTCGCTCATGACGAGCTGGACGCTGACCTGCGGGTGGCGCGCGAGGAACGTCGCCAGGGCGGGCAGCACGAAGAGGCGGCCGAAGACGACGGGGACGCTGAGCCGCAGATGGCCCCGCGGCGTGGGCCCGCGGTCGCCGAGCTCGGCCCGGACGGCGTCGTAGGCCGCCACGATCGCCTGCGTCCGATCCCGCAGCAGGCGGCCCGCCTCGGTGAGCTGCACGGCCCGGGTGGTGCGGGCGACCAGCGCCACGCCGAGCTCGGCCTCGAGGGCGGCGATCCACTTGCTCGCCGTCGACTGCTTGATCCCTTGCGCCTGCGCCGCGGCCGTGAAGCTCTCGACCTCGGCCAGGCGAGCGAAGAGACGCAGGGCCTCGATGCGGTCCATCACCACCCCCTTTGGAATGAGTGATAGCATGATCGGGGCGTGGACATCCCCGACTGAAATCAATCACCCTGAGTGGCACCAGACGGGAGCGACCCCATGACCGACCTGCACATCGCCTTCCTCGGCCTCGGCGCCATGGGCGCCCGGATGGCAGCGCGCCTGCTCGCCCAGGGCCGCGTCACCGTCTACAACCGCACCCGGGCGCGCGCTCAGCCCCTCGTCGCGGCCGGGGCCACCTGGGCGGCGACGCCCCGGGCGGCGGCGGCCGACGCGGACGTCGTGATCTCCATGGTCACGGACGACGAGGCGGCCGCGGCGGTCTGGCTGGATCCGACCCAGGGCGCGCTGCTCGGCCTGCCGCCCGGGGCCCTCGCCATCGAGTGCAGCACGGTGACGCCCGCCTTCATGGCGCGCCTGGCCCAGGCCGTCGAGGCGAAGGGCGCGCTGCTGCTCGGGGCGCCGGTCGCGGGCTCGACGCCCCAGGCCGAGGCGGGACAGCTGGCGGTCCTGGCCGGTGGCAGCGAGGCGGCCCTCGCCCGCGCGCGCCCCCTCCTCGACGTGCTGGGGAGCGCGGTGCTCGTCGCCGGCCCCGAGCCCGCGCACGCGGCCGTCTTCAAGCTGCTGGTCAACGGCCTCTTCGCCAGCCAGGTCGCGGTGATGGCCGACCTGCTGCGGGCCGCCGCCACGGCGGGCCTGGCGCCGGCCCATGTGGTCGCGCTCCTCACCCGGATGCCGGTCACGTCGCCGGCCGCGGCGGCCGCGGCGGGCCTCATGCTCGCTGGCGACCACGCCCCGCGCTTTCCGGTCGACCTGGTGGTGAAGGACCTGCGCTACGCCAGCGCGCTCGGCCCCCAGCCCGTCGTGGACGCGGCGCGGGCCCGCTTCGAGGACGCCGCCGCCCGGGGCTTCGGCGGGGCCAACCTCACGGTGGTGCACCGGGTGCCGGCCCGCGAGGGCTGAGCGGGCTCCCCCACGCGTCGCCAGCGCGGTACGCTCCAGCGAACCACTGGAGGGATCCCATGCCGTCCTTCACGCCCCCCGAGTTCGTCTTCCATGTCGTCTTCGACGTGCCCGGCCTCCCGGCGTGCACCCTGCCCTTCGAGGAGGTCGAAGGGCTGAGCCACGACGAGCCCGAGGAGGTGAGCGCCGGGAGGGAGAACCGCTTCAAGCACCGCCTCCCGACGCGGGTGGGGGGGTCCCTGACGCTCAAGCGCGGCATGGTGATGGACGCGGCCCTCATCGCCTGGCTGGACGCGTCCGAGGCGCCTCGGCCCGCGGACGTGCAGGTGATGCTGGTCGGCCCGGCGGGGCAGGTGGTGCTGACGTGGCGGTTCGTCGGGGCCGTGCCGGTGAGGTGGTCGGCGTACTCGCACGCTCGCGCAGACCAGGGCCTGATCATCGACCAGGTCGAGCTGGCGTACACGCACGTCACCCTGACCCCCGGGGCCGCGCCCTGACCGCTGCGCGGGGGCCGGCTTGCCCCCGCCGCGCCCGCCCACGTACCTTCGCGCGGCCGGCGCGGCGCCGGGTGGAGGGCGAAGGATCGTGGCGGTGCTCGAAGCGGTGGGGCTGCGCAAGGCGTACGACGGGTTCGTGGCGTTGCATGGCCTGGATCTGGTGATCGAAGCCGGGGAGGTCTTCTGCCTGCTGGGCGCCAACGGCGCCGGCAAGACCACCACCATCCAGCTCTTCCTGGGCTTCATCGAGCCCACGGGCGGCACGGTGCGCATCCAGGGCCTCGACGTCGCGCAGCATGGCCTCGAGACGAAGCGCCACATCGCCTACATCCCCGAGAACGTCATGCTCTACCCGGGCCTCAGCGGCCTGGAGAACCTGGAGTTCTTCAACCAGCTCGCCGGGAAGGGCCGCGTGGATCGCGCGGCGCTGCGGGCCGTGCTCGCCGAGGCGGGCCTGCAGGCCGAGGCCATCGACCGCCCGGTCCGCACCTACTCCAAGGGCATGCGCCAGAAGGTGGGGGTGGCCATGGCCATCGCCAAGGGGGCCTCGGCGCTCCTGCTGGACGAGCCGACGTCCGGGCTGGATCCCAAGGGATCCAACGAGTTCTCGCGGCTGCTGGTGACGCTGCGCGACCGCGGCGTGGCCATCCTGATGGCGACCCACGACCTGTTCCGCGCCAAGGAGGTGGGGACGCGGGTGGGCATCATGAAGCACGGCCGCCTGGTGGCCAGCCTGGCCACCGACGAGCTGTCCCACGCCGACCTCGAGCGCATCTACCTCGAGCACATGCACGACTGAGGGCGCGATGATCCGCCTCATTGCCACGAAGGAGCTGCGCGAGCTGGCGCGCGACGGCCGGTTCCGCCTGGCCGGCGCCGTCGTGCTGGTGCTGCTGGTGACCACCCTGGGCTTCGGCTGGCGCCTGGCCGCCAGCGTGGCCGAGGAGCGATCGGCGGCCCAGCAGGCGGCCGAGGAGAGCTGGCAGGGCCAGGGGGACAAGAACCCCCATGTGGCGGCCCACTACGGGAAGTACGTCTTCAAGCCATTGGGAACACTGGCTTTTCTGGATCCGGGCGTCGATCCGTTCCTGGGCGTGACGCTCAAGCTCGAGGCCCACAAGCAGAACCTCGCCCACGACGCGCCGGCCCAGGACGCCACCGCCATCCACCGGTTCGGCCAGCTCTCGGCCGCCAGCGTGCTGCAGCTCTTCGTGCCCCTGCTGCTCATCGCCCTCGGCTTCGCCGCGTGGACGGGTGAGCGGGAGCGCGGGACCCTGCGCCAGCTCGCGAGCACCGGCGTGTCGATGAGGCACCTGCTGCTGGGCAAGGCGCTGGGCCTCGCCGGGGCCCTGGCCGGGGTGCTGCTGCCCGCCGTGGCGGTGGCGGTGGCGATGGCGGCGTGGCTCGGGGGCGGCGCCGATCCGGGCTGGCTCGGCCGGCTGGCGCTCATGGTCGGCGCCTATGGGCTGTACTTCGGGGCGATGGCCGGGCTGGTGTTCTTCGTGTCGGCCCGGGCGCCGTCGTCGCGGCACGCCCTCGTCGTGCTGGTGGGCTTCTGGAGCGTGACGTCGCTCGTCGTGCCGCGGGTGGCGAGCGACGTGGCCGCGCGGGTGGTGTCCCTGCCGGCGCCGGCGGAGTTCGCGGCGGCCGTCCGCCACAGCATGGAGAACGGCCTGCCCGGCGGCGCGCCACGGGAGGAGCGCGTCAGCGCCCTGTCGGCGGCCCTGCTGAAGCGGCATGGGTTCGAGGGGGCCGAGGCCTTCATGGACGAGGCCATGCTGCAGGGCATCGAGCTGCAAGCGGAGGCGGCCTTCGAGGACGAGGTGCTCGACCACCATGTGGCGGGGCTGGCCACTGCGCTGGCGCGCCAGGAGCGGGTGGCGCAGTGGGCGGCGGTGGCCTCGCCGTTCCTGGCCATCCGGGCGGTGTCGTCGGGGCTGGCGGGCACCGATCACGCCCACCACCGGGCCTTCCAGGTGCAGGCGGAGGCCTACCGCCGGGCGCTGGTGCAGGCGCTCAACGACGACCTCGCTCGCAACGCCGGCGACGACGTCTGGCGCTACCAGGCCGGCCGGGCGCTGTGGGAGCGCGCGCCGGTGTTCGCCTACGTGGCCCCGGGCCTGGGCTGGGCCCTCGACCACCTGGGCGTGGCCCTGGCGGTGCTGGTGGGCTGGCTGGCCCTGGCGTGGGCCGCGGCCTGGCGGTCGCTGCGGCGTATCCCGTTGTTTTGATGAATGAATCCCAGAGGCAGCGAGGGGTGATGTTCTGGACGGTGGTGCGCGTGGAGGCCCGCAACCTGCGGGCGGAGCGGGCCCTTTGGGGGCTGCTGGCCTTGCTGGCCGCGCTGGTGGCGGGGGCAGCGTGGAGCGGGGCGGCGTCGGCGCGCGCGCGCCAGGCGACCGTCGAGGGGGCCGTGGAGGCCGAGGAGCGGCGGCTGGCCGAGGTGCGCGCCCGGCTGGTGGCGGGCATCGGGCGAGACGATCCGGGGGATCCCGTCATTGCGGGCCGCCTCATCGCCCACCTGGCCGTGCTGCCCCCGGCCCCGCTGGCGGCCCTCGCCCGGGGCCAGGGGGACGCGGACTCCGCCCGGGTGACGACCGACAGCCGGCTGAGCGCGCGAGGCGCGGAGGCGGCCATCGCCGGCCCCACGGTCCAGGCCACCGGGGCCTTCGATCTGGCCTTCGTCTTCGTGTACCTGCTGCCCCTCCTCATCATCGGGCTCACCTATGACCTGCTGGCGGGGGAGCGGGAGCGCGGCACCCTGGCGCTCGTGCTGGCCCAGCCGGTGTCCCTGCGGACGTTCGTCCTGGGCAAGGCGTGCCTGCGGGCGGCGGTGGTGGTGGGGGTGACGCTCGGCCTCGCCGCCGCGGCGCTGGCGCTCTCGGCCGATGGCCTGGCGACGCCCGGGGGCCTGGCCCACACGGCGCTCTACCTGGGCGCCCTGCTGGCCTACGCCCTCTTCTGGTTCGCGGCCGCCGTCGCCGTCAACGCCCGCGGGCGGACGGCGGCCGGCAACGCCCTCGCCCTCGTCGGCGTGTGGCTGGTGCTGGTGGTGGCCGTGCCGGGGCTCGTGCGGATGGCCGTCGAGGTCGCCTACCCGCCGCCTTCGCGCGTCGAGCTGGCGAACCTGGTGCGGGACGCGGCCAGCGAGATCGAGGAGGAGCTCACGGCGCTGCAGGGCGACCACGGGGCCGCCGCCCCCGCGGGCCTGCGCCTGCTGGCGGTGCAGGAGGCCCTCGACGCCCGCATCCAGCCCGTCGTGGCGCGCTTCCGCGACCAGCTCGCCCAGCAGCAGCGGCTGGTCAACCGCCTGCGCTTCCTCTCGCCCGCGCTCGTGCTCAACGAGGCCGTGGTGGATCTGGCGGGCACGGGGGGCGACGCCGCCCGGCGCTTCGACGGCCAGGTGGACGCCTTCCACGGCCAGTGGCGGGCGTTCTTCGCCGAGCGGGCGCGGGCGGGCCAGCGGCTGACCCCCGCTGATCTGGATGGCCTGCCGACGTTCGCCTTCGTGCCCGAGCCGCTGGGGGACCAGGCGGCGCGGGTGGGGCTGGGCGTCCTGGGGCTGCTGCTGCCGGCGCTGGCGCTCCTGCTCATGAGCGCCCCGGGCCTGCGGCGGGTGGGCCGGCTCGCCTGAGCGGCCCGCGTTCGGGGGATCAGGGGTTCGAGATGCTCAGCAGCTCGATGTCGAAGACCAGCATGCCCGCCGGCTTGCCCGGGCGGCCCTGGTAGGCGAGATCGACGGGGATCCAGAAGCGGCGCTCCTCGCCCTCGACCATAAGCTGCAGGCCCTCCGTCCAGCCGCGGATGACGCGGTTGAGGGGGAAGCGGGCCGGCTGGCCGCGGGCCACCGAGCTGTCGAAGCCCTTGCCGTCCGTCGTCCAGCCCGAGTAGTGCACCGTCACCACGCTGGTGGCCGTGGGCTTGCGGTCGCCCTTGCCGGGGGTGAGGACCTTGGAGGCCAGGCCCGTGGAGGTGCGCTCGGCGTCCGCGGGCGGGGCGGCCACGTCGGGCGGCGGGTCGGGCAGCTTCGGCGGCGCCTCGGCCCCGACGATGCGGGTGGCCCCCATCTCCTGCATCACCTGGGCGTAGGACGCCACGGCGCCGCTCTCGTGGTGGCAGTGGTTGCGATGGCAGTTGCGGTAGCCGGGCGGCGGGTTGGCGGGATCGAAGACGATCTCGCTCATGATGGCGCCGCCCTTCTCCGCCGGGGCCGCGCTCGCGGGCGCCGCCGCGCTCTTCGGCGCCGCCGCGGGGGGCGCCTCCTTCGCTGGATCACAGCCCGCCGCCAGCGCCGCGAGCCCCATGCACAAGACCGCCTTCATCTCGCTCCTCTCGACCAGGTGAACCCGGGGTCTACACGGTTTCCCGGGAGCGAGGAAAGGTCGCGCCGCCGAGGCCGATTCCAGCGCGGGCGCGGGCGGGGCGCTACGCCGCGCGGAGGACGGCCCAGGCCAGGTGGGGGGAGTGGCCCCCCGCCCGGACCATGCGGATCCAGAGCAGCGTCATGTGCTCCAGGTGCAGGGCCTGGGCGAGGCCGCCGACGTCCACCGGCTCGAAGCCGCACGCCCGGATGAGGTCGGCGGTGGCCGCCTTCGCGGGGGCGTCGTCCCCGCAGAAGAGCATGGCCGGCGGGGCGCCGGCCCACGTCGAATCCTCAAGGTTTTCAAAGCCATAGATGCTGAACGCCTTGACGACGCGGGCGGCGGGCAGGAGGTCCTGGACGAACGCGCTGCCCGACCGCTCGCTGTGCAGGCCATGGCGCAGGCCGGGGCCGACGGGGTTGGTGCAGTCGACGACGACCTTGCCCGCGAGGCGGTCGGCCAGCGGGGGCAGCAGGGTGGCGAGGGTCGAGAACGGGGTAGCGAGGACGACGACGTCGGCGGCCTCCACCGCCTCGGCGAGCGGCAGCGCCCGCAAGCGGGGGGAGCGGCCGAGGGCCCGGGCGACGGTGTCGCTGGCGGCGCGGCTCTCGGCGAGGGTGACGGCGTGGCCCGCCTCGGCCAGGTGGGCGGCCAGGGGGGCGCCGACGTTGCCGGCGCCGATGAACGCGATCTGCATGGGGACCTCTCAGCGCCCGAGGGCTTCGATGACCAGCCGCGCGGCCGCGGCGCCCGAGTACTGCTGCTGGCCCGTCACCAGCAGGCCGTCGCGCACGGCGAACGGCCGGAAGAGCTGCTCGACGACGAAGTGCGTCTCGGGCAGCTTGCGCGCCTCGTCCTCGATCCAGAAGGGCTGGATGCGCTGGCCGACGTAGGCGTCGGCGAACCGCTCCTCGGCGTTGGCGAAGCCCGTCCACGTCTTGCCCTGGACGAGCAGGGCGCCGCTCGGCGTCCGGGCCTCGAGCAGCAGGCAGGTGGCGTGGCAGACCAGGCCGGTGACCTTGCCGGCCTCATGGAAGGCCACCACCAGGCGCTGCAGGCGCTCGTCGCCGCGGAAGGTGAACATGGGCGACTGGCCTCCCACGACGAAGACGGCGTCGTAGTCGGCGGGGTCGACGCCCTCGATGCTGGCGGTGTCGGCGAGGAGGGCCTGGTGCGTGGGGGACTTCTTGAAGCCCAGGCTGAGGAGGTCATGGGCCGAGTAGCCGCTGGCGTCCTCGGGGTCGCTGAAGCCGTCGGCCACCAGGGCGCCGCCCGCGGGGCTGCGGATCTCGACGGCGTAGCCGGCCTCGGTGAAGGCCCACCAGGGGTGGGTGAGCTCGGCCCACCAGAAGCCGACCGGCCAGCCGGTGACGGTGGAGACGGCCGGGTTGGCGGCGATGAGGAGGATCTTCTTCGAGGCGGGCTGCGTGGTCATGCACCGGGCTCCTGCAGTGATCGCCGCGCGGGCTGCGTCGGCGCCCTCACTGTCGTCACCGGCGATACCTGCGACAACGGAACATCAGTGAAGGAGTCCTTGCAGAGGGGGCAACTATCGCGCGGTCGGATCGCCGGGGCTCAGGCGGCGTCGCGGCGTCGGGTGGGCCAGGGCGTCCATGGCGGTGGTGACGGCCACCAGGCGCTCGCGCAGCCAGCGGTGGCCGGCGTCGCCATCGAAGCGGGGGTGCCAGACCATGGAGAGGGCGAAGGGCTCGAGGGGCACCGGGGGCTCGAAGAGGGCGAGGCCGAGGCGCGGGGCGTGGAGGCGGGCGATGCGCTCGGAGATGGTGAGGACCCGGTCGGAGTGGGCGGCCAGCTCGAGGGCGGCCTGGAAGTAGGGCACGGCGCGGGCGACGCGGCGGCGCAGGCCCTGCGCGGCGAGCACCTCGTCGACGTAGCCGCCGGGGCGGCCCCGCGGCGCGACCTGGATGTGCTCCAGGCGGGTGTAGCGCTCGAGGGTCAGGCGGCGCTTCACGGTGGGGTGATCGGCACGCAGGACGCAGACGAGGCGGTCGCTGATGACGGGCCGCGTGCGCAGCTCGGGGGGCAGGTCGCCGTAGATGCCGATGGCCAGGTCCGTCTCGCCGGCGCGGAGGCGCTCGGCGTCGTCGGCGGCGTTGGGCACGAAGCGCAGGTCGAGGCCCGGGGCGCCGGCGCGCACGGCCTCGTCGAAGGCGACGCCGAAGACCAGCAGCACGTAGTCGGTGACGCTGATGGTGAGCGAGCCCCTGAGGCGGGCCGGGGAGAACTCGCCCTCGTCGGCGAAGACGCGGCCGGCCGCCGCCATGGCGTCGCGCACGACGGGGCGCAGGGCGGTGGCGCGCGGCGTGAGCACCATGCCGCGGCCGGCGCGCACGAGCAGGGGATCGGCCAGGCGCTCGCGCAGGCGGGCGAGGGCGTGGCTGACGGCCGGGGTGGAGAGGCCCAGGCGTCGGGCCGCCCGCGTCACGCTGACCTCCTGGAGGAGGGCGTCGAGGGTGGCAAGGGCGGTGAGGTCGGAGGGTTCCATCATATGCAACATTTCGCCTCATCGCGTTCCGGGAACGCAAGCCTTCTGGGGGTGCCCCGCGTCGGGTCCTGCCGCGGTCGGCAGGATCAGGCAGATCTTCGGCAGGACCTCCCATAGAGCCCCGGGGGCCGGGCCCCTAGCCTGCAACCAGGACGCGGCCCCGCACCGCGGGGCGCCAGGAAGGAGGCCGCCATGGACCCGAGAGAGCCGCTCACCCGCCGACGCTTCATCGAAGGCTCCGCCGCGCTGGGCGCCGCGGTGCTGCTCGCCACCCCGGCCGGGGCCCTCGCCCGCCCGCGGGCCCGCCTCGTCCGCGGCCTCGCGGCCGTCGACCCCTCGGGCCGCTTGCAGCCCTTCGAGTTCGAGCGGCGGCCGATGGGCGACGAGGACATCGTCATCGACATCCAGTACGCCAGCATCTGCCACTCCGACATCCACCAGGAGAAGGGCGACTGGGGGCCGCAGAGGTACCCGCAGGTCCCCGGCCACGAGATCGTGGGCATCGTCAGCGCGGTCGGGCGCAAGGTGACGCAGTTCAAGGTGGGCGATCGCGCCGGCGTGGGCTGCATGGTCGGCAGCTGCCTGACCTGCGAGCGCTGCACCCACGGCGAGGAGCATTACTGCGAGAAGGGCCAGACGCTCTTCACCTACGGCTACCCCGATGCCCGCGAGCCCACCGGCATCACCCAGGGCGGCTACTCGACGCAGATCGTCGTCCGCGACCACTTCGCCGTCCACATCCCGGCCCACATCCCCCTGGCCGAGGCGGCGCCGCTGCTCTGCGCGGGCATCACGACGTACTCGCCCATCATGCAGGCGGGCTTCGAGGTGGGCGACAAGGTGGGCGTCGCGGGCATCGGCGGGCTGGGCCACCTGGCCGTGAAGCTGGCCGTCGCGAAGGGCGCCCGGGTCTTCGCCTTCACCACCTCCCCGAGCAAGGCGGCGGACATCCGGGGGTGGGGCGCCGAGCCCGTGGTCGTGGAGGGCCCGGCCAGCCTCGCCGCCCACCGCGGCCAGCTCGACTGGATGATCTCCACCATCCCGTTCAAGTACGACGTCGGCGCCTACGCGGCGCTCGTCAAGCCGCGGGGCACGTTCACCCAGGTGGGCATGCCCGATCGCTTCTCGGTGGACCTCAACCTGCTCGCCCTGTCGGTCTCGCGGGTGAAGCTCGAGGCCTCGCTGATCGGCGGGATGCGCGAGACCCAGGAGGTCGTCCACTTCTGCGCCGACAACCGCATCCGGCCCCAGGTCCAGGTGATCTCGGCCGCCGAGGTGAGCGACGCCTGGGTCAAGGTGCAGCAGAAGGAGGCCCGGTACCGCTACGTGATCGACGCGTCGACGTTCTGAAGCCGACCGGCTGGAGGTGAGCGTGATGGCCACGACCTGGTGGCGGCGGGGTCTGCTCGTCGCCGTGTTGCTGCTCGGCCCCTGCGCTGCCTGGGCGGCGCCCCCGTCGCCGACGAACCCTTTGGAGGTGCCCGCCATGACCCGCATCGTCCTCATCGTCGATGGCCAGACGCTGACCGCGACCCTCGACGACACCGCAGCGGGCCGCGACTTCGCGCGCCTGCTCCCCCTCGACCTGCGGCTGGCCGACCATGCCCGGACCGAGAAGATCGCGGACCTGCCGAGGCGGCTCGACACCGAGGGCGCGCCGGACCGCTACGCCGCGTCGGCCGGCGACCTGACCTGGTACGCCCCGTGGGGCAACCTGGCGATCTTCTACCGGGACTTCCCGAGCGCCAGCGGGCTGGTCCGGCTCGGCCGGCTCGACGGCGGCGTCGAGGCCCTGCGCGACGCGACGCGCGTGCGCATCGAGCTGGCCGGCCCGTCGCGCTGATCTCAGCCGCGGTGGCGGTGGAAGTCTTCGATAATCCTCGGGATTGTCGGCAGCGCGCGCGTCAGGGCTGGAGCTGCAGCGGGATCTTGAGGCGCATGGGCTGCGTGCGCAGCGGGAAGCTGAGCGGCGCCTGGAACGGCTGCTCCAGGAAGCCCTGCAGGTCGACGAGGGGGCCCGCCTCGACGGGCGGGGCGCCGGCCTGGAGGGGCTGCAGCACGGCGTAGGCGGCGATCCAGCGGGCGCCCATGGTGACGAGCCACTCGCGGTTGTTGGTGACCTGCGCGTCCATGGAGACGGTCAGCTCGGCGTCCACGCGGCCGTCGCCGTTGCGGTCGGCGCCGGGGGGGAGGACGAGATCCACCTCGGTGCCGAGGGCGAAGTCGATGGCGGTGCCATCCTCCAGGACGAGGTGCCCGTTGAGGTTGCGCAGGTCGGCGTCGACGGTGAAGCGCTGGCCGATGCCGCCGATGAGGTCGAGCCCCCAGAAGGCCGCGTTGAGGGTGGCGGGGCCGACGGCGAAGGAGGCGCGGTTGCCGACGACGGTCGACGAGGGCACCGCCGGGCCGTTGAAGCCCGCGCGCGGGCCGGCCGTGGGGATGTTGAAGATGATGGGGATCGGCAGGCCCGTCCGCTGGAGGACGTAGGACAGGTAGTCATCCCAGGGGATGCTCTCGTTGAGGTAGGTCTGCGTCCAGGGGCCCCCGCTCAGGCGGCGGCCGTCGGCGCTGAGGGTGCCGGTCCGGGCCGGCTCGGGCAGGGAGGCGAAGAGCCGCTGGAAGAGCTGGTCGTTGCGCGGGCCCACCTGGACGGCCCGGCAGCTCCGCGCGGGCAGGCCGAACGGGTTGACGCCGGGGACGGGCAGGTTGGCGATGGCGCTGCCGGGGGGGAAGATGCCCGACGGCAGGCACGCCAGGAACCGGGTCAGGAACTGCTGCAGGAACATGCGGACGTAGATGGAGTAGTAGGGCATGACCGCCAGCATCCGCGCGCCGGGGGCCGGTCGGAACTGGGCGGCGAGGGTCGTCGGCTGGCCGGGGACCAGGTTGTCGGCGACGACCACCTGGACCTCGACCGGCCAGTCGATGATGAGGTGCCCGGAGGTGTAGGTGCCGTCGAAGGTCACGCCGACGCTGCCGCCGAGGGCGCCGCCGATCTTCAGGACGCCGAGGTCCGCCACCTTGTCCTGGCCGTCGCCGACCATGACGATGCTCTGCACGGGCATCGGGAAGGTGTCGTTGCCGACGCCCCCGAAGAGGCCCTGACCCCGCGACGAGAAGGTGAAGGTGCCCGTCCAGACCATCTCCGGCTGGTCGGTGACGGTGACGCGCACCGCGAGTTCGCTGAAGTTTCCGCCGGGGTCCAGGGCGCGCAGCGTCAGGTCGACGGTGGGGGCCCGCTCGAAGTCGAGGGCCGTCCCGTCGGCCACGCGGAGGGCGCCGTCGGCGCCGAGGGCGAAGGCGCCGCTGGGATCGACCAGCTCGAAGTGGACGTCCAGCCCCTCGGGATCGGTGGCCAGGTAGCGGTGCAGGAAGCGGCCGGTGGCGATGCCCTCCTCGAGCGTGAAGGCCACGGGGGCGCCGGCCGCGAAGACCGGGGGCTCGTCGACGTTGGTGACGTCCACGACGAGGTCGCGGGACGTGCGCAGGCCGGTGTCGTCCTCGGCGGTCACGCGGATGGGGATCTGGGGCTGCTGCTCGAAGTTGATGACGCCGCCCGCGGCCACCCGGACGACGCCCTGGGCGTCGATGGTGAGGGTGCCGGAGGGGTCGTCGAGGGTCCAGCGGACGATGGCGCCGTCGGGATCCGTGGCCTGGATGGGGGCGACGGGATCGCCCGGGGGCGTGAGCTCCACGGCGTTGAGGCCGCGCGTGATGATGTTGGGGCCGATGTGCACGGGCACCCCGGCCAGGACGCGCAGGGTGAGGGGGCCGTGGCGCAGCTCGGTGAAGGCGACGCCGTCCACCTGCACGGGCACCCCGGCGTCCCAGCCACCGCCCACCACCTCGACGAGGTCGTCGGCCGCGCCCAGCACGGTCATGAGCCGGCCGTGGTTGCGGCGGATGGCGGCGCCGTCGACGCGCAGGACGTCGGCGCCGGCCGCGGTGAGGTCGACGATCTCGATGCCGCGGACGCGGGCGCGCAGGGCGGTGAGATCGAGGGCGAGGCCGCCGGCGCTGCGGAGGGTGTCCACGCCCGCGCCGCCGTCCACGCGGCGGAAGGTGGCGTCGCCCACGGCCAGCACGTCGTTGCCGGCCCCGCCGCTCAGCGCGTCGGTGCCGCCGCCGCCGAGGAGGACGTCGTCGCCCCGGCCCGCCACCATGACGTCGGCCCCGGGGGTGCCGGTGAGGGTGTCGTTGGCGTCGCCGGCGCGGTGGGTGATGCGGCCCTCGGTGTCGCGGCCGAGGATGACCATCACGCGGCTGGCCCCGGGGGTGCCCACGACGGCGTCGGCCAGGCCGTCGCCGTTCACGTCGCCGACGTCCACGGACGCGCCGAAGTACCCGCCCGCCACGGGGCCCGGCTCCTGGTAGCCCGCCCGCCGCTGCAGCATCTCGGGGAAGGTGGCCGGGGGCGCGTTCGGCCCGCCGTACACGACGATCAGGCGGCCCGCCCGGGGGAACTCGATGAAGTCCGCGGCGCTGTAGACCGCGACGATGTCGTCGTAGCCGTCGCCGTTCATGTCGGCGATGGCGGCGTCCCCCTCGATGGCCGTCGGGGTGCCACGGATGGCGTAGCCGCCCTGGCCCGCCAGGAGCTGGGCCGTCGTGGGGATGGCGCGGTCGCGGCGGCCGAAGATGATCAGCATCTCGCCGCCGGCCGGCACCACGGAGCGCAGGGCGTAGTCGTCGAGGCCATCGCCGTTGATGTCGCCGCCGACGGCCGCCCGCGTCTGGTAGACGAGGCGCCCGTAGTCGACGCGGTACGGGCAGCAGGAGAAGCCGATGCCGCCGCCGGTGTGCAGCCGGGTCTCCTGGCGCAGATCGATGGGGCGGGTGTCCTCGCGGCCGTGAACCAGGTAGGTGGAGTTGCCGCCCAGCAGGGCGCCGGGGTGGACGTAGAAGTCGTCGAAGCCGTCGCCATCGAAGTCGCCGACGGTGTCCATGATGCGGCCAAAGTGGTTGAAGCCCGGCACCGCCTCGGCGCCGGTGACGCGGACGAGGCCGGCCTGGGCCTCGGCGCCGGCGAGGGAGAGGTCGACGCGGCGGCCCAGCGAGCCGCCGGGCACCACGTACATGGCGCCTTCGTCGCGGTTCCCCTCGTTGGGGGCGGCCACCAGGCCGTCGTCGTAGCCGTCGCCGTTGAAGTCGCCGGCGAAGCGGGCGCCGAAGCCCATCAAGTCGCCGTTGAACGGCGGGAACTCGATGCTGGCGAGGAACCGGTTCTGGATGCGGGTCGGGGTGCGGCCCAGCAGCAGGGTGCCGCTGCCCAGGCGGGGGGCGTCCGCGAGGGCGGGGAGGCCGGGGACCCGGGCGCCGGAGAGGACGTAGGCGCGGCCGTTGCCGTAGGTGCCGAGGGCGCCGAGGGCGTAGGGCGCGCCGACCACGACGTCCGGGATCTCGTCGTCGTCGACGAGGTGGCGACCCCGCCCGATGGCGAAGCCGAAGCCATCGCCGAAGGGCCGGTAGATGTAGCCATCCGCCGCCTCGAAGTAGGTGGGCGTCGAGTGATCGATGGCGGGCACACGGCGGCCGCCCTGCTCCCCGTCGAGGATCCAGCGGGCGCTCGCCTGGGCGTCCTGCGTCTGCAGGGTGGCCTGGCCGGGGAGGAGGTAGACGCGCCCACGCTCGGCCTGGGGGGCCGTCGAGGAGTCGTTGGGGGCGCCCACCACGATGTCGGCGAGGCCGTCACCGTCCAGGTCGCCGACGACGCCGAGGGCGACGCCGAACGCGTCGCCGACGAAGGCGCTCTGGATGGCGTAGCGGCCGGGGGTGAGCGTGACGGGGTCGGCGGTCAGCACCGGCCCGACGTCGCCGGCGGCGGAGACGGCGGCCAGCTCGCACGCCACCGTGGTGCCCTCGCGCAGGCCCGTCGTGGGGAACACGGGGCCCACGGCCGCCGGATCGACCGCGCCGTTGACGCGCCAGGTGTACTGCAGCTCGGTCGGGTCGCCGCAGGACGTGGGGAGGGCCTGGCCGCTGCACCGGAGGGCCTCGCCGAGGGCGGGGGCCCGGGGCTGCAGGTCGTAGCCGCTCACGAGGCCGACGGCCCCCGTGACCACGAAGGGGGCCGACGGGACCTCCCAGGTGGCCCCGGGGTCGCCGACGAGGGCGTGGCAGATCACCTCGTCGCCCGCCTGGACGGCGTCCGCGAGCTGGGCGTCCCCGGCGGCCGCCAGGCCGTTGACCGTCCAGCGGAAGCTCAATGGAATCGCGGGGTTGAAGGCGTCCAGCCCCGTGGCGGTGCAGGTGAACGCGTCGCAGGGGCCGAGGGCGTTCTGGACGGCGACGTGGATGGCGCCGGGGCCGTAGGTCAGGGCGTCGGGCACCGTGACGGCGCCGCCGTCGGGGTTGCGGACCTCGAGGGCGACGGGGCCGGGGCCCTGCCGGCGCGGCGGGGCGGTGAACTGGAGCCGGGTGTCGCCGAACCGGCGGGTGGGGACGAGCACGCCGTCGACGTAGACGTCGGCGGCGCCGTAGGTGCCCGGGGTGCTGGTGAGGGCGACGTCGACGCCGCCGGTCACGGGCACGACGGCCGGCTCGACGAGATCGATGCGCGGCGGGATGACGAAGCAGACCCCCGCGCGGCAGTCGTTGTTGGCGCAGTCGCCGTTGAAGAGGCACGCCTTGCCCGCGCCGCACGCGGCGCAGCTCCCGCCGCAGTCCACGTCGGTCTCGGCCAGATCGCGCACGCCGTTGCGGCAGGGGTGGTCCCCGCAGCGGCCGTTGAAGCAGAGGCCCTGGGCGCAGTCGACGTCGATCCGGCACGGGGCGCCCTGGGCGCAGCCGGCGCAGGCGCCGCCGCAGTCCACGTCCGTCTCGTCGCCATTGAGCACCCCGTCGTTGCAGGCCGGGACGGTGCACACGCCGCCGCCGCAGGCGCCGCTCTGGCAGTCGGCCGGGCCCGCGCAGGCGCGGCCGGCGAGGCAAGGGGCGCACGCGGCGCCGCAGTCCACGTCCGACTCCGCGCCGTTCTGGACGCGGTCGTCGCACGCCGGCAGGGCGCAGAAGCCGCGCTGGCAGACGCCGGCCTGGCAGTCCCCGGGCTGGCCGCAGCGCCGCGCGGCGCCGCAGGGCGGGCACGAGCCGCCGCAGTCCACGTCCGTCTCCAGGCCGTTGGCGGCCCCGTCCGCGCACGTCGGCGCGACGCAGCGGCCCGCCGTGCAGACCGCGCTCTGGCAGTCGCCGCCGCGGCCGCACTGCAGGCCATCCCCGCACGCCCGGCAGAGCCCGCCGCAGTCGGTGTCCGTCTCGGCGCCGTTCTGCACGCCATCCCCGCACGCGGGCGCCGCGCACCGGCCGCTCAGGCAGACGCCGCTCTGGCAGTCCGCCGCCCGGCCGCAGAGCTCGCCGGCCGGGCAGGCGGGGCAGGGGCCGCCGCAGTCCACCGCCGTCTCGGCGCCGTTGCGCACGCCGTCGCCGCAGGTGGGCGCGGCGCAGACGAACGCGACCGGATCACACACGCCGCTGGCGCAGTCGAGGGCCCGGGCGCAGGTCGTGCCGTCGGCGCACGGGGCGCAAGGGCCGCCGCAGTCCGCCGCGGCCTCGTCGCCGTTCTGCACGCCGTCGGCGCAGGTGGGGGCCGCGCACCGGCCGCCCTGGCAGACGCCGCTCAGGCAGTCGCCGCCCGCGCCGCAAGCCAGCCCCACCGCGCAGGCGGGGCAGCCGCCGCCGCAGTCCACGGCCGTCTCGGGGCCGTTGTGCACGCCATCGGCGCAGGCCGGCGCCGCGCACTGGCCCGCGGCGCACACCCCGCTCGCGCAGTCGCCGCCGACGCCACACGCGGTGCCGTCGGGGCAGGCGGGGCACCGGCTCCCGCAGTCGATGGCCGTCTCGGCGCCGTTCTGCACCCCGTCGTCGCACCGCGCCGGCGCACACCGGCCGCCGGCGCAGACGCCGCTGCGGCAGTCGGCCGCCGCGCCGCACGTCGCGCCATCGGCGCAGGCGGGGCAGCCACCGCCGCAGTCCGTCGCCGTCTCGGGGCCGTTCTGCACGCCGTCGGCGCAGGCGGCCGCCGCGCACCGCCCCCCGGCGCACACCCCGCTCGCGCAGTCGCGCCCGAGGCCACAGGCGGCGGCGTCGGCGCAGGGACCACAGGGGCCGCCGCAGTCCACCGCGGTCTCGCCGCCGTTCTGCACGCCATCGCCACACCCGGCCGGGGCGCACCGCCCGGCCGCGCAGACGCCGTCCAGGCAGTCGGCCGCCCTGCCGCAGGTCGAGCCTGCCGGGCAGGCGGGGCAGGGGCCCCGCAGTCGACGCCCGCCTCGCCCCCGTTGCGCACGCCGTCGGCGCAGGCCGGCGCGCGGCGCAGACGCCGCCCGCGCAGACGCCGCTCGCGCAGTCGGCCGGCTGGCGGCAGTCCGCCGCGTCCGCGCAGGGCGGGCACACGCCGCCGCAGTCCAGGGCGCTCTCGTCGCCGTTCAGCACGCCGTCGTCGCACCGGGGCGCCGCGCAGCGACCCGCGCTGCACACGCCGCTCTGGCAGTCGGTGGCCACGGCGCAGACCCCGGCGTCGGGGCAGGCCGGACACACGAGCCCGCCGCAGTCGACGGCCGTCTCGCCCCCGTTGCGCACGCCGTCGGCGCAGGCCGGCGCCGCGCAGAAGCCCCGCACGCACTGCCCGCTCGCGCAGTCGGCCGCCCCGCGACAGGCCGCGCCGTCGGCGCAGGGCCCGCAGCCGCCGCCGCAGTCCAGCCCCGTCTCGGCGCCGTTGGCCACCCCGTCACCGCAGGCCGGCGCGGCGCAGCGGCCCCCGGCACAGACGCCGCTCAGGCAGTCGGCCGCCAGGCTGCACACGGCGCCCTCGCCGCACGCCGGGCAGGCGCCGCCGCAGTCCAGGCCCGTCTCGGCGCCGTTGCTCACCCGATCGTCGCAGGCGGGCGGGGCGCAGAGCCCGTCCAGGCAGACCGCGCTCGTGCAGTCCGCCGGGCCCCGGCAGGGCCGCCCCACCGGGCAGCCACCGCAGCCTCCGCCGCAGTCGACGGCCTGCTCCGCCCCGTTCTGGCGCCCATCGGCGCAGCTCGCGGGGGCGCAGCGCCCGGCCGCGCACACCCCGCTCAGGCACTCGGGCCCCGCGGCGCAGCGCGCGCCGTCGCCGCAGGGCGGGCAGGTGCCCCCGCAGTCCACCGCGGCCTCGTCGCCGTTGCGCACCCCGTCGTCGCCAGGCCGGCGCGGCGCACGCGCCCGCCGCGCACACGCCGCTCTGGCAGTCCGCCGCCCGGTTGCAGGCCCCGCCGTCCACGCACGGGGGCGCAGTCGCCGCCGCAGTCCACGCCTGACTCCGCGTCGTTCTGCACGCCGTCGGCGCAGGCCGCCGCGGCGCAGCGCCCGCCCGCGCCGCACACCCCGGACAGGCAGTCGGCGGCCCCGGCGCAGCGCACGCCCGCCCCACACGGCGGGCAGCCGCCGCCGCAGTCGAGCCCGGTCTCCGCCCCGTTGCGCCGGCCGTCGTCGCAGGCCGGCGCCGCGCAGCGCCCGTCCACGCAGGCCTCGCTCAGGCAGTCGTCGTCGAGGGCGCAGACCTCGGCCTCGCCGCACGCCGGGCACCGGCCCCCGCAGTCGATCCCCGTCTCCAGGCCGTTGATCCGCCGATCCCGGCAGCTCGCCACGGCGCAGAGGCCCGCGATGCAGCTCCCGCTGTCGCACTCGGCGTCGATGCCGCAGGGCCGCCCGTCGGGGCACGGCGCGCACGGCCCGCCGCAGTCGACCCACGTCTCGAAGCCGTTGGCCCGCCCATCGGCGCACGAGGGCGCCGCGCACTGGCCCTCGACGCAGACCCGGCTCGCGCAGTCCTCGCCCCGCAGGCACCCCATGCCCGGCGCGCACGGCGGGCAGACGCCGCCGCAGTCCACCGCGCTCTCGCCCTCGTTGAAGATGCCGTCGGCGCAGCTCGCCTCGGCGCACAGCCCGCCGCTGGCCCGCCCCGGTGTCAGGTGGCAGACGCCGTCCTCGCAGTCCCCGGGATCGCGGCAAGGCCGCCCGGAGGGGCAGGGGGCGCAGTCGGCGCCGCCGCAGTCGATCCACGTCTCCAGCCCGTTCTGCCGCCCGTCCTCGCAGGTCGCGGCCAGGCAGACGCCGGCGCAGACGCGGTCGGCGCAGTCGGCGTCCGACCGGCACTGCTCGTCGAACCGGCACGGACCGCAGGGCCCGCCGCAGTCCACGCCGCTCTCGCCGCCGTTGGCGACGCCGTCGAAGCACGTCGCCGCCTGGCAGACGCCGCCGCGGCAGACGCCGCTCTCGCAGTCGCTCCCGATCTGGCAGACGGCCCCCCGCCCGCAGGCCTCGCAGGCGCCGCCGCCGCAGTCGATGTCGGTCTCGCTGGCGTTGCGCCGGTCGTCCTCGCAGGTCGGGAGCTGGCACCGGCCGCCGTCGCAGACGTCGCCCTCGCAGTCGCGGTGCGCCACGCACACCCGCCCGGCCGGGCAGGGCGAGCACGGGCCGCCGCAGTCCACGTCCGTCTCGTCGCCATTGCGGGCCAGATCGCGGCACGTCGCCGCCGTGCACAGGCCGTCTACGCAGAGCCGGCTCTGGCAGTCGGGATCGGCCACGCAGGCCAGCCCCGGTCGGCACGGCCCACAGGCGCCGCCGCAGTCCACGTCCGTCTCATCCCCGTTCTGCACCCCGTCGGCGCAGCCCGGCGCGGCGCACCGCCCCGCCACGCAGGGCAGGCCCCCGCAGTCCGCCGGCGCGTTGCAGCCGCCGCCGCCCACGCACGCCGGACAGTCGGGCCCGCCGCAGTCCACGTCCGTCTCGCCCCCGTTGCGCCGCCCGTCGTCGCAGGCCGGCGCCGCGCAGGCCCCGCCGGTGCACACCAGGCTCCGGCAGTCCGCGGGCGCCACGCAGGCCGCCGCGTCCGCGCACGGCCCGCAGTCGGGCCCGCCGCAGTCCACGTCCGTCTCCTCGCCGTTGCGCGTCGCGTCGCCGCAGGCCGCCTCGGCGCACCGCCCCTCGAAGCACACCCCGTCCGCGCAGTCGGTGTGGGCCACGCACACGCCGCCCACCCCGCAGGGCGGGCACGCGCCGCCGCCGCAGTCCAGCCACGTCTCGGCCCCGTTGCGCAGCCCGTCGTCACACGTCGGCGCGGCGCACTGGCCGCCCACGCAGCGCTGCCCCTGGCAGTCCGCGTCGCCGCCGCAGGCCAGCCCGTCGGCGCACGCCGCGCACGGCCCCCGCAGTCCACGTCCGTCTCGTCGCCGTTCTGCGCGCCGTCGCCGCACCGCGGCGACACGCACCGGCCCGCCGTGCACGGCCCCGTCGCGCAGTCGCCCGCGGCCGCGCACCGGAAGCCCTCCGGGCACGGCCCGCAGCCGCCGCCGCAGTCGATGTCGGTCTCGTCGCCGTTCTGGGCGCCGTCGTCGCAGGCCGGCGCCGCGCACTGGCCGCCACGGCAGATGCCGCTCGCGCAGTCCGCCGGCGCCACGCAGCCCCCGCCGTCCGCGCACGCCGCGCACGGCCCGCCGCAGTCCGTCCCGGTCTCGCCGGCGTTCTGCACCCCGTCCGCGCAGGCCGGCGACGCGCACACCCCCTGCGCGCAGACGCCGCTCGTGCAGTCGGCTCCCCCCCCGCACGGCCGTCCGTCCGGGCACGTCGGGCAGCCGCCCCCGCAGTCCACCCACGTCTCGGCCCCGTTGCGCCGCCCGTCGTCGCACGACGCCGACGCGCAGACGCCGTCCACGCAGCTCAGCGCCCCGCAGTCCCCCTCGACGCGGCACGCCTGCCCCGCGGCGCACGGCGTACAGTCGCCCCCGCAGTCCACATCCGACTCGGCGCCGTTCCGCTGGCCGTCGCCGCAGAGGGAGCCGCCATCCAGCCGACCGGCGTCCCCACCGCCGCCCCCGCCGCCGTCATCGCACGAGAGCAAGACGACGCCCACCAGCACCAGCCACCAACGCATCTGCAGACCTCCCCGCGGGTAACGCCCATTGAACGCCTGGGCCGCGCGGATGGGCAACCGGGGTAGCAGGATGTGCGCCGGTCGCGGCGCGGCGAGGCCAGGCTACCGAAGTCAAGCTCTTGATCTTGTTGGGTTGTTCTCCGCGCTTCGGCCCGCGTCGCCGCGGCCGCAGCCCCGGAGTCCTCCGCCCCTACGGTGTTACCACTCCGTGTCCGCCCGCCCCCACGTCCGTCGTCATGGCACCCGCGACCCTGCGAGGAGGAGCCATCGTGACCCGGCGCATCGTGCTCGTCGATCTCTACTGGACCCGCGACAAGGACCCCCGCGTCCCCCTCGGCCACGCCTCGCTGCTCACGGTCCTGCGGCAGCACCCCACGCTGGACGTCCGGCCGATCGCAGCGGCGGTCAACGGCCCCGGGGCCGACGCCGGCTGCCTCACCGACGCCATCCTCGCCGAGGTCGGGGACCGCGCGCCGGCGGACGTCGACGTCGCCTTCGGCGCCTACGTCTGGGGCGAGGCCTTCCTCCAGGAGGTCCTGCGCCGCCTGCGCCAGGCGGGCTTCCGCGGCCGCATCGTGCTCGGCGGCCCGCAGATCGCGTACAGCGGCCCGGGCCTCGAGGCCCTCTACCCCGGCGTCGACGCGTTCATCCGCGGCTACGGCGAGCAGGCCCTGGCGCGCCTGGCCACCACGCCCGATCGCCACCCCATCCCCGGGGTCCACTGGGCCGGCACCCCCGACGTCGAAGGTCAGGCCGCGGTCCAGCTCGAGGCGCTGCCCTCGCCCTGGCTCAGCGGCACCATCCCCCTCGCCGGACAGGCCTTCATCCGCTGGGAGACGCAGCGCGGCTGCCCGTTTCGGTGCGCGTTCTGCCAGCACCGTGAGCCCGGCGCGCGCCTCCGCCGACGGGCCCTCGACCTCCCCCGGATCGAGGCCGAGATCGATCTGTTCTGCGCCGCCGGCGTCCGCGAGATCGCCGTCCTCGATCCCATCTTCAACCTGGCGCCCCACGCCCTCGGGGTGCTGGAGCGCTTCGCCGCCGGGGGCTTCACGGGCCGCCTCTCCCTGCAGTGCCGCGCCGAGGGCCTGGACGCCGACTTCCTCGACGCGGCCGCCGCCCTCGACGTCTGCCTCGAGCTGGGCCTCCAGACCATCCACGAGGCCGAGGGCCGCGCCATCGATCGCCGCAACCACCTGGGCCGCGTCGACGCCGCCCTCGCCGGCATCCGGGCCCGCGGCATCGACCACGAGGTCTCCCTGATCTTCGGCCTGCCCCTGCAGACCCGCGCCACGTTCGAGGCCTCGGTCGCCTGGTGCCTGGAGCGCGAAGTGCCGGTGATCAAAGCCTTTCCGCTCATGCTCCTGCGCGGCACGCCCCTGGCGCGGGACCGGGACCGGTGGCACCTCGAAGACAGCGGCGGGCCCATGCCCATGGTCACCCGCTCCAGCACCTTCACGCACACAGACTGGCTCGCCATGGCCCGCCTGTCGGAGGCCCTGCGCCTCACCGAGGGCCGCCACCCCCGCGACCTCGCGGCGCTGAGGCGCCTCGCCGCCGACCCGGACCTGGGCCGCTTCGCGCCCGCGCCCGCCGAGGTGGCCGCGTGAGCCCGCCGCGCTTCATCGTGTTCGAGGGCCCCGACGGCGCGGGCAAGACCACCTGCGCGGGGCTGCTCGCCCAGCGGCTCGGGGCCGACCTCCTCACCACCCCGCCCCCCGGCGTGCGCCGGTACCGCGACGACCTCCTGCACCACCTGGGCTCGGGCCAGGAGGCCCACCAGCTCTTCTACCTGGCCACCGTCTTCGCCGCGTCGGAGACGGCGGCGGCGGCCCTCGCCCGCGGCCGATCCGTCGTCCTGGACCGCTACTTCCTCTCCACCCAGGCCTACGCGGCGTTCCGCGGCACCGGCCTCGACCTGGATGACCTCGGCCGCCACCTCACGCCCGCCTGCGCGACCGTGTACCTGGACCCGCCCCTGGCCGTCCGCCAGGCTCGGCTGGACCGCCGGCCCACCACGCTCGCCGATCGGGAGACCGTGCCCTCCGCGGCCGATCACCGCCTACGGCAGGAGCACCTGCGCCGCACGCACCTGCCCGTGGTGGGGCGGCTGCTGCACCTCACCACGGCCGAGCGGACCCCCACCGCCCTGATCGACGAGATCGTCGCGTGGCTGGGACCCTGACCTACGCCCCCACCAGGCCCTCCACGACCCGCAGGCACCGGGCGCGAAACGCGGCCGGCGCCCAGCCGCACTCGACCACCAGCCGCCGCCACATGGTCGGGTGCACCTCCGCCCAGATCTCCTCGGCGATGGGGCCAGGATCCCCCCCCAGCGGCGATCGGGCGTGCACTCGCCCGAGCAGCACCTTGAAGCCGCCCAGCAGCGCCTCGACCATCCGGTCGCGCCACGCCGCCGCGGCCGCCTCGTCCGTCAGCGAGGCCGCGTCGAGCAGGATGCCCACCGGGTAGATGACCGGCAGGTAGTCGAGCCACGCCTCGACGGCCGCCACCACCGACGCGGCGGTGGGCACGGGGTCGAAGACGGCCGCCTGGATGCGCGCGACGTGCGCCGTCCGGGTGTCCTGGTGGCGCACCATGGCCGTCAGCACGCCGGACCGGCTGCCGAACGCATAGAAGACCGTCTGGCGGCTCACGGCCGCCCGCGCCGCGATCTCCGCGAGGCCCGCGTCCGGTCGCCCCTCGGCCGCGATCAGGGCCCACGCCGCCTCCAGGATCTGCGCCTGCGTGGCCGGCGAGATGGCCTTCGTCTTCTGAGGTTTACTCATGTAAACCGCTCCGCTATTTTACGCGTGTAACCCTAGCCTGGAGGTGCGCCCATGTCACCCGCCGTCCTCACCCACATGGCCCTCGGCGGCCTGGCGCTGGCCCTCTACTGGACGGCGCTGACGGCCCGGAAGGGCGGCGCCCGCCACCGCCGCGCGGGGCGGGCTGGCCTGGCCCTGCTCGTCCTCACGAGCCTCTCCGTCGCCCCCATCCTCTTCGCGCGGCCGTTCGACCCGGGCTACGTCGTCCAGCTGGTCTACCTGGCGACGTGCGTCACCACCGTAGCCGCGCTGGCCTTCAACGCCATCCGCTTCAAGGCCGACCCCGACCGCTTCCGCGGCCCGCTCCTGCGGCGGGGTGGCCCCGTGCTGCTGGGGCTGGGCCTCGTCGTCCTCGCCGCCGGCCTCGCGAAGGGCGATCCGGCGGCCGTCACGCTGGCCTGGGTGGGGCTCGTCTACGGGACGGCGATGATCCGGTTCGCCCGCCGCCCGGGCCCCGTGCACCCGCGCTGGTGGCTGAGCTGGCACCTCGACGCGGTGGCCGGCCTCTTCAACGCCGTCCACGGGACCGTCTTGTTCGTGGTCGCGCGCGGGCTGCAGGTCGTCCCCGACACGTCGGCTGCCCAGGCGGGCTTCCAGGTCGCCACGATGGCCATGGCCCTCGGGCTGCGGGTGTACTACGGGCGGAGGTTTCGAGCGCCGATGCGCCTCGCGGCGGTGCAGGACCGCCGGGCGCTGGCGCAGGGCGGGGCCGGGATCAGAGGTTGTTGAAGTCGTCGCAGATGGTCTTGGCCGTCTCGGCGTCGCCCGCGGCCAGGGCCGCCTGGGCGTCGGCCCACCAGGCGAACATGCGCTGCGTCTCGCCGCCGATGGTCACGTCGGTGGCCCAGCCGGCCTCGCCCGCCGCGACGTTCAGGTGCAGCGCCAGGCACTGCTGCAGCGCCCGCTGCTCCATCGAGGCCTTCTTGAGCCAGAGGACCTCGTGCAGCGTCTCCAGGGAGTCGACCGTCTCCCCGAACAGGCTGATGGGCAGGTAGCCGGCCAGGGTCTCGGCGTCCACCTGGGCGTGGCCGCGGCCGGTGAGGGCCACCTCCACCTGGTGCTTCCAGAAGCCGATGGTGTGGGGGTCGCCGAAGGCGCCGGCGTCGAAGGCGAACTGCGGATCGAAGCTGCACTCGCCGATGACGCTCACCAGCTCCTGCTGAGCGTTGGCGGGCACCGCCACCAGGCGGACGACTTCGCGGCCGACGGTCGCGATGTCGAGCGTGAGGGGCAGGTCGGCGTCGCGGACGTCGACGACAAAGGTCGCCTGGCCGTCGAGGTCCGTCGTGGCCACGCTGCTCGCCGGCGCCAGCAGCGTCCCCGAGGACGGCGTCGCCAGCAGCTGCTCGCCGGCGACTGCCGGCCCGCCGTCGCGCCCAAGGGTGACCTGCACCGTCAGGGTGCCGTCCGCGTTGAAGGTGCCGATGACATCCCAGACGGGCTCATCGTTGCAGAAGAGCGGGCACTGGCCCTCCGCCGCGTCCAGCATGCCAGCCGCGATCGTCCCGACCACGCCACCGACGGGCGCCAGCGCGGCCCCGTACTTGAGCTCCCAGATGGCCACCTGCATGGCCGCGCTGAGGTCGGCCGACGATGCGGAGAAGTTGCCCAGGATGTAGTTGATGCCGCACCAGGGCGACTCCGCCTCGGCCGCGACCGGGTCGGCCAGGTACGTGCGGCCCGAGCTGATGTTGTGATCCAGGTCGACGCAGAAGGCGGCGCCCGCCTCGCCATCCAGGGAGATGTTCATCTGCCCGGCGTGCACGCCCATGTTGCGGCCGTTGTAGTTGAGGGTGACCGTCCGCGACAGCGGCATCCCCTCGTAGCGCAGGACGTCAGCGTGGGCCGCGAGCGGCGCGGCGGCGAGCAGCAGAGACGAGATCAGACGCATGGAAGCCTCCCCGGAGGAGGCCCCACGCCTCCCGACGCACATGTAGGTACCGGGACGACATATGCTCGACCAGGGAATTCTGACGATGTTGATCTTTTTTGTTCCTGCTGTGCCGGCCGGAGGCGGGCCGACGGCGTCCAACCTCTTGAATCTCATGGCCATTCACCGATGGCTCCCCCCCGGCGCCGCGGTACCCCGAGGAGCAGTCGGCCGCGCCGCCCGCCAGCCCGGCCGCGCGCCCACCTCGCCCGCGAAGCCGGCCACAGCCGCCGCGCGACGGCGAGGACGGCGCTGACCCTGCCGCCGCGCCGGCCGGCCCTGCCCCCCCTCCGGGGGCCGCGAGCTCAGGCCGCGGGCCCGCCGGCCCGCCAGAGCCAGGCGCCCAGGATGCCCATCAGCCCGGCCTCGACCGCCACCCAGAGCCACTGCTTCGGCACCGCACCGTCGACGGCGATGCCGAGCAGCCGCGCGATCAGGGCGCCCGCCACGAACCAGAGGATCGCCGCGGGGATGCTCACGGTCCACGGCCGCAGCGCCGGCACCGCGAGGAAGATGAGCCCCACCCCGAGGATCATCCCGCCCCGCACCCGACTCTCGACCACCTCGAAGACATCGGCGGGGGGCTGAGGGTAGCGCGTGAGGGGGCCGAACCACCCCGGCGCGATGGCGGCCACGACGCCGACCGCCGCCAGCACGAGGCCCAGAACGCGAACGCCAGACATACGCAAGCTCCTGCTGGTCAGAGGTCCCACTCGAAGCCGGTCGCCCTCGCGGAGCGCAGCCGGCAGGGTAGGTCGCCGGCGCGTCCCTGCCAACCAGGGGGCTGGGCGGGCGTGCCTGCTGGGCGACGACGCCATCGACGCTGCCGGCGCGGCCCGGCTCACCCCTCGGGCGGATCCGAGACGACGGGCATGACATCGATGCCATCGCCGGGAAACACGGTGAGGTGAGGGTGATCCTCGAAGAGGCGCGCCGCCGAGGCCACGTCCGGCGCCTCCACCATCAGGAAGCCAGCGATCGGGTTGTGGGCGGCGGAGATCCCCGACCGCGTCACCCGCGTGGTCTTGCCGACCATCACGTCGGCCGAGGTGATCGCCGCCGCGTTGCGGTGCCGCCAGTCGGCCCACGCCGCCAGGCCGGCCTCGTTGATGGCGGCCTGCTCGGCGGCCGGGAGGGCGCGAAAGGCAGCGAAGTCTGCCTGGGTCATGGTGAAGACGGCGACGAAGCGAGGCACGCGGCCCTCCGGGTCGGGGTGAGTGCCGTGACCTTACCTGAACCTCGCCGCCTCCGGTCCCCTCGGAACGCACCCGGCCACCAGAACGCGCGCCTCCCAGGATCGGGCACGCATTGGAGAGGATCCGGCAGGACGCCCGCGACCCCAGCGCCTACGTTGAACCGCACACCGACCTGCGAGCTCGACGCAGCCCGTACCCAGCCCAGGAGAGCCCCATGCAAGCCGTCCCCCCGCCGTCCTCCCTCAAGCGAGTCCTGGTCACCGGCGCGAGCGGCGCCGTCGGCCACGCCACCTGCGAGCTCCTGGCCGCCCGCGGACACCGGGTCGCCGGGACGATGCGCCGCCGCGGGGGCAAGAACAGCGCGATCGCCGCCGCCCTCGAGGCCCGCGGCGTCACGGTCATCGAGCTGGACGTCACGGACGACGCCAGCGTCGACGCGGGCCTCGCCGCGACGCTGGAGGCCCTGGGCGGCCTCGACGTCGTCTTCAACAACGCGGGCGTCGGCTCCTACGGCATCCAGGAGCTCTTCAGCGCCGATGAGATGCACCGCGTGTTCGACGTGAACGTCTACGGCGTCCAGCGCGTGATGCGCGCGGCGCTGCCCCAGCTCCGAGGCCAGGGCGGCGGCACCATCGTCTACACCTCCAGCCTGATCGGCCGGGTCGCCATTCCGTTCTACGGCACCTACTGCGCCTCCAAGTGGGCCCTCGAGGCCATGGCCCAGGCCTACCGCGCCGAGCTCGCCCGCTTCGGCGTCGACTCCGTCATCGTCGAGCCCGGCGCCCTGCCCACGGCGTTCCTCGATGGCATGCTGACCCCCGCCGACCGGAGCGATGACTACGCCCCGGAGACCGCCGCCCTCGGCCCCGCCCTGACCGGCATGGTCGAGTGGCTGAAGACCAACCCGGCCCAGACCCCGGAGATGGTGGCCCGCATCGTCGCCGATGTCATCGACCTCCCGGGCGGCGAGAAGCCCTTCCGCGTCATCGCCGACCAGACCGGCATGGGCGAAGCCATCGCGGGCTACAACGAAGCCCTGGGCCAGGCGACGCGGAGCATCTACGCCGCGAATGGCATGGCTGGGATGCTGGGCTCCAACGCCGGCCCCACCTGACCCACCGGGTCCCGACCGGGTCGGCCCAGCCGTCCCCACCCAGCGTCACGCGGGAACCAGCGCGCCTCGGCCCGGCAACGCCACCAGCGAGCGCACATCGCCCACCACCCGCCCCGGCGCCCGCTGCACACGGTCGAACGGCAGCACCCGCATCGTCAGGCCCCGCTTGAACAGCAGGATGTTGGCGCGCGTGAGCCGCGAGACGTGGGCCCCGTCGGGCACCTCGAACCGGAAGCGCCGCAGGATCATGGGCAGCAGAATCCGCAACGCCTGCTGGGCGAAGGCGGCCCCGACGCAGGTCCGCGGCCCCGCCCCGAAGGGCAGGTAGCTGAAGGCCGGCGGGGTGAAGCCGACCCAGCGGTCGGGCAGAAAGCGGTCTGGTTCCGAATAGATGGCCGGATCGCGATGGGCCGCCAGGGGGCTCACCAGCAGGTTGGCCCCCGCCGGCAGCTCGACGCCGCCCACCGTGGCCCCCGCCCCGCACACCCGGAGGAAGAGCGTCGGCACCGACGGCATGACCCGCATGCTCTCCTTGATCACGCGGTCGAGCGTCGGCGCGCGGCTGGCATCCCACGGACCGGTCGGCTGGGGGACATCGCCCGCGGGCGCCAGCTCGTCGAGCGTGGCCTCGAGCACGTCGGGGTGCTGCTCCAGCAGGAAGATCGTCCAGGCGAGCGTCATGGCGATGGTCTCATGCCCCGCCACGAACAGCGTCGTCGCCTCGGCCAGCAGCTCGGCCTCCGACAGCCGGGTGCCATCCGCCTCCGTCGTATGGATGAGCCGCGACAGCGCATCCGCGAAGGCATCGGCCGGCGGCGGCCCCGCGCTGCGCTTGCGCTCCACCAGCTCCGCCAGCCGACCCAGCAGCGCGTCCGCCACCCGCACCGCCCGCCGGTACGGCATGCCCGGCAGGTTGAAGGGCGCCAGGATCGTGAACGGATCCGTCAGGATCTCCACCAGCTCCGCCGCCAGGTGCCCCAGCTCGGTCGCCCCGCCCACGACGTCCATCCCATAGAAGCAGCGCACCGCCACGCACAGGGCCAGCTCGCGGGTGAGGGCGTCCACCCGCACCGGCGCGCCCCCCACCGGCCAGCTCGCGAGGCACGCCTCCGCCACCGCCGCCGTCTCCTCGGCGTACCCCGCCATCGCCGCCCGCCCGAAGGCCGGCTGCATCAGCCGGCGGTGCCGACCATGCACCTCCCCGTTCACCGCGATGATGGCGTTGCGCAGCAGGTCGAGCCTGGACCCTGGCGGCCCGGTAAACACGGCCTCATCGTGCTGAAACCGCGCCGGCTCGCTCAGCACCGCCCGCACCGCGGCGGGCCCAAACACCGCCACCAGCGCCGGATCATCGCGCACCACCGCCGCCAGCTCACCCCCCTGGCGATGCAACGCCAGGACCGCCCCGACGGGATCATCGAGGAAGCGGTACAACCGCCACGGCTTCCCCACGAGGGGCAGCGCGCGCGGACCCGGCAAGGGCTGGCGGGCAAAGCCGAAGAGACGGGGCATCGCACCTCCGGGGGCGGGGGGAAGGCCAGCGTCGCATACAGCCACGGCGAATTCGACGGCCACGCGTGGCCGCCCTGCTGAGTGCACGGGGCACGGTCGACTCCCTGCTCTCACCACTTTCCAGTGTCCAATCGGTCTGGTAGCGTCGAGCCCGTGCATCGCCTCTTCGGGCTACGAGGGAGCGCTGAACCGCCTTGTCCGGAAGGTTGTCGTGAGTGAACCGCCGTCTCGGCTGCGTATCGCCGTCGTCATCGCAACCTGCGATCGTCTCGGGCTGCTGCGTGACCGCGCGCTTCAATCGGTGCGCGCCCAGACACGCACGCCCGACTTCCTGGTCGTGGTCGACGACTCGACGGATGGCCAGCGCCATGCCGTGCGCGACCTTCTTCATGACCTGGCGCTGCCGGGATGCAGGATCGCCTACGTGGAGAACGCCCGGTCGGCGGGGGCCAGCGGTAGCTGGAACACCGGCCTGGACGTGGTACTCGGAGAGTCGGGTGCACCGGAGGCGACCTTCGTCGCCATCCTCGACGACGATGATTCCTGGGCGCCTCACTACCTCGAGCGATGTCTGGACCTCGCCGAGAACAATCACCTCGACATGGTCGCGTCTGGCCTCCGCCGCATCGAGAGCGACACCACCGCCCCGCTGGTCGGTGAAGCACCCGAGACGCTGCGGGCAGAGGACTTCCTGACGGGCAACCCGGGGATCCAGGGCTCCAGCCTCTTCGTGCGGCTGTCCGTGCTGCTTGCCGCTGGCGGGTTCGACGAGGGTCTTCGCAGCACGACGGACAGGGACCTGTGCATCCGTATCGCGGAGCTCGGCACGGTTCGCTACGGGCCCGTCTCGGGTGCCCTGGTAGACCACTACGCCGACGCCGACCGAGCCCGGCTCAGCACGCGTGGGTCCGTGGCAAAGCTCGAGGGGCTCACGGCGTTCTGGCGCAAGTACGTCGGGCGCATGACCGCGGATCAGCGGCAGGCGTTCCAGGACCGGGCCGAGATGCTCTTTGGCTGGTGTCCGCCGAGCGACATGCCGGTCGTCTTGCCGCCTGACGAGGCGCCCAGGAAGGCCTTGGTGCTGGGCCTGTTCGCCAACAACGACCACCCCGACGAGCTGCTCGATGCGGTGCACATGATCGCGGATTTGCGGGACGACAACCTCGTGGGGCTCGACATCGTGTTGCTCGAGCGGGGCCCCCGAACCGGCGCGCGAGCGGTCATCGAAGAGGCCACCGCGCTGCTGCGCGACTCAGGCGCCGGCTGCTTCCGAGTGTCGCCTGACCACGAGGACGACGAGCTGGGCAGAGCGCTGCTTGCGCTGCCTGATCTGCCCGCCGGGCCATCGACGGCAGAGAGCCACCTCAAGTTGTTGCGCGTCTGTTCCGCCTGGGTGGCGAGCTCCCGGACCGGGACGGAGGTGTGGCTGGCGGCGGGCTCCGAGCGCAACGAGCGAACGCCACGCGGCGCTCGAGCGATGGACGTTCTTGGCTGGCTCGGCGCCGCGAGCGTCGACGGCCGCCAGCTCGCCGGAGCGCATGTCGAACAGGCCACGGTCCACGCACTTGATCGCTGGACTCTGCGCGAGCGCGTCTCGACCGCCGAGCATCGGGTGCGACGACGTTGCTCGCTCGGGCAGCTTCGGCTGCTGGGTTGCGGCTCCGAGGCTGTCGTCTTCACCGATGGGAAGACGGTCTACAAGTGCATCGACTACTGGAAGACTCGAATGCCTCGGTCCCAACTGGACTTCCTGCAGGCGCAAGTCGGCCGGTGGGTGGGCGCGCCGGGGCTCTACGCCCTCAATGAGGTCATTGAGGACGGTCCGTGGGCCGTCCTCACCTACGACTATGAAGCGAGCACCCCCTACGAAGGGGGTTACGAGTCCGACCTGATCGGCCTCCTCAACGGGTGCCGCGACGTCGGCGTGGTCTGCAACAACGTCCATCCAAAGAACCTAGTCGTCACAAGGGCGGGCGTGAAGCTGATCGACTATGGCTCGGACGTCCGGCCCTGGACTCCGCTCGGCTTCGAGCACATGGCACGCAGGACGTTCCTGGCGTGCCGACACGCAGCACATCCAGGCCTCCAGGCGTTGATGCAGAGAGCGCTCACGGAGGATCAGCTTCCGGAGATGGCCGGCTACTCCACCTTTCGAGCGAAGCTGGGGGAGTCGTCGAGACGCCCTGGACCCCGTCTCGCGGCCGCGGGTGCCTTTGGCGAGGCACCGCCTCACCGGCGATTTCGACTCTATGTGGGCGTGATCACCTCGGACCCCCCCATGCTCCGGGCGCTGCTGGATGGGCTGGCCTCACTGGGCGCGAGCGACACGCTCCAAGGGCTCGCCGTCCTCGTTCTGGACAACTGCAGCCCGCCTGACGAGCTCGACGTCGTGGTCCGGTGGGCACGGAGCGCGGGTCTGGCGATCGCGGTGGCCGACGAGGCCCGGCAGCGCCTCGACGCAGCCGCCGGTGGGTTTGGCGCTGCCATCCTGAGTCGGCCCCAGGGGAAGGTCGGCATCGCGATGGCTCGGACGATGCTGCAGCGATACCTCGGCGCGTTGCTTGCCAGCGACCCCGGCTCGTTCGGGTGGGTCCTGGACGATGACATGCGGGTCGATGCCCGCGCTCACGCCTACCTGCCCTGGCTGCCTGCTTTTCGGTCGCAAGGCACCGACGTGCTGCTCGGGGCCTACGAAGGTTCGTCTCCCAACCCGCCCCTTAACGGGCTGAGGGTCCAGCTCGTGGATCTGCTCCACAACATCCACTGGCTGCGGAGTCTGCGGGAGGAGCTGGTCTTGCCCGACCGGTCGGCCGAGAACGCGCATCTCCGCGCGCGTTTCCCAGACTACTACTACGACCTCTCCCGGAAGCACACAGGGCACCTCGAGATGCCGCATTGGCTGGAGCCTGCTGCTCCGGGCGAGACCGTGAGGGAGGCCTACGCCCGTCTGCTGACCAGTGCGGTCGGTCTCCTGAACGGCGATCCGGTCACGCGCCCGATCATCGCGGCGCCCCAACCCGATCCGCTGGCCTCCGCGAAGGAGTCGGTGAACCGCGGGGGCTGTACCTTCGTCCTGAACCATCGCGCGTTGAGCGAGACGCCCAACACCATCACGACCATCCATGGCCGTGAAGCGAGGCGCTCTGACATGGTCTGGGCGATCGTGAATCGTCACCATCGTCGTCTGTGCATTGAGGCGGTGGCATTTCCGATTCACCACGTCGGCAGGGTGAACGTGGCCCCCAGCCTCAATGTCGAGAAAGTGCAGGGAGAGATCATTGGCTCGACGCTCTACGCGGGGTTGACGGACTTCCTTCGCCCGCGACCTCACCACCGACTCGACTTCTCTCGCGAGGAAATGGACGAGGTCGGCCGGCTGGCCGACCGTCACCTGACTCGTCGATGGCAGATGCTCGAACAGAGCTTTCACCGCATCGCCGGACTCCGAGAGGCGCTCCGGTGTCTGACGCGGCCCGGCGAACTGACGGAGCTCCTCGGCTTCCTCGCCGATTGGTTCACGCCGGAGAGCTTCGCTCGCCTGCGATCCGGCATCGCTTGCCACGAGCGCGGCGAGGTCAGGGCATTCCTGGGATCGCTCCGGGCCGTCGCCGATGACTACGCGCGGGCCAGCGTCGACATCGACTTCATCCGCGGCCAGCTTGTCGACAGCGGACTGGCGCTGGGAGAGGGACGTCCATGATCACCCGGCATGTGCTTGAGCAGATCGGACATGACAATAGGCGAGGGCTCGTCTTCGCCGCCGGCGGCTCAGCGGACCTCATCCTCGCGAAGGCAATCGCGGAGCGCCTGATCAGCGACGGCTGCTCCCATGTGGACCTCGCTCAGCCGCTGAACTGCCGGGGCCTGTCCCAGAAGGACCTCCTTGGGGAGGCTGGCAGGCGGCATGCGCTCGGGCCCGAGCCGGACCTCGACCCCGAGGCCGTCCTGCGGCACCACGCGAGCGTCCCCGCTGAGCTCCACCCCGACCATCGACGGGGCAAGGGGTTGAGCATCTCGGCGTCGTTGGAATGGGAGCATGGCTTCCGGTACGTGTGCGCTGCCCACGGGCGAGGGCTGGCTGCCCTCGCCGGGCGGCGGGCGGGGAGGACTCCGTACTACGACTTTGCCATCGGCATAGACGGCGGCGGCGACGTCCTCACACATGGCGAAGACGAGTTCGACCGCGTCGTCGTCGACGGCTTCCGGGCGGGCTGGTCATCGAGGCGACCCCTGTTGCTGATCGCGATGGGGCTGGGAGCAGACGGTGGATCTGCGCCAGCACAATTCGACGAGGTCGCGCTTGCGGGGTGGCGGTCGGTCGGGACTGCGGAGGTGGAGACGGCCTTCGCAGAGGCCGTGCAGCGAGACCTCGAGCGGCTGAGGCTATGGAACGAGTCGCCAGCGAGCTGGAGCCGCGACGACCCCTGTTGGGGGTATGGGTTCAAGGTCCCCCAGATCATCGCGCTGGCCGTCCGGCGGGAGTTCCCGTTCGACGCGCCGGGCGGCGATCCAGACCGGGTCCTGTTCCCTCGACGCAGAGAGTTGAAGCTGATGAGCCAGCGCCTGCTGCGTGAAGCTCGCCTGTTCCTTTGCGAGGTGAATCGATGAACATGGCACCCGGTACCTGGTGCGCTCTCCCCACACCGATGGGGGAGTTCCGCATGTATGACGCTGGCGACGAGCACGTCCGCGTCGTTTGTCTTGGGCAACTCGAAGACCAGGGGGCCGAGCCGCTCCTCCGGGTCCACTCGTCCTGCCTTGCCTCCGAAGTGTTCGGCGCGGTCGACTGCGACTGCGCAGACCAGCTTCGCGAGGCGATGAAGCTGATCGCGGCGGAAGGCCGCGGCCTGATCGTCCACCTTCATCAGGAAGGTCGCGGGCAAGGGCTCTCGCAGAAGATCAGGGCGATCCACAAGATGCAGCAAGATGGTCTTGACACCGTGGAGGCCTTTGATGCCCTCGGCCTGGACCAGGACACGCGAAGCTATGACGCGGCGGTGCGGCTGCTGCATCACCTCCGCATCTCGAGCGTTCGCCTGATCTCCAACAACCCCCGGAAGGTGCGCTATCTGCAGCAGCACGGTGTGCACGTCACGATGGTCAATACCCACCCGACGGTCAGGCCAGAGAACGCCGAGTACCTCAAGGCGAAGAAGGCGAAGCTGGGACACCAACTGCCGCTCGAGGCAGACTGCCGCTCCACTGGCACGATCTTCTTCTACCACTCCGACCAGCCTTGGGGAGAACTGTCCAACTTCTCTCGGCACTCGATCTTCGTCGGCCGTCGCGTATGGCCGACCGTCGAGCATTTCTACCAGGCGCAGAAGTTCGTGGGCACGCCGCACGAGGAGACCATCCGCCGTTGCCAGACCCCGATGCAGGCCAAGATTCGTGCGACCGCGCTCGCTGAGCAGCACCGGCGCGAGGACTGGCCGGGCGCGAAGGAGGCGGTGATGCTGGAGGGGCTGCGGGCGAAGTTCGGGCAGCATCCCGATCTGGCCGAGCGGCTGCTCGAGTCCGGCGATCGGCTCCTGGTGGAGCACACGCGCAACGATGCCTACTGGGGCGACGGCGGCGACGGATCCGGTGAGAACCGGCTCGGCCACCTTCTGATGCGGGTCCGCGCGGGCCTTCGCCGAACGGCCACCGACGAGCAGGACTCGAACTGAGGGCCACGGCGTGTGTGGAATCGTCATGCTCGCCGGCCCCAACGCGGCCGCCAGGCTGCCCAGGTGCCTGAGCCGACTCCGCCACCGGGGGCCGGACGACCTGGGAACCTGGTCTGAGGTCGATCTGGCGCTCGGGTTCGCTCGACTGGCCATCAACGGCGCCGGAACCGTGGGGCACCAGCCGCAACACCACGGTGGCCTGGTCGGGGCCATCAACGGCGAGATCTACAACCATCGAGAGCTGAGGCGTCGGTACCACCTGGCGTCGTCTGCGTGCGATACAGACATCGTCCTTCCGCTCCTGGCCCACCTCGGTCCGGGTCTCATCGACGAACTCGACGGGTTCTTCTCAGCCGTCGTCCTGCAGCCGCGCACCCGCGAAGCACTTTGCCTCCGCGACCACATGGGCAAGAAGCCGCTCTTCGTCGGCCGGTCCTCGACCGAGGTGTTCATTGCCAGCGAGCTGAAGGCCATCGACAGGTGCGAGTGGTTCGAGCTGCTGCCGCGCGGCGTGGCCAAGGTCGACCTCGACACGGGAGCGGTGACACCGGTCGTGGACCACCGCCCGTTCCTCCACGATGACGACCTGGCGACCGCATTCGAGCGTGCCGTGCACAAGCGGCTGCCGAACCCCGCTCAACCTGTGGGTGTGTTCCTGAGCGGCGGGCTGGATAGCTCACTCGTCGCAGCCTTTGCATCACGCCTCCGCGACGACATCACGTTCTTCACCCTGGGCGACGCGGAGGGGCCCGACCGCCAGGCAGTCCAAGCCGTGGTCGCCGCCCTCGGGCTGGTCGATGTGCGGGCTGTGCCGCTCCCAGACACCGGGAGCATCCCTGCACTCGTCCAGGAGGTCGTCTACGCGACGGAGAGCTTCAACCCGTCCATCGTCAGCAACGGTCTGGCAACCGGCCTCCTCGCCCAGGCTGCGCGTGACGCCGGCATCAAGGTCGTTCTCACGGGTGAAGGCGCTGACGAACTCTTCGGTGGCTATCACTCGTTCACAGAGCGAGATCCGTGGCGTGAGATCCGGAGCCAGCTCATCGACGACATGCAGTTCACGGAGCTTCGGCGTCTCGACATGAGTTGCATGGCACACAGCGTCGAGCCCCGATGTCCCTTCCTCGACCGGGCGGTCCGCTCTGTCAGCGATGCCCTGGCCTTTCGCGACCTGTACGACGGCGGCGAGAACAAGGTGGCGCTGAGGCGATGTTTCGAGGGCGTGCTGCCGCCCCAGATTCTCCGTCGTCGAAAGACCTCGTTCGACGTGGGGAGTGGTATTCGGGGCGAAGTCGTTCGGTACCTCCGGCGCAACGGGAGGAGCGAGCGCGAGGAGCTCCGGCGGTTGTGGGAAGGGTACTTCCGGCACGAACCCACGGAGCGCTACTTCCATGCCTACCCCGTCTTTGATGTCGCCATCGATCACCGTGGGGAAGCTCACCGATGACCAGCGCCAGACGGACGCGCGCCTCGGTGGAGGCCGTGGAGGCGCTCATGCTGCAGCACTTTCGGGCCGAGCCATTCCACAACCTGCACCTCCTGTACGGGCCCCGGCTCGGCTCTGCCGTCCCGGGCGGGACGTGCTCCGACAAGACACTGAGCTTCGTCGCCGCGGGCGTGCGGGCCGGGTTCGACATCTCGCTCCACTCGGGCTTCATTGGCGGGCGCGAGATCCACCGTCTGGCGCGAGTGGGCATCGGGTCCCGTCGGTTCTTCGCCGACGTCGGCAACGGCTGGCCTTCGCTCCGGCTGTACCCGGCCGACAGGGAAATCGCATTTCGCTGCTTTGGGATGGGCTTTCGCACCGAGATCGCGGACGGACGACTGTCTGTGTTCCATGAGAAGAGGGGACGGGAAAGCCTGCAGCTCGAGATCGACATGCGCGGCAGACCGGAGTCGGAGATCAGAGCCGACATCGAGGCGCGATTCAGCTCGGGCGCCGTGTATCCGTTCAGCGACGCCCTCCGCTTCTCCCTGGTCGTGGGAACCCGCTTCCTGTTCCTCCGCGGAGACCGGCTGGAGATCTACGACGACGCTGGCTTCGAGTGCCTCGACGGAATCAATGGTGCCCGGATTTCGGAGGTGCTTCGTGACCACTTCGGCTTCGACCTGCGGCACCTTCTTCGCGACGATCAACTCGGCTCGCAAGAAGGCCACCCGCTGGACCGGGCTGGGAGCAGACGCTGACCCGCCATCGACGCGGACCGGGCCGTGGACCGATGTCGCGACACCCGTGGCGGAGATCATCGGGTGCACCGGGGGGCCCGACCTCGGAGGTGGAGCGACCGGGCGGTCGGGATCGATAACCTCAGGCAGTACCAGGACGTTTCGCCCATCGGGCACCACCAGCGGATACCGGCGGCCATCACCGACCTCACCAGGCCTCAGCCGGTCGGGTTGGCGCCGCGGCCTTCGCGGGCGTCGCTCCGATCTGCCGACACCCGACCGGTAGTCGCCGCCAGCCGAACGTGGTGCCCGAAATGAAAAAGCCCCAGACCGGGAGGTCTGGGGCTTTTCTGGGCTCCGGCAACAGGACTTGAACCTGTGACCCGGCGGTTAACAGCCGCCTGCTCTACCAACTGAGCTATGCCGGACCAGCGGTCACGTGGGCGCGGAATTTATCGGGTGGTGGGGGGGAGGTCAAGCGAAAAAATCGAGCGGGGAGGTGGGGGCGGGCGGGCGCGATCGGAGGGTGTCGGGCGCGGGGTTCGCGTGTAGAGTGGCTGTATCGGTCGGCCGGCGTGGGGGATGACGTGTCGCAGGAGCGCGAGGACTCGGGGCTCATCGAGCTGGCGGGGTTCAAGGTGCCGGCGGATCTGGAGGCGGCCGGGCCGGAGGGGGGCGGGTCGGGGCTGATCGATCTGCAGGCCCTCGAGAGCGCGGGGCTGGTGGGGGAGGGGCAGCTGCCCTCGCCCACGGCCTTCGAGGCGGCACCGGAGCTGACGGGGATCGCGCCGGCGGCCCGGCAGGAGCGCCTCGGGTTCTGGCTCGCCGCGGCGGGGATCACGCTGATGGCCGCGTCGGCGGGCATCGTGCTGGCCTGGTTGTTCTTCCGGTCAGATCCGGCGGCAGACGGTGCGGCGCCGCAGAGCACGGCAGCGGTGGCGAGCGCGGCGCCGGCCAGCGTGGCGGTGGAGAGCGCGGCGCCGGCGACGGTCGCGGCGGTGGAGAGCGCTGCGGTAGCAAGCGCGGCGCCGGTGTCGATGGCGGCGGTGGAGAGCGCTGCGCCAGCGAGCGCGGCGCCGGAGAGCGCGGCGCCGGAGAGCGCTGCGCCAGCGTCCATGGCGGCGGTGGAGAGCGCGGCCGCCCCGGACTCGGCCGAGCCGGCCGAGCCGGCTGCGCCTGAGAGCCTGGCGATGCTGGCGGCGGCGGGTGGAGCGGAGCAGGCCGCGCAGGCCGAGGCGGACAAGGCGGCGGCGGACAAGGCTGAAGCCGAGAAGCTGGCGGCGGACAAGGCTGCGGCGGAGCAGGCGGCTGCGGACAAGGCAGCGGCGGACAAGGCTGCGGCGGACAAGGCTGCGGCGGACAAGGCTGCGGCGGACAAGGCTGCGGCGGACAAGGCTGCGGCGGACAAGGCTGCGGTGGAGCAGGCGGCTGCGGACAAGGCTGAAGCCGAGAAGCTGGCTGCGGACAAGGCAGCGGCGGACAGGGCGGAAGCTGACAAGCTGGCGGCGGACAAGGCTGAAGCCGAGAAGCTGGCGGCGGACAAGGCTGCGGCGGAGCAGGCGGCTGCGGACAAGGCTGCGGCGGACAGCGGCGACAAGTGCCGCGACGCGCTGCGGCGGACGAGGCTGCGGCGGACAAGGCTGCGGCGGAGCAGGCGGCGGCGGACAAGGCAGCCGCGGACAAGGCAGCCGCGGACAAGGCAGCCGCGGACAAGGCAGCCGCGGACAAGGCTGCGGCGGACAAGGCAGCCGCGGACAAGGCAGCCGCGGACAAGGCAGCCGCGGACAAGGCAGCCGCGGACAAGGCAGCCGCGGACAAGGCTGCGGCGGACAAGGCTGCGGCGGACAAGGCTGCGGCCGACAAGGCTGCGGCCGACGAGGCAGCGGCGGACAAGGCAGCGGCGGACAAGGCGGCGGCCGCCCGGGCCGCGGCGCAGGACAAGCCGGCGCCGGCGAAGCGCCTGCCGCGGCAGCTCTCGCGCAAGCAGGTGACGTCGACGGTGAAGGCGAACGCGTCCCGGGTGAAGCGGTGCAAGTCGTTCTCGGGCGGGGCGGCGCGGGTCGAGGTGGCGGTCATCCTCGACCGCTCCGGGCGGGTGTACCGGGCGGACGCCCAGCCGCCGCACAGCGGGACGAAGCTCGGCAGCTGCGTGGAGCGGGCGGTGCGGCGCTTCGAGTTCCCGGCGTTCAGCGGCGAGCCCATGCGCATCCGGCTGCCCTACTCGTTCTGAGCCCGGGCCCGGGGGCTGCCCCTTCCTCGTTCCCATCTGGTTCACGGTCAGCGTGCCCACGTGCGGCTCGGGCCACAGGCCCTCGGCGCGCGGTCCCGGGGGGTCGCCAAGCCTGCGTCCGGGCTTCACGGCAGGAGGCCGCAAGTCGCTGTTCTGACGGTGGTTTTCGTCGGCCCTCGTGATGGGGTCGCGCGCCGCGCGCGGGCAAGCCGTGTTCATGTACGATTCCAGCGTCGTCCGATCGGCACAGGCCGTGCCAACGGCATGGGTTTGCGCTAGTATCCGGGCGCGTTCGGGCCGGGGGTGTGAGCTGCCGGCCAAAGGGGGTTTATCGATCGCGATTGCCGAGGGTGCCGCAGTGGGATTCGCCACGGGCACGCGAAGGCGCCTGGAGAGGAGCGAAAATGGGGAAGCGCGGGGTGCTGGTCGCCTGGCTGGCGGGGGGGCTGTGTGCCTGCTCCACGCCGCCGGTCACGGAGAACGGTCCAGTCGTGGTGGACGTGTCGTCGCATCGGGTGGTGATGGGCGAGACGTTCGAGGTTCTGGGCCATGGCTTCCTGCACGGTGAAGAGGGCTCGACACGCCTCGCCTTTACCGGCGTCTTCGAAGCGAGCGATGGGACGGTGTCCAACGTGGACTACGTCGCCTCGCCCATCTTCGGCGGCCGGGAGCTGGGGGGCGACGAGCGAGAGATCCTCTCCGTGGCGCGCTTCGGTCCCTTCGCGAACCCGTTCACCGGCGACGCCCGCACCGGCGTCTTCCGCGGCAAGGTCGCGGCCGTCGTGGAGTCCAGCGACGGGGTCGTGAGCCGCGGGCAGGGCCTGACGGTCGACCTCGAGGTGGGGCCGTCGGTGGTCATCGAGGTCTTCGAGCCCCTCGAGGCGGACTGCGGCGCGCCGGCCCCGCGGGCGCTGGCGGGCATCCCGTACCGCTTGCGGGTGCGGGCGACGGGCCTGAAGGCCGTCCGCTACGTCTATGAGATCAGCAACGTCAACGGGCAGCCCGGGATCACGACGTTCGAGCACGCCTTCAACCAGCCGCCGCCAGGCGACCGGGTGGGCGAGGATCCCGAGGACGGCCCGCTGCTCTTCAACCCCATCGCCGAGGATGTGCAGCACGCGGTCAGCGTCATCACCATCACGGCCTACGACGCCCAGGGCCACGCCGCCCAGACGGTGCTGCCGGTGACGGTGCACCGGCCGCTGGAGGTCCGCTACGACGGGACCATCGAGCTGGCCGAGCGGTACGAGCCGGAGCCCGTCTCGGGCTGCATCCCCGGCAGCATCGACAGCCGCGTGGAGTACCAGGAGTCGGTGACGGAGGTGCGGCTGCAGAGCGTGGCGGTCACCGTGAGCACCGAGTGGCTGCGCAGCGAGGGGCGGAGCCTGTCGCGGGACACCGTCGAGGGCATCGAGGCGGGCGAGAGCCGCAGCCGGGCCGAGGGCGTCAGCGAGTGGGAGGGGGAGAACATCAGCGAGAGCCAGGGCGTGAGCTACCGGCGCGATGTCTCCAACGACGTGGACTTCGCCTCCGAGAACGGGGAGAGCTGGGCCTGGAACCTGGCCCACGGCGAGAGCAACGAGGTCTACGAGAGCCGGATGAACATGATCTTCGGCGAGGGGAGCTGGGAGGGGACGGTCGGCGTCGAGGCCGAGGGGTCCATCCCGGGGTTCGCGAAGGTCTCCGGGGGCGTCGAGACGACGGTGGGCGTGTCGGCCGGGGCGAGCACCGAGGGCACGCAGGGATCTCGCCGGGCGCGCAACGTGAGCGAGGGCTGGTCGGCGGGCGGGAGCCTGAGCGAGGGCCGCAGCTTCGGGACGACGGTGGCCGAGAGCCGCTCGGAGTCGGTGGAGGGGACGTACGCGGTGAGCCGGTCGCGGGAGCGCACGGCCGAGACCGAGGAGACCATCTCCAACACCCGGACCTGGGCGTTCGGCCAGGGGGTCTCGACGGAGGAGGTGGTGGCCCAGGGCGACGCGCGGCGCGTGGAAGAGGCGCTGCAGACTTCCCATGAGGTCTCCACCACCCAGGGGCTCGCCGGGTCCATCCCCCGGGGGCGCTACGGGGTCTTCTATCGGCAGACGACCCGCTTCGTGCGGCGCGCCGAGGTGCGCAGCTACGACCTGTGCGGGCTGGCCAGCCACGCGGGCGAGCTGCAGTTCAACGAGTGGACGTGGGCGGCCGGCCTGGCCGTCGGCCCGACGTGCGACGCGCTGCCGCCGCCGTCGAACCTGCCCAAGGCCCGCTGCTTCGTCAGCCCGTGTGGGGGGTGATCGCGATGCGCAAGCTGCTGATCTCTTTGGCGATTCTGGGTGGTGCGGCGGCCTGCGCCGATCCGGCCACCCCGGAGACGGGGCCGCGGGTCCTGGGGCTGTCGGCGAGCGAGGTGGTCGTCGGCGAGACGCTGGGCCTCTATGGCCAGGGCCTGAGCGCGGAGGAGCTGAAGGCCGTGCGGGTCACGTTCCGCGGCACCTTCACGACGGATGACGGGCGGGCGGAGGACGTGAACCTGACGTTCGGCGCGCTGCCGGATGGCACCATCGACGTGGGCGGCGAGACGTACGACGCCGTGCGCATCAACCGGTTCGGGCCGTTCAACAACCCGCTGTCGCGGTCCGATCGGCCGGGGGTGTTCGAGGGGCAGATCATCGCCGAGATGGAGGATCTGGACGGGGTCGTGACCCGCGACGCCCGGCCGCGGACGCAGCGCCTGGGCGTGGGGCCGTCGGTCATCGTCGAGGTCTTCGCGCCGCTCATCCTCAACCCCGACGACACGGTGGAGCCCGTGGCGTGCGGGGCGCCGGCGCTGCGCGTGATGGCGGGCATCCCGTACTACCTGCAGGTGCGGCCGGTCGGCATCAAGGCCGAGCGGTTCGAGTACGAGCTGAGCAACGTCAACGGCGTGGGCGGCGCGACGCGGTTCGAGCATGTGTTCGACCGGGTGGTGCCCAACGACGCCCTGGGCGAGGCCGAGATCGTGGTCTTCAACGAGGTGCCGGCGGAGGAGCAGTTCTACGTCACGGGCATCCGGGTGCTGGCCTACGACAGCGAGGGCCACAGCGTCGAGACGGCGATGCCCATCTCGGTGCACCGGCCCATCGAGGTGCGGTTCAACGGGAAGCAGGAGGTGGCGGAGCGCTACGAGCCGGTGCCCGTGTCGGGTTGCATCCCGGGGTCGTTCGACAGCCAGGTCTCGTACGCCGAGTCGCGGACCGAGACGCGCCAGCGCCAGGTGAGCGTGACGGTCAGCCAGAACTGGAGCCGGAGCGAGGGCCTGACCATGAACCAGTCGTGGCAGGAGGGCATCGCGCAGGGCGAGAGCCGCAGCCGCAGCTTCACGGAGAGCGAGCGCGAGGAGGAGGAGGTCGCCGAGGCCTACAACATCGACTACGCCGAGAGCGAGTCGAACCGGGTCGGCTTCAACACCACCGACGGGGAGACCTGGGAGTGGAACATGAGCCAGGGCGAGTCCAACACCGAGTACAACGAGCGCGCGAACCGCATCTACGGCGACGTGAGCGGGGCGGTGACCGTCTCGGGCTCGGCGGAGGGGTCCATCCCCGGGTTCGCGAAGGTGACGGGCTCGGCCTCGACGACCGTGGGCGTCCGCGCCGGGGGCGCGGTGGGCTGGAGCAACGGCGCGAGCCGCTCGGAGTCGACGGATCGCGGCTTCAGCATGGGCGGGAGCCGGTCCGAGAGCCGCAGCTTCGGCAGCGCGGTGACGGAGGAGCGCAGCCGCAGCATCGGCGGCGCCTACGCGCTGTCCCAGGGTCGCAACCGCTCGGTGAGCGAGGGCCAGACGCTCGACAACACGCGGACGTGGAACGTGTCGGAGGGGGTCTCCGACAGCGAGGTCATCAGCGAGGGTGAGGAGATCGCCGAGAGCCTGACGCTGGTGGACTCGCGCAGCGACCAGACCGTCCAGAGCTACACCGGCTACATCCCGCGCGGGAAGTACGGCATCTTCTACCGCCAGACCACGCGCCTGGTCCGCCGGGCCGAGGTCGTCAGCTACAACCTCTGCGGCCTCGCCCGCCACATGGGCGAGCTGCAGTTCAATGACTGGACGTGGGCGCCGGATCTGGCCGTCGCGGCGAGCTGCGAGGAGCGCGTGCCGCCCCCCGCGTTGCCGCCGGCCGCCTGCCTGATCCAGCCCTGCGGGGGGTGAGCCATGGTCCGTCTTTCCTGGGGTCTGGGGCTGCTCGTGGCGGGCGTCGCCGTCGCCCAGGAGGACGGCCTGAAGCTCGATGACGACCTCGCCCCGCGGCCCGCGGCGGCGCCGGTGACCGAGGCGCCTGCCCCCGAGCTCCCCGTCGACAAGGACCTCTTGCGGAGTGACATCCGGGCGGCCGAGGGCTTCCTGGAGGAGATCGAGCGCGGTCGGCGGAAGTTCGACGAGGCGCGCCCGCTGTACCGCAAGTACCCGGTGGTGGCCTACCTGTCGGAGGCGGCGGCCGGCGCGTTCGGCGCGGGCGTCGTGGGGCTGGTGGGCGGCAGCATCGGCGAGGCCATCGACGCGGGGGATCCGGCCGATCCGCTCGGCGGCGTGTCGGGCCGGGCGTTCGGCGTGCTGGGCGGGGCCTACGCGGGCAGCAGCATGGGCGTCTGGGGCGCGGCGCGGCTGTTCGAGAAGCCGGTGCACCCGGGGTGGGCGTTCCTGGGCAGCGGCGTCGGCACCATCGTCGGGGGCGGGGCGGCCACGGGCCTGCTCTTCGCGCTGGAGGACGACAAGCAAACGGCGGGCACGGCGGCGGTGGCGACGCTCTTCGTGTTCCAGGTCGCGGGGGCGATGCTCTTCACCGAGCTGGGCATACCGGACGACCCGAAGCCGGTGGCGGCAGAGCCAGAGGGGGAGCCCGCGCTGCGCGAGGACCCGTGATTGCCGTCGGCGGCCGCCCGGGCGTCACTTTTCTCGAGAAATCCTGCGACACGCGCCGCGACTGACCGAAAGGAAGAGAGCAACCACGACGGAGGCTCGCTTCCATGGCCGACAAGCTCAGAATCCAGCTCCCCCGGCACGCCGTGACGACGGCGCGGCTCGGCGCGCTCACGACGATCTACGAGGTCACGAGCAAGGTCGTCGACGACCGCTTCGCGTTCATCCCCACCGAAGCGTGCGTCGCGATCCTGCAAGGTGTGCTGGGGCGCGCTCAGCAGCTCTTTCCGCTGATCGACGTCTATGGCTTCCACTTCCTGTCGAACCACCTGCACCTGCTGATCGGGGCGCCTACGCTGGCCCACAAGAGCGCGTTCCTGGAGTGGACGCTGCGGGAGATCTCCAAGCGGATCAACAAGTTGCTGGGGCGGACGGGGAGCCTGCTGGAGCAGAACCACTGCATCCAGGTCACGACCCTGGAGTACGCGCTGCAGCGGCTGCGGTACATCATGGGTCAGGCCACGGCCCAGATGCTGGTGCGCCACCCGGCGGACGACATCTTCGCCAGCTCGACGCCGTCGCTGCTGTTTGGCAAGCCGGTGGAGGGGGTGTTCCAGTACGCGGGCCAGGCGCCGCTGCAGGTGCGCGTGCGCATCGACCGGCTGCCGGGGCTGGAGGCGCTGTCGGAGAAGGACCACCGGGCGCTGATGTGGACGCTCGCCGACGGCCTGGCGGCGGAAGCCCGGCCGAAGCGCAAGAAGGCGGGCGTCCGGATTCCCGACCCGGCGGCGCTGCGGCGCATCGATCCGATGACGCGGCCGAAGGAGCGACATCGGAGCCCGGCGCCGGTGGTGCACGGGCCGGCCGAGCACCACGAGGAGTGGCGGGAGGCGCACGACGCGCTGCGGGCGGCCTACACGGTCTCGACGCGGCGCTACTACGCCTGGCAGGCCGATCCGTCGCAGGTGCTGATCCCGTGGCCGCCGAACACGCTGCCGCCGGCGTTTGCCCGACCAAGGCGACCGCGGGCCGGCGCGGCCTGACGGCGCGCCGGCGTCCTTGAAGTCGTTGCCGCGGTGGGCCGGGTTCGGGTCATGGGTGAGGTGCGTCCGGTGCTGGGGTGCCGGCGGGGGCGGGGCGGCCGAGGCGGCCAGGAAGCCTCGGGTGGCAGCGCTCTTGAGCCCCGAGCCGCCCCGAAACACTCCCATGCAGCACGCCACGAGCCCTCCGACTTCAGCCCTGCCGCAAGATTCCAGCGTATCGTCGGTGTACCCGGTAGACCCTGGAGGCCCGGGAGGCCCGGGTTCAGCCTTGCCGCAAGATTCCACCGTGGCGCCGGCGTACCCGGTAGGCCCTGGAGGCCCGCGAGGGCCGGCGGTCAGGTGGGGAGGTGGCGGAGGAAGGGGAGGAGGGCGTCGAGGACGGCCTGGGGTTGCTCGGCGGGGATGAAGTGGCCGGCGTGGGGCACGCGGACGAGCTGCATGGGGCCCGTGAAGCAGGCTTCGATGCCGGCGAAGTCCTTCTCGAACCGGAGGGCGCCGTCGTCGTCGCCGACGAAGAGGAGGGCGGGCTGGGCGGTAGGGGCGCGCAGCAGGCGGTTCTCGGGGGTCTTCTTCAGGCTGGACGAGAGCTGGGCGTAGTAGGCGAGGGCCGCTTCGAGGCGGCCGGGCTCGCGGAGGTCGGCCTGGACGGCTTCGATGGCGGGGGTGGGGTCGGGCCAGGTGGGGGACCACGTCCGGTAGAGGTGGGCGATGTAGGCGAGGTCGGCGCGGCGGGCCCACCAGCGGCCGATGGGGCCGAGCTGGAAGAGCGCGAAGTGGGGGGCGCGGCGGGCGAGGTCGAGGCTCGGCTTGATGATGCGCGGGTGGGGGATGGCGAGGGTGCAGAGGGCGCGGACCTGGCCGGGGCCGAGGTTGGCGGCGGCGTAGGCGGCCGAGGCGCCCCAGTCGTGGCCGACGACGACGGCGGTCTCGGCGCCCAGGGCGCTGATGAGGGCGAGGACGTCGCGGCCGAGGGTGGCCACGCGGTAGTCGCCGTCCGCGGGGATGGCCGTTGGGCGATAGCCGCGCAGGGCGGGCGCGACGGCGCGGAAGCCAGCCTCGGCCAGCCCGGCCATGACGGGCAGCCAGCTCTCCGGTCGGTCGGGGAAGCCGTGCAGCAGGAGGACGAGGGGGCCCTCGCCCTGGGCGAGGAGGCCGAACTCGAGGCCGTTGGCCGTGACGCGCAGGGTGTCGTGCATGCGGCCACCCTGGCATGGGGCCGCCGGGTGGGGAAGGGGCGCCGGTTCGCGTGCTCGCAAGCCCAGGAGAGGACTCGGGAAACCGGGCGGAGGCTACTGCGCGCAGGCGTCCGCGCAGACGACGGTCAGGCACTCTTCGATGGCGAGGTAGCCGGGGACGCCGCCCTCGAACTGGACCGCGCAGCGGTCGACGCAGGCCTGCTCTTCGCAATGCGCGAGGCACTGCAACAGGCCCTGGCACGCGCGCTCGCCGGCGCAGGTGGCGAAGCTCTCGCGGCAGGCGCCGCCGGCGTCGACGGCGGCGTCGACGCAGGCCTGGCAGTCCACGGCGGCCGGGGCGCAGACGCCCACGGCGGGGTTGCGGGCGCAGCCGAAGTCGTCGCAGTCGATGAAGCCGTTCTCGTCGTTGTCGATGCCGTCGCTGCACAGGGCGTTGGTGTCCTCGCGCGGGCAGACGCTCACCTCGGGCGTGCGGGAGCAGCCGAAGTCATCACAGTCGATGAAGCCATCGCCGTCGTTGTCGATGCCATCGCTGCACAGGGCGTCGGTGCTCTCGGCGTCGGGCACGGGCTCCATGCGGCAGACGCTCACCGCGGCGTTGCGCGTGCAGTCGAAGTCCTCGCAGTCGATGAAGCCGTCGCCGTCGTTGTCGACGCCGTCGCTGCACAGGGCGTCGGTGCCCTCGGGGTTGGGCTGGGGGCCGACGTTGCAGACCATGACGTCGGGGTTGCGGGAGCAGCCGAAGTCATCGCAGTCGATGAAGCCATCGCCGTCGTTGTCGATGCCATCGCCGCACTCGGCGTCCGTGCTCTCGCCGTCGATGATGATCTCGCCATCGCAGATCGTGACGCCGGGCGTCCGGGTGCAGCCGAAGTCGTCACAGTCGGTGAAGCCGTCGCCGTCGTTGTCGACGCCGTCGCTGCAGAGCGCGTCGGTGTTCTCGCCCTCGGGGGCGGGCGCGCACACGCTCACGGCCGGGTTGCGGCTGCAGTCGAAGTCCTGGCAGTCGATGAAGCTGTCGCCGTCGTTGTCGATGCCGTCGCTGCACAGGGCGTCGGTGTCCTCGGGCGACCCGCCGCCGCAGACCGACACCGCAGGGTTGCGGGAGCAGCCGAAGTCGTCGCAGTCGATGAAGCCGTTGCCGTTGTTGTCGATGCCGTCGCTGCAGAGGTCGTCGTTGTCCTCGGTGCCGCAGACGGTGATGGCGGGGTTGCGGGAGCAGGAGAAGTCGCGGCAGTCGGCGAAGCCGTTGCCGTCGTTGTCGATGCCGTCGCTGCAGAGGTCGTCCGTGTCCTCGTTCTGCGGGGCCGCCCCACAGACGGACACGGCCGGGTTGCGCGAGCAGTCGAAGTCGTCGCAGTCGGTGAAGCCGTTGCCGTTGTTGTCGATGCCGTCGCTGCAGAGGGCGTCGGTGTTCTCGCCGGGGCCGCAGACGTCCACCGCGGGGTTGCGGGTGCAGCCGCGGTCGTCGCAGTCGATGAAGCCGTTGCCGTCGTTGTCGACGCCGTCGCTGCACTGGGCGTTGGTGCTCTCGCCCTCGCCCATCATGCCGCCGGCACCGCCGGCACCGCCGGCACCGCCGGCACCACCCTGACCGCCGGCACCACCCTGGCCGCCGGCGCCGCCCTGACCGCCAGCGCCACCCTGGCCGCCGGCGCCACCCTGGCCACCGGCGCCGCCCTGACCGCCGGCACCGCCCTGGCCACCGGCGCCACCCTGACCGCCGGCACCACCCTGGCCACCGGCGCCGCCCTGGCCGCCCGCGCCGCCCTGGCCGCCCGCGCCGCCCTGGCCGCCGGCCCCGCCATCGCGCACGCCGGCGTCGTCCTGCTGGGCGTCGCCTGCGTCGTCACAGGCCGTCAAGGTGAGAGACAGGGCGCAGAGGGTCATCACAAGCGCGCGCATCACAAGCTCCGGGTCGTGGTTTCCGCGGGCGCTTCATACGCGGACGGCCCGGACCGTGGCAAACGCGATCGCCGCGCCGCGCCGCGGATCAGGGGCTCGCGGGCACGAACCGGGCGCTGGCGGCGTCCCAGCGCAGCGGCGTCCGGGCCACCTCGTGGCCCCCGCCCAGCCGGCCCTGCGCGTCGCGGACGTCGCTGATGTAGCCGTCGAGCGTCGGCTCGAGCTGCTGGACGGACCACGCGCCGCCCGCCGCCTCCACCGCCAGGTAGCCGCCTACGCAGTTGTAGGCGGCGTCCTCCGGCGGCGGCTCGGCGTCGGGGTCGGCCGTGTCGCCCACCCACTCGCAGGCCATGCGCGCCGTCGCGACCGGGGTGGCCTGGCCGTCGACGAACCGCCAGACGCCCTCCGCGTCGCCGAGCTGGGCCGGCGAGGTGCAGCCGGTCTGGCGGATGTAGAGCTCCTGGGGCGCGTCGGGCACGACGTCGACCACCGCGACGGTGATGGCGGGCGGCAGATCGCAGTCCGCGCCTCCAGGGCCGAGCTGCCCGCTGACGTCGGCGACCCAGAGGATGGCGCTGGCCTGGGCCACGACGAGCGCGCGTGGGCTCTCGTCGGCGTCGCAGCGCCAGACCACCTCGGGGCCTGCCGGGGCGGCCAGCTCGGCCCGCGCGACCTCGGCGCAGGTGAGCCCGGCCTCGGCGCAGGTCGCGGTGAGCCGCCCGTCCGTCGCCGTCAGCGCGCAGTCGAGCTCGCCCGACTCCAGCCGGGCACCGGCCACGGCCGGCGCGGCGGGCGGGACCTCGGCGGGCGCCTCGACGATGGGGGTGGGCGCCGAGGCGGCCGGCGGCTGGGCGCCGCAGCCCAGGAGCAGCAGCGGGGCGAGGCGGACCACCCGCGGACGGGCCGGAAGGGTCGAGAACATGGCGCTTTTCTCGGGATCGGCTGGGTGGGCTCACCGTAGCAAGCCGCGCCCCGCGCCGCTACCGGGCCGCGCGCCCCAGCCGCCACCAGGCGACGGCGGCCAGCACGGCCCCGAGGGCCTCGAGCCCGAGGAAGACCGGGGTGACGCTGCGGTCGAAGCCGCTGGTGAGCATGCCGGCGGCCCGGCCCACCGCCACGACCCCGAGCGTCGCTGCGATGAGGGCCAGGCCGGGGCGGTGGAGCGCCGGGACGCGCACGCTGGCCAGCAGCCAGACGCCGAGCCCCGTGTTCAGCCCGCCGTAGATGGCCCGCAGGTCGGTCACCAGGTCCGGGCTGGCCGTCAGCGGGCCGAGGGTGCCGAGGAACCGGAGCGGATCGGCCAGGAAGGCGAGCCCGAACGCCAGGAAGATGAGGCCCGAGACGGCGAGGACGAGGCGGGCCACGGTCAGGGGGCCCGCAGCGTGAGCTGCACCAGGCCGCCGGGCAGCGACTCGTGGGCCGCGATGGTGAGCGGGTGGCGGCCCGCGACGCCGGCGAAGAGCGGGTGGCCCTTGCCCAGCACCACCGGGATGAGGGTGACGATGGCCTCGTCGATGAGGCCGGCCTCCAGGGCCTGCCGGATGAGGACGCCGCCGTCCAGGTACACATCCGCCCCCGCCGCCGCCTCTCGCGCCTGGGCGACGAGCGCCTCGATGGGGCCCTCGACGGCGCGGACGCTGGGCGCGGGCGGCGCCAGCGGCCGGCGCGTGGCCACCAGCACGGGCTTCTCGCCGTAGGGCCACTGGCCGAAGGCCTCGACGACGTCGTAGGTGCCCCGCCCCATGAGCAGCGCGCCGACGGTGGCCATGAAGGCGCCGTAGCCATGGTCCGATCCCCCCTCGGGGACGTCGGGCAGCCAGCTCAGGTCGTCGCCCTCGCCCGCGATGAAGCCATCGAGGCTGCTGGCACAGAACACGCGGATGCGGCCCGTCATGGTCGCCCTCTCCTGTTGCAAGTAGCTGGAAACACTGGCATCTACCGCTTCGACGACAGCGCGACCTGCTGGCCGGGCGCGCGGTTGAAGCCCCGGGTCAGCCGGTCGGTCGCGGGGGCCAGATCGACCTGGGCGATGGCGTAGTCGACGCTGAGTTTCTGCCGCCGGCCGAAGCAGGCGCTGCCCGCGATGTTGCCGTAGAGCTGGTGGACGGAGCGGTCCTGCAGGTTGCCCTTCACCCCGAAGCCGACGGTCAGGTCGAAGGCGGCCATCCCGCGGGCCACGTTGACGGCGGGGCCGACCCCCAGCCGCACGTCGAAGGCGCCGTCCAGCAGGCCCACGCCGCCGTCGAAGGAGATCAGGCCGCCGCGGACGTTGACGTTGAGCTTGCCCGTCCCGTCGATCGTGACCTCGAGCGCCCCGGTGGGCACGCTGAAGAGCACGGCCGCCGACGAGCCGTTCGGCAGCGCCGCGGTGAGGATGGCCCGCACGGGATCGAAGGGCACGCCCTCCAGCTCGCCGGGGCCTGGCAGGTCACACTGGAGCGTCGACGTGCTCACCTCCAGCAGCACGGTGTCGGGGCCGCCGCCCCGCTGCAGGTCTTCGAGGCCCCGCAGGAAGCCATCGGCGCAGCCCGCCGGGAGCGGCGGCAGGGCCTCGGGGGCGGCGGGTCCCGCCACCGTGGCGTCCTGGCACTGCAGGTAGGGCGGCATGGGGCAGGGCTGCTCCTGCCAGAACGGGCTCCGCCAGCCGTAGCTGGGGTGGAAGCCCCCGACGCTCGCGCTGGCCGTGACCCGGAAGCCGTCCATCGCCGCCAGGCGATCGGCCGTCTCCTGGGCCATGGCCTCCAGCTCGCCCTCGCTGCTGAAGTGGTAGAAGGGGCCGCGCATCCCCGGGCAGCCGACCTCTGCGGCGGCCGAGGACGGGTGGATGACGCGCTGGGGGAAGAGCGGGAAGACGACGTAGTACGACCCCGCCGCGACGCCATCGCCGACCCGCATCGGCAGCGTCAGGCCGGGCTGGCCGACGGCGGGCCCGACCAGGCTCACGCTCAGCCCGCGCGGGGGCTGCGGCGTCGTGACGATGAAGCACTCCTCCTCGTCCTCGCACGACACCGTCACCATCTCGACAGTGCCGATGATGACGCGCTCGCCGGTGACGACGCCGAAGACCGGCTGGCCCTGGTCGCCGAAGCTGTAGTTCTGCCAGTAGGGCTGGGCCGCGCAGACGTCGGGGTGGGTGAGGCAGTCGGGCACCGCGAAGATGACGGGCTCGAAGCAGCCGCCGCCGTTCGGGCAGGTGGAGCGCTCGTCCGGGGCGCCGAGGACGGGGACGCAGACGGCCGGGCGGGGCGGCGTCGCGGCCGCGTGGCCCTCGTCCACGAGCCGCTGCCAAAGGAACTTGAGGTCGCAGCGGTCTTCGATCAGCCGCCGCGCCTCGTCCTCGTCGGCCGTGCCGGCCCGCAGCCCGACCACCGCCCGGGCGACCTCGGCGGTGCAGGGGTCGTCGGGCTCCTGCGCGACCAGGGCGTCGGCCGCCGCCGCGGCCTCGGCGTGGGCGCCCGCGCGGGAGGCGGCCATCGCCAGGTTCTGCAGGATGGGCGCGGAGTCGGGCCACTCGCGGGCCAGGGGCCGCAGCAGCGCCAGCGCCCCCTCGACGTCGTCGGCCTCGAGCCGCACGAACGCGAGGTTGTTGAGGGCCAGCGGGTGATCGGGCTGGAGCGCGACCAGGCGCTCGGCGGCGCAGCGGGCGCCGTCCAGGTGGCCCGCCACCGCGAGGGCGCCGGTCAGCTCGTCGAGGCCCTCGGCGTCGGTGTCGGCGACCACGGCGGGGCAGTCCCCGACCGGGCCAGCGTCGGGCGTGGCGCCATCGGGGGCGCCGGCGTCGCCGACCCGGGCGTCGTCGAGCCTGGCGTCCCCTGGGCTGGCGTCCCGCCCGCCGGCGTCGCGCGCGCTGGCGTCGGCCGCGCCCTGATCCACCCGGCCAGCGTCGCCCGCCTGGCCGTCGACCGCGCCGCCATCGAGCGGCAGGCCGCCCGCGTCGCCGTCGCCGCCGCCGGAGGGGCAGCCCGCGAGGAGCAGGGCGAGGATCGCGAGGGGCAGGCGGCGCGTCATGGGGGACCTCCGGGTGGGCGCTTCAAGACGACCATCTTCGGCGCCCGGGAGCCGAAAAGGTAAAGAAAATCTCCATGCGCGGCGAGGGTATAGGGCTTGTCGACGCCTGGGATGCCGAGCGCCAGGCTCAGGAGCCGGGGCCGGGCGGGGTCGCGGATGTCCACCCCGGCGAGGCCCCCTGGGGACCGCTCCAGCGGCAGCCAGGCCTGCCCGTCGGCCAGCGCCACCCGGTTGGCCTGGGCCAGGGCGGGCAGCAGGAGCTGGCCGTGCACCCGGGGCCGCGCGGGATCGCGCACGTCGAAGACGACGAGGCCGCCGGGGTCGTCCCAGCCCGCCGTGAAGAGCAGGTCGGGGTGGGCGGCGTCCCGGGCGGCGATGAGCTGGCGCCAGGCCGGGGCGTCGAGGCCACCCACCACCCGCAGGGCCGCCGGATCGGCGACGTCGACGACGCGCAGGCGCCCGTCGCTGCCGAAGCCGGCCGTCAGGACGTGGTGGCCGTGCAGGCCGACGCCCTCGATGAGCTCGACGCCCGTGTCGACGGCGCCCACCTGCCGGGGGTGGTCCGGATCGGTGACGTCGACGGCCAGCAGCTCCCCGGAGACCGGCGCCGAGACGAAGGCGTGGGTGCGCCCGCCGGCCGCGCGCAGGGCGACGTGCAGGGCGGTGAAGGGGCCGCCGCCCGCCAGCCGCAGGCCGTCGCCGATGAACGCCTCGCCGGGGGTCGGCCGCGTGACCAGGGGCAGGGTAGCGCGGTGCCGTAGCCGGTCGCCCGCGATCTCGAACGTCAGCAGGGCGCCCCGCCGCGCCACCACCACCAGCAGGTCGCCGACGCGATCCTGGCCCTCGACGTCGCGCTCCTCGGCCCAGTGGGCCACCGGGCGCGGGGGCCCCGCCACGTCCCAGAGCGAGACGCCGCTGCGCCGGGCCGTGAGCACGAGCTGGTCGGGAGCCTCGGGGTAGATCTTTGATTTTACGACGAAATCCAGGCGCAGGGCGTCGTCGATGGTGGCGACCACCGGCACCGGCGCCCCGGCGCTGCGGGGCACGGGCGCGGCGCAGGCCGCGAGCAGGCTGGCGAGGAGGAGGGGGGCTCTCAAGCCGTGGGCTACTGCAGGGCGACGGCCCGGCTGCCCTCGCTGACGCCGTTCTGGCCGCGCAGGCCGCAGGAGGCGCCGCCGCCGCCGCCGCCGCCCGGGGCCAGATCGACCTGGCCGCGCTGGATGAGGGTGGCGCCGCCGAGGCCCCAGACCGCGATGGAGGGACCACCGCCGCCGCCGCCGCCACAGCCGCCGGGGCCGCCGTCGCCGCCGGCCGCCGTCGCCGCCGGTGCCCTCGGTGTTGCTGCCGCTGGCCTGGCCGGAGCCCTGGGGCCACCGCTGCCGCCGCCGCCGCCCGCCGCGCCCGCGCCGCCTGCGCCGCCGCCGACCGTCTCGACGCGGACGTCCTCGGCGGTGACCTGGGAGTTGCGGATGACGAAGCCGATGGAGGCCCTGCCGCCCGTGCCGCCGCCGCCGCCGCCGCCGCCTGGCGCCGCCGCCGCCGCCACCGCCGCCGCGGCCGGTGCCGCAGTAGACGCACTGGCCCAGGACGCGGCAGTTCTCGCCGCCGCCCGCGCCGCCGCCGCCGCCGCCGCCGCCCGTGCGCCGCGGGCGCCCGTCGCGCCGTTGGCGGTCACGAACACCAGGCCATTGAAGCTGCCGAGGTTGTTGCCGCCCGCGCCCGGATCGCCGGGCCGGCCGCCGCAGCCAGGGCCGCCGGACCGCCAGCGCGGGTCGCCGTCGTTGCAGCCGAGGCCGCCGCCGCCGGAGCTGGCGCCCGCCGCGCCGCCGCAGGCCGAGTCGTTAAGCGCGCCGCCGCTCAGGGTTGCCGGCGCCGCGGTTGTTGCTGTTGCCGCCCGCCCGCCGCCCGTGACGCCGCCGCCACCCCGCTGGAGCCGGCGCCGTTGTCGCCCCGCGTGCCGTTGTTGCCGCGGCCGCCCGCGTTGCCGCCGACGCCCGCGCCGCCGCGCCCGGCCCGCACCACCGAGCGCACGAGGCGCAGGTGGTTCTGCGAGTCGTCGACGAGCACGGCGATGGCCGCCTCGCCGGCGACGGCCCGGTTCGTCACCTCGATGTCGATCTGCTCCAGCAGCGCCCCGCCGCGGAGGCCCACGGCCCTGACCCCCACGGGGGCCGTGACCTGCAGCGAGGCGTGCTCCTGGACGCGGCTGCGGAAGTCGAGGCTGTAGCCGGCGTAGACCGAGACGCCCGCCACCACCGAGAGCGTGGCGTCGGTGCGGTACACGCCGTTGGCCACCAGCACGATCCGCCGGTTGGCGTCCGCGGCGGCCAGGGCGATGCCCCGGCTCAGCGAGGCCACCGCGGTGGCCGGGCTGCGGCCGTTCGCGGCGTCGTTGCCGTTGGGGCGCACGAAGATGGAGCCGTTGAGCTCGCCGTCGATGCCGTCGCAGTTGTCGTCGCGGCCGTTGATGTCGGGCGCGTCGGTGTCACCGATGAACCGGCAGGCGTACTCGCAGCCGTTGACGGGGTTGCCATCCAGGTTCACGAAGCCGTCCGCGCACGGGCCCAGGTTGCACACCCCGCCGCCGCACTGGCCCTCGGCGTTCGCGAAGGCGCACCGGCGCCCGCAGACCCCGCAGTTCTCGGGATCGGCGTCCACCGGGGCGTCCTCGTCCACCCGCCCGTCGCAGTCGTTGTCGATGACGTCGCAGCGCTCCAGGCCGCCGTTGGTGAGCTGGCAGGCGTACTCGCAGCCGTTCTCGGCGAGGCCGTCGATGTCGACGAAGCCGCCCAGGCACTCGGCCACCTGGCAGCTGCCGGCCCCGCACCGCGCCGAGGCGTTGGGCAGGTTGCAGGCGTTGCCGCACCGGCCGCAGTGCTGCACGTCGGACTGCAGGTCGAAGCCCTCGTCGATGAGGTCATCGCAGTCATCGTCGGCCTGGTTGCACTGCTCCATGACGTTGCGGAAGTCCTCGTCCGTGCCGCCATCGCAGTCGTTGTCGATCTGGTCGCAGGCCTCGACGCCGCCGCGCGTCGGCACGCAGGCGTACTCGCAGCCGTCGTCCAACCCACCGTTTACATTGTAGAAACCGGGCGCGCACATGGTCAGCAGGCACTCGCCGCCCATGCAGGCGGCGACGCCGTTGGCGAAGTCGCAGGCCCGCCCGCAGCGGCCGCAGTTCGCCAGGTCGGTCTCCAGGTCGAAGTCCTCGTCGGTGCGGCCATCGCAGTCGTTGTCGAGGCCGTCGCAGATCTCGACGCCCCCGTTCGAGGGGGCGCACTCGAACTCGCAGCCGTCCTCGACGCGGCCGTTGAGGTTCGTCCAGCCCTGCTCGCACTCCCCGATCGCGCAGACGCCGGCGTCGCAGGCGGGCACGGCGTGCTGCAGGACGCAGGGCCGGTTGCAGCCGCCGCAGTGGGCCGCGTCGCGCTGGGTATCGAAGTCCTCGTCGGTGCGGCCATCGCAGTCGTTGTCGACCTCGTCACAGGCCTCCACCCCGTCGCGCGTGGGGTTGCAGCCGTACTCGCAGCCGTTGTCGGCGTTGCCGTCGGCGTCGAAGAAGCCGGGCAGGCAGTCGGCCAGGAAGCAGGTGCTGTCCTCGCAGCGGCCGGTGGCGTTGTCGTAGGCGCAGGCGTTGTTGCAGAAGCGGCAGTTCTGCGGATCCGACGTCAGGTCGATGTCGTCGTCGGCCGCCCCGTCGCAGTCGTTGTCCAGGCCATCGCAGCGGGTCTCGGCGCCGGCCTCGTAGGTCTCGGGGTAGTTGCAGGCCCAGGCGCCGTCCAGACAGGCCACCACCGAGCCGGCGCAGACGCCCGTGGCCAGGCACTCGATGTCCCCGGGCGGATCCTCGTCCAGGTTGTCGTCGATCTCACCGGAGCAGTCGTTGTCGACGCCGTCGCAGCGCTCAGGGGCGTCAGCGTAGGTGTTCGGATCGTCGTCATCGCAGTCGAAGCCGGCGCAGCCGGCGCCCATGCCGCGGCCGTCGCCGTCGCGGTCGACGCAGGGGGCGCACTCCCCCGAGTCGGGCACGCACTGGCTGAAGGTGCCGTCCTCCCGCACGATCTCGGTACAGGTGTAGCCCTCCGGGCAGGGCTTGTCTTCGCGGCACGACTCCGAGCAGTAGAACCGCAGGCCGATGGGGATGCACAGGTCGTCGTTGTCGTCACACTCGACGTCGGCCTCACACAGCCGACACAGATCGGGCTGGTCGGCGACGCAGTAGAAGCCGTTGTCCACGGCCTCGTTGGAGACGAAGTCGCACTGCCAGCCCACCGGGCAGTCGCCGCAGCGCTTCGTGCAGACGCGGCCGCCGCCGGGCCCCTCGAGGCAGTAGCCCGACTGGCACTCCGAGCCGTCGTTGCAGCGGTCGCCGAACTGGCCGAGGCGGCCCTGATCGACCTGAGCGTCCACGATCTGGAAGTCGGGCAGGTCGAAGTCGAGGTCGACGCCCGGGACCGCGCGGATGACCTCGGAGTCGTCACAGGACAGGACGGCGCAGACGCCGATCAGAAAGCCCAGTGGCAGCAGGCGATGCACGTGTTTCCCCCCGGTTTGCAGTGCGGCGACCTGGGGAGTGTAGCCCAACCGGCGAGGGCGGGTCAGTGGTTGCCGACGCGGGGGCCGCGGGGCATGCTCGCGGCATGAGCGCCTTCGATCCTGCCCGCCTCTGGGACGCCCTCGGCCGCATCGCGCCCCTCGCCCTGGCCGAGCCCTGGGACAACGTCGGCCTGCTGGTCGAGCCCCCGCGGCCGCGCCCGCTGCGGCGCGTCCTCCTGGCCATCGATCTGACGGAGGCGGTGCTCGACGAGGCCCTGGCCGTCGAGGCGGACTGCGTGGTCGCCTACCACCCGCCGCTGTTCAACAGCCTGAAAAGATTGACGCTTTCGGATCCGAAGCAGCGCATCCTGCTGCGCGCGGTGGCGGCCGGGCTGCCCCTGTACTCGCCCCATACGGCGCTCGACGCGGCCCCCGGCGGCATCAACGACTGGCTGCTGGAGGCCTTCGGGCCGCTGGCCGAGGTGGCGCCCATCACCCCCTCGGCCCTGGACGCGGCGGCGGGCGGCGGGCGGCGGGCGGTGCTGGCGACGCCCCGCGCCCTCGGCGACCTGCTGCCAGCCATCAAGGGCCTCCTGGGCCTGCAGCACGTGCGCGTCGCGGCCGCCGACGACCGCCCCATCCGCACCGTGGCCGTCTGCCCGGGGGCGGGGGGCTCGCTCTTCGAGGGGCTGCGCGGCGTCGACCTGGTGCTCACCGGCGAGCTGCGCCACCACGACGTCCTGGCCCTCGTCGCCCGAGGCACCGCGGCCGTGGTCACCGATCACACCCACACCGAGCGCGGCTACCTGCCCCGGCTGGCCGCGCGCCTGCGGGCCGCCACGGGCCTCGAGGTGCACGTCTCGACCGTCGACGACGACCCGCTGGTGGTCTGCTAGCCGACGGCCGCGCGCAGCGCCGCGATGGAGTGGCGGGCGAAGCGGTGCTGGAGCCAGCGGGCGGCGGGGAAGCCGAGCCACACGAGCGGGTGGGCGGGCCGCGAGAAGCTGCGGACCTCGTAGCGGAGCGTCCCGTCGGCCTCCAGCGTCACCAGGAACCGCTCCTCGCCCCGCTCCACATGGGCCGGCAGGGTGCCGTAGACGAGGCCGTGGCGGTCGGGCCCCTCGATCCGCGCCAGCACGCGGCACGCGTTCGCGGTGTACAGCCCGAGGGGGCGGGCGATGACGAGCACCGTGGCGCCCACCTCGGCGGGGCCGTGCACCTCGACCCAGGGCGGGAACTGGGCCCAGCGGTCGAGGGCCGCCCGGGCGCGGTCGAGGGCGGCGGGGCCGTGGCCGACGACGCCGCTGTGCACCAGGGGCCAGTAGCCGGGCGGGCAGGGGCCGTCGATCTGGCCGACCTCGGGGTACGAGAGCGGCGCGCTGGCCTGGTCGTGGCGCAGGCGCTCCCGGCCGGCCGCGTCGAGGGGGCGAAGGCGGATCACGGGGCCTCCCCGACGGGCGCGCCGCGCCAGGCGAGCAGGCCGGGCAGCGCGAAGCCCAGGCTGTTGAGCAGGCCGTGCGTCCAGGCCATGTCCGCCATGTTCAGCCACCAGCGCTCCGTGAACTCGCCGATGGCGTAGGTCGCCGCGAGCCCCATCCCGCCCAGGACGGCCACCCACGAGAGGGCCAGCAGCGCCGGGCGCGGGCCGCGGCCGAGGCGCGCGAGGCCGCTCACGGCGACGGCGGCCAGCCCCACCGAGACGGCGAGGGCGCCGGCGACCTGGAGGGCCGGCGAGAGCACGAAGCCCGCCGCCAGCGCCGGGGTGCCCGCGACCACGAGGACGGCGCCCGCGCGGGCCGGCCGCCCCAGGCCCAGGTGCTCCAGGGCGTCGGCCATGAGGACGGGCGCCAGGAAGCCCGTGAAGTGAAAGTGGATGCCGGTGAGGACGACGATGGGCTCGACGAAGCCCATGGGCTGCAGGCCAGCCCGGCTGGCGACGAGCCAGGCGGCGCCCACCGGGAGCTGGAGGCCGGCGATGCCGCGCAGGGCCGCGGGCAGGGTGAGGGTGCCGCCGCGCAGGTGGCCGTGCAGCCGCAGCAGGCTGGCCAGGGCCAGCAGCCCCGTCGGCACCAGCCACGAGGCCGCGAGGAGGGCGGCGGGTACGCCCACGGGCGCCAGGATGCCGGCCGTCATGCCGGCGGCGCCGGGCAGCCAGGCCAGGCGGGCGGCGCGGCGGAGGCCCGCGTCGGCGGCGGTCGGGGGGACGCGCCCCACGGCCAGCGGGACGAGCAGCCAGGCCGCCACCAGCAGCAGGGACTCGGGGATGGGGAGCGGCATGGTGCCTCCCGGCCGGGGTGGGCTCGCAGGCGTAGATGCGCCGCGCGACCATGGCGTCGCTTGCGCGTCCTCTCCGCGAGCGTCTGGCCTCGCGGGAGAGGGAGAGACCCATGAAGATCGCGCTGGGAGGGGCCTCGGGCCTGGTGGGGACGCGGCTCGTCGCCGATCTGCGGGCCGAGGGCCATGAGGTGCTGCGGTTCGTGCGCCGGCCGGCGGCCGCGGTGGATGAGCTGCAGTGGGATCCGACGGCGCCGCTCCCCCCGGCCACCCTCACGGGCGTCGACGCGGTGGTGCACCTCGGCGGCGTGAGCGTGGCGGACGGCCGCTGGACGGCCGCCCAGCAGGCAGCCATCCGCGACTCCCGCGTCGACAGCAGCCGGACGCTCGCCACCGCCATCGCGGCCGCGGGGGTGCCCGTCTTCGTCTGCGCCTCGGCCACCGGGCTGTACGGCGACGGCGGCGACACGGTGCTGACCGAGGAGAGCCCCCCCGGCGAGGGCTTCCTGGCGTCGGTCTGCGTGGACTGGGAGGCGGCGACGGCCGCCGCGGCCGAGGCCGGCGCGCGGGTGGTGCAGGCCCGCATCGGCATCGTCCTCGACCCGGCCGGCGGGGCCCTCGGCAAGATGCTGCCCCTCTTCAAGCGCGGCCTCGGCAGCCGCCTGGGCGGCGGCCGGCAGTGGATGAGCTGGATCGACGCCCGCGACCTGTCCCGGGCCCTGCGCTTCGCCCTCGCCCGCCCGACCGTCGTGGGCCCCATCAACTGCGTCGCCCCCGAGCCCGTCACGAACGCCGAGTTCACGACGACGCTGGCCCGGGCCCTCGGCAAGCGCACCTTCCTGCCGGCGCCCGCCCTGGCCCTGAAGCTGGCCCTGGGGCAGATGGCCGAGGAGGCCCTGCTGGGCTCCACCCGGGCGCTGCCCACGCGCCTGCAGGCGGCCGGATTCTCCTTTGAGTTCAGCCGGTTGGCGGACTCGCTCGCGAGCCTGCTGGGTCGCTAGCTACCGCCGCCAGAGCCCGGCGGCGCGCAGGGCGGCCCGGTTCAACGGCACGCGGGACGTCCCGTACAGGCCGGGGGCGCCATAGAGGGCGACGCGGGTGGCGGCGTTCTCGGGCGTGGCCGTGGCCTGCAGCACCACGTCGAAGAGCCGAAGCGGCGGCACCTGCTGGGGCAGCCGCGCCACCTCGACCCGCCACCAGACGCCCTCATGGCGGGCGTAGAGCGCGCCGTCCGGGCCGCGGTGGTGGTCGCGGCTGGGCGGCGGCGGGTGCACCCGTCGGCGCGGCACCGCCAGCAGGCGGCCCGAGCGCGGGTGCACGAAGAACGACCGCCCGTCGGCGCGCATCAGGTACCCCGGGCGGATGCCCTCCGGCAGGCGCCAGACGCCCTCGGGCCGCAGCTCCACGTACCGCGCGACGAACTGCCACAGGTGCTCGAAGATGTGGAGCTGGATGGGCGAGCGCACGTCCAGCCCCGTCCGCAGCTCCCCGTACACGGCGTCCCACGACCGCCCGCACCGGCTCCGCAGGAACCGCATGAGGGGGTTGAGGTTCTCCTCGGGCCAGTGGCGCTCCCCTCGCGGCGCGGGCGCCTCGCGGAGGGGGAGGTCATCCCAGGTGCCCTGGCCGACGGCCACGCGCTCGCGGGCGCGGCGCCGCCGGGCGGGCCAGTTCGGGTGGCCGCTGCCCCAGCGGGGGCGCTCCACCAGCAGCTCGTCCATGTCGTCTCGCATCGGAGCCTCCGTCAGCGCTTCACGGTGATGAGGGGGGTGAGCCGCGCCAGCCGGCGGGCGGCGCCGGCGGCCTCCAGGGCGGCCACCACGGGCTCGATGGGCTTGTAGGCGTCGGGGTGCTCGGCGAAGAGCAGCCGCGCGTCATCGCAGAGGACCTGGCTGCCCAGGGCGGTGCGGCGCAGGCTCGCCCGCGTGTGCCGCGCCTGGAAGCGCGCCTCGGCGTCGGCCCGGCCGAGGCGCCGGCCGGCGCCGTGGGCCACGGACCACAGCGTCTCGGCCTGGCCCGTGCCCACCATCACGTGGCTGGGGGCGCCGCGGCTGCCGAGGACGACGGTGGGGCCGTCGGCGGGGGCCGCGCCCTTGCGGTGCAGCCAGGCGGGCGCGCCCTCGTGCTCGATGGGCACGACGGTGTTGTGCGTCAGGTCGAGCTGGCCGGCGATGCGGCTCGCCCGGCCGGCGCCCAGGGCCTCCAGCAGCCGCCACGCGAGGAGCAGGCGGTTGGCCTGGGCGAAGCGGCACGCCCCCGCCAGCACGGCGAGGTAGGCCGCCATCCCCGCGGGCGTCGTCAGCTCGTCGGCCGCGAAGCGGGCGGTGGCGGCCGGGCCCAGGCCCCGGGAGCCCGAGTGCGCCAGCACGACCAGGCCGCCCGTGGTGAGGCCCAGGGCGCGGGCCGCGACCCGGTCGGTGATGCCGTCGACGCGGGCGAGCTCCAGGAAGTGGTTGCCGCCGCCCGCGGTGCCGAGCTGGGCGCCGAACCCGGCCGGGGGGCCCGCGGGATCCGAGGGGGGCAGGGCGTCCGCGGGCTCGGCCGCCGCGAGGTCCGCGAGGCCGGCGGGGAGGCCCGGCACGTCGGCGAGGCCGCGGGGCCCCTGGTGCCAGGCCGCGCTGGCCAGGGCCTCGGCGTCGGCGTCGGGCAGGACGGGGCCGGCAGTGGCCTCCTCGACCCGCCGCAGGAGGGCGTCGCCCTGGAACCGCGCCTTCGCGACCGCCACGAGGCGCACGCCGCAGCCCGCGTCGCCGCCGACGAGCGCCGGCACGATGCGATCCCGGAACGCGAAGGCCGCGCCCACGGGGATGCCCCGCCCGGGGTGCAGGTCGGGCAGGCCCACCGCGGCGCAGCAGCCGGGCGTGCGGGCCACCCGAGCGAGCTGGTCGCGGGCGGCGTCCTCGATGATGACGCCCGCGCCGTCGAGGATCCGGGCGTGGGCAGGGAGGGGGTGCGTGCTCATGCCGCCGCCCTTAGGCGACGAGCGTGCCAGCCTCGTCTCATGCGGTCTGGCGGCGATCTTGGTGCAGACTGCACCAGGGCGATCTGGTGCATGACGCACCGTATCTGGTACATCCTGCACCATGCGTGTGCTGCTCACCTGGTCGGATCGCGCGCCCCGGCGTCGGCGGGGCGAAGGCGGCGTGGACGAGGGTCCCATCCTCCGGCTCCTCGCCACCGGCGACACCGCCTACGACGTCGCCCTCATCCTGAGCCCGCGGGCGGACCGCGCCGGCGCCCGGGCGCTGGCCATCGAGGCCGAGGCGTTCGTCGGCCGCGCCGAGGTCTGGGCGGTCGATCTGCCCGATCCGACGGATCACGCCGCCATCTTCTCGATCTTGCAGGCGCTGCTACCCGACGTGCCCCGCGACGCGGAGGTGGACGTCCTGCTGTCGGCCGGCACGCCGCAGGCCCAGACGCTCTGGGTCATCCTCGTCCAGGCGGGGCTGCTCCAGGCCCGCATGCTCCAGGTCATCCCCGCCCGGTTCGTGCCCGGCCTGCACCCGGCGCCCGTCCGGGAGGTGCGGCTGGACATCGACGGCTTCCCCGAGATCCGGGCGCTGCGCGAGGAGGTCGTCCAGCTCCGCGCCCGCATCGGCGTGGTGGGCGCCGACTTCGTCGGGGAGGGCCCGCAGATGCGCCAGCTCGCCGAGCGCATCGCCCGGGTGGCGGGCACGGCGGTGCCGGTGGTCATCCTGGGGGAGACGGGCACGGGCAAGGAGCTCGTCGCCCGGGCCATCCACCGGGGCAGCGCGCGGGCCGCCGGGCCCTTCGTGGCCGAGAACTGCGGGGCGTTCACCGAGGGGGTGCTGCAGAGCGAGCTCTTCGGCCACGAGGCCGGGGCGTTCACGGGGGCCACCGGGCGGCGGCGCGGGCTCTTCGAGCAGGCGGACGGGGGCACCCTCTTCCTCGACGAGCTGGGCGAGCTGCCGCCGTCGGTGCAGGTGCGGCTGCTGCGGGTGCTGCAGGAGGGGACGGTGCGGCGGGTCGGGGGCGAGGAGCCCGTGCCCGTCGACGTGCGGATCATCGGCGCCACGCACCGCGATCTGCGGGCCATGGTCGCCGCCGGCACCTTCCGGGAGGACCTGTGGTACCGCCTCGCGGGCGCGGTGCTGAGCGTGCCGCCGCTGCGGGCGCGGGGCAGCGATCTGGAGGCCCTCGTCGTGCGGCTGCTGCGGGAGGCCGGCCGGCCGGATCTGGCCGTCAGCCGGTCTGCCTGGGAGGCCCTGCGGGCCTGGCGCTGGCCTGGCAACGTGCGGGAGCTGCAGGCCGAGGTGCGCCGCTGGACGGTGTTCTGTGATGCCGTGGTGACGCGGGCCGATCTGTCGCCGGAGCTCCAGGCCGGGGCGCCGCCGGGCCCGGCCGAGGCGCCCCTCCGGGCGGGCGAGGCGCCGACGCCGACGCTCGCTGCGGCGGTCGAAGCCGCCGAAGAGGCGGCCATCCGCGCGGCCTGGGCCGCGGAGGGGGGCAACCGATCGGGCACGGCGCGGCGCCTCGGCGTCGATCGCAACACCCTCAAGCGCAAGCTCGCCCGCTACGGCGTCGCCTGACTGTCAAGCCAGCCTGACACCCCCGGGTGGGGTCTGTGTCATGGTACCTTGACACCTGCGACACGGCGCCGCGGCCAGAGCGCTGGCCTTGATCTTGCTCGATGTCCCGCGCGCCCCACCCACGAAGGAGAGCCGCATGCCGCTGCGCTGGTTGACCCGGTCACTGATGATGCTGACGCTGGGACTCACCGCCTGTGGAGCCGGGGAGGAGGGCGGACCGGCCGCCCCCGTGGACGACGCCCCGGCCGTGGGCGCCGATCTGGCCGACCTGAACGCCGCCTGCCGCCGCGACTGCGGGGAGCGCATCCGCGCCGCCGTGGAGGCCTGCGAGGCGGCGGGTCGCGGCGCCGTGGCCTGCCGGGCCGCGGCCCAGGAGGCCGGGCAGCGCTGCCAGATGGCGTGCGGCCACGACCTGCGACCCCGCCCGGAGGCCTGCGAGCAGGGCTGCGCGCTGCGGGCCGCCGGGGTCGTGCGCGAGTGCATCGAGGGCGGTGGGGACGAGGCGCGCTGCGGCACGCCGGTCGCCGCGCCGCCCAGGCCTGCGCCGACGCCTGCCCGAGGCGCGCCCCGACGACGCAGCCCCGAGGCGCGCTGCGCGGCGAGTTGCCGGGCCCGCGGCGAGTACGCGGCCCGCGAGTGCGTGCGGGCCGGCGGCGACGCCGAGCGCTGCGATCTGCAGGGGCAACGACGCCGCCCGCGCCTGCTTCGAGGATCACTGCCGGTCGAGGACCGGCCCGTGGACTGCCAGGCGGCCTGCGCGAGCGGGCGGGACGGGGCGCGGGCCTGCGTCGAGAGGCGGCGCCCGAGCGCTGCCGGGCGCAGGCCGAGGCCCAGCTCGCCGAGTGCGTCGACGCCCACTGCGGCGAGGCCGAGGCGCCGTCCTGCGAGGACGCCTGCGGCCAGCGCGGCCGGCGCGTCCACGCCGCCTGCCTGGACGAGGGCGGCGCCCCCGAGCGCTGCGAGCGCCGGGCGCGTGAGGCCGTGCAGGCCTGCATCGCCGAGAGCTGCGCCGAGGACGTCGTCCCCGCGTGCGAGGGCCGCTGCGCCGCCGCTGCGCGGGCCTGGTACGGCGCCTGTGTCGAGGAGCACGGCGAGGAGAACGCCGACGCCTGTGGCCTGCGGGCCCGGCACATGCTCGAGGTCTGCGTCGACGAGCGCTGCGGCGAGGACGCTCCTGCCGAGCCGCCGCCCCCGCCCCCCGGCGATGACTGCCTGGCGGCCTGCGGCGCCGAGGGGCGCGCCTTCAACCGCGAGTGCGTGGCCCAGAACGGCGAGGCGGCCGCCGAGCGCTGCCGCGCGGCCGCGGCGGATCGCGTCGAGGCGTGCGTCGCCGAGCGCTGCGAGGCCCCGCGCCGCCGCCCCGCCGCCGGCCGACTGCGAGGACGCCTGCAACGCGGCCGGCCGCGCCTACGTCGAGCGCTGCGTCGCCGCCAACGGCCCGGCCTCGGCCGAGCGCTGCCAGGCGGTGGCCCGCGAGCAGGTGGCGACCTGCGTGGCGGAGCGCTGCGGCGAGCCGGTGGCCTGCGAGGACGCCTGCAACGCCGCCGCCCGCACCTTCAACCGCGAGTGCGTGGCCCAGAACGGCCCGGCCAGCGCTGAGCGCTGCGCTGCTGCCGCCGCCCACCAGGCCGAGACCTGCATCGCCGAGCGCTGCGCGGCCCCCGCGCCGCCCCCGGCCGGGGACGCCTGCGAGGCGCGCTGCGGCGAGGTGGGGCGCGCCTTCAACCGCGCCTGTGTCGAGGAGAACGGCCCCGAGGCCGCCCCGCGCTGCGAGGCCGCCGCCCGTGACCAGGTGCAGGCCTGCATCGAGGGCCACTGCGAGCTGCGCGATCCGCCCCCGGCCCCCGAGGGCGACTGCGCCGATCGCTGCGGCGCCGAGGGCCGCCGCCTGAACGCCGAGTGCGTGGAGAGCGGTGGCGATCCGGAGGCTTGCGGCCGCCGGGCCCGCGCGTTCGTCGAGGGCTGCGTGGCCGATCACTGCGCCGCCGAGCCCCCGACCTGCGAAGAGCAGTGCGCGGCCCGGGCCACCGCCGAGGGGCGGGCCTGCGTCGAGGCCGGCGGCGACCCGGCGGCCTGCCGGGAGCGCGCCCAGGCGGCCGGCGCGGCGTGCGTCGAGGCCCGCTGCGTGGCGCCGGCGCCGACCTGCGAGGAGGGCTGCCAGGCCCGGGCGGCCGCGCTGGCTCGGGAGTGCGTCGAGGCGGCGGGATCCGGCGGACTGCCGGGCGCGGGCGGCGGCGTTCCTGGAGCGCTGCACCGCCGAGCGCTGCGCCGAGCCTGGGCGCCGAGCTGCCGCGAGGCCTGCACGACGCGGGCCGGACGGCCTACGCCGCCTGCGTCGAGGCCAACGGCGAGGACGCCGCGCGGGCCTGCGCCGAGCGCGCCGCCGCCGGCGTCGAGGCCTGCGTGGCCGATCACTGCGAGGCGCCTGAGCGGCCGGCCTGCGGCGAGGGCTGCGCCGAGGACGCCCGGGCGTTCTACGCGGCCTGCGTGGAGCGGACGGGCGAGGTCGAGGCGTGCGGCGAGCGGGCGCGCGCCGGGCTGGCGGCCTGCGAGGAGCGCTGCGGTGGCGAGGAGCCGCCCCCGCCCCCGCCGGCGGACGGCGAGGCCGAGTGCCGCGAGACGTGCCATGACCGCGTGCAGGCCGCCGACGCCCTCTGCCGGGCGTCGGATCTGCCCGCCGAGACCTGTGACGAGCGGCTGGCCGCCGGCCTGCGCGCCTGCGTCGAGCGCTGCAGCGGCGCGGCGCCCGCCCCAGCGCCCGCCGATCCCTGCGCCGATCGCTGCGCGGCGGCGGCGGGCGACGTGCTGGCCCAGTGCGTCGCGGCCAGCAACCCGAGGACGCCTGCGCCGAGCGCGCGGCGGTGTTCGGGGATCGCTGCATGAGCGCGTGCGCCCGGTGGACGCCGCGCGCTGAGGTCGTGTCCCGTCCCCGGCGCCGGGCGGTCCTGCCCGGCGCGGGCCTCCCGTGAGGGCTGCTTCCGGCTCGACCGCCGCATGCCCGCTGCGGCGGTCGAGCCCCCCCCCGCCTCCGGGCGGGGCTGCTTCCCGGCTCGGCCGTCGCGTACCCGCTGCGGCGGCCGAGCCCCCCCCGTCTCGGTTTCCCCGACCCCGGCGTCGCACCCCCTCCGCGGCGCCGGGGTCACCCCCCCACGCCGCGGCCGGTCAGCTCGCGAGCACGCGCGCCAGGCGATCCGGTCGGTCGGTCATGATGCCCCCCACGCCCAGCGCCTTGAGGCGGGCCATGTCGGCCTCCTCGTCCACCGTCCAGACGTTGACCCACAGGCCGTCCGCGCGGGCGGCGGCCACCAGGCCGGGGGTGACGAGGGGGGTGCCCTGCCAGGCGAGGGGCATGTCGACGACGGCCCAGCGGTCGTCCCGGGGGCGCGCGGTGCCCATCACGGCGGCCATCACCCAGGCCGTGAGGGGGCCGCGCGGCTGGTAGTGGCAGGCGTCCGGCGCGGCGGCGAAGAGGGCCTCGGCCACGGCGTCCTGCTCGCTGCCCATGCACGTCCGATCCCGGGCGCCGGCCGCGTCCAGCACGCCGAGGAAGGCCGGAATCAGCAAGGGATCCGCCGACTTGAGCTCGATGTTGAGCCGGACGTCCGGCCACCGCGCCAGCACCTCGGCGAGCCGGGGGATGCCGCAGCCCCGGCCGCGCCAGGGGTGCGCGCCGTCGAGGGCGAAGTGGTAGCCCGCGTCCACCTGCGCCAGCTCCCGGGCCGTGCGGGCCGAGACGGGGCCGGTGGCGTCGGTGCAGCGGTCCAGGGTGTCGTCGTGGCAGACGACCACCTCGCCGTCGGCGCTGAGGTGGACGTCCAGCTCGAGCATCGTCGCCCCCAGGGCGATGGCGCCGCCGAACGCGGCCAGCGTGTTCTCGGGGAAGCAGCCGGCGCCGCCCCGGTGGGCGATGTGGAGGGTGGGCACCAGGCCGCGGAGGAAGGGCAGGTCGTGGGCGCGCATGGGGCCAGTCTTCGCCACCGGACGCCCCGAAGTCCAGGGGGTGGCGCGGGGGGCCTCGGAGCCTGCTAGGATGCCGGCGCCACGACCGATCCGGGGGGACCGTCCGGTGCGCTATCTCATGTCTGGGCTCGGCCTCGCCGCCCTGCTGATCGCCTGTGATGACGCCGCCGACGGCGCCGCGGGGGACGCGGGCGCCCCCGACGTCGCCGTGGCGGACGCCGCCGTCGACGCGGGCCCGGCGGACGCCGGCTGGCCCGATCCGACCACCGTCTTTCCCTGGGTCTACAGCCCCGATCCCGACGCGCCCAGCTACGCCTTCGCCCGCTGGGAGACGGAGGACTGGAGCCTGATGGATCCCACGGCGGGGCTGTACCTGCAGAAGGTCCTGCGCCACTACACCACCGCGCCGCCCGAGGTGGTGGCCCACTTCGAGGCGACTCGGCCGGCCTTGCCGCCGCTCGGCGACGGGGACGAGCCGGTGATCTCGTTCTCGGGGGACGTCCTGTGGGTGGGCGACAACTGGGCCGACTTCGGCCGGGCCGCGGGGGCCGCGACGGCCGCGGATCTGCGGGTCGCGAACCTGGAGACCGTCGTCGCCGTGGACGAGCCGGTGGGGAAGGGCGGGCTGCCCATTCGCTTCAACGCCCCGCCCGAGTTCCTGGACGGGCTGCCCTTCGACGTGCTGCAGCTCAACAACAACCACAGCCTCGACATGGACGACGCGGGCATCGTCTCGACGAAGACGGTCGCGGAGTCCAAGGGGTACCGCACCACGGGCGTCGACGGGCACGTGACCGTCGACGTGAAGGGGCGGCGCGTGGCGCTGCTCTCGTACACCTGGGGCCTCAACCGCCGCGACCTGACGCCCATGCGGGAGCTGTTCGTGGTGCCGTTCGGCCACCTGGACGCCGTGCCGCTGGATCGGGTGGAGGCCGACGTGGCGGCGGCCCGGGCCGACGGGGCCGACCACGTGGTGCTGCTGCTGCACTGGGGCTACGAGTTCGAGTACTGGCCCGATCCGCACCTGATGCAGCTCGGCCGCCAGCTCGTGACGCTCGGCGCCGACGTGGTCGTGGGCACGGGGCCCCATGTGGTGCAGCCCGCCGAGACGTGCCTGGTCAACCACCCCGAGGTGGTGCCGGGGGTGGGCACCTGCAGCGTGCGCACGGCCGACGGGGTGCCGCGGACGGCGGCCATCCTCTACAGCCTGGGCAACTTCTCCAACGACGCGGACGACCGCGTCGAGGTGGAGGCCGGCATGGTGGCCCATGTGCGCCTCGGCGACGGCGGCGTGCTGGGCATGGGCTGGACGCCGCTCATCATGCGCCACGGTCCGCCGCGCATCGAGCCGCTGGCCCGCCACCTGGATGACCCGGAGGTGGCCGAGGAGGCCGCCCGCATGGACGCACACCTGGGCGCCGCGTGGCGTCTGCCCGATCCGGAGTAGTCGATGTCTGCCTCCCGCCACGCCCGCCTGGCCGGGCTCCTCTGCGCGCTGACCCTCGCGGCCTGCGACGACGATCCGGCGAAGCCCGCGGCGGGGGACGCCGCCCCGACCGACGCGGCGGTGGTCGTCGACGCGGCCCCCGACGCCGCCGCCGACGCGGGCCCCGCCGACGCCGCCGTGGACGCCGCCGCGCCGGACGCCGCCCTCACCCCCGAGCAGGCCCGCGTCGTGGGCGTGCCCGAGCTCGATCGCCGCGTGCTGGCCGGCCTGGAGGCCCCGGTGCACGTCATCGAGACGGAGCTGGGGGTGCCGCATCTGTACGCGAGCAACCGCCGCGATCTGGCGCGAGTGCACGGCTTCATCTTCGGGCGCGACCGCTTCTGGATGATCGATCTGGCCCGCCGGCTGGCCCTGGGCCGCCTGAGCGAGCTGGTGGGGGACGTCCTCATCGACACCGACATCGCGTCGCGGGCCCAGGGGCTGCCCCAGGCGGCGGAGCGGCTGCTGGCCTCCCTGTCGCCCGAGCGCCGCGCCGAGCTCGACGCCTTCGCCGAGGGCGTCAACGCCTACGTCGAGGCCGCCAAGGCGGGCGAGCTGCCCATCCCGAGCGAGATGAAGGTGGCGGGGCCGCTGCTGGGCTCGCTGAACGCCGCCGAGCTGCTGGAGCCGCTGAGCACCCTCGACGTGCTGGCCTTCGCCGCGGTGGTGCTGGAGCAGAGCACCTGCGGCAAGGACGAGGTGCAGCGCACGGCGGCGCTGCTCGACACCTACGGCGCCTTCGATGACGTGCCCACGGGGGCGCTGCACGAGGCCGGCCTGCGCGACGACATCTTCTATCGCGTCGAGCCCCTGGCCAACGTGTTCACGGTGGGGGGCCCCCAGGCCAAGGCGAGCTTCGAGCCGGTGCGCTCGCCCCTGACGCCGCCCCTGCGGCTGCCGAAGGCGTGGCTGGCCCGCACGGCGGAGGCCCTGGCCCGCTGGCCGGGCCGGCGCGGCGGGGCCGTGGGCAGCAACGCCTGGGCCGTCTCGGGCGCGCACACCACCGACGGGGCCACGCTCCTCGCGGGCGACGGCCACCTGCCCCTGGCGGTGCCGGCCTACTTCCACCAGGCGGGCCTCGACACGGCCGTCTTCGGCGGCGACGACTGGCACGCCCGCGGCAACTTCATCGCCGGCCTGCCCGCCCTGGGGGTGGGCACCAACGGCAAGGTGGCGTGGAGCTTCACCTGCTTCTACTCCGACACCGTGGACTGGTACCGCGAGGAGATCCGGCTGGGGGCCGATGGCTGGCCCGAGGCGACGCGCTTCGGCGAGGAGTGGAAGCCGCTCAACCGCGTCGACGAGACCTACCACACCCGGGCCGTCGTCGTGCTGATGAGCCCGGGCGGCGACGTGGTGCAGCCGCGCTACGAGCTGTTCGACGGCCGCCGCCTGATGGCCGTCGAGGGTCGCCCCGCCGAGCCCGGGGAGGCCGGCCTGAACCTGGGCACCGGGGCCGTCATCCCCGGGGACGTGGACGGCGACGGCGTGATCACCGGCCTCGCGATGGACGCCACGTACCTGGACGTCGGCGACGCCATCGGCGCCTACTACGACCTCGCAAACGCGCAGAACCTCAACGAATTCCGCGACACCCAGCGCAAGCTGGCGGTGTTCGGCAGCCACTTCGTCGCGGCCGACGTCGACGGGCACCTGCTCGCCACCGGCTACCACGCGGCCCCGTGCCGCGGCGACCTGGCCCGCACCGAGGACGGCCGCCGCTTCGCGGACGGCGACGATCCGCAGGTGGTGATGGATGGCACGCGCCACGGCGGCTTCACGCTGCGCTACACGCCCGACGGCCGCGTGGACGAGGCGAACGCGGACCCGGCGGCGTGCGTGGTGCCCTTCGAGCAGTTCCCCCACGCCGTCGACCCGCCGTCGGGCTACGTCGTCTCGGCCAACAACGACCCGAGCGGCCTGTCGCGGGACGGGTCGCTCGCCGACGACGACATCTACATCGGCGGTCCCTGGTCCATCGCGCTGCGCGCCGCGCGCATCGACGCGCTCGTGGCCGCGGCGGCCGCCGCCGGCACGGCGGACGTCGAGACGATGGCCCGCATCCAGGCCGACACCCGCTCCTCGGCGGGGGCCCTCTTCGCGCCCTATCTGCTGGAGGTGCTGGCGGACACGCGGGCGCTGCTGGCGGATCCCGTCGTCCTGGAGGGGGCCGACGCCCGGGTGGGCGAGCGCTACACCGCGGACCGCGTGCGCTTCGAGGCCGTCGAGGCCCGCCTGCAGGCGTGGGTGGCGGCCGACTTCCCCACGCCCTCGGGGGTGGAGACGTTCTACCACGCCGTCGCCCCGGGGGAGGCCGAGCTCAGCGTCGCGACGACGCTGTTCAACGCCTGGCTGGGCCACTTCGTCGAGGCCGTGCTGGCCGACGAGCGCATGACGCCCGGCAGCCGCATGACGGACGATCAGGCCATGGGCCGCGCGCTGGCCAACCTGGTCTTCGGCCGCGGCGCCGACAACCCGCGGGGCCTCGCCTCCTTCGACCCGGCGACGGGCGAGTCGGCGCTCTTCGACGACCTGAGCACCCCCGAGATCGAGCGCAGCGACGAGATCGCCCTGGCCGCGCTGAGCGCCGCCCTCGACTTCCTGGAGAGCGAGCCGTCGGCCCCGGGCGAGGGGGGCTACGGCACCCCGGACATGGACGCCTGGCGCTGGGGCCTGCGCCACCAGGTCCGCTTCGAGTCCATCCTGGCGCCGTTCGTGGGCGGGGTGGGGGGCTTCGGCGCCATCATCAGCCGCTTCGGCATCGAGCCGTCCGCGCTGCCCCTCGCCGGCGGCCCGCTGCCCGAGGGGGATCCGCGCCGGGGCCTCAAGGGCTTCCCCCGCGGGGGCGACAACTACGCCGTCGACGCGGCCGACTCCGACCTGCGGCCGCGGGACTTCACGTACCGCAACGGCCCCGTCAAGCGCATGGTCATCGCCCTGCACCCGGACGGGCGCGTGAGCGGCCAGAACATCATCCCGGGGGGGCAGTCGGGCCTCACCGACTCCCCCCACTTCGCCGATCAGGCGGCCCTCTGGCTCGGCAACCAGGCGATTCCCTTGCGGTTTCACCTGGACGAGGTGGTCGAGGGGGCCGTGGGCCGGCACGTCTACCTGCCGCGATAGGGGTCCGCCATGCGCGCCTGCCTGCTGGCTTCTCTGCTGCTCCTCGGGGGCTGTGACGACGACCCGGCCGGCGAGCCGGCACCGGACGCGGCGCCCGCGGACGCCCAGCCGGACGCCGGCGGCGGCGGTGGTGGCGGCGGCGGCGACGCTGGCGTCCGGGACGAGGGCGTGGCGGACGCCCTGGCGCCCGACGCAGCGCTGGCGCCGGCCGAGCGCCTGGCGGCCGTGCCCGAGACGGAGGCCTGGGCGCTCCCCGGCCTGGGCGCCGAGGCGCACGTCGTCTTCACCGAGCTGGGCGTGCCCCACCTGTACGCCCGCGACCGCGCCGACCTGGGGCGGGTGCTGGGCTTCATCGTGGCCCGCGACCGCTACTTCGTGATGGACCTCCAGCGGCGCCTGGGCCTGGGCACCCTGTCGGCCCTGCTCGGGGACGTGGCCCTGGAGAACGACATCGAGAGCCGGATGAACGGCATCACGTTCGTCACCGACCGGCTGGTAGCGAACCTGTCGCCCGAGATGGGCGCGTACCTCGACGCCGTGGCGGCGGGCATCAACGCCTACATCGCGGCGGTGGACGCCGGCCAGGCCCCGCCCCCGAGCGAGCTGCGCGTCGCGCGGGCCCTCCTCGGGGTGCCGCGCGAGGTCGACCTGATGCACCCGTGGGATCGCCGGGATCTGGCGGCCATGGTGGCCGTCGTGATGTACGAGACGACCTTCGAGACGGGGGACGTGGGCCGCCAGCGGGCGGCCGACTCGCTGGCTGGATTGTTCCGTGATCCCGACACCTTCGAGGCGGAGCTGCGCCGCACCGGCTACCTGACGGACATCTGGGACGACGTCTCGCCGCACCTGCCCTCCGACTCGGTGCCGGGGCTCGGGGTGGAGACGGCGGCCGGCTTCACGGCCGGGCCGCTACCGATGGCCGGGGCGGGCGGGCGGCCGGGGGCGCGCCGGGCGCTGCCGGCGAGCGTGCTGGCCCTGGCGGACACCCTGGAGGCCTTCGAGCACCGCCTGGGCCGCGACCGCGACAAGGGCTTCGGCTCCAACGCCTGGGCCGTGGCGGGGTCGGCGACGGCGGATGGCGCCTCGCTGCTGGCCGGCGACGGCCACCTGCAGCTCTCGGCGCCGCCGCTCATGTACCAGATCGGCCTCGACACCCGGACGCTGGGCGACGGCCCCATCCAGCAGGCCGGCCTGCTGCTGACGGGCCTGCCGGTGCTGGCCGTCGGCACCAACGGCCGCGTCGCCTGGAGCCAGGTCAACCCCGTCCTCGACATCACCGACTGGTACCAGGAGTCGCTGCGGCTGGACGCCGACGGCCGGCCCGACGCCAGCTTCTTCCGGGGCGAGTGGCGGCCCCTCGTGGCCGTCGACGAGGCCTACGCCATCGCCAACGTGCCGGCCCTGGACAGCGTCGGGCGCGACGAGACCTGGACGCGCTACACCACCTTCGACGGCCGCTTCCTCGTGACCATCGAGGGGCGCCCCGTCGGCGAGGGCCCCGGGCCCGGCGAGGCGGTGGTGATGACGCTGCGCGGCCCCGTGGTGCCCACCGATCTGGACGCGAGCGGCACCATCGACGCGATCAGCTTTGATTACGCGGCCTTCGACGCGACGAACTACCTCGACACCCTCGACCGCCTGGGCTTCGTCGACGACGTCGCGGGCTTCCGGGAGACGACGCGGGGCCTCGTGGGCAGCGGCCTCTTCAGCGCCGCGGGGGACCAGCACGGCGACATCCTGTTCAGCAGCTACCAGGCCGTGCCCTGCCGCGGCTACCTGGCCCGGGACGCCGAGGGGCGCTGGCTGCCCGGGGCCGATCCCACCCAGCTCCTCGACGGCACCACCTACGGCGGGTTCCGCCTGCCGATGCGGGACGGCGTGGTGGACGAGGCGCCGGGGGCGGCGGATCCGCAGGCCTGCGTGGTGCCCTTCGCGGCGATGCCCCAGGCCGTGAGCCCGGCGCGGGGCTACGTCCAGTCGGCCAACAACGATCCCGGCGGCCTGACGAACGACGGCCGGCTGGACGACGACCCCTGGTACATCGGCGGCCCGTGGTACCCGACCCGGGGCAACACCATCGACCGCGACCTGCAGGCCCGGGTGGCGGCCGGGGGCGTGGACGTCGCCGGCATGTCGGCGCTGCAGAGCGATGACAGCTCGCGGCTGGGCGAGATGTTCGTGCCGGCGCTGCTGGGGGCCCTGGAGGCCGGCCGCCGCGCGGCGGCGTCGGATGGGGAGCTGGACCCGGCGTCCCAGCGGCTCGCGGGCCTGTACCGGGGCGAGCGCGCGGCCCTCGACGAGGTGGCGACGCGGCTCGCGGCGTGGGGCGAGGCGGGGGCGTACGACGCCGGGTCGGGGGTGGAGACGTTCTACCACCAGCCCGACGCCCAGGACCGCGCCAACGCCATCGCCACGATGGTCTTCAACGCGTGGCTGCCCCGGTTCATCGCGGGGGTCTTCGACGACGAGCGCATCCCGGGCTGGCGGTTCAGCACCAGCCGGACGCAGGTGCGGGCCCTGCGCGACTTCCTGGCGGGGCGCGGCCCCGAGAACCCGGGGGGGCTGGCCTCGTGGTACGCCGCGACGGGGGAGTCCATCTTCTTCGACCGCCTGGGCACCGCCGCCGTGGAGACGGCGGACGAGATCATGCTGGCGGCGCTGGTGGACGCGCTGGCCTTCCTGCGGAGCGAGCCCGCGGGGCCCGGGGAGGGCGGCTTCGGCACGGCCGACATGGAGGCCTGGCTCTGGGGGCTGCGCCACTACGTCCGCTTCGAGTCGCTGCTCGGGGGCTTCCTGGGCGCCGACTCGGGCTTCGACGCCATCCTGGCGCAGTTCAACATCACGCCGCGGCAGGTGCCCCTGACGACCGAGCGGCTCGACCGCGACGATCCCCGGTCGGGCCTCGCGGGCTTCCCGCGGCCGGGGGACAACTGGGGCGTGGACGGGGCCAACCCGGGCCTGTCGGGGACGCGCTTCAGCTACGGCAGCGGGCCGGTGATGCGCATGGTCATCGCCCTCAAGGGCGGCGACGTCGACGGCGTCAACATCATCCCCGGCGGGCAGTCGGCCCTCACGGACTCGCCGCACTTCGCCGACCAGACGCGCCTCTGGCTGGGCAACCAGACCATCCCGCTGCGGTTCTCGCTCGACCAGGTGCTCGCCGGCGCCGAGGGGCGGGCGGTGTTTCGCCCGGCCCCCTGACGTCACCGGAAGGTAGCGGTTTTCCACCGTTTCCTGGGGGTGACGGCGTGGCATGGCCCGTGAATCGCTCCCTGGTGCCGCGGCCCGCCGCGGCCCCCGGCCTCGGAGAGACGATGAACGTCAGCCAGTACATGACCGCGAAGCTCCACACCGCCCACCCCAGCGAGGGCGTCCGCCAGGTCTTCTTCCGCATGCGCGAGCACGGCGTGCGGCACCTGCCCGTGGTGGACGACAACCGCCGCCTCGTCGGCTTCATCACCGATCGCGACATCCGCCGCCCCGACTGGGTGGACGAGGCCATCGACGTGGCCCACGCCTACCGCCTGGACGATGATCTGGAGGTGGCCGACCTGATGACCACCAACGTGATGGCCGTGCAGGCCAGCGACTCGCTGAAGAAGGCGGTGGCCATCTTCCTCGACCGCCGCTACGGCGCGCTGCCGGTGCAGGACAAGAACGGCGAGCTGGTGGGCATCCTGTCGGCCATCGACCTGGTGAAGGCCCTCTCCGACCTGCTGCCCCTCGCCGCAGAGGAGTAGAACCAGGGCCCCGGTCGTGGTCTCATGACGCGCCACCGCGTCGGAGGTCCCATGTCCGAGAAGCCCGCCGTCCACCCCGTCCCCGCCCGCGTCCGCGCCGGCAGCACCAGCAGCATCCAGAGCCTCGATGACTGGCGCCGCGAGTGGCTGGCCGCCCGCGACGACCCCGATGGCTTCTGGCTGCAGGTCACCCACGGCCTGGTGCGCTGGCGCACGCCCCCCACCGAGGGGCTGCGCGGCGGCTTCCACACCATCACCGACGGGCCCCTGAGCTGGTTCGCCGACGGCACGCTGAACGTGACGGAGACGTGCCTGGACCAGCACCTCGCCACGCGGTCGAACAAGCCGGCCATCATCTGGGAGGGGGACGAGCCGGGGGAGGGGGTGACGCTCACCTACCGCGAGCTGCACGGGGCGGTGGGCCGGGCCGCCAACACGCTCAAGGCGCTGGGGGTCAAGAAGGGCGAGCGCGTCATCATCTACATGGGCATGGTGCCCGAGGCGGCCATCGCCATGCTGGCGTGCGCGCGGCTCGGGGCCATCCACTCGGTCGTCTTCGGCGGGTTCTCGGCCGAGGCCCTGCGCGACCGGGTGCGCGACTGCGGCGCCGAGCTGGTGATCACCCAGGACGAGGGGCGGCGCGGCGGCCGGAGCTTCCCGCTCAAGGCCGTGGTGGACGAGGCCCTGGAGGGCGAGAAGGGCGTCGGCCGGGTGCTGGTCGTGCGGCGGACGGGCGCGCCGGTGCCGTGGAAGGATGGCCGGGACGTCTGGTGGCACGAGGCCGTCCCCGGGGCCCGGTCGGACTGCCCCGCCGTCGAGCTGGCGGCCGAGGATCCTCTTTTCATTCTCTATACTTCCGGCTCGACGGGCCGGCCCAAGGGGGTCGTGCACACGAGCGGCGGCTACCTCACGTACGCGGCCTACACGCACCGCACCGCCTTCGACATCCGGGAGGACGACGTCTACGCCTGCATGGCCGACGTGGGCTGGATCACGGGCCACAGCTACATCGTGTACGGGCCGCTGGCCAACGGCGCGACGACGCTGCTCTTCGAGTCGACGCCCCTCTACCCGGACGCCGGGCGCTACTGGGACGTGGTGGCGCGCCACCGGGTGACGGTGTTCTACACCGCGCCCACGGCCCTGCGCGCGCTGGCGGCCCATGGCAGCGGCCCCGTCCAGGCCCATGACCGGACCTCCCTGCGCGTCCTCGGCACCGTGGGCGAGCCCATCAACCCCGACGCCTGGGAGTGGTACTTCCACGTCGTGGGCGAGGGCAGGTGCAACATCGTTGACACGTGGTGGCAGACCGAGACGGGGGGCATCTGCATCAGCCCCATCGCGCCCGCGACGCCGACGAAGGCCGGCTCGGCCACCCGGCCCATGCCCGGCATCCTGCCCGTGCTGATGCACCCCAACGGCTACGTCCTGCGCGGGCCGGGGGAGGGGCTCCTGTGCCTGGGCCACCCCTGGCCCGGCCAGGCGCGCACGGTCTTCGGGGACCACCCGCGCTTCGTGCAGACCTACTTCACCGCCTTCCCGAACCTGTACTTCACCGGGGACGGCTGCCGGCGCGACGCCGACGGCGACTACTGGATCACGGGGCGCGTGGACGACGTGCTCAACGTCAGCGGCCACCGGCTGGGGACGGCGGAGTTCGAGTCGGCCCTCGTGAGCGTGGACGCCGTGGCCGAGGCGGGCGTGGTGGGCTACCCGCATCCCATCAAGGGGCAGGGGGTCTACGCGTACATCGTGCTGCAGCCGGGCGAGGCGCCCTCCAAGGCCCTCGAGGGTGCCCTCAACGACCGGGTGCGGACCATCATCGGCGCGGTGGCCCGGGTGGACGTCTTCCAGTTCGTGCCGGGCCTGCCCAAGACGCGCTCGGGCAAGGTCATGCGCCGCATCCTGCGCAAGGTCGCGGAGGGCCAGCCCGAGGCCCTGGGCGATCTGTCCACGCTGGCGGATCCGACGGTGGTGGACGCCATCGTGGCCGGCGCCCGGGTCCGCTAGCCGGTCCGCGGTTCAAACGACCTGGGGAGAACTTTCCAGCGTTGCCCGGCCTCCGGGGACGTGGTACGAGGTTTTCACCCCCCCGGAGCGGTGGGAAACCCAATAGGTTCGGACAACCTGGAGAGGGAATCGACATGCGTATCGCTGCTGGCGTTCTTCTGATCATCGCGGGCATCCTCAACGCCTTTGGTGGCATGACCTACGGCGCCGTGGGCGGCTCGTCCGCGATGGTCGAGCAGGCGGCCAAGGAGGGCAAGGCCATGGACGGCTCTGCCCTGACCGACGAGCAGAAGGCGGCGCTCGCCAACGCCGCGGCCGTCACGAGCAACGTGAAGGCGGGCACCGGCATCTTCGGCATCTTCCTCTTCGTGATGCTTGGCCTCCAGATCGCCGGCGCCGTCACGCTCTTCATGTCCAAGGCGGCCAAGTTCGTCATGGTCGTGGCCATCCTCGGCATCGTCGCGGAGCTGGCGGGGCCGTTCTACTTCGGGCCGCCCATCAACGTCGGCTTCGGCATCGCCAACATCATCGGGATCGTGGGCTCGGTGCTCGCCCTGCTCGGTGCCAAGGGCTACGCCAACAAGACGGCCTGACGCCGTCGGGACGCCCGTCCCGGAAGAGCCGTCTCTCGGGGGGGAGGCGGCTTTTTCATTTTCTGGCGCCGGCGGGTCGGGCATCGTGCCGCCCATGAAGACACGCGCCGAGCTGGAGGCCGCCATCGAGCGCGGCGAGCCCCTCAAGTACCTCTTCTTCTGGGGGCACACCCCGCGGGCCGACGGGCAGCTCTCGCCGAGCTGCCTGAGCCAGTGGTGGCCCGCCACCTTCCGCGAGGGGGACGACACCTTCGCGAGCGCCGAGCACTACATGATGGCCGGCAAGGCGCGGCTCTTCGGCGACGAGGGCAGCCGCGCCCGCATCCTGGCGGCCGACCACCCCGGCGAGGCCAAGCGCCTGGGCCGCGGGGTGGCGGGCTTCGATGGCGCCCGCTGGGACGCCGCCCGCTTCGAGCTGGTGGTCCAGGCCAACTACCTGAAGTTCAAGCAGAATTCCCCGCTGCTCGCCTTCCTGCTCGCCACCGGCGCGCGGGTGCTGGTCGAGGCCAGCCCGGTGGATCGCATCTGGGGCATCGGGCTGGCGGCCGACGCCCCCGCGGCGGCCGACCCCCGGCAGTGGCGCGGCGAGAACCTGCTCGGGTTCGCCCTGATGGCCGCCCGGGCCGCGCTGCGCGCCGAGGCGCGGTAGCGTCGCCGGCGCCAAGCCTCCTTGGCAGTGTCGCCGCAGGCTGACGCCCCCCGCAGAGCCCCCCCGCCAGGCCCGCAACCCCCGGAAATCCCCGGATGCCGGACGCCCCAGCTGGGATCCATGGGGTAAACTACTGTCGGCAGATGTAGGCGGTTGTCCTCCAAAGTGCGCTGGCACCGATCCTGCGAAGTCCAGGCGCGAACCCGGACCCCAGGAGAAGTCCCATGAGTCAGACGACGATCGCTCGTGCCATGCTCTCTTTGATGCTGGCGGTGGCGGCCGGCTGCGCCGGTGGCGATGGCCCCGGTGAGGCGGAGGGCGGCCTGCAGGCTGGCCCCCGCGCCGCCCCGACCGGCGACGGCCGCCAGCCGCCCCCGGACGGCCGCCAGCCGCCCCCGGACCAGCCGCCGGCGCCGCCGGCCGATGACCCGCCGGCCAACCCGCCGCCGACGAACCAGCCGCCGGCGAACCAGCCGCCCCAGGCCCAGGGCGTCCAGCCCCGGTCCCCGGCGGACAACCCCACCACGGCGGCGAAGGTGGCCCTCGGCCGCCTGCTGTTCTGGGATCCCATCCTCTCGGGGCCCCGGGACATCGCCTGCGCCTCGTGCCACCACCCCGACTTCGCCTACGGCGATGGCATCGCGCTGTCCATCGGCACGGGCGGCCAGGGGCTCGGCCCCGACCGCGTCCGGGGGCGGGGGGCGCCGTTCGTGCCCCGCAACGCGCCCACCGTGCTGAACACCGGCTTCAATGGCTGGACCGGCGGCGCGATGCCCGATCCGGAGGACGCGCCGATGTTCTGGGACAACCGGGCCCACAGCCTGGAGGCCCAGGCCCTCGGCCCCATCCAGTCGGACGTGGAGATGCGGGGCGACACCTACCCCGAGAACGAGGCCCTCGACCGCGTGGTGGCGCGCCTGGCGGCCATCCCCGAGTACGAGGCCCTCTTCGCGGCGGCCTTCGGCGTCAACCCGGCCGACGCGGTGACGGTGGAGCACCTGTCCAACGCCATCGCGGCTTTCGAGCGGCACCTGTCCCGGCTGACGAGCCCCTTCGATCGCTTCCAGGCGGGCGACGCGGGGGCCCTGACGGCCCAGCAGCAGCGCGGGCTGCGGGCCTTCAACGCGGCGGGCTGCGCCGACTGCCACCGCGGGCCCATGTTCAGCGACTACCGGCTGCACCGGCTCAACACGCCGGACAACCCGGCCACGCCCGAGCTGGACCAGGGCGATGGCCAGGGCCGGTTCCGCACGCCGAGCCTGCGCAACGTGGCGCTCACGGGGCCGTACATGCATGGCGGTGTGTTCCGCACGCTGCCTGATGTGATGCGGTTCTACGCGGCGCGGGGCCGCCCCGCTCCCGGCGCGCCCCCGCCGCCCCCCGGCGCGGGCCCGGCCGATCCGAACCTGCTGGACCTGCGGCTGAACCCGGCCGACCTCCCGGACATCATCGCCTTCCTGGAGTCGCTCTCCGACCAGGCGCTCGATCTGGACATCCCGGATGAAGTGCCGAGCGGCCTGCCCGTGGGCGGCCGCCTGTAGCCCGGGTCTCCCGGGGCGGGCGGTCGGCGCCGGGGCCAGGGGACGCCTCGTGGGCGCGCCCGGTGGCGCAGTCCGTCAACACGAGGGTCCGGGGGGGACGTCCCCTCGCCCCGGGCGGTCGGCCGCCCGCTCCACCTTCAGCGCGGGATGCCGTAGCCATCGAGGATGGCGTCGAGCTGGTCCTGCTCCCCCCAGTCCACCAGGGCGCTCATGAGCTGGTAGCCGCGCTCCGTGGTGCGCGCCACCGCCCGCTCGCCCAGCGGGGCCTTGGGATCCCGGCCCTTGGGGTCGATGGACTTCAAGATGGCCTCGACCTCCTTCTTGCTCTTGCCGGACTTGAGGACCTTGATGGAGGCCTCCTCGGCCTTCTCGTCCCACATCCACGACGCCTGGGTGAGGCGGTAGATGGTCATGCCCTTCGACTCCGGCGTGCCGTAGTTGAGGAGCATGCTGGCCCGGCCGTTGATGATGTTGTCGGCGAGCTGGGTGATGCGATCCTGGTCGTCCCACCAGCCGCCGAACGACTTCACCAGCGAATACGCCATCTTGGCCGGGGCGGTGATGCCGTCCATGGCCGAGGCCACCAGCATCTGGCTGGCGGCGATGAAGGCGTCGAAGGACATCTCGGCCAGCTTGCCCCAGTCGGCCTTCGTGAGGAGCGTCCAGAGGAACTTGGCCAGCTCGAAGGCGTGGATCTGGAAGCCGTAGCTGATGCCGACGCCCAGCTTCACGGCGAGCTGGGCCTTCAGGTAGATCTCGAACTTCCCGGTGGCGGCGTTGAAGTCCATGTAGAACTTGGCGACGAGGGCCACGCCCGCGATGCCGGTGGCCCCCGCCGTCGCCTCGGCGAGGGGGTTCCACTTGTTCTCGTTGAACCACTCGATGCCCGCCGAGACCTTGCCGGTGGCCTGGGCCCCCGCGAAGAGCTCGAGGCCCGCCTCGGCGCGCGCGCCGTAGAAGCCGTCGTCGTCGGGCTTCCACGAGACGGCGCCCGCCCCGGACAGCTCGGCGGCGAGGCCCACGCTGCCGCTGATCGACCCCTTGAAGTGGAACCGGAACTTCAGCTCCCCGCCCTCGGTGAGGGGGATGGGGAAGCCGTCCTTGACGACGTACGCGTTGGCCTCGGCCTTGCCGCGGATGAGGTCGATGGAGCCGCCCAGCGCGCCCTTGATCTCGGCCTTGCCCTTCTTGGGGCTGAAGACGCCGCCGAGCTGCGTCTCGTAGCCCCAGCGCAGGAGCCGCGCCTCGCCCGAGACGTCCAGGTTGCCGTCCTGGCTCTCCCAGGAGCCCATGGCCCCCTTGCGGAAGATGGCTGGGAACTTCTCGAAGAGGGCGTCCATGCCGGTGACGCCGCCGAAGATGCGGGCGACCACGCCGGGGTTGGCCGAGTCGATGAAGTCGAGCAGGGACCCGCCGCCCTCGAGCCACGGGTACTTCTTCTTCATGTCGGCGTCGATGATGTCGAACTTGATGTCCGCGATATGCTTCGACTTTTCGCTCTTGGCCGCGCGGACGATCTGCTTCATCGGCTTGGTGGCGAGGGCCTTGTCCCGCATCCGCTTCGTCGGATCGGGGCCGACGTAGATGGGGCGCTTGCCGCCGTCCGGGCCCAGGGCCCACAGCTCGGTCACCGACTCCTGCTTCTTCTTGATGCCGTCGAGGTTCAGCACGCCCGAGGTGACGTTGTTGCCCTCGTTGGTGAGCTTGTCGAGGTCGTCCAGGGCCGGCTTGACCGCGTTCTTGCGCTGGTCCATGGGCTTGTCGGCCGCGGCCGCCATGGCCTTCTGCAGGGCCTCCTTCTTGGCGCGCAGGGTCGCGTTGGCGGCCAGCAGGCGCTGGTACTCGGCCTTCTCCAGGGCGTAGACGAGGTCGGTGCGGCCGTCGTAGAGCAGCACCACGTCGTCGAGCTTGTCGGGATCCGGCGGCGGGGTGACCGGGGCCGGGCTCGGCGCCGGCGCGTCATCGTCGTCATCCGGCGCGCCGCCACCGCCGTCCGGCTGGGCCGGCGCGGGGGGCACGAGGGTGCGCAGGTGCTCCATGGCGGCCAGGGCCTCCATGAAGCGCACGGGGTTGTAGTGCCAGTGCAGCGCGGGCGGCAGGCCGGCCTGGGCGAGCTGGTCGGGGTCGTACCAGAGGTACGGCTTGAGCTTCGCGGGCAGGCCGACGGTGTAGAAGTAGCCCTTGAGGGCGTTGGCGATGGCGTCGGCGTCGCCGGCCCACTCGCTCGGGAAGCGCGCCGCGTAGTCGCGCATCGTCACCGCGGCCTTGTTGGACGCGAAGAACTTGCTGACCTCGGCGGCGGTGGGCGGCCCGGCGGGCTTCCAGTCGAGGCCGGGCAGGGCGCCGAGGATGGCCATGACGTCGGGGTTGTAGGGGGCCTCGTCGACGACCTCCTTGAGCCCCTTGAGCAGGTTCTCCTCGCTGATGATCTCCCAGTGCAGCAGCTTCGCCTTGGCCTCGCCGCCGTCGGGGCCCATGACCCAGAGCTGCTGGCCGCCGCCGACGGGGCGATCCAGGATGGCCAGGTTGCCCGCCTTGAGCTTGTCGAGCAGGGCCTCGTCGATGCCGTCGCGGGCCGGCTCGCCCGCCGCGGCCACCGAGAGCGCCTTCCACGACCCGCCCCCCGGATCGATGCGCCCGTCGGGGTTCGTGTAGAGGTACTGCGCCTGGAAGGCCTCGATGGCGCCGCGGGTCTTGGGGCCGATGAGCCCGTCGATGACCCCCGGCTGGAAGCCCGCCCGCGTCAACATCGTCTGGATGAGCTTGACGTCATCCTTCTTGTTGGCGGCGTCGCGGCCGACCGAGCCCTTGATCTCGCCCTCGATGGGCTTCGTGAGCCAGCCTATCTTCCCGAGGGCCGGGTTGGTCAGGCTCAGGTCGATGGGGGCCAGGTGCATGTAGATCGAGAAGAACCGATACGTGCCCGATCTCTTGAAGGGCTCGCCGGGGTTGCCGCTGTTGAGCGTCGAACCTCGTAGCTCGTGGCGCACCACGATGAAGTTCGTCCCGCCGAAGGCCCCCTTGCTCTGCTCGGGATCCGGTTGCAGCCGTGCGGCGACCACGTGGCCGTCGAACATGGCGTGCACCTTCGTCCCCTCGGCGGCGTAGACGTGTACGCCGCCGTGCCAGACGCGACTGGCGCCCAGGGGGAAGAACCCGCGCGGGGTGTCCTTCTCGGTGTGCTTGAAGTAGCGCGTTACATTATCTGCCGTCACCGGCAGTCCTGCCCCGAGGTCAACGGGGAAGACGATGCGTGCGGGCATGGAGTCCTCTCATTGTCCGCTCTGGGCGTCAGATTAGGGATGTGAGGCCGCCGGGGCAACGCCAGATCGGGGGGACGCCGCGAGCCGCGTCGCCGCGGGCCCGGGGGGCGGGGCCGGGGAGGGGACGCGAGGCCAGCAACCGCGCGGGGGTCGACCGCGAGGGTGGCCTCGACGGGCATCACGAGGCTATCATCCCGAGGTTGAACGACCGCCCCGGAGGCCCCAGTTGCGGGTCGAACTCAAGAACGGCGAGCACGCCATCGCGCTCATGTCGGAGGAGGGCCTCCTCCAGTTCCGCGATGAGGGCGAGGTGCGCATGGTGCTGCGCCTCTTCTCCGGGGAGCCGGGCAACATGGCCTCCCTGCGCCAGCTCCTCGCCGACGAGCTGGGGCCCATCACCACGATGGCGCTCACCGACGACCAGGTCATCGAGGCCCTGGCTCCGGTCGTGGCCCGGTCGTGCGTGGGGCTCGTGCGCGCGGAGCTCCTGCCCGTGCGGGCCGCGGACGCCGTCGAAGGCTCCTTCGTGGAAGACGAGGTGGGCGATCTCTTCGACGCCCTCGTCGAGAACGAGTTCGAGCTGGAGGACCTCATCCCCCTGGCCATCCTGCCGCCCACCTTCATCCAGGTGGCGGAGATGGAGGCCAACGGCATCTTCGACGAGAACAAGCTCTACAAGCTGGGCCTGGACCTGCTGCGCTTCGTCGGCCTCAAGGGGACGGGGCTGTCGGAGGTGGCGCCCATCCTGGAGGAGGCCGCCAACAAGGGCGGCAGCATCCTCGACGAGCTGACCCAGGCCTTCCGGGCCGGGCTCAAGCCCTTCGGCGTGGCCGCCGGCCTGCTCGACAAGGCCACCGAGCTCGGCAAGAGCTTCCTCGGGGTGGCCGCGGGGCAGAGCTTCAACCTCATCAAGGGGGCGGTGAAGGCCGGCGAGGCCGTGCTGGAGCTGCTGCAGAACCCCGGCGACGATCCCACGCCCGGCGAGGCGGGGCCGGCGATGAAGGACATCGCCGGCAGCCAGGCGGCGAAGCTGCTGGCCGGCACCCAGAGCGTCAGCGAGACGCTGGGCGACGCCCTCAAGGGCGACGGCGAGGATCCGGCGCCGCTGACCATCGGCCCGGCGCTGCTCAACGGCGCCGAGGTGCAGGGCACCTCGCTGAAGGACGCGGCCCAGCAGCAGGGCGAGTTTCTGCAGGGGGTCATGAAGGGCGAGCAGCCCGCCGCCAAGGATCCGAGCCCCGTGGCCTCGGCCCTGGGCGAGGCGAGCGCGGCCCAGAGCGGCCAGCTCGTCGACTCGGCGGCCCAGACGGCGGCCACGCTCACCCTGCTCGGCGGGGCCTCCCCTGCCGAGAAGAAGGTGCTCGACCAGCCCCGGTGGTGGATCAAGCCCGAGTTCCCCAAGGGCGCGAGACTCCTTGGGATTCCGGCGGCCGGCGTCTGGCTGGTGGCCCGCTCCGATGGCTCGAAGAAGCTCGTCTTCGACGTCTACCTGCAGCCCGAGAGCGGGCCCGACGTGGCCCTGGCGCACCTCTCGCCCGAGGTGAAGGACGGCGTGGCGCAGGTGCTCTGGGTGCCCGAGGGGCCCATCGACCTGGACGGCCAGTCGCTCTTCTTCGAGGCGCGCACGGAGGATCGCCGCATCCGGGTGCCGAGCCCCAGCGCCCCGGTCGGCGACCCCAAGATCGTGGACGAGGCGACGTTCGACCAGCAGACCTGCAGCGTCGAGTCGGTGGGCTTCGTGCTCAAGCCCGATGGCGATCCCGCCCTGTCCGGCCAGGACCAGATCACGGCCGGGCCGGTGTTCCTGGTGGTCACGACGACGATGCCGGGCCTGGTGGAGCTGGAGGTCCGCAACGCCCTGGCGCCGGTGGACGCCGACGGCAACCCGCCCAAGCCGCTCATCACCTTCAACGTGCACGCCGAGGGCGGCCGGGCGGTGGTGCCGTGGAACCCGGGCAAGCTGCCGCCCTCCATCCGGGCGCTGCGCATCGACGCCCGCCCCAAGAAGGGGGCCGGGGACGCGGCCGAGATCAACGTGCTGGTGGTGCCGCCGTTCCTGTTCGGCGACGCCAACATCGACGTGGACGAGACGGAGCCGGAGATCGTGGAGCCGCAGCCGGAGGCCGCCGTGGACGCGGGCTTCTTCGCGCTCACGCCCGACGGGCCGGCCATCCCCGAGGTGCCCGCCACGGGGGCCTGGATCATCGTCGAGCTGGCCAACGTGCAGCAGGCCAAGGTCCGGATCTTCACCCGCGACGGCGAGCACGGCGCCCGCGAGGCCCTGCAGACGCTGGATCTCAAGCTGAAGGACGGCCGCGCGCGGGTGCAGTGGAAGCCCGCGGAGCCCATCCAGCGGTCGGGCATGCGCATCGGCTTCGACGTCGTGCTGGCCGGGCAGATCGTGCCCGGCGAGGAGGCGCCCTGGGTGCCGGCCTTCCTGTTCGGGGACGCCGCGGCCTGACGGCCGGATGGCTTCGCCTCGCCCCCCCATGCGATCATCGCGTCGCAACGACCGGGAAGGGGGGCGCCATGCGCACACTCATCTTTCTCCTGAGCGCCAGCCTGCTGACGCTGGGCTGCGACGAAGACGCTGATCCGGGCGGCGCGGGCGGCGGCGCGGCCGACGGGGCGGCGGGCGCGGGCGGCGCGGGCGGCGTCGGCGGGGCCGGTGGCGTCGGCGGGGGCCGGTGGCGTCAGCGGGGCCGGTGGCGTCGGCGGGGGCCAGTGGCGTCGGCGGGGCCGGTGGCGTCAGCGGGCCAGCAGCGCAGGCGGGCTGGTGGCGTCGGCGGGGCTGGCGGGGCTGGCGGGGCCGGGGGGGCCGGTGGCGCGGGCGGCAGCGGCGAGTGCTCCTCGCCCAGCCCGGCGGGCTGCGTCTCCACCGGCTGTGGCGCCGGCGCGCAGTGCGAGGTGCTGCCCGACGACTGCATCCCCTCGAGCTGCGTGTGCGACGCCGCGCAGGACGCCTGGGCCTGCACGGAGGACTGCGGCGGCGGGCGGTGCGTGCCCATCGCCGCCTGCGAGGGCCAGAACCCGCAGGGCTGCTTCGCGGCGGGAGGCTGCGGCCCGGGCCAGGTCTGTGCGGCCCTGCCGGACGACTGCGTGCCCTCGGGCTGCGACTGCGATCCGGCCAGCGGGACGTGGATCTGCACGGCGGACTGTGGCGGCGGCCGCTGCGTGGACGCCCCCGCCTGCGCGGGCCCGAACCCCCAGGGCTGCCGCGAGGGGGGCTGCCCGGCCGGCCAGCAGTGCGAGGTGCTGCCCGATGACTGCCGCCCCTCGAGCTGCATGTGCGCCGAGGGCGGCCAGTGGGCCTGCACGCGCGACTGCGGCGGCGGGACGTGCGTGGATCCGGGGCCGGCCTGCGCCGGGCCGAACCCCGAGGGCTGCCGGGAGGCCGGCTGCCCGGCGGGCCAGCGCTGCGAGGTGCTGCCCGATGACTGCCGCCCGTCGAGCTGCATGTGCGGCGAGGGGGGCCAGTGGCTCTGCACCCGCGACTGCGGCGGCGGCACCTGCATCGGCGACATCCCGGTGGACACCCGCTGGTACCTCACCTGCGGCGATCCCGTCTGCCGGGGCCACATGCCCCGCGACGGGGTGCCGCCGTGCCGCGACGAGGTGCTGGGCGATCCCTGCGCCGAGCCGGGGGGCATGTGCGATCCCGGGGACGCCTGCAACGCCCTGCTGGTCTGCGCCGTCGACGACCCGCGGGCGGGGCCCTGCCCCATCTCCAAGGCCGCGTTCAAGAAGGACATTCGCTACGTCGACCCGGTCGAGCGCGCGCGCCTGCGCGCCGCCCTGGAGGCCGTGAAGATCGCGACGTGGCGCTACCGCAGCGAGCCGGACGGGGCGAAGCCGCACCTGGGCTTCATCATCGACGACGGCGTGCCGGCCGAGGCGCTCCGGCCGAGCGGCGACCAGGTGGACCTGTACGGCTACGCCACGCTGGCCGTGGCGGCGCTGCAGGCCCAGGCCGAGGAGATCGCGGCCCTGCGCGCCGAGCTGGAGGCGCTGCGGGCGGAGGTGCGCGCGGCCCGCGCCCGGTAGCGGGCGCTTTCCCCGCCATCCTGCTAGCCTGCCGGCCATGGACGCCACCGACCATGTCCGCCGCGAGTGGGCGGCCCGCGTGGAGGCCGAGTACCGCTCGGCCGCCATCACCCAGCACCTCACCCTCTGGCTCATCCAGGCGGGCGCATCGCCCGATCTCATCCGGGACGGGCTGCGCATCACCGACGACGAGCTGGTGCACGCCGAGATGGCCTTCGCGGTGCTCACCGCGGCCGGCGGGGCCCTGGCCGGGCCGTTCGACCGCGGGAGCCTCGGGCTGGCGCGGGCCCACGCCGAGCTGGAGGTGGACGTCGCGCTGGTCGTGACCGAGGTCTTCTGCCTGGGCGAGACGGTGGCCGTGCCGCTCTTCGCCGCGCTGCGGGCGGACTGCACCGTCGAGGTCGCCCGCGCGGCGCTGGATCGGGTGCTCGTCGACGAGGTGCGGCACCGCGACTTCGGCTGGACGGCGCTGGAGTGGCTGCTGGCGCAGAGCCCCGTCCCCCTGCGGCCGGCCATCGAGCAGGCCCTGCCGGGGATGTTCGCGCGCCAGCGCCAGCACTACGCGGCCGGGGCGGAGAGCGGGCGCCTGACGGCGGCGGAGGGGGCCTGGGGGCTGATGGACCTGGACCGCTATGCGGCCATCCTGGCGCAGACGGTGGAGCGGCAGTACGTGCCGCGGTTCGCGCGGCTGGGGCTGGACGCGGCCCGGGCCTGGGCGGGGCCGGTCTCGCCCGGGGTGCTCGACCAGGCCCGGCCGTCTACGAGCTGAGGGCGGCCAGGGCGTCGTCGCCGTCGGCCTCGTCGTCGGCCTCGCCCTCGGCTTCCGCGGCCTCCACCTCCACCAGGGGCGGCAGCCGCCGGGCCACGTCCAGCAGGCGCGGGGCGGTGATCCGGGGCGTCAGCGCCGCGTCCCACCGCACCGCGTCCGGACTCACCTCGACGGTGGCCGCGGCCGGGGCGTCCTCCGCGAGCAGCGCGCGCAGGTGGTCGGCCACGCCGGGGCGGGCCAGCAGGGCCTCGGCCGGCTCGGGATCGGCGCTCAGCGCGCAGAGCGTCGCGTCGTCCACGCTCAGCCGGCGCAGGTGCCGGGCGAGGCGGGCCTCCAGCTTGTGGGGGTAGTCCTCGGGCTGCCGGCTGACGAGCCAGAGGTGCGCGGCCGGCGTCGCCGTGGCCGTCATGGCGACGCGCAGGCGCTCGCCCGCCGACTCCAGGTGGATGGCGAAGTGGCGGTCGTCCACCACGGCCCGCAGGCAGGGCAGCCCCCGCGGCCAGGTGAGCGTCGGCTCGGCGGCCTCCCCCAGCGCGTCGATCAGGGCGCCGAAGAGGGCCCGCAGCGGGCCGTCGCGCCGGGCCCGGCGGCGCTGGACGCCGATCTCGAGGGCGGCGAAGAGGCCCAGCGCCCCCAGCGCGAGGGCCAGCGGCGGGACGTCCTCGCCCAGGCCGCGCAGGACGAGCACGCCCACGCCGGTGAGGGCGGCCGCCTGGGCGATGACGCCGAGGACGGGGGCGATGCGGGGGCGCCGCTCCAGGGCCCGCCGCGCGGCAGCGACGTGCACCTCAGTTGCTCATCGACTCGAGGCGCGCCATGTGCAGCTTCGCGCCGTAGATCAGCGCGCCCATCTGCTCCTGGTCGAACGCGTAGCGCGTGCCGCAGAAGTGGCAGACGCACTCGGTGATCTCCTGCTCGTCGCGCAGGCTCGTCAGCTCGTCGGGGCCCATGGCCACCAGGATGCGGGCGTAGCGCTCGCGCTCGCAGTTGCACACGAAGGCGACCGGGCCCTCGTCCATGATCTGCACGTCGTCGCCGAGCAGCCGGGCGAGGTCGGCGGCGGTGCCGCCGTCGCCGAAGAACGTCGACAGCGGGGGCAGGCTCTCCAGCCGCACCTGCATGGCGAGCGTCTCGGGCAGGCCGGCGCCGGGCAGCATCTGCACCAGCAGGCCGCCGGCGGCGGTGACGCCCTCGGGGCCGATGAGCTCGCCCAGGGCCACGGCCGACTCGATCTGCTCGCTCTGCGCCAGGTACTCCGACAGGTCCTCGGCCACGTTGCTGGCGGTGAGGGCCGTCACGCCCTGGAAGGCCGGCTCGTCCTCGGCCAGGCGCTTGATGATGGTCATGCGGCCCGCGCCGATGCCCGCGGGCAGGTCGACGCCGCCGTCGCGCAGGGGGACGTCGGCGTGGGGATCGGCCACGGTCGCGCGCACGCGGCCGTGGGCGTCGGCGACGGCGTAGATCTCGCCCAGCGGGCCGTTGCCGTTGAGCTGCACGCCGATCTGCTGGCGATCTTTGATGGTGGCGCCCAGGAGCAGGGCCGCGGTGGCCGCCCGGCTGAGGGCGACGGCGGCCGTGGGGCCCGCGTCCTGGTTCTCGGCCAGGGTGCGGGAGACGCCGTCACAGCGCACGGCGATGACCCGGACGCGGCCGTCCATGGCGACGCCGCGGACGAGGGCGTCCGTGTCGAAGCGGGGGGTGGGGCGGGGCTGCTTGTCGTCCATGGGGCTCTCCCGGCGCGGCAAAGGGGGCGAATGTACCGGATGGCGCGCGGACCGCAAACGATTCCGGCGCCGGCGCCTCCGGCCTCCCCCCGGGCCCCGTCAGGCCGCCGGATGGGCCGAGCGCCAGCCCGCCGGGGGCGGGGGCAGGGCGAAGGCACCCACGCAAAAGGGCAGCAGCTTCGCGATGTTACGCGCGTCGTCCAGCCCCCGGTGGTGCGTCCCGTCCAGGCGCAGCCCCGATCGGGCGAGGGCCCGGTGCATGCCGAAGAGCTTGCGCGTCCCCAGGCGGTCGGAGAACGCCTGCTTCAGGTTCAGGTGCTCGCCGCCGAAGGGCAGCGTCACCCCGTGCAGGCGTGCGTCCAGCTCGAACTGGCCGCGGTCATAGCGCCCCCAGGACGCGAACAGGGGGGGCGGATCCCCCGGTGGCTGGCCTTGCTGCATGAAGCGCGTCAGGGCCGCCAGCGCCTCGGGGAACCGGGGGGCGGCGTCCACGTCGGCCTGCTGGATGGTGGTCAGGCCCACGCAGAAGGGGGTGAGCCGGGGATGCCGGACGGGCCGGACGAACGTCTGGAACGTGGCGATGGGGATCAGATCGGCGCCGTCGACGAGGACGGCGCCGATCTCGATGATCTCCATCTGGCCGCGGGGGACCAGCGGGCCGTCGTCGCAGGTGGCTTCGAGATCGATGACGAGATAGGGGCGCATGGGAACCTCCAGGTGGGTGGAGGCCTCACGGTAGCGATGCCGTGGGCGGGGCGCCCGGACAGGATCCCGGACAGCCGGCGCGAGCTACTCGTGGCGCAGTGCGTCGATGGGGTCGAGGCGCGAGGCCTTCAGGGCCGGCATGAAGCCGAAGAGGATGCCGACGGCCGCCGAGAAGAGGAACGCGACGCCGACGATGCCGGGCACCACCACGAACGGCAGGTCCAGCTTGTCGCACGCGAGGTACGAGCCCCCCAGCCCGACGCCGATGCCCAGCAGGCCGCCCAGGGTCGAGAGCAGCGCGCTCTCCAGCAGGAACTGCAGCAGCACCTCGCGGCCGCGGGCGCCGATGGCCATGCGGATGCCGATCTCGCGCGTCCGCTCCGTCACCGAGACCAGCATGATGTTCATGATGCCGATGCCGCCCACCAGCAGGCTGACCGCGGCGATGGAGCCCAGCAGGGTGGTCATCACGTCGGTGGTGCCCGTCACCCGGTCGGCGATCTCGCGCATGTCGCGCACCGAGAAGTCGTCGTCGCGCCCGTCCTTGATGCGCCGCCGCTCGCGCAGCAGCCGCTCGATCTCGGCCTGGACGCGGGCGGTGCCCCCGTCGGTGGCCGAGACGTAGATCATCTGGACGTCGTCCTTGCCGGCCAGGCGGCGCTGGACGGTGCGCAGCGGCAACAGGATGGTGTCGTCGGGGTCGGAGCCCATCATGGACTGCTTGCTGGCCAGCACCCCGATGACGTCGCAGGACAGGCGGCCCAGGCGGATGCGGGCCCCGATGGCCTCCTCGCCAGCGAAGAGCTCCTTGTGCACCGTCGCGCCGATGATGCAGACGAGCGCGCCGCCCCGCAGCTCGGCCTGCTCGAAGCGGCGGCCGGCGGTGACGGGCCAGTCGCGCACCGTGAAGAACTCGTCCGTCACGCCCTGGGCGTTGGTGGGCCAGTTGGTGTTGCCGTTGACCGCGACGGTGTTGGCGCTGGCCGTGGGGGCGACGACGATGCCGTCCACCTGCGCCTGGATGGCCTCGGCGTCCTCGACGGTGAAGGCCTTGGAGGCGACGCGGGCCCCGCCCGGGCCACGGCCGGCGCCCGAGCGCACCATGAGCAGGTTCTGGCCGAGGCTCGCGATCTGGTCGGTGACCGACTTCTTGGCGCTCTCGCCCAGGTGCACCATGCAGATCACGGCGCCCACGCCGATGACCACCCCCAGCACCGTCAGGAACGAGCGCAGCTTGTTGCGCACCATGGCGCGCAGGGCCATGCCCAGGGTGAGCCAGAGGATCATCCGAGCACCTCGGCGGGGGTGCCGTCCCGGGCGACGCGGCCGTCGGTGAACCACAGCGCGCGGCGCGCGAAGCCGGCCACGTCGGGCTCGTGGGTGACGAGGGCGATGGTGATGCCCTGCCGGCGGTTCAGGTCGGCCAGGAGGCCCATGACCTCATGGGTGCGGGCCGAGTCCAGGTTGCCGGTGGGCTCGTCGGCGAGGAGCACGGCGGGCCGCGTCACCAGGGCGCGGGCGATGGCGACGCGCTGCTGCTGGCCGCCCGAGAGCTGGGCCGGCGTGTGGTCGGCGCGCTCGGCCAGGCCCACCAGATCGAGCATCTCCAGGGCGCGCTGGCGCCGCTCCCGCCGCGGCACCCGCTGGTAGAGCAGGGGCAGCTCCACGTTGTCGACCGCGCTCGTCCGCGCCAGCAGGTTGAAGCTCTGGAACACGAAGCCCAGGTGGTGGCGCCGCAGCAGGGCGCGTTCGTCGCGGTCGAAGTCGCCGACGTCGACGCCCCGGAAGCGGTAGCGCCCCTTGCTCGGGCGATCCAGCGCCCCGAGCAGGTTCATGCAGGTCGACTTCCCCGAGCCGCTCGAGCCCATGATGGCGACGAATTCCCCTGCAAAGATGCGCAGATCCACGCCGGCGAGGGCGTTCACCGTCGCCTCGCCCGCGCCGTAGATCTTCCAGGCGTCCAGCAGCTCCATCACCGGGACGGGGTCGGTCATGGGGCGGCGCCATCCTGGCCCGTCAGGACCACGGCGCCCTCCTTCAGGTCGCCGCCGCGGATCTCGGTGTAGCGGCCGTCGGTGGCGCCGGTCTCGACGGCCTGGGGGCGCGGCTTGCCGTCGACGAGCGTCCAGAGGCGGGGCCCGCGGTTGCCGCCCCCGTTGCGGCGCCGCCCGCCGGGCCGGCCGCCCATGCCCGTGAGCACCGAGCCGGCCGAGCGGGCCGCCCCGGCGTCGTCCCGGGGCGGCGAGAAGCGCAGCGCCGCGTTGGGCACGCGCAGGGCGTCCTTGACCTCGCTGGCCACGATGGTGGCCGTGGCCGTCATGCCCGGCCGCAGCAGGCGGTCGGGGTTGTCCACCGACAGCACCGCCTCGTACGTCACCACGTTCTGCTCCTGGGTGGGCGCGTGGCGCAGGGCCACCACCTCGGCCTCGAAGCTCTGGGTGGGGAAGGCATCGACGGTGAAGGTGGCCCGCATCCCCCGCGACACGGCGCCGACGTCGGCCTCGTCGATGGCCAGCAGCAGGTGCATCTGGCGCAGATCCTCGGCGATCGTGAAGAGCACGGGGGCCTGCAGCGAGGCCGCCACGGTGCTGCCCGGCTCCACCTCGCGGCGCAGGATGATGCCGCTGATGGGGGCCTTGACGATGGCCTTGGCCAGGTCGGCCTGGACCTGCCGCACCTGGGCCTGGGCGAGCCGGCGCTGGGCCTCGGCCTGGGCGAGGGAGGCGGCGGCCCGGGCGCGCGCGGCGACGGCCTTCTCGACCTCCTCGGTGGGCACCAGGCCCTTGCGGCGGAGCTGCTCGGCGCGGCTGGCGGTGCCGCGCGTCTCCGTGACCGTGGCCGACGCCACCTTCACCGAGGCCTCCGACACGGCGAGCTGGGCCTCGGCCTGCTCGAGCCGGGCCTGCAGCGGCTCGGGATCGAGGCGGACCAGGATGGTGCCGGCCTCCACCTCGTCGTCGGCGTCCGCGGTGACCTCGATGACGCGCCCGGAGATCTCGGCGCCCACCTCCACCACGCGCACGGGCTGCACGCTGCCCGTGGCGGTGACGACGGTGCGGATGTTGCCGCGATCGAGGGTGGCCGTGCGCCAGGTGGGGCCCGTCGGCGCGTCGGGCTCGCGGCCGAAGGCGATCCACAGGGCCGCGCCCGCGAGCGCCGTGATGCCCACCGCCAGGAACCAGCGCCCTGGTCCCTTCCGTCGACCCATGCCGAGCTGCGCGCGCCCGGCGCTGTTCGTCGTCCCTGCCCCGGCCATCGGGTCCCTCCGCCAGTCTGCATCGGCCAGCATGGCGCCGGATGTCGAAGCCGTCCACTTGCTGTGCCGTGGTGGCTTGCTGGCATACTGCCACCATGCCAGCCGACCACGCCTTCGCCTGGGATGCCCTCGTCGACGCCGCGGCCGCCGAGCGCGGCTCGCTGGCCGCCCTGGCGCTGCACCTGGCCGAGCGGCGGGCCTTCGCCGAGGACGTGGAGAGCGTGGAGCGGGGTCTGCGGCGCCTGCGCGGGCGCGGGACGGCCCCCGGGGGCGTCTGGGGGGATCGCCTGCTCGCGGTGGTCGGCCTGCCCGCCGCCGTCGCCGACCGCGTCCGCTGGATGGGGCAGTACCACACCCGGTTCACCGACCTGCCCGTGAGCCTCGGGGCGGAGCTGCTGCGCCCGTGGGACCGCCCGCCCGTGAGCGAGAGCCCGGCCCGCATCTGGGTGCTGCTCGGCCACGCCAGCCTGGCGATCCGCCGGCGCGCCGACGCCCGCCCGCTGCTCCACCAGGCGGGCCTGCTGGCCGCCCGCGCCGAGCCGGCGGCCCAGATCGAGCTGGCCCTCGTGCAGAGCTATGTGGAGAGCCGCGGCGCCCCGGCGGCGGGGGCGGCGGCCCTGGCCCGCGCCGAGGCCCTGCTGGCCACCGCCGACCTCGCCCCCGACGACCGCGCCTGCCTGCACGCCCGCGCCGTCGACCAGCGCGCCTGGCCCCTCAACCGCGTCGCCCCGACGGATCACGCAGCGGCGGCGGCCCTGTACGCCACCCTCCCCGCCGATGGCCCCCCGTTCGCGCGGTGCCGGCGCGAGAACGGGCTGGGCTGGTCGCGCCTGTGCCTGGGCGAGCAGGCCGCGGCTCTGGCCCACGCCCGCGCCAGCGTCGAGGCGGCGGGGGACGGCGGCTCCCTGCGCCTGCGGGCCATGGCCCTGAACCTCCTGGCCCACGCCGCGACCGGGGCCGAGGCCGAGGCGGCGCGGGGCCGCGCCCGGGCCATCGCCCTGCGCCTCGAAGACGAGGCCCTCCGGGTGCGGTTCGGTGGGCCCGTGTCCGGCTGACGGGCGGGCAGGTTGCCCGCAGGGGGCGAGCCTCCCATAATCCAGGCGTCCTGGAGGTGAGATGCCGAAGACCGGCCTGGTCCTGGCGGGGGGGGGCGCCCGCGGCGCCTACGAAGTCGGGGTGCTCTACTACCTGTTCGTCGACGGTCCCCCCGAGCTGCGGGAGATGGCGCGCTTCAACGTGCTCTGCGGCACCTCCATCGGGGCCCTCAACATCGCGGCGACGGCGGCCTCCATCCACCAGCCCAGCGTGGGCATCCGGCGGCTGGCGGACCTGTGGCGGACGCTCTCCATCGATCGCGTGCTGCAGATCGGGCTGACCGACATCATGTCGCTGCCCGCCTGGCTCGTGGGCCGCAACAGCCGCGAGAGCGTGTTCCCGGGGGAGCCCGTGCGCGCCATCATCGAGGAGGACATCGACTGGGGGCGCATCCACGTCAACCTCGCCCAGGGCCTGCTCGACGCCGTGAGCCTGTCGTGCACCCAGGTGCCCACGGGCAAGACGGTGGTCTTCTATGAGACGAGCGATGGCCGGCCCCGCAAGTTCTCCCGGGACCCCCATGTGCGCCCCGTCCTCACGCGCCTGACGCCCGCCCACTGCCGCGCCTCGTCCGCGATTCCCTTTGTGTTTCCAGCGGTTCCCATCGACAGCATCCCGTACGTCGACGGCGGCCTGCGGCAGAACACCCCCCTGTCGCCGGCCCTCCGCCTGGGCTCCCAGCGCCTGATGGTCGTGGGCCTGGGCCACGAGAAGGCTCTCGACGACGACGCGGTGCTGGGGGACTGGAAGCGCCGCCTAGCCAGCCCCATCTTCCTGCTCGCCAAGGTCCTCAACGCCCTCATGCTGGACCACGTCGACTACGACCTCATCCGGCTGGAGCACATCAACCAGGTCCTGCGCGACGGCGAGTCGGTCTTCGGCCGCGAGTTCCCGGTGCGCATGAACAGCATGTTCGCCAACAGCCGGGGGGCGGCCTACCGCATCATCCCCACCATCGTCCTGCGCCCCAGCAAGGACCTGGGCAAGCTGGCGGCCGACCATGTGCGCTCGGGCGGCCTGCAGAGCGACCGCCGCATGACGTCGCGGGTCATCCGCACCATCGCGCGGCTCGAGAGCAAGGACGAGGCGGATCTGACGAGCTACGTCCTCTTCGACGGGGCCTACTGCTCCAAGCTGATCGAGCTGGGCATCCACGACGCCCAGCGGCGGCGCGACGACCTGCTGCGGTTCTTCGCCGAGGCCCAGCAGCCGACCCAGGGGCCCGCCCCCGTGGAGCCCTGAGCCCGCGATGATCAGCCTGCTGGATCCCGAGGAGCGCATCGAGGGGCGCATCGGGGTGCACGACCGACGCTCCTTCGAGCTGAAGCTGGACTACAGCATCGATCCCGAGCGGCCGGTGAACCGGTACGCCGTGGACGCCTTCCTCTTCCTGCCGCGCAGCCTGGGCATCCACAAGGACACCTACGACTACCACCGCTTCTACGCCGATGTGCAGGCCTACATCCGGTTCAAGACGCCGCCGAGCACCCTCGCGACGCTGGCCGATCTGGGCGCCGCCGAGGCGCCGCTCGTCCACCTGCGCTGGCTCATCGCCGAGCTGAGCCGCGGCGGGGCGTCGGGGGCGCGGCGGGCCCTGCGGCAGGCCCTGCGCCTGGTCGGCTGCCAGCTCCGCTGGGCCCTGCGCCGCGAGATGGGGGCGCTGCTGGAGGCCCTCGACGAGCCGGGGCCCGCCGCGCCGGCGGCCGAGGCGCTGGTGAGCACCCTGGCGACCTTCCTCGACCGCTTCCGCGCGCTGCTGGCCACGGTCAAGGGCCGGGCCGCCGAGGAGACCGCCCGCCTCGTCGACGAGTTCGTGGGCCTGGCGGCCGAGCGGCAGCTCACCCGGCTGGTCTCGGCCATCGACCAGAGCCCGGCGGCCGGGGCCCTGGCGACGGCGCGGGCGGCCTCCGTCGCCCGCATCCTGGCCGAGCGCGCCCGCCGCGCCGCCCTCGGCTTCGGCGAGAGCGAGACCAGCGTCGGCACCCCCGAGGAGCGCCTGGTCTACCGCCTCGGCGTGCTGAAAAAGTTCGTGATGTCGGTGCTCTTCCTCGATCTGGCCCGGGATCCCGGCCGCCGCGCGGCCGACGTGGCGGCGGCGGGCGCGGCGGCCCTGGCCATGTTCTTCGCCGTCCTCGCGGCGGCCTGGGCCCAGTCGAGCTACGGCGTCAACACCACCCCGTTCGTCCTCATCATCGTCGCCAGCTACGTGGTCAAGGACCGCATCAAGGACTGGGCCCGGCAGTTCTTCGCCGCCCGCATGGCCCGCTGGCTGCCCGACCACATCGTCCGCATCCGCGAGCCCCTGTCCGGCGAGACGCTGGGCCGCTGCCGCGAGACGGTGCGCTTCATGAAGCTGGCCGACGTGCCGCCCGCGGTGCGGGCCCTGCGCTACCGCCGCACCCCCGACGCCCTCCTCGCCGGCAAGCCCGAGACCGTCCTGCACTACCGCAAGCTGGTGCACATCGACAGCCAGGCCCACCGCCGCACCCACGGCCCCCTGCGCGATCTCAACGACATCATCCGCGTGAACATCGGCGCCTTCCTCGCCCGCGCCGACGACGCCACCCGGCGCACCCTCGTCTACGACGCCGACCTCGACCGCGCCGCCCCGCTCGACCTGCCCAAGGTCTACCACCTCAACGTCATCCTGCAGATGGGCTCCCCCGATCACACCGAGGCCCTGTCCACGGACCGGGTGCGGGTCGTCATGGACCGCGAGGGCATCATCCGGCTGGAGGAGCCGGCGCAGATCCGCGCCACCGCGACGAATTTGGAGACCCCCGCGGCCTGACCCATACTGCGCGCGATGGCCGATCTCGCCCGCATCCAGCTCGACGCCGCCGCCGACGGGCACGTCCTCCGCCTGGGGGGCGAGCTGCGCCGCGCCGCCGTGCGGCCCCTGGAGCGGGCCATCCGCCAGGCCAGCCCCCGCGCGGGGCGCGCCCTCTTCCTCGATCTCTCCCAGGTCTCCGGCATGGACTCGGCGGTGGTGGCCAGCCTCATCGGCGCCTGGCGCCGCGCCCAGGTGGCGGGCGGGCAGGTGACGCTCGGCCCCATGAGCCAGGCCGCCGAGCGCTCGCTGGCCATGTTCCGCGTGGCCGTCGAGCCCCCCGCGGCCCCCGCGCCCGCCGGGGCCGTCGAGGCCCTGGGCGGCACGGCCTACGGCGTGCGCGACGCCTTCTGGGAGTTCCTGCAGCTCGCCGCCGACGCCACGTTCGCCGTGGGCGCCGCTCTGACGCGCCGCGCGCCGCTGCGCCTGGGCGCCATCACCCAGCAGGCCATCGACATCGGCTCCCGGGCCCTCGGCATCGTCGGCCTCATCACCTTCCTCGTGGGCCTGACCGTCGCCTTCCAGTCCGCCTACCAGCTCCAGCAGTTCGGCGCGGCCATCTACGTGGCCAACCTCACGGGCGTCTCCATGGTGCGCGAGATGGCCCCCCTCATGTGCGCCATCCTCGTGGCGGGCCGCTCCGGCAGCTCCATCGCGGCCGAGATCGCCACCATGAAGGTCTCCGAGGAGGTGGACGCCCTCACCGTCATGGGCCTGGATCCCATGCAGTTCCTGGCCGTCCCGCGCCTCATCGCCATCACCTGCATGGTGCCGCTGCTGACGGCCCTGGCCGATCTGCTGGGCATCCTGGGCGGCTTCCTGGTGGGCGTCTTCTACCTGGACATCGCCGGCGAGGCCTTCATCAACCAGATGCTCTCGTCGATGGTCCCCTGGGACCTCGTCTCCGGCCTCATCAAGAGCGTCGTCTTCGCCTGGGGCATCGGCCTCATCGGCCTCTACTACGGCTTCAAGGTGCGCGGCGGGGCCAGCGAGGTGGGCCGCATGACCACGGCCTCGGTCGTGGCGAGCATCTTCTACATCATCGTGGCGGACTGCGTGTTCAGCGTCCTCTTCTACGTGGTGCTCTGATGGCGGCGGCCCTCGAGGTGGACGGGGTGGTGGCGCGCTACGGCGAGCGCACCATCCTCGACGGCGTCTCGATGACCGTTCAGCCCGGGGAAGTGCGCGTCATCCTTGGAGGATCCGGCTGCGGCAAGAGCACGCTGCTCAAGTGCTGCGTGGGCCTCAAGCCCCCCGACGCCGGCCGCGCGCGCATGCTGGGCCAGGAGCTGACGACGCTCTCGGAGCGCGACCAGCGCAGCCTGCTGACGCGGGTGGGCGTGCTGTTTCAGTACGGCGCCCTGCTCGGCTCCATCACCATCGGCGAGAACGTGGCCCTGCCCCTGCGGGAGCACACCGACCTGCCGCCCGACGTCATCGCCGAGATCGTCCGGCTGAAGCTGGCCCAGGTCGAGCTGGGCCACGCCGAGCACCTGCTGCCGTCGGAGCTCTCCGGGGGCATGCGCAAGCGCGCGGCCCTCGCCCGGGCGACGGCGCTGGATCCCGACCTGCTCTTCTGCGACGAGCCCGGCGCCGGCCTCGATCCCCTGACCAGCGCCGAGCTGGACGAGCTGCTGCTGCGCCTGCGCGACCGCTTCGGGATGGCCATCGTCGTGGTGACCCACGAGCTCTTGAGCATCCACAAGATCACCGACAAGGCCCTCATGCTCTCCCAGGGGAAGGTCATCGCCGATGGCACCCTGGACGAGGTGAAGGCGACGCCCCACCCCGAGGTGCGGGCGTTCTTCGACCGGCTGGCGGCGGGCGAGATGCGCGGCCCGCCGTCGGCGCTGGACGTGCTGCGGGGCCCGGCGCCTGGGCGCCCGCCGGCCGCGCGCCCCGGGAGGCAAGCCTGATGGCCGTCACTCGCGCCCAGAAGCTGCGGCTGGGCATCTTCGTGGCCACCGGCCTGGTGGCCCTGGTGGGCGGGCTCATCGTCCTGGCCGGCATGCGGCTCGGGGAGGTGCGCGACACCTACCGCGTCCGCTACGCCGACGGCGACGTGTCGCTCTCCGGCCTCGAGGTCGGCTCGCCCGTGAAGTACAGCGGCATCCGCGTCGGGCGGGTGGACGTCATCCGCATCGATCCCCAGGACGTGGGGGTGGTGCTGGTGGAGATCTCGCTGACCGGCGGCACCCCGGTGGCCGAGGACACCCAGGCCAGCCTGGGCAGCATGGGCATCACCGGCCTGAAGTACATCGAGCTGACGCGCGGCTCTCGCGCGGCCCGGGTGCGCAAGCCGGGGGAGGAGATCCCGGCGGGGAAGTCGGCCCTGGACGACCTGTCCAACCAGGCCGGCGAGATCGCCGCCAAGGTCAGCGAGGCCCTCGACCGCGTGAACGCCTTCGTCAGCCCCGACATGAAGGATCGCCTGGCCTCCGTCCTCGACCGCACCGACAAGCTGCTCGCCACGGCCGAGGCCACCATCGCCGAGAACCGCGAGGGCGTCCGCGCGCTCACGGCCAGCCTGGCCATCACGGCCGACCGCGTGGGGGCCCTGCTGGACGAGGCGGGCCCGAACCTGACGCGCACCCTGGACGAGGGCGCGCGCACCGCGCGGACGCTGCGCGACGCCTCGGGCAAGCTGGACGGCCTGCTGGGTGACGCCCGCAAGGCCACGCAATCGCTGGACAAAGTGCTGGACGTGGGCGGCCAGACCCTCGCCCAGACGCGGGAGAGCCTGGTGCAGGGGCTCGTCTACTTCCGCGACTCGGCCTCGAACCTCAAGGCCTTCTCGCGCAAGGTGAAGGACGACCCCTCCCTGCTCCTGCTGTCGGAAGGAGGCGAAGAGTGATGCGCCGCGCCCCCCTCGCCGCCCTCGCCCTGGCCCTCGTCGCCTGCAGCCCGCCGGCCGAGCGGGCCTACTACACCCTGCGCTACCCGGCCCCCGCCGCCCGCTTCCAGCAGCCGCACCCCGTCACCATCCGGGTGAAGGACCTGGAGGTCCGCGAGAGCTACGACCGCGACGAGCTGGCCCAGCGCGACGACCTGGTGGAGCTGCGCTACCACCGCGGGCGCCGCTGGAGCGAGAGCCCGCACAAGATGATCTCCGACGTCCTGCGCGACCACCTGGCCCGGTCGGGCCTGGTGCAGTCGGTGGTGGCGGAGGTCGGCCAGCAGCCCCCGGACTACACGCTCACCGGCGAGGTGGTGGCCATCGAGCAGGTGCGCCTGCCCGAGGGCGCGGCGGCGCGGCTGGCCATGTCGCTGCGGCTGGTGCGCTTCCAGGACGACGTCACCGTCTGGACGTGGAGCTTCGATGACCGCCGGGAGGTGGGCGACGGCCTGCCCCGCACGACGGTGCGCACCCAGCGCGAGATCCTGGCCACCCGGCTGGACGAGGCCTTCGCGGATCTCGACCGCCACCTGAAGGGCGAGCCGCCCCCCGTGGTGGCCGAGGAGCCGGCCGCCGTCGCCAGCCAGGAGGGCGACCGCGTGCGCCCCGAGCCGGCCTCGCCCCTCAACGCGCTGCCCCAGGTGGCCAACGACCCGACGCCCATCCCGGTGGGGCAGGGGGCCGTCTTCCTGCCGGCCTACACCACCGGCGACCAGGAGCCCCCGGTGACCGTGCTGCAGGACGGCAGCGTGGTGAGCGAGGGCCAGGCGGGGCGGCGCGTGGTGCTGCCCCCCGGGGACTACGACGTCCGCTTCGGCAGCGGCACGTTCTCCCAGCAGGTCCGCATCCCGGTGGCGGTGGAGGAGGGCCGCACGACGGTCATCCCGCCGAGCTGGTCGGGCCTGGTGGTGGACGTCGTGGACGCCCAGTTCGTGCCGTTCCGCGGATCCTACGAGCTCATCCGCATGGACGACCGCGAAGAGTTCGGCATTGGCTTCGGCGCGGACCGCCTGCAGGGCGAGCAGCTACGCGCCTGGGTGCTGCCGCCCGGCCTCTACAAGATCATCCGCAGCGGCGGAACCTATCGAGATCGCACGGATTTCGCGACGATCCGCCTCACCGCGGGGGAGCTGTCGCGCTTCACGCTGGTGGTGGAGCCCGACACGGGCCAGTTCCTCGGCGCCGGCGAGGCGGATCCCGAGGAGGCCGAGCAGGCCGAGAAGAGCGACTGGACGCTGGCCGGCGTGCTCGGCGGCGCCGCGACGTTCAACCGCACCGACCAGGTGGGCGAGCAGGCCGGGTGGGACCTGGGCCTCTCCCTCTTCTTCGACACGACGGCGAGCTTCCAGCGCGACGCCCACCAGTGGATCACGCGGCTCGAGCTGGAGGAGGAGCAGACCCGGCCCGAGGACGGCGAGTTCACCAACGAGGGGGACCGCCTCTTCCTGCACACCATCTACACCTACCACCTGGTGCCCTGGTTCGGGCCCTACCTGCGCGTCGGGCTGGAGACCAAGCTGCTGGACCGCCACCAGGTCTTCGAGAGCCCGCAGACGGTGGACGAGCTGGACGCCGACGGGGCGGTGGTGGAGACCCACGTCGACGTGGACCGGGTGCAGCTCGGCGGGCCGTTCGCCCCGCTCATCCTGCAGCAGGGGGCCGGCGGCAACTTCCGCCTGCTGCGCCGGCGCACCGTGGAGCTGGATCTGCGCCTGGGCTTCGGCGCGCGGCAGACGCTGGCGAACGGCCTGCTGGTGTTCGAGGACGTGACCGGGGCGAACGACCGCCTGGTGCCCGCCGAGGACGCCACGGTCGTGGGCCCCGAGGGGACGCTGGTGGGCATCGGCCGCCTCTCGCGCTGGGTCACCATCACCAGCGAGTTCGACGGGCTGCTGCCGATCAGCGATGACGACGTGGTGTTCACGTGGCGCAACCAGGCGAGCCTGCGGCTCATCCGCTTCGTGTCCATCAACTACCGGTTCAACGCGACCCGTGACCCCAACCTGGACGTCGAAGACACCATCCGCACGGAGCACGACGTCCAGCTCCGCTTCAGCTACACGCTGTTCTGACGACGCCATGGCCGCCGTGACCGACCGGCTGGCGGCGCTCTTCGGCGATCCGGCCCTGCTCGCGCGGCCGGGCACGTCGCAGGTGGTCGCGGCCTGGCAGCGGCGAGGGGACGACGGCCTGCGCGTCCTGCACATCAACGCCAGCACGCCCCCGAGCCCGACGGACGCCTTCGTCCTGGCGCTCTCCCGCGCCCGCGCCGACGCCATCATCACCACCGGCCGCATCCTGCGGGCCGAGCCCGAGGTCCGCTACACCCCGGCCGGCCCGACCGTCCTCGATGGCTGGCGGCGCGACGTCGTCGGCCTCGCCGCGCCGCCGCTCCTGGTGGTGCTCACGGCCCAGGTCCCCGACTTCGACCACCCGGCCCTCGCCGGGGCCCCCGCCCTGCTGGTGGTGACGCCCACGGCCTGGCCGGCGGAGGCCGAGGCCGAGGCCCGGCGCCGCGGCGTCGAGCACCGCGTCATGCCCGGGGTGACGCTGGCCGCCACCCTGGCGCACCTGCGCGACCGCGGCTGCCGGCGCACCAGCGTCGAGGCCGGCCCCAGCACCGCCCGCGCGCTCTTCCAGGGGCCCCCGCTCCTCGACCAGCTCCTGCTGTCCACCTGCCGCGCCCCCCGCCTGCCCGCCGGCGTCGAGGGCCCGCTGCTCGCCCGCCGGGCCGACGTGGAGGCCCGGCTGCCCGCCGGCACCGCCCCCGCCGCCACCGTCGAGGGCGGCGTTCGCTGGACGTTCGAGCTGCGCCACCGCGGCCCCTGAGCCCGGCTGGCGGCGATCCGCGCCGCGGTCGTAGACTCTGCGCGCTCGGCTCGCCGAGATCCCGTCACACCCGCCGCGCCGCCCGCTGGCGCCGAGAATGCCCATGGGAATCAAGCAGTTGAAGGCTCTGGTGCTCACCCTCCTCGCCGCCGCGGCCCCGGCCGTCGCGGCCCCGGACTTCGAGCTGGACGGCCACACCCTCCAGGTCCCCGGCCCCGTCGTCTTCTCCACCGGGGGCGTCGAGATCGCCCCCGAGAGCGAGGCGACGCTGGCCCATGTGCAGGCCTTCCTGGAGGCGAAGAAGGCCATCACGACGATGCGGATCGAGGGCCACACCGCGGCCGTCGGGGACGCCGCCGGGAACCTCAAGCTCAGCCAGGCGCGGGCCCTCGCGGTGGCGCGGGCCCTGGTGGCCCGGGGCGTCGACTGCAAGCGCCTGGTGGCGGTGGGCTTCGGCCAGGACAAGCCCGTGGCCGACAACGGCACCCCCGAGGGCCGCGCCCAGAACCAGCGCATCGGCTTCGTGAACGCCGCGCTGCTCGGCCGCCCGATCGGCGGGCTGCCCGCGGACGGGGGCGGGGCGTCGGCGGGCAGCGTCTGCCCCTGAGGGCGTCAGGCGAGCTGGGCGCGGATGCGATCGAGGGCGGCGGCGTCGGCGCGCACGGTGAGGTGGGTGCCGACCTCGTCGTGGCGCTCGCTGATGACCCGCATCGTGGACCGGATCTGCCCGATGACCGCGCCGCGGGTGTAGGGCACCAGCAGCTCCACCTCCGGTAGATCCGCCTCGAAGAAGGCCACGATGAGCGCGTGCAGGCGCTCGACGTCGGCGGGATCGCGGGAGGAGACCTGGACGGCGTCGGGGAACTCGCGCTCCAGGGAGCGGCGCCGGAAGTCGTCGAGGCAGTCGATCTTGTTGAGGACCAGGCGGCTGGGGACGGCGTCGGCGCCGATGCTGGCGAGGACCTCGCGGGTGACGGTGAGCTGGCCGCGGAAGCCCGGATCGGCGCAGTCGACGATGTGCAGCAGCAGCGAGGCCTCGAGCGCCTCGTCCAGGGTGGACCGGAACGAGGCCACCAGGTGGTGGGGCAGGTTGCGGATGAAGCCCACCGTGTCCGAGATGAGGATGCGGGGGCGGACCTCGGGCTGGAGGGCGCGGACGGTGGTGCCGAGGGTGGCGAAGAGCTTGTCCTCGACCAGGACCTCGCTGCCCGTGAGCGCCCGCATCAGCGAGGACTTGCCGGCGTTGGTGTAGCCGACGAGGCCGACCCGGCGCTGGCCCTGGCGGCGGGCGCGGCGCAGCTCGTCGTCGCGCTCGATGGCGGCGAGCTCGGCGCGCAGCTCGGCGACGCGGTCGCGGACCTTGCGGCGGTCGAGCTCGAGGGCCGACTCGCCGGCGCCCTTGCCCCCCACGCCGCCCCGCTGGCGGTCGGCGCCCCGGGCGCCAGCGCGCAGGCGCGGGACGACATAGGTCATCCGCGCGATCTCGACCTGCAGGCGGGCCTCCCGCGTCTGGGCGTGGCGGTGGAAGATCTCGACGATGACGCCCGTGCGGTCGATGACGTCGGCCCCGGTGGCCTGCTCCAGGTTGCGGGCCTGCCGCGGGCTGATCTCGTGATCGACGATCACGACGTCGGCGTGCGGGTACTCGCCGTCGGGGTGGGCCGGGATGGTGTGGACCGTCTCCAGCTCCTCGGGATCATTGGCGTTTTCGGCGCCCGACGGGATGAGGCCGGTGCCGCCGGTGTAGGCGGCCAGCTCGAAGAGCTTGCCCTGGCCGAGGATGGCCCCGGGGCGGACATGGGACCGCTTCTGGCTGACGACGCCCACGACGTCGTAGCCCAGCGTCTTGAGCAGCCGCGTGAGCTCGGCCAGGTTGCTGGCGTGATCGTGGTCGTCGACGCCGCTGAGCTGGACGGCGGCGATGACGGCGGTCGGTGCGTCGGTGTCGTGGCTCGCCACGCGCCCCTCCTGGGCTCGATGATCGGCGGGAGCCTACCGGCAGGGCCCGGCTTTGGCCAGCCGTCCGCACGCCCGCCTTGCGGTGCAGGCCACGGTGCTGGCAAGACGGAAGCAACGGCGCGCGGGAGGGGCGATGCGGGCTCCATGGTGGTGGCTGGTGGCGGTGCTGGCGCTGGTCGCCTGCGATGACGACACGGGAGCAGGGGGCGGGCCCGGCCCGGGCGCCGACGCCCAGCCGGCAGACGCGGCCGGGGCCGACGCCGGGCCGACCGACGCCGGGGCCGACGTCGCCCTGCCGGACGCCGCGCCGCCCGAGCCGCCCGGCTTCGTGGAGCTGCGCCTCAGCCCGCAGCAGGCCGTGTATGGCCTCGCTGACCAGCCCCAGGTGGAGGCCACGGTCTTCGACCGCGTCGGCCAGCCGCTCGACGGCGCGGCGCTGGTCTGGCGCGTCGTGGAGCCGGTGCCCATGCCCGAGGGGCCCATCGCGACGCTCGACGCCGAGCACCGCCTGACGTTCCTGCGGGAGGGGCCGGGCAGCGTGCGCGCCTGCATCGGCGAGAACAACGCCCAGATCTGCGGCCGCGTCTCGTTCTTCGTCGACGCGGGGCCGCCGGCGCTGGTGGTGGAGGTGCCGGCCCGCGGCGCCTTCGTCGACGTGCCCGAGATCGAGGTGCGCGGCCACACGGACGTCGGCGCGCGGGTCTTCGTGAACGACGCCGAGGTGGCCGTGGGCGCCGACGGGGCCTTCGAGACGGTCCTGCCGGCCCGGTTCGGCCTCAACCGCGTGGACGTGCTGGCCGATGACGGGGTGCGGCGCCCGGCCCCGCGGGTGGTGCGCGAGGTCGTGCACGCGCCGGTGCTCATCCCCGCGAGCCCCGAGGGGGTGCGCCTGGCCGACATGCTCGCCGTGCGGCTGGGGCAGGCGCTGCTCGACCGCGACGCGCCGCCGCCCGACCCCGATGAGGCCGGGGTGGTCCACCTCGACCACGTGGCCGGCATGGTCGAGGCGTTCCTGGCCCGCGTCGAGCCCATGGGCTTCATCGCCGATCCGGTGCTCGCCGATGGCGCGGAGCTCTCCCTGCGCATCGTCGGCGCGGGGCCGGGCGAGCCCGACGCGACGCTGCGCTTCACCGAGGGCGGCATCGAGGTCTTCCTGCGGCTGGAGGGGCTGTCGCTCCAGACGGAGGGGCGCGTGGACCTGGAGGGGGTGCCGGTGGATCTGACGGGCACCATCCGCGTCACGGCGGCGGCCTTCGCCCTCGCCGCCATCGAGGCCGGGCCCGACGGGACGCCCGGCCTGCGGCTCACGGACGTGGGCGTCGCCATCGAGAGCCTCGGGGGCGAGATGGTCGACAGCACGGCCCAGGCCGTCCTCGACACCCTCGGCAGCATCGTGCGCGCGGCCCTGCAGGGGGCGGCGACGGACCTGGTCGACGAGCTCGTCCGCCAGGCGGTCCCGGGCTTCATCGAGCTGGGCCTGGGCGACGCCCTCGAGCCCCTCGCCGACATCCCCGTCGAGATCGCCGCGAGCGACCTGCTGCCCGCCATCGCGCTGCGCCTGGGGATGACGCTGCGGGAGCCGGAGGCCCACGCCCGCGACGGGCTGGCGCTCTTCCTCGACGGCGCCGTCGGCGCGGCCGTGCCGGTCGAGCCGCCCCACCCGTTCCCCGGCGTGCCGGCGCACATCAACGAGCCGCCCCCGTGGCCGGCGGCGGGCGGCCTCGTCTTCGCCATCCGCCTCGCGACGGTGAACGCCCTCGCCCACGAGCTCTGGCGCCAGGGCCTGCTGCAGCTCGACGTGTCGGCGGTGATCCCCGAGAACTTCCGGGCGCTGGTGTCGGCCGCCGTCCTCGACGCCCACCTGCCGCCGGTCGTGGTGGCCACGCCGCCGGGCAGCCCGGACCTGCTGGAGATGCAGATCGGCGACGTCGACGTGGCCCTCACCCGGCCCGGGGCCCCCGCGCCCGACCGCTACGCCATGAGCCTGCGGGCCCGCGTCGGTGTGGAGCCGGGGGAGGGGGGCATCCGCCTGCGCATCGCCGAGGACTTCGACCTGCGCCTGGAGCTCGTCGAGGCGGGCAGCGCGGCGCCCTTCGCCGGCGACGGCCTGGAGGCCCTCCTGCGCCCGCTGCTGCTGGAGAAGGTGCGCGAGCTGCTGGTCGACGGCTTCGATCTGTCGCTGGATCCGGTGGTCATCGGGCGTGACGCCTACGCCGCCTACGCCCCCGGCATCTCGGAGCTGCGCTTCGCCCCCGCGTTCCCCGAGCCGCCCTTCGTCCGAGAGGGCTGGATCATGGTGCCGGTCGACTTCGCCTTCGATCTGACCGAGGCCCGCTGAGCCGCCCTACGGCACCAGCCGCCGGAACCCGTGCCCCAGAATCACCGGGTAGAGCGCGAGGTTGCGGGCGAAGGCCCGGAGCGCCGAGAACCGCGGGGGCGCGCCGTCCGTCGCCAGGGCGTCCGCGAGCGCGCGCAGGTGGGTCGGTCCAAACGGCCCCCCGGCGAGCTGCCCGAGGAGGTCGGCTGGCAGCGCGGCCTCGCCATGCAGCGCGCCGCAGAGGGCGCCGACCATCGCCGCGTGGGTGTCGGTGTCGCCCCCCAGCGCGATGGTCGCCTGGATGGCGGCCAGGGGGTCGTGGCCCTGGGTGACGAAGACCCAGGCGACGATGGGCACCGAGTACAGGCAGAAGCCCGTCGTGCGGTCGGGGCCGTCGGCCAGGGTGGCGTCCAGGGCGGCGCCGAGCGCTGCGTCGCGCACCTCGGCGCGGGCAGCGGCGTAGAGCGCGCGGCGGTCGGCGTCGGGCGGGGCGGCCGCGGCCTGGGCGGCGAGCTCGGCGCAGAACACGGCCGACGCCACGGCGCGCGCGTCGGTGTGGGTGACCCGGGCGATGGCCTCGCCCAGCCGGCGCCGCCGCGCCGGGTCGGCCACGCCAGGCCCCAGGAGGGCGGCCCGCATCGCCGCCCCGTTGCCCGCGGAGGCGACGCCCGACCGCCGCAGCCCGATGGTGAGCCGCAGGCACGCCCGCAGCGTCGCCCCCCCGATGCCGAACGGCAGGCGCATGAACCACCCCCGCAGGGCCCGGCGGAAGGCCCGCACGACGGCGTCATCGTCGTCGCCTCCGCGGAGCAGGCTCTGGGCCACGAGGGCCGACTGCTCGGTGTCATCGGAGACGTAGCCGCGCCGGCCGAACAGGTGAAACTGGTTCAAGTCCGGGTATTTGCGTGCGACGCGGCTCGCGCTCAGCCCCTCGCAGGGCAGGCCCAGCGCGTCCCCCAGGGCGGTGCCCAGCAGCAGGCCCCGCAGGCGATCACGGCGGTCGATCATGGCGCTACTCTGCCGGCGCCGGGTGTCGCGGCGCCAGCCCTCGACACCGGCAGGCGGGCCGGGCACGCTCCCGGTGCCCAGCCTCGGAGGTCTCATGCTCGCTCGTACGCAGGCGCTCCTCGCCGCCCTGGACGGCCTCGGCCATGACGCGCGCATCGGGCGGGCGATCGCGGAGGTCCGGGCGCTGCCCGCCGGCCTCCCCCGGGCGGCGCTCCTCGACGATCTGGCGGTGGGCCCGACGTGGCTGCGCGTCCTGGCGGTGCTGGGGGCCCAGGCGGTGCGCGACGTCCCCCGCCTGGTGCGGGCGCTGGCCGATCCGTCCCTGGAGGTGCGCCGGCTCGCGGCCCGGCTCGCGGGCGCCTACGCCCCCGCGCCGACCCTGATCGAGGCGCTGGCCGACGCGGATCGGTTCACCCGCCGCGCGCTCATCACCGGCGTCGCCACCGCCCACCGGCGGGACGTGGCGCCCGCGGTGGCCGAGGCGCTGTTCGCGCTGGGGCTGGAGGCCCTGGCCGCGCGCCTGCTCCCCCTCTGCCCCGACGCGGACGTGGCGCGCTGGCTCGGCGCCGTCGAGCCGAACGCCGTGCCGTGGCGCCGGCTGGGCCAGACGCACCCGGTCCAGACGCTCGCGGCCCTCGCCGACGCGCTGGCCGGGCCGCGCGCGCGGCGCCCGCGGGCCTGGGCGCAGCGCGCCGCCGCCCTGCGCAGCCTCGCCCTGACCCACCCGTGGGCCCTCCTGGAGCGCGTCGAGGTGGCCTGCGCCGACGAGCCCCTCCCGTGGCCGGTACAGGCCGTCCTCGGCCGCCTCGGGCGCGAACCCGGCGGGGCCGACCGCGTGGCGGCCCTGCTGACGGCGCCGGCGCGCGCCCCCTGGCTGCGGGCCAGCGGCGTGCCGGCGTCGTTCCTGCCGAGGCTGCGCGCGCTCTCCCCCGCACCCTTGCTGGCCCTCGCGACGGGCCTGGCCGAGCACCCCGTGGGCCTCGCCGCCCTGCTGCGCCGCCTGCCCCCCCGGGATCGCGGGCCGCTCTTCCGCGCCGCCCTGCCGGCCCCCGGCGCGCGGGTCTGGCCGGACGCCCTCATGGAGGCGCTGCCCCACGCCGTCCGAGCGGAGGAGGCCCGCCGGCAGCTGGCCCTGAAGGCGGTGGCCGATGACGACGCCGCCCGCCTCGCGATGACGGCCTGGCTGCCCATCGAGGAGGCCCGCCCCACCCTCGACGCCGCCGCTCGCGGATCCCAGGCCGAGGATCGCGCCGCGGCCCTCGCGCTGCTGGTGCGGTGCACCGGGCGGTCGCGCCGGGGTCTGGGCGAGACGCTCACCAGCCTGCGGCGCCTGCGCAACGAGCAGGATCCCGTCCGACTGGCGGCCCTGAGCGCCCTCGCCCAGGTGCCGGCCGCGACCCTGGCCGACGACCACGTCGAGGGCCTCGACCTGCTCGTCACCGCCGTCGTGGAGGCCCGGGACACGTCGTACGGGACGCGGCGCGCCGTCCTCGATCTGGCCCGCCGCTGCCTGCTCGCCCGGGCCACGGCGCCGCTCTCGCCCCTGTTCCGCTTCGGGCTGCGCGCCCTCGATCGGCTCGCCGCCCAGGCCGGCGTCATCGAGCTGCCCCGGTTCGACGCGGGCCTGCCCCGGGGGGCCGAGCTGGGCATCGTCGCGACGCTGTTGCCGCTGCTGGAGGCGTCGAGCGCCCGGGAGTACCCGGGCAACGTGCTGCGCCTGGCCACGGCCCTCGGCAAGCGCGCGTGGCGGGTCGAGGCGCTCTGGCCCCTGGTCGAGGAGGCCATCTGGGCGCGCAAGTCGGCCCTCGGCAGCCTGGCCACGGCGCTGTGGCTGGCCGATCCGGCGACGCGGGACGCCCGCGTGCGGGCGCTGCTGGCCCGGGATCGCACGGCGATCGTGCTGCCGCGCGTGTTCGAGCACCTGCACCGCCATCGCCAGGAGCTGCTCGATCCGTACCTGCAGGGCGAGGCGATGGCCGGCGCCTTCCTCACGAAGCGGTCGGTCTACGTCATCCCCGCGCACACCGGCTTCCACCGCTGGCTGCCGCGCCAGCAGGTCGCCTTCGCCCGCCTGCTGCAGCGCACGTTCGACGCGCCGAAGGCGAGCGCCTGGGAAAAAGCCAGCACGATCAAGCGCCTGGCGCTCCTGCCCGTCACGACGGTGGCCGACCTGGGGCCCTTCCTGGCCTCCTCGGAGGTGGTCGTGGTGGAGGCCGCCCTGGGCGCGCTGGTGCACCTCGACGCCCCGGCGCCCGGGCTGCCCATCCTGCTCGACCACCTGGACGGCGACCGCGCGCGCGTCGCGATGTACGCGCTGCCGCGGCTCGCGGGCCTGGTGCCGGCGCCCGTGATGGTCGCCGAGCTGGTGGCGCTGCTGGCCCGGCCGCGCCTGAAGATCACCGTGCACAAGGAGGTGCTGCGCCTGCTGGGCACGCTGCGCACGCCCGCGGCGGTGGCCGCGCTGCTGGCCCAGTGGCAGCAGCCGACGCTCCACCGCGACGTCCGCATCGCCGGGCTGCACGCGGCGCGGGGGCTGCTCGACGTGGAGGCGGCCTGGTCGCTGCTCGCGCAGGCGCTGGCGGACCCCGACCCGGACGTGCCCCGCGCGCTGCTGGCGCCCGCCCCCGCGACGCTCCCGGCGCGCCACCGCGACCGCTACCTGGCGGCGCTCCTGACCCTGGCCGCGCACCCGGAGGGCCGCGTACGCGAGGCGCTCTTCGCCCGGCTGCTCGATCCCCTCTGGCGGGCGGGGCGCGAGGCGGCCGTGGCGCCGGCGGCGGCGGCGTGCCTCGCGCACCTGGGCAGCGAGGCGGGCTGGCGGGGCGCGGCCCGGGTGCTCGCCCTGTCGGCGGAGCAGGCGCCGGGGCGGGAGGCGCTGCTCGACGCGCTGGGGCGGCTGGTCGAGCACGCGGCGGCCGCGGATCCCGAGCCCGCCGCCGATCTGGATCAGCCCGCGCGGCGCCGCCTGGCGGTGTTGACCGACCTGCTGGTCGAGGTCCCCCTGCGTCGCCGGTCGGCCCTGGCGGCGGCCGCCGAGCGGCTGGCGGGGCTGCCGGGGGCCGAGGCGGAGGTGGCGCGGCTGCGGGTCTCGGCCTTCGAGCCCGGCGAGGTGGCGGCGGCCACGGCGCGCCTGACCGGCTGGCTGGCGCCGGTGAGCCCTGGCCAGCGATCCATCCTGGCGGCGGCGGTCGCGGCCCTCGCCCGATCGGAGAGCGGCTGGGAGGTGGCCGATCTCTACGCGCTGATCGACGGGCTGGCGGCGGCGAGCGGGCTGGCGGCCCTGCCGCTGCTGGCGGCCCTGGGGCAGCGGCTGGAGGGGCCCGCCGAGGCCCGCACCCGGCTGGGTGCGCTGCGGCGGTCGGCGGATCCGGACGTGGCGGCCGCGGCGCTGGCGACGCGCTGGTAGCCCGCTACCAGTCGGCGCCGCGGAGCTGGCTGCCGGCCAGGGTGGCGCGCAGGCGCAGGTACGAGTCGTAGCGCTCGTCGTTGATGCGCCCCTCCTCGACCGCGTCCTTCACCGCGCAGCCCGGCTCGTGATCGTGCTGGCAGTTGGCGAAGCGGCACTCCCCGGCGAAGGCGGCGAAGTCGACGAAGTGCTGCGCCAGCGTCTCGCTCTCGATGCCCCAGAGGGCGAACATGCGGATGCCAGGGCTGTCGATGACCTCGCCGCCGCCCGGCAGGGCGAAGAGCGACGCCGTCGTGGTGGTGTGCACGCCCCGGCCGCTGGCGTCGCTCAGCGCCCGGACGCGCTCGCCCAGGCCCGGGCACAGGCCGTTGAGCAGGCTGGTCTTGCCCACCCCCGAGTGACCGATGAGGATGCTGGTGCCGGTCTGGAGCCACTCCGCGAGCTCGTCCATGTGCTTGCCGGTGCGCGCGCTCACCGGCAGCACCGGGTAGCCGATGGGCGGGTAGGGGGAGAGCAGGCGCTCCGCCTCCTCCTTCAGGTCGCGGTCGAGCAGGTCGATCTTGTTGAGCACGATGCGGGCGGGGATGCCCTGGGCGTGGGCGGCCACCAGCAGGCGGTCGATGAGCCCGGAGCGGATGGGCGGCGCCACGGCCACCACCACCACCACGCGGTCGACGTTGGCGGCGATGACGCGGGCGCGGTGGCTCGTCCCGTCGGCCCGGGCCAGCTCGTTGCGGCGCGGCGCGATGTCGTGGATGGCGGCGGTGGCGAGATCGGTGTTCACGGGCCGGGTGAAGACCTCGTCGCCGACGACGGCGCGCTTGCCCTTGCCCTGGCCGATGCAGGCGATGAGCTCGCCCTCGGGGGTCTGGACCGTGAGCACGGGGCCCTGGCGGGTCACCACGCGGCCGGTCGGGGTCTTGCGGGCAGGGGAGCGCATGGCGCGGACGGTGTCACCGGCCGCCGCTTTGATCAAGCCCCAGGCGCAGGGCGGCGTGCTGGCGAATCCACGCGGCCTTTTCCGGCGTCGAAGGGGGCGGCCGGACCCGAATCCCCTTGCATTGAAGGGCGATCTTCGTACACTGCGCGCCGCGCAGCCGGGGGGTGGCATTGCCGGCCCCCCCGGAAACACGGCTTCAACGAGCCTTTCGCCGCCCGGAAGCGGGCGCCGGCACCATGGGGCACCATCGACTCGGAGAGCGGGATGATCACCGACCTCGCCCACGTCCGCAACATCGGCATCAGCGCCCACATCGACTCGGGCAAGACCACCCTCACCGAGCGGATCCTGTTCTATACGGCCCGGATCCACGCCATCCACGACGTCCGCGGGAAGGACGGCGTGGGGGCGAAGATGGACTCGATGGAGCTGGAGCGCGAGCGCGGCATCACCATCCAGTCGGCGGCCACCCACTGCTCGTGGAAGGACTGCCACATCAACATCATCGACACCCCCGGCCACGTCGACTTCACCGTCGAGGTGGAGCGGTCGCTGCGGGTGCTCGATGGCGCCATCCTCGTGCTGTGTGGCGTCGCCGGCGTGCAGAGCCAGTCCATCACCGTGGACCGGCAGATGCGCCGCTACAACGTCCCCTGCCTGGCGTTCGTCAACAAGGTGGACCGCTCGGGCGCCAACCCCTTCCGCGTGATGGAGCAGCTTCGTGAGAAGCTCAACCACAACGCGGTGATGGTGCAGATCCCCATCGGCCTCGAGGACAAGCACCAGGGCCATGTGGACCTGGTGAAGATGGTCGCCCGCTACAACGACGGCGCCAACGGCGAGATCATCCGCGAGGAGGCCATCCCGGCCGCGCTGCAGAAGCAGGCCGAGGAGTACCGCGCGATGATGCTCGACGCGGTCTCGATGTTCGATGACGAGCTCATGGAGGTCATGCTCGAGGAGGAGGAGCCCTCCATCGAGCTGGTCATGCGCGCCATCCGCAAGGGCGTCATCGATCGCCAGCTCACCCCCGTGTTCTGTGGGTCCGCCTACAAGAACGTGGGCGTGCAGGGCCTGCTGGACGGGGTGAACAACTACCTCCCCAACCCCACCGAGGTGGAGAACAAGGCCCTCGATCTGGACAAGGACGAGCAGGAGGTCATCCTGGGCTACGAGCCCGAGCGGCCCCTCGTCGCCCTGGCGTTCAAGCTCGAGGACGGGCGCTACGGTCAGCTCACCTACCTGCGCATCTACCAGGGTACGCTGCGCAAGGGTGAGTTCATCTACAACATGCGCAACAACAAGAAGGTCAAGGTCGGCCGCGTGGTCCGCATGCACTCCAACGAGATGGAGGACATCGAGGACTGCTGCGGTGGTGACCTGGTGGCGCTGTTCGGCGTGGAGTGCGCCTCGGGCGACACCTTCACCGACGGCAACGTCCGCCTGGCCATGACGTCGATGCACATCCCCGAGCCGGTCATCCAGCTGATGATCAAGCCCGTGGACAACAAGGCGCAGCTCAACATGTCGAAGGCCCTCAGCCGGTTCACCCGCGAGGACCCGACCTTCCGGACCTACGTGGATCCGGAGAGCAACGAGACCATCATCTCGGGCATGGGCGAGCTGCACCTCGAGGTGTACGTCGAGCGGATGAAGCGCGAGTACGGCGCCGAGGTCACCACCGGCGCGCCCCAGGTGGCGTACCGCGAGACCATCAGCCAGCGGGCCGACTTCAACTACACCCACAAGAAGCAGACCGGCGGCTCCGGTCAGTACGCGCGGGTGGCGGGCTGGATGGAGCCCTGGTCGGAGGCCGACTACCTCTACGAGCCCCAGATCGTGGGTGGCGTGATCCCGCGCGAGTTCATCCCCTCGTGCGACAAGGGCTTCTCGGCGATGATGCCCAAGGGCCCGATGATCGGGTTCCCCGTGGTGAACGTGAAGTTCGTCGTGAACGACGGGCAGTGGCACCCCGTGGACTCCTCGGACATCGCCTTCCAGCTCGCGGCCCAGGGCGCCTTCCGCGAGGCGTACCCGAAGGCCCGGCCGGTCATCATGGAGCCCATCATGCTGGTGTCGGTGGAGGGGCCCTCGGAGTTCCAGGGCAACATCATCGGCACCATCAACAAGCGCCGCGGCATCGTGACCGGCTCCTCCGAGGCGGACGGCTACTGCCGCGTCGACGCCGAGGTGCCGCTGTCCGAGATGTTCGGCTACTCCACCGTCCTGCGCTCCGGCACCCAGGGCAAGGCGGAGTTCGCCATGGAGTTCCTGCGCTACGCCGAGGTGCCCCAGTCCGTGGCCGAAGAGGTCAAGGCGAAGTACCGCGAACAGAGCCGCATGCAGGGCTGAGCTCGCGCAAGCTTGCGCGAGCTCGCGCAAGCTTGCGCAAGCTCGTGCGAGCTTGCGTGAGCCCCGTGCTCGCCCCCTCCACGTCGCCTGCCGCCCGGCAGGCGGCGACCCCGCTCTCCCCCCGACGCCCCACACCGTCCCGACCGCACCTGCGCGGAACGCTTGGACTTTGCACCGGCCGACCCTTCGGGCCATACTCCGCCCGTGGGGTCCGGGCCCCACCTCGAACCGGGAACACAGGGGGAGTTCATGAGGGAGTTGCAGCAGCTTCTGCTCGGTGCGTTCGTGGTCGTCGGCCTCGCGGCGTGTGATGACGGCGGGGATGACGGCGGCGCCGGCGGTGGCGCGCAGGCCGATGGTGGCGGCATGGGTGGCGCGGGCGGCGCCGGTGGCATGGGCGGCGCCGGGGGCGCTGGCGGTGGTGCCGGTGGCATGGGCGGCGCGGGCGGTGGGGCCGGCGGCGCGGGCGGCGCGGGCGGCATGATGGGCCCGGACTGCGACGCGGTCTGTGGCACCCTCGGCGACTGCGCGGCGAGCGACGAGCTCTGCCCCGGCATCACGGCCGAGAACCGCCAGGCCTTCGTCGACGGCTGCGTGGAGACCTGCCAGATGCAGCCGGCCCTGGCGGCGCTCGTGAACGGAGACAACTGCGCCGGCACGGTGACGACGCTCTCCAACATCAACGCCACCTTCCGCGAGGCCTGCGAGGGCGCGGGCGGCATGGGCGGTGAGGGCGGCATGGGCGGCGCTGGCGGCATGGGTGGCATGGGCGGCGCCGGTGGCATGGGCGGCGCGGGCGGCATGGGCGGCGCGGGCGGCATGGGCGGCCCGGACGGCGCGCCCATCCAGGCCATCTTCGATCGCTCCTGCTCCTGCCACACGGCGGGCGCGAGCGGCGGGCTCAGCCTGCGGGGCTTCGAGGCGAACACCATCGACATCCCGTCGAACGGCTCCGAGCTCGACTACATCGAGCCCGGCGACCGCACCTCCAGCTACCTGTACCACAAGATCTCCGGCACCCAGGCCGACGTGGGCGGCGGGGGCTCCCGCATGCCCCTCGGCGCGCCGGCGCTCTCCGCGCAGGACATCGACGCCATCGGCGCCTTCATCGACGCGCTCTAAGCGATTGGACTGAAAGGGCTTTCCGGGCGTTCGCCGGGGGAGCCCGCCATCAGACCAGCTCCTCGCCCCGCACCTCGAGCAGGGGCTGACCCTCCTCCACCCGATCGCCGGGGCGGCAATACCGCTGGCCAACGAAGCCCGAGGTGCCGCCGCGGTGCGGCCGCACCTGGCCGCCGCTCTCCACCAGCGCCACCATCGTCGTCACGCCGACGGGGCCCAGCGTCGCGATCCAGCGGACGCGGCCGGCGCAGCTCGCCAGGATGACGCGGGTGAGGCCCACGACCCGGGCGTGGCGGGGGGCCTGGAGGCCGTGGAGCCGCTGGCGCGCCACGACGCCCTCCAGGGGCGCGCAGATCTCTTCGATGGGGCCCTCGTCCGGGTAGACGCGCACGAGGGGCTGGCCGAGACGGACGGGCTGGCCGAGGCGGACGAGGTGCTCGACGCGGCCGCCCGCCGCCGTCGGCAGGTGGATCACGGGCAGCCGGCCTCGACGGCGGCCAGGTAGGCGCGATCGCTGAGGAAGGGGCGCTCGGTGCAGTGGCCGGCGACGTTGCAGACGCGGGCGAGCAGGAAGCTGAAGCGCGGCGGCTCCTGGCCCTCGACGGCCCCGAAGCGGGCCAGCAGCGGCTCGAGGGGGCCCTCGTCGACGGACAGGACGCGGGTGGCCTGGCGCTGGTGGATGAGCAGGGCGGCGGGGAAAGGGACCGTCACCGGCCCGTCCACCCGCGGCTGCGTCGGCGCCGCGGTGCAGGCGGGCTCCAGCGGCGTGGCCTTGCAGGCGGCGTCCACCTGGAGCGCGCCCAGCGTCTGCCGGGCCTGCAGGCTGGCGGGCAGGCGGTCGGGCTGCCCCACCCCCTGCCGGTTGGCGAGCACGACCTCCACGCGATCCAGGCCCATGGCGTCCTGGGCCGCCAGATCGAGCGTCAGCGCCCCGTCGCCGGCGCAGACCAGCTTCAGCCGCTCGATCGTCGGGGCGCTGGCCGGGCCCAGCAGGGCGGGCACGACGAAGTCGGTGGTGCGGTCGCCGGCCCCCTCGGCCTCGTCCCCGGCGGGGGCGCGGCGGCCGGCGGCCATGATGAGCGTGGGCTTCGTGCGATCGACGGGCACCGTGCAGCGCCAGCTCCGCCGGCCCTCGGCCTCGGCGAAGCTGCAGGGGGTGCCCTCGGCGAAGGTGCCGGCGTCCGGGTTCCAGTCGTAGCGCTCGGCCCCGACCCGCAGGCCCACCCGGTCGGGGGGCCAGAGGCTCGCGGGCTCCTCGATGCCCACCGTGATGGCCGTCGGGCTCTCCCGCCACAGCCAGCGGGCCGCGTCGGGGGTGGGGGGCGCCGGGACCTGGCGGTCGGCGCTCACCCAGTCGAGCTCGGCGTCCTCCCAGGCCAGCAAGGGCGGGCGGGGCAGGCCGGCCTGGGCGTCGACCGGGGCCCCCAGGACGGAGAGCAGCGTCGGCACGACGTCGGTCAGCTCGATGGAGGCGGTGGTGATCCCCTGGACGGCCTGGTCGGTGAGGCGGGCGCCCGCCACCAGGAACGCCGTCTGGGCGGCCTCGTCCTCCAGCCCGCCCGCGCCAGCGTGGGCCGGGGGACGGGCCGCGAGCGGATCGGTGAACGTCCAGGGCGCGGCGGCATAGAGGATGGCGTCCCCCGTGCGCCGGTAGGGGCCGTCGTCGAAGCCGCGGCGCAGGCGGGCCAGGAGCCGTGTACGGCGGCTGGCCACGAGCTGGTTGGCGAGGGCGGGCGAGAGGCCGACCTCGACCCGGGCGCTGCGGGGGCGCGGATCGCCGAGGGCGGCGCCCGGCATCCAGGCCGCGCCGCCCAGCCAGCCCTCGGCCGCCTTGCGATCGGCGGGGGCGAGGCTGCGCTGGATGGCGCCGGCGAGGCAGTCGAGGTGGTCGGCCACGTCGGCGCGCTGGCCCGGGGGGCCTTGCCGCACATAGAGCTGGCCCACCGCGCCGTTGGGCGCCAGGACGAGCTCGGCGTGGCGGGGCGCCGACCGGATCCAGTCGGCGCAGGCCCCCTCGCTGGCGTCGGCCAGCCGGTTGAACACGTCGGTGGGGGTCAGGCTGCCCTGGTCGTCGCCGCCCCGGGCCGTCAGCCCGCCGGTGCCCGCGATGATGACGGTGGTGCGGCGGAAGGCCTCGGGCTGGGCGCCCTGCAGGACCTTGAGCACCCGCTCCAGGTGGCCATCGACGACCTGCAGCGTCTCGGCCTGGATGGTGGCCAGGTCGGGCGCGTCGGCCGAGCAGGTGCGCAGCGCCTGGAAGCAGCTGCCCGAGCTGACCCCGCGGAAGTACAGCGTCAGCAGCCGCGGCGGCGCGCCGCTCAGCAGCACGTCGATGGCGGCGTTGCGCACCCCGCGGTCGAACAGGGGCACCGTCCAGGCCGAGAACTCGTGCTGGAGCACGGCGTTGATGCCATCGCCGGAGCGGTCGGGCACGAGCCACTCGGCGCCGCGGCCGAGCTGGTGGAGCACGGCCACCGAGCGCCCCGCGCCGGCGAGCCGCTCGTAGACCGTCGGCGCCCGCAGCAGCGTCTCGAGCAGCGGGCGGTGCTCGGCGTCGGGCAGCGCGAAGCCCGGCTCGAAGTAGATGCGCGCCGCGTCGGGGGCCGACAGGAAGTCGAACCGGCGCAGGCCGCCCTCGGGACCGGCCTCGTAGAAGACGCTGCCGGGGATGCCGGTGGCGTCCGGGTACTGGCCGGTGATGAGCGTCGCGTCCGCCGCCAGCCCGAAGCCGGGGAAGGCGACCTCGGCCCGGGCCGACTGGGCCAGCCGGAAGCCATCCCGCGCCAGCAGCGCCAGCCCCGACGGCCACGCGGGCTCCTGATCGTTCTCGCGCAGCGTCCGCAGGTACGTCTCGAGCACGTCGGCGCGCAGGCCGTCGACGATCACCAGGATCGCGTGGGGCGCGTCCGGCGCGATGGGCGTGACCGGGGACGGCCCGGGCAGCCGATCGTAGCCGATGGTCGAGCAGCCCGCGGCGAGCAGGGCCAGGAGGATCGAGGTGATACGCACAGCTCGTCGTCTACGGGAACCCGCAGGGGAAATCAACCGGCCCACGCCGCACCGGCCCGCGCGGGCCTCCGCCCGGGCCTCGCGGACCCGCGACCGGCCACCCCGCGGCCGCCCGCGCGCCGCTCAGAACCGGCGGTAGATGCCCACGACCTTGCCCAGCACCTGCGTCTCGCGGAACTCCCGCCGGTGGATCAGGATGGGCTCCATGGTCGAGTTCTCGGGCTGGAGCCGGATGACGTCCCCCTCCCGGAAGAAGCGCTTGCACGTCGCTTCCTGCTCGACGAGCACCACCACGATCTCGCCCTGCTCGGCGTGCGACGTCTTCTTCACGAAGACGTAGTCCCCGTCGTGGATGCCGGCGTCGATCATGGACTCGCCCCGGACCCGCAGCGCGAACACCTCGCGGTGGGGGCCGATGAGCAGCCGATCCATGTGCACGGTGTCTTCGGGGACCTCGATGGCGGCGTCGAGGGCGCCCGCGGTCACCCGCCCCAGCAGGGGCACCGCCACCAGGTCGCCCGGGATCACCGGCTCGAGCTCGCTGACCCCCACGGGGCGCATGGCGCGGCTCTTGAGCTCGTCGCGGCTGAGAAAGCCCTTGCGCTCCAGGGCCTTGAGGTGGTCGTTCACACCATTCGTCGAGCGGATCCCCATGTGATCACCGATCTCGCGGATCGTCGGCGGAAAGCCGTGACGCTTTACCGAGTCGGTGATGAAATCCAGGATCAGCTTCTGTCGAGGGGTCAGCCCTTTCACGGAACCTCCTGACCGCATGTGCAGCACTGAACGGAATTCAAGTGCATGCCGAAACTACTGAACGGGCGATCAGCCTGTCAACAGGGAGCTTATCGTGCGTGTCGATTCTTCTGGCGGCGAGCCGGCGCTGACGCTGGCCTCGGGCTCTCCGCGGCGTCGCGCGTTCATGGAGGGGGCCGGCGTCCCCGTGCACCTGCGACCCGTGGATGTGTCCGAGGTGCCTCGGCCCGGGGAGGCCCCCCTGGCCTTCGCCTGCCGGATGGCGGAGGAGAAGGCGCTGGCGGGCCTGGCGGCCGTGCCGGCGCTGCCGTGGGCCCTCGGCTGTGACACGGTGGTCGCGCTGGGATCCCGCATCTTCGGCAAGCCCGCCGACGCCGACGAGGCGACCGCGATGCTGCGCGACCTCGCCGGGCAGACGCACCATGTCATCACCGCGTGGGCCCTGCAGGCCCAGGATGGCCGGTCCCTCGTCGGCGAGACGACCACGGCCGTGACGTTCCGGCCGCTGGACGCGGCGGAGATCGCGGCCTATGTCGCGACCGGGGATCCCCTCGACAAGGCGGGCGCCTATGGCATCCAGAGCGGGGCCGGTCCCTTCGTGGTGGGGGTGGAGGGCAGCTACGACGGCGTGGTCGGGCTGCCCCTCGCCGAGGTCTGCGAGGCCCTGGAGGCGGCTGGCATCCTGGCGTTTCCCTTCGGCTTCATGCCCCGCCTGGCTCGCCTCCGCGGGCAGATCGCCGCCGCGTCGGTGGCCGCGGGCCGGGCCCCGGACGCCGTGACGCTGGTGGGGGTGAGCAAGTCCCAGCCCATCGAGAAGCTGGTGGAGGCGCGGCGCCGCGGCCTGACGCCGCTGGGCGAGAGCTATGTGCAGGAGTGGCGCGAGAAGGTGGAGGCGCTGGGTTCCCAGGCCCCCGCCTGGCACTTCATCGGGCGGGTCCAGCGCAACAAGGCCCGCTTCATCGCCGAGCACGCCGACCGGGTGCACGCCGTGGAGTCGGTGCGGGCGGCGGAGGCGCTGGGTCGCGCGGCCGCGGACGCAGGGCGGGTGCTGCCCATCCTGCTGCAGGTGGACCTGGCGGACGAGGCGACGAAGGGGGGCGTGACGCCCGCCGAGGCGCCGGCCGCGGTCGAGGCCCTGCACGGGGTGGCGGGGGTGCGGCTCGACGGGCTGATGGCCATCCCGCCCCCCGAGGAGCCAGCCGCGGCGCGGCGGCGGTTCGCGGCCCTGCGCCGCCTGCGCGACGCCCTGGCCACGCCGGCGAGCCCCCTGCCGGAGCTGTCCATGGGCATGTCGGGGGACTACCGGGAGGCCATCGCCGAGGGCGCGACGCTGGTGCGCGTCGGCACCGCCCTCTTCGGCGGCCGTGGCTGACGCCGGGCGCGGTTTGGTCTACCCTCGCCGCGGCACCGGATGCCAGGGGGATGGATGGAGACGCAGGTAGGCTTCCTGGGCTGCGGCCAGCTCGGCCAGGCGCTCCTGGCGGGCTGGCTGGCGGCGGGCGTCGTCGAGCGGGCCGGCGTCCGCGTCGCGGCGCGGCAGTCGGCGGCGACGACGGCCGAGCGCTTCGGCGTGCTGGCCGCCTCGCCCGCCGAGGTGGTGGCGGCCTCGGAGGTCATCGTCCTGGCCGTGAAGCCGGGGCAGATCACCAGCGTGGCCGCGGGCCTGCCGTTCCGCGCGGGGCAGGTGGTGCTCTCCGTGGCCGCGGGGGTGCCGCGGGCGGCGCTGCTGGCGGCCTGCCGCCCGGCCGAGGTGGTGCGCATCATGCCGAACGTCGCCGCGCGCGTCGGCGCCGGGGCCTCCCTGGTGCTGGGCGGGGCGACGGACGGCGCCGCCGTGGCCCGCGCGGTGCGCCTCTTCCAGGCCGTCGGCCATGTGGAAGTTCTTGATCAGGAAAAGCTTTTCCATGTAGGAACGGCCCTCGTGGGCAGCGGCCCCGCCTTCCTCTTCGTGGCCATGGAGGCCCTGGCGGACGGGGCGGTGGCGGCGGGCCTGCCCCGGGCCCAGGCCCTGCGGCTGGCGGCCCGCGTCGTGGCGGGGTCTGGCACCCTGGCGGCGCTCGAGGGCATCCACCCCGCGATCCTCAAAGACGCGGTGGCTTCGCCTGGTGGAACGACGATGCAAGGGCTCAGGGCCCTCGAAAAGGCCGGCCTGCGGGCCGCGCTGCTGGAGGCGGTCCTCGCGGCGACCGCCCGATCCCAGGAACTGGAGGACGCGTGAGCATCACCCCGCTCGACGTCGATCAGAAGCAGTTTCGGGTGGTCCTGCGGGGCTACGACGCCAACGAGGTGAACACCTTCCTCTCCCAGGTCTCCCGGGAGCTGGAGGAGGTGATCCGCGAGAACAAGCAGCTCGAGGAGGAGCTGCGCCGGCGCGACGAGAACCTGCGGGAGTATCGCGAGAACGAGTCGCGCCTGCGGGAGGCCCTGGTCAGCGCCGGCCGCATGACCGAGGAGATCAAGGAGAGCGCCCGCAAGGAGGCGGAGCTCATCCGGGCGGAGGCGGAGCTGCACGCCGACAAGATCGTGGCGTCGAGCCGCGAGCGGGTGGTGCAGCTCACCGAGCAGTACCATGTGCTGCGGCGGCAGAAGGCGCGGCTGCTGGCCGAGCTGTCGGGCATCCTGGACGCCCACCGGCGCCTGGTGGAGACCCACGAGGAGCTGGATCGGGAGGCCTCGCGGGCCGAGGAGGCCCGGGTGCAGGCCCGGCGCGCCGTCGATCTGCCGGGCGCGAGCCGCCGCCGGCGGACGGGGGCCGCCCCGGACGCGACCGAGCGCGAGGAGTCCGACACCACGCCGCCGGGCTGATGTTGCGGCTGGCGGGGCTGGCGCTGGCGCTGCTGGCCCTCGTCGCCCCCGCCCAGGCGCGCGAGCTCGAGACCCTCCGCACCGCCCACTACGTCATCGAGTACACCCCCGGCCTGGCCGGCCGCGCCCGGGCCCTGGAGGCGCAGGTCGAGGCCCACCACGCCCGCATCTACGGCGAGCTGGGCGTCCAGGCCACGGAGCCGACGCGCATCACCCTGCTGCGCGACGAGGGCGACATGCTGGACGAGGCCGCCGCCCGGCATGGCGGCCGGCCGCCGCCGCACTGGGCCGAGGGGCTCGCCTACCCGGCCACCCGGGAGATCTTCCTGCACGCCGGCCAGGCCCCCGGGCCCCTCGACGTGACGCTGCAGCACGAGATCAGCCACGTCGCGGTGGGGCACTTCCGCGGCGCGGGGCAGCTCCCCACCTGGTTCATGGAGGGCCTGGCCATCCGGCAGTCGGAGGGCTTCGCCTTCGAGCGCGCGTGGCTGCTCACGGAGGCGGCGACGGTGGGCAACCTGCTCGGCCTCGACGAGCTGTCGCGGGGCTTCCCGGCGTCGGGCGGGCAGCGCGTGGGCATCGCCTACGCCCAGTCGGTGCACTTCGTGGGCTGGCTGGAGTCGACCCATGGCACCCCGGCGTTCCAGCGGTTCCTGGCCCGGGCGGCGGGGGGCGAGCCCTTCCACGCGGCGCTGGAGGCCAGCTTCGGGCAGACGCCGGGCGAGCTGGAGCAAGCCTGGCGGCGCAGCCTCGAGGTCTGGTGGGGCTGGCTGCCCATCATCTTCGGCTCCACGACGCTCTGGGCGGTGGCCACGGTGCTCCTCGTGCTCGGGTGGCGCCGGCGGCGGCGCCTGCGGCTGGCCCGCTTCGCGCGGCTGCAGGCCCAGGAGGAGGCGCTGGTCGCGGACGACATCGCGGTGGTGGGCCGGGGGTCGCGGGGCGGGCTGGACGACGGCCCTACCATCCATTGAGGTCTTTCCTCGCGAGGACCACCAGGGAATGATAGATTTCAGCCCCCTTGCGGGGTCGGTTCATGTAGGATAGTTCCCTACCGTCCTCGGCGGGGTGAGATCATGCGAGACGACGGCGACGACGGCATCGACCGCGGCTGGTTCGGGCCCGAGCGCAGCCAGCGCACGGAGGAGCCCACCGTCGTGCCGGCCTCGGCCACGGGGGCCCCGCTCTCGGCGGATCGCTGGGAGCAGGTGCGGGTCACCCTCGAGACCTACGAGCGCGAGATCACCGCCTCGGTGGACCCCCGCCGGCGGGCCATGTTGTCCTATGAAATCGGGCGGATCCACGAGCGGGAGCTGGGCGATCACCGCCGGGCGGTGCGCTTCTACCAGCGGGCCCTGCGCTACGATCCGACCCACCTGCCGACGCTGCAGGCCGGCCAGCGCATCTTCTCGCGGGCGGGCCGCTGGCCCATGGTGCTGCGGCTGGCCGAGGCCGAGGTGCGGGTGCACCCGTCGGCCGCCCGCAAGGTGGAGCTCCTGCGCATGCAGGGCGACATCTACCTCAGCCGGTTCAAGCGCCCGGCCGACGCCCTGACGTGCTACCGCCGGGCGCTGGAGCTCTGGCCCGACGATCCCGACCTGGCCCGCAGCCTGGCCCACGCGGCCCAGGAGGCCGGGGACGCGCCGACGGCCCGCCTGGCCCTGGCCCGCGCGGCGCGCCATGAGGCCGAGCCCGCCCTGGCCCACAGCCTGGCCGTCGAGGCCGCCCGCTCCCACCTGGCCGTGGGCGAGGTGGACGCCGCCGCCGCCCTGCTCGAGCCGCTGCTCAGCCACAGCCCCGTCGATCCGCAGGTCCTGGCCCTGCTCGGCCGCGTCTACCGCGCCGCTGGCCGGCACGCGAGCCAGGTGGACGTGAGCGCGCGCTTCGCGGCCTTCCTGCCCCCCGGGCAGCGCGCCCGCCTGCTGACGGAGCTGGCCCGCACCTGCGCCGAGGAGCTGGACGACGTCATCGGCGCGCTGTCGCTGCTCGACCAGGCCATCAACGCCGACGCCCGGGCCCCCATGGCCCTGGAGCTGGTGGTGGAGCTGCGCAGCCGCAGCGGCGAGTGGGCGGCGGCGGCCGAGGCCCTGGAGCGGCTGGTGGCGATCTCGACCGACCCGGTCGCGCGGGTGGATCACCGCTGGCAGCTCGCCCTCGTGCGCCTGGATCGGCTGGGCGACGAGCGCGGGGCCATCGAGGTGCTGCGCGCGTTGCTGGACGAGGCGCCCACCTGGCAGCCGGCGGTGCGCACCTTCGGGCGCATCCTGGCGGATCGCGGGGACTGGAACGGCCTCGTGGCCCTGCACGAGGCGGAGCTGCGGGCCATCACCGACGAGCGCGCCCGGGCCGCCCGCTACTTCAAGATCGGCGAGATCCACGAGCTGCAGCGCGACGATCCGGCCGCGGCCGCCGCCGCCTATCGACACGCCGTCGACGCCGATCCCGAGTTCATGCTGGCCGCCAAGGCCCTCGGCCGCATGCTGGTGCGGGTGGGGGACTGGGCGGGCTACGTCGCCTTGCTGGAGGGCGAGGCCGAGCGGGCCGAGGACGCCGTCGATCAGGTCTACGCCCTCGGCCGCATCGCCGAGGTGCACGCCCTGCAGCTCAACGATCCCGACCGCGCCATCGCCGCGTGGCGCAAGGTGCTGGTCCTCTTCCCCGATCACGTCGAGGCCGTGCGCCAGATCGCCCGCCTCTGCGCGCGCACCGGCCGCTTCGCCGATCTACTGGACGCCAACGAGCGCGAGCTGGAGCTGCTCGACTCGGAGGGGCCGCGGCTCACGCTGCTGGTGCGCAGCGCCGAGCTGGCCGAGCGGGCCCTCGGTGACCTGGACCGGGCGCGCCGCTACCTGGAGCAGGCGCTGTCGTTCGATCCCCGGTTCCTGCCGGCGCTGCAGGCCATGGGGCGCATCGCGCGGCGGACGGGCCGCTGGGCCGAGCTCTGCGAGCTCTTCGCCACCGAGGCGGAGCTGGCCGAGTCGCCCCGCGAGAAGGTCGACCTGCACTCCAAGCGCGGCGAGATCCTGCGCGATCGGCTGGACGACCCGGATGGGGCCATCGAGGCGTTCGAGGCGGCCCTGGAGCTGGCCGGCGACCACCTGCCCACCCTGCGCGCCCTGCAGCGGCTGTACGCCCTGAAGGGCGACGCGGCCCGCGAGGCGGAGGCGGTGGCGGCCGAGGTGGAGCACGTGCGCGATCCCTTCGCGCGGGCCATGCTCCTCGACCGGCTGGGCCGGCTGCACGCCACCCTCGACCAGCCCGAGCGGGCGGCGGCGGCCTGGAGCCGCGCCGTCGACGAGGTGCCCGACTTCCGCCAGGCCCTCCAGGGCCTGCTGGACGCCCAGGCCGAGGCGGGGGACTTCGAGGCGCTGATCGAGACGCACCGCCGGCTGGCCGAGTCGGCCAGCAGCCCTGAGGAGGCCGTCCAGCCCTGGCTGGAGGTGGCCCGCGTCGCCGCCGAGAACCTGCGGCGGCCCGTGGTCGCGGTGGACGCCCTCGAGACGGTGCTGAAGCTGCACCCCGGGCACCTGGGCGCCCTGCTGACGCTGGAGCGGCTGTACCAGAGCGCTGGGGACGCGCCGGAGCTCTGCCGCATCTACGACGAGCTGCTGGACGTCGTGGTGGCGCCGGCCTCGCGGGCCGACATCCTGTGCCGGCGCGCGCGCGTGCTCTCCGAGCTGATGGGCGACGACGTGGCGGCCCAGGCCGACTACCTGGCCGCGCTGACGCTGGAGCCCAACCGCCGCGAGGCCCTCGTGTGGGTGGAGAACCGCGCCGCGGAGACGGGGGACGTCGAGAGCCTGGCCGGGGTGCTGGAGCGGCGCCTGGCCATGTCGGACGCCCCCAACGAGCGCCAGATGGTCCTGAGCCGCGCGGCGGACGTGCTGCGGCGATCGGGGCGGCTGCGCGAGGCGGCCCACTGCTTCGAGGCCGTCCTGGAGATGGATCCCGACGCCGTGGTGGCCATCCGCGCGCTGCGCGAGGTCTACGAGGCCCTCGGGGACGACGAGCGCGCCCTGCACCTGGCCGAGGCCGAGGGCCGCCGGTCCCTCGACCCCGAGACGGCCGCCGCCCTCCTGGTGGAGGCGGGCATCACCCGCGAGGCCGCCGAGCAGGATCCCGAGGGGGCCCTGGCCGACTACCTGGAGGCCATGGCCCGCAACCCCGAGGACCTGGCGGCGGTGGCGGCGGTGCGGCGCATCTGCGAGCGGCTCGGCCGCTTCGAGGTGCTGGCCGACGCCATGGAGGAGCGCGCCCTGGCGGGCCGGACGGCGCGGCTGGAGCGCACCCTGGAGGTGGCGCGGCTGCGCGTCGGCCGCCTGAATCAGCCCGACGGGGCCGTGCGCCTGCTGGAGCGGGTGCTGGCGGATGGCGTGGGCGACGCCTCGGCCACGGTGCTGCGGCAGGTGGCCGACCTGTTCACCGAGCTGGCCGCCTGGCGGCAGGCCGCCGACGTCTACGCCACCCTCTGCGCGCGCTCCGACGACGTGATGCTGCGGCGGGCGGTGGTCTACCGCCTGGCCTCCATCTACCAGGAGAAGCTGGCGGATCCGGTGCGGGCGGCCGAGTGCCTGCAGCTCATCCTCGACGAGCACCCCAACGAGGTGGACGCCCGGGCGCGCCTCGCCCGCGTGGCGGTGGATCAGGGCGATCTGGAGCGGGCGCGGGCGCTGCTGCGCGAGGCCATCGCCCTGACGCCCGACCCGCTGCGGGCCGCGCCCCTGCGAGGCCGACTGGCCCGCCTCGAGGTGGAGGCCGGCGCGCTGGAGGCCGCGATGCTGCTGCTGGAGCCCGCGGTCGCCGTCGTCCCCGACGACTTCGCCCTGGCCGAGCTGCTGGCGGTGGTCTGCGTGCGCCTCGGCTACCCCGATCGCCTGCGCGGCGTGCTGCGGGCGGCCATCGACGCCGTGACCGAGCTGCCGACGACGGCCAACCGCCTGCGCCGCCTGATGGCCGAGCAGACGCTGGCCGCCGGCGGGCGGGTGGGGGAGGCCCTGGCCGATCTCGAGGAGGCCATCGCCGCGGCCCCGGAGGACGTGGGCCTGCGCGAGACCCACGCCCACCTGGCCAGCCGCAGCGCCGAGCACCTGGGCGCGGCCATCGCGAGCCGGCGGTGGCTGGCGCTGCGATCTCCCCTTGATTTCGAGAACTTGCGCGAGCTGCGCCGCCTCTGCACCCGGGCCGGCCGGTTCGACCAGGCCTACGAGCTGGCGCGCCTCCTCACCGGGCTGGAGCAGGCGTCGGCGGCGGACGCCGAGGCCATCCAGCGCTGGCACGCGGGGGTGCGCAAGCGCCCGTCGCGCGTGGTGGAGGAGGCCGATCGCCGCGCCATGCGCGCCCCGTCCGAGCCCCCGGGCGTGGCGGAGGTGCTGGCCGTCCTCAGCGACCGGCTGCCCGAGATCTTCGCGCCGGCGAGCGGCGCCCGGCCCCGCCCGCTGCCCGACGGCATCATGGACGTGGCCATGGGCGTGGCGGATGCCCTGGGCATGGACCTGCCGACGCTGGCCCTGGACGGCCGCAGCCTGGACCAGAGCCTGCCCTTGCCGGACGGGCGGCTGGTGCTGGGGGAGGCCCTGGAGCAGCTCAGCGCCGGGGAGCAGGCCTTCGCCATCGCGACGCAGCTCGAGCTGCACCGCCGTGGGCTGACGGCCCTGACGCGCTGGGCGCCCACGGCCCTGCGCGGGTTGCTGGAGGCGCTGGCCGCCGCGACGGGGCACAAGGTGCAGGGGGTGGCCCTCAGCGCCGACCAGATCGCCTCGCGGGCCTCGGCCCTGGCGCCGCGCCTGGCCCAGTTCGCGGGCGACGTGGAGCTGCAGGCCGCCCTCGACCGACTGCGCCGCCTGCTCGCGGGCCTCGAGATCGCCTCGGCGCGGGCGGCGTTCCTCATCAGCGCCCACCGCATCGGGCTGCTGGTCTGTGGCGGCGTGCTGCCGGCCATCAACGCCCTGCACCGCGTGGCCGGGGACGTGCCCCCCCAGCGCGTGCCGGGGCTGGGCGACCTGGTCCGCTGGGTGGTCGCCGAGCCGTACTTCGCCCAGCGTCGCTCCCTCGGGCTGGCCCCCGCCCCCTGACCCGGTAGATCCACCGGGGCCTCGGTGCCGGAGCCTGTGCTAAAGTGCCATGATGCGCCTCGCCTACTCTACGAACGGCTTCGCCGAGGTCGACCTCCCCACGGCCATCCGCCGCATCGGCGCCCATGGCTATGCCGGGGTCGAGCTCCTGGCCGACCGCCCGCACTGGCTGCCCGGGCACGGGCTCCCCGAGCTGCGGGGGGTGAAGCGGGCCCTGGGCGACGCTGGCCTGGCGGTCAGCAACATCAACGCGAACACGGCCATGGCGCTGTGGCCGGCGTGGGTGCCCGAGACGCTCTTCGAGCCCTCCCTGAGCAACCACGACGCCAGCATCCGCGCCCGCCGCATGGACTACACCCGGGCGGCCCTCGACCTGGCGGCCGCGGTGGGGGCGCCCTGCCTGAGCGTCACCAGCGGCCGCACCGAGGGGGCGATTCCCCCTGGGGAGGGCCACCGCATCTTCGCCGAGAGCCTGGCCATCCTCGCCGAGGAGGCCGCGGCCCGGGGCGTGCGCCTGGGGGTGGAGTACGAGCCCGGCCTGCTGGTCGAGACCGCCGCGGAGCTGCGGGCCATCATCGACGCCGTGGATCACCCGAGCCTGGGGGCCAACCTCGACCTCGGCCACGCGATCTGCGCGGGGGAGGATCCCGTCGAGTCCATCGGCCTGCTCGCGGGCCGCATCTGGAACGTGCACCTCGAGGACATCGCCGCGAAGAAGCACTTCCACCTCATCCCGGGCGAGGGGGACGTGGACTTCCACCGCCTCCTCCGGGCGCTGCACGCCAGCGGCTACGGGGGCTTCGTGACCGTCGAGCTGTACACCTGCAGCCACCGCGCGGACGAGGCCTGCACCCGGGCGCTCGCCCACCTCGCCCCCTGCCTCGCCGACGTGCTGGGCGGCCCGGCCTGGTCGGCGGCCGGCTGACCAGCGAGCGGGCGACTGGCATGGACGCGGCCGCCGGCGGCGGCGACCGGGCCGGCCACCCCGCCGACGGCCGGGCGCAATCTTGAAGAATATCGAGGGCTTCTGACGACGCGGCGGATGGTCGGCGGCCGCCGTCGATGCGACGGGAGCTTTTATCGACATCCTGCTAAAGTCGCGGCTTCGAAATCCTGGAGGACACGTGGCGCGTATCGGGGTGTGGCTGATCGGAGCACGGGGGAGCATCTCCGCCGTGACGGTGGCCGGGCACGCGGCGATGGCGGCCGGCATGGAGCCCCTCGGGCTCGTGACCGAGCGGGCCGACTTCGCTGGCGCGGGGCTCCCCGCCCTGGAGGAGTTCGTCTTCGGCGGTCATGAGATCCAGGGGGGCTCGCTGCGCGACCGCGCCCGCGTGATCCTGGCCGACTGCGGCCTGCCGCTGCTCGCCGACCATGTGGGCGAGGCCCTCGACGCCGTCGAGGCCCGCATCCGGCCGGGCGTCGTCCGCGGGGGCGGCAAGCAGATCGCGGCCCTGGGCGACGACGTGGTGGAGGCGCGGACGGACGCCGAGGCCGTCGAGAAAATCCGGCGTGATCTCGATGAGTTCCAGGCCGCCGTCGGGGCCGACCGGCTGGTGGTGGTGAACCTCGCGAGCACCGAGCCCCAGCCGCCGTGGCAGCCGTGCTTCGAGGACGCCGACGCGCTGCTGGCGGCGCTGGCGGGGCCGGACCCCGTCCTGCCCCCGAGCAGCCTCTACGCCTGCGCGGCGCTCCTCGGCGGCGACGCCTTCGTCAACTTCACCCCCAGCCTGGGCTCGCGCCTGCCCGCCCTGGAGGCGCTGGCGCTGCGGACGGGGGCGGTGCACGCCGGCTCCGACGGCAAGACCGGCGAGACGCTGGTGAAGTCGGTGCTCTCCGAGCTCTTCGCCCGGCGCAACCTGCCCGTGCTCTCGTGGTTCGGGCAGAACATCCTCGGCAACGGCGATGGCCGCGTCCTCGACGATCCGGCCAACAAGGCCACCAAGATCCGCTCGAAGGACCACCTGCTGCCGAAGCTCCTGGGCTACGCCCCCGAGTCCCGGGTGGGCATCGACTACGTCGGCAGCCTGGGCGAGTGGAAGATCGCCTGGGATCACATCCACTTCCAGGGCTTCCTCGGCGGGCGGATGACCATGCAGTTCGTCTGGAACGGCTGCGACTCCCTGCTGGCGGCGCCCCTCGTCCTCGACCTGGTGCGGCTGACGGCCTTCGCCCAGGGCCGCGGGGAGTCGGGCGTGCTGGGCGCGCTCGGGGCCTTCTTCAAGGATCCCATGGGCACGGACGAGCAGCGGCTGGTGGCCCAGGACGAGGCCCTCCTGCGCTGGCTGGCGTCGCCGGCCTGATGGCGCTGCGCCCCTGGCTGGAGCTGGTGCGGCTGCCGGCGGTCTTCACGGCCCCGGCGGACGTCCTCGCGGGCGCGGCCCTGGCCGCCGCGGCCGGGCTGGCGGTGCCGGTGGGCGCCGTCGGGCTGCTGGTGCTGGCCTCGGCCCTCATCTACTGCGCCGGCATGGCGGCCAACGACCTGTGCGACGCGGCCGTGGACGCCCGGGAGCGACCCGGCCGGCCCATCCCGTCGGGGCGCGTGCAGCGGGGGGCCGTGCTGGGGGTGGTGCTGGCCCTGCAGGCGGCGGGCATCGGGCTCGCGGCCCTCGTGGGCGTGCCCGCGGCCGGCATGGCGGCGGGCACCGTCACGGCCACCTGGCTCTACAACGGCCTGCTCAAGGACACCCTCGTCGGCCCCGCCACCATGGGCCTGTGCCGCTACGGCAACGCCCTCATCGGCCTGACGGCGGCCGGCGCGCTGCCGCCCCTGGGCTGGGTCTGGGCCGCGCCGCTCACCACCCTGGCCTATGTGACCGCGCTCACGTTCATCTCTCGCCACGAGGTGGTGGGGGCGACGCGGGCCGCCGTGCAGCGCCCGGCCTACGCCCTCGTCGCCCTGGCCGTCGCGCCGGCGGCCCTGGCCGCGGTGGCCCCGTGGCCCGTGGCCGCCCTGGCCGTCGCGGGGCCCGTGCTCTGGCTGGCCGGCCCCCTGCGCCGCGCGCTGGCGGCCCCCGGCCCGGGCCCCGTGCGGGGCCTCGTCATGGCCGGCATCTTCGGCATCGCGATGGTGGACGGGGTGCTGGCGCTGCTGGCGGGCGGGTGGTGGCAGGCCGCGGTGGCGGTGGGCCTGCTGGTGCCGGGGCGCCTCTTCGGCCGGTGGTTCTACGCCACCTGAGGCCGCTCAGGGCGGCGTCTTGCCGTCGCCCAGGACCTCGATCTCCAGGACCATCGACGTGCCCTTCGGCGGCACGAACTTCGTGTTCACCTCGAAGCCCAGGCCGTCGCCGCGGTACGGGTTGCCGGCGTCGTCGGTGGTGCCGATGACCGCCACCTGGTCGGGGATGAGCGCGATGGTGCTGCGATCCATGTCGGCGCCGTAGCGGTTGTTCCAGAAGTTGCTGCCCGTGAAGGCCCAGGGCAGGGGCTTCGGCGGCCCCTTCGCGGCGCGGTTGAAGAGCAGCTCCTCGGCGCGCACCCGCTTCTGCTTGCCCGACTTCTGGTCGGCGAAGCGCACCCACATGGCCAGGCGGCCGCCGGGCTGGACGACCTTGGGCGGACCGCGGAAGTCCCCGTAATCATACTTGATCTGCTCGACGCCCAGGAGGATGAGGCCGAGGTGGATGTGGCTGGGCTCGCCCTCGATCTCCAGGACGGACTCGTGCAGCTTCCCGTTGCTGGCGACGGCGTAGTACTCGAGGATCCCCTCGGTCATGTTCAGCTTCGCCGGCACCTCCAGCTTGCGGGCGCCCCGGTCCACCAGGATCTTGCCGATGCGCAGCCGGTTCTCGTCGAGGCGCTCGATGGGCGGGGCCCCCGGCTTGTCGACGGGCTGGCCGCCGGCGGCGGCGTCGGAGAGCTTCTGCAGATCCTCGGGGCCCTTCGGCTCGCCCTCGGGGCGAGGGATCTCGACGGGGCGGGGGAGGGCGGCCTGGCGGCGGGCCTCCTGCCGGCGCTGGAACCGGGTGGACACCTCCTTGGTGATGGGGGCGGCGGCGAGGGCCGGGGCCGCCGTCGTCGGCGCGGCCGGGGCCGCGCGGGTGGCCGCGCCGGGGGGCACGGGGGGCTGGTCGCTGGTGGAGCAGCCGCCCAGGCCGATGGCCAGGCAGAGGGCGAGTCGTCGGGCGCTCATCACGTCGTTCGCTCCGCGCGGATCACGGTGTAGTGGATGGGGGCCGGCAGGCGCACCACGTCGGTGACCTGGAAGCCGGCCTCGGCCAGCCAGGCCGTCTGCTCGGCGACGGAGTGGCAGCGGCCGTCGTGGGCCAGCACGCGCATGTTCAGGGCGAACATGGCCGCGAACACGGGCCCAACGCGGTCATCGTCGAGCATCACGTCGCTGATGTAGAGCACGCCGCCGGGCTCGACCACCCGCGCGACGTTGGCCAGGATGGCCTGCACCTGGGCGGGCTGCTCGCGGTGCAGCACCCCCGAGATGAGGGCCGCGTCGTACTGGCCGGCGAGGGTGTCGCGGTAGTAGTCGAAGGGGCTGCAGGTCACGCGGTCGCCCACGCCCATGCTGCCCACGATCTCGCGGGCGATGGCCACGACGCCGGGCAGGTCGAGGACCTCCGCCGAGAGCTCGGGGTTGGCCTGGGCGAGCAGGGCCGAGTAGGTGCCCGGGCCGCCGCCCACGTCCGCCAGGCGGCGGCGGCCGTCCAGGCGGATGACCTGCGCCACGGCGCGGCCCACGCCGAGGGCGCGGTGGTGCATGCCATAGACGAAGTTGCGGGTGCGGTCCGCGTCGTCGCCCAGGTACTGATCGGGCGCGCGCGTGGCGTCCCCCTCCCGCACCACGGTGTGCAGATCGGCCCAGAGCGGGTAGACGTCGCCGTTGTAGAGCAGGGCCGGCCCCAGGAACGCCGGGCGGCCAGCCACCAGGAAGGTGTCGGCCAGGGCCGTGTTGGTGAAGCGATCATCGGCCTTGGCGATGAGCTGCAGGCTGGCGAGGCCGGTCAGCAGCGCGTCCGTCGCCACCGGATCGGTGCCCAGGCGCGCGGCCAGCTCGGCGGGGGTGGCGGGCCCTTCGGCGAGGCGCGTGAAGAGGTCGAGGCGGACGGCGGCGATGAGGGTGGCGCTGTGCCAGTAGGCGCAGGCCATCTCGATGAGCGGGGCCGGGTTCATCAATGGGGGTACCTCCAGCGGGGACGGGCGCATGCTACGCTGCCGGTCCCCCGCCCGACAAGGCGGGCGATGTAGGCAACGCAGCCCCAACAGGCCCGATTTGCCTTGTCATTCCCCCCGCCGGGGTGTTGAATCCGTGGGCGTCCGAGGGCGGATAAGTCGACGAACACTCCCCGTGGTTGTCGCGATCCTGCCCCGCGGTCTGCAGGCCGCTCGCGGTGGTGGGTCGAGCGAGGCCGAGGGTCCGCAGCACGAGACAGGAGTCCGGGTGGGCTGGCGATTCTGGAGGCGGCGCTCCTCCACGGAGGTGGAGGCCGCCGAGCAGCTGGAGCACGACGCCGAGGTCGGCGTCGATGACGAGGCGGACGACGAGGCCATCGAAGAGCTGGCCGTCGACGAGCTGGGCGCCGAGCTGGACGAGCCGGCCCCGCGGATCAGCAAGTTCACGTTCGAGCGGCCGCCCCTCCCGCCCGGGGCCGACACCGAGGTGGTCCGGTCCATGCCGGCCGCCGCCGAGGAGCCCCCACACGTCCGCGTGGAGCGGGTCGTCCGCAGCAAGGCCGCAGGCCGCCGCAGCGGCACCGACCTGCGCAGCCGCGGGGTCGGGCCGGTCTGGGTGCCGGGCCTGCTGGAGATCGCCACCTCCTACCGCCTCGCCGCCGAGGCCCGCATGGACGATCCCGCCGGCGCGCGGGAGTTCTGGAACGCCTACCTGGAGCTCTGCCCCGAGGACGCCGAGGCGTGGTTCGCCTTCGGCCAGCTCCTCCTGGGCGAGCGCCGCTTCGAGCAGGCGTGGACGTCGTTCGAGGCCGCCCACCGCCACGACGGCGGCAACGGCCTCGCCGCCGGCGCGCTCGGCTTCCTGAGCACCGTCCGCGGCGACCACGTGGCCGCGGCGACGTGGTACGCCACCGCGGTCAAGCTGCGGCCGGGCTGCCGCGACATGCTGGCGTCCCTGGCGGACGCCCAGGACGCCGCGGGCCGCACGGCCGACGCCGCCCGCACGCGGGCCGAGCTCGAGCGGCTGCAAGCCGAAGACTGATCGGGCGCCGGGCGCACCGAATTCGAGGAGGGGACGCCGTGAACGTGGCCACCTGCGAAGCGCGCAAGGTGCAGGCGATGGAAGCCTGGCGACGGGGCGATCTGGCCGAGGCCAGCGCCGCGTGGGGAGAGCTGTCCGCCGAGTACGAGCGGCACCACTTCACCGATGGCCTGCTGGCCCTGCGCTTCAACCACCTGCTGGTGGCGCTGGAGGCCGGCGATCGCCCCCGCATCGACGCCCTGATGGCGAGCCTGGGCAGCCAGTTCCTGCAGATCGGCGATCCGAGCCCGCTGGCGGCCGACGTGGCCCGCCGCATCTGCCGGCTGTTCGCCGAGCCCGTGGCGGGGGTGGACCACCAGGCCACCGCGGCCCTCGTGGCGCTGGCCGCCGACCGCATCGGCGGCCAGATCGAGACGCCGCGGCTCTCGGGCGAGGGCAACGCCCTGCCGACGGTCGCCGCCCTCGAGGGCCTGGAGGCCCCCGACGCCGCCCTGATGATCCTGCGCCAGGCGGCGCGCCGCCCCGACGCCGACGAGCCCGTCTGGATGGACGCGGTGCGCCGCGGCTTCGGCCCCATCCAGCCCCTCAGCCCGGAGGCGAGCCGGGTGGTGGAGGAGGCGGCCCAGGCCATCGACGCCGACGATCTGCTGCACGGCTACCCCCTGCTGGTGGACGCCTTCGAGTGGGCCCTGGAGAACGACGCCGCCCTCGCGGCCGAGTGGTCGCTGGGGCTGGAGGGCATGGAGGCCGAGGGGCTGCCCGAGCGGCTGGCCTTCGTGCCGTCCCTCCCCGAGGATCGCCGCCTGCGCGGCACGCTGGCCCTGCACCACCGCCTCGCCAGCGCGCTGTCCGGCGACGCGGGGGCCGAGGGGCTGGCGCTGACGCAGTGGGCCCACGCCATCCTGGTGGGCCGCCGCTGGCTGGAGCTGACCCGCCTGCGGGTCGGGCGCGGCGGGGGCAAGGCCGACGACGTGCTGCGGGAGGCCGAGGTCGGCCTGCTGCTGGCCGACGCCCTCATCGCGGTCCACGACCTCGCGGGGGCCGAGGACGTCCTCGCGGCGTCGGTGGCGCGCGCGCGGCGCGACGCCTTCGATCACCGCACGGTCAGCAGCCAGGTGCTCCGCGCCCAGGCCGATCTGCAGGAGCGGGCCGGGGACGACGCCGAGATGACGTGGCTGGCGGCCGTCGAGGCGGCCCTCCCGGGCGTGGACGCCGCGAGCGGCATCCGCCGTCTGGCGCGCGTGGTGGACGTGGTGCTCACCGAGGGCGTGGTCGATCGGGCCCGCCTGGGCGTCGAGGCGCTGGCCGGGCTGGCGCGCACGGGGGCGGGGGAGCTCGCGCCGGCGCGCCTCCAGCGGGCCCGGGCCCTGCTGGCCATGCTGCGCCCGGCCCTCACCCCCGACGACGCCGCGCGCACCGCCATGGTGGTGGATCTGTCGGCCGCCCGGCTGGGCGATCGCGCCGCCGCCGAGCGGGCCCTCGAGGCCGCGCATGTGGTGGGTGATCGCGCCGCGCTGGCCCTGGCGGCCCTGCACCGGGGCTGGCAGGCCTGGCAGGGAGGCCGACGGCGCCGCCGAGCGGGCCGCCGCCACCGAGCTGGTCGGCGACGCCGCCGCCGAGCGCAGCAGGCGTCCGCAGGCGCCATCCGCCGCAGGGGCCGAGGCGGCGGCCGCGGCCGCCGTGCACCAGGGCAGCGAGGCCGATCGGGGCCGCGCCGCCGTGCACCTGCGCCGCGCCGTCGAGGCCACCGAGGGCACCTCCTTCGAGGACGGCGCGGGCCGCTGGGATCACCTGCTCCCGGCCGATCCGTCCCTGCGCCTGGATGCCGTGGTGGAGCGCCTCGTGGCTGACGGCGACGCGGCCCTCGCCCGGCGCCTGTGCGCGGCGGGCCGGCGGCGGGCGCTCGGCCTCGGCGCGCGGCGCCCGGCCCCCTGGGCGGCCGACATCCGCGACGCGCATCAGGTCGGGTTCCGGGCGGTCTGGCTGGGCCAGGGCGAGCCCCCCGAGGCGGAGCCCACCCTCGAGGTCGGCGCCACCGAGGCGGCCGTGTGGCCGCGGCTGCGCACCGGGGCCGCCGATCTGCAGCTCGAGTTCCGCTGCTTCGAGGACGTGACGTTCCTGTTCGCGACCCACGGGCAGGGCGTGCGGGCCCACCGCATCGAGCGCGGCCTCGGCGCCTGGGCCACGGACGTCGACGCCCTGCGCGACGCGTCCAGCTCGGCCGGCACCCGGCTGGAGGCCGTCGGCACGGCCATCTACAACCGCCTGCTCGGCCCCGTCGCCGATCTGCTCGCCCTCGCGCGGCGCGTGATCTTCGTGCCCGACGGCCCGCTCTTCGACCTGCCCTTCGGCCTCCTGCGCAACGACGCGGGGCCGCTGGGGGAGGGGATGGAGATGGTCGTGGCCTGCCCCTGCGCCGGCCCGGCCTTCGCGGGCCCCCCGGCGCCGCCGGCGGCCCGCATCATCGGCGACGACGCCACGGCCCGCGACCTGCGCATCAGCACCCTGTCGGGCCAGGGCTTCTTCAGCGCCGTCGAGGTCCGCCACGGCGGCGACCTGACGCCGGCCGGCCTCCCCGGCGCGGTCAGCGAGGCTCGCGTGGTGCACATCCTGGGCGCCATCGAGGCCGACGGTGGGCTCGGCCTCATCGCGGACGGGCCGTCGACGCCGGCGGCCGATCTCGGCGACGCCCTGGCCGAGGCCGGCGCGGTCTGCGCCACCCTGATGGGCCCCGTCGAGGGGGACGCTGGCCACGCCGTGGTGGCGGAGCTGCTGCCGGCCGTGCGGGGTGGGGTGCTCGTCCGCCGCTGGGAGACGGAGGAGGATGGCAGCTTCCTGCTGCACTTCCTCGCCGGCGCCGCCCACGCCACCGACACCTGGGCCCTGGCCGAGGCCCTCTCGGCCGCCCGCCGCGCCGCCGTGCGCGCGCAGCTCCCCCCGTCCGTCTGGGCCGCCTACGCGCTCTTCGTCGCGGAGACGTGAGCGCGCCCTGGCGACCGCTGCTGCGGTCGCTGGGGGGCCAACCTCTCGATTTCCTTGGAGGAACCTCGGAGCGGGCTCAGCCCCGGTTCATGAGGTACCAGGCGATGCCGCCGGCGGCGGCCAGCGCCGCGACGGCGACGGCGACCACCAGGCCTTTGCGGTTGCCGCCCGGTGTCTCGAGGCGCGCCGTGGTGACGACGGCGGCGCCGCGACCCTGGGGGGCGGCCTCCGGCGGCGTGACAGGCCGCGCGTCGGCGCGCGCGGCGGGCGCCGCGACGGGCAGAGGCGGCGGCGTGGGGGTGGAGACCGGCGTCGCGACAGCCGGCCCCGGGAAGAGCTGCGCCGCCATGGCGTTGCGCACGTCGTCCTGGCTGAACTGCAGCGTCGCGGCGCCCGACATGGGGGCGTCCAGATCGGCCATGATCTCGGCCAGCTCGAGGGGCGAGAGATCCAGCGAGGCGTCGCGCCGCTCGCGCAGGGTGTCGAGGCACGCCTCGAGGGCGTCCTTGACGGCGATGGCGGTGGGGTAGCGGTCCTCTTTGTTCTTCTGCAGCAGGTTGAGGACCACGGCCTCCAGCTCGGCCGGGTAGCTCCACTCCGGGCGGACGCTGGAGGGCGGCTCGGGATCATCGATGACGATCTTCGTGGCCACCTCGACGGCGGACTCGGCGAAGAACGGCAGGCGGCCGGTGAGGGCCTGGTAGAGGATGATGCCGAGGCTGAAGAGGTCGGAGCGGTGGTCCAGCTCGAAGCCCTGGACCTGCTCGGGGCTCATGTACGCCGGCGTGCCGCAGACGATGCCGTCCCGGGTGAGGGGCTGGTAGCTCTCGTCGGGGTCGGTGATCTTCGCGATGCCGAAGTCGAGCACCTTCACGAAGTCGCGGTTGCGACGGTGATCGAAGCACACGATGTTCGCGGGCTTGAGATCGCGGTGGATGATCATGGCCGAGTGCGCTTCGTCGAGCGCCTCGCAGACCTGGGACATGATGTGGACGAGGCGCTCGACCGTGAGGGGCGCCTCCGTCGCGATGATGTTGCCCAGGTCGCGGCCCTGGATGAGCTCCATGGCCATCCAGAGCAGGTCGCCCTGATCGTCCTTGCCGAACCCGAAGATGGAGATGCAGTTGGGGTGGTTGAGGCGGCTGGCGGCCTGGGCCTCGCGCTCGAAGCGCTTCACCACCGTGGGGTCGCTGACCAGGTTGGAGCGGAGCACCTTCAGGGCGACGCGCTTCTTCAGGTGAAGCTGCATCGCCTGGTAGACCCGGCCCATGGCGCCTTCGCCGATGAGCTCCTCGATCTGGTAGGTGGCGGCGATGGTCCGGCCGATCAGCGGATCGCTGGTGGCCGCGTCATAGGTGAGCGACGATCCGCAGGCCGGGCAGAAGTTGGGCCGACCCTTGATTTCGTGTCCGCAGGTCGGGCACGGATGCATGTGCGGACTTCCTCTACGGGCGGATGGCCACAGACCAGCGCCCTTCGACGTCTCAGGCCAGGGATGTGGGGCCCTCGCGAGACCCACCCCCATGCCGGCTCCCAACGAGCAGAACCGCTCGGAATCTATCAGAGCTTTTCAGCGACCCGCAAGCCCGCGGGCGGCTGCGGGGGCAATCCATTGCCCTTTGCAATCCTGGCTGCCTCGGGTATGTTCCACGCGTCCGGGGGCCCCCGAGGCCACGCCCAGGCTGCCCCCGCCTCAGTGCAAGGTGGATTTCGTCTATGCCCGTCCTCTCGCTGCAGAAGCTGACCCGGGTGCTGCTGGCGCTGCCGCTGGTGGCCCAGGTCGGGTGCTACAACACCTACAACGTCACCCTCGAGGAGCTGTCGAAGGCGCAGGAAGGCGGCATCAACAGCGTGGTGAAGATGGCCACCGCCGAGGGCGAAGAGGTCGTCGTCACCAAGAACACGAAGGTGGGCGTCACCGACACCGGCGGCAGCTACCACGCGGTCTCGCCTTTCAACTTCACGCTCACCTCGCGCCAGCTCGTCGCCCCCGATGAGGACCTCCTCCTCGGCCTGGACGAGATCCAGACGGGCAACGTGAAGCTCGTCAGCGGCAGCCGCACCACCCTGCTGGTCGTCGGGGGCGTGGCCGCCCTGGTCGGCGCCGGCCTGTTCATCGCGCTCAACGCGCCGGAGCGCAAGGAGTTCGGGCAATAAGCCCGGCGCGCTGCCGCCCCACCACGCTCCTCCTGGCCGCGCTGCTCGCGGCCTGCGCCGCTGATCCCCTCCAGCTCGTCCACGTCACCGTCGTCGACACCGGCACCGACCCGGCGGGTCCGTACCGCTTCGAGGCCCTCGTCCACGGCGGCGAGGCGCCGCTGCATGTGCGGGTGCGCCTGAGCGCCGTGGGCCCCGACGCCCTGGCCGGGCTCTGCGAGGACGAGGGCCCCGACCGCTCGTGGCGGGGGGTGGACGCCGGCCCGCCGGCCGAGACGGGCTGCTGGAGCGTGCCCCTCGCCCGCGACGCCGACGGCCTGTTCGTCGGCCACGCGACGGGGGGGCCGTTCCTGCCCGGCACGACGGTCTGGTACCGCGTCCTCGCCGTGGACGCCGAGGCGAATGAGCGCCTCTGGCCCCCGGACGAGCCCGGGTCGTTCACCGTGCGCCCGCCGCCCGGCTCGCCGCGGCTGCTGTTCATCGCCCCCGAGCGGGGCCCGGCCGCCGGTGGCACCCGCGTGGCGCTCCGCGGCCAGGGCTTCACCGCCGATCTGGCCGTCCGCTTCGCCGGGCAGCCCGCCACCGCCATCGAGGTCGCGTCCGGGGAGCTGGCCCTGGCCGTGACGCCCCCCGGGCCCGCGGGCGCGGTGGACGTGGAGGTGCAGACGCCCGACGGCGTGGCGACGCTGCCGGGTGGCTTCCGGTACGTGCCGCCTCCTGAGATCCTGCAGATCGTCCCCCCCGAGGGGCCGACCACCGAGGAGACGCTGCTGGTCATCGACGGCCGCGGCTTCGAGGCGGGCGCGACGGTCACGCTGGGGGACGTCGCCGGCCTGCGCACCGACGTCCTGAGCCCCGAGCGCCTGGCGACGACGGCGCCGCCCCACCCGGCGGGCACCGTGGACGTCACGGTCACGAACCCCGATGGCCAGGCCGGCACCCGGCCGGAGGGCTTCACCTGGTGGCCGCCGCCCGTCATCGAGGCCATCGAGCCCGAGCGCGGGCCGGACCTGGGCGGCACGCCTTTTCGCTTGCGAGGCAGGGACTTCCGCGCGCCGGCCACCATCTGGCTGGGGGAGTGGGAGGCGCTGGACGTGCGGGTGGACGCCGACGGCCGCGGGGCCCGGGCCGTCAGCGCCGCGGCGCCGGCGGGCACCGTCGACGTGCGGCTGTACAACCCGGACGGCCAGCTCGGCACCCTCGAGCAGGCCTGGCGCTACGTCGGGCCGCCCATCCTGGAGGGGGCCGAGCCGCCCATCGTGAGCCGGTGCGGCGGGGGCGTGGTGACGCTGGTCGGGCAGAGCTTCGAGCCCGACATGCAGGTGCGGCTCGATGGCGTCCTGGCCGAGGTGATCTCCGTGAGCCCCGATGGGACCCGGGCCCGCGTGCGGGTGCCGCCGGGCCGCGAGGGCCCGGTCGAGGTGGTCGTGACGAACCCCGATGGCCGCAGCGGGCGGCGCCCCGACATCCTGGCCTACGGCATCCAGCCGGAGGTGCGCACGGTGGCGCCGACGCAGGTGCCCATCTGGGGCGGGGTGGTCGTGCGGGTCACCGGGGCCGACCTCGACCGCGGCGTGCAGGTGGCCTTCGACGACGTGCCCGCCGAGCGCGTGGTGGTGGTCATGGCCGGCTGTGAGGCGGTGCTGGACGTCGTGGTGCCCCCGCACCCACCGGGGCTGGCGGCCGTCTCCGCGGTGAACCTGGACGGCGTCGGCGGCGCGCTGCCCGACGGCGTGGAGTACGTGGCCCCGACGCTCGACCCGCCCCACGGGCTGGTGCCCGGCTACGCCAACGTGACGCTGCGCGGGGTGGACCTGCGGCCCGGGCTCACCCTCCGCCTGGGCGGCGTCGCGCCGCGGGCCTTGGAGCGGGTCTCGGACGAAGAGTGGCGGGTGCTGACGCCAGCGGGGGACCGCGGGCCCGTGGCCGTCGAGGTGCGCAACGTCGACGGTCGGGGGGCGGTGCTCGACGGCGCCTTCAGCTACCGCGTCTACGTGGACGAGACCGACGGCAACCTGACGCCGGACGGCGACTGCAACGACGTCACGGTGGCCGACATGGACGACGACGGCCACGTGGACCTGGTGACGGCGGCGGGATCCATCGGCGGCATCGGGCGGCTGGCCCAGCCCCCGGCCATCCACTACGGCGACGGCGGGGGCGGCTTCACCCGCGTCGCCCTGGCCCCCGCCGGCAACGGCATGAACACGACGGTGGGCGACCTGGACGCCGATGGCGACCTGGACCTCTTCGTGGCCAACCTCTCCAGCGAGCAGAGCGTCTACTTCCGCAACGACGGGGGGCGTCGCATGACGGCGCCCGCGCGCTTCCCTGCCCGGGCCAACGCCTACGACGCCAGCTTCCTGGACGTCGAGGGGGATGGCGACCTCGATCTGCTCCTCCTGCGCAACGGCAGCCCCGAGAACAACGAGCGCGACGGGCCGGAGCGGCTGTACCTGAACGATGGGGCCGGGGGGCTGAGCGAGGCGTCCGCCCGCGTCGAGTTCAACCCGGTGGACGTCCACGACCACGACATGGCCATCGGCGACCTGAACGGCGACGGCCTGCCCGACGCGGTGATCGTGGTGGACAACATCAGCGCGGCCTTCGGATCGTCGCGCAACCGCCTGCTGCTCAACGACGGCCGGGGGCGGCTGGTCGGGGCGCCCTCGCCCTTCAACGAACTGCCGGGGGACTGGCTCAACGTGGCCCTGGCCGACGTCGACGCCGACGGCGATCTGGACGTCCTGCTACCCCAGGACTACGTCGAGGGCCTGTCCCGCCCCGGCACGCCGGCCATCGCGCTCTACCTCAACGACGGCCGGGCGGGCTTCCGGGCAGCCCATGAGCGCATCCGGGGGCTGCCGCCGCTGCCGGCGTTCGAGGTGGTGCCGGCCGATCTGGACGGCGATGGCGACCTGGACCTGGTGGTGGCGATCTACGGCCTGCTCTTCGCGGACGGCCGCATCGAGGCCTCGCGCAGCGCCATCCTGCTCAACGATGGCACCGCCACCTTCTTCGAGTCGTCCCAGGCCTTCGAGCGCGGCCTCGACATCGCCACCTCCGACTTCGGCCCCGGCGACTTCGACGGCGATGGCGACCTGGACCTCTTCGAGTGCGCCGCGGAGGGGGAGTCGCGGCTGTGGATGCAGCGGGACTGAGCGCCGGCCCGCTAGCGGCCCCGGTCCCGCCCTGGTAGCTTGGCCGGAGGAGGCGTCGATGGACGAGACCGCCGCGAGCCTGGATCCCGCGCTGCGCCAGTGCCTCGCGCATATGCGCAAGGCCCCCCTCGACTATCGCCTGCGCGTCCGGGCGGCCGAGCTGCTCCTGCGGGTGGGCGAGCAGGACGCCGGGCTGCGCATCCTGCGCAACTGCATCGACTACTTCACCCTGGGCGGCTTCCCGCTGCGGGCGCTCTGGGCGACGAAGCTGCTCGAGTCCATGGGCGTCGAGCCCGAGCTCGTCGATCGCGCCTACAGCCTGCTGACGCGGCACTACGCCCAGTCACCATCGAGCCAGTGGGGCGATCCCATCTTCGAGATGCCCACGCCGGCGCCCACGGCCGCCGACCTGGCGGCGCTGCCCGAGGCGTTCGCCGACGTGGTGGCCGAGGTCGACAAGCGGGCCAGCGACATCATCCGGGGCGCGAACTTTCCTGAGCGATTGCCAAGACTTCCGCTCCTCTCCGACCTGCCGGCCGAGCCCTTCGAGGCGGCCGCCCGCGCCATGACGCTGCGGCGCGCCCAGGACGGCGACGTCCTGCTCGCCGAGGGCGAGGTGGGCCGCAGCGTGCACCTCATCGCGTGGGGCGAGGCCCTGGTCTCCCGCCGCCGCGGCGACGAGGAGGCGGTGCTGGGGCGGCTGGGCGAGGGCGAGGTCTTCGGCGAGATGGCCCTGGTGACCGACTCCCCCCGCATCGCCTCGGTGGTCGCCGACGGGCCCGCCGAGATCCTGGAGCTGGATCGGGGCGTGCTCGAGGCCATGGGCCCCGCGGTGCGCAGCCTGCAGGACGCCCTGGCGCGCCAGGTCTGCGACCGCATGGTCGGCAACCTGATGCGGCTCTCGCCCCTCTTCCACGGCCTCGACGCCGACCGGCGGGGGGCCCTCATCACCCGGTTCCAGTCGCGCATGGCGACGCCCGGCGAGGTCATCATCACCGAGGGCGCGCTGAGCCCCGGCCTCTTCATCATCCTCGACGGCCTCGTCGAGGTGACGGTGGCCCGGGGAGGGGACGCCCGCCCGGTGGGCACCCTGCGCGAGGGCGACATCTTCGGCGAGATCTCGCTGGTGCAGAACCGGCCCGCCACCGCGGCGTGCGTCGCCGGGCGGCGCTGCCTGCTGATGTGGCTGCCGCGGGAGGCCTTCGCGGAGCTGCGCCTCGTCTACCCCGAGGTCATCGACGCCATCTCCGACGTCGGCGAGTACCGGCTGCTGGACAACCTCTACACGCTGGCCTGAGCGCAGGACGCCGTGTCCGGCGAGGGCCGGCGGCGGACGAAGCGAGGAGCAGGGGAGGGAGGCGGCGACCGCGTGGGTCGCCGCCGGGCCAGGCTCAGAGCGAGCCGATGCCCATCAGGTCGGAGATGTAGACCATGTTGGACATGCGGTCCTCCTGGTTCTCCAGGAGGTTGCGCGTGCTGCGCAGCGCGTCCTCGGTCTCGGCGCGGGTGCGGCCCTCGGGCAGGTTGCCCGTCTCGATGGCGGTCGAGAAGAGGGTGTAGTCCGCCACGAGCGCCTGGCAGCGCTCCACGGCCTGGATGGCGATGCTGTCGGTGAGCTCGGTGCGCACGGCCACGAAGCGGCGGTGGGTCAGCGGGCTCTCGCACATCTCGTAGTCCTGGCCATCGAGACCCTCGATGGAGAAGCCGGTCTGGCCGCCGAGCTCGAACACGCGGATGGCGTTGGTGTAGCTCAGGTCCAGGTAGTACGGCGTGTAGATGGCCGAGTACAGCAGGCTGTAGATGAAGAGCTGGGTGCTCGCGCCGGGGGCGACGCGCTGGCCCTCGGGGTTGAGCGCGCGGGGATCGAAGGTGTCGTCGCTGCCGAAGAAGCTGCCGTCCCAGAAGGTGCGCGCCTGGATGGTGCGGGTCTCCGGGTCGTAGACCTGGGCGGGCGCCGAGACCTGGCCGGAGATGAACGCCCCCAGCAGATCCTTGAACGCGTTCGGGAAGAAGTCGTGGAAGCTCAGGTAGAACCGCTCGTCGTTCGGCAGGTTGCTCTGGCCGAAGTCACGGGAGGTCAGGACCCGGAGCGCCGCGATCTTGTCGTAGAACGTCCCCACGTAGGCCAGGCGCTGGACCTCGCCGAAGTAGCCGTCCTCGTAGGAGGAGTACAGGGGCTTGCCCAGGCCGAGGGGGATGTTGATGGTCTCGCGGTTCGGGTTCTCCACCAGGTCATCCGAGAGCTGCTCGAACATCTCGGTGTCCTCGTTCCAGCGGAACGAGCCGGACTCGGGCTGGGCCATGACGTTGCCCAGGAAGTCGAAGCCGAGCACGGTGGCGCGGAACATGTCGTAGAAGCCGCCGGGGCCCGTGTTGGTGCGGAAGCCGGGCTCGTAGAAGTACTTGTACAGCAGCGCCTGCATCTGGTCGCCGATGACCACGAAGTACCGGCCGTAGATCCGGTTGAGGTACCCGCTGACGCTGAAGGCCTTGCGGTAGCGGCGGAAGTTGTTGAACACGAAGAGCCGCTCGTAGGTTTCGATCATGTTCCGCACGATCTCCTCGGAGCTCTCGCCCTCGTCGAAGCGGTTGCAGAACGGCTGATCGGCGACGCGGTCGTCGGTGCAGAAGGCCTGGCGGGGGTTGAACTTGCCCTTGGCGCGCTGGTCGTCGTCCCAGTTGGAGCAGATGCTCACGCCCAGGTTGCCGGTGATGCGCTCGTCGCGGCGGCAGGTCTGGCCGTCGCCCGCGTGGGGGCAGTCGCCGTTGGCCTCGCAGAGCTCGCCGCCCTGGTACCACTTCACGTGGGTGCGCTGGGCGGTGGCGCAGCGATCGATGCCACCCTCGCACTCGCTCTGGTCGACGAGGCCGGCGTGCAGGAAGCGCATGGCCGCCTTGTCGTAGGAGCCCAGGCCGTTCCAGTCGTTATAGAGCAGGCCGCTGTAGTCCATGATGGAGCTGTAGCGGTAGTTGCGGATGCCCAGCTCGGTCTCGCGGGCGAGGCGGGCCTGGCGGCGGGTGTCCCACGCGGCGTAGCGCTCCGAGAACTCCTCGGGGGTCTCGTCGTTCTCCTGGAAGGGGACGAACTCGGGCTCGGGGCCCAGCTCCTCGGCGACCTGCTTCTTGATCTCGTAGTACTCGGGGAAGAAGTTCGCCCGGTCGAACGACGCGATGAAGTTGTGGCGCAGGCCCATGTTGTGGCCGAGCTCGTGCAGCGTGGTGGCCCGGAAGGCCTGCTCGCGGATGACCTGCTTGAAGGCGGCGCGATCGAGCTGCATGTGGGTCTGGGCGAACTGCCACAGGCCGCCGTCGTTGAAGAGGTAGTCAGCGGGCTCCACGGCGCGAGCGGCCAGGTGGTCGATGCGGTCCGTGATGCTCTTGGTGGCGCTGCCGGGGGGGCCGAAGGGGTTGGCCAGCTTGACCTGCTCGTCGGTCAGCTCGGCCGCGTTGCGGGCCAGGCCGCCGGAGACCTCACGGGCCAGCTCGTCGGGGATGAGGACGCGATCCAGGCCGGCCTGCTCGGCGACCAGGCGGCGGGTGTGCAGGCTGCCGGCGTGGTGGTCGATCTCCTCCATGCGGATGCGCATGTCGTCCAGGCGGCGAGCGGCGCCGTCGGTGCCCGCGCCACCGGTGAGGCCGCGGATGGGGGTGCGGGGGGGCTGCTTGTAGCCCTGGGCCTGCATGATCTCGAGGATGTTCAGGCCGCGCAGGAACTGGTTCTCGTCGATGCCGCGGCAGGCGTTGGGCAGGGGCGACACGCCGTCCCGCGCCTTCTGGGCGCAGAGGATGTCCACCATGTCCATGACGGTGTTCTCGATGTAGTCGAAGCAGCCGTTGCCATAGACATAGGCGGTGGCGTTGATGAGCTCGCCGGTCTCGGGGTCGTTGGCGGGGCCGCCGACGCCGCAGGGCTGGCCGGAGCCGGCCTCCTCGATGAAGGAGATGAAGTTGTAGCGCAGGTCGCCCATGAACTTCGTGCCGTCGTTCTCACGCAGCTCGAAGGCGCAGGTGCCGGTCATCTTCCAGTCGGGGTCGGTCGCCGAGCACTGGTCGACGGACTTGCCGCCGGCGCACTCCACCTTGCAGGAGGTGGTCAGGTCGAGGCCGGGCTTGATGCCGTTGTAGGCGTCGTTCCACTCCTTGGCCATCTTGAACGCGATGGGCTTGAGGTCCACCGGGAACTCGCGGTTCAGGTAGTAGACGATGGGGTTGATCTCCCGCTCCGACAGGGGGAGGGGGGTGCACTCGTCGCCGTTGCAGCGGTGGGTCTCCTTGAACATCTTCCAGCGGGTGCCGAGGTACTGCTGGAAGTCGGTCTCACCACGGCCCGGGGTGTACACGCCCTTCACGACGCGCCAGACGCCGAAGCGCTCGAACGTCTCGTCGGGGTAGTAGATGGGCTCGTACATCTCGGGGTGGGGGCCCATGGCGCGCTCCGGCACCTTGGCGAACGACATGCGCATGCCGATCTCGCTCAGGGTGCAGGGGGTGCCGTAGCCGTAGTAGCTGGTGATGAAGCAGGTGAAGAGGCCGTCGGGCGGCACGATGGTCATGCGGTTGGTGATGAGGATGGTCTCATCATCGATGACCGGGGGCAGGAAGCCCTCGTCGCAGGTCTTCAGGTCGATGGACCCGTCGGCGTTGCGCTCGCAGTTGCTGCCCTCTTCCTGCACGTAGTAGGGGGCCTCGATGCCGCCGATCCAGCCCATGTCCCGGGCCGAGTTCAGGTTGTAGCCCAGGTCGGTCAGGCCGAGGTCGGCCCAGTCCACCCGGATGTAGTCCCGCTCGTACCAGGGGCGGTCGGAGCTGTTCTCCGAGATCACGTTCGACTGCTCGCCAGTGCTGCTGTTGTACTGGCGCTGGATGTCGAAGTGACCCTGGATGCGGAACGCCGCGACCGGGTGGTCACAGGGGAACTTCTCGAAGCCCGCCCCATCGGCGTCCGCGGCGGCGCGGGACTCGGCGTTGGTCGGGTCCTTCTCGTCGCCCTCGGTCCGGCCGGGGGTGTCGTTGCCGTTGAGGACGATCTCGTCCACGCGGCACGCCAGCAGGCGGTCCTCCTCGATGCGCCACCGCACGCGGAGCGCCGGGAAGTCCTCGGAGAAGAAGTACTCCTGGCGATCACCGACGAACGTGCCGTCGGCCTCGTAGGGCACATCGATCACCGTGCGGGCGAAGTACCACTCGCCGCTGAAGAGATCCTTCTTCAGCGCGTTCGGCTGCACCCGGTTGATGTCCTCCACCTGCTCGGTGCACCCACCGAACGAGAAGAGCGCCCCTAGCGCGACCAGGGCACCGTACTGGCGAATCAATCCCATCTGCTCCTCCGAAGCCGACCGGCGGTTCCGATCGTCAACCCTATGTCCGCGGACTCCCCACCGGTGGGGCCAGGCGTCCGGACGTCTTACAGACGGCCCGCGCGACCTGTCAAGGCGGGTCGAACCAACCGAGGTACGGGGGCCGGAGGAGCCGGTGTGGAAAGATCAGCCCTCGGCGAGCAGTCGGGGCAGCTCGCCCGCGCGCTCGAGCCGCACGAGGTCGGTGTAGCCGCCGATAGAGGTGTCTCCGAAGAAGATCTGGGGCACCGTACGCTGGCCGCTGGCCTCGACGAGCCAGTGGCGGGTGGCGTCATCGCCGGTGACGTCGATCTCTTCAAAGTCGAGGCCCAGGCGGTGCAGCAGGCGGCGCGCGGCCATGCAGTAGAAGCAGGTCCGGGTGGAGTAGACGCGGATGGCGGCCATGACACCTCCTCAGAGTCGCGGAGAGATGCCCGGGCCGTCGCCGCGGTTGCCCGGTGGCCTGGCCGGCGTCGTCGTGGCCCGCAACGAGGCCGGCCACATCGCGGCCTGCCTCGCGAGCCTGGCGGGCGTCGACGATCTGGTCGTCATCGACGACGCGAGCACCGACGAGACGGCGGCCATCGCTCGCGAGGCAGGGGCCCGCGTCGTCGCCGGCGCCGGCGACCTGGGCACGTTGCGGGAGCTGGGCCGCCGCTCGACGCCCTGCGCCTGGATCGTCCTGCTCGACGCCGACGAGCGCCTCCCTCCAGGCGGCCTGGATCGCCTGCGGTCGGCCATCGAGGCGGCCCCCGCCCGCGTGGCCGGCTTCCGCCTGCCCATCCGCAGCCACCTCGGTGAGCGGTTCCTGCGCTTCGGCGGCTACTACCCCGCCGCCCGGGTGCGCCTCGTCCGCCGGGAGGCCGCGCGCTGGCCCCCAGCCCGCGTCCACGAGCGCCCGGAGCTGGCCGGCGCCGTCGCTCACCTGGCCGTGCCCATCGACCACCGCGGCTACCGCGATCTCGCCCACGCCCGCGAGAAGACCCGCCGCTACGCCGCCTGGGCCGCCGAGGAGCGCCGCCTGGCCGGCCAGCGGCCTCTCCTCGCCGACACCCTGTTCCGGGTCGCCTGGCGGTGGCTGCGCGTCTTCCTCCTGCGCGGCGGCGTGCTCATGGGCCCCGTCGGCTGGCAGCTCGCGGCTCTCCAGGCCCGGGGCGTCTGGTGGCGGGACCGCTGGATTCGCGGGGGCCCTCCAGCCGACGCGGCCAGGCGCCCCTGAGGTTTGCGCGGGCTGCCCGGCATCTGCGACATTGAACCCAGACCGGGTGTCGTACGTGCACGCCCCGGTGACGCCCCCGGCGTCCGGTGCTGGAGGAGGTGCCCCCATGCTGGATGGCTACATCATCGAGCAGATCCGTCGGCGCGAAGAGGAGCGGCGACGCGGCCAGGATCAGCCCCGCCTGGAGCTGCCCCTGCCCGTCGAGCAGTGGCCCGAGGAGGACGACGAGACCCCCGAGCCCGAGCCCGCCCGCGTCATCATCATCGACCTCTGACCCCACCCCCCGCGTCCTGAGCGATCCCCGCGGCCTGGCCGCCGCGCGGCGTCGGCGCCCTGCTGCCGCGCGCCGGGGCCGCTCCTCGCCCGTCGAGTCGTGACGGCCAGTCGCGGAGGCTGAAAACGAAAACGGCGCCCCGAGGGACGCCGTCTTCGCGAGATCAGGCCGGTCGCCCGGCCGCCGGGCTCAGAGGCCGGCGCTGAACACGAACGGGTACTTGATCTGGCACATCCCGCCGTCGGGCTTGGGGAACGTCCAGCGCTCGATCTGGCGGAGCATGCAGCCCTCGACCGTCTTGTTGCCGAGCGTGCTGCTCTCGACGATGGCCTTGACCACCTTGCCGTCGAGGCCGATACGCCAGCTCATGGACACCTTGCCCTGGAGCTCCGGGTTGCGGGCCAGCTCGCGCTCGTAGCAGTACTGGATGCCCGAGGAGCGGGCGCTCACGACGCGCTGGATGTCCTGCTGCTTGCAGAAGCCGGCCACCGAGCCGCCCGCCGCCTTCACGCGGACCTTCTTCTTGGCGGGGCCCTTGCCACCGAGCTTGGCCCGGGTGCCGCGGCCACCGCCGGTGTCGATGCGGCCCATGCCGTGGATGCGGCCGAAGCCCTCGCCACCACCGCCGGTGCCGGTGCCGCGCAGGCCCATGCCGCCGGCGCCGTTGCCCACCACCAGCTCGTCGCCCACGCCGCTCATGGCCGCGTTGAGCTTGGAGTCGAAGCCGGTCTTGTCACCGAAGACGTTCTTCAGGGGCCCGCGGCCGAGGAGGTTCGAGCCGAGGGCCTTGTGGATGCCGACGTCCTTGATCTTGTCGACCATCTCGCCGTCGCGCTTCGGCACCTTGGACTTGTCCTTCTTGTCCTCCTCGCCGAACTTCCCTTCCTCGCCGCCGGCCTTCTTGCCGACGTCCTCGTCCACCGACTCCTCCTCCTCCTTCTCTTCGATCTCGGGAGGCGGCTCCTCGACGATGACCTTCATGAAGCGGTCGTCGAGGTCGATGTCGGTGAGCTGCGGCTTGTCCTCATAGAGCATGAAGGCCGCGATGAGCACGCCGAGGTGCAGGGTGAGGGCGGTCAGGAGCGACCCGAGCACGGGCGCGTCCAGCGTCCCCCAGATGGGGCGCACGGGCACGGCGGCCCGGTCGTCCACGAACTGGAAGAAGATGGCCAGGGGGCCCAGATCGAGCATCCCCCAGTCCTTGCCGCTGATGGCGAGGTCCTTGCCCTTGCCCTTGCGGGCCTCGGCGACGTCCGTCTCCTTGCCCCCGAGCTGGACCTTGCCGGTCATCTGCTCGCTGAGGTGCAGGGTGTAGCCGTCGCGATCGGGGCTGAAGAGCACGTACTTCGACCCGACGTTGGCCACGTCCGGGATCATCAGGGTGTTCTTGACGTCCTCGCCGATGGTGACCGCCCGGCCGTCCACGAGGGTCTCGGAGACCACCGTGTCGTGCCAGAGAACGGCGACGCGAAGCTGGGATTGGTTCTTGCTCAAGAGTCGGTCCTCCGCTCGATCCTCGCGAGGCGCGTCCCCATTTCCGATCGGCAGACGGTAGACGGGGCCCTGAAGTGCCAGGGAGGATACGCGTGGTCCAGCCGCTGGTCAACCCCAAGCGCCTGAATCGACTCGTCTTCCTCGCCTTGACCCGTCTGCATCGACCGTGCGATTTCGGAAACCGCGCGAGTGTTCGCGCCCTTCGACAGCGGCCCGGCGCCCGGGTTCCCGCGAGGGGCGAAAACTTCGCGACAATAGGGGCCGCAGCCCGGATCGGTGGAGTGCAACATGTTGCACCGACTCGTCATCACGCTCGGTCTGGCGCTGTTGGGGGCCGGCGGCGCCCACGCCGACGACCGCCTGGTGGGCCTGCTCACCCCGACGGGGCGCACCGCGCTGAACACGACCATCCGGCCGCGTCAGGTGGAGCTGCGCCGCCAGCGCAGCGTCCCCAAGGGCTTCACCGTGCCGGGCGGCACCCTCGTGACGGGCCGGGGCTGGCTCGTGGCGGCCAACCGCGTGGTCACGGCCTCGGCCATCGTGGAGGGCTGGCCCCGCGACGACGCCGACGTGATCGAGATCCAGGGTGCGGACGCCCAGTGGCGTCCGGCGGCCGTCGGCCTCATCGACGCCCGCGTCGGCCTCGCCGTCCTCGACGTCGAGCTGCCGGCCCCGGGGCAGGCGCCGGCCGCCGAGAAGGGGGCGCTCTGGCCCGGCCGCCGGGTCTACGCCGCTGGCCCCTCCTGGCCCATCGAGCTGCTCGTCCAGGCGCGCGGGGCCGGCGATCTGCGGTGGTACTGGCGCCTGGCCGGGCCCCCGCTGCCGCCGGGCACCCCCATCTTCGACGCCGTCGGCAACCTGGTGTCGATCATCGGCCTGCTGGGCGCGGGCGGCGTGCCGCTGGCGCTCCCCGAGGAGTCCATCGCCGATCTGCGCGCCCGGGAGGGGGACTGGCTGCCTTGACGGCCCCGCTCGCCGCCCTGCGGGACGCCCAGGCGAGCGGCCTGCTGCCCCCTGGGCGCCTGCTGGTGGCCTGCAGCGGCGGCGCCGACTCGCTGGCGCTGCTCCACGCGGCGGCCAGCCTGGGCGGCTGGACGCTCGGAGCGGCCGTCGTCGACCACGGCCTCGGCCCCCACGGGGCGGCGGCCTGCCGGGCCGTCGAAGCGGCGGGGCGGGCGCTCGGTGTGCCGGTCTTCGTCCTGCCCGTCCAGCTCGGCGCCGGCCAGGGCCCCGAGGATCAGGCGCGCCGGGCGCGCCTTACGGCCCTCGAGGCCTGCGCCCGATCCGAGGGCTACCCCTGCGTGGCCCTCGCGCACACGCGCGAAGATCAGGTGGAGACGGTGCTGATGCGCCTGGCCGAGGGGGCCGGGGTGCGGGGCCTCGCCGGCATGGCGGCCGCGCGCGGGTGCTTCCGGCGGCCCTGGCTGGCGGTGGCGCGGGCCGACGTCCGCGCCTGGGGCGAGCGGGCCGGGCTCCAGCCGGTCCTCGATCCGACCAACGCCGACGATCGCTATCTGCGCAACCGCGTCCGGCACGTCCTGCTGCCGGCCTTCGACCAGGTGTTCGGGTCCGGCTGGCGGGCGGCGGCGGCGGCCAGCGCGGACCACGCCCGGCAGGCGGACGCCCTCGTCGACGTGCTGGCCGATGACGCCGAGGCCCGTGGGGTGTCGGCCGACGGGGAGGCCCTCGTGGTGGCGGGCCTGGACGCGACGCCCGCGGTGGTCCGGCGGCGCGTGCTGGCGCGGGTGCTGCGACGGCTGGGGGCGGAACCCCGGCGCTCCCGGGGGGCCATCGCGCTCGTCGAGGCTGCGGGACCGGGGCCGACGGACCTGCCTGGCGGCGTGCGGGTGTGGCGGGCCGGGGAGACGCTGCGGCTGGCCCCGATGGCGCCGCCGCCCGGGCCCACGCCACCCCCGCAGTCGGTGCCAGGGCCGGGCGTCTACCACTGGGGTTCCCTGCAAGTGCGCGTCGCGGTCGACGACGGCAGCGCGGCGGTGCGCATCGCCGCGGCGGCAGCCCCGTTCCCGTGGACGCTCCGCGCGGCCGAGGCCGGGGAGCGCGTCCGCCTGCTGGGCGCGCCCGGCCACCGGCCGCTCGCCCGCGCCTTCAGCGACGCCGGCGTCCCCATCGCGGCGCGGCGTGGGCCGGTGCTGGCGGACGCGGCCGGCGTCATCTGGGTGCACGGCCTCCGGGCCACCGAGCGGGTCCGGCACACCGCCGGCCCGGCCTGGCGCGTCGACGTTGTGTCTCCGGGCGAATCGTCCGGGTCGCCCACGGCGTCAGATGCCTGACCGACGCGGGCCGCGGGGCGAAGCGTCCGGTTGCGACCCTCGCGGGCCGCGTGCTAAGCAAGAATGTTGAACTTCGCCTGAAGGCGACGGATTTTCGGATCCTCGCCCCGCAAAGGACTCACGGTGCGGCAGCCTTACAAGACGGGCCTCCTCTGGCTCATCCTCATCGTCGCCTTCATCACGATCTACCGGCTCCTCCCCGGAGCGGGCCGGCAGAACGGTGAGGTCGGCTTCGACGAATTCAAGCGCTACCTCGATCAGAACCGCGTCGCCGAGCTGGTGGTCGACGGGGATCAGATCCGCGGCAAGCTGCGCGATGAAGAGCGCCCCTTCCTGGTGGTCGGGCCCATCGGCGAGAAGCTCCAGGCGGACATCGCCGAGAAGGCGGCCGACAAGGAGAAGGGCTTCACGTTCCGGTACCTGCCCAAGGAAGAGGGCTCGTTCCTGCAGAGCGTGGTCATCACCTGGCTGCCGATGCTGGTGCTCTTCGTCATCTTCTTCGTCTTCATGCGGCAGCTGCAGAGCGGCGGCGGCAAGGCGATGTCGTTCGGGAAGAGCAAGGCGAAGCTGCTCTCCGAGAGCGGCAAGAAGGTGACGTTCGACGACATCGCCGGGGTCGAGGAGGCCAAGGACGAGCTGGACGAGATCATCCAGTTCCTCCGTGATCCCAAGCGGTTCACCCGCCTGGGCGGCCGCATCCCCAAGGGCGTGCTGCTGATGGGCCCGCCGGGCACCGGCAAGACGCTCCTGGCTCGCGGCGTGGCCGGTGAGGCCGGGGTGCCGTTCTTCAGCATCTCGGGCTCCGACTTCGTGGAGATGTTCGTGGGCGTCGGCGCGAGCCGCGTGCGCGACCTCTTCGAGCAGGGCAAGAAGAACGCCCCCTGCATCATCTTCATCGACGAGATCGACGCGGTGGGTCGCCACCGCGGCGCCGGCCTGGGCGGCGGCCACGACGAGCGCGAGCAGACCCTCAACCAACTCCTCGTGGAGATGGACGGCTTCGAGTCGAACGAGGGCGTCATCCTCATCGCGGCGACGAACCGCCCCGACGTCCTGGATCCCGCGCTGCTGCGGCCGGGCCGCTTCGACCGCCGCGTGGTGGTCAACCGCCCCGACGTGCGCGGCCGCGAGCAGATCCTGCGGGTGCACACCCGCAAGGTGCCCCTGGCCCCCGAGTGCGACATGGCGGTCATCGCCCGTGGCACGCCGGGCTTCGCCGGCGCCGACCTGGAGAACCTGGTGAACGAGGCGGCCCTGCTGGCCGCGCGGCGCGGCCGGGACGTCGTGGCCATGTCCGACTTCGAGATGGCCAAGGACAAGGTCCTGATGGGCGCCGAGCGCCGCTCGATGATCATCTCGGACGCCGAGAAGCGGACGACGGCCTACCACGAGGCCGGGCACGCCCTGGTGGCGCGCCTGCTGCCGGGCACCGACCCCGTCCACAAGGTCACGATCATCCCGCGCGGGCGCGCCCTGGGGGTCACCCAGCAGCTCCCGACGGAGGATCGGCTGTCCATGACGAAGGACTACGCGGAGAAGCGCCTGTCCATCCTGATGGGCGGCCGCATCGCCGAGGAGCTGATCTTCAACCAGCTCACGACGGGCGCCGGCCACGACATCGAGATGGCCACCGACACCGCCCGCCGCATGGTCTGCGAGTGGGGCATGAGCGACAAGCTCGGGCCCCTGGCCTTCGGCAAGAAGGACGAGCAGGTGTTCCTGGGCCGCGAGATCGCCCAGCACCGCGACTACTCCGAGCAGACGGCCATCGAGATCGACGCCGAGGTGCGCCGCATCGTGATGGACGCCTACCAGCTCGCCCGGCGGCTGCTCTCCGATAACATCGACAAGCTCCGGGATCTGGCCGAGGCTCTGCTGCTGCGCGAGACGCTGGACACCACCGAGGTGGACGCCGTGATCCGCGGCGAGGCCCTGCCGCCCGTGAAGACGGCGGCGCCGGAGGCGGGCGGCTCGGGCCGGCGGCCCAAGGCGGTCTACGCCACCAAGGAGAAGCGTCACCCCGGCATGCTGCCGGAGTCGCAGGCAGACGGCGCCTGAGGGGCGCGACGGGAGGTGCGGGGGCGCCTCTCGAACCGGCCGGGGTTGAGGGGATCGACGCGTTGCGCTGGCAGGTCGGCCGACGGCGGCTGCAGTGGGAGGACACGCCGCGCGTGCGGCTGATGGGGGTGGTCAACGTCACCCCCGACTCGTTCTCGGATGGGGGCCGCTTCCTCACCCCGGCCCGCGCCATCGACCACGCCCTCGCCCTCCTCGCCGCCGGCGCCGACGTCATCGACGTGGGCGGCGAGTCCACCCGCCCAGGCAGCCAGCCGACCAGCGCCGACGAGGAGCTGGCCCGCGTCATCCCCGTCCTGGAGGGGCTGCGGGCCCGGGTCGACGCCCCCCTCTCCATCGACACCCAGAAGGCCGCCGTCGCGGCGGCCGCGCTCGCGGCAGGCGCCGAGATCATCAATGATGTCAGCGCCCTGGCCGATGAGGGGATGGCCGGCCTGGCCGCCCGGACGGGCGCCGGCCTGGTGCTGATGCACATGCGCGGCACCCCGCTCACGATGCAGCAGGGCGATCTCTCCAGCCCGGACATCGTGGGCGACGTCGTGGCCAGCCTGGCGGCGGCCGCGGGCCGGGCGCAGGCGGCGGGGGTGGCGCCCGAGGCGCTCTGCCTCGATCCCGGCATCGGCTTCGGCAAGACGCCGGCGCAGTGCGTGGCGCTGCTCGCCGGCCTGCCGCGCCTGGCCGCCCTGGGCTACCCCGTGCTGGTGGGGCTGTCGCGCAAGTCGTTCCTCGGGGCGCTCACCGGCCGGCCGGTGGGCGAGCGCGAGGCGGCGACGGTGGCGGCGCACACGGTGGCCGTGCTCCAGGGCGCCCACCTGCTGCGCGTGCACGACGTCGCGGCGGCGGCGGACGCGGTGGCGGTGGCCCAGGCCGCCCGGGCCGCGGGGGTGGGGCCATGAGCGGCAGCGCCCTCCTCGACGTCACGTCGACCATCCTCGACGTCGCCATCGTCTACTACCTGATCTACCGCGTCCTCCTGATCATCAAGGGCACCCGCGCGGTGCCCATGCTCATCGGGCTGGTGGCCATCGTCCTGCTCTACTTCTTCAGCCAGGAAGATTACGTCAACCTCCCGACCTTCAACTGGCTGCTCCAGCAGTTCATCAACAGCCTCTTCCTCATCGTGGTGGTGCTCTTCCAGTCCGACATCCGCCGGGCGCTCGCGGCGTTCGGGCGCACGCAGTTCCTGACGGCGTTCCGGACGGGGCAGGGGGCCCAGGTCATCGAGGAGCTGGTGAAGGCGTCCGACTCGCTGGCCCGCCAGGCCATCGGGGCCCTCGTCGTCGTGGAGCGCGAGGCCGACCTGTCGCCCTACATGGAGGACGCGACGACGCTGGACGCCAAGGTGACGAAGGAGCTGCTCTACGCGCTCTTCGTGCCAGAGCGGCAGAACCCGCTGCACGACGGCGCCGTGGTCATCCGGCAGGGCCGGGTGGAGGCGGCGGGCGTCTTCCTGCCCATGAGCATCAACCCGAACATCGCCCGCAACCTGGGCACCCGCCACCGCGCGGCCCTCGGCCTGTCGGAGGAGACGGACGCCGTCGTGCTGGTGGTGAGCGAGGAGCGCGGGGCAGTGTCCCTGGCCGAGGGCGGCAAGCTGGAGCAGGATCTCGACGTGGATCAGCTGCGCGATCGCCTCACCGATCTGCTCATCAAGCGGTCTCCGCGCCTGCGCGACCGCCGCCGGGCGCGCGGCCTGCACCGCGGTGACCGCGACGAGCAGCGGCCGGTGGAGCGCTGATGCGGGCCTTGTTCCTCGAGCACCTGCCCATCAAGGTGGTGGCCCTGATCCTCGCGGTGAGCCTCGTGATCATCAAGCACGAGGAGCAGATCGCGCTGGTGACCGTCAGCGTGCCCGTGCGGGTCGTCCACCCCTCCAACCGCGTCCTCGTGAGCCCCGTGGCCGACAAGGTCCTGGTGACGGTGGAGGGCCGCTACGGCGACCTGGAGTCCCTCGACATCCCGCCCCTGGACGTCCGCCTGACGGGCCTCGAGGGCAACACGTACGCCTTCGAGCGCGACCTCTTCAAGGTGCCGCCGGGCCTGCGGGTGCGGGAGGTGCGGCCGCCGGCGATGCTGCTGCGCTTCGAGGAGAAGATGGCCGACGTGAAGCCGGTCCGCCCGGACCTGCACGGCGAGCCGGCCGATGGCTTCCGCCTGGTGGGCATGGAGGTCATCCCGCCCACCGTGAAGGTGGAGGGGGCGGCCTCGGCGGTCTCGCGGCTGGGCGAGGTGCTCACCGATCGCATCGACCTGGCCGGCCGCAACCAGAGCGTGACGCTCGACGTCGAGCTGACCAAGCCCCCGGAGTACGCGGCCTTCCTGCACGGCAACCAGACGTACCGGGTGAAGCTCGTCATCGAGGAGCGCACCGACACCCGCATCGTGGACGGCCTGGCCATCGCGGTGCGCGGGGAGCCCCAGGGCTCGCCCGGCTATGAGGTGAGCCCGCCCACCGCGGACGTGACGCTGTCGGGCCCGGTGCGCCTGCTGCGGGCCCTCGATCCCGATCGCATCGAGGTGTTCGTGAACGTCGCCGGGGCCAACCCCAACCGCCGCATCCTCAAGAGCCGCGTGGTGGACGCGGCCGCCCCGCCGGGCCTGGCCCTGGTGGAGGTGCGCCCGGGCAAGGTCACCCTGGTGCAGCGCGATCCGCCGCCCGAGCCCGAGGTGGTGCCCGACGCGGGCGTCCCCGACGCTGGCCCGCCCTGACCGCCCGGCCGGCTACCGGCCCTGCAGCGCCTCCCAGGCCGTGTCGGCCTCCGCGTTCGCCGCCATCGCCGCCTCGCACGCCTTGCCCGCAGTGACCAGCTCGGCCCCGAGCTGATCGACGCTGTCGCGCAGCACCTTGATGGTCTCGGGGCGGGTGTCCAGCTTGCCCCGCTTCAGCACGCCGTCGAGGATGGTCTGCAGCGCCCGGGCCCGCTGGTCGCGCTTGCTGACGATGTCGGGCAGGCGGGCGCAGGCGCTCGTCGCGCGGTCGCGGGCCGCCTTCATGGCCGCCTCGGCCGTCGCGCTGCGGGTCTCCAGCGCCTTGCGCGTCTTCAACACGATGGGGTGACGCGGGCCCAGCGCGAGGTCGCCGCAGGCCTTCTGGTGGCGGCCGTGGGCGGCCTTGAAGGCGCCGTAGGCCGCGTCGGCCGAGCCCTGCAGCGCCGACTGCACGCCCGACCAGGGGCCGTCGCTGTAGCCGAACCCGCGGGCCTCGCCCTGGGCCTTGCGCAGCGCCGCGTCGAGGGTGTCGCCGGCCGCCAGGCCCCCGGAGGCCGTCTTGGCCGCCGCCGTCGCCTTCGCCTCCAGGGCGACGAGGTCGGGCAGCACCTTCACGTCGCCCGCGGCGCGCTCCAGCGTGGCGTTCTCGGCCTCGCAGGCCTTCGTCGGCGCGTCCAGCTCGCCCTGGCGCGTCTTGATCGTCTCGAGCCCCTTCAAGGCGCCATCCAGGCTGCCCAGGCCGCCGAGCCAGGCCTTGCTGCGCGTCTGGGCGCGCGGATCGTCGTCGCGCTCCAGCTCCGCCAGCCGCCCGCGGATGGTCTTGAGGGTGCCGCGCGCCGCCTCGACCGGCGCCGCGTCCCGGGCCCCGCCCGCCCCCTTGAGGTGGCCGGCGAGGGTGTTCACGTCGGTGCCCAGGGCCTTGAAGAGGTTGTCGACGCGCTCGAGCACGGCGGTGATGCTCTGCAGGGCCCGGGCGACGCCGGGGTGCCGGTCACCCTGGGCCAGCGGGCCGCACCGCGTCTCGACGGCGGTGGCCGCCCGCCCGAACTCGTCGGCCATCTTGTCGGCCGAGGCCTTGAGCGCGCTGCCGGCCGCCTGCCAGTCCCCGGGGCCCCCCGCGCCGGCGGCCTCGCCGCGCGCCCGCTTCACCTCGTCGCCGCGCTTGCGGGCGCCCTCCAGCGTCTTCTTCGCCTCGGCCCCGGCCGCCTGGGCGGCCGCCACCAGGGCGGCTTGCGTCTTCGCCTCGGGCCGGTCCGCCGCCGCGGTGGCCTGGGCCAGCAGGGATTTCTCTGTGGTTCCGCACCCTTCCGCGACGCCATCCAGGCTGCGCTGGTGGCCCTTCAGCGTCTCCAGGGCCTTGAGGCGCTGGGTGAACCCGGCCGCGGCGCGCGGCCAGGCCTCGGTGATGGCCCGGGCCTCCGGGTCGCCGCCCTTCACCCGGTCCAGGGCCTTGACCCGCTCCTGGACGTCGCCGAGCGCGCTGCGCAGGCGCCCGATGGGCCCGGCGTCGCGCGCCCCTTCGAGGCCCCCGCTCGCGCTGACGACCGCCCGCAGCCCCTCCTGGGCCCGCTTCTTCAGGTCGGCGCGCTGGCGCTCGGCCTGGCGCAGCGTGTCCAGCGCCCGGGCGACCTCGGGGTGGCCCTCGCCCCGCGCCAGGTCACCGCAGGCCCGCTTGCCGTTCTCGTAGTCGCGCTTCCAGCCGTCGTACATGCGGTCGGCGGCGTCGTGGATGTTGCTGCGGACGTTGCTCCACGGCCCCCCGCTCGCGTCGAAGCGGCGGGCGTCGCTGCGCGCCCGCTCCAGCTCCCGCTGCTGGTTGCCGGCCTTGTCGAGGGCGCTCTTCACCTGCCGCCCGATGCTCCGGGCGCGCTCGGTGATGGTCCGCTCGCTCTGGGGGCCGCCCTTGCCGAGCTCGGCCTTGATGGTCTGCTGCAGGTCCCGGAGCTGGCGCGCGCAGTCGTCGTCGAGGGACTTGAGGTCGTGCTGGCCCTGCTTCAGCGTCCGCAGCGGCCGCCCGGCGGCCTCCACCTGGTCGCAGTAGCGCGGCCAGCGCGAGACCATCTCCCGCGCCTTGGAGTCGTTGCCCTTCACCCGATCCAGGTCGCGCAGGCTGCTCTCCAGCCGGTTGGCGTTGCTGGCGGCCCGGCCGATGCCGCTGTCGCCCGAGGAGCCGGCCAGCCCGGAGAGCGCGCTGGCGATGTCCTGCACGAGGCGCTCGGCGTCGCTGATGGCCCGGCGGCGGTCGGACTCTTCGTCCGCGTGGGCCGAGGCCGCCGTCAGGAGGACCAGCAGGAGGGTCATCGATCGCATGGCAGCCCCCGGGGTGTGCTGTTCAATTCACACAGTGGCCGACCGCGCCGGCAGGCGCAACCGCCGCCGCCGCCCAGGCGGCCCGCAGCGGCCCCGCCACACGAGATTTCCCGCGCCATTGGGCGTATGCTGCCGCACCATCTTCGACGGCGAGGGGCGCGTGAGGGATCGACAGCTTTTCGGCACCGACGGGGTGCGGGGGGTCGCCAACCAGGCGCCCATGACGCCCGAGCTGGCCCTGCGCCTGGGCCGGGCCATCGGCTACCGCCTGCGCGGCCATGTGCACGGCCGCCGCCCCAAGGTCCTCATCGGCAAGGACACCCGCCTGTCGTGCTACATGCTGGAGACGGCCCTCTCCGCGGGCCTGACGTCGGCCGGGGCGGACGCCCACCTCGTCGGGCCGCTGCCCACGCCCGGCGTCGCCTTCCTCACCGAGGGCATGCGCGCCGACGCGGGCGTCATGATCTCGGCGAGCCACAACCCCTTTGAAGACAACGGGATCAAGCTCTTCGCCCGCGACGGCTACAAGCTGCCGGACGCCGACGAGCTGGCCATGGAGGCCCTGCTGGAGGACCCGGCCCTCGACGCCTTCCGCCCCACGGGCACGGCCATCGGGCGGGCCTTCCGCATCCACGACGCCGCCGGCCGCTACGCCGTCTTCGCCAAGTCGGCCTTCCCCCGCGAGCTGACGCTGGAGGGCTTCCGGGTGGTCGTCGACTGCGGCCACGGCGCCGGCTACAAGGTCGCGCCCGAGGTCCTGCGCGAGCTGGGGGCCGAGGTCATCCCCCTCGGCGTGTCGCCCGACGGGACGAACATCAACGCCGGCTGCGGCGCCCTGCACCCCGAGCACATGGCCGCCGAGGTCCGCGCCCGGGGCGCCCAGGTGGGGGTGGCCCTCGACGGCGACGCCGACCGCTGCATCCTGGCCGACGAGCACGGCACCGTCGTCGACGGCGACCAGGTGCTGGCCCTCCTGGGGCGCCACCTGCAGCAGGCGGGCAAGCTGGCCGGCAACACCGTCGTGGCGACGGTGATGAGCAACCTGGGCCTCGACCGCGCCCTGCGCGAGGTCGGCGGCCGCGTGGTGCGCGTCGGGGTCGGCGACCGCTACGTCGTCGAGCGGATGCGCGCCGATGGCCTCAACCTGGGCGGCGAGCAGTCCGGGCACGTCATCCTGCTGGAGCACGGCACCACCGGCGACGGGCTGGTGACGGCGCTCGCCGTGCTCGGCATCATGGCGCGCACGGGGCAGCCCCTCAGCGCCCTGGCGGCCTGCATGCCGCGCTACCCGCAGGTGCTCGAGAACATCGAGGTGCGGGCGCGCACGCCGCTGGCGGACCTGCCGACGGTGCAGGCGGCCATCGAGCGGGCCGAGGCGGTGCTGGCGGAGGATGGCCGCGTGCTGGTGCGCTACTCGGGCACGCAGCTCCTGGCCCGGGTGATGGTGGAGGGCCCGGAGCAGGGCCTGATCGCGCAGCTCGCCGCCGACATCGGCGACGCCCTGCGCTCGACGGTGGGGTGAGGCATGGACGCCCGGTTGTACCTGTCCCTCGATGACGCCATCACCTGGCGTGGCCTGCGCGACGCGGGTGGCCCCGAGCCGGTGGCCCTGGCGGTGCTGGCCGAGCTGGCCGGCGTGGACGGCATCGTCGTGTCGCTGCGGGAGGGGCCGCGAGCGCTGCGGCCCCGCGATCTCGTCCTGCTGCGCCAGAGCGTGACGACGCGCCTGTCCCTCGACATCCCGCCGACGGCGGACATCGTGAGCGCCGCCTTCGACATCCGGCCCGATCGCGTGACGCTGGTGCCCGAGCACCGCGACGGCCCCGTCGGCGGCCTGGACGTGCACGTGCTCAAGGACGCTTTGAAGAAGCATATCGGGCACTTGCACGACGCGGACGTCGAGGTGGGGGTGCGCATCGAGCCGGCGCTGGAGCAGGTGAAGGCCCTGCACCGCCTCGACGTGAAGGCCGCCGTCCTCACCACCGGGCGCTTCGCCGCGGCCCGCGGCATGGAGCGCCGCCAGGAGCTCGCCCGCCTCGTGGACGCGGCGGCGCTGGCCCAGCGCCTCGGCCTGACCGTCGCCCTCTCGGGGGGCCTGGGCCTCGCCACCATCGAGACCCTGCTGGGCGCGGCCCGGTTCAACGAGGTCCATGTGGGCCACGCCTGCCTCGCCCGCGCCATGCTCAAGGGGCTGGAGGGCGCCATCGCCGACTTCCTGGCGGCCATGGACCGGGGCCAGCGGCGCCTCGCCTGATGACGCCCCGCGCCCGCCTGGAGGTGGTGTCGGTGGCCCGCGTCGACGCCCTGCTCGCCCGGCAGCCCGGGCGCCTGGCGCGGCTCTTCACCGCGGCCGAGTGGGCCTACTGCACCGAGCGGCGCTTCGCCGCCCAGCACCTCGCCGCGCGGCTGGCCGCCAAGCGCGCCTCGCGGCGGCTGGGGCTCGAGGGGCCCTTCGCCGATCTGGAGATCCGGCGGGATGATCGCGGGGCGCCCGGGCTGTTCACCGCGGGCTGGCCCCAGCCCTGGCAGGTCAGCCTGAGCCACGACGGCGATGTCGCCGTCGCCCTGCTGGTGGAGGCGCCTTGACCTTCGACGTCCACCCCGCCGGCTGGCGGGCAGGCCGCCGCGTCGTCCTGCCCGACGAGATGCGCGCCGCCGACGCCCGCGCCATCGACGGGCTCGGGGTGCCGGGCCTGGCCCTCATGGAGAACGCCGGCCGCCAGGTGGCGGACGCGCTGCGCGCCCGGGTGGCGGCCCCGGCCCGCGTGGCCGTCTTCGTCGGCGCCGGCAACAACGGCGGGGATGGCTCGGTGTCCGCCCGGCACCTGCTGGGCCTGGGCTACGCGCCCGTCATCGTGCTCTGCGCCCCGCGGGAGAAGGTGCGCGGCGACGCCCAGGTGATGCTCGACGCGGCCGAGGCGGCCGGGGTGCCCGTCCACGACGTCGAGGGCGGCTGGCCGGTGGCCGACGCCTGCATCGACGCGCTCCTCGGCACCGGCGCCCGGGGCGACGTGCGCGGCGTGATGGCCACCGCCATCGCCTGGATGAACGCCTCGCCGGCCCCGGTCATCGCCGTCGACGTGCCCAGCGGCCTGTGCGGGGTGACGGGGCGGGTGCTGGGGCTGGCCGTGCAGGCCACCGAGACCGTCACCTTCGTCTGCGCCCGCCTGGGGCACTGGCTGCAGCAGGGGCCAGCCCTCACCGGCCACCTGCGCGTCGTCGACATCGGCCTGCCGGTGGCCGCCCTGGCCGGGCTGCCCGATCGGCGCGTCCTCGGCGAGGCCGATCTGGCGCTGGCCTTCGCGCCGCGGCCCCTGGACGCCCACAAGGGGACGTTCGGGCATGTGCTGGTGGTGGCGGGCTCCCCCGGGCGCACGGGCGCCGCACGGCTGGCCGTCGAGGCCGCCCAGCGGGCCGGCGCGGGCCTCGTGACCGTCGCGCTGCCCGCCGCGGCCCACCCGCTGCTCGCCCCGGCGCTCTGCGAGGCCATGTACCTGGACGCCTTCGCCGGCGAGGACGCCGCGGCCGCGGCCGCCGCCCTGGCCGCCGAGGCGGGCACGCGGGACGCCGTCGTCCTGGGCCCGGGCATGCTGACGTCGGCCTTCGCCGGCGCCGTGCTGGCCGACCTGCTGCCGCGCCTGGCCGGCCCCGTCGTCCTCGACGCCGACGCCCTGAACCACCTGGCGGCCGACCCCGAGCGGCTGCGCGCGGTGCCCGGCGCCGTCATCACGCCGCACCCCGGCGAGGCGGCTCGCCTGCTCGGCACCAGCACCGCCGCGGTGCAGGCCGACCGCCCCGGCGCGGCGGCCGCGCTGGCGGCGCGCACGGGGGCCGTGACTGTCCTCAAGGGAGCCCATACACTGGTGGCGTCGCCGGCCGGCACGCTGGCCATCTGCCCGGCGGGCAACCCCGGCATGGCCACCGCCGGCATGGGGGACGTCCTCGCCGGGGTCATCGGCGCGCTGCTCGCCCGGGGCCTGGCCCCGACGGTGGCCGCCGAGGCCGGCGTCTACTGGCACGCCCGGGCGGGGGATCGGGCGCGGGCGCTCCGCAGCGAGAGCGCCCTCATCGCGCGGGACGTCATCGACGCCCTGGCGGAGGTGGAGCGGTCATGGCACTGCCCCGTTTGACTCTGGATGCGGCCGAGGCGCGCCTGCGCGCGGGCGGCGTCGTCGTCTTCCCCACGGAGGCCGGCTATGTGATCGGCTGCCGCGCCGCCGACGCCACCGCGGCCGCGCGGGTCGTGGCCGTGAAGCACCGCCCGGAGGGCCGGCCGCTGCCGGTGCTCGTGCCGTCGGCCGAGGCCCTGCGCTGGCTCATCGAGAGCCCCCTCGGCGTGCTCGCCGACCGCCTCTGGCCGGGCCCGCTGACGCTCGTCGTGCCGGCCTTCCCGGGCCTGAGCGCGCCCGTCACGGCGGGCACGAACATGGTGGGCGTGCGCGCCTCCCGCCACCCCATCGCCCGCGCCCTCGTCGAGCGGCTGGGCGAGCCCGTCGTGGCCACCAGCGCCAACCGCAGCGGCGAGCCGGCAGCCTTCAGCCCGGCCGACTGCGACGAGGCGGGCCTGGACGACGTGGACGGCCTCGTCGCCGACGGCGTGCTGCCCGCCGGCGCGACCACCGTCGTGGGCCTGGTGGATGGCGACCTGGTCTTCTTCGCCGACGGCGACGTCCACGAGGCCGACGTGCGCGCGGCCTGGGAGCCCTCCCGCGTCCTCGACTAGTCGTCGCGCGTGTAGACGACCTCGCCCCCCTTGAGCACCACCCGGGTCGGCGGCAGCCCGAAGCGATAGGGCAGGTGGGCGTGGCTCGGCACCGCGAAGACGGCGACGTCAGCGGGCCGCCCGGGGGCCAGCCGCCCCGCGACGTCCGCCCGCCCGATGGCCTGGGCGGCGTGCACGGTGACGGCGCGCAGGGCCTCCAGCGGCGAGAGCCCCAGCCGGCTCATGCCCAGCGTCAGCATCAGCAGCAGATCCTCGGTCATGCAGGTGCCGGGGTTGCAGTCCGTGGCCAGCGCGACGGGCACCCCCGCCTCGATCAGGCGGCGGGCCGGGGCGCGGCTGTCGTCCCCGAGGAAGATGGCGGCGCCGGGCAGCAGCACGGCCACGGTGCCGGCCGCCGCGAGCGCCGCGACGCCGGCCTCGCTGACGTGCTCCAGGTGGTCGGCGCTGGTGGCGCCCACCCGGCCCGCCAGCTCTGCCCCGCCACACGCGGTGAGCTGGTCGGCGTGCACCTTCGGGCGCAGGCCATGGGCCAGGCCCGCCCGCAGCACCCGCTCGCCCTCCGCCGCGCTGAAGGCGCCGCGCTCCACGAAGACGTCGCAGAACTCCGCCAGGCCCCGGCTGGCCACGGCGGGGATCATGACCTCCACCACCTCGTCGAGGTACGCCTGCCGGTCGGCGCGCCGCTCCGGCGGCACCGTGTGGGCGCCCAGGAACGTGCCCACCAGGTCGATGGGGTGGCGGGCCGACAGGGCCGCCGTCGCCTCTAGAATCCGGATTTCCGTAGCGAGATCGAGCCCATAGCCCGACTTGCTCTCCGCCGTCGTCACCCCGCAGGCCAGTAGCCGGTCCAGCCGGGGGCGGGCCAGCGCCACCAGCGCCTCCAGGTCGGCGGCCCGGGTCGCGCGCATGGTGGCCGCGATGCCCCCGCCGGCCGCGGCGATCTCGAGGTAGGGCCGGCCGGCCGCGCGCTCGGCGTACTCCCCGCTGCGGTCCCCCGCGAAGACGACGTGGGTGTGCGGGTCGACGAGGCCCGGCGTCACCAGCCCGCCGCGGGCGTCGAGCCGCCGCGTGGCCGCGTCCAGCGTCCAGCCCGGCGGCACGTCCGGCCCCACGAAGGCGACGCGGCCACCCGCCACGCCCACCAGGCCCCCCGCGACGACGGCCTCGCCGTCGAAGACCTCGGCGGCCCCCTCAACCAGCAGATCCAGGTGCATCGGCCTCCTGCCGCGGCGCTGGACAACGAGCGACCGCCCGCCAAGACTACCGGCACGCGCACCGGAGGAGGAGCCCATGACCGCGTTGGCTGTCTTCATCGGCGGGGGCCTGGGGGCCATGACCCGCTGGGGGGCGACGGTGGGGGTCGCCCGGGCGTGGCCGGGGGCCGCGCTGCCCTGGGCCACCCTCGGGGTGAACCTGGCCGGCAGCTTCGTGCTGGGGCTGCTCGTGCCCATCTTCGCGCGGCAGCCGTCCTGGCCGCCGGCCGTCCGCGCGGGCGTCACCGCGGGCGTCCTGGGCGGCCTCACCACGTTCAGCACCTTCAGCGTCGAGAGCATCAGCGCCTGGCGCGTCGCCCCGGCGCTGGGCCTGCTGAACCTGGCCCTGAACATCGGGCTGGGCCTGGCGGCGGCGGCGGCGGGCCTCTGGTGCGGGGGGCGGCTGGCATGAGCGGCCTCAAGCTCTGGGCCCACCGGGGCAGCCACGGCGCGGGCGGCCCGCTCGAGAACACCCGGCCCGCCTTCGAGCGCGCCCTCGCGGAGGCCGCCGACGGCATCGAGCTGGACGTGCATGTGAGCGCCGACGGCGTGCCGCTGGTCTTCCACGACGAGACGACGGGCCGCCTGGCGGCGGGCGGCGAAGACCTGGTGCTGGCGGACGAGCCCGCCGATCGGCTGCTGGCCCTGCCGCTGCGGGGCGGCGAGACGATGCCGACGCTGGCCTGGGTCCTCGACCGCGTCGCGGGGGCCATGCCCATCAACGTCGAGATCAAGGACGCGTCGGCCCTCGACGCGGTGCTCGCCACCCTGCGCGCCCGGCCGCCGGCGCCCATCCTGCTCTCCAGCTTCTCGGCGGACGCCATGGCCGCGGCGCGCGTGCGGGCCCCCGAGCTGCCGCGGGCCTACCTGGTGGAGACGCTGGCCGACGACGCCACGCTCGCCGCCGAGCTGGACCGGCTGGACGCCGCCGCCTGGCACCCCCACATGGGCCTGCTGACGCCGGCCCGGATCGCCCTCTGCCGCGCCCGCGGGGTGGCCATCCACGTCTGGACGGTGAACGACCCGGCCCAGGCCCGGGCGCTGGCCACCGCCGGCGTCACCGGCGTCTTCGCCGACCGCGCCGGGGCCCTGCGCGCGGCCCTCCAGGGCGCCTGAGCCGCACTTTCTTCGCCCCACCTGCACTTTCTCTGCGACACGCGCCGCCGCTGACCGAAAGAGAGAACGGAGGTGCAGCATGTGGGCACGACATGGGGTCGGGGCGCTCGCCCTGGCGGCGGCGGTGGTGGCGGGGCAGGCCCGCCTGGGGCAGCCCGGCGGCGAGGCGCGGCCCTGGGTGGACGCGGTGGGCATCGATGACGGCGGCGTGCTGACGCTGCACCACGGGGTAGGGCCCCTGGTGGCGACGCTGGTGCGCTGCCCGCCGGACGCCCCCATCCACCCGGGCAGCCGACTGCGCGTCGAGGAGGGGCCGGCGGGGTGCCGGACGCGGGTCACGCCCCTGCCGGCGCCGCTGCGCCTCGCGCTGGGCGTGCCGCTCGACGTGAACCAGGCGACGGTGGACGAGCTGCGGGCGGTCTCGGGGCTGGGGCCGGCGCTGGCGGCCCGGGTCGTGGCCGGGCGGCCCTACGCGCGCCTGGCCGATCTGGAGCGCGTCAGGGGGGTGGGGCCGGTGCGGCGGGCTCGGCTGGCGCCCCATCTGACCCCGGCGCCGCTGCCGCTTCTTTGGCCTTCCGGTTGGCCTCCCGCCGCTTCAACTCCTCGAAGACCTTGAGGTTTTCGGTGAGCGTCTGCTGGTAGATGCGGGCGCGCTCCAGGTTGCGGGCCAGCGTGCGCTCGAACGTCGTGGTGACGTAGCGGCCGTCTTCGAGGACGAACTCGAACGTCTCGCCGCTCTGGGTGGAGACCTGGCTGTGCTCGCCATCGGTCGTGGGCGTGCCCATGACCGTCAGGCCGTAGCGCAGCCCGTCCGTCGTCTCCAGGGCCGCCAGGCGGCTGGTGACGAGGGCCTGGAAGAGCGCCTCGGTGTCGGCGGCCTCCAGCACCCCGGGGGGGTAGGCGGTGCGGGCGGCCGCCCGGTGCTCCTCGGGGTAGCGCTCGGCGATGGCCTGCCGCTGCTCCTTGAGGAGCGTGTGCAGCTCGGCGAGGCGCTGGTGCGTCTGGGCCGAGCTGCGCGCCAGGATGGCGTTGGCGTCCCGGGCCATCACCGCGTCGCGGAGCTGGTGCATCGCGCCCTGGGGCGTGGCCGGATCGAGGTTCTCCTCGCAGCCGGTGAGGGCCGAGAGGCAGAGGAGGACGGCGATGGAGAGCACGCGCATGCCTTGGGAGTACCCGTCTGCCGGCCCCTCCGTCAACGACCGGTTGCGTGCACGCCACCGCGACGGGCAGAATCACCCCGTGCGTCGCCTAGCCCTGCCCGTCGTCCCCTGGAGCCTCCTCGCGCTCGCCCTGGTCGCTACGCCCGGGTGCGCCCGCCGCGAGAAGGATCCGGCCGTTGTCGCCTACGAGCGCTTCGTCGCCGGCATCCGCGCGGGGCGCAGCGACGTGGTGTGGCAGGTGCTCACGCCCGCCGCCCGCAGCCACCTCGCGGCCGAGCTGGGCGTGGCCCCGGATGCGGCCGCCGAGGAGGCCGCCCGGGTGCTGGCCGTGCGGCCGGGCTGGCAGTTCGAGCTCGACCTGCCCCAGCGGGCCATCCTCGACAAGGCGAGCCTCGCCGACGATCGCCGCGTGGTGGTCGGGCCGCTGGCCGGCCGGACGTGGCGCATCGTGGTGCGCCGCATCGATGAGTCCTGGCTGGTCGATCTCTTCGAGTCCGAACCGGTGGAGAGCTGACGGTGGAGACCGCGGACACGGGCGCGTTGCCGCCGCCCCCCCCTGATGAAGCGCGCGGGGCCGGCCGGGCCGAAGACGACGCCGGCGGCCGGCCGCCGCTCCCCGCCGAGCCCGTCAAGCCCGGGGACACCCTCGGCGGCCGGTTCGTGCTCGACGAGCGCCTGGGCGAGGACGGCGTGGGCACCGCCTGGCAGGCGGTGGACGAGCGCAGCGGCAAGCGCATCGTCATCCTGCTCTTCAACCCCGCCATCGCCAACGACCGGAGCACGACGGAGAAGCTGCGGGCTGCGGTGAAGGAGGCGACGGCCCTCAACCACCGCAACATCGTCGGCACCTTCGGCGTGGGCAAGGAGGGCAGCCGCCGCTACCTGGCCCGCGAGCACGTGGACGGCCGGCCGCTGACGGCGGTGCTGGAGCGCAAGGCCGAGGCCGGCAAGCGCTTCGGCCTCAAGGGCGCCTACAACCTGGTGGCCCACGTCTGCAACGCCCTCATCGGGGCGGGGGATCTGGGCCACGGCACGCTGCGCCCGTCCGCCGTTTTCATCAGTCGTTCCGGGCGGGTACGCGTCGCCGAGTTCGGCCTGGCCGAGGTGCGCGGCGCCCTGGCGGCGACGGCCTCCCGGCTCGACCGCTGGGATCGCGCCTTCCCGGTGGGCACCGACGTCGCCGTCGTGGACGCCGACATGCGGGCGCTGGGGCTGATGCTCCTGTCGCTGCTGGCCGGCCGCCCGGCCACCGAGGCGCTGCTCAACGAGGTCCGCGAGGGCCTGCCCGCCGACATCGTGGCGATCATCGGCCGCGCCATCGACCGCACGCGCCCCGACGCCCTGCCCGATCCGAAGGCCCTCAAGCAGGTGCTCTCCGAGGCGGTGGCCGTCGTGCGCGACGGCGGCGACGAGTCCCTGGAGGTCGTCTCGCCGGGTGGGCCCCCGCCCGCCCCGACGGCCGCGCTGCCTCCGCCGCCCGACGCCCCCGCGGTGCCCGGGCTCGCCGGCGACGTCGAGGACGGCCCGGCCGATGACGGCTCGCTCCAGCGCTGGCTGGTGGATCGCGGCGGCACGGACTTCGGGCCCTTCAACCGCAAAGAGGTGGTCAAGCAGCTCTTCGACGAAGAGATCACGGCCGACACCACCCTGTACGACCTCGAGACGGACCGCCGCCTCGGGCTGGCCGAGTTCCCCGCGTTCGAGGAGGACCTGCGCGCCTGGGCCCATGAGAAGGCGGAGCGCGAGAAGAAGCGCGCCGAGGCCGCCGCGCGCGCCCGGGCCCGCCGCCGCAACCGCATCCTCTTCCTGACGGTGGGCCTGCCGCTCCTGCTCGCGGGCGCCGGGGCGGGCGGCTTCATGTGGTACCAGTCCACCCTGCCGACGCCGACCAAGGCCTTCCTCGACCAGCTCGTGACGCCCATCCAGGGGTCGCTGCCGGCGGTGTCGCTCCCCGAGGAGCTGCCCGAGACGGTGGCCGAGAAGAAGGCCCGCCAGAAGGTCGAGAGCGACGCCGCCGCCACGAAGCGCGCCCAGGAGGAGGCCCGCCAGATCGCGCGGGAGGCCCGCCTGGCCGAGCAGAGCGAGCTGGCCCTGGGGGCCGGCACGGGCGCGGGCTTCGATCGCGCCGCCTTCGATCGCGCCCTCCAGAAGCGCAGCGGCCAGCTCGTCAAGTGCCTGGAGGACGAGGCCCGCCGCGATCCGAGCCTGCACAGCGTCGAGGTCAAGGTGACGGTCCTGCCCACCGGCAGCCTCATCAACACCCAGCTCATCGGGGGCAGCGGCCGGGGCAACTCCTGCGTCCGGCAGGCCCTCGGCGGCGTGAAGGTCCCGCCCTTCGACGGCACCAACCACAAGGTCACGCTGCCGTTCCAGATTCGCTGAGCCCGGCCGTTTTCCCTGCTTGATCAAGCCGTTGGACGTGGAGTCACGCCTCATGCACTTCGCCCGCCTCATCCCGCTCGCCCTGCTGCTGGCGCTCGCCGCCTGTGATGACGGGGGCGGCAGCGCCTCCGGCGACGCGGGGGTGGGGGCCGGCGGGGCCGGCGGCGGCGCGGGCGGCGCGGGCGGCGGCGCGGCGCGGGCGGCGGGGCGGCGGGCTGGCGGCGCGGGCGGCGGCATGGCCTCCTGCATGGACGACCAGGCCTGCCCGGCCGGGACGCTCTGCCATGAGGGCGCCTGCCTGCCGGGCTGCGACGACGACGCCGAGTGCGGGCCCAGCGCCCGCTGCGCCGACCGGGGCGTCTGCCTGCCCCGCACGGCGTGCAGCGCGGACGCGGCGGCCTGCGGCGCGGGCGAGGTCTGCGCCTGCACGGGCTACTGCGTCGCGGCGGCGGGCAACCCCTGCCAGCGGGACCTGCAGTGCTCGCCCCAGGAGTACTGCGATGGCTGCACGGGTACCTGCACGCCTCGGGTGGCGCCCTGCGGGCGCTGCGCCGACGCGTCGGCCTGCGAGCGGCGCAACGACGTCTGCGCCCCGGTGGGCGACGCCGGCCTGACCCACTGCCTGCGGGGCTGCACGGGCCAGGCGACGTGCGACGGCCTCGGCCCCGGCTACACCTGCCAGGAGCTCGGCGGCGCCCAGGTCTGCGTGCCCGACGCCAACGACTGCGGGGCCCTGCGCGGCTGCGCCGAGGACGCCGACTGCCCGCCCGACGCCTTCTGCGACGACGCCCTGGCGCGCTGCCAGCCCGGCTGCGACCGCAACGACCTGGCCTGCCCCAACGGCGAGGTCTGCCAGGGCCTGCGCTGCGGCCCGCCCTGCGCGGGCGACGGGGACTGCGGCGCGGGCGGCGTCTGCGACGACAGCGGCCACTGCGGCGTGCCCGGGGGCTGCCTGACCAGCGCCGACTGCCCCATGGGCGAGACCTACTGCGACGTGGACCAGCGCCAGTGCGTGCCCGGCTGCCAGGTCGACAACGACTGCGGCGACGCCACGAAGGAGTGCGTGGGCGGCTCGTGCCGCGACCGCGGCTGCGGCGGCAACTACCACTGCGGCTTCGGCGAGGTCTGCGATCTGGCGAGCCGCCAGTGCGTCCTGGCCCCCGGCCGGCACTGCGAGGAGGGCTGCGATCCGATGAGCGAGATGTCGTGCGGCGACACCGCCCGCTGCCTCTCGCTGCAGGACGAAGAGGAGAACCCCATCGGCGACTTCTGCTTCGAGCGCTGCCAGCCGGCCCCCAACGAGTGCCCCCAGGGCTACGACTGCATCGATCTGGAAGACCAGGACGGCAACGTCACCGACCAGCTCTGCATCCGAAGGTGCGACCACAACCCCTGACGAGTACGACCCATGACCCAGACCCTGCTTGCCGCCATGCTCGCTGCCCGCCCCGAGGTGAAGGGGGAGGGCGACGCCTGGGGCGTCGCCGAAGAGGGCAGCGCCTTCGCCCTGCTCCTGGTGGGCGCCAACGGCCCGGTGCCCCTCACGAAGCTGCGCCACATCACCCTCGGCGACGCGTTCGTCACCGCCGAGTCGGCCGAGGCCACCTGGTGCCTGCCCTACAGCGCCATCCTCGGCCTGCGGGTGGAGTCCTCCGCCCAGGCCGGCCGCCCGGGCTTCCGCCGTTGAAGCGGATCCTGGTGGCCGCGGGCCTCATCCGCGGGGCCCATGGCAGCCCCGAGGCCGACCTCTTCCTCGTGAGCCGGCGGCCCGCCGGCACGCACCTCGCCCACGCCTGGGAGTTCCCGGGCGGCAAGGTGGAGCCCGGCGAGGCGCCCCCGGACGCCCTGCGGCGCGAGATCGCCGAGGAGCTGGGCGTGCAGGTGGCCGTGGGGGACGTCTTCGCCGTCGGGCACCATGTGTACCCGGAGAAGGAGGTCGTCCTCCTCGTCTACGAGGCGCGCATCGAGGCCGGCGTCCCCCAGTGCCTGGAGGTGGCGGAGATCGGCTGGCTGCGCCTCGACGAGCTCGTCGAGCTGCCGCTGCCCCCGGCGGATCGGCCGGTGGTCGAGCGCCTGCGGCGGCTGCTGGCGGCGAGCCCGTGAGCTGGTTCCTGCCCGACGAGGCCGCCACCCGGGCGGCGGGGGAGCGCCTGGGCCGCCTGCTGGCGGAGGGCGACGTCATCGCCGCGGTGGGTGACCTGGGCGCGGGCAAGACGTGCTTCGCCCAGGGCGTCGCCCGCGGCCTCGACGTGCCCCCGGGGCACTACGTCAACAGCCCCACCTTCGCCATCCTGCAGTCCCACCCCGGGCGGCTGACGCTGCACCACATCGACCTCTACCGCATCAGCGACGCCGACGAGCTGCTGGGCCTCGGCCTGGAGGAGCTGCTCGGGGTCGAGGGCGTCGGCTACGTCGAGTGGCCTGGCCGCGCCCCCGAGGTGCTGCCCGCTGACGTGCTCTGGCTGGCGCTCACCCATGAGGGCGCCGGTCGGCGGCTGCGCCTGCAGCCTCGGGGCCCCCGAGCCGAGGCGGTGTGCGCGGCCTTCGCCGCGGGCAGCGTTCAGGACTGAACGCCGCCGGCCCGCGCGCCGGCATTCGCAGAAAAGTCGAGCAAGTTCAGCAGGTTGCCGGATCTATTCCGGCTGGCTTCGACCTTGCAAGGTTCCGCGCCCCGGGAACGCCGTGCACTGGCTGACGGCGGGGAGCGGGGACACATGATGCGGATGACCTCGGTGCTGGGGCTGCTGCTGGGCCTGACGACGCAGGCCTACGCGCTGCCCACGATCGACTGCGCGGACGGCGGCTTCCTGGTGGACGCCGACCTCGGCCTCATCGCCATCGACGACGAAGTCGTCGCCATCGCCCGAGAGGTGCAGCGCTTCCCCGGGGCCGTCAGCCCCGAGGACTTCTGCGCCGGGCAGGGCGACCTCGTCGCCTTCATCCTGCCCGTCCCCAAGATCAGCCCCGGCGCCCCCCCGGTCGACCCGGATCTGCCGGATCCGGGCGCGCAGCCCGGCTTCGGCGGGCCGGACGTGGGCCTGGACGGCGGCGGCTTCAGCATGACGCCGGGCGCCAAGGGCCGCCCGGCCGATGACGGCGCCGATCCCGAGGCCATCGACCCGGTGGAGATCGAGGAGCTCGTCGCGGTGGACGAGGTGCCGGCCGCCGGGCCCGACGCCGACGAGCCCGCCCCGAGCCCCTCCCGCGAGGCCGCCCCGGCGCCGACCACCTCGGTGGCGGGCGCCGGTGGCTGCGCGGCGGCCCCCGGTGGCCCCGCGCCGGCCGGCTTCCTGGGGCTGCTGGCCCTGGCCTTCCTGGTCGCTCGTCGCCGGGGGGTGGCCCGATGAACGCGCCGCTCGTCGCCTTCGCTCCCGAGAGCTCCGCCCCCCTCGCCAGCCCGCCCCTCGCCGTGGCGGGCCCGCTGCGCCGGTTCCGGGTCGCCGTCCGGGGTCGCGTCCAGCGCGCCGATCCCGCCGATGAGCGCCTCGGCCGCCGCCTCGCCGTCCTCGCCCTGCTCGACGCCGTGGCCGAGTGCCCCGAGGTGGACACCATCGCCAGCTTCGAGCGCGTCCTGAACGGCTGCCTCGATCTCGGCTACCGCACCCAGCCCCTCACCGCGTTCGTCTTCGACGTGCTCCAGCGCCGCCTGGCCGGCCGCATCCGCCGTCGCCTCGCTTCTTCGGGCCAGGATCCCGAGTGCGAGGAGGTCGCGGATCTGGTGGCGACGACGGCCCTGGCCATCCAGCGCCTCATCCGCCAGGCCGATCGGGAGCAGCACAGCCTGCGCTACGCGCTGCTCCTGTCCATCGCCGACCACCGCACCATCGACTTCCTGCGCCGCCGCCGCCCCGAGTACCGGGGCACCATGGACGACCGGCCCGCCGGGGCCGGGGACGAGCTCTGGCCGCGCGCCACCGACGGCGGCGACCCCGAGCGCCGCCTGATGCGGGCCCACCGCGCGGTGCTGGCGCTCGCGCTGCGCGACGCCGTCGTCTCGGCCGTCAACTCGCTGCCGTCCAGCGAGCGCGCCGCCCTGGTGCTCGTCGAGATCGAGGGCCTGGGCTACCCGGCCGTCGCCGACCGCCTGGGCCTCAAGCGGACGGACGTGGGCAACGTCGTCCGCCGCGCCCGCCTGCGCCGCGACCGCGCCCTGGTGCCGCTGCTGCGCGACATCCCCGGCCTCGAGGGCCACGTCGGCTTCGGCGACCTGCAGGACGATCGCGATCTGCGCCTCAGCATGCTCACCTGGTCGGCCGAGATCGGCGACGGCCTCGAGGTCAGCCCCCCCGAGGCGGGCTGGCGCCTCACGGTGCGTGCCGCCGCCTGACGGCGGCGCGACTTCCCAACCTCTCGTTCTCTCAGCGGATTTCGTCGGCAGGGCGTGGGCGCCCGCCCCCGATCAGGGGGCGACGCAGCGCTCGCCCTCGCAGAGCTGGCCGCCGCCGCAGTCGACGTCGCGGACGCACTCGGGGCTCTGCAGCGGGGCGCAGATGCCGAAGACGCAGCTGCCGCCCACGGCGCACTCGCTGTTGCGGCGGCACTGGTTCACCGGCGGCTGGCAGACGCCCTGCTGGCAGGTGAAGATCGGCACGATGCGCTGGCACTGGCGGTTGTTCTGGCACTGGACCGGGGCGGTGCAGTTGCCGTTGATGCAGTAGTCCGCCGCGCCGCAGGCGTCGATGTCGGCGCAGCGGCCGTTCGGGCTCTGGCACGTCTCGCCCTCGCAGATCTGGCCCGCGGCGCAGTCGCTGTCGCGGCCACAGAAGTCGGCCCGCAGCTCGCAGCGGCCCGCCCGGCAGCGCTCGTTGGCCGCGCACTGGTCATCGCGCAGGCAGAGGGGGTCGGTGCAGCGGCCGGCCTCGCAGATGGTCGCCCCGGGGCAGTCCAGGTCGGCCTGGCACTGGGCGATCTCGCAGCGGCCCTCCACGCACACGCTGCCGGCGGCGCAGTCGTTGTCGCGGGCGCACTGGGGGGCGCGGCACTGGCCGGCCTCGCAGATGAAGCCGCGGGCGCAGTCGGTGTCGAGGGCGCACTGGGCCTCGCGGCAGAGGCCGGCGACGCAGATCTCGCCGGCCAGGCAGCCCGCGTCGCCCCGGCAGCGGCGGCCGGCGGCGCACGCCCCGCCCAGGCAGATCTCGCCGGCCGGGCACTGGTTGTCCTGCTGGCAGCCCGCCACGACGCAGGCGCCCTCCACGCAGCGGCCGCCGTCGGGGCAGTCCCCGTCCACCTGGCACTCGGCCAGGTCAAAGGTGCGCACCTCGACGGTGCTGCTGCCCGCCGCGCCGCCCCCGCCGAAGCCATCGACGATCAGGTAGTAGGCGCCCGGCTGGAGGACGTCGAAGCGCAGGCGCGAGAGCGTGCCCACGCCGCCGTCGTCGTCGCAGCCGAGCTGGGTGCCCGGGTCGTCGCAGACCCGGCGCAGGTGCAGGACGGTGTCGTAGGAGCCCTGGGTGATCTCGATGTCCACGCGGAAGGGCTGGCGCAGATCGAGGCGCACCACCTGGTCCAGGCCGCCGGCGTTGCCGCCGCAGTTGGCGGTGTAGTTGTTGGCGCCGCCGCGGGTGTCGACGGCGACGCGCTGGGTGCCGGCCGCGTTGAAGACGAGGCCCTGCAGCTCGGCGTCGCCCGCGCACTCGGGGGCCTGCTGGCAGGCGCCGTTGACGCAGCTCAGGCCGGCCGGGCAATCGCCGTCGTCCTGGCAGCCATCGAGGACGCAGAGGCCGTCCTGGCAGCGCTGGCCGCCACCGCAGTCGGCGTCGACGCGGCAGTCGAGGGCCTGGCCCACGCAGACGCGGTTGATGCACTGCTGGCCGGGCCGGCAGTCGTCGGCGCTGCGGCAGCCCGCCTGGTCCACGCAGCGGCCGGCCACGCAGGCGAGGCCGGGCAGGCACTCGTCGGCGCTGCGGCAGCCGGGCTGGCACTGGCCGCCCGCGGCGCAGAACTGGCCGTCGGGGCAGTCGTCGCTGACGCGGCACGGGTTGACGATGGGCGCGCACTGGCCGTTGTCGGCGCAGGCCTGGCCCGCCGGGCAGCGGCTGTCGTCGCGGCAGAAGGGCAGGCAGAAGCTGGCCTCGCAGCTCTGGCCCAGGGGGCACTCGGCGTCCGCCCGGCAGCTCCCCGGGACGGCCGTGCACAGCCCGTTGCGGCAGAGCTCCCCGCGGTCGCAGTCCAGATCCACGCGGCAGACGTCCGGGGCCTCGACGCACTGGCCGCCGCGGCAGGCCTGGCCCATGGGGCACTCGGCGTCGTTCTGGCACGCCCGGATGGTGCAGAAGCCGAACTCGCAGACCTGCTGCGCGCCGCAGTCGGCGTCGCGCTGGCACTCCGGCGGCGGGATGAAGACGCACTGCCCCGCGACGCAGGACTCCTCGGCGCCGCAGTCGGCGTCGTTGCGGCACCCGTTGGGCGTCACGCAGACGCCGGCCTCGCAGATGTTCTCCGGGAAGGGGCAGTCCGCCCGCACGCGGCAGAAGAACGGCGGGATGCAGCGGCCGGCCGCGCAGGTGAACTCGTTGTCGCAGTCGGCATCGACGCGGCAGACGACCGGCTGGCAGACGCCCTGGTCGCAGCGCTCGTTGGCCCCGCAGTCGCCGTCGCCGAAGCAGTCCGGCGTGGGCCGGCAGATCTGGGCCGCCTGGTCGCAGAAGCTGCCGGCGGCGCAGTCGGCGTCGCGGCGGCAGAAGTCGAGGGGCCGGCACTGGCCCCCGATGCAGCGCTCGCCGCGGGCGCAGTCGGCGTTGCCCTGGCAGGCGACGTCGGCGATGCACGTCCGGCTGATGCCGTCGCAGATCTGCCCCTCGGGGCACTGGGCGTTGTTCTCGCAGCGCCCCGTCTCGACGCACCGGAAGGCCTGGCACGAGAAGAGGGCCGGGCAGTCGCCGTTGACGCGGCACTCGCCCTGGAAGACGCAGCGGCCGTCCGCGCAGAGCTCGCCCACCGGGCAGGGGCGGCCGTCACCGCACTGGCCCGCCGGCACGCAGAGGGCGTCCTGGCAGATCTCGCCGAGGGCGCAGTCGCGGTCGTTGGCGCACTCGCCGGTGAACACGCAGCGGCCGCGCAGGCACTCGAAGCCGGGGCCGCAGTCGGCGGCCACGGCGCACTCGGCGGCGGGCGGAACACAGCGGAACTCCTGGCAGATCAGGCCAGCCGGGCACTCGACGTCGCGGCGGCACTCGCCCGCGAAGATGCACTGGCCCTCGCGGCACTGCTCGCCCGCGCCGCAGTCGACGTCGGCGATGCACTCGGGCTGGCAGCGGCCATCGAGGCAGCGCAGGCCGGGGCCGCACGCCGCGTCATCCTGGCAGGCGCCGTCCGGGACGCAGCGGCCGTTGATGCAAATCTCGGCGTCGGCGCAGGGCTGGCCGGGGCCGCAGAGCTGGATGGGCACGCAGCGGAAGTCCTGGCAGCCGAAGCCCGCGGGGCAGTCCCGGGGCACGCGGCACTCGCCCACGAAGGTGCAGATGCCGCCGCGGCAGGCCTCGCCGGGGCCGCAGTCCGCGTCGCCCCGGCACTCGGGGGCGGGCACGCAGATGTTGCCCTCGCAGACCTGGCCGGGGGCGCACTGGGCGTCCACCACGCAGCCCGAGGCCACGCAGACGCCCTGGTCGGGATCGCAGACGAAGCCAGGGCCGCACTCCGCGTCGACGCGGCAGCCGGGGCCCCCCGGCACGCACTGGCCGAAGAGGCACTGCTCGCGCCGGCCGCAGTCGGCGTCGCGCTGGCACTCCGGCGGGGGGAGGGGGATGCAGGCGCCGAAGACGCACTCGATGCCCGGGGGGCAGTCGGCGTCGTCCTGGCACTGGTTGGCCACGCGGCAGCGGCCGTTCAGGCAGCGCAGCGGGTCGGGGCAGTCCACGTCCTGCCGGCACTGGAAGTCGGGGATGCACGCGTTGTTGATGCAGAGCACGTCGGGGCCGCAGTCGCGATCTTCGCGGCACTCCAGGGCCACGCAGCGGCCGAACTCGCACTGCTCGTCGGGCTCGCAGCCGCGGTCGTCCTGGCAGCCGGCGGGCTCGCAGGCCCCGCCCACGCAGCGGTTGCCCGGGGGGCACTGGTCGTCCGTCCGGCAGTTGGGCGGGAAGAAGCAGCGGCCGCCGCGGCACTCGGCGCCGACGGGGCAGTCGCGGTCCTCGCGGCACTCCACCGGCAGGCAGGCGCCGCCGACGCAGCCCAGCGGGGCGGGGCACTGGTCGTCGGTCCGGCAGGCCCGGGGCACGCAGGCCCCCTCCAGGCAGACGGTGTCGACCGGGCAGTCGATGTCGACCTGGCAGCCGGCGAGCACGCAGCGGTTGTCGACGCAGAGGCGGCCATCCGGGCAGTCGTCGTCCAGGCGACAGCGGGGCACCTCCACGCAGCGCGCGTCCACGCAGGCCGTGCCCAGGGGGCAGTCGCGATCGCCGCGGCACTCGGGGGCCGGCTCGCACTGGCCCGCGTCGCTGCAGGCCTGCCCGGGCGGGCAGTCCCGATCGGCGCGGCAGCCGTCGCGCACGCACAGGTTGTCGAGGCAGATGGAGCGGGGCGGGCACTGGCGATCGTCCACGCACTCCCCGCTGAAGACGCACCGGCCGCCGTCGCCGCAGCGGAAGCCGGCGGGGCAGTCCTGGTCGGCGCGGCACTCCACGTCGTCGATGCAGCGGTTCTGCTCGCAGCGCTGGCCGGGCGCGCAGTCGGCGTCGCCCACGCACTCCGGCGAGAAGCGGCACAGACCCTCGACGCAGCGGAAGTCGAGCGGGCAGTCGCTGTCGCGCCGGCACTGGGGGGCCGGGACGCAGTCGTTGCCCTCGCAGACCTCGCCGCGGGGGCAGTCGCGATCGTTGCGGCAGGCCACGTCCAGGCACTCGCCCGCGATGCACAGGCGGCCGTCGGGGCAGTCGCGGTCGTCACGGCACCCGGGCGCGCCCACGCAGCGGCCCTCCTCGCAGAGGGCGCCGTCGGGGCAGTCGGCGTCGTTCACGCACTCGGCGCGGGGCAGGCAGCGGGCGTCGGTGCAGGTGAAGCCCGGGGCGCAGTCGGCCTCGCCCAGGCACTCGACGCACTCGCCGGTGGGGGCGCAGAGCAGGGGCGGGGTGCAGGCGGCGTCGTCGCGGCAGCGATCGGGGACGCACTGCAGCGAGGCCGGATCACAGCGCTCCCCGGCCGGGCACGTCCCGTCGGCGCGGCAGCCCGGGCGGCAGGCCCCGGCCTCGCAGATCTGATCGGGGCCGCACGCGTCGTCGGTGGCGCAGCCGGGGCCCGCGTCGGGTCCCCCGTCGGGTCCCCCATCGGGTCCCCCATCGGGGCCGCCGTCCGGGAGCTGGCAGGCGGCGCCATCCCCGCAGTCGGGCAGGCACGAGCCGGCCACGCAGACGCTCCCCGCCGGGCACTGCTGCTCGCCGCCGCACTCGCTGGGCAGGCGGCTCTCCTCGACGCAGATGGTGGCCACGCAGACGAGGCCGCGGGGGCAGAGCCCCTCGACGCAGTCCGGCCCGCTGACGCAGCGGTCGGCCACGCACGCCTGGCCCTCACCGCAGTCGCCGTGGCTCTCGCACTCCAGGCTCGAGCGGCCACAGCCAGCCAGGATCACCAGGAAAATCGCGGACATGCCGCGCACGAGAGCGCTCATGGGGCCATCTCCAGGACATCGAGCTCGACGCGGCGGTTGCGGGCGCGACCGCGGGCGGAGACGTTGGGAGCGATGGGCTTGTCGGGCCCGAAGCCTTGCACGGTGATGCGATCGGCGGCGACGCCTCGCGAGACCAGGGCCGCCTTGACGGCCTGGGCCTGCTGCAGGCTCAGGGCGCGCAGGGCGCCCTCGTCGCCCGTGTTGTCGGTGTGGGCGCCGACCTGGACGCGGCGGATGCGGGCGTCGCGCTTCAAGAGCGCCGCCACGCTGGCCACCGCCCGCTTGCCGCCGCCCGTCAGCTTCGCCGAGCCCTCGGCGAACTCGACGCCGCCGACGGGCTGGATGCGCTTGCCCTTGAGGGTGGCCGCGGGGCCAGCGTCCCGGGGCGCCGGGGTCGCGGCGCGCGGGGCGGGCTCGCGGATGGGGGCCGGGGCCGACAGGGCCGGGCGGGCCCCCTCCTCGCCGACGTTGATGACGCCGCGGCCGCGCTGCATGGCGACGCGCACCGGGGAGGACTCGCCGCCCTTCACCTCGACCCGCTGCCGGATGGTCTTGAAGCCGCGGGTCGAGACCTCCAGCGTGAAGGTGCCGGCCGCCAGCTCGAGGACCAGCGGGGCCTCGGCCCGCAGCTCACCGGCCGAGGCGGCGGCGTCGTCCAGCTTCGCCTGGGCGCCCATGGGCTTGCCCGCCGGATCGAAGGCCCGGATCTCGAGCTTGCCCTTCAGCGTCTTCGGGTCGCGCTTCAGCTTGATCTTGAGCTTCTTGTCCTTGTCCGCCTTCAGCGTCGTCTTGACCGCCTTGGGCAGGTAGCCGTCCGCCTCGACGCGCACCCGCACCTGGCCGGGGGCGAAGCGGTAGCCGGTGAAGCGGCCATCGTCGTCGGCGACGTGGGCCGAGACCGTCGCGCCCTTGGCGGTGTAGGCCACCCGCGCGCCGGCCACGGGCTTGCCGTCCTCGTCGACGACGCGGCCGCTCACGCCCACGTCGGGATCCTTCGCCGCCACGGGCTTCGCGGCCGCCACCTCGCGCTCGATGACGCGGGGGCGGGGATCGAGGGTGTAGCTCAGGCCGAACAGCACCTCCCACGGCGGGGTGGACTGCACCCCCGTGAAGGGCTTGTCGCTCAGGCCGAAGCGGGCGGTGGCGTCCACCGCCACCTCGGGCACCGGGAAGGCGCGCACGCCCCCGGCCACCGTGTGGGGCACCGAGGCGAAGTCGAAGTCCACGGCGCCGCGGCCGCGGCGGGAGAGCTCCACCAGGAAGGGGGTGCCGATGCGGTACTCGGCGAACGGGGCGACGTAGGGCGCGATGGGCACCTCGAAGCCCAGGGCCAGCATCAGGCGGTCGTACCGCCAGGCCTGCAGACCCCATTCCTGAATCAAGTCGGGCTCTTGCGCCTGATCGGCGTACACCGATTCGCCGTTCTCGAGGGTGTAGCCGACGTCCAGCAGGATGCGCAGGGGGGCCACCGCGGCGCGCTCCAGGTCGACGGTGAAGAGGGCCTTGAAGCTGGCGCCGAGGCCGTCGAGGTCGGCGCCCACGTTGCCGATGCCGCCCAGGACGTGCACCTGCACGCCAGCGCCCACCCCGATGACCGGGGTGAAGAAGTGGCCGACCTTCAGGCCCAGGTCGATGTCGCCCTGGGTCTGCAGGAGGCGCGGGCGGCTGCCCGGGTTGTCGTTGCTGGTGCTGCGCACCGCCAGTGAGGCCTCCAGGAAGGGCAGGGGCGTGTAGGCGAGGGCGAAGGTGGTGCCGAGGAAGCTGTCGTCGCTGCCCTCGATGGGCCAGTCCGTCGCCTCGAACCAGCGCAGCGCCAGCTTCAGGCGGAAGGTGCCCTCGGCCCCGGGATCGGCCGACCAGGCCCGGTCGAGGCCGATGACGCCGTCGACGCCCGCGGCGCGCTGGCGCAGGGGGGCGCGGCCATCATCGGTGGCCTTCTCGGACAGGACGGTCTTCTCGGCCGCGGGGGCGTCGCCCTTCGCGTCGTCCTTCGGGCCCTTGGCGTCGTCCTTCGGCCCGTCGTCCTTCGCGTCGTCCTTCGGCTCGTCGTCGCCCGCGTCGTCGTCGTCGGCCGCGGCCTTCTTCGCCGGCTTCTTCGTCGACTTCTTCGGCTTCTTCGCGGGCTTCGGCGGGTCGTCGGCGCCCTCGTCCGCCGCCTTCGCGGGGGCCGCCTTCGGCTCGTCGTCCTCGCCCTCGTCCGCCTTCTTCGCGGGGGCCTCGTCGGCCCCGCCTTCCGCCTCGTCGGCGACGTCACCGTCCTCGTCGGGATCGGGCTGTGCGAGCGCCATCGCCGGGGGGAAGAGCAGGGCGAAGGCGAGGAGCAGAGCGGTGCGCATGCGTCATCCTGAGTCGACCGAGGGCGGCATCGTAACAGGCTGGGGTGACAGGGAGCGAGATTCACCCTGATCACCAGACATGGTACGCCTTCGAGCAGGACGGGTGTGGAGGATCCCATGACCGCCGACGACCTCTCACCTCCCAGCCGCGCGGCCCGGGTCGGCCTGTGGCTGGGCCCCGCGCTGGGCCTCGCCGTGTTCGGCCTGCTGGCCGACAGCTCCCTCTCCGTCGCGGGCCAGCGCCTCGCGGGCGTCACGGTCCTGATGGCGTGCTGGTGGATGACCGAGGCGGTGCCCGTCGCCGTCACCGCGCTGCTGCCGCTCGCCCTCTTCCCGCTGCTGGGCATCCGATCCGCCGCCGAGACGGCCCCGGCCTACGGCCACGATCTCATCTGGCTCTTCTTCGGTGGCTTCCAGCTCGCGTTCGCCCTCGAGCGCTGGCACCTGCACCGCCGCATGGCCGCCGCCATCGTCCGCCGCATCGGCACGCGGGGCGATCGGCTGGTGCTGGGCTTCATGCTGGCGGTGGGTGTGCTGTCCATGTGGCTGATGAACACGTCCATCACGCTGATGATGCTGCCCGTGGCCCTGGCCGTGGCCCGGGGCTTCGAAGGCGAGGAGGGCGGGCCCTTCGGCGCGGCGCTCATGCTCGGCATCGCCTACGCCGCGAGCGTCGGGGGCATGGGCACCTACCTGGGCACGGCGCCGAACCTCGTCTTCGCCGGCGTGGCCCGCAAGTTCGGCGTGGACGTGTCGTTCACGGCCTGGATGGCGTTCGCCGCGCCCCTGGCCCTCCTCCTCGTCCTGCTCATCTGGGTGTACCTCACGCGGCTGGCGCTGCCCGTCCCGCGCCGCGCGCTGCCCCCCGAGCACCCGGCCATGGCGTCGCTGCTCGCCCCGCCCGCCCCCTGGACGTCGGGCGCCGTCCGGGTGGCCATCATCTTCGCCCTCGCCGTCGTGGCCTGGGTCTCGAACCGCTGGGTCTTCGCGGCCCTGGGCTTCCCGGCCCGCTTCGTCACCGACTCCACCATCGCCATCGCGGCGGCCGTCGCGCTCTTCCTGGTGCCGGCCGGCGGCGGGGCGCGCGGGGCCGTCCTCGACTACCGCGACACGGTGCGCACGCCCTGGCACATCCTGCTGCTGTTCGGCGGCGGCTTCGCCCTGGCGGGCGGCTTCGACCAGTCCGGGCTCTCGGCCTGGCTGGGCGCGGGCCTGGCCCGGGCCGTCGACGGGCTGCCCCTCGGCCTCGTCATCCTCGCCGTCGTGCTGCTGGTCACCTTCCTCACCGAGGTGACGTCCAACACCGCCACCGCCACCGTGCTGCTGCCCGTCATCGGGGGCCTCGCCGTGGCGATGGGGGTGCCCCCCGTGAGCCTCATGGTGCCGGCCACCCTCGCCGCCTCCTGCGCCTTCATGCTGCCCGTCGCCACGCCCCCCAACGCCATCGTCTATGGCACGGGCCTGTTCGGCCTCCCGGTGATGGCGCGCGTGGGCTTCGCCATCAACCTCGGCTCGGCCGTGGTCATCACCGTGTGGACGCTGCTCGTCGGCCCGAGCACCCTGGGCGGCTGAGCCGGAACAGGCCGGCGCCGCGGCCGGTTGCTCCGTCCGGGCTGCCGTTGCGCCTCGGCAAGCCGTCATGCCAACGTGGCGCGACCGACCGCGGAGAGACCGACTTGTCCTGGCTGTCCCCCTTGCTCGTGTTGTTGCTTGACCTCGTCGGCGGCCCCGCCGGCCCCGATCCCAAGGAGCTCGAGGTCATGGCCCAGCGCGCCCTCGCGCGCGTCGAGAAGCTGCGGGGGCAGAAGCTCTCGAAGCCCCTGAAGATGGGGGTCAAGGACAAGGAACAGATCACCGGCTTCATCCAGGGCCGCCTCAAGGAGGAGTACGGCCCCGAGAAGGTGCGCGGCGAGGGCGAGCTGCTCAAGCTGCAGGGCCTGCTGCCGACCGAGCTGGACTACGGCGGGTTCATCACGCGCCTCCTGGCCGAGCAGGTCGCGGGCTTCTACGACCACACCCGCCAGGAGCTCCACATCGCGGCGTGGCTGCCCATCTTCCTGCAAGAGCCGGTGATGGCCCACGAGATCTTCCACGCCGTCCAGGACCAGGAGTGGGGGGGCGGCAAGCTCATCGACTCGAAGGTCTACACCCACGACGCGGTGCTCGCCCACGCCGCCCTGCTGGAGGGGGACGCCACCGTCGTGATGTTCAACTACCAGCAGATGGAGCTGGGGGTGGACATCACCGAGTCGCCGCTGGGCATCAGCGCCATCGCTGCCAGCCTGCCCATGCAGATGGCCAGCCCCCAGTTCCCGGTGATGGCCGTCGCCCCCGACTACCTCAAGCAGTCGCTCATCTTCCCCTACCAGCAGGGGCTCCTGTTCATCGGGGCGCTGCGCCGCGGCGGCATGTCCTGGGCGGACGTCCGCAAGATCTATGACGATCCGCCGGCGAGCACCGAGCAGATCCTGCACCCCGAGCGCTACCACCCGACCCGCGACGTGCCCAGCGCCGTGACGGTGCCGCCGCTGGGCTGGGCCGACTACAAGCGCACCTGGGACGGCACGGCGGGGGAGTTCCACCACCGCCAGATCCTGCTGAGCAAGCTGGCCCTCACGGCGGCCATCGCCGGGGCGGCGGGCTGGGACGGCGACCTGACGGCGGTCGAGGAGGGGCCGGGCGGGTCGGTGGCCTACACGCTCTCCACCTGGGACACCGCCGAGGACGCCGCCGAGTTCGCCAAGGCCCTCAAGGAGGCCCAGGCCCTGCGGCCCGAGCCCCGCGGCCACCTGGTCATGCGCCAGCGCGACGCCGATCTGGCCTACGCCTTCGCCCGGGACGAGGGGCAGGCGACCCGCGCCGTCGACCACCTGATGCAGAACGGCGTCGTGACCCGGCGCTGAGCCCCGGGCCGCAACCCTTCGGATCTCTTCAAGAAACTCAGTCGTCGCGGCGGTCCAGCTCGGCCTGGAGCAGGCGCAGGTTGGCCTCCACCAGGCGGCGGCCGGCCTCGGCCTCGTCGCGGGCGGCCTCGGCGTCGGCCAGGGCCTCGGCCAGCAGCGTGTGCATCCGGGCGTGGGTGGCCATCATGGCCTCCAGATCGCCGATGCGCTGGTCGCGCAGGCCGCGCTCGGCCGTGAGGCGGCGGCGATCCTCTTCCCCCGACACCCCCGCCAGGCGGGCGCGGGCGGCGGCCTGGCGGGCGTCGGCCAGCTCGGTCAGCAGCCGCTGCCGATCGGCGAGGACGGCCTCGGCGGCCTGGACCTGCTCGCGGTGGGCGCGGGCCTCGGCCTGGCGAGCGCGGCGCTCGGCGGCGAGGGCGCCCTCGAGGGCCTCGGCCTTCTCCTCCAGCGCGGAGGCGTCGGCGGCGACGCTCGCGGGCGCGGCGGGCGCGGCGGCGGCGGCGGCGGCAGGGGCCTGGAGCGCGGCCAGCAGCTCGTCGCGCTGCCGGACGGCCTGCACCAGCTCGCCGATCTCGGCCTCCAGCTCGACGCGGCCGACGCGCAGGGCCGCGACCTCGGCGCCGGCCTGCACCAGGCGCTCCCGGGCGGCCAGCAGCCAGGCGTCCCGGGCGGCGGCGTCGACGTACGCGGGCGGCGGGCTCGGTGGCGTGGTCCCGAGGGCGCCCAGGCACGCGGCCAGGGCCTCGACGGCGGCGTCGTAGGCGGCCCGCGCCGCGTCGCGCTCGGCGAGCACCGCGGTGGCGTCCTGGGCCGGCTCGCCCAGCGCCCGGACCTGGGCGCGCAGCTCGGCCAGCTCGCTGGCCATCTCGGCGCGGGCGGCCTCGAACCGGGTGCGCACGGCCTCGGCGCGTCGATCCGCCACGCGGCGCTGGGCCAGCTCGTCGCGGACCTGCTGGTAGGTGGCCTCGAGCTCGCTCAGCTCGGCCTGCAGGCGGTCGGCCCGGGCGCGGGTGGCGGCGTCGGCCTGCTGGGCGGCGGCGAGGGCCCGCTCGCTGGCGGCGGCGGCGTCCTCCAGCTCCAGCGCGCGCTGGCCCAGGGCCATGGCCCCCTCCAGCGCCTCGCCCTGGGCGGCCAGCTCGGCGCGGGTGGCGGCCAGATCGGCCTCCACCTCGGCCAGGCGGGCGCCCGCCGGGGCCAGGCCGGCGGGCAGCAGCCCCACCACCGCGGCCTCCGGGGGCGGCAGGGTGCCGCCGAGGTACACCGTCGGGCCCGCGTCCTCGCCCCCGGCGAACGCCACCAGCGGCCCGCCCTCGCCCACCACCAGGGCCGGCGCGAACGCCGACGTCACGGCGCGCTGCTCGGGCAGGGCGGCCAGGGCCGGCGTCGGGGTGGCGGCCAGGTAGATGCCCGCCTTCTTGAGCACCCGGGCCACCTGATCGGGCGGCGCGTCGCCCCGGGCGTCGACGACCAGATCCTTGGAGCTCGGCCGCTCGGCCCAGTCGGGCCGCATGCGCAGCGGCGCGCCGTGCACCGTGCTGCCAGCGGGGGCGTCGGGATCGGCCAGGGAGGAGACGATGACCAGCTCTTTGACCGGCGCGGCGGCGAGCAGCTCGAGCAGCTCGAAGGAGTCGCCGAAGACGAGCACGCGGCGGTCGCCGGCGAGGGCCGACGCCACGGCGCGCAGGAGCAGGTCTGCGGTCTCGCTCACCATCCACCTCCACCAGCGACACGGGACCGGCGTTATACCCGGCGCACCGGCCGCTGTAAACGCGGGCCCCCGCGGCCGGTCAGTGCCCGCTGTCGAAGGTGACGACCACCTGCCCGCCCAGGTAGGGCGTCCACTGGCGGTACTTGTCCTCCAGCATCACGCCGGCCAGGGCGGCGAAGGCGGGCTCGCCCCACCAGTCCATCCGGGGCCGCCACAGGCTCGCGAGGCCGGCGATCTGCCGCGTCGACCCGGACTCCGCCGCCGCGTACGTCTCCCAGTGCGCGCCCAGGACGAGGAACGTGTCGTCCGTCCGCCCATCCAGCAGCAGGGCCGCCGTCGTCTTCATGATGTGGACGCGGTCGTGCCGGGCCACGAGCAGGTCGTTGATGGACTCGTACCAGTAGTGGTCCGCCTCGATGGCGTCCATCCGCAGGCCATGCAGCTGCTGCTCGTGCAGCAGGATGACGGGGCCGAACTTGAGCTGCAGCTTGCCGCTGGCCTCCCAGGCCGAGCCCACCTCGGAGCGCGCCTGGGGCTGGTTCTCCTTCAGCGCGTTGGGGCTCCAGTCCGAGGTGGCGGACGGGTACTCCACCACGGTGCCGAACAGGCCAAAGTAGCCGAGCTTGCGGGTGGCGAACCGGAACACCAGCGGCGTGACGGGGGAGACCTGCACGTAGACGCCGGGGTGGAACGACGCCGGGCTGAGCTGCGTGACGACCCCCGCCTCCGCGAACGCGCCCTTGAGCAGGATGTTGTCGGAGTCGAAGAGCTTGACCCGGTAGCCCGAGTACGTCAGCAGCCCGATGCCGAGCTGGTTGGAGCGCGCCTGGAGGGCGCTCTGCAGGCGCCAGGCGCCGGGCTCCTCGGCGGCGGCGGGCAGGGCGGCGAGGGCCACGAGCAGGGGCAGGATGAGGCGGCTCGGCATGGGTCGCTCCGGGGCAGGTCAGGGGTTGGCCCGCGTGGCAACGCAAGCCCGGTGCCACCGCGCTCAGCCGGGTGGCGGGGCCGCCTCCTCGGGCCAGCGCGGCTCGTCGCCGCCCAGGACGAAGGTCAGGCCGGCCCGGATGAGCAGGAACTCGGCGGGATCGGGAGACAGGGCGACGCCGGCGTTGAGCGCGAGCTGCTCCGACAGGGCCGCGCGGATGCCCACGGCCCCGCCCAGCACCTGCGTCTCGTCGGTAGCCACGCCCAGCCAGGCCTCGAACCGGTCGAGCCGCGTGCCCACGCCCAGGCGCGTGCGCCCCGGGGCCGGGATCCACGACGAGGGCTCCCAGAGCGTGCCGGCGACGTGCAGCACGTCGGGGCCGGCCTGGATCATCAGGGACGGCCGGATCTTGAGGCGCGCCGACGTCTCGTCGGTGTCCTTGCCGAGGAACGCGACGCCGGCCTGGCCGCCGCCCCACGCCCCGAACCAGCCCCCCGACAGCGCGCCCATGGGGTCGTGCCGGGCGTCGGCGGCCCGCGCGGGGAAGCACGGCCCGTCACAGTCCCCCGCGTCGTCGCGCACGCTCGTCAGCATCCGCGCCGACAGCCCGACGCGCCACGGCCCGCTCAGCCAGGCGCCGGCCACGTCGAGGCCCGTCAGGCCGCGCACCACGCCGTCTGCCTTCCACTCGCCGCGCAGGAAGCCCGCCGCCAGCTCCAGCTCGTGGGCCTGGGCGGAGGACGCGAGAAAAGCCAGCAAAAACAGAGCTCTACGCATCAGCCGATCCGCGAGACGATGGCCCGGAAGCCGGCGTCGACGAGGGCGGTGGCCACCCCCTCCGCGTCGTCCGGGCACAGGGCGATGATGGCGCCGCCGAGGCCGGCGCCGGTGAGCTTGGCCCCGACCGCGCCGTGGCGGCGGGCGAGGGCGACCATGGTCTCGTTGGCCAGGCTGCTGACGCCGCAGGCGTTCAGGTAGCCGTGGTTCAGGTCGAACAGCCGCCCCACCGTCGCCAGGTCGCCCGCCTCGAGGGCGGCGACCCCCGCCTCGGCCACGGCGCCCATGGCGGCGAAGAGGCCGTCGTAGGCGGCGGGCAGGGCGTCGCGCCGGGCGCGCAGGCCCTCCACCGCGTCGCGGGTGCTGCCCTCGCGAGGGCTCCAGGCGATGACGGCCGGGAGGGGCCGCGCCAGGCGGACGGGCCGAAACGCCGGCGTCTCGCCGCGGGCGAAGCGCAGGCAGCCGCCGCGGGTCACGACGGTGTGATCGAGGCCGCTCGGGGTGCCGTGGAAGACCGTCTCCACCTCCGCGGCCGCCGCCAGCAGGGCCGCGCCGCCCAGGGGCACGGCCCGGTAGTCGGCCAGGGCGCGCAGCAGCGACACCGCGAAGGCCGCGCTCGAGCCCAGCCCCACCCCCAGGGGCAGGTCGCCCTCGATGGTCACGGCCAGCGGCTCGCCCGCGAGGCCCAGCACCTCGAGGGCGCGGGTGAAGCCGCGGGCGATGCTGCTCGGGCCCGCCTCGCCCGCGCGGACCTCCAGGCCGCCGCGGCCCCAGCTCGGGATGCGCAGCGCCGGGGCCCCCGAGGCGGGCTCCACCGTCGCCCCGAGGCCGGTGCTCATGGCCGCCGCCACCGCGGGCTGGCCGTAGACCACCGCGTGCTCGCCGAAGAGGATGACCTTGCCGGGGGCGGCCCCGGTGCCGAGCCGCGCGCTCACCGGTCCAGCTCCGCCAGGATGAGGCGCGCCGTCTCGGCCTTGATCTCGCCGCGCTCGATGAGGATGCGGGCCACGTGATCCACCAGCTCCCCCTCCGCGCCGACGGCCAGGGCCACCTGCCGGGCGTGCAGGCTCATGTGCCCGCGCTGGATGCCCTCGGTGGCCAGGGCCTTGAGGGCGCCGAGGTTCTGGGCCAGGCCGACCGCCGCCATGACCCCCGCGAGCTCCCGCGCCGACTCGACGCCCAGCAGCTTGCGCAGCACGCCGATGGTCGGGTGCACCCCCGTCGAGCCCCCGACCGTGCCGACGGCCAGGGGCAGCTCGATGCTGCCGTGCAGGTAGCCATCGGCGCGCCACCACGTCGTCAGCGAGGTGTAGCGCCCGTCCCGCGCGGCCCAGGCGTGGGCGCCGGCCTCGACGCCGCGCCAGTCGTTGCCGGTGGCCACGGCCACGGCGTCGATGCCGTTCATGACGCCCTTGTTGTGCGTCGCCGCGCGGTAGGGATCCACGGCGGCGAAGCGCCAGGCCTGGACCACCCCGTCGGCCACCTCGGCGCCCGTAAACCCTCGACCCGCAAGGGCTTCCTCCGGGAGCGAGCAGGCCGCCCGGGCCAGCCGCCGGTCGGCCAGGTTGCTCAGGATGCGCAGGCAGACGCGCCCGCCGGTGAGCGTCTCGACGAGCGGCGCGATGCCCTCGGCCATGGCGTTGACCGCGTTGGCCCCCATGGCGTCGCAGCAGTCGGCCAGCAGGTGCACCACCAGCATGGGGAAGGGGTCGCCGAACCGCCGGACCTCCAGGTCGCGGGCGCCACCCCCGCGGGCGGCCATGTTGGGGTGCACGGCGTTGGCCCGGGCCAGGATGCGGGCGCGCGCCGCCAGCAGCGCCGCCTCGGCCTTGACCGGGTCCGGCACGTCCACCACCTGCACCTGGGCGATCATCAGGCCCGCGTCGGCGTCCACCTGGAAGCCGCCATGGGGTCGCACCAGCCGCGCGATGTGGGAGACGGCGGCGATGATGGAGGGCTCCTCCACCGCCATGGGCACCACGACGTCCTGGCCGTTGATCAGGAAGTTCAGGCCCAGGCCCACCGGCAGCCCCATGACGCCGATGCAGTTCTCCACCATCTTGTCGGCGCGGCCCCAGTCGAGGGCGCCGCCGTCGCGCAGCACCGCCAGATCCGCGTCCGTCAGGCCGTACCGCGTCTGCAGCTCGGCGTGGCGGGCCGCCAGATCCAGCTTGTAGAAGCCGGGGATGCGCGAGTCGGTCATCGCTGGGCCCCGAGCACCTGCTGCCAGGCCTGCAGGCGCGGACCCAGCACCCGCGGCGCCTGGGCCAGCTCGGCGGGGCGGCGGCAGCCGGTGAGGATCATCGCCATGCGCAGCCCCTCCAGCATGTCCTCCAGGAAGGCGCGCGCCCCGTCCTCGCCGCCGGCCAGGAACGCCTGCAGCACAGGCCGCGCCGCGCCGCCGAGATCGGCCCCCAGGGCGAGCGCGCGGGCCAGCGTGAGGCCGTCGCCGACGCCCCCCGAGGCCACCACCTGCGGCCCCAGGCCCGCCGCCCCCAGCACCGCGGCCGCCGTCGGGATGCCCCAGCCGGCGAAGAGCGCGCCCAGCGCGGCCTTGCGCCCCTGGGCCCGCAGCGCCTCCACCTTCACCCAGCTCGTGCCGCCGCTGCCGCTCACGTCCACGGCCCGCACGCCCACGCTGGCGAGGCGGCGGACGACCTTCGGCGAGAGCCCGGTGCCGCACTCCTTCACGAGCACGCGCCCGTCCAGCGCCTCGACGAGCGCGCCGATGGTGGCGTAACCACTGCGGAAGTCGTGATCGGCCTCGTCGCCGGGCTGGGCGAGCTCCTGGGCGGGGTTGAGGTGCACGGCCAGGTAGTCGGCCTCGATGCGGGCCACCAGCTCGCGCACCACGCCCACGCCCAGATCCCGGACCTGGTTGACGCCCAGGTTGCCCACCAGCACGACCCCCGGGGCGGCGCTGCGCACCTGGAAGGTGGTCGCCGAGGCGGCGTCGCGGGTGATGACGCGCTGGCTGCCGACCCCGAAGGCGAGCCCCAGATCGGCGCAGACGCGGGCGATCCCGGCGTTGATGCGCCCCGCCTCGGCGGGCCCGCCCGTCATGCCCGTCACCATGAGCGGCGCGGCGAGGGCGTGATCGAGGAACGGGGTGCGCAGGTCCAGCTCGGCCGTGGCCAGCTCGGGCAGGGCGTCGTGCACCAGGTGCACGTCCCCGAAGAGGCCACCGTGATCGGTGCCCTCGACGTCGGCGGTGTTGCACAGCTCGATGTGATCGAGCTTGCGCTGGTGAATGTCGGTCACGCCACCTCTCTAGCACGCAGCGGGCGGCCTGTCAGCGCCGCCGCGTGGAGGATGAAGCGGGGGCGGCCGGGGTCGCCGGGCGTCACGTCCCGAGGGCAGCCTGGAAGGCAGCGAGCAGGGCCTCGGCGTCGGCGGCGTCCATCGGCCGCAGCGGCGCGGCGGGCTCGACCGGCTGCGGCCGCGCCCACGGGCGGCCCGTCACCATGATGGAGAGGGAGGGGCCCCCCAGCGGCATGATGGCGTGCCAGGCGTCCGGGTCCGTCATCGTGTAGGTCGAGCCGGCGGCCAGCTCCAGCGTCGCGGCGACGGGCGGCGTGGCCAGGCCGGGCCCGTGGCCGACGATCATCCGGTAGCGGCCGCTCACGATGCGCATGGCGCTCGGCCAGGGGTGCGGGTGGAAGAGGGCGTCCTCGGGGGCGCAGGGCCAGGCCCGGTGCAGGCTGAGGCGGCCGCCGTCGCCGAAGGGCCGAAAGAGCCGCTCCACCACGGGCGGGTGGTAGTCGATCCGCAGGCTGCGCCAGCCGGCGGCGTCCTGCAGCAGGGCGGGGAGCGCGGCCTCCGCCGCGGCGAGGTCTGCGAGCATCGTTCACCTCCGGCCGGCATCTTCCGCCACTCGCGCCGCCGATGCGCGGTGGATTTACTTCATCCGTTCATCATGATAATCGGATGCGCATGGTCGACCTCGCCGCCGCCACCGATCTCTGCCGCCTCCTCGGGGACGCCACCCGGGTGCGCCTGCTGAGCGCCCTGGGCGTCGAGGCGCTCACGGTGGCGGAGCTCGTCCGCGTCACGGGGCTGGGCCAGTCGCGGGTGTCCACGCACCTCGCGCGCTTGAAGGAGGCCGGCCTCGTCACCGTGGAGCCCCAGGGGACGTCGGCCCTGTACGCCCTCGACGCCATGCCGCCCGCGGCGCAGCAGCTCTGGGCGCTGCTCGCGGATCAGACGCGGGATCCCGTCCTGGCCGACGACCGCCGCCGCGTGGCCGAGGTCGTCCGGGCCCGGGCGGGCGAGACGTGGGCCGACCAGGTGGCGGGGCGCATGGCGCGGCACTACTCGCCGGGGCGCACGTGGGCCTCCTTCGCCCGGGGGGCCGTGGGGCTCGTGCGGGTGGGGGACGTGGTGGACATCGCCTCGGGGGATGGCGCCCTGGCCGAGCTGCTGGCGCCGCGCGCCCGGTCCGTGACGTGCGTGGACTGGAGCGCCCGCGTCACCGCGGCCGGGCAAGCCCGCCTGCGGCCCCTGGGCAACGTGCGCTTCGTGCGGGGCGACATGCACCGCCTGCCGCTGCCGGCGGCCCGCTTCGACGCCGCGCTCCTGCTCGGGGCCCTGTGCCACGCCGAGTCGCCGCGCCAGGTGCTCGCGGAGGCCGCGCGCGTGCTGCGCCCCGGCGGCCAGCTCGTCGCGGTGACGCTGGCGGCCCATGAGCACCACGAGGCCGTCAGCCGCTACGATCACCGCCAGCCCGGCTTCGAGCCCGCCACCCTGGCGGCCTGGCTCGAGGCGGCCGGCTTCGACGTCGAGCTCTGCGCCCCGACCCAGCGGGAGCGGCGCCCCCCTCACTTCACCGTCATCACCGTCCACGCCCGGAGGCGCCCATGACCCGCACCGACCACCTGCTCTCCGCCTTCGCCGCTCGCATCCTGGTCCTGGACGGCGCGATGGGCACCATGGTCCAGCGCTACGGCCTGGAGGAGGACGACTACCGCGGCGAGCGCTTCCAGGCGCACCCGCACCGCCTCAAGGGCAACGCCGACGTCCTCAACCTGACCCGGCCCGACGTCATCCGCGCCATCCACGCCGAGTACCTGGCGGCCGGCGCGGACATCATCGAGACGAACACCTTCAGCGGCACCTGGATCGCCCAGGCCGACTACGGGCTGGAGGCGGAGGTCTTCGAGATCAACCGGGCGGGGGCGGCCCTGGCGCGCGCCGAGGCCGACGCCTGGAGCACCCCGGAGAAGCCGCGCTTCGTGGCCGGCGCCATGGGGCCCACCAACCGCACCGCCTCCATCTCCCCGGACGTCAACGATCCGGGCAAGCGCAACATCACCTTCGACGAGCTGGTGGGGGCCTACGCCGAGGCGGCCCGCGGCCTCATCGCGGGCGGCGCCGACGTGCTGCTGCTCGAGACCATCATCGACACCCTGAACGCCAAGGCGGCGCTCTACGGCATCGAGCAGGTGATGCTGGAGGGGACGCGCATCCCCGTCATCATCTCGGCCACCATCACGGACGCCTCCGGCCGCATCCTGTCGGGGCAGACCACCGAGGCGTTCTGGTACTCGGTGCGCCACGCCCGGCCCCTGGCCGTGGGCCTCAACTGCGCGCTCGGCCCGGCCGAGATGCGGCCCTACCTCGAAATCCTGAGCAACATCGCGGATGTGCGCGTGTCGTGCTACGCGAACGCCGGGCTGCCCAACGTCTTCGGCGGCTACGACGAGACGCCGGCGTCCATGGCCGCCCACGCCCGGGACTTCGCCGAGAGCGGCTTCATCAACCTCATCGGCGGCTGCTGCGGCACCACCCCCGACCACATCCGCGCCATCGCCGAGGCCGTCGCCGACGTCGCCCCGCGGGCGGTGCCCACGCTGCCGGTCATCACGCGCCTCGCGGGCCTGGAGCCCCTGGACATCCAGCCGGGCAGCCTGTTCGTCAACATCGGCGAGCGCACCAACGTGACGGGCAGCCGGGCCTTCCGCCGCCTCATCGAGGCCGGAGACTACGAGAAGGCCCTGGACGTCGCCCGGCAGCAGGTGGCCAACGGCGCCCAGCTGGTCGACGTGAACATGGACGAGGGCCTGCTGGACAGCGTGGCCGCCATGACCACCTTCCTGCGCCTCATCGCCAGCGAGCCCGACATCAGCCGCGTGCCCCTGGTGCTCGACTCGTCGCGCTTCGACGTGCTGCTGGCCGGCCTCAAGTGCGTGCAGGGCAAGTGCGTCGTCAACTCCATCAGCCTGAAGGAGGGGGAGGGGCCCTTCCTGGCGCAGGCCCGCGAGGTGCGCCGGTTCGGGGCGGCCGTCATCGTCATGGCCTTCGACGAGGACGGCCAGGCCGAGACGGCCGAGCGCAAGGTCGCCATCTGCACCCGCGCCTACCGGCTGCTGGTCGACGCCGTGGGCTTCCCGCCGGAAGACATCATCTTCGATCCCAACATCTTCGCGGTGGCGACGGGCATCGCCGAGCACGACGGCTACGCCCTCGCCTACCTGGAGGCCGTCCGGCAGATCAAGGCGACGCTGCCCCACGCCCTCGTCAGCGGCGGCGTCAGCAACCTGTCCTTCTCGTTCCGCGGCAACGAGCCCGTGCGGGAGGCCATGCACTCGGCCTTCCTGTACCGGGCCATCCAGGCGGGCATGGACATGGGCATCGTCAACGCCGGGCAGCTCGCCGTGTACAACGACATCCCCGCGCCGCTCTGCGAGGCGGTGGAGGACGTGCTGCTGCTGCGCCGCGCCGACGCCACGGAGCGGCTGGTGGCCCTGGCCGAGCGCTACGCCGGCCGGGCGCGGGCCAGCGTGGAGGACCTGGGCTGGCGCGACGCGCCGGTGGAGGACCGCCTGCGCCACGCCCTCGTCCAGGGGATCACGCGCTTCATCGACGAGGACACCGAGGAGGCGCTGGCGAAGTACCAGACGCCCCTGGCGGTCATCGAGGGCCCGCTGATGGCGGGCATCGAGGTCGTCGGCGACCTCTTCGGCGCCGGCAAGATGTTCCTGCCCCAGGTCGTGAAGTCGGCCCGCGTCATGAAGAAGGCGGTGGCCTGGCTCGAGCCCTTCCTGCTGGCCTCCAAGAGCGCCGGCCGCAGCCGCGGCAAGGTGCTGCTGGCGACGGTGAAGGGCGACGTGCACGACATCGGCAAGAACATCGTGGGCGTCGTGCTGGGCTGCAACAGCTACGAGGTCATCGACCTGGGCGTGATGGTGCCGGCCCGCCGCATCCTGGAGACGGCGCGGGCGGAAGGCGTGGACATCATTGGTCTTTCCGGGCTCATCACGCCGTCGCTGGACGAGATGGTGCACATCGCGAAGGAGATGACGCGGGAGGGCTTCACCACGCCGCTGCTCATCGGCGGCGCGACGACGTCGAAGATCCACACGGCCGTGAAGATCGCCCCGCACTACGCCTCGCCGGTGGTCTACGTGCCCGACGCGAGCCGGGCCGTGGGGGTGCTGGGGCACCTGCTGGGCGCCGAGCAGCGGGCCGGCTTCGTGGCCGACGTGACGGCCGAGTACGACGCCCTGCGGGCCCGGCACGCCCAGGGCAGCCGCGGCCGCTTCGTGACCTACGCCGAGGCCGTGGCCAACCGGGCGCCGCTGGACGTCTCGCGGGTGGCCCCGGCGCCGGGCTTCCTGGGCACGCGCGCCTTCACGGCGTGGCCGCTGGCCGAGCTGCGCGGCTACATCGACTGGACGCCCTTCCTGCGGACGTGGGGCCTGTCGGGGCGCTACCCCGACGTCCTCGACGACCCGACGGTGGGGCCCCAGGCCCGAAGCCTCATGGCCGACGCGAACGCCCTGCTCGATCGCATCATCGCCGAGGACCTGCTGGAGGCGCGGGCCGTCGTCGGCTTCTGGCCCGCCAACCGCCGCGGCGACGATGACATCGTGCTCTGGACGGACGAGACGCGCACGGCCGAGCGACAGATCCTGCACCACCTGCGGCAACAGATGGCGCGGCCCCAGGGCCAGCCGAACTTGAGCCTGGCCGACTTCGTCGCCCCCGAGGGCACCCCCGACTGGATCGGCGGCTTCGCGGTGAGCGCCGGGTTCGGCGTGGACGCCCTCGTGGCCGCGGCGGAGGCCGACCACGACGACTACCAGGCCATCATGGCGAAGGCCCTGGCCGACCGGCTGGCGGAGGCGCTGGCGGAGCGCCTGCACGCGTACGTCCGCCAGACGCTCTGGGGCTACGCGCCGGCGGAGGCGCTGGACAACGAGGCCCTCATCGCCGAGCAGTACCAGGGCATCCGGCCCGCGCCGGGCTACCCCGCCTGCCCCGATCACACCGAGAAGCCCAGCCTCTTCGCCCTGCTGGACGCCGAGGCGGCCACCGGCATCGCGCTGACGGAGAGCTTCGCCATGACGCCCGCCGCGGCCGTGTCGGGCTGGTACTTCGCCCACCCGGACGCCCGCTACTTCGGCCTCGGCCGCATCGAGCGCGATCAGCTCGCCGCCTGGGCCGCTCGCAAGGGCTTCGACCTGGAGACGGCCGAGCGCTGGCTGGCCCCCGTCCTCGCCTGAGGGCCCTCCCGCCCCACAATCCCATGGCAGATCGTGGGGTTGCATGTGTTCGTCTGCCCCTGTGTTGCTGCTCGATTCTTTGGGGCTGTTTGAGCTATTTTGGTCTCCGGTCCTGAGGGGGGAGATTGACCATGCGCACCCGCATGCTGCTGCTGGCCGGCATCCTGTTCGGCTTCGCTGCCTGTACCGATGACAACCCGGATCTCGGCGGGGGCGACACCCCCGACGCGGCCGGGCCCGACGCGGCGCCCGATGGCGGCGGCGGCGGGGCGTGCACGCCCGGCGACGAGGAGCGCCGGGCCTGCGGCATCAACGGGCGCGGTGAGGAGCTGCGCAGCTGCCCCTCCGGGACCTGGACGCCCTTCGGCGACTGCGCCGATCCCGATGTGTGCACCGACGGCTCCGAGGAGTCGGACGAGGCCGCCTGCGACACGGGCGCCCGCCACCGGCTCTGCGCCGGGGGCCAGTGGGGGGCCTGGAGCGAGTGCGCCGCGGGCGAGTGCACCACCGGCGAGGAGGCCGAGCGGCCCTGCGGCCTGAACGGCCGCGGCGTCGAGCGGCGCACCTGCGACAGCGACGGGCAGTGGCCGGCGTGGGACGCCTGCGCCGATCCCGACGTCTGCGTCGACGGGCGGCAGGACCACCGCGCCTGCGGGGCCGATGACCGCGGCGAGGCCACCCGGACGTGCGAGGGGGGCCACTGGGGCGAGTGGGGCGACTGCCAGGCGCCGGGCGCCTGCGAGCCGGGCGCCACCGAGGAGCGCGCCTGCGGGGCCAACGACGGTGGCACCCAGGTGCGCGCCTGCGGGGCCGACGGCGCCTGGGCGGCCTGGGGCGAGTGCCAGGACGTCGATGAGTGCACCAACGGCACCGAGCGGTCCGTCCCCTGCGGCCTCAACGGCCGCGGCGAGGTGCGCGAGACGTGCGTCGGCGGCCTCTGGAGCCCGGATGGCGAGTGCGTCGATGGCGACGTCTGCCGCGACACGGCCGAGGAGGTCGAGGCCTGCGGGGACGGCGGCCTGGGCCAGCACAGCCGCACCTGCGCCAACGGCCAGTGGGGCGAGTTCGGGGCCTGCGAGCAGGTGGCCGACTGCCTGCCCGGCCGCGAGGAGGAGCGCGCCTGCGGCCTGAACGGCCGCGGCTCCCAGCGCCGCGTCTGCGTCGACAACCGCTTCGGCCCCTGGTCGGCCTGCGCCGATCCGGACGTCTGCCAGGACGGCGCCCAGGAGCAGCGCGCCTGCGGCCTCAACGGCGGCGGCGTGGAGACGCGCACCTGCCAGCAGGGGGCCTGGGGCGAGTACGGCGCCTGCCAGGATCCCGACCGCTGCGAGGACGGCGTCCCCGAGGCGCGCGCCTGCGGCCTGAACAACCGCGGCACCCAGACCCGCGTGTGCATGAACGGCGTCTACGGCGCCTGGGGCGGCTGCGTCGATCCCGACGTCTGCCTCGACGGGCGCACCGAGGACCAGGCCTGCGGCGTCAACGGCCGCGGCCTGCGCACCCGCACCTGCGCGGCCGGCCAGTGGGGCGCCTACGGGGCGTGCCGCGACGACGACGTCTGCCGGGACGGGGCCGAGGAGGATCGGGCCTGCGGCGACGGCGGCGTGCAGGTGCGCGTCTGCGCCGAGGGCCAGTGGGGCGACTTCGGCGACTGCATGAACGCGGGCGAGTGCCGCGACGGCGACCAGCAGCAGCGTGGCTGCGGCCTCAACGGCCGCGGCAGCCAGGACCGGACGTGCGCCAACGGGGCGTGGGGGGCCTGGAGCGCCTGCGACGATCCCGACGCCTGCGTGGATGGCCGCGCCGAGAACCGCGCCTGCGGCCTCAACAGCCGCGGCACCCAGGCCCGCCAGTGCCGGGTGGGCCAGTGGAGCGACTGGGGCCAGTGCCAGGATCCCGACGTCTGCCAGGACGGGGCCGAGGAGTCGCGCGGCTGCGGCGTCAACGGCCGCGGCACCCAGGAGCGCCTCTGCGCCGGCGGCCGCTGGAGCGACTGGGGGATGTGCGCCGACCCCGACGTCTGCCGGGATGGCGCCCGGGAGGCCCAGGCGTGCGGCCTCAACGGCCGCGGCACCCAGGCCCGCGTCTGCGCCGACGGCCGCTGGGGCGCCTTCGGGGCCTGCATGGATCCCGACGTCTGCGTGGATGGCCGCGAGGAGACGCGGGTCTGCGGCCCCAACGGCAACGGCGAGGAGCGGCGCGAGTGCGTCGCTGGCCAGTGGGCCGACTGGTCCATGTGCATCGGCGCCGGTGAGTGCCGCGACGGCCAGTCCGAGGACCGCGCCTGCGGCCTGAACAACCGCGGCACGCAGTCGCGCCTGTGCGCGGGTGGCCTCTGGCAGCGCTGGAGCGACTGCGCCGATCCCGACGTCTGCCGGGACGGCGCCGACCAGAGCCAGGGCTGCGGGCTCAACGGCCGCGGCACCCGGACGCGCACCTGCCAGGCCGGGCAGTGGTCGCCCTACGGCGCCTGCGACGATCCCGACGCCTGCGTGGACGGCAGCTCCGACGACGCCGCCTGCGGCCTCAACGGCCGGGGCACCCGCACCCGCGTCTGCGCCGACGGCCAGTGGGGCGACTTCGGCGCCTGCGTCGATCCGGACGTCTGCGAGGACGGCGCCCAGGAGCAGCGCGCCTGCAACCAGAACCGCGGCCAGCAGCAGCGCACCTGCGTGCAGGGGGCCTGGAGCGACTGGAGCGTCTGTGTCTTCGGCGATGATCCCTGCCTGGATCCGCTCTACGACCTCGACGCCCTGGAGAACGGGGCGGTCTACGAGTTCGACACCCGCAACCGCCCCAACCGCCACCAGGCCTCGTGCGCCAACCAGGCGGCGGCGGGCGAGCAGGTCATGCGCTTCCAGACCGATGCCCCGGTGCACGTCGTCTTCGAGATCATCCGCGCCGACTACGACACCGCGCTCTTCCTGCGCAGCGAGTGCCTGAACCAGGCCAGCGAGATCGCCTGCGACGACGACGCCGGCCAGGGCAACTGGTCGCGCATCGAGACGGTCCTGCCCGCGGGCACCTGGTACCTCTTCGTGGACGGCTTCCGGCAGGCCACCGGCCAGAGCAACCTGCGCGTCCAGGTCACGCCCATCGAGTGCGTGGCGGGCGCCACCGAGGAGCGCGCCTGCCAGGCCGCCGGCAACCAGCCGGGCCAGCAGCAGCGCCTCTGCACCAACGCCGGCCAGTGGGGTGACTGGGGCCCGTGCCGCGCGCTGTCCGCCTGTGACGACGCCCTGGAGGAGAACGACATCCCCGACGACGCCGCCCCCCTCGATCCGGGCGTCGTGCAGGACCTGACGCTCTGCCAGGACTTCGATCCCCAGGACTTCTACTTCTTCGGCACGGACGGCCCGAGCTGGGTGCGCTTCGCCGTCGGCTCGAACGCGGCCGACATCCTTGCGCAGCTCGCCCTCTTCAACCTGGATGGCCAGCTCGTCGGCCGCACGGTCGACGGCGGCACCGCCATCGAGGTGCTCGTCTTCGACCCCGACATCCTGCTGGCCCTGGTGGACGGCAGCCAGCTCGGCGCCCCGCTGAGCTACCGCCTCGACCTGGCCGTCGAGCCCGTGGAGTTCTGCAACGACGCCGGCGGCCCCCCCGGCTGCTTCGACTGCGTGGATCCCCTCGATCCCAATGAGGATCTGCGCGAGATCCGCTTCCTCGATCAGCAGGAGTACCGCGACCTGGACGTCTGCACGGGCTTCGACCCCGTCGACCGCTACAGCTTCCGGCTCGACAACCGCCGCGACACCACCATCAGCGTCATCTACCGCGAGCACTTCGGCCGCGTGCGGCTGGAGCTGTTCAACGGCATCGGCCAGCGCCTGCGCAACATCGAGGGCAGCCTCGACCAGGGCCCCACCACCAGCATCAACCTGGGGGCGGGCCTCTACTACGTGGTCGTGACGCCGCTGGAGGCCGTGGTCCACTACGACCTGCAGATCCGCCGCTGACGCCGGGGCCTGGGCAACGCCCACCGGCTGTGGCAGCCTCCGGGGATCCCCGGAGGTGCCCATGCGACTCGCCCTTGCCCTCGCGCTGCTGACGTCCGCCTGTGGCGCCCCCCCTCAGATGCCCGAGGCCCCCATGACCGACCGGCCCACCCCCCCCGTCGCCCGCGAGATCCCGCGGGCCCTGGAGATCCACGGCCACGTCCGCCAGGATCCCTGGTACTGGCTGCGCGACGACGAGCGGAAGGATCCCGCCGTCCTCGACTGGCTCAAGGCCGAGAACAGCTACACCCACGCGGTGATGAAGCCGACGGAGGCCCTCCAGGCGCGCCTCTTCGAGGAGCTCAAGGGCCGCCTGAAGAAGGACGACGCCTCCGTCCCCGTGCAGCGCCGCGGCTTCTGGTACTACTCCCGCTTCGCCGACGGGAAGGAGTACCCCATCTACTGCCGCCGCGCCGGCACGATGGAGGCCCCCGAGCAGATCATCCTGGACGTGAACGCCCTGGCGGAGGGCCAGCCCTTCTTCCAGGTCGGCGACCTGGAGATCAGCGAGAACGAGCAGCTCCTCGCCTGGTCGGAAGACACGGTGGGCCGCCGGCAATACACCTTGAAGGTCAAGGACTTGCGGACGGGTGAGGTCTTCGCGGACGGCGTGGCCGGCACCGCCGGCGCCCTGGCGTGGGCCGCTGACGACAAGACGATCTTCTATGTGAAGAACGAGGAGACGACGCTGCGGCCGTACCAGGTCTGGCGGCACACCCTCGGCACCCCGGCGGCCAGCGACGCCCTCGTCTTCCACGAGCAGGACGAGGCGTTCTACGTGGGCATCGACCGCGGCCGCTCGCGCCGCTTCGTCGAGATCGAGACGTGGAGCACCCTGGTCAGCGAGGTCCTCGTCCTGGAGGCCACCGATCCGCAGGGGACGTTCCGCCCGGTGGTGCCCCGCAGCCCCGAGCACGAGTACGCCGTCTGGCACCACGGCGACGCCTTCTACATCCGCACCAACTGGCAGGCTCGGAACTTCCGGCTGATGAAGGCCCCCGTCGCCACCTCGGCGGATCGCAGCACCTGGACGGAGATCCTGCCGCACCGCGAGGACGTCTTCCTGGGCAGCGTCCTGCCCTTCGACGACTTCCTGGCCGTGGAGGAGCGCCGCGACGCGCTGCAGACGCTGCGGGTCATCCGCTGGGCCGATGGCGACAGCAAGGCCGTGCCGGTGGACGAGGACGTCTTCGTCGCCGCCCTCGCCCCCGGGCAGAACCCCGAGCCCGGCAGCACGAAGCTGCGCTACCTGTACGGCTCCCTGCGGACGCCGGACTCGGTGTTCGAGTACGACATGGTCAGCGGCGCGCGCACGCTGCTCAAGCGCGACGAGGTCCTCGGCGGCTTCGACCCGGCCAGCTACGTCGTCGAGCGGGTCTGGGCGCCCGCCCGGGACGGGGCCCGCGTCCCCGTCTCCGTCGTCCGCCGCACCACGACGCCCGTGAACGGCTCCGCGCCGCTCTACCAGTACGGCTACGGGTCGTATGGCTACTCCATCGACCCCGACTTCAACGCCGGCTGGCTGTCGCTGCTCGACCGCGGCTTCGTGGTGGCCATCGCCCACATCCGCGGCGGCCAGGAGCTGGGCCGCGCGTGGTACGACAACGGCAAGATGTTCAACAAGATGAACACCTTCCACGACTTCATCGATGTGACCGAGCACCTGGTGAAGCAGGGCTACGGCGCCCGCGACCAGGTCTTCGCCGGGGGCGGCAGCGCCGGCGGCCTGCTCATCGGGGCGGTCATGAACCTGCGGCCCGACCTCTACCGCGGCCTGCACGCGGCCGTGCCCTTCGTCGACGTCGTGACGACGATGCTCGACGAGAGCATCCCGCTGACGACGGGCGAGTACGACGAGTGGGGCAACCCCAACGAGAAGGCGTCCTACGACTACATGCTGTCGTACTCGCCCTACGACAACCTGAAGGCCGTCGACTACCCGAACCTCATCGTCACGACGGGCCTGCACGACTCCCAGGTGCAGTACTTCGAGCCGGCCAAGTGGGTCGCCAAGCAGCGCAAGCTGCGCACCGATCACAACCTGCTCGTGCTCGACACCGACATGGACTCGGGCCACGGCGGGGCCTCGGGCCGCTTCAAGCGGTACGAGAAGACCGCCCTCGTCTACGCCTTCTTCCTGCAGATCCTCGACCCCACCCTCCAGCGCTGGCAGTAGGGGGGTGGCCCCCGCCCGCGGCCTCGGCCTCCTCTTCGCGGGCCTGCTGCTCGCCCGCCTCGTCGAGCCCGCCCTCCAGGTGCTCTGGGTGCTCATCGACGGCGACCTGCACGGCCGGTGGGCCGCCGCGCAGCTCGCCGAGGCGACGGCCATCGCCCTCGCCGCCGTCGGCGCGCTGCGCCTGACGGGTGGGGCGGACGCCGGCAAGCTGGCCCTGGGGCTGGCCGGCGCCGCGCTGCTGCTGCGCGCCCTGGGGGAGGGGATCATCGGCCTCGCCCTCATCGGGGGCGTGCTGCAGGGCTGGTCCCCCGAGGCCCTCAACAGCCTGGCCCTGTTCATCGCGGCCATGACCAGCGGCAGCGCCCTCGCCCTGGGCGTCGGCCTGGCCGCCCGGGACAAGGACCGCCTGCTCCAGCTCCTGTCCATGGCCATCGCGGTCCTCGTCGCGGGCGGCCTGGCCCTCAGCCGGCAGTCCCGCTCGAGCTGGCGCATCGCCGAGGCGGCCGACGCCGGGGCCGGCCTGCTCCTGCTCGTCCTCGTCCTCTGGGCCCTGTGCCGACACGCCACCCGCGCGCCCGTCCAGGCGGCGCTCCCGCCGCCGCTGCTCGCGCCCCTCCGGCTGCACCTGCTGGGGCTGCGACTGCGCCTGGGCGCCAGCGCCCTGCTCGCCGCCACCCTGCTGGCGGGCAGCAGCCACCTCATCGCGCTGGCCCGCGACCTGCCCCAGCGGGTGCTCTTCGGCCTGGAGGGCCTCGCCGGCCTCGCGATGGGCGTCGCCGCCCTGGGCCTGTGGCGGCTCGCCGCCGCCGTGGACGCGCTGCCGCACCGCGTCGCCGCCCTCTTCTTCAGCCTCTCGGCGGCCCTGAGCGCCGGCCACGTCTTCGCCCTCGCGCTGGATCCGGTCCGGTTCCGGTGGCCCTTCATCGCCAGCCAGGGCCTGACGGCCGTCGCCCTGCTCGCCCTGCTGCAGGTGGGCACCACGCTCGGCGACGACGCCAGCCGGCGCGTCACCCGCCGCGCCCGCGCCGCCCTGCTCGCGGCCCTCGGCTCAGCGGTCATCGTCACCCAGGTCCAGCGCCCCGGCCTTGGCGAGCTGCTCGCCACCCTCGCCGTCACCCTCGCCGTGGGCGCGGCCCTGGCCTGGCTGGCGGTGGTGCAGCGCCTCGTCCGCCCCCACGAGGCGGCCAGCGTGCACGAGATCTTCGAGTGAGATCAGCGGGTTGGCCCGCCCTCAGGCCAGCGCCACGCCCACGATGACGCCGACGGCGATGGCCCCGAGCGTGATGAGCAGCCAGGGCAGCCAGGTGGGCGTCTGGCGCGGCCGGTGCCAGCCCGGCAGGGCCACCGGGGCGGCGGGCGCGAAGCCCGCGTCGGCGTCGGGCCACGCCGCCAGCTCGTCCTGCAGCGCGACGACGGCCTCGCCCGCCGTCTGGAACCGGGCGTTCGGCTCCCGCTCCAGCAGCCGGTCGATGACGATGCGCAGGGCGGGCTCCAGATCGGGCCGGTACTGCCGCAGCGGCGTGGGGGTGCCGCGCACATGGGCGGCCAGCAGGTCGGCCAGCGAGTCCCCCACGAACGGCCGCCGCCCCGACGCCAGCTCGTAGAGCGTGACGCCCAGGGAGTACAGATCCGTCCGCGGCTCCAGCGTGCCGAGCATCATCGTCTCGGGGGCCATGTAGGCCGGGTTGCCGATGACCTGCCCCGTCATGGTGATGGCCGTCGGGTCATCCTCCATGTCGTCCATCAGCTTCGCCAGGCCGAAGCCCGTGAGCCGGCAGTAGGGCCGCCCATCCGCCCGCTTGCCCAGCACCAGCGCGTCGGGGGAGATGTCGCGGTGCAGCACCCCGGCCTGGTGCGCCGCGTCCAGGGCCTTCAGCGCGTGCTCGGCCACCACCCGCAGCTGCGCGTCCGCCAGGGGCCCGGCGATGCGCAGCCGCTGCCCCAGCGTCCCGCCGGGCATGTACTCCAGCGCCATGTACGGGGCGCCATCCTCGGTGAACCCCGAGTCGTACAGCCGCACCAGGAAGTCCGACCGCAGCTTGCCCCAGGTCTCCACCTCGCGCTGGAACCGCGCCTGATCCCCCGGCTTCGCGAGGCTGTCCGCCGGCAGGATGCGCAGCTCCACCTCGCGATCCAGGTTCGTCTGCCGGGCCCGGAACGTGCGCCCCGCCCCGCCGCGCCGCGCGATCTCCTCGATGATCTCGTACTTGCCGCCGATGCGATCCCCGGGCTCGTAGAGCTTGCGGACCTCCCCCTCGCCGAACACGTAGAGCGGCGCCCCATCCTGGGGGCAGCGGTCATACGTCCCGGTCGGGTAGATGCTCTCGCAGACGGGGCAGATGAGCACCGGCTACTCCGCGGCCCAGTCGCGGGGCACGAGCGCCTCCAGCAGCTTCGCCTCGGGCCCGTCGGGCTGGTGGTCGTAGACGTAGCGGACGATGGGCGGCAACGACATCAGGATGGACTCGATGCGCCCGCTGGTGCGCAGGCCGAAGAGCGTCCCCTTGTCGTACATCAGGTTGAACTCGACGTACCGCCCGCGCCGGATGGCCTGCCAGCCGCGCTCCCGCTCGCCGAAGTCCAGCCCCTGCCGCCGCTGCACGATGGGCGCGTACGCCGGCAGGAAGGCGTTGCCCGCCGTCTGCGCGAAGGCGAACACCTGCTCCAGATCCATCCCGTGGGCGTCGCCCGTCAGGTGGTCGTAGAAGATGCCGCCCAGCCCGCGGGCCTCCTTGCGGTGAGGCAGGTAGAAGTAGTCGTCACACTGCGCCTTGAACCGCGGGTAGAAGTCGGGGTGGTGCGCGTCGCATGCCGCCTTCAGGGTGCGGTGGAAGTGCCGGGCGTCCTCCTCGAACGGGTAGTACGGCGTCAGATCCGCGCCGCCCCCGAACCAGGCCTTGTCGCCCTGGCGGATCATCCGAAAATTCGCATGCACCGTGGGCACATACGGGTTCTGCGGGTGCAGCACCAGGCTCACCCCGGCGGCCCAGAACCCCGTCCCCGTCCCCGGCAGCTTCGCCGCGAAGTCGGCCGGCAGCTCCCCGTGCACCTCGCTGAAGTTCACGCCGCCCTTCTCCAGCAGCGCGCCCCCCTCGATCACGCAGGTGTCCCCGCCGCCGCCCCCGGGCCGCTCCCAGCGATCCAGCCGAAACCGCGTCGTCGGATCGAAGGCCTCCAGGCCCGCGATGATGCGCCGCTGCAGATCCTGAAAGAACGCCGCCGCGCGGCGCTGCAACCCGGTCAGATCCTCGTCCTTCAATGCACCCCTCCCAGGGCCGCCGGATCGGTGTTCGCCCCGCAGAGCAGGATGCCCACCGGCCCCGGATCCCCGTCCAGCGCCCCCGTCGCCAGGGCCGCCAGCCCCGCCGAGCCCCCGGGCTCGTACACCAGCCGCAGATGTTCCCACAGCCAGCGCTGCGCTGCACGGATGGCGTCATCCTCCACCAGCTCCACCCGGTCGAGGCCGCGCCGGCAGATGGCGAACGTCAGCTCCCCGGCCTTCCCGGCCCCCAGGGAGTCCGCCGCCACCGACTGAATATCGTTCAATCTCACGGCCTTGCCGGCCCGCAGCGCCGCGTGCATCGTCGGCGCGCCGAACGGCTCCACCCCCACGACCTTGCGCCCCGCCGCCGCCAGCACCGCCCCGGACGCCAGCCCGCCCCCGCCCACGGCGATGACGATGGTGCCCACGTCCGGCGCGTCCTCCACCAGCTCCTCGATGGCCGTGCCCTGCCCGGCGATCACATCGGCGTCGTCGTACGCCGGGATGAAGGGCAGCCCCTCCACCTCCGCGTACGCCATCGCTGCCGCCTCCGCCTCGGGATACACGCTCCCCGCCACCCGCACCCGCGCCGCCGCCCCCTCCAGGGACGCCCGCTTCCAGGGCGAGCAGTTCTCGGGCAGGAAGACGTGCACCGGCACCCCCAGCAGCCACCCGGCCCACGTCACCCCGAGCCCGTGGTTCCCGCCGCTCGCCGTCACCACCCCGCGCCGCGCCTCGCGCCCGAGCAGCATCAGCTTGTTCAGGGCCCCCCGCATCTTGAAGCTGCCCGACCGCTGCATCCCCTCCAGCTTCACCACCATCGGCCGCGCCCCCGGCCCCTTCACCCGCATCACCGGCGTGCGATGGATCCACGGCGCGAGGCGCGCCGCCGCCGCCGCCACATCGGCAGACGTCGGCAAGCGGGGCAGGTCGGGGGATGACGTGGTCAAGGCAAGCACACCTCCGGGAATGTGAGCCTACCGCAACCTTCGTGGGCAGGCGAGGAAGTGTGGTGGCCTTGCACGCGCTCGTCGCGGGGACGATCCTGGCGCCGCACGGCGAGGGAGGGGCGCGTGATCAGGCACGTACGGGCGGCGGTCTTCCTGGGGCTGGTCGGGCTTGGCCGACCCGCGGCTGCCGCGCCGGGCGACGTCGTCGCCGCGGCCACCCCCCAGCGACCGGCGCTGCGGTCCGCGCCCGCGGGCACCTTCTGCATGGGCAGCCCCGACGGAAGGGCCGGCCACTGCCACGCCGGGCGCCCCGCCGAGCCCGGCCGCGGCGACCATGAGCCGCCCCGCACCGCCACCGTGCCTGACGCGCTCTGGGTCATGGAGACGGAGGTCACCCAGGGCCAGTGGTTCGCCGTCATGCAGACGCGGCCGGCCTACTTCGCGGCCTGCGGCGACGACTGCCCTGTCGAGCGCGTGAGCTGGTACGAGGCCATCGCGTTCGCCAACGCCCTCTCCCAGGCCGAGGGCCTGACGCCGGCCTACCGCGTGGGCCCCGCGCGGGGCACCCCGGGTCGCGGCCTCGCGCCCGGCACCCCCTGGGCCACCGGCACCTTCCGCTACGCCACCGTCGGGCGGGTCGCTGGGGCCAGCGGCTACCGCTTGCCCACCGAGCCCGAGTGGGAGTGGCTCGCCCGCGCCGGCACGACCGGGGCCATCTATGCGGGATTCTTCGAGATCCGGGGCGAGAACGACGCCCCCGCCCTCGACCCCATCGCCTGGTACGCGGGCAACAGCGGCCTGCCCCGGGGCTACGACAGCTCGGGCTGGTCCGCCATGCAGCGGCCCGCCCGCCGCTCGGGGACGCACCCGGTCGGCCAGAAGGCCGCGAACCCCTGGGGCTTGCGCGACGTGCTCGGCAGCGTCTACGAGTGGTGCTGGCCCGAGCCTGCAGGCAGCCGCCGGCGGCCCATCCGCGGCGGATCCTGGAGCTCCGTCGCCCGCGAGGTGCGCGCCGCCCACCGCGTCCTCGTCGTCCCCGCCCGGCGGGACGCCAACCTCGGCGTCCGCCTCGTCCGGGCGCCGGCTGGGCCTTGAGGACGGTACGCCACCCTTGCCCAGGCGCCGCGATCGGGTGATCGTGGATCGAGTCTCGTGGGCACGGGGGCGCGGTGATCACCAGGGAACAGCTTCAGGCGCTTCAGGACGCCGTCGTCGCCACGGACCTGTGCGAGCCCCAACGCCGTCGCTTGCTGCTCGCGGGCCTGGATCAGCGACGGATCAATGCGCTGCCGGTCAAGGACCGCCCTGCCGACCAGAGCATCAGTGATCTCAATGAGTTGCATGGCGACGATGCCGCGCTCGCGGGCTGGCTTCGCGAAGCCGTTCGCCTGTACGTCGGCCCGCCCACCTCCCTCTTCGCCGCGCTGCTTGCCGACCTGGAGCGCCCCCCCGTGAGAGTGGCAACGCCCTCGGCGGTCGTGCCCCGTGTCGCACCCGCGGCCATCCTCCGATGGCGTTCGGCCCACCTTGCCCGCCCCGTCGACGAAGAGTCGGCCTGGCTCGGTACCCTCGCTCTTCCCGCGGGCCGGCACCACCTGGGCCGCCGCCATGCCGTCGAGCTCTCACCGGGCTACCACGCTTTGATTGGTGCCACCCACCGAATGGCCCGCGTCCACTTCTGGATTGACGTCACCGCCGATTCCATCACTCTGGGCCGAGCCGACGCCGCCGGTACCCTCCGTGTCGACGGTCGCCGCCTCCCTCGAGGCGAGATCGCTCGGGGGCCGTGCCTACTTGAGGGTGGTGGGCTGGAACTCGACCTTGGGTGGGACGTCTGATGTACCTTTGCCCCAATTGCCTTGTGCCGGCCAACGCTCCCCTGTGCGCCCAAGGACATCGCGCTCTGCCGATCCCCGGGCTGGGCGCGGACTGGCGGGCGGGAGAGCCCGTTGACAAGGGGGGGACATCCAGGGTCTCCCGGTGCTTCCAGGGCGACTTCAGGCGGGCGATAAAGGTCATCGATCCCACGGCCTTCGAGAGTCCGGAAGTGGCCAGGGAACTCTTCCACCGCGAGCGTACCACCCTCACCCACCTGACCCACGCACACGTAATCGCTCTCATCCATGCGGAGGAGGTCGCTGACCGACTCTGTCTAGTAACGGAGTACGTTCCCCGGACGCTGGAGGAGGTGTTGCGAGCGACCCGGGGCCGGCTCTTGAGCTTGCCCCGAGCGCTCCACCTCGCCGCGCAACTTGCTGATGCCCTCGCCTACATGCATGACGCGGGCGTCATTCACCGGGACCTCAAGCCCGGCAACCTGGGTCTCGACCAGCGCGATCACCTGTACGTCTTCGACTTCGGCCTCGCTGGCATCCGCAGAGGCGACAGCGCCACCACCCAGGGCGTCCGGGGCTTCAGTCGACCTTTCGCCGCCCCCGAGCAACTCGTACCCGAGCTCTTTGGACGCGACGGTCCTTGGACGGACCGCTATGCCCTCGGCGCCATCCTCTACCAGCTTGTCGCCGGTCGGAGCCATAGACCGCAAGGTATCGCTAGCGGTTACAAAGCCTATGCCAGTCAGCCGGTCCCACCGCTCCCTGCGGACACTGCTCGCCCCCAGGTTCTCGACCGGCTCATCTACCAGTGTCTTGCCGTGGAAGCCGATGCTCGTCCCCCTGACACCTGGCAGGTACAGGACGTTCTCGGTGAGGTCGCAGATCGGCTAGGTGCCGGATTCGGCGAGGCACATGCCCGGTTCGTCGAGGTCGAGACCCGCCTGGCCGCCTATCAGACTGCACTGGCCAGAGTCGAGGCAGCCCGTGCTTCCGCCGAGGCGGCGGTCGTCGCCGCGGTTGCTGAACTGGAGACGAGACGAGCGACTGCCGATGCCGAGCACCTGGTGTGGCGACGACACGCCATGGAGGCCCTCGACGCAGAACTGGCTGCGAAGCGCAGTGAGGCGTTGGCTCAGTTGGCAAGGGACATCGAAGGGCGGCGGCGCGATGCAGTCAACGGCCGAGCCCTGGACTCAAACCCAGACCCCGAACTCATCGCGAGCCCCGAGTCCAAGCATGGACTTCCAATCCGCGTGGACGGTTTCGAGCCGCCAGCAACCGAGGACCTCACAGGGGCAGCACAGCCGACTCTGGTCCATGTGCCGGCGTTCGCAGTCGGTCAACCTGAGGACCTGGCCGCTGGCGCGGAACTGCCAGACGATGTGTTGGTAGCGTCGCCGCTCAGAGGTGATCGACACACTCGCCCGGACCCGGCATCGGTTCCCCGTCCAACTAGCTCCGACGGCGAGCACGACCTTGAGAACTTCGCGACCACTTCGGGCAGGTTCCGACGTGTGGGACTCGCCCTGCTGGCCTCCCTCGGTGTGGCATGGCTGGTAGGCTTTGTGACCGTCCACTCCTCGGGCTGGGTTGGTCTGGGTCTGTTTAGCTTCGTCGCGGTTGCCGTGGCGGTCGGATTCGAGCTGCCTCGGAAGGTCGTCGCATGGGTCCAGAAGGTTGGCGTCACGAAGTCATCAGTGACTTCTCGATGGGAAGACGAATAGCGGCGTCGGCGGTGAAGGAAGGCAGACCGCCGCGACGAACGAGGCAAGATCTCAAGGGTGGGCTCCGTCCGGTCGGGTTGAGCCAGTCTGGTTTTCCGTGAAGCGGGCGACGCTGGCCAGGTGCACCGAGTAGTCTCGGCATGGCGTAGCCGCCAGGGCCTGACCCACATGGCAGCGGCGGCAGTAGTACACCCGATGTTCCCGTTCGTCGCCCTTCCCCATTGGGCCACGGCGCCGGATCGGTTTCGAGCGTCCCGCCGACAGGTCGGAGCTCCCTACTTGGAGTGATCTTCCAATTTTGTGGCGACCCCGCCATCCTGCCTCCATGACCGACCTCATCCTCACCGGCGCTTCCCGTGGCATCGGCGCCGCCCTCGCGGCGGCCTTGGCCGCTGACCCGGCCTGGCGCGTCTTCCCGGTGGTGCGCACCGCAGCTGACCTGCCCCGCGCCACCACCGCGGACCTCGCCCAGCCGGCCTCGGCGCGGGCCGCGGGCGAGGCGCTGGCGGCGCAGGTCGAGCCCGGCGCGGTGCTCGTGCACATGGCCGGCGTCTGGCCCGCCCGACGCGAGCTCGTGGACGGCTTCGAGCGGGCGTACGCGACGCACTGCCTCGGGCCCCTGGCGCTCCAGGCGCCGCTGCTGGCCAGCGGGCGCGTCGCCCGCGTGCTGGTCATCGGCGCCGGGCTGATGGTGAAGGGCCGCTTTCGCCCCGATCGCACGCCGACGGGCGCTGACTTCTCCAGCGTGCGGACCTACTGCACCACCAAGCTGGCCCAGGCGGTGGTCATGCGGGCCGAGGCGCGGCGCTGGCCGTCGGTGGACTTCGCGGTGGTGCACCCCGGGGTCGTGCAGACCGATCTCGGCGACCGCGGTGGTCCGCTCGGCTGGCTGCTGCGGCGCGTGAAGCGGAGCTGGGAGGCACCCGAGGTCTGCGCCGCGCGGCTGGTGCGGCTGCTCGCCGTGCCGCGGTGGGCGCCGGCGCCGGGGGAGGCGACCTGGTACTTCGAGGAGGAGGCGCAGCCCTGGCCTCCGCAGGCCGACGCCGCGGCGGCGGCGGTGGCCGAGGCGCTGCCGTGACGGCTCGTCGGCGCGACGGCGAGGCGCGGCGCGAGGCCCTGCTGGCCGCGGCGCTGCGCTGCTTCGACCGCGAAGGCGTCGCCCAGGCCGGCATCGAGGCCATCCGCAAGGAGGCGGGGGCCAGCCCGTCGTCGGTCTACCACCACTTCCGGGACCGCACCGATCTCATCCGCACGCTGCTGGAGCGCGTCTTCGCGGCGCTCTTCGCCCACCTGGCCGCCGAGGTGGGCCAGGCCACCCACGCCGAAGCCGCCGTGCGCGCGCTGGTGGACGCCCACATCGCCTGGATCGCCGCCCACCCCGTCGAGGGCCGCTTCATGTACCAGGCGATGACGCTGGAGGTCGGCGGGCTGGACGCGCCGGCCCGGGAGGCCCTCGCGGCGGAGAAGGCGCGGCTTCTCCAGCCCTTGCTCGTGGCGCTGGCCCCCCACGCCGGGGCCCTGCCGCCGTGGTCGCCCGAGGTGCTGGACGTGGTGCTGCTGGGGACGGCCCACGAGGCCCTGCGCCGCTGGCTGGCCGGGGCCGAGGCGCTGAACCCTGCGTTCCTGCGGGCCACGCTGCCGGGGCTGGCCTGGCAGAGCGTGGCCGGCTTCGTGCCGGAGAATGCAGCGAGATCAGAGGGATAGGGGCTACTCGGCGCGGACGCTGATGGCCACCGCGATGATGTGGCCGTTGCCCTGGTTCACCGTCGCGACGGGGAAGACGCGGCCCGCGGCCTGGGCCGCGATGAGATCCGCCTGGCCCACCTCGACGGTGCCGATGGGATCGTCGTTGGCCAGGTCGGCGTCCGTCAGGCTGATGCGGACGCGGGTGTCGGCGGCGGGGTCGAGGGCCACGCGCCACGAGATGCCGCCCCACTGCGGGGAGTAGGTGTCCTGGATCTCGGCCAGGTTCAGGGACCGGCTGATGGGACCCTGGAGCAGCGTGGCGGTGCCGAAGGGATCGGGCGGCGCGTAGGCCGCGTTGGCGAACTGGGCTGCGACGGCGGTCAGGCTCGCCAGGTTGCCCGAGAGCGCCGCGGCGGCGGCGGCCTCGAAGTCAGCGCGGCCGACGTTGCTGAAGCCATCCCACGCGCTGCCATCGCTGACGCCGGGGCTCAAGAAGACCTGCGTCACCGTGATGTTCAGGATGGGGATGGCGCAGAAGCCATCGGCGCCGCAGAGGTAGCCGGCGCCGCAGCCGATGTTCTGGCACGAGGGGAAGCAGACGCCGTCGTCTTCGTAGCAGACCCAGCCCGGGCGGCAGTCGACGCCCCCGCCGCAGCGCTCCAGGCAGGCGAGCGCGCCGACGTCGATGCAGGCGGCGTCGGCGCCGCAGTCGGCGTCGCGGGCGCAGTCCACCACGCACCAGCCGCCGGGGAAGATGGGATCGGCGTCGCACTGGCCCGCCGCGCAGTCATCGTCCACCCGGCAGGGGCCGCCGGGGACGCTGCGCGGCTGCCGGCACCGACCTTCGAGGCAGATCTGGCCGGCGGCGCAGGGGGCGTCCTCGTCCACCGTGCCATCACAGTCGGCGTCCACGCCGTCGCAGACCTCAGCGGCCGGCGGGCCGCAGTCACCGCAGGCGTTCCGGGCGCCCTCGTCGACGGTGCCATCGCAGTCATCGTCGATGTCATTGCAGAGCTCGGCCAGGGCCGGGCCGCAGGCACCACAGGCGTTGCGCAGCCCCTCATCGACCTCCCCATCGCAGTCATCGTCGACGTCGTTGCACGCCTCCTCGGGGACATCGCCGCAGGCCCCGCAGGCATTCAGCACCGTCTCGTCCACGGTGCCATCGCAGTCATCATCGCGCCCGTTGCAGGTCTCTTCGGGGACGTCGCCGCAGCCGCCGCAGGCGTTCTGCACGCCCTCGTCGAGCATGCCATCGCAGTCATCATCCTTCTCATTGCACGTCTCGGGGACGCAGACCGGCGCGGGCTCGCAGAGCCCCGAGTCGGGGTTGCAGAGGTCGCCATTGCCACAGGCGATCTCGTTGCAGTCGGGGCGACACACGGCCGGCTCGTCGCGGCCATCGCACGCCCAGCCGCGGCGACAGCCGAGGTCGTCGCAGCGCGTCCGACACGACCCCCCGGACGAGCACACCGCGTCGGGACCACAGACCGCGTCGTCCTGGCAGGGTACCCGGCAGAAGCCGCCGGGCAGGTCATCGCGGCACTCACCGTCGACACAGGGGAGGTCGTCACCGCAGGGCCCGCCTGGACGAGCCGACGGCCCTGCGTCTGGCAGGGCGGCGTCGGCGAGCGCCGCATCCGACGCCGCGTCGGGCTCCGCGTCGCGCACGGAGGCTGCGTCGGCCGGCCCGGCGTCGATGCCCCCGCCCCGGACGCACTCCCACGCCGCGCCCACGGCCACGCACTCGAAGCCCGGCGCACACGTCTGCGCCGCGTTGCGGCAGTCGGTCGCGTCGCCAGACCCGGCCGGCCCCGCATCATCACACCCCGCCAGCACCGCCAGGGCCAGCACCCACCACCCACGTCGCATCGGTTCTCCTGGCCGGGCCGCGCCCGGGCTGGTTCGCGGCGCATCCTGCGCCAGCGAGGCGGTCGATGGCCACCAAATCTGATCGGGGCGCTACACTGGAGCGGGGCGACTGGACGCCCCCCGGGCAGAGGGCAGAGAGATGATCAGATTCGCGACCGAGATCCCCCTCCATGCTGCGTTGCAGCCGCGAGACCTCCTGCAACATGCGCGCACCTGGCTGGTGGGTAGCCAGCACCACGCGGTCACGGAGGAAGACATGCGCTGGCCACTGGACGGCGAGCTGGTCGAGGAGGTCGTGCACGGCACCCGGGTCGTGGCGACGCAGCTCACCGAGCCCGACGGCAGCGCGCGGGTGGGCTTTCGCTACAGCTACGTCGACAAGGAGCGCCGGGAGTGGACGGGCGAGCTGGTCGGTCACCTGGCGGGCGACCAGTCGACCTGCGCGGTTCGGGTGCGCGTGGAGTCGATGGACGTGCTGCCCCATCTCCCCGATCCCAAGGTGCCGTACGTCATCCGGAGCCTCATCCGCGAGGCGGCTGGCACGGACGGGGAGCTGGCGCTCCAGGACCGTCCCCACGAGCTGGTCGAGCACCAGCTTCCGGTGGCGGCGCGGTTGCTGCTCGGCCAGGCCGGCAACCGGCTGCCTGTGGTGTACCTGAGCCAGGATGCCCGGGGCGTCGTCCTCGACCCCGAGCGCCTGGCCCGGTTCCTCGCGGGCCTGGCTCACGTCGTCGTGGAGCCCTCGCGCTCGTTCGCGGCGCGCCTGCGCGAGCCGACGTACGGCCTCAACCCGGATGGTGGCACCGTGGGGATCTTCTGGCCGGATCACTCGGCTGCCCGCGTGATCCTCCGTCCCCGTGACTACCGGGACGCTGACCAGATGGGCAGGGACCTGCGGTTTCGCATCCGCAAGGCCCTCCTCAACCGTCGCCCCCTCCGGGAGACGACGTGGCAGGCCATCGACCGCGCTCTGATCGCCCGGCGGCACCTGGCCGCGGTCGCCGAAGAGACCCAGCGAACCGCCGAGGAGTGGATGCAGGACTACGCCCAGGCCGAGCAGGCCTGGGACCGCGACCAGGCCGAGTCGGACGCCGAGATTCGTCGCCTGGAGGCCGAGGTCGGACGTCTTCGGCAGCAGATCGCGACCAGTGACGGCCTGCTGACCGACATCGACGAGGAGGATGCCTACCCGAACGAGCGCAAGCACCAGCTGCTGCTGGCGCTTCGCAGGTCGCTGGGCAACCTGGAGCCAGACAGCCGACGGCAGCACATCGTGTTGGCCGTGCTCAAGCGCCACGATGAGAAGGGTCAGCTTGAGCCCGAGCTCCGGGCAAAGGAGATCAAGCAGATATTTCCCAAGGGATTTCGGGGTCTTGGCGGTCGAGATCGGAGCCGCCTCAGCCAGCTCGGCTTCTCCATGGTGCCAGGGGGGAGCCACGAGAAGCTGATCTTCCAGGGGGATCAGCGCTACGTCTTTACGGTGGCTGGGACGCCCTCCGACCAGCGAACCGGGTTGAACACCGCGGCCGACATCATCCGCCACGTCTTCTGATCCGGCTCACGCGTACCGTCGCGCCGCCGCCGCGTGCCGGTCGCGGATGCTCGCCCGCAGTTCCTCCGGCGCCAGCACCTCGCAGGCCTCCCCGAAGCCCAGGATCCATCGCTCCAGCTCCGGGTTGTGCGTCACCATCAGCCGCAGCTCGACGGTGCCGTCCGGGTGGGTCTGCTTGCGCTCGGTGCGATGCCAGGTCGTGTCAGCGACGTACTCGGCGATGCCGCCGGTGAACCGGAGGCGGACCTCGCAGGGCTCGTCGCCCTCATGGACCCAGACGCCGAAGGCGTCGTCGAAGAAGCGCGCTCCGTCGAACCGGAAGCGACTCGGCGGCTCGAAGGGCGCGTCGCGCAGGCGACCACAGCGCTGGATGCGCTCGAGCTTCCACAGGCGGGCGCGGTCTTCGTCGCGGCGGCGCCCGAGCAGGTACAGGGAGCCGGAGCTGAGGACCAGCGACCACGGCTCGACGACCTCGTCGCGGGCGGTGGCCGCGCTGCCGTAGCGGATGGCGAGGTGGTGATGGGTCAGCAGCGCGTCGAGGACCTCGCTGATGGTGTTGCGCACCGGGCTCAGCACCGTGCGGGGTCCGGGCAGGAAGACGAGACCGTTGCCGAGCTTCTCGAAGGTCGCCCGGGCTCGGGGGCCGGCGCTCTGGTGAGCCTGGTCGGCCAGCGCCCGCCAGCGCTGGTGGATCTCGGTGTCCTTGAAGACGGTCATGAGCTGGTCGGCGAAGGCGATGGCCACCAGCCCCTCGAGGTCGGGGGTGATGGGGGCGGGCGACGATCGCAAGGCCGCCACCTTGCGGTTGCCGTCCTGGTGCTCGTCCAGCTCCAGGGCCTCGACGAGGACGCGCCAGATGCGCCGCGCCTGCCCTTCCTGGAGCCCGGTGGCCTCGGCCACTTCCTGCCAGCCATACGATCGGCCGCCGAAGATGCCCGCCACGACGGGCAGCAAGGCCCGCAACAACCCAAAGCGTTCGCCCATGGTGGATCAGCCCTCCCGCCCACTGGTCCACAGAGGACTACCCCACCAAACAGGCCATTGCAACGTCTGGCGGGCCCGCTACCTTGGGTCCACCGGGCCGCCTGACGGACCGGCGGCGGGTCGCCGGAGCAGGCGCGACCTGTCATGGGCACGCAAGCGGCAGCATGAGACTGCCATCGGGAGCAATGTCATGGAGCTCATCATCCTCCTCATCAGCGTGGTGGCGTGCGCCGCCCTCGGCCGGGCGGTCTCGAGCGACGCGAAGAAGTCGCTGGGCATGGTGCTCGGGCTGTTTCTGGGACCGCTCGGGGTGTTGATCGCGGCCATCGGCTGCCGGACGTAGGGGGCTCGCCCGCGACGCTGGCACCGACGGGCTGGGAGCCAGCGTGGGGCGCTGGCGGGCGGGCCCTACTGGGCCTTGCGGTCGCTTCCCAGTTCGTAGGCCTCGGGATTGTCAGGCCATACCAGGTGGGCCTTCTGCCCGGCCACTTCGGCCAGGTAGCACTGTGGAGGCGCCGCGGTGGGCGAGCGGTAGCAGGCGAAGAGGCCGTAGTGTGTCAGGTCGGAGGGATGTCGACGGGCGCCGTTCTGGCGGACCATTCGCACCGGTCTGACCACCCAGATCGCATCAGGATTTTCGAGTACCGGCACCTTGAGCACTTCCGGCCGGCCTGCGACGGAGGGCGGCTGCGGAGTCGTGCAAGCCATGGTCGCGACGATGAACGGAACGGCCAGAGAGAGACGCAGCATGTTGCCCTGCTCCTGTGGGGGCGCCAAAGCGCTGTCGCATACCGACCGACGACGCCCTGTCGTCGGTCCGATACCGATGAGCGTGCCGCGGAGCAGTCAGATGCGCAACAGGGAAGCCGCATGCCAGGGCGGCGACGAGGGGTCAGGGTGCCACACCCGCGTCGGGGAGGCTGGGCTCCGCGGCCGGCCCGCACTGGATGGCATAGGCCACCCAGGCGTAGTTCCAGTAGTCATCCGTCCACGGCGGCTGGTGGCTCATCAGGTTGGTGAAGGCGAGCGGGTAGCCATCCGCCATGGGCAGGGTGGCCCAGCCGCCGGGCAGCAGGCGGGTCGTCCCCCCGGTGTGGGTGACGGCCAGGCGATACTGCTCGATACCGTCGTAGCCCTCGCCGTTGACCAGGCACAGACCCTCGCGGTCCACGTCGACGGCCAGGCCGCGGGGCACGAGGCCGGTCAGGCCGGTGTCGGCCGCGAAGAGCGGGTGCTCGCCCGAGATGATGATGCCCAGGTTGGAGAAGCCCCATGCCCAGGCGCTCTTGACCTGCACGCTCAGCTCCATGCCCACGGGGAAGAGGGGGACGGGCAGGCCCTCCGGCACCGTGAGCGTGAAGGTCCAGTCGCCCGCGCCCGTGCGCAGGGTGAAGCCGCCGCCGGGCAGGATCGCGGCGACGGTCCCGCCGAAGTGGAAGGTCTGGTCACCCAGCTCCTCGTCCTCGATGGCGATGGCCTGGCCGTCCGGCCCCTCGACACGCACGCCCACTGCGCGGGGGGCGTGGTAGGCCTCGCAGACGGGCGCGGGGGCGGCGGGCAGCGTGTCGACGGTGGTGGCCTGGGTGCGAGGCAGGTCGCAGCGCGGCGGGGGTCCCCGGTCGACGGCAGCGTCGAGCCTCGACACGGCGGCGTCGCGCTCGTCGCCGTCGTCCGGCTCGGCGATGCAGGCGGTCAACAAGAGGGCGAGGGGAACGGCTCGGGCGGCGGTCATGGGCGCTCCTGCGTCGGTTCTCCGCACATGACGGCGGTTGTCGCCGATCTGACGTGCTCGCGGGAGGGCCTGGCGGCAATCGAGCCGCGTCGGCGGCTGGCTGACCCTGCGGCGTCAGGGGCCGAACGACCAGCCCAGCGTGCGGACGCGGTTGGCCGCCGCGCAGTCGCGGGTGATCCAGTGGTTCATGAAGCCGTCGGCATTGCGGTGGCTGCAGACGTAGTAGCGCCAGACCGGCTCCTCCCACCGGCCGTTCGGCTGCACGGTGGCCATGTAGCCCATGGTCGCCGGCGTGCCATCGCCCCAGCCGGCGCCGAGGGAGGCGCAGGTGTTCCCCGTCACGTACGAGTTCTGGCCGGTGCCGGCGTTGAAGCAGTGCCGCAGCAACAGGTTGAAGCCCTGGGCCGCCTGGGGACGGACGTAGGTGCGGAGGCGGTTCCCGTCGGCCTCCTGCCAGCAGGTGTTGTAGGAGGCCGCGTAGGGCGGCACGCCGCAGACCCGCTGGGCCACGGCGCAGCCACCGCAGCCAGCGAGGGGGTTGTTCGGGTCGGGCGGACACGACGCGGCGTTCCTCTCCTCGGCGGAGGTCGCCGCCTGCCAGGCGCCGTGCCAGGAGCGGAACTGACAGTTCGTGTGGTGCGTGATCCAGAACATGCACCCACGCTCCGGTGGTTCCGGGTTGTCGATGAAGCCGTCGCCGTCGTCATCGATGCCGTTGCAGATGTCCGGGTGGAGGCACCGCTCGTTCTGGCAGGTGCCGTCCCCTTCACAGCGCGCCCCGTCCGTGTTGCGCTGGCAGGCTCGCTGTTCGTCCTGGAAGTCGACGCGGCCGCCCACGCAGACCTCGGTGGTGCGCTGCTGGGTGCCCGACTCGTCGCAGGCGTCGCGGAAGCCGCCGCAGGGGCCCCAGGCGCCCACGTCCACGACCTGGCCATCCGTGTCCCGACCGCACGGGCGCTGCTCGTCCTCGAAGGCGCGCCGGCCAGCGCGGCAGATCTCGAGGCTACGGCGCTGCTGGCCGGTCTCGTCGCAGTCGTCGCTGAAGCCCTCACAGATCCCCCAGGCGCCAGCAGCGAGGATGTTGCCGTCGGTGTCGCGTTGGCAGGGGCGCTGCTCGTCCTGGAGGACCTGGCGGCCGGCCTGGCAGGTGGTGACGGCGCGCTCCTCGGTGCCGGTCTCGTCGCAAGCGTCGGCGAAGCCGCCGCAGGCACCCCAGGCGCCGGCGGCGATGATGCTGCCGTCGGTGTCGCGCTGGCAGGGGCGCTGCTCGTCCTGGAGGACCTGGCGGCCGGCCTGGCAGGTGGTGACGGCGCGCTCCTCGGTGCCGGTCTCGTCGCAGGCGTCGGCGAAGCCGCCGCAGACGCCCCAGGCGCCTTCCGCCTGGATCAGGCCGTCAGTGTCGCGCTGGCAGGCCTCCCGCTCGACCTCCGCTACCACCGCGCCACCTCGGCAGACGCGGCGCTGCCGCTGTCGCTCGCCCGCCTCGCCGCAGGGCTCGGCGAAGCCTTCGCAGGCGCCCCACTCATCGACCCCGACGAGCGCGCCATCCGGGCGCCCCGCGCACTCTCCGCAGACGCCCTCGTCCGTGCGTCCATCGCAGTCGTCGTCGACGTCGTTGCAGGCCTCCGGGCGGGCCGCGGGGCCCACGCACGCCGACCAGGCACCGCCCTCGCAGCGGCTCTCGCCAGCGCCACAGGCGGTCTCGCAGGGCTGCACGAGGGCCTCGTCCGCGCGGCCGTCGCAGTCGTCGTCGGCGCCGTTGCACCGCTCTTCCTCGGGCGTCGGTGCGTCACAGGCCCCCCACGCGCCGCCCAGGCAGACCTGGCGGCCGCCGCCACAAGCGTTGGCGCAGGCCTGGGCGAGGCCCTCGTCGACCTCACCGTCCTGGTCGTCGTCGAGGCCGTTGCAGCGCTCCTCTTCGGCGTCGCACGGGGGCGGCACGTCCTCGTCGACGCGCCCATCGCAGTCGTTGTCACGCCCGTCGCAGGCCTCGGGACGTGGCGCTGCCGCCTCGGCGCTGCAGGCGAGGCGCCCGCCGCGGCACAGCCGCTCGCCCCGAACGAGACACTCGCCTTCCCCCGCGCTGCAGGCTTCGCCCGATCCCTCGACGTCGTCGACGAGGCCGTTGCAGTCATCGTCGATGCCGTTGCAGCGCTCGGGGACGGGACCCGCGGGCACGGCCGAGCACTGCAGCGTGCCGCTCTCGGCCTCGCAGACGAGGACGCCCGGGCGGCGGCACGCGCCTTCGCCGGCCTCACAGGCGTCGCCTCGACCGGGGAGGTCATCAACCCGACCGTTGCAGTCATTGTCGAGGCCGTCGCAGCGCGACTCGACCTCCTCGTGCTCCACCGGGCGAGCGCAGGCCCAGTCGCCGTCGACGCACTGCGCTGTGTTCCCCGCACAGACCCCCGGACCGTCACACAGCTCGGCGGGTGCGGCGGGCAGGGGAGGCTCGTCGACGACGCCGTCGCAGTCATTGTCGAGGCCGTCACATCGCTCGGCAGCGCCGGCGTTTCGGCTCAGGTCGCCGTCGTCGCAGTCGGGGCCCGCGCACCCGGCGCCGACCCCGTAGCCGTCGCCGTCGGCGTCCTGACAGGCGAGACAGGTGCCGGCCTCGGGCCGACACTGCTCGGCCTCGCAGGTGAATCCCCGCCGGCAGAAGCCATCGGCACAGCCGCTGCCGCAGAAGCGGCCGTCGTCGAGATCGAGGCACCGGTCACCCGGCAGGCCCAGCGGGGCGCAGTCGGCGTCGTCGGTGCATGGCTCGCACAGTCCATCCGGCCGGGGCGCGCACTCCCAGGTGGCGTCGGCGCCACTGTTGGTGATGAGTCGACAGTCGAAGCCCGGTGGGCAGCGCGGCTCGTCGGGATCGCAGCGACCCGTGCAGACCAGCTGACCGTTCGGATCGGCCTGGCATCGGTTCGGGGGATCGCAGGCCGCTGCGCACGCGCTCGCGGCGTCCGGCGCGTCGCCGGCGTCGGCCGCCGGGGCGGGGGCGATGGCGTCTGCCTCCGGCTGCCGGGCGTCCGCTGCGGCGTCCGCGTTCGGCGCGTCGGCGCCGAGCCCGTCCTGCACATCGGTGGCCGTAGCGCACCCGCCGACGCCCCAGGCCACTGTCAGGGCCAGAGACCAAGGCCACCGCCGCCGAGACATCGAGCGCGAGCCCGCGCGCGTGACGCAGGCGTGTTCGCGCCCGCGAAGAGAATCGTCCATGAGTCTGCCCTCCTGCCTGGACTCAAGGTGCCGTGCCCGGTGCGGTCTGTCAACGCAGAGGTGTGCGACCCATCGGTCCAGCTCGGGCTCGCCGGGCCGGTCGCTGGCGTCAGACCGGCCCCGTCGGGATACTGGCGCCGCGCCGCGTGGGGCGCCGGAGGGATGGATGTTGCGAGCGCTCGGCGTCATCGCGCTGCTGATCGCGGGGACCGCGGCGGCGGCGGAGCACCCGTACGGGGCGCCCGAGGTGCGGGCATGGACGGCGGGGGGCGGGCGGGGTGACCATCGCCTTCGCCGCGCGGCCGGGCGTCAAGGTGCCGACGGGGCCCGTGTCGTTCACGGCGGAGCCCGTGGCGCTGGCGGGGGTGAAGCGGCCCGCGTGGCTCGAGGAGCGGAACGTCCTCGGCAGCGGCCGGGCGCTGGACCTCGACGGCGACGGGAAGAAGACGGGGCGGTGGCCGCTCGGCTGCCTGGGGCCCGACCTGCTGGTGGGCGAGACGGTGGTGGCGGGGCTGGGCGGCGAGCCGTTCCGGTATCCGCCGGCGATGGCCCGGCTGGGGGCCGGGGGGGTGGTGCTCTACGGGCGCTGTGGGTCCCATGTGAGCCTGGGGTTCGGGCCAGGGCCCGTGGCGGTGGAGACGATGCCGGGGCCGCTGCTCCAGGTCAGCGTCGCCGCGCGGGCGGGGGCGGCGCTGAGCGTGCGCGGCTGGAAGCTGAACAACGAGCCCATCAACCGGCTGCGGGTGGCCGAGGTGCAGGCGTACGAGGTGGTGGAGGGCGACCAGGCCGAGTGGCTGACGGTGTGGTGGGTCCTCATCCCCGTGCCGGCGACGGGGTCGCACCTGGTCGACTTCGTCGTCGAGGGCGAGGGGGCCGGCATGGTGGCGGCGGGGATCAACGTGGCGCCCGCGCCCGGGGCGCGCTGGCGCGGGCCGTTCGGCGGGAAGCCGCTGCCCTGAGGCCTCGGCGCTACTTCACTTTCGTCAATGATTCCAGAGCTTTCCTGGCCTGGCTGTCGAGCGAGGCCAGGCGGACGTTCTCGGGCAGGGTGGCCTGCCAGGCGAGGACGGCCTCCCAGGCGGCGCGGCTGGCGGCCACGTCGCCGCCGGCCTGGATGATGGTCGCGGCGAGGGCGAGGACGCGGCCCTTGCGGGGGCCGTAGGCGAGGCCCTCGGCCTGGCGGGCGGCGGCCAGGGCGGCGTAGCGCTGGCCGACCTGCTGCAGCACCCAGGCGAGGCGGTAGGGCGGGTCGTACTCGGTCGGCAGGTCCTTCGCCGTCTGCTGGAGGCGCGGCAGGATGTCGGCGCCCCGGCCCAGGTAGACGCTGACCTCGGCGAGGGGCCAGCCGTAGGCCATGCGGGCGCGAGGCACGCTGCGGTCCCAGGCGTCGACGAGCAGGGCGTACTGCTGCTGCGCCACCTTCTTCGCGCCGTCGGCGTCGCCGAGGGCGTCGAGGAGCTCGCGCCGGATGCGCAGGGCGTCGCTGTGGTCGTCGACGGTGAGGGCGGACGGCGCGGCGAGCAGGCGGGTGAGCGGGGCGTCGGGGGCGGCCAGGGCGATGCGCAGGCGGGCGCCCAGGTTGGCCTCCCGGGCCTGGCCGGCGCACTCGAGGGCGTAGGCGGTGAAGTCGGCGGCGGCGGAGGTGCCAGAGGCCGCCTCGGCCAGGCGGGCCAGGGCGCCGTGGGCGCACTCGTCGTAGCGCTCGAGGTGGTAGAGGGTGCCGAGCCAGTCGGTCAGGGCGGCGGCGCGGCGGGGCCAGGTGGGGCCGGCCTGGGCGAGGGCGGCGGCGTAGAGGCCGGCGGCCTCGTCCAGCTTGCCCGCGGCGGCGGCGGCCTCGGCGGCGCGCAGGCCCTGCTCGGCGGGGGCGGCCTGCCGGCCGGCGGCCAGGAAGGCGCGCCACTCGGCGGGGCTGGCCGAGCCGACCTGGCGGGCGAGGACGGCCTGGGAGGTGGCGTCGACGATGTAGAAGGTGGGCCAGGCGCCGGGCTTGAGGCGCTCGACGGCCGGGAAGTTCACGGGCTTGTCGGTGTCGAGGGCGACCCAGACGAAGGCGTCGGCGACGTCGGCCAGGGCCGGGTCGGCCAGGACGGTCTGCTGCATGGACAGGCAGGTGTGGCACCAGGGCGCCCACAGGTCGACGACGACGGGCTTGCTGGCGGCGCGGCCCTGCTCGAGGGCGGCGTCGTAGGCGTCGTGCAGCCAGGGCAGGGGGCCGCCGGCGGCGAGGAGGGTGACGATGAGCGCGAGCATGGCGTCCTCTCTGGGCTCAGACTCTGCGGGCTCAGAGAGCCCGGGCGTAGCGGCGGTTGCAGCCGAAGTGGCCGGTGGCGCCCATCGGGGCCTCCAGGCGGTCGAAGCCGAAGGCCTCGTAGAGCCGGCAGGCGGCCTCCATCGCCTCCATCGTCTCCAGGTAGCACGTGGTGTAGCCGAGGTCCCGGGCCGTCTCCAGGCAGAGGGTCAGCAGCGTCCGGCCCAGGCCATGCCCGCGCGCCTCGGGGTAGAGGTACATCTTGCGCAGCTCGCAGACCTCGGGGTCCGCGCCCACGAGCTGGGCCACCCCTCCGCCGCCGACCACCTGGCCGGCCTCTTCGATGACGAAGTAGGCGGCGCGGGGTGCGCGGTAGGCGGTGGCCATGTCGTCGACCTCGGGATCGAGGATGGCGAAGCCGGGGCCATCGCAGCCGAAGGTGGGCATGACCGCCCGGATGAGGGCGGCGACGGCGGGGGAGTCGGCGGGCTTGATGGGGCGAATCGTGAAGCGTTCCAATGGCTTGCCTCGTGTCTGGCGCTAGTCCCGGCGGCGGCGGCGCTTGCGGCCGGAGCGCTGGCCCGAGGTGGGGTCGGCCTCGGCGCGCAGGTGGCGGACGAGCGCCCGGATGCTGCGATGCTCGAAGAGGGCGGCGAGGCTGACCTCGCGGTTGAGGGCGTCGGAGAGCTCGGCGGCGATGCGCACGAGCTGCGCCGGGTCGGCCAGGCGGCCGAACAGGTCCACGTCGGCGGCGGGCAGGGACCGGGTGCCAAGGGCGGCGCGGATGACGGTCGCGGCGGCGCGCTCCAGCGGGGTGCCATCGAAGGGCGCGGTGGGCTCGGCCTCTGGGGGCTCCGTCGGGGGGGGCAGCGGGCGGGGCACCGGCTCCAGCGTGCCGTCGAGGGACTGCCGCACCCGCAGGCCCGTCCGCAGCAGGGGGCCGTCGGGGCGCTGGATGCGCCGCGCGGGGTGCAGGCCCTGGACGGTGACGCCCGGGCCGCCGACGCAGAGCTCGCCGGGCGCGCCCAGCGGGGGCGCCTCGCCGCGGCTGTCGAGGACGTGGGCGCGCAGGTGGGCCAGCGGGACGCCGAGGGGCAGGGTGGCCTCGTCCCCCGCGATGCCGTGGGCCGTGCACCAGCCGCCCGTCTCCAGCAGGTCGAGCCGCCGGGTGAGCTGGACGCCCGGGCCGACGGCGGCGCGGGTGGCGCGGGCCAGGTCGGCGGGCAGCGGGTCGCCGGTGATGATGACGTGGCGCAGGCGGCCGAGGGCCTGGCCGGGCTCGCTCAGCAGGCGGCGCAGGCGCTCAACGGGCACCTCCAGGTGGGTGACACCGTCGCGCTGCAGGCGGTCGGCCAGGCCATCGCCCTCGCTCGGGGGGGCCTGGCGCAGCAGGCCGAGGCCGGGCAGGTGGGCGCGCAGCGTGGCGGCCGGCAGGCCGAAGTCGACGAGGCAGGCGACCTCGTCCACGCCGGCCCGGGCGACGCCGGCCAGCCAGGTGCGGGCGCGGGCGGCGTCGCCGGCGAGGGCCACCTGGTCCAGGCCGACGGGCTCGCGGGGGCCGCCGAGGCGGCGCAGCCAGCTCGCCAGCGGGGCGCGGGCCCAGGCGCGGACGGTCTGGTCGTCGTCGCCGATGAGCGTGGGCACGACGAGGGTGACCTGGCCGGGCCCGGCGTGGCCGGCGTCGGCCCGGCCGGCGCGGTAGCGGAGCACGAGGCCGGGCAGATCGGCGAGCAGGCCGGCCCGGATGACGGTGACGACGCTGGCCCCGGCACGGCCGGCGGCGGCGAAGGCCTCGCCCTCCTCGGCCACCACCCAGGCGGGCGGCGGCGCGTCGGCGCCCCCGACGGTGCGGAGCTGGGCGAGGGCGCCCTCCAGGCGCCGCGGCGACTCGGGGATGACCGCCAGGCCGAGGCGGCCGGCGCTCAACCCGTTGATCAGGCTCCAGATTTCGAGCAAGCGGTCGGGATCGGCCGGGAGCCTGGTGACGGCCCGCAGCCCGACGCGCTCGGTGCCGGTGGCCGCGGCGGCGGCGGCGACGGCGGCGTCGGGCAGGGTGGCGCCGGCCACGCCCCAGTCCAGCAGCCAGAGCGCCTCGAAGCCGTGGCGGTCGGCGAAGCGGGCGACGCCGGCCAGCACGACCGGATCCGACGAGGCGCAGGCGAGGCTCAGGGTGGCGGCGCGCTCGGCGGCCGGGTCGGGGGCCAGGACCTCGAAGCCGCGGGACAGCGCCCAGAGCCGGTCGACGACGCCGGTGGCGGCCAGCGGCGGGCCGAGGCCGAGCCAGACGCCGGGGCGCTCCTCCACCACCTCGTCGATGGCGCTGAAGAGGCCGACGAGCTGGGCGTGGCTGAGGGCGACGCCCCGGTGGCCCTCGGGCGCGAAGACGACGCAGGCGGTGTCGGCCGCGTCCGCCGGGCAGGGCAGGGGATCGGCCGGCCAGGCCTCGATGATGGCGCGGTCCGTGTCGACGCTGATGATCTGGCCGCCCTGGCTGACGTGGGCGCGCAGGTCCTCGCAGGTCACGGTGGCGTCGACGCGGGCGTCCGTCTGCTGGCGGGCCAGGCGGTCGGGGCGGGTGGCCGGATCGAGGGGGACGGCGGTGGCCCCCGCGGTGAGGACGGCCAGGGTGGCGACGAGGGCGTCGCCCACGTCGGGCAGCAGCGTGGCCACCCGGTCCCCGCGGCCGAGGCCCAGGCTCTGGAGGTGGCGGGCCAGGCGGTTGACCCGCACCTCGAAGCTGGCGAACGACAGCGGGCGGCCGTCGGCGACCAGCGCGTCGGCGTCGGGGGTGGCGGCGGCGCGGCCGAGGACGGCGTCGCTCACCCGCAGCGGGCTCGGCGGCGGGGTGGGCCCGTGCAGCGCGTCGAGGCGGGCGGCGTCGGCGGGGCTCAGCAGGGAGAGCCGGCCGATGGGCGTCGCGTCCGGGGGCTTGAGCAGGGCCGCGAACCCGCGCTCCAGGGGGCCGAGGATGCTGGCGGGGGCCCACCACCGGGCGCTCACGCCGTCGAAGGCGCAGGCGACGATGGCCTCGCGCGGGGGCGTGAAGGTGGCCGCGTCGTCGACGCGGGCCAGGAGCACCGCCTCCAGCTCCGGGCCGCGGCGGCCGGCGAGGCGGGCCCCGAGGTCGCGCCGGTGGCCGGAGCGGCGGGCCGCGCGCCAGGCGTCGAGGACGACGGCCGCCGCGGCGGTGCGGTCGGCGTCGGGGTCCAGCTCCATGCGCATGGGCACGTGGGGGCAGAACCAGGCGTCCAGGCCGCCCACCAGCTGCAGGCGCGCCGCGTCGGTGACGGCGACGTCGAAGTGCCAGGCCTCGGCGGCGCGCGCCAGCAAGACGCAGGCGGCGGTGAGCACGGCGCCGTCGTCCAGGCCGAGGCGGACGAGGCGGCCGCCGGCCTCGGGGACGCCTACCTCGCCCCAGGGCACGGGCAGGGGCTCGGCCTCGGCGAGCCGGCGGACCCAGAAGTCGGCGTCCGGGCGCCAGGTCTGGTCCAGCTCTTCGAGGGCGGCCAGATCGGGGAGGGGCAGGACCTCGCCCACCGTCACGGGCAGGTCGGTGAAGCGCAGGGCGCGGCCGTCCTGCCGCCAGATGCGCTGGATGCGCAGGGCGCCGGCCCCCGCGGCGACGGTGAGGCCGAGGGGATCGAGGGCCAGCACCGTGCCGGGCTCGGAGGGGTGCTCGCGCGCCTCCACCTCAGCCTGCTCGACGACGACGGCCTCGCGGCCGACGGCGAGGGTGGCCCAGGCGATGGGGCTGGACGTGGCGCCGCACAGGGCGCGGATGGTCCGGGCGAGCTGGCCGGCGGGGCGCCGCCAGTCCAGGGCCCCGGCGCCGGGCGGCGAGCGGTGGCGGCCGTGCCACTGGCGCCGCAGCTCGCTCTGGGGCTCCGGGCGCAGGCGGCCCTCCTCGAGCGCCTCGAGCAGCTGGGGGAAGCTGGCGACGCCGGCGGCGAGGCAGCGGGCGTCCAGGTCGGCCGTGGTGTCGTGGGCCTCGATGGCCACGCGGGCCTGGGCCAGCAGCGGGCCGCCCTGGCCGCGCCCCGTGATGGCGTGCCAGCAGACGGCGTGCTGCGTCTCGCCGGCCAGGAGCGCCCAGGTGGTGACGTGGTGGCCGGCGTAGGCGGGCAGCGGGCCGTCGTGGAAGCGGACGGCGTGGCGGGCTCGGGCCACGAGGGTGGGGGCCAGCACGTCGGGGTGCCCGACCTCCAGCAGCAGATCGAGGGTCTCGGGCAGGCGGGCCTGCGCTTCGTCCGCGAAGACGGCCAGCCCGCGGTGGCCCGCCCAGGCCTGCACCCCGGCCCCGGTGCCGACGACGCCGACGATGGCGTGCCCCCGCGCCAGCAGCACCTCGCCGCAGTACAGCGCGAGGGGGGTGCTGCCGAAGAGGGCGGTCTGCAGGGGCCGCGCGCGCGCCATCACGTCCTCGGGTCGTGGCGGACGGTGCGAGGGCGCACCGCCGACGGCATGCTACCCTCCGAAGCCGCCCATCGGCCATGGGGCGACGTCACCCCCGTTGAAGGCGCGCCGCCGTTCCAGTAGAGAACGTCCCCATGTCGGAACCCGAGGTCACGCTCCAGGCCCTGCACGGCATCCCCGCCGGGGTCAAGCTGACGCCCATGATGAAGCAGTACGTGGCCGCGAAGGGGCGCTACCCCGACGCGCTGCTCTTCTTCCGCATGGGCGACTTCTACGAAATGTTCTATGAAGACGCGGAGATGGGGGGCCGGTACCTCGATCTCACCGTCACGAGCCGCGACAAGAAGTCGAGCGTGCCCGCCCCGATGTCGGGGTTCCCGCACCACCAGCTCAACGCCTACCTCGTCAAGGCGCTGGCCGCCGGCCTCAAGGTCGCGGTCTGCGACCAGCTCGAAGATCCGACCCTCGCCCGCGGGGTGGTGGAGCGGGGCATCACCCGGGTCGTGACGCCTGGCGTCATCCTCGAAGACGAGGGCCTCGACGCCCGGCTCAACAACTTCCTGGTGGGGGTCGTGCCGGCCCCGCGGGGGGACGCCTACGCGCTGGCCTCGCTGGACGTGAGCACGGGCGAGTTCCGCGTGACCGAGGTGGTCGGGGAGAGCGGCCTGCGCACCGAGCTGTCGCGCCTGGAGCCCCGCGAGATCGTCCTGCCTGATGGCGCCGAGGACGTCGTCGCGGCGGGGGGCGAGCGCCTGCGGCGCGTGGCGACGACCCGGCCGGGGGCGCGCTTCTTCAGCAAGGAGACGGCCCACCACGCCCTCGGCCCGCTGCTGGACCCGCGCGGCGGCACGGCCATCGAGGCGCTGGACACCTTCGGCTTCGCCAGCCCCGGCTCGGCGCTGCGGGCCGCCGGGGCGGTGGTGGCCTACGTGGCCGACACCCAGCAGGGCCTGCCCGCCAACACCCGCATCCTGAGCCCCTACCGGGTGCAGGACACGCTGCTGCTCGACGAGACGGCCAAGGCCAACCTGGAGCTCTTCCGCACGCTCATGGAGGGGCGCAAGCGCGGGTCCCTGCTGGGCACGCTCGACCGGGCGGCGACGGCGATGGGGGCGCGGCGGCTGCGGCACTGGCTGGCCTTCCCACTGGTGGATCCGGGGGCCATCAACGCGCGACTCGACGCGGTGGCCTCTTTCAAGGAGGGCGTCGAGCTGCGGGGGGCGGTGCGCGACGCCCTGCAGCAGATGTACGACCTGGAGCGGCTCAACGCCCGCATCGCCGCCGGGCGCGCGGGGCCCCGCGATCTCTGGCACCTGCGGGTGAGCCTGGAGCAGGTGCCCGGGCTGCGGGCGGTGCTCGCCGAGCTGCCGGCCCTCGCGGGCCTCGTCGATCGCCTCGACCCGGTGGAGGACGCCGTCGAGGCCATCGCGTCGGCGCTGGCGGACGATCCGCCCGTGCAGCTCCGGGACGGGGGCGTCATCCGGGCGGGCCACGACGCCGAGCTGGACGAGCTGGTCGAGATCGCCACCCACGGCAAGGACTGGATCCTGCGGCTGGAGGCGCGCGAGCGCGAGGCGACGGGCATCGGCTCCCTGAAGATCCGCTTCAACAAGGTCTTCGGCTACTACATCGAGGTGTCGCGCTCGAACCTGCACCTGGTGCCGGAGCGCTTCATCCGCAAGCAGACGCTGTCGACGGGCGAGCGCTACTTCACCCCGGAGCTCAAGGACTTCGAGGACAAGGTGCTCAACGCCGAGGGGCGCCGGGCGGCCCTCGAGGCCGACCTCTTCACGCGCTTGCGCGAGGCGATCGCGGCGCTGTCGGGGCCGGTGGCGGAGACGGCGTCGGCGCTGGCGGAGCTGGACGCCCTGACGGCCCTGGCCGAGGTGGCCCACCGCGGCGACTGGTGCCGGCCCGTCGTCGACGACGGCGACGTCATCGACCTGGTGGACGGCCGCCACCCGGTCGTGGAGGAGGCCGTCGGCCGCGAGGCCTTCGTGCCCAACAGCGTCTACCTGGACCGCGACGAGCAGAGCCTCATCGTGCTGACGGGCCCCAACATGGCGGGCAAGTCGACGGTCATGCGGCAGGTGGCCCTCATCACCCTGCTGGCCCAGATGGGCAGCTTCGTGCCCGCCCGCTCGGCCCGCGTCGGGGTGGCGGATCGCATCTTCACCCGCGTGGGCGCGGCCGACGACCTGGCCGCCGGCCGGTCGACGTTCATGGTCGAGATGAACGAGACGGCCACCATCCTGCGGGAGGCCACGGCCCGCAGCCTGCTCATCCTGGACGAGATCGGCCGCGGCACGAGCACCTGCGACGGCGTGAGCATCGCGTGGTCGGTGGCCGAGTACATCCACGACGTCCTCGGCGCCCGCACGCTCTTCGCGACGCACTACCACGAGCTCACCGACCTGGCGCAGGTGAAGCCGCGGGCCCGCAACTTCACCATCGCGGTCAAGGAGTGGGGGGACGAGGTCATCTTCCTCCGGCAGATGATCGAGGGCGGGGCCAACCGCTCGTACGGCATCCAGGTGGCGCGGCTGGCGGGGCTGCCCCGGGCGGTCATCGATCGGGCCAAGCAGGTCCTCAACAACCTGCAGGGGGCCGAGCATGATGCCGTGGGCCGCCCCCGCCTCGCCGAGGGCGGGGCCGACGACGTGCTGCCCGAGCACGGTCTTCAGCTCTCTTTGTTCAGCCCCCCGCCCATCCCGGCGGGCCCCAGCGCCCTGGAGCGCAAGCTGCGGGCGGCCGACCTGGACAACCTGTCCCCCATCCAGGCCCTCAACCTGCTGCACGCCCTGCGGGAGCAGCTCGGGTGACGCCCGATCCGGCCTTCGACGCGGCGGTGGACGCCTTCCTCGGCTGGCTGACGGTCGAGCGGCGGCTGTCGCGCAACACGGTGGACGCTTATCGCCGTGATCTCGCGGGGTTCCGCGACATCCTCGGGGTGGATCTGCCCCTGGCCGAGGTGGACGAGCTGCACGTCCGGCGCTGGCTGGCCGAGCGCGCGCAGGCCGGCATCTCGCCGCGCACCCAGGCCCGGGCGCTGGTCGCGCTGCGGGCGTTCTTCGGCTACCTCGTCGAGGAGGAGGTGCTCGCGGTGGATCCCACCCGCCGGGTGGACCTGCCCCGCGTCGGCCGGCCGCTCCCGAAGACCATCTCGCTGGACGACGTGGAGGCGCTGCTGCGTGCGCCCGACGTGGCCACCGCGCTCGGCCTGCGCGACCGCGCGATGCTCGAGGTGCTGTACGCGACGGGGCTGCGGGTGAGCGAGCTGACGGGCCTGACGCTCGGGGGGCTGCACCTCGAGGCCGGCTACGTGCGCGTCATCGGCAAGGGGGACAAGGAGCGCATCGTGCCCCTCGGCGACGTCGCCCGCGACTGGGTGGAGCGCTACCTGGCCGAGGTCCGGCGCGGGGCGGGGCCCACCGGCGCGCGGGCGCCCGTCTTCCTGAGCCGCCTCGGCCGCGGGATGACCCGGCAGAACTTCTTCAAGATGCTGCGCCAGTACGCGGATCGCGCGGGCATCCTGGCGCCGCTCTCGCCCCATGTCGTGCGCCACGCCTTCGCCACGCACCTGCTGGAGCGGGGCGTCGACCTGCGCAGCCTCCAGCTGATGCTCGGCCACGCCGACATCGCCACCACCGAGATCTACACCCACCTGTCGCGGGCCCGGCTCAAGGCCGTGCACGCCGAGCATCACCCGCGGGGGTAACGCCGTGTTCCAAGACATCGATGTGCGCTCGGTGGTGGTGGGCTTCCTGTCCATCACCATCTCCCTCACCGTGCACGAGTTCGCCCACGCCTGGACGGCGGACCGCCTGGGCGACGACACCCCGCGCCGCGCCGGCCGGGTGACGCTCAACCCGCTCGTGATCATGGCGGCCTACCCCATCGGCGCCGTCGTCGCGCCGCTGTTGGGGGCCTTCAACGGCTTCCTCTTCGGCTGGGCGGCCACCCCCGTCAACCCGGCGCGGGTGCGGCGCGGCATCACCATCCGCACGGCCGACCTGCTCATCTCGGTCGCCGGCCCGGTGTCCAACATGCTGCTGGTGGGCCTGGCCATCGGCCTCTTCTACGGCCTCGACGCCCTGCAGGCCGAGTGGACGGAGCCCCTACGCCGCCTGGCGGCCTACCTGGTCGTCAGCAACATCTTCCTGGCAGCGTTCAACCTGCTGCCCATCCCGCCCCTCGACGGCTACCACGTCCTCGCCGCCAAGGCCCCGGACGCCTGGCGGCCGGCCCTCGACCTCATCGAGCAGTACAGCTTCATGCTCTTCCTGCTCATCTTCTTCGGGGCCGGCCGCTTCATCGCGCCCCTGCTCGGGCTGCTGGTGCCCGACGAGATCCGCACCTACATGCTGGGGGCGAGGTGACCGACCCGACCGTCATCGTGGAGGGGGTGCGCTACGCGGTGCACCTGCCCGCGTTCGATGGCCCCCTCGACCTGCTGCTGCACCTCATCCGGCGCGAGGAGCTGTCGATCTTCGACATCCCCATCTCCCGGCTGACGGCGGCCTACCTGGAGACGCTGGAGGAGATGCGGCGCCAGCAGATGGAGCCGGCCAGCGACTTCCTCGTCCTGGCCGCGACGCTGCTGCAGATCAAGAGCCGCATGCTGCTGCCGCGGCCGCCGGGGCTGGGGGACATCGAGGGCGAGGACCCCGACGACCCGCGCTCGGGGCTGGTGCGTCAGCTCCTGGAATACCAGCGATATCGCGAGGTTGCCGAGGGCATCGGGCTCCTGCCGCGCCTGGCCTGGACGACGTTCGACCGCCCCACGGGGCAGGACCGCCCGCGGGACCTGGAGGACGAGGATCCGCTGACGGCCCATGACGTCTACCGCCTGGCGGCGGCCTTCCGGGCCCTGCTGCAGCGCGCGCCGTACGAGCCGCCCCACGAGATCGACGTGGAGCGCATCTCCATCGGCGAGCGCATCGCCCAGATCGCGGACCGCCTGGGGGCGGAGGGCACGCTGGCCTTCGACCAGCTCTGCGAGGGGCTGCGCCACCGCGAAGAGCTCATCACCACGTTCCTGGCCCTGCTGGAGATGGCCCGCCTCAAGCTCATCCGGGTGGTGCAGGCGGACCGGCTGGGGCCGCTCTACCTGGAGGCCCGCGTCGGGTCCATCGGCATCAAGGGCGAGGAGGCGGCCGGGCTGCTGGCCGAGTAGGCGTCAGGCGGGCTCGTCGGTGGCGGGCTCGTCGGTGGCGGGCTCGTCGGTCGGGGCCTCATCGTCCGCCGTCGGATCCTCCTCCAGCGCCGGGTCGGGCACCGGCACCGCCGACACCACGGGCGCCACACCCCGGGCGCGGGCAGCCTCCTCGGCCTCCATCGCCGCGAGATCGCGCAGCGTGGGCAGCGACCGCAGGTCCGAGAGCGAGAACGTCTCCAGGAAGAACGGGGTGGTGCCGTAGAGCAGCGGCCGGCCCGGCTCGTCCTTGCGGCCGACGACGGACAGCAGCCGGCGCTCCAGCAGGCCCTTCAGCAGCCCGCCGCAGTCGACCCCGCGCACCTCCTCCACCTCCGCGCGGGTGCACGGCTGCCGGTAGGCGACGACGGCCAGGACCTCCATGGCGGCGCGCCCCAGGCGGACCACCCGGTCAGGCCAGAGGCGCCGGACCATGGGTCCGAGATCGGTGGCCGTGCGCAGCCGGTAGCCTTCACCGACGCGCGCCACCTCGATGCCCGAGCCAGCCAGCTCGGCCGTGACGGCGGCCAGCGCGGCCTCCACCGCCGCGGCGTCCGGGGCGTCGGGCCACTCCTCCTCGTCGTGGGCCTCGGCCAGCAGGCGCACCACGTCGGGCACGCTCAGCGGGCGCTCGGCCGCCAGCAGGAGGGCGCGCAGCAGGCGGGGGAGGGGCTCAGCCGGGGTCGGCATCGAGGAAGCGATCGAGGGCCTGGCGGAGGTCCTCGGCGGCGGCCGGATCGGCGCCCAGGAGGTTGGTCTTCTCCTTGGGATCCGCCTTGAGATCAAAGACTTCCGTCACGTTGTCCGTGACGTTGCGCACGACCCGCAGCCCGTCGGAGCGGACCACGCCGACCATGTGCGTCTGGTAGTTGGGGTAGGGGAGCTGCTCGCCGAAGAGCGTCCGGGCGGGCAGCGCGTCGCCCTTGAGGGCCGGCAGGAAGCTGCGGCCCTGGGCCCGGGCGGCCTTGAGGCCGACGTGCTCGGCCAGGCTGGGCAGCAGATCGATGAGGCCCGTCAGATCGGGGACGCGGCGCGGGGCGACCCCGGGCACGCGGACGGCCAGGGGCACCCGCAGCTCCTCGTGGTAGACGGTGCGCCCGTGGAAGTAGAGGCCGTGCTCCTTGAAGGCCTCGCCGTGGTCGGCGGTGATGACCACGGTGGTCTTCTCCTTGACGCCAGGCTTGTCCAGGGCGGCGAAGAGCGGCGCCAGGTGCTTGTCGACGTAGGAGATCTCGCTGTCGTACTTGTCGACGAGCTCCTTGCCGAAGACCGTGGCCGACGGCTGGTTCATGTACCGGCCATGGGGCTCGAAGTAGTGGACGAGCAGGAAGAACGGCTGCTCGCCAGCCGACAGGGCCTCGATCCGCGCCACGGCCCGCGGCGTCAGCTCGTGGGCGATGGTCTGGGTGTTGGACTCCTTGATCGTCGTGAAGCCCTGGTTGTCCCAGAGGTCGACGCCGTCCTTGATGCCGCCCGCGCGCTCGAAGTACCAGTGGGCCGACACGACCTCCGTCCGCCAGCCGCCCGCCTGGAACACCTCGAAGATGCTCTCGTTTTCGGGCTTGAGCGAGCCGTAGTTGGCGTAGCGCTCGACCCACTGGATGCGCGAGGGGTACCGGCCCGTGAAGATGGAGGGCATCGAGCGTGGCGTGTTGGGGGCCTGGGCCCACACGTCGTCGAAGACCACCGCGTCCTTCGCCCAGGCGTCGATGTTGGGGCTGGTGGCCCGCTCGTAGCCGTAGAGGCCCAGGTGGTCGGGGCGCAGCGTGTCGATGAGGATCACGACGACGTTGTTGCGCGGCGGCGGCGGGGCCGGGGCCTCGGTGGGACCGGCCGCCACCGGGGCCGAGGGGGGCGCCGCGCTGGCCGGCGCCACGTCGGCGATGTCCTCCAGGGGGGCGTCGCCGCCGACGCAGTTGTCGTCGATGCCGTTGCCGGGGATCTCGCGGGCGTGCGGGCCCACCTTCGGGTCGTCGTCGTCGCAGTCGCCGCCGGCGAGGAGCGCGGAGTAGCCATCGCCATCGCCGTCGAAGACCGCCCGCAGGCGCTGCACCATCAGGCGGCTGAGGTGGCCCTCGCCGGGGATGATGCGGGCCGAGACGGGGGCGTCCCCGAAGCCGAGGATGGCCCAGCCGCCGCACGCCGCCACCACGAGCAGCCAGATGAGCGACACGGGGCCGGGGCGGACGGGCGTGCGCTCGCGGGCCACGGCCAGCAACACCAGGGAGAGGGCGACGCCGGCCACGAGGGCCTGGAGGCCGCCCAGCTTGTAGGCGCCCAGGTCGATGCTGCTGAGGCGGTAGACGACGAAGGCGCCCGCCAGGGCGACCAGCAGCGTCGGCAGCAAGGGCGCCGGCAGCCCCGCGAGGCGGCCCGAGGGGGCCACGCGCCGGGCGATGGCGCGGCTGGCCTGCCGGGTCGGGAACCACGCCAGCACGCCGATGCCGGCGCCGGCCAGCCCGCCCAGGGCGACGAAGGGCAGCACCAGGTTGGGGTTGTTGAAGCCATGGGCGATGCGCCCGGCCACCCCCGCGGTGACGGCCAGCACGCCCACCGCCGCCAGGGAGGCGACGATGCCGGCCGCCGCGCCTTGGAGCGCCTCGGCCTCGGTGCCCCGGGCGGGCCACAGGTGCGCGCGCACCCAGCGGCCCGGCGCCACGGAGGCGACGAGGGGCGGGATGACGATCGCGTAGAGCACGCCGATGGCGAGGCCCGCGACGCCGATCAGGCCGATCATATGGGCGAGCACCGTCAGGCCTGCTCCCGTCCCGGCGTCGAAGACGGCGGTGGAGGAGGCGACGATGCTGAACTCCGCGAGCGCGACCACCGTGAAGCCCACGATGGCCGCCAGCACGCACGACAGGGGAGAGATGGGATTCTGCACAGCCTGGGCGTGCTAACCCGCCGCGCGGCGGATGTCAACGCGCTGGGCCGGCGCCGCCGTTGACCGCCGGTGGGCTGGCGGGCAGGATGCCGCCGATGCGTGCCCTGCACCTCGCCTGGACGCTCGCCCTCGCCGGCCTCGCCGCCGGTGGCTGCGACGACCCCTCGCCGACGCCGGCGGCCCCCGCCGACGCGGCCGTACCCGACGCCAGCCCGCGCCCGGTGGGCTTCGCGCCGCTCCTCGACACGCTGCTGGGCGAGCCCGTGCCGTTCCTGCGCCTCGTGGACGCGGCTGATCGCGCCCACGTCCGCCGGGAGGGGCCGGTGCTTACGCCGGGCGGCCCGGGCTGGGAGCGCGTGACGCGGCTCGCGGCGCGCTCGCCCTGGCTGCCCGCCACCCCGCTCGACGACCGCGCGGCCTCCTGGCTCGACAGCATCGGCGGCAGCCTCTACTTCCCGGTGGGCCCGGAGGGGCCAGGCCTGTCGCGGCTGCGGGTCTGGCTGCACCCGGTGGCGCGGGGGCAGGTGGTCTCGCTCTTCGTGGACGAGCAGCCGCTCTCGACGCTGCGGCTGGCGGAGGGGGGCAAGGCGTACACCTTCCCGCTGCCGGCGGGCGGCCTGGCGCCGGGGGAGCACGACGTCCGGCTCTGGTTTCGGTTCCGGCGGCCCAAGGGGCGCGGCGACCTGCGCACGCCCGGGGCGCTCGGCGGCGTCCGGCTGCTCGGGCCCGAGACGCCGGCGGCCCCCTCCCTGGCGTGGGTGGGCGAGATGGACGTGGCGGGCGTCTCGGGGCGCGCGCTGCTGGCCGGCCCCCCGGCGGGCTGGCGCTACTACCTGCTGCCCCCGGCGGGCGCGCGGCTGACGGCCCGCGCGGCCGTCTCGGCGGGCGACCCGGTGGACTTCGTGGTGCGCGCGACGGTGGACGACGAGCCCCCGCGGGAGCTCCTGCGGGTGCAGGTCAGCCGCGGCTCCGTCGCGGAATTGCAAGTCGATCTGGGGGCTTACGCCGACCGCCCGGTGGCGCTCTCGCTGGACGCCGAGGGCTCGACGCGGGCCCTGGAGCACGCCGCCTGGATCGAGCCGGTCATCCTGATGCCGGGGCTGCCGCGCACGCGGCCGGCGCCTGTGCGCAACGTGGTCATCTGGACGGTGGACGGCCTGCGCGCCGACCGGGTCGGCCTTGGGCGGGGTGGGGACCGGGCGGCCACGCCGAACCTGGACCTGCTGGCGGCCGAGGGGGCGGCGGCCGTCGACGTGTGGGCGGGCGGCGCGACGCCCCAGGACGGTCATGGTCGGCTGCTGGCGCCCCAGCCGGGCGCCACCCTGGCCGACCTGGCGGTCGCCGCGGGGCGGCGGGCCGGCTTGCTGGCGGCGAGCGGCGGCATCGAGGCCGACTGGGCCCAGGGCTTCACCACGCGCCTCGACCTGCGCCGCCTGGGGGATCGCGCCGACACCCGCAGCCTGCTGGCCGAGCTCGACGACTGGCTCGATGTGCGCAAGCGCGAGCCCTTCGTGCTCTACATCGCCACGGACGATCCGCTGGTGGCGCTGGATCCGCCCCCCGGCTACGAGGCGGCCTACCGGCGGTCGCGGCCGGTGGAGGCGCCGAACGAGCAGACGCCCGAGCGCGCCCGCCGTGATCGCCTGGCGGCCTACGACGCCCGGGTGTCGGTGGCCGACTACTGGATCGGCCAGCTCATGGCCGTGCTGGGCTCCCACGGCGTCCTGGAGGACACCGCGGTGATCATCGTGGGGACGGTCGGGGACGACCTGGAGGCGGCGCGTGGCGAGCTGCTGACGCCCGATCGGCTGCAGGTGCCCCTGGTGATCTGGCACCCGGGGCTGCGGCGGACGGGGGAGCCGCGGCCCCTCGTGCACGGCGGCGACCTGCACGACGTGGCGACGACGGTGCTGGGGCTCCTGGGGGCCCCGGCGGGGCCCGGGCAGGACCTGTTGCCCGCGCTGTTCTTCGGCCGGCCGCTCTCGCCGGAGCCCAGCGCGGCGGTGGCGGGCAACCAGGTAGCGGCCCGCTATGGCCGCTGGCTGCTGCGCGGGCTCGGGGCGCGGGAGCTGCGCCTGTGGAACCTGGCCGACGATCCGACGGCCGCCGACGAGCTCTCAGGCCGCCGCCCCATCGCGCTGCGCGTCCTGCGCGACAGCCTGCTGGACCGCCCGTGACGCGAAAGCGACGCGCGTGCTCGGCACGGCTTGACTTTCTGCGCGGTTGCTTCTAGCTTGCCGCCGTTTTCGCCCCCTTGCGAATCTGGTCCGGTCGGTTGTTGCCCGGGATGAGTGCAGAGGGTGAGCTGACCGCGTTTCAGGAGAGTGCACACATGGCCGTGTCGATCAGGCTTCAGCGCTTCGGCGCCAAGAAGCGGCCCTTCTACCGGATGGTGGCCGCTGATTCCCGCGCCAAGCGCGACGGGCGCTTCCTCGAGCAGCTCGGGACCTACGATCCCATGAGCAACCCGCCCGCCATCCGCTTCAACACGGAGCGTCTGGAGTACTGGCTGTCCGTGGGCGCCCAGCCGACCGACACCGCCGCCAGCCTCATCCGGCGTCACCGCCGGACGACGCCCGCGGTCGACCAGGCGGCGCAGGCCTGAGGTCGTGGAAGACCTGCTCGGCTTCCTCGTCCGCGCCCTCGTGCGTGACCCGGACGCGGTCGAGATCACGCAGGGCGAGCGGCGGGGGGAGCCGACGCTGCGGGTGATGGTGGCGCCGGAAGATCGCGGCGTCGTCATCGGCCGCGAGGGTCGCACCATCAAGGCCATCACCACCGTGCTGCGCGCAGCCGCGACCGACGGACGGCCCCCGGGGCTGGAGGTCGAGGGCTGACGCCATGGCGGGAGCCGGTGCCACCGGAGCGCTGATCGCCTGTGGGCGTGTCGGCCGGCCGCATGGGGTGCGCGGTGAGCTGCGCATCTGGCCGCTGAACCCGGACACCGAGCTGCTGGTGAAGGGCCGGCGCGTGGCCCTCGGCCACGGCCCGCGGGAGAGCACCGGCTTCGATCTCGTGGACGTGCGGCAGGACGCCAAGGGCTTCCTGGTGCGGCTGCGGGGCGTCGAGGATCGCGAGGCCGCCGCCCGGTGGACGGGCGCGACCTGGTTCGAGCCGCGCGACGCCTTCCCGGAGCCCGAGGACGACGAGGTCTACATCGCCGATCTCATTGGCCTCGCGGTGCGGACCGAGGACGGTGAGCCGGTGGGCGTGATCACCGACGTGTGGGAGGCGGGGGCCGGCGATCTGCTGGTCATCCGCGGCCCGCGCGGTGAGCACCTGGTGCCCAACATCGACGACTTCGTCGTCCGGCTCGACCCCGCGGCGGGGGAGGCCATCATCCGGCCCATCGAGGGGCTCCTCGAGGTCGGGGAAGAGTGACGGGGGCGACCCCGCCACGGACGCGCTTCACGGTCCTGACGCTCTTCCCGGAGATCGTCCGGGCCTACACGGCGGAGGGGGTCATCGGCCGGGCGGTTCGCCGCGGGCTGGTGGCCGTCGAGCCGTTGGATCTGCGGCCCTTTGGGGAGGGCCGCTACCAGGCCCTCGACGACGTGCCCTTCGGGGGCGGCGCGGGCATGGTGATGAAGCCCGAGCCCCTGGCGCGGGCGATCGAGGCGGCCGGACCGGCCTCCTGGCGGGTGGTGCTCAGCGCGAGCGGGCGCCCCTTCCGCCAGGCCGACGCCGAGCGCTTCGCCGAGCTGGAGCACGTCGTCCTGCTCTGCGGTCGGTACGAGGGCGTTGACGCCCGGGTCGCCGATCGCTACATGGACGATGCCGTGTCCATCGGCGACTACGTGCTCTCGGGTGGCGAGCTCGCCGCCCTGGTGGTCCTGGACGCCACCCTGCGCCTCGTCCCCGGGGTCCTCGGCAACGCCGAGTCGCTGCGGGAGGAGTCGTACCAGGCGGGCGGGCTGGAGCACCCGCACTTCACGCGCCCGGCCACCTGGCGGGGCGACGCGGTGCCCGAGGTTCTACTGAGCGGCCATCACGGCCGCGTGGCCGCCTGGCGGCGGCAAGAGGCGCGGCGACGGACCGCCGCGCTTCGACCGGATCTGCTGGCCGGCGACCCCGGCCCCGACACGGTGCCCGGCTCGCGGCCGGGACGATCTGAGGAGTCCTGAGATGAACGCGCTCGACCTGATCAACCGTCGCCAGCTCCGCAGCGACCTGCCCGCGTTCCGCGCGGGCGACACCCTCCGGGTGCATGTGCGCATCAAGGAGGGCGACAAGGAGCGCATCCAGGCGTTCGAAGGCGTCTGCCTCCGCCGGCACAACTCCGGGGTCAAGTCCACCTTCACCGTGCGCAAGGTGAGCTACAACGTGGGCGTCGAGCGCATCTTCCCGGTGCACTCCCCCATGATCGACCGGGTCGAGGTGGTCCGCGAGGGCCGCGTCCGCCAGGCGCGCATCTACTTCCTGCGCGAGCGCCGCGGCAAGGCCGCTCGTATCCGGGCGCGCAGCCAGTTCATGTGATGAGGCGGGGGCGGTCGGCGCAGCCGACGCTCTTCGCCGACGATCCGCCGGACGGCCCCCTCGGCGCCATCGAGGGCTGGCTCACGTCGACCGGCCGCCGTCCCGCCCTGGGCGTGGACGAGGTCGGCCGGGGTCCGCTCGCGGGCCCCGTCGTGGCGGCCGCGGTGGTCCTCCCGCCGGAAATCCCCAGCGATCTCGCTGACCTCAACGACAGCAAGCAGCTCAGCGAGGCCACCCGGGAGCGTCTCTTCGACGCCCTCCAGGTGCACGCCCTGGCCATCGGCGTGGGCGAGGTGGACGCCGCCGGCATCGACGCCATCAACATCCTGCAGGCCACCCGGGTCGCCATGCGGCAGGCCATCGACCAGGCCGTCGCCGCGCTCGGCCGCCCCCCCGCCGCGCTCCTCGTCGACGGCCACCTGCGGCTGCCCGGCTGGTCCGGGCCCCAGTGGGCGCTGGTGAAGGGGGACGGCCGCAGCCTGCACATCGCGGCCGCCAGCGTCATCGCGAAGGTCATCCGCGACCGCTTCATGGCCGCGCAGGACGCGCTCTACCCCGTCTACGGCTTCGGCCGGCACAAGGGCTACGGCACGAAGGAGCACCGAGCGGCGCTGGCGGCCCACGGGCCCTGCCCCCTGCACCGGGCCAGCTTCCGCTGGACGCCCCCCGCCGATGGATGAGCGGACGCGCCGGGGCCGGCGGGCCGAGGCCATCGCGGCCCGGCACCTCCTGACCCAGGGCTACCAGCTCGTCGAGCAGAACTGGTCCTGCCCGGGCGGCGAGCTCGACCTGGTGGTCACGCGGGCCGACGAGATCGTCTTCGTGGAGGTGCGGTCGGCCTCGACGCGCTACCTGGACAGCCCCAGCGAGACGGTGACGGCGGCGAAGCAGGCGCGGGTGGCCCGGGCGGCCGACGCCTGGCTGCGGCGCCACCCCGAGGCCCCGCCCCGGGTGCGCTTCGACGTCATCGCGGTGGGGTTTCGGTGGCCGTGGCCCGCGCAGGTCGAGCACATCGAGGACGCCTTCACGGCGCCCTGGGCCTTCTGACCGGCGGGCGCCGGCTCAGTCGTTCAGGTCGCCCTGGCGGACGCAGTAGCACTCGGGGACGAAGCCGTCGCCGGTGGCCTGGCAGGCCGTCTGATCCAGATCCAGATCGCCCAGCAGGGGCCGGCAGACCGCGTTGCCCTCGCAGTCCGAGTCGCCCGAGCAGCGCTCGCTGCAGAACGGGCTGGAGCCCCGGTAGACGAGGCAGATGCGCGTCTCGCAGCCCGCGTAGTTCTTCAGGGCGCAGGAGGGTTTCGACGCCGTCTGGATGCCATCGCCGGCGTCCGCCTGGTCGTTCGTCTCCTGGCAGGCCTGGCGGATCTGGGGCGTCTTGGGGAGATCGCAGGGCTGGCCGAAGCCGGTGTCGCACCCGGTCGTCCCCCCCAGGACGATCAGACCCACGGCCAGCGCGAAGGCGCCCGCAGGCTGCTCACCGATCTTGAAGCGTACGCGCATGCTCACTCGACTTTCCTCGCCGTCGCCGCCCAGAGCGGCCCATCTTACAGGGGCCCCGGGCGGTGTCCAACCTGCCCACGAGGCCGTCGCCGCTGCACTCTACGCTGGGCCCACGCCTGCGGGCAAGGGCGCCGCGAGCCCCGGATTTTGTTTTGATCTCGGCGTTTGGCGCTCGTATAACGGCACTGTCCGAATCCTCGCTCTCTCTTGGGACGCTGGGATGCGGACCCCATGCCCACGCCCCGAGGAGGGACGATGCCCCGCCTGCATCGGTGGATGTTGCTGTTCAGCCTGCTGGCCGCGCCGACCGGCGTGTACGCGCAGGACGACGACGCCATGAACTTCGCCCCGGTCAGCGTCGAAGAGGACGCCGAGTCGAAGGCCGAGCTGGAGGAGGCCCTCAAGGCCTACAAGCAGCGCGACTTCCTGCGGGCGAGCCTGATCCTGCACCGGCTGGTCAGCCGGAACGAGGTGGCGGCCACGGCCGTGGAGCAGAAGTCCGAGTACACCCTCGGCAAGACGCTCTACCGGCTGGGCCTCTTCCAGGCGTCGCTGAACTTCTTCGACCGCATCGTGCAGGCCGGGCCGGACCACCGGTACTTCAAGGCCACCTGCAAGTGGCTGTACTACCTGTCCCGGAAGATCTCCGGCGATCCCGGCCTGCTGGAGAAGATCGCGAAGTTCACGCCCCAGGACTGCCCGGCGGAGTTCCGCAGCGAGCTGGCGTTCCTGGTGGGGCAGTTCCACTACGTGAAGGGCGCCTCCAAGAAGGCGATCGAGAACCTGACCCAGGTCGACCCCAAGAGCCGCTACTTCCCGAAGGCCCGGTTCCTCCAGGGCATCAGCCACGTCCGCCTCGAGCAGCCCAAGCCCGCCGTAGAGGCGTTCAAGGACCTGCTGCGCGCGACGGTCGAGAGCGACGACGTCACCGAGGACCTGCGCTACTTCAACCAGCTCGCCATCCTGAGCATGGCCCGCGTGTTCTACAGCACCGGCCAGTTCAACACGGCGGTGAAGTACTACGACCAGATCGGCCTCGACAGCACCCTCTGGCTCGACTCCCTGTTCGAGGCGAGCTGGACGTTCTTCCGGATGAACAACCACGAGAAGGCGCTGGGCAACCTGCACACGCTGAGCTCGCCGTTCTTCTCCGACGAGTACGTGCCCGAGGGGCCCATCCTCAAGGCCGTGATCTTCTACGCGAACTGCGACTACGAGCGCACGAAGCAGACCATCAGCGACTTCCGCCTCGCCTACGAGCCGCTGCGCGACGAGATCAAGGGCTACATCGAGTCCTTCTCCGATCCGACCGAGTTCTACGACTTCCTGACGAAGCTGCAGGACGCGGGCGCCAGCATGTCGCCCCGCGTGGCCCAGATCCTCAACGCCGCGTTCCAGGACAAGACGCTCAAGCGCATCAACGCCTACGTCCGCGAGCTGGACAAGGAGATGGACCTCATCCGCCGCTCCAAGTCGACCTGGTCGAAGAGCCAGCTCGCCCAGCAGATCGTCCAGGAGACCGAGGTCATCAAGTCGCTGGCCGTCGACGAGGCGGGCCGCCTGGCCAAGCAGCGCCTCAAGCGCGTCGTCGACGAGCTCAACGACCTGATCAACCAGTCCATCAAGATCGAGTTCGAGGTGGCCTCCGCCGAGAAGGGCATCCTGGAGAACAAGCTCCAGGGGGACGCCCCGGCCCAGCGCGGCCGCAAGGGCACCCTCTACGCCACCGATGATGAGCACATCTACTGGCCCTTCAGCGGCGAGTACTGGCGCGACGAGCTCGGCTACTACCTCTACACGATCAAGTCGGAGTGCGGTCGATGAGCAGCAGGCGTGTCGTCCGCCTCGTCGGGATCGTGACGGCGCTCGCCCTCGTGGCGTCGCCGGCCCTGGCCCAGCGCGAGAAGGACGCCTTCATCCCCGAGGCCCAGAAGACGAAGGCGCCCGCCGAGCGGGCCCGCTCCGTGGAGCAGAAGGGCCCGGCGCTGGGCGGCGAGCAGTTCGTCCGCGGGGGCCGCGCGAAGGCGCAGGCCGATGCCAAGTGGAAGGAGGCCTTCGATCTCCTCCGCAAGCTCATCGACGCCACCCCGGACGAGAACCCCGAGAAGCCCGAGCTCTTCTACCGCCTCTCCGAGATGTTCTGGGAGCGCGCCAGCTCCACCGAGATCCGCGGCTTCGACGAGGAGGAGGCTTGCCTCAAGGCCAAGGGCGACTCCGACGCCGCCCAGGCCCAGTGCAAGGCGGCCCGCGAGGCCCTGCAGTCCCAGGCGCAGAACTACCGGGACCAGGCCATCAAGGTCTACAAGCACATCGTCAAGAACTTCCCCTCGTACCCCCGCCTGGACGAGGTGCTCTTCGCGCTGGCCTTCAACTTCCTGCGCAAGGGCGACGCCGAGGGCGCCAAGAAGATCTTCGTCGAGCTCATCCGGCGGTACCCCAAGTCCACCCGGATGCCCGACACCCTGCTGAACCTGGGCGAGATCTACTTCGACGAGGGCCAGGTGGAGCAGGCCTCGAAGTTCTACGGCAAGGTGGCCGAGAACTACCGCGACGCCTCCGTGTACGGCTACGCCCTGTACAAGCTGGGCTGGTGCCACTTCAACCTGCAGCAGTACACCGACGCCATGCGCCAGTTCCTGGCGGTCATCGAGTACACGAACAAGCAGACGAGCGGGAAGAACCGCCTGACGCTGAAGCGCGAGGCCCAGAAGGACCTGGTGCGGACGTACGTGAACATCGAGGGCGCCAACCCCGCGAAGGCGGTGGCGTTCTTCCGCAAGGTGGCCCCGGACGACTACCTGGATCTGGCGGAGAAGCTGGCCTATCTGTACGCCGACACGGGGCAGTTCGGCCGGTCGAACGAGCTCTTCCGCGAGCTCATCCGCCTGCAGCCGGGCAGCTACAAGGTGGTCAGCTTCCAGATCCAGATCGCCCAGAACACCCGGAACATGGGCCAGGATCCCCTCGAGTCCGTGCGGGAGCTCAAGCGGCTGGTGTCGCTGTGGCAGAAGGTCAAGGACGCCAAGGACGCCGACAAGGAGCGCGTCGAGCGCGACCGGACGAGCATCGAGGAGCAGCTGCGCGCCATGGCGGTGGAGTACCACCGGCAGTGGACGAAGACGAAGGCCGAGAAGGACGCCGCCATCGCGTCGGAGCTCTACGGCGACTACGTCAAGACGTTCCCCGACAGCCCGAACATCTACGACATGACGTTCTTCTACGGCGAGCTGCTCTACGCCCAGAAGAAGTGGAAGGAAGCCGCCCGGGCCTACGAGCGCGTGCTCGAGCTCAAGGAGGACGGCGGCTACACCAAGGACGCCGCCCACGGCGCGGTGCTCTCCTACAAGAAGCTGCTGCAGCCCAAGCAGGACAAGGGTGACAACAAGGGCGCCGCGAACGCGGCCGAGGCCGAGGAGCCCAAGCCCGAGGAGATCCCCGACGACTACCAGCGGTTCCTGAAGGCCCAGGCGCTCTACATCAAGTACGTGAAGGACTCGGACTTCCTGGTCGACATCAAGTACGACGAGGCCCGGATCTACTACGAATTCAACCACTTCGACGAGGCGACGCCGCGGTTCAAGGACATCTGCCACAACCACGGCGACCACCGGCTGTCCGTCTTCGCCTGCAACCTGCTGCTGGACATCTACAACATCCGCAAGGACTTCGAGGCCATGCACACGGAGGCGAAGTCCTGTGTGGCGGGCAAGCCCGCGCAGCGGGATCCCGAGCTGATGAAGCTCTGCGGCGACATCATCAAGACGTACGACTTCAAGAAGTGCCAGGGCGACGAGAGCCAGAAGCGCTACACGGCGGCGGCCCGCTGCTACCTGAAGTTCGCCCAGAAGTTCCCGAGCTCCGAGATCGTGGACAAGGCCTACTACAACTCCGCGCTGAACTTCGAGCGCGAGAAGCGCATCGAGGACGCCATCCAGGCGCGGCTGATGCTGGTCAACAACGTCTCCGGCAGCGAGCTGGTGCCGAAGGCGCTCTACGCCATCGCGGGCAACCTGCAGGCCCTCGCCATCTACTCGAAGGCGAGCGAGGCCTACGAGTTCTACGCCGACAAGTTCGAGGGCACCGAGGAGGCCGTCGAGGCGCTGCGCATCGCGGCCCTCTTCCGCCAGGGCCTCGGCCAGCTCGCCGAGGCCGAGCGCAACGCGCGCCGGTACCTGAAGCTGGTGGGCAAGAAGGACCCGGCCAAGGCGGCCGAGATCTTCTTCTCGCTGGGCAAGATCTTCGAGAAGAGCGAGGACTGGGACAAGGTCATCCGCCACTACCAGGAGTTCCTGCGCGACTACCGTGACTCGGGCAAGGTGGACCTGCTGCTGGAGGCCCACACCCGCATCGGCAACGCCTACATGGCCCAGAAGCGTCCCGACGAGCGCAAGGCGCAGGCGGCCTACAAGGCCTCCTACGACGCCTTCAAGGCGCTGACGCCGAAGCAGGTCGAGGAGCTGACGACGGGGCGCTCGGCGGTGGCCGAGGCCCGGTTCAAGATGGGCGAGGCCATCTTCACCCAGCTCAAGAGCTCGCCGCTGAAGGTGCGCTCGCTGTCGAACCTCAAGAAGTACGTGGCCGAGATGGCCGACGCCATCAAGGCGAAGACCGAGATCGCGGCCAACGCGCGCACGATCTTCCTCGAGGTGATCGAGTTCAAGTCGGCCAACTGGGCCATCGCGGCCCTGGCCCGCATCGGCCAGATCTTCGAGAACCTGTCCGACGAGATCTACAACCTGCCCGCGCCGAAGACCTTCGATGAGGAGCAGGTCGAGACCTTCAAGGGCGAGATGGCCAACCGGGCCGAGGCGCCCCGCGGCAAGGCCAAGGAGGCCTACGAGCTCTGCCTCGGGAAGGCCCGCGAGCTGAAGTGGTTCAACCAGTGGTCGGACGTCGCCGAGCGGCGCCTGGCCGAGCTCATGCCCGACAAGTACCGGTACAACGCCGAGGTCCGGGCCAGGCCGACGTTCTTCGGCCCGGACATCGTGGGCCAGCGCTTCATCAAGGCGCTGGACGAGGTCGAGGAAGATCCCGCCGACGCCAAGGCCGCCGGCGATCTCGAGGAGGGGGGCCAGTGAGCCCGTGGCAGCAGCGGACCTCGATTGTGCTGGCCCTCGCGCTCGCCGCGTGCGGCCCCAAGCCCTCGCCTGACCTCGGCGGCGGGGAGGGCGGCGACGCCATCGGCGCCGGGGGCGGCGGGGGCGATCCCGAGCAGGCCCTGAAGGCGGCCACCCCGGTGCGCCCGGTGGTCAAGGGCGAGGCCCGCGACCTCTTCAAGCGCGGCGTCACGGCCTACGAGGCCGGCAAGTACGAGCAGGCGGCGGACTACTTCAAGGGCGCCATCAACGAGGACGCCGGCTTCGGCGAGGCCTACGTCAACCTCGGCCTCTCGTACGAGGCCCTGGGGCGCAAGGACGAGGCCCGCCAGATCTACAAGGCGTCCGCCGAGAAGGTGAAGGGCTACGGCTCGGGCCTGGTGAACATCGGCCGGATGGACCTCGAGGCGGGCAAGCGCGGCGAGGCCTACGGCGAGTTCCAGCGGGCCGTCCAGCTCGACGCCCTCACGCCGGCCGCCCACCTGAACCTGGCCCTGGCGCGCAAGCAGCAGAAGGACTTCGCCGAGGCCGTGAAGCACGTCCGTACGGCGCTCAAGTCCGACAGCCAGAACGTCGACGCCTACGAGGTGCTGGCCAAGATCTACTATGATCTCGGGCGGTTCGAGCTGGCCAAGCTCGTCTGCGAGACGGGCATCCAGATCGACGAGACGGCCGCGGGCGTGCACAACATGCTCGGCCTCGTCTACATGCGCCTCGACGACGTGACGCGGGCGCTCGCCGCCTTCGAGGCGGCCGTGGCGGCCAACAAGGACTTTGTCCCGGCCCATATGAACATCGGGGCCATCACCTTCAACTACCGCGACTACGAGACCAGCTACCGGCACTTCTCCGAGGCGCTGCGGGTCCAGCCCGACAACATCGAGGCCATGCTCTCGAAGGCGGTCGCCGCCCGCGGCATGGAGCGCTTCGACGAGGCCGAGAAGGGCTACCAGGCCGTCATCGCCAAGGTGCCCAACCACGTCGGCGCGCACTTCAACCTGGGCGTGCTCTACCAGGAGTACCTGCAGAAGCTGCCGGAGGCCCTCCAGGCCTTCGAGGCGGTCCTTCGCTTCGAGAACCAGGACGCGGCGCTGCGCCAGGATGTGTCCAAGCGCATCCAGGCCACCCGCATCCAGATCGACGCCATGAAGGAGATGCAGAACGCCCCGCCGCCGCCCGCGGAGCCGGCTCCGGCGGAGGGCGATGGCGAGGCGGCCGAGGGCGACGCGGTCGTCCCCTGAGGTCGCCGGGCGGCCCGGGGTGCGCCCTGGAAGTTTTTTTCGGCGGACCGGCTTTTTTCGGAACCGGCCCGAACCAAGGGTGTCTGAACGCGCGGGTTGGTGACCTCGGCCTGGGGCGCTATACTGCGCAGCGCCACTGCAACCCAGGGGGACGACGTTGAACTGGATGCGCTACACGCTGGCTTTCGCCATCCTGGGGAGCGGCACCGCCCTCGCTCAGGACACCGATGAGACCATCGTCGATCCGGAGAACCCGGGGGTCGTCTACAAGAAGAAGACGGAGTACGACTTCGAAGACGATCTCGTGGAGGGCTCGTTCGTCCGCCCGGAAGGCGAGTTCCTGGACTCGCGGCGTGGGGGACGCTACAGCAGCTTGATCCGCATCCGGGAGAACTTCGTCCCGGAGATGCTCAAGTCGGCCGAGGACATCTGATCGCCTGAGGGGACGGTGGCCGCGCCTGGCGCGGCCCGGGATGGACGCGGTGCCTGCGTCCGGGACGGTGCGGGGGCATGGAGAACACGCCGATCAAGTTCGACATCTACCAGGGCGGTCAGCTCGTTCGAACCGAGATCTTGACCGAACCCACCATCAAGATCGGCAAGCTGACGTCCTCCCACGTGCGCGTCGATGACGACAGCGTCTCGCGCATGCACGCGGTGGTGGAGGTCAGCGGGCCGAACGAGGTGGTCATCCTGGACCTCGGGAGCACGTCGGGCACGTTCGTCAATGGCGAGCGGGTCACGAAGCAGGCGCTCCAGACCGGCGATCGCATCCAGCTCGGCAGCGTCGTGATGGTCATCACCATCGCGGGGCAGGTGGCCGGCTCGGACGGGACGTCGGCGCCGGTGGTCCAGCGGCCCGTGCAGACGGGTCCCCTCTACGATGAAGAGGAGGATCTCGGCAGCGGCCGCGCCCTGGAGATCCTGGCCATGTGGGGCCCGACGGTGGTGGACGTGCGCCACATCGAGGGCGCCGGCCAGTACAGCATCGGCGACGCCGCCGGGAGCGACCACTTCGTCGATCCCCGCCTGCTGCCCGAGGATCCGTTCCCCCTCGCGGTGAGCGACGGCAACGACATCATCGTCCACGTCCCCGAGGGGGTCGAGGGCGAGGTCATGCTCGACGGCAAGGTCTATGGGCTCGAGGAGCTCAAGGCCGCCGGCAAGCTGGGCCGCGCCGCGGTGCAGCGCAGCCATGGTCTGCGGCTGCCCGCCCGGGCCCGCTGCCGGCTGCAGTTCGGCGAGCTGACGTTCCTGATCAACTCTGTGGCCGCGGCGCCGCCGGTGGCCCGCGCCTCGTTCATCCAGCAGCTCGATCCCCAGCTCCTCCGCTACCTGTTCTCGGCGGCGGTGCTGCACGCGCTGTTCTTCCTCATCATCCTGAGCATCCCCGAGGACGCCGACGGCCTGAGCATGGACGGGTTCAACGACTCGGACCGCTTCGTCGAGTTCATCCTCAAGCCCGAGGAGGAGAAGGAGGATCCCCTCAAGGACCTCTTCAAGGGCCTCGACGAGGAAGAGGGGAAGATGGCCGAGAAGGCCAAGGATGAAGAGGGCAAGCTCGGCAAGAAGGACTCGGAGGAGCAGGACAAGCGCTTCGCCGTGAAGGGTCCGCAGGACAACGAGGAGATCAAGCTCGCCAAGGAGCGCGCCAAGATGGAGGCCATCCGCACCGCGGACGCGGCCTTCAACCAGCTCGAGGGCGAGCTGTCGGCGGTCTGGGGCGAGGGCGATCGGGCGGTCGGCAGCGACGCCGTGAGCGCCCTCGGCAACATGTTCGGCGACAAGGTGGGCGAGGCCCAGGGCTTCGGTGGCCTGGGCACGGTCGGCGTGGGCCGCGGTGGTGGTGGCTTCGGTGAGGCCTCCATCGGCGTCGGCAACGTGGGCACCCGGGGCCGCGGCGGCGCCGGCGGCGGCGGTCGGGGCTACGGCCGCGGCGCGGCCCGCCTGGGCGAGCGCGACGCCAAGGAGCCCAAGGTCATCCCCGGCCAGCCCATCATCACGGGCTCGCTCGACAAGGAGACCATCCGCCGCGTCATCCGCCAGCACCGCGCCGAGTACCGGTACTGCTACGAGAAGGAGCTGAACCGGAAGCGCGACCTGAACGGCAAGATCACGGTGAAGTTCACCATCGCCGGCAACGGCAGCGTCATCGCGGCCAGCATCGACGACACCTCGATGAACGACAGCAGCGTCGAGACCTGCCTCGTCGGCAAGATCCGCCGCTGGGTCTTCCCGGCCCCCAAGGGCGGCGGCATCGTCGTCGTCAAGTACCCCTTCATCTTCAAGCCCAGCTGACCGCCTGGCGGCCCCGCCCGCCGGGGCCGCTTGACGATCCCGACCTGGAGTGCTAGGTCGGAGGCCGGGTGTGCGGCATGTGCCGACCCCCACGGCGCCGCTCCGCGGGGGTGAGTGGCGCTCGCGAGCCGACCCCCCCGGGCCCGAACATGAAGCAGATCCTGGTGCGCCTCCTGGTGCTCGCGTTCCTGGTGCCCGCCGTGGCGCCGCTGGCGGGCTGCAACCGCGAGCGCAACGAGTCCATCCGCATGATGAACAAGGGGCTGGCGCTGTATCGCGCCCAGCGCACGCCCGAGGCCATCAAGGAGCTGGAGGAGGCGGTCCGTACCGATCCCAAGAACGACAAGGCGTATCTGTACCTGGGCATGATCCAGTACCAGCGCCTGGGCGATCTGGGGACCGCCGAGAAGAACCTGCGCCGCGCCATCGAGCTGAAGGCCGACGCGTTCGAGGCCCACTACCACCTGGGCGCCACCCTCTCCCGCAAGGACGAGTGGAAGGCCGCGGCCGGTGAGTTCGAGGAGGCCCTGAAGCTTCGGCCCGACCACGCCGAGAGCCACCTGCGCCTCGGCTACGCCATGGAGCAGCTCGACAAGTACGACCGGGCCCAGGAGGCCTTCCACGAGGCCATCCGCGCCAACCCGCGGCTGCCGGAGGCCTACAACGCCCTGGGCAACCTGTACCGGCGCTTCGAGAAGTACTCCCACGCGGCGCAGGTGCTGAAGAACGCGGTGGAGAACAACCCGGGCTACGCGGCCAACTACCACGACCTCGGCCTGGTCTATCAGGAGCAGAAGCGCTTCGACGACGCCATCAGCCAGCTCGAGAAGGCGCGCACGCTGGATCCCTCGAACCCGACCATCCTCTTCAACCTGGGGATGACCTACCTGGCGGCCAAGAACGGGATGAAGGCGCTGGACAACCTGCGCGCCTACGTCGGCCGGCGGACCGCCAGCGAGGACGCCATCCGCGTCCAGACGGCCCGCGACATCATCACCCGCCTCGAGGCCGGCCTGGCCCAGTAGCCCCGGCGGCCCGTCCGCCCCCGCTCCCACCCCCGAGCACACCCACCACACCGTCCCACCGGAAGAAGGTCGCCTCCCGTGTCCAAAGTGCGGGCACGGCGATTGTCGGACCGGAAAATCGCGTGCTATAAACCTTGCGCAAGTGGCCAGGGACGGGCGCCAGGGACGGGCGATCGTGCTGTTCCGCGGGGATCAGACGACGCGTCCGTGTCCTCACCGTCCTGTTCCGTAGCATCAAGAGAGGCGACGTTCATGTCGGATCGTGTGCGCGAGCTCTTCGAATCCGTGGTCGAGGATCCCACCAACCGTGAGGTGAGCGGGGAGCTCGAGACGCTGTTGCGCGATGCCGGTGACTGGGCGTCCCTGGTCGACCTGTACGTGCACCTGGCCCAGCACGCGGCCGAGCCGGCGGAAGCGTCGGCGTGGCTGGTGAAGGGCGGTCGGGTGGCCGAGTCCGACGCGGACGACATCGCGCGAGCGCTCCAGCTCTACGGTGCCTCCCTCGAGGGCGACCCCACCGACGGCATCGCGACCCTCTCGCATATGCGGGCGCTGTCCGAGGCCGCCGAGGACTGGGGCTCGTTCGTCGAGATCGCCCGGGCCGAGGCCGAGCGCCGCGCCGAGCCCGCGGAGCGCGCCGAGCTGGCCTGGCGCATCGGCCAGGCCTTCGAGGTGCACCTGGGCGATGCCGAGCAGGCCGTGGCCTTCTACCAGGCCGCGTTCGGCGAGGACGCCTCCTGCATCAAGGCGCTGCGGGCGTGCCGTCGGCTCTACCGGGCCCATGGCGACCTGACGGCGGTGGCCCAGCTCCTCGACCTGGAGCTGCAGGCCCTCGGCAACGACCACGACGACCGCCGCGAGGTGCTCAACGAGCTGGCGTGGCTGCTGGGGCGGGATCTCGACCAGCCCGAGCTGGCCCGGCAGGCGTTCGACGAGCTCGTGCGCCGGTGGCCCGGGGACGCCGACAACGAGGCGGCCCTGGCCCAGCTCGGTGGGCCCATCGGGGAGGAGGCCGGCACCGTCGCCGAGGACCTGCCCGAGCAGAGCGTCGCCGAGGAGCCCGAGGTGGCCGAGGAGCCGGAGCCCGAGGTGGCCGAGGAGCCGGAGCCCGAGGTGGCCGAGGAGCCCGAGCCGGAGCCGGAGGTGGCCGAGGAGCCCGAGGTGGCCGAGGAGCCCGAGGTGGCCGAGGAGCCCGAGGTGGCCGAGGAGCCGGAGCCGGCGCCCGAGGTGGAGCCCGAGCCTGAGCTCGTCGAGGGCCCCCCGGTCTCCGAGGACGTGGCCGCGCGCGTCGCCGACCTGGAGGCCCAGGCCTCCGAGGCCAGCGGCGAGGCCCGGGCCGCGCTGCTGATCGAAGCGGTCCGCGCCCTGAACAGCGTCGGCGGCGGCGCCAACTCGGCCGGCCTGTACCTGGCGGCCGTGCGCACCAGCCCGGCCGACGTGGCGGTCTACTGGAAGGCCGGCCGGGATCTGAAGGTCCCCGCCAGCGCCCTCACCATGATCGCCGGCCAGCTCGACGCCCTCGCCGAGGTGGATCACCACGGCGGCGGGGCCTCCCTCGCGGCCCACCGCATCCTCTTCGGCGCCCGGCACCTCGATGAGGACAAGGGCGTCGACTTCAAGCTGCGCGATCTCGCTCGCAAGAGCGGCGACGACCGCGTCCTCGACTGGCAGGTCCAGTACCTCATCGAGACGGACAAGTGGCGCAACGTCCAGCAGGTCATCGCCCAGCAGGTGGGCGGCGATCCGGGCCAGGCCCGCGTCGAGGCGCTGCGCCAGATGGCCATCCTCGCCGAGGAGCGCGCCGCGGACGTGGAGAAGGCCGCCGACTTCTGGCGCCAGGTCCACCAGACCGATCGCGACGACGCCCAGGCCCGCGAGGCCCTGCTGCGGCTCTACCCGCTCACCGAGAAGTGGAAGGAGTACGCCGCGGTCCTGCAGATCGAGGTGGACGCCATCTCGGACCGGGACGCGGCCGCCAAGATCGACGGCCTGCGCCGGCTGGTGCGCGTCTACGCCGAGCACCTGGACGCCGACGCCCAGGTGGTGCGCTTCTACGGCCAGATCCTCGAGCTGGATCCCGATGACGCCGAGGCGCAGGCGGTCCTGATCGAGAAGTACGAGGCCATGCGCAAGTGGCAGGACCTCGTGGCCATCCTCCAGCGGCAGGCCGACCAGGCCAGCGGCGAGGAGCGCACGGCCCTGAACCTGCGGATCGCGCACCTCTACCTGGACAAGTTCCGCAACCAGAACGAGGCCATCCGGGTCTACGAGCTGGTCCTGGAGGAGGCGCCCGAGAGCGTCGAGGCCATCGAGGCCCTCGACGGCATGTACGAGAAGCGCCGCGAGTGGGACAAGCTGGTGGTCATCCGCCGCCAGCTCGCCGACATGGCCCCCACCACCGCCGAGCGCGCCCAGGCCTACAAGGACCTGGCCGACTACGCCACCAACAAGATCCGCCGGCCCGACCTCTGCCAGGAGCTCTGGGAGCAGGTCCGCGCCATCGACGGCGCCGACGTCGACGCCCTGCGCGCGCTGGTCACCTTCTACGACCAGAACCGCGAGTGGGACGCCCTGACCCAGGCCGTCGACGAGCTCGTCGATCTGGTGGACGACGACGCCGAGAAGGTCGACCTGCTCCAGAAGGCGGGCATCGCCCTGCAGGACCGGGTGGGGGATCGGGAGCGATCCGTCGAGGTCTGGCAGCGCCTGCTCGTGCTCGATCCCGAGAACAAGCGCGCCGGCGACGCCCTCAAGAAGGCCCTCATCGAGCTGATGGACTGGGACGCCCTCACCACCTACTTCGGTGAGCGTGACCGGTGGCAGGAGCTGGTGAAGATCCTCGAGGGGCAGGTGGGCTTCCAGCAGGAGGACCCCGTCCGCATCGACCTGCTGTTCCGGTCCGCCCGCATCTGGGACGAGAACGTCGGCCAGCAGGACCGCGCGGTCCGCGCCCTCGAGCGCATCCTGCAGATCGAGCCGGGCAACGTCGAGGGCGCCCGCGCCCTGGAGCCCGTCTACAGCGAGCGTGAGGATCACCGCAAGCTCGCGGGTGTGCTGGAGATTCTGCTCACCAACGAGCAGGGCCCGGCCGAGCGCCGGCGCGTCATGCTGCGGCTGGCCGAACTCAACGAGCAGCACCTGCGCAACCCCAGCCAGGCCTTCGGCTGGCTGCGGCAGGTGGTGGGCGAGCACCCCGCCGACGCCCAGGCCCGCGCGGAGCTGGAGCGCCTCGGTGGTGCCATCCACCAGTGGGACGCGGTGCACGACGACCTGGTCGAGGCCCTCGGCCGGGTGGCGATGGAGGCCGAGGTCGACGTCGACGCGGCCCAGCTCGACATCCTGCTCTCGCTCGCCCGCATCCTGGACACCCAGATGGGCCGGGGCGAGGACGCCCTGCAGCGCTACCACGACGCCCTGGATCTCGATCCCGAGAACCGCGAGGCGCTGGACGCGGTGGAGACGCTCTACGAGCGCGGCGCCCGCTGGGCCGACCTGCTCTCCGTCCTGGATCGCAAGCTGGCGCTGGCCGACGAGACGGACGCCCGCAAGGCGCTCCTGCGCAAGCAGGGGATGATCTTCGAGGAGCAGATCGCCGATCCCTACTCGGCCATCGAGCGCTACCGCAGCATCATCGAGGAGGACGCGGGCGACCTGGAGGCCCTCCAGGCCCTGCACCGCCTGCACGAGGCCGGCGAGCAGTGGGACGACCTCCACGAGGTGGTCGGCCGGCAGCTCGCGCTGGCGCAGGAGGGCGTCGAGGGCGCCGGCGACGTGCTCGAGCTGAAGATGAAGCTCGGCCACATCGAGCTGGCCTCCCTCGGCCGCACGGCCGACGCCGTGGCGCGCTTCCGCGAGGTCCTCGCCGAGGACGCCGAGCACGCCGGGGCCCGCGCGGGCCTCGAGGGCCTGCTGGGTGATCCCGAGTTCCGCGCCGAGGTGGCCGGCATCCTGGAGCCCATCTACCAGGACGCCGCCGAGTGGGAGCCCCTGGTGGGCTGCCTGGAGATCCAGCTCGAGGAGTCCGAGGGCACCGAGCGCCGGGTCGAGCTGCTGGAGCGCATCGGCACGCTGCACGTCAACCGCATCGCCGACGTGGGCCGCGCCTTCGACGCCTTCGCCCGCATGCTGCGCGAGCAGCCCGACAGCCGGGTGGCCATCACCCGCCTGACGGAGCTGGCCGAGGTCGGCGACGGCTTCGGCGACCTGGCCGCCCTCATCGAGGAGGTCACGCCGGACCTGGAGAGCGAGAGCCTCGCCCAGGACCTGCTGGCCCGCCTGGCCGGCATCTACGAGGAGAAGCTCGTCGACATCGAGCGGGCCATCGACGCCCACCGGCGGGTGCTGGACCTCGACGCCGAGGTCCGCGCCTCCATCGAGGCCCTCGATCGCCTGTACCTGCGCAGCGAGCAGTGGGTCGAGCTGCTGGCCATCTACCGGCGCAAGCTGGAGCTGGCCGAGGAGCCCGAGGTCCGCGAGGGCCTGCGGTTCCAGATCGCCAGCCTGCTGGAGGAGATGCTGGGCGACGCCCGCGAGGCCATCACCGTCTACACGGAGATCCTCGAGGCCAGCGCCGAGAACGGCCGGGCCCTGGCGGCCCTGGCCCGCCTCTACGCCCAGGAGGAGATGTGGACGGAGCTCGCCGACATCCTGCGCCGCCAGCTCGAGCTGGCCGAGGATGAGGGCGATCGCCTCGATCTGCGGGTCCGCCTGGCCGAGCTGAGCGAGCGCGAGCTGGGCAACGTCGAGCAGGCCATCGGGATCTACCGCGAGGTCCTGGAGCAGGCGCCCGACAACGACGCGGCCCGCGAGGCCCTGGAGCGGCTCATCGAGGACGCGGGCTTCCGCGGCGCGGTGGCCGACGTCCTGGAGCCCATCTACGAGCGGCGGGACGACTGGCGCGCCCTCATCCGCATCTACGAGATCCAGCGCGAGGAGTCGGAGGAGGACGGCCGCAAGGTCGCGCTGCTCCACAAGATCGCCGGGCTGCACGAGGACCGCGGCGGCGACGCCGAGCAGGCCTTCTCGAGCTACGCCCGCGCCTTCGACGTGCAGCCCGGGGACGAGACGACCCTGGCTCGCCTCCAGCACCTCGCCGAGTCCCTCGGGCTCTGGCAGGAGCTGGTCACGGTCTACGAGAACCGCGTCGCCGACATCGACGTCGAGGCGGTCGCCACCGATGTGCACAAGCGCGCCGCGCGGGTGCTGCTGGCCCAGCTCGACGACGTGCACCGGGCGCGGGGCCACTACGAGGCGGCCTATGAGGCCGATGACACCGATCTGGAGGTGGTGGACGCCCTCGACGGCATCTACTACCGCACCGAGCAGTGGCACGAGCTGGTGCAGGTGCTGCTGCGCCGCGCCGAGCTGACCGAGGCCCTCGACGAGAAGAAGGCCCTCCTCTTCCGGGTGAGCGAGCTCTTCGAGGAGATGCTCTCCGACCCCGACCGCGCGGTGGAGATCTACCGCATGGTGCTGGAGGAGGACGCGGACGACGCCCGCGCCCTCAACGCCCTGGAGCGCATCTTCACCAGCCTCGAGCGCTGGGACGACCTCATCGAGGTCCTGCAGAAGAAGGCGAGCCTCTCGGAGGACCTCGACCAGCGCAAGGCCATCTTCGGCGGCATCGGCGCCATCTGCGAGGAGCAGCTCGCCGACCTGCCCCGGGCGGTGACGACCTGGCAGACCATCCTGGAGTGGGACGCCGACGACCTGCCGGCCCTCCAGCGCCTCGACCAGCTCTTCCAGCAGCTCGACCAGTGGGAGGATCTGCTGGGCGTGCTGCGGCGCCAGGTCGAGGTCCAGCCGGACGCCGACGAGCGCCTGGCGCTCCGCCACCGCATCGCGCGGCTCCACGAGGTGGAGCTGGACGACGTGGAGACGGCCGTCGAGGGCTACCGCACCATCCTGGCCGATCAGGCGGGCCACGAGCCCACCCTGGAGGCCCTGGAGGGGCTCGTCCGCCAGGACCGCGCCGCCGCGGCCGCCGCGGGCGTCCTGGAGCCGGTCCTCATCCAGGCCGGCGCCTGGGCGCGGCTGGTGGGCGCCTGGCGCGACCTGCTGCGGGTGACCGAGGAGCCCGAGGCCCGCGCGGGCCTGCTGATGCGCATCGGCCACGCCCACGAGGACATGCTCGTGGAGAGCGAGGAGGCCTTCAAGGCGTACGGCGAGGCCTTCCACGAGGAGCCGACCCGGGCCGAGGCCTTCGAGAGCCTGGAGCGGGTGGCGCGGGCGGGTGGCTTCTGGGCCGAGCTCGTGGCGCTGCTCGAGGGTGAGCTGGCCAACGTCCCCGGCGACGAGGTGGCGCGCGACATCTACCTGCGCGCCGCCCGCATCTTCGAGGAGGAGATCGGCTCCAACGTCGAGGCCATCGAGCGGTTCCGCCGCGTGATGGAGATCGACGCCGAGCAGGAGGTGGCCATCCTCGCGCTCGACCGCCTCTACCAGAAGGAGGGCATGTGGGCCGATCTGGCCGACATCCTCCAGCTCGAGGTGGAGCGCGCGGAGGGTGAGGCCCGGGTGCCGCTGCTGCTGCGCCTCGGCACCCTCTTCGAGTCGGCCCTGGAGGACGTCAACCAGGCCATCAACGCCTACCGCGACGTGCTCGAGATCACCGAGCAGCAGGCCGACGCCGTGCAGGCCCTGGAGCGCCTGTTCGCGGCGGGCCACGCCCAGCCGGTCATCGGCGAGATCCTCGAGCCGATCTACGTCGGCAACGAGGAGCACGAGAAGCTGCACGACCTGCTGCAGGCCCTGCTGACGCACCTCGCCCCCGGCGAGGATCGGATGCGGGCCATGCACCGGCTGGCCGAGCTGTCCCTGGAGAGCCTGGGCGACAAGAGCCGGGCCTTCGACTGGTACGGCCAGGCCTTCCGGGAGGTCCCCGAGGACGAGGACACCCGCGCCCGCCTGGCCGGCCTCGCGGCGGAGACGAACCGCTACGAGGACCTGGTCGTCTGCTACACCGAGGGCCTGCAGAACACCCAGGATCTGGAGCTGATCCGGGTGGTCTCCCACGACATGGCGACGCTGTACCGCGACCGCCTGGGCAACGAGGCCAACGCCGAGCAGATGTACCTGTACATCCTCGACGGCATCGACCCCTCGGACGCCGCGGCCCTCAAGGGCCTCGACGAGCTGTACGAGGCCCAGGACCGCTGGCCGGAGCTGGTGGAGATCCTCAAGCGGGAGATCAACGTCACCTACGAGGACGGCCCCCGCATCGACTTCATGTTCCGCCTCGGCCGCGTCTACGAGACGCGCCTCGGTGAGATCGACCCGGCCGCCGTGCAGTTCGTGTCCATCCTGGACATGGAGCCCCACCACGCCGGCGCCCTCGGCCGCCTGAGCCAGATCTACCTGGCCCAGCAGCAGTGGGAGCCCCTCTTCGACATCTACGGCCGCCAGGCCGAGAACGCCGAGGAGGCCGCCGACAAGGCCCAGCTCTTCGCCAGCCAGGCGAACCTGGCGTCGCAGTTCCTGGCGCGCCCCGAGGACGCCATCGACCTGTGGAACCAGGTGCTCGAGCTGCAGGGCGAGGACGCCAACGCCCTCATGGCCCTGGAGACGCTCTACCAGGACCAGCAGAGCTGGCGGGAGCTGGTGGACGTCTGCGAGCGCCAGGTGAACCTGGTCGAGAACGACGTGCAGCGCGAGCTGCAGCTGTACGCCAAGCTGGGCCGCGTCTGGGGGGACTACCTGGAGCGCGAGGCCAACGCCCTGGAGAACTGGGGCCGCGTCCTCGACCGGGATCCCGAGAACCAGGAGGCCCTCTGGGCCGTCCATGGCCTCTACGAGCGCACCGACGACCAGGCGAAGGTTGCCGAGACGAACCACCGCCTGCTCGACCTCCTCGACGGGTCGGATCCGCGCCGCGCGGAGCTGTACCGGCAGCTCGGCCGCCTGTACCAGGAGGCCCTGGAGTTGCCGGAGCGGGCCATCGACGCCTTCAACCAGCTCCTGGCCATCGAGCCCCAGGACGCCGAGGCCATCGACTGCCTGGAGGAGCTCTACACCCAGGCGGAGGACTGGCAGCACTGCGTCACGGTGCTCGATCGCAAGGTCGAGATCACCGAGGACGCCTTCGACCGGGTCAGCATCCTCTTCCGCATCGCGGAGATGTGGGAGCAGAACCTGGGCGACGCGGCCGGGGGCCAGGCGGCCTACCGGCGCGTGCTGGAGGCCCAGCCCGACAACGTCGACGCCTTCGAGGCCCTGCAGCGCCTGTTCGAGGCGGGCATGCAGTGGGAGGACCTCGTCAACCTGCTGCTGGGCCGCCTGGAGCAGACGGAGGATGTCTTCGAGCGGCAGGAGCTGTTCGAGCGCACCGCCGGCGTGTTCGAGAGCCGGCTGAGCCAGCCCGCCAACGCCTTCGAGGTGCTGGGGCTGGCCTTCGAGGAGAGCAACGACGACGAGCGGTTCGGCGCCGAGCTGGAGCGCCTCGCCAACGTGACCGGCCAGTGGGCCGAGCTCATCCGCCGCTACGAGACGGTCCTGCAGGCCATCGGCACGACGCCCCAGTCGGTGCCCATCCGCCTGCGCGTGGCCTCCTGGTACGACGTCAAGCTCGACCAGGCCCAGCACGCCGGCACCCACTACCAGTGGGTCCTGCAGATCGAGCCCGACAACATCGGCGCCCTGTCCGCGCTGGTGGAGCTGCTCGAGCGCTACCAGAACTGGCCCAAGGTGGTGGAGTTCCTCCGCCGCCTGGTGGACCTGCAGGTGGAGCCCGAGGAGCGCAAGGCCAGCCTGGAGAAGCTCGCCGGCATCCTGGAGAGCCGCCTGGATCGGGCCGACGAGGCCATCGACGCCTGGCGCATGGTCACCCTGGACAACCCGGACGACCTGCCCGCCCTGGAGGCCCTCGAGCGGCTCTACGCCATGCGGCAGCGCTGGCAGGAGCTCATCGAGATCCTCGACCAGCAGGCGGCGGTGCTCTCCGACACCCAGGCCATCGTCGAGAACCACCTGCGGGCCGGCGAGCTCTGGGAGAACCGCCTCGGCTCCCCCGAGCGCGCCATCGACGCCTACAACCAGGCCCTCGCCGCGGACGAGACCTGCGCCGACGCGATGCAGGCGCTCGAGAAGCTCTACACCCAGCAGGATCGCTGGCACGAGCTGCTCGACGTCTACGAGATGATGCTGAAGGTGCGCACCGAGCCCGAGGGCCAGCTGCGCATCCTGAGCCGCATCGCGATGATCCAGGAGGAGCAGCTCGCCGATCGCTACGCCACCATCGACACCTACCGTCGGATGGTGGAGGTGGAGCCGCGGGACACGACGGCCGTCCGGGCCCTCGACCGCCTCTACCGCGAGAGCGAGCAGTGGGACGACCTGGCCGAGGTCTACCAGCAGCACCTGGCGGTGCTCGACAGCGTCGGCGACAAGGTCAAGATCCGCCTGGCCCTCGCCGAGGTGCTGCGCGGCCCCCTGGGCAGCGCCGAGCGGGCCATCGAGGCCCTGCGCCCCGTGCTCGATCTGGACGCCGAGAACCGCGAGGCCCTCTCGCGCCTCGGCCAGCTCTACGCCGAGGTCGAGGACTGGCCCAGCACCATCGACGCCCTCAGCCGCGAGGCGCACCTCATCCGCGATCGGCGCGAGCTCCTGGAGCGGCAGCACCAGGTCGGCCGCATCTACCAGGATCGCCTCGGCGATCTGGAGAACGCCGAGCGCTGGTACCGGTCGGCCCTGGACCACGATCCCAACTACCTGCCGGCCCTGGACGCCCTGCGCGGCATCTACGAGCGGCGGGGGGACTGGCAGGAGGTCGTCCGCATCCTCAAGATGATGGAGGCCGCCACCCGGTCCTTCCCCGAGAAGTCGGCCGTGCTCTTCGCCATCGGCAAGGTGTACGGCGATCACATCGGGGAGCGGGTCACCGCCATCGACTACTACGAGCAGGCCCTCGACCTCTTCCCGGAGAACGTCGACGCGGCGGTGCCCCTGGTGGAGGTGTACTGGAAGGACCAGCGGTGGGAGCGCGTCGAGCCCCTGCTCGACCTCATCATGGCCAACCGCTCCGAGCAGGCCGACTACCGCGAGAGCCAGGAGCTGCACTTCCGGCTGGCCTACGCCGCCGAGCGGCTGCAGAAGGACGACAAGGCCCTGACCCACTACCGGCAGGCCTACGAGCTGGACTCCACGCACCTGCCGACGCTGCAGGGCATGGGGAACCTGCTCTTCCGCCGCCAGGACTGGGACCGCGCCTTCAAGATCTTCCAGACGGTGCTGGTGCACCACCGGGAGAACCTGGAGCCGGAGCAGATCGTCGAGATCTTCAACCGGCAGGGCGCCATCAAGCTGCAGGTGGGCGAGCGCCGCAAGGCCCTCGACTTCTTCCGCAAGGGCCTGGACATCGATCCCAACCACCTGGAGACCATGCAGTCCATCACGGCGCTGCATGAGGCCCAGGGCGACTGGGAGGACGTCATCCACTACCGCCGCAAGATGATCCCGTTCCTCACCGACGAGCTGGATCGCTTCCAGGCGCTGGTGGGCATCGGCGACATCCTGCACGGCCAGATGCACAACGCGCGGCTGGCGGTGGACGCCTACAACGAGGCCCTGCGGGCGCAGCCGGGCAGCAAGCTCATCCTGAGCAAGCTGCTGGGCCTGCACGAGGAGACGGGGGACTGGCAGTCGGCCGTGGACGTCCTGACCCAGCTCGCCGAGCAGGAGCAGAACGCCGACAAGAAGGCCAAGTACTTCTACGCCGTGGCGAAGATCCAGCAGGACTATCTGAAGGATACCTTCACCGCGGTGCGGTCGTTCGACAAGGCCCTCGACGCCAACCCCGCGATGCTCAAGGCCTTCCAGGCCATCGACGAGATCCTCACGCGGGAGCGCGACTACGAGCGCCAGGATCGCTACTACCGCAAGATGCTCAAGCGGGCCACCGACAGCGCGCTCGACGACAAGCTCGTCGTGAAGCTGGCCGACGGCCTGGGCGAGATCAACCGGACGCGGCTGAAGCGCTACGCCGAGGCGGTCAAGGCCTACAAGATCGCCCTGGCCAAGACGCCCAACGACGAGCGGCTCCACACCATCCTCGCCGAGCTCTACGAGCTGGAGGAGAAGCCCGAGAAGGCGGTGGCCCAGCACTACCGCCTCATCGAGCTGAACCCCCGCAACATCGAGGGCTACGCCAACCTGTTCCGGCTCTACATGGCCGCGGGCAAGTACGACGAGGCGTGGTGCGTCAGCCAGGTGCTCGCCTACCTCGGCCACGCCAACGCCGAGCACCAGGAGTGGTTCAACCGGTACCGCACCCGCTCCTTCAAGCAGGCTCGCCGCCCGCTCGACAAGGAGCACTGGGCCCTGCTGAACCACCCCGAGAAGAGCGCGCTGCTCGACCAGCTCTTCATGCGGCTGTACCGGCACACCGTCCCGGTCATGGCCACCAACATCAAGGTGCTGGGCATCAAGCCGAAGCGGGATCAGATCGATCCCGAGCAGAAGACGCCCTTCAACACCATGATGGGCTACGCGGCGCAGACCACCCGGCTGCAGCGGCTGGAGTGCTTCCAGTCGCCCACCGGGCGGCCGGGCATGCAGGCCGTCAACCTCAACCCGCCGGCCATCCTGGTGGGCCCCGATGTGACGAGCGGCCAGAGCATGCACGGGCTGGTGTTCCTGTGCGCCAAGCAGCTCTTCGTGATGAGCCAGCACCACTTCTTGTCGAGCATCGACGAGACCTACGAGCAGCGGAAGGGGCGCCTGTTCACCATCGTCTACACCCTGACGAAGCTGGTGAACCCGGCGGCCAACGTGCCCTTCCACGACCAGGGGCTCCTGCAGCACTTCAGCACGGACATCCCGCCGCTGGAGCGCACGGAGCTGGCGAAGCTGATCCAGCAGATGTCGGCCAACCCCGGCCAGCACCTGAACCTGTCCAAGTGGCTGGAGATGCTGGAGCACACCGGCAATCGGCTGGGCTTCCTGCTGTCCAACGACCTCGCGTCGACGGCGCAGGCCATCAAGAACGAGGCGGGGCAGTTCAGCCGCGCCCCGACCCAGGATCGCCTGCGGGAGCTCATCCTCTTCGCTCTGTCCGACAACTACTTCCAGCTCCGCAAGGCGCTGGGCCTGACGATCGGCTGATCGGGGGCCCCGGCCCCCCTGCACCATGGACGGCTTTCACCTCGACCGGCTCCAGCACGCCCTGGTGGGCGCGGCCCTCTCCGCTCTGGAGGAGGCGCGCCCGTCCATCGCGTACCTGGCCTTCGCGCTGCCCGATGAGGACGACGCGCTGCTCCCCCACCAGCTCCTGACGGGGCGGGATACGCTGGAGCTGCGGGTGGAGGGGGAGGGGGGCGTGCCCGCCTACCTCAGCGAGCTGCCGGCCATCCCGGCGCTGGCCGCCCTGTCGTCCCTGTGCGGGCTGCCCGAGGACGCCCTGGCGTTCGACGGCGGCCTGGCCGGCGACCTCATCCTCATCACCCTCATCGACGCCGCCGAAGCGGTGGCCGCCGGGGCCGAGGCCCTCCGCCTCACCGGGGGCCGGGTGCCCTTCGGCTACCGGGAGCCCGACGAGGCGGACCTGCTCGACGATGACGCCCGGGAGGTCATCTGGGAGGACGTCGCCGACCAGCTCCGCGGCCGCCCGCGGGCCTGCAAGCTGGCCCTGGCGGCGTTCTTCTACGACAGCGATGACGCCCGCGCTCACTTCCTGGAGCGGGTCGGCCTCGACTGACCGCGACGGCGGGATCCACAGCACGCTCGCCCGCTCCCGTCGTTCCGGCGTACCCTGCCCCCATGGGAACCCTGCACCTGGTCGCCGTCCCCATCGGCAACCTCGAAGACATCACCCTCCGCGCCCTGCGCCTGCTGAAGACCGCCGAGCGCATCGCCTGTGAAGACACCCGGCGCACCGGCAAGCTGCTGGAGCTGCTGGGCATCGAGCGGCCCCGCCTGGTGGCGCTGCACGAGCACAACGAGGAGGAGCGCCTGCCCGGGCTCATCGCGGCGCTCGAGGCGGGCGAGTCCCTCGTCCTGGTCTCGGACGCCGGCACCCCGGCCATCAGCGATCCGGGCTTCCGCCTGGTGCGGGCCGCGGTGGCCGCCGGCGTCCCGGTGGTGCCGGTGCCCGGCCCCTGCGCCGCCATCGCCGCCCTCTGCGCCTCGGGCCTGCCCACCGACGCCTTCCGCTTCGTGGGCTTCCTGCCCCCCAAGAGCGGCCAGCGCAAGAGCCGGCTGCTGGAGCTGGCCGCGGCCACCGAGACGCTCATCTTCTACGCCAGCCCCCACCGCATCGAGGAGGTCCTGGCCGACGCCGCCGCGACCCTGGGCGGGGATCGGCAGGCCGTCATCGCGCGCGAGATCACCAAGCATTTCGAGGAGTTTCGGCGCGGCACCCTGGCGGAGCTGGTGGCCGATCCCGGGGTGACGCGGGGGGAGATCGTGCTGCTCATCGGCGGGGCGACGGAGGCCCCGGCCGACGAGGACGCGCTGCGCCCCATCGTCGAGAGCCTGCTGCGGGAGGGCTACTCGCCCAGCCTGGCGGCGAAGGAGGCGGCGCGGCGGACCGGGGCGCGCCGCGGCGAGGCGTACCGGCTGGCCGTCGAGCTGGCCCAGGAGGAGCCATGAGGTACCGCGCGAGCTGGCTGCTCGTCCTGCTGGTGGGCTGTGACACCGCCGAGGATCCGGCCGCCCCCGACGCCGCCGTCGCCGACGCGGCCCCCGTTGAGTGCGGGCCGGGGCGCCTGGCCGTGGAGGTGGTCGACCCCTGGGGGCGCCCGGTGCCGGGGGCGACCCTCGCGGGCATCGAGGGGGAGCCCCGCTTCCCGGGCGAGACCTACGCCCTCACCGTGGGGGCGCCCGACCACCTGGGCCGGATGCTCAGCGTGGGCTGGCCCGCGGCGGGCGCCGTGGAGGTGGACGATCCGCTGGTGGCCGTGGGCCATGACACGGTGGAGGGCTGCCCCCGCGACCGCGTGGTGGTGGCGCTCGAGCACGCCTGGTTCGCGAGCACCGCCCGGCCATGGCGCTCCGGCAACCGGGTGGAGCTCTACACCGAGCCCGCCGCGCTCTGGGCGGCCACCTCGGCGGCCATCCGCGGCGCCCAGCGATCCGTCTTCTGGTCGACGTGGTGGTGGACGAGCCGCACCGACCTGCTGCGCACCCCGGGCGCAGCGGACCGCGAGGCCGACACGGCCCTGGGCCACCTGGAGGCCCGCCCCGACCTGCACCGGCGCGTGCTCGTCAACATGTTCCTCGGCGGCGCGGTGGAGGGGGCGGTGAACCTGACGGTGGACGCGCCCCTGCGGGCGCACGGGCGTGAGCTCGATGATGACTTCGAGGTCCTGGCCCAGACCAACGAGGAGAGCATCCCGGTGCAGGGGGAGTACGCGGGGGTGGCGCCGCCCGTGGACCTCGTGGCGCGCCTGCGGGAGCTGCCGGCCTACGCGGGCGTCCGCTTCGAGGAGGGGCCGCTGCGCCAGGCGCTGGAGCCGGCTTTTGATGCCGCCAGCTTCCATATGAAGGGCACCATCATCGACGGCCAGGTGGCCTTCGTGCAGGGCGAGAACACCCAGAACGACTACTGGGACACCGCGGCCCACGCCGTCTTCGAGCCGCGGCGCATGCCGGCCGAGGCCGACGCGGCCGCCCGGGAGGCCGTCGCCCAGCGTCAGGCGCTCCCGGAGTTCGGCCCCTTCCAGGACTACGCCCTGCGCATCGAGGGGCCAGCTGTGGCCGCCGTCGAGGACGTGTACGCGAGCCTCTGGAACCTGGCGCGGGCTCGCCTGTCGCCCTTCCACGAGAACACCACCGCTTTCGAGCCCGGGGCGCCTGGCGCCGAGGTCGGGGGCGTCGCGGTGCAGATCCAGGCCACCGTGCCGCCACCGCTGGCCGAGCAGTCCATCCTGGAGGGCCACCGCCGCGCGCTGGCCCAGGCCCGCCGCTACATCCTCATCGAGGACCAGTACTGGCGGGCGACGCGCCTGCTGGACGACTTCGTGGCGGCGCTGGAGCGGGAGCCCGGCCTCGTGCTGATCGTGGTGACCAACGAGCTGGCGTACACCGACGGCGGCAAGCAGTGGACGCAGGTGATGGACGAGGCAATGCGGGCCGCGGCGCCGGATCGCTACCTGCTGCTGCAGCGGCGGGCGTTCGACGTGCAGACGTCGGCCGAGGCCGCCAGCGGCCGGGCCGCGCTCCACGACCAGCCCGTCTACAACCACTCCAAGCTGGTGCTCATCGACGACGCCTGGCTGTCGGTGGGCAGCGCCAACAAGAACAACCGCAGCATCCTCTACGACGGCGAGCTCAACGCCGTGGTGCTCGACGCCGGCGTGGCGACGGCGGCCCGGCGGCGCATCCTGGCGGACTGGCTGGGCCCCGTGCGGGCGGGCGAGCTGGGCGATGACATGGTCGCGAACCTGGCGCTCCTGCGCCGGACGGCCGCCGAGAACGCCGCGCTCGTGCAGGGCTGGAAGGATCGCTGGCCGGGGCTCACCGACGCCGACATCGTGGCCGACCGGGCGCTGCGCCCGGCGGGCACCCTCTTCCCCTACCGGCCTGAGGGGGACTTCCTCGTGGACGTCGGCCCCGACCTCTACTGACCCTGCTGATCGGCCCAGGTCGGCGCGTCGGCCAGGCAGCGCAGGGCGGCGCGGTGCATGGGCGGGTCGTCGGCGCCCTCGCAGTAGTGCAGCGTGATGGCCACGTCCCAGGCGGCCCGCAGGCGGGCGCGGGCCCGGGTGCCCGCGTCGACGGGGCCGTAGGCGGCGAAGAACGCGGCGCGGGCGGACCCCGGCAGCACCAGCCAGGCGGCGGCGAGATCCTGGGCCGGGTCGCCCTGGTGCACGTCGCCCCAGTCGATCACCCCGGCCAGCGCCCCCTCGCGCACGATCAGGTGCCGCACATAGAGGTCGCCATGCACGAGGCACCGCTGGGCGCCGCCGACCGCGTCGCTGTCGGGCGGGAGCGCCGCGAACGCCTCGTCCAGCAGGGCCTGGGCCTGCTCGGCGAGGGCGCGGTCGGCCAGGGCGGCCAGGCGGGCGCTGGCCTGGGCGTGCCGGTAGCGGCTGTCGGAGCGCCGGAGCTGGTCGAGCGGCGTGGCCGGCGGCGGCGGGATGGCGTGGAGCGCCTGCAGGAAGCCCCCCAGCGCCAGGGCGAGCGCCGGCAGGTCCAGCGTGGCGAAGTCGACCGCGTCCGCAGTCTCGCCGGGCACGCAGGCGTAGCCGATGAAGGGGTAGGGGAAGGCCTCCGACGGCTGCCCGAGCCAGCGGGGCAGGGGGATGGGCAGCGGCAGCCGGCCCCGCAGGCCCGGCAGCACGGCCCGCTCGGCCTCCAGGAACGACAGGGCGATCTCGCGGCGCGGGAACCGGAAGACGAAGCGCCCGGCGACGAGGAAGGCGCGGTTGTCCCAGCCCTCGCCGAGGGGGGCCATGGCGTCGGCCAGGGCCTCGGGCCCGTCCACCCCCGCGGCCATGGCCACGTCCGGGAACTGCGCGTGAATCAGGCGGGCGGCCTGGGCGATGTCCAGGTCGATGTCCGCTTCCCAGGGCTGGACCAACGGTCCCCTCCGATCAGCCGTAGCGGCCCTCGATGTAGTCCGCCGTCTCGGGGCAGCGCGGCGAGACGAACATCTGGTCGGTGGCCGTGTGCTCGATGAGCTTGCCCATGAGCATGAAGACGCACTCCTCGCTGGCCCGCCGGGCCTGGGCCATGTTGTGCGTCACGAGCAGGATGGTGTAGGCGCCGCGCAGCTCCCAGATGAGCTCCTCCACCGCCTCGGTGCCCTTGGGATCGAGGGCGGAGCAGGGCTCGTCCATCAGCAGGATGCGCGGCTTCACCGGCAGCAGGCGGGCGATGCAGAGCTTCTGCTGCTGCTCCAGGGACAGGCCCTGGGCGCGCCGGTTGAGCCGGTCCTTCACGTCGTCCCAGAGCAGGACCTGGCGCAGCGCGCTCTCCAGCAGGGCGTCCTCGGCGTCCTTGCCGCCGTCGTGCAGCCGGTGCCCGAAGAGGATGTTGTCGCGGATGGACAGGGGCAGCACGTTGGGCCGCTGGAACACCATGCCCACCTGCTTGCGCACCTGGACGAGGGAGTTCTCGGCGGCGTAGACGTCGTGCCCGAGCACGCGGACGTGGCCCTCGGTGCGCACGTAGCCCAGGCGCTCGTTGATGCGGTTCACGCTGCGCAGCAGCGTCGACTTGCCGCAGCCGGAGGGGCCGATCATCGACGTGATCTTGCCCTCCTTCACCGCCAGGTCGACGCCGTAGATGGCCTGGAAGGTGCCGTACCACAAGCTGAAGTCGGCGAACTCGACCGCCGCGGGGGACTGATCAGCCAAAGCGGCCCTCCACGTAGTCGCGGGCGCGGGGATCGGCGTCGCCCGTGAAGAGCGCCTCCGTCGGGCTGACCGAGACGCACTCCCCCATGAGGAAGAACGCCGTCCGGTCGGCCAGGCGCCGGGCCTGCTGCACCAGGTTGGTGACCAGCACGATGGTCATCTCCTGCTTGAGCTCCTTGAGGACGTCCTCGATGCGCATGGTGGTGACGGGGTCCACCGCGATGGAGAACTCGTCCAGGAGCAGGATGCTGGGCTCCTGGGAGAGGGCCCGCGCGATGGTGAGGCGCTGCTGCTGCCCGCCGGAGAGCAGGCTGCCCAGGGCCTTGAGGCGGTCCTTCACCTCGTCCCAGAGGGCGGCGCGGCGCAGGCAGCGCTCCACGATGGCGTCCAGCTCGGCCTTGCCGCGCACGCCGGCCAGGCGCGGGGCGAACGCCACGTTGTCGTACACCGAGAGGGGCAGGCCGACGGGCAGCGGGAACACGACGCCGATGCGGCGGCGCAGCGCATACAGGTTGCGCCAGCTGCGCACGTCGCGGCCGCCCACCTCCGCCGTCCCGCTGAAGCGCATGCCGGGGGTGAAGGTGTCCATGCGGTTCAAGACCTTGAGAAAGCTGGTCTTTCCGCTGTTGGCCGGCCCGATGATGCCGAAGATCTCGTTGGGCATCACCTCGAAGGAGGCGCCCGCGAGGGCCACCTTCTCCCCGTACTGGATCGACAGGTTCTGGACCCGGATCTCCGGGGTGGCGGTCACCACTTCTTCTTCCTCCGCAGCCAGGTCCGAAACGCGATGGAGATCGCGTTCATGGCCAGGACCATGCCGATGAGCACGAGGGCCACCCCGAAGGGGAGGTTGTCGGGCACGTTGGGCACCTGGGTGGCGACCACGAAGAGGTGCAGCGACATGGCCATCGTCTGGTCGTAGACCGACTCGGGCAGGAAGGGCAGGAAGAAGGCCGCCCCGGTGAACATGATGGGCGCCGTCTCGCCGGCGGTGCGCGAGACCTCCAGGATGACGCCGGTGAGGATGCCGCTGATGGAGTTGGGCAGGACCACCTTGCGGATGGTCTGCCAGCGCGTGGCCCCCATGTTCCAGCACGCCTCGCGGAAGGACTGGGGGACGGCCTGCAGGGCCTCGCGGGTCGAGACGATGACCACGGGCAGCGTCATCACGGCCAGGGTGAAGCTGGCGGCGAGGATGCTGGTGCCGAAGCCGAAGAAGATGACGAAGGCGCCCACCCCGAAGAGGGCGTGCACGATGGAGGGCACCCCGGCCAGGTTGATGATGGCCAGGTTGATGGCCCGGGTCAGCCAGTTGTCGGGGGCGTACTCGCTCAGGTAGAGCGCCGCGGCGATGCCGATGGGCACCGACACGATGAGGGCGATGACCACCAGCCAGATGGTGCCCACCAGGGCGGGCAGCAGGCCGCCGGCGGTCATGCCGTCGGTGGGCTCGGTGAACAGGAAGTCCCAGGAGAGGGCCGAGCCGCCCTTGGCCACCAGCACCCCCAGGATGAGCAGCACGGGCAGCACCAGCAGCGCCGTCATCAGCAGGAAGAGGATGCGGACGAGGCCCTCGCGCCGGGCGTCCTTCAGGTTTCTGGGCGTCGCGTCGAACATGCTCAGCCCTTCCGGATGCCGCGGACGATGAGGTCGGCCGCCAGGTTGATGAGGAACGTCACCGCGAAGAGCAGGATGCCGAGCATGAAGAGGGCCTGGTAGTGGGGCGAGCCCACGGCCGTCTCGCCCAGCTCGGCGGCGATGGTGGCCGTCAGGGCCCGCACCGAGTCGAAGGGGCTCGTCGGCAGGTTGATGGAGTGGCCGCTCGCCATGAGCACCGCCATCGTCTCGCCGAAGCCGCGGCCGACGCCGAGCAGCACCGCGGCCAGCAGGCCCTGGCGGGCGGCCGGCAGCACCACCCGGCGCGTCACCTGCCAGCGCGTCGCCCCGAGGGCCTCGGCGGCCTCCCGGTAGCTGTCGGGCACGGCCTTGAGGGCGTCCTCGGCGATGGTCGTCATGATGGGCGCCGCCATCAGCCCCAGGATGAGCCCGGAGTTGAGCACGCACAGCCCGATGGGCACGTCGAACGTCTGGATGATCAGCGGGTTCATGATGGTCAGGCCGATGAAGCCCCAGACCACCGAGGGGATGGCCGCCAGCATCTCCACGAGCACCTTGAGCACCTCGCGGGTGCGGCCCTTGGCGAACTCGGCGATGTAGATGGCCGCCCCCAGGGAGAAGGGGACGGCGATGAGCATGGCGAGCCCCGTCACCGAGGCCGTGCCGGCCACCAGGGCCAGGATGCCGTAGGTGGGGTTGCTGTCGGAGGTCGGCGCCCAGCGCGTCGAGCCGAAGATCTCACCCGCCTTGAAGTGCTCGCCGAAGCCGAAGCCCTCCCGGGTGATGAACACGAAGATGCCGATGATGAAGAGGATGGCCGAGATGCCGCCCAGGAAGACGAGCACCGAGACGGCCTTGTCGCTCCACCACGCGACGTCGCGCCGGTCGACCGCGGGATCGGCCTTGCGGTCCGTCATGTCAGCGCGCCTCCTCGCCCCGCAGGGTGACCATGAGCTCACGCACCTCGGCGGAGAGCTGCCGGCAGAGGGCGCGCACCCGCGGCTCCACCGGCCCGTCGCCGTCGAGGCCGGGCAGGCTCCACTCCTGGTAGATGACGTTGAAGGGCAGCTCCCCGAGGGCGGCCCGCGTGCCGGGGGCCAGGCCCACGATCACATGGTAGCGGTCGAGGGCCTTGGGGCCGACGCGCAGGGGGGTGGGGGCGATGCCCCCGAGATCGATGCCCAGCTCCGCCGCCATGCTGATGGCCTCGGGGGCCAGGGCCTCGCCGGGAGAGAAGCCCGCGCTGTCGTACAGGCCGCTCTGGGGGAAGGCCTTGCGGGCGATGGCCTCGGCCAGGACGCTCACCAGCGTGTTGCGGGCGTCCAGGAACAAGACGCGGTAGGTCTTGGGGGCCTTGGTCTCGCCCGTGACCTGGAAGATGGCCTCCTCGCAGACGTTCTTGGCCTGGTCGCTCACCCGGTCGAGCCGGTGGAAGACCGCCAGGATGGCGAAGAGGTCCTTGAGGGAGCGGCTGCCCTCCTGGGCGACGAGGGCGCGGTAGAGGTCCTCGTAGTTGCGGCCGAAGACCTTGGCCTTCGTCTTCACGTCCCGGGCGCGCTCGGCGTCGCCGGCCACGAAGGCGCGCATGGCCTCGTGCAGCACCTCGGTGCCCTCGGTCGCCAGCTCCTCGATGGCCTGGCGGGCCGCGTCGGGGGGCGGGGCCTCGAGCTGCACCGCCTCGCGGCAGATGGTCACGGCGTAGTCGCCGACGCGCTCCAGCGCCACGTTCAGGCGCAGGACGGACGAGATGAACCGCAGGTGCCCGGCCGACGGCAGGTGCCGGGCGACGAAGGCGTGGCAGGCGGCGTCGATGGAGCGCACCTCGCGGTTGATGGGCATGTCGCCCAGGATGACCCGGTAGCAGCGGGCGTGATCGCCGGCCAGCAGCGCCGCCGCCGCCTCGCGCACCGCGTCCTCGACCCGCTGCCCGATGGCCGCCACCCGGTCGCGAATCTGCGCCCGGTCCGCCTCCAACCGCCGCTCGTAGTGGCTCATCCTCGCCGTCCCTCCTGGGTCCTCAGCCGTCGCACTTCACGGGGCGGGCGGGAGCATACCCCTTCTTGGTGATGATGCACTGGCCCGCGTCGCTCAGAATCCAGTCCAGGTACTTCTTCACCGCCCCCTGGGGCTCGCCGGAGGAGTACATGAAGAGGGGACGCGCCACCGGGTAGGTGCGATCGACCGCGGTCTCCATGGAGGGCGCCACGCAGGTCGAGGCGTCATCCCTGGCGACGCAGGGGGTGCTGATCTCGGGGGTCACGTAGGCCAGGCCGCTGTAGCCGATGGCGCAGGGCGTGTGGGCGACGAGGTCGGCGACGTCCTTCGAGCCGTGCATGTCGCGCGAGCCCTGCTTGAAGTCCTTGTTGTCCCCCAGGATCTCCTCCTTGAAGTAGGCGTAGGTCCCCGAGTTGTTCTGGCGGCTGATGCGGATGATCTCGTCGCTGCCGCAGCCGGGCACCTGCACGCCGAGCTGGCTCCACTTCGTCGTGGTGCCGCCCTCGCCGTAGATGTCGGCCAGCTGCGCGAAGGTCATCTTCTTCAGGGGGTTGTCCTTGTGCAGGAAGACCGCCAGGGCGTCGTAGCCGACGATGAACTCCTTGGGCGTGTGGCCCGCCTTGGAGGCGGCGTCGCGCTCCTTGTCCTTGATCTCGCGGCTGGCGTTGGCGATGTCGACGGTGCCGTTGATGAGCGCCGAGATGCCGGTGCCCGAGCCGCCGCCGGAGACGGCCACCGCCACGTTGGGCTCCACCGTCTTGTAGGCCTCGGCCCACGCCTGGGCCACGTTCACCAGCGTGTCGGAGCCCTTGTTCTGGATGACCGCGCGGCCGCCCTTGGAGTCGGCGGAGCGATCCTTGCGCGAGCAGCCGGTGGCGGCGAGGGCCAGGGCCAGGGCGAAGAGGGTCTTGTTCATGGGAGCGTCCTTTCCGTGAGCCCGCGTCAGAACGCGAGCTGGAGCTGGCTGCGGAGCTGGTAGTCGGTGGTCGGATCGGCCGATCCGTCGTCGTCGCCCAGCAGGGCGAAGTCCGTCTGCCACTTCGCGTTGTGCTTGAGGAAGTAGATGGAGAAGCCGCCCGCGATCTCCTGGGTCTTCTCGTCGCCCTCGTCGGGCTTCAGCAGCGAGTAGCGCACCGCGGGCTCGTAGCGCTGGGCGATGACGTAGCTGGCCTGGGCGAAGAAGGCGTTGAACTCGGTGTCGATGTTGCGGTGCGCCTCGGCCAGGAACGCGAAGCCCTCGGCCTTCACGGCCACGTCCAGGCCCGCCACGACCATGGCGTCCTCGTCGTTGGTGGCGTTGAGGTTGGCGTGGACGTTGAGGCCCACGGCCGCCCGCAGGGGCCCGCCCTCCAGATCCGCCTCGCTGTAGCCCTTCATCTTGCCGTGGTTGTAGGCCGTCCGGGCCACGACCGCCGGCAGGAAGTCCTCGGGCACGTTGCTGTAGCTGCCCTTGGCGGCGTTGAAGTGGGCGCCGTCGCCGGTGCCGTTGAAGACGCCCAGCTCCCACTCGAGGGCCTGGCCGTGCCGGCCCGTGCCGAGCTGCAGGCCGATGTCGCGGCCCGTGGGCAGCGCCTTGTCGGTGGGGGAGCGATCGACCATCACCAGGTCGCCGCTGGAGGTGATCTGGTGGCGGGAGTAGGGCCGCTTGTACTGGCCGGCCTGCAGCTCCACCCCGTCGCCCAGCTTGTAGGTGACGTAGAAGTCCTTGAGCGTCACGAAGCCCTTGCCGAAGTCGGCCTGGAAGGCGAAGGACAGGTCGGGATCGAGGACGGTGCCCGAGGCCTTGATGCGGGCGCGCTGGATGGCGAAGTGCTGGCTGTTCTCGCGATCGGCGTCGCCCTGATCAGCCATGGTGAGCTGGTAGCGGGTCTGCACCCGACCTCCGAGCTTGAGCTTGTAGGCCTCGCCGTCCTGGATGACGAAGCCCTTGTCGTAGCGGACCTCACCCTCGGCGTGGGCCGTGACGGGGAGGAGCAGGAGCGCGATGCCGGCCATTCGAGTGTTCACGAGACAGTCTCCCAGGTGCGGATTGACTGCATCGTGAGGCGGTCGTGTGACGGGAATGTAAACTTCACCCCCCAATCGCGTGGCAATGCGCGCGATCCGGGCGTGGAGCCCCCGACGTCGGTGATGGCGACAGCATCGCGGGTGGCCGTGACGTCGCCGTGAGGTTTCTGTGACGTCTGGCGTGGGGCGCGCTACCCTGCCCGGCGATGGCGCGTCGCACTCAGATGAAGCCCCCCCTCGTCGTCAGCCGCCACGGCAGCTATCGCTTCCGCCGCGGCCTCGTGACGGCCACCGCGCTCCAGCTCGGCCTGGACATGGATCGCGCCCTCGCGGCCAGCGAGGCCCTGCGCGACCGCCTGGCCGGCCGGGAGCGCGTGACGACCCGCGAGCTGGAGGCCGAGCTCCTGGCGCTGCTGCGCGAGACGTGGGGCTACGAGCCGCCGCCCGCCCGCGCCCCCGAGCCCGTGACGCGCCACGTCCGCACCGACAAGGGCGTCTTCCCCTTCTCCCGCGGGGTCCTCGTGCGCCGGATGGTGGCCACGGGCCTCTCGGTGGAGGCGGCCATGCAGGTGGCCGAGGCCGTCTCGGCCGAGCTCGCCCGGCGCCCCGAGCCCGTCGTCGCCGCCGAGCTGGTGGACGCCATCGCCGAGCGCCTGCTCGACGAGATGCACGACGCCGGCTACGCCCGCCGCTACCGCGTCACCAGCGCCCTGCGCCACCTCGACCGCCCCCTCATCATCCTGGTGGGCGGCGCCGTGGGGACCGGCAAGTCGAGCCTCGCCACCGAGCTGGCCTATCGCCTCGGCATCCGCAAGGTGACGGGCACCGACATGATCCGCGAGACGATGCGGACGGTGCTCTCCCCCGAGGTGGTGCCCGGCCTGCACGACCACTCGTTCCGCGGCATCATCCAGGGCAGCCAGGTCCTCTCCGACCCGCGCGAGCGCGTCCTGGCGGGCTTCCGCCAGCAGGCCGCCCAGGTGGCCGTGGGGGTGCGCGCCGTCATCCGCCGCGCCCTGCGCGAGCACACCCACCTCATCATCGAGGGCACGCACCTGCTGCCCCCGTTCACCCACCTGCTGCCCCCGGACGCCGAGGCCTGGATGGTGGGCATCGTCCTCTCCGTGCAGAGCCGTACGGAGCACCGCCTGCGCTTCCCGGCCCGGGCCCAGTCGGAGCCCCACCGCGGCGCCGAGACGTACCTGGACGCCTTCCAGTCCGTCCGCTGGATCCACGACGACATCCTGCGCCTCGTCGAGGAGCATGATGCGTATGTCATTGAAAACAGTGATCTTCCTCGGTCCATCACCGCCGCGGTGGAGTACCTGAGCCGCGTCATCCCGCTGCGCCCCACGGCCGGGCAGGTCCCGGGCCCCCGGTCCAGCAGCGCCACCCGCCGCTCGGTGCGCACCCTGATGGTCGTCTTCGATGGCCTGGCCGACGAGCCCAACCCGGCCCTCGACGGGCGCACGCCCCTGGCCGCCGCCCGCACCCCCGTCCTGCGCCGCCTGGCCGGCTCGGGCGCCCAGGGGCTGCTGGCCACCACGCCCACCGGCCAGAAGGCCCACACGGACGTCGGCCTCGTCACCCTGCTGTGCGAGCACGAGCGGCCGAAGCTCGGCCGCGGGCTCCTGGAGGCCCTGGGCAACGGCCTGACGCTGCACCCCAACAGCGTGCTGCTGCGCGGCAACATGGCCACCCTCACCGACGACGGCGTCATCGTGGACCGCCGCGCCGGCCGCATCCGCACCGGCGTCGCCGATCTGCTGGCGGGCCTGCGGGACGTCGAGCTGCCCGCGGGCATCACCGGCCACATCTTCCCCGGCCATGAGCACCGCGTCGTGGTGATGCTCAACGGCCCCGGCCTGTCGGCCGCCATCTCCGACGCCGATCCGGGCAGCCAGTCGGTGCTGCAGCCCCTGGAGCCCGTGCGGCCCCTCGACGACACCCCCGAGGCCGCCCGCACCGCCGAGGTGCTCAACCACCTGCTGGCTCGCGCCCGCAAGCACCTGGGCGCGCACCCCTACAACCGCGAGCGGGGCGAGCGCGGCCTGCCCCCGGCCAACGCCGTCCTCACCCGCGGGGCCGGCAGCGCGGCCGCCCTGGCCGGCATCGCCCGCCCGACGCGGGCCTCGGCCGTCGTCGCGGCCTGCCCCACCGTGCTGGGGGTGGCCCGGGCCCTGGGCTTCACGCCCATGTCGTCGGCCCGCATGACCGGCAACGTCGACACCGACTTCGACGCCAAGTTCAGCCAGGCCCTCCGCCTGCTGGAGCGCTACGAGTTCGTCACCGTGCACCTGAAGGGCACCGACGTCGCCGGCCACGACCGCCGCCCGCTCGAGAAGCGCGACTTCATCTCCGCCGCCGACGCCGCCCTCGGCCGGATGCTGGAGGATCCCGCCCTCAACGGCCCCCTGCGCGTCGTCGTCACCGCCGATCACGGCACCTCGTCGCTCACCGGCAAGCACACCCAGGGCCCCGTGCCGCTGCTCATCAGCTCCTGGGACTCCCACGCCGAGCAGGCCGACTTCGACGAGCTGTCGGCGGCCCAGGGCGAGCTCGGCCTGGTGGAGACGGACGAGTTCGCGCGGCTGCTCTGGTCCTACAGCGACGACCCCCTGGCCACCTGAGCCCGCCGTGAGCCGCGCCCGCCCCGACCTCGACCTGGCGCCGCCCCCCGACCGGGTGGACTACCGGCTCACGCTCACCCAGGTCATCCTCGACAGCGCCCTGCGCGCCGGCCTCAACCGGCTGCCCCGGGCCGCGCTCCTCAAGGGCCTGGAGGCGCTGGAGCTGCCCGCCCACGAGGACGCCCTCGCCCAGCTCACCCACGACGTCGACGGCCTGGCCCGGGCGCCCTACGTGCTGGTGCCCGGCGATCCGCCCGTCTTCCGGGATCCGCTGGCCATCTGGCTCGACAACGCCTCGCGCCTGGCCCTCGACCGCCACGAGGCGCACCTGCTGGCCACGACGGCGGGCCTGCTCAAGGGCAAGGTGCCCGTGTGGACGCCGCCCGAGACCGTCGGCTCTCGCCTGCCCATGCTGCTGGCGGCCCTGGCGGTCCTGTCCATCGCGGTCTTCCTGAGCTGGCCCCGGGTGCCGCTCTTCCCCGACGACGTCGACCTCGGGCCGGCCTGGAGCCGCGCCGAGGAGGGCTGGCGCTTCGAGCAGATCGACGTGCCAGGGGCGCGCTTCCTGCTGGCGGTGCCCACGCCCGCCACCGCGTGGGTCTTCGGCCTCAGCACCTTCCTGGAGCGCGACGGCACCCCCGTCTTCATCGAGCAGGTCCTCGGCCCGCGCGCCCGCCGGCGCTGGATCCGCGACCGCAGCATCCAGGATCTCGTCTGCGTGGGCATCGCCTCGGTGGAGGGGGAGATCGAGGAGGAGGAGGCCCTGGCTCAGCGCCGCGCCTACGCCTGCGAGACGGAGCTCGGCCCCCGCCTGCGCAGCCACCAGCGCATGTGGACGCTGAACCTCGGCCGCTACCGCCGCGTGGGCCCGACGCCCACCACCGACGTGCGGTTCCCCATCATCAGCCGCTCGCGGGGCACCGCCTGGCAGCGCCCGCTGCTCGTCGCCGCGCGCCTGGCCGGCGACGGGGACCTGGGCGCCCAGCTCCGGCTGGCCCTCGAAGACCCGCGCGCCCAGCGCATGCTCGGCTTCCGGGCCAGCGACTACAGCACCTTCGAGCTCGTCGCCCGGCCGGTCCACCGCGTCGACACGTTGTAGCCCGCCTTCCCTCGCGGCCCCCTTTCGTGCCAGGGTCGGCGGATGCGCCCCTGGCTCCTCCTCGTGGCCCTCGCCGCCTGCACCCGCGCCCCGGACCGCCTCGTCGGCGCCTGGGCGGTGGACACGGAGGCCCTGGCCGACGATCCAGAGCTCAAGGCGCTGGACGAGGAGACGCGGCGGCGGGCCGTCGAGATGGCCCAGCGCGCCGTCGCCGGCATGGCCCTGGAGTTCCAGCCGGGCGGCGAGGCCCGCGTCGACCTGGGCGCCACCCGCCTGGCGGGCCACTACACCATCCAGCGCGCCGAGGGGGACGCCCTCACCGTCGAGACGCGGCTGCGCGTGGGCGACGCGTGGCACGTCCGCACGCTCGAGGTCGTCTTCCAGGGGGATCGCCTGCTGGTCACCGGGCCCGACGGCCGCCCGATGGCGTTCAGGCGTCAGGCCAGCCGGTAGCCGGATCGACGTCGAGGCGCCAGCTGCGGGGCAGCTCGGAGCGCAGCTGCCCCTCGGCCACCCAGCCCATGCCCAGGACCTGCCCGGGCCCTCGCACGATGCGCCAGCCCGTCTCGGTGGCGTCGGCGACGGCCACCGGCTCGCCGGCCAGCAGGGCCCGCGACGCCGCCACGCCCAGCTCGAGCACGCTCTTCGTCGCGTGGGCCCCGAAGCGCAGCGCGAAGGTGTTGGTCGGGCGCCCCCGCGGCGGCGCGTCGCGGAAGGCGAGCAGCCCGAAGGCGTCGAGCCGCACCCCGGGCGGCGGCACCGTGCCGGCGTCCGTCAGCCAGAGGGTGCCCGAGTCGGTGCGCAGCCAGAACCGGTGCCCCGCGAAGAGGTCGGCCGGCAGGCCATAGGTGGCGTCGAGCCAGGCCAGCAGGGCCTCGGGCTCGGGCAACGGGATGAAGAAGGCCGCCGCGCGCACCTCACGCCCCCTGCTTCAGGACGGCCACGAAGAAGCCGCCCGTGTCGTTGTGGTGGGGCCAGAGGCGGACGGCGTTGACCACGTCGGGCCGGAACGTCTGGCCCTGCCAGGCGGGCAGCCCCGGCGCGAGGCGCAGGCCCGCCGGCGCCACCACCGGCTCGATGGTGAACGGCTCGGTGGACGCCGCCTCCAGCACCGCCTCGTTCTCCTCCGGCGCGTAGGTGCAGGTGCTGTAGACCACCCGGCCGCCGGGGCGGACGAGCCGCAGCGCGCGCCGCAGCAGGGCCGTCTGGATCTGCACGATGGTCCGCCGGTAGCGCTCGCTCGTGACGTCCTGGTGGCCGCCCGGCTTGCGGCTGGTGCCCTCGCAGGTGCACGGGGCGTCCACGAGGATGCGGTCGTAACCCCCCGGATACGCTGGGAAATGCACCCCGTTGCCGCACGTCACGGCGGCGCAGGTCACCCCCAGCCGGTCCAGGACGCGCCGGATGGCCGACAGCCGCCCGTAGCTGCGATCGTTGGCCACCAGCGTGCCGCGATCGGCCATGGCGACGGCGAGGCCGGCCGTCTTGCCGCCCGGCGCGGCGCAGAGATCGAGGATGCGCTCCCCCGGCTGGGCGTCGACGAGGGAGGCCGCGAGCAGCGAGGCCTCCTCCTGGCCATGGACGCGGCCGTACATCCACGGCACCCAGCGCCCCGGCTTCACCTCGGGGGGCAGGCGCCAGGCGTCGGGCCGCCAGGCCAGGGGCTCGGCCTCGGGGCAGAGGCGGCGGACCTCCTCGGCCGTCTTCGCGGGATCCTGGCGCAGCGGGTTGGCCCAGATGACGCGGGGCAGCGGCCGCTCGGCCGCGCAGAGGAAGGCGTCGGCGTCATCCACCACGTCGAGGTAGCGCTGCAGGCTCATCCCTTCACTCCGCCGGCCGTCAGGCCGCCCACCAGGTGCTTCTGCAGGGCGAAGAACAGCAGCATCACGGGGGTGCTCACCAGCACGGCCCCGGCCGCGAAGTGGCCCCACTCCGTCGTGTACGCCCCCACGAGCTGCTGCAGCCGCACGGGCAGGGTGTAGGCCGTCTCGTCGCTCATGAACGTGGCGGCCAGGATGTACTCGTTCCAGGCCGTCATGAAGCTGAACAGCGCGGTGACGGCCACGGCCGGCCGGGCCAGGGGCAGGATGATGCGCCAGAAGATGGTGAACTGGCCCGCCCCGTCCATCAGCGCGCTCTCCTCGAGGGCCCGCGGGATGGTGTCGAAGTAGCCCTTCAGCATCCAGACGCAGAAGGGGATGGCCGTCGTGGAGTAGACGAGCACCAGGCCGCCCAGGTGGTCGAGCAGGCCGAGCTGATCGAGCACCACGTAGAGCGGGATCATCATGAGGGTGCCCGGGAACATCTGCGTGACCAGGAAGGCCAGCAGGCCCGCGCGCCGGCCCGGGAAGCGGAAGCGGCTGAAGGCGTAGGCGGCCGTGCAGGCCAGGAAGACGCCCACGGCCGTCGTCGCCGCCGCCACCACCACCGAGTTCATGAGCTGCGTGAGGAAGAGCGGCTCGCTCATCAGGTCGGTGAAGTTCTGGAAGCTGATGGTCGTGGGCAGCGGGTTGAGGCCCGTGGCGAACGTCTGCTCCGGCCGCAGGGCCATCTTCAAGACCCAGAGCACGGGGAAGAGCGTCACCGTCGTAAAGACGACGAGGAAGAGGTGGGTCTTCCACCGCGGCAGCGGCCGGTCCGACGGCGCCGTCATCCGTGGGCCTCCTCGGCGGCGCGGGTCGCCCGCTGGGTCAGGAGCGACCACGCCAGCAAGATGAAGAAGATCAGGACGGAGTAGGCCGCCGCGTAGCCATGGCGGTCCTGCTCGAAGGCCCAGCGGTACGCCTCGGTGATGAGGATGTCCGTCGCGCCCTCCGGCTGGCCGCCCGAGACCAGGTAGATGATGTTGAACATGTTGAACGTCCAGATGCTGCCCAGGATGACGGCCGGGAAGAGGGCCGGCTTGAGCAGGGGCAGCGTGATGTGCCGGAAGCGCGCCCAGCGGCTCGCCCCGTCCACCTCCGCGGCCTCCTCCAGATCGGCCGGGATGCTCTGCAGGGCGCCCAGCGCCACCACCATCATGAACGGGAAGCCCAGCCAGGTGTTGGTGGTCAAGTTGGCGGCGAAGGCCGTCCAGAAGCTCGAGAACCAGCCGACCGGCTCCACCCCCAGGTGCCCCAGGACCTCGTTGATGAGCCCGTACTGCTTGTTGAACATGCCCTTCCAGATGAGGGCCGTGATGTAGTTCGGCACCGCCCACGGCACGATGAGCAGCACCCGGTACAGCCCCTTGAAGCGCAGATCGGGGGCCCGCAGCAGCAAGGCGAGGCCCAGGCCGATGGCGACGTGCAGCGCGACGTTCAGGCCCGTCCACACCAGCGTCACCACCAGCGTGAAGTAGAAGGAGAGCGGGGCCCAGAGCGGCTGGCCGCCGCCGCTGAGGATGTCGATGAAGTTGTCGAGGCCGACCCAGGTGAACGTGCCGGCGTGGTGGCGGGTGAAGGCCAGCAGCACGCCCAGCCCGAACGGCACCAGGACGAGGGCGCCCATGCCGGCCATGGCGGGCACCACGTAGGCGTAGGCCACCCGGTGGGGCGAGCGCCGGCCGCCGCTCCAGGCGCCCGCGACGGCGCCCGCGACGAGGGGGGCGAGGGCGGCGGCGAAGAGCAGGGCCAGGTCGCCGGCGAGGGCCGCCGGGCCGGCCACGGGGAAGGCGTCCGCGAGGGCGCGCGTGGACCAGCCGAGGACGCCGAGCAGGGGCAACGCCGCCCCCGTGGCCCCCAGCGCGGGGGCGAAGCGGCGGCCGGTGAACGACCGCAACACCAGGATCCACAACAGGAAACCGAGCAGGGCCGCGCCCGCGAGGGGGCCCACGAGGGCGCCAGGGGCGGGGGCGCGCAGGGCGGTCCACGAGGGCGACGCCGCCGCCCGCCGCCAGCGCCGCGGCGCGCCGCCCGGCGGCCAGCTCCCAGTCCGTGCCGGCGCCGTGGGTGGCGGCCGTGAAGGCGTCCGCGGCGGCCTTGTCGTCGGGTTCGTCGGGCGTGAGGGCCTCGCCGGCCCGCGTGGGGTGCTGGGCGTAGCGCAGGCGCCGCTGGAAGGGCAGGGGGCCCGTCGCGGTGGCCTCGACGACGCGGCCGCCGGCGATGGCGGCGGTGGGATCGGCCGCGAGCGCCGCGGCGTCGGCGCGCACGGCCTGGATCTCGTGGGTCGCGACGCGCTCGTCGGCCCAGCGGGCCGCCAGCATGCCGCTGCCGGCGGCGGCCAGGGCCACCAGCAGGGCGGGGGCGAGGTAGCCGGGCTTCATCGGTCGGGCTCCGCCGCGGCGCGCTCGACGGCCGCGCGGGCCTCCGCGAGGGCGGCGAGGGGCGGCTCGCCCCGCACGATGGCGCGGGAGAGGGCGCGCTGCATCGGCGTCCAGACCCGGCGCATATGCGGCCGGTTGCTCAGGGCGACGGTGGCGTCCACCTGCCGGCGGAAGGCCCCCGCGATGGGATCGGCGGCCACCTCGGGCACCTCGTACACCGCGCGCGAGGCCGGGAGCTGCCCGCCCTCGCGCCAGCGCAGCACGGCCAGGTCGTCGGCGACGAGGGCCTGGGCCAGGGCGAAGGCGTCGCGACGGCGGCGGCTGCGCGCCGAGACCATCACGGCCTCGACGCCCAGGAAGGGCATGGCCGGGCGGCCCGTCTCGCTGATGACCGGCAGGGGCGACACGGCCCAGGTGTCCAGGCCGGCCAGCTCGCCGCGGAACCACGGGCCGCTGACGACGTAGGCCAGCCTGTGCTGCCGGAAGAGGCCGGTGATGACGGCGCTGGTGGCCTCCTCGGGGATGAGGCGCTCGTCGTGCAGCCAGCGGCGCACGAAGGCCAGGCTGGCCGCCGCCTCGGGGCGGTCGAGGGCCAGGGTGTCGCGGTCGTCGGCGTAGACCTGGCCGCCGAAGCCGTGCAGCCACGGGGCGTGGAAGTAGAGGCTGTCCAGCTCCCAGGCGATGCCCTGGATGCGGGCGTCCCGGGCCCGCAGGGCGCGCGCCGTCGCCGCGAGCTCGTCCGTGGTGGCGGGGGCCTCCGGGGCCAGCGTGGTGTCGCGGAAGAGGGCCAGCGTCTTGAACGCCAGCGGCAGGCCGTAGAGGGCGCCGCGGTAGACGAGGGCGTCGAGGGTGCGCGGGAAGAAGCGGTCCGCGAGGGCGGGATCCACCCAGAACTCCAAGGGTTCCAGGAGGTTGCGCGCCGCCCAGTCCCCCACGCGATCGTGGGCGAAGAGGAAGAGGTCGGGGCCGTTGCCGTTGGGCACGGCCACGCTGACCTTGTTGACGAAGGCGTCGAAGGGGATGGAGACGAGGCGCACGGCCAGGTGGGGCTGGGCCGCCGTCACCCGGGCCACGGCGGCCTCGAGGCCCGCGGCCTCGCCCCCGCGGTAGGCGTGCCAGAGCGTGAGCGGGCCGTCGGCCGGGGCGGCCTCGCAGGCCAGGGCCGCCAGGCCCGCCAGCGCCCCGAGCGCCTCGCGTCGGTTCACAGGCGCCGCCCGGTGGCCGCGTCGAAGAGGTGCAGGCGCTCGGGGGTGACGACGAGGGCCACGGCCTCGCCGGCCTGGCGGCGGCTCTCGCCCTCCTCGCGCAGCACGATCAGCTCGTCGGCCACCCGGCAGTGCACGAAGGACTCGTTGCCCATGGGCTCGACCACCTCGACGACGCCCCGCAGCATCGGGGCCTCGCCGGCCTCGGCGACGCGGACGTCCACGGGGCGCACGCCCACCTGGAGCGCCTGCCCCGTCGCGGGGGCCGCGCCGGCGGGCAGGGGGGCGTCCAGGCCGCCGCCCACCAGGCGACCGCCGGCGACGCTGGCGGCGATGATGTTCATGGTGGGGCTGCCGATGAACGTCGCGACGAAGACGGTGGCGGGCCGGTGGTACAGATCGAGGGGCGCCCCGATCTGTTGCACGTCGCCGTCCTTCATCAGGACGATGCGGTCGGCCAGCGTCATGGCCTCCACCTGGTCGTGGGTGACGTACAGGCTCGTGGCCCCCAGGGCGCGGTGCAGGCGGGCCACCTCGATGCGCATCTTGAGGCGCAGCTTCGCGTCGAGGTTCGAGAGGGGCTCGTCGAAGAGGAAGACGCGGGGCCGCCGCACGATGGCGCGGCCCATGGCGACGCGCTGCCGCTGCCCGCCGGACATCTGGGCGGGTCGGCGGTCCAGCAGGGCGGTGATGTCGAGCTGCTCGGCCACCGCCTCCACGCGCTGCTTGATCTCGGCTGGCGGCGTCTTCCGCAGCTTGAGCGCGAAGGCCATGTTCTCGAAGACGGTCATGTGCGGGTACAGCGCGTAGGACTGAAAGACCATCGCCACGTCGCGGTCGCGGGGCGCCACGTCGTTGACGCGGGCGCCGTCGATGCGCAGCTCGCCGTCTGTGATGCTCTCCAGGCCGGCCACCATGCGCAGCGTCGTGCTCTTGCCGCAGCCCGAGGGCCCGACCAGCACGATGAACTCGCCGTCCGCGACGTCGAGATCGACGCCCTTCACCGCCTGGAAGCCGTTGGGATAGCGCTTCGCCACCCCGTCGAGCTCGACGCGCGCCATGCTCGCCTCCCTTCCCCCCGACGTCATACAGGCCCCCCCGCGCCCGGGCAACGCCCGGCCGACCCCCCGGCGACGGCGCGCCCTCTTGCGGCCGATGCCGGGCCAATGCCAAGGTGCAGTGCTGGTCACAGGGGGTGCGGGAATACCGCCTGTGACGCTTCCCCCGCCCGGTGACTCCACCGCGGGGGGCGGCAACGCACCGGCATCGCATCCGTGTTTTGGGGGGGACAGCAGCTCATGAAGGCTCTCAAGCGAATTCTTGCGGGCAGCGCGGCCGTGGCCACGCTGGCCGGCGGGGCCGCGCAGGCCCAGGAGTGTCAGGCGACGCCGTTCGCCTGCGCCGTCGACCAGGCCATCAACTTCGGCCTCCAGTACGCCCGCAACGCCGAGCGCGGCATGGGCACCTTCAGCGGCCAGCCGCGCCACAACTTCCTGGGGATCCTGTCGTTCCTGGAGAAGCGCAGCGGCATCGGCTGGCAGGGCAACGCCATCGGCTTCAACGGCATGGATCCCAACGACCAGGCCATGGTCATCCGGGCCACCGCCGCGCTGATCAACGGGGAGGTCTCCATGACCAACCCCAACCAGGCGCCCTACGTCTACGTGACCGGCGGCAACTGCATGGCCCTCGCGGCCTACATCGCCACGGGCGGCCCCGACGCGGTGGGCGCCCAGGTGACGGCCAGCCAGGCCCTCGCCAACGGCGTCGTCTCGCTGCAGAACAACCAGGGCAACCAGCCCCCGCAGAACGTGGGCGGCTGGAACTACCGCAACCCCGGGCCGTCGGGCGACATGTCGACGACGCAGTTCGCGGTGGCGGGCCTCTCGGCGGCCGAGCAGGTCATCGAGGGCGCCAACGCGGTGCTGCCCAACGTGGTGAACTTCCTGCTGGCCGACCAGGCTCCCGACGGCGGCGGCCAGTACCACCCCGGCAACGGCAGCAGCTCGTCGATGACGGCCTCGAACCTGTGGTGCTACCGGCTGGCCGAGGTGCCCGCCGGCGACCCGCGCGCCCAGGGCGACCTGGGCTGGATGCGCCAGAACTACACGTTCGACCGCATGATCGGCGGCTTCACCCCGACGTCGACGTTCTACTACTTCTGGGCGGCCGAGAAGGCGCTCACCGTCTCGGCCGACGACGGCCTGGGCGGCGCCGTGTACGCCGAGGCCTTCGGCGACCGCGACACCGCGGCCCTCGGCTACCCCGAGGAGCCCCGCTCCAGCTACTTCGACCTGGCCTACACCCTGCTGCAGTGGCAGGACCCCAACGGCGCGTGGGGCAACGGCTTCAACGGCAGCCCGGCGGGCTGGGACCAGTGGTCGTCGCACTTCTTCGCCCTGCTGACGCTGGAGCGCTCCCTGGGCGGCGTCTGCCTCGATCCCGATGGCGACGGCCTCTGCGGCTTCGACGACAACTGCCCCGACATCCCCAACCCCGACCAGGCGGACGAGGACGAGGACGGCGTAGGCGACGCCTGCGACAACTGCCCCAAGGTCGTCAACCGCGGCCAGGACGACACCGACGGCGACGGCACCGGCGACGCCTGTGACCGCTACCTGTGCGTGCCCGACGGCAACCCCGAGATCTGCGACAACATCGACAACGACTGCGACAACCTGACGGACATCCTGCCCGACGGCTCGCCGGTCGTGGCCCCCGAGCGCTGCGGCACCGGCCTGCCCGGCCAGTGCGCCGTGGGCCACCTGGCCTGCTCGGCCGCCGGCCAGGTCGTCTGCCGCGCCGACACCAGCCCGGTGGAGGAGGTCTGCGACCTCGTCGACAACGACTGCGACGGCTCCATCGACGAGGGTACCCGCAACGACTGCGGCACCTGCGGCGCGACCCCCCGCGAGCGCTGCGACGGCGAGGACAACGACTGCGACGGCGCGCTGGACGAGGGGGACCTCTGCGGCGCCGGCCAGGCCTGCGTCTTCGGCGAGTGCGCCCGCCCCTGCCAGGCGGGGGAGTGCCCCGACGGGCAGCTCTGCACCAACGGCTCCTGCGTGAGCTTCTGCGCGGGCATCGAGTGCGCCCCCGGCCAGGCCTGCAACCCGGCCAACGGCCTGTGCGAGAGCGAGTGCGGCGACTGCGCCGAGGGTGAGATCTGCGTCAACGGCGCCTGCACCCCGCGGCCCGATGGCGCCTGCGCGGGCGTGGAGTGCGGCGGCGAGAGCTTCTGCCGCGCCGGCGAGTGCGTCTTCTCCTGCGCGGGCATCTCCTGCCCCTTCGGCCAGGCCTGCCTGGACGGGCAGTGCGAGGACATCCGCTGCGGCGGCGTGGTCTGCGGTGACGGCCAGGTCTGCGTGAACGACGAGTGCCAGGACGACGCCTGCGACCCGGCCGCCTGCGAGTCTGGCCAGACCTGCATCGAGAACGCCTGCGCGCCCGACCCGTGCTTCGGCATCGAGTGCCCCATCAACCAGGCCTGCACCCTGGTGGACGGCACGGCCCAGTGCGTCGCGGCCTGGATCCCCGAGGATCCGGGCGCCGGCGGCGCCGGCGGCGAGGGGGGCATGGGCGGTGAGGGTGGCATGGGCGGCGAGGGCGGCATGGGCGGCGGCGCCGTCGAGCCCGACATGGGCGCGGCGGGCGCTGGTGGCGCTGGCGGCGCCGGCGGCGCCGGCGGCGGCATCCAGAACGACGCCGGCCCCGGCGTCACCGAGACGGGCGGCGGCAGCGAGGACTGCTCCTGCGACCTGTCGGCCGATCGCAGCCCGAACCCCATCACCCTGCTGCTGCTGGCCCTGCCCGCGGTCCTGGTCCGCCGCCGCCGCCGGTAGGCGCGGCGGCCCTCGCGGGGCTTGGGCGGCATGAGCGCAAGCCCGCGAAAAACCGACCAAAATACCTGCCCTGGCGACATCCGCAAGGATAATCCCGAAAAAATCCTTAGAGTCGGCCCGCGCAGCCCGCTATAGTCGTCCGTGGATGGACGATCGGAGCGCGTGAGGGAGGGCGATCAATCCCTGTACCAAACCCAACGGGGTCGGTCCCTGGCGGCGGTGAGCAAGCTGGCCCTGGTAGTCAGAAGCCTGAAGTCGTCAACCACCTTCCCCACCTGTCTCAGGTCTGGGTTTGATCCAACTTCCCAAGATTCGCGCGACGGACGCTCCGTCCGTGTCGAAGGCGCCCCGAGGGGCGCCTTCGCTTTTTCTGGCCCCCGCCCCGCCCCCGCCCCGGTTGACCCGGAGGGCCCCCCGGGCGTTTGATGCCGGGCCATGAGACCCCTGATCTGGTGCGACATCGACACGGCCGCCCTGGCCGAGAACGTGCGGGTCTTCCGGCGGCTCGTGGGGCCAGACGTCCTGCTGAGCGTCGCCGTGAAGGCCAACGCCTACGGCCACGGCCTCGTCCCCGCCGCCCGGGCCTTCCTGGCCGGCGGCGCCGACTGGCTCTGCGTGCACGCCCCCGAGGAGGTGCGGGCCCTGCGGGCGGCCGGGGTGACGAGCCCCATCTACCTGCTGGGCCCCGCCCACCTGGACGACCTGGCGGAGCTGGCGGCCCTGGAGGCCCGGCTGGTGGTCTACAACGCCGAGACGGTGGATCGCCTGGCGGCCCTCGGCGTGCGCGCGCGGCTGCACCTGAAGGTGGAGACGGGCAACCACCGGCAGGGGCTGGAGCTGCCCGAGGCCCTCGCCCTCGCCGACCGCATCCGGGCGGCCCCGGGCCTGACGCTGGAGGGGGTGGCGAGCCACTTCGCCAACATCGAGGACACCACCGACCACCGCTACGCCCGCTACCAGCTCGGGCGCTTCGAGGAGGCGGTGGCGGCGCTGCGGGCGGCCGGCCACGCCCTCCCCATCCGCCACATCGCCAACAGCGCGGCGGCGCTGCTCTGGCCGGACCACCCCTTCGACATGGTGCGCCTGGGCATCTCCGCCTACGGGCTGTGGCCCTCCCGCGAGACGCGGGTGGCGGCGGCCCTGCAGGGGCACGCCGAGGTGGGGCTGCGCCCGGCGCTGACGTGGAAGACGCGCGTCGCCCAGGTGAAGGACATCCCCGAGGGGGCGGCCGTGGGCTACGGCCTCACGTTCGTCACCAGCCGGCCCACGCGGCTCGCCATCCTGCCGGTGGGCTACGCCGACGGCTACGACCGCCAGCTCGGCAACCTGGCCCACGTCCTCATCGGCGGTCGGCGCGCCCCCGTCCGCGGGCGCGTCTGCATGAACATCATCATGGTCGACGTGACGGACGGGCCGGCCCCGGCCCTGGAGGACGAGGCGGTGCTGCTCGGCGCCCAGGGGGACGAGCGCATCAGCGCCGAGGCCATGGCGGGCTGGGCGGGGACGATCAACTACGAGGTGGTGGCGCGCATCGGCGCGCAGGTCGCCCGCGTGGAGGCCCCCCGGCCCCTGGAGGCCGTGGAGGACGCCCTCTACCGGGCGACGGGGTCGTCGGCGAGCACCGCCGAGGCGTCGAGCGCCAGCCGGAAGCCCACGTCCGCGGACGGCTGATCCACCTTGCGGAACTCCCAGCCGCCCAGGTGGCAGAACGCCCGCCCCACCGCGAAGCTGCCGCCCTTCACCGCCCGACGCCGGGGGTCGCGCGGGTGCTCGGTGGACGTCCACTCCCTCACGCCGCCCGCCAGGTCCTGCACGCCGTAGGGGCTCCGGTCGGTGTCGCTGCCCACGGGGCTCGGCGCGCCGCCCTCGGGGCCCTCCACGCAGCGGCAGAAGCCCGGCTCCCAGACGTCACCCCACGGGAAGGCGCGGCCATCGACGCCGCGCCCCGCCTTCTCCCACTCCGCCGCCGTCGGCAGGCGCCACGGCAGGCCGTCGCGCTCGCGGCGCCACGTCAGGTAGCGGCGGACCTGGGCCAGCGTGAGCCCGGTCATGGGCGTGCCGTCGGGGCCCTCGGGGTAGACGCGGCCGTCGCGGCCCTCGGGCCAGGGCGAGGGCAGGAGGCTGCCGCGCAGCTCGACCGCCTGGTCGTTAACGAAGTCGGCGTAGTCGGCCACCGTGACGGGGGTGCGGGCGATGAGGAAGGTGGGCTGCTGGACGCGCGCCACGGGCGGGCCGAGCACGAAGGGCGCGCGGGTGCCCTGCAGGAACGGGCCGCCCGGCACCAGCGCCAGGCCCGGCGGCAGGGCGCCGGCGGCCACCAGGCTCACCGTCACCTCCACCGGCTCCTGGCGCGCGACGAGCAGCGGCACGGCCTGGGGCTCGTGCCCCGGGGCCTCGACCACCAGCACGTAGCTGCCCATCGCGACGGGGAGGGGGAGCCCGGGCGTCGGCTGCCCCGCGGGCTCGCCCACCAGCCGGCGGGCCCGCACCACCTGGCGCTCCAGCCGCAGCGTCGCCTCGGGCGGCTGGACGTAGACCGTCAGGCTGCCGTCCCCCTGGAGGGCCGGCCGCAGCAGGTCGCGGCGGTCGTGCTGCTGGGCGAGGCTGCGAAACACCGTCATCCCGGCCTCGTCGCCGAAGCGCTCCGCCTCCAGGAACCGGTACCAGAGCAGGTCGCGCAGGCCGTCGTGGGCGCTGGCGTGGGCGGGCTCCTCGGCGAGCACCTGGTGGAAGCGGGCCACGGCGTCCTCGAACGCCTGCTCCAGCTCCACCTCCAGGTCGCGCAGCCGGTCCGCCTGGGCCCACGCCGCCTCCACCTCGTCGAGCGGATCGAAGGGCAGGCGCAGGGCGGCCTCCGTCAGGGCCTCCCGGCTCAGGCGCCGCCGCCGGCGGGCCAGATCGCGGAAGAGCTGGCTGGCCCGGGCCGCCTCGCGCAGCGTGGGCCCGGTGGCCCGCACCTGGTGCAGCAGGGCGCCGCCCCCCGTCAGGCAGCTCTCCAGCTCGTCGCGCAGCGCCGCCGCGTCCACCGGCCGATCGGTGGGATCCCGGGCGAGGCACGTCATCACGAGCGTCTCCAGGATGGGCGGGATCTCGGCGTCCGGCGCCACCTCCGACGGCGCGACGACGGCCCCGCGCTGGGCCAGCCGCAGCACCTCCCGCGCGTCCGCCGCCACGAACGGCGGCCGCAACGTCAGGATTTCATAGAGGATTGCGCCGATGGAGAAGATGTCGGAGCGCGTGCTCAGGGCGTCCACGAGGCCCAGCGCCTGCTCGGGCGGCATGTACGCCGGGGTGCCGGTGACGTCGCCGGCCCGGGTGCGGAACTGGGCGTCGTCGGGGCGCCCGCCGACGACCGGGTTGCGCACGTCGGCGCGGACGATCTTCGCGAGGCCCCAGTCCATCACGAAGACCTCGCCGAACTCCCCGAGCATGACGTTCTCGGGCTTCAGGTCGCGGTGCAGCACCCCGCGGCTGTGGGCGTAGGCGATGCAGTTGCAGATCTGGATGACGATGCCCAGCAGCCGGGCCCGGCCGAAGCGGCGCACGTCGTCGGGCTCGCCGCGGGCCAGGCCGTCGAGGATGTCGCGCAGGGTGCGCCCCTCGATGAGCTGCATGGTGAAGTAGGGCCGCCCCTCGGCATCGGTGTCGATGGCGTGCACCGCCACGACGCTCGGGTGCTGGAGCTGGGCGGTGATGCGCGCCTCGTCCAGGAAGCGCGCCTCGGCGTTGGGCACGGCCGCGGCCGGATCCAGCACCTTCAGGGCCACCAGGCGCTCCAGCGTGGGGTCCTTGGCGACCTTGATGGCCCCCATGCTGCCCCGGGCGAGGTCCTGCAGGACGGCGTAGCGCGTCGGGCCCGATGGCAGCGCGATGGCCGGCGCCTGCCACTCGTCCTGGGAGTCGCCGGCGATGACCTCGGTGCCGGTGGGGCGGGGGGCGTCGGTGGACATGCGGCCGGCGGCTACTGGAGGCCGACGGTCAGGCTGGCCTCGCAGGCCCGGGTGAAGGCGGGCGCCAGCGCCACCGCGGCCGCGCCGTCGAGGGTGGCCGAGCAGCTGTAGTAGCGCTCGGCGCCGTCCTTCCAGCGCGCCACCATCACGTAGGCCTTCGTGCCCTCGCGGGCGTGGGCGACGATGACCTTGCCGGCGGGGCCCGTCAGGTCGCGCTCGTCCTTGATCTCGAAGCGCTCGGCGTCGCGGAACTGGGTGAACGACGACTTCTCGGCTGCGCCCTTCCAGTCCTTGGGGACGCAGGCGCCGCCGCAGCTCGTGCCGATGCTGATCTTCGTCATGAAGCCGAGGCCGGCGTCATCCCCCGGCTTGAACAGGCCGGGCACGGCGGTGCTCTCCGTCCAGCCCTTCGGCACCGCGGCGACCACCCGATCCTTGTCGATGATCTTCGCCTCGAACTCGAGGGTGGCCCCGGCCGGCCGGGCGGCGTTCACGGCGGCCAGGCCGTCGCCCTGGAAGGCGGGCAGCAGGTCGCTGGCCTTCGGGGCCGCGGGGGCCGCGGGGGCGTCGCTGGCCTTCTCGCCGCAGGCGGTGAGGGCGAGCAGGGCGCAGGGCAGGGCGAGGCGTCGAGCGAGGGACATGGGCCGGATCTCCAGGGTTTTCGGCATGCTCGCCGCCCCGGCGGGCCCCTGTCAATCGGGCTGACCCGGGGCGGGGCTACTGCAGATCGAGGACGACGGACGTCTCGCAGGCCTTGATGAAGGCGGGCAGCATGGCGTTGGCGGCCTCGCCCTCCAGGCTGGCGCGGCAGGTCTGGTAGCGGCTGGCCCCCTCCTTCCAGCGCACCAGGGTGAGGTGCGTCTTGGGGCCGCCGAAGCCGCCGCCGGTGGTGGTGGCCTGCAGCAGCTTGCCGGTGGGGTTCGTCAGGTCCTTCTCGCTCACGATGGCGAACTTCGAGGCGTCGCGGAACTGGGCCAGATCGACCTTCTCGGCCACGGCCTTCCAGTCCTTCGGGCTGCACATGCCGTCGCAGTTGGTGCCCACCGAGAAGCTGGTCATGAAGCCGAAGTCGCTGTTGGCGGGGGCCTTGAAGCGGCCGGGGATGCCCTTGCTCTCCTCCCAGCCCTTCGGCACGACGGCCACCACGGAGTCGTCGTCGATGCTCTTCACCTCGAACTCGAGGGTGGCGCCGGCGGGGCGCGCGGCCATCACCTCGCCCAGGGCGCCGGCCTGCAGCTCCTTGACGATGTCGGCGGCGGACTTGCCGGCGGGCTTCGGCGCCGCGGCGGGGTCGCCGCCCTTGTCGCCGCAGGCGGCCAGGGGGAGGAGGAACGCGCAGAGGAGGAGACGGCGAGACATGGCGAAGCTCCGGTCGGTGTGGGGCGCATGCTCGATCCCCACCCCGGCCGCGTCAACGCTCTTCTCAGCCGCAGCGGCGGCCCCGCGTCATGCCCGCCGGGCACTCGCCCAGGCTCTCCACCTCGCCGCGGGTGCAGATGCGCGGGCACTCGAACGGCCCCCGCTCGCGGACCTCGCAGCCGGCCCCCGACCACACGATGTCCGCCACCTCCCAGAACTCGGTGGTGGGGCCGCCGTTGTCGCCGCCCGGCTGCATCACCAGCGGCTCGAACTCCCGCGCCAGCTCGCCGCCGCAGAAGATGCGGACGGTCACGCTGGAGGCGCCGAAGCCGTCGTCCTCCCAGTAGTGCACGCCCAGCCGGTACGTGCCCGCCCGGGGCGCCTGGATGTTGATGTTCTCGGGGCCGTTGCCCTCCACGTCGTCCAGGTCCAGGCGCGGATCGTCGGCGTCCAGCGGGGCCGTCCACTCCACCTGGGCGGGGGGCGTGCGGCCGCTGTTGTTGAACTGGGCGAGCTGCTGGCGGCAGGCCGCCTCGTCGTAGGAGTCGCAGACGCGGCAGTTGCGGAAGAAGCAGTCGTCCCCGCGGCCGCCGTCCTCGAACCACTGGGCGCCGGGTGCCCGCAGCAGGTGCATGTCCACGTCGGAGGTGTCGCCCCGGGCGTTGACGTTCCAGACCATCTCGATGCGCAGGCCGTCGCTCGTGATGGTGGTCAGGTTCGTGGTGCAGCGGCCGATGCCGCCGTTCTCGTCCTCGACCTCCAGCTCCAGCGTGTACTCCCCCAGCAGGTCCGCGAAGATCCGCGTGCTGAGCTGGTTGCTGGGGTTGGGCGTCGAGGTGCTGCCGCCGGGCTGCTGGACCATGCGCCACGTCGCGCGGACCATGCGGTCGCCGTCCGGATCGGCGTAGCCGCCCACGAAGCTGTAGTCGGCCAGCGGCGGGCCCTGCTGGTCGGGCGGGCAGATGGCCGTCGGCGGGGCGTTGTCGCAGCCGGGCAGGTCGTCCACCCGGCCGTTGCAGTCGTTGTCGATGCCGTCGCAGACCTCGGCGGTGGGCAGCACCTCCCCCTCGCAGGGGCCGTAGAACTCCAGCCGGCACGCCTGGACGCCCTGGCGGCACTGGCCGTCCCGGGCCTCCAGATCGCGGGGATCGCCGCTGTAGCAGGGCTTCTCGGGCACGGTGCAGGTGCAGCCCTCGTCCACCAGGCCATCGCAGTTGTTGTCGAGGTCATCGCCGCAGGTCTCGGCCGCGTCGCAGCGCCGGTCCGGCCGGCCCGCGCCGCCCCGGCGCCGCCCGCGCCACCGCCGGCCCCGCCGACGCCGCCGCCCGCGCCGCCCGCGCCGGGCGGGGCGCGCCGCCACCCGCCCCGCCGAAGCCCGCCTGCTGCACGTCGGGCAGCCCGCCGTCGAGCAGGAGCGACCCGCCCCCGGGATCCAGGGTGGGATCGCTGCACGCCGGCAGCGCGAGGAGGAGCACCCAGAGCAGATCCGCCGGCCTGGCCGTCGTCTTCCTCAACATCCGCATCGACTCCACCCTCACGCCCTGGCGCCGTGGCGCCCATGTCCCAGTCCGTGACCGCCGCGTCGCGGCTCGAGGCCCCAGCGGCCGGCCTCTGGCCGCCCCGCGCGCCTCGCCGCTCCAAGAATGCAGAAAGCGGACCGCCAGCGGAACCCGGCCGGGTCGAGGCTGTCAGAGAGCCATGAGCCCGGGGCAGCCGGGCCAGGACAAGCACCAGAGACACAGCGGCCGACCCCTCGACGGGACCGGCACGTGCGGGGCGGGCCCCGACGCGGAGGGATTGAAATGATCAAGCAGAACGAGATGTTGCGCGTCGCGACCCTGTGGCACGACACGGTGGTGAGCGAGCGCCTCGTGGCCGCGGGGCCCGTCACCGTGGGCGAGGAGCTGGGCAGCACGGTGGTCGTACCCGTGGGTGGATCCCTGCCCGGCGAACACACCCTGCTGGTGCCTGATCCCGAGGGCGGCTGGACGCTGTCGCCCTCGGCGGGGATGGTCGGCCGGCTGAGCGTCGGCGGCCGCGAGAGCCCCCTCCGGGCGGGCACCACCCTGCGCGCCGGCGACTGGGCCCAGGTGGACTTCGGCGATCTGGCCGTCTTCGCCCAGGTGGACGCGGCCCTGCCCGTCGCCCCGGCCCGGTCGCTGCGCGGGGCCGTGGAGGCCTCGGTGCTGGCCAGCACCCTGGGCGCGCTGACGCTGCACCTCGGCGTGCTGATCGCCGCGTTCCTGCTCTTCGAGGAGAAGCCCCAGCTCGTGGATCTGAGCCAGGAGGACCGCTTCCTGCGGGCGGTGATGGACACCGCGCCCATGCGCGAGGAGGAGAAGCCCATCTTCGAGGAGGCCATCGCCGAGGATCCGGGCCGCGCCGTCGAGCGCGACGAGGGGGCGTTCGGCGAGCCCGACAAGCGCGAGCCCAGCAAGCGCCAGAAGCGCGAGGGCGACCTGGTCGACCGCATCCAGGAGGCCGGCCTGCACCGCGCGCTCGGCTCGAAGCTGCTCGGCCGCGGGCCGCTCAAGGGCGTCATGGGCGACACGAAGGGCTTCGCGGACAAGCTGGGCATGGCCATGGCGGGCCATGACGGCGAGGTCGTGGTGGGCCACGGCACCGGCATGGGCCTGCGCGGCACCGGCGACGGCGGCGGCGGCCCCGGCTTCGGCAAGGTCGGCGGCATGGGCTCCCTCGAGGGGGGCGGGGACGGGCGCCGCGTGGCCACCCGCCTCAAGGCCTCGAAGCCGAAGTCGACCGGGAAGGTGACCCTCGACAAGTTCGAGCGCGCCGGCTTCTGCAAGGAGGCGGACATCATGCGGGTGGTCCAGGCGCGCCGTGGCGGCGTCCAGCACTGCTACGAGTCGGCCCTGCGCACCCGCCCGGAGCTGGCCGGCAAGATCGCCGTGAGCTGGCGCATCGGCCTCGATGGCGGGGTGGCGTCGGCGCACGTCGCCAGCAACACGGTGGCGGATCCGGCCGTCGCGAGCTGCGTGCTGCGCCAGGTGAAGCGGTGGACGTTCCCGAAGCCCGAGGGCGGCCTCTGCCAGATCAACTTCCCGTTCGTCTTCAACAGCGGGCTGTGACGGCGTAGGCTCGAGCCTCCCGCCCGGAGGCCGCCATGTCGATCCAGCGCCTGTTCAGCCCCAAGTCCCGCCCCCTCGTCCTCGGCCACCGCGGCTCGCCCCACCACTTCCAGGAGAACACCCTCGACGGGTTCCTGCACGCGCTGGAGCTCGGCGCCGACGGCGTGGAGCTGGACGTCTTCGTCACCCTCGACCACCAGATCGTCTGCTTCCACGACGAGGACACCGAGCGCCTGACCGGGGTGAAGGGGAAGATCACCGAGATGACGTGGGCCCAGGTGAGCCTCCTGCGGGTGCAGCGCCACCTCGATCCCGGCGACGGCACGGTGCGCGACTTCGGGGAGGCGCGGCCCATCCCGCGGCTCGAGGACGTGCTGGACGCCGTCGGGGATCGCGGCCTCATCAACGTGGAGCTCAAGCCCAGCGCGCCGGCGTGGGGGGAGCGGCACGTGGGGGCCGAGGTGGGGCGCCTCATCCAGCAGAAGTCGGCGGCCCACCGGGCCTTCGTGACGGGCTTCGACTTCTTCAAGCTGCGGGCGCTCAGCCAGGCCACCCCCGGGGTGCACGCCGGCTTCGCCTATGACGACGACTTCGCCGACTACCTGCCCGCCTGGATCGACAAGATGCCGGAGCTGCGGCCCACCTTCGGCACCAACCGGGTGAGCTGGATCAACGCGCTCGCCGAGGCGGACAAGGTGGGGCGCTTCATCGGGGCGTCCGTGGTGGGCCTGGAGCGGTCCCTCGTCGACGACGACACGGTGGCCACGCTGCACCGCCACCGCCGCGCGGTGGGGGTCTACACCCTCTTTCCCCTCGACCAGCGCAACGTGAAGGGGACGGTGATGCCGCCGGCCGTGCAGGACGCCGAGGCGCGGCGCCTGCGGGAGATGGGCGTGGACTGGTGCGAGACGGACGATCCGGCCCGCCTCCTGCGCGTCTTCGACGCCTGAGGGCGCGTTGCGGGTTGCCCCCGGCCGGCTGAAATGATAAGTCGCCGCGGACCCACGGGACCCCCAGGGCCCCGCCTGCGTTGGAGCGGTGATGGCGCTTTCTCATGACCGGAGCCTGGCCCTGCTGGAGCGTGCCCGCGTGCGGCTGCCCGGGGGCGTCAACAGCCCGGTGCGCGCCTTCCGGTCCGTGGGCGGCGGGCCGCCGTTCATCCAGGCCGCCTCGGGGGCCTGGCTGACGGACGTGGACGGCAACCGCTACGTCGATCTCGTGGGCACCTGGGGCCCGGCCATCCTGGGCCACGCCCACCCCGACGTCGTCGGCGCCATCTGCAACGCGGCCGTGCACGGCACCAGCTTCGGCGCCCCCACGGCCGCCGAGGTGGAGTTCGCCGACCGCATCTGCGGCTTCTTCCCGTCCATCGAGATGCTGCGCATGGTGTCGAGCGGCACCGAGGCCTGCATGGCGGCGGCGCGTGTCGCCCGTGGGGTCACCGGGCGCGACGGCATCCTGAAGTTCGAGGGCTGCTACCACGGCCACGCCGACACCTTCCTGGTGAAGGCCGGCTCCGGCGCCGCCGAGTTCGGCAACCCCGACTCGGCGGGCGTGCCGGCCGACGTGGCGAAGCACACCTTCACGCTGCCCTACAACGACGTGGCGGGGCTGGAGACGCTCTTCGCGGCCCGCGGCGGCGAGATCGCCGGCGTCATCCTGGAGCCGGTCGTCGGGAACATGGGCGTCGTGCCCCCCGAGCGGGTCTGGCTCGACGCGCTGGTGGCCCTCACGAAGCGCCACGGGGCGCTGCTCATCTTCGACGAGGTGATGACGGGCTTCCGCGTGCACCTGCACGGCGCCCAGGCCCTCTTCGGCGTGACCCCCGATCTCACCTGCCTCGGCAAGGTGGTCGGCGGCGGGCTGCCGGTGGGCGCCTACGGCGGGAAGGCCGAGTACATGCGGCAGGTGGCGCCCCTCGGGCCCATCTACCAGGCGGGCACCCTGAGCGGGAACCCGCTGGCGACGGCGGCCGGCAACGAGACGCTGCGCCTGCTGGCCGAGACGGACGCGTTCGCGCGGGCCGAGGCGGCGGCGGGGGCCATCGTGGCCGGCCTGCGGGCCGAGGTGGCCCGGGCCGGGGTCGAGGCGGTGGTGCAGCACGTGGGCACGATGTTCACGCTGTTCTTCACCGCGGGCCCCGTGCGGCGCTTCGAGGAAGCAAAGGCCAGTGATCACGAGCGGTTCGCTCGCTTTCACCGGGCGATGCTGGACCAGGGCGTCTACCTGCCCCCGAGCGGCTACGAGGCGTGCTTCGTCTCGGCGGCCCACGGGGAGCCGGAGATCGCCCGGGTCATCGAGGCGGCCCGCGTCGCGCTGCAGGCGTGACGGACCTCGAGGAGAAGTCCCGGGCGGTCTGGCGCGGCGCGCGCCATGCCAGCGTGGGGCTCGAGGTCGGGGTCGCGGTGGCCATCGGCGCCGGCATCGGCTGGTGGCTCGATGGCCGCTACGGCTGGGCCCCCTGGGGCCTGATGGTGGGGACGCTCGTGGGCGTCGGGGCGGGGATCAAGGCCCTCGTCCGGGTGGTGCACGAGGTGAACCGCGAGAGCGCGGAGGACGACCGCCGGGCCGAGGCCCAGGCGGCGGAGGCGCGGCGGCAGCCGCACGAGGGCGACGATGGGCCATGAGCGGCTCCTCAACTGGGTGACGGTCTGCGCGGCGATCCTCGGGGTCGTCGCGGCGCTCGGCACCTTGCCCCTCGGCGACGCGGTCCTGTCGTACAGCGTCGGGATCGGCGCGGGCATCGCGGTGCTCAACCTGCTGGCCCTGCGGCGCGTGGTGCGGCGCATGGTGGCGGGGGGCGCGACCGGCCGGGCGACCGGCGTGTTCGTGCTGAAGTTCTTGCTGGTGATCGTGGGCCTCTGGGCCCTGTTCAAGTTCGTGCCCCTCCACGCCCTCGGCCTGATGGGCGGGCTGTCGGTGGTCATCGTCGCGGTGCTGCTCGGGACCCTCTTCGGGCCGGCGCCGGACGCGGGGCAAGGCGAAGTGAACGCGAAGGGCGGCGATGGGGCCGTCAGCGGAGTGAGCGATGGGTGAGCACGAGACCTGGTTCCACCTCATCCCCGGTGTGCGGGAGGCCGAGCACTCGCTCCGCCACGCCCTGGGCGAGAAGAGCCTGTTTTTTGGCAATGATCTCCATGGGTTGCCCCATGTGATCATGGGCATCTTCGCCGCGTTCCTCTGCGTGGTGCTGGCCCTGCGCTACCGCGCCCACGTCCAGAAGGCCGGCGATGGGGGCCTCATCCCCGAGCGCCGCTTCAACGCCCGCAGCGTGGTCGAGACCATCTGCGAGGCCTGCCTGGGCATGATGACCGGCGTGATGGGCCCCAAGGCCGCGCGCCAGTTCCTGCCCCTCATCGGCAGCCTGGCGTTCTTCATCCTGATCTCGAACCTGCTGGGCCTGGTGCCGGGCTTCCTGCCCGCGACGGACGCCACCAGCACCAACGTGGGCATGGCCCTCGTGGTGTTCGGGGCGACCCACTACTACGGCATCAAGGTCAACGGGATGGCCCACATCAAGCACCTGTTCGGCCCGGTGTGGTGGCTGGCGCCCCTGATGTTCCTCATCGAGGTGGTCTCCCACCTGGCGCGCCCCCTGAGCCTGACGCTGCGCCTCGCCGGCAACATGATCGGCGACCACAAGGTGCTGAGCCTGTTCCTGGGGCTCATCCCCCTGATCGTGCCCATGCCCATCATGGTGCTGGGCATCATCGTCTGCGTGGTGCAGGCCCTCGTGTTCTGCCTGCTGTCGGTGGTGTACATCGGCCTGGCCATCGAGGAGCACGAGCACGAGCACGAGCACGGCCACGCCGACGGGCATGGCCACGCCGACGGGCACGCCCACGCCCACTGAGACTCTGGGGACCGAGTGGCTCGGTCCCCGACGCGCGCCCCCTCCCGGGCCCGCTCTGCTGGATGCCGCCCCGCTGTCGTGGCGTCGTGGTGTCGAGAGTAGAGGAGGGGAGAGGCCCCGGCCGAGCCGTCCGGGGGAGCGAGGCGCGTGGAGACGCCTGCACGTCGCAGGCACCAACGCTCCGCTGCGGCGGACACCATGAGGCCCGCTGGGCCTGTAGAGAGGAAGACGTCATGAAGAACGTCGCCGCTTTCTTCAGCTTCGCGCTGATCGCCCTGTTCGCCCTGCCGGCCTTCGCCGCCGGTGACTTCAACCCCAACGGCAGCGCCCTCGCCATCGCCGCGGGCCTCGCCATCGGCATCGCCGCCGCCGGCGGCGCCATCGGCCAGGGCCGCGCCGCCGCGGCCGCCCTCGAGGGCATCGCCCGCAACCCCGGCGCCCAGAACAAGATCTTCACCCCGATGATCCTGGGTCTGGCCCTGATCGAGTCGCTCGTGATCTACGCGCTCATCATCGCGTTCCTGCTCCAGGGCAAGATCTGAGCGGTCGCCCGGGCCTCGGCCTGGTCGCGTGAGGAGGGGGGCTTCGGCCCCCCTTTTCATTTTCAGGGGCGGGATCAGCCCTGGTCGCGGCCGTAGCGCGCCAGCTTGGCGTGCAGCGTCTTGCGGTCGATGCCGAGGATGCGGGCCGTCTCGCTCTTGTTCTGCCCCACCGCGTCGAAGACCCGCAGGATGTGCCGCCGCTCCATCTCGTCCAGGCTGAGGAAGCCCGGGGCGGCGGCGGGGGACTCGGCCTCGGCGAGGGCGTCCCCGGCGATGGCGGGCGGCAGGTCCGTGTTGTGCACCAGCGGGCCCGCGGCGAACGCGGCCGCGTGCTCCATGGCGTTCTTCAGCTCGCGCACGTTCCCGGGCCAGTCGTAGAGCACCAGGCTCGTCGTCGCCGCGTGGGAGAGCGTCAGCAGCGGCCGGTCGTCCCGGGCGCAGATCTCGCCCAGGAAGGCCTCGGCCATGGCCACGATGTCCTCGCCGCGGGCCCGCAGCGGCGGCACGTCCAGCAGCACGACCGCGAGGCGGTAGTAGAGGTCGGTGCGGAAGCGGCCGGCCCGGAGCGCCTGCCCGAGGTCCTGGTGGGTGGCGGCGATGACGCGGACGTCCACCGGCACCTCGTGGTCGGCGCCCACCGGGCGGATGCGGCGCTCCTGCAGGGCCCGCAGCAGCTTGGGCTGGAGGGCGGCCGACATCTCGCCGATCTCGTCGAGGAAGAGCGTGCCGCCCTGGGCCTCCCGGAAGAGGCCGGCCCGGGGCCGGTCGGCGCCGGTGAACGCGCCCTTCTCATGGCCGAAGAGCTCGGATTCCAACAGCTTTTCGGGCACGGCCGCGCAGTTGATGGCCACGAACGGGCCGTCCGCCCGGCGGCTGCGGGCGTGCAGGGCCCGGGCGACGAGCTCCTTGCCCACGCCGCTGTCGCCCCGGATGAGGACGGAGGCCGAGGAGGGGCCCAGCCGGTCGATGAGGGTGTAGACCCGCTGCATGGGCGGGCTCTGGCCCAGCAGGCCCGCGTGCCCCGACGACGGCCCCACCTCGCGGCGCAGCCGTGTGAGCTCCTGGCGCAGCCGCCGGTACTCCAGGGCCCGGGTGAAGGCCACGTCGAGGACGTCGCGGGTGAGGGGCTTGATGAGGAAGTCGTGGGCCCCGGCGCGCATGGCGCCCACGGCGGCCGTCAGGGTGCCGTAGCTGGTCATGAGGAGCACCGGCACGTCGGGGCGGGCCGCGGTGGCCGCCCGGCACACGTCGACGCCGCTGGCGGTGCCCAGCTCGAGGACGGTGAGGACGGCGTCCACCTCGGCCGTCTCCAGCCCCGCGAGCCCCGCCTCGGCCGACGCGAACGTCTCGACCTGCCAGCCCAGGACGCCGAGCTGGTCGGCCAGCAGGACCGCCGACTCCGCGTCCCCCTCGATGATGCGCACCCTGGGCTTCAACCCGCCTCCTTTGGTCCCCGCCATCCTGGCGTCCCCGGCCGCCGGAATCCACCCCCCAAGTTGAAGGGGGCCCGGCCCGCTTGCACCGGTCCGTGCGCTCTGCTACCCACGGCGCCGATGTGCCCCTCGGAGGATCCCCCATGGCCGACGACCTGATCGCTGCCCTCGCCGCTGCCGGCACCCACACCGCCGACCGCCTCCGGCCCGCCGTCGCGGCGGCCGTCGACCGCGTGCGCGCCCTGGTGCCCGCCGCCGTCGCCGAGGCGGCCATCGCCGCCCTGCGCGCGGGCCTCGCCGTGGCCGGCCCGGCCGTGCTGGCGGGGGACGATCCCCAGGCCCTCGAGGACGCCGTCTACGCGGCCGCGCCCACGGCGCCGCTGCCGGAGCGCGCGCTGCGCCTGGCCTGGCTGGCCCTCTCCGACGCCCTGGCCCGCACGGGCGACCGGCCCCCCTTTGGCGGCGACGGCGTGACGGAGACGTGGGCCTTCACCGCCCGGTCCCAGCCCTGGCCGTACGTGGGCCACGGCGACGCCCTCGGGCAGGTGGCCGCCCTCTTCGGCGCCGGCGTGCGGGTGGTGGTGGTGCGCGGCGCGGGCCGATCGAGCTTCCTGGCCGCCCTCCGCCGCAGCCTGCTGGGCCAGCACGGGGCCGACGCCCAGGTGCCGCCGGTGCTGCCCGCCGCCCGCGACGAGCTGGCCGACACCCTGCGCCCCGTCCTGAGCCGCGCCACCCTCGAGAAGGGCCTGATGGACGCGCTGCCCCAGCTCAAGCTCGGGGAGGATCTGGTGGGCGTCCTGGGCCGCGCCGGCAACGCGCGCCCCGTGGCGTTCCTGCTGGACGACGCGCACCTGCAGAGCCGCGCCATCCTGCTGGGCCTGCCGCTCTTCGTGGAGCCCGATCCCCAGCGCGACGCCCTGCTGGTGCTCGCCGGCCCGGCCGACCCCCGCGACGACGGGCCGCTCATCGAGCTGCTGGCCGACGCCCGGGAGCGCGACATCCTCACCGAGATCGACCTGCCGGCGGTGGACGCCGACTGCATGGCGGCCCTGTGGGCGGCGCGCCGCGTGACGACGGCCGACGGGGCCGGCGCGGCGCTGCTGGCCGCGGTGACCGACGCTCCCCGGGACGCGGCGCGCCTGGCCGCGGCGGGGGCCTGGCTGGCCGCCCTGGACGGCCTGGACGCGGACGCGGCGCTGGCGCGGCTGGCGGGCGGCTTCGACGCCGAGCCCCTGCTGCCCGCCCACGCCGGCGCCCGCAAGGTGCTGGCGATGGCCGCCGTCGAGGCCCTGGAAGGTGGCGATTTCCATGGGATTTCCCTGAGCAAGCTCATCCAGCGCAGCGAGGACGACGTCGAGGATCTGCTGCACGACGACGAGTTCGAGCTGGACGGCCAGGCGGTGGGCGCCTGCGCCGACGCCGTGCCCTCCGAGGCCACGCGCTGGGCGAGCCTGCCCGACGGCCTGCACCCCGTCTTCCAGTTCGCCGACGCCCGCCTGCCGGTGGCCCTGGCGGCGACGCTGCCCGCCGAGGAGCGCGCCGGCGTGGCCGGGGCCCTGCGCGACGCGCTGCTCAACGCCTACGGCCCCACCGCCATCTGGCAGGTGGCGGACCGCGTCTGGCGGCTGGACGTGGCCTCCCGCCGGCCCCGCCAGGTGCAGCAACTCCTCGTGGGCACGCAGAACGCGCCGCGCATCGAGATGGGCTTTCGCCGGATGCTGCCCGTCATCCAGAGCCAGCAGCCCTACCGGCTGGCCCTCGCCCGCCTCTACGGCACCGCCATGGAGTACGGCGCGGTGGCGGCCGGGGCCGGGCAGGTGCAGGGCGCCGACCAGGCCTTCCAGGCGGCCGCGGCCGCGGCCCAGCGCCTCAAGCGCACCGGCCCCGCGGGCGAGGCGCTGGCGCGGCTCGCCGAGGTGCGGCTGGCCCTGGCCATGCCCCGCCCGGCGGTGGCGGCCCTGGACGTCGCCGAGACGCTGCTGCAGACGGGCGGCCACACCGCCAGCCTCGGGCGCCTGCCCATCCTGCGGGCCGAGGCCCGGGTGCTGGAGGGCGACCTGAGCGGGGCGGCGGCGCTGCTGCGCACCGGCCTCAAGCGGCTGGCCGAGACGGCGGATCGGGGCCACGAGGCCCTGGGCCTGATGCGCCTGGGCCGCATCCTGTACGAGCTGGGCGACGTGGACGCCGGCGTGACGGCCCTCGACGAGGCCGTGCGGGCCTCCGACGCGGGGGGCGATCCCCGGGCGTCGGGCGCGGCGCGCCTGGCCCGCGCCTTCCTGCACGGCGAGGCGGGGGAGCTGGAGGCGGCCTTCCGCCTGCTGAACGAGGCCGCCCAGGCGTTCCAGCGCGTCGGCATGCCCCTGCACGTCATCGAGATGGCGGCGGCGGATCTGCAGCGGCGCCACGGCAACGCGGCGGACGCCGAGAAGCGCCTGCGGGCGGTGGCGGACGCCTTCAAGAAGGCCGGCGCGGCGGTGCAGTGGGCCGAGGCCTGGTTCGGGGTGGGCCGCTGCCTGCTCGACCTGGGCAAGGCGGCCGAGGGCACGGCGGCGGTGCAGGAGACGGCGGAGATCCGCCAGCGCTCCCGGGATCGCTTCGCGCTCGTGCGCACCTACGAGGAGCTGGCCCGCGGCCTGGCGGCCCAGGGCGAGGCCGTGGCGGCGTTCAAGGCGCTGCACCAGGCCCGGCGGATGGCCGAGCGGCTGGGCATGGCCCGGCGGCTGGGGGGCGTGGACGCCGAGCTGGCCCGCCTGGCGCCGGCGCTGAAGGCCATGGCCGATCTGGACGCGGCCAGCGTGGCGGCGGAGGCGGCCGCGACCATCGACGCCCTCGAGGCGGCCTGGGCCGCGCAGCCCGAGGCGCCCGCCCAGGGCTGACCCCGCGAGGTCAGCCGCCGATTTGCTCGGTGGTGGCGAAGTGGACCTTCGCCACCTCGTCGAGGGCGGCCCGGCCGTGGCGGGCCAGGAACTCCCGCCCGGAGGCCAGGGTGGGGGCCCCGGCGCCGGGGTGCAGGTGCACGCCGAAGCGGCGCGACAGGCTCTTCAAGCCCCGCAGGTACGCGCAGCGCGCCAGGATGCTGGCGGCGGCCACGGCCGGATCCTCCTCGGCGCGGGGGCGCATGGCCACCCGCGCCTCGCGCCCCAGGGGCCCGAGCCCCCGGCGGATGACGGCCTCCTCGGCGAAGCGGTCGATGAGCACCCAGTCGGCGTCCGTGGCCTCCAGGAGCCCCTCGATCACCTTGCCGTGGGCCCACGCCAGCATGCGGTTCACGCTGCCCATCTGGGCGTGCAGGGCGTTGTAGCGCGGCGGCGTGATGACGATGACCTGGGTGGGGCCGAGGGCCAGGATGGCCTGCTCCATCTCGGGCAGGCGGGCGTCGGCGATGGCCTTGGAGTCGTCGATGCCGAGGGCGTGCAGGAGCTCCAGGCGCTCGCGCTGCACGGCCACCCCCGCCACCACCATGGGCCCGAAGTAGTCGCCCTTGCCGGCCTCGTCGGAGCCGATCCAGCAGGCGGGCGGGGGCTTCGGGTGCTGCTGGAGGGCCCGGTGGTAGGGGCGGGCGTCGGCGGTGACGTCGCCCAGCAGGCCGCGCCAGGTGTCGGCCTCCTTGCCCTGCAGGAGCAGCTTGCCCGACTGGTAGAAGGTGGCGATCACCTCGGGCCCGCGGGCCGTCCAGAAGGCGTGGGGGGCCTCGGCGAACTCGAAGTCGTGCTCGGCGAGGAAGGCGCGGATGGCCGGGGCGTCGGCGGCGGGCAGCTTCAGGGTGAACGTCGTGGCCATCTCAGCCGACGCCGTTGTCGCGCAGGCGCTCCGCCAGGAAGTCGCGGGCGAGGCGGCCCGGGGCGCTGCCGTCGAGGGGCGCCAGCAGGGCGTTGGGGTGGGGGTGCAGGAAGAACGGCATGCTCATGCGGCCGCCGTCGCCGGCCCCCTCGGGGTTGATGACGCGGTGGGTGGTCGCGGGCAGGCGGCCCCCCGTCAGCAGCGCCATCATGTCGCCGGTGTCGCAGATCATCGCGCCGGGCGGGGCCTGGACGTCGAGCCACTCGCCCTCGCGGGTCAGGATCTGCAGGCCGGGGCGGGTGGCCGTCGGCAGCACCGTCAGCAGGTTGATGTCTTCGTGGGCCGCGGCGCGGATGGAGCCCGCGGGGGGCGGGCCGTCGATGTCGGGGTAGTGGATGACGCGCAGCACGGAGTTGCCGTCCTCGACGAGCTCGAGGAAGCGCGTCGGATCCACCCCCAGGTAGCGGGCGATGGCGGCCAGCATGCCCAGGGCGAAGCGCTCCTGGGCCGCGAAGAGGTGGCGCATGGTGCGGGCGAAGGCCGGGACCTCGGGCGGGAAGGCGTTCTCGGCCATGAGGCCCGCCACCCGGAAGGGGTGGTCGGCCGGCAGGTCGCGGCCGACATGCCAGAACTCTTTGAGATCATGGCTGTTTTCGCCCTTCGCGCGCTCCAGGCCGAAGGGCGTGTAGCCCCGCTGCCGGGCGCACTCGGGGCGCTCATGGGCGTGCTTGGCGCTCAGCGGCAAGGCGAAGACCTCCGCGGCGGCGGCGAAGGCGGCGTCGATGAGCGACGCGTCCACGCCGTGGCCGGTGATGGCCACGAAGCCGTACTGGGAGAGCGCCGCCCCCAGCTCCTGCACGAAAGTGGCGCGCTTGAGGCCCCCTTCGTGGTAGTCCGCGAACTCCAGTACCGGGATTCCGTGTGTATCGGCCATGGTCCTCGTCCAGCCGCAGGCGGGGGCACGCTAGGGAAGTGGCCGGACGGATGCAAGCGCGACCGCCCGAGGGCCAGGAACATCCAGTGAGCATGAGCAACCCCCTCACCGAACTTGGTTGGAACATCCCCTTCAACGCCATCCGGGCCGAGCACGTGGAGCCCGCGATCAGCGCGCTCATCGAGCGGGCGCGGGCGGATCTCGCGGCCCTCGGGGCCGTGGAGACGCCCACCTGGGAGACGACGGCGGGCGCCCTGGAGGCGCTGACGGCCGGGATCGAGACGGCCATGGGCGTCGTGGACCACCTGGAGTCCGTCCTCGACGACGCCGGCCTGCGGGCGGCCTGCAACCAGGTGAGGCCGCAGGTCAGCGCGTTCTACGCCGACCTGGCGCTGGATCCGGGCTGCTACACGGCCCTGCGGCGCTTCGCCGCCACGCCCGAGGCGGACGCCCTGGATCCCGTGCGGCGCCGCTACCTGGACGAGACGCTGGCCGATCTGCGCCGCGGCGGGGCCGAGCTGCCCGATGACCTGAAGGCCGAGCTCAAGGACGTCGAGGTGGCGCTGTCTCGCGTGACGACGCGCTACGCGCAGAACGTGGTGGACGCCTCCGACGCGTGGTCGCTGGTGCTGGACGACGCGGCCGGGCTGCGGGGCCTGCCCGCGCGGGCCATCGACGCCGCCCGGGCCGACGCGGCCGCCCACGGCCTGTCGGGCTACCGCCTGAGCCTGGCCTACCCGAGCTACATCCCCGTGATGCAGTTCGCCGAGGACGCCGGCCTGCGCGAGACGGTGTGGCGGGCGTTCAACACCCGGGCCTCCAGCGGCGAGCACGACAACCGCGGCCTCGTGACCGACATCCTGGCGCTGCGCGCCCGCAAGGCCCGGCTGCTGGGCTACGCCGACGTGGCCGACCTCTTCCTGGAGCCCCGCATGGCGCGGGATGGGGCCACGGCGGCGGCCTTCGTGGCCGACCTGCGCGCCCGGACGGCGCCGTTCTTCGACGGCGAGCGCGACGACCTGCAGGCCTTCCGCGACGAGGTGGAGGCCGAGAGCGCGCCCCTGCAGCCGTGGGATCTGGCGTTCTACGCCGAGAAGCTGCGCCGGGCCCGGTTCGACTTCGACGGCGAGGCCCTGCGCCCGTGGCTGGCCGCCGACTCGGTGCTGGCCGGCCTCTTCTCCATCCTGGAGCGCCTGTACGGCGTGGCGGTGGAGGCGCTCCCGCAGGCCGAGGTCTGGCACCCGGACGTGCGGGCCTACGCGCTGGTGGAGGGCGGCCGCCAGGTGGGCGTCTTCTATGCCGATCTCTTCCCCCGGGCCGGCAAGCGCAGCGGCGCCTGGATGCGCCCGCTCTACACCGGCGATCCCGCGAACGGCGGCGATCCGCATGTGGGCCTCATCTGCGGCAACCTCACGCCGCCCCTCGGCGACCGGCCCGCGCTGCTGAGCCATGGCGAGGTGGAGACGCTCTTCCACGAGTTCGGCCACCTGATGCACCACCTGCTGACGGACGTGCCGGTCCGCAGCCTGGCGGGCACCAACGTGGCCTGGGACTTCGTGGAGCTGCCCTCGCAGATCATGGAGAACTGGACGTGGGAGCGGGAGGCGCTGGACCTCTTCGCGCGCCACTACGAGACGGGGGAGCCGCTGCCGGCATCGCTCTTCGACCGCATGGTGGCCGCCCGGTGCTTCCGCAGCGCCGACGCCCAGATGCGGCAGCTCGGCTTCGCCACCCTCGACCTGAGCCTGCACCGCGAGTACGACCCCGAGGCGGGGGGCGACATCGTGGCGTACACCCGGGGCGTCCTGGCGGACTTCACCGCCGCGCCGCTGCCCGACGACTTCGCCCTGGTGACGTCGTTCAACCACCTCTTCGCCAGCCCCACCGGCTACGCGGCGGCCTACTACTCCTACAAGTGGGCCGAGGTCCTCGACGCCGACGCCTTCAGCCGCTTCCGCGCGGCCGGGCTCTTCTCGCGCGAGGAGGGCCTGCGCTTCCGGCACACCATCCTGGCGCGGGGCAACAGCGCCGACCCGGCCGCGCTCTACCGCGACTTCATGGGGCGGGATCCCGATCCCGACGCCCTGATGGCGCGGGCCGGCCTCCTGGGCGGATCCGCGGCCTGATCCCCCGGCGCCGGTAGATGGACCCCCGGGGGGGAGGCTGCTACATTGCCCCGACGTTCGGGTTGAAGGAGGCTCCGGCATGGCGGAGGCCACCCACTCGGTGGTGATCGAGGCGCCCCCTGAGGCGGTCTACGGTCTCGTCACCGACTTCGAGAGCTACCCCAGCTTCGTGCCCAACCAGGTCGGAGCGCGCATCGTCTCGGCCGAGGGCGAGCACGCCTGGCAGGTGGAGTTCGAGCTGAGCGTGGCGAAGAAGCTGCGCTATACCCTGGATCTCAAAGGGGATCCGGGGCGTTCGGTCCGCTGGACGCTGGTGGCCGGCGACATGATGGAGCAGAACGTCGGCGGCTGGACGCTGGAGGCGCTGCCCGGGGGCAAGACCCGGGCGACCTACGCCATCGACGTGAAGCTGCGCGGCTTCGTGCCGCGGTCCATCTCCCGGGCGCTCATCGAGCGGACCCTGCCGGCGAACCTCGACGCCTTCAAGCGCGAGGCCGAGCGGCGGCAGGGAGGGTAAGCCTTCGTGAAGCCCGTCGCCGACCGGCCCGGGGCGCTCGCCCGCTCGCTGGGGTCGGTCTCCCTGGTCCTGGCGCTGTCGACGCCCGCGGTGGCCGGCCCCACGGTCGCGGGCATCGGTGCGCGCCGGCCGGCCAGCGTGCACCCCGACGCCGCGCGCGCCTTCCTCGCGGGGGCGGCCGAGGCGGCGGGGGCGCTGCCGCCGCCCGGCCCGGCGACGCTGGCCCAGCAGGCGACGGCGGTGCAGGCCCTCGGGGAGGGCGAGGCCGCCTACCTGGAGCTGAAGCTGAAGGTGGCCGAGACGCGGCTCAACGACGCCGTGGAGGGCCTGCTGGCCTCGCCCACCGAGCTGGTGGACGGCGAGCCGGCGATCCGGGCGTCCCTGCTGCTGGCCCAGGTGCTCGTGGCGCGGCGGCAGCCCGACGCGGCCGATCTGGTGCTGGAGCGCGCGCTGCTCTCGCTGCCGGGCTTCCCCCGGGGCGGGCAGCCTCCCCCCGACATCCTGGCCCGCATCGAGAAGGTCCGCGCCCGCCTCGCCGGCCGGCTGCGGGCGACGCTCGTGGTCGACACGGAGCCCGCGGGGGGCGAGGTGCGCGTCAACGGCGTCGCCGTGGGCCCCGCGCCGGTGCGCCTGGAGCGGCTGGCCGCGGGGCCGGTGCGGGTCACCAGCGCGCGCGGCGGGCAGACGGTGGCCCAGCGCGTCGAGCTGGGCGAGGGCATCAAGCGGATACGCCTGGGCGACGGGGCGGGGCGGCACCCGGCCGTCACCGAGGCCCTGGTGGCGGGGGACGAGGCGCTGCTGTACCGCACGGCCGCGGCGGCCCAGCGCGAGGCGGGCGCGGATCAGGTCTGCGCGGCGGTGCTGGTGGGCCCGGACGCCTGGGTCCTGCGGGTCGACGGGGCGGGTCGTCGCGTCCTGGCGGCCCACCGCGAGCCCACCCCGGCGGCCGAGGCCGACTGGACGCGCCTCGGGCGCCACTGCGGGGCCGACCAGGCCAGCGACGTGGCGGCGGAGGCCCTGGCGGAGCTCTGGCGGGAGCCCGCCATCGTCGGCGTGGCCGTGCCCCCGGTGGTGGATCCGGTGGATCCGGGGGGCGACAGCGGCCTCGGCTGGGGCGTCGTGGCGGGCGGGGCCGTGGCCGCGGGCGTCGGCACCTGGCTCGGCCTGCGCGCCACCGACGCGGCCGACCGCTACAACCAGTCGGGGGCCAGCAAGGACGAAGACGCGGCCCGCCGCGACGCCCTCCTGGCCGACATCTCGTTCACGGCCGCCGTGGGCCTCGTGGTCACGGGCGTGTACCTGCTCGTCAGCGACTGACCGCGCGCCGCCTGGGCGCCGGTTGCCCGTTGACCCCCGAAAACACGCTATGCTAAGCCTGCGTTCGCGACGGCTTCGGGGAGCCGGGCGCGCACGATAACGCGTGCGCACGGTCGCAGGTCGAGCCGTCCGGTTCAGGGACTCAAACGGAGCGCCATGGGCGATTCTCGGGAAAACCGCGATCTTGATGACGGGCTGCCGGTCTCGCGGCTCCAGAGTCAGCAAGAGGAGCGGCCGCGGCCGGGCAAGAAGGGTCGGCGCCGCTCGCGGACCATCGCCACCAAGCGGCTGTCGCGGGATGAGCTGGCCCTCGCCGAGGAGCTGGAGACGTTCAACTACGAGCGGCCCACGAGCCGCTCGCAGTGCGTCGATGGCCCCCGGCCGTGCCCCTACGTGTCCTGCAAGCACCACCTCTACCTCGACGTGAACCCGGAGACGGGCTCCATCAAGCTCAACTTCCCCGACCTGGAGGTCTGGGAGATGGAGCACACCTGCGCCCTGGATGTGGCCGAGCGCGGCGGCATCACCCTCGAGGACGTGGGCGAGATCCTCAACCTGACCCGCGAGCGCATCCGGCAGGTCGAGGTGAAGGGGCTGCAGAAGCTGCGGGAGACGGCGACGACGCTGGGCCTGCAGGACTTCCTCTCCTTCATCGAGCGCAACCTCAGCGCCGACTGACGCCGCCCGGGCGGGGCCGATGATCGCGCGCCGCCTGCTCCCGCTCCTCCTCCAGAGCACCCTCGTGGCCCTGGCCTGCCTGGCCGGGCTGCTGGTCGTGGCCCAGGCCGTGCGGCTCTGGCCGGCGGGCGTCGTGCCCCGGCCCGCGCTCCTGGCGCCGGCCGTCATCGCCCTGGCCGAGCCGGCCCTGCCCCTGGCGGCGCTCTTCGGGGCGGGCCTCGCCTACGGCCGCCTGCGGCGGGACGGCGCCCTGGTGGCGTTCGCGGCCCTCGGGGTGTCGCCGGCGCGCCTGCTCGCGCCCGCCGTGGGCCTGGGGCTGGGGCTGGCGGGGGTGGCGGGCTGGGCGGCGGCCTCGGCGGGGCCGGCTGCGGTGGTGGCCCCTGCGGGCGCGGGTGCTGGATCTGGCGGGGCCAGCGCCGGCGGCCATGCTGCGGCTGCCGGACGGCGCCGGGCTGCAGGTCACGGGGCCACCCACGGACCGGGCGCTCTGGGCGGCCTTCCCAGCGCCGGGGGGGCCGGTGCTGCTGCACGGCCGGGCGCCGGTGCTCGCCCCGGGGGGCGCCGGCCTCGCCCTCGGGCCGACGTGGATCTGGGGGCCGCGGCTGCGGGTGCAGGTGGACGCCGTGCAGGTGACGCTGGGCCGCGACGCCCTGCATCGGCGCCTGCAGACGCTCGGCGCCCCCAACGATCAGCCCTCGAGCGCGCTGGATCCGCGGGCCCCGCGCGAGGCCTTCCTGCGGGCCCGGCGGGTGGCGCTGCCGGCCCTGGCGCCCGTCTGGGCGCTGCTCGGGGCGCTGCTGGGTGGGGGCCTGGGCGGCCGCCGGGCGGTGCTCGCGGGGGCGGCGGTGGTGGGGGCGGCGCTCTGGCTGCTGCGGACGGGGGAGCTGACGGCCCGGGCGGGCTTCCTGGCGCCCTGGGCGGCGGCGTGGGCGCCGGTGGCCTTCGTCGCGCTCTGGGCGGCCTGGGCGTGGCTGCGGCTGCCCCCCGGGCGTGACGCGGGCTGAGGCGTCAGGGGCCCTGCAGGTAGCGGGCTCGGCGGGCGCGGTACTGGTCGGCCCGGCGGGGGTTGAGGGCGATGGCCCGGTCGATGGCCGCGACGGCGGCGGCTACGTCGCCCAGCAGGAAGTGCACCTCCGCCAGGGTGTCCCACGAGGCGTCGGACAGGGGCTCCTGGGCCACGGCCCGCTTCGCCAGCGCGAGCGCCTCGTCCCGCGCGGAGGGCCGGCCGCGCAGCATCCAGGCCAGGTTGTTGAGGGCTCGGCCGTCATCGGGCGTGAGGGCCAGCGCGCGGCGGTAGGCCCGCTCGGCGACGTCGGGCCGCCCGACCTCCGAGGCCACGTCGCCGAGCAGGGTGTGGCGGCTGGCGTCGTCGGGCTCGCGCGCGGCGAAGCGCTCGGCGGCCTCGACGGCCCGGGCCCCCTGGCCCCCGCGGCCGAGGGCGAGGATGTGGGCGCGCTGCAGCGGCTCGTCGGTGGGGAAGCGCGCGAGGCCCGCCTCGAGGACGTCGATGGCGGCCACGGCCTCGCCGTCGCGCAGCAGCACGGTGGCCAGCATGCCGTAGACGGGGGCCTCGGCGTCGCCGCGGGCGATGAGGGCGCGCAGCGGGGCGGCGGCGGCACGGGTGTTGTCGAGGGCGAGGTACGCGGCGGCCAGGAGCGCCTGCACGGCGGGATCGCTGGGCTCCAGGCCCTCGGCGCGCTGCAGGACGGGCAGGGCCTCCACGGGGCGGTCCTGGTCGAGGAGGGCGCGCCCCAGGTTCGCCAGCAGGCGGGGGTCGTCGGGGCGCTCCTCCACGACGGCGCCCAGGAAGGCGACGGCGTCGAAGCCCGGGCCGGGCACCATGCGCAGGGGCTGCCCCAGGGCCACGACCTCGTGGCGGAGCTGGGCCAGGAGCCGCTGGTGGGCGGCGGCGTCGCGGGGGCCGCGGGGCAGCACGAGGCGCGCGGTGATCTCTGTGCGGCCGGCGCCGCGCTGCTCGCTGACGGTCAGGCGGGCGTCGGCGATCTTCACGTTTGCCTTCAGCGGGGCCCACTCGAAGCGGTAGCCCGCCGGCGGGACGAGGACGACGCGCTGCTCCAGGGTGCGCGGCGCGGCCAGCCAGCCCTCGCTGCCCAAGGCGGGCAGGGGGCCGTCGGTGAAGAAGCGCAGGTCGTGGGAGACGACGAGGGCCCCGTCCACCCGCAGGGCCACCAGGTCGGGGCTGGGGTGGCGGGCGGTGAGCACGAGCGGGACCCCGGGATCGTCGAGGCCCGTGGCCGAGACGGCCGCCGGGATGCGGCCATCGGGCAGCAGGTAGCCCGGCGAGGCCAGCAGCGCGTCGCGGCCGCCGGCGTCGAGGGGCAGCAGGCGCTGGCGGGCGGTGCCGGCGGGATCGCCGGTGAGGGTGAGGGCGCTCTCCAGGGTGCCGCCGCCGGTGGGGTTCAGGGTGAAGACGTCGCGCTGGCGGATGGTGCTGGCCGCCGCCGTGCCCTCGGGGATGTCGACCAGCCGGCCGCCCTTCCCGTCGACGATGAGGGCGGTCTGGCCGCGCAGGGCGTCGGGGATGGCGTCCAGGGTGCCCAGGCCGGCGGTGGCGTCGAGCCACAGGTCGCCGGCGGGGACGTGCAGCAGCACATGGCTGAACTGCCCCGGGGAGACGTGCTCGGCCATGAACGGGGCCTGCCCGCGGGGGCGCACCAGGGCGGCGTGGGCCTCGATGCCGAGGCCGCCGAGGAGCGCCACCATGAGGGCGGTCATGTCCTTGCAGTCGCCCTTGTGGGTCGCCAGCGTCGTCGCGGCGGGCCGCGGCTGGTAGGCGCCGATGCCGAACTCGATGCCCAGGTAGGCCACGCTGCGCTCGACGAAGCGGTAGATCGCGGCCACGCGGGCCCGGGCGTCGGGGGCGTCGGCGGTGAGGGCGCGGGCCTTCTCCGTCAGGGCCTCGGTGGGCCGGGCGCGGTCGGCGAAGAGGCCGTGGTACCAGGCGTCGACGGCGGACCAGGCCTTCAGGTTGGAGACGAAGACGGCGGGCAGGCGCTCCCGCGCCGTGAGGGTGTAGCCCGGCAGGTCGGCCACGGCCCAGGCCAGGCGGCGCCGCCCGTCCGCCCGCGTCTCGGCGGCCGCGGGGAGGCCGGTGGTGCCGAGCTTCAGGGGCTCGTCGGCCGGCAGGTCCAGGCTGTAGCGGGCCGCCACCGTGGGCTCCAGGTTGCCCAGCACGTAGCCATCCCACCAGATGCCCTTCAGCTCGGGGTTGGGTCGGTGGGTGACGACCTCGTAGTCGACGATGGCCCCGGGCTCCACCCGGGGGAAGCGCAGGATGAGCTGACGCATGTCGCCGTGCAGGGCCGTGCCGGCGTGGGGGTTGGCGATCTCCTGGGCCTCGGGGCCGACGGGGACGTCCTCGCCGTCCGGGGTGAGGGTGCGGGCGCGCAGGATGGTGGGGGCGTGGCCGGCGTCGAAGCCCAGGATGGCCGTGGCGTGGCGCTCGACCGCGGCGGCGTCCTGCAGGAGCACGGTGCGGACGTGGCGGATGCTCGCGAGGCCGGCGCCGTCGACGACGACGTGGTGCTCGTCGCGCAGCACCGTGGCGCCCTGCTCGGGGGCGGCGGGGGCCCGGGCCGCGAGGGGCGCGAGGGCCGGGTCGCCCTCGGCGGCGGGCCAGCGCGGCGCGCCGCCGGGCAGCCCGAGGACGGTCAGGCGCGCCTGGGCGTCGGCGTCCTCCGGGTCGCGGGCGAGCTGGGAGCGATAGACGCGCGCGGCCGCCTCGGGATCGGCGGTGACCTCGAGGAAGCGCCCGTAGGTCAAGCGCAGGGCCCGGTTGGCGGGATCCTCGCGCAGGGCGGCCTCGTAGGTCTGCTGGGCCTCGGCGTGGGCGCCCGTCGCGGCCAGGGCGGACGCCAGCAACGGCTTGAGCGTCCGGCTGTCGCCGCCCCGCCCGAGGGCGTCGCGCAGCACGGGGATGGCCTTCGCCGGGCGCGAGCCCTCCAGCAGCACCTGCCCTAGCGTCCCCAGCAGGGCCGAGTCCCCGGGGTGCCAGCCCAGCAGGGCCCGCAGCTCCTCGCTGGCCTCGTCGTAGCGCCGCAGCGCGCGGTACGCCTGGCTCAGCCGCAGCCGCGCCCGATCGGCGCGGGGGTGGCGCACCAGCAGCGACTCCCAGCGGACGATGGCCTCGTCGACGTGCCGGCTCAGGAACTCGAGCCGGGCGAGCTCGTCCTGGTGATCCGGCTCCTCCGGGGCCAGGCGCGCGGCCTCGGCCATGGCGCTGCGGGCCTGGTCGGGGTGCTCGCCCTCCTCGAAGATGGCGGCCAGGTCGGCGTGCAGGCCGGCGTCCCCGGGCACGGCCTCGATGCCCTTGCGCAGGATGGTCGCGGCCCGGCCGAGGCGGCCGGTGCGGTGGTACCAGTCGGCGTAGGCCCGCCAGACGGCCGCGTCCTCGCGGTGGCGGGCGGCGGCGTCGGCGAACTCGGACTCGGCGCGGCCGCCCTGGCCGGCCGCGGCCCAGGCCCGGGCGGCGAGGACCTGCTGCCGCGCGGCCTGGCGGCCGGTGAAGACCCGGTCGCGCATCTTCGTGGCGGCGGCGTGATCGCCCGAGGCGATGAGCGCCCGCAGGCGCAGGCCCAGGGCCTCGACGTCATCGGGCTGGAGCCCCAGGGCCAGGTCGGCCCAGCCCAGGGCGCGCTCGGCGTTCCCCAGGCCCAGCAGCGCCATGCCCAGCTTCACCATCAGGTCGCCGCGCCGGGGCTGGCGGTCGATGAGGACGTTGAGGTGCTCCAGGGCCGCCCCCCGCTCGCCCTGCTCCAGCAGCAAGTCAGCCAGGGTCTCGCGCGCGGGGTCGTGATCGGGGTCGGCGGCGAGGGCGGCGCGTAGATCCGCCGAGGCGCGCGGGCCATCGCCGACGAGCAGGTGCAGGCGCGCCCGGGCGATGAGGCCCCCGGCGCCGTCGGGGCCGGCCTCCAGGGCGCGGGCGATGTGCGCCTCGGCCCGCAGGCGGTCGCCCTCCACCAGCGCCGACCACGCGGCGGCCACCTGCACATCCGCCGAGGCCGGGTCGCGGCCCAGGGCCCGGCGGACGAGGTCGACCGCCTCCTTGCCCTGGCCGGCCGACAGGCGCAGGCGGGCGAGGGCGGCCAGGGCGGGCGCCTCGTCGAGCCGCGGCACCACCTGGGAGACCTGGGCGAGGGCGCTGGCCAGGTCGCTGCCGCGCTCCTGGGCCAGCCCGAGGGCGAGGCCGCACCACGGGGCGTCGGGCAGGCGCTCCAGGCACAGGCGGGCCACCTCGACGGCGCCGCGGGGGTCGCCCAGCAGGCGCGCGCGGACCTCCAGGTACCAGCGGCGCTCGTCCTCGGGGTGGGCGCGGCGGTCGGCGGCGAGGCGCTCGACGGCCTCGGGGAGCCGCCGCAGGCGCATCATCGCGTCGCGGTAGCAGGCGTGGGCGGCCTCGTCATCGGGGCGCAGGCGCTCGCCACAGGCGGCCGCGCGGCCGGCCGCGTCCGCAGGGGGCGGCGTCGGCGGAGGGGGCGGGGGCGGCGCGGCGCCGCAGCCAGCCAGCAAGATCACCCAGGCCAGGCACCGGGCGGGGGTGGGGGGCGACAGCCGCATGAGGGGAATGATGTTCGGCGGGCGGCGAAGGTGTCAAAGCCGGCGACGCCGCCGCAGCCCCAGGAGAGCGAGGAGCACCAGGCCACCCCCGCCCGCCCCCGGCGCGCTCCGGCAGCCGTCGTCGCCGCCGCCCCCGGGGGGAGGCTCCGCCGCGTCGGCTTCGGCGCCCGCGTCGGCGACGCCGGCGTCCTCCGCCCCGCCGTCGCTCGTCGTGTCGGGCACGCCCCCATCGGGCGGGACGCAGGCGGGATCCGCCGGCGGGCACTGCTGCCGGCAGGCGTGGGCCGTCGTGGAGTCGGCCGGGCAGCTCCAGGTGCCCACCAGGTCGGCGTACTGCGCCAGCTCCACGTCCCAGGTCGCCCCCAGGTCGTCGGTGGTCGCCGCCACCCAGGTGAGCGGGCGGCCGCGGCCGCAGGCCCAGATGCGGTCGGTGCCCGGCTCGCGGGTCAGGCAGCCGATGATGCCCGCCGAGGGCACGGCCTCGAACGTCTGGGCGCCGTCCACGGACCGCTGCAGCCCGAGGAAGGGCGTGCTCATGAGGGCCCGTTGGCCGTCCTGGGTGAACGCGAGGCTGTCGGGGGAGTCCTCGATGGCCAGCACCACCGTCCAGGTCGCCCCCGCGTCGTCCGTCCGCACGACGAAGGAGGCCGGGAACCGCTCGATGACCGCGAAGGCCACCGCCGGGTCGACGGGGTGGGAGGCGAGGAAGCGGAACTCCTCGGGACGAATGGGCATTTCGCCCGGGAGCGCCTCAGCGGGCGGGCCCAGGGTGATGGGCACGAAGCGGGCGCCGCCGTCGTCGCTGCGGCTCGCGCCGGCGCCATGGCTGGCGTAGACCACGTCCGGATCCGCGTCGGACCGCAGGATGGAGCGGATGCGCGTCGTCGACTCGAGCCCCGCGGGCGTCCACGTCTGGCCGCCGTCCACCGTCCGGTAGACGTCGTTGAGGATGCCGAGCGTCGCCGTCGAGGTGAGCAGCTCGCCGGGGCGGCCGGGGTGGGGGAGCAGCGACGCGGTGACGTGCTCCGTGAGCGGGCCGGGCACCTGGGTGTAGCCGCAGCCTGCCACCTCGGTGAGGAAGATGCCGGCCCGGGTGGAGAGCACCCAGTGATCGGCGTCGAGGGGCTCGATGATCTCGAAGCCCACGACGGGCGAGACGGAGTCGTCGCAGAGCCAGGTGTAGCCGGCGTCGGTGCGGGCCAGCAGCCCCAGCTCGTCCATGAGCCAGGGGGTCCCGCCGATGGCGGGGGGGAAGCGGATGTGCTTCACCTGGGGAGCGCCGCCGTGCGCGGCGGCCTGGCCGGCCAGGCCCAGGGCGACGAGCGCCGCCAGGGCAGGGGGGAAGAGGGGGTGCGCCATGGGTGCCATCTGGGTCAATATCGCGAGGTCGCCACTCTAGCTCGGACCCGGCCCCCGATGCTCAGCCGCGCCCTCCTGCTCCTCGTGCCCCTCTTCGCCGGCTGCGCCGGCCTCCGCCAGCTGGACCAGGTCTCCGGCCTCTGCGCGGAGGAGCTGGACCGCTGCGTCGCCGAGCGGTGCGGCATGGTCGTCGACAAGGCGGAGTGCGAGCGCGGCTGCGAGTTCGAGGGCCGCACCTGCGAGCGGCGCCAGGGGACGGAGGGGCGCGCCCACGCCCGGATGGGCGATGATCAGGCCCTCATCGTCGATCTCACCGGCCCCCGCCTGCGCCACTCCAGCGCGGTGGAGGCCGAGCTGGGCGGCCCCGTCGAGGCCATCGCCGGCGCCCACCTGCTGCTGCCGGGCGGCTTCCTGCGTATGCGGCTGACGTTCCCGCCTGACACCCGCTAGGCCGACATGGCGCTCACGCACCGCCCCGACGGGGACGGTCCCTGCTTCCTGACGCTGACGGCCGGCCAGGGCACCGTGCTCGGCCGCTACGCGCCGCCGCGCGGCCGCCTGCGCGTGGAAGTCTTCGGATTGACTCCGCATTTGCCACCCCCGGACCCGAAGGCGCCCACGCAGATCGAGGTGGTGCTCTACAACAACGCGGCGGGGGGCAGCGTGACGCCCTACCGGCTCGAGCAGGTGCAGGTCTTCTACAAGGCGCTGGTGCGGCCCGAGGTGGAGTAGCGGGGCTACCGCTCGCCGTCGAGCAGGTAGTCGGTCACGATCCAGCTCCCGTGGGAGGCGTCGCCGCCCTCCGGGGTGAGGGCGCGGCGGGTGCCGCTCGGATCGACCAGGTACACGGCGCTGCCGATGACGGCCCCGTCCACGACGGGCTGGCCGGTGTAGAGCACGGCGCCCACGGGCGCGCGGCCGGCGGGGCCGCGGGGGTAGCGCTCGTCGCCGGTGACGGGGCCGGCCGGGCTCGGGTAGCTGTCCTCGAACAGGTCCTCGGACAGGTTCACCAGGGTGCCGCCCTGGCCGCACGTCTCCTGGCCGCCGAAGAGGGCGCGCCGGTCGACGCCTACCCGGAAGAGATCACGGTGGCCGTCGGGGCCGCGGCCCTTGCCGCCGACGTTGCGGCTGAAGACCACCGAGCTGAGGTCGCCGTTGAAGGCGGGCTCGTGATCACCGAGGCGGCGGTCGGGGCCGGTGATGGTGCCGGTGTCGGTGAAGCGCGAGTCGCCGTCCGTGAGCCGGCAGCGCAGGCCGATGTCGGCGTCGGCGACCCAGATCTGGGGCTTGGTGATGCAGGTGCCGCCCGCGCTGCACGCCTGGGCGTCGACCACGTAGGTCATCAGGGGGGTGGCCACCGCGGGGAAGACGTCCCGGACGGGCTCCTCGTGGGTGGTGACCGGCAGGAGGCCCGCGAGGTCGCGGCTGCGGTCGTCCCGGCTGCCCAGGTAGATGACCGAGGGCAGGCCGTCGCAGCTCATGGCGAAGGCCACCCGCACCTCGTCGCGCCAGCCGACGCCGCCGATGCCCGCGTCGCAGCCCTCGGGGCTGATGGGCCAGGAGAGGCGGTCGCGCACGTCGATGATCCAGACCTCGCCCGGCCCGTCGGCGTCGTCGTTGCCGTCCCCGTCGCCGTCCCGGTGGCGGACGGCGGCCACGTAGCGGGGGTCGGGGCCGACGGCGTGATCGCTCCAGAGGGCGGCGTCCTGGGTGATGCGCTGGCGCAGCCGGCCATCGACCTGCACCGAGTAGATGTGCTGGCCCTCCACGTAGGTCAGGTCGCCGGAGACCACCCGCAGGCTGAGGGGGGGCGCGGCGTCGTCGCCGCCCGGGCCGGCGTCGGCGCCGACCGGGCCGCCCCCGTCGGTGGCGGGGCCGACGGCGGCGTCCGCGCCGGGATCGGCGTCGCCGCCGCTGTCACAGGCGGGCAGCCAGCCGAGGGCGAGCAGGCAGGCGGCGGGCAGGGCGCGGGTCATGGGGAGTCCTCCAGGGCGGCGTCGAGGGGCAGGCGCGCGGGGCCCGGGTGCCGGGCCAGGTGGCGCGCGTTGACCACCGCCAGCACGGTGTTGAGTCGGTCGAGGTCGAGGACGCTGCTCGCGTCCACCTGGGCGGCCACGGCGGCGACGTCGAGGCCCACGAAGCCCAGGTCGCACCACTGCAGGCCGCCCTCGGCGGACGTCACGACGGGGCCGTGGGTGCGGCAGATGACGGGCCGGGCGGGGTAGACGGCGCAGGCGCCGTCGGCGTCCAGGAAGACGCAGCGCGCGCCCGCGGCGACGGCGGGGTCGGCCCGGCGGGCGGCCAGCTCGGCCTGGCGGGCGGGGGGCAGCGTCTGCACATGGGCGCGGACGGCGTCGACCTCCACCGCCCAGGCCGTGCGGCGCAGGCGGCAGCAGCCGTCACAGCCGCGGCGGCAGGCGAGCCAGGGGCCCTGGGCCGCCTCGGCGGCCGCGGAGAAGGCGTCGACCTTGGCCAGCAGCGCGGCGTGCTCCGCGAGGCTGGTCACGCCTGCCTACTCCTGGGGCGGGTTGGAGGTGAAGAAGACCACGTCGGGGCTGGAGGCGGCGTTGCTCTCCACCACGAGGGCGGCGATGTGGACGATGCGGTCGTCCGCGCCGCGGCTGAACTTCACCTGGACGGTGTGGCTGTCGCCGGGGGCCACCATGACGGCGTCGCCGCCGGCCACGATCTCGAACTCGGGATCCGAGGCGGGGATGCCGGGGCCGTCGGCGTCGGTGCTCAGGCCGATGCGGCTGATGGCGAGGGCCTGGCCGCCGTTGTTGGTCAGCACGATGTCCTGGGTGCGCGAGCCGCCCAGCGCCACGTCGCTCATGTCCACGGCGGCCGGGGCCACCTCCATGATGGCCGGCAGGCCGTCGCCGCGGCGGACGAGGGGCACGGTGAGCTGGCCGGGGGTGCGGTCGTCGCCGTCGTCGTACTGCACCACCAGCTCGGCGTCGGAGCCCTCGGCGGTCGCGGGGCGGTAGACGACCCGCAGCTCGCGGGCCTGGCCGCCGGCGAGGCGGAAGGACGTCTGCTGGTTGCTGTCGAGGCTGTAGTCCTCACCCGGCTGGTTCAGGGTGATCTGCTGCACGTCGACGTAGCGCACGCCCGAGTTGGTGAAGCTGATGACCTGCTCGACGGCGTCCCCGGCGCGGGGCTCCCCGAAGATGGCCGGGTTGGGCTGCACGCCCAGCACGCCGAAGACGGGGGCCGAGGTCAGCGTGACGGTGAAGCGGGGCTGGTCGGGGTCGTTGCTCTGGAAGACCAGCTCGGCGGTGTCGCGGTTGCCGTCGAAGGGGTCGTACTCGATCTGGACGGTCACCGCCTGGTTCTCGGGGATGGTCCAGGGGAGGGGGGAGTCCTCGCTGATGATGAACTCGGGCACCGGCTCCTGGGTCTGCGGATCGAGGGCCGGCTCCGACACCAGGCTCAGCGTGTACTGGTCCACCACGAGGGGCCCGCTGCCGATGTTGCGCACCAGCAGGAACTCGGTGCCGGCCACGCCGCCGGGGAAGGCCACGACGGGCTCGGCCTGGATCTGCGGGATGGGCTGGTCGAAGCCGATCTCGACGTACTGCTTCGCCTTGTCGAGGGCGTTCGACTCCACCACCAGCCGGGTCGGCAGGGGCACGGTGGCCCCGACGGGCTGGAAGCGCAGGTTCACGTCGAAGAACTGCCCGCTGATGAGGCGCGCGGGGAGCTGGCCGTCCACCGTGCCGATGGCGTCGATGATGAGCGGGCACATGGCCTTGACGTCATCGGGCAGGCGGTCCGACTCCGAGAAGCCCAGCTTGCCGCGGTCGCACTCCGGGTAGTCCTCCAGGTAGACCTTGTCGACCCGCAGCTCCGTCTCGCCGGCGTGGCGGATGGTCACCACCTCGGCCGCCGTCTGGGGCGGCACGACGCGGGCGAAGTTGATGGTCGTCGGGTTCAGCGAGATGTCGTTGGACCGCTTGCGGGTGAAGTCACCGTCATCGCAGCCCGCGAAGACGATCAGGAGGCCCAGGAGGGCCAGCGGGTTCAGGCGCCGGGTCATGCGGAATCTCCTCGGTCAGTTGCGTCGCGGGAAGCAGCGGGCGTCGTAGTCGACGCGGATGGTCTGGCCGGGCTGGGGGGTGGCGGCCTCGTCGAAGACGACGGCGTTGCTCTCCTCGTCGTAGACCCAGCCGTCGCGCACCGGGGCGCCATCCACCTGCACCTCGATGCTGGCGCGCACCGCCGGCCGGGACAGGAAGAACTGCCGCTGCAGGCCGAACGCCTGGTTGCCCAGGTCGCGCAGCAGGGGGCCGAAGCCGCCGTCGCAGATGCTGAAGACGGAGCCGTTGGTGCGGTTGGCGACCTCGACGTAGCGGCGGCCGGCGTCGGCGGCGCCCCCGGGGCCCTGGCACTCGGCCGCCTGGCCGTTGCGGGCGCCGACGATGGCGCTGGCGTGCATCAGCGCCTCGTTGCGGAAGCCCTTGATGCTCTTGAAGAAGTCGACATAGAAGTCCAGCGGGCTGGCCGAGTGGTCCTCCTCGTCGGAGACGAAGACGATCTCGAGCGCGGCGTTGTCGCGCAGGAACCCGCGGTTGTAGCCGCCGCAGCGGCCCTCCACGCAGGTGTCGGGCATGACGCACTGCCCGTCGTTCTGGCAGGCCACGCCGGTGTCGAACACGAGCGGATCGGAGAGGGCCTTGTAGGCGGCCTCCAGCCCCAGCTCCTCGCCGGCGCCGTTGGTGCCCACCTGCACGGTGCGCTGGAACTGCGCCTCCACGTCGGCCGCGCGGCGCATGATGCGGGGGTTGCCCTTGAGCTTGCCCGAGTCGTTGGCGGCCATCATGTCCGTCGTCACGATGCCGAGCTGGTAGTCGTTGCGGAACTGCTGGGCGCCCTGGATGAAGCTGCGGAAGTCGTCGCGCAGGCTGTCCTGCTCCTCCTGCATCGAGCCGGAGTTGTCGACGACGAAGAGCACGTCCACGGTGCGGCCGGAGCCCTGCTCGAAGATGTCGGTCTGGTGCTCGTCGGCCACGCCCTCGCCGCGCAGCGGCACCCGCAGCTCGCGGTTGTCGTTGTCGTCGGAGACGATGATGAGCGTGCAGTCGTCCTCGCCCAGGTCGCCGGGCTCGTAGACGAAGAGGAAGTCCGCCGGCTGCCGGCGCGTCACCAGGATGCAGCCGTCGGCGTCGGCCACCGGGCGATCCACCAGGAAGAACTCGTCGCAGGCCCCCTCGAAGCGCAGGTCCTGGATGCAGAGGTCGGTGATGCCGTTGTTGTAGACCGTGATGCGTTCCTCGCGGGAGGCGCACTCGCCGGCCGTGACGGCGCCGAAGTCGAGGCGGCCGGGGATGACCGCGATCTCGCTCTCGCCGCTGAGGCCCTGCAGGTCCGCGAACGCCATGCGCTCCTCGTTGCCGAAGGGATCCCAGAACGTGATGGTGTAGCGCTCGGCGTGGGCGCCCACAACGACGGGGCGGTAGGTGATCTCCACCGGCACGAACGCCCCGGGGGGCACGTTCTGGCGGCCGGCCGGGCCCGTCAGGATGAACATGGACGGGAAGCCGGGGATGGGGATGAGGGGCGCGATGACCTCGGAGCGCAGCTCGCAGGCCCCGGTGCCGCGGTTGACGATGTTCACCTCGCGGGTGACGTTGCGGCCGCGGGTGACCAGGCCGTAGTTCACGCGGTTGGGCACCACCAGCAGGTCGCACGTCGGCGCGCCGCCGCCCACCACCTGCAGGTCCACCTGCAGGCGGGGATCATCGCGGGTGCTGTTGTCGATGGTGAGGATGCCCTCGTCCAGCTCGCCCTCGGCCAGATCGTCGTTGTGGTACCAGATCTCGAGGTCGAGGCCGGTGCGGGGCTCCAGCATGGCGCCCACGCCGGGGCCGCCGGCGGCCGGCTGCCAGGAAAAGCCGGGGTTGTCGATGGCGATGGCGTCGATGCTGATGGGCAGGTCGCCGCAGTTGGCGACGCGCAGCAGCTTGCGGGCCGAGTCCTGGCCGAGGGCCACGCGGCCGAACTCCAGGCGATCGCCCGGCGCCACCGTGATGCAGGGCTGGGGCACGCGGCCGGTGACGGGCACCGTCACGAGGCCCTCGTCGGCGTCGTTGCTCTTGATGACGATGCCGGTGCGGTGGGCGCCGTCCACCTGCGGGTGGTAGCGCACGCCGAACTGGATGAAGCCCTCCTCCTCGACGGTGACGGGGAACTCGAAGGCGTCCAGGCCGATGAGGGAGAACTGGTCGTTGATGGGGGCCGGGGCCAGGGCGAAGTCGATGGAGTCGATGACCAGCGGCGCGTCGCCGCGGTTCTCCACGAAGACGTCGATGACGTCGCTCTCGGCGCCCAGCTCCACGGCCCCGAAGGCCACCTCGGCCGGGCTCACCTCGATCTCGGCGCTGGGCTGCACGGCCTCCAGCGGGATGACGATGCGGGCGAAGACGTCGTTGTCGGTCTCGATGATGAGGGTGCCGCTGTCGACGCCGCCGCCGCGGGCGGTGTAGGTCACGCTGTAGGTGACGTCGTCGTTGCGGGCCAGGGTGGGGCGCGCCTCGGCGTCGCTCTCCAGGCTGAAGTCCTCGGAGGTGGCCTCGCCCAGCCGCACGCCGGTGATGGCCACGGGCACGTTGCCGATGTTGCGCAGGTTGACCGTCTTGGTCTCCGACGCCCCCTCGGCCCCGACCACGAAGATGAGCCGGTCGGGGTCGATCTGGAGATCCACCCCCGACTCCAGCGTCGTGATGGGCACGATCACCTCGGGGCGGGCCTCGTCGGTGCTCTTGATGACCAGCGCCCCGGAGTCGGTGCCCGAGTCGCGCGGGGCGTAGGCCACCACGACCTCGGTGCTGTCCCCGGCCTCCAGGATGAGGGGCAGCTCGGGGTTGCGCTTCGAGAACTCCCGGCCGTCCGTGGAGTTGGAGAAGTCGATGGCGTCGATGCGCAGGCGGCTGCCGCCGGCGTTCGTCAGCACGATGGTCCGCTCGGCGCTCTCGCCGACGGGCACCAGGGCGAAGGCGATCTGGTCGGGGTCCACCACGAGCCGGGGGAAGCGCGCGCTGCGCAGCCCGCCGGTGTCATCGTCGCAAGAGCAGCCGCTGGCCAGCAGAAGGGCGCACAGGGCACCCACAACCCCCGCGGCACGCAACGAAAACCGCATGATTCAGGACCTCCCCGCCGAAATGGCCGCCGCACCTTATCAGCGGCCCCGGCGCCCGGACAAGCGCGGGCGTGGGTCAGCGCAGGGCGTCAGCGGTTGCTGTACTGATCCTCGGTGAGGACCTCGCCCACGGGGATGATCTCGGGGCAGGCCGGGCTGTCCTCGCACCAGCGGATGGTGGCGATGCGCCAGAGCTGCCGCAGGGTGGTCAGCTCGACGGCCACCTCCTCCACCAGCAGCTCGCCGCGCACGAAGATGCGGGCCGTCACGTAGCTGGGGTGCTCGAGCCGGGGGTCGGCCCCGGCCACGCCGAAGGTGCTCTCGGCGCGGAAGTAGATGGCCCCGACCTCGTACGTCACCCCGGGCTCGGGGCGGTTGAGGTTCACGTTCTCCGGCCCCGCGCCGTTGGTGTCGTCGATGTCCAGGGACGGGTTGTCGGCCGCGTCGCCGGCGATGCCCCAGTCGGGGTTCACGTTGGCGAAGTAGCAGTCGTAGCCGTTGGCGTCGGCGTTCCAGGAGGCGCCGGCGTCGCCGTGCTTGAAGTGCAGGTCCACGTCGGTGCCGATGCGGTCGGTCTCGTCCGGGTCGTCCGGCGTCGACCAGACGAGCTGGACGTGCAGGTCCTTGTCGGGCACCGCCTCGATGGTCACGCGCTTGTAAGCCACCGGATCGCAAGAGTATTGCCCGAGGTTGTCCTTCACGCGCAGGTCGATGACGTAGCGCCCGGCGAGGTCGACGAAGAACTGCGCCGTCGGATCGCTGGTGTCGTCGGGATCGCCGCCGTCCGCCGGCCGCTGCAGGTCGGCGATGCGCTGGAGGGGCGCGCTGACGCTGCCATCCGGCCGCTCCACCACCGACCACTCCCACTCCACGACCTGGCCGCCCGGATCCACGGAGGGGCTGCCGTCGAGGGTGATGATGTCGAGCGGCTGGACCTGGTACGTCTCCTCCGTCACGTCGGGGATGGGGCAGGTGTTGTTGACCCCGCGGCCGAAGAGCTGCACCCGGGTGGGGCTGTCCTCGGCGTTGCTGTGGATGAGGAGGGTGCCGCCGTACGCGTCGGCGAGCACGGGCCAGAAGCCGATGGGCACGGGCTGGCTCGGGAAGGCCTCCCCCGGCGTCGCCGCCGGCAGCAGGATGAGGGGCTCGCCCTCCTCCACCATGAAGGGCTCCGCCAGGTCGAAGGCGTCGCCGCCCTGGAACTCGAAGCGATCCACCCGCAGCGGCGTCGAGCCGCAGCTCTCCACGCTCAGGAGCTGGCGGTTCGGGGTCGGAGCGGCCCGATCCTCCACCAGCAGGGCCGCGCCGAACTCGACGGCGTCGGGCACCACCCGCAGGCAGGCCGCGGCCCCGTTGGCGACGAGGTTCACGTTCTCGGTGGGGCGCTGCGGATCGTCGGAGGTGATGATGAGCTGCCCCTGGTCAGGGCCGGCGCTGGGCGGGGCGTACGTGACGTCGAGGGTGATGCGGCCGTCGGGCTCGATGACGATGGGCTCGAAGGCGCCGCCGCCGGTCAGCAGGCGATCCCCCAGGCGCGCCGAGAAGTCGGCCGGGCCGTTCACCGAGACGCCGCTGATGGTGAGCGGCAGCCGCCCGATGTTCTGCACCGAGATGGTCTCGACGGCGCTCTCGCCCGCCTCGACCGCGCCGAAGTCGAGGGTGCGCGGGGACACGTCGATCTCGCCCCCGGACTCGCCCGCCACGATGGGCAGCTCGACGTCCAGGTTCTGCGGATCGTTGGTGGCGAACGTGACGCTGCCGCGATCCGGGGCAGGGGACTCGTCGGCGGTGCTGTAGATGACCACCAGGAGGGCCCGCTGATCGGGGGCCAGCACCAGCCGCTCGGGCAGGGGGCGGCGCTCCCCGCCCTGCTCCAGCAGGATCTGGTACTCGCCCGCGGTAGAGCGGTCGCGCAGCTCCAGGTTCACGGCGATGAGATCGGCGGCCCCGGCGTTGAGCAGCTCCACCTGGCGCTCGGCCGACTCGCCCACGCCCAGCTGGGGGAACAGGAAGCCGGTCGACGGCGTGATGCGCAGCAGCGGCGTCCGCGTCGTGTTCAGGCCGTCCCCCGTGTCGTCACAGGCCACCAGGGCGAGGGACGAGAGGCCCAGCAGCAGGGCGAGACCGGGGAGATTCCAGGGGCGCATGCCTCCTCCTCTTGCAGGGTGCTCTGGAGAGCGGGAACGGGATGTCGGGGTCGCAGTGTAGCCGGACCGGGCCGTCGTGTGCCCGACCCGCGCTTTTTTCGGGTCCTGAAACACGACGACCCCGGCCGCGAGGCGGCACGGGGTCGTCGACCAGCCGTCAACCGGCCCTTACGGGCGCTGGTTGTAGTACCGGTTGCGGGTCGTCACGTTGCCATCCGGCCAGGTGATCTGCACCACGTCCCAGAAGTGATCCTCGGCCTCCATCTCGCGGCGGCCGTTCTCCAGGTCGTCCCGGCCATCCCAGGACAGCTCCCCGTTGATGAAGACGCGCACGGTCGCGAAGCTCGGCCCGTAGTCGAAGCCGGTGAGGCGGTCGCTGCTGTTGTAGTAGTGCACGCCCACCAGGTACGGGGCCCCGAGCACGTCCGTGTTCTCGGGCAGGTCCAGGTTCACGTTCTCGGGGCCGGCGCCGTTGATGTCGTCGATGTCGAGCGACGGGTCGTCGGCGGGGTTCTCGAGCTGCCCCCAGTCCGGCACCGGGTTGGCGTAGTGGCAGTCATAGGGCGCCGAGAACCAGTTCTCCGCGTTCGGGTGCAGCAGGTGCAGGTCCAGGTCGGCGCCGCCCGCGTCGGTCTGGTCGGGGTCGTTGGGGGTGTCCCAGACGAGCTGCACGTGGATGGCCTCCTCGGGCCGCGCCACGATGGTCACCACCGCCGGGTTGTCGCAGGCGATGGAGTCCAGGCCCAGGTTGTCGCGGACGCGCAGCTCGACGACGTAGGTGCCGGCCAGGTCCACGAAGAAGAGGGACGTGGGCGTCATCGTGTCGTCCCGGGGGCCGCCGTCGGCGGGGGACTGGTTGTTGAAGAAGTTCTCGACGGGCTGGGACACGGAGCCGTCGGGGCGGCTGACGACCACCCACTCGTACTCGACGGGCAGGTTGTTGGGGCCGTCCTGATCGATGGAGGCCGAGCCGTCGAGGGTCACGACGTCCAGGGGCACCACGTAGAACTCGTCCTGCAGCGCGCGGGCCTGGGGGCAGGCGTTGAGCACGCCGCGGCCCAGCAGGCTCACCTCGCGGCGCGGGGTGACCGGGTCGTTGCTCTCGATGATGAGCTTGCCGTTGTAGATGCGCTGCTCCCGCGGGGTGAACTGCACCCGGATGGCGCGGCTCGGGGGGGCAGCGGCGGGATCGGCGGCCGGCAGCAGGGCGGGCAGCTCGGGCACGCTCTCGACGTCCAGCTCGAAGGCCGGATCGGAGTCCTCGGCCATGTAGATGCGGGTGATCTCGAGCTGCTCGCCGCCGCAGCTCTCGATGGAGAGCGGCCGGGAGTCGGTGCGGTTCACCAGGCTGGTGCGGAACTCGAGGGCCGGGGGCGTGACGTTCATGCAGGGCGTCGCGCCGTTGGCCACGAGGCTGACCTTGACCTCGGGGGAGGCGGGGTCGTCGGAGAAGATGGACATCTCGCCGCGATCCGGGCCCTCCACCAGCGGCGAGTAGCGCACGCGGATGGTGAAGCGCTTGTCGGGGCCGAGGCCGGGCTCGCCGTCCTGATCGGGATCGTCGAGGGCCTCCGGCTGGCGCCGCGGGTCCATGTTGTTGATCAGGGGCGTGAAGTCCTGGGAGCCGTTGAGGAGGATCTGGTCGATGTTCAGGGTGACCTGGCCGATGTTGGCGACGGTCACGTCCTCGAAGGCCTCCATGGTCGCCGGCACGCGGCCGAAGTCGACGGTGCGCGGCGAGACGTTGATCTCGGCGCCGACGTCTGACTGGCGGATGCGGATGGTGGCGGTGGGGGTGGCCCGGTCGTTGGACTCGATGGTGATGGTGCCATCGGTGGGGTTGTCATCCAGGGCATTGTAGACGACCACCAGGGTCATCACCTGCCCGGGCTGGATGCGCAGCGGGTAGGGGAAGCGGTCCTGCAGATCCGAGGTGTAGCCCACGAGCTGATCGACGCCGCCGTCCGACTCGCCGGCCGCCGGCCGGGACCAGTACAGCTCGTAGCCGCGGTTCGCGGCCACGTTGAAGTCGATGTTGGCGATGATGAGCTCGCCGCTGCCGGTGTTCGAGACGTCCACCTGGCGCTCGGCGCTGCTGCCCGGCGCCACCTTCGGGAAGAGCATCTCCGAAGGATCGACGCGGATGGTCGGCGAGGCCGCCGTCCGCACGCCGCCGCCGCCGTCGTCATCGCAGGCCGCCGATCCCAGGGCGACGAGCGCCCCCACGAGCAGCAGCTGCAGCCAATTCGATCGCCCCGTGAGGGAACGACACCCCGTGATCTGGTTCATGTGGACTCCCGCCTGGCCCCGCAGCCGCGCTCTTGCAAGGCCCCCCCGTCGGTTCCTCGCCACGCCGGCAGCGTTCAGTTCATTCTCTGAGGTCACGTTGCCGGTCGGGCGGCAAGAGGAACGAGTGCAACTATTTTCACTCGGGTCGACCCCGCTGACACTGGTTGAATCCCCTCGCCGCGCCGCTGCAAAGCTACGTGGGGCCCGTTCGCGCTGTCAAACGTGTTCCCATCCGGCTTTGTTGGGAATGGTGGTTTTCGTGGCCATGTGCCTCGTTGACTATTCCAGGGGGCCGTGCTAGCAAGTCGCGTTCGCGCGCACCCGTCCTGTCGGCGGAGCGCGCGAACCCCGTGAAAAGAAAGGCCCCCGCGATGTTCTGCGGACTCCGGTTCTCCATCGGTCTCGCCGCCGTGGCGCTGGCCACCGGCTGTGACTCGACGGTCGGCCTCGACTCCACCCGGTCGACCCTCTCGAAGCTCTACGTCCCCGGGGCCTGCGCGGTCGACGACCGCCCCGACCTCTCGGAGGTCGACGTCTCCATCCTCCTCCTGGGGGACAACAACGCGGGCATCCTGCCGACCGACAAGATCCAGCGCGAGACGAAGCCGGTCGGCGAGCTGCTGGGCCCCAACGACTTCACCTGGGACAAGGTCGCGGATCGCACCAACTTCAACGGCGACGAGCCGGCGGTGGTGGAGGGCGACTCCCTCGACATGCCCCGGGGCGCGACGCTGCAGTCCAAGTCGCTGCAGTACCGCTACAACGGCGGCGACGAGCGCCGCAACCAGGCCCGCCTGGTGGTCTACCTGCTCGACTCCTCGGGCAGCCTCCTCGGCCGCGATCCCCGCACCGACGAGGTGGACACCAACAAGGGCTCCGACGCCGATGACCAGCGCCTGCAGTTCTTCCGCACGCTGACCAACGTGCTCCCGAGCAGCACCTTCGTGTCGATGGTGACGTTCAACGGCGAGCTGCCCAACATCGACGCGGGCGAGAACAGCGACGGGCCCGCGGTGCCCACCAAGAACCGCGACGTCATCAACACCGCCCTGGCCGACATCGCCCGAGCCGAGCGCGGCGGCACGCCCCTCGCGCGCGCCCTGCGCGACACCAAGTCGAGCATCATCGACGGCAACACCGACCTCAACCCGGTGGTGGTGCTGTTCACCGATGGCGTCGAGGACGGCGACACCTCCGACGACGAGGATCGCAGCCGCCTGAAGGCCGCCATCGACAGCTACGCGGCCGATGGCATCCCGGTCATCGTCCTGCAGCTCCAGCCCCCGGTCAGCTCGGGCCTGCCCCGCGGCCGCGACCCGATGCTGGTGGAGCTGGCCTGCAAGACCGGCGGCGAGCACCTGCTCCTCGAGCAGGCCAGCGAGTTCACCGAGAGCCGCAGCCCGCTCGGCGACATCGTGCGCAACCGGCTGGTGGGCTCCTGGGTGCTGCGGACCGCCACGACCCTCGATGGCCCGGCCTTCGGCCCGGGCGAGTACTTCCTCTCGACCCAGCTCACGGTGCAGCTCGGCGGTGAGGCTCAGCCGGCCCGCCTCGCCCGCAACCGCGACGAGCGGCTTGATTACCTCGACACCCGCCTTTGGCTCAGCAAGTGAACGCTCAGCAAGTGAACACGGGGAGCATGATCCCGATGAAGAAGGTCCTGTTTGTGCTGGCGGCGCTGGCCGTCTCGTGGACTCCGGCGCTCGCGCAGGATGAGGCTCCCGCTGACGTCGCGGAGGCCGCACAGGCCGATCCCGCCGCCGGCGCGGACGTCGCCGCCGAGGACGACTCGGCGACGGAAGCCGAGAAGGTCCTCGAGAAGGACATGGCCCTCTTCTGGGGCCAGCGGCGCCAGGTCGAGGTGGTGCAGAAGCGCCTGTACGAGAAGGATGGCCGCTTCGAGGCCTCCCTGTACGGCGGCATCATCCCCAACGACGACTTCATCGTGTACTACCCCACGGGCATCCGCGCCGGGTACCACTTCTCGGAGGCCTTCCAGGTCGAGGCGTCCTTCGCCTACGCCATCGACGTGGACAGCGACCTCGCCAAGTTCCTGGTGGACGACATCGGCCTGAAGCGGGCCGACATCCAGGAATACATGCAGATGTACTACAACGTGGACATCCTCTGGGCGCCCATCTACGGCAAGATCAGCCTGCTGGGTGCCAAGCTGGCCCACTTCGAGACGTTCATCGGCGTCGGCTTCGGGGCGTTCCACACCAAGGAGTTCCCCGAGACGAACCCCGAGGGCAACGACTCGATCAAGCCCGGTGGCAACACCATCCTGGGCTTCCGGTGGTTCATCAACGAGAACATCAACGTGCGGACCGAGTACCGTCACTACTTCTTTGAGAAGTTCGGTGGCGGCGTCTCCTCCCCGGTCGAGCTGACCCTCGGCCTCGGCATCATGATCTGATGGAGGCGCGTGTGCTCGCGAAGAACCGATCCCGTCGGCGTCGTCGCCTTGGCAGCAGCCTCCTCGCGGGGCTGCTGACACTCGCCCTCGCGGCGAGCGCGTGGGCGATCACGGTCGACAACGTCATCCAGATGCACAAGTCCGGGCTGCCGGCTCAGGTGATCGTGCAGACGATCCAGAGCACGGGCTCGACCTTCACCCTCTCGCCCGCCGACATGCAGAAGCTCGAGGCGGCCGGGGTGTCGAAGGAGGTCATGGAGGTCATGATGGCCTCGGGTGGCGCGGGCGCAGCCCCGGCCCCCGAGCCCGCCCCGGCCCCCGACGGCCCCGTCGATCCCCTGGAGAAGCTCCGCGCCGACGAAGAGTCGGAGAAGGCCCGCATCGAGGAGGAGGCCCGCATCCGCGAGGCCGCCCGCCGCGCGGCCGACGCCGAGCGCGCCAAGATGGCCGCCGAGGAGCGCAAGCGCATCGCCGAGGCCCTGGCCAACGCCAACGAGGCCCTGGCGGATCGCGACTACTTCACCGCGGTGAAGGAGTTCGACGCGTTCATCCAGAACTCGGAGCCCGGCAAGCCCAGCACCGCCGAGGCGCGCCGCGGCCTGGCCGACTCCCTGTACGGCCTGGGCCTCTTCGGCAACGCCGCGGTCATCTACGAGGACCTCCTCAAGCAGGGCGTCGAGAGCCCCGTCTTCGAGCCGGCCTTCAAGGGGCTGCGCAACTGCTCCCGCCGCATCTCCTACAACCCGGTGACCCTGGAGGCCCTGACCGCCCACTTCGTCGGCGGCTTCCCCCAGGAGACCCAGGACAGCTTCAACTACTTCGTCGGCAAGTTCTTCTTCGACTACAACCGCTACGAGGAGGCCCGGCGCTACCTCGGCGAGGTCAAGGAGGGCGCGGACGACTACGCCGACGCGCAGTACCTGCTGGGCCTGGCCTCGGTCCTCGAGGCGGGGGACACCCCGAGCGAGGGCGAGGACGGCGCGGACTGGGCCCGTGGCCTCATCGGCGCGACCCAGAACTTCCAGACCGCGGTCACGGCCGCCGGTCGGGAGGGCAACGCCCGCATCCAGCACCTCAGCTACCTGGCGCTGGCGCGCATCGCGTACAGCCTGGGCAGCTTCGACGCCGCCATCTTCTACTACCGCAAGGTCCCCAGCGACTCGACGAACTACGTCAACGCGCTGCTGGAGTCGGGCTGGTCGTACTTCCTGAAGGGCGACGTCAGCCGCGGCATGGGCATCTTCCACACGCTGGACGGCCCGGACTGGCGCAAGCACTACATCCCGGACACCTACCTGCTCGAGGCCACCGTGTTCATGAACCGGTGCCACTTCGACTGGGCCCGCGACGCCATCGAGCGCCTGCGCAGCCGGTACCTGGTGCTCAAGCAGCCCCTCAACCAGTTCATGACCGAGTACGCCTCCCCCGAGGCGCTCTACAAGGCGTTCGTCCTCAACCAGACCCGCAAGAACATCGTCCTGCCCGAGCTGATCCGCGTGGCGCTCATCTCCAACGGCGAGTTCTACGACCTCTACACGACGGTCACGAAGTACCGCCGCGAGGTCGCGCGCATCAAGCGGGACCGGGAGCGCCTCGGCGCCGACCTGGCCGGTCGCCTGCTGGACACCGTCGAGAGCCGCCAGAAGGAGGGCTCCATCGCCCTCGGCATCAAGCTCAACCAGCTCATGCAGGAGCTGGACGAGGGCCTGACGGAGCTCGAGGTGCAGATGACCGAGATCCGCATCGAGATCGACGAGGCCGCGGCCGAGGAGATCGAGAAGTCCATCGCCAAGGATCTGCGCGGCGACGAGGCCAACGCCTCCGTGGACGAGGCGGCCGCTCAGGAGGCCGCCTCGGTCCTCGTGGGCGACAAGTACGTCACCTGGCCCTTCGAGGGTGAGTACTGGGCCGACGAGATCAACAGCTACCGCAGCGACCTCCAGGAAGTGTGCAAGCGATGAAGTCCATCCTGCTCGCGTTCATGGCCGTCTTGCTGGCGGCCGCCCCGGCCCTCTCCCAGGGCAAGGAGCCCGACGCCGCGCTCGAGACGGGCGAGTCCAAGGCGGCCAACGTCTTCCGCCCCGAAGAGGACGCCGAGACCAAGGCGGCCATCGATCCCGAGCGGGAGAAGATCGACAAGGTCGTCGCCGCGAAGGAGGCCGAGCTGTCCAAGGTCCGCCGCCGGCAGATCGAGGACATGCGGAAGATCCTCCGCGACAACCCCCTCTACAAGAAGAAGGCCGACCTGCTCTTCCGCATCGCGGAGAAGGAGTGGGACGAGGCCAAGTATCGCCACTCCCTCAAGATGCAAGAGTGGGAGAAGGCGATGGAGGCCTGGAACAAGGGTCTCGTCAAGGAGCGCCCCGAGGAGCCCAAGCCCGACTACTCGGCGGCGCTCACCGAGTACAAGGCCCTCCTCAAGGAGTTCCCCAACTACAGCCGCATCGACGAGGTCATGTTCTACCTCGGCCGCGGGCTGCACGCCGCCGACAAGAAGAAGGAAGGCGCCAGCTACATGCTGCGCCTGACCAAGGAGTACCCGAAGAGCAAGTTCGTCACCCGCGCCTACCTGGCGGTGGCGGAGTACTACTTCGACAACGACCTGCTCTTCGCCGCCAAGACCAACTACCAGAAGGTCCTGGAGGACAAGGAGAGCCAGGACTACCCCTACGCGCTCTACAAGCTCGGCTACGTCCACTACAACCTCAAGGAGTTCGACGACTCCATCAAGTCGTTCCACCAGGTCGTCGACCTCTCCAAGGGCAAGGACAAGCGCAAGATCTACTTCACCAGCCAGGCCTACGGCGGCCTCGTGCTGGCCTACGCCGAGGTGGATGACGGCTGGAAGCTGGCGCGGGACTACTTCCGCGGCCTGGGCGGCGACGAGCTGGCCGGCGACCAGCTCGAGCGCATCGCGCGCATCTACAGCAAGCAGGACAAGACCGAGGACGAGGTCGCGGTCTACGAGTACCTGATCGGCGCCAACAAGGAAGGGCCGAAGGTCCCCGAGTACGCCGAGCAGATCACGGCGGCCTACAAGAAGCAGGAGAACATGGAGAAGACCGATCAGGTCATCAACCGGTTCTTCGTGTACTTCGAGCCCAAGGGGTCCTGGTACGCCGTCAACAAGGACAAGGAGGAGCCGATGATCCGGTCGAAGCAGTTCCGCGAGGAGCAGCTCGACTGGCTGATCAGCACCTACCACAAGGGCGCCCAGGACTTCGAGAAGGCCTCCAAGGCCGACAAGGCGGACGCGTACTACCGCAACGCCGCCAAGTACTACGAGGTCTTCATCAAGGCGTTCCCGGAGTCCAAGGAGCTGTACGAGAAGGAGTTCTACCTCGCGGAGATCTTCTTCTACCAGATGAAGGACTGGAACAACTCCGCCACCTGGTACGGCGCGGCCGTGGCCCGCGATCCCCAGGGCAAGTACTCCAAGGACTCCGCCTACCAGATCATCCTGGCGCGTGAGGCCCAGATGTTCGACGCGGGCCTCGTCGAGAAGCCCGAGTGGATCGACGGCCTCGGCAAGACCACGAAGAAGAAGGCCAAGGAAGCGGACGTGGCCTACACGGACCGCAACAAGGACGACAAGGAGTTCCAGCCCATCCCGGAGCAGCCCCTCGCGGAGGCGGAGACCCGCTTCCTCGACGCCTGCACCAAGTACCTGGAGCTCTACCCCAAGGACGACGAGGTGCCGGCCATCTCGTTCCGCGCGGCCGAGATCTTCATCAAGAAGGGCCACTACGCCGAGGGCGTGAGCCGGCTCGAGGTCATCATGGAGCACCACCCGAAGCACCGGTTCGCCGGCTTCGCGGCGGCGACGCTCTTCGACTCGAACTACCGCCTGCGCCGCTGGGACCAGATGGAGCGCTGGGCCCGGTACATGCTCGAGCGCAAGAACTACAAGGTGCTCAACAAGACCCAGCTCGAGGGCGTGATCGCGGTGTCGATCAACAACTACGCCAACGAGCTGCGCGAGAAGGGCGAGAAGGACAAGGCGGTCGGCGAGTGGCTGCGGTTCGCCAAGGAGTTCCCGAAGCATGAGCAGGCCCCGGCGGCGCTGTTCAACGCGGCGGCGGTGACCGAGCAGCTCGAGAAGACCGAGCAGTCCATCGACCTGTACGAGAGCATCATCAAGCGCTTCCCCAAGTCGAGCCAGGCCACCGAGGCCCACTTCGTCCTGGGCGCGCTCTACGAGAGCCAGACCGAGTTCGAGAAGGCCGCCACCTACTTCGAGAAGATGGCGTCCTTCCCCGACGTGCCCCAGATGGCCGACTCGCTCTACAACGCCGCCTCCATCCGCGGCGCGCTGGAGCAGCACGAGAAGGCCATCGAGATCTTCGGCACCTTCGTCAAGAAGTTCCCCGATCACGAGGACACCCCGACCATCTACCTGCAGATGGCGGAGTTCCACGAGAAGGAGAAGGACTGGAAGGGCGCCCAGAAGACCTACGACGAGTACGCCAAGAAGTTCGCCAAGTCCCGGCCCGAGACGCTGGTGGAGCTCTACCTGCGCAAGGGCAAGGCGTTCCAGGACGAGGGCAGCAAGAACGCCCGCAAGCTGGCCTCCGCCGAGTTCAACCGCGCCCTGCAGACCTACAAGAAGCTGCCCGAAGAGGTGAAGACCGGCACCGACAAGAAGTTCAAGCTCGTCCGCCGCGCGGCGGCCGAGGCCAACTTCCGGCTCGGCGAGTACGTCTACAGCGACTTCGAGGCCATCCAGGTGCGCTTCCCGGACAGCGTCCTGCGCAAGACCCTGGTCCAGAAGGCGAAGCTCCTCGAGGAGACCAACAAGATCTACTTCGAGGTGCTCGACTACAAGGCGCACGACGTCAGCGCCGGCGCCCTGTACCGCATCGGTGAGAGCTTCTACCTCTTCGCCAAGAGCCTCTTCGATCTGCCCGTCCCCGACGAGCTGACCGAGGACGAGAAGATCATCTACCGCGCCGAGCTGGACGACCGCGCCGCGCCGCTGCAGGAGAAGGCCATCGAGGCCCTCAGCCGCGCCCTCAAGCTGGCCCACGAGAACCACGTCTACAACGAGTGGTCCCGTCGGTCGGCCGCCCTGCTGGTGAAGCTGAGCCCCGACGCCTTCCCCGTCCTCGACGACGCGGTGGTGAACACGGAGTGGGAGGTCCCCGCGACCTTCTCCACCACCTTCATCACCGACTCCAAGGGCAAGCTGGTCGTGCCCGAGGAGCCGAAGGCCGCGCCCAAGGTCGAGGCGCCGGCCGCGGGCGCCGCGGCGCCGGCCAACAAGATGGCCGCCGATCCCGACGCCATGGACGCCGCTGCGGCGGCGGCCGCCGGCGAGGACGCGGCGAAGAAGACCGCGGACGAGGCGGCGAAGAAGGCCGCCGGTGACGCCGGCGTGAAGGGAGACAAGTGATGCGGACCGCTCAGTCGCTGCGCGGCCTTGCGCTCATCATCGGCTGCTCCCTGGGCACCCAGGCGTGCGGTCCCAAGCCGCCGCCGCCTCCGCCGCCGCCGGATCCCATCAAGATCCAGCAGGAGCAGGGGCCGAAGGGCCTGACCCCGGAGGCCGAGGCCGCCTTCAACGAGGGCGTCCAGGCCCTCCAGGCGACGCCGCCCGAGTACCCCAAGGCCGCCGAGGCCTTCGAGAAGGCCGTCAAGATCTGGCCCGAGTACCAGGTGGCCCTGCTCAACCAGGCCTACTCGTACGAGAAGCTCGGCCGCTACGCCGACGCCGCCGGCACCTACCGCCAGCTCATCAAGCTGAAGGTGCAGGACGCGGGCGTGACGCTGGCCCTCGGCCGCTCGCTGCTCCTGTCGGGCGAGCCCGATCAGGCCATCACGGAGTTCGAGTCCGTCCTGCGGCAGAACCCCGATGACCTCAAGGCCCGCAACAACCTCGCCGCGGGCTACCTGGACAAGGGCGACTACGCCACCTCCCTGCGCTACGTGAAGGAGGTCCTCGCGGTCCAGCCCAAGAACGTGCCGGCGACGATCAACCTGGGGCTGCTCTACCTCAAGGAGAAGAAGCTGCCCCTGGCGCTGCTCATGTTCAACAAGGCCATCGGCTACGAGGAGAACAACGCCCGCGCCCACAACAACCTGGGCCTGACGTTCTACGCCATGAACGTGGTCCCGCTGGCGGTGAACTCCTTCGAGAAGGCCATCGCCCTCGATCCCACCATGGACGAGGCGCGGCTGAACCTGGCGTCCATCTACCTGGACTACCTGGACTACGCCGCGGCGCTGCCCCAGTTCCAGGCGGTGCGCCAGCGCTTCCCGAAGCACTACCAGGCCATGGTGGGCGAGGCCGACGCGCTCTACGGCACGGCGGCCTACGAGGACGCGGCGAAGCTGTACATCGCGAGCCTCGAGCTGCGCGGCGACAACCCGGAGGTGCTGCTGCGCGTGGGCAAGATCCACGAGGAGCAGCTCGGCAAGCCCAAGGAGGCGCTGCCCTTCTACAAGAAGTTCCGCGACGTGGCGAAGCCCGGACCCGACCACCCGATCCACCAGACCATCCAGTTCCTGGAGCAGATGGATCAGATGAAGCCGGCCGAGACGCCGGTGCAGGGTGAGGGCGACGCTGCCGGCGGCGCTGAGGGTGGCGCCGAGGGCGCGGCCCCGGCTGAGGGCGCTGCCCCCGCCGAGGGCGCGGCCCCTGCCGAGGCGCGCGGCCCCGCCGAGGGTGCGGCCCTCGCCGAGGCCGCTGGTGCGGCCCCCGCCGAGGGCGCAGCCCCCGCCGAGGGCGCCGAGGGCGCTGCCCCCGCCGACGGCGCGGCCCCGGCTGGTGCGGCGCCCGCTGAGGGTGCGGCGCCCGCCGAGGGCGCTGCCCCGGCGGCCGGTTGACCGACGCAGACGAATCCAGGACCCTGAGGCCACGGCGGTCAGGCCGCCTCGGAGGAGCCGACATGAAGGTGCTGAACATCCTGCTGGTTCTCGGTCTGCTGGGCGTGCCCGCGGGCGCTGCGCTGGCCCAGGACGCCCCCGCGGCGGGCGGCGAGACGAAGACGAAGTTCTACAACTTCGACGACCTGCTCATCGACGGTGAGTACAAGAAGCCCCAGGTGCTCCTCATGGACGCCCGGCAGAAGGTCAAGTTCGAGCGCCTCCTGAAGCTCAAGAAGGACTTCCTGCCCCGCCTCAAGGCCACCGCCAAGGACGCCGTCCTGCGGTAGTCGGCCAGGGCGCGCCCGCGCCCGGCCCGCTCCTCCGGCCTCTCTCGGGTGTGTTGGCGCCCCGCCAGACGGCGCTGTGTGCCCACGCCCCCCGTCCGTGCAAACTTCTTCGTCTGCGCCTGGACAAGCCGGTCGCGGCCGCCCGTAGAGGGCGGTGAAGACTGCGCCGTGACGGGTCAGCCGGCTGGCGGCGAGTCGAGGGGCATCAAGGGGAACGCACCCGGGGAGGGTGCTTGCGGGTGCAAGTTTGGCGCCCCTATAATCGGTTCTGCTCCGGCATGAGGTGAGGTCTTGCGCTCTCGCGAGTGCTTCCCGAAACTGCCGTCGTGGGCCCTCGGCCGGTTGGGAGACTCGCTTCAATGAGGATCGTCTGCGACAACTGCGGCGCCAAGTACCAGATCAGCGACGAGAAGGTCCGCAACAAGGTCTTCAAGATTCGCTGCAAGCGCTGCGCGCATGTCATCGTGGTCCGGGCGGGCCAGCAAGAGCAGGGCGAGGCGGCCGCCGTCGCCGCGGCGGAGGAGCCGACGCGCGTCGCCGATCAGGCGGCCGTCGCGGCGCCCGCCGTCGATGAGCCGACGGATGCCATCTGGTATGTGGTGGTCAACCGGGAGCAGGTCGGTCCCCTGACGCGCGAAGAGGTCGAGGCGCGGTTCGCCAGCGGCGACGTCGACGCCGAGACGTTCGGCTGGGCGGAGGGCATGGGCGACTGGATCCGGCTCGGGTCCATCCCGGAGTTCGCCGGGCTGGCCGCGCCCGCCCCGGCGGCGCCCGCCGTCCAGGCCGCCCCGGCGATGCAGGCCGCGGCGCCCGTCTCGGTCTTCTCGGCCCCCGAGCCCGACGAGGACGTCATCGCCTCGAACAACCAGGCCGACGTCGGCCTGTTCGGGCGCGAGGACGACGGCTTCGACGAGGGGCCGCGGGTCTCGAGCTCCCGCCACCTGCGGGGCCAGCGCAACGAGAACTCGGTGCTCTTCAGCCTCGACTCCCTGGCCGCCGAGGCCGAGCCCCGCGCCAGCGGTGGCGGGGGCATGGTCTCGAACACCGGCGGCACCGAGGGCTCCGGCCTCATCGACATCTCGGCCCTCGGCTCGGGCGCCCCCATGGGCGGCCAGGCCTCCCTCGACGACGCCTTCGGCGGTGGCGGCGGCGGGTTCGCCCCGGTGCCCGCGGCGCCGGCGGCGGCCATGCCCACCTACGTCACCCGCTCGTCCGGCAACGGCCTGAAGGTGGCGCTGCTGGTCGTCGGCATCCTGCTGCTCCTCGGGGCGGCGGTGGGCGGCACGATGTACTTCCTCAACAAGGACGGGGGCACCCCGGTCGCGGCGGCTCCCACCAGCGCCGCGGCGGTCGGCACCGAGGCCGTGGCCATCGGCGCGCCCCCGTCGGCGGCGCCGGTCACCGTGGCGTCAGCGGCGCCCGCGACGGCTGCCCCGGCCACCGACGCGGCCCCCGTCGTCAGCGCCGCGGCTGCGGCGCCCGCCACCGAGGCCGAGAGGCCGAGGCGCGCCCGTGGCCCTGCAACGCCGCCCGGCCCCTGCTGGGCCAGCCGCCGGCCGCCCGCGACGACCAGGACGAGCCGCCGGCCGCCGCGCCGCGCGCACGGCCGCGCCGGCCCCGTGCTGCGCGCCGCGCGCCTGGCCAGCCGCGCCGCCCGCGCGGCCAAGGGCGGCGACGAGGTCGACGACCTGCTCGGCTCCCTCGACGGCAACCGCAGCGCCAAGGCGCCCGCGCGCAACGACGCCCCCGTGGCCGCCAACAATGGCGGCGGCGGGAGCGACCCGATGCTCCCCGAGAAGCTCTCGCGCCAGCAGATCCTGCTGGTGGTCAAGCAGAACGCCGGCGGCATCCGCAGCTGCAAGAGCCAGGATCCCTCGGCCTCCGGGACGGTCATGGTGAGCATGGTCATCGACCGCAGCGGCAGCGTCTCCAGCGCCAACGTCCCCAGCGGCCCCTTCAAGGGCACCCCCGTGGGCGGCTGCGTCGAGCAGAAGGTGAAGGGCTTCCGCTTCCCCCAGTTCCGCGGCGAGCCCATGCGCATCAACATGCCCTTCGGCCTCTGAGCCGCCCCGCGGCGTGCTCGCTGCGCGCCGCGTCCCCCCTCGACCAGGCCGCTGACCCGACGACCCGCCTGGGCTGCGCCTTTCGCTTGACCTGAAAATCTGTTCAGTCAATGATGCGGCCGCTCGTGCCTCTGGGGCACGGCAGGCTTGACTTTGCGGCGCTCTTCGCGCACCTTGCGGCCCGCGTCCGGCGATGTCCCACGGGACCGCTCGCGGAAGAGGGCGCGACCAGCAACCGATTGGAGGTTCAAATGCAGGGAATCCTTGGTGAAAAGGTCGGCATGACCGCCATCTTCGCCGACGATGGCCGCCAGATCCCCGTCACCGTCATCCGCGTGGCCGGCAACCAGGTCTGCGGCACCCGCACCCAGGAGCGCGACGGCTACTCGGCCCTGATCCTCGGCTTCGGCGAGCAGCGCGTCTCCCGCGTCACCCGCCCCGAGCGTGGCTTCTTCGCCGCCAACGGCCTCGTGCAGACCAACGGTGAGGGCCGCGAGGTGGTCAAGCGCCACCTGCGCGAGTTCCGCCTGCCCGCCGACGTCGTCGCCGGCTACACCGTGGGCGAGACCGTCAACGCCGGCCGCATCTTCCGCGCCGGCGGCAAGGTGGACGTCATCGGCACCAGCAAGGGCCGCGGCTTCACCGGCGTCATGCGCCGCCACAACTTCCGCGGCACCAAGGCCACCCACGGTGTGCACGAGTACTTCCGCCACGGCGGCGCCATCTCGTCGAACACCTACCCGGCCCGCGTCTTCAAGAACAAGAAGATGCCTGGCCAGCACGGCAACCGCCGCAGCACCATCCAGAACGTCAGCGTGGTGGAGATCCTCGAGGCCGAGGGCCTCATCCTCCTGCGCGGCGGTGTGCCCGGCCCCAACGGCGGCCTGGTCATGATCAAGCAGGCCATCAAGGGCCGCTGATCCCCCGCGCCGCCCTCAAAGGGCGGCGTCCCACTCCCCCTCGAAGACCCGCTCGGCCGGCCCCTGCATCACCAGGGCGCCCGCCGCTCCCTCGATGGTCAACCGGCCTCCGGGCAGATCCACCCGCACGGCGCTGGGGTCGCAGCGGTGCTCCCACCAGGCCGCCGCGACGGTGGCGCAGGCCCCCGTGCCGCAGGCCAGCGTCGGGCCCGCGCCGCGCTCCCAGACCCGCAGCTCGATGTGGTTCGGCCCCGCCAGGCTGGCGAAGGAGACGTTGACGCCCTCCGGGAAGGCGGGGTGCGTCGACAGCGCCGGCCCGAGCTGGCGGAAGAGCGCGTCCGACCAGCGCCCGAAGAGCACGAAGTGCGGGTTGCCCAGGCGGACGTGGTGGCCCTCGACCTCCAGGCCGGCCGCGTCGAGCCGCAGGTGCCCGAGGGAGCGCGCCGCGCCCATGGCGACGCGGATGTGCGCGCCGTTCACCTCGACCTGCAGCGGCCCGGCCCCCGTCTCGATGGGGCCCGCCGAGAAGCCGTGGTGCCGGGCCAGGTGCCGCGCGACGCAGCGCAGGCCGTTGCCGCACATCTCGGAGGGGCTGCCATCGGCGTTGCGCACGCGCATCCGCCACGGGGCCCGCTCGCCGGGCTCCACGAGGAGCACCCCGTCGGCGCCCACGCCGCGGTGGCGGTCGCACAGGGCGCGGGCCTCCTCCGCCGTGGGCTCGGGCAGGGGGGCGTCGAGGACGATGAAGTCGTTGCCCAGCCCCTGGTACTTGGTAAAGCGCATCGGCTCCTCAGCGTCGGTTGCGATCTTCAATGTCAGCGGCCTGCCGGCGTCGCGCGGCCGCCAGGGCGGGCTGAGCGGCGCGGGCCTCGAGGACGTCCACGGCCTTCACGCCGCGCAGCGCCTCGACGAGCGCAGCGTGGGCGGCCTGCTGCCGCTGGCGCGCCGCGTCCAGGGCCGCGGCCTCGGCGGCCCGGCGCGCCCGCGTCCGGCTCAGGTGGGCCTGCCGCTGGGCCTCCAGGGCCACGTCGACGACCTCGCCCGGCCGAGGGCCGCCCGGCGGCGCTTCGGCGCCGAGCTGCGCTTCCAGGCGCCCCACGACGCGGCTGGCGGCCTCGTGCTCGGCGCGCGCGGCGGCGAGCTCGGCCTCGCGCTTGACCCGCAAGGCGCTGAGGGCGGTGGTCACGGGCAGGCCCGCTCGGTTGACACCCGGCTACGCATGCGCAATCATAGCCGGCCGTTCAGCCCGGTGCGAGACCGGCATCAGCTCGGAGGAAACCCTTGGCGCGCGTGACCGTAGAAGACTGCCTCGACCAGATCGTTGACCACTTCGCCCTGGTGCATCTGGCGACGCTGCGCTACCGCCAGCTTCACCGCGGCGCCAACCGCCTGGTGGAGAGCCGCAACAAGGACGTCGTCACCGCGCTGCGCGAGATCGCGTCCGGCGTCGTGCGCTTCCGCGAGGACGTCTTCGACACGGTGGTGAAGGCGAAGGGCAACCTGACCTCGGGCCGCACCCACACCATGGGTGGCGACGACTCGGTCGGCGAGTTCGACGACATGGACAACGCCACGCCCCTCATCTGAGCGGCGCGCCGCCCCGGCGCCTGCCCACCGACACGCCGCCGGCGCCCCCTCGCTCGATGGGCGGGGCCGGCTCGTCGGAAGATCCGTCACGAATTCGCAGCGATGTGCCCGCCGGGGGGGACCCCGGGCGGGGCGCCTCAGCCCTTGCGGCCGCGGCCCTTGGCCTTGCTCTTGTCGTCGCCCGCGTCGTCGCCGGCCTCCGCCTGCTCGGCGGGCGCCGCGTCGTCGGCCTTGGGGGCCTCGGCCGGCGCGGCCTCGGGGGGCGCGGCCTTGGGGGGCTCGGCCTTGGGGGGCTCGGCCTTGGGGGCCTCGGCCTTCGCCGGCTCGGCCTTCGCCGGCTCGGCCTTGCCGGCCTTGCGCAGCGCCTCGGCGACGCCGGCGACGCCCTCGCCCACCGCGAGGATGGCCTTGGCGATGGCGGCCCCTTCAAACGGGCCGGCCGGATCGAGGCCCGCGTGGGTCGCCGCGATCTTCAGCACCGCCCGGGCGGACTGGTAGTCATAACGGGACTGCAGGATCAGAAGCACCGCATCGGCAGAGACGCTCACGAAGCCCTCCAAGATCGCCGGATGACAAGCCCGGACGAGCACGTCCGGGGCGCAGGCATGGTGCCATACGCGGGGGAGGGGGACAAGGCTGGTTAGAGACCGACGCCACCGTCGACGCCGATGACCTGCCCGGTGACGTAGCTGGCCCCCGGGCCCGCCAGGAAGCTCACCACCGCGGCGACCTCGTCGGCCTGGCCGTAGCGCCGCATGGGGATGCCCGCGAGCACCTCCTTGCCGGCGTGGTCGCGGATGCGGGCGCTCATCTCCGTCTCGATGACGCCGGGGGCCACGGCGTTGACGGTGATCTTCTTCGGGGCCAGCTCGACGGCCAGGGCGCGGGTGAGGCCCTCGATGCCGGCCTTGCTGGCCACGTAGTTGGCCTGGCCGCGGTTGGGGCGCTGGGCCGCGACGCTGCTCAGGTTGATGATGCGGCCGTGGCGCTTGAGGAGCATGGGCCGGGCGACGGCGCGGGCCAGGAAGAAGGCCCCGTCGAGGTTGGTGCGCAGGACGCGGTGCCAGGCGGCGTCGTCCGTCTGCAGGGCCAGGCCGTCCGCCGTCACGCCCGCGTTGTTCACGAGGACGTCGATGCCCCCGAAGGCGGCGAGGCAGGCGTCCACCGCGGCCTGGGCCTGGGCCGCGTCGCTCACGTCGGCAGCGTGCAGGAGGACCTCGCCGCCGGCCTCGACGCAGGCGGCCTGGGTGGCCTCGGCTTCGTCGGCGCGGCTGCGGTACACGAGGAAGAGCTTCGCCTGGTAGTCCCGGGCGAGGCGCTCGGCGATGGCGCGGCCGATGCCGCGGCTGCCGCCGGTGATGAGAGCGATCATGGCGCGAACTCCAGAGCCAGGAAGGTGGTCTGCCCGCCGAGGCCGGCGGCGTGCACCAGGACGCGCCGCAGGGTGGCCGGGCGCGGCGTCAGCACGAGATCCAGGTGGCTGGCCCCCGGCGCGACGGTGGTGATGCCGATGGTGGGCGGGATGACGCCCGCGGCTGCCGCCGCCAGGGCCGTGGCGACGGCCAGGGGGCCCGAGGCGGCGATGGTGTGGCCGATCTGGGCCTTGCTCGACGTGACGGCCGGGCGGGCGGCGCCGAAGAGCAGGCCCAGGGCCCGGGCCTCGGCGTCGTCGAAGGCCACCGTGCCGTTGCCGTGGGCGAAGACGACGTCGACGTCGCCGGGCCCCCAGCCCGCCGTCTCGAGGGCGCGCTGGCCCGCGGCGGCGATGGTCTCGGGATCGCCGGAGGGCAGGGTGTGGGCGCCGCAGGCGTTGCCGTAGCCGGCCACCTGGCCCAGGACGCTCGCGCCGCGGGCGACGGCGTGGGCGCGCCGCTCCAGCGTGAAGAACGCCGCCCCCTCGCCGGGCGCGAAGCCGTCATGATCGCTGCTGAACGGGCGCATGGGCAGGGGCTCGGTGCGCGGCGTGAGCATGTCCAGCCGGCCGAAGCCGGTGAAGTGGGCCGGGTTCACGGCGGAGTCGGCCCCGCCGGCGGCGATGACGTCGGCGGTGCCCTCGGCCAGGGCCCAGGCCGCCTCGCCGATGGCCTGCAGCCCGCCGACGGCGGAGTTGCAGTAGTTCTGGTTGGTGCCGCGGGCGTCGAGGACGGCCGAGCCGAAGCCGAGCACGTTGTTGGACAGGCCCTTGAGCAGCCAGAGCGGGCTGACCTGGCGGGTGCCGTCCACCGCGAACCGGTGCAGGTCGAAGCCGTCGTCGCCGAAGCCCGCCTCGATGGCCGGCACCAGGTCGTAGGTGTCGCCGAAGGCCGTCCCGGCGCCCACGAACAGGCCGAGCCGCTCGGGATCCACCCCGGGGGCGGGCACGCCGCCCTGGGCGCAGGCCAGGCTCAGCGCGGCCATGCCGAACTGCACCGCCGGCGTCATGAGCTTCAGGTCGCGCCGGCTCTTGACGAAGTGGCGCGGGTCGAAGCCCGTGACGGCGGCCGCGACCTGGCAGGGGAACGGCGAGGCGTCGAACGCCGTGACGGGCCCGATGGCCGAGCGGCCCGCGCAGAGCGCCGTCAGCAGCGTCGCGGGGTCGTGGCCGAGGGGCGAGATGACGCCGCTGCCGGTGATGATGATGTCGCCGAGGGCCGAGCTCATGTGGACCGCCCATGGTCGGGGTGGCCCAGCACGAGGGCTGCGTTCTGGCCACCGAAGCCGAAGGAGTTGCTGAGGATGACGCCGGGCGCCCCGGCGCGCCCCGTGGCCTCGACGAGGTCGAGGTCGAGGGCCGGATCGGCCGCCGTGAGGTGGGCGTTGGGGGGCAGGCGGCCCCCGCGGAACGCCGCCAGGCAGGCGAGCAGCTCCACCGCCCCCGCGGCGGCGATGGTGTGGCCGAACTGGGCCTTGCTGCTGCTGATGGGGGGCCGGCCGCAGACCCGGGCCACCGCCGCGGCCTCGACGCCGTCGTTGAGCGGGGTGCCGGTGCCGTGGGCGTTGACGTAGCCCACGACCTCCGGGGGCAGCCCGGCGTCAGCGAGCGCGGCCCGCATGGCGCGCTCGGCCCCGAGGCCCTCGGGGTGGGGCGCCGTCACGTTCCAGGCGTCGTTGGAGCTGCCCGCGCCCAGCAGCAGGCCGTGCACGGGGCGGCCGGCCGCGCGGGCGCGGGCCAGGGGCTCCAGCACGAAGAACGCGCCGCCCTCGCCCATGACGAAGCCATCGCGATCGGCCTCGAAGGGCCGCCCGGCCCGGTGGGGCTGCGTCTCCGTCGTCGTGGCGCCCAGCAGGATGAAGGGCAGCAGGCCGAAGGGGTGCACCATCGAGTCGGCGCCGCCGGCCAGCATCACCTCGGCCTCGCCGCGGCGGATGAGCTCGGCCGCGTGGGCGATGGCGGCGGCGCCCGCGGCGCAGGCGCTGAAGTGCTGGGCGCGCGGCCCGGTGAGGCCCAGGTGGGCCGCCACCAGGTCGGCTGGCCGCGTCACCAGGTGGCGGGCGGGGGCCTGGGGCCGGGCGCGGGGCGGCGCCTTCGCGAAGGCCGCGTAGTCGAACTCCCCGTTTTTCTTCAAGAAAGGCAGGGAGTCCTGGTCGATCTCGGCGACGCTCACGCTGGACAGCCCCGTGGCGTAGACGAGCCCCGCCTCGGGGGGCAGGCCGCCGTGGTCAGCGACGGCGGCGAGGGCCGCGCCCACGGCCAGCTCGCCCTTGCGGTCGTCGAGGCCGGCGAAGGCGGCCGCCAGGGCGTCGGGCAGGGCAGGGGCGTCCACGACCTCGCAGGCCAGGTGCACCGGGAAGCCCGGCACGTCGAAGCCGCGGATCGGGGCGACCGCGGACTCGCCCGCGAGCAGCCGGCGGGTGAACGTGGCGAAGTCGTGGCCGAGCGGCGTGACGCCGCCGACGCCCGTGATGGCGATGGGGGCCGCCTCGCGGCGCAGGTGCAGGGCGGGCGCGCCGGTGGGGGCCACCTGCACGCCGCCCGTGGCGCTGGCCTGGCCCCGGCCGAGGGCGAGGGCGAGGGCCGCCACGTCCGTCCCGGCGCCGCAGTCCCCCAGGTGGTGGCTCGGCGCCGGGGTGCCGGGGGCGGCCGCGCCGACGTAGCCCAGGATGTGCGCCCCCCGGGCGCGGGCCGCGGCGGCGGGCTCCAGCACGAAGACGGCGGCGGCCTCGCCCAGCGGCCCCGGCTGCCCGAGGCGGCGGGCCGTCGAGCGGTCGGTGAACGCCACGCGGCTGTCGGCGCCGCCCGCCAGCGCCCAGGGCACGAGGCCCGCGGCCACGGCGGTGGCGGCCTCCAGCAAGGCGCGCGTCCCCGCCGCCGCGTCGTCGGTGAGGGCCTGGCCGGGTCCCAGGATGCCCAGGTTGATGGCCACATGGGCCACGCTCATGTTGGGCAGCGTCTTCAGGGAGGAGAGGGGGTTCATATGCCCCATCCCCTCGGCCACGAGGCGCGCGCCGTCGAAGCGGCCGCCCGTCTCGCTATGGGCCAGGACGGGCAGGATGTCGTCCAGGTTGCCCGGCTCCCGGCCCACGCCCAGGTAGAGCCCGGCGTCGGCGAGGGCGTCCAGCAGGCCCGCGGCCGCCGCGGCCTGGTGGGCCGCCACGACGGCCAGCTCGTTGGCGCGGGCCATGAGCTTGCGGTCCTTGCGCCGCTTGAGGACGGGGCGGGGGTCGAACTCGGCGGGGACTGGCAGGATGGGCGGGTCGGGCATGGCGTCGCCCTCGGGCCCGTCCGGCCGGGCCGGCACCAGCGGCCCCTGCGCGAGGCGGTCGAGGGCGGCCTGCAGGCCGATGCCCGCCGGGCAGACGAGGCCGATGCCGGTGATCGCGACCGTCACGGGCGATACCGCCCCACGATCAGGGTGCCGTTGCTGCCCCCGAAGCCGAAGGCGTTGGTGAGCGCCACGTCGACGCGGGCCGCGCGGGCCTCGTTGGGCACGTAGTCGCGGTCGCAGGCCGGATCGCGGTGCACGTAGTTGATGGTCGGCGGCAGCAGGCCGTGCTCGATGGCCTTCACGCAGGCGATGAGCTCGACGGCCCCGCAGGCCGCGACCAGGTGGCCCATCATCGACTTGGTGGACGAGACGGGCACCGGGTGATCGCCGAACACCGCCGTGATGCCGGCGCTCTCGGAGGCGTCGTTCTGCTGGGTGCTGGTGCCGTGGGCGTTGATGTAGTCCACGTCGGTGGGGCGCAGGCCCGCGTCGGCCAGGGCCGCCTGCATGGACTGGCGCGCGCCGCGGCCGTCGGAGGGGCTGTCGGTGATGCGCCAGGCGTTGGCCGACCAGCCATAGCCCAGGATCTCGGCGTGGATGTGGGCGCCGCGGGCGCGGGCGTGCCGCTCCGTCTCCAGCACCAGGACGCCGGCCCCCTCGCCGAGGACGAAGCCCTCGCGGGTGCGGTCGAAGGGCCGGCAGGCGTGCTCGGGATCGTCCATGCGCGTCGACAGGGCGCCGAGCAGGCCGAAGCCCATCACCATCAACTCCTCGACGAGGCGATCGGTGCCGCCGGCGAGCATCACGTCGGCCCCGCCGCGGCGCAGCACGCGCACCGCGTCGGCGATGGACTGGGCCGACGACGTGCAGGCGGTGCTGGTGGTGTAGTTGGGCCCGCGGGCGTCATGGGCCACGGCCAGCAGGGAGGCCGGGAAGAAGGCCGACATGACGATGAAGTCCTTGGGATCCACCGCCCGGAAGGCCTCCTCGGGGGTGGCCGCCGCCAGGGCGCGGACCTTCTCGGCCATGTCCGTCAGGTCAGGCCGGCTGACCTCGGCCCCCATGCTCACGCCGAAGCGGTGCGGGTCGACCCCGAGGGGGCCGGCGTCGGCCAGGGCCTCCTCGGCGGCGGCCAGCGCGAAGCGCGCCTTGGCGTCGCACCACCGGTGGAAGTGCCCGCGCAGGCCCGGGTGCTCGAAGTGCTTCACCTCGGCCGCGAAGTCGGTGGCGAACCCGGTGGGATCGAACCGCTCGATGCGCCCGATGGCGTTCTTGCCCGCGGCGAGGCCGGCCCACGTCGTCGCCACGTCGTTGCCCAGGGGCGTCACGCAGCCCAGGCCGGTAATGACCACCCGCTCCCGCGTCACCCGTTCGCCTCCGCCCAGGCCGCGTAGCCGGCCCAGAGAATCCGCAGGTTCTCCCGCTCCACCCGCTCCAGCGTCGCCTGGGACTCGGAGTTGTCGAGCTCGCGCGGGTTGAAGACGAAGAGCAGCTCGGCCTCGGTGCAGCGCTGGCCGTCTACGGTGGAGACCACCCGGCAGAGGGCCGACTCGTCGCGCAGCTCCATCACGCGCGTCTCCAGCACCAGCCAGTCGCCCGGCCGCACGAACCGCCGGAACTTGGCCTTGCGCACCATGCTGAGGATGGGCCAGACCCAGCGCCGCTGCTGCTCGAAGAGCGTCACCTCGATGAGCTTGCCCGAGAGCTGGGCCAGCGCCTCGATCTGGACGACGCCAGGCACCACGGGGAAGCCGGGGAAGTGATCGGCGAAGTAGTCCTCGCTGGAGGCCACGCCCTTGCGGCCGCGGGCGTGCTCGCCCGGGACCAGCTCATCGATGCGATCGAGAAACCACCATCTCATGGCGGGCACATTAACGCCCGAGCTGGCGGTGGCGCCATGGGGTTTGCAGGTCACGGGCCGCCGGGGTCGAAAGGCCCCACCCCGACGCTACTTGCGGGGGCGGGCCTCGACGACGCGGCCCTTCCAGACGGCGCCGCGCCCCGACTTGATGCGCCAGGCGCTGTTGAGGAAGAGGCCGAGGACCACGGCCATGCCCAGCGGGAACGTCCAGAACAGGCCCCAGCGATAGCCGTTGGCGCGGTGGCCGACGGCGTCGGTGGCCAGCATGAGGCCGACGAGCCCGATCTCCGCCCAGAGGAAGGGCGGGTAGGGGGCGCCGAGGGCCAGGTTCTTCGCCACGAGCACGAAGGGCAGCAGCGTCGAGGCGAAGAGGAGGGCGACGATGATGAGCGTCGCGATGACGCTGTAGCCCAGGGCCGGGAAGAGGTTCTTCGTCCAGCCGTTCCAGATCTCCTTGAAGCCCGTGTACATGCGGCAGCGGAAGACGCCGGGGGCGAAGAAGAGGCGGTAGGGGACGCGCTCGGCCTTGGCCCGCTTCGCGAAGTCGACGTCGTCGAGGACGCTGCCCTTGATGGCCTCGTGGCCGCCGAGGGCGTCGTAGGCGCTGCGGGCGAAGAGCAGGCACTGGCCGTTGGCGAGGGCCTGGGGATCGTCGGGATCGTTGACCTTCGCCAGGGGGTTGCCGCCGGCGATGACGGCGCCGATGCGCGTCTGCACGACCCGCTCCCAGAACGTCTCGACCTCCAGGCGGCCCAGGCCCGACGCCATCGTGGCCTCCTGGGCGAGGGTGCGCCCGACGAGCAGGCGGGGGCCCTGGGGCTCCAGGGTGACGTCGGCGTCCACGAAGAGCAGCCAGTCGCCGGTGGCGTGCTGCTGGGCCAGGTGCAGGGCGTGGGGCTTGCCCAGCCAGCCCTCGGGCGGGTCGGCCCCGCCGACGACGACCAGCCGCGGATCCGCGGCGGCGAGGCGGGCCAGGATGTCGCCGGTGCCATCGGTGGAGCGGTCATCGACCACGACCACCTGGATGGGACCGGGCCAGTCGACGGCCAGCGCGGCCGTGACGCAGCGCTCGATGTTGGCGGCCTCGTTGCGGGCCGGCACCACGATGGACAGGGCGAGCCCGTCCGGCACCGGATCGGGCGGCGTGCCCGGATCGAGCGTCCAGGCCGGGGGCCGGTCGGCGCCGCGCAGCAGGTTGTAGAAGCTGCGCGCCCAGCTCAGCGCCAGGACACCCAGGCCCGTCCAGGCCAGCACGGTGCCGATCAAGGTTGCCTCCCGAGGCCGCGTGGCGGGCATCCTAGCAGCGCCCGCAGGCCCATGCGATCCCCTGGTTTACCGGGCCGGCGCCGGTAAAGTATGGTCTCGCCGTTACAGCCAGAGGGCGCTGCGGCGACGCGCCGGCTCTGGGCAGTCATGGGGGGAACATGCGGTTGCGACTGGTATTTTCGGCCATCCTGGCGAGCGGTCTGACCCTCGTCGGGTGTGACAGCGACGGTGGCGGCGGCGCGGGCGGCGCGGGCGGCAGCATCGACGGCGGCAACATCGACGTCGGCCCCGGCGGGGCGGGCGGCGAGGGCGGCCAGGGCGGTCAGGGCGGCCAGGGCGGCGCCCCGGTCGACGCCGCCGTGGACGCGGCGCCCCGGCTGCCGGCTTGCAGCGACGGCATCGACAACGACGGCGACGGTCGCGCCGACCTCGACGATCCGGGCTGCGAGGGCCCCAACGACGAGGACGAGCGCAACCCCGCCCAGTGTGATGACGATCTGGACAACGACCAGGACGGCTTCACCGACTTCCCCGACGATCCGGGCTGCGGGTCCATCTTCGACGACGACGAGGACAACCCGCCCCCGACCCCGCAGTGCGCCGACGGCATCGACAACGACCGCGACGGCCTGGTGGACGAGCAGGACCCCGGCTGCTCGTCGGCCGCCGATCCCCGCGAGGCCGACCCGGACGTGCCGCCCCAGTGCTTCGACGGCATCGACAACGATCTGGACGGCATCATCGACTTCCCCGACGAGCCGGGCTGCGGCGCCGCGGGCGACGACGACGAGCAGGATCCCCCGAACCCGCCGGCCTGCGCCAACGGCGTGGACGACGACGGCGACGACTACACCGACTACCCCGACGATCCGGGCTGCGCCGGCGTGGGCGACCGCGACGAGACCGACAAGGAGATCGCCCCGGCCTGCTTCGACGGCCAGGACAACGACCGCGACGGCCGCATCGACTACCCCGATGACGACGGCTGCGTGGCCGCCTCCGACTACAGCGAGCGCGGCGCCTGCGGCAACGTCTACGACCCGCCGAGCCTGCAGAACGGCGTCTCCCTCGTGGTCGACACCGCCCGCGGCGTCTTCGAGACCGAGGGCAGCTGCGGCGGCCGCGGCAGCCCCGAGGTGGCGTTCCAGTACCGCCTCGCCCGCGACGTCGAGGCCCTCGAGATCAGCACCGTCGGCGCCGCGACCCAGGTGCCCACGACGCTGTACGTGCGCCGGACGGCCTGCCTGGATCCCACCGCCGAGGTGGGCTGCCAGCGCGAGGACGTGGCGGCCAGCCCGCCCGGCCACACCCTGGTGATCAACCAGCCGACCCGCGGCGACTACTACATCTTCGTGGACGGCGTGGCGGGGGCCGGCGGCCCGGCCCAGGTGACCGTCACCGAGCGGCCCCTGGCCGAGTGCCTCAACCGCATCGACGACGACGACGACGGCCGCATCGACTACCCGGCCGACCCGGGCTGCGAGTACCCCGGCGATCGCGAGGAGGCCGACGGCGACATCTTCCCGGCCTGCTCCAACGACGAGGACGACGACGGCGACGGCCTCGTGGACTACCCGCTCGACGTGGGCTGCATCAGCGCCGGCGCCAACAGCGAGGTGGACGTCTGCGGCCAGGGCGTGGCCTTCGAGGAGTTCTTCTTCGAGCAGGGCTTCGTGCTGGGCAACCTGGCCGACGGCACCAACGTGATGCAGGGCAACTGCGGAGGCCAGGGCGCCAACGAGGTCATCTACTTCTTCAACAACCCCTTCAACGCGCGCCTGACGTTCAGCACGGCCCACCCCGAGAGCGTGGCGGCCACGACGCTGTACGTGCGCCGCGACTGCGCCGACCGGGCCACCGAGCTGGGCTGCGACACGGGGCAGGACGCGGGCGCCATGAACGGCCGCGTCGTCCTCGAGCAGGCCCCGGTGGGCGGCTACTGGGTCATCGTCGACGGCCGCTTCGGCGTCGGCGGGCCCTTCAAGCTGACGGTGGAGGCCGAGCGCCTCGATCCCGGCTGCGCCGACGGCCGCGACAACGACGGCGATGGCCGCGTGGACGGCGACGACCCCGGCTGCGCGAGCCCCGATGACGAGGACGAGCGCGACGAGGCCGGCCCGCCGTCGGTCTGCAACAACGGCGAGGACGACGACGACGACGGCCTCATCGACTACCCGTACGACCCGGGCTGCCTGACCCGCGGCAGCGGCTCCGAGGAGGATCCGGCGGTGGCCCCGGCCTGCGCCAACGGCCAGGACGACGACGCCGACGGCTTCATCGACTTCCCGCTGGACGCCGGCTGCCAGGCCCGCGGCGACAACAACGAGGCGGATCCCCGGCCCCGGCCGGCCTGCGCGAACCGCATCGACGACGACATGGATGGCTTCATCGACTACCCGTTCGATCCGGGCTGCGAGGCGGCGGGCGACGGCAGCGAGGTCGACGTGGGCGATCCCGTCTGCTCCAACGGCGTCGACGACGACCGCGACGGCATCGCGGATTTCCCTTTCGATCCGGGCTGTTCCTCCGCGGCCGATCCCAGCGAGCGGGACGAGGACGTCGCGCCGGTCTGCTCCAACGGCGTCGACGACGACGGCGACGACCGCGTCGACTTCCCGCTGGATCCGGGCTGCCAGTACGCCGCCGATCCCGACGAGGCGAGCCCGGCCTTCGCGCCCCAGTGCGCCAACGGCCGCGATGACGATCAGGATGGCCGCATCGACTTCCCCGATGATCCCGGCTGCCGCTTCGCCGCCGACACCATCGAGGAGAACCAGGGCGACATCCCGCCGCGCTGCTCCGACGGCGTCGACAACGACTTCGACGGCGCCATCGACCTGCGCGACCTGGGCTGCCTGGAGCCCGAGGACGACGACGAGTCGGATGACCCCATGCCACCGCCCCTCTGCGGCAACGGCGTGGACGACGACGGCGACATGCTGGCCGACTGGCCGGACGATCCGGGCTGCCAGGCCCGCGGTGACCTCACCGAGGATCAGAGCTGCCGCCCCGCGGTCATGACGCCCCTCATCCCCCGCAACGGCACCGTCCTGGGCCGCACGCAGGAGGCGGGCGCCGACAACTACTACAACCGCTGCGGCGGCCGGATGGCCCCCGACGCGGTGTACCGCTACGTCGTGGCCGAGCAGACCGATCTGCGCATCTCGGCGGCCAACCCGGGCACCGACTTCCCGGTCGTCCTCTCCGTCCGCAACGACTGCGAGGAGCCCGACGCGATGCTGGCCTGCGCCGGCAACTTCGCCGCGCCGGATCCGACCATCGTGCTGCGCGACGCCGAGCCGGGCGAGTACTACATCTTCGTGGACGGCGGCGGCCCCGAGCAGTGGGTGGGCGGCAACGCGGCCATCGCGTGGGCCGATCCCCGCGGCTTCCGGGCGACGCAGAACGACATCCGCGCGGGCTGTGGCTGGAGCGACGGCGGCAACGACGCCTTCGACTGCTTCGGCAACCCCTTCACGCTGTCCTTCAACGGCGCGACGACGGCCATCGACCCGACCATCGGCCAGCGCAACTCGGCGGCGGGCGCCTACGCCTTCCGCATCGTGAGCGAGTTCGCGGGCGTGAACACGTGGCGGGTGAAGCTGCTGCCGGCCCAGGAGTTCGACGAGCGCCTGGTGACCATCAACCTGCAGGGGAACATGGGCAGCGACGGCGGTGGCCAGATCGTCCAGCGCCAGGGGGCCTTCCAGGGTCGCCAGGTGCCCTACACCTTCGCCTCCGATGGCAACGACCCGTCCGCCCTGATCATGCTGGTGCCCGGCGATCCCGAGCAGCTCGGCAACGTGCGCCACAGCGCCGATCGCGACAACGTGACGGTGGTCGCCACCAACATCAAGCTGCCGGCGACGATCTACATCACGGTCTCCTACGCCGCCGAGAACCTGCACCTGCAGGGCGTCCTGGGCGACATCCAGGTCCAGGCCGGCCCCGGCGGCGACGACGCCCCCCGCTTCGGCAACTTCGAGCTGTCCGTCACCGAGGAGTAGGCCCTCAGGCCCATGGTACCCCGCCGCAGAGCGGGGTACGCTCCACCCCGTGAACGTCTACATCGAACCGACCGGCCGCCGGGTGGCCCCCTTCGGGGACGCCCCCGGCGACATCCCCATCCTCAACCGGCCCCTCTCCGCCTGGCAGGCGGAGGCCTTCGCGGGCGCGGGCCTGACGGTGGTGCCCACCCTCACGCCGCCCTGCGTCGTCGTGCCGGACAACCTGTTCTGCACCGCGGGCACCCTGCGCGCCTTCGTGGCGGGGGCCGCCGGCCGCGACGCCGTCTTCGTCCTGAAGACGTCGCGCTTCGGCGCCGGCACCACCCCCGTCCAGCCCCGCGTCACGGCGGTGGACGCCGGGTGGCGCTTCGAGCGGGTGCGTCTGGTCGCCGGCGCCGGCGCCGAGCCAGTGGACGTCGTGGTGGACTGCGAGGAGCAGCAGCTCGACCTGCCCACGCCCAACTACTTCCTGGGCACCGACAAGCTCGAGATCGGCATCCCGCGCCACCCCGTCATGGAGCTGAACCACTGGGTGCACATCCTGTGGGCGAACCAGCAGGCCGGGTCCATCGAGCTGCGCAACACGCCACCCTGGCAGATGGTGCTGCGGGGCCTCTGGGCGGCCATGCGCGCGTTTTCGTTCAACAAATGGAAGGTGCTGGGCAAGCTGAACCGCATCGGGAAGGGCTGCGACATCCACCCGACGGCCGTGGTCGAGGGCAGCACCCTCGGGGATGGCGTGTCGGTGGGGCCCTTCGCGCGCGTGCTCCTCAGCCGCATCGGGGACGGCGCCACCATCATGCCCGGCGCCCAGGTGGACCTGTCGGTGATGGGGCCGCGCACCGTCCTCAGCGAGAACTGCGTGCTGCGCTTCTCGGTGCTCTACCCGGAGGCCGTCGTCAGCCAGTACCTGATGCAGCAGTGCGTCCTGGGGCAGCGGGCCGTGACCACGGGGGGCTCGTTCTCCATCGACCTGAACTTCGACCAGGACATCCGCGTGCCCCTCGACGGGCAGCTCTGGTCGACGGGCAGCCGCTTCATCGGCTCGGCCTTCGGCCACCGCTGCCGCGTGGGGACGGGCTTCTGGATGGCCAGCGGGCGCATGGTCCCCAACGACGCCTTCCTCATCCGCGATCCGGAGCGGGTGCTGAGCCGCATCCCCGAGACGCTGCCCCCCGGCCCCACGGCCGTCCTCGGCAAGAGCGTCCGCTCGCTCACGGAGCAGTAGGGCGTCAGTCCGGGTCGCGCCGGGCGATGGCGAGCTGGTGGCCGGCCAGGCCGAGCAGGCGCAGGAGCGCCTGGCTGGGGATCTCGAAGACCAGGTACAGGGGCAGGGTCGCCAGGAAGAGCAGCACGTCGAAGGGCGTGCGCCACGTCGGCTTCGAGCCCACCGGCGGCATCCGCAGCACGCGGGCCAGCCAGATCCACAGGCTGGCCACGCCCTCCAGCGGGAAGAACATGGTCTGGTGGCGCTGCACGGGGCCGAAGCCGGCCGCGCGGAAGGCGGCGGCCAGCGTCTTCGGCGTGAAGTGGTAGAGGTGCTGGGGGATGAGGAGCGGCAGCCAGGCCGTGCGGAAGACGCGCCGCCACAGGCCGCCGAAGTTGGGCACCTCGACGAGGCAGTGGCCCCCCGGGGCGAGGGCCTCGCGCGCCGCGCGCAGGGCGGCCACCGGATCGGTGTGGTGCTCCAGCGACTCCAGGAACGTGATGACCGTGAAGGTGCCCGGCGCGTAGCCGGCCTCCGTCAGCAGGCCGACGCGGTACTCCGTCTCGGCCGCGTCGACGGCCTGGGCGATGCTGCCGGCGTCGAGGTCCAGGCCGCTGGTCCGGGCCCCCGTCTGCCGCCGCACCAGCCGCAGGAAGCCGCCGTAGGAGCAGCCGACGTCGAGCACGTGATCGTCGCCCCCCAGGCGCCGCACCCGCTGGAGGACGGCCAGCCGGTAGCGGTTGATGAGGCGCCCCAGGCCGCTCTCGGTCTGGAAGTGGCGCATGCCCGCCTCGGCCTCGCCGGAGTAGGCGTTGTCGTAGTAGAACCCCAGGGCGTCGTCCGCGGGCCGCGGGCGCGTGGCCACCAGGTCGCAGCCGGCACAGCGCTGCACCTGGAACGTCCCGGGTTTCCTCCAGATCCAGTCGCGGGCGCCGCGCAGGACGGTGGTCCAGGTGGTGCCACCGCAGATGGGGCAGGGGGGCTCGACGAGGGCGACGGGAGCGTTCATCGCGGCGCAGTGTAGCGCATGCGGCGGGGAGGTGGGGCGGGATGGTGGTGCTCGCGTGGAGCGTGGTGGCGGTCTGGGGGCTGATCTTGCTCGCGTCGGCCCGGATCGCCCTGCGGCGGCTGCCCGATCCGTTCGCGAAGGTGGGCGTCTACCAGCTCTGGCTGCCCGGCGGCGGCGAGGCGCCCACGCTCGATCCGCCCCCCGTCCAGGTCGTCCGCGGGGCGGCGCCCACCGACGGCCCCGCGCGGGTGCTGGTGCTGGGGCCCGGCGTCGAGGTGTCGGCGGATCTGCCGGCCCGGCTGACGGCGTGCGGGGCCGACTTCGTGGGCGTCTTCGCCCTGCCCCGGGGCGGGCCCCTCGGCCTCGCCCGGGAGCGGGCGCTGCGCGACCTCGCCGGCGTCGAGCAGGTCCAGGACGCGCGCCACCCGGCGGGCTACGCCGACGGCCGCTGCGCCTGGCTGCACCGGCAGGACCTGGACCTGCCCGGGGTGGGGGACGAGCCCGTCCTGCGCACGGCCCGCGCCCGCAAGGCCCATGGCCTGCCGGTGACCCTCCGCGACGGCCGCGACGCCGCCGGGCGGCCTTGCGTGGTGGCCCCGGCCTTGACGGGGGCCGCCCTGCGCGCGAGCGTCCCCGATCGGACGGGGGGCGACCGCCTCGTGCGCGGGGTGCTGGCCCTGATGCCCCTGCTGCTGGTGGTCACGCCGCTGCTCCTGCTGCTGGACGCCGCGGCCCGGCCGGCGGCGCTGCTGGCCCTGGGCGTCGGCGCGGCGGCCCGCCTGATGACGGCGGTGCGCGACGGCTTCGGGGTGTCCCTGGCGCTGCTCGGGCCGCTGGTCGAGCCGCTGGTGGCCCTGGAGGTCCTGCGCGCGCCGGCGGCGCCCCCGGGGCCGGGCCTGCCCGCGCTGCCCGAGGCGGCCCCCCAGGTGCTGACGGGGGCGCGGGCCGCCGAGAAGGGGAGCTGGCTCGAGCGCGCCGCGGTGCCCTTCCTCGCCCGGCGCCTGGGCGGCGCGGCCGCCGTCATGGAGCAGATCTACAGCAACCGCCCCGCGGGCACGGGGGCCCTCGGCCGCGCCATCGATCGCGCCGTCCACACCTCGCCCGCCGCCCGCGCCGTCCGGCACCGCCTCGTCATGACGGCGGAGCTGGGCCGCGCCCTGGCCCCCGAGCGCCTGCTCTCGGTGCCCTGCGGCGGCGCCCGCGACGCGGCGCTCATCGGGGCCCCGCACACGGTGCTCGTCGATCCCGACGCCCACGCCCGCGCCCTGGCCCAGGCGGCCTGCCCCGGCGCCACCGTGGTGGCCGGCACCCTCGAAGACCTGCCGCCCGGCCCGTTCGACGTCATCCTCTTCGTCGGGCTCTCGGAGTACCTGGACGAGCGCACGCTCGTGGCGGGTCTGCAGCGCCTGCGGGAGCGGCTGGCCCCGGGGGGCGCGCTCCTGACGACGACGACGGCCGAGAACGCCGACCGCCAGCGGATGCGCCGGCTGCTGGGCTGGGAGACGCGGGCCCGCGCCCCCGAGGAGCTCGTCCGGCTGCTCGGCCTGGGTGGCTTCCGCGTCGAGGCGAAGCGCGCGGATCCCCTGGAGATTCAGTGGCTCTTCGTCGCCCGGGTCGCCGTGCAGGAGCGCCCGGCGGCCTGAGCCCACGTCAGGGGGCGCGGCGATCCAGCGAGATGCCGAAGCCCGAGCAGACCTCGACGTCGTGCCGGTCGCCGATCTCGAAGGCGTGCAGGCGACCGTCGCCGGTGCTGCTGGCGCAGCGTCGCGTGCCGCTGTTGTCGACGCCCTCCCGGGGGCAGCCCGACCAGTCGTCGGTGTCATCGAGCAGCGCCGAGGCCCCCGCGGAGCACTCGAAGACGACGCCGCGGTCGCGGAACTGCCAGGCGAAGCGGGCGACGAGGCTGGCCTGGAGGCCCGCCGCCCGGTCGGGCCGCGCGTCGTCCTGGCAGCGCAGGGCGATGCCGAAGCTGTCGTTCTCGTCGACGTCGCCGCGCAGCCACATGGGGTGGAAGAGGCCGTCGCCCTGAGATCGCACGCAGCGCGGGTTGGGGGCGAAGCCGGCGGGCACGTGGCCGGCGCAGCTGGCCGGATCGAGGGCCTCCACGGCGCCGGGGCCGAGGCCGTCCGCGTGGCCCAGGAAGACCTCGCAGTGCCGCTGCATCCAGGCGTCGAGGGCGGGCACGGCGCCGCCGCAGGTGAAGGCGACCCCGAGGGCGTCGTTGTCGTCCACGTCGCCGACGAGGGGCACGGCGTAGAAGCGCCCGGTGCCCCGCGTGGAGGTGCAGCGGACCGCGCCGTCCCAGTCGCGCTCGGCGGCCGGGCAGCCATCCCAGGCGGGCTGGGGCCGGTTGGGGACGGCCCCCACGTCCGCGGTGCCCAGCCAGACGCGGCACTGCTGGACGACGTAGAGGGCGCAGGTGTCGTCCTCGTCGATGGCGCCGTCGCAGTCGTCGTCCACGTCGTTGCACTGCTCGGCGACGGGCAGCCCGGGCTCGCCCACGCAGACGCCCTCGCCGTCGGGGCCGCAGGCCCGCACGCCCGGCCGCTCGCAGGCCCCGCGGCCGACGGCGCAGGCCGCCCCCACCTGGAAGTCCTCGTCCACGGCGCCATCACAGTCCTCGTCCGCGCCGTCGCAGCGCTCAGGGGCCGGCTCGCCGGTCTCGCCGACGCAGATCACGTCGGCGTCGGGCCCGCAGGCCGTCACCCCGTCGCGGGTGCAGCGCCCCAGGCCCGCCACGCAGGCGCTCCCCAGGCCCAGGCCCTCGTCCACCGCGCCGTCGCAGTCGTCGTCGGCGGCGTTGCAGGCCTCGTCCTGGGGCGGGCCGGCCTCGGCCACGCACTCGATCTCGCCGCCATCGCCGCAGATCCAGTCGCCGGACCGCTCGCAGCGGCCCACGCCGGCGGCGCAGAGATCGGGCACGTCGACGAAGCCCTCGTCGGTGGTGCCATCGCAGTCGTCATCGACGCGGTTGCACGCCTCGGTGGCGGGCACGCCGGGCTGGGCGTCGCAGATGACCGCGGCCTCGACGCAGCGCAGCCGGCCCGACCGCTGGCAGGCGCCGCGCCCCACCACGCAGGGCTCGGGCTCGAGCTCGTCGACGCGGCCGTCGCAGTCGTCGTCGCGGCCGTTGCAGCGCTCGGGGGGGCAGGGGCCGGCGTCGATCCCCGGCGCGGCGTCGGGGCCCACGTCGGCGGCTGGCGCGCCATCCCCCGGGGGCGGGGGCGGCGGCCGCTGGTCGGCGTCGGCGAGGGGGGCGTCGGCGTCAGGCACGAGGGCCGGCGCCGCGGGGAAGTCGTCCAGGCAACCCGCCAGCGTGAGGAGCGCCAGGGCTGCCAGGGCTCTCACAGGGACGCGACCCGCTTGCGGAGCGCCTCGTACATGTCCGGCAGGCTGCTGGTCTGCGCCTTGCGGATGATGGCGTCGGGCACCATCGAGTCGGGGTTCACGTCCACCCGGTACGTCACGAGGGACCGCTGGCCGTCGGCGCCCCAGGGCTGCACCGTCCACTTGCCGTTGTTGCGGCTGTAGGTGCCCTTGATCATCGTCCAGCTCCGCTCGAAGCCGCCGGCGGGCAGGGGCTTGCTGACGGAGCGCACCTCCGACCACAGGTTCGAGAGCGGGAACGGCATCGAGATCTCGACGAAGCAGATGCGGGCCTCGCCCTCCATGCGGCGCAGCGCGCTGTCCTTCGTGCGCGGCATGAACTCCTTGAAGCGGGCGCAGTCCTCGACCACCGCGAAGACCTTCTCCGGGGGCGCGTTGACGATGCCGAAGGCCTCCGCCGCCACGCCGACGCCGTCGGTGGGCTTGAGGGGGCGGACGAGCACCTCGCCCGTGGCCAGCCGCTCCTCCGGGGTCGCGGCCTGGGCCGGGAGCAGAATACCGAAGCAGATCAAGGGGATCAGTCGAAGAGCACGCACACTCACCTCCGGGGGTCAGGGGGCAATCGGCACCAGGGCGATGCCCAGGATGCTGTGGCAGTCGAGGGGGGCCGCCGTCTGGAAGCCGTGCAGCGCCCGGTCCCCGGCCGAGTCGACGCAGCGGGCGCCCTGGGCCTGGCCGTCGCAGCCGATGCCGTTGCCCGCCAGGATGGGATCCGCGGCGCAGCGCTCCTGGTTGAGCAGGGCCAGGGCCACGCCCACGTTCCCGTCGATGCCGCGCGCGCGGGCGTCCTCGCCCGGGGCGTCGCAGCGCAGGGCCACGGCCAGCCCGTCGCCGGCCATGGTGGGGCCCCCGAGCCAGAGCGGGTGGAAGGCGCCGTCGCCGCCGGAGTGCACGCAGGCGGCCCCCGGGGCGTCGCGGGACGACACCGCGTCCTGGCAGTCGGCGGGCTCGAGCACGTCGTCCAGGCCGGCCGGCAGGTGGGCCAGCATCAGGCGGCAGCTGCCCTGGATCCAGGCGTCCACCGCGCCGCGGCCGCCGTCGCAGGTCAGGGCGAGCCCGAGGGCGTCCTCGGCCCCGAGGCTCGCGTCGACGCCCTGGACGTCGGCCAGGTTGTACAGCGTGACCAGCCCGAACAGCCCGTCGCCGCGGGAGGCCACGCAGTGCTCGCTGCCCATGTTGTCGCTGGCGGCGGCCGGGCAGTCGCCCCAGGTGCGGACGGGGCGCTGGGCGCCGATGCCGCCGCCGGCCCAGCCGAGCCAGCCGCGGCAGGCGCTCAGGGCGTACTCGGCGCAGGTGGCGCCCTCGTCCGTCTGCCCGTCGCAGTCGTTGTCGGCGCCGTCGCAGTCCTCCGCCATGGGCACGCCGGGGCGGGCGTTGCAGCGCAGCGCGCCGTCGAGGCAGGTGTTGACGCCCACCTCGGCGCAGCGGCCCTGGCCGACGGTGCAGGCCGTGCCCACGCCGGGCACGTTGTCCACCAGGCCGTCGCAGTCATCGTCGCGGCCGTTGCACGTCTCGTCGGCGGCCGGCCCCGGCGAGGCGCTGCACACCGGGACGGCGCTGCCCATGCGGCAGATGTTCTCGCCCATGTTCACGCAGGCGCCCACACCGACCGAGCAGGCCGCGCCCACGCCAGGGGCGTCGTCCACGAGGCCGTTGCAGTCGTCGTCGAGGCCGTTGCACGTCTCGGCCTGGGGCGCGCCGGGCATGGCGTCGCAGGCCAGGCGGCCCGCCGCGCAGCGCAGCCGGCCCGCGGCCTCGCAGATGCCGCTGCCCAGGCGGCAGGCGCCGCCGCCCCCCGGATCCCCCTCGTCGATGTCGCCGTCGCAGTCGTCGTCATCGCCGTTGCAGGCCTCGACGGCGCCCGGGCGCGGCTCGCAGACGACGGCCTGGCGCTCCACGTCGCAGCGCAGGACCCCGACGCAGTCCCGGCCAGGCACCTGGCAGGCCGACGCCAGCACCGCCAGGTCGTCGACCCGGCCGTTGCAGTCGTCGTCGAGGCCGTTGCAGATCTCCTCCATGGGGGCGCAGCCATCGGGCACGACCACGGCGTCCTGGACGCCCGCGTCGGCGGGCGGCGCCATGTCGCGGTCACCCGCGTCGGCGGGGGGGGCGGCGTCCTGCATCGCCGCGTCGTGTCCGGCCGCGTCGGGGCGCGCGGCGTCGGGCCGGGCGGCGTCCGACCGGGCCGCGTCCGGCTGGGGCCCGCCATCCCGGGGCGCCGCGTCGGCGTCCCGCGCGTCGGGCTGGCCCTGATCCATGGCCCGGGCGTCCGCCCCGGCGTCAAACCCCGGGGCCCCGGGGAACTCGCCAATGCAACCGGAGGCCCCCAGGGCCAGCAGCACCACCCACCGCATGTGCACCCGCCATCCCCCCGCAACGTGCGCCGCCAGCATACCCGGAAATCCCATCCGGGGGCACGGCAGCGCGCGTCAGCGATACAGGCCCTTGATGTAGAGGGGGTACAGGCTGGGCTCGAAGATGGAGTTGACCACGACCTCGCTGGGCGCGGTGTCGGCGGGGAAGACCCGCGCGGCGGCCAGCACCTCGGCGCTCATGAAGCGCGTCGGCACGGCGATGGTCGGCTCGGGGGCGAGCGTGCCGGCCTCGCCCGCCAGGGTGAAGCCCCAGACGCTGAACGAGGGGACGGTGATGTGGTAGCTGGTCGGCGCCATGCCCGCCGCCTTCACCGTCTCGGCGATGGACCAGAAGGCGTCGCGGGTGAAGAACGGCGAGGTGCTCTGGGTGACGAACCAGCCCCCGGGCCGCAGGGCCCGGCGCACCATCCGGTAGAACTCCACGCTGTAGAGCTTGCTGAGGGCCTCGTTGTGCGGGTCGGGCAGGTCGATGAGGATGCGATCGAACGCGGCGGTGTGCTCGCGCACGAACGTGAAGGCGTCCTCGTTGTGGAGGGTGAGGCGTGGGTTCTCGAGGGCCCCCTCGTTGAGGTGGGCCACCGGCGCGAAGTCGCGGCACAGCGTCGTCATGGCCGGATCGATGTCCACCAGGTCGACGCGCTCGACGCCTGGCCAGGCGAAGACCTCCCGGGCCGCCATGCCATCGCCGCCGCCCAGGATGAGCACCCGGGACCGGTCGCCGGGCAGGCCCATGATGGGGTGGACCAGGGCCTCGTGGTAGCGCCGCTCGTCCTGCTCCGCGAACTGCAGGTGGCCGTCCAGGAAGAGGCGGACCTTGCCCGTCACGTCGTTGCGCGTCACGACGATGCGCTGGTAGGGCGTCTGCTCGCGATAGATGATGGTGTCGGCGAAGAGGCGGCCCTCCGCGAACGCCGTGACCGCCGTCCCGTAGAGCATCCCCGCCGTCAGCGTCGCCGCGCCGAGGCCCGCCAGCAGCGCCAGGCGCCGAGGCCGCCGCAGCACCCGGGCGAAGAGCCACACATTCGCCAGCGCGATCGCGAAGTTGAGCAGGCCGATGGCGAAGGACGCCCGGAAGAGGCCGAGCTGGGGCAGCAGCACCAGCGGGAACGCCACCGAGCCGATCAGCGCGCCCAGGTAGTCGAGGGACAGCACATGGGCGATGGAGTCGCGCAGGCTGCCCGCCCGGCTGAGGAGGCGCGTGAGGATGGGGATCTCGAGCCCCACCAGCGTCCCGATGACGATGATGAGGGTGTACATCACCGGCACGTAGAAGGCGCGGTAGGGGAAGACGAGGAAGAGCAGCGTGCTCGACAGGCCGCCCACCAGGGCCACCGCGATCTCCACCTTCACGAAGCGCTCCAGCAGATCCCGGCCGATGCGCTTGGTGATGTACGAGCCGACCCCCATGGCGAACATGAAGAGGCCGATGGTGATGGAGAACTGGTAGACGCTGTTGCCGAGCAGGTACGCGCTGACCGACGCGATGATCAGCTCGTAGACGATGCCGCAGAGGGCCACCACCAGCACCGAGCCCTGCAGGACGGCGAGCTGGCGAGGCGTGAGGTCAGGCTCATCGGTCATGGGGGTCCGCCGCGGCGCCCGGGCGCCGCCGCCGTCACTTCCCGCCGCGGAAGCCGCGGGAGCCGCCCTTGGAGCGGGCGGAGGCCGAGGCGCGGGCCTTGGACATGGCCCCGGAGTGGTAGCCGCGGGGGCTCATGTTCATGGAGCCGAAGCGCGGCCGGGCGCGGCCCGGGCTGCTGTAGAAGCTGTTCTGGCGGCCGAGCATGCGGCCGAGGATGTAGCCGCCGATGAGGCCGGTGGCCAGGCCGCTGGTGCGGTAGGGGCGGTGGTAGGCCTCGCCGCCGATCATCTGGGAGACGACCACGCGGCTGCGCTCGCTGTCCACCTCCAGCCAGAAGAGCTGGCCCTCACCGGCGTCCTTGGTGCCGTTCTTGTTCAGGTCCCGGAAGCCCTCGATGGCCCCGTCGTTGCGGACGTACACGCCCACCTGGTTGTCGCCGTCGAGGCGCTTGCTGTTGAGCTCGGTGCCGAAGCGCGCCAGGAAGGCCTTGGTGCGGTCCGGGTCCTCGGCCGGCACGGCGGCGGCCGGCTCGGCCCCCGACGGCGCCTGGCCGTTGTCGTTGTCGACCACCGCCGCCGCCTCGCCCTGGCTCTCCGGGGCCGCCTCGCTGGCGGGGGCCGCCTCGGCCACGCTCGCGGGGGCCGCGGGGGTGGGATCGGGCGACTTCAGGGCCGCCTCGAACGCGTCGAGCACCCGATCCAGATCCACGGCGTCGATGCGCTCGGTGGGGCCGTCGTTGTTGGAGCAGCCGGCGACGAAGACCAGCACCGCGAGAGCAGACAGGAGCAGACGCATCGGTGACCTCAGGAGTGGGAGCCCGGGTCATCGTACCGTGCTCGACCGGGGCGTCAATGGGAACCGGCCCGCGGGCCGCCCGTCAGGGCGTCAGGATCTGCTGGCGGACACAGGCCTGGAAGGCATCGCCGCGGGCCGCATAGCTGGTCCAGGCGTCGAACGAGGAGGCCGCGGGGGAGAGCACCACCTGGTCGCCCGGCGACGCCAGCGCCGCGGCCAGGGCGACGGCCGCGGGCAGGTCGGCGGCCGCCGTGGTGGGCACCGCGCCGGCCAGCGCCGCGGCCGTCCGGGCGCCGGTGGGGCCCATGACGATGACGTGGCGCGCCCGCCCGATCACCGCGTCGAGAAAAGGCTGTAGATCCAGGCCCTTGTCGTAGCCGCCCGTGATCACCACGAGGGGGCCGGGCAGGGCCGCCAGGCCCACGGCGGAGGCGTGCGGGTTGGTGGCCTTGGAGTCGTCGTACCAGCGCACGTCGGCCCGCTCGCCGACGAGCTGGAGGCGGTGGGGCAGCCCGCGGAACCGCTGGAGGGCGGCGACCATCGGCGCTGCGTCGAGCCCCAGGGCCAGCCCGGCCGCCAGGGCGGCCTGGGCGTTGGCGATGTTGTGGGCGCCGGGGAGGGGGAGGGCCGCCGCCGGCAGGAGGGCCGCGCCGTCCAGGGTGATCACGCCGTCCGCCAGCCCCAGCCCCGCCGCCCGCGGGGACGGCCCGAAGAGGACGCGCCGCACGCCGGCCGCCGTCTCGAAGCCGCTCACCACGGGATCCTCCGCCCGCAGGATGGCCGCGTCGCCGGGCTGCTGGTCGGGCAGCACCCGCGCCTTGGCCCGGGCGTAGGCGGCGGCGTCCTCGTCGAAGTAGTCCAGGTGGTCGCCGGCGACGTTGGTGATCACCGCCACCTGGGGCCGGAAGCGCCCGCAGGACCAGAGCTGGAAGGCGCTGGTCTCGACCACCAGCACGTCGTCGGGCGCCGCCGCGAGCACCCGCGCCGAGAAGGGCACGCCGATGTTGCCGCAGACCTCGGCGCGGCGCCCGGCCGCCCGCACGACGGCCCCGATCATCTCGGTGGTCGTGCTCTTCCCGTCGGTGCCCGAGATGGCCACGATGGGGCCGCGGGCCACCGAGGCGGCCAGCTCGATCTCGCTCATGAGCGGCACGCCGACGCCCCGCAGGGCCCGCGGCGGGATGCCCGGGCTGGGCACCAGCAGGTCGGCGCCGGCCAGCACGTTCCCGCCCCCATGCACGGCCACCCGCGCGTCCAGGCCCTCGATCTGCAAGGCGTCGAGCGGGCGGGCGTCGCTCAGGATGGCCTCGGCCCCCAGCTCGACGAGCAGGCTGGCGGCCGCCACGCCGCTGACCCCGGCCCCCCAGACGGCGACGCGCCGGCCGGCGAGGCCCGTCACGGGGCCGCCTCGCGCGCGACCGCCCAGGCGTCCGCCATGCGGAAGAAGTCGTCGCCGCCGAAGAAGATCACCATGTCGCCGGGGGCCACGCGGGCCTCCAGCCAGGGCACCACCCCGTCGTTCTCCTCGACGTAGTGCACCCGGTTGCCGGCGGCGCGCAGGACGTCCACGAACCACGGCGTGTCGATGCCGTCGATGGGCCGCTCCTCGGCGGCGTACATCCGCGTGATGAGCACGTCGTCCGCCCCCTGGAAGGCCTCGGCGTACTCCTCGCCGTGGTAGCGCATGAGGGTGAAGCGGTAGGGCTTGAAGACGCACCAGATGCGGGCGTGCGCCATCCGCCGGGCGCTCTCCAGGACGCGGCGCATCCCCGTCGGGTGCGAGATGTAGTCCTTCACCAGCGTGAGGCCGCCGGCGCGCCGGACGGTGAAGCGGTTCTCCAGGCCCCGGTAGCCGTCGAGCGCGCGCTGCACCGTGGCGAAGGGCAGGCCGAGGGCGCCCATGGCGATGGCGAGGGCGCCGGCGGCGTTGTCGGCGTTGTAGTTGCCGGGGATGGGCAGGGTGATGGGCCCCAGGCGCTCCTCCCCGCGGTACGCCACGAAGCGCACGCTGTCCCCCCGATCCTCGACCTCCCGCGCGGCGAAGTCGAGGGGGCCGTCCACCGTGCCGTAGCGCAGGAAGGGCCGGTCGAGGCGGGCGGCGAGGGCGCGCACGCCGGCGTCGTCCCAGTTCAGGGCCAGCGTCTCCAGGCGGTCGTTCTCGGCGATGAAGCGGGCCATCGTCGCCACGATGTCGTCGAGGCCGGCGTAGTAGTTGAGGTGGTCCACCTCGAGGTTGTTGACGACCACATGGCGCGGCTTGAGGTTCAGGTGGCTGCCGTCGCTCTCGTCCACCTCGGCCACGGCGTGCCGGCCCGCGCCCGCCCGGGCGTTCGTCCCGTAATTGTTGAGGATTCCGCCGATCAGGAAGGTCGGATCGAGCCCCGCCTCGATGAGGCAGTGGGTGATCATCGCCGAGACGGTGCCCTTGCCGTGGGTGCCGGTGATGCCGACGCTCTCGCGCCCCTCGATGGCCAGGCCCAAAAGCTCGGAGCGGTGGGCCTCGCGCTTCCCGGCGGCGCGGCAGGCGGCCCGCTCGACGTTGTCGGGGCGGACGGCGGTGGAGTGCACCACCACGTCGGCGCCGCCGATGTTCTCGGCGCGGTGGCCGATGACGACGGGGATGCCCAGCGCCCGCAGGCCCTCGGTGAGCTGGCTCTCGCGCACGTCGCTGCCCTGGACCCGGACGCCCTGCTGGTGCAGGACCCGCGCGACGGCGCTGACCCCCACGCCACCGATGCCCACGAAGTGATAGGTCTGATCCGGGCTGAGCATGGGGCCCCTCCTTATCGTGCCGGTCGGCGGCGGGAGCATAGGCAGCGACCGGACGGTTTGCAACGGGCCGCCGCCCTGCCTTGCGCGGCGGCGGGGGCTTGGGCCAAAGTCCCCCCGTCGCGCAGCATGAGACGGAGGGCCGACATGGCTGCCTCGCACCCCTGGAAGTTCGCCCTGGCCGCCGGCCTCGCCCTGGCCGCCTGCTCCGAGTACGCCGAGCCCACGCTGACGCCGGGCCAGCAGAAGAAGGTCGAGGCCCACCTGCTCGACGCGGTGCCCACCCCCCAGCACGCGGTGGGGGCGGTCATCGAGGACCAGGTCCGGCTCGTCGGCTATGACATCGACAAGACGTCGGTCAAGCCCGGGGAGACGCTCACCGTCACCTGGTACATCGAGGGCCTCACCGACCGCCCCGACGACAACATGCTCTTCGTGCACCTGCAGGGGCGCCCCGCCGACAAGACGGCCTGGCAGAACCTCGACCACCACCCGGTCGAGGGCCTCTTCCCCCTGCGGCAGCTCAAGAAGGGCAAGGTCGTCAAGGACGTGCAGGTCATCACGGTGAAGCCCGACTTCAGCCCGGGGGAGGCGAAGCTGTACTGGGGCGTCTGGCGCGGCGACTACCGGCTCAAGATCCAGAACGCCGATCAGATCCCCCACGACAAGGAGGGCCGCGTCATCGGCGCGACCGTCACCATCGAGGGCAAGCCGGCGGCCCCGGCGGCCCTGCCGCTGGCCCAGGCGTCGCGGCTCGCGGCGGGCAAGACCATCGTCCTCGACGGCAAGCTCGACGACACCGGCTGGGAGGGCCTGAGCTGGACGGACTGGTGGGCCTCCCCCGACGGCGCCAACCGCGCCGCGCCGCGCACCCGCGCCCGCTTCACCTGGGACGACCAGTACCTGTATGTGGGCGTGGAGGCGATGGATTCCGACGTCTGGACCACGTTCACCGAGCGCGACAGCAACACCTGGGAGCAGGAGGTCATCGAGCTCTTCATCGACGCCGATGGCGACCGCAAGGACTACCTGGAGCTGCAGGTCACGCCGGCCAACGTCGTGTTCGACGCGCGCTTCGCCACCCACCGCAGCGACCTGGGCGTGGCCCGCGCCTGGAACATGGAGGGCCTGAAGACGGCGGTGCACGTGGACGGCACCCTGAACGAGCGCGACGACGAGGATCGGGGCTACACCATCGAGATGGCGGTGCCCTTCGCCGAGGTCCCCGGGGCCGGCAGCACGCCCGCTCACGGCGCCCTCTGGCGGGTCAACCTGTTCCGCTGGGACTTCCCCAAGGCCGGCGGCCAGAAGGCGGCGGCGTTCTCGCCCCCCGTCGTGGGCGACTTCCACGCCCTCGACAAGTTCGGCCGGCTGCGCTTCGTGAACCCCGCCGACGTCAAGGCGCCGGGTGTCGACGGGCCCATCGTGCCCCTCAAGCCGATGCAGCCCATCCGCCTGGATCCGGCGAAGCTGCGCAAGGGGCGAGACGAGTTGGGGAATCTCCCGGCCCCCGGCTCGGAGGCGGCGCCGTCCGAGTCTGTGCCTTGACTTGACGCCCCGTCCATCTAGGATGGGGGGGCACTTGAACCCCAAGCCAGATTGGAGGAGACCTTGATGGCAGGCTCGGACAAGCGGAAGCAGAGCCTCTACTTCCCCGAAGACATGCTCAAGGAGATCCAGGCCGAGGCGGCCCGGCAGGATCGCTCCCTGTCGTGGATCGTCCAGAAGGCGTGGAAGATCGCTCGCACCGAGATCCGCAAGTTCCCCTCCATCAACGATCCCGACGACGGCGCCCCGGAGGGCGACGACGAGGATTGAGCGGGAGGGCCATGTCCGCCGCGACTTGAGCCGCCCGGCTCAGGTCGTGCGCACCTCCACCGCCCCCGCGAAGACGCGCCGGACGGCCTCATCCAGGTCGTCGCTCGGGGCCACCGTCACCGGCAGCTTCAGCTTGACGACACAGCGGTCGGCCGTCTCGACAGAGAGCCAGGCCTGACACGCGCCGGCGTGGCGCGCGCTGCGCAGCAGGGCGTCGAGGGCCTGCAGGCGGTCGGCGTTGATGGCCCGGGCGGGGGCCGTGAGCTCCAGCCCCGACGACCGCTGCTCGCGCACCACGCTCAGCCGCTCCACCAGCCGCTCGTCGGGATCCGGCGCCTCGCCCCGGCGGCCGCTGCCCAGCCGCAGGCTCACGCGGGTGCCGTCCTCGTCGCGATCCATGCGGATGGCGCCCCGCAGCAGCAGCGGCTCATCGGCCGAGATCTCCGCCTCCCAGCGGTCGAAGTCGTCGCCCATGGCCACCACCTCGACGGCGCCGGTGGCGTCCTCCACCAGCAGGATGGCCATGCGGCCGTTGCCGTTCTTGAAGGGCCGGATGCGCAGCGAGGTGATGACCCCGGCGATGGTGACGCGCTCGAAGTTGTCGCGCCGGGTGAGGCTGTCGATGGTGACGGCGCCGCTCTTGCGGATGATCTCGTTGTAGCGGTCGAGGGGGTGGCCGCTCACGTAGAAGCCCAGGACCTCCTTCTCGTTGGCCAACAGCTCCGCCTCGCTCCACTCGGGCACCGCCAGGATGTCCTCGGTGAGCGTCTCGTCGGCCGCCGTCGCGCCGCCCGGCAGCGTCAGCATGCCGAAGAAGTCGGCTTGATCGGCCTGGCTCTGGGTGTTCTGGGCCCGCTGCAGGGCCGGCTCGAGGGCGCCCATCAGGCGCGCGCGCGGGTGGCCGCAGAAGTCGAAGGCGCCCGTCTTGATGAGCGCCTCCAGCGTCTTGCGGTTGACGCGCTTCATGTCGACGCGCTCGCAGAAGTCGAACAGGGACCGGAACCGGCCGCCGCTCTGCCGGGCCTCGACGATGGCCTCCACCGCGGTGGAGCCCACGCCCTTCACGCCGGCCATGCCGAAGAGGATGCGCCCCTCCACCGCGTCGAAGTCCACGCCCGAGCGGTTCACGTCCGGGGGCAGCACCTGCAGCCCGCTCTTGGTGGCGTGGCGGATGCCCTTGGCCACCTTCTCGGCGTTGTCGCGGTCGTTCGTGAGGCACGCGGCCCAGAACTCCACGGGGTAGTGCACCTTCAGCCAGGCCGTCTGGAACGTCAGCAGCGCGTAGGCCGCCGAGTGGGACTTGTTGAAGCCGTACTGGGCGAACGTCTCCATGAGATCGAAGACCTCGCCCGCGATCTTGCCCGAGACGCCGCAGCTCTCCGCCCCCGACACGAAGATCTGGCGCTGCTGCGCCATGACCTCCGCCTTCTTCTTGCCCATGGCCCGGCGCAGCAGATCGGCGCCGCCCAGCGTGTAGCCGGACATGACCTGGGCGATCTGCATGACCTGCTCCTGGTAGACGATGACGCCGTAGGTGTCCTTGAGGATGGGCTCCAGGCAGGGGTGCTGGTACGTGATCTTCTGCCGCCCGTGCTTCCGGGCGATGAAGTCGAGGTGCATGCCCGAGCCCATGGGCCCCGGCCGGTAGAGCGCCACCGCCGCCACGATGTCCTCGAAGCAGGTGGGCTTGAGCTTCTTGAGCATCTCCTGGAAGCCCGACGACTCGAGCTGGAAGACGCCCTCGGTGTCCCCGCGGGAGATGAGCGCCCAGACGCCCGCGTCGTCGAGGACGAGCTTCGACATGTCCACCCGCTGCTCGGGCGGGCGGCCGCGGTTGATGAGCTGCACGGCGCAGTCGATGACCGTCAGCGTCTTCAGGCCCAGGAAGTCGAACTTCACCAGGCCGGCTTCCTCGACCTCGTCCTTCGCGAACTGGGTGACGATCTCGCCGTTGGCCCCCTGGAGGAGCGGGCAGTACTCCCAGAGGGGCTTGTCGCCGATGACGACGCCGGCCGCGTGCATGCCGAAGTTGCGGTGCAGGCCCTCCAGGCTCTGCGCGATCCCCAGCAGATCCGCGATCTTGGGGTCCTCGTCGGCCATGGCCTTGAGCCGCGGCTCCTGGGCGATGGCCTGCGAGAGCGTGATGCCCAGCACCTCGGGCACCAGCTTCGACAGCCGGTCCGTCTCGACGAACGAGAGCCCCAGCACGCGGCCCACGTCCTTGATGACGCCCTTCGCCTTCAGGCCGCCGTAGGTGGCGATCTGCCCGACGTTGTTCTTGCCGTACTTGTCGGTGACGTACTCGATGACCTCGCCGCGGCGGTTCATGCAGAAGTCGATGTCGAAGTCGGGCATCGACACGCGCTCGGGGTTCAAGAACCGCTCGAACAGCAGGCCGTAGGGCAGGGGATCCAGGTCGGTGATGCGCAGGGCGTAGGCCACCAGCGAGCCGGCGCCAGAGCCACGGCCCGGCCCCACCGGGATGTCGTGCTCCTTCGCCCAGTTGATGAAGTCCTGCACGATCAGGAAGTACCCGGCGAAGCCCATCTCCCGGATGATGCGCAGCTCGATGTCCAGCCGGTCGTGGTAGGGCCCCTCGTCGAAGGCGAGGCCCAGGGCGCGGAACTCCGCGAAGCGCTCGTCCAGGCCCTCCTGCGTCCGCTTGACCAGGTAGCTCTCGGTGTCGAAGCCCTCGGGCAGCGGGTAGGTGGGCAGGAACGGGGTGCCGAGGGCCAGCTTCAGGTCGCAGGCCGCCGCGATGCGGACGGTGTTCTCCAGCGCGTCGGCGAACTCGGCCCCCAGGGCCTCCCACATCTCGTCGGGCCGCTTCAGGTAGTACTGATCCGTCTCCACCTGGGGGCGGCTGCGGCTGTCGAGGGTGTAGCCCTGCCGGATGCACTCCAGCACCTCATGGGCGCGGGCGTCGCGGCGCTCGAGGTAGCGGCAGTCGTTCGTGGCGACGAGCGGGATGCCGAGCTCCGTGCCCAGGGCCCGCAGGGCGGCGTTCAGCGACCGCTGCCGCGGGGTGCCCGTGGCCAGGATCTCCAGGTAGAAGCCCTCGGGGCCGAACAGATCGCGGTAGCGGATGGCCGCGGCGCGGGCCTGCTCCAGCCGGCCCGTCTCGATCAGCCGGGGGATCTCGCCGTCCAGCCCGCCCGACAGGGCGATGATGCCGTCGTGGTGGCGGGCCAGCAGCTCCTGGTCGGCCCGGGGCTGCTGGTCGGCGCCGTCGAGCCAGGCGCGCGTCGACAGCTCGCGCAGGTGCGCCCAGCCGGTGTCGTTGCGGGCCAGCAGGACGAGGTGGTGCTCGGGGGAGCGCGCGTCGAAGCGGCTGCCCTCGGCCACGGCCAGGTCGATGCCGATGATCGGCTTGATCTTCGCCTTGCCGGCCCGCTTGTAGAAGTCGACGGCGGCGCACATCTGGCCCCGGTCGGTGACCGCGACGGCGGTCATCCCGTAGCCCTGGACGCGCTCCATGAGGTCCGGCAGCCGGATGGCCCCCTCAAGGAGGCTGTACTGGCTCCGCAGGTGGAGGTGGACGAAGTCCTGCATCGGATCCTCTCGCGCCGTCGGTGGACGGGGGAGGATACGCCGCCTGTCAGCGGTGGGGAACCGGAACGTCGGCCGAAGCCGTCACGCCGCCCGTGGCGCGCGCCGACTCAATCGTCGTCGTCGTCCGCCGTGGTCTCCCAGCTGTTGACCCGCTCGCGCAGCTCCTTGCCGGTCTTGAAGAAGGGCGCCCGCTTGGCCGCGACGAAGACCTCTTCGCCGGTCTTGGGGTTGCGCCCCCGGTAGGCCTCGTACTGACGCACCTCGAAGGAGCCGAAGCCCCGGATCTCCACGCGATCGTTGCGCTGCAGCGCGTCCGTCATGGCGTCGAAGATCGTATTGACGACGATCTCCGCCCGGCGAAGGTTGAAGCCTTCCTGCCGGGCGATGATCTCGATCAGCTCACCCTTCGTCATGGGGCACCTCGTCCCTTTCCGCGACCGGAGGCATCATCCAACCCTTTGAGTTCATTCGCAAGATCGGAAAACCTCATTTTTTTCGCCCGGTCGGGGAGGGGCGCGGGGGCCGCCGTCAGCGGGGCACGACGCGCGCGCGGCGTGGCAGGAGGCGGCCGGCCACGTCGGCGGCGATCCACGCGGTGAGGAAGTCGCCCTCGAGGCCCAGGCCGGGCAGCACCCACGGCCCCGCGCGCAGCAGGTTCTTGAGGGGCCCGCGGATGGGCTGGCGGAAGAGGCGCAGCAGATCCACCTCGTCGCCGGGGACCGGCAGGTGGCAGGCCTCGGTGACGTCGGCGTCCACCTCGGCGAAGGGCGTCAGGCCGAAGAGCTCGGCCGGCTCCTCGTCGCCGCGCCAGACCATGCGCAGCGCCTGCTCCCCCGCGCGGACGCGGGCCGGCGTGCCCCCCGGGCTGGGCAGCCAGCCCAGCGGATCGACGAGGCCCTGCGGCCGGTCGGCGAGGGGGACGACGGCGTGGCGCACCCGGGCCACCGGGGCCTCGGGGGGCGGCGTGCCCAGCAGCTCGGCCAGCACCGCGTCGTCGTCGGCGAAGAGCACGACCTCCGCCGTGTGCCGCCGCTGGCGGTTGTCGTAGATGGCGACGACGCGCTGGCGGCGGACGGTGACGGCCTTCACCGTCCGCTCCGGATCGAGCAAGCCCCCGAAGCTCCTCAGCTTCTCCGTCACCATCTCGGCCAGGGCGCCCGGCCCGTCCTTGAAGCGGTGCACCCCCTGGCAGAGGTGCCAGATGGCCCGCGCCCCGGCGGCGCTGATGGGCCCGGCGGGATCCTCGTGGCGCCCCGCGACGGCGAGCAGCGTGCCGATGAGGCCGCGCAGGGCCGGCACCTCCGACCAGGGCGGGGCCACGCCGACCAGCAGGCTGACGGGCAGGGCCATCACCTGCCGCCGCAGCAGCCGGCGCGCCGCGAAGCCGTCCGGGGGCAGCTCCGTGTCGCCGCTGAGGAGCTGGTCCAGGCAGCGGCCGTAGCCCTCGATGCGGTCGAACAGGCGGATGAGCTCGGCGCGGGCCTCGGGGAAGGCGGCGCCCAGGGCGCGGCCGCGGGCCTCCAGCGTGGGCTCCAGCGTCAGCCGGCGGTCGGGCAGCGCGATGACGACGGGCGCGGGCGGGCCGGCCAGCCGGCTGCGCGTCGCGTGCACCAGGCCGAGGGCGTCGAGCCCGCGCTGGACGACGGGGGCCTGCAGGCCGAAGAGGGGCGGCCGCGGCACGGGATCGGGCGGGGCGTCCGGGAAGATCACGCGCACCCGTCGCCCACGGCGAGCCAGCAGCGCCGCCGCCAGCAGCCCCGCCAGGTCGCGCCCGATGATCACCACGTCGTAGTGCTCGGCCGTGCCCAACCCTTCCCCTCGCGGCCTGGTACCGCGCACACCCCCCTGGCACGCTACGTCAACGGGCGAGACCCGCGCAACGCCGGCTTGCCCACAGCCCGCGGGCCCTCTACCGTGGGGCGCCCGCGTCCGGAGAGCCTGCACCGCCCGCCATGATCGTCGACGCCCTGATCCCCGCCCTGAACGAGGAAGAGAGCCTGCCCGGCGTGCTGGCCGGCCTCCAGGGCCGGGGCCTGCGGCGCGTCGTCGTGGTGGACAACGGCAGCCGCGACGCCACGGCCGACGTGGCCCGGGCCGGCGGCGCCGAGGTGGTGTACTGCGCGCGGCGGGGCTACGGCAGCGCCTGCCTGCGCGGCCTGGACCACCTGCACGCCGACGCCCCCGACGTGGTCGTCTTCCTCGACGCCGACGGCGCCGACGACCCCGCCGACCTGCCCGCGGTGCTGGGCCCCATCGCGGCGGGGGAGGCCGATCTCGTCATCGGCTCCCGCGTCCGCGGCCAGGCCGAGGCCGGCGCCCTCACCCCCGTGCAGCGCTTCGGCAACGCCCTCTCCTGCACGCTGGTGCGCGGCCTCTTCGGGGTGCGCTTCACCGATCTGGGCCCCTTCCGGGCCATCACCTGGGACGCCCTGCAGCGGCTCGACATGGCCGATCCCGACTTCGGCTGGACGGTCGAGATGCAGGCCAAGGCGGCCCGCCGGGGCCTGCGCTGCGCCGAGGTGCCGGTGGACTACCGCCGCCGCTACGCCGGCCAGAGCAAGGTGTCGGGCACCCTGGAGGGCTCGGCCCGCGCGGGCGCGAAGATCTTGTGGACCATCGGCCGCGAGCGGCTGCGGGGCCGCCCTTGACCGCGGGCAACCCCATGGAACGCTTGATGATCTTCGCCAAGGCCCCCGAGCCGGGCCGGGTGAAGACGCGCCTCGCGCCGGCCCTGGGCGTCGAGGGGGCGGCCCACCTGCACGCCGCCCTGCTGGCCGACGTGGTGGAGCGCCACCAGCGCCCCGGTCGGCGCGTCACCGTCTGGCGCGCCGGCGATCTGGCCCACCCCATCTGGGCCGAGCTGGGGGTGCCGCTGGCCACCCAGCCCGACGGCGACCTGGGGGATCGCCAGCGCGCCGCCTTCGCCGCGGAGGGCGGCGACGACGCGGCGGTGGTCGTGCTGGGCACCGACAGCCCGACGCTGCCGCCCGCCCTCGTCGACGCCGCCTTCGCCGCGCTCGCGCGGGTGCCGGTGGTCCTGGGGCCTGCCACCGACGGCGGCTACTACCTGCTCGGTTTGCGCGGCCTGCTGCCGCCGCTCTTCGCAGGCGTCGCCTGGGGCACCGACGCCGTGCTCCCGCACCTGCTGGAGACGCTGCACGCGCAGCAGATCCCCTTTGAACTCCTGGACTTCTGGTACGACATCGACCGGCCCGCCGACCTGCGCCTGCTCCGGGCGCTGGCGCCGACGCTGCCCCATCCCCGCCCGTGGCGCACCCTGGCCGCCCTGGAGCGACTCCCTTGACCGAGCTGCCGTACCTCCTCGCCCTGTCCCAGCTCTACGACCTGGCGCGCTTCGGCGAGAAGCTGGACCTCTCGACGCCCCGCGCGCTCCAGGCGGCCCTCGGCTGGCCCGTCCGCTTCCCGCGGGCGGTGCTCGTCGGCGGCACCAACGGCAAGGGCAGCACCTGCGCCTTCCTGGAGGCCGTCCTGCGGCGGGCCGGCGTGCGCACCGGGCTCTTCACCTCGCCGCACCTCGTCTCGTTCCGCGAGCGCATCCGCGTCGACGGCGAGGACGTGGACGAGCAGACCGTCTGGGAGGCCGCCTTCCGGGTGCTGGGCGTGGCCGCCGACGCGGGCATCGAGCCCTCGTTCTTCGAGGTCGCCCACGCGATGGCCAGCGTCATCTTCGCCGAGGCCGGCGTCGACGTCGCCATCTGGGAGGTCGGCCTGGGGGGCCGCCTGGACGCCACCAACGTCTGCCACCCCGAGGCCTCGGCCGTCGTCACCGTGGGCCTCGACCACCAGGACGTCCTCGGCCCGACCCTCGCCGACATCGCCCGGGAGAAGGCGGCCATCTTCCGCCCCGGCCGCCCGGCCCTCACGGTGGCCAGCGGCGCCGCCCTGGCCGCCCTGCGCGCCGCGACGCCGGGCCAGCTCGCCGTCGTCCAGCCCAGCCCCGACCTGCCCGAGCTGCCCCTGCCTGGCGAGCACCAGCGCCACAACGCCGCCCTGGCCCTGGCCCTGGCGAGCTGCCTCGGCGTCGAGCCCGATCCCGACGCCCTGCTGGACGTCCGCTGGCCCGGCCGCGCCGAGCGCATCGGCAACGTCATCCTGGACTGCGCCCACAACCCCGCCGGCGCCGAGGCCCTGGCCGCCTTCCTGCGCGACCGGGTGCGCGGCCCCATCCACCTCGTCTTCGGCGCCATGGCCGGCAAGGACGTCGCCGGCGTCATCGCCCACCTCGAGCCCCTGGTCAGCAGCGTCGCCGTCGTGACCCCCCAGTACCCCCGGCGCCTCGACGCCAGCGCCCTCGTCCCCCTCTTCACCCAGGTCCCCGCCTGGGACGCCGGCACGGTGGAGGACGCCCTCAGCGCCCTGCCCGCCGACCGCCTCACGCTCGTCACCGGCTCCTGCTTCCTCGTCGGCGAAGCCCGCGCGCTGATGACGGGCCAGGAGTTCCCCGAAGGCGGCCTGCTCACGACGGCGCGGTGACGCCGGCCCGGTGACGCCGCCGCGGCGATGTGGGATTGCAGCACTGACCAGCCCCCGCTAAAACTGCATGAGCAAGGCAGGAGGTGCGCATGCGGTGGACGCTGGTGGTGCTGCTGGCCGCGGGCTCGGCGGCGGCGGAGACGGGCGGGTGGGTCGAGGGGCTGTGCGCGGGGTCGTCGATCTTCGCGACGGACCGGGCGGCGGACGGGCTGGCGAAGGTGGCGGGGGTGGCCCATGAGCCGGGGCCGGGCGCGCCGGTGGTGCGGGTCGACGCGGCGGGCTTCTCGGGGCTCGGGCCGGCGCTGCCGGTGACGGCGACGGACGCGGAGCTGCGGGCCTGGCTCGGGGCGGACGGGCCCGTGGAGGTGGCGATCCAGGCGGGCGTGCCCGGGGCGCAGGTGGCGCGGCTGCTGGACGCGCTGGCGCGGAGCGGGCGCGCGCAGGTGGCGCTGGCCTTCGATGGCGGGCGGGAGCCGTACGGGTCGCCCGCGCCGACGCGGACGCAGGCGGTGCGGGATCGGCTGGCGGCGGTGAAGGGGCCGGCGGAGCGGCAGGCGCTGGTCCTCCAGCTCGGCGAGGAGGTCGGGGCGTGTGACGCGGCCGTGGCGGCGCTCGGGGCGCTCTCCGATCCGAGCATCCCGCCGGCGAGCCGGTGCACCCAGCTCCAGGCCGGGCTGCGCAAGGCGTTGCCGGCCTGCCCGCCGGCGTACGGCGTCGCGCTGGGGGCGACGTGGCGGGGGATGATGCCCACCGCGATCGCCTCGACGGTGGTCGTCCAGCTCGACCCGGCGGCCGGGGTCGCCGTCGACGCGAAGCGGGCCTGGGGCGAGCAGGCGGGCGCGGTGATCCAGGCGCGCCGCGTCCGGGTCGCTGGCCCCTGACGGTCGTCGCGCTGGCCGCCAACTCCAGGCGCGCCCCCGCTGAACACCCCGCCATCGTCGTCTGCCCGCGCTGCGGGGGCCTCGACGCGGAGCGGATCCAGAATCGTCCGCCGTGGGTTGCAACCAGCGCCACGCCCACGGGTTGACCTCGCACAACCAGCCAGGGGGACCCCATGAACGGGAGCGAAGCGCGCGCGGCGACGCGCGCCGTGCGAGGCATCAACGGCGTCGCCAGCGTCCACACCACCCACCGCGCGGGGGGCACGCGATGAAGACGCACAGCCTGCTGAGCCTGCTGGCCGGCCTCCTGGTGGCGCACACCGGGTGGGCCCAGTCGCCCGAGGTCTACACCGCGGCGGCCGACACCTTCGTGCAGGTCGACGTGGCCACGAACCACGGCGGCTGGGACAACATGCGGACGAAGTTCACGGGGACGGTGGCGCACCGGCGCTACAGCCTCATGCGCTTCACGCGGTCCGGCACCGGGGCCGTCGACAACGCGCTCCTCCACCTGGCGCTCCAGAACGCGGGATCGGCAGATCCGAGCCTCACCTTCGAGGTCTGGGGGCTGAACGATGGCGCGGACTGCGAGAGCTTCGTCGAGTGGCAGACGTACTGGACGACCTGCGACGCCTTCGGTGACCAGGACCTCGACCGGGCCTCGGCCACGCTCTTCGATGGCGATCCGAGCCTGGTCGGCGTCCAGCCCCTCGGTACGTTCGTGATCTCGCCCGGCGACAAGGTCGTCAACTTCGCGCCGCAGGCGCTCGCCGACTTCGTGGGGGCGAGTTCCAACGACGTCATCACCCTGCTCATCGCCCAGAGCGTCATTGGCGGGGGGATCACCGCGTTCGCCACCAAAGAGCACGCCACCCTGGATCCGCCGACCCTGTACGTGAACCTGGGGGCGCCCGTGGAGGCGAGCGCCCTCGTCGGCGTCACCGATGGCTGGACGGCCAGCGGCCTCGGCGCCGAGGCGCTGGGCACCGGCACCCTGCTGGGCCAGGCGGTCAGCTACAACGGCATCGATCCCGGGCTCGTCCGGCTGCGATCCGGCGGCGACCTGAAGTACCAGGAGTCGGACGACGACGGCCACAGCGTGGGCGACGAGGTCAGCATGGTCGCCTTGCTGCCCGTGCTGGCCGACCTCCTGCCGATGGAGATGGGGAGCTTCTCCCTGAGCTCGGCGGGGGCCTACGCCACGCACACGGTGACGTTCGAGCGCACGTACGCCAACCCGGTGTTCTTCGCCTGGGTGGCCAGCTACGCCGGGACGCAGCCCGTGTCCGCCTACCCCGACCAGGTGGGCGCCACCTCGGCGGTCGTGCGCATGGCCGAGGACAGCAGCCTGGATGGCATCCACGCTGCCGAGACCATCCACTGGGCGGTGTTCGAGGCCGGGGTGTACGACCTGGGCCCCCACGGGATCGTCGAGGTCGGGACGGGGGCGGTCACCAACACCGGCGTGGACGACTTCGCCCCCGTCTCGCTCCAGCGGAGCTTCGATCACGGGGCGGCCGTCGTCGTCCAGCCCCAGGGCAACGGCCTCGGCGGCTACCAGGGCACCCGGATGCGCCGGACGGTCGAGGCCTCGGCGCTCACCGGCTTCGAGGTGCGGCACATGTTCGACCGCGGCGCCGAGTCGAGCTACCCGGCAGTGACGGGGCCGATGGGCTGGCTGGTCTTCGGCCAGGCCGGTGGCATGCTCCCCACCACCGTCGTCCGCGAGACCATCACCGAGGAGACCCACTGGGCGCCCGGCGCCGGCACCATCATCCAGTCGAGCGACGCGCGCCTGGAGTGGACGGCGGACGCCAACCTGCGCCTGGTCTCCAGCCGCAACGGGGACACGATGTGGGAGACGGGCGCGTTCGGGGCGGCCAGCGTGGCCGAGCTGGTCTTCGCGCCGGCGCCGGCCGGCGACGGCCTGCTGCGCATCCGCGGCACCAGCGGGGCCGATCTCTGGGTGATGGAGAGCGAAGGCCAGACGGGCCACACGCTGGGCATCGATGGGTGCACGGTGGGGGTGGCCAATGACTCGACGATGGTCTGGTCGCAGTCGGGCAGTGACAAGGACTGCCTCCTGGCGGTGATGCGCATCAATGCCATGCAGGCCATCCCATACACCGAACCCCAGGTGCTCCTGGAGACACCGGAGGCGCAGCTTGACTGGAAGGCGGATGGCGACCTGGTGCTGTACGACCGGACGGACGGCAGCGTGCTGTGGTCGTGGGGTGGGTTCACGCCCACCGAGCTGGCGGCCCACCAGGTCGAGCTGCGCTACCAGGACGGCAGCCTGGTCGCAGGCGGGAGCGGGGGCGAGGTGCTGCGAGAGCTGGAGATGCCCTACTGGTGGACGGACCGCTTGCCTGACCACCTGGTCCTCAGCCGCTGCAGCTTCTCGGCCTTCAGCGCCTGGGACTCCAACAACCTCCGCCTCCCGGTGTGGACCGTCGGCGGCTCGGCGTGCACGGATGTGGTCGTCTCGCTGAATGCTGCGGGAGACCGGATGGAGGTGGCGGGGACGCAGGACGCCGATGACATCACGCTCGAGCTGATCTGGAACCAGGGGGTCGTCTGGGTGGACGGGATGGTCCTCGCGATTGGCTCGAACTCCTTGACCGAGGTGACCCACTACGTCGTGGACGCAGGCGCCGGCGACGACTCGGTGGAGGTCAGCTGCTCCGACTGCGGGGCGGTCACGGTGCTTGGGGGGGCGGGCACCGACACCATTCACTGGGCGGGCTGGAGCTCGCCCGCATACTACAGCTCGTACTTCGACACGGGGACCGGCGTCGGCGACACCATCAAGGTGGAGATGACGAACCACGCCCTGGCACAGGACTTCCCGAGCAACGTCGTGGTGAGCGCCGCCAGCGCCACCGGCGCCGCGACGATCGAGGTCATTCACCCGGCCGATCGGGACGACGAGACTGACTGGGCCTTCGGCACCTGCTACCTCTCCCGCTATGACCCCGACGCGATGGCGGTGAACTGCGGGACAACCGTCCCGTTCGGCGAGGGCAACAACGTCGCCGAGGCCTTCGAGCTGGTCGAGGAGCGCGGCTTCGGCAACAGCAACTTTGGCGCCGGCTACGCCATCGACGTCGGCATCGGCATCGGCCAGGATGGCTCGACGAAGCGCGTGGGCGGGACGCCGCTGCTCATCGAGGCGAAGCTGCTCGGTCAGACGAAGAACCTCATCCGCGCTGCGGCCGAGGTCACTGAGAGTGGCGGCGTCGTGGGCGCCGGGGCCGAGCTCGTCGTGGCGGACTTGACGGTCTGGGAGGCGGAGGTCGCGGTGCCCGTCGTCACCATCGCCGGCGGATACACGTATGACCAGGAGTTCTGGACGTACGGCAAGAGCATCGACCTCGGCCTCCTCTCGGTCACCCTGACCGCCGAGATCGTGGGCAGCGCGGGGTTCGAGGTGGCGGGAGAGGTGAGCGGGGGCACGGTCGGCCTGAGCGTCACCCCGAGCCTCGGTCTGACCGTCAGCGCGGACGCCTCGGCCAGCTTCGCCTGCGCCCGGGCGGGCATCTCCGGCGAGCTCACCCTGCTCTCCGTCGCCATGCCGATGAGCCTGGAGGTGGATCTGAGCAGCGGCGCATACTCCGCGGATGGCCTCCTTGAGCTGGGATCTCTCAGCGGCTCCGTGCGGGCCTATGCCTCGGCCTGCTTCGTGAGCGCGTCGAAGACGCTGGTGTCGTTTGCCGGGTTCTTCGCCGAGATCCCCCTGTTCAACGTCTACGGCCTGGCCTGGTAGGCACCCCGCGTCCTCCCGCCACCGCGTCCCCGCACGACCGTCCCGGGTCGCGCCTGCCTCTCCCGCCCGCCGCCACCCTGCCGATCCCCGCGTCGGCCCGGGTCCGCCCGCCCGCCGCCGACCGAAGAACCCGAGAAAACCTGCGCGCCCGGTGCAACGGCCCCACCGCTCACGGGTTGACCTCGCACAACCGAGAGAGGGGAGGTCCTCGTGACCTGGAGCGAAGCGAGCACGGCGACGTGCACGGCGCCGGAGACCCGCTCCGGCGCCGACACCACCGAGCGGGAAGGGAGCGTGCGATGAAGACGCAAGGGAGGGTGAGCCTGCTGCTGGGGCTCCTCGCGGCGCAGGCCGCGTGGGCCCAGTCACCGGAGGTCTACACCGCGGCGGCCGACACCTTCGTGCAGGTCGACGACACCACCAGCAACTACGGCGGCTGGCAGGTCGTGTGGACCAAGGTCTCGGGGACCCTGTCGCACCGGCGCTACACGCTGCTGCGCTTCACCCGCACCGGCAGCGGCGCCGTCGACAACGCGGTCCTGCGGATGTACCTGACCGCCACCGGGGCGCCCGATCCGACGTTCAGCTTCGAGGTCTGGGGCCTGAAGGATGGGGCGGACTGCGAGACCTTCGCCGAGAACAGCAGCACCAACTGGTCGACCTGCGACGTCTTCGGCGACGGGGATCTGAACCGGGCCTCCGACACCCTCTTCGACGGCGACCCGCACCTGGTGGGCACCCAGTCCCTCGGCACCTTCGAGACCCACGCCGACGACCCGGCCGGCTCGCTCGTGGTCTTCTCCTCGGAGGCGCTGGCCGACTTCGTGGAGGCCAGCACCAACGACGTCATCACCCTCGTCATCGCCCGGACCACCACCGGGGGGATCACCGCGTTCGCCTCGAAGGAGCACGCCAGCCTCGCCGGGCCGGTCCTGTCCCTGAACGAGGCGCCGCCGATCTACGTGAGCACCCTCACCGACGTCGACCATGACTGGACGCCGAGCGGCGTTGACGCCGCCGCGATGAGCGGCGGGATCCTCCTCGGCCAGGCGGTCAGCTACAACGGCTCCGACCCCGGGGTGGTGCGCCTGCGGCCCAACGGCCTGCTCCGGTTCCAGGAGTCGGAGAACGGGACCCATGACTGGGGCGAGGAGGTCAACGTGCTCGGCCTGATGCCCGAGCTGCAGGACTACGTGCCGGTGGAGATGGACAGCCAGGTCCTGGGCCAGGGCGGCCCGCCTGCCAGCTTCACGGTGACCTTCCAGAACACGTACACCACCCCCGTCTTCTTCGCCTGGCTGCGCACGCCCTACGGCGCCTCGCCGATCACGGCCTGGACCCACCAGGTCTCGGCGACGCAGGCCACGGTGCACATGGCGGAGGCCGGCATCTACGACGGCCTCCACGTCGGCGAGACCATCGACTGGGCCGTCTTCGAGGCGGGCGTCTACGACCTCGGCCCCCACGGCATCCTCGAGGTGGGGGTCAAGCCCATGACCAATACCGGCGTGGATGACTTCCAGCCCATCGACTTCGCGACGGCCTTCGACCCCACGGCGGCGCTGTTCGTGCAGCCCCAGGGGGGCGGCCCGGACATCTACCAGGGGGCGCGGATGCGCCGGCAGGCGGTCAACGCCTACGTGCTGAGCGGCATCGAGGCGCGGATCATGTTCGACCAGACGGCCGAGCAGGCCTGGCCTGGCTGGACCGGCGACATGGGCTACCTCGCCTTCGGCAAGCCCAGCGGCATGCTCCCCACCACGGTCTACAGCGAGACCATCACCCAGGAGACCCATTGGGCCCCCGGGGCCGGGACCCTCGTCCAGTCCAGCGACGCCCGCCTGGAGTGGACCGCCGACGCCAACCTGCGCCTGGTGTCCAACCGCAATGGCGACACGATGTGGGAGACCGGCGCGTTCGGCGCCGCCAACGTCGACGAGCTGGTCTTCGCCCCCGCCCCGGCCGGCGACGGCCTGCTGCGCATCCGGGCCAACGATGGCTCCGACCTCTGGGTCATGGAGAGCGAGGGGCAGACCGGTCACACCCTGGGCGTCGACGGCTGCACCGTGGGCGTGGCCAACGACACCACGATGGTATGGTCGCAGTCTGGCAGCGATCGGGACTGCCTGCTGGCGCGGATCGAGCTGGCGGAGTTTGCGGCCACTCCCTACACCGAGCCTCAGATCCTGCTGGAGACCCCCGAGGCCCAGCTCGACTGGAAGGCCAACGGTGATCTGGTGCTGTATGACCGGACCAACGGCAGCGTGCTCTGGTCGTGGGGTGGGTTCACGCCGACCGAGCTGGCGGCCTACCAGCCGGAGCTCCGCTTCGAGAATGGCAACCTGGTCGCCGGTGTGCCGGGGGGTCAGGTGCTCCGGGCGCTGGAGAACCCGTTCGCGTCATTCGATGACGCCTACCGACTGGTCCTCGCCCGCTGCAGTCTGTCGAGCATGTCCGACTGGGGCAGCCGCGACGCGGCGCTCTGGACTGTGGGTGGGGTGGTCTGCGCAGGCGTCACCGCCACGCCGGTCCCGTACGACAGAGACGGCAGCCAGATGGAGAAGATGGTGATCCAGGGCGACGACCAGGCGAACGACATCGTCCTCGTCTACGACGCCTACGAGCGGCGTGGCACCGTCTGGGCCGACGGGATCATCATCGCCGTCGCCAGCGACTCGATCGGCTACGGCAGCCTCGACCGGTACGAGATCGACGCGGGGCCCGGTGACGACGCCGTGGTGCTCGACTGTCGGAATGCCTCCTGCGGCACGGTCAGGGTGTGGGGTGGGAGCGGCACTGACTACATCGAGCATCACGGGATGAGCGGGGACACGATCCTCTACACCGACTCGGGGGTCGGCGATGTCGTCGATGTGACGGGCATCTCCTACGGGACGATCGAGGTCAACGCCTCCGGTGCCACCGGCTCGGCGATCATCAAGGCGCCCGGCAAGAGCACTGGCATGTTCGGGTGGAAGGTCACCTGCAAGCTGTCTCGCTACGACTCGGACAGCGAGGAACCGGATTGCGACGTGGTCGCGCCGTTCGGGACCGGCAGCAATGTCGCCGAGCCGTTCGAGGTGGCCGAGGAGCGGGGGTTCGGCAACAGCAACTTCGGCGCCGGCTACGCGATCGACGTCGGCATTCGCCAGGACGGCTCGGCGAAGACGGTCGGGGGCACCCCGCTGCTTGTCGAGGCGAAGCTGCTCGGCTACACCCTGGATCTCATCCGGGCCACCGCCGAGATGACCAGCGACAACGGCACCGTCGACGGCCTCGCCGAGCTGATCCTGGCCGGGCAGACCGTCTGGGGGCCCATCACCGGAGAGAGCATCAGCGCGGGAACCAGCGTCGACCAGACGTTCTGGTCGGTCGGCAAGAGCATCGACCTCGGCCTCCTCTCGGTGACCGTCCAGGCCGAGATCGTCGGCAGCGCCGGGGTCGAGGTCGGGGCGGAGCTGGTGTCCGGCGCCGTAGCGGTGAACGTCACCCCGAGCCTCGCGCTGACCGCCAGCGCCGACGCCTCGGCCAGCTTCGCCTGCGCCAGGGCGGGCATCGCCGGTGAGCTCAGCCTGCTCTCCGTCGACATGCCCATGAGCCTGGAGGTGGACGTGCTCGGCGGCGGGTACACCGCCACCGGTGACCTCGAGCTCGGTTCGCTGAGTGGCTCCGTGCGCGCCTACGCCTCGGCCTGCTTCGTGAGCGTCTCCAAGACCCTGGTCTCGTTCGCCGGCTTCAGCGCGACCATCCCCTTGTTCGACGTCTCCGGCACGGCCTGGTAGGCCGCCGCCCGCCCGACGCCCCGCCCGAAAAATCCCCGCCGCGTTGCAACGCCCGCCCCGCTCGCGGGTTGACCCCACGCAACCTGGGAGAGGGAGACCACACCATGCGCATCCGCACCCTCGGCATCCTCGGCGTCCTGGCCACCGCGACCTGGGTGACCTTCCGCGGCGGGGACGCCGACGACCGCGTCGACGCCCGACCCGCCGCCGGCACGGCCTCGACCCGCGGCGGCGCTGGCGCCCCGGCCGACGCCGAGCTGCCGGTGGTGCTGTCGACGTACCGCCTCGCCTGGCAGCAGACCCTCACCAGCGAGCACGGCGACCAGGCCGTCGACCTGCGCGGCCTCTGGACGGTCGAGACCCTCGCGGACGGGACGCAGCAGATCACGCTGGGCGACGTCGAGGTGGAGGGGGAGGGGGCCAGGCTTCCGGCCGCGGCCGAGCTGGCCGAGCCCTTCCAGCGGTTCGTCGCCGCGGGCCGCCTCGACGGCATCGGCTTCCCCCTCGGGACCTCCATCCCCGTCCGCCGCGTGCTCACCGGCCTCGCCGCGCTGACGTGGTTCACGCCCGGCGAGGCGCCGGCCTGGACGGCCGTGGAGGCCGACGGCACCGGCCACTACCTCGCCCGCTACACCCGCCACGGCGAGGCGCGGGTCGAGCGCGCCCGGGCGCGCTACCTCAAGGCGTGGACGCTGGACGGCCTGAGCGCCGAGGCGGCCGACGCCCTCGAGACGGAGGAGTCGACCAGGTTTGCCTTTGATGACGAGGGCTTGCGCGCCCTGCAGGGGGAGGTGGCGACCCGGGTGCTCGACCTCGCCACGTCCACCCGCATCACCCTGCGCCTGGACCGGATCGCCGTGCGCCGTGGCGTGCCGCGCCGCGCCGCGCTCTTCCCGCAGGTCCCCATCTCCAACCACGCCGACCGGGCCGCCGCCCAGGCCCGCCAGGACGCGAGCCTGCTGGGGAACGCCACGCTGCCCGACATCCTGGCCCGCGTCGACGAGCTGACGGCGCGCAGCCAGGAGGAGCAGCCGGCCCGGAGCGTCGCCTTCAAGCGGCTGCGGGCCTGGGCCCGCCTGCACGCCGACGGGCCGCGGGCGCTCTCCGACGCCCTCGTGGCCGCGGACGAGGCCGGCGACGGGAACCGCGTCTCCATGCTCGCCGGCGCCCTGGGATCGGCGGCCACCCCCCAGACCACGGACGCCCTCGCCCAGCTCCTCGACGCGCCCCTCACCGACGAGGCTCGCCGCCAGGTCCTCGTGTCGCTCAACCTCACGGAGACCCCGACGGCCGGCAGCCTCCGGGGCCTGATGGACGCCGTGCAGGACGCCAGCGGCCCGGGCGGGATGGCGTCCCTCGCCCTGGGCGCCCAGGTGCGCCGCCTCGCAGAGGCCCACCCCGACGACCCCCTCGCCGCCCAGGCGGAGGACGCCGTCGACCTGCTGCTGAGCACCTACGACGCGGGCCTGAGCGACGCCCAGCGGACGAGCGCCGTCAGCGCGCTCGGCAACGCCGGCCACCCCCGCGCCCTGCCGACGCTGCTGCGGGCCGCCGAGAGCGACAACGAGCACCTGGCCGCCCAGGCCGTCTGGGGGCTGCGCTTCATCGAGGGCGAGGACATCGACGCCCGGCTCGAGGCCGCCCTGTCGCGTGGGGGGGCCGTCACCGACGCCGCGCTCCGCGCCATCGGCAACCGCGAGCCCGGCCGCTGGTTCGACGTGCTCGCGCGCTCCCCCCTGCGCGCGGACGGCCGCCGCGGCGTGCAGCAGGCCATCGAGCGCCTGCTGACCCGCTGGCAGGGCTGAGCGGGGCCACCGGACGAGCCCGCCGAGGCCTCCCGTAGACAGATCGGGGGCCGGCGGCGTCTCCTGGGGAGGCGCTGGCGCTCGCCGCCCAGCGCCGCCGTCGAGATGGAGGCTCCGATGACCCGCACCCTCGCCTTCCTCCTGCTGATCGCGTCGCCAGCGCTGGCCGATCGAGGCGCCGTCCACCCCGACCTGGCGACCTGCGCCGCCGCCCGCAAGCGCATGCCCGGGGGCCCGGTCGTCGTGGCCCGGGTCGAGGCCGTCGACACGCTCGTCGTCGCGCCTCGCGCCCCGCGCCCAGCGCGCCTGCCGCCCGACCAGGTGCGCCTGCGGGTCCTCGAGGTGCTGGCGGGCGGCGCGGCCTCGGCCCGCCTGACGCGCGCCGCCGAGGCCGGCCCCGTCCCGGTGTACTGGATGGGCCAGCTCGGGCGGGGGGAGCGCTGGGCCTCACCGCCGGTCGGCAGCACGCTGATCGTGCCGATCGACGCCCCCCAGGCCGGGGACGGGGCCTTCGCCGTCCGCGCCGGCACCTGCGTCCTGACCCACACCGCGGCCAACGTCGCCGCCGTGCGCGCCGAGCTCGCCCGCAGGGCCGCCGGGCCAGAAGACCTCGAGCGCGCGTACGCCGCGCTGCGCGACCACCGGCAGGCCGTCGAAGAGGTGCACTGCCCGATCGTGGGCGGGACGTGGCAGGACGGGGCGTGCGTCGGGCTGCCGATGCCGACCGTCGCCTGGGAGGCCGTCCTCCCGCGGCCGCAGGCCGAGTGCGCCCGCACCGGCGGGGCGTGGTTCACCTTCTCGTCGACCTGCACGGACACCTGCAGCTACCACCCGCCCGGCTCGTGCGGGCAGGTGCTCACCGACGCCTGCCAGTGTGGCGCGGGGCGCTGCTGGCTGGACGGCCCGGCGGGCGCGGGCACCTGCGTCGACGCCCCGGTCTGGCACCACAGCCTCGACCTCGACGAGATCGACACGGACTACCTCTTCAAGCGGCGGCCCGCGGGGCCCTGACCCGCCTCAGCGTAGCCGGCCGTGGTGCCGCGAGCGGCCGTTGAGGTAGGCGTCCCAGAGCTCGAGGATGCGGCGCTGGCCGGCGGAGAGGCACCGGTTGACGGGCATGTAGGCCGTCTCGGTGAAGCGGGCGGGGTCGGTGACCTCCATGATGGGGCCGCGCCAGGACTGGAAGGCCAGGGGATCCCGCAGGAAGTCCATCACGGGGAAGAGCCAGGCCCAGACGGCGAAGACCTCGTGGTAGACGCGGGCGTTGACCTCGTCGGCGTCGGGGTGGCCGGTCAGCCACTGGGCGAAGTCGTCGGCGCGCTGGTCGTGGAAGGGCAGGGCGCGGGCGACGACGAAGGGCACGTCCACGATGGCGGTGGCGCCGATGGTGCGCGCCAGGGTGGGGAGGGCGGCCGCCGGGGGCAGGGCCAGCAGCGGCAGGTTGGGGATGCCCGGGCGCAGCGCGCGCACGGCCAGCGTGGCCTCGGCCCAGTCGCCCGCCCCCGGCGTCACGGTGCAGGCGAGGCCGCCCGCGCCGATGGCTTCGGGGTGGCGCGCCGGATCCGCCAGCAGCTCGACCATGGGGGACTGGCCGGGGGGGCCGACGCGCGTGAAGGCGGCGTCGTACTGCGCGACGACGAGGCGGGTGCCGGGCGGCGGGCGCCGGCCCCGGTGCTGCACGCGCACGGTGAAGGTGGGATCGGGCCGCGCGAAGGCGCCCGTCCCCGGCTCGTCGACGTACACCCCGCGCAGATCACACCGGGCGGTGAACGCCTGCTCGACGAGCGCCTCCACCGGGGCGTCCGTCTCGGCGTGGGCCACCAGGCCCAGGTCGGCGCCGTACCACGCGTCCAGGGGGACGGGGGCGTCCAGCGCCACGTCCACCAGCCCGCCCGTCTCGGCCCAGGCGGCGTCGGCGTAGGCGGCCGGCTCGATGCAGGCGATGGTCTGCGTGCCGAGGCGCAGGGCCAGGCGGCCGTACCGGGCCACGGGACCCCCGAGCCAGAGCTTCGGCAGCGTCACCGCGGTGTCGAGCACCACCCGGGTCACGGCGCCGCCGCGGATCTCGGCCTCGATCGGCGTGGGGCCGAGGGGGAGGGGCGCGTAGGGCTGGCCCGCCTGGTCGCCATGGGTCTGCGCCTGGCTCGGCGTCACCGTCCGGGGGGTCTCGCCCAGCAGAGTCGCGCCGGCGAACAGCAGCCGACCCTCGGGCTCGCTGCACAGCGCGCCCTCGTGCCATGGCGCGATCCAGCCCACGGTGCGGCTGTAGGCGCGGTTCACCGGCCGGGCCGGCGCCGTCGTCCGCTCGCCCCGGCTCCACGCCTCCCGCTGGGCCGCGTAGTCGGCGTAGAGCTCGGCCATCAGGCCCATGCGCGCGCTCAGGCGCTCGGCCTTGGAGCCGGTCAGGGCCCGGAACGGTGCGCCGTTGAAGTACAGCGTCTCGAAGGTGGAGAAGCGGATCATCAGGCCCGCGACGCCGGGTCGGTCGAGCGCGTCGGCCAGGGCCCGCCCAGGCCCCGACTGGTCGTCGAAGAGCGCCAGGTCGCGGCGGTCGAGGCAGCCCTGCCAGATCACGTTCATCGAGCCGGCGATCAGCAGCTCGCCGGTGGCGTCGTAGTTGTTCTGCAGGTTCGGGAAGCGGGAGCACATCCGCCGGGCCAGGGCGCCGCCGAAGCCCACGGCGTCGGGACTGCCCACCTGCAGGCGATCGGCGAAGAGCTGGGTGCTCCAGAAGGCCGCCGGGTTCACGTCGCACATCTTGGTGGGCATGCGATCCGGGTTGAGGGTCACCTGCGCCGCCGCCCAGGGGCCTTCGGCCGGGTAGGTGCCCGCCTCGTCGCTCCAGCCGGTGACCGTCGTGCCGCCGGCCGGCCGGTCGAACCAGGCCGGATCCTCGATGGCCGGCGCGGTGGGGCTGACGAACCCGCTGGCCATGCTGCCGTAGTAGTTCCACTCCGCCGGGGGCAGGTGCTCGTCCTGCGTCGCGTCGTAGCTCGACGTGATGGCCCAGCGGCGGAACTGCTCCGGCGCGTAGACGCCCTGCGTGTAGAGGTACGGCATGTTCAGCCGCACGTTGGCCGCGTCGTAGGTGGGGAAGTTGTCGTTGTTGTTGAACGTGGACGGATCCCACCAGGTGTGGCCGCGGAAGTACAGTCGGGGGCGGGCGATGGCGCTCATCCGCGGGCTCCTCGGGGCAGGTATTCGAAGGTGGGGCCGGCGAGCCGATCGGTGCCGGGGATGGGGCCCAGGGCGCGCAGCACGGCGGCCTTCTGGGGCATGGCCTCCATGGCGGTGGTCGAGGCCCCGTAGACCTCGGGGGCGGCGCTCGTGAAGGTGGCCTGGAGCGCGTCGAGCAGCTCGCTGTAGGCGATGTTGAAGGCCCGGTTGGCCGCCTGCTGCGCCTCGGTGTAGGCGCCGAGGTGGGCGTAGGGGTCGGCCACGACGGGCAGCACGTCACGCGCGAGGTCGATCTGGCCGCTGGTCAGCAGCGTCTCGACCTCCTTGAAGCGCCAGTAGTGGCTCAGCTCGTGGTCGCCGTCGTTCTCGTGCCCCTGGCCGAGGCCCTCCCCCTGGTGGACGATCTCGGACAGGGCGGCGACGGCGGTGGCGTGGCTGGTGATGGCGAAGAGGACGCCGGCGGCCGGGTTGCCGCGGGCGGCCATCTGCCGGCCGTGCCCGTAGGCGGCGTCGTCGGTGGGCAGCTCGGCCTCGATGCCCTGGTAGAACTGGCCGATGGTGGCCCAGCCCTCCGTCGTCGGCTGGCCCGGGTCGTCGTAGGCCGGCAGCTCGATGTCGAGGAAGGTGGCGATGGCCTCGGGCCCGAAGGGGCGCAGCACGACGGTGAAGGGGTTGCTCGTGGTCGAGTGGCCCGGCAGCGGCAAAGGCTGTGTGAAGTCGGGCACATAGGCCGGGTCGGTGATGGCCGTCTCGAAGCCCAGGGCGTTGATGAGGTTCCCCACCAGCGCCATGTGCAGCATCTCCTCGTAGGCCACCCGGCGGATGAGGCCGATGGCCTGACGCGCCGGGGCCCGGTCGGGCCGCAGGGTCATCATCGTGTAGAGGTACGTCGGCAGGGTGGCCAGCTCGATGGTCATCGCGGTGCGCAGATCATGGCGCAGGCGTGCCCGGTCGGTCTTCATCGGCGCTCTCGGAGGCGGTGGCGTGCGGGCAGCTTGCCACGCCAGGGGCCACGCGAGAATCCAAATGAAATCGAGTTGTTGACCGCGGGCGGCGCCGAGAAGGCAGAAACCTTGAAAGGTCCGGGCGGGCCGACGCGAAGGGGGAGGGTGAGGGGGCAAGACGCCCCGATTCCCGACCCAGGAGAACCCCGATGCTGCGCTCGAGCACCTTCGCCCTGACCCTGCTGGCCACTGGCCTCGCCTCCACCATCGCCCACGCCCAGTCGACGGCCGGCCCCCGCCTGCTCGCCCCCGGCGAGGGCGTCGACCTCGCCCGCATCGTGTTCATCGATGGCGACGGCACACCGAACGCCACCGCCATGGGCACCCTGCGCGTCCACCCGGACCAGCTCGCCGAGGCCACGGGCCTGAGCCGCGGCTACCTGCACGTCGTGACGGATCTCGGGGCCGTCGTGTACGACGCGCCCATCGACGCGAACCCGCTCGGCTCGCTGCCGCCCGCGCTGCAACGGCTCGGCCTGCGCCCGTCGGGCGAGGTGGCCGAGGTGCAGGTGCCCTTCCGGCTGTCCTCGGCGAAGGCGAACCGGGGCATCAAGGCCAAGGTCATGTTCACGCCGGAGCCGCTCTTCGACGCCCGGGCATTTGGCGACGTCGTGGGCCCGGCGCCCATGACCACCTGGCCGCTCGTCAAGATGTACGAGGCCATCGGCGGCGGGGGCACCGACAAGGTCCTCATGCCCGAGCTGCCCCCCATCGGCGACCCCGGCCCGCCGCCTCCCATGGGCGCCTTCGACCAGGGGGACATGCCGGAGTGGCAGTACACGCTGCCCCATGACTCCAACGTCGAGACGGCCTGGAACCAGTGCGCCGAGGCGGCCTGGGCCAACACGCTCTCGTACATGGAGCACACGTTCGGCGGGCAGGGCATCGACTTCCCGCAGTTCAACACCAAGGGCGTGGGCATCGACGGCGACGAGACGAGCCTGGTGAGCCGGATGGACTGGTACATGGACCGCAGCCACACCGACACCTGCAACGGCGGCGGCACCGGCCGCTGCGGCGGGCCGGGCGAGTCGAGCACGATGCGGGGCCTGTTCGAGTTCCTGCGCATCTTCGAGAGCGACCGCCGCCTGGCCGTCAGCCACCAGGCTGGCTCCGCGGTGTACCCCGGCGACTGCATGGAGGACGAGGACCGCGAGAGCCAGCGCGAGGGCGAGGACGTCACGTTCGACTGGCTGTGCGACCGGGTCCAGGACGGCGCCGGCATCGTGATGGTCTACGGCTTCTACAGCCCGGTCGCCGTCCCCAACGGCTACGACGAGAACGGCTTCATCCAGTACGCCATCGAGTGGGATCGCACCGGCGGTCATGTGGTGCGCGTCATCGGCTGTGGTGAGGTGGGCGGCCAGCAGTTCATCCGCACCCTCGACGACGGCCAGCAGGACCGGATGATCGACGACGAGGTGGACGGCCCGATGTGCGAGGAGCGGCTCGGCCTGCGCACCCAGCTCTGGTTCCTGCACGAGAACCAGACCACCGATGGGCGGCTGGAGCTGGGCGACGCCTCCCGCCAGATCGACTTCGCGATGGCCCTGACCGTCGCGCCCTGAAGCCTGCCCAGGTCAGCGACCCGTCAGCGGCCCGCTCCTCCCTCCAGGCCGCCCGGCGCCTCCCCCGGCGCGACGCGGCGGGCGCTCACCAGCTCCCAGCGATGCACCAGCGAGCCGTCGCCCGGCCGGACGACGGTCGCCGTCTGCGGCAGGCGCAAGCCCCCCAGCGCAACCTCACCGGCATACTCGACGCGCGCGACCACGAACGGCGCCACATCCCGCCCCGTGGTGTCCATGCGCACCAGCCGCCCCGCCCGCGTCCAGGCGGCGACCTGGTCGTACTGGCGCGTGGGGCGGGGATCCCCCCAGGTCAGGAAGACGCCGCGCAGCCCGTCGGCGCTCGGGGGCAGGCCCCGGCGAAAGGGCACGGTCGCCGGCGTCCAGGGCAGCTCGAAGAGGTGGCGGACGGAGTCGAGCATCACGCCGAGGCCGTCGCGGTCCCGGCGCGTGTCAGCGGTCCCGTGGCGCACCGCGTCGCCCAGCCGGAGCGTGTAGGCGTAGGGGCCGTGGGTGTCGGGCCGGAAGCGCAGCGTCAGATCGACGTCGACCGAGGAGAGCGGCAGGCCGAACAGCAGCCGGACGGGCAGGAAGGCCAGCTCGCCGCGGGTGTGCAGCTCGACCTCGCCCTGCGCCAGCCAGTCGGTCCGCGCGCCGTGGGCGCCCTCGACCTCGGCGATCCAGGCGTCCGCGGCGGCCTCGTCGCCCAGGGGGCCGACGGGCAGCGCTTCGAGGAGCAGATCCGTCTTGAAGACGACGAGGCCGGCGGCGACGCCGACGACCGCCAGCGCGGCCAGGGCGAGGAGAGCGCGACGCAGCTTGCGCATGGACCACCACCTTCTGTACTGACTCGGAAGAAAATAGGGCGAGCGCCGTTTTTGTTCAAGGTGGTACAATAATGACCATGCCGACCCGCGGACGCCCACGACGCTACGATCCCGACCGCGCCCTCGACGCCGCGCTGGCGGTGTTCTGGGCCCATGGCTTCGCCGGGACGACCCTGGACGCGCTGTGCGCGGCGATGGACATGAACCGGCCCAGCGTCTACGCGGCCTTCGGCGACAAGCGCCGCCTCTTCGAGCAGGCGCTGGCGCGCTTCGGCGCCCGGCTCGCGGCGCACGGCCGGGCGGCCCTCGCCGCGCCGGATCTCGCGGACGCCCTGGGCGGCCTCTTCGCGGGGGTCATCCCGCTCTACGTCCCGGATGGGCGCCCGCGGGGCTGCCTGGTGTACGGCGTCGCCGCGGTGGACGCGCCCGAGGACGAGGCCGTCCGGGCGTTCGTCGCGGACGCGGTCGGGGGGCTGGACGGCGTGCTCCAGGCCCGGTTCGCCCAGGCGGTGCGCGACGGGCAGCTCGGGCCCGGCGACGACGCCGACGGCCGCGCGCGGCTCGCGGCGGCCGTGGTGCACAGCCTCTCGCTCCGCGCCCGGGCGGGCGAAGATGCGGAGGCGCTGCAGGCCTTCGCCGCCTCGAGCGCGGCCCTGCTGGCTCGGGGGTCTGGGGGGCCGGGTCTGCGGTCAAGGCGCTGAATTGACTGCGTTTTCTGGCTCAGGTGGGCCGATCCAGTACCGGCGCACGCGGCGGTCCTCGGGCGCGAAGTACGCCTCGGCCTCGAACACCCCGCCGCTGCGCTCGATGACGCGGATGGAGGCCAGGTTGTCGGGGGCGCAGGTCAGGAGCACCCCCGCGATGCCGCGCGCGCGGGCCAGCGTCATGGCCTCCGCCAGCATGCGGGTGGCCAGCCCGCGACGCCGAGCGCCGGGACGAACGCTGTAGCCGATGTGCCCGCCGAAGGCGCGCAGCCGGGCGTTGAGGCGGTGGCGCAGGCCGAGGACCCCCAGCAGGGCGCCGCCCTCCTGCCAGAAAAAGGTGGAGCCCGGCACCTCGTCGGGCCCGAGGCCCTCGCCCCGAGCGCGGGCGCCGAGGCGCGCCACCACCTGCTCGATGGGACCCTCGTAGCCATGGAAGTACGCGGGAAAGGGCTCGCCGGGGGTGGCGCGGTAGTCGGCGAGGAAGGCCGCGAGGGCGGGGCCGTGGTGCAGGGCGAGGGCGGTGAGCACGGCGTCGTCTCCGAGCAGCCCGCCGGCGCGGCGGCCGGCCTGCAGTGTACGGGCTGCGGGCGCGCGGGGCACGCGGGTCAGGGCGTGCAGTCCAGCTCCACGGTGGCGCCGGCGGCCTCCAGGCGCAGGGCCGTCGTGCCCGCGGTCTGCAGGTCGAGCAGCTCGCCGATCAGGCTGGGGGCGGAGTCCACCAGCGTCTTCGCGTCCTTGGCGCCCAGCCCCGTCACCTCCTGGACGACGCGGATGACGTCGATGGCCGTCAGGCCCTTGGCCACGAGGAGCACGTTGCACGTCCCCTGGAAGCACGCGTCGCCGATGCCGATGCCGAAGGTGTCGCGCTGATCCGCGTTGGCGACCAGGGGGCAGTTGTCGGCCACATCGCCCACGCCGTCCGCGTCGTCGTCGTCGTCGCAGACGTCGCCGAGGCCATCCCCGTCGGTGTCGAGCTGATCGCGGTTGGCGACGAGCGGGCAGTTGTCGGCGGCGTCGGTCAGGCCGTCCCCGTCGGAGTCGGCCACCTGGTGCGCCTCCAGCGCCTCGAGCCGGCGGGTCAGCGCGTCGACCTGGGCCTGGAGCGCCTCGATGTTGGCCGTGGGCCCGACCGGACCCTGGAGACCCTGAGGCCCCTGAGGCCCCTGCGGCCCGGCGACGCCCGGCTCGCCCTGCGGCCCGGCGACGCCCTGGGGACCCTGCGGCCCCTGCGGCCCGTCGGGGCCCTGCGGCCCCACCTCGCCTTGCGGCCCCTCCGGTCCCAGCTCGCTCCAGAACACCGGCTCTTCGTTGCGGTTGCACGCGGCGGCCGGCTCGGCCCCCTGCGCGACGTTGCGGAGCTGGCCGTCGCGGTGCAGACAGGCGGCGAACAGGCCCACCTCCTCGGGCGGCAGCGCCTGGGCGGCGGCGACGTGGACGAAGGCGAGGCTGGCGGCGACGAAGAGCGAGGCGGTGCGGAGGGTGGCCATCGGAGAACTCCTGGGTTCGGATGCGTTTCGAGGCGTTGAACCCGCCACCTCGCCATCCGGGCACCCGAAGATCCAAAAAGCGACACGCGGCCGCCGCGCCCCGCCGCAGGCCTTCAAAGGCATACCGGGTATGCCGTTGGAGGCCTGCAATCGTGCGGTGAGGCTGGAATGGGGTGGGGGCTCGGGCGGGCTTCGGGGGGGCAAGGAGCGGTGGCGGGGGCGTTGAGGGGGTGAGTCGGGGCTGAGATGGTGGGCGCCGCAGCGCCCTGGCGCAGGTCGCCCGGTCGCGGGACGCACCCGTCCCGTCGCGCCGGGCGGCGGCGGGGGCGTCAGCAGCGTCGAATGCGCCGGCGGGCGGTCAGGCCGCGCCGGCTCGCGGTCCCCTCGGGCGGGCGAAGGCCGGCGGCAGGGTGTGCGGCGGCCACGGGATCATCGGCTGGGTGGGGTCGGCCTGCCAGGCGTGGAAGGCCCGCGTCGCCCGGGAGTAGGCCACGCGCAGGGCGTCCTGGGCCTCGCGCCACTCGGCGTGGTGCTCGGGCGGGCCGTGCACGACGGGGGCGGGGCTGCGGTCGCGGACGCGGGGGCGCGTCATCGGGTCGAGGCGCCGCAAGCTCTCGGGGTCGGGGAGGCGGACGCCGGCCTTCTTGCGCTTCGGCCGCGCCTGGGCCGCCAGGTCGTCGGCGAGCTGCCACATCAGCGCGCGGTGGTCCTTCGGGCTCAGGTCGTCGAGGCCAGGCAGGCGGTCGATGCGGACCTGGAGCGTCCGCGGGGCCTGGCCGGCGGCGGTGAAGATGCCCTCCACGGGCTTGCCGAACAGCAGGTACGGCGTCGAGCACGCGAAGATGTCGTCGGCGGGGTGCCGCACCAGGAGCTGGGCCGTGGCCTGGCCCATGAGGTACTGCAGCCGCTGCAGCGCGTGCTCGGTCGTCGTGATCTGGATGCAGTGGTTCTGCTCCAGCAGGCTGCCGGTCCGGCCCAGCAACCGGTTGATCCGCTTGGAGATTTCTCGCAGCGTCCACTCCAGGAACGCGCTCTTGTGGGCCAGGGTGGGGGCGCCGAGCAGCAGGTGCAGGTGGTTGGACAGGACGTGGAAGGCGTAGACGTCGATGAGCGGGAACTTCTCCTGGGCGCGGGCCAGGACGCCCTGGAGGATCGCGACGCACTGCGCCGTGGGGATGAAGGCGAAGCGGTCGTCGACGACCTTGCTGGTGGTCTCGTAGAGCATCAGGGGCAGGCCGAGCCGGGCGCTGCGGACGGTGTGGCTGGGCAGCTCGATGCGGAGCGTGTGGGCCATGGGGGGAGCCTCCGTGGTGGGTGCTCTCTTCCTTTCGGTCAGTCGCGGCGCGTGTCGCAGGATTTCTGCAAGAAAGTGCCGAGCAGGGGGCGCTACGCCCGCGCGGCGCCCCGGGCGCGGCGGGCCAGGCCGACGGCGACGGACGTGAACTCGCCGCCGTCGTGGACGCGGGCCGCGCCGAAGCGCTCGTCGAAGAGGCGGCGGACGGCGGGCACCAGGGACGTGCCGCCGGTCAGGAAGACCTCGTCGATGGCGACGCCGGGGGCCGAGGCCAGCAGGCGGTCGACGGCGGCGCCCATGCGGGCCACGTCGTCGGCGATCCAGGCCTCGAAGTCGGCGCGGCGGATGTCGACGGCCAGGTCGATGGGGCCGTCCTGAAAGCGCAGCGTCGTCGAGGGGTTGCGCGAGAGGTCGGCCTTGGCGGCCTGCACGGCGGCGTGCAGGAAGAAGCCGCGGTCGGCCCGGACGAGGTGCAGCAGGCCCTGGAGCTTCTCGGGCTCCTCGGCGTGGGCGGCCCACTCCAGGATGAGCTGCAGGGTGCGGCGCTCCTTGAGGAACGACAGCAGGTGCCACCGCTCCAGGTTGCCGTAGATGCCGTGGGGGACCTCGAGGGTCTTGTCGAGGCCCCGGTAGCGGCTGCCGCGGCCGAGGGCGGGGGCGACGACGTGCCGGACGATGTGGCCATCGAAGACGTCGCCGGCGATGGGCTCGCCGTCGTTGCCGATGACCTCCGCGGCGTCGGGGGCGATGCGCAGCAGGGAGAAGTCGCTGGTGCCGCCGCCGAAGTCGCCCACGAGGACGACGCGCTCCCGGTCGACGCGGGCGCCGAAGGCCCAGGCGGCGCCCACGGGCTCGAGCTCGAACTGCACGTCGTCGAAGCCGGCGGCGGCGAGGGCGCCGCGCAGGCGGTCGAGGGCCAGGGCCTCGTCCGTCGCGCCCTCCCCGGCGAAGCGGACGGGGCGGCCGACCACCGCCCGGCCGCCGAGGGGGCCCAGGCTGGCCTCGGCCTCGCGGCGCAGGGCCCGCAGGAAGAAGGTGAGCAGGTCTTCGAGGGAGTAGGTGCGCTCGAAGACGCTGGTCTCGCGGAAGGCGGGGCTGGCCAGGTACGACTTGATGGACTGGATGAGCCGCCCCTCGCCGTCATCCAGGTACCGCGTGATGGCGTCGGGCCCCGCGAAGGCCTCGCCGACGCCCGAGCCGCGGGCCCGGCGCGTGAGGTAGAGGACGGAGCGGAAGACGTCGAGGGTGTCGTGGGCGAAGGTGGCCAGGCGGGTGCCGTGGGCGTCCGTGACGGCCAGGGCGCTGTTGGTGGTGCCAAAGTCGATGCCGAGCGCGCGCATGGGTGCCTCCAGTCCAGGGGGCCGGGCAGGGTAGGGGCAGGGCGGGCCGGAGGGAAGGCGTTTTTCCAGGCAGTCCGCTGGTTTCCGCCCGGGGGGCGTGGTCTCATCCGCGCGAGAGCGAAGGGAGGTGGGCATGCACGTCGTGGTGACGGGGGCGTCGGCGGGGATCGGCGAGGCCATCGCGCGGGCCTTCTCGGCCCGGGGACATGGCGTCACGCTCGTGGCGCGGCGGCGGCCGCTGCTGGAGGCGCTGGCGGCGTCGCTGCCGGGGCCGAGCCACGTCGTCGAGGCGGATCTGGGGGATCCGGCGACGTGCACGGCGTGGTTGCCGGCGGCGGAGGCCGCGCTGGGGCCGGTGGACGTGCTCGTCAACAACGCCGGGATGCAGGTCATCGGGCCGACGGCCGAGGTGGACATCGAGCGGGCCGAGCTGTCGCTGCGCCTGAACCTGCTCTCACCCCTGCGCCTGACCCACGCGGTGCTGCCGGGGATGCTGGCCCGCCGCCAGGGCTGCATCGTCGACGTGGCGTCGATGGCCGCCCTCGCGCCGACGCCAGCGATGACCTGGTACAACGCCAGCAAGGCCGGGCTGGCCGGGGCCTCCGAGGCGCTGCGCGGGGAGCTGCGGGGCACGGGCGTGCACGTCGTGACCGTCTACCCGGGCATCATCGAGACGGACATGGGCAAGGCGGGGCTGGCGGCCTACCAGAAGAGCCGGATGCTGGCGCTGCAGCCGCGCGGGACGACGGAGGGGCTGGCGGCGCGGGTGCTGAAGGCGGTGGAGCGACGCCGGGCGCGGGTGGTGTACCCGGCCATCTACGGCATGACGCGCTGGCTGCCGCCGGTGACGCGCTGGTTCATGGACCGGCTCACGCCCCCCCTGGCGGGCCACTGACGCGGGCCGCCTACATCATCAGGACCTTCTGGGAGATGGCCAGCCGGGTGCGGGGCGTCATCTCCAGGCCCCCGTCTACCGCCAGGCCCAGCCAGACCACCTTGGGCAGCTCCGGCAGGTGCTGCTCCAGGCCCAGCAGCACCTCGAAGGCGCCGCGCTCGACCTTCACGGCCTTCTGCTTCTCGCGCCAGAGGGGATCGCCGCCCAGCTCCTCGCCGTAGAGGCTGAACGTCATGGGCAGCTTGCCGCTCCAGATGTCGGGGCCCTCCAGCAGCACCGCCTCGAAGCGCAGAGCGGCCGGCGGCGGCGGGCGCGGGGGCGGCGGGGCCCGCAGCCGCAGCAGCCGCAGCAGCGGCGGCGGCGGGCGGGGCGTCCTCGGCCTCCGCGGCCGGGGCCTCCGCGGCGGCGGCGGCCGGGGCGGCCTCGCCCTGCTTGAACAGCTTGCGCTTCAGGCGCCCGAAGAGCCCACCCCCGCTGGGCTGCTCGCCCTCGGGCGGCAGGGGCGGCAGGTCGGCCTCGTCGATCTCCGGCAGCGGCTCGGGCTCGGGCTCGGGGCCGGCCTCCTCGGCGAGGATGGCCTGCAGGCGCGTGGCCAGGTCGACGCCGTCGACGTCCTCCAGCCACTCGGGGTCGTGGGGCGAGCGGGGCAGCTCCGGCTCGCCATACGGGCGCGCCTTCACCACCTGCCAAAGCAGGCTGGCCGTCTCGGCGACGGGCCCCTTCCGGGCCTTCTCCCGCACGTTGAAGATCAGGCGGCGCGACTCCCGGCTGTTGATCGCGTAGAGGGCCTCCAGGGCGGCGAGCTGCATGTCGTCGCCGGCCTTGAACGGCGCCTGCTGGCCGACGAGGCGCTCGTCGGGGGTGGCCAGCTTGCCGAGCATGGCGTTGAGGACGGGCAGCGCGCGGGGGATGTCCAGCCGGCACAGGCCGAGGGCCAGGGCGCGCAGCTCCTCGGGGCGCTCCACCTCGCCGTGACGCAGGTGGTTGACCAGGTAGATGAAGAGGGAGCGGTCGCCGCTGTTGCCCACACGCTCCACGACGTCGAGGCGGACGTCGGGGGAGGGGTCGCGCAGGTGCGAGAGGAGCATGTTGCGCAGCGTGGCGTCGGTGCCGAACGGCATGGCGCGGATGACGCTGCGGCGGACCTCCTCCTCGGGGTGCGCGATGACCTTCTGCAGGAAGATGAAGGTGTCGTCATCGAGGGCCGAGAGCAGGGAGAGGCAGGCCTCCACCAGCGCCGGCGTGACCTCGGGCTTGCCCCAGAAGTGCACGTCATCGCCCAGCAGGGCGTGGGAGAGCTGGCCGCGCAGCTCGGCCGGCAGCGGCCCGGCCTGCATCACCGTCGACGCGACGCGCATGAGGGCCGCGGCGCGCTCGGGGAGCTGCTCGTGGGTGTGGGCCTCCTTCAAGGCCTCGTGCAGGGCCTCGCCGGACTCCTCGATGCACTGCGCGCCGAGCAGGGCGGACAGGGCCGCGGCGTAGGCCTGGGGCTTGTCCTCGCCATGGCAGCCCCGGGCCGCCGTGAGGGCCTCGCGGGCGGCCTCGGCGGCCTCGACCTGGTTGCCCGCCGCCATGAGGCGGCGCGCGGCGGCCTCCAGCGCGCGCGCGCGATAGAACGGCTCCCGGATGGCGCGGGCGCGACCCAGGCCCTCCTGGGGATCCATCGCCTCGAGGCGCTGCTCGATGTCCTCGAAGCTGGTGGCCTCGGCGGCCTCGAAGAAGTCGACCTGCTCGCCGATCATCGACATGCGGCCGAAGAACGCGCGCCCCCGCACCCGGCGGATGCGCTCGAGGGCGTTGGCCAGCCGCAGGAGCTGGTCGTCGTCCTGGTCGGAGGTCTCGCCGAGGAAGTCCATCTCGGCGTCGACCTCGGCGGCGACGGGCTCGGGCGGGGGCGGGGCGGCCCCACCGCCCATGGCCCGCTCGTGCTCGCGCTCGCGCCGCAGCAGGTTGAAGTCGTCGTAGAGGCGGCGGGTGACCGCCAGCAGCGGCTCCTCCTCGGCGTTGACCAGGATGAGATCCGCGGGGTTGTAGCCCCCCGGGGCCTCCAGGTCCTCGCCCAGGTTGTCCGCGTACTGGGCGACGTCGGATAGGCCCTTGGGCCCGAGGGTGGGGCCGTAGGCCTGGTGGATGGCCTCGGCGGCGTCCGGGTGGGGCTGGCCCGCCTTGATGCGCCGCGCGAGCTGGCTGTAGAAGGCCTTGACCGGCCACGCCACCGGCAGTCGGCGCCCGATGACGTCGTTGTGGAAGAGGACGTCGAGCTTGCTCATGCCCGCCCGGCGCAGCGCCATGCGGAACCGCTGCTCTTCCTCGGCGGACGTCCCCTCGATGCGCGTCGACAGCAGGCGCGAGATGGCCAGCAGGTCGCCCTCGCTCATGCCCGCGTCGAGGGTGAGCGCGTGCATGTTGCGCTGCTCGAACACACCGGCGGTGCGGGCGATGAGCGTCATCATGCCGAACTTCCGGCGCACCACCCGCAGCGCGTTGCGGGCGTCGAGGAAGGCGTCCGTGCCCTCGCGCTGCACCAGGAGCGACTGCACCGACACGGGCGAGCGCTCGAAGTCGTAGACCATCAGGTCTTCGACGCCGCTCGACAGCAGGCTCACCAGGGTGATGCGGTCGGCCCAGCCGTCCATGGCGTCGCGCCAGTTGCGGTTGAGCTCGGCCTTCTGCATGCCGGCCTCGGGGTGGTCGGGGATCCACAGCTTCAGCAGGTTGATCAGCGCCTTGCGCAGGATGGAGCGGCGCTTCTCGCTCTCGCTGCGCCAGTCATCCGCACCCGTGACGATGCCCTGCTCGCTCATGGTTCCCTCCCTCGACGCCGTGACGGCTATGATGGGGCACCCCGAACGGAGATGCCATGACCCCCATCGATCCCGTCGCGCTCGCCCGGCACTATACCGCCTTCCTGCGCCCCGGGCGCATCCTCCTGACGGGTCACTCGCACCAGGCCTGGCCGGATGTGGCCGCGGGGGCCATGGCCCAGGCGTTCCAGGACGCCGCCGAGCACGTCGACGACAAGTGGAGCCGCGTGATGGAGCGCGCCCACCGCGTCCGGCAGGCCGTGGCGACCCGCCTGGGGGGCCGACCCGAGGACGTGGCCCTGGCGGCGAGCACCCACGAGCTGGTGGCGCGCTTCCTGTCGGCCCTGCCCCTCGATCGGCGCCGACACATCGTGACGACGGATGGTGAGTTCCACAGCCTGGACCGGCAGCTTCGCCGGCTGGCCGAGGCGGGCGTGGAGGTGACGTGCGTCCCGGCGGATCCGGTCGACACCCTGGCGGGGCGCCTGGCGGCGGCGGTGCGGACCGACACGGCGGCGCTGATGGCGTCGACGGTCCTCTTCCGCACGGCGGCCGTCGTGCCCGGGCTGGCCGAGGCGGTGGCGGCAGCCCAGGCCGTGGGCGCCGAGGTCCTGCTCGATGCCTACCATGGCTTCAACATCGTGCCGTTTCGCACCCTCGACTTCGGGGTCGATCCCATCTTCGTCGTCGCGGGTGGCTACAAGTACGCCCAGTGGGGGGAGGGGGCCTGCTTCATGCGGGTGCCCGCCGGCTGCACCCTGCGGCCCGTCCACACCGGCTGGTTCGCTGACTTCGAGCACCTGGGGGCCGAGCGCAGCGACGGCCTGGTGGGCTACAGCGAGGACGGCGCCGGCCGGTTCGCGGGCAGCACCTTCGAGCCCACCAGCGTCTACCGGGCCGCGGCGGTGGCGGCGTTCTTCACCCAGCAGGGCCTCAGCGTGGAGCGCCTGCGGGCGCTCTCCCTGGCGCAGACCGGGCGCATCCTGGAGCGGGTGGCGGGCCGCCTGGAGGTGCTGACGCCCACCGCCCCCGAGGCCCGCGGCGGCTTCGTCGCCGTGCGCGTCAACCACGCCCCGCTCGTCGTGGGCACCCTCCGGCAGCGCGGCATCTACGTCGACAGCCGCGGCGACGTGCTGCGCATCGGGCCGGCCCCGTACGTGGCGGCGGGCGACCTCGACATGGCCCTCGACCACCTGCTGGCCCTCGCCGCGCCGGGCAAATGACCGGTTCCCCTGCCCGGGAGGCTGTGTCACCATGCCGGGGTCAGCGATCAGGCGGAGGGGCCAGGCGTGCGGGGTAGGCCTGAGTGAGCGCCGAGACCGAGAGCAGCGTCGGCAAGCGCATCCGCGACGCCCTCCGGTTCGTCCGGGACGGCGCCATGGACACCGCCGCCAAGGACTTCACCCACCACGTCGAGCAGGCCCACCGCGCGCTGCAGGGCGCCTGCGGCGAGGCGGGCGAGGTCACCCTGGCCATCGCCACCAACCGCATCAACCTCGATGACGAGGTGGTCTACCGGTCGGAGGCGCAGGACGCCAACCTCGCGTTCGACCTCTTCAAGCAGGGGCTGCGGCGCATCACCTTCCAGGCCGGCATCCAGGCCGAGGAGGTCAGCGCGTTCATCCGCGCCCTGGCCGAGTGCCGCGACGCCACCTCCTCCGACGTCGACTTCATCAGCACCCTCTGGCAGGAGGAGCTGGCCCACGTCCGCTACGTCGCCATCGATGGCTTCACCGAGAAGCTCTTCATGTCGGAAGAGATCTTCACCCGCCGCTTCCGCGGGGCCATCGAGGACGTCATGCCCGGCCTGCTCGACCTGCAGGAGGAGGATGACGGCGACAAGCGCCGGCGGCAGTACACCCAGCGCGACGACTACGACGCCTACGAGGCGGGGGACGCCGCCGAGCGGGAGGCGCACCGGGGCCTGGAGCGCCTGACGGCGGGGCTGAACGAGCGCCTGCGCAGCGGCCTCGGCGTCCAGGCGCTCGACCACCTCGTCCGGCTGCTGGGCAGCGTCCTGGTCAAGGATCCGCAGCCCATCGACGATCGCGGCCTCGCCGAGATCCTCCAGCGGATCTTCGAGGGGTACCTGGAGGCGCAGGCCTGGGAGGGCTTCGCCGCGGCCGCCCGCAGCCTCCACCGGCTCGTGGAGGCCCGCAACGGCTTCCGGCCGGCGGTCGCGAAGCGGCTGGAGGGCCTGCGCCCGGCCGTCGCCGGCGGCCCCCTGGCCGAGCTCGTCGGGCGGTACATCGCCGGCGCCACGCGGCCCTTCGGGCTCTGGGCGCGGTGGTTCTTCACCGAGGCCGCCGTGCTCACCGCGCCGGAGCTGCTGGCCGCCATCAACGGCAGCGAGTCGGCGGAAGGTACTGAATTCCTGAAGGATCTCCTGCACCGGCAGGGGACGGCGTCCCTCGATCCCTGGGCCGAGCGCCTGCGGGATCCCAACCCGGGCGTCGTGCTGGAGGTGCTCGAGGTCATCCTGCAGAGCCCCCTGGGCGAGCAGGCCCGGCCCCTCCTCATGGAGTGCCTCAAGAACCCGGACGGGGCCGTGCGCGCCCGGGCCGCGGCCGGCGTCGCGCGGGCGTACGACCTGCAGGTGCGCGAGGTCCTGCTGCCGCTCCTCAAGGACGAGGCGGCGGTGGTGCGCAAGGAGGTCCTGCACCGCTTCGTGCGCGCCGGCGACAAGTCCGTCTCGCCCTACCTGGCGTCGTGCATCCGGGGCGGCGCGTTCGGCGGCTACGATGAGGACGAGCAGCGGATGTTCTTCGAGGGCCTCGCGCGCCTCGGCGGCCCGCGGTTCCTCGACGTCTTTCGGGAGCGCCTGCGCCTGGAGGGCGATGGGGGGGCCATCACGCGCCTGTTCCGCCGCGGCCAGGTGACGCTGACGGACGACCCGCTGCGCCGCGGGGCCCTCTCCGGGCTGGCGCTCATGGGCGTGCCGGAGGCCAAGGCCCTCATCCGCGAGGTGCAGGAGCGCGCCGACCTGAGCCTGGCCGGCCACTGCGACGTGGTCGTGCGGCTCTCGGCCCGCGACTCGTTCACCGAGAGCGCCGAAGACGCGGCCCTGCGCGCGCCCCAGACGAAGGTGGATCTCTCGGCCGGCAAGACGGCCCTGGGCGAGCGCTACATCTTCGAGCCCGCCGACGTGCTGGTGCCGCCGCCCCCCCGGCCGCGCCCGGCGGGGGCCACCGAGGACGAGGCGGTGCCGGTGGTGGCGGCCCCGTCGCGCATGGATCCGCGCATCGCCAGCCTGCCTTTGTCGGACCGGCCGCTGCTGGCGGCGGGGGAGCGGTTCGAGCCGGCGGACGTGCGCGATCTCACGGCGACGCCGTCGGTCAGCCAGGGCAAGAAGTTCCGCCTCACCAGCCCCCGGGCCAGCCTCGTGGGGGTGGCGCCGGCGCTGCTGGCGGCCGCGGCACCGGTGGCTGCCACGCCGGCAGCGCCCCGCGGCCCGCTGGCGGCGGGCCCCATCGAGGAAGCGCATGACGCCGGCCGCGGGCCTGGCGGTGGCAGGGGCTGGAGCAGCGCCGCGACCCCACGCACCCGCCCGTGCGGGTGGCCGACGATCGGCCGCCGCCGGCGGAGCGCCCCGTCGCGGCCCCGCCGGTGGAGCAGGCCGCGCCGCCCCCGCGGATCGAGCGCCCCGTGGAGCGCGTCGCCTCGCCGCCGGTGGAGCGCCCCGTGGGCGCGTCGCCCCGCCGCCGGTAGAGCGCCCCGTGGAGCGCCCGCGGAGCGCGTCACCCCGCCGCCGGTGGAGCGCGTCGCCCCGGCGCCGGCCGCCCGCCCGCCGCGGCGAGCCTGCAGGATCTCCTCCGCGGCTACCTGGACTCGCAGCCTCCCAGGGATGCCGGCGGTGGAGGCGTCCGGAGCCGCCGGCCGCCGCGCCGCCGCCGCCCGTCGCGGCGCCGCCGCCCGTGGTCGCCGCGCCGGCGCTCGCCCGCCCCGCCGCCGCCACAGCCTCCGCCGCCGCCACCGCCTCCGGCCCCTGGCCGAGCGCCCGGCCCGCGACGCCAAGGCCGTCGAAGATCTGCTCAAGGGCTTCCTCGACCTGGATCTGGGGGACTGACCGTTGAACCCGCCGCGCCAGGGCGTCCAGCAGGATCCGGTGCAGGTGGCCGGCAAGGCCCTCCTGCTCTACACCTACTCCCTCTTCAAGACGGGCGAGATTCACGACCTCAACAACGACGCCTGGTCGCGCCCCATCCAGAAGCTCCAGGAGGCCCTGGAGGTCATGATCAAGCGCGAGCGCCAGGGCATCACCGTGGTGGTGTACGAGGGCGTCGTGATGATCAACAGCAACGCCCTCTGGCTCGATCACGGCTCCACCGAGCAGGCGGAAGAGCTGGAGAAGTGGCTGGCCCAGAAGGAGGCGGGCGGCATCGCCTTCGCCGAGCTGCCCGACGAGGATCAGCTCCGTCGCTTCTTCTTCACCTGCTCGCGCCACCGCCTGCCCGCCGGCTGCAAGGATCCCATGGGCCACCTGGGCGAGGCGGTCACCGCGGCGGGGGTCGAGAAGATCCGCATGGTGCAGCGCCCCATCCGCCTGGAGGGGGTGGGCCGCGGCGTGCGGGGGGTGGCGACGCTCTGGCACTACGCCAAGTGCATGGCGGCCCTGGAAGACATGGTCACGCGGCCGCCGGTGGATCCCAAGCCGTTTCGCCGCATCGCCCAGGAGCTCATGGACGCCTGCGCCGTCGAGCAGGACCTCCTCTGCGGCATCATCCTGCAGGGGGAGGCCCGCAGCCCCGGCCGGGACGCCATCGACGTGGGCATCCTCTGCGCCTCGGTGGCGCGGGGGCTGGGCCTCTCGGCCATCGAGTGCGTCGAGCTGGCCGAGGCCGGCCTGGCCCACGGCGCCGGCCGCGCCTACCCCAACCCGGCGCCCCGGGTCTTCACCGAGGCCGAGACCATCGGCGTGCAGGCCCTGCGGCAGATGCAGGACTGCTACCGGGTCACCGCTCCGCTGGCCCACCGCGTGGCCGTGGCCGTCGAGCACGCCGTGGGGCCCCAGGGCCTCGGCGCCCCGTACCTGGCCGGCCCCCCCGACCCGAGCCTGAGCACGCAGCTCGTCGCCCTGGCTCGCGCCTGGCTGGCGCTGGTGCGCGGCAGCGACGAGGCCCCCGCCGTCTCGGCCCTCGAGGCCGGGCTCGCCATGCTCAAGCGGCCCCCACCCCACGTCGATGCCGACCTGGCGCGGGTCTTCGTGGCCACCGTCGGCCTGCTGCCCTGCGGCACCATGGTCGAGCTGAACAACGGCGACGTGGGCGTCGTGGCCGACGTCGACCACCTGCGAGGCCGGACGGTCTACCGCAAGACGCCGGCGCCGGTCTGCGGCCCCCGCACCATCTGGGTGGAGCGGATGCGCACGGCCGAGGGGCGCGTCGTCCCCGAGCGGCGCGCCCGCGTCGCCTTGGGCACCGATGACGGCCAGGGCGGCACCTGGATGGCGCTGCGCACGCTGGACGCCACGCCCCACCGCGACCTGGTGATGCGGGCCCTCGTCCGCCGCCCAGCGACGGTGGTGGCGCAGATGGGGCTGAGGTGAGCGCGATCCAGACGTTTCGTGCGGTCCCCGGCGTCCTGATCGCGGTCCCCCAGCTCGGCGATCCCAACTTCCGCCGCTCGGTGGTGGTCATGCTGGAGCATGACGACCAGGGGGCCCTCGGCCTGGTCATCAACCAGCCCCTCCCGCACGCCTGCGCGGACGTGGCCCAGAGCTTCGGCCTGACGTGGGGCGGCGCCCCCGAGTCCCGGCTGCGCCGCGGCGGGCCCGTGGAGCCTCAGTCCCTCTGGATCCTGCACGAGGATCGCCTGCAGTTCGACGAGACCAGCCCCGTGGCCCCGGGCATCGCCGTCAGCCGCTCGCGGGAGGCCCTCACCGGCCTCTGCGAGGGCGGCGAGCGGCCCGTCCGGCTGGTGGTGGGCTACGCCGGCTGGGGCCCGGGCCAGCTGGAGGGCGAGATGGCCAGCGGCTCGTGGATCCAGGCCCCCGTCTCGCCGGCCCTGGTCTTCGAGTGGGCCCCCGAGGCCATCTGGGACCGCGCGCTGGCGGGCCTGGGCATCGACCCGGTGCACCTGGCGGGCGCCACCGATGTGCTCCAGTAGGCCGCGCGTAACCTCGCGCCGCGCGGCGCGTATCCGCCCTCGTCGCGCAGCCGGGGGGGCTGCGCGGTGAGAGAGCGGATCCTGACCGACGCCGAGCGGGCGCTCATCGACGCGATGGAGCGCTACGCCGATGGCGAGGCGGCCGCCTTCGACGAGGTGCACCGCGCCATGGCGCCGGTGGTGAGGCGGTGCTTGATGCGCTGGGTGGGCGATCCCGAGCTGGCTCATGATCTGGTGCAGGAGACCTTCCTGCGCGTGCACCGCGCCCGCGATCGGTACCGCTCCGGCGCGCCCGTCGGCCCCTGGGTCATCACCATCGCCCGCCGCTTGTCCATCGACGCGCTGCGGCGCCAGGGCCGCTCCCGCGAGCGCGTGACGCGGGAGGGCGAGCTGCCCGAGCCGCGGGAGGCCCCCGCCGAGGCCGATCCGCCGACTCCCCAGTGGCTCGTCGACGAGGTGCGGGCGGCCATCGAGGCGCTGCCCGAGAGCCAGCGCGTCGTCGTGTCCATGCACAAGCTGGACGGCCGGCCCCTCGCCGAGGTGGCCGAGATCCTGGGCATCAACGAGGGGGCCGTCCGCGTCCGCGCCCACCGCGGCTACAAGCGCCTGCGGGAGGCCCTCGCCGGCATCTTCTCGCGGCAGGAGCCGGGCGCATGATCGAGCGCGAAGAGCTGTCTCCCGCGCTGCGGGCCGAGATCACGCGTGATCTCGGGCAGTTGCACGACGCCCGCCGGCGGCGGCTCGGCCTCTTCAGCCTGCTGGGCCTGGGCATCACCCTGGGCTTCGGCTTCGCCATGGGCCTGGCGGCGCCCCCGGGCTGGCCGTTCTTCACGAGCCTGGTGGTCTTCGCCGTGGCGGGGGTGGCCCTCGCGGCCTTCGCCTTCGGCCTGCGCCTGCCCGCCCGGCGGCGCCTCTGGCCCATCCTCGCAGGCGGGCTGGGGCTCGGCCTGCTGGCCACGGCGCTCTCCATCCGCGAGGGCGGCGCGCCCATCGACTTCCTGCACGGGGGCACCTGCCTCGGCACCGGCCTCGGCGTCGCCGCCGTGCTCATCCTGCTGGGCCTCGCCCTGGGCCGCCGCGTCCTGCGCCGCCACGCGCCGACGGGCTTCCTGCTGGGGGCGGGGGCGGGCCTGCTGGGCGTGCTGCCCCTGCACGTCGCCTGCGTGCACAGCGCCGCCGACCACCTGATGGTGTGGCACGGGCTGGTGCCGATCATGGGCGGGGTCTTCGGGGCGCTGGCCTGGACGCTGCTGGCGCCGCGGCCGCGCTGAGGCTCAGCGGTAGGTGAAGCGCAGCTCGTAGTCGCACAGATAGAAGGTGTCGCCCTCCTCGATGCGCTTGTGCTCGATGCGCTTGCCGTTGAACTCGATGCCGTTGGTGGAGTCGAGGTCCTTGATGTACCAGCTGCCCCCGCGGAAGATCACCGCGCAGTGCTGCCGCGAGATGTTGCCATCCCGGATGGTCAGCTCGGTCTGCTGGCTGCCGCGGCCGATGACGAACTTCTCGCCGTCGATGCGGTGGCGCTGCCCGTTGAAGAGCAGGTACAGCGTGGGCCGCGAGGCCACCATGGGCTCCGGCCGCGGCTCGGCCCGGGGCTCGGGCGGCGGCGGCGGCGGGCGGCGGTTGGCCGCGGGCGGCGGGGCAGGGGGCGCGCCCCCGAACGGGTTGTCGGCCCGGCCCACCGGCTGCTGCGTCGGGTAGTTGGAGGGCGGCGGCGGCTCGGGCTGCCGGCTCGCGCCCCCCGCCTGCGCGAGGCTGTAGTTGCGGCTGCGCGCGTAGTGCCGCATGGACTCGTTGATGAGGTAGTCCATGGAGCACCCCAGGTCGCGCGTCATCACCTCGAACAGCTCCCACAGGTAGTCGCGGCAGTAGAAGCTGTGCAGTGTCTTGCGGTTCTGGTCAGCCATCGGCTACCCCTGGCCAGGGAGGCGGTCTCGCCGCCGCCGGTGTGGACTCGTGTACCACAACGGCGAGGGCCTTGTGAACTTGTCAGGCGCGGGGGCCGATGCCAGGCCCCGGCGGGGAGGATGCAGGCGGTGCGCGCGGTGGTGCAGCGCGTGGCCCGGGCGCGGGTCACGGTGGACGGCGAGGTGACGGGGGCCATCGGCCGCGGCGTGCTGGTGCTGGTGGGGGCCGCCCTCGGCGACACCCCCGAGGACGCCCGCGTGCTGGCCGAGAAGGTGGCGACGCTGCGCATCTTCGCCGACGCGGAGGGCAAGATGAACCTGGACGTCCAGCAGGCGGGGGGCGGCGTCCTGGCGGTCAGCCAGTTCACCCTGCTCGCCGACTGCCGCAAGGGGCGCCGTCCCTCCTTCAACCTGGCCGCTCGTCCCGAGGACGCGGCGCCGCTGTTCGACGCCTACGTCGCCGCCACCCGGGCCCTCGGCCTCCGCTGCGAGACGGGCATCTTCCAGGCCATGATGGACGTGGAGTTGCTCAACGAGGGCCCCGTGACCATCCTGCTGGACACGGCGCGCGCGTTCTAGACGGCCGGCGGCCGGCGCGGCGACCACCTCAGGCATCCGACCCGCTGTCGGGCTCGAAGCTCGGGCGGATGAGCCGCCGGGCCGGCGCCTTGGAGGCCGGGGGCTCCTTCACCAGCCGGAAGCCGTGATCGAGGCCGGGCTCCCCCGGGAAGACGGCGATGCGGTGCGTCACCCGGCACTCGACGTCGGACTGGGCGCGGTAGCTGCCGCCCTTGGCCACTCGCAGCGTGGCGTCGGCGTCGAAGGGGCTGTCGCACAGCTCGCGCACGAGGCCGGCGCAGTCGTACAGGCCGTAGGGCGAGACGTCGACGGGGAAGCTGCCCACCCGCTCGGGCAACGGCTGCCCCGGCCGCGAGCTGGCCATCTTGCAGAAGGTCGCGTCGAACCGGCTGCCCCAGGGGTGCAGGCGGCCGTCGGTGCCCCGGGCGGCCTTCTCCCACTCCTCCTCGGTGGGCAGGCGGACGGTGACCCCCGACCGCTCGCTGTACCAGGCGCAGAAGGCGCGGGCGTCGTCCAGGCAGATGCCGATCACCGGCCAGTGCGGCTCCCAGCGCAGCCCCTCGGCGTCCACGGAGGGCCAGGCGATGAGGCCATCGGGCCCGCGGCCCCAGAGGTAGCCGCCGTCTGCCTTCAGGCGCGGCGAGCGGGCCTGGGCCGCGCGGCGGTCCCGGGTGTCCAGCTCGCGGAGAAACCCCAGGTATTCCGCGCAGGTGACGGGGTAGCGGGCCACGAAGACGTCGCCCACCTCGACCACCCGGCGGTAGCGCGCCGTGCTGCAGGCCGCGTCGCCGCCCATGATGAAGGGCCCGCCCGGCACATACAGGAAGTGGGCGCCGATCTGCTCGTCGGTGAAGAAGCGGCAGGCCACGTCGGCCACCTCGCCGCGCTCCACCCGGACGGGGATGTGCACGTCGCGGAAGCCCGCGTGCTGCAGCTGGAGCAGCCAGGTGCCCTGCTGGAGCGGCACATGCTGCACCGGCGTCACGCCCAGATCCGCCTGGATGAGGGGCTGGCGCTGCAGATCCACCTCGATGCACTGGGCGGCCACGACGGTGGCGCCGGCCGGCACCGAGCGCACGATGACCCGGCCCTCGCCGCGCAGGAGCTGGTCGAAGAGGCCGCGGTTGTAGGCCTCGACGAGGCCCCGGTAGTCGATGACCGCGTCGTCGTCGTCGGCGCGCTCGGCGTCCCGCAGGCGGAACCAGTACAGCCGCGCGAGCTCGTTGGCGGCGTCGTCGTTCTCGGGGTTGAAGCCGAGCGCCGCCATGAACGCCTGGGCCGCCGCCGTGAACGCCTGCTGCTGGCGGGCGTGGGCCTCGGCCAGCTCGGCCTGCCGGGCCCAGAGGGCGCGCTTTGTGTCGAGGGGGTCGTGGCCGTGGATCTGCCACTCCAGGTCCATGAGCTCCTGGCGCAGGTGCTCCACCATGCCGCGGGCGCGGGTGTACGTCTCGAGCAGCTCCAGGCCCTCGTCGACCTTGGCCTCCGACAGGCGCGCCCGGCGGTCCAGGTCTTCCACGCCCGCCATGTACTGATCGAGGGCCTCCACCACGTCGGCCGCCGACTGGAAGCGCTCGTCGGGGTGCTTGGCCAGGCAGCGCATGCAGATCTCTTCGAGCCGGCGCGGCACGCCGTTCTCGGGGGCCCGCTTGCTCGGGGGCAGGGGGGCGCGCGTCAGCACCTGGGCGAGGATCTGGCGGAAGTTCTTGCCGCGGAAGGGCGGCCGGTAGGTGAGGATCTCGTAGAGGACGGCGCCCAGGCTGTAGACGTCGGAGCGGGCGTCCACGGCGTCCACCTTGCCGGCGGCCTGCTCGGGCGACATGTACGCCGGCGTGCCCGTCACGACGCCCATCATGGTGGCGTCGTCGGACTGGCTGCGCAGGGTGGAGACGGCGTGCTCCTCGTCGGCCACCATGCCCACGACCTTCGCGATGCCCCAGTCCAGCACCAGCGTCTCGCCGAACTCGCCGACCATGATGTTGCTGGATTTGATGTCGCGGTGCACGACGCCGTGGCTGTTGGCGAAGCCGATGGCCAGGCAGACCTGCCGGAAGATGTTCAACAACTTCGTGCGGTTGTAGGTCTGGATGATGGCGGCGTCGGCGGTGCGCAGGCCCTTGATCACGTCCTTGAGGGTGCGGCCCTGCACCAGCTTCATGGTGAAGAAGACCTCGCCCCCGCTGAAGAACCCGAAGTCGTGCACCGGCACGATGTGGGGGTGCTCGAGCTGGGCCGTGATCTGGGCCTCCTCCACGAACTTCTTCATCACATAGTCGCCGGCCTCGTTCCCTTCGATGAGGGTCTTCATGACCAGCGTCCGCATCAGATCGCGATCGCGCACGAGGTCGATGCGGCCGACGCCCCCGCGGGCGACCTCGCGCAGGATCTCGTAGCGGCTGGGCGGCCGCGACTCGCCGGTCGCCGTGGCGCGCAGCTGCTCGGCGCGGGCCAGGACGTCGGCGTTCACGGCCGGCGCGTCGGCCTCGTGGTGGGCCACGGCCCACTGGCCATCGGACTCGGAGCCCCCGACCGACGCGGCGGGGGTGCTGGCGTCGAGGCTGTGGTGGGCGTCGACGCTCTGGGCGGCGGGGGTGCTGGCGGGATCGAGGAGGCCGCTGGTGCGCAGGACGTCGAGGACCTCGCCCTCCTGGCCTGCGGCCACGAGTCGCTCGCACAGGCGGACGAAGAGCCGGGGGTCGATGGCCCCTCGGCTGGCGGCAGCGCGGACAACAGCGAGCAGATCCATCGCGACCCAGGCCTCGGCGTGGCGACCCATGTACGCATGGGCGCCGCTCTGAATCAAGGGCGCCGCATGACGCGGCCCCGCGGCGTCTTGATGCTTGACCAGCGCGGCGGTTGCGGCCACAATGCGCGGCCCGAACAGGACTGACCCGTCGACTTGGAGCCCGTGATGAAGACCCAGAAGAGCCGCCGCTGCACCGCTCGCCGCAAGGCGGCCCACAAGGCCAAGCTGCGCAAGGTGCGCCTGCGCACCGCCAAGGTGCTGAAGCTCAAGCGCAACGGTCGCCTGACCTCCACCTGATCCGTGCCGACCGACCCGCCGGCCGAGGGCCGCTTCGCCGACCCCGAGCTGGTCATCAACCGCGTCTACACCCGCACGGGTGACCGCGGGCAGACGCGGCTGGTGGGCGGCCAGAAGATCTCCAAGCACGCGCTGCGCATCGAGTGCTACGGCACGGTGGACGAGCTGAACGCCGCCGTCGGCCTCGCGCGCCTGGAGTGCCTGGAGCTGAAGCTCGACGGCCTCGCCGCCTGGCTGCGCCGGGTGCAGCACGCGCTGTTCAACCTGGGCTCGCTCCTCGCGACGCTCCCCGAGGACGTCCACCCGCGCCAGCCGCGGGTCCAGCAGGCCGACGTGGACGCGCTCGAGGCCGCGATGGACGCCGCCAACGCCGATCTGCCGGTGCTGCGCAGCTTCGTCCTGCCCGGGGGCAACCGCGCCAACGTCGCCCTGCACCAGGCCCGCACCGTCTGCCGGCGCGCCGAGCGGCTCTGCGTGCGGCTCGCCGAGGAGGAGGCCGTCGACCCGGTGGCCGTGCCCTACCTCAACCGCCTCAGCGATGCCCTGTTCGTGTGGAGCCGCGCCGCGGCCGTCCAGGCCGGGCACGAAGAGGTGCTCTGGGCCCCCAACGAGGGCTGAGCGGCGCGGCGCTAGCGGCTGGCGATGCCCTCGAAGTACTCGTAACGCTTCGTGAATCCGAACTTGTCGTAGCACGCGATGGCCGAGGCGTTGCCCGCCTCGACGTTCAGCGCCACATGGCTGACCTTGACGAGCAGGCGGTCGAGCAGGTGCCGGACGCAGCGCGAGGCGAGCCCCTTCCCGCGGTGGTCGGTGTGGGTGACGATGTTGCCGATGGCGGCGACGTCCCAGGTGCGGCTGTAGACGTGCACCCCCGCCAGGCTCACCAGCTCGCCACCCTCCCGGATGCCGGAGTAGAGCCCCGTCGAGAGCTGGGCCGGATCGAAGAAGTTGTCGGGGTAGTGCTGGTAGAGCGCCATGATGGCCGCGGTGTCGCGGTGGCCCATGACCTCGACGCCCTCCGCCGTGCCCGAGGGCCGGTAGCCATGCCGCGTGACGCCCATGCGGTGCATCGTGGCGGGCTCGTTGAGGGTGTAGAGCCCCTCGAGCGCGGTGCGGTGGTGCTCGCGGATCTGGGTGTGGAAGCTGCGGGGCAGGTGGTCGGCGGCGGCGTGCAGCAGGGCCTGCACGTCCTCGGCGCTGCCGGAGGTGAGCACGGCCGGCACCCGCAGGCCCTCGTACAGCAGGATGACGGCGTCGATGCCGGCGCCGCTCGCGTCGGGCAGGGCGAACCACTGGCACTGCTCGGCGTAGGCCGGATCGAGGTCGCCCAGCATGTAGGCCCGCTCGATGGGCTGGGTCTTGAGGTAGGCGGCCAGGCGCGGATCGGCGCTGCGCAGGCGCAGGAGCTGCTCGGCGCGGGCGAGGATGCGGGGCGGCGGCGTCTGGGGCGCCCGGCGCGCGGGGGCCGGCGGCGTGCTGATGGCGACGCGCGTCGCGGCGGCCGGCGGCGGCGCGCTCGGCGACGGCTCGTCGAAGGCCACCGGGGGCACGGCGGCCGGCGGGGCGGTGGCGGGGCTCTTGGGCACCACCTTCACCGGCCGGTGCCACGACCCGCTGCGGCCACCCTCCTTGGCGAGCAGCGAGATGCCGCCGATCTCCATGGCCTTGTCGACGGCCTTCAGCATGTCGTACAGCGTCAGCGCCGCGACGGAGACGGCGGTGAGCGCCTCCATCTCCACCCCGGTGCGGTCCTCGGCCTCCACCGTCGCCTCGATGAAGACGAGCTGGTCGAGGCCCTGGACGCGCAGCTCGACCTGGATGGACGAGAGCGCGATGGGGTGGCAGAGGGGGATGAGGTCCGAAGTGCGCTTGGCGGCCATGATGCCCGCCACCCGGGCCACGGCGAGGGCATCACCTTTGCGCCCGGTGCCGCTGGAGAGGGCGTCGATGCCCGCCGGCGACATGCGGACGTAGCCCTGGGCGGTCGCGCGTCGGTGGGTGCGGGCCTTGTCGCCCACGGCCACCATGTGCGCCTCTCCTCGGGCATCGAGGTGCGGCAGGTCGCTCATCGGTCTCTCCGTCATCCGGTTGGGGCGGTCTAGACCGCCCGCAGGCTCCCCGTCAACACCTGACGTGCGGGGCGCGGGGAGGCGGGGCGCACGGGATCGACGGCGGACGGGAGATGTCGGTGGGTAAGCTCTGGTTCCGGTTTCTGGTCCTCTGGTACCGCCTGACGGGGGCGACGCCGACGCAGGCGGAGTGGAAGGCGCGGGTGGCCGCGGGGGCCCCCGGTCGCGCCCGGCAGGCCGCCGCGCGGCACGCCGAGCAGGCCGCCGACGAGCGGTTCCCCTGCGTCTGCGGCCAGCTCCTCGTCCGCGGCGATCGCACCTGCAACGCCTGCGGTCGCCGGCAGCTTCTGCCCTGGCCGCTGCGGCGCCTGGGCCGCTTCCTCGGCCTGTCGGACGGCTCGCCCGGCGTGCCCGGCACCATCCTCGTGATGGCCACGATGGTGGCGGGCTACCTCGCCCAGCTCCGCTTCGGCTCCGGGTCGTTCATGAACCCGACGCCGGCCCTGGAGACGCTGGAGCTGGGGGCCAGCTTTGGCGAGCTGACGCTGGGGCCGCAGCCCTGGCGGGCGCTCACCTACACCATGCTGCACGGCGGCATCTGGCACATCGGCTTCAACGCCATGGCCCTCTACCAGATCGGCCCGCTGGTGGAGCGGCGCTTCGGCACGTCGCGCTACCTCGTCGGCTGGGTCATCGGGGCGGTGGCCGGCGCCGTGGCGGCCGCCCTCGTGAGCCCGCCCGGCTTCATCATCGGCGCCTCCGGGGCCGTCTCGGGCATCATCGGCATGGCCATGCTGCAGGGCCACCGCGAGGGCACGGCGCCGGGCCGCTACCTGCGCAACGAGATGATCAAGTGGATGGTCTTCACCACGCTCTTCGGCCTGATGATCGGCGGGGTGTCCCACGCGGGGCACTTCGGCGGGCTGGCGGGGGGCATGCTGGTGACGCTGCTGCTGCCGCCCGCCGACGCCCGCCCGGGCCGCCGCCGCCTCACGCCGGCGCTGGGCCTCGCCGTCGCCGTGGCCTACGGCCTCACCTTCGCCGGGTTCGCCACCTGGTTCTTCCGGCGCGAGGTGCCGCAGAGCGCCTCCATCCAGGCGCAGGCCCTGCTCTACTCGCTGACGCTGCGCAGCCAGGGGGAGGGGGCCGTCTTCACCGCGCGCGGGGCCGAGCTGCTGCGGGCCATGCGGGCGGAGGAGGCCCTCACGCCCCAGGCCATGCGGGCCTACCAGGCCCAGGCGCAGGCCCTCGCGGCCACCTTCGAGCCGGTGCGCGGCCAGCTCTTCCTGGAGGTGACGCAGGAGGCCCTGTGGCGCACCCGCGCCCGGGACCTGCCCGCGCCCGCCCCCGCCTTCGAGCCCCCCGGGCGGGCCGAGGAGCTGCAGCAACCCTAGAACATCAAAGGGATTTTCAGGTCTCGCGGCGCCGCCGGCGGGGCGTGACCTGGGAGGCCTCGCCGCTGCGGCGGGCCAGCAGATCGGACACGGCGTGCCGGAAGGCGAGGCCGAGGCGCAGGTGGTGGTGCTCCAGCGCGCGCTCGAGGGCGCGGTGCCGGCCCTCCAGGCGCGTCTGGGCGAGCTGCTGGCTGGCCAGGGCCGTGACGCGCTCCGACTCCACCGCGAGGGCGCTGCGCCGCAGCTCGCAGAGCTGCAGCTCCAGGTCGGCCATCTGGCGCATGGTGCGGGCCTGGATCTCGCGCGTCGCCTCCAGCGCGGCCGTCAGCTCGGCGCGGCGGGAGAAGACGGCCTCCAGATCGCCCAGGCGGGCGGCGATGTCTTCGCGGAAGAGGTCGCGGAAGTCGACCATGCGCGTGCGCGCCTCGTCGGCGGCGTAGAGGGTGCGCTGGTGGCCCTCGATCTCCTCGTAGAGCCGGGCGTACTCGGCGTCGATGGCCTGGACGCGGCCGCGGTGGCGGCGCTCGTCGGCGGCGGCGGCGTCGGCCCCCTGGCGCAGGCGGGCCAGCTCGATCTGCAGGGCGTCGATGGCGCGCTCCAGGGGGCGCAGGCGCTCCTCCACCCCCCGGGCGAGGGCGGCCGTCTGGGCCTGGGCCTCCGCCAGCTCGACGCCGATGCGCGCCTGCTCCTCCTCCAGCCCCGCGATGGGCGCGCGCAGGGCCAGCAGATCGCCGGGCACGTCGCCCTCGGGCCAGAGCTGCGCCAGCACGTCGGCCAGGTTGCTGGCGAAGCGGGCCCGGTCGGCGGGGTTGCCCAGGGTGGGCAGGTGCAGGCTGCCGGTGATGCTGCCGGCGCCGTCCACCTTCACCCGGGCGCCCTCGCGCAGGGTGATGCGCATGGCCAGGCGGTCGAGGGCGTCGGCCAGGGCCTCGGCGCTCTCGAAGCGGTCGCGCGGGCGCTTCTCCAGGCAGCGCAGCACCACGGCCTCCAGCTCCTCGGGCACGCTGGGGCGGCGCTCGCGGATGGGCCGCGGCTTCGCCGAGAGCTGCATGGCCATGCAGCTCACCGGGTTCGGGTGCAGGAAGGGGGGCTCGCCGACGAGCATCTCGTAGATGAGCAGGCCCACCTGGTAGAGGTCGCTGCGCGCGTCGATGGGCTCGCCGGTGGCCTGCTCGGGGCTCATGTACTGGGGCGTGCCCAGCGTCATGCCCTTGGCGGTGGCCGCCAGGCGGGCGGGGTCGTCGCGGCGCAGCTTGGCGATGCCGAAGTCGAGCAGCTTCACGAAGTCGCGGTGGCGCTGCCCCTCGGCCAGCATGATGTTGGCTGGCTTGATGTCGCGGTGGAAGACGTCGCGGGCGTGGGCGGCGATGAGGCCGGCGCAGACCTGCCGCGCGATGAACACGGCGCGCTGGGGATCGAGGGCCCGCTCCTGGTCGAGCACGTCGCGCAGGCTCTCGCCCTGCAGCAGCTCCATCACCACGAAGCCGATGTTCTCGTCGGCGGTGCCGTGGTCGAGCACGCGGACGATGTGCTCGTGCAGCAGGCCGGTGATGACGCGGCCCTCCTGGAGGATGCGGGCCAGCGGCTCGCCGGCGTCGCGCAGATCGGGGGCCAGCACCTTGATGGCGACGGCCTCGCCGGTGCGGTGGTGGGTGGCCTCGAACACGGACGCCATGCCGCCGGTGGCGATCTGGCGGGCGATCACGTATTCCCCGAGGCGGGAGTCGATGAGGCTCTCCATCAGCGGCACGGTAGCCAATGCCGGGAGGGAAGTCACGGATGAGCGGAGCCGACATCACCTTCCGCGGGGCAGCGCTCGTCCTGCCCGGGGGCGTCGTGCAGGGCGACCTGAGCGTCATCGACGGGCGCATCGCCGAGGTGGGGGTGGTGACGCGCCCGGCCGGCGAGCAGGTCGACGCGCGGGGGCTGCACCTGCTGCCCGGGGCCATCGATCCGCAGGTGCACTTCCGCGAGCCGGGCAAGACCTACAAGGAAGACCTGGCCACGGGCAGCGCGGCCGCGGCGGTGGGGGGCGTGACGGCCTTCCTGGAGATGCCCAACACCGATCCGCCCACGACGACGGCGGCGCTGCTGGCCGACAAGATCGTCCGCGCCACCGACCGGGCCCGGGCCCACTTCGGCTTCTTCTTCGGCGCGACGCCGGACAACGCGGCGGAGGTGGCGGCGCTCGATCCGACGCGGGTGGCGGGCCTCAAGATCTTCATGGGCAGCTCGACGGGCACCCTGCTGGTGGACGAGCAGGCGGCGCTGGAGGCCCACTTCGCGGCGGCCCGGGTGCCCATCGCCGTGCACGCCGAGGACGAGACGCGGCTGCGCGCCCGGCTGGCGGCCTACGCCGGCCAGACCGACCCGGCGCTGCACCCGATCATCCGCGACGAGGAGGCCGCCCTCATCGCCACGACGCGGGCCGTCGAGCTGGCGCGCCGCCACCAGAAGCGCTTGCATGTCCTGCACTTGAGCACCGCCGAGGAGGTGGTGTTCCTGCGCGGCCTGCCCGACGAGGGCCTGGTGACGACGGAGACGCTGCCCCAGTACCTCTGGCTGGACGCCGACGCCTACGCGACGCTGGGCACCCGCCTGCAGATGAACCCGCCCGTGCGCAGCCGCCGCCACCAGGAGGCCCTGTGGGCGGGCCTGCTCGACGGCACCATCGCCTGCATCGCCACGGACCACGCGCCGCACACGGTGGAGGAGAAGGCGCTGCCCTACGGCCAGGCGCCGAGCGGCATGCCCGGGGTGGAGCTGTCGCTGCCGCTCATGCTGCACGCGGTCCACGCCGGCCGCTGCTCCCTGCGCCACGTGGTGCGCTGGATGTGCGAGGGCCCGGCGGACTGCTACGGCCTGCGCCGCAAGGGGCGCCTGCTGCCCGGGCACGACGGCGACGTGGTGCTCGTCGACCTGCAGCGGACGCGCCGCGTGGAGGCCGCGCAGGTCATGTCGAAGGCCGGCTGGAGCCCGTTCGAGGGCTGGGCGCTGACGGGCTGGCCGGTGATGACCGTGCTGGGCGGGCGGCCGGTCTACCGCGACGGGGCGCTCCAGCCCGGCGTCTTCGGCGCGCCGCTCGAGTTCGCGCACGCCCCCCGCGTGCATCGACGTCCACCCATCGATTGACCCTCGCGACCCCGCATGATACTTGGCCTCGACCCGGCTTGCGGAGTGCCATCGTGCTGCGGCTTTCCTTCATCCTGACGCTGGTTTTGGCCCCCTCGGCTTTCGCCCAGGCTCCCGACACGGGGGACGTGGACGAGCCGCCCCCCGCGGCGGGGGAGAAGGGCGCGAAGCCCGTGACCAAGCCGAAGGCCCCGGACCCGGAGCAGCCGGGCGCCCTGGCCGACAAGATCCGCGAGGCGGCGGGCGGCGAGCCGGCCGCCGGCGGGGACTCCGGCCTGCCCGACTGGGCGCCGGCGCCCGACGCCATCCAGCCGGTCGATGATCGCGGCCAGCCCCTCGACGAGCGGGAGTGGGCGGCGACCCGCGACCTCTCGGTGGGCCACCCCTTCATCGAGAGCCACGGCTACATGCGCATGCGCATGGACATGTTCCACAACTTCGATCTCGACACGTACAGCCTGTCGCGCAGCCTCGGCACCTCGCCGGTCCTGCCGCCGCTGACCGAGATCGACCAGCAGGGCAGCAACCACCCCGAGCAGAAGTCGCACCGCTACCGCCGCGGCGCCGACACGCTGGCCGGGGCCAACATCCGCTTCCGCTTCGATCCGACGCTCCACGTCAACGAGAGCCTGCGCATCCGCACGACGATGGACATCCTGGACAACCTCGTCCTGGGCAGCACCCCGGATGGCTCGCCGCGGGCGGGCTTCAGCCGGCCGGACGTGAGCATCGAGACGTTCTCGGGCTCCCAGCGGCCCCCGGAGAGCGGCGTCTCGGGCTACCAGGACTCGGTGCGGGTCAAGCGCGTCTGGGGCGAGTGGCGCAACCCCCTCGGCCTCACCCTCTTCGGCCGCATGGGCAGCCACTGGGGCCTGGGCCTGCTGGCCAACTCCGGCAACTGCCTCGACTGCGACTTCGGCGACAACGTCGACCGCCTGATGCACGTCACCAAGCTCTTCGACACCTACCTCGCCCTGGCCTGGGACTTCCCCGCCGAGGGCTTCGTGGGGCAGAGCGGCCTGCACACCAACGCCAACCAGCCCTTCGGCCAGGCCCACGACTTCGACCAGCGCGACGACGTGAACCAGTGGGTCGTGGCCATCTTCGACCGCCCGATGTCCAAGGCCGAGCAGGCCATCCGCGTCGAGGAGCTCAACGGCAAGCGCAAGCCGGTCTTCGACTGGGGCGTCTACAACGTCATCCGCACCCAGCCCTTCTCCTCCGAGGTGAAGACGTCGGTGCCCCCGAGCACCGCGTCGGATGTGTACCTGGTGGACGCCAAGGCCTTCGCCTACATCCCCGACCTCTGGCTCTCGTGGGAGTACCGCCCCCGCGCCCGCAACAGCTACAAGCTGCAGTTCGAGGCCGTGGGCGTCTTCGGCGTGATCGAGGAGGTCCCGCACCCGGCCATCCTGGGCGATCCGAAGGTCGTCTGCGTGGGCGGCACCTCGACGGATCTGGAGACCTGCGAGGCGAGCGGCGGCGACCTGGTCAAGCAGCGCCGGCGCGACATCCAGCAGTGGGGCTACGCCCTGGAGTTCAACGCCCGCAACGACCAGCTCGAGTGGGGCTTCCAGCACGGCGCCGCCTCCGGCGACAAGAGCCCGGGCTTCGGCGTCCTCGACAAGTTCCCCATCGATCCCGACGCCGAGCAGCCCGACACCGAGGTGACCGGCTTCAAGTTCGACCGCGACTACGTGATCGACCTCATCCTCTTCCGCGAGATCATCGGCGCGGTGACCAACGCGTTCTACGTCAAGCCCTGGCTCGCCTATAACTTCATCGACCAGGACGGCCCCGACGGCCTCCAGGAAGAGAAGTGGGGCTTCAAGCTCGCCGCCATCTACGCCCAGGCCCTCGAGGCCAAGGCCACGCCCGGCCGCGAGGCGCCCCTGGGCCTGGAGTTCGACCTCGAGCTCTACATCGACCAGAAGGACACCTTCCGCTGGTCGCTGGCCTACGGCCTGCTCTTCCCGCTCGGGGCCTTCGATCGCCTCAACGACGACTTCTCGGCCGTCGAGAAGGAGCCCAACGTCGCCCAGACCCTCCAGATGGGCGTGGGCCTGCAGTTCTAGGACGCCTGTGAGTGACGATCGCCAGGGCCCCCAGCGCACCTGGGGGGGCCGGTTCCAGGAGGCCACCGACGCCTTCGTCGCGCGCCTCAACGCCTCCGTCGGCTTCGATCAGCGGCTCGCCCGGGAGGACATCCAGGGCTCCCGCGCCCACGCCGCCATGCTCGGCGCCCAGGGCATCCTCTCCGCCGAGGACGTCGCCGCCGTCGACGCCGGCCTCGCCCAGGTCCAGGGCGAGATCGACGCGGGCCAGTTCACCTGGTCGGAGGCCCTCGAAGACGTCCACATGAACGTGGAGCACCGGCTGACGACGCTGGTGGGCGAGGCGGGCAAGCGCCTGCACACCGCCCGCAGCCGCAACGACCAGGTGGCCACCGACCTGCGCCTCTGGCTGCGCCGGCGCATCGACGCCGACGTCCTGCCCGCCCTCGACCGCCTCCAGCGCGCCATCGTGGCGGTGGCGGAGCGCGACGGCGAGGCCATCCTGCCCGGCTACACCCACCTGCAGCGGGCCCAGCCCGTGCTGCTGGGCCACCACCTGCTGGCGTGGTTCGAGATGCTCGACCGCGACCGCGGGCGGCTGGTGGACGCCCGGGCCCGCCTGAACGAGTCGCCCCTCGGCGCGGCGGCGCTGGCGGGCACCCCGTTCCCACTCGATCGCGCCATGACCGCGAAGTCACTGGGTTTTTCCCGGCCGATGGCCAACAGCCTGGACGCCGTGGCGGACCGCGACTTCGCCGTCGAGTTCTGCGCGGCGGCGGCGCTGTGCATGGTGCACCTGTCGCGGATGGCCGAGGAGCTCATCCTCTGGGCCAGCCAGGAGTTCGGCTTCGTGGAGCTGGGCGACGCCTTCGCGACGGGCTCCAGCATCATGCCCCAGAAGAAGAACCCCGACATCCCGGAGCTGGTGCGCGGCAAGACGGGGCGGGTCGTGGGCGATCTGGTGGCGCTGCTGACGACGCTCAAGGGCCTGCCCCTCGCCTACAACAAGGATCTCCAGGAGGACAAGGAGGCGCTCTTCGACGCCACCGACACCCTGGAGGACTGCCTGGAGGCCTTCGCCCGGCTGCTGCCGGCGACGACGTTCCGGCGCGACCGGATGCGGGCCGCCTGCGAGGCGGGCTTCGTGACGGCGACGGACGTGGCCGACTACCTCGCCCGCGCTGGCGTGCCCTTCCGGGAGGCCCACCACGTGGTCGGCCGGCTGGTGGGGTGGTGCCTGGCCGAGGGGCGGACGCTGCAGTCCCTGAGCCTGGCCGAGTGGCAGGCCCTGCACCCGGCCTTCGGGCCCGACATCCAGGCGGCGGTCACGGTCGAGGCCAGCGTCGCGGCCCGGACGAGCGAGGGCGGCACGGCCCCCACGCGGGTGGCGGCGGCCCTGGCCGAGGCGAAGCGGCGGCTGGACCGCGCGTGAAGCCCGCCTGGGTGCTCGCCCTGGGGCTGGCCGCCTGCGGCGTCCCCGGCCGCCCCCTGCCGCCCGGCCCCGTCGCCCCCCGCGCCCCCGCCGACGTCCAGGTCGTCAGCACCCCCGCCGGCCTTGAGATCAGCGCCGAGCGCCCGACCCGCGACCTCGACGGCGAGCCGGTGCCCGAGCCCCCGAGCCTCCTCGTCTTCGTCGATGACGCCGCCTGCCGCGGGGTGCCCGCGGGCGTCGCGGCCACGGGCCCGGTCGTGGTGCCGCGCCCGGCGGGCGAGGTCACGCTGCGGGTGGTGGCGGCGGTCGGCGGCCGGCAGGGCCCCCCCGCCGAGGCCGTGCGGGTGGCGTGGGCGCCCGGCCCCCCCCCCCCCGACGCTCCGCTGGCGTTCCTGACGCCCGATCGCAAGGTCCAGCTCGCCTGGCTGCCCCCCGACGCCCCGGCGGGCGTGATGCGCATCCTGCGCGATGACCGGCCCGTGGGCGTCGCCCCGGCGTCGGCCGCCCGCTTCGTGGACGCCGCCCCGCCTGGCCCCCACCGATACCGCCTGGAGGCCGTGGTCGGCGCGGCCCGCTCGGCGCCGTCGGCCCCCGCGGACGTGGTGGTGCCCCCATGAGGAGGATGACGATGCGCGCGATGTGGCTCTGGCTCTCGCTCCTGCCCCTGGCGGCCCACGGGGAGCACTTCCCGGCGCTGCGGGGCCACCGCGGCATGGTGGCCGCCGACAGCGCGCTGGCCGCCCAGGTGGGCGCCGACATCCTGCAGGCCGGGGGCGACGCGGCCGACGCCGCCGTGGCCACCGCGCTGGTGCTGGGGGTGGTGCAGCCCTTCGCCTCGGGCATCGGCGGCGGGGGCTTCGCGGTGGTGGCCCGCGCCGACGGCGCCGCGATGACGCTCGACTTCCGCGAGGTGGCCCCCGCCGCGGCCACCCGCGACATGTACCTGGACGCCAGCGGGGCCGTCATCCCGGGCGCCAGCACCGTCGGCCCGCGCGCCGCCGCCGTGCCCGGCGAGGTGGCCGGGCTCTGGGCCCTGCACCAGCGCTACGGCAAGCTGCCCTGGGCGCAGGTCGTGGCTCCGGCGCTGGCGCTCGCCCGGGACGGCTTCCCGGCGGGGACGCTGCTGCACGGGCGGCTGACCGCGAAGCTGGCCCTGGTGGCCGCCTCGCCCGGCCTGGCCGCCGACTTCCTCGACGCGAAGGGCCAGCCGTGGCCCGTGGGCGCCACCATCCGCCGGCCCGCCCTGGCGAGCACGCTCGCCGCCATCCAGGCCCGGGGCGCCCGGGGCTTCTACGAGGGCCCCGTCGCCGTGGAGCTGGCCCGGGCCATGTTCGCGGACGGCGGCCTCATCACCGCGGCCGATCTGCAGGCCTACCGCCCGAAGGAGCGGCCCCCCGTCCAGGCGACGTGGCGCGGCTACGACATCCTCTCCATGCCCCCGCCGTCGAGCGGCGGCGCGGTGCTGCTGCAGGTCCTGAAGGTGCTGGAGGACGACGACCTGCCGGCCCTGGGCCATAACAGCTCGGCCTACCTGCACCGCCTGGCCGAGGCCCTCAAGCACGCCTTCGCCGACCGGGCCCGGGTGATGGGCGACCCCGACTTCACGCCGGTGCCCCTCGACGCCCTGCTCGGCGACGCCGCCATCCGCCGCGTCCGCGCGGCCTTCAAGCCCGACGCGACGCTGCCCCGCGAGGCCTACGGCGCCCCCGTCACGCTGCCCCCCGACGGGGGCACCAGCCACTTCAGCGTCGTCGACGCGGCGGGCAACGCCGTCGCCCTGACCACCACGGTGAACACCTCGTTCGGCAGCACCTATGTGGCCGGAAAGACGGGGGTCTTGCTGAACAACGAGATGGACGACTTCGTGGCGAAGCCCGGCGTGCCCAACGCCTTCGGGCTGGTGGGCCAGGCGGCCAACGCCATCGCCCCCGGCAAGCGCCCGCTGTCGAGCATGACCCCCACCATCGTGCGCCGCGACGGCCGCGTCGTGCTGGCCGTGGGCGCCTCGGGCGGCCCCACCATCATCACCGGCACGCTGCAGGTCCTGCTCAACGTCCTGGCCTTCGGGCTCGACCCCCGGGCGGCCGTCGAGGCGCCTCGCGTCCACCACCAGTGGGTGCCCGAGGTGCTGATGGCCGAGCCGGGCATCCCGCGTGATGTCACCGACGCGCTGGCGAAGCGCGGCCATGAGGTGAAGGCCGGCTGGCAGCGGTTCACGGCGGTGCAGGTCATCGCCTGCGACCCCGAGGGCCAGCTCGGCGCCAGCGATCCGTCCAAGCTGGGCGCGCCGGCCGGGGTGCCGGACGCCAGGGAGCAGCCCCGATGACCCACGATGACGTCCGCGCCGTCTTCGCCGACGCCGTCCCCGAGATCTGGGACGGCGTCATCGAGATCATGGCCATCGCCGGCGTGCCCGGCGAGCACCTCAAGGTGGGCCTGCGCTCCCGGGAGAGCTGGCTCGATCCCGTCGGGGCCACGATGGGCATGGGAGGCCGGCGCATCCTGCCCATCCTGCAGCGGATCGGGGGCGTCATCGACCTGACGGCCTGGCCCGAGGCGCTGGAGGCCCGCCTCGCCGGGGCGCTGCGCCCGTGCTTCGCCACGATCGAGCCGGGCGATCCCATCCGCCTGCACGACGTGACGTATGGCTATGCGGCCGTGGCACCCGAGGACGTCGACGTCCGGGTGGCGCTGCACGTCCGCCTGGCCGGTGAGCTGCTGGGGGTGGCGCTGGAGCAGGTCGGCCCCGCCCGCGCGCAGGCGGGGGGCCTCGGCTAGTCCACGGATCTAGTCGCCGGCCTGCGCGGCGGCGACGGCCGCGTCGACGGCGGCGCGCATCCAGCGGCCCAGGTCTTCCGCCGTGGCGCCCGGCCGGGCCAGGAAGGCGTCCACGTCCAGCCGCTCCCCGTCCACCTCGACGGCGATCACATGCACATGGCGGTTGGCGCCGCTGCGGTCGAAGAAGACGCGCAGCGGGCCGAGGGGGGAGGGGGTCGCGAGGCCGCCCTCGCAGGTGGCGATGGCCACCGGCGCGCCGCCCTTCGGGCGGGCCAGCAGCACCCCCGCCCGCGAGACCGAGATGAAGTGGTTGTCGGACACGCCGCCTACTTCTTGGGGAAGCCCTCGTCCTCGAGCTTGAAGAAGATGGCGTTGCCCACCACATGGGACTCGATCAGGTAGTTGTGGCCGGCCTTCAGCTCGGTGCTCTTGTCGAACATGGCCATCACGGGGCCGGCCTTGGCGGCCCGCAGCCGGAACGAGAAGTCCAGCGGGCCCGCGGGGACCTCCTGGTAGCTGGTCATGCCGAGGGAGAGCGTCTTGAAGCGGCCCGCCTTGCCGGCCTTGTACTCCTGGTGCAGCACCTCGCGGGCGCGGAAGCGCACCTGGGCCGCGGCGTTGGGCGACAGGCCCGCGGGGGGATCGGCCAGGTTCTCCAGGTAGACGTCGGCGCCGCCCGCGCGGCAGTCGGCCACCTTCACCTTGTAGCGGCCCGCGTCCTCCAGGCCCAGCAGGCCCAGATCAGCCGGGGCGTCGCCGGTCAGGGCCAGCTTGTAGCCCTTCTCGGCGTCGGCGGCGGCCACCTGCACCGCCGGGCTCTCCTGGCCCGCCGGGACGTCGAAGGTCTGCTCGTTCAGCGTGAGCTTCACGGGGGCCGCGCAGGTGTTCTGGACGGCCACCGAGACCGGCGCGCGCTCGGTCTTCTTCTTGGGGGCGGCCAGGGCGGGGGCGCCCACGGCCAGGAGGCCCAGGGCGAGGCTCAGGGTCTTCAGGGTGCGCTGCATCGAATCTCCATGGTCATGCCGGCGGCGGCCGGGGCGGCTCACCGACGCGGCGACGCCCGACCGATTCAGCCGGGCGGCATGATAGGGAAAACGGGGGGAGGGCGGAAAGCGCGACCGGGCGAATGTGCCGGCCCCCTGCCGGCCCGGGGGTGGATCCGGTGCCGGCAGGGGGCCGAAGACCGGGTGGGGTGTGGGCCCCACCCGGGCGGGGTCGCGTCGGCGCGTCGCGCCAGAGTCAGGTGCGGCGGCTCTTCAGCCAGCCGGGGACGGAGGGCGTCTCGAGCTCGCTGTTCTCGCCATCGTTGGAGAGATCCCAGAAGGCAGCGCCCATGGGATCCTCGCCGACGCTGCGGCCGCCCCCGTTGCGGGTGAAGGCGGGCTTGGACAGGTCATCGCGGTCGAGGTCGCGGCGACCCCGGGGCGCCGTCGGGCGCTTCGGGGCCGGGGGCCGCGCGGCCACGGAGACCTGGCGCAGCGCGGAGCTGGACACCAGCGGGTTGGCGCCGGTGACGGCGGCGGGCGCCGGCGCCTGCGGGCGGCGCGCGGCGGGCGCCGTCATGGCCGGGGCGTGCTCTTCGGCCGGGGCGACGGGCGCGGCGACGGGGGCCGCGGGCCACTCGCCGGAGGCCGGGCGGGCGGCCACGGGCGGGCGGATGTCGCTGCGGACGTCCGGCAGCGCCGCGGTGCCCTGGGCCGGCGTCAGCCGGTTGGTCTGGGCGTTCTGGAACCCGGTCGCGATCACGGTGATCTTGATCTCGTCCTTCATGGACTCGTCGATCACCGTGCCGAAGATGAGGTTCACGTCGTCGTGGGCCGCGTCCTCCACCAGGCTCGCCGCCTCCTCGATCTCGCTCATGCGCAGATCGGTGCCGCCGGTGAAGTTGATGAGGATGCCGGTGGCCCCCTCGATGCTCACGTCGTCCAGCAGGGGGCTGGAGATGGCGGCCTGGGCGGCCACCAGCGCGCGGCGCTCCCCGCGGGCGCGGCCGGTGCCCATGAGGGCCAGGCCGCGGTTCGACATGATGGTGCGCACGTCGGCGAAGTCGACGTTGATCATGCCGTGGTACGTGATGAGGTCGCTGATGCCCTGCACGGCGTTGTAGAGCACCGTGTCGGCCATCTTGAAAGCGTCCAGCATCGTGGTGGTCTCGTCGCTGATCGCCAGCAGCCGCTGGTTGGGGATCACGATGAGGGTGTCCACCTCGGCCGCCAGGGCCTCGATGCCGATCTCGGCGCGGCGCCGGCGGGCGCGCCCCTCGAAGTTGAAGGGGCGGGTGACGACGCCCACGGTGAGGGCGCCGCGCTCCCGCGCGACCTTGGCGATGATGGGCGCCGCGCCGGTGCCGGTGCCGCCGCCCATGCCCGCCGTGACGAAGACCATGTCGGCCCCGCCCACGGCCTCGGCGATGAGGCGCTGATCCTCCAGCGCCGCGTCGCGGCCGACGTCCGGGTTGGCGCCGGCCCCCAGGCCCTTCGTCAGCGCCGCCCCGATCTGCAGCTTGATGGGCGCGCGGCCGTGCTCCAGCGCCTGGGCGTCGGTGTTGGCCACGATGAAGTCGATGCCCTTGAGGCCGCTGTCGAGCATCGTGCTGACGGCGTTCCCGCCCCCACCGCCGACCCCCACGACCTTGAGCTTGGCGCCGGTGTTCCCGACGTACTCGAAGATGCTGTCCATGTTCCACCCCGAAGAGGGCCCTCGCCGCAGTCCCCGCGACCGCCTCGATCACCCTCGATCGTCAATCATTTCCGTCGTTTACAGTCGGTCTGTCTGGACGGTCGGCGCCATCTTATGCGGCGAGTTTCCGTCTGACAACCGGTCGGGCCCAGGGCCCCTCCATTTTTCTCAACGCCCTGAAAACACAGGGAAAATCATACGCGCTTCTCGCCCCCTCCCCCCCACGGCCACAGCCACCACAGGCTGGAGCGCCGCACCGGGCGCACGCGCCGGAGCTTCTCGCTGTGCCAGTCGCGGGAACGCTCCCGCAGACCTGCCAGGACGAGGCCGGTGGCGCTGGCGTACTTGGGATCGGCGACCACATCGACGAGGCCGTGCAGGTCACGGGGGATGCCGCGCGCGGCGGGCATCTGCAGCGTGTGCTCGGCCAGCTCCTCGATGTAGTGCAGGCTGGCGGTCCCGCCGGTGAGGATGACGCCGCCGGCGAGATCCTCGCGGTAGCCGGCCCGGGAGAGCTCGTCGGCCACCAGGCGGAAGATCTCCTCCACCCGGGCCTCGATGATCTCGCAGAGCAGAGCGCGCTTGACCGGCCGGGGCCGGCGGCCGCCCACCCCGGGCACCTCGACGATCTCGTCGGGATCGACGACGTGGGCCAGGGCGGTCCCGTGGGCCCGCTTCAGGTTCTCGGCCTCGGCCGTCGGGGTGTTCAGGCAGTCGCGGATGTCGGCGGTGATGTGGTCGCCGCCGATGGCCAGCACCGCCGTGTGGGCGATGGCGCCGCGCTCGAACACCACCACGTCGGTGGTGTCGCTGCCGATGTCCACCACGGCCACGCCCACGTCCCGGCTCTGGGGCGTCAGCAGGCACTCCGCCAGGGCGAGGGGCGAGACGAACACGTCCAGCACCGTCAGCCGGGCGCGGCGGCAGCAGGCCTCCAGCGTCTCGATGACCGGCGCGTTGCCCAGCACCAGGTGCGCGTGGACCTCCAGGCGGACGCCGGGGATGCCGAGGGGCTGCTTGATGCCCCGCTGCCCATCCACCACGAACTCCTGGGGGACGACGTGCAGCACCCGCTGGTCGGGGCCCATGCGGACGGCCTCGGCCATGTCGATGGCGGCGCGCACGTCGACGTCCGCCACCTGCTCCCCGACGATGCGGGTCATGCCGGTGCTGTCGAACGTCTCGAAGTGGCGCGAGGACGCCGCGAGGTAGACCTCGTGGATCTCGCACCCGGCCATCAGCTCGGCCTCCTCGACGGCCTTGCGGATGCTGGCCACCGCCTCGTCGGGGTTCTGCACCGCCCCGTTCTGGAAGCCGTTGGCCGGGTGCACGCCCGTCCCGATGACGTCGACCTGCCCGTCGGCATGCCGCAGCGCGATGACGCACTTGATGCGGCTGTCTCCCAGGTCGAGGCCGGCGGCGATCACTTCCCTGGCCATTTGCTCGCTCCTTCCCGATCCCCGGCACGCAGGGTCAGCGACCCCGCCTGCTCATCCTGCCGGGGGACTTCCTTCACGATGGCGCGGCGCAGGTCCGCGCTCATCAGGATGTACGTGGCGTCCATCTTGCGCGCGTCGAGCTGGTCGAAGATCCGGACCAGCCCGTCGAGCTTCTGCTTGAAGTGGGTGCGGCCGAGCACCACCCGGGTGCGGCCGACGACGAGCTCGGTGCGGCCGCCCTCGCCCAGGTGCACGTCGCTCAAGGGGCGCCGGCGGGCGAGGGGGCTCTGGGCGTAGAGCCGCGCCACCGCGAGGGCGTCCCGGATGTGCCGGTGGGCCTTCTTGGGGTCGGCCTGGTAGGCCGCGCGATCCACCCCGGTCACCAGCGGCAGCCCCACCGACTCGGCGGGGGTGGGCTGGGCGAAGGGCTCGCCGGTGCCATCGACCAGGTACAGGCCGCCGAGGACGACGATGCCCTCGGGCCGCCGCTCCTCGACGCGGATGCGCACATGGTCGGGCAGCGACTTCTCCACGGTGGCCGTGGCCACCCAGGGGTGGGCCAGCAGGGCCTCCACCGCCGCCTCGGTCTCGTACTTGAACAGGTTGACGGCCTCGTCCAGGCCCGCCCGGGCGACGACCTCCTCGCGGGTGAGGTGGGCCGAGCCCTCGGCGTCGATCTGCCGGGCCTGGAAGTAGGGGGAGCGCTGCACGGCCTTCCAGCCGGCGACGCCCACGCCCGTCAGGCCGCCCAGGACCACGGCCGTCCCCAGGATGGGCTTCGCGATGCGCCCGACCAGGCGCAGCCCCTGCTGGAGGCGGCTCGGGCCGGCGTCGGGGCCGCCGCGACCGCGGAAGCGATTACGCGCCATGGGGCACCTCCTGGGGGAGGCCGCAGCGCGCCTTGTCGAGGATGCGCTCCAGCAGCTCACCGAACGACAGGCCGCGGGCGGCGGCGATCTTGGGCACGAGGCTGGTGGCCGTCATGCCGGGGAGGGTGTTGACCTCCAGGACGACGGGGCCCGCGGGGCCCAGGATGACGTCGGTGCGGGTGGCGCCGTGGCAGCCGAGCAGCCGGTGGCTGGCCAGGGCCGCCGCCTCGGCCGCCGCGATCTGGGCGGCGGGCAGGCGCGGGGGCAGGTGGTACTGCGTCCCGCTGCCGGCCGCGTACTTGGCGTCGTAGTCGTAGAAGGTGCGGCTGGCCTCCACCTCGACGGCGCCCAGCACGGCGTCCCCGAGGATGGCGACCGAGAGCTCGGGCCCGGCCACGAAGGCCTCGATGAGCACGTCGCCCTTGCCCGCGATGACGCCCTGGGCCCGGGCCCAGTCGTCGGCGTCTCGGACGATGGAGACCCCGACGCTCGACCCCTCGGCCACCGGCTTGACGACGGCGGGCAGGGGGAAGGGGAGGTCGGCCGGGCTCGCGCTGGCGAAGGCCGCGGCCGTCCAGACCACGTCGGCGGCGACGGGCACGCCGGCCGCGCGCATGAGCGCCTTGGCGTGGGCCTTCTGGAACGCCAGGTGGCTGGCCTCCAGGCCCTCGCCCGTGTAGGGCACGCCCAGCCAGTCGAGCAGGCCCTGGAAGCGGCCGTCCTCGCCGTAGCTGCCGTGCAGGGCGTTGTAGACGACGGCGGCGCCGCTCGCGCGGAGCTGGTCGACGACGTCGCGGCCGGCGTCGATGGCCACCACGTCGTAGCCGCGATCCCGCAGGGCGCCGGCGATGGCCGCGCCGGTGTTCAGGCTCACGGCGCGCTCGTGGGACAGGCCGCCCATCACGACGGCGACGCGCTGGCCGCGGAAGCGGCCGACGATGGGACCGAGATCGTGCATCACGCCCCTCCCGCCAGGGCCCGCAGGTCGGCCGCGATGTCGGCGGCCGCGTTGGGCTGGCCCAGCGCCCGGGCCTTGGCGCCCATGTCGGCCAGGGTGGCCGCATCGGTGAGCAGGGCCCGCAGCCGCGCCACCAGGCGGGCCTCGTCCAGCTCGGCCTCGCGCTCCATGGCCGCCGCGCCCGCCGCGACCAGGGCCGCCGCGTTCGCCGTCTGGTGATCGTCGGCGGCGTGGGGGAACGGCACGAAGAGGGCCGGCCGCCCGATGCAGGCGAGCTCGGCCACCGTCGTCGCGCCGGCCCGGGCCACCACCAGGTCGGCCGCCACCAGAGCCGCCGCCATGTCGTCGATGAACGGGGTGACGGTCACGCCCGGCAGATCCCCATAGAGTTCGCGGACTTCCGCGTCCTTGTCGCGCCCCGTCTGGTGCACGACCACCAGGTCGGGCAGCTCAGCGCGCAGGGCGCGGATGGCCCCGGGCAGCAGCCGGTTGAGGGCGCGGGCGCCCTGGCTGCCGCCCAGGATGAGCAGGTGGCGACCCCGACCGGCGGGGGGCGCGGACGCCGCGGCGTCGAGGATGGCGGCGCGCACCGGGTTGCCCAGCAGCCGCAGCTTGCGGCGCGGCAGGCGCTCGCCCACCTCGGGGAAGGCCCCGTACACGCGGCGCACGAAGCGCGACAGGATGCGGTTCGTCAGCCCGGGCCGCGCGTTCTGCTCGGCCACGGCGCAGGGCCGGCGGCCGAGGGCGGCGGCGAGGACGACGGGCCCGGACACGTAGCCGCCCACGCCCAGCACGACGGCAGGATCGAGCCGCTTGAGCAGGCGGCGGCCCTGGAGCAGCGCCCCTGGCAGCCGCAGCATGGTCTTCAGGCGCTCCACCAGGCTGGCGTTCTTGAGCCGGCGCGCGGGCACCACCTCGAAGGGGATGCCCAGCGGCGGCACCAGCCGGGCCTCCATGCCGCGCTCGGAGCCCAGGTACACGACGGCCCCGCCCGCGGCGCGCCAGGCCTCGGCCACGGCGACCCCCGGGAACACATGGCCCCCGGTGCCGCCCCCCACCACCGCCAGGAGAGGCGCGCTCATGCCGCCACCTCCTTGCGCCGGTTGGCCCGCCGGAAGGGCAGGCGCCAGGCGTCGGGCTCGGGCAGCCGGTGCACCCAGGCGGGCGGCGGCTCGCGGCGCGAGACGTTCAGCAGGATGCCCACGGCGGCGCCGAGGGTGATGAGCGAGCTGCCGCCGTAGCTCACGAAGGGCAGCGTCAGGCCCTTCGTGGGCAGGAGCGCGGTGGCCACGCCCATGTTGATCATGGCCTGCACGCCGATCTCGGCGGTGATGCCGAAGGCCAGCAGCGCGCCGAAGGACGACGTGGCCTGCCGGGCGATGCGGAAGCCGCGCCACACGAAGATGGCGAAGAGCACCATCACGCAGGCGACGCCCACCAGCCCCAGCTCCTCGCCGAGGATGGAGAAGATGAAGTCGGTGTGGGCCTCGGGCAGGTACAGGAGCTTCTGCTTGCTGGCGCCCAGGCCCATGCCCGTCCACTCCCCCGAGCCGAAGCTGATGAGGGCCTGGTTGATGTGGTAGGCGACGCCCTGGGGGTCGTCCTCGGGGGAGAGGAAGGCCAGGAACCGCTTCACGCGGTAGGGCTCGACGAGGATGGCGATGGGCACGAGGGCGCCGGCGATGGCGACGAGCCCGCCCACATGCAGCCAGCGCGCGCCGGCGGCCCAGAGCATGAGCATCATCACGCCGCCGCAGATCAGCGTGGAGCCGAAGTCGGGCTGCTTCATGAGCAGGCCGGCCAGCAGGACCATGAGGCCCAGGGGGCGCAGCCACCCGGCGCGGAACTCGGGCACGCGGGCCTGGTGCTTCGACAGGAAGAACGCCAGGAAGACGATCCACGACAGCTTCACGGCCTCGGAGGGCTGGAAGCGGAACGGTCCCATGCTGATCCAGCGCGAGGCGCCCTTGGCCGTCGCGGCCACCCCGGGCACCAGCACGACCGCCAGCAGCAGCACGGCGACGGCCAGGAAGGGGATGGCCAGCTTGCGCCAGATGTCGTGGTGGACGTTCAGGCCCACCAGCAGGGCGATCATCGCCGCCGAGAGGTAGAGGAGCTGCCGCTTCAGGTAGAACATGCCGTCGCCGAAGCGCAGCTCGGCCGTCACCACGCTGGCGCTGTAGACCATCACGACGCCCACGGCCATGAGCAGGAACGTCACGGCCAGCAGGGTGCGGTCGTACCGCTGCACCACGAACATCGTGGCGTTGGCGTCGGGGGCCGGACGGCGGGAGGGGGCCAGCCGGCTGAGCGTGTGCAGCAGGCCCATGGCTACCTCAGCTTCAGGCTGGCCAGCCCGATGAGGGCCAGCATCACCGTGATGATCCAGAACCGGACGACGATCTTGGGCTCCTGCCACCCCAGCTTCTCGAAGTGGTGGTGGATGGGCGCCATGCGGAAGACGCGCTTGCCCGTGAGCTTGAAGGACGTCGTCTGGGCGATGACCGAGAGGGCCTCCACGACGAAGAGGCCGCAGATGATGACCGAGAGCAGCTCGTTCTTGGTGAGCACGGCCAGCATGCCGACGGCGCCGCCGAGGGCCAGGCTGCCCACGTCGCCCATGAAGACCTGGGCGGGGAAGGTGTTGAACCAGAGGAAGCCGACGCCGGCGCCGATGATGGCGGCGGCGAAGACGGCCAGCTCCGAGACCCCCTCCACATGGGGCAGCTTCAGGTAGTCGGCCACGATGAACTCGTGGAAGCCGCCGTCGGCGGTGGGCAGGTTCAGCACCGCGCCGGTGGCGTACGCCAGGATGAGGAACGTGCCGGCGGCCACCATCACGGGGCCGATGGCCAGGCCGTCGAGGCCGTCCGTCAGGTTGACCGCGTTGCTGTAGCCCGAGATGACGATGACCGCGAAGGGCACGAAGGCCCAGAGGGGCAGCTCCAGGGCGAAGCGATCGGGGCTCACGAACGGCAGGTAGAGCGTCCGGCTGAAGCCCTCCTGCTCGCGGAACAGGGCGATGACCACCAGGGCGCTGATGGTGAACTGCAGGAGAAGCTTGAACTTTCCGGGCAAACCCTTCGAGTTCTTGTGCCGCAGCTTGAGGTAGTCGTCGATGAAGCCGATGACGCCGAAGCTCACCGTCACGGTGAGGGCGGCCCACACGTAGAGGTTGTGGATCTCGGTCCACAGCACCGTGGGGATGACGAGGGCGAAGAGCACCAGCGAGCCGCCCATGGTGGGGGTGCCGGCCTTGCTGAAGTGGCTCTCGGGCCCGTCCTTGCGGACGACCTGGCCGATCTGCCGGGACTGCAGCCGGCGGATGAACCACGGGTGCAGGATGAAGCTGATGGCCATGGCCGTCAGCATCGCCGCGATGACGCGGAAGGAGACGTAGCGGAAGACCCGCAGCGGCGGGAAGTACTCCCGCAGCTCCATCATGAGCCAGAGGACCACGTCAGCGCCCCTCCCGGTTGGTCAAGGCGGCGTAGACGCGCTCGAGGCGCATGCCGCGGGAGCCCTTGAGGAGGATGGGCCGGGCGTCGAGCTGCCGGTCGCGCAGGACCTCGGCGGCAGCGTCGGCGTCGGGCACCGAGACGGCGTAGGCGAGGCCGGCCTGGCGGGCGGCGTCGGCCACGAGCTCGGCGAAGCGGCCCACGGCGATGAGGGCGAGCTCGGACGAGGCCTGGGCCACGAGGCGCCCGATGGCGGCGTGGGCCGCCGCGGCGCCGGCGCCCAGCTCGAGCATGTCGCCCAGGATGGCCACCCCGCGGGGGGAGCGCCGGCCGAAGGCCGCCAGCGCCGCCGCCATGGACTGGGGGTTGGCGTTGTAGCAGTCGAGGACGACCGGGGTGCCGTCGCCGAGCACCCGGATCTCGCCGCGCAGGCTCGGGGGCTCGACCGCGGCGAGGGCCGCGACGGCCGCCTCGAGCTCGACGCCCAGGGCCAGGCCCACGGCGATGGCGAGCAGGGCGTTGTGCAGGTTGTGCTCGCCGCTCAGCCGGAGCTTGAGGCGGGCGCGCGCCTCGCCGACGTGCACGGTGCCGGCGATGCCCCGGGCCCCCTCGCGCACGGCCGTCAGGCGGATCTCGTCGGTGGTGCGGCGGCCGACGGGCACGATGGGCGTCTGGATGCCCGTCGTCAGCGTCCAGGCGTAGGCGACGTCGGAGGGCAGGACGGCCAGGCCGCCGGGCGGCAGGGCCCGCAGCAGCTCGCCCTTGGCCCGCGCGATGTTGCGCACGCTGCCCAGGCTGGCGAGGTGGGCCTCGCCGATGCTCGTGATGACGCCGATCCGGGGCCGGGCCAGCTCGGCCAGCCAGGCGATCTCGCCCAGCCCGCTCATGCCCATCTCGATGACGGCGAAGGCGTGCTCGGCGCGCAGGCCGAGCAGCGTCAGCGGCACGCCCAGGTGGTTGTTGAGGTTGCCCGCCGTCTTGTGCACGGCGCCTCGGGTGGCCAGGACCGCGGCGATGAGCTCCTTCGTCGTCGTCTTGCCGCTGGAGCCCGTCAGGCCGATGACCTCGCCCGCGAAGCCGGTGCGGTAGCGAGCGGCCAGCAGGCCGAGGGCTCGGGTGGTGTCGTGCAGGGCGACGACGGTGGCGCGGCCGCCGAGGGTGGCCGAGACGCGCCGGGCCGAGCCGGGCTCGCAGACCACGACGCGGGCGCCGGCGTCCACCGCCGGCCGCGCGAAGTCGTGGCCATCGAACCGGGGGCCGCGCAGGCAGAAGAAGGTGCTGTCCGCCCCGACGGTGCGGCTGTCGATGCTGATCTCGCCGAGGGCGCGGGCGTCGCCCGCGACCTGCTCGCCGCCCAGGGCGAGGAGATCGTCGGTGGTGAGCGGCTTCATCGGCGCTCTCCCAGGCGGCTCAGGGCCTCACGAGCCACGGCGACGTCATCGAACGGGTGCCGTACCCCCTGGATTTCCTGATGGTTTTCGTGGCCCTTGCCCGCGATGAGGACGGTGTCCCCCGGGGCCGCGGCGGCGAGGGTGCCGAAGATGGCGGCCCGGCGATCGAGGCAGACCCAGCTGTGGCCCGGCGCGGGGCGCTCGGCCAGCGGGCGGCCCGCGGCCTCGGCGCCGGCGAGGGCGGCGGCGGCGATGGCGGCCGGATCCTCGCTGCGCGGGTTGTCGTTCGTGATGACCACGGCGTCGGCCGTGGCGGCCGCCCGGCCCATGGGCCCCCGCTTGGTGGCGTCCCGGTCGCCGCCGCAGCCGAAGACGCACCAGAGCCGCCCGCGGGTGAGGGGGCGCAGGGCCTCGATGGCGCGCAGCAGGGCGTCGTCGGAGTGGGCGTAGTCCACCACCGTCAGCAGGCCGTGCGGGTTCGTCACCGTCTGCATGCGGCCGGCGATGGCGGCGCGGTGCAGCGCGCGGGCGATGGCCCCGGTGGGCAGGTCGACGGCGAACGCCAGCGCCCCGGCCGTCGCCACGTTCTCGGCGTTGTAGCGGCCGGGCAGGGGGCAGTCGAAGGGCAGCTCCCCGCGGGGGGTGACGAGCACGCCGCGGCAGCCGGCCGCGTCCAGCGTCAGGGCCCGGATGTGCACGTCGGCGGTCGGGTCCTCCAGGGACAGCCGCCAGATGAGGGGGTGGGTGAGGCTGTCGGCCAGGGCGCGGCCGAACGCATCCTCGACGTTGATCACCGCGATGGCGCCCGGCGCCAGCAGGTCGGTGAACAGGCGGCGCTTGGCCTCGCCGTAGGCCGCCATGTCGCCGTGGTAGTCGAGGTGATCCACCGTCAGGTTGAGGAACGCCACCGCCGCGAACTCGAGGGCCTCGCAGCGATCCTCCGCCAGGCCGATGGAGCTGACCTCCATGGCCGCGACGGGCACCTGGGCCGCGACCATCTCGGCGAGCAGCGCCTGCAGGTCGGTGGCCTCGGGGGTCGTGAGCTGCGCGGCCCGGCGCTGGCCCGCGATGCGGATGCCGTTGGTGCCGATGAGGCCGTCGGGCAGGCCGGCGGCGGCGGCCATGTCGGCCACCAGCGTGGTGACCGTGGTCTTGCCGTTGGTGCCGGTGACGCCCACCAGGCTCAGGCGGCGCGACGGGCGCCCGTGGATGCGCGCGGCCAGCGCGGCCATCGCCTTGCGGGGGTGGTCCAGCCGCAGGACGGTGGCGCCGGCGGGGATGGCGGCCGCGTCGGTGTCGGCGGGCACCGCCAGGACGGCCGCGCCGCGGCCGAGGGCGTCGGCCAGGTAGCGCACGCCCGCGTAGAAGCGGCCAGGCAGGGCGATGTAGAGCCCGCCGGGCACGAGGGCGCGGCTGTCGTGGTGCACCTGGGTCACGTCGACGTCGAGGGGGCCCTCGACGGTGATCCCGGGCAGGCCCTGCAGGAGGGTGGCGAGCTGCATCAGCGCTCCCCCCCGGCGGCGATCTGGCCCGGCAGGGCCAGCGTCACGGCGATGCCGGCGTTCTCGGGCAGCAGCGCCCCCGGCTTCGGGTGCTGGGAGACGACGAAGCCCGCCCCCTCCACCTCGAGCCGCAGCGAGAGCTCCGACGTCCGCTGCACCACCTCGGCCAGCGACGCGCCGCGCAGATCGGGCACCACCAGGTGCGAGGGCGCGCCGGCCAGCACCGACTCCTCGAACCACCACGGCCGGGCCTGGGGGTCGAGGCCCTCGGCGGCCTCCTCCTCGGGCTCCGCCTCGGCGTCCTCGGCCGAGACCTCCTCGGTGGCCTCGATGCCCATGTAGGGCAGGGCCTCGCGGGCGATCTCGGAGAAGATGGGGGCCGCCACCACGCCGCCGTACTGGGCCTCGCGGGGCTCGTCGACGTTGACGTAGATGACCAGCCGCGGGTCGTGCGCCGGCACGAAGCCGACGAACGAGCTCTTCACCTTGTCCTTGGAGTAGCCGCGGATGAGGGGGTCGACCTTGTGGGCCGTGCCCGTCTTGCCGGCCACCTCGTAGCCGGGGACGCGGGCCTTGCGCCCCGTGCCGCCCTTCTGGGTGACCATGATCAGGCCCTCGGTCACCTCGCGGGTGGCCTGGGCGCTCAGGACGCGGCGGACGTGGCGGTCGGGGAACTCCTCGACGATGCGGCCGCGGGCGTCCTTGACGTGCATGACCAGGCGCGGGCGCACCAGCATGCCGCCGTTGGCGATGGCGGCCATGGCGCGCGTCATTTGCAGCGGCGTGACGCTGAAGCCGTAGCCGTACGAGAAGGTGGCCAGGTGGATGAGGCCCCACTGCTTCGCGGGGCGCAGGCTGCCCTCCACCTCGCCCTGCAGGCCGATGCCCGTCGGCTCGCCGAAGCCATAGGCCCGCAGGTAGGAGTAGTAGGCGTCCTTGCCGATGCGCTGGGCCACCTGCACCGCGCCCACGTTGGAGCTGCGCTGGATGATCTCGAGCGTCGTGAGCTGGTCGACGCCGTGCACGTCGGTGATGGTCTTGCGGCCCACCTTGATGCGGCCGTGGTAGCCGTTCCAGACCGAGTCCGCCCGCACCTTGCCCAGGTCGATGGCGGCGGCGATGAGCAGCGGCTTGATGGTGGAGCCAGGCTCCAGCGTGTCGGTCAGGATGCGGTTGCGCCAGTCGTCGGGCTCGGCCTGCCGGAACAGGTTGGGGTCGAACGCGGGCGTCTGGGCCATGGCCAGGATGTCGCCGGTGTGGGGGTCCATCACGACCACGAGGCCGGACTTCGCGCGCATCGCCTTGACCTGGGCCGTCAGCGCGGCCTCGGCGAGCTGCTGGATGCGCGCGTCGATGGTGAGCGTGACGTCGTAGCCGGACAGGTGCTCCGGGGGCAGGGCGCCGCCGGGCATGGCCTTGCGGCCGGCCGCGTCGCGCACCGCCTCCAGGGTGTACTCCTTGCCCTGCAGGTAGCGGTCGAAGTCGCGCTCGATGCCCTCGAGGCCCACGCCGTCGAGGCCGGCGAAGCCGATGAGGGGCCCGGCCAGCGTGCGGTTCGGGTAGAACCGGCGCGGCTCGTCGCGCTGGTCGACGCCCGGCAGGTTCAGGGCCATGACCTGCTTCGCGACCGCCGGGCTGACGTGGCGCTTGAGCCAGGTGAAGGCCTTGTCGGTGCCCAGGCGCTGCGTCAGCGAGCCCACGTCCAGATCGAGCAGCGGCCCGAGGGCCGCGGCGGCCGGCCCGGCGTCCGTCAGCACCCGCGGCACCGCGTAGATGGACGGCACCATCGCCGTCAGCGCCAGCTCGCGGCCGTTGCGGTCATAGATGGCGCCACGGCTCGCGCGCAGGGTGATGGTCGTCTCGTGCTGGCCGGCCGACCGCTTCTGGAAGTGGTCGTGGCGCAGGACCTGGAGGTCCCAGGCGCGGACGATCAGGCCGACGAACGCGAGGGCCAGGAAGACCGACAGGATGAGGATGCGCCCCCGACGAGGGCCGGGCTCGACCGCCGTGGTGCGGCGGAAGACGTTACGGGCCATCGTTGCCTCCCGTCACGACGATCTGGTCGGGGGAGGGGACGCGGAACCCCAGGCGCACCGCGATGGGCTCGAGCCGCGTGGGATCGAGCAGCGCGGCGCGATCGATGCGCAGCTGGCTCTCTTCCTCGGTGAGCGCGCGCTGGGTGCGGGTGGCCGCCGCGATGCGGTACGCCAGATCGACGCCCTCGTGCCGCGCCGAGACGACCCGGATGGCGGACACGACGAGGGCCGCGACGGTGGCCAGCGCCAGGACGAAGAACCTCATGCGGCCCTCCGCATCACGGCGCGCAGCTTGGCGCTGCGGGCGCGCGGGTTCGTCGCCACCTCGGCCTCGTCGGCGATGACGGGCTTGCGGGTGAGGGCCACGAACGGGGGCTCGGCCGCGTCGGGGGCCGGCAGCCCGCGCCGGGGCGGCTCGGGGGGGCGCGTCCAGGCCGCGAAGGCCTGCTTGATGGGCCGGTCTTCGAGGGAGTGGAAGCTGATGAGCAGCGCCCGCCCGCCCGGCCGCAGCAGCGTGGGCAGGGTGGCGAGCAGCGTCTCCAGGGCGCCCAGCTCGTCGTTCACGGCGATGCGCAGGGCCTGGAAGGCGCGGGTGGCCGGGTGGCGGTGCCGGGTGCGCTGGGCCTTCGCCGGCAGCGCGCCCGCGACCACGGCCGCGAGCCCGGTGGTGCTGTGGGGGCCCGGCCCCTCGGCCCAGGCCTTCATGGCGCGGGCGATGGGGCCGGCGAAGGGCTCCTCGCCGTAGCGGCGCAGCAGGTCGGCGAGCTCGCCCATCGGCAGCGTGCGCAGCAGGTCGAGCGCCGTGCGCGGCCCGGCCGGATCCATGCGCATGTCGACGGGCCCGGCGTGCTGGAACGAGAAGCCCCGCTCGGCCTGGTCGAGCTGCCAGGACGAGACGCCCAGGTCGGCCAGCAGCCCGTCGACGGCCTCGACGCCCTCGGCGGCCAGCAGGGCGGCCACATGGCGGAAGTCACCGGAGAGCATGGAGAAGCGGTCGGCGTAGGGGGCCAGGCGGGCGGCCGTCGCGGCCCGCGCCTGGGGATCGCGGTCGACGCCGTAGACCCGGGCGCCGGCGGCCAGCAGATCGGCGGTGTGGCCGCCGAAGCCCAGCGTGCAGTCCACCCACACCTCGCCCGGCTTCGCCGCGGCGAGACGCCGGACGGGCTCGGCGAGCACGGGGATGTGCTCACTGGACTGCTGGACGGCGTGCGCCGCGCACATGGGCCTGCTCCGTGCGCGACCTGCGCCGCGCGTCCACCCTCGAGAGCGCCGGTGTTCCCCGCACCGCCGCCTCCGGCCAGCTGGCCGGACGATCCCACCACCCCGACGACGCCAGGGCGGAGCGCGGGGCCATCGGTCGGATCGAGCCCGATCGACGCCCTGCTAGAGGTTCAGGCCCGTGAGGTCGTGCTCGGCGAGGCAAGCCGGGTCGAACATCTCGTTCCACACCGAGACGTCCCACATCTCCACCCGGTCCCCCTGCCCGACGATGAAGCACTTGCCGTCGAGCTGGGCGAACTGGCGGAGCACCTGCGGGATCTGGATGCGGCCGAGCCGATCCGCCTTCACCCGCCGGGCGCTGCCCACCACCACACGCCGGAGCACCGGCCTGATGCGCGGATCCGCCTCCTCGAGCTGCGCCTTGAAGGCGTCCCAGGCGACCGGCGGAAACACCAGCAGGCAGCGCTGGTTGAAGTGCCGGGTCACCACGAGCTCATCGCCCTCGGCGAGGCTCATGCTCGTGCGGAACTCCGCAGGGATGCTCACCCGACCCTTGTCGTCGACCGTGTGGTCGTGCTGGCCCTCAAGATCGAGGGCCACCGGATCGACGGGTTCGAGGGACATCACCGTGCTCCATGGGAACGAAATCCACCTGTTCCCACCTGGGCCCATCCTAGCCGTCAGGGGGCGGGAGTCAATGCCGAAACTTGACGGACGCGAGAAAGTTTTCCTGGGGGGGAGGGGGGTCTAGATGTGGTGCTCCCGGGCGGTTTTGGCCACTAGATGTTGATCGCGGGGGAAAACTGGACAGGTAGGCAAAGGTGGGGCAACGGGGGCGGGAGACCTACGTGGAGGCGGCCTCCCCCCGGGGGCAAATTCGCCGTGGTTTCGGGCACCTGAACCTCTGTTCAGGCAGGTGCGTTTCAGTGATTCCGAAGACTTCGCGCTGGGTCCCGGCGGAGCCCGGGCGGGCGTGGCGGGGCGATCGGGGGCGCGGTGGGAAAGAGTGGGATCGAGGGGGGAAGGCCGCTCAGGCGTGCCGATCCTCGGGGGGCAGGTCGTGCTCGGGGGCGTCGATGCGCTTCACGCCGAGGACCCGGGCGACGATGACCGTCACGATGGCCGCGCCGAAGGAGCCGAGGGCGCCGATCTTGGCGGCGTCCTGGGTGGGGCCGGCGGGGAAGGCCACGCCCGACACGAAGATGGCGACGGTGAAGCCGATGCCGGCGGCGCAGCCCACGGCCAGCAGCTCGCGGCGGCGCATGCCCTCCGGCAGCGAGAAGCCCATGGCCGAGCCCAGCATGCCGAAGACCCACACGCCGAGCGGCTTGCCGATGACGAGGCCGGTCAGGACGAGCCAGGTGGTGGTGCCGATGGCGTTCACGGCCACGCCCGCGTTGAGCAGGCCGAAGAGCCCCAGCACGATCTCCACCGGGTTCTTCCACCAGTGCTCGAAGGCGTTGAGGGTGTCGTCCCGCTTCATCTCCTCCCAGTGGAAGATGCCCTTGTCCATATGGGCGTGGGGCATCACCGGGATGATGGGCAGCAGGCCCAGGGCAGGGTGCAGGTTGGCGCGGTGGAAGCCATACCAGGAGACGAGCCCGCAGATGAGCAGGTAGGGCCAGAAGGAGACGACGCGGTTGCGCCGCAGGGCGAGGCCGATGATGACCGCCGCGGCGGGCAGCAGCATCCACGTCAGCTCGACGGGGCCCTGCGGGTAGAAGATGGCGATGATGATGAGGCCCAGGGCGTCATCGGCGATGGCCAGCAGCAGCAGGAACGGGATGGCCGGGTGGCCGCCGCCGAAGACCAGGCGCGCGACCAGGTACGAGAACGCGATGTCGGTGGCGGTGGGGATGGCCCAGCCGTTGTGCAGCTCGTCGAAGCGGCCGAGGAGCGCGGCGCCGATGAGGTAGAGCGCGGCCGGCCCCGACATGCCGCCCAGCGTGGCGATGAGGGGCGCGGCGGCCTTGCGGGGGTTGTTCAGGGGGCCACCGGGCAGCGTGGCCTCCCAGACCTCCTTGCCGGCGATGGCGAAGAACAGCGCCATGAAGAGCTCGTTGACGAGGAACCCCAGCGTCACCACCCGGTGGGCGCCGTGCGGGTGCCCGATGAAGTCGCTCTGGAAGAGCTCCAGGTGGACCAGGTGGTGGTAGCTCTCGAACTCCACGTTGGCCCAGATGAGGGCGGCGGTGGCGCCGAGCACCAGGAAGAGCGAGTTTTCGAGCAGGAAGCGCACGGCGCCGCGCATCGACGAACTCCCGGCCAGCCGCAAAGCGTGACTGTATCAGCCCCGAAACCGGGTGGGCAGTGCAGGCGACTGCACCAACGCCCCCCCGCGCGAGGCGGCCGCCGGCGTGGACCCGACCGGTCCCCTCTGCTATGGTGCGCCGCCTTCGCGCCCGGGGTCCCGTCCGGGCGTCGGCTTGAGGAGAGGAGTCGCCCGTGATCACCGTCAGCGAAGTCTCGATGAACTTCGGTCCCCAGATCCTCTTCGAGAACGTCAACGTGACGTTCAACTCCGGCGAGCGCTATGGCCTCACCGGCCCGAACGGATCGGGCAAGTCCACGTTCATGAAGGTGATCTCGGGTGATCTGGAGCCGACGACCGGCTTCGTCCGCCGCCCGAAGCGCCTGGGCGTCCTGCGCCAGGATCACTACCTCTTCGACGACTTCCGCATCCTCGACGTGGTGCTCATGGGCAACGACCGCCTGTGGCAGGCGCTGTCGGAGAAGGAAGAGCTCCTCGCGCGCGAGAGCGAGCTGACGGACGACGACGGCGTCCGCCTGGGCGACCTCGAGATGATCATCGCCGAGGAAGACGGCTACATGGCCGAGGCCGAGGCCGAGGAGCTCCTCGAGGGCCTCGGCGTGCCGGCGGGCGTCCAGCAGAACAAGCTGTCGACGCTGCAGGGCGGCGACAAGGTGCGGGTGCTGCTGGCCCAGGCCCTCTTCGGCCAGCCCGAGGCGCTCCTCCTCGACGAGCCCACCAACGCCCTCGACATCGCGAGCATCCGCTGGTTCGAGGAGTTCCTGCAGGAGTACACGGGCGCGCTGGTGGTCATCAGCCACGACCGGCACTTCCTCAACGAGGTCTGCACGACCATCGCCGACATCGACTACGAGACCATCATCGTCTACCCGGGCAACTACGATGACATGGTCGAGACGAAGGCGAAGTCGCGCTCCTCGCTCGAGATGGCCAACGAGGCCAAGCAGCAGCGCATCTCCCAGCTCCAGGAGTTCGTCAACCGCTTCCGGGCCGGCTCCCGCGCCAGCCAGGTGAAGAGCCGCGAGAAGAGCCTGGACCGCGAGCGCAAGGCCCTGGCGGATCTCAAGCGGTCCAACATCCAGCGGCCGTTCATCCGCTTCGAGCTCAAGCGCCCGAGCGGCAAGCAGGTGCTCAGCGTCGACGGCCTCAGCAAGCAGTTCGAGCACCAGACCATCTGCGAGGACTTCCACCTCAACGTCTTCCGCGGCGATCGCGTGGCCATCGTCGGTCGCAACGGCGTGGGCAAGACCACGCTGCTGCGCCTGCTGCTCGGCGAGGTCCGCCCCGACGATGGCTCGGTGGACTGGGGCTACGAGGCCCAGTTCGGCTACCTGCCCCAGGATCACGGGGAGCTGATCGAGAAGTCCGACACCACCGCGCACGCCTGGCTGTGGAACTGGAACAACGAGATCAACGAGCAGGAGATCCGCAGCCTCTTCGGGCGCTTGCTCTTCACCAAGGAGGAGCCCTTCAAGCCCACGAAGGTGCTCTCCGGTGGCGAGACGGTGCGCCTGCTGCTCGCGCGCCTCATGCTCCTCAAGCCCAACGTCCTCATCCTCGACGAGCCCACCAACCACCTCGATCTGGAGGCCATCCGCTCCCTGACCGAGGCGCTCGCCATGTACGAGGGCACCGCGTTCTTCGTGACCCACGACCGCAACATGGTCTCGCAGGTCGCCACCCGCATCATCGAGATGACGGACGACGGCGTGCGCGAGCTCACCCCCGCCCAGTTCGACGAGGGCGACTTCCTCACCAAGCACAAGCGCTTCCGCGGCAAGTCCGCCGGCTGGTGAGCCCCGTCAGGGGCAGTCGCGCGGGGCGGACTCCCGATACAGGCAGGTGGCGTGGCCGGGCTGGCCGGTGCTGAAGAAGCGCCCCAGCAGGTTGGCCACGTAGCGCCACGGATCACCCGCGACGTCGCCGTTTGGCCCGCGCACGCCGTGCGCGCCCTCCGCTGAGACGGGGATGAGCCGGACAGCCGAGCGGCCGTCGGCGGAGGCGATGACCAGGGGCGGCTCGGTGTGGGGCAGGCCGAGGGCCGCGGGGGCGATGCCCTCGGGATCCACCAGCGGCCGCACCCGCGCGACGCCCTCGCCCACCCCGTGCTCGGCCAGCACCGCGTCCGCCGTGGCGTCGAAGCCCGGCGCCGGGGTGTCGAGCGGCAGCAGCCCGGCCGAGCGGGCCAGCGCCAGGCTCGCCGACACGGGCACCTGCGGATCGCCCAGCGTCGCGATGACGAGCGTGGGCGTGCGGGCGGCCAGATCGCGCACGAAGTTCACGGGATCGCCGGCCTCGAAGGCCACCTGGTAGATGTCGAGGGCCTGCCGCAGCGCCGGCGTCTGGCGCCCGAGGCCCCAGCCCCCGACGAGGGCCACCAGCGGGTCGCCCGCCGTGTGCACCACGCCCCGCCACGCCACGTCGGCCTCGAAGCGATCGATGACATTGCGCGGCTGCCCCGACACGTCGAACACCTCCAGGATGAGCGGATCGCCCTCCGGCGGCGGGGCGTCGGGGGCCGGCGCCTCCTCGGGCGCCACCGGCAGCACGCCCTCGGGCCCGTTGACGGGCACGGCGACGCGGAACGCGCCGTCGTCGTCCACCACGGCCTGGCGGACGAGGCCGTTGCGGCCGTTGGTGAGGTGCACCCGGTCCCCGGGCACGAGGGGCGGCAGGCGCGCGATGGGCACCCCGGCCGGATCGCCAGTGGCGGCCCCCGGCGCGATGACGGTCACCTGCGTGAAGCCGGAGGTGCTGGGGAAGCCGGCGATGAAGGGCCCCATCATGGGCAGCAGCACCGCCTCGTCCATCCCCGGCAGGCCGCCGCGGCGGATGACGTCGGCGAAGCCGCCTCCGGCCGCCACCGGCGCGTAGCTGCTCACCCCCGGATCGAGGCCGGCCACCAGGCCCGCCACCATGCCGCCGAGGCCCTGCCCGGTGAGGTGGATGGGGGTCATGGGCCCGCCCAGATCCACCCGGGCGTCGCCGTCGAAGTCGCCGGCCACCGTGCTGTCGATGCCCGCCACGCTCCAGCGGCGGGTGCCGTCGAAGGCGCGCAGCACGCGCACGAGCTGCATCACGTCGATGGCCGACTGCTCCACCTGGGCGCGGCTCTGCAGGATGTCGAGGCTGAAGACGCGGCTGCCCGGCTCCACCAGGCCGTCGCCGTCGCGATCGGCGGCCCGCAGGCCCGCGAGCACCTGGGGGAAGGGGGAGGGGGCGCCCGGATCGGCCCCGTCGCCCGAGCCCAGGGCCTCCAGGATGGCCGTGCGCAGCGGCTCCGTCACCGCGACGCCGTGATCCACCAGGTCGAGCGCGCACGTCGCCAGGCCCCAGCTCGCCAGCACCCCCGCGAACCGCAGGCTCTCCAGCCGGCTGCCGCCCAGATCATGGGCGTAGACCACGACGGGGAACGGCGGGCGGTGGGCCTCGGTCGGGGTCGGGACGATGCACCAGAACGGCACCTGCTCCCCCACCACCGACACCCTGTCCGTGCGCGCCGTCGGGTCGAGCTGGAACCGGCCCACCGACGGCACCACCAGGTTCGGCGTCACGAAGCGCCCCGCCACCAGGTAGGCCACGTCGGCGTACGACGCGGCCAGCAGCTCGGCGTCCACGTCGGGCAGCACCACCGGGGTGATGGCCCGCACCAGCTTCATCAGCCGGTCGGTGCGCAGCAGCGCCGCCTCGGGCACGTCGGCCCCGAGCAGCGGATCGATGCTGACGTCGGGCGGGTACTGGGCCTCCAGCGTGGCGTACGGCCCCTGGCCGTGCAGGCCCTCCCGCACCGCGCCCAGCTCCGCCGTCGCGCTCTGGGTGGTGAAGACCCAGGCGAAGGCCACCTGATCCAGGCGCACCCCGTGCGGCCCCAGGGCGGCGGGCAGATCGCTCAGGGCCGCCGTCTGGCGGGTGTGGTGCACGAAGGTGAAGGGGGACCGCACCGGCGCGCCGCCCACCCCGACGACGCGGTCCGTCAGCACGACGGCGTAGCGGTGCCCGGGCCGCAGCGGGATGAGCGGCCGCAGGATGAGCGTGTCCGTCTCGCCCTCGTAGAACGTCGCCAGGTCCAGCACGGGATCCCCGCCGGGGGTGACCGTGTTGGGGCGATCCAGCACCCCGTCGCCGTCGGTGTCTTCGCGGGGCGAGAGCACGCCGTCGCCGTCGCGATCCTCGTCGACGGTCTCCAGCACCAGGTTGCCCTCGCCGGCCCGGGGGTCGAGGGGGAAGCGCGGGTGCGTGTCGGGCAGCGTCAGCGGGAAGGCGCCTCGCCCGAAGTCGAGGGGGATGCGCTCGCCGAAGGTGCTGCCCGGCGTGAGGTCGACGACGAGGGCCGGGTCGTCGGCGTGGCGGCGCCCGCGGCCATCGAGGGCCACCCGATCGAGGGGCGCGTCGAAGCTCACGGTGATGGGGGAGAACGTCCCGAAGCCATCCAGATCGAGGGCGGCCCGGCGCAGCCGCTTCTCCGACGCCGTGGCCACCTCGAGGGAGACGTTGAGGCGGCGGCCGGTGAGCGTCCGGGGGTCGGGCCGCGCCAGCAGGTCGTTGGGGAAGGGCAGCACGGCGCCCTGCAGGTTGAACCGCACCACCGGCCCATCCCCGGGGGGCGTGTGCCGCAGCCCCGTCGGGGCGTCATCGGGCAGGCAGCCCACAAGCAGGAGCGCGGCGGCGAAGCGGCACAGGTACATGAGGTCCCCGCTGACCCAGACAGACCGCCGCAGTCTACCGCATGCGCGCCGCCGGCACCCGGGTGCAAAGCGCGCGGGCGGCCCGCTGGCCAGAGGTGCGCCACCACAGGCCGCAAGTACAGGCTTTGACTGGAGAATCCTGGCCCGCGGCGCCGGCCCGCGCGGCGGGCGCCCGGCCGAGGCGCTTTCGCCGGTCGCCCGCCCCCGCTACGCTGGCGGGATGAAGACCCATGCTGGTGGATGGTTGCTCGCCGTCGCCGCGCTCCTCGGGGCGTGCGACGACGGCGGCGGTGCGGGGGAGCCGGCGGCCGACATGGCGGCGGTGGTCGACGGCGGCGTGCTCGACGGCGAGCGCGACGCCTGCCCGACGTGTCCGGACGCCCGCGTGGTGCGCGTGGTCGACTTCGGCCCGCCCGGCGGCGCCGACGCGGGCCCCGACATGGGCCTGCGGCCCGTGGACGACGGCTGCACCGACCTCTACGCCCAGGACATCCTGCCGGTGTTCCAGGTGGAGATCGATCCCGCCGAGTGGGAGGCCATGCGCGACGAGTTCCTGCACCCGCGAGAGCGCGAGGCGGCGGGGCTCCCCCTCAAGCCCTACCACCCGCTGCGCACCTTCCGGTACGGCGACGAGATCGTCGGCGACGCCATGATCCGCCTGAAGGCCAACCCGCACTTCGCGTGGGTCGAGCCCAAGATGCAGTTCGTCATCTCGTTTCGGGAGTACGACCGCACGAAGCGCTTCCATGGCCTGCGCAAGCTGAACCTCGACGCCCCCTGGTACGACCGCAGCATCATCCGGGAGCGCGTGGCCCTGTCGTTCCTGCGCGAGGCCGGCCTGCCCGCCGCCTGCGCCAACAACGCCGTGCTCATCGTGAACGGCCAGATGTACGGCCTGTACGTGAACAAGGAGCACGTCGACAAGGAGTTCCTGGAGCGCAACTTCGAGGATCCCGAGGGCAACCTCTACAAGTACGGCCAGGAGCTGAAGACCAACGAGGCCGAGGCCGACACCAGCCGCCGCGACGCCCTCTACGCCACGCGCACGCTGGAGGAGTTCGAGACGTTCATCGACCGCCGGCAGATGCTCGGCGGCTGGGCGGGCGAGGCCATGCTGCCCCACCGCGATGGCTACTGGTGCTGCAACCACAACTTCTACCTGTATGACGAGCCCGGCCGCGGCTTCGTGTTCATCCCGCATGACATGGACATCACGTTCGACAGCACGCCGCTGACGTCCCCCGACCCCCAGCTCGACCCGGTGGGCACCGGCCGGCCCGACCACTTCCGCCTGGCCATGGCCGACCGGGCCTGGCGCGAGGAGTTCATCGGCGAGATCGCCCGGATGCTGGCCGCCTACGACCCCGACGAGCTGCGGCGGCGCGTCGACTTCTACGCGCGCCAGACGGCCCAGGCCTTCGCGGCCGATCCCAACCTGCCCTTCGAGAAGAGCGAGCGCGGCCCCGCGCTGCAGGCCATGCGCGACTTCTTCGCCCCGCGCCGCGAGTTCCTGGAGGGGGTGGTCGAGCGCGGCCTGGCCTGCCGGGACGGCGAGACGGAGGGCGACGACCGCGACCGCGACGGCCACGGGGCCTGCGTCGACTGCGACGACTTCAACCGCCAGGTGCACCCGGGCGCGCCCGACGGCTGCAACCAGCGCGACGACGACTGCGACGGCCGCGTGGACGAGGACGAGATCTGCCGCGACTGCACCGAGGTCGCCGCCCCGGGCGGGCGCTACGCCCTGTGCGCCGCGCCCCAGGCCTGGTTCGACGGCCACGGCACCTGCGCCCGGCAGGGCGGCACCTACGGCATCCCCGTCAGCGACGAGGATCGCGAGGCCATCTCGGCCGTCGCCACGACCCTCGAGTTCACCCAGTGGTGGATCGGCGCCAACGACGGCGGCGAGGACGGCCGCTTCGTGGATCTGGTGGGGCGGACGGTGGCCGACATCCCCTGGACGCCGGGCCAGCCCAACGGCGACAGCGATCAGAACTGCGCGGCCATCGACGTGAGCCAGGGCGGGACGTGGCTGGACGAGGAGTGCCTGGTGCCGCTCCCCGTCGTCTGCCTGCTGCCCTGACCGGCCCGCGGGCGCCCGGACCTACAGCAACCGCTTGACCCACTTCACCTTCTTCTCGGTGAAGGGCGGGTAGACCAGGTCGGGATCCACGAAGGTCGGCTTCTTCAGCACGGCCTTGTGGTGGGTGAAGATGTCGAAGCCCCACTTGCCGTGGTAGGCCCCCATGCCGCTCGGGCCCACGCCGCCGAAGGGCAGGCCGGGGCAGGCGAGGTGCATCACGGCGTGGTTGATCACCGCGCCGCCCGAGCTGGTGCGGGCCAGGATGGTCTCCTGCACGCCCTTGTCGCCCGAGAACACATACAGGGCCAGGGGCTTGTCGCGCCCGTTGATGAAGGCGATGGCCTCCTCGGGGCTCTCGACCTTCAGCACCGGCAGCAGCGGGCCGAAGATCTCATCGGCCATGATGGGCGCGTCGGGCCGCACGCCCGTGAGCACGGTGGGCTCGATGAAGAGGTCGTCGGCGTCCACCCGGCCGCCGTGGGCGACGGTCTGGCCCTCGAGCAGCGCCGTCAGCCGCTGCAGGTGCCGGCCGTTGATGATGCGGCCGTAGTCCCCGCTCTGCTGGGCGTCGTCGCCGTAGAAGCTCTTGAGCGCCTCGCCCAGCTTCGCCACCAGGGCGTCGTGCACGCTCGACTTCACCAGGATGTAGTCGGGCGCGACGCACGTCTGGCCGGCGTTGGTGAACTTGGCCCAGCAGATGCGCCGCGCCGTCACGTCCAGGTCGGCCGTCTCGTCCACGTAGGCCGGGCTCTTGCCGCCCAGCTCCAGGGTGACGGGGGTGAGGTGCCGCGCGGCCGCCGTCATCACGATGCGGCCGACGCTGCCGTTGCCCGTGTAGAAGATGTGATCGAAGCGCTGCTCCAGCAGGGCGGTCGTCTCGGGGATGCCCCCCTCCACCACCTTCACGCAGGCCGGATCCACATACTCGGGCAGCCAGCGGGCGATGACCGCCGAGGTGTGCGGGGCCACCTCCGAGGGCTTCACCACCGCGCAGTTGCCCGCGGCCAGCGCCGCGATCAGCGGCCCGATCGCCAACGAAAACGGATAGTTCCACGGCGCGATGATGAGGACGACGCCCAGCGGATCCTTGTAGACGCGGGCGCTGCCGGGCTGGACGATCATCGGCACCGGCGCCCGATCGGGGGCCATCCAGCGGCGCAGGTGCTTGCGGGCGTGGCGGGCCTCCTCGGCCGAGAAGTTGATCTCGGTGGTGAAGGACTCGAAGTAGCTCTTGCCGACGTCGGCCTTCAGCGCGCCCTCGATCTCGGCCTGGCGCTCCGACAGGAAGCGCAGGATGCCGTCAAGCTGGGCCTGCCGCCACGCGACGGAGCGCGTCCGGTCCTCGTAGAACCGGGCCCGCAACCCCTGCACCAGCTCGGGCACGCTCGCCACCACCTTGCCCGTGTCCACCGTCGCGTTCATGCCGTCCTCCGCCTCGGGTCGTCGGGCGCAACATAGCGCATCGCCTCAGGGTTTGCATGGCCGGATGCATCGATGACGCGACCATGATGCCGTCGTGACGCGCCGCTCGCCCCGGTCTGAGAAGCTCCAGGGCGGGAGGAAGATGCCATGAACCGCCTGCTCATCATCGCCGGCCTGGCGCTCTCCGGGTGCCTGCACGCTGGCGTCCCGCTGCGCGGCGGGCGCGTCGGCGACGCCGGCGAGGTGCACATCGGCCTGACCACGACCCTGTACGGCTACGCCCCGGGCGCCGTGGGCGGCACCGCCGGCAACACCGCCGATCGCGCGCGCATCGAGCCCCTGTTCTTCGTGCCCATCCCGGCCTTCCTCATCGGCAACACCCTGCTGGACGTCCGGGTCGGCGTCGGCGGCGGCGTGGAGCTCTCGGCCCACGCGGCCATCCAGGGGCTGGGGGGTGGCCTGCGCTACCAGGCCCGGGACGCCGACGGCGAGGCCGTGGCCCTGGAGGCGGCCGGCGAGCTCGTCCCGGCGAGCGACGGCTTCCGGGCCCGGATCGGCGCCCTGCGCACCGACGCCGACGGCGGCGGGCTGGCCGCGGGCGCCTGGCTCACCCTGGGCGATGAGGCCCATGTGCAGCACTACGAGTCGACTTGTGGCCGCGCCCTCGACTGCGGCGGCTACTCGGCCCGGGGGGGCGTGCGCCGCGAGCTGCGGCTGCTGGTGCTGATAGGGGGTCGGCACCCGGTCTCACCGGGCGCCCTCGGCGGCGGCGTCGTGCTGCACGGCGTCCTGGCGGGCTGGCCCAGCGAGCGCGCCGCGTGGGAGCGCCTGCGGTCCGACGACATCGAGGAGCGCTTCGGCGTCCACCTCATCGCTGGCGGCGAGCGGGGCTTCTGATCGGCCCTACAGGCTGCGGCGGCTGCCGTCCGGGCGCTGCTGCTGGGTGGGGCCGCCGCCCGTCGTGGGGGCCGGGTCCGGCGCGGAGGGCGGGGGGGCCGGCACGCCGCGGCGGGCGCGGGCCAGGGGCGACTGCTGGGCGTCCCGCGCGGCCTCGGCGGCGAGGATGGCGTCCTCGTCGTCCTCGTCCTCGTCGTCGTCCTCGTCGCGGCGCCCGTCAAAGACGGAGCGGACCTTCTCCCGGGCCACACGGCCGGTGACTCGCCCCAGGCGGCTGAACAAGCCCATGCGCACCTCCTCGCTTCGGCCACGATAGCAGGATTTCACCCAATCGCGGGCCCTCGGGAACACCCGCGCGCCCGGCGTGGTCACACGGACTGGAGGTCATCATGAACGAGCCCGTCCTGCCCCGCCTGCCCGTGGATGCCGAGCCCGGCGCCCTCTTCTCTCCCGTCGCCCACCTGCGCCGGTCGCTCCTCGCCGGCCTCACCGACCGCCTGCTGTGGCGGTGGCGCCTGCGGGGCCTGCTGGCGCTCGACGGGGCTACTTCTCCAGGGACTTGAGCAGGCGGACGTTCTCGCCATCCACCGGCGACAGCTTCACGTCCTTCGACGTGCCCCGCTTGAGGGGCAGGCCCGCCGCCGGCTCGGGGCGGGCGTCGTAGAAGAAGGCGTTGAGATCCGCATCCTTGAACAGGTAGCCATGCCGGGCGTACGCCGCGTTGCGCAGCGTCCGCAGCGTCTGGGCCGACCACTTCAGATCGGGGTGCCCCACGAACAGCTCGTCGGGGTCCAGCGGCTGCCCGGCCAGCACCTTCACCAGCAGCGGCTCGAAGCTGCCCAGGTTCACGTCCTCGAAGAGCGACGTCTTGCGGCCCGCCATCCCCTCGAAGAACTCGATGGCCCGCGCGCAGGGCAGGTCGGCGTCGCTGGCGTCGGGGCACACCGCCCGCACATGGCCGGCCATCCGCGCCAGATCCGCCTTCTGGTACTTCTTCTCGATGGGGTGCCCGTAGCCCGGATCGAGCGTCAGGGCCTCCGCGTCCCAGCCCGCGCCATAGGCGTAGCCCAGGAAGTGGCGCAGGCAGCGCTCCGTCTCGGCCGCGGCGGGCTTCTGGGCCTTCGCCCAGGTGGTCTCGCAGGCGGCGTCGGGGGTCACCGGGGCGAACAGGGCGATCACGGCGAGCAGGTGGGTCATGGCGGTCCTCCAGTGGGGAGGCGCTGTTCTACCCCGAGGCCCCGGGCTCAGGGCAAGGCATCTGCGCAGCAGCGAAACCCGGTGGAGTAGTCCCAGTACGGCCGGTCATGGGCCGTCGTCCGGTACGTGCAGCCCGGCCCGTTGCGCTCCGTGTCCACGTAGAAGCCGCCCCGGAACGTGCCCGCCGGATCCGCCGTCCACTCATGCAGGTTGCCCACCAGATCGAAGACCCCCTCGGGCGTCACGCAGCCGGGGTGGGCCCCCGTCGCCGCCAGGCTGGCGGGGAGCTGGTTCAGGCAGGGGTCCTGCAAGTGGCTGAAAGGATTGGGATCATCGGGGAAGAGCTCCACCGCCGGGTGCTGCGCGCGCGCGTCGTTGCACGTCCCCGGGCGGCGGTCGTCGCCCCAGGGCCAGGTGTGGCCGTCCGCCCCCTGGCAGGCCCGCAGCCACTCCTCGTCGGTGCAAAGCCGCTTGCCCGAGGCCGCGCACGCCGCCGCCGCCTCCACCCCGTCGATGTAGCCCTGGGGCACGACCCCCGCCACCGACACGGCCCGCACGTCGGCCACGCCCGGCCACTGGTAGGGCGACCAGGGCATCCCGTCCGCCTGCACCAGGGCGGCCTCGTAGCGATCCACGCAGAAGCCGCCCACCGCCGCCATCCCGGGCGGGCACCCGGCGTCCCCGGGCGCCTCGTCCAGCGGCCCCGCCGGCCGCGCGTCGGGGTCACAGCCCATCGGCGCCGCGACGCAGCACTGGATCTCCGCCGGCCCCGGGCAGAACCCCGGCACCGGCACCCCGGCGCAGTCGCCGACGTCCAGGCACTCGCCGGGCTGCCCGTTGGCCACGCAGGGGCCAAAGCCACCCGCGTCGGGCGATGGCGCGGCGTCCACCGCCGCGTCTTCGGCCGCGTCCACGGCCCCGTCGGGGGAGGCCGCGTCGGGTCCGGCGTCCGCCGCGGGGGCGGCAGCGTCGGCCAGGGACGCTGCGTCCCGTGGCGTCGCGTCCAGCGGCGTCGCGTCCAGCGGCGGTGTCACTGCGTCGGCCCGCGGGCCGGCGTCGGCCGCCCCGCCATCGGGGAGGGGAGTGAACGACGCGGGCCCCGCCTCGGGGTCACCGCAAGCCACCAGGAACACCAGCAGGGGGAGCGCGCGCATGCCCCATGATAGCCCCGCCGAGAGGCATGTCGGCTCCATTTGTGGTACACATCCGCCGGTTGTGCCGGCGGGGCGCCGCCGGCCGGACTGGCTGGGAGTCACCATGATGCTGCGTCGAGTCGCCGTCTCGTTCTTGTTCGCCACCCCCGCCCTCGCGGCGCCCACGGTCGATCCCGGGGTCGGGATCGCCGGGCTGTCCATCGGAGAGCAGGCGGTCGCCGTGAAGCTGGGGGATGATCCGAAGCCCCTGGCCGGGAAGCTGGGCGTCGAGCACGGGGAGCATGGCAGCAAGGTGAAGTCCCATGACTTCACGGCCGGGCCGCTGGCCATCAAGGCGGGCCGCACCGGCGGCGTGCGGGCCATCTCGGTGAACCTGAAGGACGCCGGCGGGCTGACCATCGGTGATCTGACGCTGCCCGCCGAGGCGACGCTGGGGGACGTGGCGGATCGGGGGCCCGAGTGCCTGCCGGCCGGGGAGCAGGCCATGGTCTGCGCCGACGGCAAGCTGTGGTTCACGGCCGGGGCGGACGGGGCCGTGACGGCCCACCTCGGCACGGCCTCGCTGGCGACGCTGGCCGGCAGCTGGCGGGTGACGCGCCTGGCCGAGGCGCCGTCGCACATGCTGCCCCGCATGGATCTCAAGCCGGGCGGCGTGGCCAGCATCAAGAAGGACGAGGTCCGCATCGGGGCGTCGCGCTGCGAGCCGAAGAAGGCCGACGTGACGGCGGTGCCCGCCGGGACGTGGCTGGCCGAGTTCAAGACGGATCCGGCGGCGCTCGGGGCCGACGCGGCGGTCGTCTTCCGCATCGACACGGGCTGCACGGACATCCTGAAGTCCATCTACGCCGTGGGCGACCAGCTCTGGGCCCAGCGCGACGGCATCTTCTACGTCTTCGACCGCCGCTAGCCCGCAGACCCGGCACGCTCCCGTCGCCCGGCTGACCCACGTCGCCGCTGGCGGCGTTGCTCGTCGGCAGCGTGGCGCTGCCACGCCTTCTCCTCGCGCCTGGCCAGCATCGACGTGGCCTGCGCCGGGCTCGTTGGCGGACCGCCGCCTGGGCTACTCCAGGACGATCTTCTCGATCAGGTTGCCGATCTCGGTGGAGAAGCGGTCCACCGAGATGTTGGCCTTGGCCTCGGGGTAGAACTGCGTCACATGGCCGGTGTTGGGCCCGAGGCCCAGGCCGATGAGCTCCACCGGGACGTCGGGATCCTTCAAGACCAGGACGGCCTTCTTCAGGTCGTTGACGTTGGAGTGGCGGCCCTCGGGGAGGCCGTCGCTGACCACGATGAGGATGCGGTGGCTGGCCGGGTGGGCGATGAGCTGGTCGGCCGCCGCCAGCAAGCAGGGGCCGTCGTCGTTGTAGTTGGGCTTGTTGTTGCCGCCCCGCCGGGTGCCGATGACCTCCTGCACGAGCTCCGCGATGTTCTTGCGGGTCTCGGGCACCAGGCCCTCGCCGAAGTCGGCCAGCGGGATGAGCACGTCCTGGAACCCGTTGATCGCAAAGGGGATCTCCAGGGAGTGCAGCGTCTCGGCCAGCAGGATGGTGCCGAGGAGCGCGGCCCGGGACTTCTGGCCCCGCATGGAGCCGGAGAGGTCCACGAGCAGCGAGATGGCGACGCTGCGGCGGTCGGGGATGCTGCTGCGGATCCACAGCTCGTTGTAGCGGCGCGGGTCCGCCTCGAACTGCATGACCTTGCGCATGTCGACGCGGCGGCCGCTGGGGTAGCCGGAGCGCTCCCGCAGGCGCTTGCGCGGCCGCAGGATTTCGCCCAGGTGGCGGGCGAGCTGGTGGACCTGGGCGTTGATCTGGCTGAGGGCCAGGTCGTAGCTGCCGGCCGGCCGCCAGTCCATGTCGAGGGGGTCGTCGAACTCGGGCAGGCGGTGCCAGCCGGCGCGCTCCTGCTGCATGCGGCTGGCGCTCATCAGCGCCAGCGGCCGGTCCCCTCGGATGGCGGCGTCGAGCAGCTCCTGGGCGAGGGCCTGCATCCAGGCCGGGGGCTGCTGGTAGGGGAGCTGGTCGTGCATGTCGCCGAGGACGAGCTGGAGCTGGCCCTCCTCCAGCATGCGGCGCAGCTCGGCCAGCTTGTTGGGGTCGCCCATCAGGTAGCGCTCGAGGCGCTGCAGGTCGTCGCCGAGGAGCTGCTCGGCGATGGGGAAGATGAGCTCCTCCGCCAGCTCCAGCGCGTCGAGGGCCGCGAGCTGGACCGTCTGCTCCCACCGCGAGGGCAGCCACGCGGGGTTGAGCAGGAACGGGGCGACCTCGTCGCGATACCGCTCGAAGAGCGCCGGGATGTTCGGGGCCTCGAGCGTCGTCGGCGGGGCGATGCGGGCGTACATCTGCCGCGCCGGCCGGGTGATCTCGAGGGCCTCGATGACGCGGTCGTCGAGGGTGCGCGCCGGCTGGCCCAGCCAGGTGTGCTCCGTGGCGCAGGCCAGCACGAACTGCACGAAGGCCGGCAGATCGGGCCGGATGAGATCCGGCGAGCGCGAGACCATGGCCAGCCAGGGGCGCACGCCGGGGTAGCGCGCCCGGATCCACCGCTCGACGCGCGGGGCGTCGAGGGCGGTGAGCAGCGCGTCGGCCGCCATGCTGGACGGGAAGTCCGTGGCGAAGAGGTGGTGGCGGGCCAGGAAGTAGTGGCCCACCTCCCGGCTCAGGATGCCCGCGCAGTAGTCGGGGCCGTGCTCGTCGAGATCCTTGGCCGGGACCTTGATGACCCGGCGCACGGGATCCCAGCTCCAGCGGTCCGGGTGGACCTCCAGGGCCACGCCGGCGTCCTGGCAGAGGCCGGCGGCGAGGGTCGAGAGGATGGCGGCCTCGGTGTCGCCCGGCCCGGTCATCTCAGTCCTTGCCTTCCTTCGACTCGCCCAGGGCCCAGGTGTTGGGGCCGATGCCGGCGGCGTCCAGGAGGCGCAGGACGACGGCCTGGTCGCGGCCCGACGAGACGCGGCCCACGTAGTAGCGCACCAGCGCCGAGCGCATGTTGCGCAGGGGGTCGGGGCCCGTGACCGAGGCGGCCAGGTAGTCCATCACCGCCAGCAGGCCGCGGCGGGTGAAGATGTACCGGTCGCGGCGGCGGCCGCCCAGGCGGATGGCCTCGCCGCTGGTGCGGCCGACGGCCCCCTCCAGCGCCGCGTGGAACCGGGCCAGCGCGGCGAGGAAGGCGTCCACGCCCTTGACCTGGTTGAGCACGGCCAGGGGCGCCTCGATGGTGGTGCCGGTGTACGGCGCCCCGAAGAGGGTGACGTCGGGCTGCACGCCGCTCACCAGGAACTGGAGCATGGCGCGGTACTCCACCTCGCCCGGCGCCGGCACGTACTTGTAGCCGCGCCAGCGGTCCCGGTAGGCGGGGGAGAGCGGGGAGCGGCCGGCGTACTCGGCCGGGTTCATCGTGCCGAACATGCGGAACCGCGGGTGCACCGCCACGCCGCCGGGGCCGATGAGGCTGTTGTCGTACTCGGTCATGATGATGCTGGGGATGCGCTCCAGCACCGAGTTCAGGCGCTCCAGGATCTGCGGCTCGGCCAGGTTCAGCTCGTCGAGCACGACCCACCAGCCGCGCTTCATGGCCTCGATGACCAGGCCGTCCTGCCAGCGCCAGGGGTGGCCCTCGTCGTCGCCGGCGCGGGGCACGAAGCGGCCCACCAGCTCGCCCGTGTCGGTCTGCCCGTTCAGGTTCAGGCGCACGACGGGCTGGCCCAGCAGCATGGCCAGGTACTGGATGATGCTGGTCTTGGAGACCGAGGTCTCGCCCTCCAGCAGGCAGGGCTCGCGCAGCGACACCGACTCGGCCACGTGCAGCAGCGTGTCGGCCGTGCGCGTGTCGATGCAGTAGTGGGTGAAGCCGTCCGGCGTGGGCACCAGGGCCTCGTCGGCCTCGCCCTCGCGGCGGGGCAGGGTGATGTGCCCCACCCGGACCACCTTGTCGGTCACCTCGATGAAGGGGCGGGCGTCGGGGGCGGCCAGATCGGCGAACCACTCCGTCAGATCCGGGGCGTCCGGCTCCTCGACGACCTCGGCGTGGGCGACGGGGACGTACACCCAGATGTCGTCGTCGTCGTCGTCCCACTCCTTCTTGAGGCGCGGGTGGTGGCCGGTGTGCTTCTGCACCATGCCGGCGACGTACTCCACCAGCGCGACGGGGGCCCCGCCGTACTTGATGAGGGCCTCGCCGACGTCGGCCTCCTCGTCGGTGCTGAACTCCTTGAAGTTCAGCTCGCGGAATTCCCGAACGAGATCACCGAACTTCGAGTGATCCGGGCTCTTGAACGAGAACTCCCAGTCGCCGCAGGCGGCCCGGATGCGGCGCTTGAGGCCGCCCTCGTCCAGGCCCTCCATCGGCAGCTCGATGATGACCCGCGGGTCGTCGCCGGGCAGCGTCGGGCTGATGGGCACCGTCAGGTCCTTGCCCCCGCCCATGGCCTTCAGCGTGCGCTCCACGGCGCCCTTCACGAACTCGCCCACCTCGGGCATCTCGACGGCCGCGCCGAGCTGCACCCGGAAGCCGAGGGCGCTGGCCGGCAGGGCCTCGAAGCGCACGCGGGTGTAGCCGTGCTGCGTCAGCTTGCCGCGCAGCTCCGCCACCGCGGTGAGGGCGTCGGTGCGGATGACGATGTCCCAGCGGTCGGGGAAGCGGCCGGCGTAGGAGGGCAGGCGGCCGCTCTGGTGGGCGCCGAGGGGCAGCCGCACCAGGGCGCCGCGGCCCTCGTGGCTCAGCGTCTTCAGCGGGTGGCGCTCGCCGTCCACCTCGGCGGCGTCGAGGACCTCCTGCACCACCGCCCGCAGCTCCGTCAGCGACTCGGCGTCCCGCACGAAGCCGCCGGGGGCGAAGCCGAACTCGAGCCGGGCGCGGTCGTCGATGGAGCGCGTCTCCACCGTGTCGAAGCCCTTCTCCGCCAGCTTCGCCTTCAGCGCGAACATCTGGCCGTAGTCGTCGCCCTCGATGACGATGGGCAGCCGCGACCGCACGTCCGCGCCCTCGGGGATGGGCTCGCGGACGTAGATGTACATGTCGTTGTCGCCGTCGCCCCAGCGCTTCTTCTCGGTGACGTTGTGGATGCCCTCCTGGGCGAGGATCCAGCGCACGACCTGGCGGGCGAAGAGGGTGGCCCCGCCGTACTCGAGGGTGTCGGCGGCCTGGGCGCCGATCTCGAGGCCGTCGTCATCGAAGCCGAAGGCGAGGACCTTCTTCTGCAGCGCGCGGCCGTAGTCCCCCGAGTCGGCGTGGAGCTTGATGTCCCACTCCTCGAACTCCTTCTCGTCGCCGAGGAAGAGCTCGGCGTCGGCCCCCTCGATGGCGGGCACGAGGGAGACGCTGGGGAGCAGCGGCTTGAGGCCATCCACGAGGCCCGTGAGGGCGTCGAGGGGGGAGCCCTCGGCGTAGTGCAGCGCGCAGACCTCGGTCTTGGCGCGCTTCAGCTCCACGCGGTGGCCAGCGGCCCGGAGGGCCTTGGCGAGGGGGGTGGTCAGGGCCTTGAGGGTCGAGACGATCCGGATCTTCATGGGCGCTCGTCGGGTCCAGTTCGGGCAGCAAGGTAGGGCGTCCGGGGGCAGGTTGTCACCCCCCACCTGCATGGGGGGACCGGCCGCGCGCCGGGCGCGGGTTCGCGCGCGGAGGGGGGCGCGCCGGGCTCAGGGCAGGAGGCTGGTGCGCACCCCGACGCCGAGGGAGATGGTCCGGCTGACGGCCGTGTTGCGGCCCCAGATGACGTGGCCGTACGCCCCGTTGAGCTCCACCACGTCCGTCAGGCGCAGGATGGCGCCGGCCGCGAGGCCGACGCGGTCGCGCTCCAGCCGCAGCTCGCGCAGGGCCAGGTTGTTGAAGCCGCCGTACTCGGCCGCCGGCAGGGCCGGATCCTCGGCCGCCACGCTCACGCCGATGACGCCGCCCTCGGTGACGGCGATCTCGGCGTCCACGCCCCCGAAGAGGATGAGGCGGCCGAGCAGCATCTGCCCGACGCGGGCGTGGCCCACCACCTGGTCGGCGGCGTCGCCGAAGCGCAGCCGGTAGGCCGTGTCGAGGCGGGCGAAGGTGCCGGTGCGGGCCGCGTAGCCCAGCAGCAGCCCCAGGCTGGCGTCGAGCTGGCCATCGCCGAGCGTCACGTCGTCGCGGACGTTCTCCGGGCGGACGAAGGTGCCCACGTTGGCGATGAACTCCTCCTGGCTGCGCGGCCGGTCGCCGAAGGTGCCCACCGGCGGGTCGTAGCCCGTGGGCGTCTTGATGGCCAGCTCCACGGCCCCCACCAGCGCCCGGCGGAAGAGCTGGTAGCGGGCCGACAGCTCCAGGTCGCCCAGGCCCCGGTTGCTCTGCGACAGGTCCAGGACGTTCTCCTGGTAGAAGTCGATGGCCGGCGTAGCCCCTTGATCATCAAGGAGAATCACCGGATCGGCCTTGTACGACACCACCTTGATGGGGACCATGAGCTGCAGCTCGAAGTCGGGCAGGGTGCCCAGCCGCAGGTCGATGGCGTAGGTGGTGGCGTTCAGCTTGCCGCGCAGCGGGTAGACCTTCGGGCCCCCCGAGTCGAGGTACTCCCGATCGGCGGTCTCGAAGTCGTAGCGCCCCACCACCACCAGCTCCCCGGGCCGCAGCAGCCAGGGGGAGGCGGTCGCCGAGGCGGCCGCGAGGAGGGTGGCGAGGGCGAGGTAGATCGGCGACGGTCGCACGGCGAGCTCCTGGTGGAATCGTCGAGGCAGCGTACCCCAGGCAGCGTCCGGAGATCCCCTGGACGTGACGCAGGGAAAGTACGATGGTGCGGCCATGTTCGTGACCGCCCTGGTCGATCTTCCCCCGTTCTCCATCGGCGCGGCGCAGCGGCTCGGCCAGGCGGCGGGCCTGCCCCTGCGGCCCGCGGGCGAGCGCCTGCAGGTGCCCGGGCACGGCCCGGCGGTCATCGGGCGGTTCGGCGATCGGGACGCCGCGGAGGCCCAGCTCGCGGCGCTGCAGGCGGCGGGCTTCCAGGGCTTCGTGCTCGGGCCGCCCTGGCCCCCGGCCCTGCGGGCGCGCCAGATCGTCGTCCTGGGCGACGACCTGGTGGTGACGACGGAGGCCGGCGAGCGCAGCGTGGTGCCCGGCGCCCGGGCCCGCGCCGTCATCTGGGGCACCCGGGTGCTGCCCCCCGGCTCCATCGTCCACGATCAGCTCGGCCCCGATGGCCAGGTCCGGCCGCGCCGGACGCCCACCGAGCACCGCGAGGGGCTGCTGCGCATCTTCACCGACGCCGGCCCCGTCCTCTGCCTGGGGGCGACGGCCCTGCGCGGGCTGGACGAGCGCGCGTTCGGCCTGCTGGTGCGCGCGGTCCGGCGGGCGTGCGACGCCGCGGCCTTCGACGATCGCCTGCTGGCCCGCCGCACCCAGGAGCAGATCCTGGGCCCCGATCTGCCCCCCGAGGCGCACCTGGAGCTGGCCGTCCTGCTGCTGGCCCGGGCCATGGAGCCGCGCGCGTGACGCCCCAGCTCGTCCAGGCGCGCCGCGACGAGCAGCAGCGCAGCGCGGGCCGGCTCAACGTCCTGCGCTTCGTCACCATCTCCCTCTTCTTCGGCGTGCAGCTCCTGCTGGGCACCGTGCTGGCGCTGCCGAGCTGGCAGACGGACGCGGCGGCCCTGTGGACGTTCGTGGCCTACTGGGGGGCGGCCGGCCTGCTCTTCTTCGTGGGCCTGCGGTGGCCGTCGCGGCTGCGCTGGCTGAGCTGGGCGCTGCCCCTCATCGACGCGCCGGCGGCGTTCGTGCTCCTGCTGCAGTCCACCGGGGCCGGCTCCGCCCACGGCACCGCCGCGTTCGGCAACGTCGTCTTCGCGCTGCTGGTGGTGCTGGCGGCCCTCAACCTGCAGCGCAGCCTCGTCATCTTGCAGTGGCTCGTCGGCTCCTGCCTGGAGGCCGCGCTGCTCGTGCACGTCGGCATCCCGCTGGCATCGACGGCGGTGTCCTTCGTGGCCATCGGGCTCGTGGCGGCGGCGTCCAGCTACCTCGTCGGGCGGCTCTGGCGGCTGGTGGAGACGGTGTCGGCGGAGCGAGCGCGGCGGGAGCGCCTGGGCCGCTACTTTTCGCCAGAGGTGGCGGCCGTCCTGGCCGACGACGCCCCCCGCATGGCCCAGCAGAGCTCGCAGCTCGTCACCATCCTGGTGAGCGACGTGCGCGGCTTCACGGCGATGAGCGAGGGGCTCACCAGCGAGGCGGTGGTGGCCTTCCTCAACGACTACCTGTCGCGGATGGTGGACGTGATCTTCGCCCACGGGGGCACGCTCGACAAGTTCATGGGGGATGGCATCCTGGCCTACTTCGGGGCCCCCCTCGACCAGCCCGACCACGCCGAGCGCGCCGTGCAGTGCGCCCGCGCCATGCAGGCCGAGGTGGCCGCGTTCAACACCGAGCGGGCCGGCCGGGGCGAGGCGCCCATCGCCGTGGGCATCGGCCTGCACACCGGCGTGGCGGTGGTGGGGGACATCGGCTCGAGCCGCCGCCGCGAGTACACCGTCATCGGCGACGCCGTGAACCTGGCCTCGCGCATCGAGGCGCTCACCAAGTCCATGCGCCGGCCCGTCCTGCTGTCGGCCGCGACGCGGGCCTGCCTGGCCGACACGACGGACCTGGAGGCCCTGCCCCCGGTGGAGGTGCGGGGCAAGGCGGAGCCGGTGCAGACCTGGGCGGTCTGACGGCAGGTGGCTGAAATCAAAGGCGAAAGCAGAAAGTTCGCGGGCCGTTGCCACGGGGCCCGGCTCGGGTGTCCCACGGAGCGAACCCGGCGCTGATGCCGGCACCTCCCAGGAGAGCCCCATGATGCCCCGCCACCTGCTGACCGCTGCCCTCGCCCTGCTGGCCCTGACCGCCTGCGAGCCTGGCCCCGACACCGGCGCCCAGGCCAACGCCATCCGCGGCGGCCACGCCCCCGACGCCGCCCACGAGCCTGCCGTCCTCGACTGCGAGGCCGAGGTGGACGCCTGCATGGAGGCCGCCGAGGACGACGCCGAGGCCTGCCTGGACGCCCTGGAGGCCTGCGAGGGCGACGTGCCCGACGACGACGGCGACTGGAACGACGACGGCGACGACGACGGCGACTGGAACGACGACGGCGACTGGAACGACGACGGCGACTGGAACGACGACGGCGACTGGGACGACGATGAGGGGCCGGGGGAGGCCTGCGGCGATGACGTCTGCGGCGAGGCCCTCGACCTGTGCCTGGAGGCGGCGGCCGACGAGGACGACGAGGCCACGTGCTTCGCGGGCGCGGAGGCCTGCAGCGTGGGCCTCGGCGCCGACCTCGGCGTCGAGGAGGGCTGGGCCGATGACGCCGGGGAGGACGACCCCGCGGAGGCCGCCTGCTTCGCGCCGCTGGACGCCTGCCTGGCGGCGAGCGAGGATCCCGAGGCGTGCTTCGAGGCGGTGGACGCCTGCCTCGCGGCGCTGGACGACGACGAGGGCGACGAGGGCGACGAGGGCGACGATGAGGACGATGGCCACCACCGCGGCTGACGGACGGAGGCCCGGGTGATCCTGGGCGCGCTCCTGCGGTTCGTCCGCCCCGCCGCGTCCGACACGCTGGACTTCGCGACGCTGTACACCCGGCACGCCGGGCTCGTGCACCGCCGCGTCCGGCGGTTCTTCCCGGCGGAGGACTCCGAGGAGCACGTCCACGCCATCTTCCTGCGGGCGCTGGAGAAGCAGGCCACGTGGCGCGGTGAGGCGTCGCCGACCACGTGGCTCTACCAGCTCGCCACCCGCTACTGCCTCAACCGCCTGCGGGATCGCGCCCGCCAGCGGGAGGCGCTGGCCATCAACGCCGAGCTCCCCTGGCTGCTGCCGGCCGAGGCCCCCGACGCCGCCGCCCGCGTGTTCCTGGAGGAGCTCTGGGCGACCCTGGACGAGGAGACGACCCTGATGGCCACCTACTACTTCGTCGACGGCATGACCCACGAGGAGATCGCCCGCGTGACGGGGGTGTCCCGGCGGACCGTCGGCAACCGGCTGGAGGCCCTGCAGGCGACCGCCCGACAGGCCGCGGGGGAGGCGTCGCCATGAGCCCGGGGGTCTCGCGCCGCGATGGCCACGCCACCGATCTGGCCCTGGAGCGGCTGCACGCCGGGGAGCTCACGGCGGCGGATTTCGGTGATCATCTCGATACTTGCGCGGTCTGCCAGGGGCGCCTGCGGGCCCTCGGGGCCTTCGAGGTGCCGGCCCTGGCGCGGCGCCCGCGGCTGGCGCCGTGGATGGCGGCCGGCCTGGCCGCGGCGGCGGCCGTCGTGCTCTTGCTGCGCTCGCCCGGCGATCCCGCGGTGGTCCCCGACGCAGGCCTGCGGCTCAAGGGGGGCTTCGCCTTCGAGGTCTTCGTGCACGACGGCGCCACCGAGCGCCGCGCCGGGGACGGCGAGGCCGTCCACCCCGGCGACCGCCTGGGCTTCCGCGTGCACGCGCCGGAGGCCCGGCAGGTGCTCATCGCCGGCATCGACGCCCAGGACGACGTCTACCTGTGCTTCCCCCAGCAGGGCGGCGGGGCCTCGCGCCCCTTCGGCCCCACCACCGCGCCCACCGACGTGGGCGAGGCCGTCCGCCTCGACGCCCGCCTCGGCACCGAGCGGCTCGTCGCCCTGGCCTGCGAGGCCCCCGTGCGGCTGGCCGACGTCGAGGGCGCCCTGCGCGCCGACGCCACCCCCCCGGGCTGCGCCCGCCGGGTCGTGCGCGTGGTGAAGGCCGCGCCGTGAGAGCCCTCGCCCTCCTCCTGCTCTGGGCCGGGCCGGCCCTGGGCGCCGGCCAGGCGCGGTTCGCCGTCGTCATCGGCGCCAACCGGGGGGAGGCCGACGAGGTCGTCCTGCGCTTCGCCGAGCAGGACGCCGTGCGGTTCGCCGACGTGCTGACGCGCTACGCCGGCGTGCCCGAGGAGCACCTGACGCTGCTCAAGGGCCGCGACGCGGGGCGCACCGTGGCGGCCTTCGCGCCCCTGGCCGGCCGCATCGCCGCGGCGCAGGCCGAGGGGCGCGAGACGGTGCTCTTCGTCTACTACAGCGGCCACGCCGACGGGCAGGCCCTGCACCTCGCCGGCACGCGCCTGCCGCTGGCGCAGCTCAAGGGCCTGCTGGCCGACTCGGGCGCGCAGGTGGCCGTCCTGGTGGTGGACGCCTGCCGCTCCGGCGCCCTCACGCGGGTCAAAGGCGCGGCCCCGGCCGAGCCCTTCGCCATCCACGCCGAGGACCACCTGGCCTCCGAGGGCACCGCCATCATCGCCAGCTCGGCGGCGGGGGAGGACGCCCAGGAGTCCGATCAGCTCGCCGGCGGCGTCTTCAGCCACCACCTCATCAGCGGCCTGCTCGGCGCGGCCGACGCGACGGGGGATCGGGAGGTCACGCTGTCGGAGGCCTACCGCTACGCCTACCGCGAGACGCTGCGGACGACGAGCGCCGCGCGCTTCGTGCAGCACCCGACCTACGACTTCCGGCTGCGGGGCCGCGACGATCTGCGCGTCACGCGGCTGAGCGACGAGGCGGGCCGCGGCCGCGTGCGGCTGGCCGGGGCGGGGGCCTGGCTCCTGCTGCCCCAGGGGCGCGGCGAGGTGGTGGAGCTGTCGGCCGAGGCCGGGGCGGAGGTGCTGGTGGTGCCGGGCACCTACGTCGCGCGGTTCCGCGGCGACGGCCGCCTGCTGGAGGCGACGGCCAGCGTCGGGGCGGGGGTCGTGACGGCCCTGTCCCCCGAGGCGATGACGGCGGTGCCGTACGGGCTGGCCGTGCGCAAGGGGCTCTCCCAGGAGCGCCGCGCGGCGCTGGGGCCGCTGGTCGCCGTCGAGGTGGCGGGGCCGCTGCGCGACGGGCAGTCGGTGACGGCCCGGGGCGCGGTGGGCCTGCGCGTCGACCTGGCCCCGCTGAGCCTGGAGGTGCGCGCCGTCTACGGCTACGCCCAGGCCGAGAACGCGGTCGTCGACCTGGCCCAGCACAGCCTCGGCCTCGATGTGGCCGCCCTGCGCCTCTTCGACTTCGGGCCCGTCGCCGCCGGCCTGGGCGTGCGGCTGGGTGTCGACGGCGTGCAGCAGTCCTTCGAGACGCTGGGCGAGGCCCCCGACCGGCAGGGCCTCGTCGGCCGGGCGGGCCCCACCGTGCGGCTGGAGGTGGCGGCGGCGGCCGGGCTGTCGTTCGCCGCGTTCGGGGGCCTCGATGGCCTCCTCCTGCGCCGCGGCGATGGCCGCGTCGGCCTCGAGGCGGTGCCCTCGGGGGGGCTGGGGGTGACGCTGTATGTGCCCTGAAAGACTGGCTTTTGTTCTGGGGCTGCTGGCCCTCGGCGGCTGCGGCGACCCCCTCGTGAGCGCGGCCTACCGCGGCCGGCCCCTGCTGGCCCTGGAGGGCCCCATCGAGATGCCCCAGGGGGCCGGCTTCCTGGGGGAGGCCGAGTGCGATGGCGCCTGGTTCGAGTGCTTCGACGACCGCTGCGACCTCGACCGCGACGACTTCTGCCCGCCCTGCGACGACGCCTACTACGCGTGCGTGGACCGGGCCGCCGACGTGGCCCCCGGGGCGCTGCGGCTGGGCCTCTTCTGGGCCCGCCCCGACGACGCGGGCGCGGCGCCCGCCGTCCAGCACTTCGCCCTGGTGGTGGCCAGCTTCCCGGCGCGCTACCAGCTCAGCCTGTACACCCCCCCGCCGGCAGAGGCCCTCCAGCGCGGCTCGGCGTCGGGCCAGTACGGCCTCGGCCTGCTGCTCGTCTACCTCGACACCGACGCCGACGACCGCTTCACGCCGGGCCGCGACCCCATCGTCGGCGGGGCCCCCGGCCGCGCCATCCTCTACAGCCCCGGCGGGGTGCGCGACGCCGATCTGGGCGCGTGGGCGGCGGGCTTCCACCGCCTGGCCATCGGCCCCACCTGCGAGGGCGGCGGCGGCCTGGCCCAGGCGGCCATCGCCGACGACAGCCCCATGGCGCTGGTGCTGAGCGCCGATCCCGGCGTGCTGCAGACGCTCCTGCTCGATCCCGACTGCGACGGGGCCCTGGACGACTTCGCCATCTGCCTGGAGCCGGAGGCCCTGGAGCGCCTCTGCGCCGGGCAGGCGCCGGTGCTCTGCGACCTCTGCCTGGAGGCCCTGGACCGCTGACGTTGCGCGGCTGCAACGCCCGCGGCCGGCGCGCGACGCCCGCGCGGCGCCGGGCCCCGCGGCGCGCGGCCGCCCGGCTGGCCCGCCTGTTGCTCCACCCTCCGGCGCAACCCCGCGGAGGTGACCCATGCTCGCCATCACCCTCTGGTTCGGCGTCCTCCTGGCCATCGGCGCCCTGGCCTTGCTGGCCGGGGGCCTGCGCCAGCTCGGCCGCGGCCTCGCCCACCCCGACCACCCCGACGCCCCGCTCTGGCTGGTGCGCGGCCTGCGCGAGGTGCTGCTCGTGATCTGCGGCGCCGTCATCGGCGTCGGCGCCTGGCTCGGCAGCGAGGCCGTCTGGATGCTGGGCCTCGTCCTGCTGGCCGAGGAGCTCTACGAGACGGGCGTCGTGGTGCTGGTCCTCGAGCGCGGCCGCGCTCAGAACGAGACGGTGAGCTGCAAGACGGCCTGAGCCAGCAGGCCCAGCCCGTCCGCCGTCAGATCGCCCGCGTCCACATGGTCGTCGAGCAGCTCCTTGGCGATGCCGAGGGCCGCGACCGCCCCCGTCGCGATGGCCAGGGCGGTGGGCGTGCCCAGGGCCGGCCCCCAGGTCGGCTCCGGCCCCTCCAGCACCTCGGTCAGCGTCAGCGAGAGCCCGTAGCTCACCCAGAAGTGGGCGTGCAGATCGGGCCGGTCCAGCAGCAGCGGCCGGGCGGCGGCGGGGGCGGCGAGCAGGCACAACGAGAGGGCGACGCGCATCGGTCGAGGATGGTACACCATCCGGGTGCTGCCCTTGCTGCTCAGCTTGACGCTCCTCCCGCGGCTCGACGCCGGCGCGGAGGTCGCCCACGACTTCGGCCTCTCGCCGCTGCGGGGCACCATCGACCTGGGCGTGGACGTCGAGGTCGTGCGGGCCCCCACCTGGCAGGTGGAGGTCTTCTTCAACGTCCGCTCCTTCGTCCGCTACAACCAGCCCCCCGAGTCCCCGGTGCGCATCTCGCCCCAGCAGGTGCACTACCCGGTGGGCCTGCGCGTCCGCTGGCCGCTGCCGGGGGACCAGGCCTGGGGCCTCTTCGCCTTTCATCAATCAAATCACGACATTGACACCACCGACGCCGTGCTGAACCGCGAGACGGTGGCCTATGAGGTCTACGGCGCCGAGTGGGTCCGGCCGCACCTGCACGTGCATGGCGGGCTGTACTGGGACCGCGGCACGCGCCTCTCGGGCAAGGCCCAGGACCGGCCCTTCGACTACCTGCTGGGCGGCGTCACCGTCGCCGCCGACCACGACGTCTTCGCGCCCGGCTACGTCGCGGGCAAGCTCACCCTGATCGGCCACCGCGACGCCGACCACGACCCGGCCTACCTCGACGTGGACGGCCAGCTCGACGTCGGCGCCCGCTGGGCCGGCGCGGCCGGCACCTGGCGCGTCTTTCTGCGGGCCCAGCGCATCGAGAACTACCGGTGGCTGGGGGACGAGCCCCGCCACCTGCTGCTCCTCGGGACGGGCATGGGCCGGCTGGCCCCCTGATTGACCCGGTGCGGCCGGTTCTCGATACTGCGGGCGGCAATGGAGGCGGCGTGGGACGGCAGATCGCCCTGGTCACCAACGATGATGGCATCCAGTCGTGGTACCTGCGGGTGCTCGTGGAGGCCCTGCAGCGCGACTTCGAGGTGCGCGTGGCGGCGCCGGCGCGGCCGCAGAGCTGGGTGGGGCGGGCGATGACCTGCCGCGGCGAGGTGGCGGTGGCGGCGAGCGACGCCTTCGGCTGCCCGGCGTGGGCGATCGATGGCACCCCGGCGGACTGCGTGCAGCTCGGCCTGGCCCACCTGCTCGACGCGCCGCCGGATGTGGTCGTCTCGGGGATCAACATCGGCCTGAACGTCACGCTGCCGCTCATCCTGGGGTCCGGCACGGTCGCCGGGGCCATCGAGGGGGCGCTGCAGGGGCACCGCGCGGTGGCGACGTCGATGCACCTGCCCAGCGAGCGGTTCGCCGAGATCCACGCCAGCCACGGCCGGGTGGACGGTGACCTGGCCGACGCCGCGCGGGCGGCCGCGCAGCACGCCGCGGCCTTCGCCCGGGCGCTGGCGGACACGCCCGTCCAGGGGCCGGTGGTGCACAACCTCAACTACCCGCAGCGCATGTCGGCCGAGGCGGTCACCGTGCGCACGGTGCCGGCCCAGCGGCGCTTCCGGTCGCTCTTCGGCCCCACCGAGGCCGAGGGCGTCTACCGCTTCCGGTTCCAGCGCCCCGAGCCCGTGCACGCCCACCCCGAGGACGACGACACGGCGCTGTTCAGCGGCAAGGTCAGCCACACCGTGCTCGACCTCGCGGCCATCGGCCACCCGGCGGGGCGCTGAGCATGCAGGAGCGCCCCGAGGCCTGGACCGAGGCGATGATCCGCCAGATCGAGGCGGGGGAGCACGACTTCCAGGAGTTCAAGGGGCGCGGCTTCATCCTGGAGGGGGGCCGCATCTCGTCGCAGTTCATCGCCCTGCTCTCGAAGCAGCTCTCGGCCTTCGCCAACGCCTCCGGCGGGCGCTTGTTCCTGGGCGTGGACGACGACGGCCGCATCGACGGCGGCGTGCCCATGGACTTGAAGGGCGGGGGGGTGCGCGCCTGGCTCGAGGACATCATCCCCGACGCCGTGGAGCCCACCCTGCGGGGCTTCAACGTCTTCGAGGTGCGGCGCGGCGGCCCCGACTCCCTCATCGACGAGGGCTGCGCCGTCTATGTCATCGACATCCCGGCCAGCGCCGAGGCGCCCCACATGGCGGGGGATCGCCGCTACTACCTGCGCATCGCCGGCAAGTCGCGGCCCATGGGCCATGTGCACATCCAGGACATCCTGCGGCGGACGCGGCACCCGGAGGTGCACGTGGCGCGGGTGGGGCCCTACGGCAAGCCCGAGCTGGACGAGAGCGATCCCCGCGGCCTGCGCATCTTCATCTGCCTGCAGGCGTTCATCGCCAACCGCGGCACCCGCCTGGCGCGGCACGTCGGCGTCGAGATCGAGGTGCCGCGGATGCTGGTGTCGGGCGCCGCGCGGGAGCGGACGCTGGCGGCGGGTGACGTGCAGCTCACCCAGCGGCCGGGGGCCTACCTGTTCTTCCGCTACCACCCCACGCCGCTCTTCCCGGGCCAGGAGATCCAGTACTGCCGCGTCTGGGTGGGCCTGCACGCGCGCAACCTGGACATCCTGCACAGCGGGGCGGTGCTGCGCTGGCGCGTCTACGCCGACGACGCGGCGCCGACGGTGATGACGACGGAGCTGGGGCAGTACCACGTGGTGCGGCGGGCCATGAAGACCATCGACAGCCGGGTGCGCATCGGGCGGCGCAAGGGGCGGGTGGTGCGGCGGGGGCCGACGCCCGAGGGCGACGGCGGTCAGTCCGGCAGCGACTCGCCGTCGACGTAGACCCAGCGGCCGTCCACCCGGCGAAACGCCGAGTCCTCCCGCAGGCTGTGCTCGCCATCGGCCCGCTTGAACCGGGCCTCGAACCGCACGCGCCCGGCGTCATCCGCCTCCAGGCCCGCCTCGGTGCCCAGAATCGTCAGGGAAATCCAGCGGTTGCCGGCGTTCCACTGGCGCACGTCCTCGGCGTCGAAGGCCTCGAGCGTGGCGGGATCGTGGGTGCGGGCGAGCCAGGCCAGCTCGCCGACGGCGAAGGCGGTGTAGCGCGAGCGCATCAAGGCCTCGGCCGTGGCGGGCCAGCGGCGGCCGCGCAGGGCCGGCAGGCAGCAGCGCGCGGCGCCCTGGCCGCTGCCGCAGGGGCAGTGTTGCGTCGGACGGATGACGGCCACGTCAGTCGGCGTCTGGGGCCGGGAAGACGAGATCCCCCTGCAGGACGGCCACCAGGATGAGATCGGCGCCCGGCAGCGCCTCGAAGTCGTGCACCACCGAGGCGTCGCCGCCGTAGGTGTCGCCCGGGCCGAGCACGGTGCCGTCGTCGAGGCGCAGCGCCCCCTGGAGGATGAGGTTCACCTCCGTCCCGACGTGGCCGTGGCGGGGGAAGCACGTGCCCGGCGCCATGCGGATGAAGCCCACCTCGGCGCCGGCGTAGCGGGGACCCGGCTCGATGTGGAAGAGCCCGATGCCGGGCCACGGGCTCGGGGCGAAGCGGTCGGGCGCGTCGATGGAGGCCATGAGGGCGGCGGCGGCCTCCCGGGCCAGGCCGACGAAGGCCGCGACGCGGTCCACCAGGGCCGCCAGGCGCGGGCGCGGGGCCAGGGCCGCGAGCAGGCGGTCGCGGCCGGCCGGGGCCGGGGCGACGGGGGCCGCGCCGAGATCCGCGGTGAGCAGCTCGGCCAGCGCGCGGACGTCGGCCTGCAGGGCCGGGGAGGCGGCGACCAGCGCCTCCACGCGGGCGTGCTCGGCGGGGGACAAGGCCCCCAGGACGAAGTCGGTGAGGACGTCGAGATCGATCATCCCGCCACCCCCAGCGCGTGGCGCAGCTTCTCCAGGCCGGCGGCCAGGCGCGACTTCACGGTGCCCATGGGCACGCCCAGCCGCTCGGCGGCCTCCCGCGCGCTCAGGCCCTCGAAGTAGATGAGGCGGACGACCGTGTGCTGGGCGTCGGGCAGGCCCTCGACGCGGGCGCCGAGGCCCTCGCGATCGGGCTGGAGGGCGGGATCTTCGGGGGCGTGGGCCGGGCGGCGGGCCAGCTCGTCGTCGGGGGCGCGGCGGCTCAGGCGGGCGGAGCGCAGGCGATCGAGGGCCCGGCTGCGCAGCCGGAGCAGCAGCCACGACTTCACCGACGCGCGGCTGGCGTCATAGGTGTCCGCGCGTTGCCACGCCTCGAGCAGGACGTCGTGCACCAGGTCCTCCGCCTCCGGGCGATCGCCGAGCAACCGCAGCGCGACCCCCAGGAGGAGGGAGGCATGGCGGTCGTAGAGCGCACCCATGGCGCTGCGGTCACCCGCGGCCATCGCGTGTACGAGGCTGGTATCCAGATCGATCACGTGCACGGCGAGAAAGCTAGCAGGCTCGCCCAGAGGCGGCAATCACGACGGAAAGCTGCAATTCTCCAGGAAAATCAGGCCTGCTCGCCGCGATCGGGGCGCGGCGCCTCACGACGCCGCCAGCCCGACGGGGCACTGCACGCCGGTGCCTCCCAGGCCGCAGTAGCCGCCCGGGTTCTTGTACAGGTACTGCTGGTGGTCGTCCTCGGCGTAGTAGAAGGGGCCGGCCGGCACGATCTCGGTGGTGATGGCGCCGTGGCCGGCGGCGGTCAGCGCGGCCTGGAACGCGGCCCGGCTGGCCTCGGCGGCCGCCTGCTGGGCGGCGTCGGCCACATAGATGCCCGAGCGGTACTGGGTGCCGACGTCGTTGCCCTGGCGCATGCCCTGCGTCGGGTCGTGGCTCTCCCAGAAGACCTGCAGCAGGCGCTCGTAGGGCACCACGGCCGGATCGTAGACCACCAGCACCACCTCGTTGTGGCCGGTGAGGCCGGTGCACACCTCGCGGTAGGTGGGGTTGGGGGTGGTGCCGGCGGCGTAGCCCACGGCGGTGGCGTAGACGCCGGCCGTCTGCCAGAAGCGCCGCTCGGCCCCCCAGAAGCAGCCCATGCCGAAGACGGCCGTCTGGAGGCCGGCGGGGAAGGGGGGCCGGATGCGGTGGCCGTGGACGGCGTGCGCCGTGGCCCCCGGCATGGGCTGGGCGCGGCCGGGCAGGCAGTCGGCGGGGGCGGGGACGGTCAGGGGCTTGCGGGAGAAGAACATGGCGACCTCCAGGGGTGGCATCGGCCCAGTGTACGTCGACGCGCTCGCACTGTTTCTCCCGTTGTGCCGGAGCCGACGCCTGGGGTAGACCGCCGCCATGACGCCCCTCTTGACCCTGCATGGCGTGAGCGCCGCCTTCGGCGGGCCCGCCCTCTTCACCGACGTGGACCTCGCGCTGCACGCGGGTGACCGGCTCTGCCTCATCGGCCGCAACGGCGCCGGCAAGTCCACGCTGCTCAAGATCCTGGCCGGCCAGATCCAGCCCGACGCCGGCCGCCGGCAGGTGGGCCCCGCCAGCCGCGTGGCCTTCCTGGCCCAGGCGCCGGACGCCGGCGCCCACCGGCAGGTCCGGGCCTGGATCGAGGAGGGGGTCGACCCGACGCACCCCATGCCCACCCACCGCATCGACGCGGTGCTCGACGGCCTGGGCGTGGACGGGGCGGCCGACCCGGCGCGCCTCTCGGGGGGCGAGCTGCGGCGCGCGGCCCTGGCGCGGGCCCTCGTCAGCGAGCCGGACGTGCTGCTGCTGGACGAGCCCACCAACCACCTGGATCTGCCCACCATCGCCTGGCTGGAGCGGTTCCTGGAGGGCTACCGGGGGGCGCTGCTCCTCATCAGCCACGACCGCGCGTTCCTGCGGCGGCTCGCCCGCGGGATGCTCTGGCTGGATCGCGGGCGGCTGCACCGGCGCGACGAGCCCTTCGACCGGTTCGAGACGTGGGCCGAGCAGCTCGCCCTCGACGAGGAGAGCCGGCTCAACCGCCTCGACAAGAAGCTGGCCGAGGAGCTGCACTGGCTGCACCGGGGGGTGACGGCCCGCCGCAGCCGCAACATGGGCCGCCTGCGCCGCCTCGGGGAGCTGCGGCAGGAGCGCGCCGAGGTCCGCCGCGTCATGGGCACGGCCCGGGCCCGGCTCGACGCCGGCGCCACGTCCGGCAAGGTCGTCCTGGCCGCCGAGGGCGTCCGCAAGGGCTACGGCGAGCGCACCCTGCTGGCCGGCCTGGACCTCACGGTGCTGCGCGGCGACCGCCTGGGCATCGTCGGCCCCAACGGCGCCGGCAAGACGACGCTGGTGCGCATGCTGCTGGGCGACCTGCCCCCCGACGGGGGGAGCGTGCGGCAGGGGACGGGCCTGGAGGTGCTCTACCTGGACCAGCGCCGCGCCGAGCTGGACCCCGAGGCCACGCTGCAGGAGGTCCTGTGCGTGCCGGGCAGCGATCAGGTGATGGTGCACGGCGAGGCCCGGCACATCGCCAGCTACCTGCAGGATTTTCTCTTTCAGGGCCGGGACATGCGGCGGCCGGTGCGCTCCCTGTCGGGGGGCGAGCTGGCGCGGCTGCTCTTCGCGCGGGAGCTCGCGCGGCCGGCCAACCTGCTGGTGCTGGACGAGCCCACCAACGATCTGGATCTCGAGACGCTGGAGCTGCTGGAGGAGCTGCTGGCCGACTACCCGGCGACGGTGCTGCTCATCACCCACGACCGCGACTTCCTGGATCGGGTGGTGACGAGCACGCTGGTGCTCGACGGGCAGGGCGGCGCCATGGAGTACGCCGGCGGCTGGAGCGACGCGGTGCGGCAGGGGGCCGGGGCCGCCGCGCCCGCCGCGAAGGCCGAGCCGCCGCGCGCCGCGCCGGCGCGGGCCCCCAAGGCGCGCACGAAGCTCTCCTACAAGGAAGAGCGCGAGCGCGAGACGCTGGAGGCCCGCGTCGAGGCGCTGCAGGCCGAGATCGTCCGGCTGGAGGCGCTGTTCGCCGATCCGGCGGCGGCCGCCGCGGATCCCGCCGCCTTCCACGCGGCCCTGGCCCGCCACCCCGCCGCCCAGGGGGAGCTGGTGGCCGCCGAGGAGCGCTGGCTGGAGCTGGAGCTGCTGGCCGAGGAGCTGGCCGGGGGCGGTTGACCGCTTGACACTTTTGACGCGGTGACGATGCTTTTGACGCGGTGCGTCATCGATGGATCTGCTATCGTCCGCGCCGAGCTGAAGGAGAGTGCACATGAGCGCAGACAAGGGACGCTTCCTCTACGAGATCGCCCGGGACCACGGCCTGAAGTTCGCGGAGCTCAAGGCGCAGATCGAGGCGCTGGGCCTGGACTGGGACGTGTCGAGCCACATGAAGCGGGCCACCGCCGAGCAGGAGGCCGAGCTGGCCCGCCGCCTGGCCGAGCCCGCCGCTGAGGAGCCGCCGCCGGTGGCCGAGCCGCCGCCCGCGGCGGAGGCGCCGAAGGCCCCGAAGGCCCCGAAGGCGCCGAAGGCGGAGCCGGCGCCCGAGCCGGCCCCCGAGCCGGCGCCCGAGGCCGAGGAGCGCCCGGGCAAGAAGGCCGTCCGCAAGGCCCGCAAGAAGGCCGAGGAGGCCCTGGACGCCGCCCGCGCCGCCGCCGAGCAGGCCGCTCGCGCTCGCTCCAAGGCCGCCGCCAGCCTCAGCGCCCTCGAGGAGGCCCAGCGCGCCCGCCTGGACGCCGGCACCCAGAAGCTGGCCCGCCGCGCCGCCGAGGCCATGGAGGCCTGCAAGGACGCCGCGCGCCGCGCCGCCGACAAGGCCGCCGACGCCCGCAAGGTGGCCCGCAAGGCCCGCGAGCGCGCCCAGGCCCTCGTCGACAAGGCCGTCGCCCTCCGCGCCGCCCGCCGGTAGCGCGCCCCCCTCAGAACAGCACGGCCGCCCCCATGTAGGGCGACACCGACGCGCCAGGCTCGCGGTACATGAACGGCTTGAGCAGCCAGAGGCCCGTGTCGAACGCCACGGCGCCCAGGTCGTAGCGCAGGCCCGTCGCGCCCCCGATCAGCGGGAAGAGGTCGAAGGCGTCGACCCGGTCCTTGAGCGCGCAGTCGCTCGTCGGATCGGCGTCGTCCTCGCAGCTCGCCCACGCGATGTCCACGGTGAAGTCGAAGGTCCAGTCGACGCGCTGGGTGACCGCGAAGCCCACGCGCAGCTGCATGCCCACATGCCAGGCGGCCTCCTCGTAGCCGGGATCGACCTCGCCGAGGGGGAAGCGGCCGCCGTGCAGCTCCAGGCCGGCGCGCAGGGTGCCCCGGGCCCGGTCGGCGAACCAGCCGGTGTAGTTCAGCTCCCAGCCGCCGGCGCCGATGAGCTCGGCCCCGAGCTGGATGCTGCGGTCGTGGGCCTCCAGCTCCACGACGGTCTGGGCGCTCGGCCAGTAGACGGTGCGGCTGGCGGTGCGGTGGCCGCAGCCGACGTCGACGCGCCACGACCCCTGCGTCAGATCGCCGACCCACGGGGCGCTGCCGACGCGCTCCTGGTTGATGCGCACGTCGCCCTGGCAGGGCAGGCCCTCGGGGTCGCGGGCCTGGATGGTCGCGCGGGACTTCCGAGGCAGCAGGCGCACATGCACGGCCTCGTCCCGCCCCGGCCGCAGCATGACGTAGTGGTAGCCGGAGACGTGATCGGCCAGGCGCAGCTCCAGGTTGCCGCGCCAGTCCCCCTCGATGGGGCGGGCGAGGGGGGTCAGGCCGATGAGCGCGTGGCCCTGCCAGACCTCGGCGCCCGCGGGCTCGCTCGTGACGCGCAGCGTCCCCGCGGGCAGCAGGGCGGGGGGCGGCGGCGGCGGCGACGCGCCCGGCAGCGACTCGAACAGGCGGTCCGCGGCCCGCGCCAGATCGCGCTCCAGGGCCACCGCGTCGGCGCCCCCGGCGTGCACCGCGGCGAGCTGCTTGCCGTCGGCGGTGGCGTGCAGGGTGAGGATGGCGCGCAGGCTGCCCCCGAGCGACACCACCTCGCCCGCGACCACGTAGTCCGCCCCGACGATGCGGCCCGTCTCCACGGCGCACTCGCCCTCGCAGTCGGCCAGATCGACGCCGGGCGGCAGCAGCGCCGCCAGGTTGGCGCGCGTCATGAGCGCGAGGCCGGGGACGGGGTGGGCCTGGGCGACGCCGCGGACGCGCTCGGTCAGGTAGCGGACCTCGGGGGCGGGCAGGGGCGAGGCGTTCTGCAGCTCGAGGACGGCGAGGTGCTCGGCGGCGGTGGCGGCGAGGGGCAGGCAGAGGGCGATGAGCAGGGCGAGCGGGCGCATGGGGACACCTCGGGAGGGCGGCGACGGGCCCCCAGGAGCGCAACGGCCGTGCCGCCGCCGCCAGGCCGCCGGGCGCGGGGAGGTGTGACCGGGCCGGCCCGCTGGACGTGACAACGGGCGTTCACGCCGCCACCATCCCGGCATGGCCTCGCTGACCCTCGCCGCCCTCGCCCTCCTCGCCGGCTTCGTCCTCGCGGCGCTGCGCCTGCGCTGGCCCTGGCTGCTGCTGCCCGCGGCGGCCTTCGGCGTGGCGCTGGCCCTGGACGGCGGCTTCGTCGGCCAGAAGGCCATCGCCCGGCTGGCCATGCCGGCGGGCGCGCTCTGGCTGCTCGGCTACGCGGGCGTGCTCGCGCTCCTGTCCGCGGGCCACGCGCGCGCGGCCATCGGGGCCGGGGGCCTCTGGCTGCTCTACAGCCTCGCCGGCAACCTGTGGCTGGGCGGGGTGCTGCTGCGCCACCTGGAGGCGCCCTTCACGGCGGCGCCCACGGGCCACTTCGACGCCGCGCTCGTCCTCGGGGGCGGGACGGCGCTGCGCCCCGACGGCGCCCCCCAGCTCGGCCCCGCCGGGGACCGCCTGCGCGTCGCCGCCCGCCTCTTCCGGGCGGGCCAGGTGGATCGGCTCGTCACCTGCGGCACGTCCGTGGCGGGCATCCAGCAGGCGGAAGAGCGCGATCTGGCTGAGGAAACCGCTGCGCTCTGGGCCGAGTGGGGGGTGCCCGAGGCGGCCATCGTGCGCGTCCCGGGGCCGCGCAACACCCGCGAGGAGATCGCCGCCCTGCGGGCCCTCGTGGCCGAGCACGGCTGGCAGCGCGTCGCCGTCATCACCAGCGCCTGGCACCTGCCGCGCGCGCTGGCGCTCGCCCGCGCCGCCGGCCTGGACGTCGTGCCCGTGGGCGCCGACTTCCGGGGCGAGGCCCCCGTGGCGGGCGTCTTCGGCCTCATCCCCTCCGCCAACGGCCTGTATCGCGTGCAGACGGCGGCGTGGGAGCTGCTCGGTCGCGCCACGGGGCGATAGGCCGGCCAGGTACCCTTGCCGGAGACGACGCCCCGGGGTGCCTTTCTGGCACCTCCTGACAGTCGCCGAATGCCATGGCGTCCCAGGTCAACAGGTGGCGCCCTGGGTCACACCCCCCGGGGCCCTGCGCCGCTACGATCCCTGTCATGTCGAGTGGTGGCGGTCCCATCGAGCGTGGCTCGGGGACCATTCCTGGCAGAGAGGAGCAAAGCATGCGGCGAGGGATGACATGGGTACTGGTGGCTGCGGGGGCGCTGGCGCTGGCGGGGTGCGACGATGGTGACGGGCCGCCGCCGGGGTCGGGGCCGATCACGCTGGTCGACGGCGGTGGCCAGGGCGGCGCCGGCGGCCAGGGCGGCGGCGCCGGCGACGGCGCCGGCGGTGAGGCATGCGGCATGGCCGCCGGCGCGGTGGCAGGGCGCTGGGGCCAGGGCGGCGCTGGTGGCACGCTGGTGGCCAGGGCGGCGCTGGTGGCCAGGGCGGCGCCGGTGGCCAGGGCGGCGCCGGCGGCCAGGGCGGCGCCGGCGGCATGGCCTGCGAGCCCGACTGCGCCGGTCGGGCGTGTGGTCCCGATGGGTGCGGGGGCCGGTGCGGTGACTGCGGCGACGGCGCCGTCTGCTCGGATGGCGCGTGCGTCCGCGAGGGCTGCCCGGACGACGAGTTCCTCTGCGGGGGGGACTGCTCCGACCTGCTGACCGACGTCGGCAACTGCGGCTCGTGTGGCCACGACTGCGTGGACGCGTGGTCCGACGTGGGGCGAGATGGGAACATCCCCTTCGAGGACACGGGGGCGCGGGCGTCGTGCGGCGACGCGGAGTGCGAGTACCGCTGCCCGGGGCTGGCCACGCCGCTGGGCGACACCTTGATGGGCAACGTCGATCACTGCGGGGCCTGCGGCAACGCCTGCCGGGACGACCTGGCCAACGGACCCGCAGCCTGCCTCGACGGGCAGTGCTTCTGCCGGGTTGATGGCACCTACGGCAGCGCCTGTGGCAACCACTGCACCCGGTGGTTCGACAACTGCTGGCAGGGCTGCTGCCCGGAGCTCGTGGCCGACCAGGTGCTGCCGCTCGCCCCCGAGCGGGGCAACCTCCCCAATCTCTGGCGGGGCCTTACCCGGCAGATCGACCGTCGCCAGCGCGTCCACGTCGTGGTCAAGCCGGAGGCCTGCGAACGGGCGCAAGCTCTGGAGTGGAAGATCTACCGTGACAACGGTCGCACGGAGTACATCGCTGAGGAGGACGCAGCCACCTGCGGCGCGGGCGCCTGGGAAGGCTTCCTGGACCCGGGCTTCTATTCGCTGGCGGTCGCCAACCCAGACGCCGTCCTCGACGTGCATGCCGACTTTGGCGATCCCCAGCCGGTGTTCGTGGCGCCCGCGGTGCGCCCCATGGACATGGACGACTACGCGCGGGTGCCGTTCCGTCTGCCGACGGCGGGCGTCTGGCGCGTCGCGATGACGAAGCAGGGCGGGACCTGCAACCCCCAGATCCGCCCGCGCCTGCTGGGGGCCGACGCCGAGTCCATCGTCTCCCAGATGGCGCCCTTCGGGTGCGAGCAGGTCTGGATGACGACCTTCGAGGCCGGCGTCTACACGATGGTGCACTTCGGTGACGGGGGTCACGAGCTCTCGGTGACGCCCGCTCACCTGATTCGCGGGCCGGATGTCCACGACGGTCCGGTCATCCACGCCCGCAACTGGGACACCGTCGAGCTGGAGGTCCCGGCTGACCAGGTGGTGGACCTCGAGCTCACCGAGCCGGATGGGGGCTGCATCGAAGCGCAGATGTCCATGGCCGAGGCCAACGGGGACTGGCGGGACTTCGCGGACGGCGCCTGCAGGCGCACCCTCCGGTACAACGCCGAGGCGGGCGTCCGCTACCACATCACGATCTCTCCCTTGCGCAACGATGGCTGGCTCCCGAACGGCTACCGGCTCACGGTCCGGTAGCTCGGCCGCCCTCAGCCCAGGTAGCCCCACACCCGCAGGTGCCGGTCGCCGACGGCTTCGACGTGGAGGTCGAGGCCGGCGGCGGCGAGCTGAGCCTGCACCTCCTCCACCTCGAACGCCGCGTGCAGCGAGGCCAGGAAGTCCTGGCGCAGGACGTCGGGGTCGCCCGCTGCGTAGCGATCCACGAGGGCCTGGGCGGCCTCGGGCGTAGCGGGCCGGCGCAGATCGCCGATCCAGACCGCGGCGCCCGGCGCGCCCACCTGGCGGACGGTCGCCCAGAGGCCCTGGGGATCGTGCAGGTGGTGCAGCAGGCTGTTGCTGACGACCGCCGAGAAGGTGGCCGCGGGCAGGCCGGCGTCGGGGAGGAAGGCCTCGATGAACCGGGCCTGGCCGGCCTGGCGGGCCGCCTCGCGCCGCGCGATGGCCAGCATCGCCGCCGAGCCGTCCACCCCCACCACCTCCCGATCGGGCAGCGCGGCCGCGACGCGCAGGGCGATGTTGCCCGGGCCGCAGCCGAGATCGATGACGGGGCCGTCGGCAAGTGCTGGAAACTGCTCTAGAAAGCTGGTGACGAAGGCGGCGTCCGAGGCCGAGAAGTCGGCGGCGGCGTAGGCCTCGGCCTGATCGGGCAGGTCCATCAGCTCGGGCTCGGGGGTGCGCTGCATCGGGTCCTCGCGGCTCGGGAGGGGCGCAGCGTCGGCCATCGCCGCGGGCGGTGTCAACGGGCCGCCTGGCCGGACGCGCCACCGCGGCGGACCTCGTCTGGCGTGTCATGCCAGTCTGTGGAGGGCGTGGCGGGCAGGGTCAGCGGATGGCACCTCAGGTCACTGCCGGTGGCGGGCTCGTCCGCTAGAGTTTCCGCATGAAATCGAGAGGTTGGGTGCGTCGAAGAGATCCGTTTCGAGGGATCTCGGCGCGCCCCGCGGGCGGCGGTCGGGCCTCGTGGCACGAAAGAGAGGGATGGATGAAGCTGGCATGGATGGGCGTCCTGGCGCTCGTGGCCTGTGGCCCGGTGGACGAGGGGCCGCGCGGCGGCGGGGATCTGACCTTGCTCGGGGACGGGGGGCCTCGTGACCCAGGTGGGCCCGATGGGGGCGGGCAAGGCGGCGTCGGCGGCGAGGGCGGCGGCAGCGGCGTCGGCGGCGGCGGCGGCGGCGGCGGCGTCGGCGGCGGCGGCGGCGGCGTGGGGGGCGCGGGGGGCGAGCCGGCCTGCGAGCCCGCCTGTGACGGCCGCGTCTGTGGTCCCGATGGCTGCGGCGGGCGCTGCGGCGACTGCGGCGACGGCGCCGTCTGCGACGATGGGGTGTGCAGCCGGGCGGGCTGCCCGGACGACGAGTTCGTGTGCGGCGGCGACTGCGCCGATCTGCTCACCGACGCGGCGCACTGCGGCTCGTGCGGCCATGACTGCGCTGGCGACTGGCCGGGCCTCGTGGGCGCGGCCGGTCCCATCAGCTTCGCGGCGGCGGGGGTGACGGCGCGCTGCGGGGCGGCCGAGTGCGCCTTCGGGTGTCCCGGACTGCGCGCGGACTCCACCGAGGCCCTGCTCGACGCGCTGGCCACCGATCCGAACCACTGCGGCCGCTGCGGCCACGCCTGCGAGCACGGCACCCGCAACGGCCAGGGGGACGCCTGCGTGGACGCCGTCTGTCGCTGCGCGCTGGCCGACGGCGAGGTCGGCCAGATCTGCGGCGATCGCTGCCTCGTCGACACGGCGGGCTGCGCGGGGGGCTGCTGCCCCACGCTGGCGGGCGAGGCGAGCGTCCGCCTGGCCAGCGACGGCTACGCGCTGCGCCAGTACACCTTCGAGGTGGCGGCGCGGGAGCGGGTCTACGCCCACGCGGACTTCGATCGCTGCGCGGACACGGAGGGCGTGCTCGTCCGGTACCTGGATGACGGCCGGACGGAGGGCTACGAGCTGGGCGGCACGTGCTTCGGGGTCGGCTTCGACGGCATGCTGGAGCCTGGGTTCTACGGGCTGATCCTGGGCCGCGAGTGGGAGGCGGGCGAGACCGTGAGCGCGGCCCTGGAGCGCGGCGACGTGACCCCTGCGTTCGTCGGGGCCGCGGATCACGCCCTGGCGGTGGGCGGGTTCGAGCGGGTGGCGTTCCGCCTGCCGACATCGGGTCGCTGGCGCGTCGCGCTCGAGCGTCGCGGCGGGGCGTGCGGGCGCGAGCCCTGGGTGGCGCTCTACAATGCGGACGGCCACCCCTTCTTCGACTGGGACGCCGATGCCTGCCAGCCGGTCTGGCTGGCCGACTTCGACGCGGGGACCTACATCCTGCAGATCGAGTCCGGCCTGGTGGGCGCGTTCGCGCTGGTGGTGGCGCCGGTGGAGACGGACGCGCCGCCGCCTGACGCGATCGATCGGGACGGGACGCTCCTGCGCCTGCCCCGCCCCGATGGCCCGGCGGACACGCTCACGCTGGTGGCGCGCGCGGCGCCGACGCCCGTGGCCATCATCGCCGAGCCCGACATCCGCCGCTGCAGCGACTGGCAGGGGAGCGTGACGGTGACGCGGGATGGCGTGGTGGAGGCGGGCGGCCCCGACGACGACGCCTGCCTGCCGAGCCCGCTGATCATGGCGCTGCCCGCGGGCGAGCACACCGTGGAGCTCGACGCCCCGACGGGGGAGTTGCGGCGGCTGACGTTCGACTTCCTGGCGGCCCCGGCGCCCGCGGGGGCGCTGTCGCGGATCGGCACGTACCCGCACCACGACTTCACCCCGGCGGGTGAGCGCCGCGTCGTCCCCCTGCACTTCCCGGCCGGGGGCCGGCTGCGCGTCAGCACGGCCTCGGAGGGCGGCGTCGGCTGCCACTGGCAGTCACGGTCGACGCTGCGGCTCTTCCTGCAGGCGGGCGGGCATCGGCTCGACCAGGTGGAGGGCCAGGACGACGGCTGGGGGTGCAGCACCTTCGTGTGGGACTTCCTCCCCGGCGTGCCGTACGAGCTCGAGGTGGCGGGCGCGGGGGGCGCGGAGCTGGGCTACCACGCGGTGCTCCTCCAGAGCACCGAGCCGCCGCCGGTGGTCGAGGTGCCCCGTGACGGGCTCATCGTGGCGCGGGGGACGTACAACCGACCCGGCTTCGCGGCCAACAGCCGCGATCGCCTGGACGTCAGCTTCGCGATGGGCGGGCGCGTGGCCATCTCGACGGCGGGCCCGGACGGGCGGGGTTGCCCCGCCGACACCCAGCTCAGCCTCCTGCGGGGCGGGCAGCGGGTGGCGAACGACGACGACGGTGGGGAGGGTGGCTGCTCGCGCCTGCTGGTGGACCTGGAGGCCGGCTCGCGCTACCAGGTCGAGGTGCGCCACTTCTCGGCGGACGCGGTGCCGCCGTACTCGCTGATCTTGCAGTAGTTCTGCGGGGTTTCGTGGCCTACGGGGCCGGCACGCAGAAGCCGATGAGCCAGCCGGGCTGGGCGAAGCAGGCCTGGCCATCGCCGCAGGCGCCCTCGGCGTCGGGATCGCAGATGGGCAGGCAGGCCTGCTCCAGCACGCCGTTGTTGCCGCAGATGGCGGCGCCGGCGCAGTCGTCGTTCTCGGCGCAGGCCTCGCCCGCGCCCACCTCCCCCGTGTCGACGCAGAGGCCGGCCGTCGTCGTGACGGCGTAGGGGCGGCAGCCGCGGCCCTCGCCGCAGGGATCGTCGGCGGCGAGCACGTCGCAGTCGCTCGGCAGGCAGGCGCCGATGTAGCGGGTGTCGTCGAAGCCCGGCGTCGCGGGGTCATCGGGGGTGGTGAAGTCGAGGCAGGCGGTGCCCTCGGGGCAGGCCGGGGCGCGGGGATCGCAGAGGGCGTTGCAGGTGCCCTGGCCGTCGAGGACGGCGCCGGGCTCGCGCGGGTCGTCGGGATCGCCGAAGCAGATGCCGCCGGCCGCGCACTGCACGGCCCGGTTCTCGGGCGTGCGCGCGGTGGCCTGGGCGTCACACGGGGCGCCGAGCGGGGCGTCGCCGTCGGCCTCCAGGCAGATGCCGGGGGTGCCCTGGGCGTTGGCGTTGCCCTCGGGCAGCGGGTAGCACGTCCCGCCGCGGGCGCCGACGTCGCAGGCGCCGAAGACGTCGCCGTTGGGCGAGCCCGGGCCGCAGAAGACGTAGTAGCAGACGCCCGCCTGGGCGTTGCACGTCTCGCTCGGCGGGCAGGCGTCGTCCGTCTCGCAGCCGATGAAGCAGTTGCCGGGGGCCAGGGGATCGGGGCTGAAGCTGTAGCAGCTCTGATCCGCCCCGGTGCAGTCCGCCTCGGCGCGGCACTCGGCGAACTGGGCGGTGCGGCAGGTGCCGTCCTGGCACTGCTCGACGCCGATGCGGCAGTGGTAGTCCGTGTCGCAGGTGCCATCGGGGCGGACGCACTGCCCGCCGACGCAGACCTCGTCGCCGACGCAGGGGTAGGGGCACTCGCCGCCATCGGGCTCGAGGGGGGGCGGGGCGTCGCCGCAGGCCTCGTTGTAGCGCGCGTCGCCCTGGTCGCGGCCGAAGGCGATGATGGTGCCGCAGCCATCCGCGCCGTTCACGACGGTGCCGAAGGCGGGGTTGGCGTCGCAGACGGGGAGGCAGCCGGTGGTCAGGGCCGCGCTGTCACCCGGGCCGAAGCCGTCGCACTCGGTGATGGAGCAGGCGGCGAAGCGGGCGCAGGCCGCCTCGCAGAGCGTGGGGCCCATGTCCGGCGGCGGCGGGCCCTGATCGGGCGGAGTCGAGTCGGGGGGGGCCGCGTCGGCGGGCGGCGCGGCGTCGGGGGCGACCCCCGCGTCGACCGCGGCGTCCGCGGCGGCGTCGATGGCCGGATCGGCCAGCTCGTTGTCCTGCTCGCAGGCCACGAGGGCCACGGCCAGGAGCGACAGGGGGATCAGGTGGCGCATGCGCTCTCCCAGGCTTGCGACGAGGTGGTGCACCGGTAGAGTACGACCCTCGCGCCACGCGGTGTGGCCGGAGGTGCCATGCGGATCGACCCCGCCAGCCTGAGCCCCAGCGCCGTCTACTACACCCTCATCAGCACGCTGGTGCCCCGGCCGATCGCCTGGGTGGCCACGCGGGAGGCCGACGGCGCGCGCAACCTGGCGCCGTTCAGCTTCTTCTCGGGGGTGGTCGGCCGGCCGCCGACGCTCTGCTTCAGCGTCGGCCGGCGCGGGCCCGACACCCCGAAGGACACGGCGCGCAACATCCTGCGGAGCCGGGCCTTCGTGGTGAACATCGTGCCCTTCGCGCTGGCGGACGCGATGGTCGCCACGAGCGCGGAGGTGCCGGCGGGCGTCGACGAGGCCACGCTCGCCGGGCTGGCGACGGTGCCCGCCGCGCGGGTGGCCGCCGATCGGGTGGTCGGCTCGCCGGTGCAGTACGAGTGCGAGCTCTTCCAGCACGTGCCCATCGCCGATGGCGAGGAGATCACGGCGGACCTGATCATCGGGCGCATCGTGGAGATCCACGTGGACGACGCCGTGCTCGACGAGCGGGGGCGCGTCGATCCGCGGCTGCTCGACGCGGTGGGCCGGATGGGCGGGGCGGCGTACTGCCGGACGGGCGAGCTGTTCGAGCGGCGGCGGCCCGGCTAGGGCGTGGGCGGGACGAAGGCGGCGCGGTCCGCGGCCGCGGCGGCGCGGGCGGGGCAGCCGGCCAGGTGGTCGTTCACCATGCCCATGGCCTGCATGAAGGCGTAGGCGGTGGTGGGCCCCACGAAGCGGAAGCCCTCGGCCTTCAGGGCGCGGGCCAGGGCGACGGCCGCGGGGGTCTTGCCCGGGACGTCGGCCAGGGAGGCCGGGGCCGGGCCGGGCGGCGGCGCGAACCGCCAGAGCCAGGCCGCGAGGCTGCCATGCCGGGCGCGGATCTGCTGGGTCGCGCGGGCGTTGGCGATGGTCGCCTCGATCTTGCCGCGGTGGCGGACGATGCCCGGGTCGGCCAGCAGGCGGGCCACGTCCTCCTCGGTGTAGGCGGCCACCACGTCGCAGTCGAAGTCCGCGAAAGCACGACGAAAAGCCGGGCGCTTGCGCAGGATGGTCAGCCAGCTCAGCCCCGACTGAAAGCCCTCCAGGCAGAGCTTCTCCAGCAGGCGGCGGTCGTCCGTCTGGGGGCGGCCCCACTCCTCGTCGTGGTAGGCGCGGTAGTCCGCCTGCTTCGTCGCCCAGCCGCAGGTGCCGTCGGTCATCACACGCCCTTCATCATGGCCATGGTCTTGCGCGGCTCCGCGGCCATCACGGCCGAGACGCCGCCCATCATGGCGCCGATGACGCCGACGGTGGCCACCTCGCTGCCCGAGAAGTACAGGTTCTTCACGGGGGAGCGGGGGCGCAGGGCGCGGTTGGCGAAGCGCTCGGGGGTGGGCTCGATGCCGTAGATGGAGCCGCGGACGGGGCGGACGAAGTGGTCCGTCGAGATGGGGGTGGAGAGCTCGGTGTAGGCCACCATGGCGCGCAGCTCGGGGCGGTAGGCCAGGAACTGGTCGAGGAGGCGCTCCGTCAGCTTCGCCTTGAAGGCCTCGTAGTCGTCGCCGCGGCGGCGCCAGCGGGCGTCCTGCCAGGGGGCGAAGGCGTCCCAGGGGGCGAAGGTGACGATCTCGCCCGTGTGCAGCTGGTCGGGGCCCGGATCGTGGGTCGGATCCTTCAGGGAGGGGAAGCTGACGTAGAGACAGGGCGCGCGCGGGACGTCCCGGGCGGGGTGGACGTCCCAGACCTCGTCCTCGGGATCCCAGGTCTCGTAGAACCACTGGTTCGCGGCGGAGGCGCCGGCGGCGCGGATGTCGCCCTTGAAGCCGACGTACAGGCAGACGTGGGCGGGGGCGGGGCGCAGGTCGGTGATGCTCCGGGCCCAGGGGGCCTGGCCGATCTCGGGGGGGAGGAGGCGCCGGAGGGTGGCCGCGACGCCGACGGCGCTGAAGACGCGGCGGGCGCGGATGACCTCGCCGTCGGCCAGGCGCACGCCCACGGCCGCGCCGCCCTCGACCAGGATGGCCTCGACGTCGGCGCGGATGCGCGTCCAGCCCCCGGCCTCGGCGACGCGGCCGAGGAGGTGGTGGGCGATCATCTTCGCCCCGCCGACGGGGTAGTAGCCGCCGCGCATGAAGTGGCGGGTGACGAGGGCCTGGATGGCGAAGGACGACCGGGAGGGCGGCGAGCCGTAGTAGCCCCACTGGGCGGCGAAGAGGGCGCGGAGGCGCGGGTCGTCGGTGAAGGAGGCCAGCACGTCGGCGGTGCGCTGGCTGAACCAGCCGTGGGCCTTGCGGGCGAGGACGCGCTCGGCGACGAAGTCGAAGCCGCGGGGCAGGGCGCGCGCCTGGTAGAACGCGCGCATGCTGCCCGAGACCTCCTTGACGGCGCGGAGGTACGCGTCGATGGCCGCGACGCCGCCGGGGAACGCCTGCACCAGGTTCTCGCGGAACTGGCGGGGGTTGTCGGGGAAGTCGATGTGGAAGTCGCCGGGCCACTGGAAGGTGTCGTAGACGGGCCCGAGGGACGCCCACTCCAGGCGGCCATGGGTGAGGTGGCTGAGCAGGCGCCCGGTCAGGGTGTGGCCCGTCACCTCGCCGACGGCGTGCACGCCCACGTCCCACGTCCAGCGCTTGCGCTTGAACATATGGGTGAAGCCGCCGGCGGTGTAGTGCTGCTCCAGGACGAGGACCTTGCGGCCCATGGCGGCCAGCATGGCGGCGCTGGTCATGCCGCCCATGCCGGAGCCGATGACGATGTCATCGTACCCGCCGGCAGGGGGCGGCTGACCCCCCTTGTTCCACGGCTCTTCGCTCAAGGGCTGCTCTCCCGGGTGGCGGTGCGGCGCCAGTGGATCACGATATCGGCGCGAAGTCGAGGGGCGGCTCGACGGGCAGAAAATGCGCGCGCTTGTCACTTTTCCTGCGACACGGCCCGCGATTGACCGAAGAGCATGGGAGTCCACCACGGAGGTCGGAACATGCCGACCAGCACCCGAGCGAGGCGGGCCGCCCCAGGCGGCGAGGCAAGCCACCGAAACAACAAGAGAAACCGGGGTTCGGGGGCGCGGCGACGGCTGCGGCATCGCGTGCTCAGCCCCGATCACATCCACCACATCAGCAGCCGCACGGTGCTTGGGCGGTATGCCTTCCACCCGGACGACCCCGCCTTCGTGGCGGAGGTCTGGGGCATCGTCGCGGCGGCGACGGCCCGGTACGGCGTCGGGCTGGTGGGCTTCGTCCTGACGAGCAACCACTTCCACGCGCTGCTGCGCGCCCGGACGGCCGTCGCGGTGAGCGGCTGGGTGCAGTACGTGAAGGCGCGGCTCGCGGAGCTCACGCACGCCCGTCACGGCACGCGGGGCACCGTCTGGGACGGGCGGTACCGCGTCAGCACGCTGCTCGACGCCCCGGCGGCGGCGCACTGGCTGCGGTACCTGCTCAGCCATGGCGTCAAGGAGGGGCTGGTGGCGAGCCCGCTGGACTGGCCGGGGGCGCACTGTGCCCGGGCGCTGGTGGGGGACGGCGTGGTCGAGGGGGTGGTGCTCGACCGGGTGGCGTGGCGGCAGGCGCGGCGGCGCGGCGGCGAGCCGGACCGGCGGGCGTTCCTGCGGCCGGTGCGGCTGCGCTTCGTGCCGCTGCCGGGGTGGGACGACGCGAGCTGGCGGCGGTACTGCCAGGCGGTGGTGGCCGGCATCATCGCGGAGCACGCGGACCGGGAGCTGCCGGCCACGTATGACCCGCGGGGGCGGGACGCCCGCTACATCCCCGAGAAGGTCGCGTGGGGGCCGTGTCCGCGGTTCGACGCGCGGGGCGAGTCGGCGCGCGCGCTCGTCGCGGCGGCGTGGGAGGCGACGGAGGGGGCCATCCTGCACGCGCAGGCCCAGATGGCGCGGCTCGTCGCGGGGGCGCCCGACGCCCTGCGCATCCACGAGGGGCTGCAGTGGCCGCGCGCGGTGCTGGTGGCGGCGGCGCGGCCGGGGGAGGACTTCATCTGGTCGACGCCGGCGCGCTTCAGCGCGGGGCGGGTGCTGGGGCACCTGACCGAGGTCGTCGGGGCGGGGGCCTGGCCGGATCTTGCGGGCGCGTAGCCCGCGGTCGGGGCGAGATCGAGAGGCGGTGGGCCACCGGGGTGGGTGGGGTGGGGGTGGTGTGCCTGGGGACGGGGGGCGGGAGGCGCCGCGGGGTGGTGCGGGCGCCACTCCGTCGTCGAGTGAGCGCCCAACACCCCGATTCCGAGCGAAAAAGTTCCTGGCGAACGGCTGCGGCCCGTCCTCGGCGCCCGATCCGACCAGTTCCGGCGTGGTCATCGGGACTCAGAGCCCTGTACGCCCCCCATCCGGCCGGTGCCGGGGGGACGACTGGTACTCAGAGCCTTGTACGGCCCCGGCTGGGGGTCAGGCGACGAGGTGGGCGGCGAGGTCGGCGCGGGGGGGGACGCCGAACTTGCGGGTGTACTCGCGGCTGAACTGGTTGGGGCTCTCGTAGCCGACTTCGAAGGCGACGGTCGAGACGGCGCGGCCAGCGACCCGGAGGAGCTGGCGGGCCTCGAGGAGCCGCAGGTCCTTCTGGTACTGGAGCGGGGTGGTCGAGGTGATGTCCTTGAAATGCTTGTGGAATGTCGACGGGCTCATGCCGATGTCGCGGGCGAGACGGGGGACGGAGATGGGGGCGCGGAAGTCGCGGCGGAGGTGGGCGATGGCGCGCGAGATGGCGCTGGCGTGGGAGTCGTGCCGGAGCAGATGGCGCAACATGCTGCCCTGGGGGGCGGCGAGGAGGCGGAAGTGGATCTCCCTCAGGATGAGGGGGCCCACGACGCGGGCTTCCGTGGCATCGGCGGCGCAGGCGAGGTAGCGGGCGAAGGCCCCGATCAGCGCGGATGGGGCGCGCTGGAGGACGACGGAGCGCGGGGGCGGGTCGGCGGTGTGCGGGGCCTGCAGCTCGCTCTCGAGGCTGCGCAGGAGGGCGAAGTCGAGCTGGAGGATGAGGGCGAGGTATGGGGTCGTGGGCGTCGCGACGGTGACGCGGGCGTTGACGGGCACGTCGTGGGTGACGAGGAGGGACTCGCCAGGGCCAAACTCGAACCGCTCGTCCCCGAGGAACGTCTCTTTGCGGCCCTGGAGGATCAGGCAGACCACGGGCTCGTACATCGTCGGGTCGAGGGCGCTGGGGCTGGTCTGGCGCAGGAGCACGACGGCGGGCATCGGGCGCGTCACGCCGCTGGTGTCGGGCCCAGCCGGGCCGGACCGGGCCATCACCTGCGCGGCCAGCTCTTCGACGGTCATCGTTCGCCTCCTCGTCTTCCGGGCGACTCAGTGGTAGCAGGTCCGAGGCCTCGGAGCAGTGTTCCTGCGACGGCTCGGAGGAACGGGCACGTCTCCAGGAGGATGAGGCAGGCCGCCGGCGCCGACCGGGGCTATGGTGGGTCCACCCTTCAGACGGAGCGAACATGACCGCGACTCTCAAGCTGACGCCCACGATCCAGATGCCGGCCGTGGGGTTCGGCACCTACCTGATCAAGCCCGAGGAGGCGGCGGCGGCCGTGAAGACCGCGCTGGAGCTCGGGTATCGGCACATCGACACCGCGGAGGTCTACCGCAACGAGGTCGGCGTCGGGGAAGGCCTGCGGGCCTTCCTGGCGGAGAGCGGCCTCAAGCGCGACGACGTCTTCATCACGACGAAGCTGTGGCCGGGCAACTCGGCCTGGGGCATGACCCCCCGCACGTACGCCACGACGCTCGAGGCCATGAATACGAGCCTCGCCAACCTGCAGCTCGACTACGTGGACCTCTACCTCATCCACGCGCCCTTCGATCCCGATGAGCGCCGGGAGCAGTGGCGGGCGATCGCGGAGCTGCGTCGCCAGGGGAAGGCGCGGGCCATCGGGGTCAGCAACTTCACGGGCGCCCACATCGACGAGCTGGTCGCGGCGGGCCTGCCGAAGCCGGACGCCAACCAGATCGAGCTGCACCCGTGGTCGCAGAAGCCCGACCTCGTGGCGTACCTCGAGGCCAACGACATCCTGCCCATCGCGTACAGCAGCCTGGTGCCGCTGGCGAGTTGGCGGGCCACGCCCGGGCAGGAGAGCGCGAAGACGGCCCAGATGCGGGCGGATGGGGCGGCCGAGGCCTCGCCGTTCCGGGTGATGGCGGAGCGCCTCGGCGTGTCCGAGGCCCAGGTGCTGCTGCGCTGGGCCCTGCAGCGGGGGTACGCGGTGCTGCCGAAGAGCACCAGCGCTGCCCGGATGGCGCAGAACCTGGACCTCTTCTCCTTCGCGCTGAGCGACGCCGACACGGCGGCCATCGCCGAGATGGATCGCGGGGATGGCGTGGCGTGGAGCGTCGGGGATCCTACGCGGGCGCGGTAGGCCGGGCCTCGGAGCCCTGTACCTATCCGGCCGGGCCTCAGAGCCCTGTACCGACCCGCCGAGATGGATCGCGGGGATGGCGTGGCGTGGAGCGTCGGGGACCCGACGCGGGCGCGGTAGGCCCGGCCTCAGAGCCCTGTACCGATCCGGCCGGGCCTCAGAGCCCTGTACCAATCCGGCCGGGCCTCAGAGCCCTGTACCGACCCGGCCGGGCCTCAGAGCCCTGTACCGACCCGGCCGGGCCTCAGAGCCCTGTACCGACCCGGTCGGGCCTCAGAGCCCTGTACCGACCCGGCCGGCTACTGGTCCGGGTCGGGCACCCGGCTCAGGAGGTAGGTCGCCGCGTCATGGGTGCCGTGGGTCGCGGGCTGGTGCCAGAGGAAGATCCGGCCATCCGCCAGCGGGAACCAGGCCAGGATGCCCGGGACGTCGGCGTGCCCCATGACGCAGTCGTGGCCGTAGGTGGCGCGGCTGACACCGCGGGCGTCGGGGGACCACGTTACGGAGCCGGGGCGGGGTTCGGCTCGGTAGCCGAAGGCGTCGAGCCTGCCGGAGAGTTCCTCGGGCGCTGGCTGCCCCCCGATCGTCAGGGACTCCACGGGCAGGGCCAGGCGGGTGCGGGCGTCGTCCAGGCGGAGGGCGGTCGACTGGACGAGGCCTTCGTACCGCCCGTGCACCGGCGGGGCGCCGCTGGGGCGAAAGCCTGCCGGGCCCAGCCGGATGCTCCAGGGGGTCAGCATCACGTCGCCGACGCGTCGCCAGGCCGTCCGGCGCACCCACGGGTCGCCGGTGTCGAGGCGGCCGACGGGCAGGACGCCGAAGGGGCAGACGGTGCCGACGGCGCCGATGCCGGCGCAGCGGTGGGCGTCCAGCGTCTGCCCGATCGGGCCGACGCTGGCGGCGCGGTAGGCGGCCGCGTCGGAGTGCACGAGGGCGAAGCGGTCGGCCTGGGTGCGGACCTCCCGGACGCCCGGCAGGGTCACCGAGCCGGCGGGGGTGTCGAGCGTCAGCACGCCCCGCCGGGGTTGCCAGCGCACGCTCGAGGGCGCGGCGGCGGGCCGCGTCGTCTGCAGCTCGCCCTGCCAGGTGCCGCCCGTCCGATGCAGCACGCCCAGCCAAAGATCGCCGTCGACCAGCGCCCACGTCGCCCGCACCCGGCCCCAGGGCGCCTCGAACTGCAGCGTCGTCGCCGTCGCCTGCAGCGGGACGTCGGGGGCGGAGGGGTCGAACGACACGCGGTCGGCGGTCAGCTCGACGTCGACGCCCCAGGCCAGGGCCGCCGGGCCGTCGAAGTAGACGCCCTCCCACGGGGCCGGGGGGGCGAGGAGGGCGAGGAGGAGCAGCGGGGGCATCGGACGCTCGGGGCCGTTGGCGACCTCCAGCCTACGGCGGCCTGCCGAGGTGGGCTGTAAAAGAACTGCAAAATCAGTGGGTTCAGCGTGGTGGGTCGGGCCGCAGCGCGTCGAAGGACAGCCCGAAGCGCTGGAGGTACTTGCGCAGCCGGTCGGCGTCGTTGGGGGCCGTGCGGCGCGTGCGCGAGACGGCGAAGAGGACGCGGCCGGCCGCCGAGAGGGAGGGCTGGCGGCGGCAGACGGCGACCACATGGGCGAGCTGGACGCGGTCGAAGGGGTCGAGGTCGTCGGCGGCGGGGCCCAGCAGCGTCGCGAGCCCGTCGTCCTCGGGGTCGCGCCAGCTCCGGCGGAGGCGGGCGAGCTCGGCGTCGACGGTGGCGACGTCGATGCGGCCACCGGGGGCGAGGGTGGCCATGCGCAGGATGGCGGCGTTCAGCTCGCGGAAGCCGGCCGGCCAGGGGGCGGCGGGGCTGGTGGCGAAGGCGAGGAACCGGTCGCGGGCCTCGCGGTTCAGGGTGACGTGCCGCCCGACGCGCTCGCCGGCCCGGCGCAGCTCGACGTCCAGGTTGGGCTCGATGTCGGCCCGGCGCTCGGCGAGGCCCGGCAGGTGGAACGTCCACAGGTCGATGCGGGCGAGCAGGTCTTCGCGGAAGCGGCCGGCCCGGACGGCGGCGGCGAGGTCGCGGTTGCTGCCGGCGATGAGCTGGAACTCGCTCTCCACCGGGGCGTCGGCGCCGACGGGCAGGAAGCGGCGCTGCTCGATGGCCGTGAGCAGCATGGCCTGCTCCTCGAGGCCGAGCTCGCCGATCTCGTCGAGGAAGAGCAGGCCGCCGTCGGCGGCGCGGAGGAGGCCGGCCCGGGCGTGCGTCGCGCCGGTGTAGGCCCCCCGGACATGCCCGAAGAGGGTGGAGGCGGCCGCGTCGCCGCGGATGGTGGCGCAGTTGACCTCGATGAGCTCCCCGCGGACCTGGCGGCGCTGGGCCTTCAGGGCGTGGATGCGGCGCGCGAGGCGCGACTTGCCGGCCCCCGTCGGCCCCTGCAGCAGGATGGGCTCGCGCGAGCGCAGGGCGACGCGCTCCAGCTCGGCGATGAGGCGGTTGAAGGCCGGGTCGCGCGTGTCGACGCCGTCCTTGAGGAACGCCAGGCTCTCGGCGTGCTCGGCCTCGAACCGGCGGGCGAGGGCGTCGTAGCGGGAGAGGTCGAGGTCGATGATCTGGACCTGGCCGGCCACGTCCCGGTCGCCGTGCCGCGGCGGCGACGTCTGGATGAGGGCGGCGGGGAGGTGGCGCGACTCGGCCAGCAGGAACCAGCAGATCTGGGCGACGTGGGTGCCGGTCGTGATGTGGACGAGGTAGCGCTCGGCGTCGAGGTCGAACGCATACGCCCGGGCGAAGTCGTGCAGCGCGGCGAAGACCTGCTCGAAGTCCCAGGGGTCGGCGAGGGCGAGGGGGTGCAGGCGGACCGTCGTCTCGGGGCTGATCTGGGCGATGTCGGCGGCGACCTGGGCGGCGCCGGCCGCCTCCCGCGGGGGGTGGATGAGCTCGAGGCGGTCGATGATGCGGTCGGGGTGCTGGCAGAGGGCGACGGTGGGGCGCCAGCGCTCCCAGCGGGCGGCGCCCCGGCCCCGGTCGAGGGTGGTGCCGTAGAAGCCGATGACGACGGTCGCGAGTCTATCCATCTGGATAAACTACGCGATCATCAGCGCGTAATCGAGGGGAGCGCGCGTCGCCAGGCGGCCTGGGACGTGCTGGCACGGCGCTCGCTCTCCTCCCTCGCCAGAACCGCGGAGGAGGTCGACATGGAGACGCGTAGCTACGAGGTTTTTCACGACGGTGGCCGGCCGGTGAAGGCGTGGGTGAAGGGCGTGCAGGTGGAGGACGGGGCCCGCAAGCAGCTGCTGGCGGCGGCGCGCCTGCCGTTCATCCACCAGTGGATCGCCGCGATGCCCGATGTGCACGTGGGCATCGGGGCGACCGTGGGCTCGGTGATCGCGACGAAGAAGGCCATCATCCCGGCGGCGGTGGGCGTGGACATCGGCTGCGGCATGATGGCGGTGCGCACCACCCTGCGGGCCGAGGATCTGCCGGACTCGCTGGCGAAGATCCGCAGCGACATCGAGCGGTCGGTGCCCCATGGGCGGACGCACCATGGCGGGCCGGGGGATCGCGGGGCCTGGGGGCACCGCCCGCCGGACGGGACGGTGGCGGCCTGGGCGGAGCTGCGCCCGCGCTACGACGCGCTGGTGGAGAAGCACGCGAAGCTCGGCCGCGCGAACACCATCGAGCACCTCGGGACCCTGGGGACGGGGAACCACTTCATCGAGGTGTGCCTGGACGAGCAGGACCGCGTGTGGGTGATGCTGCACTCGGGCTCCCGCGGGATCGGGGGCCGCATCGGCAGCTACTTCATCGAGCAGGCGAAGCGGGAGATGGAGCGCTGGCACATCCACCTGCCGAGCCAGGACCTCGCGTACCTGCCGGAGGGGACGACGCTGTTCGATGACTACGTGGACGCGGTGGGCTGGGCGCAGGACTTCGCGGCGACGAACCGGCGCCTCATGATGGAGGCGGTGCTGCGGGCGCTGGCGCACCAGCCGGATCTGCCGGCGTTCTCGGTGACGGACGAGGCGGTCAACTGCCACCACAACTACGTGTCGCGCGAGCGGCACTACGACGCGAACGTGCTGGTGACCCGCAAGGGCGCCGTGCGGGCCCGGGAGGGGGAGCTGGGGATCATCCCGGGCAGCATGGGCGCGCGCTCGTACATCGTGCGCGGGAAGGGGAACCCGGAGAGCTTCTGCTCCTGCAGCCACGGCGCGGGCCGGGCGATGAGCCGGACGGAGGCGAAGCGGACGTTCACCCTGGCGGATCACGCGGCGGCGACGGCCGGCATCGAGTGCCGCAAGGACGAGGACGTGATCGACGAGACGCCGATGGCCTACAAGGACATCGACGCGGTGATGGCGGCCCAGTCGGATCTGGTGGACATCGTCCACACGCTCCGGCAGGTCGTCTGCGTGAAGGGGTAGGCGAATGTCCAACGAAGTCGAGATGTTGCGCATCGATGGCGCTCAGGGGGAGGGGGGCGGGCAGGTGCTGCGGTCGAGCCTGGCGCTGGCGGGGCTCACGGGCCGCCCCGTCGAGCTCTCGCGCATCCGCGCGGGGCGGCAGAAGTCGGGGCTGCTGCGGCAGCACCTGACGGCCGTGCGCGCGGCCGCCGAGGTCACCGGGGCGACGGTCGAGGGGGCGGAGCTGCGCAGCGCGTGGCTGCGCTTCACGCCCGGGCCCATCCGCGGGGGGACGTACCACCTCGCGGTGGGGACGGCGGGCAGCGCGACGCTGGTGTGCCAGACGGTGCTGCCGCTGCTGCTGGCCGCGGATGGGCCGAGCACGCTGGTCTTCGAGGGGGGCACGCACAACCCGGCGGCGCCGCCCTATGACTTCCTGGAGGCGGTCTACTTCCCCCTGCTGCGCCGGATGGGCGCCCAGGTGGAGGCGCGCATGGAGCGGGCCGGCTTCTACCCCGCGGGGGGTGGGCGGTTCGTGCTCGAGGTGGCGCCCGGGCGGCCGGGGCCGGTGCCGCCGCTGGCGCGGGCGGGGGCGCCGGTGTTCGAGGCCTGGGCGATGTCGGCGGGGCTCGCGGTGACGGTGGCGAAGCGCGAGCTCGCCGTCGTGCGAGACGCCCTGGGCATCAGCCGTGAGGCGGCGACCATCCGCCGGGTCGAGGCGCCGGGCCGGGGCAACGTCGTCCACATCCGGGTGACGGACGGGGACGCCGTGGAGCTGGTGACGGCCTTCGGCGCCGTGGGACGCCCCGCGGAGGTCGTGGCCGCCGAGGCGGTGGAGGAGGCGCTTCGCTTCGTCGACCTGGGGGCGCCGGTGGGCGAGCACCTGGCCGACATGCTGGTGCTGCTCGTGGGGCTGTACGGCGGGGCGTTCGAGACGGGCGTGTGGTCGCTGCACGCGTCGACGAACCTCGCCATCGTGCAGGCGTTCCTGGGCGCGGACGCCGTGCAGGCCGAGGAGCGGGGCGGCCGCTGGTACGTGGCGCGGCCGTAGGGCGCGGTCAGACCCAGCCGACGGCGCTGGAGATCATCAGCAGCGCGATGAAGAGCATCAGGGCCGCAGCCAGGGGCCACAGGGCCCGGAAGCTGCCGGCGTCCCCGCCGGGCCAGTCGGGGCGGCGGGGACCCCACGTCGGCCGGCGGCCATGGCCCTCCAGGGCCCAGAGCAGGCCGCCGAAGAGGTACAGGCAGGTGGAGGCGACGAGGTTCTCGCTCGAGGTGCGGGGGACGACGCCGTCGCGGAAGAGCAGCCAGCCGTCGTAGGACCAGCTCGCCGAAAAGAGCAGCAAGATCAGCGCGATGGCGTACTCATCGGCGGGGTGGCGGCGGCCGCGGGTGAAGACGCCGACCGCCCAGGGGGCGGTGAGGAACGTGGCGGTGGCCATGACGCTGGCGTCGACGGCGTCCCAGTACGGGTCGCCGGTGTAGGGGGCGATGAGGATGATGCCGACCAGGGCGGGGGCGAAGGTGGCGAGCCGCCAGGGGCGCAGCAGCCAGCGCCAGTAGGCGCGCCGCGTGAGGGTGTAGCGGGCGGGCCGCAGGGCGAGCGCCAGGAGGGCGACCGGGACGAGGACGGCGCCCGCGATGAGCCAGGGCGTCATCGGCGCTGGTGGACGGCTTCGAGCTTGTGGCCGTCGGGGTCGCGGGTGAAGGCGGCGTAGTAGGTCGGGCCGTAGTGTGGGCGCAGGCCGGGGGCGCCCTCGTCGGTGCCGCCGCGGGCCAGGGCGGCGGCGTGGAACGCGTCGACGGCGGCGGGGTGCGGGGCGTCGAAGGCCAGGTGGAAGCCCGGGGCGGCGGCCAGGGGCGGGGCGGCTTCGGAGAGGAAGAGGGCCAGGCGGTCGTTGCCGCCGGGTGGGCCGTAGCCGAGGCCCCGGGGTGTCCGCCACAGGCGCACGGCGCCGAGGGGGGCGAGGGCGGCGTCGTAGAAGGCCGCCGCCCGATCGAGATCGGCGACGGGCAGGGACAGGTGGCCGAGCATGGCGGGCTCCCGGGGTGAGGGCGCCCAGTGTAGCAGGCGGCGGCCGCCCGGGGAGGCGGCCGCGGGCCTGGCGGCTAGCGGCGGCGGCGGCGCAGGAGGAGGGGCAGGGCGAGGAGCAGGAGGGCGAAGGGCGCGGGGCCGCGGTCGCTGCCGGGGGCGTCGCAGGCGCAGTCGGCGGTGTCGGAGCCGCTGAAGCTGCCGCCGGCGAAGGGATCCGAGGTGTCCTCGGGGTCGCAGGCGTCGCCGATGCCGTCGCCGTCCACGTCGAGCTGGTCGACGTTGCTGTCGTCGGGGCAGTTGTCGATGGGGTTGCCGATGCCGTCGTCGTCGCGGTCGTCGTCGCAGACGTCGCCGATGCCGTCCTGGTCCAGGTCGCTCTGCTGGGGGTTGGCGTCGTCGGGGCAGTTGTCGTCCTCGTTGGCGACGCCGTCGTTGTCGCGGTCGACGACGGGGCGGTCGTCAGCGGCGTAGTTGGGGTCGGTCTCGCCCGGGTCGACGCGGCCGTTGTGGTTCACGTCCTCGGCGCCGTCGGGGAGGCTGCCGCCGTCCGTGTCCGCGGACAGCGGGTCCGTGCGGGTGGCGGGATCCTGGTCGGCGGCGAAGAGGGCCTCGTCGGTGTCGGGGTGGGTGTCACGGACGGTGACGCCAGCCTCGGTGCCGTCGTGGATGCCGTCGCCGTCGCTGTCGGGGTCGAGGGCGTTGATGAGGCCGTCGCCGTCGGTGTCCTGGTCCCAGTCGGGCTCGGCGCCGTCGAGGAGGCCATCGTCGTCGGAGTCGGCGTCGTCGGTGCGGGTGCCGGCGGCGAGCTCGGCGGCGTTGTCGAGGCCGTCGCCGTCGATGTCGTCGTCGCAGGCGTCGCCGAGGCCGTCGCCGTCGTGGTCGGCCTGGGTGGGGTTGGCGATGGTGGGGCAGTTGTCCTCGCCATCGGCGGTGGCGTCGTTGTCGTCGTCGGCGTCGCAGCCGTCGCCGAGGCCGTCCTGGTCGTTGTCGGCCTGGTCAGCGTTGTCGAGGCCGGGGCAGTTGTCGGCGCCGTCGGCGACGCCGTCGCCGTCGTCGTCGTCGTCGCAGGCGTCGCCGATGCCGTCGCCGTCGGTGTCGGCCTGGTCGGGGTTGGCGAGATCGGGGCAGTTGTCGAGGGCGTCGTCGCTGCCGTCGCCGTCGACGTCGCCCTCGCAGGCGTCGCCGATGCCGTCGCCGTCAGCGTCGGCCTGGTCCTCGTTGGCGATGCCGGGGCAGTTGTCCTCGTCGTCGTAGGCGCCGTCGCCGTCGTCGTCGTTGTCGCAGGCGTCGCCGAGGCCGTCATCGTCGAGGTCGCCCTGCTCGGGGTTCGCGCGGTCGATGCAGTTGTCCTCGGCGTCGGGCACGCCGTCGTTGTCGGTGTCGTCGTCACAGGCGTCGCCGACGCCGTCGCCATCGGTGTCGCGCTGGCCCGGGTTGGCGACGCCGGGGCAGTTGTCCCGGCCGTCGGTCACGCGGTCGTCGTCGTCGTCGGCGTCGCAGGCGTCGCCGCGGCCGTCGCCATCGAGATCCGCCTGGTCGGCGTTGGCGAGGCCGACGCAGTTGTCCTCGTGGTCGGCGACGCCGTCACCATCGCCATCCTCGTCGCAGGCGTCGCCGACGCCGTCGCCGTCGGCGTCGGCCTGGGTGACGTTGGCGATCTCAGGGCAGTTGTCGACGTCGTCGGGGACGCGGTCGCCGTCGTCGTCGTCGTCGCAGGCATCGCCGAAGCCATCGAAATCATTGTCGTTCTGGTCGCCGTTCACGACGAGGCGGCAGTTGTCGTCGCGGTCGGGGATGCCGTCGCCGTCGTCGTCGAGGTCGCAGGCGTCGCCCTGGCCGTCCTGGTCGTTGTCGGCCTGGTCGCGGTTGGCGACGTTGACGCAGTTGTCGGCGTCGTCGAGGACGCCGTCGGAGTCGCGGTCGCCATCGCAGGCGTCGCCGAAGCCGTCGAGGTCGACGTCCTCCTGGCCGGGGTTGGCGGTCTGGGGGCAGTTGTCCTGGGGGTCGATGACGCCGTCGTTGTCGTCGTCGTCGTCGCAGACGTCGCCGCGGCCGTCCTGGTCGTTGTCGGCCTGCTCGGGGTTGGTGCGCAGGGGGCAGTTGTCGTCGTCGTCCATGACGCCGTCGTTGTCGTCGTCGGGGTCGCAGGCGTCGCCCAGGGCGTCCTGGTCGAAGTTGGCCTGGCCCGGGTTGGCGAGCTCCGGGCAGTTGTCGGCCGGGTCGGGCACGCCGTCGCCGTCGTCGTCGCCGTCGCAGGCGTCGCCGATGCCGTTGCCGTCGGTGTCCGTCTGGTCGGGGTTGTCGACCGTCGGGCAGTTGTCGTCGCCGTCGTCCACGCCGTCGTCGTCGTCGTCGGGATCGCAGGCGTCGCCGAGGCCGTCGAGATCGGCGTCGGCCTGGTCGAGGTTGGGGGTGAAGACGCAGTTGTCGCGGTCATCGTCGACGCGGTCGTTGTCGTCGTCGGGATCGCAGGCGTCGCCGAGGCCGTCCTGGTCGTTGTCGAGCTGGTCGGGGTTGGCGAGGCCGGGGCAGTTGTCCTCGCCGTCGGCCACGCCGTCGCCGTCATCCTCGTCGTCGCAGGCGTCGCCGACGCCGTCCTGGTCGCGATCGGCCTGGCTCAGGTTGGCGAGGCCGGGGCAGTTGTCGACGGCGTCGGGCACGCCATCGCCGTCATCGTCGTCGTCGCAGGCGTCGCCGAAGCCGTCGCGGTCGAGATCGGCCTGGTCGGGGTTGGTGACGAGGCGGCAGTTGTCCTCCCAGTCATCGACGCCATCGCCGTCGTCGTCGGCGTCGCAGACATCGCCCTCGCCGTCCTGGTCGCTGTCGACCTGGTCGGGGTTGGCGAGGGCGACGCAGTTGTCGTCCTCGTCGGGGATGCCGTCAGCGTCGAGGTCGCCGTCGCAGGCGTCGCCGCGGCCGTCGCGGTCGCGGTCGAGCTGGTCGGGGTTGGCGGTGAAGGGGCAGTTGTCGCGGCCATCGGGGACGCCGTCGTCGTCGTCGTCGAAGTCGCAGGCGTCGCCGTCGCCGTCGCCGTCGTTGTCGTTCTGGCCGGGGTTGGGGTCGTAGGGGCAGTTGTCGTCGTCGTCGGCGACGCCGTCGTTGTCGTCGTCGTCGTCGCAGGCGTCGCCGAAGGCGTCGTCGTCGCGGTTCTGCTGGTCGGGGTTGGCGACGAGGGGGCAGTTGTCCTCGCCGTCGGGCACGCCGTCGTCGTCGTCGTCGCCCTCGCAGGCGTCGCCGATGCCGTCGCCGTCGGTGTCGCGCTGGTCGGGGTTGGCCAGGCGCGGGCAGTTGTCGCGGGCGTCGGGGACGTTGTCGTTGTCGTCGTCGTCGTCGCAGGCGTCGCCGTCGCCGTCGCCATCGGCGTCGGCCTGGCCCTGGTTGGCCACGAAGACGCAGTTGTCGCGGTCGTCGGCCACGCCGTCGTTGTCGTCGTCGTCGTCGCAGGCGTCGCCGATGCCGTCGCCGTCGTTGTCCGTCTGGGCCTGGTTGGCCACATCCGGGCAGTTGTCGGCGGCGTCGTTCACGCCGTCGTTGTCGTCGTCGGGATCGCAGGCGTCGCCGCGGCCGTCGCGATCGGCGTCGCGCTGGTCGGGGTTGGGGATGAGGGGGCAGTTGTCGTTGGCGTCGCGGACGTTGTCCTCGTCGTCGTCGTCGTCGCAGGCGTCGCCGAAGCCGTCGCGATCGTTGTCGGCCTGGTTGGCGTTCTGGACGAGGCGGCAGTTGTCGCGGGCGTCGGGGACGCCGTCGCCGTCGTCGTCGTCGTCGCAGGCGTCGCCCTGGCCGTCGCGATCGGTGTCCTCCTGCAGGGGGTTGGCGGCGTCGGGGCAGTTGTCCTGCTCGTCGGCGATGCCATCGGCGTCGCGGTCGCCGTCGCAGGCGTCGCCGCGGCCGTCGCGGTCGAGGTCGGCCTGGTCGCGGTTGGGCGTCAGGGGGCAGTTGTCCTGGGCGTCGGGGACGGTGTCGTTGTCGTCGTCGTCGTCGCAGGCGTCGCCGAGGCCGTCGCGGTCGTTGTCGGCCTGGTCGGGGTTGGCGCGGAAGGCGCAGTTGTCGTTGCCGTCGTTCACGCCGTCGTTGTCGTCGTCGCCGTCGCAGGCGTCGCCCTGGGCGTCGCGATCGTTGTTGGCCTGATCGCGGTTGGCGGTGGTGGGGCAGTTGTCGTTGGCGTCGGGGACGCCGTCGTTGTCGTCGTCGTCGTCGCAGACGTCGCCGAGGCCGTCGCGGTCGTTGTCGGCCTGGTTCTGGTTGGCGTCGCGGGGGCAGTTGTCCTGGCCGTCGACGATGGTGTCGTTGTCGTCGTCGTTGTCGCAGGCGTCGCCGCGGCCGTCGCGATCGAGGTCGGACTGGTTGGCGTTGTGGACGAAGACGCAGTTGTCGACGCGGTCGGGGATGGTGTCGTTGTCGTCGTCGTCGTCGCAGGCGTCGCCGAGGCCGTCGCGGTCGTTGTCGGCCTGGTTCACGTTGCCGACGAGGGGGCAGTTGTCGGCGTTGTCGACGATGCCATCGCCATCGGAGTCGTTGTCGCAGGCGTCGCCGGCGCCGTCGCGGTCGACGTCGCTCTGGTCGCGGTTGGGGATGAGCGGGCAGTTGTCGGTGCCGTCGATGATGCCGTCGCCGTCGTCATCGTCGTCGCAGACGTCGCCCTGGCCGTCGCCGTCGGTGTCGAGCTGGTTGGGGTTGGCGATGGCGGGGCAGTTGTCCGTGGCGTCCGCCACCCCGTCGCCGTCGTCATCGTCGTCGCACACGTCGCCGCGGCCGTCGCGGTCGAAGTCGGCCTGGTCGGGGTTGCGGTTGAGCGGGCAGTTGTCGCGGTCGTCGGGGACGCCGTCGCCGTCGTCGTCGTCGTCGCAGGCGTCGCCCGCCCCGTCGATGTCGGTGTCGAGCTGGCCGCGGTTGGCGACCAGCGGGCAGTTGTCGCGGTCGTCGGGGACGGTGTCGCCGTCGTCATCGTCGTCGCAGGCGTCGCCCTGGCCGTCGCGGTCGGTGTCGCGCTGGTCGGCGTTGGGGGTGGTGACGCAGTTGTCGCCGTCGTCCTCGACGCCGTCGCCGTCCTGGTCGCCGTCGCAGACGTCGCCCTGGCCGTCGAAGTCGGCGTCCGCCTGGTCGGGGTTGGCGTCGACGGGGCAGTTGTCGCGGCCGTCGGGCACGCCATCGCCGTCATCGTCGTTGTCGCAGGCGTTGCCCTGGCCGTCCCCGTCCGTGTCGAGCTGGTTGGCGTTCTCGATCAGCGGGCAGTTGTCGCGGTCGTCGTTGACGCCGTCGCCGTCGTCGTCGGCGTCGCAGGCGTCGCCCTGGCCGTCGCCGTCCGTGTCGAGCTGGTCGGCGTTGACGATGACCACGCAGTTGTCGTCGGCGTCGTTGATGCCATCGGCGTCGTCGTCCGTGTCGCAGGCGTCGCCCTGGCCGTCGCCGTCCGTGTCGAGCTGGTTCTGGTTCGCCGTCAGCGGGCAGTTGTCCTCGCCGTCGGCCACCTCGTCGTTGTCATCGTCGCTGTCACAGGCGTTGCCCTGGCCGTCGCGGTCGGTGTCGGTCTGATCGCGGTTGGCCACGAGCTGGCAGTTGTCCTCGCCGTCGGGGACCGTGTCGTTGTCATCGTCGGGATCACAGGCGTCGCCCTGGCCGTCGCGGTCGGTGTCGGTCTGATCGCGGTTGGCCACGAGCGGGCAGTTGTCATTGCCGTCGTTCACGCCGTCGTTGTCATCGTCGGGATCACAGGCGTCGCCGCGGCCGTCGCGGTCGGTGTCGAGCTGGTTGGCGTTGGGATCGACCGGGCAGTTGTCCTGGCCGTCGTCGATGCCATCGCCGTCGCGGTCGCCATCACACACATCGCCGCGGCCGTCGCGATCGATGTCGCTCTGATCCTGGTTGGCGGCGAAGGGGCAGTTGTCGCGGTCGTCGGGGATGGTGTCGTTGTCATCATCCGGGTCGCAGACATCGCCCTGGGCGTCGCCGTCGTTGTTGGCCTGGTCGCGGTTGGCGTCAAAGGGGCAGTTGTCCTGGGCGTCGCCGACGGTGTCGTTGTCATCGTCGCCATCACAGGCGTCGCCCTGGCCATCGCGGTCGTTGTCGGCCTGGTTCTGGTTGGCGACGAACTGGCAGTTGTCGTTGGCGTCCGGGACGGTGTCGTTGTCATCGTCGGGGTCGCAGACGTCGCCCTGGGCGTCGCGGTCGTTGTTGGCCTGGTTGGCGTTCTGGTTCAGCGGGCAGTTGTCGTTGCCGTCGGCCACGCCGTCGTTGTCGTCGTCGGCGTCGCAGACGTCGCCCTGGCCGTCGCGATCGGTGTCGAGCTGGTTGGCGTTCTGGTGCAGCGGGCAGTTGTCGTTGCCATCGGGCACGCCGTCGTTGTCATCGTCGCCGTCGCAGACGTCGCCCTGGCCGTCGCGGTCCGTGTCGAGCTGGTTGGCGTTGCCCACGGTCGGGCAGTTGTCGTTGCCATCGGCCACGCCGTCGTTGTCGTCGTCGGGGTCGCAGACGTCGCCGATGCCATCGCGCTCGTTGTCGGCCTGGTTGGCGTTCTGGACGAGGCGGCAGTTGTCGTTGGCGTCGGGCACGCCGTCGTTGTCATCGTCCGCGTCACAGACGTCGCCCTGGCCGTCGCGGTCGGTGTCGAGCTGGTCGGGGTTGGCGTTGACGCGGCAGTTGTCGTGGGCGTCGTCGGTGCCGTCGCCGTCGGTGTCGACGTTGTTGACCTGGATGGTGAAGTTCACCGTGTGGCGCGCGCCCGGCGGATCCGTGACCGTCAGGCTGCAGTTGAAGCGGCTGCCGGCCGCGGGGGCGTCCAGCGCGCGGGCGTCCACCTGGAGCTGGCGGCCGCCGTCGATGGGGGCCACGGCGATGCCCGCCGCGCAGGCCCACGCGTACTGCAGCGCGCCGCCCTCGGGATCGGAGCTGCCGCGGCCGTCGACCGTGCCCTGCGTCCCCTCGTCGATGACGAGCGGGTTGGGGTTCACGCGGGCGACGGGGGCCTGGTTGCAGAGGACGGACACCGTGGCGAAGGCCGTGTTCTGCAAGCCGAAGTTGTCCGTCACGCGGAGCGCGACCTGGCGGTTGACGCCGCACGCGCCGCCGAAGCGCGTCGTGACCTGGGCGCCCAGGTTCTGGAACTGGACGAGGCCGTCGCTGTCGTCGAAGTCCCACTCGTAGCGGACGATGCGGTCGTTGAGGGGGGCGCCGGCGTTGGGGTCGAAGCTGTCGGCGCCGCTCAGGGCGAGGTCGACGTTGACCGTGACGCTGGGGTTGGCCGGCGTGATGCGCGCGACCGGCGGCACGTTGCCCGAGTCGACGGTGACGTCCACCGTCTTGACGTCCTGCAGGGGCGGGTTCTGGTTGTCGGTCACCCGCAGGCGCGCCGTGTAGACCCGCGGCACCTGGTTCAGCGCCGGGTTGTAGCGGAACGTCGGCCGGGCGGCGGGATCGGCGGTGTTGAAGTCATAGGCGCCGTCGCCATCGAAGTCCCACTCATACCGGATGATCCGCTGGTTCGGGTTCAGGTGGAACGACTGGCTGTGGTCGAAGGTGACCACCTGGTTGATGGCGGCCCGGATGGGGTTCGCGCCGGGTACGGCCTGGGGTGCCTGGGCGAAGAGGTTGCCGGCCAGCATCAGCAGCGACCACTGGGTGCCGAGGCCGTTGATGTCGGTCTGGTTGGGGACGTTGAAGAAGCCATCGGCCCGCTGGCGGGTGGTCAGGGTGTGGGCCACGCCGACGTTGGGGTCGTTGTACCAGTCGAACACACCGTCGATGAGATCGATCTGCGCCGGGCGGGAGAGCCGCAGCGCCTTGACGGCGGCGAAGAGGGCGTAGGTGTAGCCCGTGATGAGGTTGGAGTTGTTCTCGGCGGGGCCGCGGCCCCAGTTGTTGCGGACCCAGGTGTACGACGTCCGCATGCGGGCGTCGGTGTTCAGCCGGCCGGCCATCGTCCAGAGCACGAGGCCCGAGGGCGTCACGCCGGCGCAGCCCCAGACACAGCCGGTGCCGTTGTAGCCAATGGTCCCGCTGGCGCTCCACATGCTGTTGATGGAGCCATCGCTCAGGTTCTTCGTGAACTGGGGGATGGTCAGGCCCCACTCGCGCTCGGCGGGGATCATGCCGATGGCGGCCCACTGGCTCGAGCTGTTGTCGGCGTGGCCCGCGCTCCAGGTGTAGTTCCAGGAGCCGCGCTGGGGGAGGGCGTAGTTGGTGTCCATCTGGGCGTACGAGTAGCCGTCGATGAAGTCCTGCAGGACGACCGCGCGGGTGCTGCCGGCGTAGGGGCCCGTCGTCACCGGGGCGTTGGGCACGCCCGAGCTGACGATGGCGTCCATGACCATGCCGTTCTCATAGATCTCGGTGCCGCCCACCGAGGCGCCGATGCCGTTGCGGTTGGTGTCCGGGTTGCCGGAGTTCTTGTTGCCGATGTTCTTCTTGATGACGCGGGTGAACAGGTCGTTCATCGCGCCCTTGACGACGTCGACGTAGGGGTTGGTGTTGCGGTTGTAGGCCTCGAGGTGGCCGTGGGCGAAGAACGCGTTGACCGCGCCCGATCCGCCACCCGGGTTGCCGCCATAGCTGCCGGGCGGGGTGATCCGGCCGTTGGCGGGGTTGTAGTAGTGGTAGAGGTACCAGAGGCCCTGGTCGATGGCGACGTTCACCCGGGCGGTGAGGGTGTTGTCGCGGATGACCATGGGGTAGTTGGCGCTCGCGCAGCTCCCGCCCCCGTTGGCCGCGGTGCAGACCGTCAGGATGGCCGTGAACGGGGAGCCGGCGACGCCGTTGTAGGTGCGTGACACCTCGATGACGCGGCGCTGACTGTCATTGGCGAGGGCCGTCCAGGCGGTCGCGGCGCCGTCCCCGTACTGCCACCGGTAGCTGATCCCGCGATACACCCCGTTCTGGGGGATCTCGGCACCCTTCAGGACCGTGGCGCGGCCGCTGATGATGTCGTGGGGAATCTGCGGTGCTGCCGGCACCCAGGGCACCGTCGCCACGGTGGGCGCCTGGGCCAGGGCCGTCCCGGTGAGGCTCGCGAGGACGAGACCCAGGAAGAGCGCACCGCGGCCAGCCGCGCTGAAGAACCCTCGTGGTGTGAACATGACAATCTCCCTGGATCCCGGAATCGGGCCCATCCGGCTCGTACCCTAGCGCGAGGTCCAGTCGGTGAGAAGGTCGATTCCACCGGGGGCGCAAAGTTCGACGAAAGGCGCACGGGTGGCGGCCTGGAGGCGATCGAGGCGGGGCGGATCGGGGCCCCGGAAGGCCCCCGAGCAGGGCCCCGCGAGACCGCGGAGCGCGGGGTCCGTTCCCAGGCGAGCGGCAGGCCGCCTGGATGGCTGGTGGGATGATGTAGGCAGGGGGCGGGCGGACCCATCGCGGTGAATTCGAGGCCGGCTTGAAAGGGTGGGGGAGGTCCCATCCGCGGAGGCCTGGTCGGGGTCGGGGTCGGGGTCTGATCCGAGGTCGAGCTCGGGACCGAGCCCGGCGTGGAGCCCAGAAACGCGCCCGCCGGCAGGCCGCCGGGGGCGGCGACCGCGGTGGCCAGCGGGAGGGGGATGCGAGGGAAGGGGCGGCGGAGGGGGACGCCGCCGGGGGCCGGCTCAGCCGCGGGGGCGGCGGCGGCGCAGGAGGAGGGGCAGGGCGAGGAGCAGGAGGGCGAGGGGGGCCGGGCCGCGGTCGGCGCCGGGGGCGTCGCAGGCGCAGTCGGCGGTGTCGGAGCCGCTGAAGCTGCCACCGGCGAAGGGATCCGAGGTGTCCTCGGGGTCGCAGACGTCGCCGAGGCCGTCGCCGTCCACGTCGAGCTGGTCGACGTTGGCGTCGTCAGGGCAGTTGTCGCGGACGTTGCCGATGCCGTCGTCGTCGCGGTCGTCGTCGCAGACGTCGCCGACGCCGTCCTGATCCAGGTCGCTCTGCTGGGGGTTGGCGTCGTCGGGGCAGTTGTCGTCGTCGTTGAGCACGCCGTCATTGTCGCGATCGACGACGGGGCGGTCGTCGGCGGCGTAGTTGGGATCGGTCTCGCCGGCGTCGACGCGGCCGTTGTGGTTCACGTCCTCGGCGCCGTCGGGCAGGCCGCCCTCGTCGGTGTCGCTGGCCAGGGGGTCGGTGCGGGTGCCCGGGTCCTGGTCGGCGGCGAAGAGGGCGCGGTCGGTGTCGGGGTGGGCGTCGCGCACGGTGACGCCCGCCTCGGTGCCGTCGTGGATGCCATCGCCGTCGCTGTCGGGATCGAGGGCGTTGATCAGGCCGTCGCCGTCGGTGTCCTGGTCCCAGTCACCCTCGGCGCCGTCGAGCAGGCCATCGTCATCGGAGTCGGCGTCGGCGGGATCGGTGCCGGCGGCCTCCTCCGTGGCGTTGTCGAGGCCGTCGCCGTCGATGTCATCGTCGCAGGCGTCGCCCAGGCCGTCGCCGTCGTGATCCCGCTGGGCCGGATCGGCGTCCAGGGGGCAGAGGTCGCGGCCGTCGGCGGTGCCGTCGTTGTCGTCATCGGGGTCGCAGGCGTCGCCGAGGCCATCGGCGTCGTTGTCGGCCTGGTCGGGGTTGGCGAGGGCGGGGCAGTTGTCGGCGCCGTCGGCGATGCCGTCGCCGTCGTCGTCGTCGTCGCAGGCGTCGCCGATGCCGTCGGCGTCGTTGTCGGCCTGGTCGGGGTTGGCGATGGCCGGGCAGTTGTCGGCCCCGTCAGCGGCGCCGTCGCCGTCGACGTCGCCCTCGCAGGCGTCGCCGATGCCGTCGCCGTCGCTGTCCACCTGCTCGGCGTTGGCCACGTCGGGGCAGTTGTCCAGGTCGTCGAAGACGCCGTCGCCGTCGTCATCGGGGTCGCAGGCGTCGCCGCGGCCGTCCCCGTCCCGGTCGGCCTGGTCGGGGTTGGCCACCAGGACGCAGTCGTCGTCGACGTCGGGCACGCCGTCGTTGTCGGCGTCGTCGTCGCAGTCGTCGCCCACGCCGTCGCCGTCGGTGTCGCGCTGGCCGGGGTTGGCCACGGTGGGGCAGTTGTCCCGGCCGTCGGTCACGCGGTCGCCGTCGTCGTCGGGATCGCAGGCGTCGCCGAGGCCGTCGCCGTCCAGGTCGGCCTGGTCGGGGTTGGCCACGCCGGGGCAGTTGTCGAGGGCCTCGTCGGTGCCGTCGCCGTCGCCGTCGCCGTCGCAGGCGTCGCCGACGCCGTCGCCGTCGACGTCGGCCTGGGTCACGTTCGCGATGGTCGGGCAGTTGTCGACGTCGTCGGGCACCCGGTCGTTGTCGTCGTCGTCGTCGCAGGCATCGCCGAACCCATCGAAATCATTGTCGTTCTGGTCGCCGTTCACGACCAGCCGGCAGTTGTCGGCGCGATCGGGGATGCCGTCGCCGTCGTCGTCGTCGTCGCAGGCGTCGCCGCGGCCGTCCCGGTCGGTGTCGAGCTGGTCGCGGTTGCTCACGTTGACGCAGTTGTCGGCGTCGTCGAGGACGCCGTCGGAGTCGCGGTCGCCGTCGCAGGCGTCGCCGAAGCCATCCAGATCGACGTCCTCCTGGCCCGGGTTGGCGACGTTCGGGCAGTTGTCGACGGGATCGCGGACGCCGTCGCCGTCGTCGTCGTCGTCACAGGCGTCGCCGCGGCCGTCCCCGTCGTTGTCGGCCTGGTCGGGGTTGGCGAGGGTGGGGCAGTTGTCGTCGGCGTCGGCCACGCCGTCGTTGTCGTCGTCGTCGTCGCAGGCGTCGCCCAGGGCGTCCTGGTCGAAGTTCGCCTGGCCGGCGTTGGCGACGCCGGGGCAGTTGTCGGCCGGGTCGGGCACGCCGTCGCCGTCGTCGTCACCGTCGCAGGCGTCGCCCTGGCCGTCGCGATCCCCGTCCGCCTGGTCGGCGTTCACGACGATGGGGCAGTTGTCGCGGGCGTCGGGCACGCCGTCGCCGTCGTCGTCGTCGTCGCAGGCGTCGCCCAGGCCGTCGCGGTCGACGTCGGCCTGGTCCAGGTTCGGGGTGAAGGGGCAGTTGTCGCTGACATCCGGCACCCGGTCGCCGTCGTCGTCGGGATCGCAGGCGTCGCCGAGGCCGTCGCCGTCGTTGTCGCGCTGGTCGGGGTCCGGCACGGTGGCGCAGACGTCGGTCACGTCGGGCACGCCGTCGTTGTCGTCGTCGGGATCGCAGGCGTCGCCCAGGCCGTCGCCGTCGCGGTCGGCCTGGCCGGCGTTGGCGAGGCGGGGGCAGTTGTCGTCGACGTCGGGCACGCCGTCGCCGTCGTCGTCGTCGTCGCAGGCGTCGCCGAAGCCGTCGCGATCCAGGTCGGCCTGGCCGGGGTTGGGCAGCAGGCGGCAGTTGTCCTGCCAGTCGTCGGTGCCGTCGCCGTCGTCGTCGGGATCGCAGGCGTCGCCCTGGCCATCGCCGTCGGCGTCCACCTGGTCGGGGTTGCCGACCGCCACGCAGTTGTCCTGCTCATCGGGCACGCCGTCCGCGTCGAGGTCGCCGTCGCAGGCGTCCCCGCGGCCGTCGCGGTCCCGATCGATCTGGTCGGGGTTGGCGGTGAAGGGGCAGTTGTCGCGGCCATCGGGCACGCCGTCGTCGTCGTCGTCGCCGTCGCAGGCGTCGCCCAGGCCGTCGTCGTCGTTGTCCGCCTGGCCGGGGTTCGGGTCGAGCGGGCAGTTGTCGTCCACGTCGGCCACCCCGTCGTTGTCGTCGTCGGGGTCGCAGGCGTCGCCGAAGGCGTCGTCGTCGCGGTTCTGCTGGTCGGCGTTGGCGACGAGGGGGCAGTTGTCCTCGATGTCGGGCACGCCGTCGTTGTCGTCATCGCCCTCGCAGGCGTTGCCGATGCCGTCGCCGTCGGTGTCGGCCTGGTCGGGGTCGGCGACGCGGGGGCAGACGTCGCGGTCGTCGAGCACGCCGTCGTTGTCGTCGTCGGGGTCGCAGGCGTCGCCCTGGCCGTCGCCGTCGGCGTCCGCCTGGCCCTGGTTGCCGAGGAGCGGGCAGTTGTCGCGGTCGTCGGTCACGCCGTCGTTGTCGTCGTCGGGATCGCAGGCGTCGCCGGCGCCGTCGCGGTCGGCGTCGCCCTGGCCGGCGTTGGCCACCGTCGGGCAGTTGTCGTTGCCGTCGGCCACGCCGTCGTTGTCATCGTCGGGATCGCAGGCGTCGCCCAGGCCGTCCTGATCGGCGTCGCGCTGGTCCGGGTTGGCCAGGCGGGGGCAGTTGTCGACGGCGTCGCGGACGTGGTCGTCGTCGTCGTCGTCGTCGCAGGCGTCGCCGAAGCCGTCGCCGTCGTTGTCGGCCTGGTTGGCGTTCTGGATGAGGCGGCAGTTGTCGGCGGCGTCGGGCACGCCGTCCGCGTCGTCGTCGTCATCGCAGGCGTCGCCCTGGCCGTCGCGATCGGTGTCGGTCTGCAGGGGGTTGGCCTCGGCGGGGCAGTTGTCCTGCTCGTCGGGGACGCCGTCGGCGTCGCGGTCGCCGTCGCAGGCGTCACCGCGCCCGTCGTGGTCGAGGTCGGCCTGGTCGCGGTTGGCGGTCAGGGGGCAGTTGTCCACCGCGTCGGGGATGGTGTCGTTGTCGTCGTCGTCGTCGCAGGCGTCGCCCTGGCCGTCGCGGTCGTTGTCGCCCTGCTCCGGGTTCGCGCGGAAGGGGCAGTTGTCGGCGCCGTCGCCCACGCCGTCGTTGTCGTCGTCGGGATCGCAGGCGTCGCCCTGGGCGTCGCGGTCGTTGTTGGCCTGGTCGCGGTTGCTCACGAGGGGGCAGTTGTCGTCGCCGTCGGCCACGCCGTCGTCGTCGTCGTCGGGGTCGCAGGCGTCGCCCTGGCCGTCGCGGTCGTTGTCGCCCTGGGCCGGGTTGGCGGCCTGGGGGCAGTTGTCGGCCACGTCGGGCACGCCGTCGCCGTCGTCGTCATCGTCGCAGGCGTCACCCTGGCCGTCGCGGTCGAGGTCGGCCTGGTTGCCGTTGAAGACGAAGACGCAGTTGTCGACGCGGTCGGGGATGGTGTCGTTGTCGTCGTCGTCGTCGCAGGCGTCGCCCTCGGCGTCGCGGTCGTTGTTGGCCTGGTTGGGGTTGCCCACGAGGGGGCAGTTGTCGGCGTTGTCGGGGATGCCGTCGCCGTCCGCGTCGTTGTCGCAGACGTCGCCGATGCCATCCTGATCGACGTCGCTCTGGTCGCGGTTGGGGGTCAGCGGGCAGTTGTCGGCGCCGTCCAGCACGCCGTCGCCGTCGTCGTCGCCGTCGCAGACGTCGCCCAGGCCGTCGCCATCGGAGTCGAGCTGGTTCGGGTTGGGGGTGCGGGGGCAGTTGTCGGTGGCGTCGGGCACGCCGTCGCCGTCGTCGTCGTCGTCGCAGACGTCGCCGCGGCCGTCGCGATCCTGATCGGCCTGGTCGACGTTGCGGGTCAGGGGGCAGTTGTCGGTGGCGTCGGGCACGCCGTCGCCGTCGTCGTCGGCGTCGCAGGCGTCGCCCTGGCCATCGCCGTCGGTGTCGAGCTGGCCGCGGTTCGCGGCGAGGGGGCAGTTGTCGTCGTCGTCGGGGATGGTGTCGCCGTCGTCGTCGTCGTCGCAGAGGTTGCCGAAGCCGTCGCCGTCGGCGTCGAGCTGGTCGGGGTTGGCCACCCGCGGGCAGTTGTCGCCGTCGTCGTTCACGCCGTCGCCGTCCTGGTCGCCGTCGCAGGCGTCGCCCTGGCCGTCGCGGTCGCCGTCGGCCTGGTCAGGGTTCACGTCGACGGGGCAGTTGTCGCGGGCGTCGGGGATGCCGTCGCCGTCGTCGTCGTCGTCGCAGGCGTCGCCCCGGCCGTCGCCGTCGGTGTCGAGCTGGTTCTGGTTGGCCGTCAGCGGGCAGTTGTCGGCGGCGTCGGCCACGCCGTCGTCGTCGTCGTCGCCGTCGCAGGCGTCGCCCTGGCCGTCGCGGTCGTTGTCGCCCTGGTCGGGGTTGACCACCAGCGGGCAGTTGTCGGCGCCGTCGGGGATGGTGTCGTCGTCGTCGTCGTCGTCGCAGGCGTCGCCGCGGCCATCGCCATCGGTGTCGCGCTGGTTGGCGTTGGCGGCCAGCGGGCAGTTGTCGGCCCCGTCCGCCACGCCGTCGCCGTCGTCATCGGCGTCGCAGGCGTCGCCCTGGCCGTCGCGATCCGTGTCCAGCTGGTTGCCGTTGGGCACGAGGGGGCAGTTGTCGACGCCGTCGTTCACGCCGTCGCCATCATCATCGGGATCGCAGGCGTCACCCAGGCCGTCGCGGTCGGTGTCGAGCTGGTTGGCGTTGGCGGCGAGGGGGCAGTTGTCGGCCCCATCGGCCACGCCGTCGTTGTCGTCGTCCGGGTCGCAGACGTCGCCCAGGCCGTCGCCCTCGTTGTCGGCCTGGTTGGGGTTGGCGATGAGGCGGCAGTTGTCGCCGGCGTCGGGGACGCCGTCGTTGTCGTCGTCGGGGTCGCAGGCGTCGCCCTGGCCGTCGCCGTCGGTGTCGAGCTGGTCGGGGTTGGCCACGGCGGGGCAGTTGTCGTGGGCGTCGTCGAGGCCATCGCCGTCGCGGTCCACGTTGTTCACGATCACCACGAAGTTCGCGGTGTTGCGCGCGCCGACGGGGTCGGTGACGGTGAGGGTGCAGTCGAACCGGGCGCCGGCCGCGGGGGCGTCGATGCCCCGGGCGTCCACCTGGAGCTGGCGGCCGCCGTCCACCACCGCCACGGGCAGCCCGGCCGCGCAGGCCCAGGCGTACTGCAGGGCGCCGCCCTCGGGATCGCTGCTCTGGCGGCCGTCGGCGGTGCCCTGGGTGCCCTCGTCGATGCTCAGCGGGCTGGGGATCACGCGGGCGATGGGGGGCTGGTTGCAGATGACGTGCACCGACGCGAACGTCGTGTGCTGCAGGCCGAAGCGGTCGGTGACGCGCAGGGCCACCTGGCGGTCGACGTCGCAGGCGCCCACGAAGCGCGTGGTCACGTCCACCCCGAGGTTCTGGAACTGCACCAGGCCGTTGCTGTCGTCGAAGTCCCACTCGTAGCGGACGATGGCGTCGTTGAGGGGGGCGCCCGCGTTCGGATCGAAGCTGTCCCGGCCGCTGAGGGCGAGGTCCTGATCGACGTTGACCGACGGGTTGACCGGGGTGATGCGGGCGACGGGGGGCACGTTGCCCGAGTCGACGCGCACCTGGATCTCGGCGACATCGGAGAGGGGAGGGTTCTGGCCGTCCGTCACCCGCAGGCGGGCGGTGTAGGTCCGCGGCAGCTCGGCGAGGGCCGGGTTGAAGCGGTGGGTCGGCCGCTCGTTGAGGTTGGCCGTCTGGAAGTCGAAGGTGCCGTCGCCATCGAAGTCCCACTCGAAGCGGGCGATGGGGATGTCGGGGTTGAGGTGGAACGACCCGCTGTGGTCGAAGGTGACCTCCTGGTTGATGGCCACCTGCACCGGGTTCGCCTGGGCCACCGCCTTGGGGGCCTGGGCGAAGAGGCTCGAGGCCAGCATCAGCAGCGACCACTGGGTGTAGAGGCCGTCGATGTCCGTCTGGCCGGGGCCGCTGAACCGCCCGGTGTCGGCGCTCTGGCGGCTGGTCAGCACATGGGCCACGCCGATGGCGGGGTCGTTGTACCAGTCGAAGCTGGTGCCGTTGCTGCGGGTCAGGCGCTCGATGGGCGGGTTGGCCAGGCGCATGGCCTTGAAGCCCGCGAAGAGGCCATAGGTGTAGCCCAGCATCAGGTTGGTGTTGCCCTCACCCGGGCCGCCGCCCCAGTTGTCGGCGATCCAGCGCACGGAGGTGGCGAACTCGCCGTTGTTGCTCGGGCGGCCGTCCATGATCCACTGGACCATGCCGGAGGGGGTGGTGGCGGCGCAGCCCCAGAGGCACTGGGCGCTGTCGTAGCCGATGGTGCCGTTGGCGTTCCACATGGAGCGCACCGCGGCGTCGTTCTCGGTCTTCACGAAGTTGGGGATGGTCAGGCCCCACTCGCGCTCGGCGGGGATCATGCCGATGGCGGCCCACTGGCTCGAGGAGTTGTCGGGGTGGCCGGGGGTGTAGTTGTAGTTCCAGCTGCCGCGCTGGGGGAACGCGAAGTTGGAGTCGATCTGGCCCCAGGCATAGCCGTCGATCATGTCCTGGATGGCGTCGCCGTAGGTGTAGGCCCGGCCGTTCATTCGCAGGTCGGCGAGGGGGCCCGTGGGCACCACCGCCTGCGGGGTGCCCGAGGCCACGATGCCATCCATGATCACGCCGTTCTGGTACACCTCGTTGCCGCGCCCGGCGATGGTCACGCCGATGCCGTTGCCGTTCACGTCGGGGTTGCCGGCGTTCTTGTTGGCGATCTGCACCACCTCGACGCGCGTCCACAGCCAGCGCATGGCCTGCTGGACGGTGTAGGCGTAGGGGCTCTGCCGCGGGTTGATCGTCTCGCGGTGGCCATGGGCCTCGAAGGCGTTGATGGCGGAGGCGGTGGCGGAGGGCAGGTTGCCGTAGCTGCCTTCGGCGACGATCTGGCCGCTGGCCTGGGCGCGCTTGTGCAGGTACCAGAGGCCGCGATCGATGGCCACGTTCACCCGGGTCTCCAGGTTGTTCTCCCGGATGACCATGGGGTAGTCGGCGCTGGCGCAGTTGTTCCCCGCGTCGCAGATGGTCAGCCGGGCGGTGAAGGGGGAGCCGGGCGGGCCATTGTAGGTGTGGCGGGCCTCGAGGACGCGGTTGTCGTTGATGGCCTGGAAGGCCGTCTCCTCCCCGTCGCCGAAGGCCCACTTGTAGCGCGTGCCCACGTAGGAGAGGCCACCCGCCGCGGCCGCGTCGGCCCAGGCGTTGTTGCGGGACGCGTCGACGGCCGCGCTGCTGTTGGCCGTGCACAGATCGAGCTCGGTGCAGTTGCCACCCGAGCGATCGGAGATGCAGATGCGCTTCGACTCGCCGTTCTGGGTCACCGTCATGGCGGCCCAGAGGTAGTGGGTGCCGGTGGTGGCCTTCAGATAGCGGGCCGTGTTCGCCTGCAGGTCGCGGTTCCAGGCCCCGAGCAGGCCCGCGTCGCGCACGGTCGCGGTGCTGACGGGGGGATCACACTGGCAGTGTGCGTTGTTGACGACGAGGTTCCCCACGGCTACGCCGTTGAGGAAGAACTGCTGCTGGTCCACGCCACAGGTCGACAGCGACTCGAAGGTGATGCTGTCGATGGTCGTGAAGTCGGCGCCGCCGCCACCGCCGGCCATGGGCACGAAGCCCACCTCGACGCCCTTCAGCTCGGTCTGCACCCCGCTGATGATGTCGTGGGGGACGCGGGGGGCGGTGGCGATCCACGGGATGGTCACCGCCACGGGCACGTCCTGGGCCAGGGCCCAGGCCGGGGCCAGCATCGCGAGGCACGCCCAGATGCGCTTGTCTGTGGCGACGACACGCTTCATCGAAGTCCTCCAGCGCGGCTCACTGGCCGCTTGGTACCGGTCGTGTGGCGGGACCCCTCGAGGCGAGACGCGCTGGCCCGACCCCGGTCGGGGCGGCCTGCGCGACGTTGCAGATGAAGAACGAGCTTCCTCGCCCGGATCAGGGGGCTGCCAGCACACAGGGTATCCCTCCGGCGGAGCGCGTAGAAGAGCAATTTGAGGAGTGAGGAAAACTACAGTAGTTTCAGGTGGTTGCCGGCTTTGTGGGCGACCACCGCGGGGGCCGTGGGCGGGCGCGCCGGGGCGTGGGGCGGGGAGCGTTGGGAGCCATCGATGGCTTCAGTGAGTGTGGAATGACAGACACAAGGTGGGGAAGGGACCCATCGAGGGGGATGGGGGCGGGATCTGGGGCGGAGTGTGGGGGATCTGGGGAGCTTGGGGGGGCGGAGACGTGAGGATGGTGGGGTCTGGGGCGGGATTGCAGCGAGGGTGGATTGAAGGGGGCGCGGAACGGGGGAGATCGGGGCGGGTGGACGAGCCGGGCGTGCGGGGGGAGCGCTGACCTGCGGCGGCGAGGCGGGCACCACTCATTGGGGCCGGTGGGGCCGGGGACGAACCGTCGGCCCCGCCGGGACCCCGGACGTCGGCCTGGCGGGCCGGACGTCCGGGTGCCAGGCGACTCGGCGGCGGCGTGGAATTCTGCGGGGGCTGCATCGACCGGGGAGAGTGCCGTGGGCGGGCGGGGTGGCGCAGGTGGGTGGGGGACTGGGGTCTGCGGGGGCGTGGCGACCTGAAGCCCACGCCTGGGTCGACGCGCCGGTCGCCGGGCGCACCTGTCCTGACGCGTCCCTGCCGACGCCAGCCGCCGCCGTCCTTCAGCGCGCCGCCAGCCCTGGCCTGCGCGGCTGCGCCGGGCGTCCGCCGCGGGCGCGCGCGAACAGGGGCGCCAGCGTTCCGGTCGGCCAGCAGACGGCCTGGGTGTGGCCGCCGGCCTGGGCGGCGCGGTGGGCGGCGGTGGCGAGCCGGTAGCGGCGCCGCCGCTCCAGGTAGGCCTCCCGGTGCGCGGCGACGACCGCTGGCGACCCCCACGCCAGCGGTCGCGGTCGGCGGGGCCCGGGCGTCAGGCGGGTGAGCGGATCGAGGCGCCGCGCGTGCTCGGCGCCGAGCAGGCGCCGCCCGGCCTTCTTGCGGCGCACCCGGGCGACGCGGGCGATGTCGGTGGCGACGTCGTCCCAGAACCCCTGGTGCTCGGCGTCGGTGAGGTGCCGCAGCGCGGGTAGCCGGCTGAGGCGCACGGGGTAGCGCGTCGAGAAGTCCGCGGCGTCCACGGGCCGCCCTCGACGTCGGGCCTCGCCCAGCGCCGTCCGGTCCGTCCAGGTGCCCCAGGGCGTCGCTCCGCGCAGCGCCCAGGGCGCCCAGGAGGGGTAGGGCTCGTCGCTCGGGTGACGGACGAGGTGGTCGTCCGTCCCGGCGGCCAGGAGCTCGCGGGCCACCCGCAGGGCGTGGGCGTCGTCGGTGATCTGGATGGCGTCGTTGCGCCGCCCGAAGACGCTGGCGAACCAGCCGCGCAGACCCTTGATCTCTCTGGAGATTCCCGACAGGCCGAAGGCCAGCAGGTCGGCCTTGACCGGGAGGTCGGCCACCCCGACGAGCAGCCGCACGCTGTTGGGGCGGACGCTGAAGGCGTAGAGCTCGAAGTCCCAGTGGGTCTGTGACCGGCCGAGGACGCCGAGGACCCGCGCCTCGCACGCGGGGTCGGGCTTGAGCAGGGCCAGGCCACCGGTGACGTCGGCGGTGACGTCGTACAGGGCGACGGATCGGCCCGCGGCGTCGGTGAACCGCCAGCGGTCGTCGAGGGTGCGCAGGTCGCGGGCCACAGGGCACTCCAGCGAGTGGCGTCTCCCTGCTATCGGTCAGCGCGCGCGCGTGTCGCAGACTTTCTGAAGAAAAGTGGACGGGGGGCGGGGAGGGCCCGCCCCCGAGGGGCTCAGCGGCGGCGGCGCCGCAGGAGCAGGGGCAGGCCGAGGAGCAGCAGGGCGAGGGGCGCGGGGCCATCCTGGCTGCCGGGGGCGTCGCAGGCGCAGTCGGCCGAGTCGGACCCGGTGAACTGGCCGGCGAAGGGATCGCGGTCGTCGACCTCGTCGCAGGCGTCGCCCTTGCCGTCGCCGTCGACGTCGAGCTGGTCCGGGTTGGGATCGTCCGGGCAGTTGTCGATGCCGTTGGCCACGGCGTCGTCGTCGATGTCGCCGTCGCAGGCGTCGCCGATGCCGTCGCCGTCCACATCCGACTGCTGGTCGTTCACGTCGTCCGGGCAGTTGTCGAGGTCGTTGGGGATGCCGTCGCCATCGCGGTCGGTGACCCCCGTGTCGTCGCTCGGATCGTTCGGATCCAGCTCGCCGTCATCCACCCGGCCGTCCCGGTTCGCGTCCTCGGCGCCGTCCGGCACGCCCCCACCATCGGTGTCCGCGTTGGTCGGATCCGTGGTGGTGTCGGGGTCGGCGTCGGCGACGAAGTTGCCCGCGCCGACGGCCGTGTCGCTGCCGGGGGAGGTGACCCCGAGCTCGGTGCCGTCGAGGATGCCGTCGCCGTCGCTGTCGGGGTCGCGGGCGTTGATCAGGCCGTCGCCGTCGCTGTCCACGTCCCAGTCGGGCTCCTGGTCGTCGTTGACGCCGTCGTCGTCGCTGTCCGCGTCGGCGGGGTTGGTGCCGGCGGCGCGCTCCTCGTCGTTGGTCAGGCCATCACCGTCGATGTCGTCGTCGCAGCGGTCGCCGTCGCCGTCGCCGTCGTGGTCGGCCTGGTCGGGGTTGGCGACGTCGCTGCAGTTGTCGTCGCCGTCAGCGATGCCGTCGCCGTCGATGTCGCCATCACAGGCGTCGCCGACGCCGTCCTCGTCCAGGTCTTCCTGGCGCGGGTTGACCACGTCGGGGCAGTTGTCCTGGTCGTCGTCCCAGCCGTCGCCGTCGTCGTCCATGTCGCAGGCGTCGCCCACCCCGTCCTGGTCCAGGTCGGCCTGGTCGGGGTTGTCGGCGTCCGGGCAGTTGTCGAGGTCGGTCGCCACGCCGTCGCCGTCGGTGTCGTCCTCGCAGGCGTCGCCGATGCCGTCGCCGTCGGAGTCGACCTGGTCGGGGTCGGCCGTGCGGGGGCAGACGTCCTGCTCGTCGTCGACGCCGTCGCCGTCGTCGTCGGCGTCACAGGCGTCGCCGATGCCGTCGTCGTCCAGGTCGCCCTGGCGCTCGTTGGCGTCGTAGGGGCAGTTGTCCTCGTCATCGGGGATGCCGTCGTCGTCCGCGTCGTCGTCGCAGGCGTCGCCGAAGCCGTCTCCGTCGGCGTCGGCCTGGTCGGCGTTCTCCGTCTCGGGGCAGTTGTCGGCCTCGTCGGCCACGCCGTCGCCGTCGTCGTCGGGGTCACAGGCGTCACCCTCGCCGTCGCCGTCGATGTCGGACTGGTCGGGGTTGACCACGTCGGGGCAGTTGTCGCCCGCGCCCGTGCCGTCGCCGTCCTCGTCGTCGTCACAGACGTCGCCGAGGCCGTCGCCGTCGCCGTCATCCTGGGTCACGTTGCTGTCGAAGGGGCAGTTGTCGGCCACGTCGGGCACGCGGTCGTTGTCGTCGTCGGCGTCGCAGGCGTCGCCGAAGCCGTCCCCATCGTTGTCGGCCTGGTCGGGGTTGGGGATCAGGCGGCAGTTGTCGTCGCCATCCGCCGTGCCATCGCCGTCGTCGTCAGCGTCACAGGCGTCGCCGATGCCGTCGCCGTCCGCGTCCGCCTGGTCGGCGTTGAAGTCGTCGGGGCAGTTGTCCACCTCGTCGGGCACGCGATCGCTGTCCTGGTCGCCGTCGCACAGGTCGCCCTGGCCGTCGCCGTCGATGTCGGCCTGGTCGGGGTTGGCGATGAAGGGGCAGTTGTCCTCGGGGTCAAGGACGCCGTCATCATCGTCGTCGCGGTCGCAGGCGTCGCCGCGGCCGTCCCGATCGGTGTCGAGCTGCTCGGGGTTGGGCAGCTGGGCGCAGTTGTCGGCCTCGTCGTCCACGCCGTCGTTGTCGTCGTCGGGATCGCAGGCGTCGCCCACGATGTCGCGGTCGTAGTTCTGCTGGTCCGGGTTCGGGGTGGTGGGGCAGTTGTCGGCCCCGTCCGGCACGCCGTCGTTGTCGTCGTCGCCGTCGCAGGCGTCACCGGCACCGTCGCCATCGGCGTCGGCCTGGTCGGCGTTGGCCACGAACACGCAGTTGTCCTGCACATCGGGCACGCCGTCGTTGTCGTCGTCGGGGTCGCAGATGTCGCCGGCCCCGTCGCGATCGTTGTTGGCCTGGTCGTTGTTGGCGTTCAGCGGGCAGTTGTCCGCCGGGTCGAGCACGCGGTCGTTGTCGTCGTCGTCGTCGCAGGCGTCGCCGCGGCCATCGCCGTCCGTGTCGATCTGGTCGGGGTTGGCGTTGCGCGGGCAGTTGTCGCGGTCGTCGGGCACGCCGTCGGCGTCGTCGTCCGTGTCGCAGGCGTCGCCCTGGCCGTCCTGGTCCAGATCGAGCTGGTTGGCGTTGCGGATGGTCGGGCAGTTGTCCCGGCCATCCGGCACCGCGTCGTCGTCGTCGTCGTCGTCGCAGACGTCGCCGAAGCCGTCGCCGTCGTTGTCGGCCTGGTCGGGGTTGGCCCGCAGGCGGCAGTTGTCGGTGGCGTCCTCGATGCCGTCGTTGTCGTCATCGGAGTCGCAGACGTCGCCGCGGCCGTCGCCGTCCCCGTCCGCCTGGTCGCGGTTGGGGGTGTCGGGGCAGTTGTCGCCGGCGTCCGGCACGCCATCGGAGTCGCGGTCGCCGTCACAGGCGTCGCCGGCCCCGTCGCCGTCGATGTCGCGCTGGTCGGGGTTCTCGACGGTGGGGCAGTTGTCGATGCCGTCGGCCACGCCGTCGTTGTCGTCGTCGCCATCGCAGGCGTCGCCCTGGCCATCGCGGTCGGTGTCGAGCTGGTCCGGGTTCACGACGAACACGCAGTTGTCGCCCATGTCGGGCACGCCGTCGTTGTCGTCGTCGGCGTCGCAGGCGTTGCCCAGCGCGTCGCGGTCGTTGTTCTGCTGGTCGGGGTTGGCGACCGTCACGCAGTTGTCCTCGCCGTCGGCCACGCCGTCGTTGTCGTCGTCGGGGTCGCAGGCGTCGCCCAGGCCGTCGCGGTCGGTGTCGCGCTGATCGGGGTTGGCGACCAGCGCGCAGTTGTCCATGCCATCGGCCACGCCGTCGTCGTCGTCGTCGTCGTCACAGGCGTCGCCGAAGCCATCCTGGTCGGCGTCCTGCTGCGTCTGGTTGGGGACGGTGGGGCAGTTGTCGCGCTCGTCGCGCACGCCGTCGTTGTCGTCATCGCCGTCGCAGGCGTCGCCGACGCCATCGCGATCGGTGTCCGTCTGCTGCGGGTTGGCCACCACGGGGCAGTTGTCCATGCCGTCGGCCACGCCATCCCCGTCGTCGTCGTCGTCGCAGGCGTCGCCCCGCCCGTCGCGGTCCAGATCGGCCTGGTCGCCGTTGCGGGCGAAGGGGCAGTTGTCGGCCACGTCGCGCACGCCGTCGTCGTCGTCGTCGTCGTCGCACACATCGCCGAAGCCATCGCGATCGTTGTCCGCCTGGTTCTGGTTGGCGCGGGTGCGGCAGTTGTCGTCGGCGTCGGGGACACCGTCGTTGTCGTCGTCGTCGTCGCAGGCGTCGCCGTCGGCGTCGCCGTCGGTGTTCTCCTGGGCCGGGTTGGCGTCGACCGGGCAGTTGTCCCGCTCGTCCGGCACGCCGTCGGCGTCCTGGTCGCCGTCACAGACGTCGCCGACGCCGTCGCGATCCAGATCCTCCTGGCCGGGGTTGCGGTCGAACGGGCAGTTGTCGTTGCCGTCGGGCACGCCGTCGTTGTCGTCGTCGCCGTCGCAGGCGTCGCCCTGGCCGTCGCCGTCGTTGTCGCCCTGGCCGGGGTTGGACGCGAAGACGCAGTTGTCGCGGTCATCGGGGACGTTGTCGTTGTCGTCGTCGTCGTCGCAGGCGTCGCCGTCCACGTCGCGGTCATTGTTCGCCTGGTTCTGGTTGGCGACGAGCGGGCAGTTGTCGCCCGCGTCGGGGACGCCGTCGTTGTCGTCGTCGTTGTCGCAGGCGTCGCCCTGGGCGTCACCGTCGGTGTTGCGCTGGTCGCGGTTCGAGATCAGGCGGCAGTTGTCGTTGGCATCGGGGACGCCGTCGTTGTCGTCGTCGCTGTCGCAGGCGTCGCCGTCGCCGTCGCGATCGGTGTCGAGCTGGTCGGCGTTGCCGACGAAGACGCAGTTGTCGAGGGCGTCGGGCACGCCGTCGCCGTCGTCATCGTCGTCGCAGACGTCGCCGCGGCCGTCGCGGTCGTTGTCGGCCTGGTTCTGGTTGACCAGCAGGGGACAGTTGTCGTTGGCGTCAGGGACGCCGTCGTTGTCGTCGTCGGGGTCGCAGGCGTCGCCGATGCCATCGTTGTCGGTGTCGCGCTGGTCGCGGTTGGCGGCCAGGGGGCAGTTGTCGCCGCCGTCGAGCACGCCGTCGTCGTCGTCGTCCACATCGCAGGCGTCGCCCTGGCCGTCCCGATCGGTGTCGAGCTGGTTGGCGTTGGCGGTGATGGGGCAGTTGTCGTTGCCATCCGGCACGCCGTCGTTGTCATCGTCGGGGTCGCAGACGTCGCCGCGGCCATCCCGATCCCGGTCGGCCTGGTCGACGTTGCGGTTCACCGGGCAGTTGTCGTTGGCGTCGGGGATGGTGTCGTTGTCGTCGTCGTTGTCGCAGGCGTCGCCCTCACCGTCCTGGTCGGTGTCGAGCTGGTCGGCGTTGGGGTTGACCGGGCAGTTGTCGTGGGCGTCGTCGGTGCCGTCGCCGTCGGTGTCGACGTTGTTGACCGTCACCGTGAACCGCAGCACGGACTCGGCCCCCTGGGGGTCGCTCACCGTCAGCGTGCACTGGAACCGCCGGCCTGCGGCCGGGGCGTCGATGTTCGTGGCGTCGATGCGCAGCAGGCTGCCGCCGGCGAGGGGCTGGATGGGCAGGCCGGCCTCGCAGGCCCAGGCGAAGCTCACCGCGCCGCCCTCGGGATCAGCCGAGTCGCTGGCGTCGATCGTGATGATCTCGCCCTCGTCCACCGCCGGGGCGGGGGGGTCGAGATCGGGCACCGGGGGCTGGTTGCACAGCACCGAGATGGTGGCGAAGGCGGTGCTCTGCAGGCCGAAGTTGTCGGTCACGCGCAGCGCCACGCGCCGCTCGATGCCGCACTCGCCGCCGAAGCGCACGACCATGTCGGGGTTGCCGGCCGCGAACTGCACCAGGCCGTCGGCGTCGTTGAGGTCCCACTCGTAGCTGACGATGCGGTCGTTCAGCGGGGCGCCAGCGTTGGGATCGAAGCTGTCGCGGCCCGAGATGGCGATGTCGGTGTTGATGGAGCCCTCGGGATCCTCGGGCGTGATGACGGCCACGGGGGGCACGTTGCCGGAGTCCACCGTGACATCGACGGTCTTCACGTCCTGCAGGGGCGGGTTCTGGTCGTCGGTCACCCGCAGGCGGGCGGTGTAGACCCGCGGCACCTCGGCCAGCGCCGGGTTGTACCGGTGGGTCGGGCGGGCGTCGGGGTTGGCCGTCTGGAAGTCGTAGTTGCCGTCGCCATCGAAGTCCCACTCGTAGCGGACGATGGCCTGGTTCGGGTTGAGGTGGAACGACTGGCTGTGGTCGAAGGTGACGACCTGGTTGATGGCGGCGCGGACGGGGTTCGCGTTGGGCACCGCCTGGGGGGCCTGGGCGAAGAGGTTGCCTGCCAGCATGAGCAGCGACCACTGGCTGCCGAGGCCATCGATGTTGGTGTAGTTGGGCGCGTTGAAGTAGCCGTCGGCCCGCTGACGGGTCGTGAGCGTGTGGGCGACGCCGCGGTCAGGGTCGTTGTACCAGTCGAAGTTGCCGATCAGGTCGATGGGCGCCGGGCGGGCGAGGCGCAGCGACTTCACGGCGGCGAACAGCGCGTAGGTGTAGCCGGTCACGCGGGCCGAGCTGGCCTCGCCGGGGCCGGCGCCCCAGTTGTCGCGGATCCAGTTGTAGCTCGTCACCATGTTGGCGTTGTTGGCCTGGCGGCCCGCCATGGTCCAGAGCACCAGGCCGGACGGGGTCACCGCCGCGCGGCTCCAGGGGAAGCTGTTGACGGCGTTGTAGCCGATGGTCCCGTCGGCGGCCCACATGCTGGCGATGGAGCCGTCGCTCAGGTTCTTGACGAACTGGGGGATGGTCAGGCCCCACTCGCGCTCGGCGGGGATCATGCCGATGGCGGCCCACTGGCTCGAGCTGTTGTCGGCGTGGCCGGCGGCCCAGGTGTAGTTCCACGAGCCGCGCTGCGGCACCGCGTAGTTCGTGTCCATCTGGGCGTAGGAGTAGCCGTCGATGAAGTCCTGCAGCACGAAGGCGCGGGTGCTGTTGACGTACGGGCCGGTGGTGACCACGGCGTCGGGCAGGTTGGAGGCCACGATGGCGTCCATGACCATGCCATTCTCGTAGATCTCGTTGCCGCCCACGGAGGCGCCCAGGCCGTTCCCGTTCACGTCGGGGTTGCCCGACGCCTTGTTGGCGATGGCCTTGCGGGTGACGCGGGTGAAGAGGTCGTTCATCGAGCCGCGCACCACGTCCACGTAGGGGTTGGTGTTGCGGTCGTAGCCCTCGAGGTGGCCGTGGGCGAAGAAGGCGTTGGTGGCGCCAGCGCCACCGCCCGCGTTGCCGCCATAGCTGCCGGGGGGCGTGATGCGGCCGTTGGCGGGGTTGTAGTACTTGTAGAGGTACCAGAGGCCCTCATCGATGGCGACGTTGACCCGCGCGGTGAGCGTGTTGGCGCGGATGGCCATCGGGTAGGGGGCCGAGGCGCACTGACCCCCGCCGTTGGCGGCGGTGCAGATGGTCAGCGTGGCCGTGAAGGGGGATCCGGCGGCGCCGTTGTAGGTGCGGCCCGCCTCGATGACCCGCCGCGCGGCGTCGCTCCCGAGGGCGACCCAGCCGGTGTCGGCCCCGTCGCCGTAGGACCAGCGATAGCTGACGCCGACGTACCGGCCGTCCTGGGGGATCTCGGCGCCCTTCAGCCGCGTCGCGCGCCCCCCGATGATGTCATGGGGAATCTGCCGCGCCGCGGGGACCCACGGCACGGTCGCCACGACCGGCTGTGCGTCCGCTACCGACGGCAGGCTGACGACCGCCAGCCCCGCCAGGATCAACCCGAGGCTGGCGCCGCAGCGCCGTCCCCACTCTCGAGTGCCAGACATGAAGCCCCCCTCCAAGGAACCGCCCACGGTACGCAAGGTAGCGCATCTGTTTGCTTTGAGAGAAGAGCGATTCCATCGGCGATGAAATGATGAACAAACCTGCGGCGGGAGGTCGCCGAGGCGGGCCGATGCGGGGGCGGGGAGGGGACCCGTGGGGGCCGGGAGGCGGGGCGGTCAGCGCCCGCGCGATGGGCGGGCGCCGAGCGGCTCAGTTCTCGCCGTAGGGATCCGGCACGTCGTCGACGGGCGCGGGGGCGTCGGGGACCTCATCGGGGATGGGGGCGACGGGGGCCTCGTCGGGCATGATCTGCTCGGGCGCGGCGGCCGGCTCGGCCGGCTCCTCGGGGGCGGCCTGCTCGGGCATGACCGGCTCGGGCATGACCTGCTCGGGGGCGGGCTCCTCGGGCATGGCCGGGGCGTCCTCCACCGGGGGCGGCGCGATGGGGTCGTCGGCCTGGATCTCGGCCACGGCCGGCTTGTCCTCGCCGAGCGGCTGCTGGTCGATGACCATCTCGCCGCCAGCGGCCGCCGCGGGGCGGGGCCAGGTGATGGTGAGGCTGTTGCCATCGGCCGACAGGCGCACGCGGCGCAGGTCGCTCTCGGTCAGGGCGCCGGTCATGCGCACCCGGACGGCGAGGGCGTCCTTCTTCTCCTGGGAGGGGAAGATGAGGCTGCGGACGATCTGGCGGTCCTTCCACTGCTGCCAGGCGCGGCCGGCGCGCAGGCGGTTGACCTGCATCACGAGGACCATGCCGCCGTTGTCGAGGCGGGTGTCGGCGCGATCGACCTCGAGGGGCACGTCGGCGTTGAAGGTGAAGGACAGGGTGTCCTCGCCGCCGCTGAACTCGGCGCTCTTGAGGCGGCCGTACTGGTTGGCGCGGGCAGCCTGCTGGACCTCGGGGGCGGCCTCGACCGGGATGACCGGGGCCTGCTCGACCACCGAGCCGTCCGCGTTCACGTCGCTGCGGTCGAGGATGACGAACTCCACGCGGCGGTTCTGGGCGTAGCCCGTGATGCCGGTGTCCTGGGTCGCGGGGCGGGACTCGCCGTAGCCGACGGCCTCCAGGCGGTTGGCCTCGATGCCCTGGCCCAGCAGGTACTGCAGCACCGCCGCGGAGCGCATCTCGGCCAGCTTCTGGTTGTAGGCCTCGCCGCCACGGTCGTCGGTGTGACCCTCGATGCGGATCTTGCCGATGTTCTTGTTGTACTGGAGGACCTCCGCCACCTGGTCCAGCACGCCGAAGGAGATCGGCTTGATGGTGTCCTTGTTGGTGTCGAAGTAGATCTTCTTGAGGATGCGGATGCGGCCCTGCTCCACCACGATCAGGCCGCCGTCGGGGCAGCCGTCGTCGTCGCGGTGGCCGTTCTTGGTCTCGGGCTCCATCGGGCAGCGATCGAGCTGGTCGGCGATGCCATCCTTGTCGTTGTCGATCTCGGGGCAGCCGTCGTCGTCCTCGAAGCCGTCCATGTCCTCGGCGTTGACGGGGCAGCGATCGTCCACGTCGGCGATGCCGTCGAGATCGTTGTCGATGTCGGGGCAGCCGTCGGCGTCCTGGAAGCCGTCGCGGTCTTCCTTCTCCTTGGGGCAGGCGTCGGTGAAGTTCCGCACGCCGTCGCCATCGTCGTCGCCGTCGTCGATGCCGGCGGTGCCGCCAGCGATGACCACGCGATCCTCACCCAGGGAGTCGGACGACCAGGCGAGGCCGCCGATGACGCGCAGCTCGGGCGCGCCGAAGGCGTTCACCAGGCCGAAGCCGCCGGCGAGGACCGCGCTCAGGCCCTTGTCGGTGCTGTGGAAGCGCAGGCCCAGCAGGGCCTCGAGGGGGTTGGCGCCGCCCTTGTCGGCCGGCACGTCCTCGAACTGGGTGCCGAAGACCTCGGCCACCGCGGCCACCGCGGGGGTGCCCAGGTTGGCCGAGAAGCCGCCGCCGTAGGTGACGCCGTTGCCGACGGTCAGGGGCGGCAGCGTCTCGCCGTCGCTCGGGCGCACGCGGTAGCCGCCGTTGGCCGCGATGCTCCAGGTGGAGGCGCGGTACTCCAGGACCAGGCGAGGGTTGAAGACGAAGTTGCGCGAGGAGCTGCCGCTGTCGTTGTTCCCGGTGGGGAACGACATGGGGGAGGCCAGCGCGAGGCCGAAGCCGTTGGCCTGCTTCGACGAGATCAGGACGAACTTGGGCAGGATGCGCAGATCACCGAGGCCGGCGCCGTCGTCGATGGGCACCGCCTCCGAGCCCACCGAGTAGCTGAACGGGATGTCCACGGCGATCTCGACCCGCTCCGTGATGCCCACGGTCAGCATGAGGTCGAAGGTGGTCAGGTTCTCGATGATCTTGTCGACCACGTCGCCATTGGCGTTGCGGCGAACGAGCGGGTTGCGGCCGTAGTTGAAGTACAGCGCCGGCACGAACTCACCGGTGTTCGCCACCGCCGAGCCGTCCACCGAGAAGTAGTTCCACGTACCGGCGGCCGGATGCCACCCCTGGATGTCCTGAGCCGCGGCCTCTCCGACCAGCGCCACCGATGCGATCGCGGCGCCGACCAGAAGCGAGCGGGTGCGCTTGGTCTGCATGACCGTCAACTCCCTCCTGCCTGTCCTGACTGGAAAATTACATGAGCGCTGGCGATGCGCAAGTCCACGAGGACTCTTCCCCCAGAAGTCCCTGCGCTGAAGCGGCGTGAATCCACGCGCCCCCTTCCAACCTGGGCATCAGCCGGCGTTCCTCGGAACCATACTCCTGTCCGCGGCCCATGGGCCAGCCCCTTGACACGGCAATTTACTGGATTTTTGTGCGAATTCCGAAACCGCCTTCTCCCCATGCGAGGAGTTTGACTATCATCCCGAACATCGGCGGAACCACGTGAGCGTTCCAGGGGGGGAGTCCATGTTCAGCGTGCAGAGCCGCGCCCGTGTGGCGCGCGTGCTTCTGGTGGTCGGTGTGCTGGGAGGCGCGTCTGCGGCGCTCGCTCAGCCCGCGGCGGGGCCCATCGCCACGTCGGCGCCCTGGCTGGGGGGCAACCCGGACTTCGCCCATGACCTCGCCGCCGGGGTCGCCACGCGGCTGAAGTTCGGCGAGGTCCCGCGGCAGGAGGGCGGCGCCCGCACGGCCGTGCGCTACAACATCGACTTCGGTGACGGCCAGCAGACGGGCTTCCAGGCCATCGCCCCGGCGAACACCCGCTACATCGAGGCAGCCCACACCTACAACGGCGCCGTCGGCACGCCCTACCGCGCGTTCATCGAGCTCTGTGACGCCCAGGACGTCTGCAACCGCGCCACCTACCCGATGGTGATCCGGGCCAACAGCCTGGAGGCCCGTGTGAACCGGGCGATTGATGAGGGCCTCTGGTATCTGTTCAAGGTCCAGAACGCCAACGGCCAGTTCATCGCCGCCGGCTCGCAGAACGGCCTCCCTTCGGCCCACGCCTCCGCCGTGAACGCCTTCTTCGCCCACGGCCACCGCGAGGACGTGCCGCGCCACCGCAGCCCGTACACCGACGCGGTGCGCGCGGGCATGCGGCTGGTGTTCACCAACCTGCAGACCATCGGCATCGCCAACAAGAACACCGGCAACCCCGACAGCAACGGCAACGGCCTCGGGGCCAGCGTCGCGGGGCGCAGCAACGAGGTGTATCAGAACGGCATGATCATGGACGCCATCGTCACCTCGGGCACCCCCGGCGCCGATGTGACGACGGGTCCCTACGCCGCCCTGGCCGTGGGCGGCCGCCAGGCGACCTACGCCGACGTGCTGCAGGACATGGTCGACGCCTACGCCTGGGGCCAGATCGACTCCAACGTCGCGTTCCCCCAGCGCGGCTCCTGGAACTACACCTTCACCCCGGGCCACCCCGACAACAGCTCGAGCCAGTGGGCCGCCATCGGCATGATCCCGGCCGAGCGCGAGTGGGGCCTCAACATCCCCAACTTCGTGAAGACCGAGAACAACCAGACGATCCGCGCCATGTGGAACGCCAACGGGACCATCGGCTACTCGAGCACCGCCTGCATCTGGGGCTGCGCCGCGGTGACGCCGTCGGGCCTCGTGCAGTGGATCATGGACGGCCGCCGCAGCGATGACGCGGAGTTCGCCACGTCGCTGCGCTGGATCGCCGATCACTGGGGCTCCGGCCCCGGCCAGGCGGCCAACGGCGACCTGGTGCTGGGCTACACCTACGGCATGTTCGCCGCCGTGAAGGCCATGCGCCTGTCGAACCCGCCGGTGGACGAGCTCGTCCGCTCCGACGGCACCCGCTTCGACTGGTACAACGATCCCGCCATCGGCATCGCCCACGTCGCCACCAGCCGCCAGCGCGCGGACGGGGGCTGGGACACCGTCGGGGCCAACACCAGCATCTCCGGCATCGCGACCCAGTGGCACCTGCTGATGCTGGCGTCGAGCCTGTTCGCCCAGGCTCCGAAGGCGGTCGCCAACGCCGATCCCCTGCGGGCCGCGCTGCAGCAGGAGGTCACCTTCGATCACAGCCAGTCCTTCCACCTGAACCCGAACCAGCGCCTGGTGCGCTACGAGTGGGACTTCGAGGGGGACGGCAACTACGAGTTCAGCACCGCCGATCCCAACGAGATGCCCATCCACCGCTACAACCCGGCCCTCAACGAGGTGCCGCGGGTGTACACGGCGCGGCTGCGGGTCACCGATGACCAGAACCCGCCCCTGCAGGACATCGCCGAGATCCAGGTGACGGTCGACACGGGCAACGTGCCCCCCATCGCCCGCATCACGCCGGCCAACCCGAGCGGCTCGGTGAACACCGACATCGCGCTCTCCGGCCGCGACAGCTTCGATCCGAACGCGGGCCCCCCGCTCAACGATCGCATCGTGCGCTACGAGTGGGACCTCGATGACACGAACGGCCTCGTGCAGTTCGTGGAGGGCCCCGTCGACGTGGTGGCCCGGTTCGCCGGCCCCGAGTGCGACGTGGATCGCCGGGTGGCGCTGCGCGTGACCGACAACTTCGGCGAGCAGGGCGTGGCGTTCGTGTCCGTCCATGTCATCTGCAACCAGCCCCCCGAGGCGGTGGTCGAGCCGAGCCCGGCCGTGGTGGACGAGGGCGACTCCATCACCGTGGACGGCAGCGGCTCCTCGGATCCCGAGGGCGGCATGCTGCAGTACGCCTGGGCCTGTGATGGCGGCCTGCCGGTGCAGGCCCAGGGCGCGCGGCTCGTGATCGACGCCACCAACCTGGACGCGCCCCCGGCCGGCCTGCGCTTCAACTGCACGCTGACGGTGACCGACGTGGGCAACGCCCGCGACGTCGAGAACTTCGTGGTGGTGGTCAACAACGTCGACACCGATGACGACGGCGTGGACGAGGGCGACGACAACTGCCCGGCCACCCCGAACCCCGACCAGGCCGACAACGACGGCGATGGCATCGGCGACGCCTGTGACGACGACGACGACAACGACGGCATCGTCGATCCCCTCGACAACTGCGACCTGATCCCGAACCCGAACCAGGCCGACCTGGATCGCGACGGCCGCGGCGACGTCTGCGACGATGACGACGACAACGACACCATCCCCGACGTGCGCGACAACTGCCCGCGCGATCCGAACCTGGATCAGCGCGACACGGACGGCGACGGCCTGGGCGACGCCTGCGACCCCGACGACGACAACGACGGCGTGCTCGACGGCGACGACAACTGCCCGATCAACGCGAACCCCGATCAGGCCAACGCGGACGGGGACCGGGCGGGCGACGTCTGCGACGACGACGACGACAACGACGGCGTGCCCGACGTGGACGACAACTGCCGGTTCGTCCGCAACTTCGACCAGCTCGACAACGATCGCGACGGCCAGGGCGACGCCTGCGACCTGGACGACGACAACGACGGCGTGCCCGACGGCGACGACAACTGCCCGACGGTGGCCAACCAGGACCAGGGCAACAACGACGGGGACGCGCGCGGCGACGCCTGCGACCCCGACGATGACAACGACGGCATCCTGGATGACCCCGACAACTGCGTCTTCGTGCCCAACCCGGACCAGCTCGACTCCGATGGCGACGAGCAGGGCGACGCCTGCGATCCGGACGACGACAACGACGGCGTGCCCGACGGCAACGACAACTGCCGCACCACGCCCAACCCCGACCAGGCCGACAACGACGGCGACGGCCAGGGCGACGCCTGCGACGGCGATGGCGACGGCGATGGCGTGGCCGACGGCGACGACAACTGCCCGGAGGTGCCCAACCGCGATCAGGTCGACACGGACGGCGACGGCTTCGGCGACGCCTGTGACGACGACGACGACGGCGATGGCATCCCCGACGACCAGGACGACTGCCGGCTGGTGGGCAACGCGGGGGGCGGCGACAACGACGGCGACGGCTTCGGGGACGCCTGCGACCCCGACGACGATGATGACGGCGTGGCCGATGGCGCCGACAACTGCCAGTTCGTCTCCAACCGTGGCCAGGCCGACAACGACCGCGACGGCGACGGCGACGCCTGCGATCCCGACGACGACAACGACGGCGTCCTCGACGACGAGGACAACTGCCCCTTCGTCGTGAACGTGAACCAGGCTGACAACGACGAGGACGGCCAGGGCGACGCCTGCGATCCCGACGACGACGATGACGGCGTGGAGGACGGGGACGACAACTGCCGGCTGGTGGCCAACCCCGACCAGATGGACACCGACCGCGACGGCGTGGGCGACGCCTGCGAGAACGACACCGACAACGACGGGGTCCCCGACGCCGAGGACAACTGCGTGCAGACGCCCAACGTCGATCAGGCCGACAACGACGGCGACGGCCAGGGCGATGCCTGCGACGGCGACGATGACAACGACGAGATCGGCGATGGCATCGACAACTGCCCCTTCCTGGAGAACCCCGACCAGGCCGACACGGACGGCGATGGCATCGGCGACGCCTGCGAGGGCGATCAGGACGGCGACGGCGTGCTCGATGACGACGACAACTGCGTGAACACCCGCAACGTCGACCAGCTCGACAACGACGGCGACGGCCAGGGCGACGCCTGCGACAGCGACGACGACAACGACGGCGTGACCGATGGCGTGGACAACTGCGTGTTCGTCGCCAACCGCGGCCAGGCCGACCAGGACGACGACGGGGAAGGGGACGCCTGCGACGACGACGACGACGGTGACGGCGTGGCCGACGGCGCGGACAACTGCCCCCACGCGGCCAACGGCGGCCAGGAGGATCACGACGGCGACGGCGAGGGCGACGCCTGCGATGACGACCAGGACGGCGACGGCCTGGCCAATGACATCGAGCGCATGGCCGGCACCGATCCGCTGGACGTGGACACCGACGACGACGGCGTGGCCGATGGCGACGAGATCGGCTGGGACCTCGACACCGACAACGACGGCCTCATCAACGCCCGCGACCCCGACAGCGACGGCGACGGCCTGTCCGACGGCCTGGAGCAGGGCGTGACCGCGCCCGGCCCCGACACCGACGTGGAGGCCGGCAACTTCGTGGCCGACGCCGACCCGGACACCACGACGGATCCGACCCGGGCCGACACCGACGCGGGCGGCGTGCCCGACGGCGCCGAGGACGCCAACGGCAACGGCCGCGTCGACGAGGGCGAGATCGATCCCAACGACGCCGCCGACGACGTGTCGGTGACCGATCGCGACGGCGACGGCATCCTCAACGGCGACGACAACTGCCCCGATGACCCGAACGTCGAGCAGTCTGATGCGGACGGCGACGGCATCGGCGATGTGTGTGATGACGACCGCGACGGCGACCTGGTGGAGAACAACGACGACAACTGCCCCGATGACGCCAACCCCGACCAGCTCGACATCGACGCGGACGGCAAGGGCGACATCTGCGACGAGGTCGACGACCGCGATCCCTTCGCGGGCCAGTTCACCGGGTCGGACACCGCCGACTGCGCCTGCGACGCGCCCGGCAGCGATCGGGGCCCCGCGCCCCTGGCCCTGCTGCTCCTCGGCCTGCCCCTGCTCCTGCGCCGCCGCCGCGGCTAGCCCCTGCCCGGCGCGGGGGGCCCGTCCGCGGCCCCCCGAACGCCGTACTTCCGCTATTCGCCTGATCTTTCGGTCACAGCGTAACTCCTCTTCTCACAAAGCTGCGCGATGCATTACCCTCACCGGGAGTTCCGGGCCGTCTGTTCGGAGGGGGGATCTGCATGGAAGCGCTGCGAGTGCATGGGCGAGCCGCGAGTCGCCGGGGGTTGACGGGCTTGGGGGTCGGCGTGCTGGCCCTGTGCTGGGCCGGGATGGCCTCGGCCGCCCCGGGGGCGGCGGCCGTGCCCTGGGTCAGCGCGGCGCCGCGGGTCCCCCATGACATCGTGGCCGGCCGCAACACGCGGCTGAAGTTCGCCGAGATCCCCGCCGCCGAGGGGGGCGCGCTCACCGCCGTCCGCTACAACATCGAGTACGGCGACGGCCAGCAGACGGGCTTCCAGAACATCGCGGTCGGGGCCTCCCGGGCCATCGAGGCCACCCACGCCTACCAGGGCGCGGTCGGCACCCCCTACACGGGCCGCATCACCATGTGTGACGCGGCGGGCGACTGCGCGACGGCCGAGTACCCCCTCGTCATCCGCGCCGACAACCTGGCGACCCGCGTCAACATCGCCATCGATGAGGGCCTCTGGTACCTCTACAAGGTGCAGGACGCGGCCGGTCAGTACCGCCCGGCGGGCACCTACGGCACCAACGTCTCGGCCCACGCCGCCGCCAACAACGCCTTCTTCGCTCACGGCCACCGCGAGGACGGCGATCGCCGGGTCGACCCGTACGTGGACTCGACCCGCGCAGGCATGCGCTTCCTGTTCAGCCGCGTCGCCAACCGGGCCATCGCCAACAAGCGCGCCGGCAACCCCGACGTGAACGGCAACGGCCTGGGCGCCACCATCGGCGGCACCGAGATCTACGAGAACGGCATGGTGATGGACGCCATCGTGACGTCCGGCACCCCCGACGCCGACGTCAGCACCGGCGTCTACGCCAACCTGCAGATCGGCGGCCGCGAGGCCCGTTACGCCGACGTGCTGCAGGACTTCATCGACGGCTACTCCTACGCCCAGATGGACAACAACTACGGGTTCCCGCAGCGCGGCTCGTGGAACTACACCTGGGCGGCGGGCCACGCCGACAACAGCTCGAGCCAGTGGGCCGCCATCGGCATGATCCCCGCCGAGCGCGAGTGGGGCCTCACCATCCCGGCCTTCGTCAAGAGCGAGAACAACCAGACCATCCGGTCGATGTGGAACGCCAACGGCACCATCGGCTACTCGAACGCCTCCTGCGCCTGGGGCTGCGCGGCCACGACCCCGTCGGGCATGGTCCAGTGGATCATGGACGGCCGGCCGAGCAACGACGCCGAGTTCGCCGTCTCGCTGCGCTGGCTGGCCGACAACTGGGGCAACGGCCCCGCCGACAACAGCACCGCCCGCCTGCACGGCTACACCTACGGCATGTTCGCCGGCGTGAAGGCCCTGCGCCTGTCGAACCCCCCGGTCGAGCGCCTCACCCGCTCCAACGGCACGGACTTCGACTGGTACAACGACCCGGCCATCGGCATCGCCCACGTCCTCACCACCCGCCAGGGCGCGGATGGCCGCTTCTCGGCCCCCAGCTACACCAACGTCGACGGCCTCGCGACGCAGTGGTCGCTGCTGATGCTGGCCTCGAGCCTCTTCGCCCAGGCCCCGCGCGCGGTGGCCCAGGCCGATCCCCTGCGGGCGGCCATCCAGCAGGAGGTCACCTTCGATCACAGCCAGTCGTTCCACCTGAACCCCAACCAGAACATCGTGCGGTTCGAGTGGGACTTCGATGGCGACGGCGTCTTCGACTTCCAGACGGCCAACCCGGCCATCCGGCCGACCTTCCGGTACAACCCGGGCCTCAACGAGGTGCCGCGGGTCTACACCGCGCGCCTGCGCGTCACCGATGACCAGAACCCGCCCCTGCAGAACACGGGCGAGATCCAGGTCACGGTGGACTCGGGCAACGTGCCCCCCGTCGCCCGCATCACGCCGGCCAACCCCGACGCCTTCGTGAACCAGAACCTGGCCCTCTCGGGCGCCCAGAGCTTCGACCCCAACGCCGGCGCGCCGCTGAACGACCGCATCGTCAGCTACGAGTGGGACCTGGACGACACGAACGGCCTCAACCAGTTCCAGAACCTCGGCCCCAACGTCAACGCCCGCTTCGGCGACCCCTGCGGCCGCGAGCGGCAGGTGGCCCTGCGCGTCACCGACAACTTCGGCGAGACGCACGTGGCCTTCGCCCGCGTGAACGTGCTCTGCAACCAGCCCCCGGTCATCGTGCTCGACCCCAACCCCGCGCGGGTGGACGAGGGCGATCAGCTCGTCATCGACGCCAGCGGCACGAGCGACCCCGAGGGCAACGCCTTCCAGCTCGAGTGGGCCTGCGACGAGGGTCTGCCCATCCAGATCCAGGGCGACCGCCTGCGGGTCGACGCCACCGAGCTGGACGCCCCCGAGGCCGGCCTGCGCTTCAACTGCAGCCTGACGGCCACCGACGCGCTCGGCGCCGAGTCGGTCCAGCAGTTCGTGGTGGTGGTCAACAACGTCGACAGCGATGACGACGGCGTGGACGAGGGCTCCGACAACTGCCCGGCGACGTCGAACCCCGACCAGGCCGACAACGACGGCGACGGCATCGGCGACGCCTGCGACGAGGACGACGACAACGACGGCGTCCTCGACCCGGACGACAACTGCGACCTCGTGCCCAACCCCGACCAGGCCAACGCCGACGGCGACCGCCTGGGCAACGCCTGCGATCCCGACGACGACAACGACGGCGTGCCCGACGACGGCGACAACTGCCCGCTCGTGGCCAACCAGGACCAGGCGGACGCCGACGGCGATGGCCGTGGCGACGCCTGCGACGGTGACGACGACAACGACGGCGTGCTCGACGGCGCCGACAACTGCCAGTTCGTGCCGAACCAGGACCAGGCCAACACCGACCGCGACGCCCAGGGCGACGCGTGCGACCCCGACGACGACAACGACGGCGTGCTCGACCCCGCCGACAACTGCCCGCGGGTGGTCAACGGCGACCAGCTCGACACCGACCGGGACGGCCTGGGCGACGCCTGCGATCCCGACGACGACAACGACGGCGTGGTGGATCCCCAGGACAACTGCCCGGTGAACGCCAACGCGGACCAGGCCAACAACGACCGCGACGGCCAGGGCGACGCCTGCGACAGCGACGACGACAACGACGGCGTCCTCGATCCCCAGGACAACTGCGTGTTCGCCCCCAACCAGGACCAGCGCGACACCGACCTGGACGGCCGCGGCGACGCCTGCGACGGCGACGACGACAACGACGGCATCCCGGATCCGCAGGACAACTGCCCGCTGAACCCGAACCAGAACCAGGCCGACGGGGATGGCGACGGCATCGGCGACGTCTGCGAGGACGACGACGACGGCGACGGCGTGGCCGACGGCAACGACAACTGCCCGCTGGTGGCCAACGCCGATCAGACGGACACCGACGGCGACGGCGTGGGCGACGCCTGCGATCAGGACGACGACAACGACGGCATCGCCGACGTCGAGGACAACTGCCCGGCCACGGCCAACCGCGACCAGGCCAACAACGACGGCGACCGGGCGGGCGACGCCTGCGACGCCGACGATGACAACGACGGCGTGGCCGACGGCGACGACAACTGCCAGTTCGTCCAGAACTTCGACCAGCTCGACAACGACCTGGACGGCCGCGGCGACGCCTGCGATGGCGACGACGACAACGACGGCGTGCCGGATCCCAACGACAACTGCCAGTTCGTGGCCAACGAGGGCCAGGCCAACAACGACGGCGACGTGCGCGGCGACGCCTGCGACGCCGACGACGACAACGACGGCGTGCCCGACAACGTGGACGTCTGCCAGTTCGTGGGCGACCCCGACCAGATCGACAGCGACGGCGACGGCCGCGGCAACGCTTGCGACGCCGACGACGACAACGACGGCGTGCCCGACGCGCAGGACAACTGCCCCGTGACGCCGAACCCGGGCCAGGTCGACACCGACGGCGATGGCCGCGGCGACGCCTGCGACGGGGACCAGGACGCCGACGGGGTGCCCGACGAGGACGACAACTGCGACCTGGTGCCCAACCGCGACCAGGCCGACACCGACGGCGACGGCCGCGGTGACGCCTGCGACGACGACGACGACGGCGACGGCGTGCCCGACGGCGGCGACAACTGCCGGCTGGCGGCCAACCCCGACCAGGCCGACAACGATCGCGATGGCTTCGGCGACGCCTGCGACACCGACGACGACGACGACGGCCTGCTCGATCCCGCCGACAACTGCCCGCTGGTGGCCAACCGCGACCAGCACGACACGGATGGCGACGGCGCGGGCGACGCCTGCGACGACGACGACGACGACGACGGCGTGGACGACGGGGACGACAACTGCCCGCTGGTGGCCAACCCCGACCAGGCGGACATCGACGGCGACGGCGCCGGCGATGCCTGCGACCGCGACACCGACGGGGATGGCGTGGGCGACGGCGCCGACAACTGCCCGGAGGCCGACAACCCCGATCAGGGCGACGAGGACGCCGATGGCGTGGGCGACGCTTGCGACGACGACGCCGACAACGACGGCATCTACAACGACGGCGACAACTGCTGGCTGACGGCCAACCCCGATCAGGCCGACAACGACGAGGACGGCATCGGCGACCTCTGCGACGACGATGACGACGGCGACGGCGTGGCCGATGGCGAGGACAACTGCGCGTTCATCGCCAACCCCGACCAGGTGGACGCCAACGGCGACGGCGTGGGCGACGCCTGCGAGGGCGACGCCGACAGCGACGGCGTGCTCGACTACGCCGACAACTGCGTGCGCACCGCCAACCCCGACCAGGCCGACAACGACGGCGACGGGGAAGGGGACGCCTGCGACACCGACGACGATGACGACGGCATCAGCGACGCGGCCGACAACTGCGACTTCGACCGCAACTTCGACCAGGCCGACAACGACGGCGACGGCATCGGCGACGTCTGCGACGACGATGACGACGGCGACGGCGTCGCCGACGGCGAGGACGTCTGCCCCTGGATGGCCGACGCCGACCAGGCCGATCTGGACGGCGACGGCGCCGGCGACGCCTGCGACGGCGACATCGACGGCGACGGCCTCGCCAACGACGTCGAGGAGGCCGCCGGCACCGATCCCGCCGACGGGGACTCCGACGATGACGGCGTCACCGACGACGCCGAGATCCGCTGGGACGAGGACTCCGACGGCGACGGCCTGATCAACGCCCTCGACCCCGACAGCGACGGCGACGGCATCGGCGATGGCACCGAGCTGGGCGTCACCGAGGACGACCTCGGCCCCTACACCGACGTGGGCGCCGGCGCCTTCACCCCCGACGCCGACCCCAGCACCACCACCGATCCCACCGTGGCCGACACGGATCGGGGCGGGGTGCCGGACGGCGCCGAGGACGCCAACCACAACGGCCGCGTCGACGACGGCGAGCTCGATCCCAACGATCCGGCCGACGACACCGCCGTGACGGATCGCGACGGCGATGGCCGCCCGAACGACCGGGACAACTGCCCCGACGACCCCAACGAGGGCCAGGCCGACCACGACGGCGATGGCATCGGCGACGTCTGCGACGATGACCGCGATGGCGACGGCGTGTCCAACGCCGAGGACAACTGCCCCGACGACGCCAACGAGGACCAGCTCGACGTGGACGCCGACGGCAAGGGCGACGTCTGTGACGAGGTGGATGACCGCGATCCCTTCGACGGTCAGTTCACCGGCAGTGATCAGGCCGACTGCGCCTGTGATGCCCCCGGCAGCGACCGCGGCCCCGCGCCCCTGGCCCTGCTGCTCCTCGGCCTGCCGCTCCTCCTGCGCCGCCGCCGCCGCTAGCGGGGCGCCGCCCGGCGCCCCCCGCTCAGCCCCCCGCCTCCTGGCCTGGAACAAACCGGGCCCTTCCAGCCACAGATCGCCCCCTGAGGCGCCAAGTGGCGAAAATCAAAGCAGTTATTTCATTCCTCAAATTCACCTTCTTTGAAAAAATGCGGGGCGATACCATGGCCACCGGAGTTTGTCTCGGCCGTGGGCCCAGGCAGGGGCATCCCTGCAGGTCCCAGCACGGCCGAGGAGGCCGAGCGGCGGCTGGTGGGAGAGGGCTCACCGAGCTCCGGAACGCAGAGACTTTTCAGGCCGCGCGGGCCAGCCGCGGCCGAGGCTGGAGGGATCGATGAAGCGTCAAGTTGCCGTGGACATGCGGGGGTGGGGACTTGCATGCCTCGCGGTGCTCGTCCCGGCGTTCGCGTCCGCGCAGGATGTGCCCGCCGCGGCGACGATCCCCTGGATTGCCACGGCGCCTCGCGTGCCTCACGACATCCTGAGCGGCGTCGAGACGGAGCTGAAGGGCGTGGAGCTGGGCTTCGTGCCGCCGCCGAACCAGGGGGCCGCCGACTTCCGCACCATCGACAGCGTGACGATCGAGTCGCTGACGACGTGCAACAACGACGCGCAGGTCTTCCAGCTCAACGGCGTCGCCGTGGGCCAGCTCGGCGTCAATGGCGTCCACTGTCAGTGTGATCCGCCCATCACCACCGCCACCACGCGCGACGCCGCGGTGCTGGCGGCCTGGAACCCGGACCTGCAGGCGAACACGGCGCGCTTCAACAAGGCGGCCACCGGCACCCACTACCTGTGGGCGGCCATGACGGTGATCGACGAAGGCGAGTCGAAGCGCATCTGCATCGTCGACCGCACCGGCGGCAACTGCACCGAGACGAACCTGTGCGCGGCCAACACCAACGCCGCGGTGGATCAGTCTCGCAACAACGCCTGGGCCGACGCCGAAGGCGCGCAGGGGCTGTCGTACATCGGCACCCGCTTCAAGTGGGCCTTCGGCGACGGGGAGGAGACGGCCTTCCAGGCCATCGCCGACAACCGCGTCCTCGAGGCCCGCCACACCTACAATGGCCCGCCCGGCTCCCCCTTCACCGCCCGGCTGACCATCTGCGACGACGGCAACAACTGCGCCACCGCCGACTACCCGATGACGATCCGGGAGAACAACCTGGAGACGCGGGTCAACGTCGCCATCGATCGCGGCCTCTGGTACCTCTACAAGCGCGCGCAGGCCAGCGGCCAGATTGTCGCCGAAGGCAGCTACGGCAACCTGCCGTCGGCCACCGCCGCGGCCATCAACGCGTTCGAGGCCCACGGCCACCGCGAGACGATCAACCCGCGGCAGAGCCCCTACGCCTACACCGTCCAGCAGGCCATGCGCTGGCTGTGGACGCGCGTCGAGGTGGTGCAGATCGCCAACAAGAACGCCGGCAACCCCGACGTGAACGGCAACGGCATCGGCGTGACCATCGCCGGCCGCAGCAACGAGGTGTACCAGAACGGCGTGATCATGGACGGCATCGTGGCCTCCGGCACCCCGGACGCCGAGGTGCCGACGGGCCCCCTCGCCGAGCTGCGGATCAACGGCCGGGCCTACACCTACGGCGACGCCATCCAGGACATGATCGACGGCTACGCCTGGGGCCAGATCGACTCCAACTTCGCCGTGCCCCAGCGCGGCAGCTGGAACTACAACTACACCCCCGGCCACCCCGACAACTCCTCGAGCCAGTGGGCCGCCATCGGCATGATCCCCGCCGAGCGCGAGTGGGGCCTGACCATCCCCAACTTCGTGAAGACCGAGAACGACGCCGCGGTGCGCTCCATGTGGAACGCCAACGGCACCATCGGCTACGACAGCGCCCAGTGCCTCTGGGGCTGCGCGGCCACCACCCCCTCCGGCATGGTCCAGTGGATCATGGACGGCCGCCGCAGCAACAACGCCGAGTTCGCCACCTCGGTGCGCTGGATCGCCGACAACTGGGGCGGCGGCGCGGGCGAGGCCAACAACAACCTCATGCTCGGCTACACCTACGGCCTCTTCGCGGGCTTCAAGGCCATGCGCCTGGCCGACCCGCCCATCGAGCGCCTGACCCGCAGCAACGGCACGAACTTCGACTGGTACAACGACCCGGCCATCGGCGTGGCCCATGTGCTGACCAGCCGCCAGGACGCCGCGACGGGGCGGTTCAGCGGCCCCGGCCAGACGGACATCGCCGGCCTCTACACCCAGTGGTCGCTGCTGATGCTCGCCTCGAACCTCTTCGCCCAGGCCCCCAAGGCGGTGGCCCAGGCGAACCCGGTGCAGGTGGCCATCAACCAGGAGGTCACCTTCGACCACAGCGGGTCGTTCCACCTCAACCCCGACATCCCGATCGCGCTGTATGAGTGGGACTTCGATGGCGACGGCGCCTTCGACTTCCAGACGGCGAACGCCAACGAGGCGCCGGTGCACCGGTTCAACCCGGCCATCGCCGAGCTGCCCCGGACCTACACGGCCCGCCTCCGCGTGACCGACAACCAGAACCCGCCCCTCTCGGACGTGGCCGAGGTGCAGGTGCGCGTCGACTCGGGCAACGTGCCCCCGGTGGCGCGCATCACGCCGCCCAACCCGGCGGGGCCCGTGGGCCGCGACATCGCCCTCTCCGGCGGGACGAGCTTCGATCCCAACGCCGGGGCGCCCCTCAACGACGCCATCGTGCGCTACGAGTGGGACCTCGACGACAGCAACGGCCTGGTGCAGTTCCAGGACCTGGGCCCGGACGTCACGGCGCGGTTCCCCGAGCCCTGCGGCGTCGAGCACCAGGTGGCCCTGCGGGTGACCGACCGGTTCGGCCTGCAGAACGTGGCCTTCGCGCGGGTGAACATCACCTGCAATGACCCGCCCATCGCCGACATCGATCCCGATCCGCCGGTGGTGGACGAGGGCAGCATCCTCGTCATCGACGGCAGCGACTCGGTCGATCCCGAGGGCGGCGCCATCCGCTTCGAGTGGGCCTGCGCGGCGGGCCTGCCCATCCAGCCCGTGGCCAACGGCACCGCGCTGCAGGTGGACGCGCGCAACATCGACGCCCCGGCCGCCGGCCTGCGCTTCGCCTGCTCGCTGACCGTGACCGATCCGCTCGGCCAGGCGACCGTCCTGCAGTTCACCGTCACGGTGAACAACCTCGACCAGGACGGCGATGGCATCGACGACGCCCACGACAACTGCCCGGCGGTGGCCAACGCGAACCAGCTCGACACCGACGGCGACGGCCGCGGCGACGCCTGCGACAACGACGACGACAACGACGGCGTCGCCGATGCCCAGGACAACTGCCCGCTCATCGCCAACGACAACCAGGCCAACAACGACCGCGACGCCCTGGGCGACGTCTGTGATCCCGACGATGACAACGACGGCGTCCTCGACGGCAACGACAACTGCCCGTTCGCCGGCAACGCCAACCAGCTCGACACCGATCGGGACGGCGAGGGCGACGCCTGCGACGTGGACGATGACAACGACGGCGTCCTGGACGGCGGCGACAACTGCCCGCTGGTCGTGAACCGCGACCAGGCCGACCGCGACGGCGACAACATCGGCGACGCCTGCGACAACGACGACGACAACGACGGCGTGCCCGACGCCAACGACAACTGCCCGGTCAACGCCAACCCGAACCAGGCCAACAACGACGGCGACGCCCAGGGCGACGTCTGCGACGACGACGACGACAACGACGGCGTGCCCGACGTGGGCGACAACTGCGTCTTCGCGGCGAACCAGAACCAGCTCGACACCGATCGCGATGGCCAGGGCGACGCCTGTGACGGCGACGACGACGGCGATGGCGTGGCCGACGGCCCCGACAACTGCGACCTGGTGCCCAACCCCGACCAGCGCGACACCGATCGCGACGGCCTGGGTGACGCCTGCGACCCCGACGACGACAACGACGGCGTGCCCGACGTCAACGACAACTGCCCGCTGGTGGCGAACCAGAACCAGGCCAACAACGACCGCGATGGCCAGGGCGACGCCTGCGACGACGACGACGACAACGACGACGTGAGCGACGCCCAGGACAACTGCCCGCTCGTCTCCAACCCCGACCAGCGCGACAACGAGCGCGACGGCATCGGCGACGCCTGCGACCCCGACGACGACAACGACGGGGTGCCCGACGTCAACGACAACTGCCCGAACGACCGCAACCCCGACCAGAGCGACATCGACAACGATGGCATCGGGGACGCCTGCGACGGCGACCGCGACGCGGACGGCGTGCCCGACGATCGGGACAACTGCCCGAACGACCGCAACCCCGCGCAGGAGAACACCGACAACGACGCCCAGGGCGACGCCTGCGATCCCGACGACGACAACGACGGCATCAACGACGACGCCGACAACTGCCGCGTGATCCCCAACCCCGACCAGCTCGACACCGATCGCGACGGGTTCGGCAACGCCTGCGACGACGACGACGACGGGGATGACGTCCGCGACGTGGGCGACAACTGCCCGCTCGTCGCCAACGCCGACCAGGCCGACCTCGACCGCGACGGCCAGGGCGACGCCTGCGACGCCGACGACGACGGCGACGGCGTGCCCGACGCCGGCGACAACTGCCCGCGCGATGCCAACCGCGACCAGCGCGACAACGACGCCGACGGCATCGGCGACGCCTGCGACGCGGACGACGACAACGACGGGGTGGACGACGTCCGCGACAACTGCCCGCTGACCGCCAACCAGGGCCAGGAGAACAACGACGCCGACGGCTTCGGCGACGCCTGCGATCCCGACGACGACAACGACGCGGTGGCCGATGGGGAGGACAACTGCCCCTTCACCGCCAACCGCGACCAGGTGGACACGGACCAGGACGGCCGCGGCGACGCCTGCGATCCCGACGACGACAACGACGGGGTGGCCGACGCCAACGACAACTGCCGCCTGGTGGCCAACCCCGATCAGGCCAACAACGACCGCGACATCTTCGGCGACGCCTGCGACGCCGACGATGACAACGACGACGTGCCCGATGACCGCGACAACTGCGTGTTCACGCAGAACCAGAACCAGCTCGACAGCGATCGCGACGGCCGCGGCGACGCCTGCGACGACGACGACGACGGCGATGGCGTCGGCGACCCCGATGACAACTGCCCGCTGACCCCGAACCCCGACCAGGGCGACCTGGACGGCGACGGCATCGGCGACGCCTGCGACGGCGACCAGGACTCCGACGGCGTGCCGGACGTGGGCGACAACTGCCCGCAGGCCGCCAACCCCGACCAGATCGACAGCGATCTGGACGGCCGCGGCGACGCCTGCGACGCCGACGACGACGACGACGGCGTGCCCGACGTGGACGACAACTGCCGCCTGGTCCGCAACAACGACCAGGGCGACAACGACCGAGACGGCTTCGGCGACGCCTGCGACCTGGACGACGACAACGACGGCGTGAACGACGGCGCCGACAACTGCCCGCAGACGCCCAACCGCGACCAGCTCGACAGCGATGGCGATGGCCGCGGCGACGCCTGCGACGCCGACGACGACAACGACGGCATCGAGGATGCCGCCGACAACTGCGTCTTCGAGCCGAACCCCGACCAGCGCGACACGGACCAGGACGGCCTGGGTGACGCCTGCGACGACGACGACGACAACGACCGCGTGCCCGATCCGCAGGACAACTGCCCGCGCACGCCGAACCCGGACCAGGCCAACAACGACCGCGATCCCGCGGGCGACGCCTGCGACGCCGACGACGACGACGACCGGGTGCCGGATGTCGACGACAACTGCGTCTTCACGCCCAACCCCGACCAGCTCGACGCCGACCAGGACGGCCGCGGCGATCTCTGCGACGGCGACGACGACAACGACGGCGTGCTCGACGACGCCGACAACTGCCGCGTGGTCCCGAACCCCGACCAGGCCAACTTCGACCGCGACGCCATCGGGGACGCCTGCGACGCCGACGACGACAACGACGGGGTGGTGGACGAGAACGACAACTGCCCCTACCGGCAGAACCCCGACCAGGCCGACGCCGACGAGGACGGCATCGGCGACGCCTGCGATCCCGATGACGACAACGACGGCATCGCCGATGGCGTCGACAACTGCGTCTTCACGCCGAACCCCGACCAGCTCGACACCGATCGGGACGGCCGCGGCGACGCGTGTGACGGGGATCTGGACGCCGACCGCGTGCCGGACGAGGGCGACAACTGCGTCGACATCTTCAACCCCGACCAGGCCGACGCCGACGGCGATGGCGTAGGCGACGCCTGCGACGAGGATGACGACAACGACGAGATCCTCGACGACGCCGACAACTGCCGGCTGGTCCCCAACCCCGACCAGGCCGACAACGAGGGTGATGGCTTCGGCGACGCCTGCGACGACGACGACGACGACGACCGCATCCCCGATGTGGCCGACAACTGCCCGACCGTCCCGAACGTCCGCCAGGAGGACGTGGACGCCGACGGCATCGGCGACGTCTGCGACGACGACCCGGACGGCGACGGCGGCGACGGTGGCCTGGACAACTGCCCCGACGTGCCCAACCCCGACCAGCTCGACACGGACGGCGACGGCCAGGGCGACGCCTGCGACACCGACGACGACGGCGACGAGGTCCACGACGAGGACGACGTCTGCCCGCTGGTCGCCGATCCGGAGCAGGTGGACACCGACGGCGACGGCGACGGCGACGCCTGCGACGACGACGATGACGGCGACGGCGTGGCCGACGGCGACGACCTCTGCCCCCTCACGGCGGACCCCGACCAGGGCGACCTGGACGGGGACGGCGTCGGCGACGCCTGCGACGACGATGACGACGGCGACGGCGTGCCCGACGCCGCCGACGTCTGCCCCCGCACCCCGGACGCCGACCAGGCCGACGCGGACGCGGACGGCATCGGCGACGCCTGCGAGAACGATGACGACGGCGACGGCGTGCTGAACGACGACGACAACTGCGACGACGTGGCCAACCCCGACCAGGCCGATCTGGACGGGGACGGCCTCGGCGACGCCTGCGACACCGATGACGACGGCGACGGCGTGGTGGATCGCCTCGACAACTGCCCGATGACCACCAACCCCGAGCAGGCCGACGCCGACCGCGACGGGCTGGGGGATGCCTGCGACGAGGACGCCGATGGCGACGGCATCGCCGACGACACCGACAACTGCGCGGGCATCAGCAACGCCAACCAGGGCGATCACGACGGCGACGGCCTGGGCGACCTCTGCGACGACGACATGGACGGCGACGGCCTGCCCAACGACATCGAGGAGGACGCCGGCACCGATCCGCTGGACGCCGACTCCGATGACGATGGCGTGCGCGACGACCAGGAGCCCCGCTGGGACTACGACACGGACGGCGACGGCCTCATCAACGCCCTCGACCCCGACAGCGATGGTGACGGCCTGCTGGACGGCACCGAGCTGGGCGTCACCGAGGACGACCTGACCGAGGACACCGACAAGCTGCGCGGCAACTTCGTCGCCGACGCCGATCCGTCCACCACGACCGACCCGCTGGCGGCCGACACCGACAACGGCGGCGTGCCCGACGCGGGCGAGGACCGGAACCGCAACGGCCGGATCGACGAGGGCGAGCTGGACCCGAACGACGGCAGCGATGACTTCACCGCCATCGATCGCGACGGCGACGGCATCGGCAACGAGGACGACAACTGCCCCGACGATCCGAACGACCAGCAGTCCGACATCGACGGCGACGGCTTCGGCGACGCCTGCGACGACGACATGGACGACGACGGGGTGGAGAACAGCGCCGACAACTGCCCGACGATCGAGAACGCCGACCAGCTCGACATCGACGCCGATGGCCTGGGCGACGCCTGCGACGAGGTGGACGACCGCGATCCCTTCGACGGCCAGTTCACGGGCTCCGACACGGCGGACTGCGCCTGCGACGCCCCGGGCAGCCAGAATGGCCCCGCGCCCCTCGCCCTCCTGCTGCTCGGCCTGCCGCTGCTCCTGCGCCGCCGCCGCCGCTAGCGCCCCGCGCTCGCCGCCCGCCCCGGCGCGGGCGGCAACTCCTCGACTTCACACCGTAATCCGGCCCACCACCCCCCACCGGGGGCGGGCCGCCCTGCGCCCGCCGTCGCGCCCCTGGCCCGGCCCCATCGGCCCCGCGCGCCCCCCACGCCACCCCGCCTTGACGGTCTGCCCCGCCGCCAGCCAAGATGCGCAGTCTGCTCGACCGCCTGGAGACGCCCTTTGGATCGACGGGAGTTCGTCAAGCTGAGCGCCACCGCGCTCGCCCTGCTCGCCTGCAACCGGCCCGAGGAGCGCAAGCTCGTCCGCAAGGCCGAGGGCCCGCGGGTCTTCCAGCGCAGCCTCGGCGAGCCCGAGTACCTCGATCCGGGCCTGTGCAGCGAGTCCGAGGGCGGCACGGTCATCCAGGACGCCTTCGAGGGCCTTTACCAGTACGGGGCCAGCCACAAGGTCTGGCCCCCCGGGGTCGCCGAGCGGCACGACCTGTCCGAGGACGGCATCACCTACACCTTCTACCTGCGCCGCGACGCGAAGTGGTCGGACGGGGTGGGCGTGACGGCCCATGACTTCGAGTGGTCGTGGAAGCGCGTGCTCGATCCGGTCACGGCCTCGCGCTACGCGTCCATCCTCTGGTTCCTGGAGGGCGGCCGCGAGTACAACGAGGCCCCCGCCGACCAGGCCCCGGCCCTGCGCGAGAAGGTCGGCGTCAAGGCCCTCGACGACTACACCCTCCAGGTGCGCCTGGTGGGCCCGACGCCCTTCTTCCTGCAGCTCACCGCCTTCTACTCCTACGCGCCCGTCCCGCGGCACGTCATCGAGAAGCACGGCGACCGCTGGGCCCGCCCCGAGAACATCGTCAGCAACGGGCCCTTCCGCGTCACCGAGTGGCAGCAGAACCAGCGCATCGTCGCCGTGGCCAACCCGCACTACTGGGACCGCGCGACCATCCCGTTCGACAAGGTGGTCTTCAAAATCACCCAGGAGGATGACCCGGCCCACAACATGTTCCTGGCCGGCGAGACCGACTACCTCGATAGCAAGGTGCCGCCCTCGGCCCTGCCGAAGTACCTGCGCGAGAAGGAGCCCCTGCTCTCGACCACGCCCTACCTGGGCGTCTACTTCTACCTCATCAACATCAAGTCCCCGCCCTTCGACGACGTGCGGGTGCGCCGGGCCCTGAACCTGGCCATCCAGAAGTCGAGCATCGGCAAGTACGTGATCAAGGGGGGGCAGCAGGAGGCCTGGAGCATCGTGCACCCGGGCCTCGAAGACCTGGGCTACACCAAGGCCCAGGGGGACACCTTCGATCCCGACAAGGCCCGCGAGCTCCTCGCCGAGGCCGGCTACCCCGACGGCAAGGGCTTCCCCCGCTTCCAGATCAGCTACAACACCCTGGAGGGCCACAAGCTGGTGGCCCAGTTCATCCAGCAGGAGTGGAAGAAGTACCTCGGGATCTCCTGTGATCTCGACAACATGGAGTGGAAGGTCCTGCTCAAGAAGCAGCACGAGAAGGACTTCCAGATCACGCGGTTCGCCTGGATCGGCGACTACCTCGATCCGCTGACCTTCCTCGAGCTCTTCGAGGGGGCCAACCCCAACAACCGCTGCAACTTCGACGACCCCGAGTTCAACGACCTGATCCACGGCTCCGTCCGGGAGGCCGATCCGGTCAAGCGCTTCGCCATGCTCAAGCGGGCGGAGGCCATCCTCTGCGAGCAGCTCCCGGCCATCCCGATCTACTACTACGTCAAGCAGGACATGATGCACGAGTGGGTGGAGGGCTATGAGCACCACCTCCAGGGCGTCCATGCGACCCGGTGGTTCCGGGTGAAGGGGTAGCCGCGTGCTGCGCTATGTGTTGCGCCGCATCGTCTCGGCGGTGCTGGTGCTCTTCGTCGTCATCACGGCCTCGTTCTTCGTGATGCGGGCGGCCCCCGGCGGGCCGTTCGACGGCGAGAAGAAGCTCCCCGAGGAGATCGAGAAGAACATCCGGGCCAAGTACCACCTGGACAAGCCCCTGTGGGCCCAGTACGCGCTGCAGATGGAGAGCATCCTCCTGCACGCCGACTTCGGCCCGTCCATGAAGTACCCCGACAAGACGGTCAACGAGATCCTGGCTGATGGCCTGCCGGTCTCGATGATCCTCGGCCTGCAAGCGCTCTTCTTCGCGCTCTTGCTCGGGCTGCCCACGGGTCTGTACGCCGGCTTCAAACAGAATCGCTGGCAAGACTACACGACGATGACGGGGGCGATGGCCGGGGTGTCCATCCCGAACTTCGTGCTAGGACCCCTCCTGGTCTACATTTTCTCTTTGAATCTCCAGTGGTTCGACGCGGCCAACTGGAACGGGCTGGAGAAGGGTCTGCTCGGGCACTTCCAGTCCAGCGTGCTGCCGAGCCTGTCGCTGGGCATGTACTACGCCGCGTACATCGCGCGCCTGTCCCGCGGGGGCATGCTCGAGGTCGTCCGCCAGGACTACGTGCGCACCGCGCGCGCCAAGGGCCTGTCCGAGCGCGTCATCATCACCCGCCACACCCTCAAGGGGGCGGTGATGCCGGTGGTCAGCTACCTCGGCCCCGCCTTCGCCGGCATGCTGACGGGCTCGGTGGTCATCGAGCGCATCTTCAACATCCCGGGCCTGGGCACCCACTTCGTGGCCTCGGCCTTCAACCGCGACTACCCCCTCGTCCTGGGGACCATCGTGCTGTACTCGGCGCTCCTCGTGGTCCTCAACCTGGTGGTCGACATCCTCTACACCCTGCTGGATCCGCGGGTGAGCTATGACTGATCCCGCCCCGACGCCGGCCGCGGCGCCGGAGACCGAGCTCGCCAAGGGCACCAGCCTCTGGCAGGACGCCTGGCGCCGCCTGCTGCGCAACCGCGCCGCCATGGTGGGCCTGGCCGTCGTGCTGCTGATGGCCATCCTGGCGCTGACGTTCGATCTGATCAGCGCCTATGGCACGCGCTTCAGCTTCGACGAGCAGCACCTGTCCTTCGAGCCGAAGCCCATGGGGGCGCGGTCGGTGCCCATGCACCACGACCGCCTCATCCCCCCGGACGAGCTGCCGTTCGCCACCATCGACACCAACCAGGACGGCTTCATCGACCGCGCCGAGCTCTCCACCGCCTTGAGCGACCTGGAGTTCAAGCGCTTCGACGAGGACGGCGACGGCGATCTCTCGGTGGCCGAGCTCGACGCCGCGCCCATCCCGCTCCTCAAGGACTCGGCCGAGGCGACGCACCGCATCTTCGACACGGACCACGACGGCAAGGTGACGGCCGCGGAGGCGCGGGCCACCGAGGTCACCGAGATCCTGCCCGATGGCGAGGCGCGCTGGTTCATCCGCAAGCACGACACCGACCAGGACCGCCGCCTCTCGGCCGCCGAGTTCAAGGGGGCGCCGCGGCCCGAGGTGCACGTCTTCGGCACCGACGAGCTGGGCCGCGACATGCTGACGCGGGTCATCCAGGGCGGGCGCGTCTCGCTCATGGTGGGCTTCATCGCCACCTTCGTGAGCTTCGTCATCGGCGTGTTCTGGGGGGCCACCGCTGGCTTCCTGGGCGGCCGCGTCGACAACCTCATGATGCGCTTCGTGGATGTCATGTACGGCCTGCCGTTCATGTTCCTCGTCATCCTGCTCATGGTCATCTTCCAGGAGATGCCCGCCGAGTCGAAGCTCTACCTCCTCTTCTTCGCCCTGGGGGCGGTGCAGTGGCTCACCATGAGCCGCATCGTCCGCGGCCAGGTCATCAGCCTCAAGAGCCGCGAGTTCATCGAGGCGGCCCACTGCATCGGCGTGAGCAAGCGCACCATCATCCTGCGCCACCTCATCCCCAACGCCCTGGGCCCCATCATCGTCTACTCCACCCTGACGGTGCCGGCCGTCATGCTGGAGGAGGCGTTCCTCTCCTTCCTCGGCCTCGGCGTCCAGGCGCCCTACGCCTCCTGGGGCTCCCTCGCCGCCGAGGGGGCCAAGGCCTACAAGGAGTACCCCTGGCTCATCATCTTCCCCGGCTCGGCCCTGGCCATCACCCTGCTGGCCTTGAACTTCCTGGGCGACGGCCTGCGCGACGCCCTCGATCCCCAGGTGCGCAAGGACTGATCGATGGCCGAGAACCTGCTGGAAGTCCATGATCTGCAAGTCCATTTCCGCACGGACGGCGGCGTCGTCCGCGCCGTGGACGGCGTCTCGTTCCACCTGGAGCGCGGGGCCACCCTCGGCATCGTGGGGGAGTCGGGCTCGGGCAAGAGCGTGACGTGCAACGCCATCATGGGGCTCATCCCCACGCCCCCCGGCCGCATCGCCGGCGGGCGGGTGCTCTTCGGGGGCCGCGACCTCGTGCAGGCGAGCGCGCGGGAGATGCGGCGGCTGCGGGGCAACGAGATCTCGATGATCTTCCAGGACCCCATGTCGAGCCTCAACCCGTACCTCAAGGTGAGCCGCCAGCTCACCGAGGTGCTCGAGCTGCACCAGCGCCTCGACCGCAAGGCCGCCCGCAAGCGGGGCATCGAGATGCTGGAGCACGTCGGCATCCCCGATCCGGCGCGCCGCTTCGACCAGTACCCCCACCAGTTCTCGGGGGGCATGCGCCAGCGCGTGATGATCGCGATGGCGCTGTTGTGCAAGCCGCGCCTGCTCATCGCCGACGAGCCCACCACCGCCCTCGACGTGACCATCCAGGCCCAGATCCTCGAGCTCATCAAGCAGCTCAAGGAGGACGAGGGCACGTCGGTCATCCTCATCACCCACGACCTCGGCGTCGTGGCGGGCATGGCCGACGAGATCATGGTGATGTACGCGGGCCGCGTCGCCGAGTCGGCGCCCGCGGCCGACCTCTTCCGCCGGCCGGCCCACCCGTACACCCGCGGCCTGCTCGACTCGGTGCCCCGCCTGGACGCCGACCACGACGAGCTCAAGCCCATCCGGGGCCTGCCGCCCATCGTCACGAAGCTGCCGCCGGGCTGCCCGTTCGCGCCGCGCTGCGACTTCGCCAGCGACGCCTGCCGGCGGGACTACCCGGCCGCGAAGACCATCGGCGGCGAGCACTTCACCCACTGCCACCACCCGCTCCAGGAGGTGTCGGCATGAGCGCGCTCTTGTCGGTGCGCGACCTCCAGATGCACTTCCCGGTGCGCAAGGGGGTCGTCTTCCAGCGCGAGGTGGCCCGGGTCAAGGCCGTCGACGGCGTGAGCTTCGACATCCGGCCCGGCGAGACGCTGGGCCTGGTGGGCGAGTCCGGCTGCGGCAAGTCCACCACGGGCCGCGCCATCCTCCAGCTCTACCGCCCCACGGCGGGCACCGTGCACTTCGAGGGCGAGGACCTCACGAAGCTCAGCGAGAAGGCGCTCTTCCCGTATCGGCGCCACATGCAGATGATCTTCCAGGACCCCTACGCCAGCCTGAACCCCCGAATGACGGTGGGGGACATCATCGGCGAGCCCCTGGTGACCCATCGGCTCGTGAGCGACAAGGCGCAGCTGCGGCGGCAGGTCCAGGACCTCATGGTCCAGTGCGGCCTCAACCCGCAGTACGTCCGCCGCTACCCCCACGAGTTCTCCGGCGGCCAGCGCCAGCGCATTGGCATCGCCCGCGCCCTGGCCACCCGCCCGAAGTTCATCGTCTGCGACGAGCCCATCGCCGCCCTGGATGTGTCCATCCAGGCCCAGATCATGAACCTCCTCAAGCAGCTCCAGAAGGACATGGGGCTGACGTTCCTCTTCATCGCCCACGACCTCTCGGCGGTGCGCCACATCTCCGACCGCATCGCCGTGATGTACCTCGGCCGCATCGTCGAGGTGGCCGACTACGAGACGCTCTACCGCGACCCGCGCCACCCCTACACCCAGGCCCTCATCTCGGCGGTGCCCATCCCCGATCCCGAGGTGGAGGCCCAGCGCAGCCGCGTGGTGCTCGAGGGCGACGTCCCGAGCCCGCTCAACCCGCCGTCGGGCTGTCGGTTCCACACGCGCTGCCCCGCGCGGCGGCTGAACCCCGACGTCGCCGACCGCTGCACCCGCGACGAGCCCATGCTCATCGGCCAGGGTCGCCAGGTGGCCTGCCATGTCGTGGAGCGGGACGGTCTGCCGCCGGCCGGTGCCGGCAAAGCCTAAGAGTTTCGAGGGGATGCGCGGCTAGCGCCGCGCCACTGACGTGCCGCGCCGGGGGCCGCCGCCGATCTCCTCTTCACCGTCATCCTCGCCGTCATCGTCGTCGCCGGGCTCGGGCAGCTCGGGCATGTCCTCGTCGGACCGGGGCTTCGGCACGGCGCGGGGGGGCGGGTCGGCGGGGCCGTCGACGGCCTTGAGGGCGTCCTCCTGCTCGGTGACGGCCAGGCGGATGCGGCGGGTGATCTCTTCCTTCTGCCACCAGGCGATGTCCACCTGGCCGAAGCGCGCCTCGGCGGCGTACTGCTCGACGTTGGCCCGGGCGGCGTCGGCCAGCTCGCCCTTGAGCCGCTTCGCCGAGGCCACCTGCTGGCCCAGCTCGGCCTCGAGCTTCGCCAGCACCGGCACCTCCTTCGCCAGCACGGCGCCGATGCGCTCGCGGTAGGTGCCCTCGAAGGCGTCGAGCTGCTCCTCGAAGCGCGCCATGCGGTCCACCAGCGTCTGGCGGCTGGCGCCGATGCGCGCCACGTCGTCCCGCGTCGCCGGCGGGCCGCCGCCGTGCAGATCCTCGTCCGCCTCCGCGTGGGCCACCCGGCCGGCCAGCTCCAGGTGCTGGCCGAAGTGGGCCATCCGGGCCTCCAGATCCTCGATGACGGCCCGCCCGCCCGCCACGGCCGGCAGCAGCTTGTCGGAGCCCACCAGCTCGGCCAGCAGCTCCGCGATCTCGCGGGCCTCCTTGAGGGCCTCCTCCTGGGCCACCAGATCTGCCTCCAGCTGGCGCGCCCGGCCGGCGTCCTCGGGCTCCGTCCAGGCCAGGACGGGCTCCGAGAAGATGCGGCGCTCGTCCTGGGCGCCGGCCTCCACCATGGCCTCCCGGTCGGCCAGCGAGGCCTCCAGCAGCTGGTAGGTGGCGCTGGCCTCCTCGTAGGCGGCGCCCCGGGCGAGGAGCTGCCCCTTCCAGAGCTGGAGCTGGGCCGCCGACACGTCGTCGCCGCGGCCGGCGAGGAGCTGGTCCACCAGGCGGGCGCACCAGGCGTACTCCTCGCGCCGGAACAGGATGAACGTCGCCTCGGCCAGGGCCGCCGCGAAGTCGGGATCCCCGCGGGGCACCCGCCGGTAGTGGTTCCAGGCCGCGGCGTCGTCGTTGCGCGCCGCCGCGAGGCGGGCCAGCGACAGGTGCAGGGCCGCGCCCAGGCGCGCGTGGCGGGCCACCTCGGGCGGCGGCAGGCGCTCGTCCTCGGTCAGATCGAGGGCCACCAGCTCCCGCGCGGGGCCGGCGTCGTCCACCTCGTCGAGCCAGGGGCGCTCGGGGGCCCGGGGCCGGCTCTGCTGCCACGCCTCCAGGGCCACCTCGAAGGCGGCCTGGGCCTTCACGAGCTGGCCGCGCTTGAGCTGGATGATGCCCTGGAAGTACAGCGCCTGCAGGTGCCAGGGATCGCCCTCGGGGACCTGGGTGAAGAGCTCCGCGGCCTCCTCGAGCGCGTCGTGGTGCACCAGCGCCTTGGCGTACTGGTAGTAGACGGCGGCGTCCTCGCGGCCGACGGCGTCGTCCTCCTGCTCCCGCTGGAAGCGGGCCCACAGGGCGCGCAGCTCGGGCAGCGTCAGCGTGCGCCCCGACAGCTCCAGCAGCCGGGCGAGGCGCCGCCGCCACACGGTCGGGAGCTGCCGCGGCTGCTCGACGGCCTGGCGCAGGTAGGTCCGCGCCGACTCGGCCAGGCCCAGGGCGTAGAGCGACTCGGCCAGGTACTCGAGGGCCTCGGGGTAGGCCAGGTGCCCCTTGAAGGCCGGCCGGGCGATGAGCCCCATGAGCTGGAGCGCGGCGCGGGGGTGATCCTCGGACAGGAAGGCCACCTGGGCGTCGTTGAGGACCTTCACCACCTCGGCCGCGTCCACGGCCAGGCTGGTGTCGAGCCGGGCCTGGGCCTGCCGCAGCGACGCGTTCATGCCCCGCAGCTCCTCGATGAGCTGCGCCCGCGAGGGGACGTCATCGACCTCATGGGCCTGGAGGCCCGCGGGCGCGAAGGCGATGGCGATGGCGAGGATGAACCGCAACCTGCTCCCCGAAGCGTGCGCGACCTGACGCGGGCGGGACCGAGGCCTGACCGAAAGCACGAATCGTTCCGCGCGGATGGCACGGCCCACCGGCCTCACGGAGTCCCCGGCGCCCCGGACTGTCACGGTGGCGTGGGCGGACTATAGCAGGCTGGCGAGCGGATGCGAGCCACGGGAATCCGGCGCGCCGCGGGGGATTTTCCCGGCCCCCCGCTTGCGCAACGGGGCGGCCTTGGCTCTCATGGGCGCCGGAGGTGCGCGATGGCTCGGTGGGTTGCGATGGCAGGGCTGGTGGGTGTCGTGGGTTGTGGGGGACGTCCAGCGCCCCCGCCCCCGGCCGCCCCTGCGCCCGCGGCGCCCACCTGGGCGCTGTTCACCGACGCCGGCCGCGTCGATCGGCTGGAGGCCCAGGGGGGCGTGCTGCTCGCCCTCGGCGCGGGCGGCCTGGGCCGCTGGGACGTGGCCACCGGCGCCTACCAGGCGGACGCCACGGCGCCGACCGCGGGCAACGCCCTGGCGGAGGCGGCCGACAAGACGCGGTACATCGGCGCGGGGCAGGGGCTCTGGTCGCGGTCGGCGACGGGGGCCTGGTCGCTCCTGGCCGATCCGCCGCTCAAGGCCGGCGTGCAGGATCTGGCGCCCCGCGCGGCCGGCGGGGTCTGGCTGGCCCTGCCGGGGGGCGTCGGCTACGCCGACCAGGGCCAGGTCCGCCTGCTCTCCACGCGCCACGCCGGCCAGGACCTCACCGTCGAAGCCGATGGCACCGTATGGCTCGCCACCCGCGACCGCGGCGTGGTGCAGATCCTGGCGGATCGCCTGGAGGAGCACACCACCGAGCAGGGCCTCTGCGGGGCCGCCGTGCGGGCGATCGTCAGCGATCGGGCGGGCCGGCTCGTGGCTACCTGCACCGGCGCCGACGACGGCCTCGTGGCCATCCGCCAGGGCGGCACCTGGACGTCCTACCCGCTCCCGGGCGTCGAGCGGCCCGTGCTGGGCGCGTGGCCCGCTCCCGCCGGCATCGCGATCCGATCGGCCACGTCGTGGTGGCTGCTGGCCGACGCTGGCCCCGGCACCCCGGTGGCCCCCGCCGGCCCGCTCGGGCCCGCGCCGCCGTTGCTCGACGCGCCCCCGCCGCCGCCCGCGGCCCCCGCCAGCGGCGAGATCGTGGTGCCGCCGCCCGTCCCCATGCCGGCGCCCATCGTCGCGCCCCGGGTCCAGGCCACGCCGCTGCCCGTCATCCGCGCCAGCGCCGGCCCCGCCAGCGCGCGGGGCGGCACGCGCTACCTGCGCCCCGCCCCCGAGCTCGCCCCCGCGGAGGGGCAGGTCACGGCGTGGGCGCCCGGCGATGACGGCAGCGTCTACCACGCCATCACCGGCCGGGGCGTCGTCGGCCGGCGCGGCGAGCAGCAGCGGCGCTACGCGGCGGGTGGCCTGCTGGCGCCCGCCCCCACGCGGCTCGTCGTGGACGGGGAAGGGGAGGCTCTGGCGGTGACGGCCGACGGGCGCCTGCTGCGCTCCGGGCCGGGCGGCTTCCAGGCCCAGCGGGTGGGCGCCGATCCCGCCTTGCGGGTGCTCGCCGTCGGCCTCGACGCCGGGCGCGCGCTCGTCCTCGGGCTCCTGCCCGGCGAGCCCGCCCCGCCGCCCCCGCCCGTCGACATCCCGCGCTCCCGGGACGACGTCGTGGAGCCCCCACCGCCGCCACCGCCCGGGCCGCCGGGGCCGGGCACGCTCGTCGTCCTGCGCGCGACCGAGGGGGGCTACGCCGAGCTGGCGCGGGTGTCGCTCCCGCCCCGGCTCGCAGGCCGGCTGCGCGTCGGCACCGTCGTCGCCCAGGGCGGCGAGGCCTGGTTCTCCCTGTTCGAGGGCGCGGGATCGCTGCAGGCCATCGGCCTCGGCCACCTGGGCGCCGGCTACGGCACGCTCACGGTCACGCGGCCGGGCGATGAGGGCGGCGTGCGGCTGCCCGACGCCTGGATCAACGACCTCGCCCTCGGCCCGGACGGCGCGCTGCTGCTGGCGACGAACGCGGGCCTGGCCCGGTTCGCCGGCGGCGAGACGCGGGTCTACGACGAGAACGACTTCCTCGACAGCGAGCTGATGCTGGCGGTGGCCGTGGCGGGCTCGACGCCGTGGGTCGGGACGTTCGAGGGGCTCGGCCGGCTCGGCCCCGAGGGCTACGCCCCGGTCCGCAAGCGCGGGCTGACGGGGCGCATCCTCGCGGTGGCGCCGGCACCTGGCGGGGGCGTCTACGTCGGCACGGAGGCCGGGCTCTGGCGAGGCGACGCCGAGGGGCCGTGGCGCCGGGTGCCCGTCCGAGGCCGCGAGGACGTGGGGGAGGTGACGGGCGTCGCCGTGGGCCGGGACGTGCTCTGGATCGCCACGAGCGACGGCCTGCTGCGCACCTCGCCGGCGCCCTGACCCGCGCCGCGCGCCGTCAGTCGCGCTTCTGGTGGCCGGGGCCGAGCACCTTCGGCAGGTAGGTCGCGTAGTCGAACTTCGGCGAGTGCTTCTGGTTGTGGCAGGTCACGCAGACCGCCTCCGGGACGCGCAGCTTCGTGTACGCCTCGCCGCCGCCCATGTCGGCGTGCTTCTCGCCCGGGCCGTGGCAGGCCTCGCACTGCACGCCCTCCTTGCCCGCCGTCTTGCCGATGACGGTGCCGCCCGGCTGCTGGAAGCCGACGACATGGCAGCTCACGCACTCGGCGTCGAACGTCTTGCCGGCGTCGACGAGCGTCTGCCACGCCTTCGCGTGGGGCGTCTGCTTCCAGACCTGCATGGGCTCGTCGTGGCAGTCGACGCACTGGGCGTCGCCCACGAAGGCCTGCCCGCCCGCCGGCACCGGCGCGATGTCCCCCGCCGCGGCGAGGTTCATGGCCTTCAAGTCGGCGTTCCACTTCGCCATCCAGGCCGCCACCTCCGCGTCGCCCGGGGCCTCCTTGGGCAGGGGCACCAGGCTGTACTCGAAGCGCTTGCCGGTGGCCGCGGCAGGCGGCAGGGCGGCGAGCTGCGCCTTCAGCTCGGCGATGGCCGCCTTGAGCTGCGGCGAGGGCATCCGCCCCGCCATGTCCTGGCGCATCTGGATCTGCAGCTTCAAGCGCTCGGCCTGGCGGTCCCGGTCGCCGACCGGATCGGTCAGGCGGCCGGGCCCGGCGGCGTCCCGCAGCAGCACCCGGCCCAGGTTGCGGCCGCGGTCGCCGGCCTCGATCACGTAGGTCTCGCCCACGGCGGCGGCCGCCCCCAGCTCGTCGGGGTGGTCGCCCAGCACCCAGAGGTCCACGCCCTCGACGCCGCGGGCGACGGGCCGCAGATCGGCGCGGGTCAGCGCCGCGAGGCCGACCACCACCTGGGCACCCTGGGCGCGCAGGGCCTGCGCCGCCGCCTGCGCCGCGGGGATGGGATCCGTGCTCGTGCCCCCCGCCAGCGTCGCCCCGGCGGGCGCCACGCCCAGCAGGCCGACCTGGAGCGCACCCAGCGCGATGACGCGGCCCTGGCCGCCGGGGACGTTCACCGTCACGTCCGGCAGCCCCTGGGCCACCTCGCCGTAGAGGGGCGCGCCCTGGCCCAGGTCGGTGGGGCCGGGGGCGAAGGCGTCCACGCCCAGGCGGCGGAGGGCGTTGCCCAGGAGGCGCGCCTTGCTCTCCTCCTGGCCCACCTGGTGGGCCTTCACGGCGCCGTCAAAGAAGGTCGGCCCCACCACCAGCACCGCCGTCGGCCCCTCGGCCCGCTCCGCGGCGACGCGCGCCGCCGCCCGGTCGATGCCGCCCAGCAGCAGGTCCACGGTGCAGCCGCAGGGCTCGATGTAGCCGATCATGGACGACAGGATGAGGAGGCGCGGCGGGCCGCTCGGGGCGGGCGTCGGCTCCGCGCGGGGGCCCCCGCAGGCCAGCAGCAGGCTGACCACCCCGAGGGGCAGCCACCGTCGTCCAGGTCCGGCGCGGTGCGTGCGCGACATGATCCCTCCCAGGTCACGGGGGCGTCAGCATACCGACGGCCCGGCGCGGGGTCACGCCGGCTCCGCCCCCAAACCGTCCCCGGGGGTCCGTGATTCCCCCCAGCGGGGCCACGGACGGGCGGTGACGTCCGGCAGGTCGGCGGGGTAGGGTGCCCCGACGCCGCCGCCCGGAGGACGCCCGATGCTCGCCCCCATCCTCGCCGCCTGCGCCGCCGCCCACGCCTTCTGGGTTGGCCCCGTCGAGGTGCACGGTCCCTTTTTCCCCAAGGAAGTCGAAGACATCCGCGCAGCGGTCACCGCGCGGCTCGCCCAGCTTCCCCGGGCCTGCCCCCTCGCCAGCGGCGACGCCTGGGCCGCCGTCGCCCGCGCCGGCCGTACCCGCAAGGCGGGCCGTGCCTGCGCCGCGGCGCCCGAGGTCTGGGACCTCGTCGCCCGGCGCGGCCCGGCCCGCACCGTCCACCTCACCCTCGACCGCGGCGCCGCGACGTTCGAGCTCGCCGACACCCGCTTCAGCGTGAAGCTGACCCCCGACGAGCCCGAGAGCTGGCCCGCCGCCATCGCCGCCGCCGCCCCCATCGACGGCGGCGGGGGCGGCGGGGGCCGCGGCATCGGCCTGGTGGGCCATCCCGTCGGCGTGGCCGTCGACCTCTACTCGGGCTGGAGACGCGCCACCCTCCCCACCGCCCCCGCCGAAGCCCTCGCCGCCGCCTTCGCCCCGTGCCGCGAGCTCGCCGACCGCGACCCCCACCGCGCCCTCAGCTACACCCTGGTCGCGCAGCTGGCCGCCGACGGCGCCGTCACCGACGCCGACCACCAGCGCCTCGACGGCAGCCCCCGCGCCCGCGCCTGCCTGCTCGACGCCCTGCGCGCCCACCGCCTCCCGCCCGGCGACGCCCGCCGCGCCGTCGTCATGGTCACCGACAGCCCGCCCGCCCCCCTCCCGGACGCCGGCGGCATCACCAACTACCGCCTGCACCACCCCCCGCCCCTCCTCGACACCAGCCCGTTCTACGACGAGCCCCGCCTGGCCGCCTGCGCGCTCCCCGACGCCGACGCCATCCCGTTCCGCCTCGCCGTCGACGCCCTGGGCGTCGTGACCCGCGCCCAGGTGCCCGGCCTCCCCCCCAACGCCCGCACCTGCGTCGAAGCCGCCCTCCGCCACGTCCGCTTCCCATGCCCCGACGGCGGCCCCACCCGCCTCCGCGGCACCATCAGCCACCGCTGACGCTCGCCCCTGCATACCGGGTATCCCCAAGGACGCCTGCAACGCTGCCACCTCACTGGAACGCCCGCACCCACGGGGATACCGGGTATCGAGGTGGAAGGGTGCAACGGGGTGGTGGGGCTGGAATCCGGGGGCCACTTTCGGGGGGGATGGGGGCGTTGGACGGGGTGGAGGCGCGGTCAGAGAGGGCTCGCGCGTCTGGTGCCGGCGACTTGACCCTCCGTGGCGCCCGACGCCGTGGTCTCGGCGCGCACCTCGCCCATGGCACCCCGGGCGCGGTCTTCGCTCACCTTGTCAGGAGTCTGCCCGGCCGCTCAGGCCGGGCCGGGTCTCAGGTGTCGCTGGGCGAACGCCGGCGGCAGCGTGCAGGCCGGCCACGGCAGCAGCGGCTGCGTCGGATCGTGGTGCCAGCGCTGGAAGGCCTGTGTCGCCTCCGTGTAGCCGGCGCGGGCTTCCGCGTGGCGGGCGCGCCACAGGGCGGCGTGCTCGGCGCTGCCGTGGACGACGGGCTTGGGGCTGCGCTGCCGGGCGCGGGGCCGCGTCATCGGGTCGAGCCGGCGCAGCTGCTCGGGGCGGGGGAGGCGCACGCCGGCCTTCTTGCGCCGCGGGCGGGCCTCCCGCGCGAGGTCGTCGGCCAGGCGCCCCATGAGGGCGCGGTGCTCGGCGGGGCTCAGGTCCTCCAGCCCCGGCAAGCGGTCGATGTGCAGCGGGCAGTCGATGGGCTCGGCGCCGGCGTAGCGGAACGTGGCGGGCAGCGGGCGGCCGTGCAGCAGCGCGGGCGTCGACGAGGGGAAGATGTCGTCGTGCGGGTGGCGCGCGAGGAACTGGGCCGTCGCCTGGCCCATCAGGTAGCGCAGGCGCTGCAGGGCGTGGGCGGCGCTCGTGACCTGCGTGCACCGGTTCTGCTCCAGCAGCTTGCCCGTCCGCCCCAGGCGCCGGTTGGTGCGCTTCGAGAGCTCCCGCATGCTCCACGCCAGGAAGCGCGCCTTGTCGCCGAGGGTGGCCGCACCGATGAGCAGGTGCAGGTGGTTCGACATGACGTGGAAGCCGTAGACGTCGACGTCCGGCATGAGCTGGCGCGCCCGCCCCAGCACCCCGAGGACGAGGGCGTGGTGGGCCTCGGTCGGGGCGAAGGCGAAGCGGTCGTCGCTGACCTTCACCACGACGTCGTACATCGCCAGGCTCAGGCCGGTGCGGGGGCTGAGGTAGCGAAACTCTTCCACTTCGATGCGCAGCGTGGCCGCCATGGCGTCCCTCCGATCGGCTCGTCTCCTTCTTTCGGTCAGTCGCGCGGCGTGTCGCGCAGAAACTGAAAAAAGTCCGGCCATCCAGGCCGCGAGCGCCGCCCGGCGTGCCAATTGACTCTGCCGGGGCTCTCAGCCAAGCTGCCGGCGAGTGCACTGCCCGGACGCGCCGTGGATCTCGCCCGCCCACCGTGCCCCGTGTGCCAGACGCCCAGCCCCGTCGACGCGACCGCATGCCGGGGGTGTGGGGCGGCCCTGGCGCCGGATGCCCCGCCCGCCGGCGGCCACCGCACGCTCGTGGGCCTCCCCGGCATCGCCCCCGCCAGCCCCGAGGCCACCCTCATCGGCCTCGGCGCGCCCCGGTTCTCGCCGCCCGCCCGGCCGGCCCTCGAGGCCGCCGAGGAGACGCTCCTCGGGCCCCCGCAGCCCGCGGGACTGCCCCATGCCACCCTCGACGGCGCGACGCTGCTCGACAGCTTCGCCCCCGTCCGCGTCGACCCGCCCTCGGCCGCGCCCGTGCCGGCCCTCGCCGCCGAGCAGGACGCCATCGATCTGGACGAGGAGCCCGACGCGCCCCTCCCGGCCCTCCGTGCGACCGGGGCCGACCTGCGCACCGCCGAGGCGGTCGCCCGCGTCGAGGCGGAGCCGCGCCGCCGCCCCGCCACCCTGCGCTGGCGCCAGGTGGCCCTCTTCGCGGGGGTGGCCGCCGCCGCCGGCCTCGTCGCCGCCCTGGCCATCAGCGCCCTCCGCGATGACTTCCGCGCCGAGCTGGCCGGCGATCTGGCGGTCACCCGCACCTCGTCGGGCTACCTGGTGCAGGTGGGCGTGCGCACTTCGGGCCCCGCCCGCGTGACGTGGCCGGGCGGGCGCGCCGCCGTGGATGGCGAGGCGACCCTGCGCTTCGAGCTGGAGCGCGGCGCCACGCACCTGGGCGACAACCGCGTGACCCTGGACGTCACCCCGGGCTCGGGCCGCCCCCGCACCCTCACCGTGCATGTGCTCGTGCACTATGAGTGGCACGGCCTCGTCGACGCGCCCGACGCCCCCGGGCCCGTCGCCGGCCTGCGCGTCCAGCCTGGCTGGGCGGTCACCCTCCAGACGCCCGGCACCCTCGAGAAGCGCCGCGACGGCGAGGTGCGCCTCTTTTTGAAGCCGCCCGCCCCGCCCGTCGTGCGCTTCACCCTCCGCTCCCCGACCGGCGAGACGCTCACCTTCGACGAGCCCATCCGCCGGCCCTCACCGTGACCGACGCCCGCCGCTGCGCGGCCTGCGGCACCGAGGCCGCCCAGCCCGTCTGTCCCCGCTGCGGCCACGCCGAGGCGACGGGGCCGGGGGCCCTCGTGGGCGCCACGATCGACGGCCGCTTCCGCGTCCTGCGCCTGCTGGGCACCGGCGGCATGGGCGCCGTCTACCTGGCCGAGCACCTGGGCCTGGGCCGCCGCGTCGCCGTGAAGCTCCTGCGCGCCGAGCTGCGCGACCACAAAGAGCTGACCAGCCGCTTCCGCCGCGAGATCACCGCCGTCTCGCGCCTCACCGATGCCCACACCATCACCGTCTTCGACTCCGGGGTCTGGCAGGGCCTCATGTACCTGGTGATGGAGCACCTGCAGGGCCGCGACCTCGCCGAGGCGCTGCACGACGAGGGCCGCCTGGCCGTGGAGCGCGCCGTCGAGGTGGCCAGCCAGATCTGCTCCAGCCTCGCCGAGGCCCACCGCATCGGCATCATCCACCGCGACCTGAAGCCCGAGAACATCTTCCTCACGCGCACCGCGAGCGGCGGCGAGCTGGTGAAGGTGCTCGACTTCGGCCTCGCCAAGCTGCTGGATCCCGCCGATGGCCCGGGCGGCTTCGAGACGCAGAAGGGCACCCTGCTGGGCACGCCCTGGTACATGGCCCCCGAGCAGATCGAGGGGGGCGAGGTGGGCCCCTTCACCGATCTCTACGCCCTCGGGACGCTGCTGTACCGCATGCTGACCGGCCGCCACGCGTTCGACGGCCCGTCGCCCGTGGCCATCCTGGAGAGCCACATCCGCGGCGCCCCCCCGCCCATGGACGCCGCGCTCGGCGTGCCGCCGGCCCTCGAGGCCGTGGTCACCCGCCTCCTGGCCCGCCGCCCCAGGGATCGCTTCGCGTCGGCCCTGGCCGTCGTCGAGGCCCTCGGGCCCTGGCACCCGGCCCGCCCAGCGGCGCTCGAGGGGGCCTCGGCGCCCCCGCGGCCCGCCCTCGTCGTGCCCTCCTCCTTCAGCACGTCGGCCGTGGTCGGCCCCGCCGCCCCGGTCGACAGCGTGCCCGCGGCCACCCGCGACGACTTCGCCCGCTTCGAGCGCCGCCTCGTCTGGCGGGGACGCCTGCGCCGCGGCCTCGTGGTCCTCGGCCTCCTGGCCGCGGCCGGGGCGGCGGCGTGGTACTTCGGCGTGCGCCGGCCCCCGCCCCCGGAGGCCGAGATCGAGCCCAACGACGAGCCCCGCGTCGCCACGCCCCTGGCCCCCGGCGTCGCCCTGCGCGGCTTCATCGGCCGCCGGCAGCACGCCGACCGCAGCGATCGCGACGTCTTCGCCGTGGCGGTGCCCGCCGGCGGCGGCACCCTCACCGCCGAGGTCTCGGGGGTGCCCGGCCTGGACCTGGTGCTCGAGCTCTTCGACGCGGAGGGCGGCCGCCTGGCGCTGGCCAACGACGCGCCGGCCGGCGGGGCCGAGCGCCTGACGCTGCCGGTGGGCGTGCGCGGCGAGGTCTACGTCGTCGTCCGCGAGCTCTGGGTGCAGGGCGTGCCCCCCTCGGAGAACTCCACCGACGCCTACAGCCTCGTCGCCCGCTGGGCGCCCTGACGGGCGGCAACATCCTGATCTTGCAGCGATTTTCTGGTCGGCCCGCGCTGCCGGCGGCTGACGTCTGGCTCCACGGCGCCTCCGTGGGCGACGCCCGGGCCCTGGCGCCCCTCGTCGCCGCGCTGCGGGCGGCCCGACCCGACCTGCGCCTGCTCTACACCGCCTGGACGACCGGGGGGCTGGCCATGGCGCGCCAGCTCTTCGGCGACGTCCCCGTCCACCCGGTCCCGATCTCCGTCGTCTGGGGCCCCCGCCGGGCGCTGGCCGCCGTGCGCCCCCGCCTCGTCATCTGGGAGTACCTGGAGCTCTGGCCCGCCTGGGTAGCGGCCTGCCGCCGGGCGGGCGTGGCGACGATGGTGGTGGACGGCCGCGTGAGCCACCGCAGCCTGCGCATCCGCCCCCTCCTGGCCCGGGCGGCCGCCTCCCTGGACGCCTTCTCGGCCCGCAGCCCCGGCGACGCCGAGCGCGCCGCCCGCCTGGGCGTCCGCCCCGCCGCGCTGCGGGTGGACGGCAACGGCAAGCACGACGGCGTCGCCGTCTCGCCGCCCTCGCCCGCGCCCGACCTGGCGGCGGCCGTCGGTCGCGTCGACGTCGTCGTCGGCAGCCTGCACCCCGACGAGGAGCGCGCCGCGCTGGGGGCCCTGGCGGCCACCGGCCTGCGCGCCCTCATCGCGCCCCGGTACCCGCGCCGGGCCCCGGCCCTGCTTCGCCAGGCGGCGGCGCTGGGGGTCGAGGCTGCCCGGCGGACGTCCCCGCGGCCGGGCGCGCCGTGGGTCGTCCTCGACACCGTGGGCGAGCTGGCCGCCGCCTACGCCCTCGCGCCGGTGGCCATCGTCGCCGGCAGCTTCGGCCGCCGGGGCGGGCAGACGCTCGTGGAGCCCGCGGCCCATGGCCGCCCCGTCATCTACGGCCCGGCCACCGCCAACATCGCGGAGGAGGCCGCCGCGCTGGCAGGGCAGGGGGGCTACCCGGTGGCCGACTGGCGCGGCCTGCGCCCTGGCCGCGCGCCTCGCCCGGGCCGGCGGCGTCGACCCGGCCGGCCCTCGCGGCCCTCCCCGGCGCGACGGCGCGCCACCTCGCGCGGGCCCTCGACCTGCTGGCGACGGGCCCGCGCGCTTCGGGGCCTGCGCCGCGGCCGCCGCGGTGGTAGGATGATGTAGGTGCCGTCAGGAGGTCTGCATGTCCACCCTCGAAGCGACCGGCCGCGTGGTCAAGCTCGTCGCCCCCACCGACGACGAGCTGCCCGACCTCCCGCCCATCCTCCCGGGCGGGCGGGCCCCGACGCCGCCCCCCGACGCCGCCGCGCTCGCCGAGGCCGTGGCGCGGATCGCCGCCGACGCCGCCGACGCGGACGACTTCAGCCGGGTCGTGCGCGCCGGGGACGCCGGGCTGGACGCCCTCGTGGCCCTCTTCCCGGGCACCCCGCGCCTGGATCGCCTGTCCGTCGACCCGGGCAGCCTGCGCCCGTCGGCCCACTCCGCCGTCATCGGGGCCATCCTGCGCTTCGGGCCCCGGGCCATCCCCCGGCTCCGGGGCCTCTTCGACGACCTGTCCCCCGAGGTCCGCTACTACGCGGTCTGCTGCTTCGCCGCGCTGCCGGCGGCGCCGAGCCTGGAGCGCATCGCGGGCCTGCTCTTCGACAAGGACGCCACCGTGCGCGAGATGGCGGCGGCCGTCATGGAGCGCTACCGCGACGATCCGGCCTTCGCGCGGGCGACGGCGGGCGTCCTGCGGGCGATGGCCGACGAGTCCCCCCTGCGCCGACGCCTCGCTGCCCAGGCCGCCGGCCTGCTGCGGCTCACGGGGGCCATCCCGGCGCTGCTCACGCTGCTGTCGAGCGCGGATGGCGGCCTCGTGGAGGCGGGGCACCGGGCCCTCGTCGAGATCACCCGCCAGGATCTCGGCGCCGCCGCCTGGCGCTGGCGCGCCTGGCTCGATCAGCACGCCGACGCCCCGCGCTTCGAGTGGGTCCTGGCCGGGCTGGCCTCCGAGCACCGCCATGTGCGGCAGGGATCGCTGCGGGAGGCCGTCCAGCTCGCCGGCGAGGAGCTCGGCTACAGCGTGGACGCGCCCCCCGCCGAGCGGGCGGCGGCCATCGAGCGCTGGACGACGTGGTGGGAGGTCGTGGGCCGGCGCGGCCTGGGCCGCTAGCCGCGTCTACAGGCCGCCGAGGGCGTGCAGGACCAGGGCGCAGGCCACCGGGGCGGCCGTCTCGGTCCGCAGCACGGGGCCGAGCAGCGTGACGCGGGCGCCGCCGGCCGCGTCGAACCGGGCCAGCTCGTCGGGCGAGAATCCCCCCTCGGGGCCGACGCACACGACCACGGGCTCGGTGAGCGTCAGGGAGGCCAGCGGGACGCCGCCCTCCGGGTGCAGCACCAGCAGCCGCGCCGGCGGATCGGCCGCCAGGGCCGCGCCCACGGTCAAGGGCGCGTCCACCGCCGGCACGTCCGCCCGTCCGCACTGGCGCGCGGCCTCGGCCGCCACGCGGGTCAGGCGCTCCAGCTTGCCCGCCTGCCGGTCCCCCTCCAGCCGCGTCACGCTGCGCTGGCAGGCCAGCAGCCGGACGCGCTCGACCCCCAGCTCCGTGGCCTGGCGGATGACCGTCTCGAGCTTGTCGCCCTTGGGCAGGCCGTACCACAGGTGCACGCCGCTGCCGGCGCGGCCGGGCCGGGGGGGGCCGACGGGGCGGGCCAGCCAGCCGGCGCCCTCGGGCTCCAGCGTCGCGTCCACCTCGCGCCCCGCCCCATCGAAGACCACCAGGGCGGCCCCCGGCCCGAGCCGCCGCACCACCGTCAGGTAGTGGGCCGTCGCGGCGGGCAGCGGCACGTCGCGGTCGAGGGCGGCCCCCGGGGCCGGGACGCGCTGGCTCATGCCGCGCGCAGGTGCAGGATCACCCAGTCGCCGTCCTCGCGGCGATCCACCACCACGAGCGGCGCGTAGGCCGCGCGCACGGCCTCCTCCTGGCTCGCGAGCAGCCCCGACAGCAGCAGGTCGCCGCCGACATGGGCCTTCACGTCCTCGGCCAGGGCGATGAGCACCGGGGCGATGATGTTGACGACCACGACGGGGAAGCGCTCGCCCTCCTCGGGCCGCTCGCTGACGACGAGCCGGACGCGGTCGCCCACGCCGTTGGTCTCGACGTTCTCGGCGGCGTTGACCAGGGCGACGTCGTCGTTGTCGGTGCCCACGACGTCGTGGCCGAGCAGCGCCGCCGCGATGGCCAGGATGCCGGAGCCCGTGCCGACGTCGAGCACCCGCGTGGGCGCGCGGTCGCCCAGCAGGTCGTCGAGCGCGCCCAGCACGCCGCGGGTGGTGGCGTGCTGCCCGGTGCCGAAGGCCATGCCCGGGTCGATGACGATGTGGTGGGCCACGTCGGGCAGCGGGGCCTCCCAGGGCGGCCGCACCGCGAACCGGCTCGACAGGCGCAGGGGCCGGAAGAACGCCTTCCAGCCGTCGCGCCAGTCCAGGTCGGCGCGCTCCCGCGTCTGGATGATCGGGGGCAGCCCGAGCTGCTGCAGGACCTCCTCGAACGCGACGCGCAGGCCGTCGTCGGGCGGCGTCTCCAGCCCGACGACCACCCGGGCGCGATCGGCGTCACCGGCCGTCGTCAGCGTGCCCGCGTCCTGGATCTCCACGGCCACGCCGAGGGCCTCGGCCAGCAGCCACGCGACGGTCTCGGCCAGCTCGGCGGGCACCTCGGCCTGGGCCTGCCACCACAGGGTGTTGCTCATGCAAGTCCTCGATTTCAGGGAGAAACCGGCGCGGCACCGTCGACGCGGGCCTCGACGCGGTTGGAGCGCAGCAGCGTCTGCCGGATGAAGCCGGCGACCATGGGCGGGGTGAGCGACGTCAGCGCGCGGCTCCACGAGTCCAGGGCGTCGGCGCCCGTGAACGAGGTGCCCATGACGGCCTGCTCCACCAGCCAGCGGGCCCGATCGACGGGCGCGCGCAGGCGCACGCGGGCCTGGGTGGCGAGCCGGCGCGTCACCTCGGCGAGGCGCTCGGGATCCACGGGCTGGGCCGTCAGGCGGTCGAAGGCCGTCTCGGCGGCGGTGCGGGCGGACGAGAACCGATCGCGGGGGGCCAGCAGGCGGACGCCGAGCAGGCCGCGCCCGGCCTCCAGGCGCAGGAACGGCTGGGCCGCCGTGCCGCGCTGGCCGGCCAGCACCTCGGCCAGGGGGCCGTCCGGGCCCGTCGCCAGCTCCAGCGTCGTCGCGGCCAGGGCCGGGCCGGCGCCCTCGGCGGGCCACCAGTACCCGAGCATCGCGTAGCTCTCGGGGGCGTCGAGGGTGCGCTGCGTGGGCGGCTCGCCCGTCGGCGGCGGCGCCAGCGGGTGCGTCGTGGCGGGGCGCCGGCGCGCGAAGCGGCGCTCCAGGCCCGAGACGATGCGGGTGTCGACCGCCCCCGCCACCCCGATGGTGAGCGCGGCCTCGCGGACGTGGGCCTGGTACCAGGCGCGCACGGCCCCCGGGGACAGATCGCCCAGGGCGGCCTCGGTGCCCAGGGCGTCGGGCAGGCCGGCGGCCTCCAGGAAGAGCTGCTCGACGCGCGCCTCGCCGTGGGTGGCCGCGTGGTGCAGCGCCCCCAGCGCCAGGGCCCGGGCGGCCTCGGTGCGGGCCGGCGTCCAGGCGAGCTGGCCGAGGCGGCGCTCCAGGGCGTCGAGGGCGGCGCCCAGGTGCGTCGGCAGCACCTCCGTCGAGAGGAGCAGGTGATCGGCGCCGACCCGGGCCTGGAACGTCGGCTCCCCGGCCACGGGCTCGGCCAGCGCGGCGGCCACCATGGCGGCGAGGCCGGCGCGCTTGGCCGGCACCTGGGCGGCGCCGCCTTCGATGCGCACGACCAGGCCCACCGCGGTGGCGCCCGCCATCGGGTGCACCACCACCGTCAGCCCCTCGCCGCGCTTGTGCACCCCGGGGGGCGGGGCGGCGTCGGGCCGGGCCAGCGTGAAGGCCTGCTCCATGAGGCGCGCGGCCCACGGGCCGTCGTCGTCGGTGCGGACGGCGTCGGGGGCCAGGATGACGGCGGCGGCGCGGTCCAGGCGCAGCAGGCCGCGGGCCTTGTCGGCGACGGCGGGCGGGGTGGCGGCGTCGAGGGCGGCGCGCCAGGCGCCCAGCGGGGCCTCGGGCCAGCGCCCCTGCACGGCGGCGCGCCAGCGGGCCTCGCCCTCGACGTCCAGCGCCTGCCCGGCGTCCTGCACGCGGCGGCGGGCCTCGTCGAAGGCGCCGGGGGCCGTGGGCACCCCCGCCTGGGCCACCACGCTCGTCACCAGCACCTGCCACGACGCGTCGATGGCGGTGGCCGGCACCTGGCAGCGGGCCAGCAGGAAGCCGCCGCCCTCGGGGGTGCTGGCGAAGACGCGCACGGCCTCGGCGGGCACGCCCGCGCGGCGCAGGCCGGCGTTGAGGCGGTCCTCGGCCAGCGCCGACAGCAGATCGAGCGCGGCGGCGTCGCCGGGCGCCGCGGCGTCGGCGGGGAAGGCGATGGCCAGCGTGGCCTTCTCGGCGCGGGTGTCGAGCAGCCGCAGGGCCAGCTCGCCGGGGGGCGTGGGGGCGCCGTGCTGCACGACCGCGACCTTGCCCGACCAGGGCCCGAACGCGTCGGCCGCCTCGCGCTGCACCTCGCCCGCGTCGACGTCGCCCACGACCACCAGCCGCGCGCCGTCGGGGCGGTAGCGAGCCTCCAGGTACGCCGTGATCTGCAGGGGCAGCAGCTTGCCGAGGGCGGCGCTGTCGGGGAGCGGGGCGCGGGCGAGGGCGTGGCCGTCATAGAGATCGGCGACGACGGCCTCGGTGGCGCGGCGGGTGTCGTCGCGGCGGCGGAGGTGCTGGGCGTCGTCGAGCCGGGGGGCGATGGCCCGCCAGGCGGGCTCGTCCACGCTCAGCCGCCCCAGCCGGGCCGCGATGCGGGCCAGGGCCTCGCCGAGCTGGTCCTTGCCGACCACGATCTCGATGTCCGTGGCGTCGCGGGTGACCCAGCCGCGGATCTGGCCGCCCATCCGGCGGACGTCGGCGCGCAGGCCCTCGTCGTCGCCGAGGAAGGCCTCGAGGCCCGCGTGCGCGGCGCCCGCGGCGTCGGGGCGCTCGTGCTGCGCGCCCGCCGAGAGGCGCAGGTGCAGGGCCACGACGCCGGTGCCGGGGCGCGGGACGACGTCGAGGGCCAGGCCGTTGGGCAGGGCGTGGGCGGGCCGGGCCGCCTCGTGGCCGTCCGGGCCGGGGCGGACGGGGGGCCGCGGGCCGCAGCCGGCCGCGAGGGCCAGGGGGAGGATGGAGACCAGCAACCGCATGGCGCGGGTTTTAGCTGGCTTGCGGCGGCGTGACAACCGTCGCCCGTGGGGCCGGCGGCGCGAGGCCCGGCGCGCCCCCTCCGCCGGGCCCCCGCGTCCCCGCTTCCCCATGTCGAGAAAGCTGACACGCGCCCGGTCTGCCAGTACCTTGTGGGCGATGATTCTCCAGGCCGACATGGCCCGCGTGCGGGCCCGCGCGGCGGCCCTCGTCGCCGAGGCCGACCGCCTGGTCCAGCCGGACGAGCGCGCCGCGCGCCTCACGGAAGTCGGTGATCTCTATCGAGATTCTGCCGCCAGCACCCAGGCCAGCGAGTACTACTTCCAGGCCGTCGCGGTGCACCCGGAGGCGCCGAACATCGCCCTCAGCCGGCTGGCGCAGCTCGCCCGCGAGACGGGGGAGATCGCCGTCACGGCGAACCTGATCGCCGGCCTCTCCCACGCCGGCCACTGGAAGGACGTCGTCACCGTCCTCACCCGCCAGGCCGACTCGGTGCACGACAGCGACGAGCGGGCCGGCCTGCTGCTCGAGGCCTCGCGCATCTGCTCCACCCGCCTCAACGACTTCGGGCGCGCCCGGACGTGCCTCCTCTCGGCCGCGCGGGCGGCGGGCCAGGCGGTGCGGCCGGCGGTGCTGGAGCGGCTGGAGGATCACCTGCGGCGCAACCCCGCCGACGACGCCGTCGCGGTGGCCTTCGCCCGGCTGCTGACGACGGAGGGCGACCCGGCCCGCGCCGTGAAGGTGATGGTGAAGGCGGCCCGCAACGCCCTGGAGAAGCCGCGCCGGGCCGCGCTGCTCTTCGACGCCGCCATCCTCTGCGCCGACAAGACGCGCCAGCCCGTCGAGGCCCTGGTGCACCTCTACGAGGCCCTCACCCTCGATCCCGATCTGCAGGCCCAGGTGCAGGCGCGGCTCGACGCCATCCAGGCGCGCTGGCTGCACCTGGCGCAGGTGGGCGACGCGCTGGAGGGCATCTACACCCGCCTGCGGCTGCCCGAGCGGGTGCAGGAGGTCATGGAGGCCCGGCTGGCCATCGCGGCCCCCGAGGAGCGGCCGCCGCTGCTGCAGCGCCTCGCCGAGCACGCCGAGTACCAGCTGATCGAGCCCGAGCGGGCCTTCCAGCTCTATCGCCTGGGCCTGGAGGAGGGGCGCGGCGACCTGGACGCCTTCGCCGCCGGCATGCGCCGGGCCGGCGCGGAGGGCGTGGCGGGGGCCATGGACACCATGTCCACGCTCTTCAGCCGGCTCGCCCGCTGGCGCGACCTCGTCGACGTCCTCGACGGCGAGGCCTCGCTCCAGTCCTCCGACGCCGACCAGGCCGCGCTGCTCTTCCGGGGCGGCGAGATCCTGCAGACGCACCTCGACGACCTCGAGGGCGCGATGCAGCGGTACGTCAAGGCGTTCCAGCTCCAGCCCAGCAACCCGCGCTACCTCGCCGCCGGCGAGCGCCTGTACCGGCGCCGCAAGGACTGGCGCATGGTCGACCGCCTGCTCGGCCTGCAGGTGCAGATCGCCGGGGAGCCGGACCAGCACCAGCGGCTCCTGGTGGAGCAGGCCCGCGTCCGGCACCGCAAGCTGAGCGATCCGGTCGGGGCCTACCAGGCGGTGCGCCAGGCCCTGGCCGTCGGGCCCATGGAGCCGGCTTCCAACGCGCTGCGCGAGCTGGTGTGCGACGACCGCGCCTTCGCGGTGCTGGAGCGCGGCCTGCGGGACCGGGCGGCGGCGGCGGCGAGCGACGCCGAGGCCGCCACCGAGCTGCGGGCCCTGGCGACGCTGCAGCTCGAGCTGCGCGGCGAGCCCGGGGCGGCGCTGTCGGCGCTGACGGAGGCCTTCAAGCGGGCCCCGGCCGACGTCGAGCTCTTCCAGTCCGTCGCCAGCATGATGGCGGAGCACGCCGAGCCGGCCACCCACGCCCGCTGGCTGGCCGAGGCCGCCGCCCGGCGGGGGCTGCCGGTGGATCTGCGGCTCGCGGCGCTGGGCTCGGCGGCGCGGCTCTTCGAGGGCGAGGAGCACTTCGGGCAGGCCCGCGACGCGCGGCGGGCGGCCCTGTCCCTGGCGCCCCGGGATCCCGAGCTGTTCGAGGCGGCCCTGGAGGCGGCCCGGGCGGCGGGGGAGCCGGGGCCGCTCGCGCGGCTGCTGGCCGAGGCCCTGGACGGCGATCGCGGCCCCGCCAGCCCCTCGGCGGCGACGCGGCAGGGCTGGCGGCGCGAGCTGGCGGCGGCCCGATCGGCGCTGGGTGACGACGAGACGGCGGCCGAGTGCTGGCAGGCGGTGCTGGCCGAGGCGCCCGACGACGAGGAGGCCTTCGCCTGGCTGGCGGCGTGGTACGAGTCCCGCGACGCCTGGGAGGCGCTGCGGGGGCTGCTCGACACGGTGGCCGAGGCCCGCGAGGAGGCCCAGGGCCAGCCCGCCCTCGACCTGCTGGCCGAGCTGGCCGACCTGGCCGAGGGGGCGCTGGCCGATCCGCGGCTGGCCGTGGTCTACGCCCGCCGGCTGCTCGACGCCGAGCCCGACGCCGAGGAGGCGCGCGACCGCCTGCACCGCCTCTTCGGCCTGCTCGGCGACCGGGAGGGGCAGATCGGGCTGCTGGAGCTGGAGCTGGTGACGGCGCCGGCGGACGCCCGCGAGCCCCTGGCGGTGCGGCTGGTCGAGCTCTCCAGCGTCCCGCCCATCATCCACGCCGCGCGGCGGCGCGGCCTGGAGGCCCTGCTGGCCCTGGCGCCCGACGACGTGCGGCGCCTGGATCAGCTCGCCGCGGCGCTGAGGGACGACGAGGCGCCGGCGGCCCAGCAGGCCCTCTCCGGGGTGCTCGCGCGCCGGTGGGCCGCGGCGCCCGAGCCGGCGAATGCCCATGTATTGCGGGAGCTTGCGACGGTCCTGGCCACGCTGGGGGCGCCGCCGGCCGACGTCGTGCGGGCGTGGACGGCGGTGCTCGACGTCGTGCCCGCGGACGACGACGCGCTCGCTGGCCTGCAGGTGGCGCACGCCCGCGCGGGCGACGACGAGGCCGTCCTGGCGGTGATCGCCCGGCGCCGGGCGGCGCTGCCGGCGGCCCACCGCGGCGAGCGCCGGCGGCTGCTCCGCGAGGCGGCGATGGTGGCGGAGGTGCGCCTCGGCGACCTGCGCCGCGCCATGGAGCTGTGGGCCGAGGCGCTGGCCGACGCCCCCGGGGACGCCGAGGCCCTCGACGAGCTGGTGCGCCTGGCCGAGCTCGCCGTCGACACCGAGGCCCTGCTGCGCCACGGCCGGCAGCGCCTGGAGCAGCTCGACGGGGAGGACCGGCTGGCCCTCGCGCGCCGCCTGGCCCGGGCCATCGAGGCGGATCCGGCCACGATGGAGCGGCAGGGCCAGGACGCCATCGACGAGGCGAGCCGCCTCTGGGGCCTGGTGAACCGGGCCGAGCCGGGGGCCATCGACGCGCTGGAGGGCCTGGCCCGGGCGGCCGAGGCCCGCGGCGACCGGGCGGGGCTGCTCACGGCCCTGGACCGCCTGGCCGATCAGCTCCGGGGCGACGCGCTGCGGCCCGTCCATGTGCGCCGGGCGGCCGCGCTGACCGACATGGGCGACCTGGGCGCGGCGGTGGAGGCCTGGGAGGCCGTCCGCGCCCTCGATCCCGACAGCCGCGAGCCGGTGACGGCCATCCGGCGCCTCTCGCTGGAGCGCAAGGACTGGTGGAGCGCGGCGCGGGCCCTGGCGGCGGAGCTGCGCTTCGTGCAGGACCCCGCGGAGGCGCTGAGCCTGAACCGGCAGCTCGCCCGCATCTCCATGGACGCCCTGGGCGATCAGCTCGGCGCCATGGCCGCCTGGGAGCGAGTGCTGGACCTGCGCCCCGACGACGCCGACGCCCTCGCTGCGCTGAAGGGCATCTACGCGGATCTGAGCCGCACCGACGACCTGGTCCGCGTCCTGCGCAAGCTGCTGGAGCGGGCCCCCGACGACGCCGCCCGCGTCCGCGAGCTGGTGGACGCCGCCCGCCTGCTGGAGAAGCTGCGCGGCGATCTGAGCGAGGTCTTCGAGTGCTGGCGGCGGGCCTTCGTGCTGACCTCGGGCGATCGCCGGCCCATCCTGGCCGAGCTGCGGCGCCTCGCCGAGGCGGCGGACCTGTGGCGGCGGTACGCCGACGTGCTGGATCTGGCGCGCAAGCACGCCGACGGCCCCGGCGAGGAGGCCGTGTTCATCGTCGAGCAGGCCCGGGTGGTCGAGCGGCAACTCGGGGAGCCGGAGCGCGCGTTCGTCCTGGCCCGCGCCGCCTTCGACCTGCTGCCGGACGATGGGCCCACGCTCGCCCTGCTGGTGCGGCTCGCCGAGGCCCGCGGGGCGTGGGACGAGGTGGTGGCGGCCCGCGTGCTCGTAGCGAGCCGGGGGGTCGACCGCGCCCGCCGGGCCGAGCTCCTGCGCCAGGCCGGCGAGGTCACCGAGGTCCAGCTCGCCCAGCCCGACGACGCCTTCGAGCTCTACGCCCAGGCCCTCGACGCCGGCAGCAAGGAGGCCGAGGCCGCCCTCGTGCGCCTGTCGGAGGCCCGGGGCCTCTGGCCGCGGCTCATCGAGGTCGTCAACGCCCGCTGGAAGGGCCGCAAGCCCGCGGGCCCCCGGGTGGAGGCCCTGCTGAAGCTGGCGACGCTGCTCGAAGACAAGGCCGGCGACTGGGAGCGGGCCTTCGAGCAGGTGATCATGGCGCTCCAGCTCGATCCGCGCCACGAGCAGGCCCGGGCGGTGGCCTGGCGGCTGGCCGAGGCCCACGAGGCCTGGCCCATCGTGGCCCGGGTGCTGGAGCTGAAGGCCAACGACACCGAGGACGCCTGGATCAAGGCCTCGCTGCTGCGCGACCTGGCCGAGATCCAGGCCGACCGGCTGGGGGACGCCCCCCGCGCCTTTCAGACGCTCAAGCGCGCCTTCGCCGTGCGCCCGTGGGACGAGGAGACGCAGCTCGCCATCGGCATGGTGGCCAGCCGGACGGGGGCCCAGCGCGAGCTGGCCACCTTCCTGGAGGAGGAGGCGGGCTGGGCCGAGGAGAGCACCGCCCGCACGCGGCTGTACCGGATGGCCGCCGACATCCACCAGCGCGAGGGGGACGCCGCCGAGGCCGCCCGCATCCTGGAGCGCGTGGCCGAGCTGGAGCCGGCCGACGCCGCCACCGTCGACGCCCTGCTGGCGCTGCGCCGCGAGGCCGGCGATCCGGCCGAGCTGGCCGCGGCCCTCGAGACCCACGCCCGGGTGGCGCCCCCCGAGCGCCGCAAGCCGCTGCTGGAGGAGCTGGCCGACCTCTTCGCCGGCCCCCTCGACGCGCCGACGCGGGCCGAGGAGACGTGGCGCCAGCTCCTGCTGCTCGATCCGGCCGACGCCTGGACGTTCGCGCGCCTGGCCCGCAGCCTGCGGGAGCGCGCGGCCTGGCGGGAGCTGGAGGTGGCGCTGGAGCGCCGGGCGCGGCAGGTCAAGCCCCTCGACCGCGTGGCGCTGCTGGGGGAGCGGGCCGAGATCCTGTGGACGCGCCTGGGCCGCATCCCGGAGGCCTTCGCCCTGTGGGTCGAGGTGGCCGAGGCCCACCCCGACGACCTGGACCGCCTGTTCGCCCTCGCCGACCGGGCCGAGGCGGCCCGCGGCCACGCCGCCCTGCTGGCCTGCGCCGAGCGCAGCCTGGCCGTCGCGCCCCCCGACCAGCAGCCGCGCGTCCTGGTGCTCATCGGCCGCACCGCCCGGGATCACCTGGGCAACCCGACGCGGGCCCTGGACGCCCTGAGCCTCGCCCTCGACCTCGCCCCGTCGGCCGACCTCGCCCGCGAGGTGGCCGAGCTGCTCAAGACGCGGCGGCGCTTCGGCGAGCTGGTGGCCCTGTACCGCGAGCACGGCCCCGTGGTCTGCGCCACGCCGGGCGAGGGGGCCGAGGATCCGGCCGTCGTCGAGCGCTGGGCCTTGCTGGTCGCCGGGTTCCAGGCCGACCAGCTCTACCGGCTGGACGAGGCGGCGGTGACCATCCGGGCCCTGCTCGACGCGCAGCCGGCGTCGGTGGATGGCTGGGAGCGGCTGCGCAGCCTGGCCCTGCGGCGGCGGGACGGCGAGGAGCTGGCCGAGGCCGTGGTGGGCCTGGCGGAGGCGGCGGCGCCAGCGCTGGCCGTCAGCGTGCTGGAGACGGGGGCGCGGGACGTGTCGCGCCTCGGCGCCCATGACCGGGCCGTCGAGCTGTGGAAGCGGGTGCTCTCGCGGGCGCCGGGCCGGGCCGACGCGCTGGACGCGCTCGAGGCCCTCGCCGGCCGCCAGCGCGACGCCGATCTGCGGGCCGAGACGCTGGCTCGCCGCGCCGCGAGCACGCGCGGGGCCGACGAGCGCGCCACGCTGCTCTGCGAGCTGGGCGCCCTGCACCGCGACGTCCGCGGCGACGCCGAGGCCGCCGAGGCCGCGTTCCGCGAGGCCCTGGCCGCCGCCCCCAAGCAGCTCGACGCGCTGGAGGCCCTGGCCGACCTCGCCCTGGAGCGGGGCGATGACGCCGCCCTCGACGAGCTCACCCAGCAGCTCATCAAGGCCTTCAAGCGCAGCCGCGCGGACGCCACCCGCGGGCGGCTGGCGCCCCGCATCGCCGATCTGCTCACCCGGCGGGCCCGGCGAGCCAGCGCCGAGGGCGACGCCGCCGGCGAGCTGGCCGCGCTGGAGGAGGGCTGGGCCATCGCGCCCCGGCACCCCGAGCTGGGGCAGGCCCTCGCCGACGCCTACCAGGCCCGCGACCGCCTGGCCGACGCCGCCCGCGTCTACGTCGACCTGCCGGGGCCTTCGGCCGAGGGCCCCGACGCCCCGGCCCGCAAGGCCGCCGAGCACCTGCGCCGCGCCCGGGCGTTCGAGCACGCCGGCGACGACGCCCGCGCCGTCCGCCACTTCGAGTCGGCCACCCACCACGCCAGCACCCAGCTCGCCGCCCTGGCCGCCCTCGCGCGCATCCAGGAGGCCGCCGGGCGCTGGGAGGCCGCCATCCGCCTGCACCTCAAGCGCGCCGAGGCCGTCGGAGACGCCACGGATCGCCAGGCCGCCCTCGTCGCAGCCGGCCGCATCGCCGAGCACCGCCTGGGCAAGCAGGGCCGCGCCGTGGGCCTGTACACCCAGGCCGTGCGCGACGGCCTGCAGGACGCCGAGGGCTTGCGCGCCGCGCTGCCCGCCCTCGCCGAGCTGGGCGCCCCCGCCGACGCCCTGGTGGCCGTCGACCGCCTGCTGGCCGGCGAGCACGACCCCCGGCACCGCGCCGCGCTGCTGGCCACCCGCGCCGAGATCTGCGAGCGCGCCGGCGACCAGCCCGGGGCCCGGTCCGCCCGCCACGACGCCCTCGCCCTGGGCCCCATCGACCTGGCTGGCGCCCGCCGCCTGCTGACGCACCTGGACGACGCCGCCCCCGCCGATCAGGTGGAGATCCTGCGGCGCGTCCGCCAGCAGCTCGCCCACGAGCGCGGCCCCCAGGCCCGGGCCCTCCTGGGCGCCCTCGCCGAGACGCTGCTGCGCCGCGGCGACGACGCGGGCGCGCTGGCCGTCTACCGCGACCTCGTGGCCCTGGAGCCGCGCAACCTGGCCGCCCACGAGGCGCTCGCGGGGCTCTACCGGGCGCTGGCCGACGGCGACGATCCGGCCGCCTTCGCCCATGTGGAGCAGGCCGTCGTCCACCAGCTCGCGGTCGTCCGGGCCCGGCCCTTCGACGCGGCCCCCCTGCGCACGCTGGCCGACCTCTATGGCCGCTGTGGCCAGCCCGCCTGGCGCGAGGATCCGCTCTGCCTGCTGGCGTGGCTGCGCCAGGCGACGCCCGAGGAGGAGGCCGAGCGCGCCGCCCTCGCCGCCGCCCCGGCCCCGGTCCCCATGCTCGACGCCCCCGGCCGCATGGAGCGCGTGCAGCGCGACGTCTGGCGCGAGGCGGCCGGCACCCTCCTGCGGGCGCTGTTCGGCTGGCTGGCCACCGATCTCGACGCCCTCTTCGGCGGCGCCCCGACGGCGCCCCCCGCCGGCGCCCGCGCGGCCGAGGACGAGCCCGTCCTCGCCGAGGACTTCGTCCGCGTCCGCGCCGCGCTGGGGCTGGCCGGCGCCGCCCTCTGGGTGGTGGACGGCGACCGCGCCCCCGGCATCTGGCGCGTGCACCCCGTCGAGATCGTCGTGGGCCGCGGCTGGCTGGCGGGCGGGCAGCGCGACCGCATCTTCCGGCTCGCGCGCACCCTGGAGCTGGGCCGCGGGCCCGCCCTCCTGGCCGCCTACGCCCCCGAGGACGAGGCCCGGGCGCTCTTCGGGGCCGCCATCGTCCTGGCCCTCGGCGACGACGGCATGTCCTTCGCCCGCGAGGTCGGCGCCCAGCCCAGCCTCGTGACGACGTGGGTCGAGTTCCTCGACGCCCGCCTCGACCGCAGCCGCCGCGACGCCCTCGAGCGCTTCGTCGGCGCCATCGTCGCCACGGGCCCGGGATCCTTCCACGTCTGGTGCGGGGCCGTGCGCCAGGCGGCCTGCCGCGTCGGCCACCTGCTGTCGGGCGACCTCGGGGCCGCCCTCATGGCGCTGCGCGACGAGGCCCCGGGGGGCTTGCGGCCGGGTCGCCGCGAGGGCCACGAGGAGCTGCGCGCGCTCTTCGAGCGGGCCCCCCTGGTGGCCGAGCTGCATGCCTACGCGTTCGGGGAGGAGCTGCTGGCCCTGCGTCGCCTGCTGGCGCGCGGGGAGTCGCGGCCGCCGATGGGCCGCTCGCGGTAGCCGCGGTGCCGATCCGCCGGGCGGCGGATCGCGGCGCCTACATGCCGCTCACGATGCGCCAGCCATCCTTCTCCTTGCGGAAGGTCAGCCGGTTCTTGTCGGACTTGTTGGACCACCGGTCCTGGTCGCCGACGGCGATCAGGTACTGGCTCTCGTACTCGTAGTCGACCGTGGCCGCCTCGTCGTAGATGGCGATGTCCTTGATCTGAATGTCATATCGGACGGCCTTGACCTCCGACTTCAGATCGTCGAGCACCTTCATGAGGCCGTCGTAGTTGTAGTCGTCGCTGGGATCGCTGGTGGTGCTGCCGTTCTCGAAGTAGCCCCGGCTGACCATGGCCCGCAGGGCGTCGGCGTCCCGCTGGACCAGCGCGACGCGGTAGCGCTCCACCAGATCGGCCAGCTGCTGCCGCTGGCTCGTGTACTCGATCTCGGTGCCCTTGACGTACCGGGGACCACAGCCCGAAGAGAACAGCCCCAGCACCAGCGCGAAGGCCGCGCCGTGTCGACGGGTGAGCATCGCCACCTCCCAATTGACCACGCCGGCCCAACGCCCAGGGAAAGCGGAGCTATTCCTCGGCGTCACCGGAATCCGCCGCATCTTCCGGGCGACCCGGATCCTTGTCAACACCGGCCGACGCGAAGAACCGGGCCCGGCGCGCCCACCGCCGCAGGATGAACCGCTCGCCGCGCTCGATCTCGGGGTCGGGGTCGGCGGCCAGGGCGTCGAACGCGGCGGCGGCCTCCAGGTACTCGCCCCGGTCGAACCGCGCCCGCGCGATGAGGCGCGCGGCCTCGAACCGCAGCGCCGGGTGGGGGAGGCCCCCGGCCAGGGCGGCCTGCAGCGCGGCGATCTCGGCGTCGAACCGGCCCTCGCGCAGGTGCCGCCGGCCTTGGAGGTACAGGACGACGGGCGACGCGGCGTCGGCCGCGACGGCGGCGTCCAGCGCGGCGTCCGACTCCGCCCGCGGCGTCCCGGGCGGCGCCGTCAGCAGCTTCAGGATGGCGGCCGCGGCCGGCCCCCCGTCCAGGGCGACGCGCTTCACGGCCAGGCGCCGCACCTGATCGCGGTCGTACGCCTCGGCCAGCAGCGCGTCGTAGGCCGCCCGCGCCGGCGCCACCTCGCCCTCGGCCGCCTCCAGATCCGCGATCCACTCCCGCGCTCGCATCCGCGCCACCGCGCCCGCCCGCTCGTCGTCGGCCACCTGGCGCGCCGCGTCCAGGGCGACCGGGATCTGCCCGGTGGCCAGCAGCAGGCTGATGCGCGTCAGCCGCGCCTGCACATCCCCCGGCACATGGCCGAGCAGCCGGTCCAGCGCCGCCATCGCCTCCGCCGCGTCGCCCACCGCCATGGCCTCGCTGGCCTTGCGCCGCAGGGCCGCGATCTCGTGGGCGCAGACCTTCGCGAAGATGGCCGGGTGATCGAACCGGGCCTTCGCCTCGGCCAGCGCCCGCGGGTCGAGGGGCTGGGCGTCCAGGAAGCCCTCCCACGCCGCCACCAGCGCGTCCAGGCGGGCGGGCGGATCGACGCCGCCCGTCCGGTAGGTGTCGGCCACGGCCGCCGGCCCCTCCTTCTCCTGCTGGAACCGCACGAAGGAGCCGCACAGGGTGTACGCGGTGCGCGAGTTCTGGCTGAGGAAGCCGGCGGGGTTCAGCAGCCGGCGCAGCGGCGGGGCCGCCCCGACGCGGCGCATGGCGGCGCTCCACTGGTGCCCGTCCAGCCGGCCCGACTCCCACGTCGCGGCGACGGCCAGCCCCTCGATGAGGCCCATATGGGGCAGGGGGCCGTGCATGCTCAGGCGCAGCGGCCCCGTGGCGATCTCGGCCGAGAAGACGTGGGCCAGCTCGTGGATGGCGACGGCGTCGCCCACCTGCAGCGCCTGGATGTGCATCGCGCGCTGCCAGGGCTTGGCGATGCGGCTGCGCCCCGCGCCCATCAGCCGCTTCTTGCTGGCCAGATCGGCGTACAGGTAGATGGCCGGGCGCTCGCTGGGCTCGACGCCCAGGAACTCTGCGAGCTCCTGGTAGGCGAACTCCAGGTCCTTCGCCAAGGCGGAGACGCGGCCGGGCGTCCAGTCGGCGGGGTGGTAGAGGTCGAGGTGGGCGGTGGCCCGGTGGCCGCCCAGGGCCGCCTGCACATAGGCCGCGTCGCGGAAGACGTCGTGAGCCCGGGCCACCAGGCCCGTCCCCACCGCCAGCGCCGCCGCCCCGACGGCCAGCGCCCGGCCCCGCGGCAGGGCCGACGCCGCCACGAGGGCCACCACCAGCCCGGCGTCCTGCAGCCGCGACGCCAGCAGTCGGTCCCCGATGGCCACCACCTCGTCGTAGAGCGAGCCCGGGTAGTAGCCGAGGAACAGGTTGAAGGCGTCCACCGGCGGCTGCCAGTAGAAGCGCGCCAGCCCGAGCAGCACCGTCCCCAGCACGACGACCACGAAGAGCAGCACGCCCCGCCGCGGCGCCACGCGCCCGATGGCCACCCCCACGCCGGCCGCCAGCCAGGCCGTCAGCCCGGGCAGCAGGGCGTAGAAGATCAAGCCTTCCAGGTAGTTGCAGTTCTGGACCCGCAGCGCGTTGAGGCTGATGGGCGCCAGGGGCAGCGCCGCCAGCGCCGTCGCCCGCAGGCCCGCCCGGCCCCACGCCCGCCACGCGTCGGGCTCGGCGCGCCGCGCGCGCACGCCCAGGGCCCCGGCGCAGAACGTGACCGGCAGCCCCACGGCGAAGGCGAACTCGAACGCCAGCAGGTTGAAGAGCGGGACGAAGCAGAGCGCGATGGCCGTGGCCAGCAGCACCCCGCTCCAGATCGGGGTGAAGAGGCCCCGCCGCACCGGATCAGAGCCCCGCGCGCGGGGGGTAGAAGCGGGCCTTCTGGCCGGCGGCGATGCCGGCGCGGCGCACCTGGCCCACGGCCAGCTCGAGCACGTAGCGGGAGGGCTCGGCGACGCCTCGGCCCGTGAGCGTGAGGGGCTCGGCCCCCTCGACGACGCCGACCACGTTCCAAGCCTCGTCCAGGAACACCATGTCGAGCGGGATCAGGGTGTTGAACATCCAGAACCGCTGCACCCGGGTCATGGGCAGCAGGAAGACCATGCCCCAGTCCGGCTTCATGCTGTCGCGGCACATCAAGCCGCGCTGCGTCTCGAAGGGCGCCCGCGCCACCTCGACCTGGTAGGTCACCTCGGGCGTGCCCTCGAAGACGATCTGGCCAGTCTGGTCGTTGGCCACGCCCGTCATGGCCGGCGGCGCGATGCAGGCGCCGCCGAAGCAGCGGTTGGGCGTGTCGCAGCCGCGCTGATCGGGCGTCCAGTCCCCGGTGCAGTCGCGGTCGGCCTGGCAGGCGGGGGCCGGCGGCGCGGCGGCGTCGCTGGGCACGCTGGCGGGGGCCGGGCGCGGGTCGGCGGCGGACCGCTCGCCGCAGGCCACCAGGACGAGGGACGCGAGGAGCCAGAAGCGAAGGACCACGCTCATTCTCCGAAGAGGGCCCGCAGGTAGCTGCGGTTGGGTTCGAGGAAGCGGGCGGGGGGCGTGCCGTCGAGGGCCGCGCGCTCGGCGAAGGGCCGGTCGCCGCCCTTGTCCATGAGCCCGCCGTCGGTGTCCTGGGGATTGTGCACATCGTCGGGCACCCGGGCCAGCCCCAGGGCGTGGCCGACCTCATGGGTGATGGTCGAGCCCACGAGGTTCGCGAGGGCCGAGAGCGCGCGCTCGGCCTGCTCGGCGCGGGCCCCGGCCAGCACCTCGCCCGCCTCGTACGGCACCGCCGCGCCCGACAGCGCGGGGGAGAACGGCCCGAACACCTCGTCGAAGCGCGGATCCGCCAGCAGGTTGGCGTCGGGCTGGCCCGGCGACAGGCCCAGGAAGGACTCCACGAAGACGCCCCCGTAGGCCAGGGTGCCCGCCGCGGCGCTCTCGGCGTTGCGCCCGCCCAGCAGCTCGTCCAGCCGCCAGTTGTCGTCGTCCTTCACCGGCGAGTTGTCGGCGCCGAAGAGCCCGAGGCCGTTGGGGTCGCGCCCGCCGATCTCGACGGTCATGTACTCGGCCTGCCCGGGCGGGGGCGTCTCGCCGAAGAAGACCCGCAGGCCCGCGTAGTCGCGCTCGCACACGGCCAGGATGAGGGCCCGCAGGCGCGCCTCGCCGCCGGCCAGGCCGAACCGCGCGAGGCCCTCCCGGAAGCCCGGCAGGTACACCAGCCGCACCCACTGCGACGCCGGATCCACCGTGAACGTGGCGTGCACCGGCGCCGACTCGACGCGGTCGAAGCCCGCCAGCAGCTCCACCCAGATCTGCCCGACGAACTGGCCCGGGCTGGCCCCGAAGCCCGCCGGGCCCTCCGGCCCCAGGACGGTGCGCAGCGCCAGCCGCACCTCGCCGTTGTCGATCCAGGCCTCGGGCAGCAGCAGCAGATCCACCGGCGCCCCCTCGCCGTCGGCCGGGCCGAAGGTGCCCACCGCGTGCACCAGCGTCGCGGTGCGGGCGTTGGCGTCCCCGGGCAGGAAGCCCGTGCCCCGCAGGGTGATGGACTGCCCGCGCGCGGCGTGGTCGGGCGACAGCCCGCCCACCTGCGGCGGCCCCTGGGAGAAGGCCACGTCGAGCAGGGGCGTCTCGCCCTCGCCCGTCGCGCTGCGCGTCCGAAGCTGCGCCTGGCCCACGAAGCGGCCGGGCTGCAGGCCCAGCGCCCCCGGGTCCAGAAACACCCGCCCCTGGCGGCGCCCCTGCCGGTCGTGCAGCGGCAACAGCGCGTCCACACTCAGGATTTCCCCCGCCTCGTCGGTGAAGTCGCCCCGCAGCCGCAGGACGGTCTGCCCCTCGGCGCCGTCGATGAAGCCGTCGCCCGCGATGGGCAGGAGCGCGCCGGGGGCCAGCGTCCCGGCGCCGACGTCGACGAGGGCCAGATCGGGCTCCAGGAACCGCGACCAGTCGAGGGTGAGCGGCACCTCGGTGCGGGCGTCCCAGGGCTGGTCGGCGGGGGACACGATGACCGTCAGCGACCCCGTGAAGCGCCCGTCCCGCCCCCCGAAGACGGCGGCCACGGCCTCGCCCACGACCAGCTCCACCCGGTCGGCTGCCACCCGCGTCGGCGCCAGCGTCACGTCCACGGCGCCGCCGCGCACCTCGCCCCGCAGCCGCAGCGACGTCTCGCCCGCCTCGCCGCGCAGGAAGCCGCTGCCATCGACGATGATGACGCTGCCCGGGACGACGCTGGTGGGGGCGAGGGGGGCGACGCGGGGCGGCGTCGGTCGGGCGCCCACGGGATCGGGCACGTCATCGACGCAGCCCGCGAGGGGCAGGGCGAGCAGCGCCAGGGCGACGACCGCGCCCACGGGCGTCAGTCGGCCTGGCGGCAGAAGGGGGCGGCGCCCGCCTCCTTGTCACAGGTGTAGCCGCCGCGGCAGTCGTCGCTCGTGTCGCACAGGGCCATGCAGTAGGTGGCCTCGTTCTCGAACTCGACGCAGACGGAGTTGGCGGGGCAGGAGCCCGGGGAGCACGGCGAGACGGTGCAGTAGCCGCCGCGGCTGGCGCGGTCGCAGATGCGCCGGTTGCCGCACTCGGAGTCGGAGCTGCACTCGTCGCCGACCTCGCTGCCGCAGGCGGGCAGCAGGGCGAAGAGCAGCAGGAGGAGAGAGACGCGCATGGGCACACTCCGCGTTCGGAGCGCCCTGATACCCGACAAGGCGCCCCGCCCGCAAGCGGACGCGCTACTGGATGGGCGGCGCGGTGATGGGCGCGGTGGGGGCGCGGAAGTCCAGGATGAGGTAGTTGCCCTCCTGGCGCATGTCGTAGCCCACCTGCTCGCGCAGCCGGATGGTCACGCGGGTGCGCGTCTTGTCGCCCCGGACGGGGTCGGCGTCGATCTCGCGCACGGCCGTCGGGAACCAGCCCGTCTTGAGCGGGCGGCCGTCGTTCTTGCGGTGCAGCTTCGTGTCCGTCAGCTCCAGCACCACCTCGTCGGGGCGGGCCGAGACGAGCTGGTAGGTGGGGGGCTCGGACGTCTGCAGGAAGACGCGCCCGCCCTCGCCCACCATCTGGAAGCCCACCCACGTCAGCAGCTTGAGGCCGCCCTTGCTGGCGAGCTGCACCTTGCCGGGGGCGTCGTCCTTCTGGCCGGGCTGCACGCCCAGGTAGGGGCCGGTGCGCACCGCGCCGTCCTGGGCCGCGGCCGGGGCCGCGAGGGCGGCGAGGCAGAGCACCGCGCCGCTGAAGAGGGGGAATCGCCGCATGCCTGGCCTCCCGGGTGGCTTCAATTCGGACAGCTTCATCTGGTACCACAGGCCGGGCGGAGCGTCGAGGGACGGCGTCGGCTGGCCAGCGGGGGTGGACCATTGACGAGAAAAGCCTTTCGACTCCAGGGGTTGCTGTGGACGCTGGCCCTCGCGGCCTGCTCGAAGGGGCCTGATCCGGCGGCCGGCCCCGCCAGCGAGGCCCCGCCCGCGCCCGCCGTCGTGGTCACGCGCTTCCGCGTCGAGGACGCCACCCCCGCCGAGGCGCGCCGCTACACGCCCACCGAGGCCGACCTGGGCCCGGCCCTCAAGAGCCGCCTCGAGGCCGCCGGCCTGCGCTTCGCCGACGAGGCCCCCGATGACGCCGCCCGCCTGACCATCACCGCCCGGGTCGTGCACGGCTTCACCATCGGCGAGGGGCTCATCCCCGCCGCCGAGCCGGCGCCGGCCAACGCCCGCGGCCGCGCCGTCTGGGCCGTCGAGGCCCGCCTGCGCCCGCCGGGCAGCAGCGAGGGCCAGCACATCTTCCTGGAGGGCATGGACGAGGCCCCCGTCGTCGGCGACGGCGCCCTGGGCGACCGGGTCGCCAAGGCCTTCGATCCCGTGGTGCAGGGCCTCAAGACGCGGGTGGGCCTCCTGGGCCTGCCCACCCCCGTGCTGGCCACCCGGCTCGACGATCCGGATCCCGCCGTCCGCCTGGCCGTCGTCGACCAGCTCGCCATCCGCCGGGATGGCACGGCCGTCGAGGCCATCAGCCGGCGCACCCGCGTCGAAAAGGAGCGCGAGGTGCTGCTGCGCCTCATCGGCGCGCTGGCCGAGATCGGCGACGACGGCGCCGCCCGCGCGCTCATCGACCTGGCCAACCCCCGCGACCGCGAGCTGCTGCGGGCCGTGCTCGACGCCCTCTCCGTCGTCGGCGGCGAGCGGGTGGGGGACTTCTTCGACATCCTGGCCAGCCACGACGACGCCGACGTGCGCGCCATGGTGGAGGACGCCCGGGCCCGGCTGCAGCGCAAGGGGGCGCCATGAGCGCCGGCGTCTCGCTCCTGCGCGACGGCGACGTCGCCACCCTCCTGGTGGACCGGCCCCACGCCCGCAACGCCCTCGCGCCCGCCACCATGATCGCGTTTGACGCGACGGTGGTGGCCCTCGAGGCCGACGTGCGCTCGGGCCTGGGCCCCCGCGTCCTCCTCGTGGCGGGGGGGCACGGCCACTTCATCGCCGGCGGCGATCTCAACGCCCTGGCCGATCGCAAGACGGCCGACGACGGCCGGCAGGTCTCGGCGGTCATGCAGGACGCCCTCGCCACCCTCGCCGGCCTGCCCATCCCGGTCATCGCCGCGGTGGACGGCGGGGCCGTGGGCGGCGGCGTCGAGGTCCTGCTGGCCTGCGACCTCGTCGTGGCCGCGGCCGACGCCCGCTTCGCCCTGCGCCAGATCCAGATGGGCGTCCCGACGGGCTGGGGGGGCGCGCGCCGCCTCGCCGCCCGCGTCGGCCGCGGCCGCGCCCTGCACCTGCTCTGGACGGGTCGCTGGCTCAGCGCCAGCGACGCCCAGGCCATCGGCCTCGTGGACGTCATCGCGCCCGCTGGTGTGGGCGCCCGCCCCGCCGCGCTCGAGCTGGCCCGCGAGCTCGCCGGGCACCCGGCCGCCGTCCTCGCCACCCACAAGCGCCTCATCGACGACCCCACCGCCGACGAGACGGCCCTGTTCGCCACCGCCTGGGCCGCCGACCCCCACCTCCAGGCCGTCCAGGCCTGGCATACGGCGCGCGCAACCGCGCGTTCCGCAAAGGAAAACCAGCCATGACCCCGGGTCGCTTCATCGTCCTCGAAGGCATCGACGGCGCTGGCACCACCACCCAGGCGCGCCTCCTGACGCGCTGGCTCACCCGCGCCGGCCGGCGCGTCCTGCAGACGAACCAGCCCAGCGGCGGCCCCGTCGGCACCTTCATCCGCCACGCCCTCCGCGGCCGCATCGTCGCGGGGGACGGCCAGCGCCTCGACCCCCGCGCCATCGCCGGCCTCTTCGTCGCCGACCGCGCCGACCACCTGCACAGCGAGATCGAGCCCGCCCTCGCCGCCGGCACCGACGTCATCTGCGACCGCTATGTGATGTCGTCCCTCGCCTACCAGGGATCCGAGTGCGATCCCGCCTGGATCGCCGCCCTCAACGCGCCCTTCCGCCGGCCCGACCTCACGCTCTTCGTCGACGTGCCCGCCGACGTCGCCGCCCAGCGCCGCGCCCGCCGCGGCCTGGCCGCCGATCTCTTCGAGGTGGACGCCTTCCAGGTGAAGGTCGCCGCGGCCTACCGCGAAGCCGCGACGCTCCACGGCGCCCTCACCATCGACGGCACCGCCAGCATCCGCGCCGTCCAGCACGCCTTGCGCGCGGCCATCAACGCCCTGGGCTGAGGCCATGCCACGCGCCTGCCCTTGACATCGCCCTGATGACTTGCTCCGTTGGAGGCGCAGTCAGGTCGAGTCATCGACGCGTGGTGGGCAGGAGGGCGAAGGGTGAGACGATCATTGATGATCGCGTGCGCGCTGGTCTGCGCGTGCACGGAGGATCCGGCGGACGCACCCGCTGGCGACGCCGCCGCCGCGAGTGATGGCGCTGTGGGCGACGCGGGCCTGGACCGCGGCCCGGGTGGCGCCGGCGGCAACCCAGGTGGCGCCGGGGGCGGTCCCGGCGGGGCGGGTGGTGGCCCCGGCGGGGCGGGTGGTGGCCCCGGCGGGGCGGGTGGTGGCCCCGGCGGGGCGGGTGGTGGCCCTGGCGGCGCGGGCGGTGGCCCTGGCGGCGCGGGCGGCGAGCCGGCCTCGGCGGGCTACCGTCTGCTGCGCCCGGTGGTGCGCTACGTCGCCGACGACGCGGCGCACGCGGTCGAGGCGTCGCTCGGGATGACCTTTGAAGCAACGGATGGCACCTGGCAGGTGAAGGGGATCCTCCGATGAGAACCGTCATGCTCGTGATCATGCTCGGCGCGAGCTGCGCGCTCGCCAGCCCGCGTCTCACCTTCGAGGGCGCGCTCGCGGACGCCGAGGGCAGGCCGGCCGAGGGGCCGGTGGCCCTCACGTTCTCGCTCTACGCGGACGCCGAGGGCGGCGAGGCCCTCTGGACGGAGACGCACCCCGAGGTGGACGTGGTGGCCGGTGACTTCTACGTCACGCTGGGGGACCTCGAGCCCCTCGACGACGTGCTGGCGACGGCCGCCCCCCGCTACCTCGGGCTGGCGGTGGCCGGCGATGACGAGCTGCTGCCGCGCAACGCGCTCACGGACGTGCCTCGGGCCGCCGCGGCGCTCTGGGCCGCCGACGTGACCGGCCAGCACATCCACCCCAGCGCCGTGAGCGTCGGCAACACCCCCGTCATCAGCGCCGACGGCCGCTGGGTCGGGCCGGGGTCCGCCGGTGGCGGGGGGGCGACGGACTATCGGTACCGCTTCACCTCGCTCGTGGGCGGCCTCGTCGGCTTCTGCGGGCTCCTCGAAGATGGCCACGCGATCTGCTTCGGTGTCCGGCCAGGCCAGCCCCCCGCCGTCCGCTTCTCGGCGGTCGCCACGGGCTCCGCCCATGCCTGCGGCATCCGCGAGGGTGGGGAGGTGCTCTGCTGGGGCCAGGCCCGGGCGGGTGAGACGGCCCCGCCGTTCGGCCAGTACACGCGGATCGCGGCGGCGGACGCCGTCTCCTGCGGCATTCTGGCGGAGGGCCGGCGCCTGGTGTGCTGGGGCACCAACCAGACGGGCCTGCTCATGACGCCGCCTGGTCGCTTCAGCGATCTCTGCGTGGTCAACAACGCGGGCAACTATGGGTGTGGCGTCGTCGATGGCACCGGGGCGGTCGCGTGCTGGGGCCAGACCGCGCACGCGCTGGCCGGGGAGGGCTACACCCAGGTCGCCTGCGCCGGGCGCACCGTGTGCGGCATCCGCGCCGATGGCACCCTGTCTTGCGATGGGCTGGACGCGCCCCCCGATGGCGAGTTCCGGCAGATCGCCGCGGGTGGACTGCACTTCTGCGGGATCAAGACGGACGGCAACACCGTCTGCTGGGGGCAGGAGGACCAGTCGGGGGCGACGAACTTCGCCGGCGGACCGGGCCTGGCGCACGTGGCTGCCGCCATGAACAAGTCCTGCGGCTTGCGGCAGGACGGGACGGCGTTCTGCTGGGGCGGGGCCCGTGACTTCCCCGTCACGGTCCCCGAGAAGTCGGCGCCGTAGGCCACCGCCACGCTGGCCCTGTCGCGCGCGCCGCGCGATGATCCGTCGAGCGACGACGGAGGGGCCATGCCTGCGAGCGACCGGCGCCCGGCCCTGCGGGCCATCGGCGGCAACCTGGCGGCGGGCCTGGCCTTCACGGCCGTCGCCTACCTGGGCTTCCAGCTCGTGGCGCGCCACACCGACCCGGCCACGGCGCACCGCCTCGACACCGCCGTCGACCGCGCCCTCCCGTTCTGGCCCTGGTCGGTCTTCCTCTATAGCTGGGTCTACACCTCGATGCTGTACCCGGCCTTCGTCATCCGCAGCGCGCGCCTGTTTCGGCGGGTGGTGGCGGCCTACGGCGTGACCGTCGCGGTGAGCCTGGTGCTTTTTGCCGTGTTTCCGGTCACTTCCGAGGGGTTTCGGCCTGACATCGCGGGCCTGGACGTCGCCCGCTTCGACGAGTGGGGGGTCCGGCTCACGTTCTTCGTCGACCCGCCCACCAACCTCTTCCCGTCGCTGCACCTGGCGGCGGCGGTGGTGGCGGCGGCCTCGGCCTGGGCGGCGCGGCGGCTGTACGGCGTGCTGGCGCTGACGTTCGTGCTCGCCGTCGGGGTGTCCATCCTGACGATGAAGCAGCACTACGTGGCGGATGGCGTGGCGGCCCTGGTGGTGGGGCTGGGCGCCTGGTGGCTGTGCTTGCGGCCCTACCAGCGCGACCCCGAGCCCGCCGGGGTGCGGGCGATCGGCCCCGGCGCGGTGGTGGCCTACGCCGTGTTCCACGCGTCGGTGTACGGGGCCCTCTACCTGGCGTTCCGCGCGGGCTTCGCTCCCTGGGCGGGCTGACCGGCTACTCGTCCTCGGCCGGCTCCTCGGCGGGCGCCTCGGCCGGCTCCTCGGCGGGCGCCTCGGCCGGTTCCTCGGCCGGCTCCACCTCGGGGGCGGCCTCGAAGGCGGGCTCCGCCGCCTCCTCCGCCTGGCTGCCTTTCGCCGGCGTCTTGCTGACGTCGAGGGTGCAGCCCGCCCGGGTGCCGTGGTCGGTGCGCACGTCGTGGGCGTCCGACGCGGCCTTCGCCTTCGCCCGCGCGGCCTCAAGCACGGCCTGCGCGCCCGCCTTGTCCTTGCCGATGGCCTGCTCGCAGACCTTGGCGTAGGCCTCCTTCTGCACGGCGGCGTGCTCGTCCTCATGCCGCTTCACGGCGCCCGCGAATCGATCCCACTCGGCCTTCGCCTCGACGCTGGCGCCGTCGCGGTGCGTCCAGACGGGGAGCGTCCGGGTGCAGGTGACCGTCACCTCGCACCGCCCCACGACGCCGGGCTTCGTCCCGCCGAGCCGCATGTAGGGCTTGCAGAACATCGAGCCGGCCTCCTTGTCGGGCCGCGCCGCGATCTCCTGCAGGACCTCCTTGAACGTCCGCCCCTTGAAGGGGATGACCCCGTCGTTGGTGACCCACTTCGTCGGCTGGGCGCCGCTGGAGGCGCTCAGCTCGCCCCAGTCCGCGCCCTCGTCGGGCGCCGCGGGCGCGGGCTCCTCGGCCGGCTCCTCGGCGGGCTCCTCCAGCGGGGGCTCGTCGGGGTCGTCCTGGGCCCATGTGGCCAGGGGAGTGAGGAGAAAGACAAGGAAAAGCAGTGGGTTGCGCATGCACAGGCCTCCGCGTTGCCGACCCCGTCAGCGAGTCTGACACAGCGCCGGGGCGGGTGGAATCGGGGCCCTACGGCTCGGCGCTGCCCGACGTCCCGCCGGCTCGCCGGCTCCGCTCGACGATCGCCGTCAGGCACGCCACGGTGGCCTCGCCCGACGCCTTGAGGGTCTCGATGTCGGCCTCCGTGCCGCGCATGTCCCTGAGCGCCAGCAGGCGCTCGCCCCCGCGGTCGGACGCCTCCCTCGCGCAGGCCATGTCGGGACAGGCGCAGATCTCATCGCGCATGGCCAGGGACGCGAGCACCGCCCGGTAGCCACCCCGCAGGCACTCGGCGGCCCGCGCCCGCGCCTCGGCCGTGACCTCGCCGGGGTACGTCTGTCGGAGGGCGTCAAACGTGCACATGGGGTCGCGGCAGGCGCACAGGGCGTCGGCGAGGGCCGGCGCGACGGGTGGGCCGGCGGCGCCCGCCGGGATGGGGGCGCGCTGGATGTCCTTCAGGCAGTCGAGGGCCGACCGCCAGGCCTGCCCGAGCTCGACGCCTTCGGGCTTGCCGGCGAGCTTCAAGAGCCCGGTCAGGGCGGCGTCGGGGTGCAGGCTGCTGCAGACCGCCTGGGCGGCGGTCAGGACGTCGGGATCGGGCGCAGGCTGGGCCAGCGCGAGGGTCAGGATCGCGAGGAGGGCGGGCATGATCGTCGGCTCCGGTGCGGTGGAAGTGCCGGGGAGGCCTTCGCCTTCGTGGCAGACAATCTGACAGAAAAGAACGCCCTACTGCAACTCCTCGATGGCCCGGTCCAGCCCGTCCAGGGTGAGCTCGAACATGGGGATGATGTCGCCGATGGCGCTGATGGTGCTGTGGTGCCAGTACTGCTCGGGCATGGGGTTGAGCCACGCCGCCTTGCGGAAGTGCTGGGCCAGCTTCTGCAGCCAGCCGATGCCGGCCTGCTCGTTGTGGTGCCAGTAGTCGATGGCGCCGTACTGGGCGAAGAGCTCGTACGGGGCCATGAAGGCGTCGCCGACGAAGATGAGGCGCGTCTCGGGCTGGAGCCACCGCAGGAGCTCGCGGGTGGTCATGGCGTCCGTCATCCGGGCGTCGCGCCACACGGCCTCGTAGACGCAGTTGTGGAAGTAGAAGGCGTGGAACTCCCGGAAGTGCGTCGCCCCGTGGGCGGCGCTGAACAGCCGGCTGCAGAGGTCGGCGAACGGGTCCATGGACCCGCCCACATCCATCAACAGCAGGACTTTCAAGCGGTTCTCCCGCGGGGGGTGCAGGCGCACGTCCAGGTCGCCGGCGTTCTTGGCGGTGGCGTCGATGGTGCCGTCGATGTCCACCTCGGTGGCCCGGCCGTCGCGGCCCAGGCGGCGCAGGCGGCGCAGCGCCACCGAGAGCTGGCGGACGTCCAGCGTCAGGTCGCTGCGGTACTCGCGAAACCGGCGCTGGCTGGCGATCTGGATGGCCGAGCGCCCGCCGCCGCTGCCGCCGACGCGGATGCCCTGCGGGTTCTGGCCGCTGTGGCCGAAGGGGCTGGTGCCGCCGGTGCCGATCCACTTGTTGCCGCCGTCGTGGCGCTCGTCCTGCTCCTTGAGGCGCTCTTCGAACATCCGCCGCAGCTCTTCGGGGTCGTGCCGCTCCAGCAGGGCCAGCTCCTCGGGGCTGAGCTGGGGCACGGGCAGCGGCTGCTCCAGCCACCTCTCCACCGCGTCGGCGAGGCCGGCGGGGGCCTCCGCGCCGGCGAAGAAGTGGGCGAAGACGCGATCGAAGATGTCGTAGTGCCGCTCGCTCTTGACGAGGGTGGCGCGGGCCAGGGCGTAGAAGCGGTGCAGGTCGGCGGCGGCGAGGCCCATGGCCAGGCACTCGACGAACATCAGCCACTCGCGGGTGCTGACGGGGACGCCGTTGACGCGCAGCAGGTAGAAGAAGTCGAGGAAGAGGGGCTCGGGCCGCGCGGCGGCGGCCGCCGGGGCCGTCACGTCCAGCCCTTGCGCTTGCGGTGCCGGTCGAACGCCTCCAGGTCCTGCTCCTTCTTGAGCAGCGAGCCCAGGAAGGGCACCCGGTCGGTCAGGTCCTCGGGGTCGAGGCCGCCGCGCACGAGGGCGGCGATCCAGTCGATGAGCTCGCTGGTCGACGGCTTCTTGCGCAGCTCCGGCAGGCCGCGCAGCCAGTAGAAGCGGGCGATGGCCTCGTCGATGAGCGTCTGGCGCACCTGCGGGTGGTGCACGCGCACGATGCGGCCCATCAGATCGCGCTCGGGGAAGGCGATGAAGTGGAAGATGCACCGGCGCAGGAAGGCGTCGGGCAGCTCCTTCTCGTTGTTGCTGGTGATGATGACCAGCGGGCGGTGCTGGGCCTTGTGCTGGTCCCCCGTCTCGATGACCTCGAAGCTCATCTGATCGAGCTCATGCAGGAGATCATTGGGGAATTCCAGATCGGCCTTGTCCACCTCGTCGATGAGGACGACGGCGGGGGCGGGGTGCAGGAAGGCCTGGCCCAGGCCGCCGAAGCGGATGTACTGGCGGATGTCGCCGACGTCCTTGTCGCCGAAGCGGCTGTCGTGCAGGCGCTGCACGGCGTCGTAGACGTAGAGCCCCTCCTGGGCCTTGCTCGTCGACTTCACGTGCCAGGTGAACATGGGCCGGCCGAGGGCCTCGGCGACGGCCTCGGCCAGCAGCGTCTTGCCGGTGCCGGGCTCTCCCTTGATGAGCAGGGGGCGCTGCAACGCCAGGGCAACGTTCACGGCCTCCTGCAGCTCGAGGGAGGCGATGTAGCGGTCGGTTCCGGTGAACTGGGCAAACATGGGCGTGAGGATGCCACAGGGCGGCGCGGCGTTGCCATCGCGCCGAGGCCGGGTCTATCGTCGTCGGGTCAACGACCCGGGAGGCCACCGTGGCCGACAAGCCGAGCTGGCGCGACCGCGATCGCCGCGCCGACCAGAGCCGCCACCGCCAGGAGGAGCGCCCCCGCGGCGGCGCCACTCCGCGCGTCGAGTCGGCCACGGCGGCCTACAAGCGGCAGCTCGACGCCCTGTTCGAGGGCAGCGCCGCCCTGCCGGCCCACCTCAAGGAGAAGCTGGGGGACGCCCCCGCCGGCGAGGCCGGGGAGCGCCAGAAGCGCCTGCGCGCGGTCATGCAGGCCTCCGGCGGCGAGCTGGTGAAGGCCCTCGACGCCTTCCTGGCGGCCCATGAGATGCCCGACGACCTCGAGTTCGTCGAGCGCGCCCTGGCCCACCCGAAGGACGCGGTGCTCCTGAGCGCCCTGGGCGTCCTGGAGGCCCACCTGCAGAGCGGCAAGACGGTGGCGCGCAAGGCCCTCCTCAAGTCCCGCCTGGAGGAGGTCGAGCTGTCGTCCTTCGATCCCCGCGTCCAGCAGAAGGCGGCCGCCCTGGCCGCGCGGTTGCGCTGACGGGAATCTCCCGACCCCCCCGCGCTGTCTGAAGATGGTCCGCGAACCCAAGGAGGGCCCCCGCCCCATGCTGCGCCACCCGGCCCCCAGGCTGATCGCCCTCGTCGCCCTGCTGCTCGCCGGCTGCGGCGGGCCGCCCCCGCCCACGCTGACGCTCCCCGCGGCCCCCGCCACCGGCGACGCCGCCGCGCTGGCCCAGGCGGCCACCGCCTTCTACACCGCGGCCGATCCCGCCGGCATGCGCGCCGCCGTCGAGGCCGCGAAGGCCGCGGGCCCGACGACGGCCCTCTACCACGAGCTGGCCGCGACGCTGGCGCGCTTCGAGGATCGCGAGCGCGACGAGCTGGACCACCTGGTGCTCGGCCTGCTCGATCCCGGGGGCGACGCGCCCCTCTACCTGCTCAACCGCTTGGTGACGCTGCACTGGACGTACGCGGAGCGCGCCCGCCTGGTGCAGCTGTTCGAGGCCCTGCGCCGCAGCCACCCCCGCGCCGACGTGCGGGCGACGGCGGCGTGGATGGCCTCGCACTCCCTGCACATCCAGGGGCAGACGGCCGCCCAGGCCGCGGCGGTCGCCGCCGTCACCGGGCAGCTGAAGCTCACCGTCATCGGGACCTGGGACAACGACCAGGGCAAGGGCTTCGACGCCGAGTACCCGCCGGAGCGCGAGATCGACCTGAGCAAGCGCTACACCGGCTCGCGGCTGGAGGTGGGCTGGCGCGACGACCTGCCCGAGGATCCCCGCGGCAAGCTGCACCTGCACGCCATGATGGAGCCGGTGCCGTGGCAGGTGGCCTATGGCGTCGCCGGCGTCCAGGTGAAGCAGGCCGGCGACTACGAGCTGCGCCTGTCCACGACCGACCCCATCAAGGTCTGGGTCAACGAGGTGCTGGTCTTCGCCGGCTCCCGCCTGGCCTCGTGGTCCTTCGACGGCGTGGTCGTGCCCGTGAAGCTGCGGGCCGGCACCAACCGCGTCCTCATCAAGACGGCCCATGGCGAGTCCGGGGCCTGGATGCTGGTGGCCCGGGTGACGGGCCCGGGCGGCGAGCCGCTGGTGGGCGACGCGCTCGTCCAGGTGAAGGCCGACGCCGCCATCGCGGAGGGCGAGAAGCCCGTCGAGCGGCCGTTCTCCGAGGAGACGCTCATCCCGCGGGCGGTGGAGGGCGTGGCCGATGGTCCCCGCAAGGGCATGCTGGCCGCCGCGTTCACCGAGGACGTCGGCCTGGCGGTGCCCCGCGTGAAGATCGCCGAGGCCCTGTCCCAGGCGTACCCCGACGCGCTGCTCGTCCGCTGGCTCAAGGCGGCCGCCCTCTGGGACAATCAGGAGCGCGGCAACACTTCGGATCTGCTGAACGATCTCTCCGAGCGGTTCGGCGCCGAGCTGCCCCTGCTGGCCCTGAAGCAGGCCCGCTTCTGGGACCAGCAGAACCTGCGCGAGAAGGCCCGCCGGCAGCTCACGGCGCTCTGGCAGGCCCACCCCGACCGGGACGGCGCGGCCTTCGCCCTGGCCGATCTGCTGGAGCGCGAGAAGTGGCACGAGGAGCGCTGCCAGATCCTGGAGCAGGTGGACGCCCGCCAGCCCGGCCTGGAGCACGCCCGTGAGGCCCTGGCCGCCTGCTACGAGGCCCTGCGCTTCTACCCGCGCGCCGAGGCCATCTACATGGATTTGTTGAAGAACCTGCCCAACAGCTACACGGCGCTCAAGCGCATGCACTGGCTGCGGCAGGGCAACGACGACTACCAGGGCGCCCGCGCCTTCGCCGAGCGGTGGGCCGCGGCGTGGCCCCATGACCGCGAGGCCTGGGAGTCCCTGGGCGAGACGCTGCGGCGGGCCCGCGACCCGGCCGGGGCCCGCAAGGCGTGGGGCCGGCTGGTCGAGATGGCGCCCATGGCCGCCGAGGCCTTCGATCGGCTGGCGCGGCTGGCGATGCAGGGGGGCGACCGCGCCCAGGCCATCTCGCTGTGGAAGGAGGCCCTGGCCCGCGACCCCGAGAACGAGTCCCTGGCCAACCGCCTGCAGTACCTGGCCCCCGAGAAGAGCGGCCCCTGGCTCGCCGACGTGCCCGACGAGGACGCCCTCGAGGCCGCCGTGCGCCAGCGCGAGACGGTCAAGGCCCTGGACGGCACCGATCTCATCTACCTGATGGACGACGAGGTCACGTCCCTCGCCCCCGACGGCAGCACCATCAACGTCGTCACCCTGGTGGCCCACGCCGTCAACCAGGCCGGCCGCGACAACCTCACCCAGATGAGCCTGCGGTCGAGCCGCGCCCGGGTCATGCACGCCTTCGCCGTCGACCCGCTGGGCCGCCGCATCGAGGCCTCGTCCATCCGCGGCGGGGTGGTGCGCTTCCGCCAGCTCGGCGAGGGCTCGACCGTCGTCCTGCAGTACCGCGTCGACCAGCGGCCCGATGGCTACCTGGCTCGCTTCCTGGCCCGCCAGTGGTGGTTCCAGGCCCCCGGCGTGCAGACGGTCGTGAGCCGGTGGGTCCTGTGGGCCCCCAAGGGCACGACGTTCCTGGAGGAGGGGCGCGGCGACTACCAGCACGAGCAGGTGGAGAAGGACGACCAGGTCCGCGTGACGTGGATGGCCCGCGACACCCCGCCGGTGCTCATCGAGCCCGCGATGCCCACGCTCTCCGAGGTGGCCTGGCATGTGGCCGTCAGCAGCGTGCCCGACTGGGACACCTTCTGGCGCTGGGAGAAGGCCCTGCTCCAGGACGCCTTCCGCACCAGCCCCGAGGTGGAGGCCCTGGCCGCCGCGCTGGCCGAGGGGGCGAAGACGCCGGCCGAGAAGGTGGCGCGCATCCACGCCTACCTGATGACCAACATCCGCTACCAGCAGGACTACGAGGGCCACATCGCCGGGGTGAAGCCCCACGCCGCGCCCGTGGTGATGGCCCGCCAGTACGGCGACTGCAAGGACAAGGCGGTCTTGTTCATCACGCTGGCGAAGCTGATGGGCATCGAGGTGCACTTCGCCCTCGTGCGCACCCGCGACGGCGGCCCGGTGCGCCTCAAGGTGCCCATGCAGCAGTTCAACCACGCCATCGTGTACGTGCCCGCCCAGCCGGGCATCCCCGAGGGCCGGTTCTACGACCCGACGGTGGACGCCCTCGACGTCGACGTCCTGCGGCATGACGACCAGGGCACCCTGTCGCTGGTCTTCAACCCCCTCAACGACCAGCACGCCTGGCGGCCCATCCCGTACCAGGACGCCAGCGTCGACACCACGCTCGCCGACACGGTGCTGCAGCTCGCCGCCGACGGCCGCGCCCAGGGCGAGATGGAGCTGACGGCCCATGGCCGCGTCGGCAGCATCTTCCGCCGCGCCGCCCGCAACCCCAACCAGTTCGGCCAGCTCATGCAGCAGCAGGTCGTGCGCACCTTCGCCGGCGCCCGGCTGGAGGGCCACCAGGCCATGCAGGTGACGAGCGTGCTCGAGCCCGCCCGCGTCCAGCTCTCGCTCTCGGTGCCCGCCCTCGCGCGGCGCGAGGGCAAGGAGCTGCGCCTCAAGCCCCCCATCGAGTGGAGCCCCCAGGACTGGTTCGGCCTGGCCGAGCGCCAGCACCCGGTGCTGCTCGGCTCGCCGCGCACGCTGCGCTGGAAGGTGACGCTGGAGCTGCCCGCCGGCGCGAAGGTCAAGCGCCTGCCCGAGGCCGTGGAGCTGGGCACCGACTGCATCCGCCTCAAGCGCACCGTCACGGCCCGCGAAGGCGCAATCGTCTCCGAGCAGGAGGTGCAGATGCGCTGCGAGCGCGTGGAGGTCAAAGACTACGCCGCCCACCGCGCGATGTCGGAGGAGATGATGCGCCGCCTCGACGAAGAGATCGTCATCGACGTGGGCCGCGTGAAGGCGCCGAAGGCGACGGCGCAGCGGTAGGCGGCGGCGGGGTGGACCAGGAAGGCGAATTCGTGAGAATCTCTCGAATATCGTCTCCTCGAGGTCCGGGATGCTGATCGAGTTCTCCGTTGGCAACTATCGGTCGTTCAGCGACGAGGTCACGCTCAGTCTCGCCAAGGCGGCCCTGCGGTCTCGGGATCCCGCCCTCGACGAGCGCAGCACCATCGCGGTCTCCGAGCGCCTCAGCGTCCTGAAGACCGCCCTGGTCCACGGCGCCAATGCCAGCGGAAAGAGCAATCTCTTCAAGGCGTTGCGCTTCATGTGCGACTTCGTTGTCAACTCGGCCCGCGCCGGCCAGCGGGGCGATCCCATTCGGGTGGAGCCGTTTCGCCTGCACCCGGACCTGCGCGATGAGCCCTCATCGTTTGAGGTCGTCTTTCGGCAGGCCGACCAGCAGTATCGGTACGGCTTCGAGGCCGACGCCACCCGCGTCACGCGAGAGTGGCTCTATGTCCAGCGGACGCGAGAGGCGTTGCTGTTCGACCGCGCCGATGGCCAGTTTGAGGTCAGGCCCGCGATGCGGGCGTTTGGCGAGCTCAAGGCGATGACCCGCCAGAATGCCCTGTTCCTCTCTGTGGCGGCTCAGTTCAACAGCCCGGTCGCCACCCAGGTCCTCGACTGGTTCAATGCTGTCGGCTTCCTCGGCGGCGTCGACGACGAGAGCGGGCCGTGGACCGCCCTTCAGATGGAGTCGGACCCCGACTTTGCACGTCGCGTGAATGCACTCGTCTGCGCGCTCGACCTCGGAATCGGCCGCCTTACGGCCCGGTCTCGCGGCGTCGATCGAGCTGAGCTGCCCGCCGGACTGCCTGGCGATGTGGCCGATCGCCTCGTTGAGGAGGCCCGCCACGTCGAGGTGCAGGCCAGCCACACCATCTACGACGACGAAGGCCACCCGGCAGGGGAGGAGATCTTCGACCTGGAGGAGCACGAGTCAGGAGGAACGCGGAAGCTCTTCGCGCTCGCGGGGCCGCTCTTGCAGACGCTGGAGCAGGGCGCGCTGATCGTCATCGACGAGCTCGACGCTCGCCTCCACCCGCTGATCAGTCGGGCGATCGTCGGGCTGTTCCATGACACGGCGACCAATCCGCGGGGGGCTCAGCTGGTGGCCTTCAGCCACGACACCGGCTTGCTGGACCGCAAGCTCCTCCGCCGCGACCAGATCTGGTTCGTCGAGAAGAGCAGCCGCGGTGCTTCCTCGCTGTACGCACTCTCGGAGCTCAAGGAGCGCAACGACGCTGCGTTCGAGCAGCAGTACCTGCATGGCCGGTACGGCGCCACGCCCGTGTTGTCGACGCTGGCCGAAGCGGTCGCCCGGCGATGAGCCGGGTCGCCGAACGCCTCAAGGCCGAGCGCGCGGAGGCCCGGCGACGAGCGCGAGAGGAGAAGCGCGCAGCCCGGCGCGCTGGCGGCCGTGTGGTCAACGCGGTCTCGCTGCGCGAGCGCCTGCTGATCGTCTGCGAGGGAGCTCGCACCGAGCCCAGCTACTTCAGACGATTTCGGCTGAATGGCGACGTCGTCGGCCTTGGAGACCACACCCTGAGTCTGGTGCAACGGGCCATCGCCCTGCGGGACGACGATGGCGCCTTCACCGAGACCTGGGTGGTCATGGATCGGGACGACTTCGAGCTCGGTCGGTTCCAGCAGGCGGTCGCGCTCGCGAACCGCGAGCGCATCCGGTTGGCGCTCAGCCACCAGGCATTCGAGTTGTGGTACCTGCTGCACTTCGAGTACTGCGACGCCGATCTGCACCGGTCGACCTGCACCGAGCGCCTCGCCCGCTACCTGGGCCGGCCCTACCTCAAGAACGACCCCGACATGCATGCTGCCTTGCTGTCACGACAAGGTGAGGCGCTCCGAAACGCCGAGCGGCTTCGCCAGAGTCATGGTGCGTCCTGGGACCCCGCCCACCACGGACCCGGTACGACGGTGGACCTGCTGGTCAAGCGCCTCAACGATCTCGCCAGATAGCCGCCCAGCGGCAGGTGTTGCGAGAAGACCCCTGTCTTTTCAAGCCCTTGCGGGCTCGATGACCACGCTGCCGAACAGGCCGCCGGCCTCGAGGCGGGCGTGGGCGTCGACGACCTGGCGCAGCGGGTAGGTGGCCGCGACCGCGGGACGCAGGCCGCCGGCTTCGACCACACGGGTCAGGTCGGCGAGGTTCTCGGGGGTGGCCAGGGACACACCGAGGCGGGCGCGGCGGCGGCCAAAGAGCTTCGTCCAGAGCATCCAGCCCAGCAGGCTGCCGCTGACCATGGTCGACACGTAGCGGCCAGCGGGGGCCAGGACGCGGCGGGCGCGGCCGTAGGGGGCGGCGCCCACCGTGTCGATGATGACGTCGTAGCGGGCGCCGGACGCGGTGACGTCGGTGGTGCGGTGGTCGATGACGACCTCGGCGCCGAGGGCCCGCACCGCCTCCTGGTCGCGGCTGCAGACGCCGGTGACCGTGGCGCCCAGGTGCCGGGCGATCTGGACGGCGCTGCGGCCGACGCCGCCGGAGGCGCCCACGATGAGCACGGCGTCTCCCGGGCGGACCTGGGCCAGATCCCGCAGGAAGTGCAGGGCCGTGAGGGCGCCGTAGGGCAGATCGGCGGCCTCGGTGGGGGTCAGCCCGGCGGGCATCCGGGCGAGGGGGGCCTTCTCGGGCAGCACGATGGCCTCGGCGCAGGCGCTGTGCATGACGCTGCCGTACACGGCGTCGCCGACGGCGAACCGCGTCACGCCGGAGCCGATGGCGGCGATGGTGCCCGCGAAGACGGTGCCCGGGGTGGCATGGCGTGGTCGCCAGAGGCCCGACACGAGGCGGCCCACCAGGCGGGTGAAGCTGGGGTAGTCCGCGGCGCGGAGCCGCCGGTCGCCGTGGGTGACGGCGCAGGCCAGCACCTGCACGCGGACCTCGCCGGTCCCCGGCTCGGGGGTGGGGACGTCGGCGACGGTGAGGACGCTGGGGGGGCCGTAGCGGTGCTGGATGGCGGCGTTCATGGGGACCTCCTTCGTGGTGCCCCAGACTCTACTCAACGAATTCGCAGGCGTCTTGGGCCAGAACTGCAAGCGTGCTATGCGTTTTCGCATGGACTGGCGCCGAATCGACTTCGACTGGAACCGGGCGCGGGCGTTCCTCGTCGCCGCCGAGACGGGGTCCTTCTCGGCGGCCGCGCGGGCCCTCGGGGCCTCGCAGCCCACCATCGGCCGGCAGGTCGCGGCGCTCGAAGAGGAGCTGGGCGTGGCCCTCTTCGAGCGCGTCGGGGGCGGCCTCGTCCTCACGCCGACGGGCCTGGAGCTCCTCGACGACCTGCGCGCCATGGGCGAGGCGGCCACGCGGGTCTCCCTCGTCGCGGCGGGGCAGTCGGGCAGCCTGGACGGCGACGTGACCATCACCGCCAGCCAGGTCGTGACCGCCTACGTGCTGCCGCCCATCCTGGCCGCCATCCGGCGCACCCACCCGGGCATCCGCCTGGAGCTGGTGGCCAGCAACAGCGCCAAGGACCTGCTGCGCCGCGAGGCCGACATCGCCGTGCGCAACTTCCGCCCCACCGAGCCCGACCTCATCGCGCGTCACCTGGGCGATCACGAGGCCTTCCTGTACGCCACGCCCGGGTACCTGGCCAGCATCGGGCCGCCCCGCACCCCGGCCGACCTGCTCGCGGCCGATTTCTTCGGCTTCGACCGCACCGACCTGATGATCAAGGGCCTCGGCGCCCTCGGCGTCGCCGTCACGCCCGCCCAGTTCCCGGTGCTCTGCAGCGACCACATGGTCCAGTGGTCCCTCTGCCTGCAAGGCCTCGGCATCTGCGTCATCATGGCGTGCATCGGCGACCACGACCCGCGCGTGCAGCGGGTGCTGCCCGACCTGCCGCCGCTGCCCGTGCCCATGTGGCTGACGTGTCACCGGGAGCTGCAGACCAGCCGCCGGGTGCGGGCCGTCTTCGACCTGCTGGCCGAGGGGCTGAGCGGGAACGTCAGCGGGGCGCTTGGACGTTCGCCAGCAGGGAACCAGCCAGGGCGGTGAAGAAGGCCTTTGGGCTGGTGGCCGGCGAGAGTGACCGGAGAGTGGGAGCCCCGGAGGTCTCGCCTCTCGCCGAGAGGACCAACGATGCAGCTGTGTAGAGCCGCTCGTCCATTAGCCGTTCGCAAAGTGTGCGGTAGCGCTCAGCGTAGGATGCGCCTCTGAATGCTGGTAACACCGGAAAGTGCGGTGCGTCCGCCCGCACGGGGACCTGGACCTTCCTGCAGTCCTCGACAAGGACAAGGAAGCCGACAAACGGTGGCCGTGGATCGGATCTGGACTCAGCTTCGCCGGGGCGTAGGCCATAGGCTCCTGCACGGGCCGCACGCCACAGGTCGGCTGCGCTGCCCAAGGCCTCTTCGGTGCGATTGTTGAGGTTGTTGCCGAACGAACCGACCTGGGACTTGAGCTCCAGTGCTGCCAGCAAGCGTCCCTCCAGGACGATGACCGCATCCCAGGACTTCGTGGCCCTGAAGTACCCGGGGAGCACCGTTCGGGAGCCCGCATGGATGGCCTGCCGGGGCACGCCGCAGTGCAGGGCTACATCGGTAATCAGCTGCAGAAACCCATCGAGGTTCTTTCCCCCGATGACTTGCCCGCGGCCGCCCGCCTGGCTTCCAGCACCGGCGCTGCGGGCCGCCCAAAACCACGAGGCGGCGGAAGCCAGCCTGGCGTCGAAGTCTTCGGGGAGAAGACGGAAGCTCATCGACCCACACGCGCAGCAGCAGCGATCGTCTCGATCGCTGCTGCTTCATCGTCTGTGAGCCGATACAGCGGCCTGACCACGGCGTCGAGCCGGCCCTGATCAGGCGTCGTGGCGACCGCCTCCAAGGCCGAAATCTCGCAGGCCGACAACCCCGAGGGGACCCGAATGCGTCGGAGATACTGAGCCTGAAACCTCAGGAATCCCCCCGACATACGGACTCCGTACGCCGCGACAAACATGAGAGCCACCGACGAACGCAGCAGGGCCTGAAGTGCCCGCAGGTTCCAGGTCTCTGACGTGATCACATAGAGGTTGTGGTGTGGGTAGCAGGTGCCCGAGTCATAGGCGATCACTGCGCGGCCCTTGATGTCGGGGATCAGCAACTTCGGTCGAGCCGTCAACGCGGGGTCGATACGGTCAATCGTTCGATACCAGCTTCCGGGCTGCTTGCGTGCCACGTGCCGACGACGCAGCGTTTCGCCGTGAGCATCGAGGTAATGGCCGAAAGACGGGAATTCCTGGAAGCTTGCGAGCTGCCCTGTCGGCAAGAACGGGTTCACCACTCCCTGACCACCCCATGCCAGCTCGGTCAGCTGGCAGTCCGCGGCCATGGCGAGGCGTAGCTTCCGCTCAGGTTCAACGGGCAAGTCGGCGTGCAATCCAATGAAGACCTTGTCCGCGCCCGTGGCCACGCCAATGCCCACCTGTGCCCCGGCTTGCTCGAGGGTGGGGAAGTCAGCCTCAAGGCGCCGCAGCGGTGCGAGCACTTCGGGGGCATCGAGCAACCACGGATCGGTACCCTGGGCGACGCCGGTCAGGCTGGCCACACCGTGGACGGAGGCGCCGTCACTGGCAGCCCTCAAGGCCGCCACGGCGCCTGGCAGGCCGCTGGGGTCGTCGCGCTGGTCGATGATCGCCAGCGTTGGCTTTGTGGCGCCTCGTGTGATGACGGTAATCGCTGGGTACGCGAGCACCTCTTCCCGGAAGACATCGGCCCGTTCGAGGTCGATGAAGTAGCGCAGTCCAAAGCCCTCGGCGATCTTCTGCCGCAGCGGCCCGCCATACTTGTTCTTCATCCAGCGGTTGGCGCAGATGAAGCCGAGGGTTCCGCCTCGCGCAAGGAGGTCAAGACCTCTCTCGAAGAACAGGACATACAGATCCGCACGATCATACAGCGTTGTGAAGCGCTGGCGGTAGGCCCGCAGGAGTGGATCTGGGATGCGCTCTTGACGCACATAGGGCGGATTGCCGACGACAAAGTCGAAGGATCCATCGAGCGTGGACAGAAGGAAGTCGTCCTGCTGAAACCACGTCGCCACCAACGAGTCGGCCACGGCAACAGGGAGGCCGCCATCGATCAGCTGACGGCGCACAGCCGAGCACGTGGCTTCGAAGGTCGGGGCATGGAGTTCGACGCCCCGCACTGCTGGTGCCAGGACCTGACTGGCTTGTGCTAGCCGGCCGCCAAAGCGGACAAAGGCGGTCAGCAGTCGATCGATGGCGGCAAGCAAGAACTCCCCGTCACCGAAGGATGGTTCCAGCAGGCGAAGGGTGTGCAAGGGGCGATCGGTGGTGTACCCCGCCAGATCCAGGATGGCGTCAACGACAGCGGCGCGGGTGAAAACTGCCCCACGTTCGCCCTCGCCCTGGGCAAGCAGTTCGATCGAGGCCGCGACCTCGTCAGAGCGGCCGAGGTCAATGGGGAACTCCAGATTCGTCAAGGGTCGTCCTCACGCGTCCCGCCGGATAACCACGGTAGTCGGGCTGCGAACGAGGTTCAACCCGCACAGCATCCGACCGCAGAGGGGGGCCCAGGCTCGACCACACGCTTGAGGGGCTGTCGGGCTGAGCTCGCCGGTCAGGGCGGGTCGAACCGGCAGGGCTGGCCGTCGCAGACGTCGATGACCTCGCCCGTCCGCAGGAAGTGCATCATCTGGCGCTGGCCGGCGGGCAGGTTGCGCAGGTCGCTGTGGGTGTCGTTGGCCTTGACCGGCGGGCGCAGGGGGTCGGGGTTGTCGGGGTGGTTGAAGTCGAACTCGGCAAGCAGGCTGCCGGTGAAGGGCAGGTCGGTGGGGGGGAGGCCCCAGGCGGGCTCGACGAGCGGGGTGGCGGCGCCGACGCCGATGGCGCGGCCGAGCATGAAGGACACCTGGTTGTGGACCTGGGCGTCCTCCTTGGCGACGTGCAGGAGCACCTCGTGGGGCGGGGTGCCGGGGAGGGGATCCGTCGTGATGTGGGGGGCGACGGTCATGGGATCCATGGGATCCCAGCCGGTGCCGAGCAGGCCGAGGACCAGGGAGAACTCGATGCGGTCGCGGAAGGTGTTGTCGAGGATGCGGACGAAGTCCTCGAAGACGACGCTGCGCTGGAGCAGGAACGGGAAGGCGCCGCCGGGCACGCCGAGCACGCCGCGGCGGACGTCCTGGGTGAGCGCCATGATGACGGCGCCCATCGTGCCGCCCTGGGAGTTGCCGTAGTACATCACGTCGTCGGGGTCGTAGACGGGCTGGCCGTCCGCGCCGGTGAGGCGCTCGTCCACCTCGCGCAGGAAGCGGCCGCGCATCATGCGCTGGAGCGCCAGGTGGTTCATGACCCCCTGCATGGCCTTCTCGTACAGGTAGGGGAACTCGCTGGGGCGGCGGGCGAGGATCTGCAGCCAGACGGTGAAGTCCATGGTGGACATGCCCTGCATGTCCGCGGAAAGAATCAGGAATCCGTACTCGTCGGCCATGGACCGCAGCCACCCGCCCTCGCCCTGGCCCTTGCTGCCGAGGAAGCCGTGGCCGTATTGGAGCACGCCGCCGGGCTGGCCGCCCTCCAGGACGGAGGGGGGGAACTGCAGGGTGAACTCCACGTCCTCGAAGCCCTCGATGCGGGGCAGGCCGTCGGCGTCGAGGTGGTGGCGGCGCAGGCCGAACTCGTCGGGGGGGCCGAGGAAGGAGGGCACGCGGGCGACGCCGGTGGCCATCCAGGTGATGTGGCGGTCGCCGACGGGCTCGACGGCGGTGAGGGTGTAGGCGGGGCCGTCGTCGCCGATGGCCGCCATCAGGCGGTCGCGCATGACGCGCAGGGTGTCGTGGCCGTTGGGGCCGGTGGCCACGGTGAAGTCCCAGGCGAGCTGCAGGTCGGCGCGGTCGACGCCGGCGGCGGCGAGGGGGGCGAAGACCTCGGCCTCGAAGCGGGCGCGGCGGTCGTCGACGCCGGCCAGGTCGGTCGGCTCGCCGTCGCGCAGGGCCAGGAAGCCCGGCGTGGGCGGCAGGATGACGCCGTCGGCGTCCACCAGGCCGCGGACGGCCACGATGACGCGGTGGCCGCGGGGCAGGGGGGCGGCGGCGCGCAGGACGATGAGGGGCTCGCCGCGCCCGAGGGTGAGGTGGTCGAACTCGGCCCAGTGGGCCAGCCGCTCGCCGGTGTCGGCGTCGAGCAGGACGGTCTGGCTGTCGGGGGCCAGGGAGGCGGCCGGCTCGAAGACGGGCGGCGCGCCCAGGAGGGTGGCGCCGGGCCAGGTGAAGAGGATGGGCGAGGCGCCGCCGAAGCCGTCGGCGCGGGCGAAGGCCTCGCCGGTCATGTGCTGGGGGGGCAGGCCGTAGACGGGCAGGGCCTCGGCGGGGAACGCCAGGCGCGGGCCGTCGGCGGTCTCGGCGCGGTAGTAGTCGCTGGGGAAGGGCAGCAGGCAGTGGCCCGGGTGCAGGTTCTCGCAGGCCGGGGCGGAGGGGGGGCCGGCGTCCGGGCCCGCGTCGGGGGCCCCGGCGTCGGCGGCGGCGTCCGGCTCGGCCGCGTCCGCCATCGCGGCGTCCGGCTCGGCGGCGTCCGCCACCGCGGCGTCGATCGGGCCAGCGTCCGCCTGCGCCGCGTCCGCCATGGCCATGTCGGCCCGGGGCGCGTCGCCGCCGCCCCCGTCATCGCAGCCCGCGGCCAGCAGGCCGGCCACCACCCACATCCAGGCTCTCATGATCTCCGTCCCCGCGCGTCGTGCGCCGGTGTCTTCCCCCGGCGCGGGGGTCGGGATCAAGCGGCGCGCTTGTGGGCCGCCCGGCGTCGTGCGAGCGTCGGGACATGACGCCCGATCTCGCCGCGTTGCTGGGCCGCAAGGCGCCGGCCGACTTCTCCCCGGCGGAGCTCATGAGCAAGGCCCACCACCGGTGGAGCCGGGCCCAGCCCGCGGAGGCGGCGGCCCTGTTCGACGCGGCCGCCGCGCGGGCCGAGGCCCTGGGCGACGTCACGGCCCGCGACGCCGCCCGCAACCGGGCGGCGGTGACGAGCCACGAGGCGGGCGCGGCCGACGCCGCAGAGCGCCTGGAGGCCGTCATCGCCTACTACGAGGCCCACCCCGAGGTCGACCTGGATCGCCACTTCGCGGAGTGGGCGGCGACGGCGCTGCTCGAGCGGGCGTTCGCCGCCGATCCGGCCTGCTTCGAGGCGGCCTGCCTGGCGCTGCAGGCGCGGCTGGCGGCGGCCGGGCTGCCGCGGTTCCCGTCCATCCACCCGCAGCAGGAGCGGCTGGCCGAGCTCGCCCGGGACGCCGAAGCGCGCGAGGTGATGGCGGATCTGCTGCCGCGCATCCTGGCCCGCAAGCGCACCCGGGCGCTCGCCGCCCAGGTGAAGGTCTGGGCCGCCTGGCTGGCAGGCTGACGCCGTCGCGACGTCCGCGGCCCGCGACCGCGCGGGAACCTTGATCGTCCGCGTGCCGGGGGGTAGCGTCCCGGGGCGCCCCCCTCGTCGCCGCTGGAGAACCCCATGGCCGCACAGAGCATCTCGCCCGCCCGGGTCGTCGAGGACGCCCGCCGCCTCCTGCGGACCGTCCGCGTGGAGCTGGAGCGCGGGCGCCGCCCGTACACCAGCGACGTCCGCCGGCTGGTGGAGCGCAGCCTGGCGCTGCGCTTCGCGGAGTATGTGCAGTTCCTGGAGAAGTTCGGCTTCCTCACGCTGGAGCGCCGCACCGACACCCTCAACCTGACCGCCGCGGGCGGGCAGGTGGTCGACGGCCACGAGGGGCGCCTGCGCGGCATGGCCGGCGACGTGAAGTACCACTTCGGCGACCGCCTCAACGACGCCCCCCTGGCCGCGGAGCCGGGCGTGGAGGCCCAGCGCCTCGACGGCCGCTACCTGCGCTACGAGCGCATCGGGCGCGGCGGCCTGGGCACCGTCTCCCGCGGGCACCACCTGGCGCTCGACCGGCCCGTCGCGCTCAAGCTCTTCGAGGGCCTGGGCGAGCTCTTCCGGCCCGACCAGCAGGAGGAGGTGCGGCGGCGCATGGAGCTGGCCGTCCGGGCCCACGCCCGCCTCATCAGCCCCTTCGTCGTGCAGATCCTCGATCAGAACGCCGACCACGACCCGCCCTACTTCGTGATGGAGCTGGCGGAGGGCGGCAACCTGCGCGGCCTGCTGGAGGACGGCCCCCTGGCCCCGGCGGTGGCGCTGCGCTACTTCGTGCAGGTGGCGCTGGGCCTGAAGGTGGCCCACGCCCAGGGCCTGCTGCACCGCGACCTGAAGCCCGAGGCCGTCCTGCTCGACGCCGTGGGCAACGTGAAGCTCTCCGACTTCGGCCTGACGCGCATCGCCGAGCGCGACGGGGCGCGGGTGCGGCAGGCGTACGTGGGCTTCGGCTCCGTCGGCTACATGGCGCCCGAGCTCTTCCGCGGCGGGGCGCCCGGCCCGGCGGCCGACATCTACGCCCTCGGCATCTTGCTGTACGAGATGCTGACGGGTGAGCTGCCCGGCCGCCGCTCGCCCATGCCCAGCGACATCGCCGAGGGGGTGCCCACCGACCTCGACGAGCTCTTCGACCGCATGACCCAGGACGACCCGGCCCAGCGGCCGACGGATCTGGACGCCGTGCTCACCGCCGTGTGGACGTCGAAGGAGGCCGTGGCGCTGCTCGACGCCCGCCAGGCGCCGTACTTCGTGGAGCCGCCGGTGACGCTGCCCGGCCTGCCCGGGCCGCGGCGGGATCCGCTGGAGTCGCTGCTGGCCGACGAGGGGGAGCTGGAGCCGGCGGAGGAGCCCGCGCCGGAGATCCCGGCGGTCCAGGCCGCGGCGCCCGCCGCCCAGGCGCCCGTCGCCCAGGCGCCCGCTCCCCAGGCCGCGGCGCCCGCCCCCCAGGCCGCGGCGCCGCCCCGCCGCGCCCGCCCCCCTGCCGCCCCGGCGGCGCCCATCGAGGTGGCCGAGGCCCCCAGCGCCCGCCGCCCCGGCGACGCCGCCGCCCGCCGCCCAGGCGGCCCCCGCCAGCGCGCCCCCGCCGCCGAGGAGGCCGCCGCTCGCCCGGCCTCCACGCCGCCAGGCCCGAGGCCCGGCCTCCGCGCGTCAGGCCCACGCACCTGGTCATCGCCCCGGCCGGTCGCCCCGCGGCCCGGCCGGCGCCCGTGAGCCGCCGCTCCATCTCGGTGAGCCGGCCGCCGAGCGAGGAGTCGGAGGCCCCCTTCAACGCCGTCGCGGTGGAGGAGGAGGCCCTGCCCGCGGTGGTCTTCGTGGCCGCCGCCGCGCCCGAGGAGCGCGAGGAGCCCAGCACCGCGAAGCCCGTGCCCATGGCGGTGCCCGTCGACGAGGACGACACCCGCGGCATCTTCGCCTCGCAGGCGATGGACCGGTTCTCCGATGACGCTGAGCCCGTGGGCTCCGTCGAGGAGCTGGACCTGGACGACGTCCTGGAGGACGACGACGCCCGGGGCCGCGGCCTCACCAAGGAAGACCTGGCCAACCGCCTGCGCAAGCTGCGCAAGAGCTGACGCCAACCCACTGAAACACAAGCAGTTTTCTCAGCGTCGCCGGCGTCGGGCGAGGCCGAGGAGCAGCAGCCAGGCGAGGCCGGCGGGGTCCTGATCGGGCTGCGCCCGGCAGCCGCCGGGATCGCCACCCGCCGTGTCGCTCGTCACGCCGCCATCCACGGCGGGGTCCGGGCGGGCGTCCACGGGGGGCAGCGTCGAGTCGCCGGCGCGCCCCGCGTCGACCAGCGTGCCCACGTCCGGGCGCGGATCGGGCCGGGCGTCGGGGCGCGGGGCCTCGGCGTCGAGGCGGGGGTCGCCGCCCTGATCCGGGGGCGGGCCGGTCGCGTCGCTGGGCGGCCGGGCGGCGTCCACGGGGGCCATGTCCGGGATGGCCACGTCGGGGACGGCCAGGTCGGGGATGGCCACGTCAGGCAGGGCCGCGTCCACCGGGCGCATGTCGGGCCGCGCCATGTCGACGGCGATCACGGCCGCGTCCAGGCTGGCGTCCACCGCCGCGTCGACCGCCGCGTCCACCGCCGCGTCGGGGACCGCCATGTCCACGGGCGGCGCCACGGCCATGTCGACCTCCTGGGCGCAGCGATCCACCAGCACGTCGCCCGAGCAGTCCTCGAGCACGTGCCCGTAGTGGTCGATGTTGCGGTAGCACGCGAAGTACCGGCCGCAGTCCAGCCCCTCCACCGTCCGGTTGGTGCTGCCCCACGCCGCCTGGGTGAAGACGCGGTTGGCCTCGACGATGCGCGCCTCCGGGCCCAGGAAGACCTCGGTGCGCGACCAGTCCACCGCCTGCGCCAGCCCCCCGTCGTGCCGCCAGCCCATGAACACCGATCCGGGCGCCAGGTCGGGGAAGAGGGCGCTCGTCGCCACCCGCGCGGGCGGCCGGTTGCAGAGGATGACGCCGTGGCGGGCGTAGTCGCGGCCCGGATCCACCGTCGTCCAGCCGGCCCGCGTCACGTAGTGCCGCTGGGGCGCCACGACGCGGTAGGCGTCCAGGTTCACCCGCCGGTCGGTGGCCAGGCGGTCGCGGTCCGTCCAGCCGATGCGCACCACGTACAGCGACTGGATCCCCGGCGCCAGGCCGATGCCCGGGTTGCCCGGCGACCACTCGAGCTGCACGTCGATGGCGGCCCCCTCGCCCGGGGCGAGGCGCGTGGCGGCCAGCGGGGGCCACGTCGTCTGCCGGTCCCGCGCGCTGAACTCCACGTTGTCGAACAGCAGGTTGAGCGTCGTCAGGCCGGGCCCGGTGAAGGCCCCGCCGCAGGGCTCCCCGGTGTCCGGGTCGACCTCCGCGTGGTACACCAGCAGCCGCACATCCACCCGGTCCGCGAGCGCAGGCGCGGCCCCCAGCAACCCCAGCGCCAGCAGCGTCTTCCTCATCCCCGGCACCTCCCGGGGCCGATTGCGCCGCCGCCGGGGGGGCGTGTCAAGGCCGACGGTTGACGCGACCCCCCCGGGCCCGCCATCTTCCGGCCCCCGCTGCCCCCCGGAGGCGCCCGGTGCTGCCCGACCTGCCCGCCCTGACCCTGCTCGCCCTCGCCGGCATCTGCCTGTTCACGGCGACGGTGCAGGGGGTGGTGGGGTTCGGCTTCGCCCTCCTGGCCGTGCCGCTCTCGGCCCTCGTCGAGCCCTCCGCGGTGCCCGTGCCCCAGGCCATCCTGTCGGTCTTCCTGACGCTGCCCATGGCCTGGCGGGGCCGGCACCACCTGGAGCTGCGCCGCGTCCGCTGGATTCTGCTGGGCTGGATCCCCGGCGTCGTCATCGGGGTGACGCTGCTGAAGGTGCTGAGCGTGCGGGCGGTGAGCCTGGCCATGGCGGCCTTCGTCCTGGGCGCCGTGGCCCTCATGACCCTGGGGCTGAAGGTCCGCCGCTACCCGCCCACCGAGGTGGGGGCGGGGGTGCTGGCGGGCCTGGGTTCGCTGGTCTCGTCCATCAGCGGGCCCCCGGTGGCGCTGCTCTACAAGGACGAGAAGGGGGCCACCCTCCGCGCCAACCTGGCCCTCGTCTTCCTCTCCGGGGTGCTCCTCACCCTGGGCGGCCGCCTCGTGAGCGGCGAAATCTCGTTGCGAGACGCGCAGATCGCCCTGTGCGTCGCCCCCGGCGTCCTGCTGTCGCTGCCCGTGGCCGAGCGCCTGGGCGGCAAGGTGGATGGCGCCCTGCTGCGCCGCCTGGTGCTCGGCCTGGCGACGCTCTCGGCGGTGGCGCTGGCCGCCCGAGCCCTGTAGAAAGGCCCCCATGACCGAGGTCCTCCAGCACCTGATCGCCCTGCTCGGCCTTGAGCGCATCGAGCAGAACCTGTTTCGTGGCCAGAGCCAGGATCTCGGCTGGGGCCGCGTCTTCGGCGGCCAGGTGCTCGGCCAGGCCCTCTCGGCCGCCGTGCAGACGGTGCCCCCGGAGCGGGCCGTGCACTCGTTCCACGGCTACTTCATGCGCCCGGGCGCGGTGGATCGCCCCATCGTGTACGACGTGGATCGCATCCGCGATGGCGGCAGCTTCACCACGCGCCGCGTCGTGGCCATCCAGAACGGCGAGGCCATCTTCAGCCTCTCGGCCTCCTTCCAGATCGAGGAGGAGGGCTTCGAGCACCAGGACGAGATGCCCGCGGTGCCGGGGCCCGAGGGCCTGCTCTCGGAGCGGGACCTGGCCCTGCGCGTGGCCGACAAGCTGCCTCCGGGCCTGCGGGAGCAGGCCTGCGCCGAGCGGCCCATCGAGGTCCGCCCGGTGGAGCCGATGAACCCGCTCAAGCCGGATCGCCGGCCGCCCCAGCGGGCGGTCTGGTACCGGGCCAGCGGTCCGCTGCCGGACGACGCTGGCCTGCACCGCTACCTGCTGGCCTACGCCAGCGACTTCAACTTCATGACCACGGCGCTGATGCCGCATGGCGTGAGCTGGATCAGCCCGGGCATGCAGGTGGCCAGCCTCGACCACGCCATGTGGTTCCACCGCCCGTTCCGCATGGACGAGTGGATCCTGCACGTGGTGGAGAGCCCGTCGGCCTCGGGGGCCCGCGGGCTGGCCCGGGGCCGGTTCTACACCCAGGACGGGCGCCTGGTGGCCTCGACGGCCCAGGAGGGCCTCATCCGCCAGCGCAAGCCGCGCCCGCGCGACTGAAAAGGCCAGCTAGTTCGCGGGCTTCCACTGCTGGTACTTGTCGGCCGGGGCGGGCCCGGCGAAGACCTGGATGGCCACCATCTTCGCGGGGCCGTTCTGGTAGCTGACCCGCGCGCCCGCCTTCATGAACACCGTGTCGCCGGCCTTCACGGGGGACGCCTTGCCGTCGATGGTGATGACGCCCTCGCCCTCCAGGACGTGGATGTACTCCTCGGTGGCGTCGGCGTGCTCGGGCACCGCCGCGCCGCCGGCCATCTCCAGGCGGCCGACGTAGGCCATCTGGCCGCGGGCCAGGTGCTGGATGGTGGCCTTGCCCGAGGGCGAGACGAGGGTGGGGGCGGCGGCGAGGGGGCGCACCTCGCTCTCGGGCCCGACGACCTCGATGGACAGCAGCAGACTCACGATGAGGGCGAAGAACGGCATGGCGGCCTCCCGGGTGGCGAGGCCCGAGCTTACCCCGCCCAGGGCGGCGGGTCAGCGCTTGCGGTAGCAGGCGTAGGTGGCGAGCGCGACGGCGCCGCAGGCGAAGCCGCCCACGATGGCCCAGTCCATCCAGGCGGCGGCCGACAGGGTGGTGCCGCCGGGGAGCTGCCCGTAGAACGCGCGCCGGACGCCCGAGACCAGGTAGGTCATGGGGTTGGCGCTCATGATGCCCTGCAGCACGGGGTGGTCGTCGCTGGGCGGGAACATGGCGCCGCTGAGGATCCAGGCGGGCAGGAGCAGGATGCTCATCACCGCGTGGTAGCCCTGGGTAGAGTCGATGACCCAGGCGAGCGCGAAGCCGAAGGCCGTCAGGCCCACGGCCCCCAGGCTGAGCATGCCGGCCAGGGTGATCCAGTCGATGCTGCCCACCACGAAGGGCGTGAAGGGCAGGAACGCCAGGAAGAGCGCGGCCTGGAGCAGCCCCACGGAGCTGACGCCGAGGGACTTGCCGAGCACCACGGCGGCCCGGGACCCGGGGCCGGCCAGCACGGACTGCAGGAAGCCCTCGTGGCGGTCCTCGATCACCGAGATGGTGCCGAAGATGCTGGCGAAGAGCACCAGCATCACCAGGATGCCCGGGTAGAAGTACTCCATGTAGCCCAGGCCGTCGGCGCCGGGGAGCTTGAACGTGGAGGCCATGCCGCCGCCGATGATGCCCCAGAAGACGAGGGGCTGGGCGAGGGCGCCGAAGAGGCGGGAGCGCTGCCGCACGAAGCGCAGCAGGTCGCGGCGCCAGAGCACCCCGACGGTGGCGGCGTCGGCGGCGATGGGCGTCATCATGCCGCGTCCTCGTCCTCCAGCGTCTGGCCCGTCAGCTTCAAGAAGACGTCGGCCAGGCTGGGCTGCTTGAGGTGGATGGCCCGCAGGCGGCCGGCCGGGAAGGCCTCGACCACGCGGGGGATGAGGGTGTGGCCGGCGTCGCAGCGGAAGCGGACGCCCCCGTCCACCCGCCGCGGCTCCACCGCGAACCGGCTGTGCAGCGCCTCGACGAGGCCGTCGGGGTCGTCGCCGAAGACGGTGATGACGTCCCCGGAGACGGCGGCCTGGAGGGCGGCGGGGGTGTCGCACGCGACCACGCGGCCGTCGGCGATGAGCGCCAGCCGGTCGCAGCGCGCGGCCTCCTCGGGGCGGTGCGTCGACAGCAGGATGCTCAGGCCGGCCTCGGCGCGCAGGGCCTGCAGGCGCTGCCACGTCCGGTGGAAGCTGGCCTCGTCCAGGCCGGTGGTGGGCTCGTCCATGATGAGCAGGCGGGGCTGATGCACCAGCCCGCGCGCCAGCTCCAGGCGCCGCTTCATGCCGCCCGAGAGCGTCTTCACCACGTCGCCCGCGCGGTCGGCGAGGTCGGCGAAGGCGAGCAGCGAGGTGACGCGCTCCTCCGCCGTCTTGCCGCGCACGCCGTTGAGGCGGCAGGCCATGCGCAGGTTCTCGAGGCAGGTCAGGTTGGGATCGAGGCTGGGCTTCTGGAAGACGACGCCCAGCTCGGCCCGCAGGGACCGGGCCCCGGGCTCCACCGTCTGCCCGTTGAAGCGGATGCGGCCGGCCTCGGCCTTCAGCAGCCCCGTCAGCACCGAGAACGTGGTGCTCTTGCCGCTGCCGTTCGGGCCGAGAAGACCAAAGATTTCGCCGGGTTGGACCTCGAAGTCCAGGCCCTTCAGGACCTCGCGCTTGCCGTAGCCGACGGTGAGCCCGTCCACGGCCAGGAGCGGTTCAGCCATGGATGGGGCCTGCGTCGACCAGCAACGCGGCGAAGACCAGCGTCAGGTAGGCCAGCGTGTAGAGGAAGTAGCTGCGGGCCCAGGCGACAGGGCGCTCGGCGCGCAGGCCGCGCACGGCCAGGCCCACGAGGCCGACGCCCAGCAGGGCGGCCATGCCCAGGTAGATGGGGCCGGCGATGCCGAGGGGCCACAGCGCCAGGCTCACCGGCACCAGCACCACCGACCAGCCCAGCATGTGCCAGCGGGCGATGGTGGGGCCGTAGGTGCCCGGCACCGTGTGGATGCCCGCCCGGGCGTACTCCTGCTGGCGGTAGAGCGAGATGGCGATGAAGTGGGGGATCTGCCAGATGAACAGGATGCCGAAGAGCACGAGGCCGGCGGCATCGATGCTGCCCGTCACGGCCGTCCAGCCCATGAGGGGCGGCATGGCGCCGGGGATGGAGCCGATGATCACCGCGTGGGGGCTGTGCTGCTTCATCGGGGTGTAGACGAGCACGTAGGAGAAGAGGGCGATGGCGGCCAGGATGCCCGTGAGCGGGTTGACCAGGGCCGTGAGCAGGGGCACCGACACGAGGGAGAGCCCCAGGCCCAGGGACAGGGCGGCGCCCGGCTGCATGCGCCCGGCGGGCAGCGGCCGGGTGCGGGTGCGGGCCATGTGCTTGTCGCTCTCGCGCTCCCACCAGCAGTTGAGGGTGTTGGCCGCCGCGACCACGAGCACGGTGCCGGCCAGCGTCGCGAAGAGGGCCGCCCAGCTCAGGCTGCCCGGCGCCAGCCACAGCCCACCGGCGGTGGTGATGACCACGAGCAGCGTCACCCGCGGCTTGGCCAGGGCCAGCAGATCCCGCGCGGTGGTTCCCAGCGTGGCGGCGTGGCTCATGCACCCTCCAGGGCGGGCGGCGGCCCGCGAAAGCGGCCGGTTCTACCGTCGCCGGTCCCGATAAGTCAACCGCCGCGGCCCCGCGCGGGGTCGCCCCGGCCCCCGATTGACCCCCCGCCGGACGTCCCCCTATGGTGACAGCATGCCGATCACCCCGGGCCCCAGCCACGCGCCGCTCCGCCTCGCCCTGACCGCCGCCCTCGTCCTGCTCTGCGTGGCGCTGACCGGCGCCCGAAAGCGTAGTCGAGACGGGACGTTGCAGGTGCAGTCCACCACGATCGGCGCCACCATCGTCGTGGACGGCGAGGCCATCGGCGAGGTGCCCATGGACGCCCCGCTGACGCTCAAGCCGGGCAGCCACACCATCAAGGTCCAGAAGCCCGGGCACGCCGACTACATCGACACCTTCAAGATCGCGGCCCGCAAGGCCACGGTGCTCGAGATCGACCTGCTGCCGGTGGCGGGCGTCCTGCGGTTCGAGTCCACCCCGACGGGGGCCGCCGTCATCGTCGATGGCCGCCAGCTCGGCGAGACGCCCTACCAGGGCGAGCTGCCGCCGGGGAAGCGCGTCGTCGAGCTGCGGCTGACGGGCTACACCGTCTACCGGCGCGAGTTCGCGGTGCGGGCGGGGGAGACGTACCCCCTGGCCGCCGACCTGGTGCCCCTGCCCGTCATCCCCGACGACGAGCTCGTCACGCCCTGGTACGGCCACTGGTGGGTCTGGGCCGGCGCGGCGGCCGTGGTGGGGGGCATCACCGCGGCGGTGCTGTTGTCGGACGACGGCCGCGACGCCCCGCCGAACCCACCCTTCCTGCTCGACATCGACCCGATCCGTTGAACGAGATCGAGGCGCGGCTGCGGCCCCTCGTGGGCATCCTCGGGGGGGCCATCCTCGGGGGCACGCTGTACGCCTTCGGGCGGGGCCTGCTGCCGGGGGAGTTCGCCTTTGGATCCGCGGTGGTAGGGGCCCTCGCCGGCCTGGGCGCGCGGGCCGTGGGGGCCATCGGCAGCCCCGCCCAGCTCCGGGTGCTCGTCTTCGGCTCGCTCTTCGCCACGGTGATCGGCGAGTACACCATCTACCTGCAGGCCGATCCGGCCACCACCTTCGCGGCCTGGCTGCTGGCCAGCCCGCGCTGGCTCATCTTCACCGTGCTCTTCCTGGTGGCCGGCATCTTCTTCGGGGTGCGGCTGCTGGTCGGCATCGATCCGCTCTCGGATGTGCTGACCCATGGGGGGGCGGCGGTGCCGCCGGGGGCGGCGGGGACGGAGTGCCCGCGGTGCGGGGCGCTGCAGACGGCGCCGGCCGAGGAGGCCGGCGCCATGGTCTGTCACGCCTGCGACCACACCTGGCAGCTCAGCGAGGCACCTCGACCTGGTGGAAGCGCAGGTCACGGAAGCTGACCGTCGCGCCCTGGGCGTCGTCGTAGATGTACTCGCAGCGCGGATCGCCGTTGAGATCGCTGTGCTGCTTGGTGCCCTCGGAGCAGTCGTAGGTGCCGTCCGCGGGGTTGATGATCCAGATGGAGCGGCTGGCGGCGTTGTTGGGGCGCGAGGCCGTGAACGCCAGGCGCTCGCCGGCGGGATCCAGCGCGAAGTCGCCGATGTCGTGGTTGCTCCAGTGGCTCGCGCGGATGTTGTTGGTGATGTTCACCGGATCCGCGCTCAGGTCGCGGTCGAAGCGCATGATGTCGTAGTCATCCCGGTTGCTCTCGCCGGCGCTCTTCGTGCAGTCGCCCTTGGCCAGGAAGTAGAAGAAGCCGCCGTCCGCCGAGAACACCGGGTTGAAGCGCACCTCGTTGAAGTTGTAGGGCATCTGCCGCCGGCAGTCGCCGTCCTGGTTGGTCTCCGTCTCGAAGAGATCCTTGCCCCGCGGGGGCGGCGGGCTGGGGATGGCCTGGAGCGTCTGGGCGCGCCAGATGAAGTCGTTGCGGGTGAAGACGGCCAGGTACGTGGCATCGGGGCTGAGGGCCACCGGCAGGCGGCCGGAGAACTGCGAGCCCGTGCCGCCCTGCTCGCCGAAGGTGTACAGCGTCTGGTTGGCGCCGTTCTTCACGTTGAAGAAGTCGAGCGTCATCGTGGAGAGCGTCGTCTTGATCACGATGATGAGGGAGCCGAAGGGGGTCACGCGGAAGCCGCCGTCGGCGTTGATGGTGCCGACGAACTGCTGGCAGCGCTCGGGGGTGTCGTCCAGCGGGCAGGCGGCGTCGGCGCCGGCCACGGGCTCCACCAGGACCTCGATGGTGCGCTCGGTGCCGATGGCCTGGCCGCGGGTGTAGATGATGAGGTTGGTGCCCTCGGAGGTGGTGAAGTCGAAGGCGTTGACGCCATCGTCCACGCGCCGCTTCTCGGCGGCCTTCACCAGCTTGCGCTTCACGTCGACCGGCGCGACCCAGAGGGAGAAGCCGCCGTTGTCGGCGCGCTCCATCCAGCCGACCCACGTCATGTCGCCGTTGAGCAGGCAGGTCTTGGAGTTGCAGTCCACGCCGCCGTCCGCGGTGAGGTTGAACGCCTCCCGGTCGGTGAAGTCGTAGACCACCAGATCCTGGCGGGCGGGGGCGTTGGGCGGCGTGAACGCCTTGATGTACGAGAGCCGCAGGCGGGTCTCCGTCTCGCCGCCGCCGCCCTCGCCACCCGCGCCCCCGGCGCCGCCCATCCCCTCGTCGACGGTGCCGAAGTCCTCGCGGACCGGCGGATCCTCGCCGCCGCCATCATCACAGGCCCAGAGCGCGCAGAACGCGGCCAGGGCAAACCCCCGAACTTGCATGGAAATCTCCTTGACGCGACCGGTCGCGGCGATTCTAGGCCCCGTCATGCGGGCAAATCAAGGCGCCGACGGACCGAGGCGCTTCGTGCTACCTTGCCCCCATGCTGCGCGCCCTCCTGCTGCTGCTCTGCCTGCCGCTCGCCGCCTGCGACGAGTGCGCCGAGGACTATGACTGCCCGGCCACCAAGGTCTGCCGCGCCGGGGCTTGCGCCACCGCCGCCTGCACCAGCGACCGGGCCTGCCCGCCGGGCCGCCGCTGCGCCTCGGGCAAGTGCGCCGAGACGCCCGCCCTCGCGGCCCCGCCGGGCCTGGACGCCGTCATCCTGCGGGTCGCCGACGCGGGCACCTGACGCCCCGGCGGTGTGACCGTTGGCCCCGATCTCGGTCCTTGGTGCATCATCCACCTGCACGTGCGGGTGCACCTGCTGGGCCCACCGGGGAGTTTGCATGCGTCGTTTGTTGTTGGTTTTCATGGGGTTGTCTGCGTTCGTCGCCTGCGATGACGACGACGTCGGCAGCACGCCGCGCGGCTCCGTCGACGCGGGCATCGTCGACATGGCCGAGCCCGACGCGCAGCCGCGGGACCGGGGGCTGCAGCCGCCGGACATGAGCCCGCCGGACGCCGCGGTGGACGACCGCTGCGAGCGCCCCCAGGACTGCGAGAGCGGCTACTGCGTGCCCGGCCCCCGGGGGGATCGCGTCTGCACCGACCGCTGCGCCGAGGACACCGACTGCCCCGATGGCTGGCAGTGCCGGGCCGTGCTCAATGCCGCGCCGGACACCGTCTTCATCTGCGTGGCCCTGCGCGCGGTGCAGTGCGACACCTGCCGCGTCGACGCCGACTGCGGCGCCGGTGACGGCCGCTGCGTGACCATCGGCCGCGGCCTCTTCTGCGCCCAGGACTGCTCGACCTTCGGCTGCCCCGAGGGCCACACCTGCAGCGACGTGGACGGCGGGCGCCTCTGCCTGCCCGACGCGGGCGCCTGCCGCCCCTGCCAGGACGCCGACGGCGACGGCTACGGGGTGGGGGAGGAGTGCCGGGGCATCGACTGCAACGACGACGATCCGACCGTGTACCAGGGGGCGCCCGAGCTCTGCGATGGCGTCGACAACGACTGCGACTCCAACGCCGACGAGGGGGACATCCCCGTCCCCGACGACTTCGTCTGCCTGACGGCCGGGGTCTGCGGCGGCACGATGCCCGTCTGCCGCGACGACGCCTGGCGCTGCGACTACCCGGCCGGCCACGAGGCCGGGGCCGAGGTGAGCTGCGATGGCCTGGACAACGACTGCGATGGCGTCGCCGACGATGACTTCGACTTCGCCACCGACGCCCGCCACTGCGGGGGCTGCGACCGGCCCTGCGCCTACCCGCACGCGGCGGGGATCTGCGCCGACGCCACCTGCGGCCTCGGGGCCTGCGAGGCCGACTGGTACGACCGCAACGGCGACCCCGCCGATGGCTGCGAGTACGCCTGCCAGGCCAGCGGCGACGAGGTCTGCAACCAGCGCGACGACGACTGCGATGGCGAGGTGGACGAGGGCTTCGACCTGCTGAGCGACCCCAGCCACTGCGGCCAGTGCGGGCGGGCCTGCGCCGTCGACCATGGCGCCCCGGCCTGCGTGGACGCCGTCTGCGCGGTGGAAGACTGCGACGACGGCTGGCACGACGTGAACGGGGAGGCCGCGGACGGCTGCGAGTACGCCTGCGTCTTCACCCGCGGGGGCCAGGAGGTCTGCGACCAGATCGACAACGACTGCGATGGCACCGTCGACAACGGCTTCGACACTGACCGCGATCCGGCCCACTGCGGCGGCTGCAACCAGGCCTGCGACCTGCCGGAGGCCGTGGCGGGCTGCGTCGAGGGCATCTGCGTGGTGCGCGAGTGCGCGCCGGGCTTCGTGGATCTCGACGACAACCCGGCCAACGGCTGCGAGCTGCGCTGCACCCCCACGCCCAACCCGGCCGACGTCTGCGATGGCGTCGACAACGACTGCGATGGGGTGGTGGACGAGGGCTTCGACCTGCAGAGCGACGAGCAGAACTGCGGGCGCTGCGGGGCCGTCTGCGCGCCGGCCAACGCCACCGGCCAGTGCCTCGGTGGGGACTGCACCGTCTCGCGCTGCGGGGCCGGCTTCTTCGACGTGAACGGCGAGGCCGGCGACGGCTGCGAGTACGCCTGCGTCCGCCACAACAACGGCGTCGAGAGCTGCGACCGGCGCGACGAGGACTGCGATGGCCAGGTGGACGAGGGCTTCGACCTGCAGGCCGACGCCCAGAACTGCGGCCAGTGCGGGCGCGTGTGCGCGTTCGACAACGGCGTGCCGGCCTGCGTGGCGGGCGGCTGCCGGCTGAGCCGCTGCGAGCCGGGCTTCCACGACCTGGACGGCCAGGCGGGCAACGGCTGCGAGTACGGGCCCTGCGTGGCCACCAACGGGGGCATCGAGGCCTGCGACGGCATCGACAACGACTGTGATGGCGAGGCCGACGAGGGCTTCGACCTGCAGAACGACCTGGCCCACTGCGGCGCCTGCGGCCGGGCCTGCGCGCCGGCCAACGCCGATCCCGTGTGCGCCGCCGGCCGCTGCCGCATCGACACCTGCGCCGATGGCTTCGTCGACCTGGATGGCGACCCCGGCACGGGCTGCGAGTACGCCTGCCGCCCGGCCAACGGGGGCGTCGAGGCCTGCAACCAGCGCGACGACGACTGCGACGGCCGCGTGGACGAAGCCTTTGATCTCAATGAGGATCTGGCCAACTGCGGCGCCTGTGGGCGGGCCTGCGCCTTCGACAACTCGGTGGCCGACTGCGCCGAGGGGCTCTGCCAGTTCGTCCAGTGCCAGCCGGGCTACTGGAACAACGACAACAACCCCCAGAACGGGTGCGAGTACGGGGTGTGCGCCCTGACGAACGGCGGCGAGGAGGCCTGCGACGGCATCGACAACGACTGCGACGGCCGCGTGGACGAGGGGCTGGTGCGGGCGTGCGGGCTCGACGTGGGGGACTGCCGCGCCGGGACGCAGCGCTGCGACGCCGGCCAGTGGGGCGCCTGCATGGGCGCCGGCGCCGGGGCCGACGAGCTGTGCGACAACCGCGACAACGACTGCGACGGGCGGGTGGACGAGGGCGTCCAGCAGGCCTGCGGCTCGGCCGTCGGGGCGTGCCAGGAGGGGGCCCGGACGTGCGTGGCCGGCGTCTTCGGGGCCTGCGTCGGCGCCGTGGATCCGGTCGCCGAGGCCTGCAACGGCGCCGATGACGACTGCGACGGCCGCACCGACGAGGCCCTGAGCCAGCGCTGCGGCACCGACGTGGGCGTCTGCGAGCGCGGCGTGCAGACCTGCGAGGGCGGCGCCTTCGGCGTCTGCGAGGGCCAGGTCGTCGGCGACGAGGAGCAGTGCAACGGCCTCGACGATGACTGCGATGGCCGCACCGACGAGGGCTTCGCGGGGCGCCTCGACGACCCCGACGACGCCTTCGCCGACACCAACTGCGACGGCATCGATGGCGACGTGGCCCTGGCCATCTTCGTGGCGCCCTTCGGCAACGACGCCAACGCCGGCACCATGGCGGCCCCGGTGCGCACCCTGGCCCGCGCCCAGACCCTCGCCCTGGCCAGCCAGCCCCTGCGCTACGTCCTGGCCGCCGAGGGGCTGTACCCCGGCACCCTGACCATCCAGAACGGCGCCCGCATCTACGGCGGCTACGTGCCCGACGCCGGCTGGCGGCGCAGCGCGGACGCCGAGAGCGTCATCGGCGGCAGCACCCTCGGCGCCATCGCCAGCGCGCTGAACCGGCCCACGCGCCTGGACCGCTTCACCATCCGCAGCGCCAACAGCCCGGTGCCGCTCGGCAGCTCCTACGGCCTGTGGGTCAAGGACTCGGGCGCCTTCCTGACCGTCACCAACAGCCGCATCGAGGCGGGGGACGGCGGGGCGGGCCTGGACGGCGGGGCCGCGGGCGGCGTGGGCAACGACGGCGAGCGCGGGGCCGACGGCAACAACGGCTGCCTGCAGCAGACCGGCTGCGCCCGCGACGGCGGCCTGGGCGGCGTGGCCCAGCAGTGCGGCGGCGGCATCCTGAGCGGCGTCGGCGGCCACGGTGGCCTGTCGGGCTCTGGCTCGGGGGCCGGGCGCCTCGGCGAGCTGGGCGGCGACGCGAGCGACCCGCCCGGGACGCTCGGCGGCGACGGCGGGCCTGGCGGCCCCAGCGGCGCCAGCGGCCTGCGCAACTGCGCCGGCTTCCAGCGGGCCAGCGGCCCAGGCCAGCCTGGCACCGTCAGCGCGCCCGGCGTCGACGGCCAGCACGGCGCGGGCGGTCGATCCTTCAGCGCCCTGAACGCGGGCGGCTTCTACCTGGCCAGCGACGGCGGGCGCCGGCGGCCTGGGTGGCCCAGGCGGCGGCGGCGGCGGCGGCGGCGGCGGCGGCGGTGGCTTCGCCGACGTCTGCGGCGTCGACTTCATCGGCGGCTCCGGCGCCGGCTCCGGCTCCAGGGGCTGCGGCGGCGGCGGCGGCGCGGCGGGCCGCAGCGCGGGCGGCTCCTTCGGCGTCTTCCTCGTCAACTCCTCGCCCAGCCTGCACTTCTTCTCCATCCGCACCGGCGCGGGCGGGGCGGGCGGCGTGGGCCGGGCGGGCGGCGACGGCGGCGCGGGCGGCCTGGGGGCACAGGCGGCACCCGCACCGACGCCACCGCGGGCAACGGCGGCGCTGGCGCCCCAGGTGGCCACGGCGGTCGCGGCGGCAGCGGCGGCGGCGGCGGCGGCGGGCCCACCATCGGCGTCGTGCGGGCGCTGGGCTCGGCGCCCATGCTGCAGGTGGACGCCTACCAGCTCGGCCAGAACGGCGCGGGCGGCGCGGCCCCCTCCAACCCGGGCCTCAACGGCCGCCGCACCGAGATCCACATCGTCCAGTAAGCCACACCAGCCCGCCCGGGCCGCGTACCTGCCGTCACCTGAGAACGACTGACTGGAGGGCGCCATGCGTGGCCCCTGGCTGGCCCTGGCGCTCGTCGTCGGGGCCTGCGACACCGAAGATCCGTCCGCCGCCCCGGACGCCGCCGTCGCCGACGCGGGCGCGCCCGACGCAGCCCTGGACGCGGCCCCCGACGCGGCCCCCCTGGACGCGGCCCCGCTCGACGCGGCGCCCCTCGACGCCGCGACCCCGGACGCCGCCCCCGCCGACGCCTCGCTGAGCGCCGAGGACTGCCCCCGCACCCCGGCCGGCCGGTGCGACGCCGTGGGCTGGATCACCGCCCGCGTGGCCTACCCGGCCCCCGTCGACCACCACACCACCCTCGTGACCACGGCCGGTGACCGGGCCTTCCTGCTCGTCTTCGGGGGCATCGAGTCCGACAGCCTGGGCGGCGCCGTCACCGTCTACGACGCCGTGCGCCGGGCCGAGGTGAGCGGCCGCGGGGCGGTGGCGGCCTTCGAGGACCGCGCGCCGCTGCCCCGGCCGGCGGCCTTCCACGCCCAGATCATCCTGGAAGATCAGGTGTTTCTGCTCGGCGGCATCACCGAGGACGCTGGAGGCATCAGCGCGACGACGCGGGGCCTCGTGGGCCGGATCGCGGACGGCGACGTCGGTGAGTGGCGCGACTTCCCGCTGCCCGCCGAGGTCCGGGTGCACCCCACGGGCGTCGCCCTGGGGCAGCGCCTCTACGTCATCGGGGGCACGGCCGCCCAGGGCCGCGTGCTCGACACCGTGATCGCCGCCGACGTGGGCGATGACGGCCTCCCGGGCCCCTTCGCGGAGGTGGCCCCGCTGCCCGCCCCCCGCAGCCACCACGCGAGCCTGGTGGTGGGCGGGCACATCCTCGTCCTGGGCGGCTTCACGACGGGTCAGGTGCCCGAGCCCGACGTCCTGCGCTCCGTGCACGACGACGCCGGCGCGGTCGTGGGCTGGGAGGTCGTCGGCACCCTGCCGTCGACCCCGTGGACGTCCTCGACGTTCGTGCACCGCGGCTGGCTCTGGCTCGTGGGCGGCGGTGAGGGGGAGGGCGCCGGCGCCCACTTCGTCGACACCGTGCGCGGGGCACCCCTCGACGCGGCGGGCGTCCCGGGGGCCTTCGAGACGTTCGACCGGCCGCTGCCGCTCGCCCGGTCCCATGTGCACCAGACCCCCGTGCACGACGGCTTCGTCTACTCCGTGGGCGGTCGCGTGGCCGACGGCAACGGCCTGCGCTCCACCAACCGCGTCCTCGTCGGCGAGCTCTGGTAGGCGTCAGCCGAGGCGGGCGAGGAAGCGGCGACCGAAGAGCCAGGCGTCCCCCGGCCAGCGCGCCGACACATAGCGCCCGTCCTCCACCACGAACGCGGGGCCGTCGTCCTCCGCGGTGCCCCGCGCGCCGAGGGTGAGGGGGCCGCGCACGAACGCCGCCGGGTCGGCCAGGGCGCCGCGCACCTCGGCCTGCACCGTGGCGGGGTAGGTGCGGTAGTAGCGGCCGAGCTTCCAGAACGTCAGCAGGTAGGCCAGCCACTCCATGTACGCCGGCAGGCACGTCGTCCGGCTGCCGGCCAGCACGGAGGCGCCGGTGGCGGGATCGATGGCCCGCGCCAGCACCAGCACGCCATGGCAGATGGCGCCCACCGGCCGCCCGCTCCCCCAGAACCGGACGACCTGCGCCTGGAGCGCCGCGCTGCCCAGGTACTGCCGCATCCCGGGCGCGTGGCCGCCCGGCAGCAAGAGCCCGTCGTAGGCGAGCACGTCGACGTCCCCCCAGGCGAGGGGCGCCCGGAAGGCCGCGTCCTGCTCCAGCGCGCGATAGCACGCCAGCGCGTCGGGGGCCGCGCCCAGCTTGCCGAAGATGACGCCCGTGAGCAGGCGGGGGTCCGCCGTCGGCGCCGCGCCGCCCGCCTCGGTGGCGAAGACGACCTCGTGGCCGGCGTCGACGGCGAGCCGCCAGGGCACGGCCACCTCGGTGACGTCGAAGTCGGTGTCGGGCAGGGGGACGAGGATGCGGGCCATGCCGCACCTTCCGGCGGCCGGACGCCGGTGTCAACGCCGGGGCCCCCGTCGCCGGAAACCCTTTTCAAGCCGCATGGTTGTGTGGTGTCGTGGCCCCGCGCCGGCGAGGAGGATCCCATGCGCAGCCTGCTGTTCGCCGGCCTCGTCCTGTGGGGCTGCGGTGCGGCGCCCCCCGCGCCCGACCTCGCCGCCGATCGCGCCCGGCCCGGCGTGGCGTGGTCGCCCTGGTCCGCCGAGACGTTCGCCCGGGCGAAGGCCGAGGGTCGCTACGTGCTGGTGGACGGGGTGGCCGCCTGGTGCCACTGGTGCCATGTGATGGACGCCACCACCTACCGCGATCCGGCCGTGGTGGCCCTGCTGGCCGAGCGCTTCGTGGCCATCCAGGTGGACGTCGACGCCCGGCCCGACATCCACGACCGCTACGCCGCCTGGGGGTGGCCCGCGACCATCCTGCTGAGCCCGGACGGCCAGGAGATCGGCAAGTACAAGGGCTACCTCGAGCCCGCGGAGCTGCTGGCCATCCTGCGCGCCGTGAAGCCGGCGGCGCAGGGCCCGGCGCGGCCCGGGGCCGACGTGCCGCCGCCGGTCGAGGCGCTGCCCTGGATCGCCGCGCGGGCGCTGGCCGATCTGGACGGGCTCTACGACCGCCGGCAGGGGAGCTGGGGGCGGCAGAAGCGGGCCATTGGGGTGAACCTGGACGTGGAGCTGCGGCGGGCCGCCCATGGCGACGCGGCGGCGCTGGCCCGGGCGCGCTTCACCTTCGCCCAGCAGCGCGCCCTGATCGATCCGGTCTGGGGCGGCCTCTACCAGTACTCGGTGCGCGGCGTCTGGACGCGGCCCCACTTCGAGAAGCTGATGACGGTGCAGGCGCCCGCCCTGGAGGCCTGCGCCCACGGCTTCGCCCAGACGAAGGACGCCGCCCTCCGGGGCGACGCCGAGCGCATCCTGGCGTACTTGCTCGACTTTCTGCGCGGCGACGACGACCTGTACGCCATCGCCCAGGACGCCGACCTGGGGGCCCATGACGCGGCCACGCCCTTCGTCGACGGCCACCGGTACTACGCCCTCGACGACGCCGGGCGGCGCGCGCTGGGGATGCCCCGCATCGACCGGGCGCCCCAGGCGTTCAGCACGGGGCTGGCCATCGCCGCCCTGGCCGAGGCCGGGCAGGCGCTGGGCGAGCCGCGCTACCTCGGGGTGGCGCGGCGGGCGGCCGACGCGGTGGCGGCGCGCCTGCTGGCCGAGGACGGCAGCGTCCGGCGCGAGACGGCCCACGGCCGGCAGGTGCGGTACCTGGCCGACGCGGTGGCCTACGGCCGGGGCCTGGTGCGGCTGGCGGTGGCGACGGGCGACGCGGCCCTGGAGGACCGGGCCCTGCGGGTGGCCGAGGCCGTCGAGCGCGACTTCGCTCGGCCGGGCGGCGGGCTCGTCGCCCACACCCCGGACCCGGACGCCGCCGGCGTGTTCGCCGCCCCCGAGGTGCCCCTGCGGCACGCGGCGACGGCGGCGCGGTTCTACGCCGGGCTGGCGGCCTTGCGCGGGGACGAGGCGTGGCGGGCGCGGGGCGCGCGGCACCTGGCGGCGGCCGCCACCCCCGCGGCGGTGGCGGACGAGGGCCGGATGATCGGGGCGTTCGTGCTGGCCGTGGACGCGCTGGGCCTGCTGCCCTGGCCGGCCCCCTGACGCGTCAGTCCACGCAGAGGCCGGCGGCCTCGCCGGGGCCGAAGATCACGCAGAAGCACCCGAAGCTCTGGCGGAAGGGCGAGCACGTCCCGCCGGGCAGGTTGTCGCAGCCCTCGTCGAGGGGCGCCATGCAGGTGCCCTCGCAGGTGGGGCCGTTGCAGGCGCAGCCGGCGTCGGCGCTGGGGCAGAGGCAGCTCGGCTCGGGGTTGAGGCCATGGGCGCCGAACTGCCCGCCGCGGGCCACGCAGTCGGCCTGGCCCAGGTTCGACGCGCAGGTGGGATCGGCGTCGGGGTTGCCGCAGGCGGGGGGGTCGGGGCAGAAGCCCGGCTCGGCCCCGGCCGGACAGGCGCAGACGCACTCGCCGTCCTCGCTGTGGCAGTCGGCGAAGCCCTGCACGCCGTCGGCGCAGCAGGGCCCCGGATCGACGGCGGCGCACGCGTCGAGGCAGCCACCCGGCTCACCACCCGGGCACTCGCAGACGCACTGATCGCCCTCGGCGTGGCAGACGCCGGCCTGCTCCTGGCCGTCGATGCAGCAGAGCGGGGCGCCCACGTTGGCGCAGGGGTCGGCGCAGAACTCGGGGGCCGCGCCCTCGGGGCAGGCGCAGACGCAGGCGCCGTCGACGGCCTGGCAGTCGGCGAAGCTCTGCACGCCGTCGAGGCAGCAGGGGCCGGGATCCACGACGGCGCAGGGGTTGTCGCAGGCCCCGTCCGTCGCGCCCGCGGGGCAGGCGCAGGTGCAGGTGGCCTGGTCGCACTCGGCGGGGAGGGTCACGCCGGCCTGGCAGCACTCGCCCGGCTCGATGGGGCCGCAGCCGCCGCCCATGCCACCGGCGCCGCCGGCGCCACCCTGGCCGCCGGCGCCACCCTGGCCGCCCGCGCCACCCTGGCCACCGGCGCCACCCTGGCCACCGGCGCCACCCTGGCCGCCCGCGCCACCCTGGCCACCCGCGCCGCCCTGGCCGCCCGCGCCCTGGCTGGCGTCCTGGCCACCGCCCCCGCCGTCACCGTCGTCGTCGGAGTCGCAGGCGAGGCCCGCGACGCACAAGGCGGCTGCGAGGCCGAACAGCTTGAGATGCTTGAAGTTTCCGCTCACGTCACGCTCCCCCTGGGCCGCCATGGCGCGGCCCTCCGGGGGGCATGGTACCGCACCGGGGCGGTCAGGCGCGCCGACGCCGCCGCAGGACGACGGGCAGGGCCAGCAGCAGCCAGGCCGGGTTGCCGGAGGAGCCGGGGGCGGCGCGGCAGCCGTCATCCGACGACCGGTTGCGCTCGCTCTCGGCGGCGTCGGCCGCGGCGTCGGGGGCCGCGGCGTCCACCAGGCCGGCGTCCGCGGCGGTGGCGTCGGGGACCTGGGCGTCCACCACGGCGGCGTCGGGCAGCCCGGCGTCCGGCTCGGGGGGCAGGTCGCACATGTTGTCGACGCAGGCCACGCCCTCCGGGCAGTCGTCGGGCAGGTAGCAGCGGTTCTCCACCTCGCAGCGGTAGGCGCTGGGGCAGACGCCCTTGCGATCGTAGTCGGGGTTGACGCAGTGGGCCCCCGCCGGGCCGGGCACGTCGGTGCACACCGAGTCGCCGGGGCAGATGTCCTCGCCGCGGGCGTCGCAGGGCAGCAGGCAGCGGTTGCCGCGGGGCAGCGTCACGCAGACCTCGTCGCGGGCGCAGTCGTCGTCCTCGTCGCAGGGGGCGCAGATGTCGCAGCCGGCGCGGTAGCGGTCCGACTCGCAGAACCCGTCGATGCAGAAGAGGCCGCCGGGGCACTCGCGGTGGGCCTCGCAGGGCTGGCGGAACGTGGGATCGGGGAAGCACGTCGGGTAGTAGTTGGTGGCCCCCCCGCCGTCGCGGCGCTCGCAGCGCAGGCCGCCGCGCTCCTGGGTGCAGAACACCTCCTCCACGCACTCGAAGCCATCGGGGCAGGCACCCTGGGTGCCGGGGATGCACTCGCAGGAGCAGAACTCCACGCCGCCGGCGACCACCTTCGCGTCGCTCTGGCAGCGCACCGAGCCCCAGCGGGCGCCGCACTCCTGGTTGCCGGGCACACAGACGGGCGGGGTGTTGCGGCGCAGGGTGCGGCAGTCGAAGCCGAACGGGCAGTCGCCGTCGCCCTCGCAGGTGGCGCTGCAGACGCGGGCGTTGTCGAAGTCGCTGTCCACCGTCTCCACGCAGATGTCGCACTCGGCGGTGCAGGGCTGGCCGACGTCCGTCAGGCCGGGGTGGGGGATGATACAGGCGTTCGCCCCCTCCACCTCGACGCAGCGCGACGCGGCCGGGCAGTCGGCGTCGGTGTCGCACGCCGGGGCGCAGCGGCCCTCCACGCAGCGCGGGCAGCTGTCATCGCAGATGCCGGCCACGTTGTCGGGCAGGTCGATGGCCAGCGCCACCGCCCGCCCGGCGTTGATGCGGCCGTAGCCGAAGCCGGGCGAGAAGCCGTTCTCGTCGTAGTCGAACTCCGCGGCCAGGTCGACGCCGAGCTGCTGCTGCCAGGGGTTCTTGTCAGCGCGGATCTTGTCGGCGGTGCGCTGGAGGATCAGGCGAACCTGCTGGGCGGTGAGCTGCGGGTTGGCCGAGAGCACGAGGGCGGCGGCGCCGGCCACCACAGGGGAGGCGGCGCTGGTGCCGCTGAAGCCGCGGGTGAAGTCGTTGGCGCTGTAGCCCTCGGGGCCGGCGTAGTCGGTGGTGCCGATGCCGGACTCCCCGTCGAAGCAGCCCTGGCTGGGCCCGGCCACCGCGATGACGCTGCCGTAGTTGCTGTAGCAGGCGAAGTCATCGATGCGGGTGCTGGCCGCCACGGTGATGACGCCCGGGTGGCTGGCGTACGGGTTGGCGGTCGCCGGGGTGAAGAAGTCGTTGCCTGCCGCGAAGACGAGCACCACGCCCAGGCCGCCGCGGCCCTCCAGGGTGATGCGATCGAACGTCTCGCGCTCGGCCTGGGCCAGGGGGAAGAAGCGCGTCAGGCTCGGGCCCCACGAGTTGTTGATGACGGCGGCGCCCGCCTCGGCCGCGCGGCTGAAGGTGGTGGCCGTCGTCAGGGAGCGGAAGCCCCCGCTGCCGATGAAACGCACCGGATACAAAGAGCAATCCGGGCAGACGCCGGCCCCGAGCAGGGCGTTGTTGCCCCGGGCCGCGACCACGCCCGCCACCGCGGTGCCGTGGCTCTCGCGGAACGGGCGGTCCTGCGGGCAGGACCCGGCCGGGCCCGCGCCGTCGGGGCTCGAGCCGCAGCCGGCCTCGGGATCGTCGTCGTTGCTGAGGGCGTCGAAGCCCCCGACGATGTTGGCCACGAGGTCCGGGTGATCCATGTCGAAGCCGGTGTCGACGATGCCGACGATGGTGGCCGGATCGCCCGACGTGATGCCCCAGGCCGCCTCGGCGTCGATGTCGCCGGTGCCGTCGGGGTTCTCCAGGTGCCACTGCTGGCCGAGCTGGGGGTCGTCAGGCAGGTCGAACGTCACCGCGTCGCGGATGAGATCGGGCTCGGCGAAGCGGACGCCGGGCTGGCGCTGCAGGCGGAAGGTGGCGCCGATGCCGTCGCCGTCCACGGCCACGGCGGACCAGAGGCCGGGGATCCCCGCGGGGGCCACGAGGCGCACGCCCAGCTTCTCGAAGCGGGCCGCGTCCGGGCCAGCCTCCAGGGCCACGATGAGGTGGTCATCGAAGAAGCCGACGCCGCCCTCGCGCGCGGCGACGGGCCACGTCGCGCCCACCACGCCGGCCTCGACGAGGGCCGCGCCCAGGCCCCGGAGGCCCTCGGCGTCCAGCCCCACGACCTCGATGGCGGCGCGATCGGCCAGGAGCGGCTGCACCCGGGCCAGCACGGCGGCGGGCGCCACCTTGCCCAGCACGGACTCCACGGCTGCCACGTCCGGCGCGCCCCGATCCAGCAGCAGCCAGGCCGGCGACAGCTCGAACATCACCTCGCGGCCGCCGTTAGGATACGATCGCCAGTCGTACGGGGCCGCCTGCGCGGCCGGGGCGACCACGAGGGCCAGGGCAAGCAACGTCTGGTAATGCAAGGCGTTCTCCGACGCGTCACGGTGGGGAGGGCCCCGCCTTTGTGCAATGGCCATGCCCGGCGGGCGCGACCCCCCGGGCCGCTGGCGCGTCCCTCGTAGTCCAGGCGGGAAATTTTTGCCAGCGGTCCCTTCGTGGCGGACCCTGGCCCCCTGGCAAGGGAGGTGCCTGCGCATGGCGAGGTGGTGGCGAGGGGCCCTGGTGGCCCTGGCGATGGCGGCGCCTGCCCGGGGCGAGCCCCTGGGCCTGGCCGAGGCGCTTGCCCTGGCCGAGGGCCAGCATGAGCGCGCCGAGCTGGCCCGGGAGGCGGTGGCGGCGGCCGAGGCCGACGTGGACGCCGCCTTCGCGGCCGTGCTGCCGCGGCTGGCCCTCCAGGCCACCGGCCGGCTCAACGACCGGGAGGTCCAGGTCGGCGACCGCACGTTGCAGGCGCTCGTCTCGGCGAACGCGGCCCTGGTGCTGGAGGCGCGGCTGTTCGAGGGGCGCGCCCTGCCGCTCGTGGACGCCGCCGAGGGGCGCGTGGAGGCCGCCCGGCTGCAGAGCCGCTTCGCCATCCGCGAGCTGGCCTTCGCCGTGGCCGACGCCTGGTACGCCGCCGTCATCGGCACGCGCCTGCGCGAGGCCGCCGAGCGCTCCATCAACACCGCGGCGGAGAACCTGGAGGTCGTCCAGGCGCGCCGCGAGGTGGGCAAGGCCCTGGTGGTCGACGAGGCCCGGGCCGAGCTGCGCGTCGTGCAGGCGCGCGAGAGCCTGACCCGCGCCGCCAACGTGGAGGCCTCGACCCGGGATCTGGTGGGGGTGCTCATCGGGACGGAGGCCCCGGAGGCCTTCGCCGAGCCCCCCGCGGTGGCCGAGCCGGGGGCGGACGAGGCGGCCCGCGAGCGCCTGGACGTGGAGGCCCAGCGCGTGCTGGCGCGGACGGCCGAGGCCCTGGCCGACGCCGGCTGGATGGCCTGGCTGCCCAGCGTCCTGGCCCGGGGCACCGCCAGCGTGACGACCGAGGGCGGCTTCGGGGGCCAGCAGACGGCCTCGGCCCTCTTCCTGGTGGTCGAGTGGGCCCTCTACGACGCCGGCCGCAGCGCCCGGGACGAGCAGGACGCCGTCCGCGCCCGCCAGGCCGCGCTGCAGGCCAGCCTGCAAGACCGCGAGGCCCGCTACGCCGTCCGCCAGGCCCGCCGCGACCTGGACACCGTGCACGCGACCGGCGAGACGGCCGAGCAGACGCTCATCCTCGCCCGGGAGACCCGCACGCAGGTGCTCGCCCGCTACCGCGCCGGCCGCGCCACCGCCCTGGAGCTCGTGGAGGCGGAGGACACCCTGCGCCAGGCCGAGCTGGACCGCATCGCCCGCACCCTCGAGCTCTACCGCGCCCGGCTCGCGCTCTTCCGCGCGCTCGGCCTCGATCCCCTCGGCAAGGAGGTCGTCGATCCATGAAGTGCCTGCTCGCCCTCCTCCTCGCCCTGCCGGCCCTGGCCCAGGAGCGGCCCCCGGCCCCCGTGACCACCGCGCCCGCGACGCCGGCGCGCTTCGCCCACGTCATCGAGGCCCTCGGCACCGTCCAGGGGCGCGAGGCCGTCACCCTCACCGCCCGCGTCACCGAGAAGGTGGCCCGCGTCCACTTCGAGGACGGGCAGGCGGTGGAGGCCGGCACCCTGCTGGTGGAGCTGGACCACGACGAGCTGGACGCCCGCCTGGTGGAGGCGAAGGCGCGCCTGGCCCAGCACGAGGCCGAGTGGGGCCGCGTGCGGCGGCTGGCGAAGGCCGACATGGCCACGGCCTCCGAGCGCGACGCCCAGCGGGCCCTGCTCGAGACGGCCCGCGCCGAGGTGAGCACCATCGAGGCCCAGATCGCCGACCGGCGCATCACCGCGCCCTTCAAGGGGGTGCTCGGCCTGCGGCTCGTCAGCCCCGGCGCCCTCGTCTCGCCGGGCACCGTCGTGGCCACCCTGGACGATCTGGCCTCGGTCTGGCTCGACTTCCCCGTGCCCTCGGTGCACCTGGGCCTGCTGGCCCCCGGCCAGGCCGTCGAGGCGCGGGCCGCCGCCTGGCCCGACGCCTTCACCGGCCAGGTGACCGCCCTCGACACCCGCATCGATCCGGCCACCCGCCAGGTGAAGGTCCGCGCCCGCTTGCCCAATGAATCCGGGCGGTTGCGGCCCGGGCTGCTGATGATGGTCACCCTGCGCGCCGGCGACGGCGAGGCCCTGAGCGTGCCGGAGGGGGCCCTCAGCCCCATCGGGAACCGCCAGCGCGTCTACGTGGTGGTGGACGGCAAGGCCACCCTGCGCGAGGTGAAGATCGGTCGGCGCGTGCCGGGCCGGGTGGAGATCCTGGAGGGCCTCCAGGCGGGCGAGCCCGTCGTGGTGGACGGCGTCCACAAGCTGCGCCCCGGGGCCCCGGTCAACGTGGTGAGCGAGGCCGTCGCCCCGGCCCCGGCGAGCGCGCCGTGATCCTCTCCGACGTCGCCGTCAAGCGGCCCGTGCTGGCCACGGTGATCAACCTGATGCTCGTCACCTTCGGCGGCATCGCGTTCTTCAAGCTGCCCCTGCGCGAGTACCCCGACATCGACCCGCCCGTGGTGTCCGTCGAGACGCGCTACCCCGGCGCGGCGGCCCGGGTCATCGAGTCCCAGATCACCCGCATCGTCGAGGACCAGGTCGCGGGCATCGAGGGCATCGAGTCCATCTCCAGCACCTCCACCGACGGGGAGTCCACCGTCACCATCGAGTTCAGCATCGGCCGCGACATCGACGCCGCCGCCAACGACGTGCGCGACCGGGTGGCCCGCGTCATCGACCAGCTCCCCGACGAGGCCGATCCCCCCGAGATCGTGAAGGTCGACAGCAACACCCAGGTGATCATGTGGCTCAACCTGTCGAGCACCGTGATGGACACCCGGGAGCTGACGGACTACGCCGAGCGGTACCTGGTGGACCGTTTCTCGGTGCTCGACGGGGTGGCGCGGGTGGTCGTGGGGGGCGGGCGGCGGTACGCCATGCGCGTCTGGCTGGACCCCGTGAAGCTGGCCGCCCGGGGGCTGGCCGTGGCGGACGTGGAGGCCGCCCTGCGCCGGGAGAACCTGGAGCTGCCGGCGGGCCGCATCGAGTCGGTGGATCGCGAGTTCTCCGTGCGGCTGGAGCGGTCGTACGCCACGGCCGCCGACTTCGGGGCGCTGGTGGTGGCCCGGGGGGCCGGCGAGGGCGACGTGGTGCGCCTGGCCGACGTCGCCCGGGTGGAGGAGGGCTCGTCGGAGCGGCGGACGTGGTTTCGCGGCAACGGCGAGGCCATGGTGGGGCTCGGGCTCGTGAAGCAGTCGACGGCCAACACCCTGGCCGTCGCCCGGCTGGGCCGCGCCGAGGGCGAGAAGGTGAAGGCCTTCCTGCCGGCGGGCACGACGCTGCACCAGAGCTACGACTCGTCCATCTTCATCGATGGCGCCATCGACGAGGTGTGGTCGACGCTCGGCATCGCCATCGGCCTGGTGGTGGCCGTCATCTTCCTGTTCCTCGGCACCTTCCGCGCCACGCTGGTGCCCGCCCTGACGGTGCCCATCTCGGTGGTGGCCTCGTTCATGGCGCTCTACGCCCTGGGCTACTCCATCAACCTCTTCACGCTGCTGGCCCTGGTGCTGGCCATCGGCCTCATCGTCGATGACACCATCGTGGTGGTGGAGAACATCCACCGGCGCATCGAGGAGGGGGAGCCGCCGCTGGTGGCGGCCTACCGCGGGGCGCGCGAGGTGGGCTTCGCGGTCGTCGCGACCACGGTGGTGCTCGTCGCGGTGTTCACGCCGCTGGCGTTCCTGGAGGGGGCCGTCGGGCGCCTCTTCGTCGAGTTCGCCGCCGCCCTGGCCGCGGCCGTCATCTGCTCCAGCGTGGTGGCCCTCACCCTGTCGCCCATGCTCTGCAGCAAGCTGCTGCGCCGGTCGGCGCCGTCCCTGCTGGGGCGGGGGGTCGACCGCTTCGTGGCGATGATGGACGGGGCCTACCAGCGCGTGCTCGATGGCAGCCTGCGCCGGCCCGGCGTCGTGCTGCTGGGGGCCGGCGCGGCCCTGGCCGCCGTCGTCTTCATCGCCCGGGAGGTCCCCCGCGAGTTCGCCCCCGAGGAGGATCGCGGCGCCTTCTTCGTGCGCGTCGTCGCCCCCGAGGGCGCGAGCTTCGGCTACATGACGCGCTGGATGGACCAGGTGGAGAAGGAGATGCTGGGGCTGCTCGCGACGGACGAGGCCCTGCGCGTCCTGGTGCGGGTGCCCGGCAGCTTCAACAACACCTCCGTCGTCAACTCGGGCTTCGGCATCGTGCTGCTCAAGCACTGGCACGAGCGCGCGCGGTCGGGCCAGGCCATCATGGCCGAATTGCGCAAGAAGTTCGCGGGCTTGCCGGGCGTGATGGCCTTCGCCTTCATGCGCCAGGGCCTCGGCCGCCAGGCCAGCGGGCGGCCCGTGGCCTTCGTGCTGGGCGGGCCGACCTACGAGGATCTGGTGGCCTGGCGCGAGCTCATGCGGGCCGAGCTGCAGAAGAACCCCGGCATCGTGGCGCCCGACTTCGACTACAAGGAGACGCGCCCCCAGATCACCGTCCGCGTCGACCGCGACCGGGCCGCCGACGCCGGCGTGAGCTACGCCGAGGTGGCCCGGACGCTGGAGACGCTCTTCGCCGGCCGCCGCGTGACGCGCTACGAGCAGGCGGGCGAGGAGTACGACGTGCTCCTGGAGGGGGAGCTGGACCAGAAGCAGACGCCCGAGGATCTGCGCCGCGTCTACGTGCGCTCCGCCACGACGGGCGCCCTGGTGCCCCTCGCGAACCTGCTGGAGACCAGCGAGGTGGCCGACGCCCCGGCCCTGCAGCGGTTCAACCGCGTGCGGGCCATCACCCTGGAGGCGGATCTGGCCCCCGGCTACCGGCTGGGCGAGGCCCTGGACTGGCTGGAGGAGACCGCGCGGCGGGTCCTGCCGCCGGAGGCCCTCATCGACTACAAGGGCCAGTCGCGGGAGTACAAGGAGTCGAGCGCGTCGCTGGCCTTCGCCTTCATCCTCGCGGTGCTCGTCGTCTTCCTGGTGCTGGCGGCCCAGTTCGAGAGCTTCGTGCACCCCATCGTGATCATGCTCACGGTGCCCATGGCCCTCGCCGGGGCGCTGGCGGGGCTCTGGGTGGCGGGGGACAGCCTCAACGTCTACAGCCAGATCGGCATGGTGATGCTGGTCGGCCTCTCCGCGAAGAACGGCATCCTGATCGTCGAGTTCGCCAACCAGCTCCGTGACCGCGGGGTGGCGTTCGACGACGCGCTGCGGGAGGCCTCCCGGTCGCGCCTGCGGCCCATCCTTATGACGGGCATCTCCACCGCCATCGGCGCGGTGCCGCTGCTCATGGCCAGCGGCGCGGGGGCCGAGACGCGGCGCACCATCGGCGTCGTGATCTTCGCCGGCGTGATGCTGGGGACGCTCTTCACGCTCGTGGTCGTGCCGGCCGCCTACCGCCTGCTCGCCCGGCGCACCGGCTCCCCCGGGGCGGTGGCCGAGAAGCTGGCCGAGCTGGAGCGCGGCCTGCCGTGACGGCCGACGCGCGGCCGGTGGGGGGCCTGGAGCGGGTCTGGCTCGCCGCGGGCCGCATCCACGCGCCCTTCGCCATCCAGATCGTGCTGCAGCCCGCCGCCATGCCATCCCCGGCGCGCTGGGAGGCCGCCTGGGCCGCCACCATCGCGGCCCACCCCGGCCTGCGGGCCCGGTGGGTGGGCCGGGGCCGCGCGGCGCGCTGGGTCTTCGACGGCCCCGCGCCGCCGCTGCGCGCGCTGCCGGCCTGGGACGCGGCGGCGCCCGTGGCGTGGCTCGACGACCCGCTCGATCCGGCGCGCGGGGCGCCCGTGGAGCTGGTGCTGGCCGGCCCCACCGCCGTCCTGCGCGCCCACCACGCCGTCACCGACGGGCGCGGCCTCTGGCCATGGCCGAGGACCTGCTGCGCGCGCTGGACGGGCGCCCGCTGGTGGGCGCCGCAGGGCAGGCCGGACGACGCGACGTGGACGGCCGGCGTCACCGCCGCGCCCGTCGCCGCGCCGCCCCCGGACCGCCCGGCGCCCATGGGCGAGGCCGGGGACGGCACGCCCGGCATGACCTGGCGCCTACGCCGCTGGCCCGCTGGCCCCGACGTCACGGCGCGCCTCCTCGCGGCGCTGAGCGCGGCGGCCGACCGGCCCCTGCGGGTGGGCGTGCCCGTCGATCTGCGCCGGTACCGACCCGACACCCGCTCGGACGCGCACCTCACCGGCGTGGTGCACCTGGACGTGCCCGCGGGCGCGACGGCGGCGGCCTGCCGGTCGGCCCTCGCGGACGCCCTGGCCGCCCACGAGGCGGTCGCCCACGCCCGCGCGGCGGGGGATCTGCGCGGCGTCCCCGTCGCCCTCATGCGCCTCATCGGCACGCACGGGGCCCGCAAGAGCCTGAAATCTAGCAGGTTTCCGGTATCGGCCACCCTCAGCAACCTGGGCCGCCGGCCCCTCGCCCTCGAGGGCGCGCCCTGCCCCGCGTTCTGGATTCCGCCCGGCAACCCGGGCATGCCCCTCTTCCTGGGCGTCGTCGGCGACGCCACCCACCTGGCCGTCTGCGCCGTCGCCCCGGCCGCCCTGGCCACCGGACTGGACGCGCTGCTGGACCGGATGGCAGCCTGCCTGGGCGACGCGGGAGGGACGTGATGCGGGGGTGGATGGGGGCGCTGCTGCTCATGGGCTGCGCCAGCACGGTGCGGGTCGGGACGCTGCAGCCGGGGCCGGACGGCACCATGGAGGTCGTGCTGGTGGACGGCGCGGCGCCGACGCAGGAGGCCCGCCGGCTGCGCTGGCGGGATGGGGTGGCCGAGGTGCTGGCGGACGAGGCCCCGGCAGCGGCCTTGTCGTTCGCCGCCGGGGCCGAGCCGCCGGCCTTCGTCGCGCGCCGCGATCCCCTCGTCTGGCTCGGCTGGGCCGGACCCACGCCCCGCTACGAGGCCCGGGAGGCCGGGGCGCTGGCCTTCGGCGGGGCGCTGCCCGGCGCGCCCGTGCGCCTCGACGCGCTGCCGACGCGCCATGCCCTCGTCATCCTGGCCGATCAGGCCCTGCTGGCCGGCGCCGAGGGCGTCCAGCCGCTGGGATCGCCCGAGGTGGAGGTCGCGGGGGTGAGCCCGGCCGGCGCCGTCCTCTTCGAGGAGGGCGGGCGCCAGCAGCTCCGCCTGCCCGGTGGGCAGCTCGTCTACCCCGAGCGCCCGGTGCGCGTCTTCGCGGCCGCGGGCGGCGCCGTCTGGCTCGATGATGGCGAGGCCGCGCTGCTGCGGGTGGACGAGGCCAGCGGCCAGACCCGCCGCCTCGCGCCCGTGCCTGGCTTCCCGCGCCTGCTGGCCGCCGACGCCGAGGGCTACCTGTGGCTGGGGCAGGGCCAGCCGGTGAACGTCGGCGATCCCATCCCCCTCATGCGCTGGCACCCCGAGTCGGGCAAGCGCGAGCGCGTGAACATCCCGTCGAAGGCGTAGGGCCTACGCGGCCCGCAGGGCGTCGTACCGGGCGGCCAGGGCGCGGTCCTGGTTGATGGGATCGTGCACCTCGTCGGGGGCCACCCGGCCCTCGATGCCGCAGGTGTTCAGCACCCGGAACATGGCGATGAGGTGGGCCAGGCGGCGGTCGTCCGGGCCCGCGGGGGCGGCGCCGGCCAGCAGCTCGACCAGGCGCCGCAGGGGCGGCCGCTCGTCCTCCAGGGCGGCCTGGGCCAGGGCGCCATCGAGGGCCGCGGCCACCTCGGCGGCCGGCGCGCCCAGGAGCGCGGTGATGGCGGCGTCGTCGAGCGGGAAGAGCCGGTCCGTCCGCTGCAGGTAGTGGAGCTGCAGCGCGCGGGCGTGGCCGTGCACGCAGTACGGGCAGCCGTTGACGAGCGAGATCAGCGTCGTCGCCAGGTGCGTGCGGATGGGCCCCCAGCGCTTCAGCGTGCGCTCGTAGCGCGGCATGTTGCGCAGGAACCACCAGAGCGTCGGCAGCGCGCCGCGCTGGCGGACGATCTCGCGCATCAGGCTGGGGCGAAATCCCCACAGGCCCAGGGCGATGCGCTCCAGCAGGCCGACGGTCATGCGGGCGAGGGGAGATGCCATCGAGCCTCCAGGGCGCGGGATGCTGCGTCAGCGTCGCAGAGTCCGGGCGCCGCCAGCAAGGCAGCGCGACACATCTCTCTGATCCAGCACGGGAATCACCGCACGTAGCCCAGCACCGACTCGTGGGCCACGCCGGGCTTCTCGGTGGGGCAGCGGTCGGCGAGCCAGTGGAAGTGGGCGCTGGCCGGCGCGTGGAAGCAGCGGCTCAGGGCGCGCGGCGCCGACGAGGTGCGCGTCGTGGCGGCGTAGCCGAGCAGGCCCTCGAACGCGCGGCCCTCGCAGCCCGGATCGGGGCTCAGGAAGTGGTCGGCGCCGCTGAAGCAGCGGTGGATGGGCGTGCGGTCGGGCCCGGGGGCGTTGAAGAGCTGGAAGGGGCCGTCGCCCGTGGGGTCGCCCGTCGCGCACAGGGCCGGCGGGCCGTAGAAGGCGTTGCAGACCTGCTCCCAGCCGTCCGCGAGCAGGCGCTGCACCTCGCCGAAGTCGGTGGTGGGCACATGGTCGGTGGACATGGCGTGGGCGCGATCCGGCTGGCGCAGGCTCCAGACCAGGGTGTGCTCGCCCCCGGCGGCGCAGCAGGCCTCGCCGCCCGCGGCGTCGCAGCCCCCGGCGCGATAGACGCGCAGACACGACGCCATCAGCCGATACATCGCGTCGCCGTGCTCGACGGTGGGCTCGACGTCCCGGGAGAACTCCGCGCCGTAGGTGTCGACCCAGAGCCACTGGCTGCCCTCGCCGCCGGCCGCCATGCCCATGCTGCGGCCCAGGTCCCCGAAGCGGGCCACGTTGGCGTCGCTCTGGGGCTGGGCGATGAGCTCGTTCCACGAGTTGATGAGCAGCCAGTCGGGCTGGAGGTCGAAGGCCGTGGCGAACTGGCGGCGCAGCGTCAGGCCGCCGTTGCGGCCCGTCGACTGGAAGGGGAGGCTGGCGTAGCCGAGCTGGTAGCTGGCGCTCACCGACAACATGGAGCCGATGGGGCTCGCCGGCGTGTGGCGCTGCCCGCACGGGTTCTGGGGGCTGACGAGGGTGGTGAAGGTGAGGGCGCCGTTCGGGGGGCCCGGGGCCTCGCAGGGCTGCATCCAGGCAGCCTGGCCGCCGGCGAGCTGGTTGGGGGCCAGCAGGCCCCACAGCCGCACGACCACCACGTCCCCCGCCGCCTCGGCCTGGGCGATCTGGCCGGCGTCGGCCGGGAGCCCGCCGTGATCCACCGCGAACAGGATCATGCGGCCCTGCCGGTCGCGCAGGACGAGGTCGGCGTAGGCCGGGTTGCGGTAGACGCCCTCGACGACGGACGCCCACGTCCAGCCGTCCGCCACGTCCGCCGGCCGCGCCGTCATGGGCACCCAGGCGGCGATCTGCGGCGTCGGCACCCCGCGGCGGCGCAGCGCCGCCCACTCCTCGGCCAGCACCTCGAGCGGCCGCACCCCGAGCACGTCGGCGAAGCCGCTGTGGAACGGCAGGTTGGTCAGGTCCAGGTAGACGAAGTCGACGCCGGCGTCCCAGAGCTGGCGCGCGTGCGTCTCGGCGACGCGGGCGATGTCGGGGCAGTCGGGGCCCGCCGGCTCCCCGGGCCGCGGCCGGTACAGACAGTAGAACCCGAGCGTCGGCTCGATGTGGTAGTGGAAGGCCGCCGCGGCCTGCATCAGCCCACGATTCAGCAACACTTCCGCGGGGTTGCGGCCCTCGCGCAGGATGGTCTCGATGGTCCGCCGCTCGCCCTCGGGCACGCGCCGCATGGCATCGGCGGCGAAGGCATGCCAGGCCAGGTAGAAGATGCCCACGCGGCGGTCGGGGTAGACGGGCCGGATGGGACCGGCGTCGTCGGGGAGGGCGGCGTCAGCGATCGGCGGGGCGCCGTCGGCCTCGGCCGCGTCGGGGGCGGCGGCTGCGTCCCTCGGGGGGGCCGCGTCGGGGCCGGCCGCGTCGAGCGCCGGCGACCCATCCGGCCGGGCCGCGCCGTCGGGCGCCGCCGCCCCGTCCAGGCGCCCGCCATCCCACGGCCCCGCGGCGTCGACGCCCGGCCGCACCGGCGCCGCGTCATCGGCGTCCACCGCCGCGTCCGCGCAGCCGGCCAGCACCCCCAGCACCAGGATCCATCGCGTCATGATCCCCTCCGCGGGGAGCATCGCCGCCGGGACCCGGCCGCGTCCAGCGCGGGGGGGCTCAGTCGTTCAGCGTCAGCGAGACGATGGCCCCGTAGGCGTCGACCCACGCCTGCTCGACCTCGGCGCTCCAGTCGTCACCGGCCACCTCGGCCATGGCGGCCAGCAGACACTCACCCACCCAGTCATACATCTCGGCCGTCACACCGTAGCCCTCGTGGCGGCGGCCCAGCGTCCGCAGCGTCGACGCCAGCCAGGGCGCGTCCTCCAGGTGATCGAGCACCGCCACCAGCGCGCCCGTCAGCATCTCCTGCTGCTTCTCCGGGGTGTTGCGCGAGAACATCGGCACCACCTGGGGATAGCGGTCGAAGAAGATGCCATAGAAGCGAGCGGTGATGGCCGGCTCGCGCTCGACGACGAGGTTGAAGCTGCTGCGCAGCAGCTCGGTGTTCAGGCCCATGCGCGGGCTCCTTCTGTCGGGGTCAGACGGCAGTGTAGCCCGGACACATCGGGCCGCCAATCCCCGTCGACTAGGCGTCGGCGGGCATCGCCTCCAGCAGCGCGCGGAGGTAGGCCGCCGCCGCGACGGCCGCATACGGCTGCCAGACGTCGCCCTTCTTCGCGTCGCAGTAGTCGCAGATGCCGCGCACGACGAAGTAGCCGGCCCGGCCATCCTCCCAGGCGGCGTCGGCAACGCCCGAGCCCTCCATCTCCACGGCCTTTGCGCCGAAGGTCTTCCCCAGGTAGTCGCGGTGCGCGGGGTTCTTCAGCAGCGTGTTCGACGCCGCGATGGTGGCGCCGAACACGCGTGGCAGGCCGGGCCGCCGCGCCGGATCGGGCGGGTACTGGAAGGGCTCCCCCCGGGCGTCGGCGTCGTCGGCCGGCCGCGTGGCGCCTTCGAGCTGGGCGGCCATCGGCAGGAAGGCCTCCCAGGGGCGCTTGCCCAGGCGGCGCCCGGCCTCCAGGCGGCGGGTGGCGTCGAGCACGCGGGCGTCGGGGGCCCGCGGCGGGTGGCGGTGCTCGCGGGTGGCGTCGGGGTACTCCTTCACCAGGTCGAACTGCACCACGCCGCCGCGGCCCGAATAGACGACGTCCCCCAGGCGGACGTCGTGCTCGGACTCGCCCGGGCGGGGCACGCCGCCGGCGATGCCGCAGAGGATGACGCGACGGTGCCCCGGGAAGTGGTGGGCCAGGTGGCCGGTGACTACGGCGGCCAGGTTGTTGGCCATGTCGGGCAGCGTGGCGAGGGCGACGTGGTGGTGGCCGCCGCCAGCGGCGGAGACGCGGCCCAGGTGGTAGCTGCGCTGGACGGGGCCGGGGGAGAACCACGGGGTGTCCAGGCCGAGGACCACCTGGACGGCGGCGTCCTCCAGGGGCAGGGCGGTGACGATGACGACGCGCACGTCGGCGGCCGGGGCGGGGGCCGCCGGCCGCAGGGCCTCCGCGGCCGCCTGGGCCAGCTCGGCCAGCACATCGCGGACGGCCCGCTGGTTGAGCTGCACGAGGTCGGCGACGCTCTGCCGCAGGCGGCCCAGGGCCGCGGGGCCGCGCAGGGCGTCGGCCTGGGCCACCTGGGCCGGGGTGGGGGCGGCGGGCAGCGGCAGCCCCACCTGGGTGTACAGGCGGGTCAACGCGGCCACGGGCGGTGTGGCGTCGCCCTGTGCCCAGCCCGCCAGCATGGCCTCGGCCCCCTGCGCGAAGGCCAGCCTCCGGCCTGGATCGGCGATGCGGCGCGCGTCCCGGGCCCAGCGGCCGACCTGGGCGTCCAGCCAGGCCACCAGCTCCGGCGGCGGTCCCGCGGGGGCCATGAGGTCGTCGAGGGCGCGCTGGAACGTCTCCCGCGCGGTGCCGAAGGTCATGCGAGTCGCCCCCCGCAGCCAGTCGGCGAGGTGGCCCGCCCGGGCCAGGCTGCGCAGGTCGCTCTCGAGCTGGTCACGGGGGCGGCGGTGGTCCAAGAGGTTGCCCTGCACCTCCCTCGGGACGTCAGCCAGCAGCAACCGGCGGCGCTCCGGCTCAGCCAGATCGGCGTCCAGCGCGGCCTGGAGGAGGGCGTCGAGATCGGCCATGGGGTGCTCCTGCCCGGGTCACTGCCGGCGAGCATCGCACCGTTGTGGGGTGAGCGCTACCGTCGCCGGGAGTGGCGCTGGCCGGTTGACCATCGGCAGCGGGCCCGCGATGCTGCGGTGGTGGGCAGACATGACAGGTGACGCGATGGGTACCGCGATCCTCCCTCCTGATCGGTTTTTTGCGCAGCAGGGTCAGCACCGGCTGCGGGTGCTCGTGGTGGCGGCCCAGCCGTTCGCCGAGGCGCGGCCGCTGGACCTGCGGCGCGAGTGGGCCGACCTGGAGCGGGCGCTGCGCGATGGCGCGGTGCCGGTGTCGCTGGCGCGGCTGAATCCGCCCACCCTCGCCGGCCTGGAGCGGGCGCTGCGGCGGTGCCAGCAGGCGGGGGTTGCGCCCCATGTGCTGCACTTCGCGGGGCATGGGGAGCCGCGGAAGCTGCTCTTCGAGGACGAGCTCGGCGGCGAGGCGTGGGTCGACCGGGGCGAGGTCGAGCGCGTGCTGAAGGGCACAGGGGTGCGGGCGCTGCTGCTCAACGCCTGCCACTCGGCGTCCCTGGGCACCATCGGCTTCGCCCAGAAGCTGGTCGAAGCGAAGGCGGTGGAGGCGGCCATCGGCCATGAGGTGCCGGTGGGGGACGCCGACGCGCTGGCCTTCTCGCGGGTGTTCTACCAGCGGCTGGCGGTGGGCGAGTCGGTGTTCAGCGGGTTCGTCGACGGCCGCGAGGCCATGGCGAGCCCGGAGGCGCGCGCGGCCGTTCGCATCGAGGGCGAGGGCCGCTTCAAGCTGGAGGCGGCGGGGACGTCGGCCGAGGTGCGGACGGCGGATGGCCGGCCCGAGCGGTTCGTGGTGGCGGGGGCGGCGCGCTTCTTCGGGCGGGCCCGGGAGGCCGTGGAGATCGGGGGCTGGATCGCCGACGGCGAGGTGCGCGCGGTGGCCATCACGGGCATGGGGGGCATCGGCAAGAGCAGCCTGGCGCGGCAGGTGGCGGAGCGGCACGCGTGGCGGTTCCCGGGGGGCGTGGTGGAGGCTACGGCGCGGCTGATCTTCGAGGCCCCGACCGCTGCGGCGCTGCTCGGCCAGGCCGCGGTGGGCCTGCGGCGGCCCCAGACGGCGGGCGCGACGGCGCTGGTCCAGGACCTGCTGGCCCACGCCGGCGAAGCGCCGACGCTCTTCCTGTTCGACAACCTGGAAGATCTGGCGGGCGAGGAGCTGGAGCGCCTGCTGCGGTTCGCGGAGCTGGTGCCGCCGGGCAGCAAGGTCCTGCTCACGCTGCGGCCCGCGCCCGAGGCGCTGGGTGGGTGGGCCTGGCTGCGGGCCCTGCCGCTGGTGCGGGGCCTGAGCGGCCCCGCGGCGGTGGACTACGCGCTGCACCTGGGCCGGGGGAAGGGCCAGGACCTGGACCGCCCGCCCCCCGGCGTCGCTGGTGGGGCGACCGTGGCCGCCTGGCTGGCCTCCGCGACGGCCGGCCACCCGAAGATGCTGGAGCTGGCGGTGGGTCTGCTGGCCACGCGGGGGCTGGACGCGGCCCGGGCGGCGCTGCCCGAGGAGGCGCCGGGGGCCGAGACGGTGGAGCTGGCCCAGGCGGCCATCCAGAAGGCGCTGGAGGAGCTCTTCCGGCACACCTTCGACCGGCTGGACGCGGCCGGCCAGGCGGTGGCGCGGGTGCTGCCGCTGCTGCCGACGGGGAGCGTGACGGACGCCGAGGGCGCGGCGCTGCTGGCGGCCGTGGAGGAGGTGGAGGCCGCCGAGGCGGCGGCGCGGTTCGCGGCGGGGGCGGAGGCCTGCGTGAAGGCGGGCCTGCTGGCGCGGGCGGGGGACGTGCTACGGTTCCACCCGACGGTGGACCAGTACGTCCGCCAGCATCTGCCGCTGGCCGGCGAGGCTGCCAAGCGGGGCTTCGGGGCGCTGGTGGACCGCGCCGTTCGCTACGTCGCCGCCCACCGGGCCGAGTACCCGACCATGAGTCGCCGCATCGACCATGTGCTGGGCCTGTTCGAGCAGGCGTGGGGCCTGGGTGACACCCCGCTGCGGGCGCCGGTCGTCCAGGCCGTCGGGGCGCTGGGCTACTACCTCCAGGCCGCCGGCCGCTGGGCGGTCTACGAGGCCTGGCGTCCGCGCCTCGCGGCGGACGAGGAGACGCCCGCGGCGCGCTCCAGTCGGCTTTATCGAGATGCCCTCCACGCGTTCAATCGGGGCCAGCCTGGCGAGGCGCGTCGGCTGTTGGGGGAGGTGATTCGCACGAAGGAAGAGCTGGGCGACCACCGAGGTCGAGCGGCGTCGCTGCACGAGCTTGCGAGCATCGAGTTTGAGCAGGGGAAGCCGGGAGAGGCGCGTCGGCTGCTGGGAGAGTCGATTCGCCTCTTTGAGGAGCTAGGCAACCACCAAGGTCGAGCGGCGTCGCTGCACGAGCTTGCGCGCATCGAGTCAGCGCAGGGGAAGCCGGGAGAGGCGCGTCGGCTGTTGGGGGAGTCGATTCGCATCAAGGAGGAGCTGGGCGACCACCGGGGTCGTGGTGCGTCGCTGCACGTGCTCGCCACCATCGAGTCAGCGCAGGGGAACCCGGGCGAGGCGCGTCGGCTGCTGGGGGAGTCGATTCGCATCAAGGAGGAGCTGGGCGACCACCGAGGTCGCGCGGCGTCGCTGGTGATGCTCGGGCAGCTGCGCTTCGCGGAGGGAGAGCGGGCCGAGGGGCTGGCCCAGGTGCGCGAGGCCGCCCGCATGGTCGGTGGCGAGGTGGTTCCGTGGACCGGGGCTGGCCCAGGTGCGCGAGGCCGCCCGCGTGCTGCGCGAGCTGGGGGATGGCCAGGCGGCCCTGGTCGAGCGCATCGCCGCGCAGATGGAAGACGTGGGCGGCGCGTCAGCGTCGCCCACCGCGAATGGGCAGGCCCGGCTGGCGGCCGCCATGGCCGCCCTGCAGGCCGGCCGGGCGGCCGAGGCCGAGGCCGCGGCCGTGGCAGCGCGGCCGGATGTGGACCCGCTCGGCCAGGCCGTCAGCTTCCTCATCGCCGGCCAGGCGCGGACTCTCCAGGGCGACGCCGCGGCGGCTGACGCTGCGTTCGCGGAGGCCAAGCAGCGCTTCGCGGTGCTGGGCGATGCCCAGGGCCTGGCCGCCGCACGGGCCAGTCGGACGGCCGGGGTGTTGGCGCCGGTGCAGGCCGCCCTGCGTGCGGGCCGACCGGCCGAGGCCCTCGCCCTCGCCGAGCAGGGCCGCGCCACGGCCCAGGGTGCCGAGGCCGTCCAGCTCCGCGGCTTGAAGGGAATGGCGCTCGCCGAGCTGGGCGACCACGCCCGCGCCCGCGCCGAGGTGGAGGCCGCCATCGCCGAGGCCGGCCGGGGCGGCCTGGCCGACGAGGTCGAGGCGCTGCGGGGCCTGGCCCAGCGGCTGGCCCAGCGCGCCCTGGCCACTCGGACGGACGCCGACCTGGAGGCCGAAGCCACCGACGTCGCGGCGGCGGTGGCGGCCCTCAGCCAGGCGGCCGGCGCGCGCCTCATGGCCGGCGACCCCGCCGGCGCCCGGGCCAGCGCCGAGCGCGCCTGGGCCCTGGCCGCCCTGGAGGAGGCCCCGGTGCGCATGATGGCCCTGCTCACGCTGGCCCAGGTCCAGGCGGCGACGGGCGACGCGAAGGCGGCCGCGGAGACGCTGGCCGACGCCGAGGCCCAGGCCCGGGCCGAGTTGCCGGGGGCGCTGGAGCACATAGACGCCATCCGCCGGCGGCTGGGCGGCTGAGCGAGGGCGGGCGGCCATGGGCATCCTCACCCCGGAACAGTTCTTCGCGCGGCACGGCCGCCACCGCCTGCGGGTGCTCGTCGTCGCGGCCCAGCCATTCGTCGAGGCGCGGCCCCTGGACCTGCAGCGAGAGTGGGCCGATCTGGAAGCCGCCCTGCGCGGCGGCGCGGTGCCGGCGACACTGGTGCGCCTGCACCCGCCCACCCTGGCGGGTCTGGAGCGCGCGCTGCGGGGGTGCCGCGAGGAGGGCGTGCCGCCCCATGTGCTGCACTTCGCCGGGCACGGCGAGCCCGACCGGCTGCTCTTCGAGGACGAGATCGGCGACGAGGCCTGGGCCGCGCGCGACGACATCGTCGCCCTGCTCGCAGGCGCCGGGGTGCGGGTGCTGGTGCTCAACGCCTGCCACGCGGCGTCGAAGGACACCATCGGCTTCGCCCGCGCCGTCCACGAGGCGGGCGCCGTCGACGTCGCCATCGGCCACCAGACCCCCGTCCCCGATGGCGAGGCGCTGGCGTTCGCGGGCGCCTTCTACCGGCGGCTGGCCCTGGGCGAGACGGTCAACGCCGCGTTCTTCGCCGGCCGGGAGGCCATGACCAGCCTCGACGCCCGCCTGGCCGTCGGCCTGGAGGGGGACGGCAGCTTCCAGCTCGAGGCCCCGGGGGCGTCCGCCGAGGTGCGCGCGGCGGATGGCCGGCCCGAGCGGTTCGTCGTGGCGGGCCCGGCGCGGTTCTTCGGCCGGGCCCAGGAGGCCCTCGCGCTCGGGCGCTGGCTCGCCGACGACGCCGTGCGGGCGGTGGCGGTCACGGGCATGGGCGGCATCGGCAAGAGCAGCCTGGCGCGGCAGGTGGCCGAGCGGCACGCGTGGCGGTTCCCCGGCGGCGTGGTCGAGGCCACGGCGCGGCTGGTCTTCGAGGCGCCCACCGCGGCGGCGCTGCTGGCCCAGGCGGCCGTGGGCCTGCGCCGACCGCCGACGGATCAGGGGCCGGCGGACGATCTGCAGGCCCACGCGGCCTCGGCGCCGACGCTGTATCTCTTTGACAACCTTGAGGATCTCGCCGACGACGAGCTGCGGGCGCTGCTACGGTTCGCCGAGGAGCTGCCGCCGGGCAGCAAGGCGCTGCTCACCCTGCGGCCTGCCCCGGCCGCCCTCGCCGACGCGCCCTGGCTGGCGCGCCTGCCCCTCGCGCGCGGCCTCGGCCAGGCCGCGGCGGAGGCCTGCGTGGTGCACCTGGGGTTGCCCCATGGCCTCGACCTGGCCCAGCCCCCGCCCGGCGTCGCGGCGGGGACGACGGTGGCCGCCTGGCTGGCGGCTGCGACGGCCGGCCACCCGAAGATGCTGGAGCTGGCCGTCGGCCTGCTGGCGACCCAGGGGCTGGACGCTGCCCGCGCCGCGCTGCCCGCCGAGGCCCCGGGGGCGGAGACCGTGGCGCTGGCGCAGGCGGCCATCGAGCAGTCGCTAGGTGGGCTGCTGCAGCACAGCTACGACCGCCTCGATGGGGCCGGCCAGGCGGTGCTCTGGCTGCTGCCGCTCCTGCCGACGGGCACCCTGACCGACGCCGAGGGCGTGGCGCTGCTGGCGGCCCTGGAGGGCAAGACCGAAGCCATGGCCGCCGCGTGGTTCGAGGCCGGCGCGGCGTCCTGCGTCGCCGCGGGCCTGCTGGCCCGGGACGGGGATCTGCTCGGCTTCCACCCGACGGTCGCCCGCTACGCCCGCGAGCACCTGCTGCTGTCGCAGGAAGAGATCGACCGCGGCCTGGCCGCGCTCGTACGGAGCGCCCGCGCCTACGTCCAGGCACACCACGCCGACCACCCCACGATGTCGCGGCGCCTCGACCACGTGCTCGGCGTCTTCGAGCGTGCCTGGGAGGAAGGAGATCCGCCGACGCGGGCGGTGGTGGCCCAGGCGGTCGGGGCCCTGGGCTACGCTCTCCAGGGTACGGGGCGGTGGGGCGCCTATGGGCGGTGGCAGGCGCGTCTGGGGCTGGCGCCGGAGTCGACCAGGGCCAGGGCGCATCGCCTCTTTCGCGACGCCGTCCACGCGACCAGCCTCGGGAGGCCAGGCGAGGGGCGAGCCCTGATCGGCGAAGCCCTGGCCCTGCAGACCCGGCAGGGCGACCGGCAAGCTCGCGCGGCGTCGCTCCACCACCTCGCCCAGATCGAGTATCGGCAAGGCGATCTGCTGAGGGCACGGGGGCTCCTCGCGGAAGCCCTGGCCCTTCGGGAGGCCGTCGCCGACCGCCGCGGCCAGAGCGCGTCTCTCCACCTCCTGGCCCAGATCGAGGTCGCCCAGGGGTCCCCATCGGAGGCCCGGCGCCTCCTGGCCAAGTCCCTGGCGTTCGACGCAGAGCTGGGTGATCGGCAGGGTCGGGCGGCCTCGCTGCATCTCCTGGCGATGATCGAGGAGTCCCAGGGGGATCTGCCCGCAGCGCGCCGCCTGCTGACGGAGTCGCTCGCTCTCAAGGAGGCGGTCGGCGACGTCCAGGGCACGGCCGCGTCGCTCGCGCTGCTCGCGCGGGTCGCGTGGGATGGCGGCGAGCCCATGGAGGCCTCGCGCCACATTCACGCGGCCATCGAAGGCTTCGAGGCCCTGGGCGACCCGAAGGGTCACGCGGCGTCCCTCTCGTTCCTGGCGCGCATCGAGGCGGCCCATGGAGACCTGTCCGACGCGGCCGACCACCTGGACGCCGCCCTCGAGGTCCACGAGGCGCTGGGCGATCCCCAGGGGAAGGCCGCCATCCTCCACCAGCGGGCCCAGCTGGAGCGCGATCGAGGGGACCATGGCGCGGCGCGCAGGCTGGCCGGCGACGCCCTGCGCCTTCAGGATGCGGTGGGCGATGTGCGCGGGCGGAGCGCTTCGCTGCACCTGCTGGCCGAGATCGAGCTCACCCAGGGCAGGCCCGCGGAGGCGCATCGGCTGGTCGCGGAGGCCCTCGCGCTGGACGAGGGGCTGGGCGACCCCCGCGGCCGCGCGGCGTCGGTGCATGTGCTGGCTCTCATCGAGGAAGGGCAGGGCAACCTCGACCGGGCGCGGGCCCTGGAGGATGAAGCGATGGCCCTGCGCGCGGCGGCGGGTGACCGATCCGGCCGGGGGGCCTCGCTGCAGCTCCTGGCACGCCTCGCGGCCCGCGAAGGCCGCGCCGCCGAGGCCGACGACCTGCTCGCCCAGGCCCTGCGCGTGTGCGAAGAAGCGGGGGACCCGTGGGGCCGCGCGGGTGTCTTGCAGCAGCTCGCCGTCATCGCGGACGGCCGGGGCGACTTGCCCACGGCCCGCCGCCTGCTGGCCGACGCGGAGCGCGGCTGGGATGGGCACCCAGCGGGCCGCGCCAGCACGCTCCAGCAGCTCGCTGGCGTCGAGCTGGCCGCGGGCGATCTGCGCCGCGCCCGGGTGCTGGCCCGGCAGGCTGCGCGGATCTTCGACGAGCTGGGGGCCGCGCGCGGCCGGGCGGCGGCCCTGACCGTCCTCGCCCGCGTGGAGCACGCGCGGGGCGACCTCGCTGCCGCGACGCCGCTCTTGCGGGAGGCGCAGGATCTCTTCCAGGCCGTCGAAGACCGGCAGGGCCTCGCCACCGCGACCCACACGCTGGCGGAGATCGCCCTGGGCGAGGGCGATCTCGCTGCAGCCCGGCGACTCCAGGCCGCAGCGGCGGTGGGCTATGAGGCTCTCGGGGATCGCGGCGGTCAGGCAGCGGCCCTGCACCTGCTCGCCATGATCGACTTCATGGGCGGGGACCTCCGAGCGGCGCGGCAAGGCCTGGAGGCCTCCCTGGCGGCGGGCGGCGAGGCGGGCGATCCCCAGGGTCGGGCGGCGTCGCTGGTGATGCTGGGCCAGCTGCGCTTCGCGCTGGGCGAGCGAGTCGCTGGGCTGGCCCAGGTGCGCGAGGGGGCTGAGCTGCTCGCCGCCATGGGGGAGGGGCGAGCCGGCCAGGCGGAGGCCATCGCCGCGAAGCTGGCGGCGGAGCTCGCCGCGTCCTCTCGCTGAGCCAGGCCCCTTTCGCCCCCGGCGTGGGTGTGGCCGAATCGCCCCAGGAGGTGGTGATGGACGAGCGGAGTCACTGGGCCTGGGGTCACGCGAGCAAGTTCCCCGACGCGCAGGCGCGGGGGCAGCTCGGGCGGTTGCTGGCGGCGGTGCTGGGGGTGCTGCCGCCGTCGCCGACGGAGCCGGTGGCGGAGGGCGACTGCGCGGTGCGGGCGTCGGGGGTGGTCGTGCCGCCGTCGCTGGCGGCGGTGTGCACGACCGATGACGGGGTGCGGCTGCGGCACACATACGGGCGGTCGTTTCTGGACCAGTATCGCGGATTTCTTGGGGATTTTCGGTCGGCGCCGGATGTGGTGGCGCGGCCGGAGGATGAGGACGCGCTGGTGGCGGTGCTGCGCTGGGCGGCGTCGGCGGGGCTGGTGGTGGTGCCCTGGGGCGGCGGGACGAGCGTGGTGGAGGGGCTGGCGCCGCGGGAGGGGGAGCGGCGGGGCGGGGTGGTGGTGCTGAGCCTGCGGCGCCTGAACCGGCTGCTGGCGCTGGACGAGACGAGCGGGCTGGCGCACCTGCAGGCGGGGATGACGGGGCCGGAGGTGGAGGCGGCGCTGGCGCCCCACGGGCTGACGCTGCGGCACTTCCCGCAGTCGTTCGAGTTCTCGACGGTGGGGGGCTGGCTGGCGACGCGGGCGGGGGGGCACTTCGCGACGCTGTACACGCACATCGACGAGCTGACGGCGGGCATCCGGCTGCGGACGGCTACGGGGGCGGTCTGGGAGAGCCGGCCGCTGCCGGGGTCGGGGGCGGGGCCGAGCCCCGACCGCCTGGTCCTGGGGTCGGAGGGGACGCTGGGGGTCATCACGTCGGGCTGGCTGCGGGTGCGGCCGCGGCCCCGGTTCCGGGCGAGCGCGGGGGTGCACTTCCGGTCGTTCGATGCGGCGGTGGAGGCGACGCGGGCGGTGGCGCAGTCGGGGCTGTACCCCAGCGGGTGCCGGCTGCTGGATCCCACCGAGGCGCTGCTCAACCAGGTGGCCACGGACGGGTCGGCGGTGCTGCTGCTGGCGTTCGAGTCGGCCCACCGGTCGGTGCGGGGGCCGCTGGAGGAGGCGGTGCGGCTGGCCGAGGCGGCGGGCGGGCGGCTGCCGCGGCCGGTGACGGTCCAGGACGACGGGGACGCGAAGCGGGACGCGGCGGCGGCGAGCTGGCGCAAGGCGTTCCTGGACGGGCCCTACCTGCAGAGCACCCTGATTTCGCTGGGGATGGCGGCCGACACCTTCGAGACGGCCTGCACCTGGGCCACCTTCCCGGCGCTGCACGCGGCGGTGAAGGCGGCCGTGAGGTCGGCCTTCGACGGGCGGCCGGGGCGGCTGTCGTGCCGGTTCACGCACGTCTACCCGGATGGCCCGGCGCCCTACTACACCTGGATCACCCCCATGGCCGAGGACGTGCCGGCGCAGTGGGCGGCGGTGAAGGGGGCGGCCAGCGAGGCGCTGCTGGCCCATGGCGCGACCATCACGCACCACCACGCCGTGGGGCGGATGCACCGGCCCTGGTACGACCGGCAGCGGCCCGAGCCCTTCGCCGAGGCGCTGCGGGCAGCGCGCAAGGCGCTGGATCCACAGGGGATTCTCAACCCGGGGGTGCTGACCGACGCCGACGGCGGGTGAGGACGCCGAGCCAGGCGAAGAGGGCGGCGCCGTTGAGGGCGCCGGCGGCGAGGAGGCTGGGGTCGGCCAGGCGGTTGGCGAAGAGGACCAGATCCTCGGGGCCCGGCGGGGTGGCGATGGGGCCTCGGTCGGTCGTGACGAGGGCGGCGGTGTCGGTGGCCAGCAGGCGGGTGCCCTCCAGGTCGTCGGCGCTGTAGAGGGACTCCTCGCGGGCGGCCTGGGCGGCCTGCCAGGCGAGGCCCAGGGCCAGCTCGCGGTCATGCTCGGCTTGCAGGGTGGCGGCGGACTCGCCCAGATCGGCCTCCAGGGCGGCCTGCCGGGCGGCGCAGTGGGCCAGCAGGGCGTCGCGCGTCACGGGGTCGCGGGAGAACCGGTCGCCGAGGGCGCGGGCGCGGGCGTAGGCGGCCCAGGCGATGCGGGGCTGCCGGGCGGCCTCCATCAGGTGGCCGAGGGCCAGGGCGCTGTGGGGGTTGGGGCCGCCGCCGAGCATCCACATGCCCAGGAGGCCTAGCGTGGGCTCGTCGAAGGGGACGCCCTCGCCGATCTCGACCCGCCGGACCTGGCTGCGGACCTCGTTGGGGCGCTCGACCGGCTGGCCCCGGTCGATGGCCTCCGCGAGGTCCTTGCTCAGGGGCAGGAGGAATACGCCGCCCTTCTGCCACGGCGCGCCGTCGAGGGGCAGCCCGAGGATGTCCGCCTCCAGGAGGGCCGTGGGCTGCTCGGCAGCCGCGAGCAGCCGCTCGACGACGACGATCTGCCAGCGCTCGCGGCCGAAGTGGGCGCCCGGGTTGAGGATGACGGACTTCCTCAGGTGCTCGACGCCGCGCCGGGCGGCCACCAGCGCGGCGGCGTCGCCGGCGAGGGCCTCGCCCAGGTGCGCGTGCAGGATGACGGTGCCCAGGTTGGCGTGGGTGCGGTACCAGACCTGCCCCGCGCGGGTGTCGTCCTGGCCGCGGGGCTCGGGCCACGGCGTCAGGCTCTGCTTGCGGCGCAGGACGTCGATGGCCTCGGCGGGGCGTCCGCTGCGATCCAGCGCCACGGCCAGGTCGTCGAAGGCGTCGAGCGTGGCGAGGTCGAGGGGGCGGCGGCCGCCCGCGGCGGAGATGAGGGCGCGCGTTCGGCTGATGGTGGCGCGCTGCCAGGCCGGGCCGTGCTGCGGGTAGCGCTGGTGCAGGACGTCGTGGACCATGGCCAGGCGCAGGGCCGTGCCGCCGGGCGTGGGCGGGACGCGGTAGGGGGCGGGCTGGACGATGAGACCGGCGCCCGTCGTGAAGACGATCAGGAACGTCGCGAGGGTACCCAGCACACCCCCGAGCAGGGCGAGGAGGACGAGGCCGCCCCGCATCACCGGCGGTCCGCGCGGAACGCGAGCGCCAGGGCGGCCGCGCCGAGGCCGGCCAGGAGCCACCCGGCGAGGCGGGTGTGGTCCGCCGGGAGCGCCGGCGGCGGGGCGTCGGCGTAGCGCGCGCGGAACTGCTGCTCGTCGCGGCGGATCTCGGTGTTGTTGAGGCACGCGAGGGCGGCGGGGGCGGCCAGCAGGCCCGCGGCGAGGGCCAGGCGTCGAGCGATCATGGGTGGCTCCTCAGGTCAGCCAGCCTCGGCGCTGGTAGTCGGCGGCCGTCTGGGCCAGCCGCTCGTCCAGGGGCGGCGGCGCGAAGCCCAGGTCGGCCATGGCCCGCCCGGGATTGCACGTCCAGTCCCCGGCGGTGGCCTCGCGGTACTTGTCCAGGTTGAGGAAGGCGGGGCGCTGGCGCAACCGCCCCAGGGCCTCGTTGCCGGCGGCGCCGAGCCAGAAGAGGGGGAGGGGCAGCCGCAGCACGCGGACGCGGCGCCCCAGCAGGCGGCCCACGCGGCGGCCGAGGTCGGCGTAGGCGACGGCCTCGGGGTCGGCGACGTGGTAGACGCCGCCGCCGACGGTGCCGTCGGCCCGGGCGCCCCTCTCGGCCGCCGCCAGGAGGGCCCGGGCGAGGTCGTCGACGTGCACGAGGCACATGCGGCGGTCGCGCCAGCCGGGGACGACGTGGAAGCCGCGGGCGGCGGTGCGGAAGAGGCCGAGCACGGCGCGATCCCCCTCGCCGAAGACGCCCGGCGGCCGGACGACGGTGATGGGGGCGCGGTCGGCGAAGGCCAGGGCCGCCTCCTCGGCGGCGCGCTTCACGCGGCCGTAGATGCTGACCGGCGCGGGGATTTCGCTTTCGGTCCGCGGGCTTGTGCCGCTGGGGCCGGCGGCGGCGAGGGACGAGACGACGACGAGCGCGGGGGGCGTGGGCGCCTCGGCGCAGGCGCGGGCGACGTTGCCGGTGCCCTCGGCGTTGACGCGGTGGAAGCGCCGGTCCCAGGGCATCTTGAGCAGGCTGGCGAGGTGGATGACGGCGTCCTGGCCGCGGACGGCGGCCAGGCTGGCGGCGTCGGTGATGTCGCCGGTGGCCAGGGTGGGGGACCAGGGGGCGAGGGGCCCGGTGCTGGAGGTGCCCCGCACGAGGCACGTCACCTGGTGGCCGGCCTCGGTGGCGCAGCGGACGACGTGCTGGCCGATGAACCCGGTGGCCCCGGTGACCAGCAGCCTCATGGGGCTACAGGCACTGCCAGGCGCAGCGGTTCGCGGCGCAGTCCCAGGCGCCCGCGCAGTCGTCATGGGGCAGGCCGTCGCAGTCGGCGGGCACGCGGCAGGAGGGGTCGTCGCCGGCGACGCAGGCCATGGGGGCGGCGCACTGGCCCTCGAACGGGCAGGTGACGCAGCGGCCCAGGCCGTCGCAGTCGGCGTCCTGCTCGCAGACGACCAGGTTGAAGACGCAGGTGTAGGCGCAGCCATCGGCGCCGCGGTCGTCGGCGGGCTGGACCTGGTCGACGTCTCAACGCCAGGCGCCGACGCAGCGGATGGGGGCCGGGTGATCCACGCAGTCGGCCGTGCTCTGGCAGACGCCGGGCTGCACGTCGCAGTCGCGGGGGCAGTTGCAGCGGTTCTCGCCGGCGCCGCAGACGCCGTCGCCGCAGCGGGTGCAGATGCTGGCGCCGGCGCACGGGCCGCAGGCGTCGTCGCCCATGGGGGACTCGCAGCCGATGGGGGTGAGGCCGGGGCAGCAGGCCAGGGCGTTGGGCACGACGGGCACGGCGCCCCCCTCGGCGACGCAGGCGCCGGCGTCGGGGTGGCCGGCGTCGGCCGGGCCGGCGTCCGCCGGGCCGGCGTCGGGCACGCCCTGGTCGGCGGGGCCGGCGTCGGGCACGCCCATGTCGGGATCGGCGGGGCAGGCCGGGACGCCGAGCAAGGCCTCGGGGCCGCGGCTCGACGCCAGGGCGCAGGTGGGCGTGCAGCTCACGGGCGGGCCCTGCCAGGCCGTGTCGTCGACGCAGAAGCGTCCGTAATCACTGCTGTTTCCGATGCGCGCGGTGGCCTCCAGGACGTCGCGGTCGCGGTAGTAGTTGTCGGTGCGGCCGTCGTCGGCGAAGCGGCTGACCACCACGTAGTCGCCGCAGCGCCAGGTGGCGTAGGCGTCGATCTCGCCGCCCTCCTGCTGGCGGCGGACGGTGCGGGCGCGCTCGTCGAAGGTGGGGCAGACGCCGGAGCACTCGGGGGCGGGGGTCTGGCAGCGGCAGGGGGAGATGCCCAGCAGCTCCTGGGGGGCGCGGCTCTCGGCGAGCGTGCAGCCCGGGGTGCAGTCCACCATGGGCCCCTGCCACGCCGTCAGGTCGGGGCAGCCGAGGCCGAAGTCGAGGTGGTCACCGACGAGGGCGGAGCTGACGAGGGTGCCGTCGGGGCCGAAGTAGTTGTCGGTCTGGCGCTCGTCGTCGTGGCGGCTGACGACCTCGTAGTCGCCGCAGGTGTAGTGGAACCAGGCGTCCAGGTCGCCGCGATCCCACTGGGCCGCGACCTCGGCGGCGCGCTGGTCGACGGTGGGGCAGACGCCGGAGCAGACGGGGGCCTCGGCGTTGCAGCGCTCCTCGCAGGCCGGGATGCCGAGCAGCGTCTCGGGCGGGCGGCTGAAGGCCAGGCCGCAGCGGGGGGCGCACTCGATCTTGGGGCCCTGCCAGCGCACGGCGTTCAGGCAGTCCTTCCCGAACTCGCGGGTGCGGGCGCCGCGCAGGGCGGTCGACACCAGCAGGCCGTTGGCGTCGAAGTAGTTGTCGGTCTGCCCCTCGTCGGAGAAGCGGGTGACCACGTGGTACTCGCCGCAGAGGTGGGCGATGTAGCCATCGATGCGGTTGTCTTGCCACTGGCCCCGCACGGTGTTGAGCCGCTCGTCGTAGAGCGGGCACAGGCCCGTGCACTCGGGGCCGGGATCGATGCACTCGCGCAGGGCGCCGCCATCATCGTCGTCACAGCCCGGCAGGCCGGCCGTGGCCCAGATGAGCAGCGCGAGGAGCGGGGTGGAACGCCTCATCGCGGGAACCTCCTGGTTGGCATTCGCCGGATGCTAGCAGGCACTGGTGTGTAGACGCACGGGTCAGGGCCAGCGGACGAGCAGGGCGCCGTCGCCCTCGACCTGCAGGTGGCGGACGACGGGGGGGCGGCCGGGCTGCTCCAGGCGGGCGTCGAGGGGGCCGTCGGGCAGGCGCAGGGCGTGCTGGCGGGGGGCGCCCGCGGCGAAGTCGACGCGGCGCAGGCGGGTGCCCTCGGCGTCGGAGAGGGTGACGGTGAGGGGGCCGGGCGGGCCCTCGTAGCGGATGCTGATCTCGCGCGACGCCTGCTGGAAGCTGCGGGCGGCGAAGACGCCGATGCCGACGGCCAGGGCCAGGCCGACGAAGCGGCGGGCGCGCGGGGACATCAGGAGGCGGCGCGGGCGGCGGCCTGGGGGCGGCCGGCCTCGTCGCAGATGCGGAAGCTGCCGGTGTCGGGGTCGTGGATGTGGCGCTCGACGCCGGCGAGGCGGCCGTCCTCGATGACGTAGACGTTGAACTCGGCGCGGTGGGTGCTGCCCGAGCGGCTGGCGCTCGCCACCTGGATGACGGGCACCCCGCTGGGCAGGGCCATGCGCTTGAACTCGTGGTTGTGGCCGTGGACGACGAGGCCGGGGCCGTCGTCGCCCAGCTCGGCCAGGGCGGCCAGCAGCGCGTCGGCGTCGGTGAGGCGGCGCATGGTGTCGAGGCGGCGCTTCGGCTCCGGGAAGAGCGGGTGGTGCAGCATCAGGACGCGGAAGCGGTCGCGGGCCTCGGGGCGGCGGAAGGCGGCCTGCATGGCCGCGATCTGGGCGTCGCCGAGGGTGCCGGTGGCCATGAAGACGGGCGTGGGCCGGGCGGTGGTGAGGCCGACGATGAAGGCGTCGTCGACGACGCGCAGGACGGGGTAGGCGTCGTCGGCGGTGGCGGGGGGCTGCCAGGCCCCGAACCAGCGCGCGAAGAGGCCGGCGTCGACGGCATCCTTGCAGTAGGCGTCGTGGTTGCCCGGGACGAGCGTGAGGCTGTCGGCGCCGAAGTGGCCGTGCAGCAGCTCGCTGACGCGCACGAACTCGGGCTCCAGGGCCAGGTTCACCAGGTCGCCGGTGCAGAGCGTGTGGTCGGGCGCCTCGGCGACGACGGCCGCGAGGAGCGCCTCGAAGATCTCGACCCGGTAGTGCCGGGAGCGGTTCATCGCCAGGTTCACGGCCCCCGTCCACCGCTTGTTGAGGAAGCGGCCGGGCCCCACGCCCGTGAGAGACAGGACGTGGGTGTCGGAGAAGTGCGCGATTCGCATGGACTTTCGGGGCATCGTCACGGCAGCGTCCAGGACAGTCGGTAGTCGTTCTGGGCGTCCAGGAAGCCGTCCACCCGGATGAGGAGGACGTCGGGGCCGGCCACCGGCACCACCACCTGCTCCTGGTCGCCCTCGGTCGCGCTGGCGGCCAGCAGCAGGCCGTCGGCGTCGTAGACCTCCAGGTCCAGGTCGCCGCGGGCGTGCTGGAAGCGCAGCTCGATGGTCACGTCGCCGTCGCCGGGGACGGGCAGGGCGTACCAGTCCTCGGTGAAGGGGCAGATGACGCCGCCGGCCAGGGGGCTGACCTCGCCCTCCAGGGACGTCGCCGTCCGCGGGCCCTCGTTCTCGCGGGCGTCGTCGTCCATGCAGGCGGCCACCACCGAGAGGGGGGCGCTGCCGATGTTGTTGGCGGGCCGCACGTCGGCGACCTCCCGCAGCGGGTCGAGCACGGCGATGACGAAGCCGTCGTCGGCCTGGAGATCGGGGGGCAGGCGCAGGCGCTGGCGGACCTCCAGGACGGCGGCCCCGTCGACGCGCAGCAGGGTGCGCTCGGCCAGGACGGTGTCGTCGGCCGAGGGCGTCTGGTCGCGGGAGAAGAGGTAGCGGACGAGCACGTCCTCGGCCGCGTCGCCGCGCCGGTTGGAGACGGTGATGTCGGCGCGGACGTCGTCGCCGGGGGCGGCGCGCTGGGCCGTCAGGCGCACGCTGTCGATGGCCAGATCCACGCCGCTGACGCCGGTGACCGTGAGGACGTAGACCACCCGCTCGTCGCCGGGGGCGTTGATGCGCAGGCGGTACATGCCGTTCGTCTCGGCCATGTGCACGATGCGGCGGGCGTCCTCGCCGACCACGTTGCCCTCGGGATCCTGGAGCGTCAGGCGGGCCCCCGCGTCGCCGGCGGCGAGCTGGAAGCTGACGGTGTTGCCCGCCGGGATGGCGAAGCGGAACCAGTCCTCGTCGCCGGGGCAGAGCACGAGGTCGTGGCGGCCGTCGGGCAGCAGGGCGGCGCGGTCGGCGTCGCCGTTGGGCTGGTAGGCGTCGTCCACGCAGTCGCCCGCGTCGCCCACGGCGATGGCCAGGTCGTAGGTGTTGGCCACGTTCACGGCGTCGCCGGGGTTGAGGAACACGCGGATGAAGTAGCGGCCGGGGGCCGGGGCCCGCAGCAGCTCGACGCGCTCGGTGTTCTGGAGGCTGGCGCTCTCGTCCAGGATGGTCTCGCCGTCCGGGCCGTAGAGGGCCATCTCCAGGTCGCCGTCGAGGGTGCGGAAGGCGATCTCGACGGACAGGCGCTGGCCCTCCATCAGATCGATGGCGTACCAGTCGTCGTCGCCGTCGCAGGCGACGAGGTCGTCGTACTGGCCCACCTGCACCACGGCCACGCCGGCGTCGCCGCCGAGGGGGCTGCTGTTCGGCTCCAGGGGATCGGCGCGGCAGGCCTGCTCGGCGTCGATGCGCAGGAGGCCGTAGCCGGCGTTGTCGTCCTCGCTGCCCTCGGCCAGCACCTCGCCCGCGTCGGCGACGACCCGGACGGTGTAGCGGCCGTTGGCCAGGTCGGCGGGCAGGGCGCCCCGGACGCGGCCCTCGGCGCCGGTGCCCTCGGCCAGGGCGGGCACGTCGGCCTCGCCCAGCGCGACCACCTGCTCGCCCACCAGCAGCTCGACGCGGGCGCGGCTGGCCTCGGCGCGGCCGCCGCCGGCGTTGACGACCTCGAAGGTCACGTCGATGGTGGCCCCGGCCTGGGCGATGGCCGGCGTCGCGAGGACGCGGCGGGTGCGCAGGTTGGGGCCCTCGCCGGCGTCGAGGACGCCGATCTGCAGGTCATACTGGAAGCGCGCGCCGCCGCCGGTGATCTCGAAGTAGTGGGTCACGTCCTCGGCGACGGGGGGCTCGAACAGGCGCAGCTCGCCGCCGACGCCCTCGCCCGTCTGCAGGGTGGCGCCGGCCGGGTCCGTCTGGCGCAGCGTGAGGGTGCCGTCGGCGGTGTCCCAGCGGGCCGCCAGGTCGAAGACGCGGCCGGCGGGCACGCGCACCGAGAACCAGTCGGCCCCGTCGCACATGCCCAGGCCCTCGTACAGGCCCCCGCCCAGGCGGCGGGCCCCCTGGGGGATGTCGTTGTCCTCGTTCTCGTCGTCCTCGGCGCAGCCGCCGGTGGCGCCCACCACCTGCACGGGGCGCTGGGCGACGGCGAAGTTGTTGCCCTCGTCGGCCTCGCCGCTCAGGCGGTTGTCGGGGTCCACCATGAGGCCCACGCGCCAGGCGTCGATCTGCTGGTCGAGCTCGAAGGGCACCACGATGGTGCGCTCGACGTCCGTCTCGGCGCCGCCGTCCAGGGAGGGCAGGGGGAAGCGCTCGATGATGACATCGGAGGGCTCGAACGTGGCGTCGGGGCTGAAGACCACGGCCACCTCGAGGGGGCCGGTGGCGTCGCCGCCCCGGTTGCTGATGCGGCCGCTCACCGTGAGCATGTCGCCGGCGTCGACCACCTCGGCGCTCACCGTCACGTCGCTGGCGGCCGGGTCGAAGTCGGGCTGGCCGCCGAGGGTGACGACCTGCTGGTAGGTGCGCCGGTTGTTGGCGCGGTTCACGTCGCCGGTGGCGTTGGTGGGATCGGCCTCGGCCACCAGGCGATAGCTGCCGGCGGCGATGCGGCGGTCGATGGGCAGGTCGAGGGCGAAGACCTCGTCGGCGCCCCCGGCGAAGGCGGGCACCGTGATGGAGCGCAGCGGGATGGCGGAGCCGCCGTCCACGGGCTCGGCCGTGACGCGGACCGGGAAGGCGCGCTCGACGCCCAGGTTGCCGCGGTTGGCCAGGCGCAGCTGCCCGGTGAGGCTCTGGCCCCAGAAGGCGCGGTCCTGCTCGACGGTGATGGAGACGAGCACCAGGTCCAGGCCCTCGACGTTGCCCGGCTCGGCCACGTCGAAGCCCCCGGTCAGCACCCGCACGTTGTTGGACTCGTCGCGCTCGGGCACGCCGTCATCGGGGTCGGCGACGGCGATCAGGTTCCAGGCCCCCGGCTCCAGGTCGACCGGGATGTCCATCAGATCCTCGTAGTCGCTGCGGTCGCCGGAGCCCAGGGGCAGGTTGGCGCGCTGGCCCACCACCGTGTCGCCGGGATCGGGCTGGTCGTCGCGGCTCAGGAGCAGGACGTAGCTGGCGAGGCCCACGGGCTGATCGCCCAGGTTGCCGAGGCAGAGGGTGACGGGGATCTGGTCGCCCTGCTGGAGCGTCGGCCGGCGGCCCGCGGGGATGTCGGCGAAGGCCGGCACGCTCAGGCCGCAGAAGGTGAGGTCGGGGCCGTTCTGCTGGGGGTTGCGCACGGTCAGGGGGAACGGCGCGAAGGCGATGTTGTTGCCGCGGTCCACATCCCCAATGTTTTCATCGGGATCCGCGATCACGCCCACGAACCAGTCGCCTGTGGTGAGGCCCGCCGGCAGCGTGACGGCGCGCTCGAAGCCCGCGTAGGCCTCCAGGGTCGGGTCGTCGGCGTGGGGCAGGACGTCCAGGATGACGGCGCGCTCGTCGTAGGCCTGGGCGGGCGACAGGAAGACGCGCTGCTCCCACTCGCCGACGACCGGGGCGCCGGTGTTGCGCTCGCCCCAGGTGACGGTGATGGTCTCGCCGGCCTGGGCGCGCTGGGGGACGACCTGCACCTGGGCCACGTCGAGGTCCGCGGAGGGGAAGACCTCGACCTCCAGCGTCGCCTGGCCGCTGCCACCGGTGGTGGCCGACACGTCGACGCCCACCTGGTAGGCGCCCGGCGCGGCGAAGACGTGCAGGGGCTCCTCCTCGGCGCTCGTCATGCCGTCATCGAAGTCCCACGCGTAGGTGTAGATCGCCTCGAGCGGCCCGTTGGCGCGGGCCCGGAAGGCGACGCGCAGGGGGGCGTTGCCCTGGACGCGGTCGGCGACGATCAGCGTCTCGAAGCTGGAGCCGGTGCTCCCGCCGTCGTCATCGCAGGCGGTGAGGCCCAGCAGGGCGACGACGAGGGCGGCCGCGGCGCGGGAGGAGCCCGAGAGAGTCACGGATCGCATGGGGTGCTTTGCCGTCCTTCCTGGTGCCTGGTGGCCTGCGCCCGCCGCCGATGGGCGGGGAGGCGCGAAGCCCCCGACCTTAGCGGCCCCCGACCCGCGGAGGCAAGGCTGGGAGCCCCCCCGCCGGGTGGCGGCGGGCCAGCGGGGGAGGCGGCGGGAGCGGGCCAGGAACGCGGCCTCGGAGGGCCCGAAAGGCTTGACCGTCCGCGACGCAGGGGGATACGGTCGCCTCTGCCGCGAGCGCGGCGAATCGCCGGAGGATGCGTTGAGCAACGGGGATGACAAGCCCGGGTTGAAGGACATTGGAAGTCTGAAGGCCCGGCTGGGGATGCTGAGCAAGTCCAAGCCGGAGCCGGCGGCGCCCGCGCCGCTGCCCAGCGTCGCGAGCCCATTCGCCCGCAGCGGGGGTGGGGCCCCGTCGGTCGATCTGACGGGCGGCGACGACGTGGAGCTCGGGTCGGACACGGCCATCGTGCGCATCGACGGGCCCTCGGCGCCGGCCGGCGCGCCCGCGCCGACCCAGCGCCCACGCCGGCCCGCTCTTCGCGTCGGCGCCAGTGCCCGCGGCGCCTGCGCCGCGGCCGCGCCGCTCTCCCTCGGGGAGGACCTCTTCTCCCGCCCGGCGCCCGCGCCCGAGGCGCCCCGCTCGGCCGCCGAGCGGGCCGCCGAGCAGGCCGCCGCCGCCGCGATGTTCGAGGCGCAGGCCGCCGCCCAGCGCGCGGCCCAGCCGCCGCCCAACGTGGAGTTCGCGCACCCCCTGCAGCGGGGCGCCTTCTCCGAGGCCGCGCCCCCCGTCGATCTCACGGCGGACGAGGAGGCGGTCCTCAACAGCTTCGAGGGCAAGCAGCGGGGCATCAAGACGTCCTTCGCGCTCGCCCTCACGCTGAGCGTGGGCCTGCTCTTCCTGGCCTTCGGCTTCTTCATCGGCGACGTCCGCTCCGCGCGGCGCCTGGTCAACCTGCAGATCGACGCCTCGATCCGCGTGCGCGACATGGTGCTGCCCCAGCTCGACCGCCTGCGGGAGCTGGAGCCCATCATCTTCGCCATGTCCCAGGCCCCCGCCGATCAGGTGGACTGGGAGCGCGTCAAGATGCTCCCCGAGAAGCTCGACGGGCTGAATCCCTCGGTGCTCTCGAACCCCGTGCCCCTCGACAAGGACCTGTCCTTCATGCTCGGGCGGGCCGTCGTCGACATCAACCAGCTCTTCCTGCTCGTGCAGGAGCACCGCATCGCGACGCTGAAGCGCGACCGGGTGGAGCTGGAGGCCCTGGCCAAGGGCGACGAGTTCTTCACGAAGTACAAGCAGTTCGCGGTGTTCTCGACCCCGCCCGATCCCAAGGCCCCGCCCCCGAAGGCGGCGCGCCCCCAGGAGGGCCGCGTGGTGGCCCTGACGGGCGGCCAGGCCGAGATCGACGAGGAGGGCGAGGCCATCATCCCCGTGCGCTACCGCCGCGCGGATGATGACAAGAACGTGCTGGTGCGCGGCCTGACGCTGGTGCCGAAGAACGACCTGCTCTCGTCGGGCGGCAGCAACGTCATGAGCCTCTACACCCTCCGGGTGAAGGAGCTGCGCGACGCCATGAAGAAGATCAGCGCCTACGAGCAGGCCCTGCGCGAGCTCGTCGAGCAGCAGGCCTCCCGCCCCAAGGTCTTCTACCTCTGAGGCGGTCCCGCCCGCTGGATCAGCGATCCAGCAGGATGCGGTAGACCCGCCGCCCCCGCTCGTCATCCTCATCCCGCAGGAACCGGCAGACGCCCAGGGCCAGGTCGATCAGGGCCCCGGTCTGCCGCCGCACCTTCACCTTGTCGCCGCTCACCTTGCTGACCTGGCAGCGCCCGAAGCGCGGGTGCACCAGCACGTCGCCGGCGCGCAGATCGGGCACCTCGTCGAAGCCGAGGTCGTGGGCGGAGGGCTGCTCGCGCGGGCGGGCCGGCGTCTGGCGGCTGACGGCCACGGCGGCGGCCCAGCCGCCCGCGGCCGGCTTCTGGGCGGGGGCGTGGGCGGCGCGGCCCTGGGCGCGGCCGGCGGAGGCGCCGCGGGGCCGCCTTCGGCTCAGGCGCCGGCGCCGCGCAGGGGGCGGCGTCCGGGCCTCGACCTGGGGGGCGGCGCGCGGGGGCGCGGCGGGGGGCCTCCACCTCCAGCTCCAGCCGGGCCTCCGGCGGCGGCGCCGAGCCGGCGGCGGGGGCGGGGAGGCCCGACACCGCGAGGCCCCCGCTCACGGCGCCCTCGATCCGCCCGGCGAGCTGCCGGGGGATGCCCTGGTCGGTCCAGGCCACGACGCCGAAGATCTCGATGCCCCCGGGCTGGACCACCGCCGTGCCCTGGGCGAGGTAGAGCGGGCCATCGAGCACGAGGGGCTCGGCGTGGGGGGCGGGCGCGACGGTGGCCGCGTCGAGGGTGCCGACCAGCAGGACCATGCCGGCGGACACGCCCGCGCCGGCGCAGAGTCGCGCCAGGCCGTCATGGACGTCGACGCCGCCGGGCACGGTGGCCGGGGCAGGCAGGTTCATCAGGTTTTCTCCAGGAAGTTCAGCTAGTTGACGGGCTTGAACTGGTCGCGGGGGAAGCGCTTGCCCACATCGCGCAGGCGGTCCTCCAGGCCGAGCGGCGGCCCCTCGGGGAAGAGGTCGCGCTGGCCGTCGGGCAGGTAGATCACGTAGGTCGGCAGCCCGTTGCGCCCCAGGGCGTTGAGGGTGTCCCACAGCTTCTCGTTGGCCGTCAGGTCGGCCTTGGCCGCCATGATGCCCGTCTCGGCCAGGGCCTTGCGGATGGCGTGCACGTTGATGTGCGTCTTCTCGAAGACCTTGCAGCTCGCACACCAGTTGGCGGTGAAGTCGACGAAGACGGGCTGGCCGCGGGCCAGGGCGGCCGCCTTGACCTCCTCGGTGAAGGGCGTCCACTGCATCGTGTCGGGCACGACGATCTCGCCCCCCGAGGCCGGCGCGGCGGCCACGACGGAGGCGGGCAGCGGGGCGTCGCTCGCGCGCCGCTCGAAGTGCAGGTACCAGGCGGCGAAGCCGATGGTCGTGCCGAAGACGAGGAGCTGCGCGAGGGCGCGGCGGGCGCCGACGAGCTGGCTGTGGGTGATGCGCTCCTTGATCCAGAGGGCCAGGCCCACCACCACCAGCACCATGAGGAAGTCGGTGGCGCTGGACGGCGTGACCTGGTCCTGCAGGGTGCCGTAGAGCCAGACGGCGGCCCCGAAGAGCGTGAACCCGACCAGCATCTTGAAGGTCTCCATCCAGGCCCCCGGGCGCGGCAGCAGCCGGCTGAGGGAGGGGATGAAGCCGAGCAGCAGGATGGGCAGCGCCAGGCCGAAGCCGACGCTCCAGAACAGCAGGCCCGTCTCCCACCACTGGGCGTCCTTGGCGAGGGCGGCCGCCGCCGCGCCGCCCAGGAACGGCGCCGAGCAGGGGGTGGAGACGAGGGTGATCAGGGCGCCATCCACGACGGAGGCGAGCCGGCCCCCGCCGCCGCTGGCGTTGCCGACCGCGACGTTGATGTGGAAGACGCCCACGGAGTTGAGGCCGAAGATGAAGAGGAGGGCGACCAGCGAGGCCACGAAGGTGGGGTTCTGCATCTGCATGCCCCAGCCCAGGCTCTTGCCCGCCGCCCGCAGGGCGATGACCAGCGCGGCGAAGCCCGCGAAGGCGATGAGGGTGCCGACGAGGTAGGCCACGGCGTCCAGCCGTCGCTCCCGGGGCGAGACGTCCCGGTGCTCGATGAGGCTGCTCACCTTGAAGAAGAGCACCGGGAAGACGCAGGGCATCACGTTGAGGATCAGGCCCCCGACGACGCCCTCGCCCAGGTGGATCAGCAGGTCCATCACGGCTCCATCAGCTCCCGCGTACCGCGTGCAGCAGGGTCTCGGGGTCGAACCCCGCCATCATCTTGCCCCCGACGTCGAAGACGGGGACGCCGCCGGCCTCCAGGCCAGCGCGGCGCGCCTTGGCCGAGAGCTCGGCCGCCGCGTCCTTGTCCTTCTCGATGTCCTTCTCGACGAAGGCGATTCCATTCTTCTCCATGAAGGCTCGCGCCTTGCGGCACACGCCACACCACGACGCGGAGTACATGGTCACGGCGGCCTGGGTGGGGCGCGCGGCCTCCTCGGCGGCCGCGAGGGCGGTCTCGAGCTCGTCGCGGGCCACGAAGCGGGTGGGGAAGTGGCCGTCGGGCCCGGGCGCCCGCAGATCGGCGAGCTGGATGAAGAGGGAGGAGGCGCGCTCGCGGGGGGAGCGGCCGAGGTCGACCACCTGCACCGCCCCGCGGGCCGCCGCGGGCACCTCGGCCAGGCTCGTCGCCGTCTGCCAGGCGCCTGCCTCGTCGCGGTAGCGCAGCAGCAGCTCGCCGCCGTCCGCCGTGACCGGCGTGGCCGCCGGGAGCATCAACGCCGTGGCCTGCACCGCTGGCTCCAGCTCGGCCTTGCCGCTGCAGCCGAGGGCGCCGATCACCAGGGCCACCACCACGCTCGCTCGCGCCATCGTCCTTCCCTCCCGTCCGGCCTGCGGAGGACGGCGCCCATTGTAAGCAGTGCGCCGCTTGTCGCAACGGCCTCGGGCTGCTACCCTGCTGCGCCCTCAGGCCCGCGATGGAGTACGCCGTGTCGGCCCCCGAGTTTCACTGCGGCTTCGTGACGCTGATCGGCCAGCCCAATGTCGGCAAGTCGACGCTGCTCAATCGCATCCTCGGCCAGAAGCTGGCCATCACGTCCAGCCGTCCGCAGACGACGCGCAACCGCATCCCGGGCATCCTGACCCGGCCGAACGCGCAGATCATCTTCATCGACACGCCGGGTGTGCACCACGCCTCCCGCGCCCTCAACCAGCACATGGTCGACGTGGCCACGGGCTCCATCGGCGACACCGACGCCGTGGCGCTCATCGTGGAGGCCGGGGTCGGGCGCGACGGGGCCGTGGGCATCAGCCCCACCGCCCGGGAGCTGCTGACGCTCGCGGGCCAGGCGGGCAAGAAGGTGTTCCTGGTCATCAACAAGATCGACCAGCTCCCCCGCGAGCAGGTGCTGCCGGTCATCGACGCCTGGCGCACCGAGCACGACTTCGAGGCCATCGTGCCCGTGAGCGCCCTGAAGGGCGACGGCGTCGACCGCCTGGTGGGCGTGCTCGCCGGCGCCATGCCCCCGGGCCCCGCGCTGTACCCCGAGGACACCCTCACGGAGCTGCCTGAGCGCTTCTTCGCTGCCGAGCTGGTGCGCGAGAAGCTGTTTCGGCAGCTCGGCCAGGAGCTGCCCTACTCGGTGGCCGTGACCATCGAGTCGTGGCGCGACCGGGCCGAGGACGGCGTGACGGAGATCGCCGCGGTCATCCACGTCGAGCGGGAGTCCCAGAAGGCCATCGTCATCGGCCGCGGGGGCCAGATGCTCAAGCAGATCGGCACGTCGGCGCGCCTCGACCTGGAGCGGCTCCTCGACACCCGGGTGCACCTGTCCCTCTTCGTGCGGGTGGACAAGGGCTGGACGCGCTCGCCGGGGGCGCTCAAGCGACTGGGATACGCCAAGCCATGAAGCCGCTCGTCGCCCTCGTGGGCCGCCCCAACGTGGGCAAGTCGACGCTGTTCAACCGCCTCATCGGCGAGCGGCGGGCCATCGTCCTGGACACCCCGGGCGTCACCCGCGACCGCCACTACGGCGAGTCCCACTGGGCCGGCCGCGACTTCATGGTCGTCGACACCGGCGGGTTCGAGCCCCGGGCCGAGGAGGGCATCCTCGCCGCCATGCGCCGCCAGGCCATGGCCGCCATCGAGCAGGCCGACGTCGTCATCTTCGTGACGGACGGCAAGGAGGGCCTCATCCCCGCCGATCACGAGGTCGCCGGCATCCTGCGCCGCGCCAAGGACCGGGTGATCTGCGCGGTGAACAAGATCGACGGCCAGCGCCAGGACGATCTCGTCGCCGAGTTCTACGCCCTGGGCATCGAGCACCTGTTCGGCATCTCGGCGGAGCACGGGCGCACCGTGAACTTCCTGCTCGACGCCGCGGTGTCGATGTTCCCCGAGGCCGACGACGAGGACGAGGACGAGGAGGGCCGCGTCACCCGCGTGGCCCTCGTCGGCCGCCCGAACGTCGGCAAGTCGACGCTGGCCAACCGCCTGCTCGGCGAGGAGCGCATGATCGTCGACGCGGAGGCGGGCACCACCCGCGACGCCGTCGACAGCCCGCTCTACGTGGGCGATCGCGAGTACCTGCTGGTGGACACCGCGGGGCTGCGCAAGAAGAACCGCATCGACCGCCGCTCCAGCGAGGGCTTCAGCGTCGTCCGCACGCTGCAGGCCATCGATCGCTGCCATGTGGCGGTGCTGCTGCTGGACGCCACCGAGGGCGCCACCGAGCAGGACGCGCGCATCGCCGGCTACACCATGGAGAAGGGCCGCGCCCTCGTCCTGGTGGTGAACAAGTGGGACGCCATCGAGAAGGATGAGAAGACGGCGAAGCTCTTCGTCGAGCAGATCACCCAGCGGCTGCCCTTCGTGACGTACGCGCCCATCCTCTTCACCTCGGGCCTCACCGGCCAGCGCGTCCACAAGCTGATGGCCACGGTCGACGCGGCGCGCGAGGCGCACCTGCTGCGCATCCCGACCGGCCCGCTGAACCGCTGGCTGCAGGAGGCCACGGCCGCCCACCACCCGCCGGTGGCCCGGGGCCGGCCCGTCCGCCTCTACTACGCTACCCAGCCCCGGGTGGCGCCGCCCACCATCATGATCTCGACCAACGAGCCCGAGGGCGTGCACTTCAGCTACCAGCGCTACCTGCTCAACCAGCTGCGCGAGGCCTTCCCGCTCGAGGGCACCCCCGTCCGCCTGCAGTTCAAGGGCAAGGCCAACCCCTTCGTCGACGGCGACGAGGAGGGCTGACCCGCCCTTGCGCGAGGCGTCTGAATGCTGTACGCCTGTTCAGCATGTTGCGCGCCCTGCTCCTCGGAGACACCCACCTCGGCTTCGACCTGCCGGCCCGCCCGCGCACCGAGCGGCGCCGCCGGGGCCCTGACTTCCAGGCCTGCTACGAGCGCGCGACCGACGTCGCTCTGGCGACGGGCGTCGACGTCGTGATCCACGGGGGCGACGTCTTCGACCGCCCCGATCCCCGCGACGCCCTCGTCGACGACGCCTTCCGGCCCCTCTGGCGCCTGGCCGAGGCGGGCGTCGAGGTGCTGGTCGTCGCGGGCAACCACGAGCGCGGCGCCCTGCCGCGGCCCCTGTACGCGGCCCACCCGCGCATCCACGTCATCGACGCCCCCGAGACGCGCACCCTCACCATCCGGGGCATGCGCGTCGCGCTCGGCGCCTTCCCCTACGTGCGCAAGGTGCGCGGCGCCTTCTCCGCCGCCGTGGCCGACACGGGCCTCCTCAAGACGCCGGCCGACGTCCGCCTGCTGGTCGTGCACCACGCGGTCGAGGGCGTGGCGGTGGGGGCCGGCGATCTGCGCCCCGATCTGGACGGCCGCGCGCCCGTCCGCCGCGACTTCGTCTTCACCGAGGGCGCCGACGTCATCCGGGGTCGGGACGTCCCCGCCGGCGTCGCCGCCGTCCTGTCCGGGCACATCCACCGCCACCAGATCATCGAGCACGACCTCGCCGGCCGCCCCCTCGCGGCCCCCGTCGTCTACGCCGGCTCGGTCGAGCGGACGAGCCCCGCCGAGGCGCCGGAGCCGAAGCTCTGCCTGGGCCTCACGCTGGCGCCGGGCGACGGCGGCGGCCGCCTCGTCCAGGTCGATCGTCACCCGCTGCCCGCCCGCCCTCTGCTCCGCCAGGCCCTCGCCGGCGCCACCCTCCAGGCCCGCCGCGACGCCGCCGAGGCCGCGATCGCGCGGGCCCCGGCCGACGCCGTGCTGCACCTCGAGGTCGACGGGCTCGGCGCCGAGTGGCTGCGGGCCGTCACGCCCCCGACGATGACGGTGGAGGCCGCCCCCCCGCGGGCCGGATCATGGGCCAGACGGGCCGGGGGGCAACGACCAGAATCGCCTTAGATTTCATGGTGGTGTTGCACCTCCGGTCGACAGGTTCCACAATCCGCCCGCCTGCCCCCCCTGGGCCCGGGCGGGCGCCCCCTCAAGCCCAGCCACGCGGAGAACGATGTCCACTCGCACCAAGCAGCGTCCCCTCCACCGCACCATTGGTCCCGTGCCGGATCTCGAGCGGCACCTGCCCAATGACTGGTGGTCGTCCCTCTTCAACGCCCTGTACTTGAAGACGGACGGCGACGTGGTGGAGAGCGACCGCCTCACCCGGGGTGAGGTGGCCCGCATCGTCGAGGTCACCGGCCTGGACACCAAGGCGCGCGTCCTCGACCTCTGCTGCGGCCAGGGCCGCCACGTCCTGGAGCTGGCCCGGCGCGGGTTCAGCCGCGTCACCGGCCTCGACCGATCGCGCTACCTCGTGCGCCTCGCCCGCAAGCGCGCCCAGGCCGAGGGCCTGGAGGTGCGCATCCACGAGGGCGACGCCCGCCGCATCCCTGGCGGCCCCGGCGCCTTCGACGCCGTCTGCATCCTGGGCAACTCCTTCGGCTACTTCGAGCGCGAGGAGGACGACGCGGCCGTGCTGCGCTCCGTCTTCCGGGCCCTCAAGCCCGGCGGGCAGGTCGTCCTCGACATCGTGGACGGCGAGTGGACGCGCGGGCACTTCGAGGCGCGCTCCTGGGAGTGGATCGACCAGAACCACTTCGTCTGCCGGGAGCGCAGCCTGGCCGCCGATCGCGCGCGCCTCATCTCCCGCGAGGTCGTCGTCCACGCCGAGAAGGGCGTGCTGGCGGACCAGTTCTACGCCGAGCGGCTCTACACCCTGCCCGAGATCCAGGCCCTGCTGGTGCGCATCGGCTTCGAGGACGTCACCTTCCACGGCTGGATCGAGACGGAGTCGGATCGCAACCAGGACCTCGGCATGATGGCCCGGCGCATGCTGCTGACGGGCCGCAGCCCGGCGCGGCGCGTGGTGGTGCCCGAGCCCGAGGCGCAGGGCGAGGTGACGGTGCTCCTGGGCGACCCCCGCCTGCCCGATCCCATCAAGCTCGGCGGCAAGTTCAACCCCGAGGACCTGGAGGTGGTCGAGCGCCTGAAGGTCGCGCTGGCCGATCTCGAGGGCTTCGAGTTCAAGTACTTCGACGACCACAAGGGCCTCGTGAAGCTGCTCGAAGAGCGCAAGCCCCGGTTTGTCTTGAACTTCTGCGACGAGGGCTTCCACAACGACGCCTTCCGCGAGCTGCACGTGCCGGCCCTGCTGGAGCTGTACGGGGTGCCCTACTCGGGCGCTGGCCCCGTCTGCCTGGGCATGTGCTACGACAAGGCGCTGGTGCGCGCCCTGGCCGAGTCCCTCGACGTGCCGGTGCCGGCCGAGACGTGGTTCCACCCGTCCGACCAGTCCGCCACGCTGCCGACGGTCTTCCCGGCGCTGCTCAAGCCCAACTTCGGCGACTCCAGCGTGGGCATCACCGCGGCGTCGGTCGTCCACGACGAGCGCCAGCTCATGGAGCGCCTCGACGCCATCCGCAGCGAGCTGCCCGGGCGGCCCATCCTCATCCAGGAGTTCCTGGAGGGGGCCGAGTACAGCGTGGCGCTGGTGGGCAACCCCGGCCAGGGGCTGCAGGCCCTGCCGGTGCTGGCCGTGGACTACTCGGCCCTGCCCGCCGACCTGCCCCAGATCCTCGGCTACGAGTCCAAGTGGGAGCCCGACAGCCCCTACTGGAAGCACCTGCGCTACGTCGAGGCCGACCTGCCCGACGTCGAGCGCCAGCGCCTCGTGGACCACTCGGCCCGGCTGTTCGAGCGCCTGGGCTGCCGCGACTACGCCCGCTTCGACTTCCGCGCCGGCGCCGACGGCACCATCAAGCTGCTGGAGGTCAACCCCAACCCGGGCTGGTGCTGGGACGGCAAGCTCAACCTCATGGCCTCCATGCAGGGCTGGTCGTACACCGAGCTGCTCGAGGCCGTCCTGCGCGCCGCCCTGGAGCGCACGGGGGCCCTCGCCGGCAAGGCCTGAGGCCGAACCCATGGCCCCCGGCGCCCCGATGGGGCACGCTGGCGGCAGCCGGGGGGACGCCGATGCGCGCGTGGATGCTGGTCGCCGTGGTGCTCGCGGGGTGTAGCGAGGCCACCAACGAAGACTTCGTGGTCGATCGGGGCGGCCCGGCGCCCGACGCGGCCGGGGGGGCCGACGCGCCCCCGCCCGACGCGGTGGGGGCGGACGCCCACGTCCACCCGCGCGACGCGGCGCCCCCGGTGGCCGACGCCGCCACCTCGAACGCGGACGCCGGCCGGGACGCCGACGCGGCCCTTGCAGACGCGGCCCCCACGGACGCGGCGCCGATCCCCGAGGCCGACGCCGCCGCGCCCCCCGTCGACTGCGCGCCCATCGCGGCGGCCGGCCACACCGTCTGCGCCGCGACGCCCACCGGCTGCGAGGCCGTCTTCGACGATCGGAGCGGCTGCACCGCGGTCTGCGCCCGGGCCGGGCTGGCCTGCGCCGGGGCGTTCGAGGACGTGCCCGACGCCTGCGCCCCCGACGAGGCCCGGCCGCCCGTGGCCTGCGACAGCGGGCACCAGTCGGACTACTGCGTCTGCGCCGGGCCCGCCGTGGATCCGCCCCCGCCCCCCGCCGGCGACCGCTTCGCCTCGCTGCTGGCCGAGCGGCAGGGCTTCGGGGCGTCGGCTCGCGGCGGCGATCCCGGCCGCGTCTACCGGGTGACGACGCTGCGCGACGGCGGGGCGGGCTCGCTGCGCGCCGCCCTGGAGGACGCGACGCCCTGGTGGATCGTCTTCGAGGTGGACGGCCGCATCACGTGGGACGCCGAGGTGCGCCTCGGCGGCCGCAAGACGGTGGACGGCCGCGGCCGGGCGGTGGTGGTGGATGGCACCTGGCGCCTGCAAGGCATCCGGGATGTCATCATCGCCGACGTGAGCATCACCCGCTCCATCCGCCGGGGGGAGGAGGCCTGCGGCCAGGACGGCGACGGCCTCCTCATCCGCGGCCCGGGCGGCGCCGCGCCGGGGGACTTCACGACGCGGGACATCTGGATTCACCACTGCGAACTCTTCGACGGCGGCGACGGCCTGCTGGACATCCGCGGCGGCACCGACATCACCATCTCGTGGAGCCACTTCCACACGCACAAGAAGGTCACCCTGGCGTGGCAGGACGCGGGCGGGCAGCCGGCGGGCGGCATGCGCGTGACGTGGCACCACAACCACTTCGACCGCACCACCGTACGAAACCCTCGTTTTCACTACGGAATCGCCCACCTCTACAACAACGTCTGGGACGCCTGGTGGCAGTACGGCGCGAGCAGCTACGACGGCGCGCGGATGCTGACGGAGGCCAACGTCTTCGCCCCGGCCGACGACTGTGTCGGCATCCCCGGCGTGCTCCCCTGCGATGACATGAACCCCTGCGGCGACGACGGCGACTGGGCCGTGAACCGCCAGCTCGCCGTCGTGTCGGCGGGGGAGGGCAACGCCCCCGGCTTCGTCCGCAGCGTCGGCGACGTGGTGGGCGGGCAGGGGGTCATCCAGGTCAACGGCCCGGAGCGCGTGCCCGATCCGCCCTACGCGGCGCCGGTGGAGGCCGCCGGCGAGGCCCTGGCGGCCCGCGTCCGGGCCGGCGCCGGCCCCCGCGTCGACTGGCGCGAGTGACGCCCCGGTCGTGGACATCCTGAGCCGGACCGGGTACATCCCTCGGGTGTGATCAGGAGGGACGGCATGGCGACTCGCGGCCAGTGGGGCTCGCGCCTCGGCTTCATCCTGGCCGCCGCCGGCTCGGCGGTGGGCCTGGGGAACATCTGGAAGTTCCCCTACATCACCGGGGCCAACGGCGGCGGCTGGTTCGTCCTCATCTACCTGCTCTGCATCCTCGCCGTCGGCCTGCCGATCATGATCGCCGAGGTGATGCTGGGCCGCATGACCCAGAAGTCGCCGGTGGGGGCCTTCCGGGATCTGTCGGGCAAGGGCAGCCTGTGGGTCGGCATCGGCTGGATGGGCGTCGTCGCCGCCTTCATCATCCTGTCCTACTACAGCGTCGTCGCCGGCTGGGCGATGAACTACATCCGCCTCGCGGCCACGGGCGTCTTCGCGGACACGCCGGCGGATCAGGTGCCCGGCCTCTTCGGCGCCATGTACGCGGATCCGGGCACCAACCTGCTCTGGCACGGCCTCTTCATGGGCCTGACCGTCTTCATCGTCCTGGGGGGCGTGCAGAAGGGGGTGGAGCGCTGGTCGCGCATCCTCATGCCCATGCTCTTCGTGATGATGCTGGGCCTGCTGGTGCAGGCGGCCTCGATGGACGGCTTCGGCAAGGCGCTCGACTTCGTGTTCGGCCTCCACGCCGACAAGCTGAAGCCGGCGGGCGTCCTGGAGGCGCTGGGGCACTCCTTCTTCACCCTCAGCCTGGGCATGGGCGCCATGCTCACCTATGGCTCCTATCTGTCGAAGAAGGATGACATCGTGACGGCCTCGGCGGCCATCACGCTGCTCGACACCGCCATCGCCCTCATGGCCTGCATGGTGCTCTTCCCCATCACCTTCACCTTCGGCATGGAGCCCAGCGCCGGCCCCGGCCTGGTGTTCATGAACATCCCGGTGGCGCTGGCCCAGGTGCCCGGCGGCCTCTTCCTGTCGGTCGTCTTCTTCGCCCTGCTGACGTTCGCCGCCCTGACCAGCGCCATCTCGCTGCTCGAGGTGGCCGCCGCCTACTTCATCGACGAGAAGGGCTGGAGCCGCGGCAAGGCGGTGGGCGTGACCGGCGGGGCCATCCTCGTGCTGGGCATCCCGTCAGCCCTCTCGGGCGGCACCGAGCTCTTCGGCAAGTCGTTCGAGGGCGTCTTCGGCAAGAACTGGTTCGACCTGTTCGACTACATCGCGAGCAACTGGCTGCTGCCGCTCGGGGGCCTGGGCATCGCGCTCTTCGCCGCCTGGCGCGTCGGGGACGCGGCGCGCCGCGTCGAGTTCGGCGAGCAGACCGCCTGGGGGCGGCTCTACCTGGGCTGGCTCCTCGTCCTGCGCTTCGTCGTCCCGGTGGCCGTCGTCGCCGTCTTCCTCCACCTGATCGGTCTGTACTGAACCGCCACGAGGTAAGCCTGTGGAAGCCTTCATGAAGTTCCTCGACGTCATCAACGGCGTCATCTGGCATGACCTCGTGCTCTACGTCGTGATGGGGGTGGGGGTGCTGTTCACGCTCTGGAGCGTGTTCTGCCAGTACCGCGCCCTCACCCATGGCGTCGCCGTGACGGCCGGCAAGTACGACAACCCCGACGATCCCGGCGCCATCAGCCACTTCCAGGCGCTGTCGGCGGCCCTCTCGGCCACCGTCGGCCTGGGCAACATCGCCGGCGTGGCCGTGGCCATCGCCCTCGGCGGCCCCGGCGCCGTCTTCTGGATGTGGATGATCGGGCTGGCGGGCATGGCCCTCAAGACCACCGAGGTGGCCCTGTCGATGCTCTATCGGAACACCGACGAGGCCGACAACCCCCACGGCGGGCCCATGTTCGTGGCGGCCAAGGCCTTCGCGGAGCGGGGCATGCCCGGCGTGGGCAAGGCGGTGGGCGCCATCTTCTGCGTCACGCTGCTCATCTCGGCCATCACCGGCGGCAACATGTTCCAGGCCTGGAACGTGGCCGGGGTGACGAAGCAGTACTTCGACGTGCCCCAGCTCGTGACGGGCGCCATCCTGGCCGTCGGCGTCGCCGCCGTCATCCTGGGCGGCATCAAGCGCATCGGGAACGTGGCCGGGACGCTCGTGCCCATCATGTGCCTGCTGTACTTCGGCACCGGCGTCTACGTGATCATCCTGCACGCCGACCAGATCCCCCACGCCTTCAGCCTCATCTTCGACTCGGCCTTCAGCGCCGCGGACGGGCAGGGGGCCTTCATCGGCGGCTCCGCCGGCTACGCGTTCCTCTGGGGCATGAAGCGGGCCCTGTTCTCCAGCGAGTCGGGGCAGGGCAGCTCGCCCATCGCCCACGCGGCCGCCAAGACGGACGAGCCCATCCGCGAGGCCGTCGTCGCTGGCCTCGAGCCCTTCATCGACACCATCGTCGTCTGCACCCTCACCGCGATGGTCATCCTGACGACGGGCATCTGGAACCGCGGGGCCGAGGTCGAGTTCACCGGCGCCACGCTGCAGCAGGTGGAGGGTGGCTGGACGCTGCCCGAGACCACCATCACCCCGCCGGCCGGCACCTCGAACGGCGACGCCGTCTTCACCATCGTCGAGGGCGGTCAGAACGACGCCACCGGCCAGACGCGCCACAAGATCGGCGGCAAGGCGGTGCAGCACCCCGACGGCCACTGGACGCTGCAGTGGGAGCCCGCGGCCGTCCCCGGCACCCCCACGCTGGTGCAGCAGGGGGCCTGGTTCAGCTACGCCGGCGCGACGCTGACGGCCAAGGCCTTCGACCGCGGGGGCGACGGCCTGGGCAAGTGGCTGGTGACGCTGGCGTGCTGGCTCTTCGCGTTTTCTACCATGATCTCATGGTCTTACTACGGTGAGCAGGGGGTGGTCTTCCTCTTCCGCGGCCGCGGGGTGCTCCTCTACCGCCTGCTCTACTGCGCGCTCGTGGTGGTGGCGTGCATCCCCTGGCTGGTCAAGACGGACGCCGAGCTGGACGCGCTGACAGCGCTCGGGACGGGGGTGATGCTCTGGGCCAACATCCCCATCATGCTCATCTTCGGCGTCGTCGCGATGAAGGCCTACCACGCCTACTTCCGCAAGCTGAAGCACGGCGACTTCGAGGGCCACGGCCGCCACGACTGATGCCGGAGCTCCCCGAGGTCGAGTTCTGCGCGCGCCGGCTGCGGGCCTGGACGCAGGGGCGCCGGGTGGTGCGCGTCGAGGCCGAGGCGGGCTCTCCGCTGGCGTCGACGCCCGCCGACCTGGCCCGGGCCCTGGAGGGCGTCGCCCTGGCCGGCGTGCAGCGCCACGGCAAGCAGCTCTTCCTGCCGCTGCCGACGGGCACCCTCGCGGTGCACCTGGGCATGACGGGCAAGATCGTCCGGGTGGCCGCCGACGCCGCCGCCCGCCCGGGGACGCGCCTGCGGCTGACCCTGGACGACGGCCAGCGCCTCGACTACGTGGACGTCCGCCGCTTCGGCCAGGTGGCGCTGCTCGACGCCGCGGGTGAGGCGGCGGCCCGCGCGCGCCTGGGCCCCGACGCCCTCGAGCTCGCCGCCGATCCCGTCGTCCTGGCCGGCCGGTTTGTCGGCGCGCGCCCCGCCATCAAGGTGGCGCTCCTGGACCAGCGTCGGCTGGCGGGGGTCGGCAACATCTACGCGGCCGAGGCGCTCTTCCTGGCGGGCGTCCACCCCTGGACGCCCGCGGGCGCGGTGGATGGCTGGGCGGCCCTGGGCGCCGGCCTGGTGCAGACGTTCACCGACAGCCTCGCCCGCGAGCAGGACGAGGAGATCCGCTACCTGCAGGAGGGGGCCGCCAGCCCGTTCCTGGTCTACGGCCGGGAGGGCGAGGCCTGCCCGCGCTGCGCCACGCCCATCACCCGCACGGCCCAGCAGGGCCGCTCCACGTTCTGGTGCCCCGGCTGTCAGCCGCCGCGCGCGTGATTTAGATCCATCCGCCCAGCAGCCCGTTTGGCGCCCCACACCACGTGGGGGAAGACCGATGTACCGTCGCCTGGCGCCCGTCGCCTGCCTGCTCGCCCTGACCGCCGTCGCCGTCGCGGAGCCCGACCGGGACGACGACGAGCCCACCGTCTCGCCCGCCGAGCCGTTCGCCCCGAGCCCCCGCATGGACTTCTCGGCCGACCTCATCGACGGCGCCCTGCTGGCGCCGGCGGCCGAGATGACGATGGGCGCGACGCCGGGCGGCGCGCAGGACGTGGCGTTCGCCCGGGCGCGCATCGAGGCGGGGGAGGTGCCGCACCCGTCCACCTTCACCCCCGAGGGCCTCTTCAGCGAGCACGACCTGCCGGCGCCGGCCGGCCGCGTCTGCGACCAGCTCCTCTGCGTGGTGGGCGCCACGGCGCCGGCGGACCTCGTGGGCCAGCCCGAGGTGCGGGCCATCGCGCAGCTCGCCTTCGGCACCAACATCGACGCCGCCACCTGGCGCCGGGCCCCCCTGAACCTGGTGGCCGTCGTCGACAAGAGCGGCAGCATGTCGGGCGCGCCCCTCAACACCGTGAAGGCCAGCCTCCACCGCATCGCCGACCAGCTCGTGCCTGGCGACCAGCTCGCCATCGTCCTCTACGGCGACCGCACCCACCTGCACCTCGCGCCCACCGCGGTCAGCGACCGGCGCGCGCTGCACGCCCAGATCGAGGCCATCGAGAGCGCCGGCAGCACGAACATGGAGGCGGGCCTGGCCCTCGGCTTCGAGGTGGCCCGCAAGAGCGGCGCGCGCTTCGAGGGCACCAGCCGCGTCATGCTCTTCACGGATGAGCGCCCCAACGTCGGGCGGACGGACGCCGGCAGCTTCATGGCCATGGCGCGCGCCGCGAGCCAGGGGGGCGTGGGCCTCACCACCGTGGGCGTGGGCACCCACTTCGGCGCCGAGCTGGCGACGAGGATCAGCAGCGTCCGGGGCGGCAACCTGGTCTTCTTCCCCGACGTGCCCACCATGGTCGAGCGGCTGGCGGCCGAGCTCGACACCCTCGTGAGCGAGCTGGCCTACGGGCTGGAGCTGGAGGTGGAGCCGGCGCCGGGGCACCAGATCGTGGGCCTGTACGGGGTGCCGGGGGACGCGGTGGAGCGGACGGCCCGCGGGGGCCTGCGCATCGGCATCGAGACGGTGTTCCTGAGCCGCAAGCAGGGGGCCATCTTCCTCGGGTTCGCGCCCGAGCCGGGGGCGGTGCCGGCGCCGGGCCCCCTCGGAACCGCCCGACTTCGCTACGAAATCCGCGGGGGAAAGCGGTACGAAGACGCCACCTGGTTCACCCCGATGGAGGGGCCGCTGCCCATCGGCCTGGCCCGCGGGCGGGCCCTCGTCGACGAGGTGACGGCCCTCAAGCTGGCGGCCATGAAGCACACCGTCGAGAACGATCAGGAGGGGGCGTGGCAGGTGGCGCGGGCGCTGCGGATGCGGCTGGCCCAGGCGGCGGTGCCGGGCCTGGAGAGCGAGCTGAAGACCGTCGCGGCCCTCGAGGAGACGCTGCGCCGCCTCAGCGGCCACGGCGGCGAGGTCGTCGGCGCCCGGGATCGCGACCCCATCAGCGGCCTGCCCCGCTGATCGCGCTCGTAGACACCATCCCCCCTCCGGGGGATGGTTCAGGCGAACTCACCGCGACAGACTCCCATCCGTGGTGCTTCCGACCACGACCGCCCGGTACCAGAGGGGCTGCGGGGCCGGGCGGTCGTGTTCATTCCCGGCCGCCGAGCAGGGCGGGCGCGAGCTGCGCCTGGATGAAGTCGGCCACGTCCGTCGAGGTGGTCGAGAAGGCGTCGCGGGGCTCGGCCGGGCTCATGCGGCCATCCTCGAACCCGGCGTACATATCCCCCAGGAGCTGCACCATGAAGTCCGGCAGGCCGGCCTGGGCCATGGCCCCGCGGGCCTGGTCGAGGGTGACCTGGACCGCCTGGACGGGCTGGCCGGTGGCGGCGGCCGTGAGGCGGGCCAGCTCGCCGTAGCTCACGTCCCGCGGGCCGTGCACGCCGCGGTACACGGCGCCGGCCCAGGTGGGATCGAGCAGCGCGTCGGCGGCGCGGCGGGCGATGTCGGCCGTCGCGACCATGGGGAAGGCCACGTCGGCGGGCACGACGGTGAAGAAGCTGCCGGTCGCGCGCAGGGTGTCGACCTCGCGCAGCAGGTTCTCCATGAAGAACGCCGGGCGCAGGGCCAGGACGCTGGGGACGGCCGCGCGGAAGGCGTCCTCCACGTCGAGCATGGCGCCGACGGGCCCGAGGTGGCCCTCCGTGTCGCGGTTGTGGGCGCCGACGCTGGAGAGCACGACCACGCGGCCGATGCCGTGGGCGGCGGCGCGCGCGGCCACGCGGCCGGCGAGGGCGGCGACCCACGGGCGGAAGCCAGGGCGGTAGGCGGGCGGCGTGAGCCAGAAGAGCTGCTCGGCCCCGGCGAAGGCCGCGTCGAGGGTGGCCTCGTCCTCGATGGAGCCGACGACGACCCGGGCGCCGCGGGCGGCGAGGTCGGCCACGCGCTCGGCGTCGCGGCTGATCACGGTCAGGGGGGCGCCGGCGTCGAGCAGGTGCAGGGCGAGGGCGCGGCCGATGTGGCCGTTCGGGGTGTTCACGACGATGGACATGTGGACCTCCTGGGTGGTGAAGCCAGGATGGCGGCGGACGCGTTGACAATCCAGCTCATGCTGGTCATATGGAAGTGACCGAGATTCATGGGGGGGGTCGATGGCGAGCCTGGAGAGCCTGAACCTGAACCTGCTGGTCACCCTCGACGCCCTCCTGGAGGCGCGCTCGGTGACGGCGGCCGCGCGCCGCCTGGGGCTCACGCAGTCGGCCGTGAGCCACGCGCTTGGCCGCCTGCGGGCGCTGCTCGGGGACGCGGTGCTCGTCCGCACGCCCGCCGGCATGGTCCCCACGCCCCGGGCGGCGGCCCTCGAGGCGCCCCTGCGGCGGGCGCTCCTCGGGCTGCACCACCTCGTCTTCGAGCCCCCGGGCTTCGATCCCGGGGCGTCGACGCGGACGTTCCGCGTGGCCACATCCGACCTCTTCGCCGTGTTCCTGGCCCCGGTGGTGGCCCGGTCGCGGGCGGACGCGCCGGGCGTCGACCTGGACATCGTGGGCTCGGGGGCCGACCCCTTCGAGGGGCTGGAGAGCGGGGCCGTGGACGTGGCCATCGGCGTCAACGCGCCGGGGGCCGAGCGGTTCCTGCGGCTCGTCCTGCTGCGGGAGCGGTTCGTCTGCCTGGTGCGGACCGACCACCCCGAGGTGGGCGAGGCCCTCGACCTCGACACCTTCTGCCGCCTGCCCCACGCGCTCATCAGCCCCAGCGGTCGCGGGGGCGGCGCCGTGGACGCGGCCCTCGCCCAGGTGGGCCGCTCGCGGCGAATCGCGTTGCGGATCAAGTTCTTCCTGGCCGCGCCCTTCGCCCTCGCCCGGTCCGACCTCATCCTCACGGCCCCCAGCCGACTGGCGCAGGAGCTGGCCGCCGCGCTGCCGCTGCGCATCGTGGAGCCGCCGCTGGCCCTGCCGGACTTCGACCTGTGCCTCTTCTTCCACGAGCGCCTGCGGGACGACCCCGGCCACCGGTGGCTGCGGGGGATGGTGCAGGCGGCGCTGGCGGGGGAGGGCACGGTTTCGCGTGATCCGCCGGGGGGTGCTAGCCTGGATCCGTGAACGCGCTCCGCCCCCTCTTCGAGCCCGTCGCCCGCCCGCGCCACCTGGCCATCGCCGTGGGGCTCGGGCTGCTGATGCCCGGGCTCGGGCATGTGTACGCGGGCGAGGTGGGCCGGGGGCTCAAGGTCTGGGCGGCGGTGCTGCTGGCGTGGGTCGCCTGCCTGCTCGGCTGGGCCCGCTGGATCTTCGCGCCGCACCTGCCCGCGGCGGTGCTGGGCCTGGCGTGGCTCGGGCTCCAGGCCGTCCTCGCGCGGGACGTGGCCCGGGCCGTCGGGCGTGCGGGGCGGGGGTTTCGGCCCGGCCCGCTGAACCACCCCGTCGCCTACCTGTCCATCGCCCTCGGTCTTGGGGTGCTGCCGGTGGCGGCGTCGCTGCACGCGGTGGGCGCGGCGTTCGTCGGCAGCGTCCGGGTGGCGGGCGCCGCGATGTTCCCCCATCTGCTGCCGGGGGACGAGCTGCTCTTCGACCGGGCCGCGTACCGCGACCGATCCCCGCGGGCGGGGGAGCTGGTCGTGGTGGACGGGCCCGCCGGCGGCCTGGCCGTGGCCCGGGTGGTCGCGACGCCGGGGCAGGTCATCCAGTGGCGCGGCGGGCGGCCGGTCATCGACGGGCGGCGGCTCGATCAGGAGGCCATCACCGATCTGGCCGTCGCCCGCTTCGACGCGGTGGATCAGGCGCGCCTCGCGAGCCTGGACGGCTTCGTCGAGGCCAACGCTGGCCGACGGTACGTGGTGACGTATGACGCTGGCAGCGCGGTGACGCTGGATCCGGTGCCGGTGCACCTGGGCGCGGACGAGCTCTTCGTGTGGGGCGACAACCGCGACGCGGCCCGGGACGAGCGGGCGGGCGGCGTCGTGCGCCTCGCGAGCGTGCGGGGTCGGCCGAGCTGCATCTGGGCGTCACGGGACGCGGCGGGGGCGGCGCGGGCCGGCCGGGCGGGCCTGGAGGTCCGTTGACACGCCCCGGCGCCGGGCACATGCTGGGCTCCCCCCCGGGAAGCCAGTGGCGCTGCAGGAGTGCAGGGAATGGTCGAGGTTCGAGGCCGGGTCCTGGTCGTGGACGACAGCGAGGACGACCACCTCCAGCTCCAGCGACTGCTGCGGGGGGAGGCGGAGATCTTCCGCGCCTACGCCGGCCAGGAGGCGCTGGAGCGCCTCGCCCGTGACAGCTTCGACGTCCTGGTCACCGACCAGAAGATGCCCCGCATGTCCGGGGACGAGCTCATCGAGCGCATCAAGGCCGATCCGCGGACGGCCGGCCTGCGCTGCATCCTGCTGTCCGGGCGCACGAGTGATGAGCAGCTCGTGCGCATCCTGCAGTCAGGTCATATTTTTCGATACTTCGAGAAGAACAAGACACTGCTGACGGCCGATGGGCGGGCCGAGCTGGTGCTGGCGGTGCGCAACGGCATCCAGGCCAGCCGACTGGAGCGCGACCACCAGGCCCTCAACGCCCGGCTGGAGGCCCAGGTCGACGCCCTGAGCGCCCAGTACCGCCTGCTGCGGGCGCTGCTGAACCTGAAGTCGCCGAGCGCCATGCTGCGGCTGGTCGTCGACAGCCTGGCGGACCGGGTGCGGTGCCGGGCGGCGTTCGGCCTCATCGACCTGCGGCCCGAGCAGGGCCTGTCGGGGCATGGGGCCGTGCCGGCGGGCGGGCGCGCGCTGGGCAGCGAGCGCTTCGACGAGTGGGTGGCCCTGGCCCAGGCCGAGTACAGCCGCCTGTCGGGGCGCCTCGCCCCGGACGGGGTGGCGTTCGGCTTCGCCCCGGACGACGTGGTAGACGGCGACAGCGGCCCGGCGCCGGGGGCCGACCCGCCGCTGGTGCCCGTCTTCATCAACCAGGATCTCCGCGGCCTCTTCCTGCTCGTCCGCGACGAGCCCCTCGCCCCTGACGAGGTGGAGGTCGTGCACATCTGGCGCGACCAGCTGCAGGACGCCCTCACCCGGGTGCACACCCAGCTCCTCGACGAGCAGCGCCGCGTCGAGCTCATGGTCGAGACGATGACGGAGGGGGTCGTGCTCACCGATGAGCGCGGGGCCGTCAGCCTGATGAACCCCGTCGCGCGCCGGATGCTGGGCATCGAGGAGGTCGAGCGCCCCGACTTCACGGTGGTGCTGCGCGCCCTGGGGCTCTCCAGCCTGGACGTGCTGCGCCGCATCGGGGTGGGGGAGTCGACGCGGGCCGACTGGTGGGAGCTCTCGGTGGGGGAGGCGACGTGGCAGGTGCTCTTCGCGCCCGTCCGCGACCACGCCGCCCGCTCGGTGGGCATCCTCACGGTGCTGCGCGACGTGACGACGGACAAGACGGCGGCGCGCCGCCGGGAGGAGTTCGTCCACATCATCGGCCACGAGCTGCGCAGCCCCCTGACGAGCATCAGCGGCACCCTCGACCTGCTGGGGCGGCGCATCCTCGGGGACCTGTCGGCCCGGCAGTTCGAGTACGTGGAGCTGGCCAAGAAGTCGTGCACGAAGATCAACCAGCTCCTCAATGATCTCCTGGATCTGGCGAAGTTCGAGGAGGGGCGGATGCCCCTGTCGGTGGAGGCCATCAGCCTGGAGCAGGTGGTCGCCAGCGTGGTGCGCGACTTCCAGCCGGCGGCCCTGGAGCGCGGGGTGGACCTGCGCTTCGAGTGCCTGCTGGAGGGGCTGGTCTGCCAGGCGGACGCCGGCCGCATCGGCCAGGTGGCGGGCAACCTGCTGACCAACGCCATCCGCCACACCCCGGAGGGGGGCGAGGTGGTGGTCGCGGTGCAGACCACCTTCACGGCGCCGGAGCTGTACCTGGTGTCGGTGCACAACACGGGGCAGGAGATCGACGACGCCGACCTCGAGCGCATCTTCGACAAGTTCGAGCAGGTCGAGGTGGCCGATCCGCGCACGCGGGGGGCCTCGGGCCTGGGGCTGGCGGTGTGCCGCAACATCGTGGGCGGGCACGGCGGGCAGATCTGGGTGGAGAGCGGCGAGGGGCAGGGGACGGCGTTCGTCTTCAGCCTGCCCGAGCAGGGCAACCAGCGGCCGCGGGCGCCCGGGGTGCTGCGGGCCGAAGACCGCGCGGTGCTGGTGGTGGGGCGCGAGCTGCACGAGTGCCGGGCGCTGAAGGCGCTGCTGCTCGGGCAGGGCTACCAGGCCCGCATCTGCGAGGCGACGCCGGCCGCGGTGGCCGCGCGGCTGGCGCGCTACACGCCGGCGGTGGCCATCTACCTGGACGTCGACGGCGAGCCCGACGAGGCCGTGGTGGCGGCGCTGGTCGGCCAGCACGGGCTGCCGGTGCTGGCGCTGCTGCCGCCCGGGGCGCGCTCCCTGGCCGCGGCCGACGCGAGCCTGGAGGTGCCCCCCGAGCCGAGCGTGCTCGCGAGCATGCTGAAGGTGGTGCTGGCGCGCCACCGGCTGCGCCGGCGCATGCGCGTGCTGGTGGCCGATCCCGACGCGGTGGCCCTGCGGCTGCGGGCCGAGCGGCTGGAGCACGCGGGGTACCTGGCCTACGTGGCGGGCGACGCGACGCTGGCCGCGCGGCGGCTGGACGCCCTGCTGCCCGACCTGGTGGTGCTGCGGGCCGGGCTCGTGGGCCTGGAGGATGTGCTGGAGCGGGCCCGGCAAGCCGACGGCGCGGTGCCGTTGCTGCTGCTCGGCACGCCCGAAGAGGCCGAGGCGCTGGGCCTGGAGGCGGACGCCGCGGTGCCGGTGGACGCGTCGGACAGCGCGCTGCTCGTGGCCTTGCGCAGCCGGCTGGCCGGCCCGCGCGGCGCCGGCGCCGACGCCCTCGTCGTCCTGCCCGGCGGGCGGGAGATCCAGCGCGAGGTGGCCATCCGCATGCGCGAGCAGCAGCCCTTCGCCTACTGCGCCATGGACATCGTGGGCCTGCACGAGGCGGTGGAGCGCTTCGGCTTCATGTGGGGCCACACGGCGATGAGCCACACCGCCGAGATGGTGCACTCCATCCTGGAGGAGTACGCCGACGGCCGCGCGTTCCTCGGCCACCAGCGCGACGACGACTTCGTGTTCGTGCTGGCCCCCGAGCACGTCGAGGTGGTCTGCGCCGAGATCGAGCGCAGCTTCATCCGCCTGGCCCCCGTCATCGTCGGCGGCGCCCAGGACGCCCACCTCTCGGTCGCCATCACCGCCATCGTGGACGAGGAGGGCCGGTTCGACCGCTACCAGGCGCTCCAGAACGCCCTCAGCAACGCCCGCGGCCGCGAGACGGGGGAGGTCGTCCTCATCGATCGCGGGCGGCTGCGCACGATCGACTAGCAGCCACCCGTCCCGCGGGTCTTATCGTGCGAAATCGGCGCGCATTTTATCGTGCGAAAATTTGGAGGTCCGCCGGACCGGTGCTACCACGGAGCGACGCCACTCCGGGGGACCTCCGATGACCAACCGCCGCACCGCGAACCGCCTGCCGCTGCGCCTCTACGTCAACCACATCCTCGGTGAGGACGAGCAGTGCCTCTGCATGACCGAGGACGTCAGCGTCGACGGGATGCGGCTCGTCCGGGTGCAGGACGGCACCTGGGGCAACCCGCGCCATGTGTGGCTGCAGTTCGAGCTGCCCGACGACGGGCCCGCCATCCGCGCCCTGGGCGAGCTGTGCTACGAGGACACCACCCCCGGCCAGGCGCCCGTGCGCGGCTTCCGCTTCAAGTACCTCAACCCCCACGCCCGCCGCCGCTTCGCGCGCTTCGTGGATCAGCAGGTCGCCTGAGCGCTTTCGCTGATTCTGCAACGGTTTCGGCCGCTTGCCGCCGGCGAGCGCGGCCTCGCGCGCGCCACGAATTGTCGGACGGGCCGCGGTTCCGCTAGGATCGCGTCCCATCGACGAAGGTCCCGGCCGCCCACCCCATGCATCGCCTCCCCGAGATCCCCGCCGCGCTGCTGGCCTGCCGTCCCTGGCAGGTGGGCGCGGCCGCGCGCCGCCGCCTGGGCGGGCCCGGCCTGCACCAGCCCCCCGAGCTCTGGGTCGACGCCCCCGACGTCGGCGCCCTCTGCCCGGACGCGACGCCGGCCCCCGGCTGGCCGGGCGCCTGGGCCGTGGGCGGCTGGATCGTCCGCTCGGCCGGGCCCGACCCCGTGGCGGCCCTCTGCGCCCGCGGCTACCCCGTGGACGCCGTCGCCCTGACGCCCGCGGGCGAGGTCATCGATCCGCTGGGGGGCGTCGCCGACCTGCGCGCCCGCACCCTGCGCGTCGAGGCCGCTGCCCTCCAGGCCGACCCCAGCCTGCTCGTCCAGGGGCCCGCGCTGCTCAGCGAGCTGGCGTGGCGGCCCGCCGACGCGCTGGACGCCCTGTGGCGCGAGCACGCGGGCCTGGTGCTGCGGGCCGATCGCGACGCGCTGCGCCGCGCGCTGACGCGCCTGCTGGTGGGCCAGCGACCCTCGGCCGCCCTCGGCCTGCTGGAGCGCACCGGCGTGCTGCCCCTGGTGCTGCCCGAGGTCGCGGCGCTCATCGACTTCCACCGGTCGAGCCGCTTCCACCACAAGGATGTGTGGCAGCACACGCGGCAGGTGGTCATGCAGGCCGTGCCCCGGGCGACGGTGCGCTGGGCGGCGCTGCTGCACGACATCGGCAAGACGTACACCCGCAGCTACGGCGAGGACCGGCAGGTGCACTTCCTGCTGCACGACGAGCTGGGGGCGGTGATGTGCGAGGGCATCGCGGCCCGGCTGCGCTTCCCGGCGCCCCTGGCGGCCCGGGTCGAGCGCCTCGTGCGCCTGCACCTGCGCGCCAACCTCTACGATCCGGCCTGGTCGGACGCGGCCATCCGCCGCTTCGCCCTGGAGGCCGGCCCCGAGCTGGAGGAGCTGCTGCTGCTGTCGCGGGCCGACGTGACGAGCAAGCGCCCCGGGCGGCGCCGGCAGGCCATGTACCAGCTCCACGAGCTGCAGGGGCGGGTGCGGCGCGTCCTGGCCGAGGACGAGGCGCGGCGCCCGGTGGTGCCGAAGGGCCTGGGCAAGGCCATCATCGACCAGCTCGGCGTGGCCCCCGGCCCCGAGGTGGGGCGCCTGCGCGCGCGCTGCGAGGCGGCCGTCCGCCGGGGCGCGCTGCGCGCCGCGGGCGGGGGCGAGATCGACGTGGCGGCCTGCATCGCGTGGCTGCGATCGCAGCGAGACGCCGCGTGACGTGGGGCGCTGGATCGGTGATTCTACGGTCGGTCCGCGCCTGAATAGGTCGACCAGGCGGCCGTCCGGCGCCGCGCTACCGAGACGAACGGAGGTTTCCATGTCGCGACGACTGCTCTGGCTCCCCCTGGCCGTCGGCCTGCTGCTGCCGGGCCTCGCCGGGGCCGAGCCCGAGGCCCCGGCAGCCGCGCCGGCCTCGGCCGCTGCCGCCCCCGCCTCGGCGGCCGCCCCCGCGTCGGCGGCCGCCCCCGCGTCGGCAGCCCCCGCGTCGGATCCCGTGAAGCTGACCCCCAAGCAGGCCGCCCGCGCCGACCGCGCCCGGGCCCGGGCCAAGGCCATCGCCGAGCGCTTCAAGAAGGAGGGCCGCTGGCCCGTGAAGCGACCCGACAAGCCGCTGCGCCCGCTGCCCGAGCTGGGTGACGTGCCCTTCCCGAGCGGGGAGCGGCTGACCTACTCCATCAAGCTCTTCAACGCCGAGGCGGCCACCGCGACGCTCGTGGTCGGCAAGCGCGAGACCTACGGCGAGACGCCGGCCCTGCAGGTCTCGGCGGTGCTCAAGTCCACGCCGTTCCTCACGAAGTTCTACTCCATCGACGACCGGCTCGACGTGAAGATGGACGAGCGCAGCTTCCTGCCGCTGGAGTCCGACTTCCACATCCGCGAGGCGGGCAAGGAGCTCTGGTACGAGACGCGCTTCTACCAGATCGGCCTGCGGCTGCGGTCCATCCGCAAGCGCGGCGGGCAGAAGCTCGAGCGCAGCTTCCGGCCGGCCGGCCACATCTACGAGCCCCTGGCGGCCATCTACGGCCTGCGCCGCCTGAAGCTCCAGCCCGGCCAGGTCTTCGACTTCTACGTCTGGGATGGCCGCCGCGAGCGCCTCGTCACCGCCAAGGTCGGCGGCCAGGAGCGCGTCTACACCCCGGTGGGCTGGTTCGAGGCCATCAAGGTCGAGGTGAGCACCCGCATCACCGGCGGCTTCGTGACCCAGGCCGACATCGACCGGGATCCGCGCCTGGGCACCGTCTGGCTGGGCCTGGACGCCAACCGCACCCCGGTGAAGCTCGTCACGCCCACCAAGCTGGGCGACGCCGAGGCCATCCTGGTGCACCGGGTGGTCGAGGGCGCCCCCGCGGGTCCCAAGGCCGCCCCGGCCAGCGCCACCGCCCCCAAGGCCCCCTGACCTGCCAGCCGGGTTGCCCGCCGGGCGGCCGCCGTGCTATCCGCCTGCGCACTCGCGCGTCTCTGGAGAACCGTGATGAAGCTCTCGCCCCGTGGCTCGCTCTGGGCCGCCGCGCTGCTCCTGCTCCTGTCCCTGCCGGCCGTGTCGGCGCCCCGCAAGAAGGCCCCGACCGACGGGCTGCCCTCGGTGGACGAGGTCGCCGAGAAGGCGCGCGCGGTCTACAAGGATCTGCAGGGCAACTCCGATCCGCTCGTGCGCCGGGCGGTGTTCGAGGGCCGCGTGGCCCTCGACGAGACCGAGCGCGCCGCGGCCGTCGAGGAGGGCCTCAAGGAGAGCGACACCGAGATCCGCACCCGGGCCATCGGCCTGGCGCTGAGCGGCGACAAGGCCCTGAAGAAGCTGGCGAAGCCGGCCCAGGACGTCGTCGCGAAGCTGCTGGAGTCGGGGGAGGAGGCCGATCGGCGCCTGGGCATGTCCCTGCTGGAGGCCTCCTTCGATGGCAAGGCGCGGCAGGCCATGCTCGAGGCGGCGGCGAAGAACGGCACCCCGGAGGCCCGCCAGGCCGCCCGCAGCGCGCTCATCGCCCTGGGGGGCAAGGTGGCGTGGGGCTTCATCGAGGCCGGGCTCAAGGAGCCCGCCGGCGAGCAGAGCTACAAGGACGCCGTGAAGGCGCTCTCCACCTTCCAGGATCCCGTCGCGCTCAAGTGGGCCCTCGCCAACGTGCAGGATGGGAGCGTGGGCGTGCTCGCCCGCGACTTCCTGGTGCGCTTCGACGATCCCAAGCTGGCGTCGAAGACCATCGCGGGGCTGCGCAAGACCTACGACAAGACGGCCGACTTCCCGGTGCGCCTGCGCCTCGCCGCCGTCCTGGCCCGCCGCGGCCAGGTGGATGACGTCAGCCGCACGCTGCACGCCGGCGTGAAGTTCGACGGCGCCGCCGAGCGGCTGGTGGCCTGGGAGGGCCTCGTGGCCTCCCGCGACACGGTGCTGCTGGGCAAGCTGCGCGAGAAGATCGCCACCAACGAGACGCCCGAGGAGGCCGATCTGGCCTACGCCTGGATGGCCGCCTGGGCGAAGGCCAACGCCGAGCCGAAGGTCATCGAGCTGCTGCAGGAGGTCGCCCGCAGCGACCGCCGTGAGCTGCGCCTGCGGGCCATGGCCACCCTGGCCGACGTGAAGCACCGGGCGAGCGCGCCCATCTTCGAGGCGGCCATGACCGAGGGGCAGACCGAGGTCCGCCTGGCGGCGGCGCGGGGCCTGGCGGCCATCGCGAAGCCGGGGGACGAGGCCCGCATCGCCGGCTACCTGCGCAAGGAGCCGAGCCCCGAGGTGAAGGAGGCGCTCATCGACGCCCTCGCCGCCATCGGCACCGCCGACATCATCGACTCCCTGCAGTTCGTCATGACCGCGCCCCAGGCCGGCTTGAAGCGCAAGGCCGCCGAGGCCGTGGCGGCGACCGGCAACCCGAAGGCCGCCGTGCTGATGAGCCTGCTCAAGCGCGACCCCGACCTGGACGTGCGGTTCCTGGCCTGGCAGTCCCTGCTGCGCCTGAAGCCCGAGAGCCTGGCCGAGTTCAAGGGCGGCGCGTCGTCGTGGCTCACCCCCACCCAGGTGGAGACGCTGGGCAAGGACGCCGGCATCCAGGCGGACGTGCTGGAGTTCATCGCCCTGAAGGGCAGCGACGAGCAGCGCCCGGCGGCCGTGAAGGCCCTGGCCGCCCGCGGCGCGGCCGCCGCCACCCGGCTGCTGGGCATCTACGAGGGCAGCGGCCCCAACGGCGACACCGCGGCGGCGGCCCTCAAGGCCCTGGCCGATGTGCGCCAGGCCGAGTCCGTGCCGACGTACCTCGGCGGCTCCCGCAGCCCCCACGGCCCCGTCCGCGCCGCCGGCTTCGACGCCCTGGGCCGGTTCGCCACCCGCAGCCTGCTGGAGCAGACGCTGTCGGGCCTGGCCGACAAGGATCCTCTCGCCCGGGCCGCCGCGGCGCGGGCCGCGGTCCAGGTCGCCGGCCGCGACGGCTGACGCCCATGATCCACCTCGAAGGGATCGGCAAGCAGTACGGTCCGCAGGTCCTCTTCGCCGACCTCTCCTGGAACATCAAGCGCGGCCAGCGCGTGGGGCTCATCGGCCCCAACGGCGCCGGCAAGACGACGCTGATGCGCATCATCACGGGCGAGATGGCCCCCGATGGCGGCGTCGTCCGGGTGACGCGGGGCGTGCGCCTGGGCTACCTGCCCCAGGAGATCGCCACCCTCGCCGGGCGCACCGTGCGGGCGGAGGCCAGCGAGGGCCTGGCCCATGTGCGGGCCGTGGCCGAGCGCATGCGGCGGGTGGAAGAGGCCCTGGCCGAGCACCCGCAAGACCATGATCTCATGGAGGAATACGGCACCCTCCAGGCGCGCTTCGACGAGCTGGACGGCTTCGCCGCGGAGTCGCGGGTCGAGGCCGTGCTGCTGGGCCTCGGCTTCAAGCCCCACGAGCTGGACCGCGACTGCGGCACCCTGAGCGGGGGCTGGCAGATGCGCGTCGCGCTGGCGCGGCTGCTGCTCTCGCGGCCCGACATCCTGCTGCTGGACGAGCCCACCAACCACCTGGACCTGGAGTCCGTGGTCTGGCTGGAGGGCTTCCTGCTGGGCTACCCGGGCAGCCTCGTCTTCATCAGCCACGATCGCGCCTTCCTCAACCGGCTCGGCACCCACATGGCCGAGCTCTCGGCGGATGGCGTCGACGTCTACCCCGGCACCTTCGACGACTACCTCGACCAGGTGGAGGCGCGCCGGCAGCTCCTGGAGCGGCAGGCCCGCAACCAGCAGCGGCGCGTGGTGGAGCTGGAGCGCTTCATCGATCGCTTCCGCTACAAGGCGTCCAAGGCGCGGCAGGTCCAGAGCCGCGTGAAGATGCTCGACAAGATCGACCGGGTGGAGCTGAAGGGGGAGGGGCGCAGCCTGCGCATCTCCCTGCCCGAGCCGGTGAAGGGGGGCCAGGTGGCCCTCACGTTGGAGGACATCCAGCAGGGCTACGACCCGGCGCGGCCCATCTACCAGGGCCTCGACGTGGAGCTGCTGCGCGGCCAGCACATCGCGCTGGTGGGCCCGAACGGGGCGGGGAAGAGCACGCTCCTCAAGCTGCTGGCCGGGGTGGTGCCGTTCCAGCGGGGCAGCCGGACGCTGGGCTTCCAGACGCGGCTGTACTACTTCGCGCAGCACCAGGTGGAGGTCCTCGACGGCCGGCGCACGGTGCTGGAGGAGGCGGACGACGCGGCCGGGGATCTGCCCCCGGAGCGGGTGCGGGCGCTGCTCGGGGCCTTCCTCTTCGATCAGGACGCCATCGGCAAGAAGGTCGCGGTCCTGAGCGGGGGCGAGAAGAACCGGCTGGCGCTGGTGAAGATGCTGCTGACGCCGGCGAACCTGCTGCTGCTCGACGAGCCCACCAACCACCTGGACATGGCGAGCCGCGCCGTCCTGGAGGCCGCCCTGGCCGACTACGCCGGGGCCGTCGTCCTCATCAGCCACGACCGCCACTTCATCGACGGGGTGGTGGACGCGGTCTGGGAGGTGCGCGACGGGCGGGTGACGCCGTTCCCGGGCGGCTACTCCGACTACCTGGAGCGGACGGCCGCGGGCAACCGGCCCGAGCCGTTCCCGCTGCACGGCCAGCGGCCGGGGCGGGCGCCGGCGCGGGTCGAGGTCGCCGCGACGCCCACGCCCCAGAACCGCAAGGCCGAGCGCCGCGCGGAGGCCGAGACGCGCCAGCGGTGGGCGGCGGCCACGAAGGATCTGCGGCGGGCCATGGAGCGCGCCGAGGCGGCGGTGCACGCGCTGGAGGAGCGCCTCGACGCGCTGCGGGCGCAGCAGGCCGATCCCGATCACTACGCCGATCCCGAGGCGGTCCGGGTCGTTGCGCGCGAGGTGGCGACGCTGGAGGCGGAGTTGCCGGGCGTGTACAGCCAGTGGGAAGAGGCGACGGAGCGGCTGGAGGAGGCCGAGGCGGCCCTCGACTGAGGGCGGCTCGCCTAGCGGCCCTTGCCGCCCTTGGCGGCGTCGACGCGCGCCTTGAAGTAGCTGGCCATCACGTCGGCGGCCACGTCCGTCCCGCGCTGCCACCAGAGGCGGCCGTTGCCCACCATCACGGCGATGGCGATCTCGGGGTCCTTCACCGGCGCGTAGCCCACGAACCAGGTGTAGAAGGTGTAGGGCTCGCGCAGGGCGAGGGTGCCGGTCTTGCCGCCCACCTTGATGTGGCGGATGGACTCGGGCCACTTGGCGAAGGCGCGCCGGGCCGTGCCGCTGCGCACGGTGGCCTCCATCATCGTCCGCAGGTTCGCCGCCGTCTTCGGCGTCATGGCCTCGGCGAAGGGCGGCCGCTGGGGCGCCTCGACGCGGCGGCCGTCGGGGGCGACGAGGGCGGCGATCAGGCGGGGCGTGGGCAGGGTGCCGTCGCCGGCCACGGCCGCGCCGATGAGGGCGCCGTGCAGGGGCGTCAGCCGGGTGTGCCAGAAGCCCGCCGCCATGCGGGCCCGCTCCAGGCCGTTGCGGGGCACCTTGGCCGTGCTCGCCTCCGTCAGCAGCGGGAAGGGGACGACCTGGTTGAAGCCGAAGCGGCGCACCAGGGTGTCCATGTCCTCGCGGCTGAGCTTCTGGTCGGCCATGCGGGCGAAGTAGCCGTTGTTGCTGTGGGCGAGCGCGTCGGCCATGTCGGCGCGGGGCGCGCCCTTGCCGGGCTCCTCCAGGTGCTGCGGCAGGATCTTGCGGACGGCCGGGTGGTAGGGCAGCTCGGCGCCCGCCGACACGCCGCGGTCCAGCAGGCCGGTGGCGGTGACGATCTTGAACACGCTCGCGGCCGGGGCGATGGCGCGCAGGGCGAGGTGGGGCGGCCCGTCGCGGCTCAGGGGCGGGGCGACCTCGTGCTTCTCGTCGTAGCGATCGGCCAGGGCCAGGATGGCCCCCGTCTTCACGTCGATGACGACCACGGCGCCGAAGGGGACCTTGGCGCGGTTCAGGGCCGCCGTCGCCGCCTTCTGCAGCGCCACGTCGGTGGTGAGCTCGGCCGTCCAGCCGTGGCCCAGGCCCGCCCGCATATGGCCGGCGTCCTCGTAGATGTTGGCCAGATCGAGGGCGCCGGGCAGGCGCGTCGGATCGGCGCCCGCGCCCTCGCCGGCGGCCAGCGGATCGGCCCCGGCGACCGGGCCGGCCAGCTCCTCGGCCTCGTCGGGCAGCTCATCGGGCTCAGGGGCGTCGACCTGGGGAACCTCGGGCTCCGTCATGGGCGCCATGGCCCGACCGGGGCCGCTGAACCAGATCACGAGGGCATGCAGGGCCAGCAGATGGACCAGGATGAACCCGGGGGTGAGGAGTCTGCGCTTCACCGATTCGCCTCCGCCGGCCACGCTCCCCGGCACTGTAGTCGAGCCCCGCAGGGGCGCAAACTTTCGGCCCCTGCGGCGCCCTCCAGACCGGGGATCAGGGGGCGCGGGCGCGCATCACCTTATCCGGCCAGCCGGGCGCGCACGTCATACGACAATTCCGCTTGCGGCGCACCCCCCTCTTTGCTAGCTTCCCCGCGGCTTTGTAGCTCAACTGGTTAGAGCGAGCGACTCATAATCGCTAGGTTCGGGGTTCAAGTCCCCGCAAAGCCACCCGATTGCCCCCCTTTGCGCGTTGGCCGAAGGGGGGCTTTTCATTTGTGCCGGATCCTCACCCGGGAGCTTCCCCATGTCCATGTCGCGTTCCTCGACCTTCTTCCTGGCGGCCATGGCGCTGATCGCCTGCCAGACCGCCGACGACGGCAACGATGACCTCCCCGGCGAGACGGGCCTCACCCTCTGCACCGACGGCATGGACAACGACGGCGACGGCCACGTGGACTGTGACGACGTGGGCTGCGCTTTCGTGGCGGCCTGCACGGACGCGGGCGCGGGCGGCGTCGGCGGGGGCGCCGGGGGCCAGGGCGGTGGCGGCGGCCAGGGGGGCGGCGTCGTCCCCGGCGGCATCGGCCAGGAGTCGACGGACGCGCTCTGCAGCAACGGCATCGACGACGACGGCGACGGGCGCATCGACTGCGGCGATCTGCACTGCACGTCGAACCCGGCGGTGACGGTCTGCCCCGGCGACCGCGAGAACAGCGACGCCACCTGCAGCGACGGCATCGACAACGACGGCAACGATCACACCGACTGTGACGACTTCGGCTGCTCCCAGAACCCCTGGGTGACGGTCTGCGGCCCCCGCGAGAACAGCGACGCCCTCTGCAGCGACGGCCTCGACAACGACGGCAACAACTTCGCCGACTGCGACGACTTCGCCTGCCAGCGCAACCCGCTCGTCGGCGTCTGCGGCACCACCGAGGCCGGCTTCTGCATCGACGGCCGCGACACCGACGGCGACGGCCTGGTGGACTGCGACGACCCCGACTGCGCCAACGCGGGCGCCTGCCGCGGCGGCGCCGGTGGCGCGGGCGGCGGCGGCGGGGCCGGTGGCCAGGGCGGCGGCGGCGGCGGTGGCCCCTTCGAGGTGGGCAACGAGTCGACGGACGCGCTGTGCAACAACGGCGTCGACGACGACGGCGACGGCCGGGTCGACTGCGCTGATCTGCACTGCACGTCGAACCCGGCGGTGACGGTCTGCCCCGGCGACCGCGAGAACTCCGACGCCACCTGCAGCGACGGCATCGACAACGACCAGAACGGCCGCGTCGACTGCGACGACTTCGCCTGCTCCCGCAACCCCTGGGTCACCGTCTGCGGCGCCCAGGAGAACAACGACCGGCTCTGCGGGGACGGCATCGACAACGACGGCAACAACTTCGCCGACTGCGAGGACTTCGCCTGCCAGCGCAACCCCCTGGTGGGCGTGTGCGGCATGACGGAGGCCGGCTTCTGCCTGGACGGCCGCGACACCGACGGCGACGGCCTGGTGGACTGCGACGATCCCGACTGCGCGGGCGCTGCCCACTGTGGCGGCGGCGCGGGCGGGGCCGGCGGCATGGGCGGCGCGGGCGGCATGGGCGGCGCCGGTGGGGCCGGCGGCGCGGGCGGCGGCGGCGGCAGCCCCGTCGTGGCCCCGACGGAGAACGACGCCGAGACGGGCGACATCCGGTGCAGCAACGGCGTGGACGACGACGGCGACGGCCGCATCGACTGCGACGACCGCCACTGCCTGGCCAACCCGGCCGTGACGGTCTGCGCCGGCGTGCGCGAGAACTCCGACGCCGCCTGCAGCGACGGCATGGACAACGACGCCAACGGCTTCGTCGACTGCGACGACTTCGCCTGCACCCAGAGCCCCTGGGTCACGGTCTGCGGCCCCTCGGAGACGACGGACGCGACCTGCAGCGACGGCATCGACAACAACGGCAACCGCTTCGTCGACTGCGACGACTTCTCCTGCTCCCGCAACAGCCTGGTGGGCGTCTGCGGCGACACCGAGGCGGGCTTCTGCCTCGACGGCCGCGACAACGACGGCGACGGCCAGACCGACTGCGCCGACCCCGACTGCGCCGCCGCGGCTGCCTGCGCCCAGTAGGCCCCGGCCCGATCGAAATGATCGGCCCGGCGGACGGGTTCTCCCCGGCGTCGGGATTGCGCTAAGGTAGGCCCATGTCGAAGCTCTCCGCCTCCTGGGCCCTCGGGTCCGCCGCCCTCAGCCTGCTCCTCGGGGGCGCGGCCCACGCCGACCTCTTCACGGTCGTCGGCAAGGACGGCCAGATCACCATCACCAGCCGGCCGGCCCGGGGCGCGAAGATCCTCCACCGCGTCAAGGACGAGGGCCCCGCGCCGGTCAGCCGCGCCGGGGGCCGCGCCCGGCGGGCGGGCGGCGAGGTCTCGGTGAGCGAGGCCGGCCGGGCGGGCCGCTACGCCGCCGCCGTCAAGGCCGCCTCCAAGCACTACTCCCTGCCCGAGGCCCTGATCTTCGCCGTCATGAAGACGGAGTCGAACTTCTACCCCGAGGTGGTCAGCAACAAGGGCGCCCAGGGGCTCATGCAGCTCATGCCCGGCACCGCCACCGAGATGGGCGTCTCCGACGCGTTCGATCCCACCCAGAACATCAACGGCGGCGCGCGCTACCTGCGCATCCTCGCCAACAAGTTCGAGGGGGATCTGGTGCTGACGCTCTCGGCCTACCACGCCGGCGGCGGCGCGGTGGACTCCGTCGGGGGCATCCCCTACAGCCAGACGGCCGAGTACGTCCGGCGCGTCCTCAACCACTACTACGCCTACCAGAACCGTCTCCCCACCGGCGAGGCGCCCGGGGAAGCGGTGGCCGGATCCGACCCGTGAGAGCCACCATGCGGGAGGAGCTCCTCAACCTCCCCAACATGCTCACCATGGCCCGCGTGGCCGCCATCCCCGTCGTCATGTTGTTGATCTGGAACGGGGATCCCGAGAACTGCATCTACGCGAGCTGGCTGTACGCCCTGGCCACCGCCACCGACTTCCTCGACGGCTGGCTGGCCCGCCGCCGCGGCCTGGTGACGGTGCTCGGCAAGTTCCTCGACCCGCTGGCCGACAAGCTGCTGGTGATGGCGATGCTCGTCATCCTGGTGGCGCTGCACCGCGTGCCGGGCTGGCTGGTGGTGGTGCTGCTGGCCCGCGAGATGACCATCAACGGCCTGCGCGCCATCGCCTCGACGGAGGGCCTCGTCATCCCGGCGGATCAGGATGGCAAGATCAAGACGGCCTTCCAGATGTTCGCCGTGATGTGCCTGCTCATCCACTACCCGGCCCCCGTGCGCCTGCTCTGGTTCTACGAGGTGCAGGTGAACTGGAACGAGGTCGGCTTCTGGGTGTTGCTCCTGTCGCTCTTCTTCAGCCTGAAGAGCGCCATCATCTACTTCCGGCGGTTCTTCGCCGCCGTCGACGAGAAGCGCAGCGCGGAGGTCCCATGAGCACCCTCGACGCCGACGTGGTGGTGCTCGGCTCCGGGATCGCCGGCCTGAGCTTCGCCCTGGACGCGGCCCGCGACCGCGACGTCCTCCTCTTCACCAAGCGCCAGCGCAGCGAGGCGAACACCGCCTACGCCCAGGGCGGGCTGTCGAGCGTCCTCGACCCGACGGACTCCTTCGACGACCACGTCCGCGACACGCTCGTGGCCGGGGCCGGGCTCTGCAAGCCGGACGTGGTCGAGCTCTGCGTCCAGGATGGCCCCGACGCCGTGCGCCGCCTGGTGGAGTGGGGCGTCCGCTTCGACCGCGGCGAGGACGGCACCTACGACCTCGGCCGGGAGGGTGGGCACAGCCACCGCCGCGTCCTGCACGCCGGTGACATCACGGGCCGCGAGATCGAGCGGGCGCTGGTGGCGGCCGTGAGCGCCCACCCCCGCATCCGCGTCTTCGACGATCACCACGCCGTCGATCTGATCACCTCGGGCAAGCACCTGCGCCGCGGCGGCACCAACCGCTGCCACGGCGTCTACGTGCTCGACGTGCAGCGCGGCGAGGTGCTGACCGTCCGCGCCTCGGTCGTCGTCCTGGCGACCGGCGGCGCCGGCAAGGTCTACAAGTACACGTCGAACCCGGACGTCGCGACCGGGGACGGGGTGGCCATGGCGTACCGGGCCGGCGCCCGCGTCGCCAACCTGGAGTTCTTCCAGTTCCACCCGACGAGCCTCTTCCACCCCCGCGCCAAGAGCTTCCTCATCAGCGAGGCCCTGCGCGGGGAGGGGGGCGAGCTGCGGCTGCTCGACGGCACCCCGTTCATGAAGGGCTACCACGAGCTCGGCAGCCTCGCGCCGCGGGACATCGTCGCCCGGGCCATCGACAACGAGCTCAAGAAGAGCGGCAGCCCCCACGTCGTGCTCGACATGACGCACCTGTCCGGCGACTTCCTGGCCGAGCGGTTCCCGAACATCCACGAGCGGTGCCTGCAGTTCGGCGTCGACATGCGCCGCGACCCCATCCCGGTGGTGCCGGCCGCCCACTACATGTGCGGCGGCGTGCGGACGGATCTGCACGCGCGCACCAGCGTCGAGGGGCTCTACGCCATCGGGGAGGTGGCCTGCACGGGCCTGCACGGGGCCAACCGCCTGGCCAGCAACAGCCTGCTGGAGGGCGTCGTCTTCGCGCGCCAGGCCGCCGCCCACCTGCGCGAGCAGCCCCGCGCCCCCCTCGTCGACGTGCCCGTCTGGGACGCCGGCGACGCCCGGCCCTCCGACGAGGTGGTCGTCATCACCCAGAACTGGAAGGAGATCCGCTCCTTCATGTGGAACTACGTGGGCATCGTCCGCAGCGACCGCCGCCTCGAGCGCGCCCGCCGCCGCATCGAGCTGCTGCGCGACGAGATCCACGCCTACTACTGGGACTTCCGGGTGTCGAGCGACCTGCTGGAGCTGCGCAACCTGGCCCAGGTGGCCGAGCTCATCGTGCGCTCGGCCCTCCGGCGCAAGGAGAGCCGCGGCCTGCACTACACGACCGACTACCCCGAGCGCGACGGCCGCTTCGCCACCGACACCGTGCTGGACGGGCTCTGAGAAAAAGTCGGGCTGGATCGACCGCCCTGTTCTTTTTTGTTGAAGGGGCCCGACCTCTCCGGTATAACGCCTCTCACTTCTGACGGGGACGGCCTCCAAAGCCCCCCGAAGCTCCCTGGGCGGGAGTAACTCAGTGGTAGAGTGCAACCTTGCCAAGGTTGAAGTCGCGGGTTCAAATCCCGTCTCCCGCTCCCAGAAAACCCCCTGATTCGTCAGGGGGTTTTTCTTTTCGGACCTCCGGATCGTGCCCCTTGCTCGCCGCCCGGCGAGCCGTCAGGATCGGCCCTCGCCGCGACGCCTGGGGGGACGCGATGCGCGCCTGGCTCATCCTCAGCCTCCTGGTCGCCACGAGCGCCGCGGCCGACCCCTTGAAGCTGGCCGCCGAGCCCGCCACGCTCCACCTCGTCGTGACCTGTGACGATCCCGGCGCGGTCCTCGAGGTCAGCGCCGACGGCGAGCCCATCGCCGCGGGGCGATCGCCGCTCCGGGTCGACGTGCTCCCGGGTCGCTTCGGGCTCCTGGCGCGCTGCCCGGGCGGTCAGCTCGTCGACGCCTGGGTGGCCGTCGAGGCCGACGCCGAGCACCACCTCGTCTGCCCGCCCCCTCCGCCGCCGCCGCCGCCCGAGCGCCGCGTGGCGCTGCCCCACGGACCCGTCTTCTCGGCCTCCCGCGACTGGACGGCCGGCGGGGTGATGGCCGGGGTCGGGGCCGGGTACGCCGACGCCGCCGCCGTCTCCTGGGCCCTCGGCTTCGATGGCCCCGCGCCGCGCTGGGGTGGCCTGTACTGGAGCACGGCGCGCTTCCGGTTCGTCATGACGGCCCTCGGCGCCAACGAGGTGCTGCTCGCGCCGACGCTCAGCACCCTCGGGGGCCTGGCGGTCAGCGTGCCCGGGGGCGAGGTGCAGGTGGCCGCCGGGCCGGTGGGCGGCCTGCTCATCCTGGAGGATCACGACGACCGCCCGGGCTTCGTCGACGGCGTCGCCGGCGGGGCGGTGGACGCGGGCTTCTCGCACCCCCTGAGCGTGGGCGCCCAGGACCGGGTGGCCCTCTGGTTCGGCCTGGAGGGCTCCGGGCTCTACGCGGTGGACCAGGCGCGGGCGGTGTGGCTGGGCCTCGCGGCGTTCCGCTTCGAGTTCCTGGTGCGGGGACGCTAGCCGATGCGAGGGCCACCGCACGCGACGCGCGTCGATCTCTTCGGGGGCCAGGGGGAGGTGCGCCTCTGGGACCTCCTGGGCGCGGCCACCGCGGCGGCCCCCTTCACGACGGTGCTGTGGTGCGAGCTGGCGCCGGGGGGCCGGGTGGGCGCCCACCGGCAGGCCGACGACGCCGAGCTGGTCATCGGCCTCGGGGGCCAGGGCCGGGCGTTCGTCGGGGACGTCGAGCACGCGCTGGGGGAGGGGGCGGTGGTCTCGCTGCCCCTCGGGGCCATCCTGCGCCTGGAGAACCTCGGCGACGCGCCGCTCCGCTACCTCATCGTGAAGGCCCGCCCCTGAGCGACGCCCCTCATCCAGCCGCCCGCCGGCCCCGGCGTCCACGAGGGGGCTGGTCGTCGCGCTCCCCGCGGAGTACAACCAGAGTGCAGCGAGGGATGGGGCGATGAGCAGGCGCGAGACCGGCACCTATCTGTACGTGAAGGAGGGCGCGCGCCCCCGCTCGGGCCCCGTGCGCCTCGATCGCCCGCACCTGCCGCCGCCGACGGAGCCGCCGCGCCCCGCCCTGGAGGGGCCGGCCGTGCGCCTGCTCCGGCCCGAGATGGCCGCGAGCGCCATCGATCCCCGCTTCGCCATGTTCCTGATGCCCGACGCCGAGGTGGCCGGGGTCTACCGCCAGATCGCCGACACCCTCCAGGCCGCCCGGCCGGACGGCGGGCGCGTGGTGGTGGCGGCGCCGGACCGCAGCGTGGCCCGCTCCCGGACGCTGCTGAACGTGGCCGCGGCCCTCGTCGAGGCGGGCGGCTTCGCCAGCGTCGTCGGCCTGGACGCGGGCCCGGGCTCCCTGGCGCCCACCCTGGGCATCAGCGCGTGGCCGGGCCTGCGCGGCCAGGCCGAGGGGCGCGAGCGCGATCCTCGCCGGCCCATCGATCTGCTGCACGCCGCCTGGCGCGTGGGGGTGCTGCCCCTGGAGGCCGACGGCCGCCTGCCCTCGGCGTCGGCCCTCGAGGCCACGCTGGCCGCCCTCGACGCCGCGTCGACGTGGGTGTTCGTGGACGCCCCGCCGTGGAGCGAGGCGCCCGGCGTCCGGGCCGCCCAGGCGGCCGACGCCCTGCTCGTCATCCTCACGCCGGCCCAGGCCGCGGCGGGCCTCGCGCTGCCCCCGGCCCTCGCCGAGCTCAAGCTGCTGGGCGTCATCGTGGACGTCCAGCTCGGCTGACGCCGCCCGCGCCGACGAAAACGGCCTGAAATCCCGCCCCCTTGCAGCACTATCCGACTTTACAGGTCGCCGGTCCTCGCGTATCCTCCCGCTCCACTTCGCCGGCACCCTGACGGCGAGGGCCGCCCGAGGGCGGACGGCCGCCTCCTCCGGATGGGGAGACGCCAGGCCGTGTCATCCAACGACGAGGGGGATTTTGAGCGTCATGCGCAGCATTCAGGAACTCCGGAACCGCACCGAGGTGCCCGAGGACATCGACTCGAAGGCCGGGTCCGCGGACCAGGAGACCTTTGCTCAGCTCTTTGAGCAGTTCCAGGCCAACCGCAACTTCCGCGTGGGCGAGATCGTCAACGGCCGGGTGCTGTCGATCACCAAGGACTACGTGGTCGTCGACATCGGCTACAAGTCCGAGGGGCAGATCCCGATCGCGGAGTTCCGCGACGCCGACGGCGGGCTGACCGTCGAGGCCGGCGATCTGGTCGAGGTCTACGTCGACCAGGCCGAGGAGGACGACGCCCTCGTCGAGCTCTCCAAGGACAAGGCCGTCAAGCTGCGGATCTGGGAGCAGATCAGCCTCGCCTGCGAGCGCGACGAGCTGGTCCACGGCCGCATCATCGCCCGCGTCAAGGGCGGCCTCTCCGTCGACATCGGCGTCAAGGCCTTCCTGCCCGGCAGCCAGGTCGACATCCGGCCCATCCGGAACCTCGAGAAGTTCCTGGGCCAGGAGTTCGACTTCAAGGTCATCAAGTTCAACAAGCGCCGGGGCAACATCGTCCTGTCGCGCCGCGTGCTGCTGGAGAAGGAGCGCGCCCACCTCAAGTCGCAGACCCTGCGTCAGCTCGAGGAGGGCCGCGTCCTGAAGGGCACCGTCAAGAACATCACCGAGTACGGCGCCTTCGTCGACCTCGGCGGCATCGACGGGCTCCTCCACATCACCGACATGAGCTGGGGCCGCGTCAACCACCCCTCCGAGATGGTGCAGGTGGGCGACGAGATCGAGGTCAAGGTCCTCAAGTTCAACTCGGACACCGAGCGCGTCTCCCTGGGTCTCAAGCAGATCTCGGAGGATCCGTGGGTCCAGGCCGAGCACCGCTACCAGGTCGGCGACCGCGTCGCCGGCAAGGTGGTCTCGCTCACCGACTACGGCGCCTTCGTGGAGCTGGAGGAGGGGATCGAGGGCCTCATCCACATCTCGGAGATGTCCTGGACCCGCCGGGTCAAGCACCCCTCGCGCATGGTCGCCATCGGGGACGAGGTCGAGGCCGTGGTCCTCGACATCGACTCGAAGAACAAGCGCATCAGCCTCGGCATGAAGCAGATCGAGCCGAACCCCTGGACGCTGCTCCACGAGCGGTACCCGGTGGGCACCCGGATCCTCGGCAAGATCCGCAACATCACCGACTTCGGTATCTTCATCGGTATCGAGGAGGGCATCGACGGCCTGGTGCACATCAGCGACCTCTCGTGGACCCACAAGGTCAAGCACCCCTCGGAGCTCTACAAGAAGGGCGATGAGGTCGAGGCGGTCGTGCTGAACATCGACGTCGAGAACGAGCGCTTCAGCCTCGGCATCAAGCAGCTCACCCCCGACGCCTGGGAGTACGACATCCCGAACAAGTACACCATCGGCCGGGTGGTGCGCGGGAAGATCACGAAGATCCACGACTTCGGCGCCTTCATGGAGGTCGAGCCGGGTGTCGAGGGGCTGATCCACGTCAGCGAGATGTCGAGCGACCGCATCCAGCACCCCGCCGACGTCGTCGCCGAGGGCCAGGAAGTGTCCGCCGAGATCATCTCGATGGACCGCGAGGAGCGCAAGATCGGCCTGTCCCTCAAGTCGGTCTCGGCCGACGAGGACCCCGACATGCGGTCCTACCTGGAGCGCCAGGGCAAGAGCACCGCGTCCCTGGGCGACCTGTTCAGCGACCAGCTCGGCAGCTTCGACAAGCGCGACCAGGACGACTGAGCCCGACCTGCGGGGACCTCCCGCGGGCTCTTGGTGGGGGGCATCCGCCGGTGGCGCGTGCCCCCCGTCCTTTTTCATCTGCCGGCGCGGCTGTCACGCGCCACCTTCCAATGGAGTCTCCGGTGACCAAGAGTGACCTCGTCGAGGCCATCGCTGCCACCTCGCCCGATCGGACCAAGAAGGACGTCGAGGGAGCGGTCAACACCATCTTCCGCGCCATGTGCGACGCCCTGGTGCGCGGCGAGCGCATCGAGATCCGCGGCCTCGGCAGCTTCCGCGTCAAGGAGCGGGTCGAGCGCGTCGGCCGCAACCCCAAGACCGGCGAGATGGTCCGCATCCCCACCCGGCGCGTGCCGCACTTCATCGTCGGCAAGGCCCTCCGGGCCCGCGTCGAGAACGTCGAGCCCGAGGTCGGCTGAGCCCGCCCGGCGGCGCGTTGACGCGCCGGGCGCGGCCCCTCATCCTGGCCCATGACCCGCCGAGGAGGCCGGCGGCCGGGATCGTCGCGCACCACCGCGGCAGGGACGACAGGGCAGGGCGATGGATCGCAGCACGCTCTTGAGCGATGGCACCATGGGCTTCCTGCTCGGCGGGCTGGTGCTGCTCATCCTCGTGACGCGCTGGTGGCGTCGGCCACGGCGGCCGGCGGCGGCCCCGCTGCCTTCGGGCGTGGGGGCGGCCCTCGCGTTCGCCCTGGACGGTGAGCTGGCCCACGCCCGGCAGCTCCTTGAGGCCCGGGTGCGGGCCAGCCAGGGCGCCGAGGCGGACGCCGTCCTCGCGCTGCTGGCGGTGCTGCGCGCCGAGGGCCGGCACGGCCGCGCGGCGGCGCTGGTGCAGGCCCTCCTGCGCCGGCAGCCGACGCCCTGGCTGGCGGCCGCGGCCGTGAAGATCTGCCTGGACGCCGGCCAGCCCCAGCGGGCGGCGGCCCTGGCGGAGCGCTCCTCGGTGCCGCTCGATCTCCAGATCGCCGCCCTCGTCCGGGCGGGGCGCATGGCCGAGGCTGGCAGCGCGCTGGCACGCCGCGGCGCGCGCAAGGAGCGGGATCCGGCCCAGGTCGCCTCCGTGCTGGCGGCCCTGGCCCTGGTGCACACCGCGGCGGGGGACGAGCGCGGCGCGAAGCGGCGCCTGAAGCGGGCCCTGGGCCTGGCGCCCGAGGCGGTGGCTGTGCTGGCGGTGGCGGCGCGGCTGCTCCCGCGGGAGGCCGATCGCCACCGCGCGGCGGCCCGCCTGGCCGAGCGGTGTGGTGGAACCCCCGGGGCGTCGTCGAGCATCGATGACGGGCCCCTCGTGGTCGCCCGGCGGCTCTTCGCCCAGGGCGCCGTGGAGCAGGCCCTGGGTCGCCTGCGGGACCACCTGGACGCCCGCCCCGACGACGACGCGGCCCGCCGCCAGTACGAGCGGTGGCTGCTGGACGCCGGGGAGCCGGCGGACTGGCGGGCCGCCCTGGCCGAGCGGGCCGAGCGGGTGCCTGCGCCGACCGTGGTCGTCGCCCCCGTGCTGGGGTGTCGGCACTGCGGCCTGGGGCTGGTCGAGCCCGTGTTCCTCTGCCCGCGCTGCGACCGCTTCGACACGATGGAGCGGACGACGCCCGGGGCGCTGCGGCCCGGGGTGGTGCCCTCGTTCGCGGGGGCGCGGGTGGTGGATCTGGTGCCCGCCGAGGGCGCCGTGGAGGAGAGCCCCGAGGGGCGCTGAGCCGGCGGTCGGATCAGCGGCGAGCACCCGCGGGGCAGGGGATGGTGTCGGGAGGGGGGTCCGCCGCGGCGGGCCGGCCTGCCGCGCCGGTTCGATGAGTTGAACCCGGTTGGCGCCGGTGATACCTTCGACGGTCAGCAGCGCCGTCGTGCAGTGACCGACCCGTCGTGGTCGGGGCGCCGGCAGTGAACGAGATTCGAGGTCCGCGCATGCCGAGCAACCGCACCTTCCATCTGCGCTGTTCTTTCTGCGGCAAGGAAGCCATCGAGGTCCGCAAGCTCATCACGGGGCCGCAGGTCCACATCTGCGATGAGTGCGTGGCCCTGTGCAACGAGATCCTGGCCCAGGACGGCGCCGACGAGGACGCCAGCGCCCTGGAGCGCCGCGACCTGAAGCCCAAGGAAATCAAGGCGTTCCTCGACGAGCACATCGTCGGCCAGGAGGTCGCCAAGAAGACCATCGCGGTCGCGGTCTACAACCACTACAAGCGCATCAACCACCCCGAGGACGACGGGGTGCAGCTCTTCAAGGGCAACATCCTGATGGCCGGGCCCACCGGCTCCGGCAAGACGGCCATCGCCCAGGCCCTCGCGAGGCTGCTGGACGTGCCCTTCGTCGTGACCGACGCCACCTGCCTCACCGAGGCCGGCTACGTCGGCGAGGACGTCGAGAGCATCGTCAAGTCGCTGTGGATCGCCGCCGACCGCGACGTGGATCGCGCCGCCCGGGGCATCGTCGTCATCGACGAGATCGACAAGATCGCGCGCAAGGGCGAGTCGTCGAGCACCCGCGACGTCGGCGGCGAGGGCGTCCAGCAGGCGCTCCTCAAGGTCATCGAGAGCGACAAGGTGACGATCTATCCCGAGGGTGGCCGCACGCGCCCCCAGAAGGAGCTGATCCAGGTCGACACCACCAACGTCCTCTTCATCCTCTGCGGGGCGTTCGTCGGCATCGAGAAGATCATCCAGCGGCGCCGGACGCCCGGCTCCATCGGCTTCGGCTCGGCGGGTCGCCTCAAGACGACGGAGGCGGATTACAACGCCCTGATCAAGGAGGTCACGCCGGAGGACTTCATCAAGTACGGCCTGATCCCCGAGTTCATGGGGCGTCTGCCGGTGGTGGTGCCCTTCGAGCAGCTCGACGAGGAGGCCCTCCTCGAGATCCTCTGGAAGCCGAAGAACTCGCTGATCAAGCAGTACAAGCGCCTCTTCGAGCTGGAGAAGGTGAACCTGGAGTTCACCCCCGAGGCCAAGCGCGCCATCGTGCGCGAGGCCATGCGCCGCAAGAGCGGGGCCCGCGGCCTGCGGGCCATCCTCGAAGAGATCATGCTCGACGTGATGTACGAGCTGCCCGATCTCGACGGCGTCTCCGAGTGCGTGATCAACGAGGGCGTCGTGGCCCGCGGCGAGCGCCCCGAGCTGGTCCTCTCCAAGAAGAGCGCCTGACGCGCGCCCGGGGCCGGGCGCTCAGGGCGTGACGCAGAACCGCAAGCTGGCGTGATCGGCGATGAGGCCCGTGCACTGGCCGTCGCACGGCCCCGGCTCACCCGGCGTGCACAGGCGCTCGCAGCGCGGCGCGTCCCCGAGCGCCAGGCAGGCCAGCCCCGCCCCGCACCGCTGCTCGGCGCACGGCTCGCCCAGGCTGGCGGGCCCCACCGCGACGCAGATGGGGTAGGCCGTCGCGCCGACGGGGGCGCAGGTCGCCCCGTCCCCGCACTCGCCAGGCGCGCAGGGGTGGGTGCAGACGCCCCACGCGCCCGCGACGCCATGGCTGCAGGCGCCCCCGTCCGGGCAGGCGTCCTCGGCGAGGGTGCAGACCGGCCGGCAGCTCAGGTGCCCCTCCACCTCGATGCAGGCCGCCCCCGGGTCGCACGAGCCGGGACCGCAGGGGCCGGCGGCGACGCGGACCTCAGGCGGCAGGCAGGCCAGGGCCCCCCCGCGCAGCAGCCGGCAGTGGGCGCCGTCCGGGCAGCCCTCGTCGGCGACGGGATCGCACTCGATGGGCTCGGCCCGGTGCACCCCGCCGTCGCAGCCGGCGAGCAGGGCGAGGGCCAGGGCGAGGTCAAGCGTCCGCGACTTCATCGAACACCTCCACGAGGCGGCTGACCCAGGCGGGGGGCGGGGCCACCGCGACCCCGTCGAGGCTGAGGACCGGGGCGATCCGGATCAAGGCGTTGGTGACGAGGGCCCCGGCGGCGACGGCCGCGACCGGCAACGGCCGCCGCTCGACGGGCAGGCCGAGGCGGGCCGCGGCGTCGAGGACCACCGCGCGCCCGATGCCCCACAGGCCGGTCTCGGGGACGACGAGGCCCGTCGGCGTCCAGCCCAGCACGCAGGCCGTCGTCGTCTCGGTGGCCACCCCCGCCGCGTCGACGAGCAGGGCCTCGGCGCCGGGCTCCTGGGCGTCGGCCTCGCGGGCGGCGCGCGCCTCGACGACGCGCCCCAGCAGCTTGCGCTCGGGCAGCGGCCGGGCAGCGGCGACGCTCCGCAGGCGCACCCCGCGGCGGCGCCGGGCCAGGTCGTCGGCGTCCAGGGCCGTCGCGGTGAGGACCACCGTGGGCGCGCCCGCGCAGCCGGCCGTCACCGTGAGACGGGCTCGCGCCTCGCCGGTCGCGCCGTGGCGCCGGGCGAGCTCGGCGGCCTGATCGGGCACCTCGGCGAGGCTCGGCGCCGGGATCCCCAGCCACGCCAGGGTCTCGCGCAGCCGGGCCTCGTGCCGCGACCAGCCGACGGGCCGCCCGCCGACCAGTCGAAACGTCTCGAAGGCCCCCTCGCCCCGGAGGAATCCGGCGTCATCCGCGCGCACAACGGCCGCCTCCGCAGGGCGCAAGGTGCCGTTGTGAAAAAGGAAAACGTCCTTTGGGCCCATGGCGGCGGTGCTCACCCCGTCCCCCTTGCGGGTTGTGCTTCGGAGGGGGGCTTTGTACCATGCGCCGACCGTCAAAACCCGTTCCGCAGGCCGCTTCGCAGGCAGGGTCGCCTCTCCGGGGGCACAGGTTGCCCCCCGCGGCTCGCCGCGGAGGCCAGGCGCCCGCCGGTCGTCGACTGCCCTACCGAATTCGAGTGCCTGACATGGACAAAGAGCTCGAGAGCTTCCGCAGCCAACTGGCGAGCAACCCCGACGACGCCGAGGCCCTGGCCCGGCTCGAAGCGGCGCTCCTGCGCGCCGCGGACTGGGACGGGCTGGTCGCGCTGACCGCCGATCGGGCGCAGGGCCTGTCGGACGAGGACGCGAGCGCGGCCTGGGTGCGGCTGGTCGAGGGGCTGTCGGCCTTCGCGGCCGAGCTGGAAGATCCCGCCGAGATCTCCCGGGTGGCGGTGGTGACGGCGCGCATCTGCGAGGACCGCCTCGGCGCCCTCGAAGAGGCCATGATCCGCTACCAGCAGGCCTTCCAGCTCGACACGCGCAACCTGGACGCGCTGGCCCAGGCGCGCCGCATCTACGCGGACGCGGGCCGGTTCGACATGGTGCTCCAGCTCTGGAACCTCGAGGTGGCCGCCCTGAGCGAGCCCCGGGCCCAGGCGGACGTCTACCTGCGCATGGCCGACGTGTGCCTGCGCCACCTCGATCGGCGCGCCGACGCGGTGGTCTGCGTGCGCCAGGCCCTCAAGCTCGTGCCCGACCACCCCGGGGCCTCCGACTTCGTGGAGCTGCTCAGCGACGTGCGCGAGAACCGGCGCGCGCGGGTCGACGAGCTCATCGCGGAGGCCGAGGCGGCCCGCGATCCGCGCCAGCGGTCGGCCCTCCTCGTCGAGGCCGCCGGCCTCTGGCTGGAGGAGGCCCCCGACGACGACGCCATCGAGACGCTGCTGCGGCAGGTCATCGAGCGCGACCCGCGCAACGAGCCGGCCCGCATCCTCCTCGAGCAGTTCTTCGAGGTGAACGGCCACTGGGACCGGCTGATGCTCTGGCTGGAGGAGCGCGCCGAGGCCACCGCCCGCAAGGGCGACCGGCAGGCCATCTACCAGCAGCTCGCCGAGGTGGCCGAGAGCCAGCTCGGCGACGAGGCCCTGGCGCTGCAGTGGCACCGCAAGGTGCTCGAGCTCAGCCCCGTGGAGCCGGCGTCCCTCAACTTCTGCGTGGACGTCTACAGCGGCAGCGAGGCCTGGGAGGAGCTCGTCCAGGTCTACGAGGCGGCCGTCCGGGTGCGGCACCGCGCCGGGGACGAGGCGCCGATGCTCGTCCAGATCGCCATGATCCTCTGGAAGAAGCTGGCCGATCTGGACGGGGCCGAGGGCTACTTCCGGCGCATCAAGCTCAATGATCCCAAGAACGGGCTCATGCTGAGCTTCTACGTCGACTACTACCGCGCGAAGGACGACGCCAAGCGCCTGCTCGCCACCCTCGGGGCCCAGCAGCAGGCCGCGAACAGCCACGCCGACAAGGTGGCCATCGGCGTCGAGATGGCCCGGGTGGCCGAGGCCGACGCCGGCAACCTGCAGAAGGCCGTCGACGTCTGGAAGTCCCTGCTCAAGCTGCAGAACGACCACCCCGAGGGCCGCGCCGCCCTGCGCCGCCTCTACACCGAGACGGGGAAGTGGAACGCGCTGCTGGAGTTCGTCAAGGAGGACCTGGACCTCACCCCGCGCACGGATCGGGAGGCCCGCGTCGCCATCTACGGGCAGCTCATCGAGATCTACCGCGACCGCATGAAGCTGCCGCGGATGGTGATGACCACCTACAACGAGCTGCTGGAGGAGGATCCGGGCAACCGGGACGCCCTGGACGCCCTGGAGGCCTCCTTCGAGGCGCGCTCCAAGTGGAACGATCTCATCGGCGTGCTGGAGCAGCGGGCCGAGTTCGCCACCGAGCCCGCCGAGCGGGTGGCGCTGCAGAAGCGCATCGCCGGGCTCTGGGTCGAGAAGTTCTCCAACCCCACCAAGGCCCGCGAGGCCCTGGAGGCCGTCCTGGCGGCGGATCCCGAGGACGCCGACGCCCTCGACAGCCTCGTCGACATCTACCGGCAGCGGAAGGACTGGCGGCCGCTCTTCGACGCCTACCAGCGCCGGCTGGGCGGGCTCTCGGGCGCGCCCCGGGTGGCCCTGCTGGCCGAGATGGCGAGCATCGCCGAGGAGCGGCTCGACGCCCCCGAAGAGGCCGTCGCGCTGTGGCGGCAGGTCCTGCTGGCCGAGCCGGAGCGCGACGAGGCCCGCGACGCCCTGGAGGCCCTGCTGCGGGCCCAGGGCGCCTGGTCGTCCCTGGCGACGCAGTACCGCGAGCGCATCGCGCGGACGTCGGGCGTCGACCAGCTCCCGTGGCTGCGCCAGCTCGCGAGCCTGCTGGCCGTGCAGGTGGGCGACACCGCGGCGGCGGCCGAGCTCTGGCAGGCCGCCCTGGCCATCGATCCGGGGGATGTCGAGGCGGAGCGCGCCCTGCGCGAGTACCACCTGGCCCTGCAGGACTGGGACGCCCTCGAGGCCCTGTACCTGGAGCGCGACGAGCCCGAGGCCCTCGCCCGGGTGCTGCGCCAGGCGGCGGACGAGGCCCCCGACGCCGAGAGCCGGGTGGAGCTGCTGCGGCGGCTGGCCCGCGTCTCGGCCGACGCGCTGGGCGACCGGGGCGCCGCCATGGCGGCGTGGGAGCGGGTGCTGCGCGAGGATCCCGAGAGCGTCGAGGCGGCCGGCCACCTGGCCCCGCACTACGGCGAGGTCGGGGCGTGGGCAGAGCAGGTGAGCGTGCTGCAGGTGCTGCTGGCCGCGGGCCCGGCGCACCCGCGGGCGATCATGGTGCAGCTCGCCCAGATCCACCAGGAGCGCATGGGCCGGCCGGATCTGGCGTGGCCCTGGCGGGCGCGGGCCCTGGAGGCCTCCCCGACGGACGCGGGCTTGCTGGCCTCGGCCATCCAGACGGCGGAGGCCGCCGGCCTGGAGGCCGAGCTGGCCGATCACCTGACGGCGCTGCTCGATCACGTCGAGGCGGGGGACGCGCTGCCCCTGCGCCGCGCCTTCGCGCGCCTCTGCGCCGACGCCCTGGGGCGCCCGGAGGAGGCGGCCCGGGCCTACGAGGCCATCCGCGACGAGGCGGGCGACGAGCCCGCGGTCATCGCCGCGCTGGAGGATCTCTACCGGCGCCTGGAGGACTGGGACGCCCTGGCGGCCATCTACGCGCGGCGCCTGGCCGCCGCGACGACCGTCGAGGAGAAGTGCGCCATCCTCGCAGCGGTGGGCGAGCTGCAGGAGAGCGTCCGCGAGGACGAGGAGGCCGCCCGCGCGGCCTATGCCCAGATTCTGGAGCTGGACGGCCGCAACCTGGACGCCCTGCGCGGCCTGCAGCGGCTGGCCCGCCAGCGCGACGACGCCGAGGCCCTCGCCGGGTACCTGGAGGCCGAGCTGAGCCTCGCCCGCGACGGGAGCGCCCGCGCCGACATCCGGGCTCGCCTGGCCGAGCTGGCTGACGAGGCGGGCGACGCCGAGGAGGCCCTCGTCCACCTGCGCGAGGCCCTGGCCGCCGCCCCCGGTCACCGGGCCAGCGTCGCCCACCTGACGGCCATGCTCGATGGCGCCAGCGGCCCGCTCGCGGCCGCCGTGCTGGAGCCCGAGCTGCGGCGCGCCGGCGACTGGGGGGGTCTGCGCCGCGCCCTGGCGCTGCAGGCCGAGGGCGAGGGCGCCGAGCGCGGCCGCGTGCTGCGCGAGGTGGCCGAGGTCGAGGAGCACCGCCTGGGCGACGCCGCCGCGGCCTTCGCCACCTGGCAGCGCGTGCTCGTCCAGGCCCCCGGCGACGCCGCCGTGCGCGCCGAGCTGGAGCGGCTGGCCGAGGGCCTCGACGCCTTCGACGAGCTGGCCGCGCACTACGCCCGCTTCGCCGTGGGCGGCAGCTTCGCCGCCGATGACCCCGAGGGGGCCCTGGCCTACAGCCGCCTGCTGGCCCACCTGCAGGAGCACCGCCTGGGGCAGCCCGCCGAGGCCCGCGCCACCCTCGAGGCCCTCGCCGTCGAGCAGGGCGACGATCTGGCCCTCCTCGACGCCCTCGACCGCCTCGCCACCCGCCTGGAGGACTGGCGCGGCCTCGTCGACATCGGCGAGCGCCGCCTGGCGCTGCTGGAGGAGCCCGCCGCCCGCCGCGAGCTCTTCGTGCGCATCGGCGACCTCTGGGAGGAGGTCCTGGAGGATCCCGAGCAGGCCGCCGGGGTCTACCGGCGCTTGCTGGGCGAGCAGGACGACGAGCGGGCCTTCCGCGCCCTCGATCGCATCCTGCGCCGGCTCAAGCGCTGGGGCGAGCTGGCCGATCTGCAGCGCGGCCGCCTGGCCGACCTGACGGGCGAGCCGGCCCGGGCCCTGGCCATGGAGCTGGCCGAGCTGCTCAAGGACGAGCTGGAGGCCCCCCACGAGGCCGTCGAGGTGCTCGCCGGCGTCCTGGACGACGACCCCACCGACGAGGCCGCCGCCGACGCCCTGCAGCTCATGCTCATCGAGCGCGACGCCCCCGAGGATCGCCCCCTGCGCCAGCGCCTCTGCGAGGTGCTCCAGCCCGTCTACGCCCTGCGCGGCGACTGGCAGAGCAGCGTCGCGGTCCTGCAGGCCCGCCTGGAGGACGAGGCCTCGCCGGCCGAGCGCGCCGCCATCGGCGTGCAGGTGGCGACGCTCTACGAGGAGTCCGCGGGCGACAAGCGCGCCGCCTTCGCCAGCTACGGGCAGGCGTTCGGCGAGACGTGGAGCGACGCCGACATCCTGGCCGCGCTGGAGCGCCTGGCCGAGGAGCTGGGCGCCCACGGCGACCTGGCCTGGCACCTGCGCCGCGGCCTCGACGCCGAGGACGGCCCCGACCCGGCCGCGCGGCTCGACCTGCTGCGGCGGGTCGCCGTCCTCTACGAGGATCGCGTGGGCGATCTGGAGCAGGCCGTCGAGTTCAACCAGCGCCTGCTGGCCGAGGAGCCCGACGACGCCGACGCCCTCGTGCGCCTCGACGGCCTCTACCAGCGCACCGGCGATCTGGCTGCCCTGGCCGGCGTCATCGAGCGGCGCGCCCAGCACGCTGACGACCGCGACGCCTTGCTGACCCAGCTCTTCCGCCTGGGCGCCCTGCTGGAGGAGCAGCTCGACGACGCCCCCCGCGCCGTGGCGGTCTACCGCCAGATCCGCGGCGAGGCCGAGCCCGGCGACGTCCGCGCGCACGTCGCCCTGGAGCGCCTGCTCGGCGCCGCGGGCGAGTGGGAGGACCTCGTCGAGGTCCTGATCGATCACGCCGAGGCCACCGAGGACGCGGCGGCGAAGCGGGCCCTGCTGCGCCAGGCGGCCGAGGCCCTCGACACGGGCCTCGATCGCCCCGGCCAGGCGGCGGATCTCTACCGCCAGATGGTCGCCCTCGACGAGGCGGACGTGGAGGCCCTGCGCCAGCTCGACCGCCTGCTCGTGCGCCTGGAGCAGCCCATCGAGCTGCTGGAAGTGCTCGAAGCGCAACGGGATCTGGCCGAGGGGCCGGCCCGCGCCGACCTGGAGCTGCGCATCGGCAAGCTGCTGCACGGCGCCCTGGGCGAGCCCGGCCGGGCCGTCGAGGCGTTCCGCGCCGCGCTGGAGGCCCGCCCCGGCGACGCGGCGGCCCAGGCCGCGCTGGAGGGCCTGCTCGACGAGCCCGAGGTCCGGCTGGAGGCCGGCACCCTGCTGGCCGGGCTGCACGCCGCCGCCGGCCGCCACGCGGCGCTGCGCGACGTGCTGCGCCGGACGCTCGACGACCACGAGGAGCTGGCCGACCAGGTGGCGACGCTGGAGCGCATCGCCGCCCTCGAGGAGGGGCCGCTGGGCGATCCGGCGGCGGCCTTCGACGCCCTGGCCGAGGCCTGGCGCCGCGACGAGGCCGGCGAGCGGCTGGAGCCCGAGCTGCTGCGGGTGGCCGACGCCGCCGGCCGCATCCCGGCCCTGGTCGACCTCTACATCGAGCTGGCCCCCCTGGCCGAGCGCGCCGAGGCCCTGCGCCTGGAGGCCGCGCGGCTGGCCGAGACGCGCCTCGGGGACGCCGAGCGCGCGGCGGCCCAGCTCCAGGAGGTCCTGCGCCTCGATCCCGAGAACGCCGTGGCCCTGAGCGGCCTGGAGCGCCTGCTGGCCCGCACGGGCGACGCCGAGGCCCTGGCCGAGGTGCTCGATCGCAAGGTCGAGCTGGCCGAGGACGACGCCGAGCGGCGCGGCCTGCTCGTCCGCCTGGCCGACCTGCAGGAGTCGCTGCTGGACGATCCCACCGCCGCCATCGAGACGTGGCGCCGGGTGCTGGCCGACTCCGAGGACGACGCGGCCGCGATGGACGCGCTGGAGCGCCTGCTGGCCGGCCAGGAGCGCTGGCCGGAGGTCGCGGCCCTGCTCGATCACCGCGTGAGCGTCGAGGAGAAGCCCGCGGCGGTCGAGCTGCGGCTGGCCCGGGTGCTGGAGCAGCAGCTCGGGGAGGGGGAGCGGGCCCTCGAGCTCTACCGCGCCGTGCTGGAGGCCGATCCCGGCGACGCCGACGCCCGGCGCGCCCTGGCGGCGCTGTTCGGCGACGAGGAGCGGGCCGGCAGCCTGGGCCTCGACCGCCGCGCCATCGCCGTCGTCCTCGAGCCGGCCATCCGGCGCGAGGGGGACGCCGCCCAGCTCGTCGCCGTGCTGGATGTGCTGCAGACGGGCGGCTTCGACGACCCCGACGAGCAGGCGAAGCGCCTCGAAGAGATCGCCCACCTGCGCGAGTCGGCCCTGGGCCAGGCCGAGGCGGCCTTCGAGGCCCGCGGCCGGCTCCTGCGCATCGCGCCCGAGAACGCCGCGAACCGCGCCGAGCTGACGCGGCTGGCCGGCGCCGCCTACCGCTGGGACGGCCTCGCGGCCCTGCTCGAGGACGTGGCCGCGGAGCTGCTCGATCCCACCCTGAAGGTGGAGATCCTGCTGGAGCTGGGGCGCATCGAGGAGGGCCACCGGGGCCAGGACGGCCGCGCCGTGGCCGTGTACCGCGACGCCCTCGCGGTCGATCCCGAGTGCCAGGCCGCCGTCGACGCCCTTGTGGAGCTCTTCGGGCGCAACGCGAGCTGGGACGAGCTCGTGCGCCTGCACCTCGATCGGGCCGAGGTCGTCACCGACCCGGAGACGCAGAAGGACCTGTACTTCAAGGCCTGCCAGCTCCTGGAGGAGGTCGTCGCCGACCGGGACCGCGCCATCGCCGTCTACCGCCAGGTGCTCGTCGTCGACCCCGACGACGCCCGGGCCCGCGACGCGCTGCGCCGGTTCTTCCGCCAGGATGGCCGCTGGGACGACCTCGTCGACCTGCTCCGGGAGGAGATCGAGGTCGCCGACGACGCGGCGACGCGGGCCAGCCTGGGCATGCGGCTGGCCGAGGTGCTGGAGACCCGGCTGCAGGACCTGGACGGCGCCATCACCACCTGGCAGGGCATCGTCGAGGACGGCGAGGCCGGCCAGGCGGACGCCGTCGAGGCCCTGGAGCGCGTGCTGATCGAGCTGGCGGACGAGGATCCCGAGGATCCGCGGCGCCGACGCGTGGCCGAGATCCTGGAGCCCATCTACACCGCGGCCGGCCAGTGGTCCGATCAGGTCCTCGCCATGGAGGTCCGCCTCTCCTTCGAGGAGGACCGCTGGCAGCGCCTGGAGACCCTGGGCGCCATCGCCGAGGTGCAGGAGAAGAAGCTGGAGGACGGCCCCGCGGCGTTCGCGGCCTGGGCTCGCGCCTTCGGCGAGGATCCGGGCAGCGCCGACGTCCGCGCCGCGATGCAGCGCCTGGCCGCCGCCCTCGGCGCCTGGAGCGCCCTCGCCGACGCCTTCTCCGCCGGGGTGACCCGGGCCGAGGACCCGGACACCGCCCTCGAGCTGCTGGCCGAGGTCGGGCGCATCCAGGAGGTCGAGCTGGGGCAGCCCGCCGCGGCCATCGCGGTCTGGCGGCGCGTGCTGGAGGTCGACGAGGGCAGCGCCACCGCGCTCGACGCGCTCGAGCGCCTGCTGGACGCCACCGGCGACGCCAGCGGCCTGGTCGAGATCCTCGCCCGCAAGGCCGACCTGGCCGACGACCCCGAGGAGCGCCGCGCGCTGCGCTACCGCATCGGCGATCTGCAGGAGACGGTGGTCGGCGACGCGGACGCGGCCATCGCCGCGTGGCGGCAGGTCTTCGACGAGGATCCCGAGGACGCGCGGGCCATCAGCGCCCTCATCCGCCTGTACGAGGCGGGGGCGCACTGGCCGCTCCTGGTCGAGATGCTGCGCGAGCAGTACGAGCTGGCCCGCGACGACGCCGCCGGCAAGGCCATCCTGGTGCGCATCGCCGGTGTGCAGGAGGGCCCCCTCGACGCCATCGACGACGCCATCATGACGTGGCGCACGGTGGCCGAGGCCGACGCCCGCGACGCCGACGCCTTCGAGGCCCTGAACCGGCTGCTGACCCGCGAGGAGCGGTGGGGCGAGCTCATCGACCTGCTGGAGGCCGAGCGCGAGGCGGACGGGGTGACCCCCGCCCAGGGCGACGCCCTGGCCCTGCGCGTGGCCGAGATCCTGGCCGAGCGGCTGGGCCAGCAGGCGCAGGTCATTGAAATCCATGGGGATATCCTGGAGCGCGCCGAGCAGGCGGGCGGCGGCGGCGAGGCCGCGGAGCAGGCCCGCCTGGCCCTCGAGGCCCTGCTGACCGACCCCGAGCACCGCCTGGCCGCCAGCCGCGTGCTGGAGGGCTGGTACGCGCGGCGCGAGGCCTGGTCGGCCCTGGCGCGCATCCTGGACATGCAGATCGGCGACACCGACGACCGCATGGACCGCCTGGAGCTGCTCAAGCGCCTCGGCGCCCTGCAGCAGGGCACGCTGGGCAAGGGCCGCGAGGCGTTCGACACCTTCGGGCGCGCCCTCGCCGAGGATCCGCACGACGCCGACGCGCTGGCCGCGCTCGAGGCCATCACCGAGGATCTGGGGCTGCACCCCGAGCTGGCCGATCTGCTGGAGGCGCGGGTCTCGGAGGTGATGGATGCGTCCGTCGCCCTCGACCTGCACCGCCGCCTGGCCCGCCTGGTGGACCAGCAGCTCGGGGTGCCGGTGCGCGCCATCGCGGCCTGGCAGGCCGTGCTGCAGACGGAGCCCTTCGACGCCGAGGCCCTGGCGGCCCTGGAGCGCCTCTACACCCAGGAGGAGGACTGGCCCGCTCTCATCAGCACGCTGCGGCGGCGCATCGCGGAGGGCAGCGCCGAGAACCTGGCCGACCTGCAGTGCAAGCTCGGCTACCTGCTGGAGGCCGTCGAGGGCGACGGGGCCGCGGCCCTGGAGCTCTACCGCGCCGTCCTTTGGGACCACCCGAGCCACCCCGTCGCGCTGCCCTCCGTGGAGCGCCTCGCGGGCGACCTGACGCACCGGCGGGCCGTGGCGGAGATCCTGGAGCCGCTGTACCGCGACGCGGGCGAGTGGGCCAAGCTGGCCCTGCTCACCGAGATGCGCATCGAGCTGGCCGAGGAGCCCACCGAGCGGGCCCGCCTCTGGCTGCAGTCGGCGGAGCTGCGCGAGGAGCAGCTGCAGGATCCGGCCTCGGCCTTCGCGGCCGCCCTGCAGGGCTTCGCCGAGGCGCCGGCGCTGGAGGAGGTGCGCGAGCGCGTCCTGGCCCTGGGCACCGCCCAGGGGGAGTGGCCCCGCCTCGTCGCGGCCTTCGAGCTGGGCATCGAGGCGGTAGACGATCCCGACGTCCAGCTCGAGGATCACCTGCGCATCGCGGCCTGGAGCGCCGAGCACCTGGCCGACCCGACCCGGGCCGTCGTGCACTACGAGGCGGCGCTGGCCATCGAGCCGGAGCACGCCGGGGCCCTGGACGCCCTCGAAGGCATCCACCGGGGCGCCGAGGACTGGGCGGCGCTGGCGGCCATCGTGGCCCGCCGGGCCGAGCTGGCCTTCGACCTGGACGTGCGGCGCGCGCGCCTGATGGAGCTGGGCCACCTGCGGGCCGAGCGCCTGGGCGACGCCGAGGGCGCCGCGACGGCCTGGACGGGGGTGCTGGCCCTGGAGGAGACGGACGCCGAGGCGCTGGCCGCGCTGGAGGGCCTCTACACCCAGCACGCCCAGTGGAGCGAGCTGTGCGGCATCCTGCAGCGCCAGGCCGAGAGCACCTACGACGAGGATCCCCTGGTGGCGCTGCACATGCGCATCGGCGACCTGGCGCTCTCCCGCCTGGCCGACGCGCAGCGGGCCGCCCTGGCCTTCGAGCGGGTGCTGGAGATCCGGCCGGACGACGCCGAGGCCATCCGGCGCCTGCGCGACCTCTACACCGACGAGGCCGCCTGGCTGCCGCTGCACGAGGTGCTGCTCAAGGCCCTGGCCGCCGCCGATGATGACGAGGCCGCCCGGGCCGACGTGCTCATCGCCCTGGCCCGCAACGCCGACGACCACCTGGAGCGGTCCGAGATCGCGTCGGAGCACTACCGCCAGGCGCTCATCATCCGCCCCGAGGACGAGGCCGTCACCGACCGCCTGGCCGCGCTCTTCCGCAAGGCCGAGCGCTGGTTCGAGCTGGTGGAGGTCCTGCGCGAGCACCTGGAGGCCGTCCGCGCGACGGCGACGCCGGCTCGGCGCGTCGAGCTGCTGGTGGCCATCGCCGAGGTGGCCCAGGCCCGCCTCTTAGACGCCGACCTGGCCATCGAGTGCCTCAACGAGGTGCTGGCGACGGAGCCCAGCCACGGCCGGGCCCGCCTGGTGCTGGCCGGGCTGTACGAGAAGAGCGGTGACTGGGACAAGGCCGCGGAAGCCTTGGAGAAAGTGGCGGTCGACGCCACGACGGCCGCCGACCGTGGCGCCGCCTGGCGGCAGCTCGGCCTGCTCTACCGCGACCACCTGGACCGCCCCGAGGCGGCCCTGCAGGCCCTGGAGCGGGCCGTCACCGAGAGCCAGGACGAGGCGGCCGTGGACGCCCTCGTCGACCTCGCCCGCGCCGAGGGCAACGACGCCCGGCTGGCGGAGCTGCTGGCCCTGCAGCTCGGCGCGCTGACGGGCGTGGCCCGCTCGCCCGTGCTGCGCGAGCTGGCGGCCGTCCGTGGCCGCGTGGGCGACGAGGCCGGCCGCATCGCGGCGCTGGAGGAGGCGCGCAGCTTCGCCCCTGACGACCTGGAGGTCGCCGACGCCCTGCTGGAGGCCCTGGTCGCCGCCGGGCGCCTCGACGAGGCCGAGCCGCTGCTGCTCGGCATCATCGAGGACCTGAAGGCCAACCGGCGGTTCCGCGACGTCTTCCGGTTCAACTTCCGGCTCGGCAACGTGGCCGAGGCCCGGGGCGACGAGGATCGGGCGCTGGAGGCGTACACGGCCTGCTTCGAGTTCGACGCCACCTGGCTGCCGAACCTCATGAAGCTGGGTCGCCTGCACTACCGGCGGTCCGACTGGAACAACGCCCTGCGCGTGTTCCAGACGGCGCTGCTGCACCAGATGAAGCTGGATCGCGAGGAGCGCGCGGAGCTGTTCTACCACCTCGGCCAGATCCGGCTGGCCCTGGAGGAGCCCCGCAAGGCCAAGGACATGTTCAGCCGGGCCCTGTCCCAGGTCCCCGATCACGGCCCCAGCCGGGAAGCCCTGGAGAAGCTTTGAACGACGCCCTGTTCATCGGCGCCCTGCGCCTGCTGCCCAAGAACGCCTGGAGCCGGGCCGTGGGCGCGGCGGCCTACTCGCCGCTGCCCCGCGCCGTGCACCGGGCGGCCATCCGCGCCTTCGCCCGCGCCTACCAGGTGGACGTGGACGAGGCCGACCGGCCGCTCGACGAGTACCGCACGGTGGGCGAGTTCTTCACCCGGCGCCTGCGCCCGGGAGCTCGCCCCATCGATCGGCGCCCCGGCTTCGCCGTGAGCCCGGCGGACGGCCACATCCTCAACAGCGGGCGCATCCAGGACGGCACCCTCATCCAGGCCAAGGGGCGCGACTTCTCGGTGGCCGAGCTGCTGCGCGACGAGGCGGCCGGCGCCCGGTTCGCCCACGGCTCCTGGGTGACGGTCTACCTGAGCCCCCGGGACTACCACCGCGTGCACCACCCGGCCGAGGGGCGCATCGTGGCCGCCCGGCATGTGCCGGGGCACCTCTGGCCCGTCAACCGGGCCGCCGTGGAGCACGTCGACCAGCTCTTCTGCGTCAACGAGCGCATCATCACGCATGTGGAGGGGCCCCTCGGCGAGGTCGCGACGATCATGGTCGGCGCCACTTCCGTCGGGCACATCACTGTGCGCTATGATGATGGCCTCGTGACCAACCGCGGCGGCGCTGGCGGCGGTCGCACCTACGACGCCGGCCACCAGGTCGCCCGGGGCGACGAGCTCGGGACGTTCCACCTGGGGTCGACCGCGATCGTGCTCTTCGCGGATCCGGCGGTGGCGCTGGAGCCCCTGGAGGAAGGTGCCCCGATTCGCCTGGGGACGGCGATCGCCCGCCGCGTCGGCAAGTAGCGGCGCCGGGACACTGCGGCGGGGGAGCCGATGGACGACAAGGCAGACGAGGACGCAGAGGACGTGGTCGAGAAGCGGGTCGCCACCGACGGCGTGCCGCTGGCGGCCATCTTCAAGACCCGGCGGGGGGGGCGCAAGCGCGGCGCCGCGTCCGGGGATCGCTCGGTGGCCGAGGCCAACGCCCGGCGCGCGCCGCCCGAAGAGCCCAGCGTCATCGAGGTGCTCGACGCGCTGGTCATCGAAGAGTCGCCCCTGATGGACGCCGCCTTCGCGCTGGGCGAGCCCGTCCTGGACGAGCCCGACGACGGGTTCGTCGCCGTGCCTGCCGAGCTGCGCGCGCCGCCGGCCCCCGAGCCGGAGGAGGAGGCCGACGACACCGTCGACATGGACGGCGCGCTGGAGGAGGACATCCCCCTCGAGCTCCTGTCGACGGCCGACGACCTGACGCCCCTGCGCAACCTGCTGCCCCCCGACGCCGATCTGGCCTGGGCCCAGGACGCGCTGCTGGCCCTCGCCGCCCAGGACGCGGCCCGCCTGCGCACCCCCGCGCGGGGGGCCTGGTTCTCGGAGCTCTTCAGCGAGGAGTACCTGTCCTCCCAGCCCATCCGCTCCGACGCCGCCGTCGAGCGGGAGGTGGAGTTCCTGGAGGCGACGCTGGGCCTCGTCCCGGGCGCCCGCATCCTCGATCTGGCCTGCGGGGCCGGCCGCCACGCCGCCGCCCTCGCGCGGCGGGGCTACGACGTCGTCGCCATCGACCTCAGCCTGCCCCTGCTGCGCCGCGGCGTCGACGTCGCCCGGCAGGAAGACCTGCCCATCCACTTCATCCACGGCGACATGCGCGACCTCGACTTCGAGGACGAGTTCGACGCCATTTGCCTGCTCGACACCTCCTTCGGCTACTTCACCGACGTCGAGAACCTGATGGTGCTGCGCAGCCTGCACCGGGCGCTGCGGCCTGGCGGGCGCCTGCTGCTGGATGTCGCCAACCGCGACTTCATCCAGAGCGCCGTGCCGACGCGCAACTGGTGGGAGGGGGAGGGCTGCCTCGTCCAGGAGGACATCGAGCTGGCCCTCGGCACCAGCCGCCTGGAGATCCGCCGCTACCTCGTCTTCGCCGATGGCCGGGAGCGCATCTACGACATCTCCATCCGGCTGTTCGCGGTGCACGAGCTGCGGCACCTGGCCCAGCTCGTGGGCCTCGAGATCCTGGAGGTCTCGGGCAGCGTGCACACGGCGGGGGCGTTCTTCGGCTGTGGCAGCGAGCGCATCATGCTGACGGCCCGACGCGGCGCCGGCCGCACGATGAAACGGTAAGAAGTTCGAGGGGTTGGCCGCCCAGGTGGCGGCCGGCGATCAGCGCTTGCGGCGCTTGTTCTTGTCGTCCTCGGGGGGCAGCTCCAGCCCCTCCACCTGCTCGTAGATGAGCAGGCCACCGGACATCACGAAGCCATCGTCAGACTTGCGGGCGAAGCGCCCGGTCACGACGTACTGCTCGCCGTCCTTCAGGGCCTCGGCGATGCGCTCGTCGATGCCGACCAGCATCATCCGCTTGTCCGCCCCCGGCGCGTCGGCCAGCCAGACGTGGGGCCGCTCGCAGCGCTTGGCGTCCTCCGGGCACTGGTAGCGATCGACCAGGTAGCCGCGCACGACGATCTTCTGGTCGAGGTGCTTGGCCTTGCGAGCCAGCAGGCCATCGACGCGCAGGATGCCGTCGGCGTGGGTCTCCGGCGGCAGCGTGCCCTCGAGCTTGATCAGCGGCGGCAGATCGACCCGCGCCGGCGGCCCCTTGGGACCGGCGTCCGGCTCCTCCGCGATCTTGGGCGCGGTACACGCCACGAAGGCGAGGCAGAACAGGGGCAGGAAGTGGCGCACGGCGCTCTCCTCTCGTTCCAGGGTCCCGTCAGTCGCGGGCAGGCTCCGCCCGCAGCGTCCGCTGGCCGACGGTCTCGCCGTTGACCGCTTCCACCAGATCGTCCGCGTACTCGGCCGCGACCTCCACGTAGCTGTGGCGGCCGCGCACGTCCAGATCGATGAAGTCCTCGGGCCAGAGCCCGGCCAGATCGGCGAGCAGGTCGCGCAGGCTGTCGGCGTCGAAGCCATCCCGCTCGCCCACGTTGAGGAACAGGCGGATCACCTCGGGGCCGTCGTCCTCGTCGTCCTCGTCGTCCTCGTCTTCGACCGGGGCGGCCGGCTCGGGGGCGGCCTGGACGGGGGCGGCCGGCTCGGGGACGGCCTGGACGGGCGCCTCCGCCACGGGCTGCGCCTCCACGACCGGATCCGGCTCTGCCATCGGCTCCGGCTCGGGCTCCGCCATCGGCTCCGGCTCTGCCATCGGCTCCGCCACCGGCTCCACGACCGGCTCCGGCGCCGCGATCACGGGCTCCTCGCGGCGGCTCTTCGGCAGCCCACGGAACTCGCTCTGCACGATGGCGACGCGCTCGGCCAGGCCCTGCAGCGTCTGCGGGCGCGAGCCCGGCTCGATGCGCGTGGGCTTGGGGGCGTCGGCCAGGATGCCCCCGAGCTTCGCGGGCAGGGCCTTCCCGCCGGTGCGGAACGCCTTGAGCAGCGCCGCCACCAGCTCGACGGCGTCCTCCCGCTCCAGGATGCGCATCGTCTCGGCCCGCAGCTCGTCGTCCAGCTCCTCGATGCTGACAGACTCGACGATCTCGTTGACCAGCTTCTCGGTCCGCTCTTCTTCGCGCCGCAAGTCGATCTCCGCCTGGGTCGGCACCTCGCGCTCCACGAGCGCGACGTTGTACAGCCGCTTGAGGTAGTAGTAGACGCCGATCTCGCGGGGCCCGATGAGGCTGATCGCCGTGCCGCTGGCCCCCGCGCGCCCCGTCCGCCCCGTCCGGTGGATGTACACCTCGGGGGACTCGGGCAGCGTGTAGTTGATCACATGGGACAGGTCGCTGATGTCGATGCCGCGGGCCGCGATGTCCGTGGCCACCAGGAAGCGCAGATCCTTGTCCTTGGTGCGCTTCATGATCGCGTCGCGATCCCGCTGCGTCAGGTCGCCGTTGAGGTACTCGGCGTCGAAGCCGGCCTTCTTCAGGTACCGGGCGACGAGCTCGCTGTCCTTGCGGGTGTTCGTGAAGATGATGGCGCTCTGGGGCTGCTCGTGCTCGATGACGCGGATGAGATCCCGCGGCCGGCCCACCCCGGACACCATGTAGTAGATGTGCTCGACGTCGTCCGCCGCGACGTTCTCCTCGATGAGGCTCAGGAACTCGGGCTTGCGCATGTAGCGGTTGGCGTACCGCTTGATGTCCTCGGGGATGGTCGCCGAGAACAGCAGCGTCTGCCGGTCCTGGGGGACGAAGCCCATGATGAGGTCGAGCTCGCGGGCGAAGCCCATGCTGAGCATCTCATCGGCCTCGTCCAGCACCAGCACCACCAGCCCGTCGAGCCGCAGCGTCTGCCGGCGCAGGTGGTCCAGCACGCGCCCGGGCGTCCCGGCCACGATGGAGGCGAACTTCGTCTCGGCGACCTGCTTCTCGAACGAAGCGCCCCCGTAGATGGCCGCGCAGCGCACCCGGTTGTACTTGCCGAGCTCGTTGAGCTCGTCGGCCACCTGGCGGGCCAGCTCGCGGGTGGGGGCCAGGATGAGGGCCTGGACGCCGCGCACCCGCGGATCGAGGCGCTCGATGAGGGGGATGCCGAAGGCGGCGGTCTTGCCCGTCCCGGTCTGGGACTGGACCATCAGATCCTTGCCCGTCGCCACCATCGGGATGGCGCTCTCCTGGACGGGGGTGGGCTCGACATAGCCCATGTCGGCGAGGGCCTGCAGGAGGCTGTCGGAGAGCGGCAGGTCGGTGAATCGAGTAGCGGTCATCAGGTCGGTCTCATCTCCAGGATGATACGCGCGCTCAGGGCGCGAGGGCCGTCGCCAGGGCGTTCAAGACGGCGACGGTACAGGGCACGATCTCCGGGCCGATGGAGTTGGTCTCCTCATAGTGATCGCCTTCGGCTTCGCGGAGATAGGGCAGGGTGGGGTCAACCTTGAAGTCGTAGGGCGGCACCATGTAGCCAAGCTCGTCCAGGCCGAGCCCGACGACCCACCGGAAACGTCCGGGCATGGTGTCGTGAAGGTACGGCGGTGGCGGCGCGGCCGCAAGGTCCGGCGCGAGGGGGTCATCGGGCACCACGGGGTGACCGAAGCTCCGGCTGCCATCATAGCCGCCCACGGCCACCTCCGGGAAGAGCTCTCCCGGGACGGAGTAGAGCGTCAGGGGGCCCAGCGTGACGATGGCCGCCTGCGTCTTGACCTTGGGCAGGTTGCCGGGGCCGATGGCGCGGTCGGGATCGTACTCGTACAGCGAGCGGTCGAAGAGGCCGATGAGGTAGGCCAGCCGCAGGGTCTGGTTCTGGGCCGGCAGCAGGTACGTCCCCGCCGCCGCCCCCAGGGCGGGCGCCTCCACGTCCTCCGCGCCGGCCAGCGCCTCGGCCGCCATGCGCGCGAGCCGGTGGCCGATGGCGTCGTTGCGGGCGAAGGAGGGCTCGGGCAGCAGGCTCCCGTCGGGCCCCCGCACCGGCACCCCGAGGGGCGTCATGAGGCCGCCCACCATCCCCTGCACGAAGACGCAGACGCCGCCGTAGGCGGGCACCGGGGGCGCGTCGCCCTCGGCCGGCAGCCCCTCCTCGAGGGCCTGGCGCAGCGCGCCGGCGAAGTCGCTGGTGATGAGGTTGTTGTTGCTTCCCAATGATTCCGGGTGGTTGCCCCAGTTCACGAGCGTCGCGATCGTCTCGCCCATGGGCCCGATGAGCTGGGCCACCCCGAGGGTGTCGTCCACCACGATGGGGGGCCGCGAGTCCCGGATGAGCCCCTCCATGCCCGTGTGGGCCTCGCCGACGACGAGCCGCGCCGGCCGCAGATCCAGCACCGCGTCGGCGATGCTGCGCGCGGCCTGGGCCCGCAGGTGGGCGAGGTAGCGGGGCACCACCCCCGTCTTCGAGGGCACCGACCCCTGCACCTCGCCCCCCCACTGCCCCATGGTGTCGGGCACCTCGTGGGAGTGGGTGGACGAGACGAGGATGAAGCCCAGCTCCACCTCCGGGGCCTCCACCGCCAGCAGCGCCCGGGCCTCTTCGCGGATGGCCTCCACCTGGTCGTGGAACAGGCCCACGGCGTCCAGGGCGGTGATGGTCACGATCGTGCCGCCCTGCTGCAGCGCCACCGTCCGCGCCCAGGCGTGATCCCGCACCCCGTACGCGGCGCGGTTGGTGTTGAAGCCGGCCAGCCAGAGGCCATCGAAGCGGCCGTTGCCCTCGCCCTCGTCGGGGCCCGGGTAGCCCGCGTCGTCGGGGCAAAGGTGGTCGTAGCCGCAGTCGCGGAAGTAGTCGTAGAGCGGCGTGCCATCCGGGGCCAGGTCGCCCTCGGTGCCGTCCTCGTCCGGGGCCTCGTAGCCCTCGTCGCCGGGGCACAGCCGGTCGGTGCCGCAGTTGCGCAGGGCGTCGGCCGTCAGCACGCCGCAGCGGCCCTCGGGCTGCAGCTCGTTGCAGCTCTCGGCGCGCAGATAGGCCGGCAGCGGCCGCTCGAAGCCCAGATCGGAGAAGGGCAGGGCGGCCGCCCCGGCGCGCAGCTCGGGCTGGCCGGGCCCGGCGCAGAGGGGCCCGCCCGGGCACACGAAGTCGACGACGGGGACGAAGGCCGCGTCCACGGCGGCGTCGCCGGGCGCGGCGTCGGGGCTGGCGTCGGGGCCCGCGTCCGCGAGGCGCGCGTCCGGCGAGCTGGCGTCCGGATCGAGGGCCGTCGCGTCTGCGGCCGCGTCCGCGCGGGGCGCGACGTCGCCGCCGGCCGCCCCCGGATCGGTGGCCTCCTCGGGCAGGCAGCCCGCCAGCAACGCCGCGACGAGGAGGAGGCGCCCCATCAGAAGGGCGGCTCCTCTTCCAGCGGGCGGCGCCCGGTGGGGTTGAGCAGCGTGATGGTGTCGGGCAGCAGGAAGAACCGCTCGTACGCCACCGTGAGGACGTCGTCGCTGCCCCGCCGGCCCACCGCCACCAGCCCGTTGGGCCCGGGGGGCGTGTCGAGGCTCGCGTAGGTGCCGCGGGTGTTGGTGTAGGTCAGCCCGGGCTGGGGCAGCAGGTCATCGGGGTTGCCGTTGAAGAACGTCCGCACGGCGCCGGGGTGGGCGAGGGCGAAGGTGGCGTTGATGACGGAGCGGCCCTCGCAGTCGAAGAACCGGCCCGCGACGGCCCCGTTGCCCAGGTTGATGCGGGGCAGGCCGGCGGTGGGCGGGAAGCTCGTCCACGTCGCCTGGCTGATGACCGACAGGTTGCGCAGGTAGTAGTCGCCGCCGGCGTCGGCCGTCAGGTCACAGGCCCAGTCGGCGTCGGAGGCCTCGGGGAAGTCCTCGGGGCAGGCCCCGGACTCGGCCCGGACGACGGGCACCGTGCAGGGGTTGATGAGGACGCCGTAGTGGTAGGTGGGCACCCACTCGTCCAGATCGCCCGTGATGCGCACCACCAGGCGCTCGCCCGTCGGCAGGGCCGGCACGGTGTAGCAGCCGCTCTCCGGATCCGGCACGTCGCACTCCACCGTCACCGTCTCGGCGATGGGCGCGCCCAGGCCGTCCACGCAGGCCTCCGTCAGGGCCCGGCGGGCGGCCACGTCGGGCTCGCGGCCCGCCACGTCCACGCACGGGCTCGGATCGAAGTCCTTGTACCGGTAGAACCGCACCGTCAGGCCGACGGTCTGGTTGCCGTCGCCGAAGTACTCCACCTTGCCCCGCGCCGCGACCTCCGCCGGGCCCTCGGCCAGGGGCGGGGGGGCGTCGAAACAGCCCAGCGACGGGCGGCTCTGGGGGCGCGGCATGTCCTGGCAGCTGTAGGCGAGCTGCTGGGCCACCCCGGGGGGCGCCACGCAGACGCCCAGCCGGCATCGGTAGCCGGTGGCCTGGTCGCAGTCGGTGTCGGCCGCGCAGCCGCCCGGGTAGGGCGTCTGCGGCGGAGCCTCGCCACCACCGCCGGCCCCACCGGCGCCGCCGCCTTCACCCCCGGCGCCGCCGGCGCTCGCGTCCACCACCGGGCCCGCGTCGGGGCCGCCCGCGCTGAGCTCCTTCTCGCCGCAGCCCGCCAGGGCCAGGGCCAAGACCGAGGCGAGGGCCCCGAAACGCTTGATCATGCTGCACTCCTGGCCCCGGACGCCGCTGTCGGGGCGGCCTTGATCTAGGTGGGGCGCCCCCGCACTGTCAAGGCGCTGCGCCCGCCCCGGGCGCCGGCGGCAGGCTCCCCAGCAGGCGGCCGCACCGCGCCCCCACGCCCCTGGCCTCGTCGGCGCAGGCGGCCAGCGCGCGCCGGCCTGCCGGCGTCGGGTGGCGGGCCATGAGCCCCGCCGCCGCGAGCCGCAGCCGATCCCCCGCCAGCCGCGGCAGGCGCGCCGCCACCGCGTCGGCCGCCGCGGCCCCCGCGATGATCTCGGCGACCCGCAGCCGCTGCAGGCGATCGTCCAGGGGCTCGGCCGGATCGTTGAGCGGATCGAGCAGCCGGTCCAGCCGGTCCGGCGTCACCGGCGCCTGGGCGCCCAGGGCGACGAGCAGCTCGACGCCGACCTGGCGGGCGAGGGGAGCGGGGTGGCCCAGCAGGGCGATGCCGCGGTCGAGGGCAGGACCGGGCTCGAGGGGGGCCTCGGCCCGCAGGCTCCGCACGAAGGCCGCCGTGGGGCGCTCCTGGCCACGAGGCACGTCGAGGGGCGCCCGCGTGTCCGCCCCGTACCGCCAGCCGCCGGCCGGCGTCCGTGTCAGGGGCAGCAGCACCCGGTCGCCCACCGCGAGCGCGTGCTGGTGGGCGCCCTCCTGGTAGATCACGAACGCGGGCGGCGTCGGCGCGGCCAGATCGAGCAGGCGCTTCACCGGCTGTTCCACGCCGACGCCCGCGGGCGTCGCCGGCCCCGTCACCTCGACGAGGGCCACGCTGGGGGCGCTGCGCAGCACCTCCGCGACGGGCTTCCAGGGCGTGCCCAGGTGGGCGTGGGCCAGCCCGACGACGAGGCAGGCCACCCAGGCCAGGCGCTCAGGCCTGGGCATGGCGGGTGGCCAGCAGGCGGTCGAGGGCCGCGCGCAGCTCGGGATCGGCCACCGCCGCCGTGCGGGCGTCGGGGCGCACCACCACCGGGCGGGCGGCCGGGAGGGCGGGCGCGGCGCGCTCCAGGGTGACGAGCCGCAGCTCTCGCACCGCCGGGATGACGCGCCGGATGCGCGCCCGCAGATCGTGGCGCTGGTGGAAGAGGGCGTCGCGCCAGTCGGCGCCCCGCGCCCCGATCACGATGCGGACGCCGTCGAGGGCCACCGGCTCGCAGTGCCGGGCGAGGGTGGGGCCGCAGATCGTGCTCCACGCCAGCCGGAGCTGGACGAGGGGCGACCGCTGCCGCTCCGCGACGGGCAGGGTGACGATCCCGAGGGCCTCTTCGAGGCGCGTGGACTGGAGATTTCGGCGTGGCGGCATGGGCTCTCCGGGGCGCAGGAGACCGCCCCGGGACGGCGCTGTCAAAGGGTTTTCCGCGCGTCGAGCCTACCCCGCCGGACATGCTCGATTTTTTGCGTTGACTGGGGGTGGGGGCCTTGGTAAAAGGCCCGTCGCCCGTTGACCTTGCAGGCGCGTAGCTCAGGGGGAGAGCGCTTCCTTGACGTGGAAGTGGTCGGCGGTTCAAATCCGCCCGCGCCTACCAACGAGACGAGACCCGCCCCCACCAGGGCGGGTCGATTTTTTCTGCCGCCTGATTTTCGGGCGGCCGATCACGAACGGGGCGCCGCGGGGCGGCCTCGACTGCCACGGGGAGCACGACCGATGCCCAAGATGAAGACCAACAAAGGCGCGGCCAAGCGCTTCCGGGTCTCCAAGGACGGCAAGGTGCGTTTCGGCCGCGCGAACAAGCGGCACATCCTGACGAAGATGAGCGCCAAGCGGAAGCGCCAGCTCCGCTCGACGGGCACCCTGTGTGCCAGCGACGTCAAGCTCGTCAAGCGCATGTTGCCCTACGCCTGAGCGGCTCCGGCCAGCCACGCACCAACCACTCGAACGGGCGCGCGCAAGAACGCCGGCAAGACGCCGGGGCGTGTGACCAGCGGGGAGAAGACCTATGTCTCGCGCGAAGCGGGGTTTCAAGGCGCGTCGTCGCCACAACCGTGTCCTCAAGCTCGCCAAGGGCTACCGCGGCTCCCACAGCCGCCTCTTCCGCAGCGCGGTCGAGGCGGTCGAGCGGGCCCTCTGCTACGCCTACCGGGACCGCAAGGCCCGCAAGCGCTCCTTCCGGCGCCTCTGGATCGTCCGCATCAACGCGGCCGTCCGCATGCACGGCCTGAGCTACAGCCGCTTCATCGACGGCCTGCGCAAGGCGGGCATCGAGCTCGACCGGCGCGTGCTGGCGGAGCTCGCCATCAGCGACCCCGCTGCGTTCGGTGACGTGGTGAAGGCCGCCCAGGCCGCCGCCTGAGCGCCCGACCCTGTAAGTCTCTGCTTCCACTGCGAAAAAGCAAAACGGAACGTTGACAGTCCGGCGGCTTAGGCCGTATAGCAGGTCTGCCCGCGAAGACGCCTGAAGCCGGGGTCTTCCCCGGGCGACTTCACCCGGGCGGCCCAGGAAGACGGACGAGGATAGAGATGACCAAGGCGGACATCATCGAGCAGGTCTACGAGAACCTCGGCGGTCTCTCGAAGAAGGAGTCGGCCGAGATCGTGGAGAAGGTCTTCGAGACCATCAAGACCACGCTCGAGCGCGGCGAGAAGATCAAGATCAGCGGCTTCGGCAACTTCGTCGTCCGCGAGAAGAAGGAGCGCACCGGTCGCAACCCGCAGACCGGCGAGGAGATCCGCATCCTCCCGCGCAAGGTGCTCACCTTCAAGCCCAGCCAGGTGCTCAAGAACGCCATCAACGGCTGAGCGACGGATGACCCGTCAGGTCCTGCCCCCCATCCCCGAGAAGGACGCCTTCAAGATCGGGGAGGCCAGCACTCTCGTCGGCGTGCCGGCGCATGTGCTGCGCTTCTGGGAGCGGGAGTTTCCTTCCCTTCGCCCCCGCAAGAGCCCCTCCGGGCACCGGCTGTACGCCCGGGGCGACGTGGTGCTCCTGCGCCACATCCGCACGCTCCTCCACGATCGCGGCTACACCATCGCCGGGGCCCGGGGCCTGCTGGCCGAGGGGCCCGACGCCCTCGAGGCCGCCCTCGCGGCGCGCCCGGTGGAGGCCGCCAACGCCCTGGAGGAGGCCCGCGACCGGCTCAGCGAGCTGGAGGCGGCGCAGGCGCGGCTCGAGGAGCAGCACCGGCAAGGGGAGCGCGCCCTGGCCCGGGCTCGGGAGGAGGCCGCCTTCTGGCGCGCGTCCACCCTCCGGGCCGAGCGGGCGCTGACCGCGCTGCGGGCGCGGGTGCTCGACGAGGTCGCCGGCCTCGAAGTGGATCTGGGTGTCGATTCTGGTGTTGACAGCGGGCAAACCCCTTAGTATATTCCGCCTCCTTCGATCGGGGTGTAGCGCAGCCTGGTAGCGCACTTGCATGGGGTGCAAGTGGTCGGAGGTTCAAATCCTCTCACCCCGACTCTGAGGCCGTGGAGCAACCCTCCACGGCCTTTTTTTTTGCCCGGATTTTTTTGCCCGGCGGCGCGGACCGCGATAGATGCCGGAGCGGAGGAGTCGATGAACACGACGAGCACGCGCCCGAACCCCATCCGCCGCCTGTACGACTGGGTGCTGCGCTGGGCCTGGACGCCCCACGGCCAGGTGGCCCTCGGGGTCCTCTCGTTCGCCGAGGCGAGCTTCTTCCCCATCCCCCCGGACGTGCTGCTCATCGCGCTCGTGCTGGGCGCGCGCGAGCGGTGGCTGCGTCTGGCGCTCATCTGCAGCGTGGCGTCCATCGCCGGCGGCCTCTTCGGCTACGCCATCGGCTGGGGCCTCTGGGCGGCCGTCGACCAGTGGTTCTACACCTATGTACCCGGATTCACGCCGGAAAAGTTCGGCAAGGTGGCCGAGCTCTACCGGGAGTGGGACTTCTGGGTGGTGTTCGTGGCCGGCTTCACGCCCATCCCCTACAAGATCATCACGATCACGGCCGGGGTGTTCAGCCTGAACCTGCCGATGTTCATCATCGCGTCGGCGGTCTCCCGATCCGCGCGCTTCTTCCTGGTGGCGTGGCTGCTGCACCGCTACGGGGAGCCCATCCGCTCGTTCATCGACCGGCGGTTCAACCTGCTGGCCATCGCCTTCACGGCCCTCCTGATCGGTGGGTTCGTGCTCATCAAGGCGGTGCTGTGACGCGCTGGCTCCCACCGCTGGCCCTCGTGGCCGCCCTCGTCGCCTGCGGCCCGCCGCCGGAGACGGGGCGCCCGGTGGGGCCGTCCGGGCCGCTGTCGATGGTGATCCGCCCCGCGGACGCCAACGACCCGCCCGAGGTGGTGGGGGTCTGGTACACGGTGCAGAAGGGCGACTTCCTCACGGCGCTGGCCCAGAAGTACGGCGTGCCCCCCGAGGACATCATCGAGGTCAACGCCCTCGAGAAGCCCGAGCGGCTGGAGGTGGGGCAGCGGCTCTTCTTCCCCGGCATCGAGAAGCTGGTGGCCCGGGCCGCGGCGCCTCGGACGGCCGGCCGCACGCAGCAGCAGAAGAAGGATCCGGCCCCGCGCACCACGGGGCGGGCGCCCACGAAGTTCACCTGGCCCGTGACCACCGGGGAGCTCACCGTCGGCTTCGGCAAGCGCGGCGGCCAGGAGCACCGGGGCATCGACATCAAGGCCCCGCGTCGCACGCCCATCTACGCCGTGGCCGACGGGAAGGTCGTCTACAGCGACACCTCGCAGCCCGGCTACGGCCACCTGATCATCATCCGCCACGGCGGGGATGTGGTGTCCGTCTACGCGCACAACGAGCGCAATCTGGTTGACGAGGGCGACACCGTTGGGCAAGGTCACAAAATCGCCGAGGTGGGAAGCTCGGGGAAGAGTAGAGAACCGCACTTGCACTTCGAGATGCGAATGAAGGGCAAGCCAGTGGATCCATTGATCTTTTTGCCGGCTCGCTGAAACCGCGGAGACGCGAGGACGCGGCGGCTGGCCTCCCACTCAGGGTCGACGGAGTGCAGGTGGACGTCAAGGCGCTCATCCGGGACGTACCGGACTTTCCGAAGCCGGGCATCCTGTTCAAGGACATCACGCCCGTGCTGGCCCACCCCGAGGCGTTCTCGGCGGTGATCGATGGCCTGACGGGCCTGGCGCGCGTGCACGGCGCCGACTGCGTGGTCGGCATCGAGTCGCGCGGCTTCATCCTGGGGGCCCCGGTGGCCCGCGCCCTGGGGGCGCCCTTCATCCCCGCGCGCAAGCCCGGCAAGCTGCCGGCGGCCACGCGGCGGGTGGAGTACGCCCTCGAGTACGGCACCGACGCCCTCGAGCTGCACGCCGACGCCATCCGGCCCGGCGCGCGGGTGGTCATCGTGGACGATCTGCTCGCCACGGGCGGGACGGCCGAGGCCGCCTGTCGGCTCGTGACGGCCTGTGGTGGCCAGGTGGCGGCGGTGCTGGCGTTCATCGAGCTGGCCTTCCTGGGCGGCGCGACGCGCCTGGCGCCCCACGCGGTGCACTGCCTGGTGCGGTTCTAGGGTTCTGCCCCCATAGCTCAGGTGGATAGAGCACAGGTTTCCTAAACCTGGGGTCGCAGGTTCGAGTCCTGCTGGGGGCGCTACAGAGTGCGGGCGCTGGCCCATGGCCAGTGTCCGGACGGCAAACGAGGGGACGACGCCGTGGTTCCGTGACGGGCCTGCGACGTCGCCGTGATTCTGGCATCCAGGTCGAGTCGACGGCGTGCCAGGCCCCCTCGGGGGTTCCTGGTGCCCGGGCGGCGGTCGCCGCGGCCGGCTCGGCGCGGATCGATGGAAGGAGAAACATGCGCCTCAGGGATATCAGCGAGCGCGTTCGAGAGGTCATGGAGACCGATCCGGAGCGCTTCATTGGCGGGCAGGCCAACCACGCCCTCATCCAGGAGATCCAGGACGTGCAGCTCGTCTACCGGCCCGTGGCCGGCGCGAGCCGCAAGGAGGAGCTGCTGCCCTGGCTGGCGTTCACCTTCGAGCCGTTCAGCGGCCTGCTGGAGCCGTTCGGCGCGTACGCCGGGCGGTTCTGGGCGCTGCAGCGCATGCACCGCCAGCCCTCGGGGCTGCCGGAGTTGCTGACGTGGGTCGGGCGGGACCTGCCGAGCGCGGCGGAGGCCATCGCCCCCGACCTCTTCGTGAGCTTCAGCCACAGCCCGAAGGTCGAGAGCGTGATCCGCAAGCGGGGCGGGGAGGACGACGGCCTGGTGTTCTTCCACACGGGCGCCCTGATGGAGCCCGACCGCACGCGGCTGCCGGCCGAGTTCTGCCTGCCGGGCATCGCCGACGCGCTGCCCGAGGGCTTCATCGAGGACGGCATCCCGGGCCTCGTGGACGTGGACGGCCAGCCGCTGCTCTTCCTGGGGGATCTGGTCTTCTACAACGGCTTCCGCACGGTGGATCGCACCCGCCTGCGCGCCTTCCTGCTCAACTGCGCCGCGGCCGGCCTCGTGGCCCGCTACGTCCGCGACGTCGTCCGCAAGACCGCCTGACGCGGCCCGCCCGGCTCAGGTGTCGGGCAGATCTTCCACCAGCAGCGCGTACTTGTAGGTGGCGGCCCCCGGATCGGGGAACGTCATCGACCGCACCGCCTCGACGATGCAGGCGGGGAAGCGGTCGCCCGTGGGCTTCGCGCTGTGGAAGCCGGCGTCCAGCACGCGCCCGCGCGCGCCCACGTAGACGGTGATGTGGAAGGAGCCCTCGACCTTGTGGGTGGCCCGGCACTCGCGGACGAGCTTGCGGTTGCCGCGGACCGTCTCGTAGCCCCAGGCGGCGTCCATCTGCCGCGTCAGGCGGCGGGCGGCGTCGTTCCACAGGAAGGGGAAGATGAAGCGCGCGGGCCCGCCCTCGGGCGGCGGGAACTCCAGGAAGCGCGCCGTCTGGACGAGGCAGTCCTCGATGGACCAGCTCCCCAGGCTCGACTCGGAGACGAAGACCTCGCGGACGCGGCCATCGACGCCGACCAGGAAGCTGAGCTGGACCTCGCCGTTGACGAACGCGCCGCCGGCGCGCTGAAAACAGTTGTTGAAGCCGGCCATCTGGGCCTGGATCGCCTCCTGGATGGCGTAGTCGGAGAGGCGGCCGAGCAGGCCCTCCACCTCCATGCCGCCCCCGCCCTGGCCCGGCCCGGGGTCGTCGGGGGGCGGGCGGTGGTCGAAGTCGGGGGGCGGCGGCGGGGTGGGGCCCTGGGTGCCACAGCCGGCGAGGGCGACGAGGGCGAGGCCCATGATGGTGAGGATGCGCATGTGGCGAATCTACCCCCGGTGACGGGAGCGGACAAGCAGCCGGCGGTCAGCGTGCTGGTGCCGGTGCACGACGCCGCGGCGTGGCTGCCGGCGACGCTGGGCAGCCTGCGGCGCCTGCGCGGCGTCGCCTGCGAGGTCCTGCTGGTGGACGACGGCAGCACGGACGCCTCGCCGGCGCTGCTGGCCGAGGCCGCGCGCCGCGACCCGCACGTCCGGGTCCTCCGGCGCCCCCACGAGGGCCTCGTGGCGGCCCTGAACGCCGGCCTCGCGGCGGCGCGGGCGCCGTACGTCGCGCGCCTGGACGCCGACGACGTCCTGCACCCCGACCGGCTCGGGCGCCAGCTCGCGCGGGCGGAGGCGGGGGCGGACGTGGTGGGCACCGGGGTGCGGTGCTTCCCGACGCAGCGCATCCAGGCGGGCCTGCGGCGGTACGAGGCCTGGCAGAACACCCTGGTGGAGCACGCCGACCTGGCCCTCGCTCGCTTCGTGGAGAGCCCCCTCGTGCACCCGAGCGTGCTCTTCCGGGCCGACGCGGTGCGCGCCGTCGGCGGCTACCGCGACGCCGGCTGGCCCGAGGACTACGACCTGTGGCTGCGCCTCTTCGAGGCCGGGGCCCGGTTCTGCAAGGTGCCGGAAGTGTTGACGTTCTGGCGGGAACACCCCGCCCGGCTGACGCGCACCGCGGCGCACTGCCGGGCCGAGGCCATCCGGGCCTGCAAGGTCCACCACCTGCTGCGCGGCCCCCTGGCGGGCGCGCCCGGGTTCTGGGTGGCGGGGGCCGGGCCCGACGGCAAGGCGCTCGCCCGCGATCTCGTCGCCGGGGGCGCCCGGCTCGCCGGCTGGCTGGACGTGCACCCGGGGCGGGTGGGCCAGCGCATCCACGGCGCGCTCGTCCAGCGGGCGGAGGACGCGGCGCTGGGTGACGGGGAGGTGGTCCTCTCGGCCGTAGGCGGCGTCGGCGGCCGGGCGCGGGTGCGCGCGCTGTTCGCGGGCCTGGGCTGGGTCGAGGGGGCGCGCTGGTGGGCCGTCGCGTAGCGGGTGTGACCCGCCGGCCCGCGGGCTGTGGCGCGGGGTTCACGCCGGCGCTGGCCAGCGGCCGGCGGTCGCCGCGCGCGGCGTGGCACGGGACTTGTTATGCTGACCGGGGCACCCGACAGAGAGGCCTGCGATGAAGATCCTGCTGCTGCTGACCGGCCTGCTGGCCGCCACCCCCGCCTTCGCGCTGGAGGGGGTCCGCTCCGAGGCCGCCCTCCAGGGGCGCTTCGAGCTGGGCCCCAGGCTCACGCACCTGCGCCTGCGCAACGAGGCCGGGGACGAGCTGGGCCTCGGCGGCATCGGCCTGTACCTGCGCTACCGGCTGTCGCGCCGCTTCGGCGTCGAGGGCACCCTGGACGCGGTCATGGCCGACGAGCTGGCCCCCGAGGCCCCGGGGGAGGTCGAGCGCTTCGCCACCCCGATGACCCTCTCGGTGCTCTTCTACTTCTTCCCCGACAGCGACCTGCAGGTCTACCTGGTGGCGGGCGGCGGGACCGCGGCGCACCAGGTGGACTACGACGCCCTGGGCCAGCGTCTCACCTACGAGTCGCCCCTGGCCCAGTTCGGCGTCGGGGCGCAGCTGCGCCTGGAGGACATCCGGCTGGACCTGTCGCTGCGGTCGCTCGCCATGGTGACCGCCAGGAAGTCGGTCACGACGCAGGTCATCGACGCGTCCGCCGGAGGCGCGACCTATGGCGTCCGGCAGCCCGACGACCGCCTGGAGGGCGCGATGATGACCCTCGGCGTGAACTGGGGCTGGTAAGCCCTCGGAATCAATCGAAGTTCAGTCGGGGTCGATGGCCTCGGGCGCGCGCTCCAGGCGGCGCTCGAAGCCCCGGTCGGGGTGGGCCTGATCGTCGTCGCTGCTCAGCGGCGACAGGCGCTCGCCCTCGCCGACGGCCATCACCGCCGTCACCGCCAGATCGCCGGTGACGTTGACCGTCGTGCGGAACATGTCGAGCAGGCGGTCCATCCCCAGGATGAGGGCGAGGCCCAGCTCGGGGATGCCGGCGGTGGTCAGGACCATGGCCAGCGTGACCATGCCGGCCCCCGGCACGCCGGCGGCGCCGATGGAGGCCATGGTGGCCGTCAGGACGATGCCGAGCTGCTCCGTCGCCCCCAGATCCATCTGGAACACCTGGGCGATGAACACGGCCGCGACGCCCTGGTAGAGGGCGGTGCCGTCCATGTTCACGGTGGAGCCGAGGGGCAGGACGAAGCTGGCGACCGCGTTGCTGGCCCCGAGGTTCTGCTCCGCGCACTCCATGGAGACGGGCAGGGTGGCCGACGATGACGAGGTGGAGAAGGCGACGAGCTGGGCGGGCCGGATGGCCGCGAAGAAGCGGCGCAGCGGCAGGCGGGCCAGCACGCGCACGAGCACCCCGTACACGAGCAGCGTGTGCAGCGCGAGCCCGAGCAAGACGACGAGCCCGTACGCCAGCAGCGCCTTGAGGATGCTCAGGCCGCTGTTGCCGACCACATCCGCCACCAGGGCGGCCACCCCGTACGGCGCGATGGCCATCACGATGTGGATGACCATCACCATGGCGTTCTGGATCTTGTCGAAGAACGTCACGACGATCTGGCCCTCGCCCTTGCCCAGCAGGGTCAGGGCGACCCCCAGGATCACCGCGAAGAAGATGATCTGGAGCATGTTCCCGCTGGCGAGGGCGCCCAGGGGGTTCGTCGGGATGATCTCCAGCACGTTGTCGAGGGCGGAGGGGGCGGTCGCGGCGGCGGCGGCCTTGGCGCCCACGTCACCGCCGTACTCGGCCAGCAGGCGGGCGCGGTCGGCGGCGTCGATGAACGAGCCGGGCTGGATGAGGTTGGCCACCAGCAGGCCGATGCCCACGGCGATGGCCGTCGTCACGAGGTAGATGCCCAGCGTGCGGCCGCCCAGCCGGCCGAGCTTGCGGACGTCGCCGAGGCCGGCCACCCCGACGAGCAGGGACGCGAACACCAGCGGCGCGATGACCATCTTCAGCAGGCGCATGAAGACGTCGCCGACCGGCTTGATCCACGAGGTGACGGTGTGGCCGAGGGCGCTCACCGGCGTGGGCATGGACTGGAAGCCGCCGCCTTCGAGGGGGACGTTCTTGATGGCCAGCCAGGCCGTGACCTCCTGGCCCGCGCGGGGGTTGCCGAGGGCCTGGCGGAGGGCCTCGCCGCTCAGCAGCATCCGCTCCGTCACCTGGAAGCGGACGCGGGCCCAGGCCGGCACCGTCTGCAGCGCCCCGGTCGCGTCGGGCCGCTGCTCGGTGACGACCTCGAGCTGGCGCAGGCCCACCTCCGCGGCGCCCAGGGACACGGCCGTCTTCGCGTCATCGCGATCGAGGCGGACCTCGGCGCGCTTGACCCGGTAGAGGTCGTGGGTGAGGAGGTCGGACTTGGGCCCGAGGGTGATGCCCAGCACCACGCCCACGGCCATGCCGATGAGGATCTTCGTGTAGATTTGCATGAAAACCTCCCGATTTTGTTGGAGGTTCTGGCCAGCAGGCGCTGGCGGGATCAGCCGATGGCGTTGTCGATGGCGGCGGCCTTGTCGGCCGGGACGCCGAGGCCCTCGGCGATGAGCTGGAGGGCCCGCAGCTCGTTGCGGTGCAGGTCGAGATCGGACCAGGCGAGCTGGGCGGCCATGCGGTAGACCTTCTCACCGACGCCGGCCGAGCGCAGGGGGCCGGCCGCCGAGCGGACGATCGCCTTCCAGGCGTCCTCGGTGCGCGCCTCCTTGGCCCGCCGCAGCGCGGGCTCGGCGTCCTTGCCGGCGAGCCAGGGCAGGGAGTCGATCTGGTCCTCGAACTCGCTGCGCTCCAGCATGGAGAGCTTCTCGTCGGCGAAGACCACCAGGGCCAGGATATCGATCACGGCCTGGATGCCGCGTGCGTCCAGGCCCTTGAGAGCGGCATCGGTGCCGAGCTCGTCGGCCAGCTCATCCCAGGTCATGGGGTTCCTCCGTCACAGACCGCCGCAATGTATGCACGGCTCTCCGGGGCGGTCAATCCCGAGGAACCCCTGTCCGGCCGCTCCGGCTGTCCGGCGGGTGGGGTGAGCGGAATTTCGCTCCCGCCGCCTGCGACTTCGGCGGTAGGTTGAGCGCAACCAGCCGCCGGGAGATCCCGTGGATTTCAGCGCCCTCATCGACGCGATCGTGCGGCAGACCACCGTGCTCATCGCCCACCTGGCCACGGCCGCCGGGGTGCGCGCCCCGCTGGCCCATGTGGCCAACCAGGTCTTCCTCGAGCTCGTCCGGGAGCTGGAGGCCCAGGGCCTCGGGCGCAAGGTGGTGGCCGACATGTTCGGCATCGCCCTGCGCTCGTACCAGCTCAAGGTGCAGCGCCTGTCGGAGAGCGCGACGGACCGGCAGCGCACGCTGTGGAACGCCGCCCTCGACTTCATCCAGGCCAGCGGGCCCGTCAGCCGCACGCGTGTCCTGCAGCGCTTCGCCCACGACGACGAGGGGCAAGTGCGCGCCGTGCTTCATGATCTGGTGGAGTCGGGGCTGGTGTACCGGACGGGCGGGGGCGTCGGCACGGCGTACCGCGCCGCGAGCCCCGAGGACCTGGGCGAGGCCTTCGGCGAGGAGCGCGAGGCCCTGGCGGCGCCGTACGTCTGGATGGTGGTCTACCGCTACGGCCCGGCGACGCGGGAGACCATCGGGCGCCACGCGAGCCTTCCGCCGCCCGTGCTGGCGGCGGCGCTGGACCGGCTGGTGGCCGAGGGCCGCGTCACGGTGGGTGAGGAGGAGGGCGAGGAGGTCTGGTCCTGCGAGACCTGCTTCGTGCCCCAGGGCACGGCGGTGGGCTGGGAGGCCGCCGTCTTCGACCACTTCCAGGCCCTCGTGGCGGCGCTGTGCATGAAGCTGAGCAAGGGGGCCATCCGCAGCCTGCCCGACGACGTGGTGGGCGGGAGCACGTGGTCCTTCGACATCTGGCCCGGCCACCCCGACACCGAGGCCGTCCAGGGGCTCATGCGGCGCCTGCGTGGCGAGGTCTCGGCCCTGCGGGCCCGGGTGACGGCGTACAATGACGCGGTGGGCCGCCCCGAGGGCGCCGACCGGGTGACGTTCTACCTGGGGCAGTCGATGGTGCGCGGCCGCGTGGATGACGGGGGAGGGGCATGAGGGCGGGCATCGCCATGGTGCTGCTGCTGGGGCTCGGCTGCGACGGCGGGCGCCCTGGGAGCGGGCGGACGGACAGCGAGAGCCACTGGCTGGAGCCCTGCGTGGATGACGGGGCCTGCGGGCCGGCGCTGAGCTGCGTGTGCGGCATCTGCAGCCGGCCCTGCACCCCGGCGGGGTCGGAGTGCCAGGGGCTCGGCGCCGACGCGGCGTGTCTGCTCCTGCCGCCGGCGTGCGGCGTGGCGGTGTCGGCCTGCACGCGCGCCTGCGAGGAGACGGCCCAGTGCGGGGCCGAGGGGCTGGTCTGCGAGGCGGGGGGCTGCGTACCGCCCGTCTCGGCGGTGCGGCCCGACGCCGGGCCGCCGCCGGACGCGGTCGTCCGCCCGGACGCCGCGGTCGACCAGGGGCCGCCCGTGGACGCCGCCGTGGCCGACGCGGCCGCCCCCGACGCGGCCGTCGCGGACGCCGCCGCCCCGGACGCCGCCGTCCCGGTTGGCGAGTGTGGGGACGCGGCCTCGACCTGCCGCGTCGACGCCGACTGCGGCGGCGGGGTGTGCAGCGCGCTGCTGCCCGCCGGCCCCTGCGCCTGCGTAGCCGCCGCGCCGCCACCCACCGTCGTCGCCGGGGGGCCGGGCTGCGCCGTCGACGCCGACTGTCCCGGCGGGCGCTGCCAGGCCGAGGGCGTCGACGCCCAGAACCAGCAGTGTGGCGCCCCCGATCCCGTCGCCAACGCGTGCGTCGAGGACGCCTGCCGGGCGGACGCCGACTGCGGCGCCGGGCGCACCTGCATCCGGCCGGGGGAGTACGGCCACGTCCGGGCCGTGTGCGTGGACGCCGGCTGCCAGCGCGACGCCGACTGCGTCGAGCACCCGGAGGGCCGCTGCCAGCCGTTCTTCACGCCCTGCTTCGTGCGCGGCTTCACGTGCGTCTACGCCCAGGACACCTGCCGCGTGGACGCGGACTGCCCCCAGCGCGGCAGCCCGCGCGTCTGCCTGCCCGTCGTCGGCGGCGTCGGCACCGAGTGCGTCGTGGTGGAGTAGCGGCTACCGCTTGTTCAGGTTCAGCCCGCCCGTGAACGCGTAGCTCACGTAGTCATCGAAGGCGAACACCAGGATGCCGAAGGGTCGGTCCCCCGAGATGCGGTGGGGGCCGTCGGCGATGGGCAGGTGCACGAAGACGAACTCGGAGCCCGCCACCGGCACCGCCCGGGCCAGGTCGACGGGCGCGCCGTCGAGGGCCACGCTGGCCCCCTGGGGGGCCACCACCGTCACGAAATCATTGAAGAAAGTGCCAGGGGCCAGGAACGCGTAGCTGATGCGGAACTGGCTCTCCGGCGGCACCAGGAAGATGGCGGGATCGCCCGCGTGGGCCCCCCAGACCTGGGGGATGGCCGTCGAGGACTGGCCGCTGATGATGCCCAGGATCATCACGGGCCGGTCGGCCTCGGCGAGCACCGCGCCGCGGGCGCCGAACTCGCAGAAGCCCTGCGGGCCGAGGTCGATGGTGCGGTCGTCGACGAGCTGGTCGGCGCAGTCGGGCACGCCGACGAAGCCCGGCGGGCGGGCGTCGAGGGCGGCGAACGGCCGGCTGAGGCGCACCCGGGTGCCCGGCTCGTTGGCGACGATCTTCCAGAAGATGGCCTCGGTGGCGATCTCGGGGCTGCGGGTCCGCAGGATGGGCGGCACCAGGGCGAAGCGCGTGCCCCAGGTGTCGGTGGGCAGGAGCTGCTCCTCCAGGTGGTCGCAGGCGCTCTGATCCTGAGGGTAGAAGGTGCACTCATGGCCGGAGAAGACGGCCACCGGCTTCGTCGCCTGGACGCGCACGCCCGTCAGATCGACGCCCCGGGGCAGCACGCCGGGCAGCACCTGGGCCTTGCGGCTCAGCAGATCGGCCACCTCGTTGCGCTGGAGGCGGAAGCTCACCACCTGGCCCTGCTGCTGGATGCGCCCGGCGGCCTCGGCCAGCAGCTCCACGCCGGCGGGCAGGGTGACCTCGACGCCGGTGTCGTCCTCCTGGGCGACGACGGTGAGGGTGGCCGACAGCCCGCTGAACTCGCTGGGCGGGTTGGGGTCGCCCGGGTCGGGCTCGTTGGCGACGTCCGACCAGGCCGGCACGCCGACGTTGACGTAGCTGCGCCCGAGCGTGGGCACGGGGAAGAGCAGGCTGGCGTCGTTGGAGTAGCTGTAGTTACAGCAGTACGGGCCGAACTGGTACACGGCCACCGGCCGGTCCGTGACGACGCGGCGCGCGTGGGCGCGGATCTGGCTCGAGGGCGAGTAGCCGTGGTGGGGCAGCAGGATGACGGCCATGCCCCCGGGCGGCACCTCCAGGCCGTCGGCCTCGGCGAAGGAGTCGCGGATGATCTGCCGGGCGCCGTCCCAGACCTCGGTGCGCACCGTGGCGGGCTCGGCGGGATCGAAGGGCAGGCCCACCGGGCGGACGGTCACCTCGGCCACGAGGGGCGCGATGCTGCCGTCGGCGTCGTAGACGCTGAGGTGGACGGGCGCGTCGAGGTCGGGGTTGGCCACCACGACGCCGAGGGGCGAGTCGGGGGTGCCGCCGAGGGGGGCCCAGGCGATGTTGGGCAGATCGACGGCGAGGTAGTCGCAGCCGAGGTAGCTGCGGGTGCCCTCGGCGGCGGCGCACTCGGGGTTCAGGCAGCGCCCCTCGCCGGCGCAGACGGTGCCCTCGGGGCAGGGATCCAGGGGCTCGAAGCCGACGCCCGGGACGCAGGCGGCGGGGCGGTCGGCGTCGAAGCAGACGCGGGTGCCCTCGGTGCAAGCCCGCGGATCATCAGCACAATCGCCGCCCAGGCAGACCTGGCCGTCGCCGCAGCGATCCACGCCCCAGCGGCCGGCCTCGTCGCAGTAGCGAAAGCCCACGCCGCCGCCGGCCTCCAGGCAGACGCGCTCGCCCGGGGTGCAGCCGGCCATGGCGTCGGCCCCCGGGGCCGCGTCGGCGGCGGCGGCGCCATCCGCGGCGGCGGCGTCCGCGGGCGCCGCGTCGGCGGCGATCATCCGGGCGTCGGCCAGGGGGGCCGCGTCGCCCGCGGCCTCGCCCGTCGCCGCGTCATCACAGCCCGCCAGCGCCAGCACCAGCAGCCAGCCCCACCCCCTCATCGCATCCCCCCTCAGTCGCCCGCGAGTCGACACCACGGCGGGAAGAAGTCGGGCAGCCCATCCGCCAGGTAGGGGGAGGCGCCGACCGGCAGGCTCCGCGGGTGGTCGAACATGAAGCTCCACAGGAAGCGGAACTTCGTATGCTCCTCCGACGGCTCCACCGGCGGCACCCCGTGCCCCGCGTCGTGGGTGCACTCCACCACGAAGTGGTCGTCGGCGACCAGGGCGTCGCGGAGGCGCATGGAGGCGTCGTGGAAGCTCAGGGCGAGCCAGTCGGTGGGGCCGCCCCAGACCACCAGCGCCGGGTACTTGTTGGGCTGCGGGGCGTACTCCATGCGCCACACGCCGAGCATGTCGCCGAGGCCGCCGCTGAGGACCTCGATGCTCGCGAAGTGCTCGGCGCGATCCGTCATCGCGAGGGAGGTGAGCCAGAGCCCGCCGGCGCTCACGCCGATGCCGTAGACGCGGTCGCGATCGACGTTGAGCTGGTCGTTCACGCAGGCGAGCAGGTCGTCGAAGAAGCGCAGCTCCCCCTCGACGCCCCAGACCTCGGCGAAGGGCCACGACAGGAAGTAGGCCTTGTCGCCGTTGGCGTTGCGCAGGGCGTCGGGCAGGACGGCGATGAAGTCGAGCTCCTCGACGGCGCTCTCGAGCTCCGCCTCGCGCACGAAGGAGGCGGAGGACGCGTTGAGCCAGTGCCACGCGAAGATGACCGGCAGGGGCCGCGAGCCGTCGTAGCCCGGCGGCACCATCAGCCGGAAGGAGCGCACCTGGTCGCCGGTGGCGAAGCCGTCGACGACCGCCGTGTCGGCCGTCGAGCCGCCCACGAGGGCCGGGCACTCGCCATGGGAGTAGACCGGGATCGGGGGCAGCGGCGACCGCGCGGGGCCCGGGGGTGGATCGTCGGCCGGGGCCGCGTCCACGTCGTCCACGACAGCGGCGTCGAGCCCTGCGTCGGCGGGCGCGTCGGGGTGAGCCGCATCCGCCGGGGCAGCGGCGTCCGGATCCTCGCTCGGGGCCTCAGCGGCGTCGGGGGCGGGGAGCGCGGCGTCGGGCAGGGGCGCGCCCGCGTCCGTGAGCTGGCGCGTGGGCGGCGCGGGCGCGTCCAGGCCGGGCCCGGCCTCGTCGCCGCACCCCACCAGGGCCAGCGCCAGGAGCGCCCGCCTCACCGGCAGTCGCGGTGGCCGTGGTCCGCCCCGGTCCCGGCCTCGTTGGAGCAGCGGAACTCCCCGTCGTCGCAGACGGCCCAGTTGCACCGGCGGTTGTTCTGGCAGGCGGCGTAGGCCATCTGCACCCGGTCGCCATGGGGCACCGAGCGGCCGAGCGTCCGGCTGTAGCAGGTGTCGCCGGCCGGGGCCGCCTGGCACTGGGCGTGGCCGTGGTCCTGGCCATCGCCGGTCTCCTGGCGACAGATCCAGTCCCCGTCATCGCAGATCGCCCAGCGGCAGGTGCCGCCGCAGGCGTCGTAGGCCATCTGCACGCGGTCGCCATGGGGCACCGACTGGCCGAGCGTGCGGCTGTTGCAGGCGGCGCCGGCGGCCGGCGGCGGGGGCTCGGCGGGGGCGGGGGCGGCGGCGCACGCGGGGCTCTCGTGGCTGGCGCCGTCGCAGGTGCCGGCGGGGGTGCACGTCCAGCCGCCATCGTCGCAGCGCGCCCACTGGCAGGTGCCGCCGCAGGCGTCGTAGTCCATCTGCACGCAGTCGCCGTCGGGCACCTCGCCACCGACCGAGCGGCTGGTGCAACTCCGACGCGCCGGGGCCGCCCCGCACGCCGCGTGGCCGACCTGCTCGCCGCAGTCGCCGCGGTCGCCCGCGCACGTCCAGCCGCCGTCGTCGCAGCGCGACCACTGGCAGGTGCCCCCGCAGCGCTCGTAGCTCGTCTGCACGCAGGTGCCGTGGGGGACCTGGCGGCCGAGGGTGGCGCTGTCGCAGCCGGCCTGGGCGGCCCCGCCGCCGCCGCCGCCGTTGGCGGGCGGGGGCGTGGCGCCGCCGGTGAAGAACGGCGTCTCGCGGCGCGAGGCGGCCGGCGTCAGCTCGACGTGCAGGTGATCGTGGTGCGGGTGCTCGCCGGTGTACTGGCGATCGCGGGGCGACCGGCTGCCGCTCCAGATGGTGCGATCCCAGATGATGAGCTGCACGCCGATCTCGCTGGCGTGCTCCACCAGCCAGTTGGCGATGGGATCGCCCAGGTCGTTGTCGGCCTGGCCGCCCGACAGGGGCACGAAGATGTCGAGGGCCCGGCCGGTGCCGTGGACGGACATGCCCGAGCTGCCGCGGATCTGCCGGCAGGCGTAGCCCTCGAAGCTGCGGGCCCCGCGGAAGTTCGCGACGACGTACTCGCCCAGGGCCCGCGACCCCGCCGTCAGCCCGCCGCTGCAGTTGCGGCCCCCGCTCCACGAGGGGGCGCCGGTGTAGGGGATGGCCCGGGCCTCGCCGGCGCTGCGGGTGGCGGGCGGCAGCGCCCAGCGGCCCTGGCGGGCCACCTTCTCCTCGACCTCGGCCGAGAGCTGCACCGCGTCGTCCTCATGGGACTCGGCCCCGTGCGGGTCGTCGTCGAAGCCGGGCGAGCCCTCGGGCGCGCGCTCGGCGATGAACTCGAACCGCGCGAACTCCAAGGCATTTCCGCCGCGCAGGCGCAGCGCGTAGGCGACGCTCGGGGCCTCGATGACGGCGCCGCGGTGGACGGGCTCCTCGTCGATGGGCACCACCGGGGCCCAGTCCGTCCACACCTCGCCCAGCAGCAGCTGGTACTCCAGGGCGCTCCCGGCCGGATCGACGTAGCGCAGGTCGATGGCGTGGAAGGCCCGGGCGGGGACGACGGCGTAGGTGCCGTTGGCGAAGGCGGCCGCCGCGGCGTCGGCGTCGAGCAGGTAGGCCAGCTCGTGATCGGTGCCGACCTCGACGGCCGGCGCCTCGGGGACCTCCACGGGCGGATCGGAGCAGCCGGTCAGCCCGCCCAGGGCCAGCCAGCCCAGTCCCAGCGCGCTCAGAGCGAGAAGTTTCCGCACGTGAATCCCCCATCCATGGCAGGTCGCGCGGATCAGGACAGCAGGTTCCGGGCCAGAAGACCAGGGCGCCTCGGGCCCGCCGTGGCGGGGCTGCTGGGGTCTGGCGGGTCCGGGCCTCCGGGGTCTTGGTGCCCCACCGGGACCTGGATGCCACACTCTCAGCACCAGGGATGGGGCCTGGGAGGGCCTCGGCGGGCGGCATGTGCCTTGCTCAAGGGATCGGGGGCGTGACCTGAGGGGGAAGCATGCGTCGTACGCCCATCCTGTTCTTCGTGGTCCTGGCCGGTCTGCTCTCCGCCTGCGCGGGCGCGGAGCCCGAGTCGTTCGTGGACCACGAGACGCCCGAGGACTTCATCGTCACGAAGTCGCAGGTGCCCGGCATCCCGGGGACCTTCGACCGCAACCACGTGATGGACGACGCCTTCTTCGCGGCGCCCGACGCCGTGACCGTGGCGCAGGTCCAGGCGTTCCTGGAGTCGACGCCCTACGGCCGGCGCTGCTTCCTCGCCGACGAGCGCGTCAACGGCCGCTCCGCCGCCGAGGCCATCGTGGAGGGCTCGCGCAGCGAGGGCATCAACCCCGTCGTGATGCTGGCGCGGATGCAGGTGGAGAAGAGCCTCATCGCCAAGAGCAGCCGGCCGTCGTCCAGCAGCGTCGACTACGCCTTCGGCTGCGGCTGCCCCGACAACCGCCCCTGCAACAGCGCCTACCGCGGCCTGGACAAGCAGATCGCCTGCGCCGCGCGCACCCTGCGCCGCCACTACGATGGCTCCGCCGACGGCTCGAGCCCCTGGCAGCGCGGCGTGAGCAAGCGGACGCTGGATCCGCTGACCGTCACGCCCGTCAACCACGCCACCGCCTCGCTCTACAGCTACACCCCGTGGGTCCTGGAGGGCCGCGGCGGCAACTGGCTGGTCTGGAACGTGACCCAGAAGTTCGGCCAGCACTTCCAGCGCGTCGGCGCCGATCTGCGGGCCGACGGCCCCGGGGCGGCGCCCGCGCCGGCCAACGCCTGGATCGGCGACGTCTGCACCACCGACGACCAGTGCCGGTTCGGCGGCGGCCAGAGCGGCACCTGCCAGCGCTTTGGCACCTTCGGCATGTGCACGCTGAGCTGCGAGGGGCTGTGCCCCGACCGGGCGGGGCGGGGGACGACGTTCTGCGTCGACGGCGACCTCTTCGGCGAGCCCGACGCCGGCGGCCTCTGCGCCCGCCAGCCCGGCGCCGACAACGCCTTCTGCGCCGCCATCCCCGGCACCATCGCCCGCTCCGTCACCCGCCACGTCGGCGGCAGCACGGCGTCGGCGCGCACCGCCCAGGCCTGCGTGCCCGCCGATCTGGACGACGCCCCGGCCGACGAGGCCCCGCCGGCCATGCCGCCCCCCGAGGCGCCGCCGGCCGAGCAGCCCCCGGCCGAGCAGCCCCCGGCCGCCCAGCCCCCGGCCGAGTCCCCGCCGCGCGAGGACGCCCCGGCCGACTGCGGTGGCCTGGACTTCCTGGGCGAGTGCCGCGGCGACGTGGCCTGGTGGTGTGACGCCGGCCAGGTCCGCTCCCGCGACTGCGGCTCGGAGGGCCTGGGCTGCGGCTACGTGGACGCCAACCAGGGCTGGTACTGCCTGCCCCGCCAGGCCCCCCCGCCGCCGCCGGCCGAGTCCGGGGGCTGCGGCGACGTCGACTGGTTCGGCGAGTGCCGCGGCGAGGTGCTGGTGTGGTGCGATGGCGGCCGGCTGCAGCAGGTCGACTGCGGCGCCTCGGGCGGCGTGTGCGGGTTCGAGAACGAGCAGGTCGGCTACACCTGCTTCTGAGCGCCCGGGGGCGCGCCGGCCGGCGCAACCCCCTGAATCCCCTCAGCTATCGCGCGAAGACCGCCTCGACGAGGGCCCGCACGCCGGCCTCGTCGAACGGGGCGGGGCCCGCCATGTCGAACTCCCACGCGAGGTTCTGCCGGCAGCGGGTGACGACCGCCTCGGGGCCGTGGCCGAGCCGGCGCAGCAGCCCGGCGCGGCGCATGAGCTCGCGGCGGTGCTGATCGGTGAAGGCGGCGGTGTCGCGGACGACGGGGGCGTCCATCCAGTCAAAGGCCATCGGCGCGTCCTCCCAGGGCGTGGAGCCCGGACGATAGCACGCCCTCGGCCGGCAGCGTGAAGCCCACTTCGAGGCCCCCACCAGGGCGCGGGCGGGCGTCGACGCGGCCGCCATGGGCCTCCACGATGCGCCGGCAGAGCGTCAGGCCCAGGCCGGTGCCCCCCGTGGCGCGGGCGCGGCTGGCGTCGGCGCGGAAGAACGCGTCGAAGAGGCGGGGCAGGTCGTCCGGGGCGACGCCGGGGCCGCGATCGAGCACGGCGAAGTGCCAGGCGCCGCGCTCGGGGCGGGCGGTCAGCGTCAGGTCGCCGCCGCCGTGGCGGACGCCGTTGTCGAGCAGGTTGCCCAGCACGCGGCCCAGCAGGCGAGCGTCGCCGGCCACGGCGCCCGGCGCGGCCTCGACCGTCAGGGAGCGGCCCGGGTGGCGGCGCCGGAAGCGCGCCTCGGCCTCGCCCACCAGGGCCGGCACGTCCAGGGCGGCCGGCCGCAGCACGAACCCGCCCTCCTCCAGATCCAGGCGGGCGGCGGCCAGGATGTCCTCGATCAGGGCGTCCAGCTCGGCGACGTCCTCGCCGAGGCCGGCGAGGGGCGGCGGCAGGGTGCCCTCCTCCTCGGCCCACTCGAGCCCGACGCGGATGCGCGCCAGTGGGGTGCGCAGCTCGTGGGAGACGTCGGCGAGCAGGCCCTGCTCCCGGGCGCGGGCCCGGGCGATGCGATCGGCCATCTCGTCGATGGTGCTGGCCAGGTGGCCGATGTCGTCGCGGCGCCGGATGCCGGTGCGCGCCGTCATGTCGCCCTCGCCGAGGGCGCGCGCGGTGGCGGCGATGCGCTCGAGGGGGCGGGCCGCGCGCCGGGCGGCGGGCCAGGAGAGCAGGGCCAGCAGGCCGAGCACCCCGCCGACGACCCAGGGGAAGACGGGCCCCTGGGGGTGGCCGCGCCACCGGCTCAGCAGGTAGGCGCGGGGGCCGAGGGGGGCGCCGAAGACGTGGCGAAACCCGATGGCCTCGGGCCGCAGCAGCGCCCGCGCCTCCTCCTCGGGCAGCGGGGAGGGGGGCTCGTCGCCGACGCGGCCGAGCAGGGCGCCGTCGTGCCGGTACACCGCCACGTCCATGTTCATCAGGTCGGCGAAGTCGGCCAGGCGGCTCTGCAGGCGGCCCGGATCGGCCAGATCGCCGCCGAGCTCGCGCTCCAGGGCCGCGGCAAGGCGCTCGGGCGTGCGCGCCCAGGGCGACTGCTCCCGAAACAGCCAGGCCACCCCGCCCAGCAGCAGCGTCGTGCTCACCAGCACCAGGGCGCCATGGCCATAGAAGCGCCAGAAGACGCGCCGGCGGTGGGTGCTCATGGCTGCGTCATGAACAGGTAGCCCACCCCGCGGACGGTGCGGATGAAGCGGGGCTGGCGCGAGTCATCGCCGAGCTTGGCGCGCAGGCGGGAGATGTGGACGTCGACGGAGCGGTCGAAGGCCTCCTCGGCGTTGCCGCCGGCGAGGTCCATGAGCTGCTCGCGCTCCAGGACGCGGCCGGCCCGCTCGGCGAGGGCGTAGAGCAGGGCGAACTCGTAGCTCGTGAGGTCGACGGGCGTGCCCGACAGGCGGGCCACCCGGCCGCCCGGATCGAGGCTGAGGTCGCCGAGGGCCAGCGGCCGCGCGGCGGGGCCCGTCTGGCCACGCGCGCGGCGGACGGTCGCCCGGATGCGGGCCAGCAGCTCCCGGGGGGAGAAGGGCTTCTGCAGGTAGTCGTCCGCGCCGAGCTCGAGCCCGATGACGCGGTCGGCCTCCTCGCCCCGGGCGCTCAGCATCAAGATCGGCACGTCCGTTTCGCGCCGGAGGGCCTGGCAGATCTCGATGCCGGAGCGGCCGGGGAGCATGACGTCGAGCAGGACGACGTCGAACCGGTGCCGCCGCGCCACGTCCAGCCCCGCGTCGCCGTCGCGCACGACCGTCACCGCGAGGCCGTGGCGCTCGAGGTAGGCGGCCGTCAGATCGGCCAGGCGGCCGTCGTCCTCGACGAGCAGGCACTGCAGCAGGGGCTCGGACATGGCGGTCTCCGGGCGGCGCGGGGGCTCAGCCTATCACCGCTGGAAGCGGTCCGAGATCTTCTCGCTCACCGCGGCGCGCTGCTTCGGGGTCAGGACGCCGTGCAGCTCGAGGCCCGCGTCGGCGGCCTGGTGGGCCAGGGCGCGCAGCTCGTCGATGCGATCGTCGATGAGCCGGTGCACGGCGGCGGCGTCGGGCTTCTCGGCGTTCCACTGCCCGAGCAGGGCGGTGCGCAGCTCGCCGCGGCTCTCGAAGACCTGCTCGGCCGACTTCACCAGCTGGTCCTTCACGGCGAAGACGCGGTCGCGCTGGCCCTGGTCGGCCTCCAGGTCGTCGAGGACGTCGTTGAGGTGGAAGTCCAGGTACTTCTTCATCTTCTCCAGCCGCGGGCCGTGGCCGCCGCGGTGCCAGAAGGCGTAGGCGCCCCCCGCCGAGGCGAGCAGGCCGATGCCAGCGAAGAGGGCGATGACGGTGCGCTTGAGCTTCATGGGGCTCTCCTGGGCGGCCGCGCCGCCCGGTCGCGGCGGCCGTGGCCGCCTGGGGTGAGCATGACCTTGCGCCCCGGGTCTTGAGCCGGCTTTTCGCCTCCGTGAAGGAACATGAAGCGGGCCGCCCGACACTTTTTTTCAGAAAGTGCGCGACACGCGCCGCGACTGACCGATGAGGAGGAGGCAACCACCCGGAGGTCACGGCCATGCCGACCCTGCTCCTGCTCCCCGCCCTGCTCGCCCCCCTCACCCTGGCCGAGGTCCTCGACCGCGGCCTCTTCGACCCCTACGGCGGCCTCGAGCCGCCGACGCTCCGCGCCGAGCTGCACCGGCTCTGCGCCGCCGAGGAGCCCATCGCGTGCCTGCTGATCGCCGCCCCGCTGGACGATCCGGCCTTCGAGGGCTGGTGCCTGGCGGGCGACGTCGACGCCTGCGCCGTCATGGCCTGGCGGTCGCGCCTGTTGCCGGTGGCCATCGCGCGCAGCCGCCAGCGCGTCGCCTGCGAGGTGGGGGGCGGGCTGGCCTGTGTCGTCGCCGCCGCCCTCGGCTTCGCCAGCCCCGAGGAGACCGTCCGCATCGCGGAGGCCGCGTGCCGGGAGGGGCACACCCTGGGCTGCCTGCTCCGGGCCGGCATCGAGCCGGACCGCCGCGTGCGCCGGGCGCAGTTCGAGGCGATCTGCCAGGCCGGCGACCGGCGCGGCTGCCTGCGGGGCGCGCTGCTGGCGACGGGGGCGGCCCGGGAGCGACTGGAGGCCGCGTCCTGCGACCTGATGCCGGGCTGTCGGCCGCCGGGGGCGCCGCCTCAGGGGCCGGCCAGCTCCACGGCCGCCGCGAACTCGCCGATCAGCGAGTAGCCGCCCGCGAGGGTGGCCCGGAAGCGGCCCACGACCGCCCCCCCGGGGGACGGGTCGTAGTCCTCCAGCAGCACCTCGCCCTCCAGCAGCGCCGGGAGATCCACGCCGTCGCGGCTGCCGACGACCGTGCCCACGAGCGGCAGCGTCCAGGTCCCGTCCGCGAGGAAGTCGGCGTCGTAGAGGACGAGCTGCACGGGCACCTGGCCGTCCCGGGCCACGTACTGCACGGCGAGCTCGGCCGTCCCCCGGCGGCACCGCACGGCGGCGAAGTCGAGGGCGTAGACCTGGCCGGCGCTGCCGCGCAGGGCGGGCTCGGGGGCGACCTCGCCACACCCCAGCAGCACGAGCGCGGCGGCGAAGAGGGCCCTCACCGCAGCACCGCCCGCACGCCGGCCTCGACCACGAAGTCGAAGGCGTCCCCAGCGGGTCGGCTGCACCGCCAGGCCACCACGGCCTGCCCGCCGGCGTCGAAGCCGAGCTGGGGGTCGAAGCCGCAGGGGCCGTCCCCGCCCGCCTCGACCACCTCCCGCGTCCAGGCCCCGTCCGCCTGCCACGCGAAGATGGTGGCGTCGTGCTGGCTGCTGCACGCGGCGTCGCCGACGCGGCCGCAGCGTCGCCACGCCATCGTCACGAAACCCTGAGGAGATACGGCCACTTGTGCTCCTTCGCCCTCGCGGTAGCGGGGGTCGCCCACCGCCTCGAGCTGCCAGGCGGCGGGGTCGGTGAGCGCCGCCCCGTCGGCCAGTCGGGCCAGCATCGGCCGGCCGGCCTCGGCGTCGTGGAAGGCCACCAGCAGCGCGCCCTCGGCGTCGAACGCCAGGCCTGGGCGGCCGCCGGTGGGCAGGGGCCAGAGCCGCACGGCCTCGAAGCCGTCGTCCAGGGCGCGCCGCACCCAGAGGCCCAGGCGGTCGTCCGCCTCGTCGACCGGGATCTCGTCCGCCAGCACCAGGCGGCCCGCCGGATCGAAGGCGGCGGCGGTGTGATCGCCGGCGCCGCGGCCCGCGTCGACGGGGGCCAGCCGCCAGCCCGCCCCGTCGCTGCGGGCCACCTCCAGGTCGGCGCGGGCGCGGTCGTCGCGCTGGATGGAGCCAGCGTGGACGTCCTTCCAGGCCAGGGCGGCCGCGCCATCGGGGGCGAAGGCGAGGGCGGGCCAGTAGCCCACGACCGTCCCGAAGTCGGAGGCCGCGTCCCCGGTGGCGGCGTCGGCGCTCTCGCGCACGACCACCTCGGGCGTGAAGCCGGTGGAGGCGCGGGCCACGGCCAGGTCGTGGGCCCCGCAGTACCGGGCCATGACGGCGGGCTCGCCGGTCGGCAGGGCGAGCACCAGATCGCCGTCGGGGTCGAAGGCGAGGGCGAGACCGGTGGGATCGCCGAGGGCGATGGGCGCGGCGACCGGCTCCACGGTCCAGCCCGCGTCGGCGCGGCGGGCGACGAGGATCGGCCAGCGGATCTGCTCGCCGGCGTCGAGGCCGACGCAGGGGCCGTCGGGCACGCCGCGGGCGGCGTAGAAGGCGAGGGCGAGCGCCCCCTCGGGCGAGCGGGCCAGGGCGGGCTGCAGCCCCACGCCGCCCGGGGCGACGACCTCGGTGCGCCAGGGGGAGGTGGCGGGCGGGCGCGGCGGCGGGGCGGCGTCGGGGGCCACCTCCTCGGTCGTGCCCCCCTCGCAGCCCACGGCCAGGGCCAGCAGCCAGCCGGTGCGCCTCATCCCGCCTCCTCGTCGACCCGCTCGCCGGTCATTCTCGCGGGAGAGGCGGCCGGGGCGCCAGCGGCACAAAAAAAAGGGGCGACAGTCGCCTGTCGCCCCTGGGTTGCTGTTTCTTGGCTTTCGCTCCAGAAGGTCGACCCTCGTGGAGGGTCGGTGCGACGGTGGCCACCTACGCGGTGCGTGGGTGGTCGTCACGTTGCGTCAGCGCCGACCCCCTCCGAGGTGACACGCTTCGCTCATACGCACTGCCCTCCTCCGGCAACCGCCGGCACCTCGGGGTGAAAGACCCTGGTCGCGACAGGGTCGACCGCGCGCGAGGTGTTCAACCAGGATGGAGCCCCTGTGGGGCATCCGGCTCACGCATCGAGACTCGGACCATTCCGGGGCTGACAGCCCGCTCGACGCTGCGGCAACTGGACCGGTCCTCCGTGCCGCTGGGAAACAATAGCGGACGCGATGCGGGCATTCCAAGCCCTGCCACCCGACCCGATTTTTTTCTCGGGCCTCGATCCCGAGGCGCGGTTGCCGCAACCTTTCCCTCGGCCGGTGGTTGCAGCAGACCGGGAACGACGACGACGAGGGAGGACGATGATGCGCGCTTGGATGCTGGCGCTGGCGGCGACGACGGTGATGCTGGGGTGTGACGACGAGGACTCCGGATCGGCGGCGCCGCCGGTCGAGCAGGGGCCCACCTTCCACGCGGACATCCAGCCGCTCATCCAGGCCCAGTGCGTGTCCTGCCATCAGGCAGGGGGCGCGGCGCCGTTCGCGCTGGAGACCCCCGAGCAGGTGGCGGCCATGGCCCCCGCGGCGCTGGCCTCCATCGAGGCGGGCCGCATGCCGCCCTGGCAGCCCGATCCCGACTGCCGCCGCTTCAAGCGGGAGCGCCTGCTCACCGCGGATCAGAAGGCCCTCTTCAAGGCGTGGGTCGAGGCGGGCGCCCCCGCCGGCGACCCGGCCGACGCCCCCATCGAGCAGGCCCAGGTGGCCGACTTCCCGGCGGACATCGCCACCGCGCCCCTGGAGCCGTACGTCGCCAGCACCGAGCGCCCCGACGACTACCGCTGCTTCGCCCTCGACGCGACGTTCGACGCCGACACCTTCCTGGCCGGCGCCCAGGTCGTGCCCGGCGACCGCGCGGTGGTGCACCACGTCCTCGTCTACATCGTGCCGCCGGAGAAGGTCGCCGCGATGGAGGCCATGGACGCCGACGAGGACGGCCCGGGCTACACCTGCTACGGCGGCACCGGCCTCGGCAACACCGGCCCCGTGGTGGGCTGGGTGCCGGGCATGCAGCCCAACTACTACGAGGAGGGGGTGGCCCGCTTCGTCCCGGCCGGCAGCCGGATGGTCATGCAGGTGCACTACAACACCCTGGCCGCCACGCCGGCGCCGGACCTGACGACGGTGCAGTTCAAGGTCTACGACGCCCCCCAGCCCTACGTCATCGACACCCGGCCGCAGGCCCACCTGGCCATCCAGATCCCGGCCGGCGAGGAGAAGTCGGAGCAGGTGCGGGAGTTCACCCACCGCGGCACGGAACCCTTCGAGATCGCTGGGGTCGCGCCGCATATGCACGTGCTCGGGCAGCGCATCCGGGTCGACCTGCTGCGCGCCGAGGGGGACGAGGAGTGCCTCATCGACATCCCCGGCTGGGACTTCAACTGGCAGCAGAGCTACGAGTTCCAGGATCCCGAGCGCATCGAGATCCGCCCCGGCGATCGCTTCCGCCTGACGTGCACCTATGACAACTCGGCGGCGAACCAGCCGGTCGTGAACGGCGAGCAGCTCGAGCCGCGGGACGTGAGCTGGGGCGAGGGCACCCTCGACGAGATGTGCTTGAACTTCATCACGATCATCAAGCCGTTCGAGGTGCGCGAGGGCAACGCCTTCTCGGCGTGCCGCGCGAGCTGCACCGGGGACAGCACCTTCGGCTGCGTGGCCGACTGCCTGGGCGTGAGCCCGGACATCGGCGAGTGCGTCATCCCCGCGCTCTTCGGGGCCCAGGGCTGCGCCAACGCCTGCGTGCCCCAGGCCATCGCCTCGCGGGAGTGCCTCATCGGCTGCCTGACGGAGAGCCTGGGCGCCGCGGGCGGCATCGCGGCCTGCATGCTGGACGTCTGCCCGACCACCTACCAGCCCCTGGCCGACTGCATGGACGCCGAGATGGCGGACGGCGCGTGCGACGCCCCCCTCACCGCGTGCGCGGGCGGCTGATCGCCGCGATCGCCGCCCTCCTGCCGGCGGCGGGGCTGGCCCATGGCCCGGCCCCGGCGGCGCTGGGGGCGGTGGGCCCCGACGCCGACCCGGCCCTCGTCGTCCGCACCAACATCGGCCTGGGCGTCCGCCGCGCCGGGGGGGCCTTCGGGTACCTCTGCCCGGGCGCCTGGGGCGAGGAGGAGCGCGTCGCGCCGGCCGTGACGCTGGCCGACGGGACGCTGGTGGTCGTGGCGGGGGGCGCGGCGCACCGCAGCCCGCCCGATGGCTGCGGCTTCGAGGCGACGCCCTTGCCGGGGGCGGGCACCGTGGCGGCCCTGGTGGCCGACGTCGATGTGGCCTGGGCGGCCACACGCGAGGGGGAGGACACCTCCATCTGGCGCATCCCCGCGGCGGGCGCGCCGGCCCGGGCCTTCGTCCTGCCGGGGGCCGAGGTGACGGATCTGGCGGTGGCCGACGGGCTGCTGGCGGCGGTGGCCCGGCCGGCCCCGGCCGTGGTGCGCCTGGGGCCCGATGGGCCCGCCTCGACGCCCGTCGCGGTGGGCCCCGCGTCCTACCTGGGCCTGCGGGCGGGGGGCCGGTTCCTGCACGCGACGCTGCCCGACGGCCCCCGCCTCTTCGAGCGGACGCCCACCGGGGAGGTGGAGGTGCTGCGCGCCTTCACCAGCCTGCGCGGCCCGGTGCCCGACGGCGACGGCTGGCTGGCCCTCGCCGACAGCGTGGTGCAGCGGCGGCCCGCCGGGGCCGAGGCCTTCGAGGCCGGCGAAGAGACGCGCTGGACGTGCCTGGAGCGGCGGGGCGACGCCACCTATGTGTGCGCGGACCGGCGCCTGTACACCTGGGCGGGGGGCGAGCTGGCCGAGGTCTTCCGGCTGGAGGACCTGGTGGGGGTGGACTGCCCCGACCAGCCCCTCTGCGAGGGCCAGTGGCTGCACTTCGGCGGGGAGGCGGGGCTGGTGCGCGGCCTGGGCGCGGACGCCGGGGGCGACGCGGGCGCCTCTCCGGAGCCCGCCGCGGCGAGCGGGTGCCAGGGCAGCCCGGGGCCGGCCACGCCGGTGGGGCTGCTGCTCCTGCTGCTCCTCAGGGTCGGCGGTAGTGCCGGGCGCGGGTCCGCCCGCCGCCGATGAGCAGGCCGTCCTTCACCCAGCCCCGCAGCAGGGCGTCGGCCACGTGGTCGGCCACCCCCAGCACCTCGGCGACGCTGGCCTCGCTCACGTAGCCGTCGCTGATGAGCAGCGCCACGACGGCCGCCGGCAGGCCGTCCTCGTCGGGCTCGTCCAGGTCGTCGGCCAGGGCGGCCTCGCCCGCGACGGCGAAGACGGCCTCCAGATCCGCCCGCGTCAGGGCGTCCACCACCATGCGCTCGGCGTCCACCGTGGCCTCGGCCAGGGAGCGCTTGCGGGCCTGCAGCTCCAGGATCTTCTCCTCGACGGTGCCGCGCGCGACGAGCTTGTAGACGAGCACGGGCCGCGTCTGCCCGATGCGGTGGGCGCGATCCGTGGCCTGCTGCTCGACGGCCGGGTTCCACCACGGATCGAGGTGGATCACGTGGTCGGCGCCCACGAGGTTCATGCCCGTGCCGCCCGCCTTCAGGCTGATGAGGAACACCGGCGGGCCGTCGTCGGCGTTCCAGCGCGTCTGCAGATCGCCGCGCTCCTTCGTCGAGCCATCCAGGTACAAGTAGCTGATCTTCCTGGCTTTCAGGCGGGGCTCCACCCGCTTGAGCAGCGAGGGCCACTGGCTGAACACGAGGGCGCGGTGGCCCTCCTCGACGAGGGCGTCCACCAGCTCCATCAGGCGGTCCAGCTTGGCCGCGGCCTCGACGCCCGCCGCCTCGGTCGAGGGCAGCAGGTGCGGATCGCAGCAGGCCTGGCGCAGCCGCATGAGGGCCTCCAGGACCTGCAGCGTCGCGCCGCCCACCCCGCGGGCGTCCACGGCGCCGAGCACGGTGGCGCGCCACGTCTCGCGGATCTTCTCGTAGAGCTGGCGCTGGGCCGGCCCCAGCTCGCAGTAGATGATCTGCTCCTGGCGGGGCGGCAGCTCGCGGGCCACCTCGTCCTTGAGGCGGCGCAGCACGAACGGCCGGATGCGGCGGCGGAGGGCGGCCAGGGCCACCTCGTCCTGGTGGCGCTGGACGGGGTTGGCGTACCGGCGGCCGAAGGCGGCCTTGTTGCCGAAGAACCCCGGCGCGATGAACTGGAACTGGCTCCACAGCTCGATGAGGTGGTTCTCCACCGGCGTGCCGGTGAGGGTGAGCCGGGTGGCCGCCGTGAGGCTGCGGGCCAGGCGCGCGATCTGGGCGCCCGGGTTCTTGATGGCCTGGGCCTCGTCGAGCACCACCACCCGCCACGTCCGGGGGACGAGGTGGGCCTGGTCGACGCGCAGCAGGGCGTAGCTGGTGATGACGAGGTCGACGTCGGCGGGCGGCTCGCCGCGGCCGGCCCCGTGGTGCACCGCCACGCGCAGGCCAGGGGCGAAGCGGGCGACCTCCTGGGCCCAGTTGGGCACGACGGAGGTGGGGGCGACGACCAGGGAGGGCGCGCCCGGCGTCCGGTGCACCTCCAGCAGGAACGCGAGGGTCTGGACCGTCTTGCCGAGGCCCATGTCGTCCGCGAGGATGCCGCCCAGGCCGAGGTCGTGCAGGGCGCAGAGCCAGCGGTAGCCGCGGTGCTGGTAGTCGCGCAGCTCGGCGTTCAGCCCGGGGGGCAGGGCGCGCTCCGGCACCCGGTCGAAGGCCTCCAGCCGCTCGGCCAGCGTCCGCAGGGCCGCCACGCGATCGCCGCCGATCTCGGCCAGCAGGCCCGCCGCGAGGGGGGCCGCGAAGACGCCGATGCGGCCGCCCTGGCGCAGCTCCTCCAGCTCGCCCACCGCGCCGCCGTGTCGGCGCAGCCACTCGCCCGGCAGGCGCGCGACGCGGCCGTCGGACAGCTCGACGTACCGGCGCCCCTCGGCCCAGGCGGCGAGCACCTGATCCGTCTTGACGGCCTTGCCCTCCAGGGCGAAGTCCACCTGCAGATCGAACCAGTCGCTGCCCGTCTCGACGCGGGCGCCCACCGTCACCGTGCCGCGGGGGCGGCGCTGGCGGACGCGCTCGTCGAGGAAGATGCTCCAGTCGTCGAGGGCCCCCAGGCCGTCGAGCAGGAAGTCCAGCGCGGCCTCGCCGGTGAGCTGCACGGGGGGCAGGCGTGGCAGCAGCGGGGCGAGCTGGGCCAGGGCCGCCCGCTCCGCCGCCCGGTCACGCTGGATGAGGCGCCCGTCGGCGGCCCGCAGCACCTCGGCCTCGGCGTCGGGGGTGATCTCCACCTCGCCATAGCCGAAGCGCACGGCCACCTCGAGGGCGTCGCCGCTGTCCGTGAGCAGCAGGCGCGGCGTCGGGGGCCGCCGGAGCACGCCGAGGGAGCGGGCCCGCAGCTCGATGGGCAAGGCAGCGCGCGCGACGAAATCGGTAACGAAAGCCGGCACTTCCGACGCAGGCACGGGCGGGAGTCCCCGGTTCAGGAGCATCAGCGTCGCCGTCGGCACGTCCGCCGCGACCGGCCGCAGCCGGTCCTGGAGCACCACGAAGCCCGCGCCCACCGGGTACAGCGCCCGGGGCACCTCGGCGAACGCGAGATCCAGCCCGCCGTCGGCGCCATCGGTCACCGCCAGCCGCGGCCGCCAGGGCTCGGGATCGACGCGCAGCGGCTCGTCGCCGAAGCGGACGGCCGAGACGTCGGCGAGGGACCGCAGGATCTCCTCGTCCAGGCGCCGCACCTCGTCGTCCACCGTCGAAGAGCCCGCGTACTTGTAGATCTGGATGTGCCCCAGCAGGCGGCGCTGCTCGGCCAGGCGGCACAGGCGGCGGTCGCCCTCGGAGAGCTGCACCTTCCGCTCGATGGCCGCCAGGGACCGCGGCGCCGGGCGCGGCTTGAGGGGGGCCCCCGTGCGCCGGCTGGAGGGGACCAGCTCGATGGAGACAGCGCCGAGCACGGGCGCCAGGGGATCGGGCTCCGCCGCGTCGAGCGGCTGCAGGACCACCTGGATCGTCCCCGGGGCCGGGGGCTCCTCCGCGGCCGGGGCGGCCTCGGGGCGCTCGAGCCCGGCCAGGGCCCGGCGCCAGCGGCCGGGCTCGAGGCGGGCCTGCTGGGCGGGGTCCTGCCAGGCCACGACCAGCGCGATGGCGACGAGGCCGAGCGTGGGGGCCTGGCCGTCCATGGGGACGAGGGCGCGCAGGCCGTGCCGCTGCCACGCGGTCATCGGCAGCTCGAGCCGCTCGCGCTGCGTCCAGTCGCCGACGATGATGGACAGGCGCCCCGCCCGGGAGAACCACTGCACGTCCCGCGCGAGGTGCCGCAGCAGGCGCGTCTCGCCCGCCCGCAGGCGGACGGGGACGCCGAGCTGCTCCTCGGCCACGGCCACGAGGGCCACCGGATCGAGGTCGGCGTCGAGGGGCAGGCTGAGCGTGCCGTAGGGGGTGTCGAAGATGGCGCGGCTCCGGGCGCAGGGGACGCGGGGAGGATGGCCGAGCCCAGGGCTGGCGGCAACCCGCTTGACCCACCACCCACCGGGAGGTCGCGCCGTCGCGTGGCTGCCACTACAATGGCACCATGACTCGTGAACATCCCTCGGGTGGGCGCCGCTTCATGGTGGCGGCCATCGGGCTCCTCGTCCTCGGCGCCGCCGTGATCTTCTTCGTCAACCGCAGCGGGCGCGTCGAGCCCTTCCTGCAGGAGGTGGGGTTTCAGCGGCCCACCTGGGCGGAGTACGAGGCCGAGGTCAAGGCCTCGCCGCCCCCGCCGCCGGGGGCCGCCGACGCGCTGCTCGCGGCCTTCCACGCGGTGAACCGCGCCGAGCTGACGGGGGGATCGGCCGCGGCGGCGGCCCACGCCACCCGCGTCGAGGCGGCCTGGCAGTACACCCAGCTGCGCACGCCCGAGGCCTATGTGCAGCTCGGCCGGCAGCAGGGGCTGCTGCTGCAGACCCGCCTGGAGGCCCTCCTCGCGTGGTGCCGGGCCGAGGGGCGCGCGGTGAAGGAGGCCCTCGCCATCGATCCCCCCCCGCCGGTGGTGGCCGAGTGGCTCGACGTCGGCGGCGGCTTCCTGGCCCAGGCCGAGGAGGCGGGGCTCGTCGCCGACGGCCGCGTCGTCGACGTCTGGCGGCCCTTCATCCAGGCGCTCTTCCTGCAGCACTGGATCGCCCCGCTGCGGCAGCGGCTGCCCGTGGACGGCTACCTGCGTGGCCCGGAGCGCATCTGGTTCCTGCGCTGGAAGGTGGAGCGGCAGCAGAAGGGCAGCCTGGAGAGCCGGCTGGCGGCGGCCGACGAGCTGCGGGCCCTGCCCGACTACCCGGCCGACATCAACGCCGGGGTGCTGCTCTTCCAGGCCGGCCGGCTCGACGAGGCCGCCGAGCGCTTCCGCCGGGCGAACCACCCGTTCGGGCCCGCGTTCGGGGAGGCGGTGGAGCGGGCTCGATGAACCCGGCCGTCCTCCAGCAGAGCTACGACCGCTTCGCCGCGCGCTACGACGCGGCGTTCATCGGCCAGCAGCGGCCCAAGATCGTGGCGCTGGCCAGCCGGCTGCCCGACGAGTCGCCCGCGGTGGACCTGGGGTGCGGGACGTGCCTCGCCCGGCGCATCACCGGCCGGGCCTTCATCGGCCTGGATCGCTCCCGCGGGATGCTGGGCCAGGGGCGCGGGCCGCGCGTGCAGGCCGACCTGAGCCGCCTGCCGTTCGCCGATGGCAGCATCGCCGTGGCCCTCTGCGTCACGGCCCTCATCGACTTCCTCGATCCGGCGCCGGTGGCCCGTGAGCTGGCGCGGGTGCTGCGGCCGGGGGGCGCCCTGGCCGTCAGCGTGCTCAAGCACGAGGACGTGGACGGCCTGCTCCGCGCGCTGGACGACGCGGGGCTGGAGGTCGTGGAGAGACTTGATCTGGCTCAGGATTTCGGGTTCGTCGCCCGCCGGCGTCAGGGCGGGGGCGGGGCGAAGCCAGCCGACGCCGGGGCGGCGGACGGCGGCACCTGAGCCGCGTCGGAGGGCGGCGCCTTGGGTTCGGCCGGCGCCGGGCAGCGCACCGGGCGCGGCGGCGGCGGGTTGCAGGTGGCGCCGGGCGGGCAGCTCATGTTCTTCGGCATCGCCCCGCAGCGGCCATCACCCATGGGCACCACCACCTCGTTGGGCCCGGCCTCGACGAGCAGCTCGTCGGGGCAGACGACGTGCTGCGGCGGGGGCGGGTTGCAGGGGGGGGGCACCTCGCCATCTTTGGGCCGCGGGCAGCCATCGGGCTCGTAGAGCTGGCAGTACCCGTTGGGGCCGCGGACGATCTCGCCCTTCGGCGTCTGGATGCGGTCGGGCGTCTGGGCGAAGGCCGCGGGGGCAAGGGACGCCGTGACCACGAAGGGCATGGCGAGGGAGCGCTTCATCGGCACCTCCAGTGGCGGGTCCAGCGATGATGGCCCACCTCGGGGCGGGCTGGCAATCCGCCGTGGGCTGCGATGACGTGCGTCAGGGCGCGGGGTTGGCGGCGGCCGCGGCCGGCGCGCCCGCGCGGACGACCCACAGGCTGCCGAGCACGCCGACGAGGGCGGCGGCCAGGATGGCCCAGGTGGCAGTGACGCCCGGGTTCGGGTGCAACCCACCGAGATACAAGGCGAAGTGGCCGCCGGCGCCCGTCAGGGCCGTTGCCTGGGCCACGCGGCGGAAGCGCCGGGCGTCGCGGGGGCGGGCGATGGCGAGGACCACCGGCCCCACGGCGCCGGCGAAGAGGCCGTAGACGCCGAGCTGGCCGAACAGGCCGAGCAGCTTCGGCGGGTGCAGGCAGATGAGCCAGGCCGCGGCGCCCATGAGCACCAGCGTCACCTGGCCGGCGCGCCAGCCGAAGCGGGCCCGGGCCTCGGCGGGCCGGCCCGCCAGCCAGCGGCGCTCGACCAGCGGCAGGACGAGGTCGCTGCCGGCGATGGTGCTCATGGCCACCAGGATGCCATCGAGGGTGCTCATGCCCGCGGCGACGAGGGCCACGCTGATGAGGACGAAGGAGGCGTCGCCGAACTGGCTCGCGAGCCAGGTGGCCATGATGCGGTCCTGGGGGACCTCGCCGGGGGTGAAGGTGGCGTGGGCAGCGAGGCCGGCCAGCAGCAGGCTGAAGAAGATGGCCGTCACCAGCAGCGTGACGCCGACGTACTTCTTCACGTCCTCGTCGCGCTTCAGGTAGAGCGCCTTCGTCAGCAGGTGGGGCTGGCAGACGACGGCGAAGCCGATGACCACGCCCGCCACGTACACGCTGAACACATCGCCGAAGAGCGCGGGCGGCGCGGCCTCGACGGGCACCGGCGCGGGGTTCACCAGGGCGAGGAGCTGGGGGAAGCGCGCCTGCAGATCCGTCCAGAACGAGGGCTCGATGAGCACGGCCGCCGTCTTCACGAGGATGATCAGCGCGACCCCCACCATCAGCAGGCCCTGCAGGGTGTTCGTGTAGGTGTGGGCGTAGGTGCCGCCCACCAGGATGTAGCTGAAGACGAAGAGGATGGTGAGCGCGAGGGCGGCGTTGGCGGAGAGGTCGAGGGTCTGCTGCAGCATGATCTGCACGCCGCCCACGATGAGCACGACGAAGGTGATGGAGAGCAGGCTCAGGGCGCCGAAGAAGACCCGCAGGCCGCTGCTGCCGAAGCGGGCGCCGATCCAGTGGGGCAGGGAGAGGGCGCCGTCCTGGACGCCGGCCTTGCGAAAGCCCAGGGAGAGCACCCAGAGGGCCACCGCGATGCCCAGGCCGATGGCCACGCCGAAGTGCAGGAAGGCCGCGATGCCGTGGGTGTAGACGAACCCCGGGTTGATGATGAAGGTCGCGGTCGAGCTCATGGCGGCGGCCATCGTGATGCCCACCAGCCACGGGCCCATGTCGCGGCGCCCCACGGCGAAGGACTCCAGGGAGTCCGTGCGCTTGTGCCCCATCCAGGCCAGGCCCGCCGTCACCGCCATGTAGAGGCCGAAGGCCAGCCAGGCCAGCGTCAATCGATCCATGCCGCACCTCCTCGTCGGCGACGAGGGTAGGGGAGCGCGGGCCGGGGATCAACGATATTTGTGCGATGCACAAATGTTCGAGTGGCTGAATCTATGGGGTTTCTGCGTGTGGTGCTTGCGGGTGCACAGGGCGCAGGCGCCAGGCGGCCGCGAGGATGTGCCCGTCGGCCTCGGCGAAGGCGACCACGAAGCGGTCGCCGGCGGCGAGGGCGGCGGCCCGGCCGGCCAGGCGCACGCGCAGGTCGGGGCCGAGCAGGACGTCCGACCACTCCACCCCGTCCTGCCAGAAGCCGGAGCCGAGGGCCTTGCCGATGGCCTCCTTGCCGGCCCAGATGCGGGCGGCGGTGGGGTCGTCGAGATCGGCGACGCCCTCCTCGGGGGCGCAGACGTGGCGCATGAGGTCGCTGCGGCTGCGGGCGCGGACGATGCGGGCGAGCTGCACGACGTCGACGCCGATGCCGACGACGGCGTCCGTCCCCGCCTGGGCGCGGAGGGCCGGCAGCAGGCGGGCTAGCGCTTCCACTTCCCGGGCCGCCGGCGCTGCTGGCGGACGGGCACCCACTCGTCCACGTCGTCGTCGGGGATCTCGGGCACCACCACGAGGGCGGCCCCCGCGGCCCGCCCCAGGGCCTCCACGACGCGCGGGCTCAGGCGGCTGGTGGCCGCGCCCTCCAGGTAGATCCAGTGGGTCGCCACCACCGTCGGCTGGCCAAAGTCGATGTCGCTCACCGCCAGATCCGAGCGGCAGGACGGGCAGATGTAGCCGAAGCGGCCCACCGGCCGGAACGCGATCTCGGCGAGGGCGCGGTCCAGGTCGTCCAGATCCACGTCGTCGCCACAGAGGGTGCAGCGGGGCGTGCGGAACCGCTCGACGGGCTGCTCCTCGGGCAGGAACGTGGCGCGGCCCCGGTCCACGGCGCGCAGGGCCTCGAACGTCAGCTCGGCGGGCAGCAGCTCGTCGTGGGCGTTGTCGTCGAAGAGGCGCGCGACGCCCGGCCCGGGGGGGTGCTCCCCGTCCGCGCCGGCGTCGCCGACGAACCCCTCCGCCTGGAGGAAGGCCACGGCCGCCTCCAGGTCGAGGGCGCCGCCGTTGCGGGCGGCGAGATACAGGTTGAGCATGTCAGATCACGCGGTGTCGGTACCGACGTCGAACCACCAGTCGTAGGGCACGTCGAGGGGGAAGACCCGGCCCTGGGGCACGAGGCTGTCGTTGAAGCGGCTCGGCGGCAGCTCGAAGTCCGCGTCGTCCCAGATGTCGTAGACGCGCTGGTTGTACTCGGCCTGGCGCTTGAAGAGCTCGAAGGCGCCGTCCACGTCCTCCAGCTCGGCCTCGTGGCCGGGGCCCACCAGGTCGCGCCAGATGCGGCGGCGCTGCTGGCCGACGAACTCGGCGTCGCGGATGAGCAGGTTGGCCTCGCCCTCGTAGATCAGGCCGCGGTTGTTCTTGTTGCAGGAGCCCACCGACATCATCACGTCGTCGACGATCAGCATCTTGGAGTGCAGGTCGACGCCCACGAAGGTGCCCTGGACCTTGCCATCGATCTCCCTGAAATCACTGGCCTTCAGGGTGAGCAGCAGGTACCGCTCGGGGAACTTCTGCTGGAACTCGCGGTGGCTGATGGCCGTCCACTTGCGGCCCGGATCGGAGTAGTCGACGGGCACCGTGAAGACGATGAGCTTCAGCCAGGGCAGGTCGTTCATGCGGCGGTGGATGACCTCGTTGAGCACGGGCATCCGGAAGTACTGATCCTCGATGTAGATGTAGCTCTCGGCCGACTCGATCATCTTGCGCATGCCCTCGAGGTTGCTGTGCTCCCAGAAGGGCATGGGCGTGGTGACGTTGAGCTGGGCCTCGACGCCCGGCACCTGGCCGCGGGGATCGACGGGGACGGTGCGGGTGAACGGCGTCGAGCCCTCGGAGTAGGCGTCGCCGCGCATGATGGCCAGGTCCCAGCGCTTCTGGAACAGGGCCTGGACGTCGTCGACGAGGCGGCCCTGGACGCGGGTCATGTAGTCGCGGCGGGGGCGGGTGCCGGGCTCGGCGCGGCCGGCGGCCACGGCGTCGCGCTCGGCGCGGTCGGCGTCGATGGGCATGCGCAGGGGGTTGAAGACCTCCAGGTCCCCCGTATCCCAGTCGGCGTGGTTCATGTTCATGCCGCCGACGTAGGCGATGCGGTCGTCCAGCACGTAGAACTTCTGGTGCCAGCTCCCGATCTGCAGGTCCGTCCAGCGCACGTCGCGGTCGTAGACCGAGGGCTTGAACGTCTCCTCGTTGAGGAAGTCGCGCTCGGCCCAGGCCGGGCTGACCTCCAGCAGGCGGTCGCGGTAGGACCACTCGTCGTCGCGCAGCGGGATGGCCTCCCGGTAGGGGACCTCGGTCTCGTTGGGCTGCAGCATCAGCTCGATGCCGTCGCCGGCGCGCTCGGCCCGGGCCTGCAGGCCATCGTCCAGCACCGCGACTTCATTGATGAAGTCGCTGTCGCCCCAGTACTCGTTGAGGAGCACGCGGCGGGTCCCCTGCAGGCGGTCGAGCCAGGCCAGGATGGTGTTCTGGCGGCGCTCGGCCTCGGAGACGGCGGCGTAGTCGGGGTCGCGGGTCAGCTCGAACTCTTCCTTCATCAGCCACAGCGAGATGTGGGCCGACTCCTGGACGCCGGCGAAGTCGTCGGCCAGCGACTTGAAGGCCTCCTGGCCGTTGTCGAAGAGCTCGATCTCGTTGCCACGGCGCGGGGCGGGGCCGCTGGCGGCGAAGTAGCGGTGCTCCAGGCCCAGGTAGAGGCTGTGCACCTTCACGTCGGCGTCGTTGAGGGTGCGGGCGTCGGCGCTGAAGCTCCAGTGCGTCACCTGGTCGGCGGGCACGGGCATGCTGCCATCGGCGCCGACCTCGAAGAACATCACCTCGGTCAGGTGGTCGGGGATGCTGGCCTCGAGGCGGTACCGGCCGGGCTCCTGCAGGCGCAGGATGACGGGCTCCAGGTAGCCGATGAGCTTGACGGAGGGGCCGTCGACGCGCTGGACGATCAGGGTCGCCTTGCGGTCGGGCAGGCGGCCCCAGACGTCGGTGACCACCAGCTCCAGGAGGGCGCCGGGGCCGTCCTTGTCGCCCAGGCGCGTCGTCAGGACGGAGCGGGGGCTGATGGGGTTGTCGCCCTTGAAGCTGTCGAAGGCGATGGTCTCGTCGCCGCCGGCCGCGCCGACGTCGGGATCCGACGCGTCATCGCAGCCCGCCAGCCACGCCAGCGCCACCACCCAGAGCCATCGTGCAGACATCGTCTCTTCCCCCCGCGCGTCAACGGACGCGTCCTAGCACAGGTGCCGGGGAGAAAGCGACGCCGAAGCGCGGGGATGGCGGCCGATCGGGCCGATCAGAGGATGTCGATGCACTCCGTCCCGACGGGCCACGGGAAGCCGAGGCAGACGCGCCCCGAGGAGTCCACCGAGCCGCTGGCGCCGACGCAGACGTCCTCGGATCCGAAGACGTAGTTGACCTCGATGCAGGCCTCGCCGCCGAACGAGGCCGCCAGCCGGCCACCCTCGAGCCGCAGGTCCACATGACCCTCGACGTCGCCCGGCCCGAAGCCGGCGTCGATCTCCACCCGGGCCCCGAAGTCGGGCGCCCCGCCGGGGACCAGCTGGAACCAGCCGTCGAAGCCCACGCCGGCGAAGCGGACGGTCGCGTTGCCGGAGGCCGCGAGCGCCGGGATGGGGAAGCGCTGCAGGACGAAGGTGGGGTAGCGGACGAGGCAGCCCGCGAACTGGAGGTTGGCGCCCGCGAAGGGCACCCCGACGCGGCCGTCGGTGCAGAGCTGGAAGCTGCCGTCCACCAGGACGAGGCCGGCGACGGCGGCCCGGAAGAACCCGAAGTCCAGGCTGCCCCCGACCCGCAGGCCGTCGTTGTTCAGGGTGACGGTGGCGTCCTGCAGGCCGATGCCGCGGAAGCTCAGGTTGGCCCGGCCCGAGAGCGACAGGGCGGCCGGGGTGACGCTGCCGGTGAGGCGGAGGGTGGCGTCCTCGATGCCGACGACGCCGGAGAGCTCCAGCCCGGGCCGGTTGTCGTTGCCGCGGGCGTCCACGCGGACCTCGGCCAGCCGATAGCCGAAGGGGGCCAGGTCGGCGCGGCCGGTGAGCGTCCACGCGGGCGAGTTGAAGGGCACGGTGAGGGTGACGCTGGCCTCGCCGGCGCCGGCCTGGGGCGGCAGCACCGTCATCCGGCCGACGCCCGTGAGCCCCGAGCGGCTGTCCACCGTGACCTCCAGGCTCTGCACCTCGAAGCCCCGGATGTCGACGGCGCCGCGGCCCGTCAGCGTGAACTGGCCCGCCAGCGTCATGCTGCCGGAGAGGTGGATGCTCTGGCCGAGCTGGGCCCACGCCGTCTGCAGCGCGACCCCGGCTTCGGAGAGCTGGAACCGCACGCTCTGTGTCTGCAGGCCCGGGATGCCGTTCTGGTAGCTGCCCTGCAAGGTGAAGCGGCCGTTGGCCTGGACCACGGCCCCGAACTCCACCTCGTTGAACACCCCCAGGCGAAGCCGGGCGTCCAGGCGGAAGCCCTGGTCCGTCAGGCTGCCCGCCAGGCGGCCGATCTCGACGCCCGCGAAGCGGCACACGGCGCCGTCCGCGTCGAAGTCGCAGTCCATGAGGGTGCGCAGGGCGTTCATGAACGTCGTGAAGTCGAGGGCGAACCGGCCGCCCTCGATGCGGATGCCGAAGCCGGAGTCCAGGAGGAGGCGGGCGTCCTCCAGCACGAAGGGCCCGGCCACCAGGTCGGCCTCGACCTCCACATGGAAGCCGTCGCCGTCCACATGGCCGATGACCTCGCCGGTGGCCTGGAGCGTGATGGCCGAGAAGGCCTCGAAGAGCGCGCCGGCGTCGCCCTGCGCGAGCACCGCGCCGGGGGTGAAGCCGGTGCCGCGGAAGTCGAGGGCGCCGTCCGCCTGGGTGAAGCTGGCCTGGCCGAGGGTGATGTTGAAGGGGCCGACGCTGAGCGTGAGGGCGTTCACGTTCCCCGCGAACCGCAGATCCCCGAGCACGTCCGCCACCTCCAGGGGATCCCCGGCGGCCACGAGGGACTGGGCCAGCACGGCCGGGTCACCGCTGAACAGGGCCTCGGCCACGGGCTGCAGGTGGTCGACCGCCGCGCCGACGTCGACGAGCAACTCCCCGTCCACAAACAGGTTTCCGGGCAGGCCGGGGATGGGGATGAGGGCGAACTCGCCGCTGCGCCAGATGTGGCCCGTCTCGACGCGCGGGCCCAGGCCCTCGGGGCCGGGGAGGTCGAGGGCGCTCTTCCAGGTCAGGTGCCCCCCGCGGGAGAGGCCCAGGCCCACCGAGTTGATCAGGTTGCCCGCGGCGCGCTGGAGCCGCTCGCCGCCCACCTCGATGACGAAGCCGGGATCGACCGGGTCGATGGCCACCGTGAGCTGGTCCCCGGCCTCGGCGCTGATGCTCACCCCGTCGCCGAGGTCGATGTTGGTGCCGCTGTTCGTCCCCACGAAGAGGTAGGGCCGCCCGTCGGCGAAGGGCCCCTCCAGCTCGGCGGGGGGCGCCCGCAGCTCGTAGCCGTAGCCGAAGCCGGCGCTGTAGCGGCGCGGGGGCACGTCCATCTCGACGCCGGGGAAGGCCGGCAGGCTGGCCAGCGCGGGGGCCGACTCGACGGTGCCGATGAGCGAGAACCGATCGCCGCAGCCGACCCGCAGGCTGGCGCCGGGGAGGGGGATGGTCCCGAGGGGCGTCACCAGGCCCGCCCCGTTCTGCGTCACGAAGTCCTGGCCGTCGGCCACCCAGGTCCCCTCGAGCTGCAGGTCGAAGAGGTCCGCGACGCGGGCCGTGAGGACGCGGCGGTCGGGCGAGAGCGCGCAGCCGGGCGGGTCGGCGTAGCCGTAGTCGGCGGGGGCGCCGCACCCATCGGCCAGGCCGTCGTCGTTGGCGTCCTCGCAGGTCAGGCCCACCACGTGCCGGCCCCCGACGTGGCCGCAGAGGGTGTCGTTGGCGACGTTGCAGCCGGTGCCGGCGGGGTCGCAGCACGCGCCCTGGCGGGCGGCGACGAAGGTGCCGCCCAGGTTGCTGCACTCGGCCTGGTTGCGGCTCTGGCAGACGTCGCCCTGGCAGCAGCGGCCCGCGTCGTTGGGCGCGAAGTGCCACCCACGCCGGTGGCAGACCAGGTCCGTGGTGGGCTCGCAGCCGCCGTCGGGGGCGCAGCACTGGCCCTCCAGGACGACGCGCCGCAGGGTGCCGCGGAACCGGTAGGGCGACGCGGCGGGGGAGGCGTTGGCGATGAGGTTGACCAGGGCGCCGTCGCCGAGGACGGAGATGAGCACGTCCCGCGTGGGCACCGTGCCGGCCGTCTCCCCGGTGATCTCCACCAGCACGCCGTCCTCGAACACATAGGTCGGGTTCCACGGGGCGTTGACCTGGGCCACATGGATGAAGCCGGCGATGCCCTGGTCCTGGAGGGCGCCGCTCATGCGGCCCGGCTGCACGTTCTCGTAGCGGGCGTCGAAGAGCACCGGGATGTCGTAGGCCATCTGGCCCTCGCCATAGCCCTGGAAGCTCGGGGTCAGCGAGGCGTCGACGACGGCCGAGATGCCGCCGCTCGCGTGCCAGTTCACGTCGGGCAGGAACCGCGGCATGACCTCGCCCGAGCCCTCGAACGTACCCACGAAGTAGCCCGCCAGCGGGCCGGGGTGGTCGCACTCGTCCTCGGGCGGCGCGACGCAGCCCACGCCCGGGGCGCACTGGTCGGCCGTGCAGGGCAGCCCGTCGTCGCAGCGCAGCGTGCCCTGGCCCCGGCAGACGCCCTGGTCGCAGCGGTCCACCGGCGTGCAGATCTCGCCGTCGTCGCAAGGGGCCGTATTGAAAGGGTTTTCGCAGCCGTTCGCCGGGTCGCACACGTCGTCGGTGCAGCCATCGCCGTCGTCGCAGCGGTCGTTCTGGGGGGTGTACGCGCAGCCGACGCCCACCACGCAGGCGTCCGCCGTGCAGTCGATCTGGTCGTCGCAGCGGGCGTCCATGGGCTCGTGGACGCAGCCGGCGACGGCGTCGCAGCGGTCCACCGTGCAGGGGATGCCGTCGTCGCAGGCCCGATCGCTCGGCTCGAACGCGCAGCCCTCGCCGTTGCAGGTGTCGACGGTGCAGGCCACGCCGTCATCGCACAGGGCGTGGTCGGGCTCGTTCACGCAGCCCTGGGCCGCGTCGCAGCGATCCACCGTGCAGGCCACGCCGTCGTCGCACTGGCCGGCGGGCTCGTAGTGGGCGCAGCCGAGGGGCCCGTCGCAGGTGTCGAGGGTGCAGGCGTTGCCGTCGTCGCAGAGGGTGCCGTCGGGATCCTCGTCGGTCTGGCCGTCGCAGTCGTCGTCGTCGGCGTTGCACTGCTCGGGGCGCGCGAGGACCTCGGGATCGCCGGGCTCGCCGACGCAGGCGTAGGGCTGGGGGGGACCCTGGCAGGCGAAGCAGAGCACCGGCCCGGGGCGCAGCCGCCAGGCCCCGCCCGCCGCGGCCTCGACGTGGCCGCCCTCGACGTCGGCCCGGGGCTCCTCGTCCCCCCACGCGGTGAAGACGGCCTCGGCCCCCGCCGGCCATGTCACGCGGCCGTCCTCGGCCACCCGCAGCGCGAGGAAGAGGGGCACGTCGGCCCCGCAGACGGCGTCGGCCCGCTCGCGCCACGCCGCGTTCTGATCGGCGTCCGCGATGGTGATCGGGCTGGCCTCGTACGCCGCGCAGGCGTCGAAGGCGGCCTGGGCGTCGAGGGGCTGGGCGCGCATGACGAACTGGCAGCCGCCGTCGACGGGGGCGGCCCCGTCCGGGCAGATGGGCCCCGGCTCGCAGCGATCGGCCGTGCACTGCACCCCGTCGTCGCAGGCCCGGGGCCGGGCGCGGCACGTCCCGTCATCACAGAAGTCTTCCGTGCATGGATCGCCGTCATCACACGGCGTCTCGCAGGGGGCGCCGCCGCCGTCCGCGGCCCCGCCGTCGTCCAGGCCGCCGTCGCCCATCGCGCCGTCGCCCGGGGCCCCGTCGCCCAGCACCAGTCCGCCGTCCGCTACGCCGCCGCCGCCATTGCAGCCGCTCAGGACCGCCAGCAGGATCGCCCAAAGCGCCTTGCTCATGTTCACCTCGATGTGGTGGATCAGCTCCACCTGGCGTAACGCAACTCCGGGGCGCTGCCCGCAAAAAAAAGATCGGCCGCGTCTGTCGGGCCTACAGACCGAACACTCCGCGGGCCTCGGCCAGCCAGGGGCGAAGGCCCAGGAAGCCGATGCGCGCGCAGAGGGCGTCCAGCTCGTCGAGCAGCGGCCGCACCGCCTCGGGGGGATCGCCCAGCCGGGCCCGCTCGAACGCCGTCCGCCACAGCAGCCAGGCGTCGGTGTACGTCTGGCGGGGGGGCGGCCGCCGCCGCAGCGCCTCGGCCATGAGCTGCCGGGCCCGGGCCGGTCGGCCGGCGCGCGCGTGCCACGTCGCCCAGAGCAGCGGCACCGCGCCGGCGAACAGGGGCAGCCGCTTGAGGTGCCGGGTCAACACACGGGCGTTCTCCCGCAGCAGGTCCAGGGCCTCGGGCACCGCCCCCGGCCCCTCCGCGTCCCACCGCCAGACGATGGCCTCGCTCAGCTCGATGCGGACGACGAACCCCCACGACTGCTCCAGGTGCTCCCGCGCGAAGAGCGCGCAGGCCCGCTGGAAGAACGCCTGGGCGTCGCGGTACCGGCTCTGCACGAACGCCACCTGCCCCAGCACCTCGTGGGCCGCCCCCTCGACCGCCGGCAGGGCCAGCCGCACATCGGAGGCCAGGACGCCGCGCACCGTGGCCTCCGCCGCCGGCAGGTGGCCCTGGATGACCTGGATCATGCCGAGCCCGCAGGCGGCGTCGGCGGCCATCCAGCCGATGCCCTCCCGCCGCGCCAGGTCCAGGGCCACCTGGAAGTCGAGGCCGGCCTGCTCGAACCGGCTGGTGAACAGCGCCGACCACCCGCGGAAGGTGAGCGCCCACCCGGTGAAGTAGCGATCCCCCGTCTCGCGGTAGAGCGCCACGCCCTCGTCCAGGCGCGCCAGGCCCGCGGCTGGCTGGTTGCGCAGGAAGATGTCGGCCATGCCCCGCAGCAGCAGCACCCGGCCGAGGCCGGCGCGGTCGCCCGCCGCGTGGGCCACCGCCTGGGCGCGGGCCTCTACCCAGGTGCCCAGCCGCGCCGAGGCGGCGAACGCCAGCAGGATGGCCACCGAGGTGTAGGCGTCCACCAGCAGATCCGGGGCCGCGAGGCGCGCGGCGGCCCGGGCGGCGCCCAGGCAGTGGGCCGCGCAGCGCTCGTCGTCGACCCACCGGTGCAGCATCGCCAGCTCGCGCTGCACCAGGGCGTGCTCGACCACCAGCGGATCATCGGCCGTGCGCCGCCGCGGCCGCCAGCGCCGCCAGAGCACCGCCACGACGTCCCGGGCGAGCCGCAGGTACAGTCGGGCGCGGCCGGCGGGGAGGGGGTGACCCAGGGCGTCGAGGGCGCGGCGCAGGGCCTGGAGCGCGGCGGAGGTGTCGCCCGACCGCACCAGCGCGAACCCCAGCTTGCGCAGCCGCCGAACGTCGTCCAGGCGGGATTGTCCTGGAGAATCAACCCCTTGCAGCGGGACGAGCGCCCGCAGGATGACGCCCGCGCGCTCGCTCTGCCCCGCCATCATCAGCGCGTCGGCCAGGGCCTCGCGGCAGGCGGGCTCCTCGCCCGGCGCCACCGCCACCCGCGCCAGGGCGGCCTCCCCGAGCTGCACGGCGGCCCCGTAGTCGAAGCCCGCGTGGGCCTCCCGGGCGGCCTGGCGCAGCCAGCGGAAGGCCTCGACCTCCAGCCCGGCCTCGACGAAGTGGTGGGCGATGCGCGCCGCCGTCGCCCCCCGCTCGGCCAGGGCCGCCGCCAGCGCCGCGTGGTGCGCGCGGGCCGCCTCCGGGGGCAGGCTGCGCCCCAGCACCTCCACCAGCCGCGCGTGCTCGAACTCCCAGACATCCAACGTGCCGCGCTGCCAGGACGCCGCCCGCACCACGCTCGCCCGCTGGGCCTCGTCCAGGGCGTCGGCCAGGTCGTCCTCGGGCAGCCCGACGGCCGCCGCCAGCACATCCAGGTCGAACCGCTGCCCCAGCAGCGCCGCCGCCGCCAGCAGCGCCCGCGTCGCCGGCCGCAGCCCCTGAAGCCGCGTCTCCAGCGGGCGCGCCTCCCGCGGGCCCTCCCCGGCGAGACGCCACGCCGCCCCCGCCCGCCGCAGGTGCCCCGTCGACACCCGGCTGCGCAGCGCCGACTGCACCAGCAGCGGGTTGCCGCCGCTCTCCGCCGCCAGCGCCTCCGCCAGGCCGGGCGGCAGCGCCGTCGCCAGCATCGACGCCGCCACCGCCGCCACGTCGGCCGGGCCGAGGGGCGCCAGCGGCCACCGATCCAGATCCGGCAGGGCGCCCTCCACCGCCGCCGACGGCCGCAGCGTCCCCAGGATGGCCGCCCCGCCCGCCGAGCCGTGCCGCGCCAGGACGGCCTCCAGCAGCGCCAGCGCGCTGGCCCCCGCGTGGTGCAGATCCTCCAGGATGACCAGCACGGGCCCCGCCGCCTGCAGCCGCTCCACCAGCTCGCCCGCCAGCCGGGCCAGGATGGCGTCGCCGGCCTGGAGCGCGCGGGTCGGCAGGTGCCGCTCCAGGATGGCCTCGCCCCACCCGGGGCTGGCGTCCTCGGGCTTCAGCGCCGCCAGCAGCGCGCCCAGCGGGCTCAGGGGCGCGGCCGCCTCCGGCTCGGTGCGCAGGGCCACGACGCGGACGCCGGCCGCCTCCGCCGCCCGACCCACCGCCCGGGCCAGCGTGGTCTTGCCCACGCCGCCCTCGCCCACCAGCGCCACCGCCGTCGGCGCGCGCCCGCCGATGGCCGCGTGGGCGCGGTCCACCAGCGCCGCCCGCGTGGCCTCGCGCCCCACCATCGCCGGCGGGTACAGGAAGCCGGCGCTCTCGTGGTCCGCCAGCGTCGCCGCCAGGCCGGCCGCCGCCGCCCCGTCCGCGATGAGCGCGCTCAGGGCCTCGGCCACCGCGAGGGCGTTGGGGGGCCGCCCGGCGGGATCCACCGCCAGCAGCCGCAGCGCCAGCGCCTCCAGGCCCGCCGGCGCCTCCGGGGCCAGCGTCCGCAGCGGCGGGGGCGGCGCCGTCACCCGCGCCGCGAGCCGCTGCCAGGCGGTGCCCACGTACGGCGGCCGCCCGGCCCAGAGCGTGTAGATCATGCAGCCGAACGCATAGAGATCGGTGCGCGGATCCACCGCCCCGCCCTGGATCTGCTCGGGGGACAGGTAGTCGAGCGTGCCCAGCAGGCCGCCGTCCGTGACGCGGCTCACCTCGTCCCCCCAGAGCCGGGCGATGCCGAAGTCGGCCAGCTTGGGCGCGGGGGGATCGTGCGCCGTCAGCAGCACGTTGGCCGGCTTCAGATCGCGGTGCACGATGCGCCGGCCGTGCACGTAGTCCAGCGCCACGGCCACCTGCACCAGCGTCGCCAGCAGGCGCGCGCTCGCCGCCGGCGTCGCCGGCCGGGCCAGCCGCTCCAGATCACCCCCGGCGAGCAGCTCCATCGCGATGTAGCGCCGGTCGCGGTGCACGCCCTCGCTGAAGACCCGCAGGCAGTGGGGGTGGTCGAGGCGCGAGACGGCCCGGAACTCGCGCCGGAACCGGCGGACCTCCCGCGGCGTCGTCCGCTCGCTCGCCGCCAGGAACTTGAGGGCGACGGCCTCCTGGGTGCGCGTGTCGCGGGCGCGGAAGACCTGGCCGCCGCCGCCCTGGCCCAGCCGCGCCTCGATGACGTAGCGGTCGCCCACGCGCTCGCCGGGCCGCACCACGTCCGTCGGCGCCGTGGAAGTGCTTTGATCTCCAGTGGTTGTGCCCGTGACCAGGGCGCGGAGCCCGGCCCCGGTCGCCAGCTCGCCCCCGTCGGCCTGCAGCGCGGCGTCGTGCCCCAGCAGCCCGGCGAGGGCCTGGGCCAGCTCGGGATCGGCGTCGCGCAGGGCCCGCAGGTGCGGCGCCTGCTCGGCGGGGGTCAGGTCACAGAGGGCCGCGAAGTGCTCGGAGAGCGCCTCGTGCTGCTCAGGCGTCATCACCCGGGCTCGCCGAGAGGGTCTGGCGCAGCCAGGCCCGGGCCATCCGGCCCTCCTTCTCCACCAGGCTGACGGAGACGTCGAGGGCGGCGGCGACCTCGGCGGCCGAGAGCCCGCCGAACCAGACCAGCTCCATGACGCGCGCCTGGCGCGGGCTCAGGACGGCGAGCCGCTGGAGCGCCTCGTCCAGGGCCAGCACGTCCACCGGATCCGGCCCCGTCGGCTGGGGGGCGGCGTCCGTCAGCGTCACCCGCACGGCCCCCCCGCCGCGGCGCTGGGCGTGGCGTCGGCGGGCCTGGTCCACCAGGATCTGCCGCATCGCCCGGGCGGCCACCGACAGGAAGTGGGTGCGATCGGCGAAGCGGGCGTCGCGGCCCGCCAGGCGCAGGAAGACCTCGTGCACCAGCGCCGTGGGCTGGAGCGTGACCGCCGCCTGGGACCGGAAGAACAGCCGCGCGATGCGCCGCAGCTCCTCATAGACCAGCACGAACTCGTCGGAGGCCTCGGACATGGCGCGACGCTACCATGAGGCTCCTCGCGCCGTCGCCCTCGACGCGCGGGCGCCCACCCGAGCATGACGCGCTGCGTCAATACCCGTTGACGTCGGCGGTCCGCCGAGTATCTTGGGCGCCGGAGGTGACCGATGGCCCATCCGCTTCGCCACGTCGTCCACCAGGGTCCCGTCTTGCGGGCCATGGGCAGCCTGGCCGTGCAGGCCCTGGAGCAGCGCTTTCGCGGGGTGGGCAGCACCCCCTGCGATCTCGAGAAGTCCATCGACGTCGAGCTGCCGCCGCGGGACGCGGCGATGGTGGCCGACTACATCCGGTGGACGGGGGGCGATCGCCAGGCCTGGAAGGGCCAGGTGCCACACCACCTCTTCGCCCAGTGGGCGCTCGGGCTGACGCATGAGCTCCTCTGCGGCGCGCCGTACCCCCTGGCCAAGGCCGTCAACGCCGGCTGCCGCATGGAGATCAACGGCCCCATCCCCCTGGGCGAGCCGCTGCAGGTGCGCGCGAGCCTGGAGGGCATCGATGACGACGGCCGCCGCGCGGTCATCCGCCAGCGCTTCGTCACCGGCACGCCCTCGTCGCCCAACGCCCTGGTGGCCCGGCTCGACGCCCTGGTGCCCCTCGGCGGCAAGCGCGAGGGCGAGAAGCGCACGGCCCGGCCCACGGTGCCCGCCGCCGCCCGCGAGATCGGCACGAAGCGCCTGGCCGCCAACGCCGGCTTCGAGTTCGCGTGCCTCACCGGCGACTTCAACCCCCTGCACTGGATCGCGCCCTACGCCCGGGCCATGGGCTTCGGCCGGACCATCCTGCATGGCTTCGGCACCCTGGCCCTGGCCCTGGAGACGATGAACCGGGTGCTCTGGGCGGGGGACGTGACGCGCCTCCAGGCCGTGGAGGTGCGCTTCACGCGGCCGGTGCGGCTCCCGGGCCGCTTCGGCGTCTACGTGCACGACGATGGCCTCTTCGTGGGCGACGCCCCGGGCGGCCCCGCCAACCTGACCGGCACCTTCGAGGCGAGGAGCGGACGATGAGCGATCTGCTGGTGGAGCTGAACACGAAGCCCTGGTTTCGCCAGGCCATCAAGAGCCTGGGCCTGCCGCTGCCGTCGCCCCAGAAGCTGCGCCGGCCGAAGACGGCCCGCCAGGCCCGGCCCCTCGCCGACCGCACCGCGGTGCTCTGCCTGCAGGGCGATCTGGGCGACACGCTGGCGGCCTGCCTGCCGGCGGCCGGCGCCAACCCGGTGCTGCTGGGCGTGAGCGCCGTGCCCGCCGCGTGGCGCGACGCGGGCGAGGCCCATGGCCGCCCGGCCCGGGTGCTCGACCTGGCCGCCGAGGCCCCCGAGGACGCCCGCGCCGACGCCCTGATCCTCGACGCCACCGGCCTCGAAGATCCGGCAGGTATTCGGATTCTCTACGATTTCTTCCATGGCTGGGTCGGCCGCCTCGCCCGCTGCGGCCGCGTCATCGTCCTGGGCCGCCCCGCGGCCGAGGCCCAGCGCCCGGCCCAGGCCGGCGCCCGCGCCGCCCTCGAGGGCTTCACCCGCAGCCTCGCCAAGGAGATCGGCCGCCTCGGCGCGACCGCCCATGTGGTCTACGTCGCCGACGGCGCCGAGGGCCGCGTCGATCCGCTCCTGCGGTTCCTGCTCTCCGACCGCGCCGCCTTCCTGACCGGGCAGCCCTGGCACCTGGTGGCCACCGCCACTCCGCCCCCGCGGGTGGAGGCCGAGCGCGCCCTGGCCGGGCAGGTGGCCCTGGTGACGGGCGCCGCCCGCGGCATCGGCGCCGCCACCGTGAAGCTGCTCGCCGCCGAGGGGGCCCACGTCATCTGCGTGGATCGCCCGGGGGACGAGGGGCCCATGAGCGTCGTGGCCCGCGAGGTCGGGGGCACCCCCCTGGCCGCCGACATCACCGATCCGGGCGCCACCGCCGCCATCCTGGGCGCGCTGGCCGGCCGCCCGCTCCACATCCTGGTGCACAACGCCGGCATCACGCGGGACAAGACGCTGGCCCGCATGAAGCCCGAGTGGTGGGACCAGGCCGTCGCCGTGAACCTGCGCGCCATCGCCGACATCGACGCGGGGTTGCTGGCCGCGGGCGCCTTCGCCGACCACGCCCGCATCATCGCGCTCTCCAGCGTGGCGGGCATCGCCGGCAACTTCGGCCAGACGAACTACGCCGCCTCCAAGGCCGGCCTCGTGGGCTACGTCCGCGCCCAGGCGGCCGCCCTCGCCGACCGCGGCATCACCGTCAACGCCGTCGCCCCCGGCTTCATCGAGACGCGCCTCACCGCCGCCATGCCCCCGGTCAACCGGGAGGTGGGCCGCCGCCTCTCGGCCCTCGGCCAGGGCGGCGAGCCGCGCGACGTCGCCGAGCTCATCTCGTTCCTCGCCACCCCCGGCGCCAGCGGCCTGACCGGCGGCACCCACCGGGCCTGCGGCGGCATGTTCATCGGCGCCTGAGCGCGGCCATCCCCCTGAAACCCAAGGAGAATCCCATGGCGACCCGCAAGTCCTCGAAGTCTCCCCGCCGGGCCGTGGTGGTGGCCGGGGCCCGCACGCCCTTCGTCAAGGCGTTCAGCGAGTTCCTCAAGCTCGACGCCATCGCCCTCGGCAAGGCCACCGTCGCTGGCCTCCTGGCGAAGACGGGCCTGCCGCGCCACGAGCTCGATGGCGTGGTCTGGGGCACCGTCATCCTGCCCGGCTACGCGCCCAACGTCGGCCGCGAGATCGCCCTGGATCTGGGCCTGTACGACGTCGAGGCGTTCACCGTGACGCGGGCCTGCGCGAGCGGCCTGCAGGCCATCACGACGGCCGCCGCGGCCATCGAGCGCGGCGACGCGGACGTCATCATCGCCGGCGGCAGCGACAGCACCAGCAACGCCGAGATCAAGCTGCCCCAGAAGCTGATGCACGCCATCGCCCCCCTGGCCCTGGGCAAGGCGGGCCCGGCGCAGTACCTCCAGGTGCTGTCGCAGCTCATGCCCATCACCGACATCCTGCCGAAGAAGCCCGAGATCGCCGAGCGCACCACGGGCGAGGTGATGGGGCAGGCGGCCGAGCGCATGGCGACGCGCAACGAGATCAGCCGCGCCGACCAGGACGCCTTCGCCGTCCAGTCCCACCACCGGGCCGCCGCCGCCATCGCCTCGGGCCGCTTCGAGGACGAGGTCCTCACCGTCGAGGGCAGCGGCGGCAAGCGCGTCTACGCCGACACCCTCGTGCGGGCCAGCACCAGCCTGGAGGCCATCGCGCGCCTGCGCCCCGTCTTCGCCAAGGACGGCACGCTGACCGCCGCCAACTCCAGCCCGCTCACCGATGGCGGCGCCGCCGTCATGCTGATGAGCGAGGAGAAGGCCCGCGCCCTCGGCTTCACCCCCAAGGCGGCGTTCCGCTCCTGGGCCTACACCGCCGTCGATCCGGCCGACCAGCTCCTCATGGGCCCGGCCCTGGCCATGCCGAAGGCCCTCGACAAGGCGGGCCTCGCCCTGGCCGACGTGGACCTCGTCGACATGCACGAGGCCTTCGCCGCGCAGGTGCTCAGCGTCCTCAAGATGCTCGGCAGCGACGCCTTCGCCCGCGCCCGCCTGGGCCGCGACACGGCGGTGGGCGAGGTCGACCCCGCGAAGCTCAACGTGCACGGCGGCTCCGTCGCCCTTGGGCACCCCTTCGGCGCCACCGGCGCGCGCATGGTCCTGACCATGGCCAACGAGCTGGCGCTCACGGGCAAGTCCACGGCTTTGCTGGGGATCTGCGCCGCGGGCGGCCTGGGCGCCGCCGCCGTCCTCGAGCGCGTCTGACGCTCGCCGGCCCTTGCCGGCGCCGGGCCTCGTGGTCGATGCTGGGGGCCACCCCGCCGTGACGAGGCTCCCATGCAGCGCGCCGTGCTCCTCGCCCTGACGCTCCTCGTGGCCTGCGACGACGCGGGCGGCGACGCCCGCTCCACCGAGGTGCCCACGCTGGCCGCCCTCCAGGCCAGCGTGCTGGGCCCCTCCTGCGCCTTCCCGGCCTGCCACGCCGGCCCGAACCCCAAGAACGGGCTGGACCTGTCCTCGCTGAGCGCCAGCGCCGCGGGCCTGGTGGGGGTGGCCGGCCTGGCCGTCGGCACCACCCGGGTCGTGCCCGGCGACCCCGACGCGAGCCTGCTGCTCCAGGTCTTCGACGGGCCCGTCGGTGACGTCCGCCAGATGCCCCTCGGCTTCGAGCTGTCGCCCGAGACGCGGGCGCGCTTCCGGGCCTGGATCGCGGGCGGCGCGCCCCTCGGCACCGCCGACGAGCCCCCGCACCCCGCGGAGGAGCTGCCCCCCTACGTGGCCGACTTCACGCCCGAGGACCTGCCCCCGCCCGCCCCCGGCGAGGGCTTCCAGATGGGCATCGACACCGTGGCCCCGGCGGGCAAGGAGATCTGGAAGTGCGCCATCGCCCACCTGCCCACGGACGTCGCGACGCCCGTGCACCGGGTGACGTCGCTGCAGACCCGCGGGGTGCACCACATGGACGTCATGGCCCTCGGCCTGCTCGGCCTCGACATCGAGGACGGCATGTACGACTGCGACGATCTGTACCGGCAGTACACCGAGCTGATGGAGGAGGGGATCTTCATCTTCGCCAGCCAGAACGAGCGCGAGGAGCTGACGCTGCCCGAGGGCATCGCGGCGACGCTGCCGCCTGGCCTGCAGGTCATGGTGGAGCTGCACTTCGTCAACCCGTTCCCCCAGGACATCCCCGTCTTCTCCCGGGTGAACGGCTACACCATGTCGCCCGCCGACGTCCGCGGCGGCATCTGGGGCTCGGCCGTGCGCGATCGCGACATCAACGTGCCCCCGCAGACCGATCGCCACTACGAGTGGATCCGCTGCGAGATGAACCACCCGGTCGATGTGATCATCCTGTCGTCTCACACGCACCAGCTCGCCGAGTATGTGGACGTGTATCGCTGGTCAGGCGGGCAGCGTCGCGAGCCGCTGTACGAGAATCGCGATTGGCACGCCCCGCCCCTCAAGCAGCTCGATCCGCCGCTGCACCTGGACGCGGGGGAGGGGTTCGAGTTCCGGTGTCACTACCGCAACCCCACGGATTCCCTGGTGAACTGGGGCTTCGGGGCCCAGGACGAGATGTGCCAGATCGCCTTCGTGCACACGCCGCTCGACCTGGGGGCGCGCTGCGAGATCGTCGAGGAAGGGGCGGGTCCCACGCTCCCTTGACGTCCCGGCCGACAGGCGTCGGGGCGCTCGACAGCCGGCCTGGGCCGGGTGTGTTGCAATCTGCCTTGACCGGCACTGCCGCCGGACGGATTCTCCGAGCGCCCCGACCGTCGGCCGACCATCGCCGCGGGCTGGCTGGCGTCGCAGGCGACCGGGGGGCGGCCTGCGGCGGCTGGCATGGGCGTTGCGCAGTGTGTGGAGGGCATACGCCCGAGGAGGCCCCGTGATCGCAGCCCAGGACCTGTGTCGCCGCGCGGTGCTCGCGGCCCTCGCCGTCGCGCTCGCCGCGTGCGGGACGGACGAAGCCGCCAAGGCCGGGACCGCCCCGGCCGCCGAGTGCGTCCAGAGCGATCTGGTCGCCCAGTGTCCGCCCAACACCGTCCCGCGCCTGGACGCCGACGCCCAGGCCGTCTGCCAGGCCGCGGGCAGCATCGATCTCAGCCAGGACGCCATCGGCAACCAGGCCGGCAGCGCCGCCATCAGCAGCGCCTGCGTCGGCAGCGGCACCTGCCGCGTCGTCTGCGCCCTCGCGAACCCGTGCGAGCTCGGGGTCGAGCGTGTCTCGGCCGCCGACGGCATCATCTGCCGCGCCCCCACGGCGTGCGGCGACCGCGTCTGCGACCCGGGCGAGACGTTCGAGTCGTGCCCCGTGGACTGCGGCGGCATGGACTGCGCGCCCGGCGCGCTGCGCTGCGTCGGCAACGATCTGCAGCGCTGCACCCCCCGCGGGGCCTGGGGCGACGCCGAGCCCTGCCCCGTGCCGCAGGTCTGTCAGGAGGAGGGCGGGGCCGCCTGCCGCGCCAGCTCCTGTGGCGACGGCGTGCTCGATCCGGGCGAGGCCTGCGACGACGGCAACGGCACCAACGGCGACGGCTGCGACACCAACTGCACGCCCACCGGCTGCGGCAACGGGCTGCGCACGGCGGGCGAGGCCTGCGACGATGGCAACCGCACCAACAACGATGACTGCACGAACGACTGTCAGGTGGCGGCCTGCCCCGATGGCATCGTGCAGGCCGGCGAAGAGTGCGACGATGGCAACGACAGCGACACCGACGCCTGCACCACGCTGTGTCGCCTGCCGGTCTGCGGGGATGGCTTCACCCAGGCGGGCGAGCAGTGCGACGATGGCAACGACGATGAGACGGACGCCTGCACGCCGGACTGTCTCCGGGCCGCCTGTGGCGATGGCATCGTGCAGGACGGCGAGGGCTGCGACGATGGCAATGAAGACAACGCCGACGCCTGCTCCAATGACTGCCGCCTGCCCGGCTGCGGCGATGGCATCGTGCAGGCCGGCGAGGGCTGCGACGATGGCAACGACGAGAACGGCGATGACTGCACCAACGCCTGCGTCCCGGCCCGCTGCGGCGACGGCGTGGTACAGGTCGGCGTCGAGGCCTGCGACGATGGGAACGAGGATGACACGGACGACTGCCTGAGCACCTGCCAGGCCGCGGCCTGCGGGGACGGCGTCGTGCACGCCGGCGCCGAGACCTGCGACGACGGCAACCAGGACGACGGCGACGCCTGCACCACCGCCTGCGCCGAGCCGCGCTGCGGGGATGGCCTGCTGCACCCGAGCGAGGGCTGCGACGACGGCAACGCCGAGGACGCCGACGCCTGCACCTCGAGCTGCCAGCCGGCGCGCTGCGGCGACCGCATCCTGCGTGACGACCTGGTGGCGGGGCAGCCCGGCTACGAGTACTGCGACGACGGCAGCAACCGGGTGCCGTTCGACGGGTGCGACGCCGCCTGCGAGCCGACGGAGACGGAGCCCAACAACAGCTTCAACGCGGGCGACGCCATCGCCCACGGCCTCATCCACGGGCAGCTCACCGACGGGGACACGGACTACTTCGGCTTCCACCTCGGCTGCGGCGTGGGCCAGGGCGAGGCCTGCCCCCCCGGGCTCCTCGTCACCTGGTCGTTCGACGTCACCTTCGCGCGGCGGGGCCGCGAGCAGTGCCCCGTGGCCCTCTGCGTGGTGCGCAACGGCGCCTGCCCCCGGCTGATGGATCCCAACCCCATCGACCCGAACCCCTGCTTCCCGCTCGTGGCCATCCCCGGCGGCTTCCGCTGGACCTACCAGGGCAACGTCGGCGGCGACTACGCGTTCGGCCTCATCTCGACGGTGGCCGACACCTTCACCTATCGCCTCACCGTGACGGACGACCACTGATGCACACGCGCACGCTCAACAGCTTGATCTTGCTTGTGTTTCTGGCCGGCTGCGGGACGGAGGAGGGGGCGAAGTCGGGCACGCGGGCGGCCGCCGAGTGCGCCCGCAGCGACCTCATCGCCCAGTGCCCGCCCAACACCGCGCCCCGCCTCGAGGTGGACGCCGAGGCCGTCTGCACCATGGCCGGCAGCATCGACGTGGCCTCGGGCTTCGACGGCATGAGCGCCAGCGGCGCCATCAGCAACGCCTGCGTCGGCAGCGGCTCCTGCCACCTGGTCTGCGAGCTGCTGACGCCCTGCGACCTGGGCGTGGCGCGCATCACGCCGGACGAGGGCATCGTCTGCCGCGCGCCCACCGGCTGCGGCAACGGCGTCTGCGAGCCGGGCGAGACGTTCGCCGACTGCCCCGTGGACTGCGGCGGCGACGCCTGCCAGCCCGACGAGACGCGGTGCCAGGGCGAGCGGCTCCAGACGTGCACGCCCCGCGGGGTGTGGGGCGAGGTCGTCGACTGCCCGGCCGCGCGTCGGTGCGTCGCCGCCCCCGGCGCGGCCGCGGCCTGCATGGCCCTGGCCTGCGGCGACGGCGAGGTGGACGTCGGCGAGGAGTGCGATGACGCCAACGCCACCAACGGCGATGGCTGCGACGCCAACTGCACCCGCACGCGCTGCGGGAACGGGGTGCGCAGCGGCGACGAGGCCTGCGACGACGGCAACGCCGTCACCAACGACGGCTGCACCAACGAGTGCACGCTCCCGGCGTGCGGCGATGGCATCGTGCAGGACGGCGAGCAGTGCGACGACGGCAACGACGACGACGCCGACCGCTGCACCTCCGGCTGCCGGCTGCCGTTCTGCGGCGATGGCATCGTGCAGGCCGGCGAGGCCTGTGACGATGGCAACCAGGCCGACACCGACGGGTGCAGCCCGGACTGCCGCATCCCGGGCTGCGGCGACGCGGTGGTCCAGGACGGCGAGGAGTGCGACGACGGCAACGACGATGACACCGACGGCTGCACCAACGCCTGCCTGCTGGCCCTGTGTGGGGATGGCGTCGTCCAGGGCCAGGAGACCTGCGACGACGGCAACGACGACGACACCGACGCCTGCACCAACGCCTGCCGCGTCGCGCGCTGCGGCGACGGCGCCGTCCAGGCGGGCGTGGAGACCTGTGACGATGGCAACGGCGGCAACGACGACGCGTGCGTGGCCTGCGAGCCGGCCCGCTGCGGCGATGGCTTCCTGCAGGCCGGCGTCGAGGCCTGCGACGATGGCAACGACGTGGACGACGACGGCTGCACCAACGCCTGCGCGCTGCCCGCGTGCGGCGATGGCATCGTCCAGGTGGGCGAGCAGTGCGACGATGGCAACGCCGAGGACGCCGACGGCTGCACGGCGCGCTGCCGCACGGCCACCTGCGGGGATGGCATCACGCGCCTCGATCTGAGCCGGGGCCAGCCGGGCTTCGAGGCCTGCGACGACGCCAACGGCCAGGAGTGGGTGCCCGGCGACGCCTGCAACAACGACTGCGAGGCCACCGAGTCCGAGCCCAACGACCGCGCGGCGGAGGCCGACGTCATCGTGGGCAGCATCCTCGGCGTGCTGCGGGTGGGGGAGGCCGACTTCTTCACGGCGCGGCTCGACGCCGCGGCCAGCCATAGCGTCCTCATCTACTACCAGCACGACAGCCTGCTGACCTGCGCCACCTTCTCGGTGGACGGCGTGGCCTGCGCCGACCTGACGTTCTGCGGGGCCCGCGGCGTGAGCTGCCGGGACCGCATCCCCGCGGGCGAGCGGCTGGTGCGCTTCACGCTCCAGGGCGGCGGCCGGGACGCCGGCTTCGCGCTGCGCTCGGCGGCCGACGCGGCGTTCCAGTACCGCGTCGAGATCACCCCCTGAGCCGGCCTACAGGTCGAACCCCCCGTTCTTCCAGGGGATTTTCCGGGTCTTTTCGTACTCGGTGACCTGGATGGCGGTGACGACGCCGTCCGCGTCCGGCAACAGCTTCACCTCCAGCGCGCCATCCCCCTCGCCCCCGTCCGCGGGCTCGACGGGGTAGAAGTCGCCCGCCGACACCACGGCGCCGCCGCGCACGGCGAAGAAGCGCACGCTGCCATCGCCGGCGCAGGCGTGCTGCCGAGCGACGAGCAGGGCCACGCCGCCGGGCGCCCGGGCCACCTCGACGTCGCCCAGCCAGCCCTCCGGGCTCGCCAGCTCCCAGTCGAGCACGCGATCGCCCTTCGGCCCACGCAGCAAGAGCTCGTGGCGGCTGAAGCGGTGGCCGTGGTCGTCGCCGGGGTCCGTCCAGGCGCTCAACACCAGCGCGTCGAGTCGGCCGTCCCCATCCAGGTCCACCTCTCGGATGACCTGCTCCGCGGGGCGGGCGGTGCAGTCGGGCCAGGCCTTGCCGCCCAGGCCGGCCCGCCAGAGCGCCTGCTCCAGCTCGGTGGCGACGCGCACGTCCAGGTGGGTGGTCGCCTGCGCGTCGGCGGCCGCGCGGGCCGTGACGTCGACGGCGAAGCGCTCGCCCGGGGCGCCGGCGGCCGTCCAGCGAAACTCGCCCGTGGCCGCGTCCAGCGTCGCCCCCGCCGGCCAGCCGGTGGTGGCGTACGTCACCGCCGATCGGTCCGTGGCCCGGGCCTTCACCCGGAACTTCACGACCTGGCCGGGCGCCACCGTGAGCGCGAACGGCGACGCGAAGGCCCGCCCGCCGATGGACTCGGGGCCGCGGCCCAGCTGCCAGTCGGGGCCGTGGCGGCTGCAGAGCCAGGCCTGCTGCGGCAGGCGGTCGAAGGTGACGGTCACGGGGGGATCGGCGGCCTCGGCGGCGCCGACCAGGAGGGCGGTGGACAGGAGAGCGCGGGCCAGCATGGGCAGAGTGGAGCGCGGCCGCCCCCGCAGGTCAACGGCGGGGCACCGGGGGCTTGATCAATGCGGCCCGACGCCGCACCTTGGCCCCATGAAGTACGCATACGACATCAAGATCTCGGGCGGCACCATCATCGATGGCACCGGCCAGGCCGGGTACGCCGGCGACGTGGGCATCAAGGACGGGCGCATCGTGGCCGTCGGGGACGCGCCCGGCGACGCCGCCCAGACCATCGACGCCGCGGGGGCCATCGTGACGCCCGGCTTCGTCGACCTGCACACCCACTACGACGGGCAGATCTCGTGGGATCCCGATCTCATGCCCAGCTCGGTGCACGGCGTCACGACGGCCATCCTGGGGTCGTGTGGCGTCGGCTTCGCGCCCGCCCACGCGGCCGATCGCGAGAAGCTGATCGCGCTGATGGAGGGCGTGGAAGACATCCCGGGCTCGGCGCTGGCCGAGGGCCTGACCTGGGAGTGGGAGACGTTCCCCGAATACATGGACGCGCTCGACGCGAAGCCCCATGCCATCGACTTCGGCTTGCAGATCACCCATGACCCGGTGCGGGTCTATGTCATGCGCGACCGGGCCGTCCATGACGAGGCGGCGACGCCGGAAGACATCGAGCGCATGCGCGCGGTGGTGCGCGAGGCCCTGGAGGCCGGCGCCGTCGGCTTCTCGACGGGCCGCAGCGACAACCACCGCTCCGCGAGCGGCGCCCACACCCCGGCGGCGGAGGCCCGCAGCGAGGAGCTCGTCGGGCTCGCCCGGGTGCTCGGCGAGGTGGGGCACGGCGTCGTCCAGGCGGTGAGCGACTTCGACCTGCCCGAGGGCGACGGGAAGTTCCACGGCGAGTTCGACGTGCTGGAGGCCATGGCCCGCGCCTCGGGGCGGCCGATGTCCATCTCGCTGATGCAGCGCGACCAGTCGCCGGACCAGTGGCGCTGGATCATCGAGCGCGCCGAGAAGGCCACGGCGGCCGGCACCCCCATCCGCCTGCAGGTCGGCGCCCGGGCCATCGGCGTCCTGCTGGGGCTCAACACCACCTTCCACCCCTTCATGGGCTTCCCCAGCTACAAGGCCATCAGCCACCTGCCGGTGGAGGAGCGCGTCCAGCGCCTGCGGGATCCGGCGCTGAAGGCCCAGATGATGACGGAGAAGAGCGAGCGGGTGGCGGGGGATGGCAGCCCCATCCCGCCCCTCGCGGACCTGCTGCTGGCGCAGATCGAGATGATCGGCATGCGCATGTTCACCCTGGGCGAGCACCCCGACTACGAGCCGGGGTTCAAGGACAGCATCGGCGCCCGGGCCCGGATGCGGGGCGACTCGGTGTTGAGCGGGCTCTACGACGCGCTCATCACCCATGATGATGGCAGCGCGCTCATCTACTTCCCGCTCTACAACTACATCCAGGGCAACCTGGACAACCTCTACACGATGCTCAGCCACCCCCTCGCCCTGCCGGGGCTGAGCGATGGCGGCGCCCATGTGGGCACCGTCTGCGATGCCAGCTTCCCGACCTTCATGCTGACGCACTGGGCCCGCGACCGCGCCCAGGGCCTGCCGCTCGAGCGGGTCGTGCAGATGATGACCCATGACACCGCGCGCTTCGTGGGCCTGGCCGATCGCGGCACGGTGGCGGTGGGGCAGAAGGCCGATCTCAATGTCATCGATCACGCGGCGCTGCGGCTGCACCCGCCGCACCTTGTGGCCGACCTGCCCGCCGGCGGCAAGCGCCTGCTCCAGTTCGCCGACGGCTACCGCGCCACCCTGGTGAGCGGCCAGGTCATCGCGCGGGATGGCCAGCTCACCGGCGCCCGCCCCGGTCGCCTCGTGCGGGCTGGGCGGTAACTCCATGATCCGCAAGCCGTTTGTCGTCGTGGCCCTGCTCGCTGCCTGCGGCGACGGCGGCGGCGGCGGGGCCAGCGACGACTTCTCCGCCGTCTGCGACCGCTTCGGCGCCACCTACGCGCGCTGCCTGGTGGAGGCCTGCCCCGTCGGGGCGCCCTACGAGGCCCTGCTGGCCGGCGAGCAGGCGCACTATTGCCGCCAGGTCGAAGACAACTCGACCCAGAACGCCTTCTATCGGCAGTGGGCGGATGGCACCTGCGGGGACGTCTACTTCGGCGCCGCGGTCAGCCAGGACGCCACCCAGGAGAACCAGGACAACAACCACCGGGCCTTCTGCACCAGCGGCCCGCTGGCCTCGCTGGCCGACTGCGAGGCGCGCTGCGCGACGCTGGCCGGCTGCCTCACCGCCGACAACCCGTTCTCCACGCTCTGGGCGGACGCGGCGAGCTGTCAGGCCGCCTGCCTGGGGCGCCCGAAGTCATCCGGGGACATCGCCTGCCTGGCCGCCACCGCCTGCGCCGAGTTCGACTGCGCGGAGTAGGGCGTCGGGGGCGTCGTAGGCCGACGCGCCCCGGGCCCGCTGGACCAGCCACGCGCGGGCGGCGATCCGGGCGTCCTCGGTGAAGCTCGCGGCGTCCGGGACGAGGAGGCGCAGCGCGGTCTCGGCGTCCGCGTCCGCCGGCACCTCGACGAAGCCGGCCTGCCAGGCCAGCCACACCGCCACCCAGCGCCGGAACGCCACGATCGGATCGGCCGCGAGCGGGGCATCGGGCGTGAAGACGGTGGCCTGCAGCCCCAGCGGTGGCGCCCAGCGGTAGTCCACGTCCGGCAGGACGACGACGGGGGCGCCGGCCTCGAAGTGGAGGCCCGGGCCACTCTCCAGCGTGCGGATCGGGCCGAGGACCAGCAGCGGGGCCAGCAGCGCCTGGGCCGGGGCGCTGACCAGGTCGGGCAGCTCGGCGGCCAGCCGCACCGTCCGGCCCCGACCCCACGTCGCGACGGGCGCGTGGCCGTCGATGCAGTCGGCGATGAAGGGCACCAGCTCGCCCAGGCGGGCGAACGGCAGCCGGTGCCGCAGGTAGATCACCCGCAGGATGCTCGACGGCAGCCGTCGGGCGTCCTCGATGACCTCGGGCGGCACCTCGTTGAGGCTGCTCACCGGGCAGGGCTCGCCGGGGGGGTGGCCGAGCTGGGCGGCGATCTGCGCGAGCGCGTCCATCAGGGCTGCCGATCCTTCGCGGTGATGTCGACCTTGGCCGGGACGCGGTACTCGACGGCCTCCCGGTCGCCGCTCAGCTTGAGCTTCTGCTGCTCCCAGTCGCCCAGCACGACGGTGAACGCCCGGTAGTTGAAGGGGGCCGCCATGCGGTGCTTCCCGAAGGAGATCGCGCGGATGGCCCCCTGCTTGGCCTCGTCCTCGCTCTGGCCCTTCTTGTAGCGGCGCTCCGCGAACTCCTGCTGGAAGTTGGCCAGGTTGATGGCGGCGAGGTGGCCCGAGAGCTCGGCCAGGGGCTTCTTGAACGCCTCCTCGAACCGCTCGTGCAGGATGCGGAGCGCCACGGTGGTGGCGGCCATGCGCTTGCTCTCTTCGCCCCGGATCTGGATGACCACCTCGCGGCCGTCGATGGTCACGCGGGTGTCGATGTACATGTTCGGCGCCGCCGGGCCCGGGTTGAAGCACTTGCCGTCCAGCAGGGTGCAGGGCAGCGACGCCACGCCCCAGATGACCTTGCCGTGGCCCGGGATCTCCGCGAACAGGTCGTAGTCGTAGGCGTTGGGGCTCTGCCGGAGCGCCCCCGAGGTGATGGCGCTGGCGGGGACGACGTAGACCGGGTGGGCCAGGGCGTTGACCGCCGCGTCGACCTCGCGGGACCACTGGTACTTCTTGAAGCACGCGTCGCGGGCGGTGAGGGCGTCGGTGAGCAGGCGGTTGAGCGTCGCCGGGTTCGAGTCGGGCAGGGCGGCGTGGGCCGTGTGGGCCGCCTGCAGGCGCACCATCTCCGCGCAGGGCTCGGCGGCCAGCGCGGGGCCGGCGACGAGCAGACCCACGAGCCCGAGGGCCAGCAGGGTGAGTCGTTGGAACATCTCGCGGTCTCCACGCAGCCGGGCTGCCTGTCATCCTGCCCGACTCTCGCCCCGGGGGCCAGTGCGGCGGGCCCACACAGCTCAGGTGGACGCTTGGAAGCCTTGACGTGTCATCGGCGCTCGGCCCGCAGGAGCGCCAGGCCGAGGGCCAGCCACATGGCCCCCAGCACCCCGAACATGGCCTCGGCGCCCAGGCCCTCATAGACGCGCCCCGCGACGGGCGGCCCGAGCACGCGCCCGAGGGCGATGGCGGCGCCGAAGGTGGCCAGGGCCCCTGCGAGCCGCCCGGGGCGCGCGCGCTGGCCGAGCCAGGCGCTCCCGATGGACTGGGTGGGCCCGAGGATGGCCCCCGCGAAGCCGGCGGCGAGGTAGAGGCCGAGGGTACCGGGCGCCAGGACGAGGGCGGCGCAGACGGGCAGGGCCCCGAACGCGAGCGCCGCCAGGACCCTGCGCGGGCCAAGGCGGTCGGCCAGCCGCGACAGGGGCCGCAGCGCGCCCACCAGGCAGGCCAGGAAGACGGCGGGCATGGCCGCCACGCTGGCCTCCGGCAGGTGCACCTCGCGCACGAAGTGCACGGGCAGCACCGTCTGCAGCGTGCCGACGAACGCCCCGAAGGCCGCCCCCACCGCCAGCGGGAGGCGCCAGCTCGCGCCCGCGGCGCCCGTGGCGGGCACCGCCTCCACCGCCACCGGCCGGGCGGGCGCGTCGGGCACCCGCGCCGCGAGCGCCGCGCCCACCAGCATGGCCAGCCCGGCCGCCGCGAACAGGACCCACGGGGTGCAGGCGGTGATGGCGATCGCCGAGGCCACCGCGCCTCCGAGGAAGCCCGCCGACAGCACCAGATTCAGGCGCCCCAGGCTCGACGCCTCGGCCCCGGGCTGGCCGGCGGCCAGCATCCGCGTCTCGTTGGCGACGGTCACCGCCATGGAGAGCACGCCGTCCAGCACCCGGAGGGCGAAGAGGGCCGCGAACGCCTCCATGTGCGGGAAGGTGGCGAGCTCCACCCCGTAGAGCGCGAGCCCCCCGGCCAGCAGGGGGCGCGTGCCGAGGCGGGCGAGCAGCCGCGGAGCGGGGCGCGCCCCGAGCAGCAGGCCGAGCCCCTGCGCGCCCCCCAGCAGCCCCACCTCCCACTCGCTCAGGCCGAGCTGCACGAAGAGGAGCGGGGCCGTCGCGACGGTCAGCCCCCACGCCAGCCCCGTCAGCGCCGCGGCCTGCAGCACGCGGGCCGCCGCGGCGGTGGGGGACTGCGCAACGTCTTGAAACAACTCGGTTCTTCCCGTGGTGTGGGCGCCGCGCCGGCTCCGGGCGGGCCACGGCGAAGGCGGCACCATGCCGCGGCGCGCCCGGGCGAGCAAGGCCCCGCCCGGGCGGCCATGCTATCGTCCGCGCCCAACCGCTCGCTGGATGCCCCATGACGCTGCCCGACGATCTGCCCGTGCTCGCCTTCCCCTCGGCCGCCGCCCTGGGCGACTGGCTGGCCGCCCACCACGCCGAGGCGCCGGGCTTCTGGCTCAAGATCCCCAAGAAGGGCAGCGGCATCGCCGGGCCGACCTACTCGGAGGCCCTCGACGAGGCCCTGCGCTTCGGGTGGATCGACAGCCAGAAGGCCAGCATCGACGCCGACTTCTACGCCCAGCGCTTCACGCCGCGGGGGGCGCGCAGCCGGTGGTCGAAGGTGAACCGGCGGCGCATCGAGGCGCTGGTGGCGGCGGGTCGGCTGGAGGCCCCGGGCCGCGCCGAGGTCGAGCGGGCTCAGGCGGATGGCCGCTGGGACGCGGCCTACGACCCGCCCTCCACCGCGACGACGCCCCCCGATCTGCAGGCGGCCCTGGAGCAGGTGCCCGAGGCCTTGCGGTACTACGAGGGGCTCAGCGCCAGCAGCCGGTTCACCATCCTCTACCGCGTCCAGGACGCGAAGCAGGCGGCGACCCGCGCCCGGCGCATCGCGCAGTTCGTCGACCTCTGCGCGCGGGGCGAGCCCATCCGCTGACGCGGATCAGCGCGCCCGGTGGCGCAGGGCGTGGAGGAGGCCCCGAGCCTCCTCGTCCGGGCGGGCGGGCCCCTTGCGGTAGGTGCGGCCGTCGTCGGTGCGCCCGAGCAGGCCCATGTTGACGAGCTCGCGGCGGACGGTGACGTGATCCTCGAAGGCGATGGCCCCCTGGATGACGGCGTTCACCTCGCGCTCGGTGTAGGCCCGCCGGGCGGCGAACCGCGTGGCGACGAGCCAGGCGGCCAGCCGCTGCTGCGCCAGCCGCCCGGGCCACGCGGCCAGCCGACCGTCGGCGTCGAGGCGCCCCAGCACCTTCTGAGCGCCGGCCGTGAGGGGCGCCGGGGGCGGCGGGGCGCTGGGCGGGCGCTTGAGCGCGGCCTGCAGGCTCTGCAGGTTGCGGTGCCCGAGCGCGCGGGCGATGAGGTTGAGCGTCTCGACGTGGCCGGGGGGGCCGGCGTCGGCGCGGGCGTGCAGCGACGCGCTCAGCGCGCGGGCGAACGCGGACAGATCGGGGACGGACAGCGCAATGGACTCGCGGGACATCGGACCAGCTCCTTCGAGCGCGCGCAGGGGAGGGCCGGTGGTCGCCGACTTCCGGCCCGGCGCACGCTCAAGAGAAGCGACGTCCAGGCGGATGTGATGAGGCAGGTTCAGCTCGCGGGGGACCCGCGCGGCGACGCCTGGGTGAACTGCCGACCCGGGCCGGATGCTAACGGTGTGGCCCCATGGCTGCAAGGCCGGCGCGGAGCACGTGCTGAAAAACGCAAAGGAATCAGCGGGTTGGGTGGGGGCTCTGCGTCGAGTCTGCCGCGCCTTGCCCTCCCGGCCCGGGCGCGGCAGGCTGCGACGAGCCCCCGGAGGACCCCATGATCAGCGCCCTGCTCCTGCTGCTGCCGGCCCTGGCCGCGCCCGCCCCCATCGCCGACGTCGAGGCCCTCGCGGCGGCCCGGGTGGTCGATCTGTCGCGCTACGACGCCGCGCTGCAGGCGGCCGATCCTGCCCTGGTCCGCGCCGCCGTCGACGCCCTCGGCCGCCTGCAGGACGCGGCGGCGCTGCCCCGGCTGGAGGCCGCCCTCGGCCACGCCGACTTCGAGGTGCGCGAGGCCGCGGCCTTCGCGTGGGGCCAGATCGAGGCCGCGCCGCCGGGCCCCGTGGCGTCCCGGGTCGAGGCCGAGGTGGCCCCGCCGGTGCGCGTGCGGCTGATCGAGGCCCTGGGCAAGCTGGCCACGACGGACCGCCCGCTCCTGCTCAAGGCCGCCGAGGGCGACGCCGACCCCGCCGTCCGCCGCGCGGCCCGCATCGCCCTCGGCCTGGTGGCTCGACGCGAGAAGGGGGCCGCCCCCGATCTGGCCGGCCCGCTGGTCGAGTGGCTGAAGGCGGACGGGGATCACTACGGCGCCGCGTTCGCCCTCCGCCGCGCCGATTCCCTCGTCGATCCGGGCATCTTCACGGCGACGCTCGCCTGCGCCCAGGACGCCGACGCCGACGTCCGGGCCCTCTGCGCCCGGGCGCTGGGGCGCTTCACGGAGGCGGCGCTGGGGGCTTGCCCGGCCGAGCAGGGCGCTGCCTGCGTCGCTCGGCTCGACGCGGCGCTGCTCAAGGCCGCCGCCGATCCCGACTGGCGGGTGGGGGTGGAGGCCTGGCGCGCGGCGGAGCAGGCCGGCCGCCTCGCCACCCTCGCGCCCACGCTCGCCGCGCCGCCCGCGTGGCCCGACGGCCCCCGTCTGCACGTCTGGACGACGGCCCTGGACGCGCTCCTGGCCGCCCCCGCCATGCCGGCCGCCGAGGCCGCCGCGAAGGCGAGGCGCCGGGCGCCGCCCTGCCCACCTGCGCTGCCGGGCCGCGCGCCCCAGGGCGAGGCGCGCCGCCCGGCCGCCCGCGCTGACGCCGCGCCCACCTGCGCTGCCGGGCCGCTGCCCGCCGCTACCCCCGCTACCACCGCCATCCTGCGCATCGCGCGGGCGGCGACCGCCTGTCGACGTGCGAGCGCCGCCGTCGCCGCGCCGCCTGGCCTCGTCGCCGCGCTGACGCCGCCGCTGCTCGCCCACCTCGCCGCCCCGGCCCGGGCGGCCGAGATCGCCCGCCGGTACCCGCTGGCCACCACCGCCATCCTGCGCATCGCGCTGCTGGAGGCCGCCGCCAGCGTGGGCGGGGAGGGGAGCGCCGCCGTCGACGCCACCCTGCGCGCCGGCCTCGCCGACGCCGACGTCGCCGTGTTCAGCCAGGCCGCCACGACGGCGGGCGAGCTCGGCGCCACCGCGCTGGCCCCGTTGCTGCGCGCCCGCCTCGCCCCGCTGCGCACGGCCGGCGAGCTCGAGGCCCTCATCGCCACCATCGACGCCCTGGCCGCCCTCAAGGACGCCGACGCCCGCGCACCCCTGCGGCCCTTCCTGACCGACGCCAACGCCGCCATCGCGACGGCCGCCGCCAACGCGCTCACGGCGCTGGGCGAGCCCGCGAAGGCCGCTCCCACCCCCCGCGAACCGAGCCCCGTGCCCCACCCCGGGCGCCGCAAGGCCACCGTCGAGACCACGAAAGGCCGCTTCACCATTGAGCTCTTCGGCGACGACGCGCCGCTGACCGTCCAGAACTTCATCACCCTCGCCGAGCGCGGCTTCTACGACGGCCTGCTCTTCCACCGGGTCGTCGGCGACTTCGTCGTCCAGGGCGGCGACCCCCGCGGCGATGGCTGGGGCGGCCCCGGCTACGCCATCCCCTGCGAGATCGGCCGCCACCCCTACACCCGCGGCGCCGTGGGCATGGCCCTGGCCGGCAAGGACACGGGCGGCAGCCAGTGGTTCGTCACCCACAGCCCCCAGCCCCACCTCGACGGTCGCTACACCGTCTTCGGCCAGGCCAGCGATCTGGACGTGGTGGACGCCCTGGCGGTGGGCGACCGCATCTTGAAGATCACCATCGAGCGGCCCTGAGGGCCCGGCGGCGTCAGCGATCCAGCTCGTCGTCCCGCAGGAGGCGGTGGCCTTCCTGCACCGTGATCACCTCGAGGACGTCCGGCTCACGGACCCGGTAGATGATCCGGTAGCCCTTGACGATGATCTCCCGCAGGTCGTCGTTGGGCCGCTCGGGCAGCCTACGGCCGCGGTGAGCAAAGGACGTCAGCGCTTCGACACGCTGGAACAGCAGATCGATGTGTGCCTCGCCGGCGGCCGGGTTGTCACGGGCGATGTACTCTTCGATTTCCACCATCCGGTCGAGGGCCTGCTGGGTCCATGAGGCGCGCATCAGGGCGAGTCACCCTCGGCCCGCGCGCGGCGGGCCTGCCGCAGGTACTCCCGGGCCGATGGGGTGTCCATGACTCGCCCCTCGGCGCTGTCGAGCAGGCCGGCGTCGATGGATGCCAGCAGCTGCTCCCGATACTGCATGCGATCCCAGGCCTCCGGCGAGATCACGACGGCGGCCGCCCGGCCGTTGACCGTGACCACGAGCGGCCGCGTCCGGCCCTTGAGGGTCTTCATGTACTGGGAGGCGTGGGTCTTGAACTCCCCGAGCGGGATAAGGTCTTCGGCGAGGGCGACGGGGTTCATGGGGATACTCCAGGCTGGTATCTGGTCTGAATCGTGGCCAGAAACGAGGCGGAGAGTCAACCTGACGCCTGAGCCGGCGGCGCTTCGGGCGGTGGAAGCGATTTTTATCCGGGTGATATTGACGAGGGTTGATTTACCCGGGTAAAAGCCGAGCCATGGAAGCCGCCCCCCTCATCACCGACGTCGCCGACACCGCCCGCTGGGTCGCCGCCCACCGCGCGGCGGAGAGCGCGCGCCCCGACGCGCTGTTCCACGACCCGCTCGCCGCGCGCCTGGCGGGCGAGCACGGGCGCCGCATCGCCGCGGTGATGGGCGGCGCGTCCGGCCATGGCTGGCCCATGAACGTCCGCACCCGGCTCATCGACGATGAGGTCGCCACCGCGCTGGCCGCCGGCTGCACGGGCGTGCTGAACCTGGCCGCCGGCCTGGACACCCGGCCCTACCGCTTGCCGCTGCCGGCCGATCTGCGCTGGCTCGAGGTGGACCAGGCCGGGCTGCTGGCCGAGAAGGCCCGCCTGCTCGCCGACGAGCGCCCCCGCTGCCAGCTGGAGTGCCGGGCCGCCGACCTGGCCGACGCCGCCGCGCGGGCCGAGCTCTTCGCGGAGGTCGAGGGCTGGGGGCGCCGCGTGCTCGTCATCTCGGAGGGGCTGGTGATGTACCTGGACGCCGGGGCGGTCGCCGGGCTCGCCCGCGATCTGCGGGCGCAGCCCTCGTTCGTCCGCTGGACGCTCGACTTCTCGTCCCCGGCCATCCTCCGGCAGATCCAGCGGGAGAGCCGCGGGCGCCTGGCCAACGCGCCGCTGCGCTTCGGGCCGCCCGACGGGGTGGGCTTCTTCGAGCGCCTCGGCTGGCGGGCCCGCGCCATCACCTCGCTCTTCCACGCCGGCGTCCGGTGGCGCCGGGTGCCGTGGTGGCAGCGGCCGTTCGCCTGGCTGCCGCCCCCCGACCCCCGCGCCCCGGGCGAGCGCAAGCCGTGGTCGGCCATCGTCTGCTTCGAGCAAGGAGGTCCCCATGCACCCTGAGCGCCGCCGCGCCCTCAAGCGCGCCTGGCGGGAGCGCCCGCCGCCCGCGGGCGTCTACCGCGTCCGCGACACGGTCACCGGGGAGGCCCTCTTCGGCCGCAGCCCCGACGTGCCGGCCGCCCTCAACCGCCACCGCTTCATGCTGCGGGCCGGCGTGCACCCGAACGCGCCGCTGCTCGCCGCGTGGCGCCTGCACGGCGGCGACGCCTTCGCCTTCGAGACGCTGGAGCTGCTCGAGGGGACGGACGCCCCCGACTGCGATCTGGAGGGCGAGCTCGCCATCCTGGAGGCCCTGTGGCTCGACCGTCTGGGGCCGCTCGATCAGGTCTTCAACGCCGGCGAGCACCCGTCCAGCCGGTGACGGCAGACCCGGGTCCCTGGCCTCCGATCCCATCCGTAGGATTTCCCCCGTAGGATTTCCCCCGGTAGCTTCGCCAGTTTTCGACGTCGGCCCCACCAGCCATCGTGGCTTCGTCCACTCTGGGATGAACGTGGGAGGCGGAGCGTATGCGGTGGTGGCTGGTGGGCGTGCTGGCTCTGGCGGCCTGTGACGACGGCGATGGCAGTGGCGACCCGCAGGGCGACGCCACCCCGCGGCCGGACAGCGCGCAGGCAGGCGCCGGCGGCGCCGGTGGCATGGGCGGCGCTGGCGGTATGGGCGGCGCTGGCGGCATGGGCGGCGCTGGCGGCATGGGCGGCGGCGGCGGCATGGGCGGCGCTGGCGGCATGGGCGGCGCCGGTGGCATGGGCGGCGCTGGCGGCATGGGCGGCGCCGGTGGCATGGGCGGCGCCGGGGGCGGCGAGCCGGTGGACTGCCAGGCCGTCTGCTTCCCCGCCGCGCGCTGCGCGACCCAGGCCGAGCCCGAGGACTTCTGCCCGGGGACGTGGTTCGTCGAGACGCGCTCCCTCATCGGCCTCTGCGTGGCGAGCTGCGAGGCCGACGAGGCCGTCGGCCAGCGCCTGGCCGCGGCGGCCGGCTGCGGCGAGACGATCGAAATCCTGAACGAGAACGAGCAGTTCGCGCAGCTCTGCCAGACCGGCACCCCGCTGCCGCCGCTCACCCCCGAGTGCGAGGGCCGGGGCAACCGCACGGCCGCTTGCCTGGTGGAGGGCTGCGCGGACGCGGCGGGCATGGAGGCCGGCCTGGGCAAGCTGCTCGCGCTCGGCTGCACCGGCGCCGTCCTGCAGGGCCAGCTCAGCGCCGAGGAGGCCGGCGCCGTCGGTCCCGAGACGCCGTGCGACGACGCCGGGATCGCGGGCACCGTCGCGGGGCTGCGGGCCATGGGGGAGGCGCGCCTCTTCCTGCCGCCGCTCGAGACGCTCTGCGCCGAGGGACCCCAGGTCGAGCCGGAGGACTGCGCGGGCCTCTGCGCCAACGCCCAGCGGTGCGCGCCCGCCGGCAGCGCCCTGAGCGACGGCGACATCTGCCTCGCGGCCTGCCTGCCGCTCGCGGGCGAGGAGGGCACCGCGCAGACGCAGTGCGCGTCGCAGGACGGGATGACGTGCAATGACTTCGCCGCGTGCTACACGGGTGGCTGAGCAGCCGGTGCGGGCGCCGGGCTGGCCGGTGAGGTTGGTCGCCGCCCTGGCCTGCGTCGGCCTGGGGGCCTGCGATGACACCGCGCCCGCGACGCCCGCGGCGCGCGCTGACGCGGCAGTGGTCGCCGCCTCCGAGTGCGATGGCCCCCGGCCCTGCCCGGATGGCTGCCCCGGCAGCGTCCAGGTCTGCGTCGCGGGCCGCCTGGGGCCGTGCCAGGCGCCCGAGGAGGGCTGCGACGGCGTCGACAACGACTGCGACGGCCGGACGGACGAGGGCGCCTTCGCGTGCGAGACGGCCTGCGGCGCGGGCTGGGGCCGGTGCGCCGCCGGCCAGGTGGTCGCCTGCGACGCGCCGGCGCCCGCCCCCGAGACCTGCAACCAGCAGGACGATGACTGCGACGGCCGGATCGACGAGGCCCCCGTCCTGCCCCTGGGGGGCGCCCTGGCCCTGCCCGTCGGCGAGACCCAGGTCGAGGGGCTGGTCTGGTTCGGCGAGGTCGTGGGCCTGGTGGCAGCCGGCTACCCCAACTGGGTCGTCCAGCTCAGCCTGCCCGGCCCCTCGGTGTGGCAGGTGCAGCGGTTCGGCACCGTCCCGCACCCGCTCGCCACCGCCGTCGTGCGGCGGGGGCTCGTCGTGGCCTGGCCGGATCGGCTCGGGCCGGCGGGCGTCGCCGTGCTCGGCGAGGATGGCGCCGTCGTCCGCGCGCCGGGGCCCATCCCCATCGACGGCGCGACGGCGCTGGCCATCGTGCCCGCCGGCGAGCACGTCGCGGTGGCCTGGGTGGCGCGGGGCGAGGCCGGCCCCACCCTGCACACCGCCCTGCTGGATCCCGTCGCCGGGGAGCTGACGCACGGCCCCTACGACCTGGGGCCCGGCCAGGCCATCGACCTCGTCGGCAACGGGGAGGATGGCTTCGCCGTGCTGCTCCACACCGACGACGGCCTCTGGCTCACCCGCCTGTCGAGCCTGGGTGAGCCCGCCTTCGCGCCCGTGCGGGTGGCTGGTCCCGTCGACGCGGCCGCCGTCCAGGGCAACTACTACATCGAGGAGCTGCCCGTCGTGTTCAGCCGCGACGGGGTGCTGACGCTGCAGCGCTACTCGCGGCTGGGGGTCCCGCTCGGCGACGCCGTGGCCCTGGGCGACCTGGCGGCCTCGGCCATCAAGCTGCTCCGCGTCGATCGCACCTACGGCCTGTTCGCCGTGGCCGACGGCGTCCTCTACGCGCAGGTGCTCAGCGCCGGTGGGCGCCTGGCGGGGCCCCTGGCGCCCGTGGCGTGGGACGTCGGCGAGCTGCACGCCGTGGGGGGCGGCCTCGACTACTACCTGGCCTGGTGGGGGGGCGCCGGCGTGCGCTTCCTGGGCGGGCCGCTGGAGTGCCCCGAGCCGTAGCCGCCCGGGGCACCGGCGGTCAGCCCGCCGTGAAGTCCAGCGCGCCGTCGCGCACGTCGACGCGGATGGTGCTGCCCGGCAGGAACTCGCCCTGCACCAGCCGCAGCGCGAGGGGGTTCTCCAGCAGGCGCTGGATGGCCCGCTTCAGGGGGCGCGCGCCGAAGGCGGGGTCGTAGCCGGCGTCGGCCACCAGCTTGCGGGCCGCCTCGCTGAGCTCGAGCTTCAGGTCGCGCTCGCCCAGGCGCTTGCGGAACCGGGCGAGCTGGATGTCGATGATGCGATCCAGGTGCTCGCGGCCGAGGGCGTGGAAGACCACCACGTCATCGATCCGGTTGAGGAACTCCGGCCGGAAGTGGGCGCGCAGGGCCGCCTGGACGCGCGCCTCGCGCTCCTCCTCCTGGTCGGGCCGGAGGCCCTGGATGGCGTCGCTGCCCAGGTTGCTCGTCATGATGACGACCGTGTTGCGGAAGTCGACCGTGCGGCCCTGGCTGTCGGTCAGGCGGCCGTCGTCCAGGAGCTGCAGCAGGACGTTGAAGACCTCGGGGTGGGCCTTCTCGACCTCGTCGAGCAGCACGACGCTGTACGGGCGCCGCCGGACGGCCTCGGTGAGCTGGCCGCCCTCATCGTAGCCGACGTAGCCCGGGGGGGCGCCGAGCAGCCGCGACACGGTGTGGCGCTCCATGTACTCGCTCATGTCGATGCGGACCATGGCCCGCGGGTCGTCGAACAGGAAGTCGGCGAGGGTGCGCGCCAGCTCCGTCTTGCCCACGCCGGTGGGGCCCAGGAAGAGGAAGCTGCCGATGGGGCGATCCGGGTCGGCGAGGCCGGCGCGGGACCGGCGCACGGCGTTGGCGACGGCCTCGACGGCGGCGTCCTGGCCGATGACGCGGGTGTGGAGGCGGTCCTCCATGTGCGTCAGGCGCTCCATCTCGCTGCCGAGCATCTTCTCGACGGGCACGCCCGTCCACCGGCTCACGACCGCGCCGATGTCCTCGGGGCTGACCTCCAGGCGCAGGAAGCTCTTGCCATCGGTCTGCAGGTCCGCCAGGCGCGCCTCGGCCTGGTCGAGCTCCTTCTGGGCCCCGGCCAGGCGGCTCTGCAGCTCGCCCATGCGCTGATACAGGCGCTCGCGCTCGCGGTAGTCGCCGACGGTGGGCAGCGTCTGGCGCAGGCGCTCGGCCTCGCTGCCGTCGGCCTCCAGCTTCTCGCGCAGGCCGTTGATGCGGTCCATGGCGTCGCGCTCGGTCTGCCACGCGGCCCGCATGGCCTCCCGTTCCTCCTTGAGATCCGCGATGTTGCGCTTCAGCTCCTCCAGCCGGGCGCGGGACGCGGCGTCCTTCTCCTTGAGCAGCGAGACCTGCTCGATCTCCAGGCTGGTGAGGCGGCGCTCCAGGTCGTCGAGGGCCGCGGGGCGGCTGTCGAGCTGCAGGCGGATGTGGCTGGCCGCCTCGTCCACCAGGTCGATGGCCTTGTCGGGGAGCTGCCGGTCCGTGATGTAGCGGTCCGAGAGCTTCGCGGCGGCCACGAGGGCGGCGTCCTGGATGCGGATGCCGTGGTGGACCTCGTACTTCTCCTTGAGCCCCCGCAGGATGGAGATGGCGTCCTCGACGGTGGCCTGGCTCACCCGCACGGGCTGGAACCGGCGCTCCAGGGCGCCGTCCTTCTCGATGTGCTTGCGGTACTCGTCGAGGGTGGTGGCGCCGACGCAGCGCAGCTCCCCGCGGGCGAGGGCGGGCTTGAGCATGTTGCTGGCGTCCATGGCGCCCTCGGCGGCGCCGGCGCCCACGAGGGTGTGCAGCTCGTCGATGAACAGGATGATCTGGCCCTCGCTGGCCGAGACCTCCTTGAGCACGGCCTTCAGGCGCTCCTCGAACTCGCCGCGGTACTTGGCGCCGGCGATGAGGGCGCCCAGGTCCAGGCTGAGGAGCCGCTTGTCGCGCAGGCCATCGGGCACGTCGCCGGTGGCGATGCGCTGGGCGATGCCCTCGACGATGGCCGTCTTGCCCACGCCGGGCTCGCCGATGAGCACGGGGTTGTTCTTGGTGCGCCGCTGCAGGACCTGCATGACGCGTCGGACCTCCTCGTCGCGGCCGATGACCGGGTCGAGCTTGCCGCGCTTCGCGAGGTCGGTCAGGTCGCGGGTGTACTTCTTGAGGGCCTCGTACTGGCTCTCGGGATCCTGGCTCTGCACGCGGGTGTTGCCGCGCACGGCCTGGAGGGCCTCCAGCAGGCGCTGGCGATCGATGCCGGCGGCCTTGAACACACCGCGGGTGCCATCGGCGTCGACGAGGGCGAGGGCGACGTGCTCGGCCGAGACGTACTCGTCGCCCATCGTCCGCGCCTCCTCGATGGCCCCCTCGAGGGCCTGGCGCAGGGCGGGGGACTCGCCCAGGGAGGTGGAGCCGCGGACGCGGGGCTTGCCGCGCAGCGCCTCTTCCAGCTTCGCGACCAGCTCCGGCGGCCGGGCGCCGACGCGCTGGACGAGCGCCGGGACGACGCCGTCCTCCTGCTTCAGCAGGGCGATGAGGAGGTGCTCGGGGTACAGCTCGGGGGCCTGGGTCTGGCGGGCGTGCTCGACGGCGGCGGCGACGGCTTCGCGGGCCTTGATGGTGAACCGGTCGAAGTTCATGTGGGGCTCCTTGGTGCTTCCGGGTCAAGGTTTCTGCGGCCTGGGCCGCGACGGGCGTGACTCTAAGCACGCGATCGGGTTCGTAAACCGCGGTGGCTTTCGACCCGGCCCCCGGCCGGTGTAGAACCATGGACGAACCTGGAATGGAGACCTCATGAAGACGCTCAACACGCTCCTCCTCGCCGCGATCGTGGCCCCCGCCGCCGCGAGCGCGGCCGAGCCCGGCACCGCGCTGCCGGGCTACAACGGCACCCTCGAGTTCGGCTTCGGCTTCGGCGGCACCGCCACCGCCGATCCGGACGAGGGCAACAAGACCGAGGCCGACCTGAGCACCACGCTCAGCATCATCCCCGGCCTCGACCGGATGCTGGGGGCCGTCGTCGGCACCGGCTTCGAGTGGGGCTTTCACTGGTTCAAGGCGGCCGATCAGACCGTCGGGGGCGTGACCATCGAGGACAAGACCCGGCAGCTCGTCATGACGCCCATGTTCCGGATTCGCATGGCTTTTCCGGTGTACCAGGGGGTGACGTTCGACGGCATGCTGGGCCTGGGCGCGGCCATCTGGACGGCCGACGAGGACGCCGCGAAGGACACGCCCTTCGACAGCACGCGCTTCGGCTACAGCTTCCGCTTCAACTTCGGCGGCAGCTACCAGTTCAACCCGTCCGTCGCGGCCTTCGCCAACCTGGGCTACCTGAGCACCAGCAGCTTCGGGGACTCCCTCAAGGCGACCTACGACGGCATCCCGCTCAACCTCGGCCTCCGCGGCGGCTTCTGATCGCCCGTGTGCACCTTCCTGGTCGGGCGGGGCACCGATCCCCGCTGGCCCCTCGTCATCGCCGCCAACCGGGATGAGTTCTACGGCCGCCGATCCACCGGGCCGCAGGTGCTCGTGGACGCCCCCCGGGTGGTGGGCGGGCGCGACCTGGTGGCCGGCGGGACGTGGCTGGGCGTGCGGCCCGATGGCTTCTTCGCCGGGCTGACCAACGAGCCCCGGCCACCGGGGCCGGCGGCGGCGCGGTCGCGGGGCGAGGTGGTGCTGGAGGTCCTGCGCCGCGGGGCGGACGCGCGAGCCTGGCTGGAGGCCCTCGATCCCGCAGACTTCCTGCCCTTCAACCTGCTCTTCGGTGACGCCGCCGCGCTCTCCGTGGCGTACGGGCGCCCCGGAGAGGCGATGGCGTTCGCGGCGGTGCCGCCGGGGTTCCATGTCTTGCCCAACGGCGTGCTCGACACGCCGACGTTCCCGAAGGTGGCGCGGGCGCAGGCGCTCGTGGATGGCACCCTGGAGAGCCTGGAGGCGGCGCTGGCCGACGCCCAGACGCCCACGGGCCTGCCCCCGCCGCCCCCGCACCTGCCCGCGGACGTCTTCGCCGCGGTGCATCGCCTCTGCGTGCGCACCCCGCTGTACGGCACGGTGTCCGCGTCGTCGGTGGCCCTGGTCCCCGGCGGCGTGGCGCGGTATCGTTACGCCCCGGGCGCGCCAGACGAGGTCTCCTTCCTCGATCACACCGCGCTCGTGACCGCCTCCCCCGGAGAGCACTGATGCGCCCCCTCGTCATCCTCTGTCTGGCCGCGGCCCCCGCCGCCGCGTCGCCGTGCCGCGCCCTCATCAACCTGGCCCCCACGGACGCGCCCGACGCCCGCCACGTCGTCGCTGACGTGCGCCTCGATGGCACCCCGTCGGCGCGGGTGGTGCCGGGGCTGGCCATCGGAAAAGGCAAGGCGATCACGCAGTTGCGCGTGGTGCGGGATGGCGGCTACGCGCCGGGGATGGACGCCCGCTTCGCGGCGCTGGTGGCGATGGATCCGGTGACGGGGACGGAGACGAAGTGGCTGGGCGGGCGCCAGGAGCTCGAGCGTCCCATGCCGGGCGAGCAGGGGGCGGCGTGGAACTTTGATGGCTCGATGGAGGTGGCGGGCATCTTCGGCGACGCCGTCTCGGTGAACGCCAGCACCTATGGCTACACGGGCGGCGCCCATGACTTCGACGACCGCTCCCTGGTGACGGTGCGGGCGCCGAAGGGCGAGGCCGTGAACCTGGCGACGTGGCTGGGGGCGGACTTCCGGGCGGCGGTGTCGGTGGCCATCGAGACGGAGCGGGCGACGCGGGAGGATGGCTGGCCCGACGGGCCCCAGGCCACCGACAAGAGCCTGGGGGCGGGCATGGTCAGCCTGAAGGGCAACCAGCTCGCGGTGGATCTGGCCATCGACTGCTGCAGCTGGGCCGAGAACCATGGCTACCACGATCTCACGGTGACGGTGCCCGCGCCGGGCGAGGCGCGTGGCCTCGTGCCCGACGACCAGGGCTGGTTCGAGGGGGGCTGCGGGGCCTTCCGGGTCGACACCGACGGGCGCCTCTTCGTGAAGCGCGACGCCGAGCAGCCGGCCGCCGTCCTGCCCCGGGGGCGGGTGCTGGGGGTCGCGTGGGTCGACGCCGACGCCCCCGCGCTGCGCGTGCGCAAGCCCGACGAGGCCGCCCGCAAGGCGGGGCTGGCCCGGGCGCGGGCGGTGGTGGGCAAGGCCGAGTGGGCCACGGTGGCGGCGCTGCTGGAGGGGGCCCTGGACGCGGTCCCCGGCCACCCCGAGACGCTGGGCGAGCTGGGCTTCGTGGCCTTCAAGGCGGGCCGCCTGGCGGACGCCGAGGCCCTGACGCGCGCGGCGCTGGAGGGCGTGACGGACGCGGCCCTCGACGGCCGGCTGCGCTTCAACCTGGCGCTCGTGGCGCTGGCCCGCGGGCAGCTGTTGCGGGCGCGCCGGCTGCTGGCCTCGTCCCTGGCGCGGCGCCCCGATCCCACCGTCAAGAAGCGGCTCGCCGAGGTGGAAGCCCGGCTGGTACCCTGAGCCCGTCATCTGGAGGTGCCCATGGCGACCAAGGATCTCGACTCCCTGCTGGACTCCATCATCGCCGAGACGGAGGCCGACGCGAACGCGCCCCTCAAGCCGCCGGAGCCCGAGCCGGTGGATCCGGCGCTGCTGCCGACGCTGGAGGAGCTGCAGGGGCCGCGGCGCTGGGCCCATGATCCCGACGCCCGGGCCGACATCGCCGGGCTGCGCCGCGGCTACCGCTTCACCATGCAGGACTGCGGCGAGGATCTGGACGGCGAGTGGGTGGTGGTGCGGCTCGACCTGAACCACCCCAACCCCAGCCAGCGCAGCGTGACGGCCGAGCGCCCGGCGGGCGGGCCGCCCTACATCAAGATGACCGAGCTGGACTTCCTCGACGAGCTGCGCCAGGGCCGCATCGCCCTCGTCCCGGTCGGCGGCTGATGGGGAGGCGCTGGGGCGTCGCCGTCGGCGTCGTGTGGGCCGCGTCGGCGGCGGGGGCGGGCAAGCCGGGCCTGACGGGGCCGTCGGTGGACGGCCACCCGGTCGGGCGCTGGGAGCGGCGTGACTTCCAGGGGCGCGTCCTCGAGGTGCAGAACCACGACGAGGCTGGCCTGCGGCACGGCGAGCAGGTCTTCCATGGCGCCGATGGCGCCCTCTGCGGGGTCTCGACGCTGACCCATGGCACCGGCCTGCTGCGGGAGTTCGACGGCAAGTGCACGCTGCGCGCGGAGCGCCACCTGGTGGACGACCGCCTGCACGGCGAGCTGCGGATGCTCGATCCCCAGGGCCGCGAGCTCGAGGTCTCGGGCTACGCGGCGGGCTGGCGGCACGGGCGCAGCGTCCGGTTCACCTACGCCCCCAAGACGCCCGTCGAGGTGGAGACGTCGTGCTTCTATCGCGGCCGGCGCATCTGGAAGCTCAAGGGCGATCGGCCAGCCGAGAAGGCGTGCCCGGTCGAGACCCTGGGGGACATCGGCGCCATCTGGTCGCCGCTGTTCCGGCGGGTGGAGGGGGGCTTCGTCATCGAGGCGCTCATCCCGGGCGGCCCCGCCGAGGCCGCCGGCCTGCAGGTGGGGGACGCCATCACCCACATCGACGGCGTGGAGGCCCTCGGCCCGGCCGAGGAGATCACCCATGGGCGCCTGCTGGGCCCGGCGGGCAGCCAGGTGAAGCTCACCGTCAAGCGCGGGGAGGCCACCCTCGAGGTGGCCGTCGAGCGCAGGATGCCAGATTTCTTGAAGGAATCTGCGATGTTGGGGACGGTCAGGTAGGCGGCTGGGGGGCGCGGGCGCGCCCCCCGAGGCTCAGCGGCACTCCGCGCTGCCGATGGACGCGTTCTGGCACTGCGCCATGTCCTGGGCGGCCGGCCAGCTCGCGTAGTTGGCGCGGCACGACACGGTGTTGCCGCGCTCGTCATCCCACTGGCCGTCGTCGCGGATCTCGCCGCAGCCGATGAGGCAGGCGTCCCGGCTCGGGTAGAGGGCCGGGCAGTGGGCCATGGTCTGATCGCAGTAGGCCTCGCAGGGATCCTCGCCGCAGACGCCAGCGCCCGTCACCCCGGTGTGGGGGCAGTGGGTGGCCGCGTCGGCCGCCGCGGGGGCGGTGGCGTGGTAGATGCGGCACTGCACCGAGTTGCCGGCCGTGGTGCCATCGGCCCCGTCCGTGGGGTAGGCCTCGCAGGAGGCGAGGCAGGCGGCGCGGTCCGGGAAGACGTCCTGATCGCCGCAGTTGTCGGCGACGCGGTTGCAGTAGACCTCGCAGTGATCGCCGCAGACGCCGCCGCCCGTCAGGCCGGCGTGCGCGCAGTGCAGGGCGGGATCGCCGGCCGCCGGCAGGTTGCCGTGGTAGATGCGGCACTGCACGCTGTCACCCGCGGTGGTGTTGGGCGCGCCGTCCGTCGGGAACTCGGCGCAGGTGGCCAGGCAGACGTCGCGGTTGGGGTAGATGCCATCGCAGTTGGCCATGGCGCGGGTGCAGTAGACCTCGCAGAGATCGCCGCAGACGCTGGCGCCGTCGGGGCCGGCGTGGGGGCAGTGCAGCTCGCCGTTGCCCACGGCCGGGAAGCTGGCGTGGTAGGTGCGGCACTGGACGCTGTCGCCGGCGGTGGCGTCGAACGCCCCGTCGGTGGGGAAGGCGGCGCACTCGGCCATGCAGGCGGCCTCGTCGGCGTACAGCCCGCCGCAGGTCTGCAGGGCGATGTGGCAGTAGTTCTCGCAGTAGTCGCCGCAGACGCCGCCGCCGTTGGAGGAGGCGTGCGGGCAGTGCAGGGCGGCGTCATCCTCGGCCACGCCGGCGTGGTAGGTGCGGCACTGCACGGAGTTGCCGGCCTGGGCGCCCGGCTCGCCGTCCTGCGGGTACAGGGCGCAGGTGGCCATGCAGGCGTCGCGGTCGGGGAAGCTGCCGGCGCAGTTCTCGGCCATCAGGTCGCAGTAGGTGTCGCAGGGATCGTCGGCGACGCAGACGCCCGCGCCATCGGGGCCCGCGTGGGGGCAGTGGGTGGCGCCGTCGGCCGCGGCCGGGAAGCTCGCGTGGTAGATGCGGCACTCGCGGGTGTCGCCCGTCAGGTCGCCGGGGGAGCCGGCGGGGAAGACGGCGCAGGCGGCCAGGCACTCGGCGCGGTCGCCGTAGCTGCCGGCGCAGTTCGTCTCCATCAGATCGCAGTAGAACTCGCAGCTGTCGCCGCAGACGTCGGCGCCCGAGAGGCCGGCGTGGGGGCAGTGCAGCGCGCCGTCGGCGGCGGCCGGGAAGCTGGCGTGGTAGGCGCGGCACTGCACGCTGTTGCCGTCCACGGCGTTCCAGTCGCCGTCCGCCGGCACCAGGGCGCAGGCGGCCATGCAGCTGCCGCGATCCGTGTACGAATCCGGGCAGTTGGCCGCGACCTGGTCGCAGTAGGCCAGGCAGGGATCGTCGCCGCAGATGCCCCCGCCGGTGATGCCGGCGTGGGTGCAGTGCAGGTCGGGCTGCACCGAGGCGGGCAGCGTGGCGTGGTAGATGCGGCACTGGACGCTGTTGCCGTCCACGTCGCCGTCGGCGCCGTCGCGGTTGAAGCCCTCGCAGGCGGCCATGCAGCCGTCGCGGTCGGGGTACTGCGAGTAGTCGCCGCAGTTGGCCGCGATGTCGTCGCAGTAGACCTCGCAGTAGCTGCCGCAGACGTCGCCGCCCGTCAGGCTGCCGTGGGGGCAGTGCAGGTCGGGATCCCCCAGGGCGGGCAGGTTGCCGTGGTAGATGCGGCACTGCACGTTGTTGCCCTGGGTGGCGTTCGGCTCGCCGTCCTGGGGGAACAGCTCGCAGAACGCGTGGCAGTTGTCGGCGTCCTCGTAGTAGCCGGGGCAGTTGTCCATGAAGCGGTCGCAGTACACATCGCAGTAGCTGCCGCAGACGCCGCCGCCATCCGGGCCGGCGTGGGGGCAGTGGGTCGCGCCGTCCGCCAGGGCGGGGAAGGACGCGTGGTACGTGCGGCACTGGACGCTGTCGCCCTCGGTGGCGCCGGCCTCGGCGTCCTGGGGGAACGCCTCGCACTCCTTCATGCAGGCGTCCGCGTCGGGGTAGAGCCCCTGGCAGGTCTGCAGGATGAGGCCGCAGTAGTTCTCGCAGGCGTCGCCGCAGACGCCGCCGCCGTTGGCGGTGGCGTGGGGACAATGCAGCTCGGGCTCCATCATCGCGACGCCGGCATGGTAGACGCGGCACTGCACCGAGTTGCCCTCGGTGGCGTCCGTCTCGCCGTCATCGGGGAAGAAGGCACAGATGTCGAGGCAGCTCTGCTTGTCGGGGTAGGTGCCCGCGCAGTTCTGCTCCATGCGGTCGCAGTAGTCGATGCAGTCATCGGACGGACCCCCGCCGCCCATGCCGCCCATGCCACCTTCGCCGCCCATGCCTCCCATGCCACCGACGCCGCCCATGCCACCGGCGCCGCCCATGCCACCAGCGCCCATGTCGTCGCCGCCGCCGGCGCCGCCCGGACCCTGGTCCTGGCCGCCGCCGACGCCGCCGGCGCCCCCGGCGCCGCCGTCGCCCCCGTCGTCACACCCCGTGAACACCAGCGCCGCCAGGATGGCAGCGATTCCCAAACGCGTCATGCGTCTCCCCTCCTGAGCGTGGCCACCATCGAACCCCGCGACCACGCTGTTTGTGCTCGAAATCACTGAACATCTTGGCCAACAAGGGCCGGCCGCCGCAAGCCGGTTGGCTGGGGGCGCGAGGCGGCAGGGCAGGGCGCCCCGCCGCTCAGGGCGTCTGGCCGCGCAGGACGGAGTTGCCCTGGTGCAGGCGGGTCCGGTCGATGCCCTCGTTGTCGCCGAAGTCGGCGAAGCTGATCTGGCCCGACGGGCTGAAGAAGCTGATGGGGTTGCGCCAGACCACCTTCTCGATCTCGGCCTCGTCCATGCCCGACTTGCGCATCACCTGCACGGTCTTGGGCACGAGCAGGGGATCGCTGATGCCCCAGTCGGCGGCGCTGTTGATGATCATCTGGTCGGTGCCGAACCGCCGGAAGATCTCCACCATGCGCTGCGGCGTCATCTTGGTGTTCGGGTAGATGCTGTAGCCCAGCCAGTAGCCGGTGTCCTTCACGATGGGCGTCGTCATCTCGTTGTTGTGATCGACAAGCACCATGTCGGGGGCGATGCCCGACTCGCGCACCACGTCCAGCGTCCGCCGCACCCCCTGCTCCTTGTCGCGGTGGGGGGTGTGGATGAGGATGGGCAGGCCGTGGTCGATGGCGATCTGGATCTGGATCTGGAAGTACTTCTCTTCCTTGGCGGTCATGTCATCGTAGCCGATCTCGCCGATCGCGATGACGCCCTCGCGGGTGCAGTACTCGCGCACCAGCTCGACAGCCCCGTCGTTGACGCGGTCGTCGTTGGCCTCCTTGGGGTTGAGGCCCATGGTGCAGTAGTGGCGCACCCCGAACTGCGCCGCCCGGAAGCGCTCCCAGCCCAGCAGCGTGTCGTAGTAGTCCTTGAAGGCCCCGACGGTGGTGCGCGGCTGGCCCAGCCAGAAGGCCGGCTCGCACACCCCCTTGATGCCAGCGAGCGCCATGTTCTCGTAGTCGTCCGTCGTCCGACTGAACATGTGGATGTGGGGCTCGAAGATACGCATGGCGGCACTCCCGCGGTTTCGTCGGCGGCACAGTAGCAGAAGGGGCCCTCCGCGCACGAGAATGCGCGCAGGCGAGGCGCGCGGGCCCCGGGGGGAGGCATGATGGTGCGGTTGAAGGCTTTGATCTTGCTGGGATTTCTGGTGGCCTGCGACGACGGCGGCGGCGGCGGCGTGGCCCCGCCGGTGGCCGACGCGGGGGGGAGCGACGCCCAGGCCCCCGACGCCCGGGCGCCCGACGCGACGCCCGTCGACGCGGCCCCCCCGCCCGACGCCGGCCCCGACGCCGCCCCGCCGGTCGAGGCCATCGACTTCCCGGCCCCCGGCCCCCTCGCGGCCCCCGCCGGCCGCGGCAGCTTCCGCTTCGGCGCGGCCACCGCCGCCGCGCAGATCGAGGACGGCCTGACGCAGAACGACTGGTACTTCTGGACGCTGCCGGTGGCCGAGGGGGGCCTGGGCAAGGGCGAGGCCTTCGTGGGCGACGCCGTGCAGGGCTTCACCCGCGCCGTCGAGGATGTGGGCCTCGCGTCGGCCATGCACCTGGACGCCTACCGCTTCTCGGTGGACTGGTCGCGGGTCGAGCCGGCGCGCGACCAGATCGACGAGGCCGCCCTGGCCCACTACGACCAGGTCATCGACGCCCTGGCCACGGCCGGCGTGCGGCCGATGATCACGGTGCACCACTTCTCGAGCCCCCGGTGGGCCCACGACCTGCTCGCCGACGACTGCCCCGACGACGCCATGCCCACGGACGAGAACCTCTGCGGCTGGGGCCACCCCATCGGCGGCCCGCAGCTCGTGGAGGAGCTGGCCGAGCACGCCGCCCTGCTCGCCCGCCGCTACGGGGATCGCATCGACGACTGGTGCACCCTGAACGAGCCCATCAACTACCTGCTGGCCAGCTATGGCATCGGCATCTTCCCGCCGGGGCGCGGCTACCTGCTGCCCGACTTCCCCCGGCTGGTGGCCGCCTACCGCACCTACCTGGCCGCCCATGTGGCCGTGTACCGGGCCATCAAGGAGAACGACACCTTCGACGCCGACGGGGACGGCATCAACGCCGAGGTGGGCCTGACGCTCTCGGTGGTCAAGTGGGAGGCCAGCCGCATGGGCATGCCCAGCGAGGCGCCCGCCGACGTCGCCGCGCGGGACCGCGTCGAGTACATCTACCACTACCTGTACGTCGACAGCCTGCGGACGGGCTCCTTCGACACCGACCTGGACGGCCAGCCCGACGAGCAGCACCCCGAGTGGCGCGGCGCCCTCGACTGGCTGGGCGTGCAGTACTACTTCCGCGCCGGGGTCACGGGATCGCCCGGGCTCATCCCCGCCCTCGGGGTGACGCCGTGCTTCGGGGACTTCGACTTCGGGGCCTGCCTGCCGGTGGAGGACGAGACGTGGTGGGTGCCCGACATGGGCTATGAGTTCTACGCCCCGGGCCTGCACGACATCCTGGTGGCCATGGGCGCGCGCTGGCCCGACCTGCCCCTCACCGTGACGGAGGCCGGCATCGCCACCCAGGTCGGGGCGCGCCGGGCCGAGAACGTCGTGCGCACCCTGGAGCAGATCCAGCGCGCCCGGGACGCCGGCGTGGACGTGCGCGGCTACTACCACTGGTCGCTGATGGACAACTTCGAGTGGGCCGAGGGCTTCACCCCGAAGTTCGGCCTCTACACCGTCGATCTCGGCACCTTCGCCCGCACCCCGACGGCCGGCGCGACGGTGCTCGGCGAGGTGGCCGGGGCCCGCCGCCTGACCCCCGAGCAGCGCCGCCTGCACGGGGGCAACGGACCCATGACGCCGGAGTGACGCCGGCCCTGCTTCTGGATATCCTGCCGCCATGTGGTTGAGGTTCGAGATCACCGGGCCCGAGGGCCCGCCGCGCGCCGAGGAGCGCATCCTGCGCGAGTCGCTGGTCCTGGGGCGGTCGCCCTCGTCGGATGTGGTGCTCGACGACCGCCGCGTCTCGGGCCGCCACCTGCTGCTGACTCGTGCGGGGGCGGAGGTCCTGGCGGAGGACCAGGCCAGCGTGAACGGCACCCGCCTGAAGCGGGGCAGCCGCGCGACGGGCCTGGCGCCGGGCGCGCCGCTCGCGCTGGCCGATGGCGACGTCCTCACCCTGGGCCGCCTGACCGTCCGCGTCTGGATCGGCTCGCGAGCGCCCGCCGAGGTCTCGCCGCCCACCGACGAAATCCCATTGGTGGACGTGGAGTTGCTGGCCGGGAGCCTGATCGACGAGCTGCCGACGCCGGTGCCCGCGCCGCCCGTGCTCGACGAGGCGGCCCTCGAAGACCAGCGCCGCGCCCTCCGGGGCCACCTGGCCGCCCAGGAGGTCGAGCAGCGGCTGGCCGAGGACACCGAGCTCAAGGCCCTGCACGCCCAGCTCGAGGAGTGGCAGGGCCGGGAGCGCGCGGCGCTGGCCACCGCCGCCGAGAGCCGCCGCCGGGCCGAGGGCCTGGTGGCCGAGGTGGTGGATGGTCGCCAGGCCGTCGTGCGCCTGGAGGCCGAGCTGCGGGCCACCGAGTCCGCCGCCGAGACGGCCGAGGAGCGCGGCCGCCGCCTGGCCCAGCGCCTGCGGCAGGTGGAGGACGAGCGCCGCGAGGCCGAGGCCCGCTGCGACGAGCTGGGCGTGGAGCTGCCCCCCCTGCGGGCCCGCTGGCAGCAGCTCATGGATCGGCAGGCCGAGGACGCCGCGCGCATCGCGAGCCGTCGCCGGCCGCCGGGGGTGTCATGACGGCGACGGACGATCGGCTCTACCTGCGGGTGGAGGGCCCCCTGGCCACCACCCTCGACGTGGGCGGCGACGAGATCTGGATCGGCGCCCGGGGCGAGTGCCAGCTCGCCCTGCCCGATCCGTCGGTGCGGCCGCGGCACGCCCGCATCGCCCTGGTGGCCGGGCGCACGCTGCTCTACGCCCTGCCCGACGCCCAGAGCGCCGTCCGCCGCACGGGGACGGTGTTCGTCGTGCGGCCCGGCTACCCGTTCCCGCTGATGGCGGGGGACGTCATCCAGATCGGCGACCAGCGCGTGCGGGTCATGCCCGGCCGGGCGCCGCGCGCCGCCGCCCCGCGGCCGGAGCCCGCGGGCCGCCGGGGCGCGACCCGCGTCATCGACCCCCGCCTGCTGGGCGAGGCCGACGAGGCCCCCCGTGGTCGAGCGCCCCGTCACCGGTCGCCCGGCCGGCGCCACCTGCCTGGCCGATCCGCGCCTGCTGCGCCCGCCGGCCGCGAGAAGCGCCCGCCCCGGCGGCCATCCCGGTGCCGCCGCCGAGCGACCCGCCCGGGCCCATCCTCATCCCGCGGGTCTCGGTGCCGCCGCCGTCCCGGCCGGCCGCCCCGCCGCCCCCGCCCACCGTCATGTCGCGCCCGCCGGCCGAGCTGGTGCCGGTGGTCGTGCGCCCGCTGCCACGCCGCCCCACGGGCCCTATCGCCCCGGCCGCGCGCCCGCAAGCGCTTGATCCCCTTGATGATCTGCCGACGGGCGAGTTCTCGCGGGCCGCCCTGCAGGCCGCCGCCGCGCGGGCCGCCGCCGAGGAGGCCACCCCTGAGGCCGTGCGCCGGGCCGCCCTGGAGGCCGAGGTCGCCGGCCTGGCCGCCCGGGTGGCGGAGGGTGGAGGGGCCGAGGCCGAGCGCCGCCGCCGGGAGGAGCAGCGCGAGGCCGTCCGCCTGGAGGTGGCCGAGGCCCGCCGCCGCGCCCTGGCCGCCGAGCGCGAGCTGGCCAGCGTCCTGGCCGAGCAGGCGGAGCGCGACGGCGAGGTCAGCGGGGGCGATCGCCGCCTGCGCGAGCTGGAGGTGCTGGTGGCCGCGGCGCGGACGCGCCGGCGCGACGCCGAGGAGGCCCGGGACGCCACCCTGGCCGCCCTGCGCGAGGCCGAGGCCGGGCGCGACCTGGCCCAGCAAGAGGTGTGGACGCGGGAGTACGACGTGCAGCGCCTGAAGAGCCAGATCGAGAACCTCGAGATCGCCCTGGGGCTGGACCGGTGAGCCTGCGGGTCGACCATGTGGGCGTGGCGGCGGCGGACGTGGCCGCCAGCCGCGCCTTCTACACCGCGCTGCTGGCCGGGGAGGCCACCACGCGGGCCGGCCACACCCTCGTGAGCGCGGGCGGCGTGCACCTGGCCATCGTGCCGCGGGGGCCGGCCGATCCGGTGGGCGTGGCCCACGGCCACCACCTCGCCCTCGCGCTGCCCGCCAGCGAGCGGCCCGCGCTGGAGGCCCGGCTCGCGGCCCTCGGCGCCCCGTGGGAGGACGTCCGCGGCCGCCTCTACACCCGGGATCCCGACGGGATGGCGGTGGAGTTCCTGTTCGACTGAGGGCAAGGCGTCAGGAGGGGTCGATGGGGGCGTTCAACCGGGTCGCGGTCGACCTGTGCTGCCCGTGGTGCAGCGCGCAGGTCCAGGTCTACGTCCAGTTCAAGTTCGGTGACTGCTGGCAGTTCGACTACCGCCTGGGCGACACGCTGGCCTGGGGGGGCAACGACCAGGGCCGACCGGGCCTGGCCCGCGTCGTCGTCGACGGGGAGGGCGAGACGTGCCCGGCCTGCGGCGCCGATCCGCCGGACTGGCCCTTCTACGTCTTCGTGGAGCACGACCGCCTGGTCGCCGCCGCGCCGGCGGACGGCCGGTTCGACTTCCTGCACGCCGACGACCCCTGGCTGGTCCTCTGACCCGCCGGCCCGTCAGGGCTGCTTCGGCGCGTCCACGCGGGTGATGCGGTCGAGGGTCGGCACGGGCAGGGGCTGGTGGGCCGCCAGCCAGTCGGCCAGCGCGTCCACGTCCACCGCGCCCGTCACCCGCCGCTGGCCCTCGCCCAGGATGGCGAAGGTGTCGCCCCCGTCGGCCAGGAAGCTGTTCACGGTGATGCGGTAGGTGGCGGCCGGATCGATGGGCTTGCCGTCCAGCGTCAGGGCGTCGACGCGATCGCCGAGGGGCTTGCGGGCGTCGTAGCGATACCGAAACCCCTGTGAAACCGAGAGGATGCGGGCGCGGTCGCCCTTCCACTGCTGCTCCAGCAGGGTGTCGAGCTGGGCCCCCGTGAGGTCCATGCTCACGAGCAGGTTGTTGAAGGGCTGGGCCGTGAAGGCCTCGCCGTACGTCACCTGGCCCGGCGCCTCGCCGCCCGCGACCTGCGCCGCGCCGATGTCGGCCCGCAGGCCGCCGGGGTTCATGAAGGCGATGACCGCCCCCTCGGCGCGGGTGGCGGCGAGCTGCGCGTCGGCGATGACGTTGCCCAGGCTGCTCTCGCCCGCCGGCGACAAGGCCCGCGTCAGATCCCCCTCGACGACGCCGACGACGCGGTTGGCCAGGGGGGCGGCCACCGCCTGGTAGCGCTCGATGAGGGCCGTCAGGGCCGGCGCCTTCGGCACGTCCCGCGTGACGATGACGTTCTCGGCCTGCATGGACACCACGTCGCCGGTGACCTCGGAGATGGTCAGGTCGACGTCCGTCACCAGCCGCCCGGCGTGGGCCCCCGAGGCCACGATGCGGCCCCCGAGGCGGCACAGGTACGCCTGGTGGCTGTGGCCGGTGAGCACCACGTCCACGGCGGCGTCGAGGCCGGCCACGATGTCGATGATGGGCCCGCTGAGCCCCTCGCAGCCGTTGTAGAGCCCCGTCGTCTTGCCGCCCTCGTGGATGAGCACGACGATGGTCTCGATGCCCTGCGCCTTGAGCGCCGCGGCCTGGGCGTTGATGGTGGCGATCTCGTCGCCGAAGCGCAGGCCCTTGACGCCCGACGCCACCGTCACCGACGGGGTGCCCTCCAGCGTCAACCCGATGAAGCCCACGCGCACGCCGCCGAAGCGCCGCACCAGGGTGGGCGGGAAGAGCGTCTCGCCCGTCGCCTCGACGATGACGTTGGCTCCCAGGTACTGGAAGTCGGCGCCCGCGAACGGGACCGCCGTGCGGCAGCCATCCTTGGGGTGGCAGCCCCCGCGCTGCAGCCGCAGCAGCTCGGCCCAGCCCTCGTCGAACTCGTGGTTGCCCACGGCGGCGGCGTCGAGCCCGGCCAGGCTCAGCGCCTCGATGGCGGGCTCGTCGTGGAAGAGCGCCGAGATGAGCGGGCTCGCCCCCACCAGGTCGCCGGCCGCCACGATGACGGTGTTGGGGGACGTCGCCGCCAGGCGCGCCAGGTGCGTCGCCAGGTACTCGACGCCGCCGGCCTCGACGGCGTCCTTCTCGCGATCCGGCCCCGTCTGGATGCGCCCGCCCGACCCGGACGGTGGCAGCAGGTTGCCATGAAAGTCATTGATCCCGAGCACTTGCACGGCGATGTCGCCGCAGGGCGGGGCGCTGGCCTGCAGCCACTTGAAGGCCTCGGGGCCCACGAACGGCACCGCGTCCAGCTCGGCCAGGGTGTCGAAGCCGCCGTCGTCGGGCGTGCCCGGCTGGCCATCGGGCCCGGCGCGGTGGGCCAGCAGCGCGGCCACCGCCTTCGGCCCCACGCCCGCCGCCGCGAGGGCCGCCGGCGTCGCCTCGCGCGCCTGCTTGCGCACCGCGCAGGCCCCGGCGGCGTCCAGCCCGCCCTGGGCGTCGGCCCCCAGGAAGGCCGCCTGCTCGGCGTCCTCGGCCGCCCCGCCGCGCGTCCCCGCGCCCCCACAGCCCACCATGAGGGCCAGCCCCAGCAGTCCGCCGCGCATCGCACCACCTCCGCGTCCTGGCGGCACTCTCTACCGAGATGCGCCGGGGATCAACGCTGCTACCGCCAGCCGCGCAGCTTCGTCTCCTCGGCGCGGTAGAAGGCGAACGCCTCCCGGATGACCTCGATGGCGGCGTCGCGCCCCTGAATGTCATCCACCTGCACCACCTTGCCCTCCAGGATGGTGTAGTCGAGGAAGAACCGCTTGATCTCGCGCCCGATATGACTCGGGATCTGAGACACATCCGTGTAGTCGGCGAAGGCCGGATCATGCACATGCACGGCGATGATCTTGTCATCCGCCTCGCCGCGATCCTCCATGTGCATCACCCCGATGGCCCGCGCCTCCATGATGGACAGCGGGTGCACGGCCTCCGATCCCAGCACCAGCACGTCCAGCGGATCGCCATCCTCGCAGTACGAGCGGGGGATGAAGCCATAGTTGGCCGGATACATCACCGAAGAGTACAAGATGCGATCCACCCGCAGCAGGCCGGTGGGCTTGTCGATCTCATACTTCACCTTCGACCCGCGCGGGATCTCGATGACGACGTTGAACGACTCGTGGCAGGTGTCGGGGTTGTTGGGCAGGTCGTGCCAGGGGTGGGCCATGGGGACTCCTCTCGGTCGAAAATCGGCCGGAGGGTGGACCGGGGAGGGGGGTCGGTGCAAGCCGCGGGGCGCCGGCTAGCCGCGCCGCACCTCGACGAAGTTCACGTTGGAGTCGGCCACCACGAACGACTCGGCCTGCGCGCCCCCGTCGATCTGCCGTGGCCGCGGCTGAAACGAGAAGTACTGCGCCATCGCCCGCAGCCGCCGCAGCAGCGCGTCGTAGTCCCCCGCGGGCAGCGTGAGCGTCAGGCAGGTGGCGGGCAGCTGATCCTGCCCCCCGGGCCCCACCAGGGCAGGCTTCGGCCGCGCCTTTGGGCCCAGGTGCAGCACCACGCGCACCCCGTACAGGTCCACCTCCAGCCGCGCGTCACCCGCGAAGAGCACCCGCCCGCCCAGCCGCTCGCACCAGAAGTGCTTTGCATACGCGAGGTTGTCGGTGCGCAGCCGGACCTGCACCTGCGCCACCACCCGGGGTGGGGGCGGCAGGCCGTCGGCGGGGTCCACCCAGGCCGGGGGCCAGCTCCCGGGGTTGGCGAGGTCGATGGTGGCGCCTGCCTGGGGGTCATGGAGCTGCCCGCCATGGGCCCGAACGAGGGCGACGAGGCCGGCGAAGGCCACGCGCGCGGCATCATTGTCGTGGGGCAGGCCGAAGCTGGCACCGGCGGGAGAGACCACCACGGTGCAGCCGGTCGATGCCGCAAGGGCCTCCAGGGCCGAGCGGCAAGCGGCGAGGTCAACGGACAGGCGCAGATCAAAGGCCATGGGGACCCTCGTAGGCTGGTTTGCGGGGCGCCCGCGTTGGTCTCAGTCGGGCTCGATGGCTGGAATCAGGCCGAGCGGCAGAAACATCGGGGTCGCCACCGGCCGGTCGCCCAGCTCGCCTTCAACCAGCCCGTCGATGACCTCGAACCCGAACCGCCCGTAGAAGGCCATGGCCTCCGCCTTCGCGTCCACGACGACACCAACGCACCCGACGTCCCGGGCCATCTGCCGAGCCAGGACGAACACGGACTTCAGGAGCAGCAGTCCCACGCCACGCCCCTGCGCCGACTGGTCGACGCCCAGGCGGGCGAGCCGGAGGACGGGCAGGGGATAGCGGGGCAGGCGCCGGCGCAGCTCGGGTGGCAGCCCGGTGGCTTCGATCTGCGACGCGCTCACTGTCGCGAAGCCGAGGATGCGATCCCCCTGGTCACCGTCGACGGCGACCCAGGTGACGCCGAGGTGGTGCTTGAACTGGTTCTGCCCGGCGTAGCGTAGAAAGAAGCGGTCCAGGTCGGGCTGGCCGCACGAGAACACCGCCCGGTCGTCGGCAGCCCGGAGCTGACGGACCTCGATCACGTCGGATCGTTCGCGGGGTCAACCACCTCACCGAAGAGCACCTTCATCGCCGCGGTCGGCTCACCGGCCTCCTCCACGCGTTCGACCAGGCGACGGAAGCCATCGGGTTCCAGGAGCAAGCGAGGCGGGAGCACGATGTCAGCGGGAAGCTCCTCGAGCGCCTGGAGGTGGTGCAGCAGCGCCCGCTCGACGACCGCGGCCTTCTTCATCCCGTGCGCGGCGACGTAGCGCTCCAGGCGAGCGCGCGTCTCGTCGGAGACGAAAGCGGAGATCTGGCTGCGGGACATGGGGGCACCTCCTTCTACAGAACTGTAGGGAGCCCGGAGGCAAACATCAACGGGCTCCGAGAGGGCGACCAGTGCGGTCACGGCTCGACGACCGGGCGCGCGGTCACGCCGAACTCCACCAGCGACCGGTGGTCCGCGGAGACCCAGCTGGCGGCCGTCTCGGCGGAGATGGTGGACAGGACCTGGTCGGGGTCTCCGGTCGGGCGCCCCACGAGGAGGGAGTGAAGGAACAGCAGGCCCTGGTGGACCGCGACGAGCCACGGTACCCGCCGGCGGCAGCCGGCGATCCAGTCCAGGCCACTGCCCGTGCCGGCCAGGACCGCCGCCGCGTCGACTTCGCAGCCCACGGTCAGCAGGCCTCGGCGGCGCGGCCGGTGCGCTCCGCGCGGGAAGGCGCTTGTCAGGGCGGCTGGCAGGTCGATGCCCGGGCCGAGGCTGCCGGGGTGGCCACCCTCGCCATGGCCGGCGAGACAGACCACCCGGGCGGGACCCCCGGTGGCGAACCGCCTCAACAGCTGGCTGAGATCGTTCTGATCGTCGAAGACCTGGCGCACGACCTCGACCTTCGCCACCGCGGCCCAGGCTTCGACGAAGGGAACCGGGCTGTGGGTCTCTGGAAGCTGGTCGACCACGGCGTTGGCCAGGACGAGGACCGTGCTCATGGCGCCTCCTTGGGACCAGGCAAGGGGGGCACACCTCGCGCCTGCTGGCGGGGGTCTGCGGGACGACGCTATCACCTGGGCCCTGCTGGCCGGAAGGCGGAGGCGTGAGGCGGCAGGTGCAGTCGCCAAACAGGATGGCACCGAGTGCCCGGTTGGCGCGCTCCGCGAGTCCTCGGCCGTCAGGCTGAGGGCCGGCTCCAGGGGGGTCGGGCAGAAACGCCTGGACCTACTCGGCTGTCGTGCTCGTGGTGAGCCACTCGGAAGAAGTCCTGCCCAGGTCCATGCTGCCTACTGCTGCGGAGGAACCTTTCCTAGCGGTCGACGAAACAAAAAGGAAGGCCGTTGCCTTTCGCAGTGGGCCTGGGGAGGCTGTCGAGCGGCCGTCACCGATCCGGTGGCGGCGTACCCCTTCCCCCGGGTCCGCCCATCGAGTGGCCAGTTCCTGCGGGCCGCCACTTCGATGGCCACGCCCTCAGGGGAGTCCCGGAGTTGCCCCCTGGTGGGTTCGCGTCAGTACCACGAGCCCTCGGGGGCCCCGATGAGCCCGTGGGCGGCGTTCCAGGGTCGATGACGGCTGTGCGCGATGCCGTGGTGTCCGACGACCGTGGCTCCTATACTGCGCGGCACCTGAGGACGACGGAGGCCCGATGACCGATCGCGACCGGCGGCAGCGCTTCTTCCGAGAGATGGCTGACGTGCCGTTGAACCCGGAGGACCCCCGCTACTACCCGCTGTACGAGGACCAGTCCGACGTCGTGCTTCGCCTCAAAGAGACCATCCTGTTCTCCGAGGGCGAGAGTGCTCAGCTGCTGTCCGGCTACCGCGGCGCAGGCAAGAGCACCGAGCTGAGGCGTCTGCGCAGTGAGTTGGGCGCTGAGGACTACACGGTCGTTCTCATCGACGTGGAGGACTACCTGGATCTCCACACCCCCATCGACATCACCGACTTCCTGCTGGCCCTCTGTGGTGCCCTGGCCGAGAAGCTCACCGACGAAGCGCTCCTGCCGGAGAGCCCGGCGCGAGCCGCGCTCGGCCAGCGCCTCTGGGGCTTCGTCACCGGGACCATCGTCACGTTGAAGGACGTGAGCCTCGCGGGGATGAAGGTAGAGCTCAAGAGCAACCCGCTCTTTCGCCAGGAAGTGCAGAAGGCGCTCGGGACCAGCCTGGGCGCGTTCGCCAGGGAGGTGCGTGGGTTTGTCGCGGAGTGTGTACTCGCGCTGGAGGCAGCCCGACCGGGCACGGCACTCGTCGTCCTCGTCGACTCGGTCGAGCATGCCCGTGGGACCAATGAGACCGAGGCGCGGGTGCATGAGTCACTCGAACGCTTGTTCGCCGACCACGATGACAAGCTCAAGCTGCCATCCACCCATGTCATCTATACGGTCCCGCCCTGGCTCCGCATCCGCCGGCCGAACATCGGCAGCCCGTATTCGGGAGCGGGCCTGCTGACGTTGCCCGCTCAGAAGGTCCGGGCCTATGTCGACGATGGCGACGGCCAGCCCTACGCGCCTGGGATCGAGCGTCTCGTCCAGCTCGTCGGCAAGCGCACGGACTGGTCGGTGGTTCTGGGCGATCGCGACGCTCTCGAGGAGCTGATTCTGGCGACGGGCGGGCACCTGCGCGACCTCGTCCGCGTCCTGCAGACCGTCGCCCTGGAGGCTCGCACGCTGCCGGCATCGGCCGACGCGCGCCGGGCTGCCCTGGAGCGCTTGCGGGCCCAGTTCACCCCGATTCCTCATGAGGACGTTCGGTGGCTGGCTCGGATCGCTCGCTCCCACGAGGCCGAGTTGAGGGACCTGGAGGGCCTGGGCAGCCTGGCGCGGTACTTCGACAGCCACCTGGTGCTCTGCTACCAGAACGGGTCGGAGTGGTACGACGTCCACCCCATCGTTCGTGACGTCGTTCTCGATCTCGCAGACCGTCTGGAATCACAGGCCGCGAGCTAGCCCGGTGGCCGAAGACCACCTCGCAGCGCAGCCGCTCCTGGAGGAGCGGCCCTGGGAATTGCTCAGTGATCTCCTGGATTTCGCAGATCGGTTCGTCATCGCGACGGTGGTCGCGGCAGACCGCTTTCCAGCTCGAATTCTTCGGGCCCGAACGATGGCGCTGGCGGGTGCCCGTGGCTGGCCGATCGAGACCGTTCTCTGCGAGCATCCGGGGGACCTGAGCGACGCACTCGGTCGCATCCTGGCGGCGCCCAGAGGGGGCGTGGTCTGGTGCGAGGCCTTTGGTCCGGAGCAGGATTGGCGAACCGCATGGTTCAACGCGGCACAACGCTGGAACGAGCACCGAGAGCCGCTGCGCCGATCCGGGCTGCACGCCCTGGTCGTGGCCATGCCCGCGTGGGCCCGGCCGGTAGTGCGGCTGGCTGCGCCCGATCTCTGGTCTATCAACACCCTGCTTGTTGAGCCGATGGTCGCGCCGGTTCCTGTCTCGCAGCCCGATGTTACTTCGCCCGTGCAACGGTCAGATGGGGCCTCGCCTGCCGAGGTGGAGCTCGCCGAGCGACGGGCGCGAGCGGCGCTCGCGCTTGCTCCCGAGGATCCGGCGCGCTTCGACGCGATGGTTGGCGCGCTGGCGGCCTTGGTGCGGAGTGGGCACATGGGCCTGGCGAACGAGGTCGCAGAAGCGTTATCGGCGTCAACGGAAGCCGTGGGGTCCTACAGAGGCCTCGCGTCGGCACGCCCGGACGCAGACGTTGCGAGGGCGCTGACCAGCCTGGGCCGTGACCTTGCGTCGTTGGGTCGTCGAGAGGAGGCGTTGTCAGCGACGGCGGAGGCGGTGGGTATCTATCGCCGTCTTGCGTCGTCGCGTCCGGACGCGTTCGAACCCGATCTTGCCATGAGCCTGACCGACCTGGGCATTGGGCTCTCCTCGTTGGGTCGTCGAGAGGAGGCGTTGTCAGCGACGACAGAGGCGGTGGGTATCTATCGCCGTCTTGCACTGTCGCGTCCAGACGCGTTTGAGCCTGACCTCGCCACGAGCCTGAACAACCTGGGCAATCGGCTCTCATCTTTGGGTCGTCTTGAGGAGGCGTTGTCAGCGACGACGGAGGCGGTGGGTCTCGATCGCCGTCTTGCGTCGTCGCGTCCGGACGCGTTCGAGCCAGACCTTGCCATGAGCCTGAACAACCTGGGCAATCGACTCTCATCGTTGGGTCGTCTTGAGGAGGCATTGTCAGCGACGATGGAGGCGGTGGGTATCTATCGCCGTCTTGCGTCGTCGCGTCTTGAAGCGTTCGAGCCGAACCTTGCGGGTGGCCTGAACAACCTGGGCGTTGACCTCTCGTCGTTGGGTCGTCGAGAGGAGGCGTTGTCAGCGACGGCGGAGGCGGTGGAGGTGTATCGGTATCTTGCGTCGTCGCGTCCGGACGCGTTCGAGCCTGACCTTGCCATGAGCCTGGTCAACCTGGGCAATCGGCTCTCATCGTTGGGTCGTCTTGAGGAGGCGTTGTCAGCGACGGCGGAGGCGGTGGACGTGTATCGGCATCTTGCGTCGTCGCGACCGGACGCGTTCGAGCCTGACCTTGCCATGAGCCTGGTCAACCTGGGCAATCGGCTCTCATCGTTGGGTCGTCTTGAGGAGGCGTTGTCAGCGACGGCGGAGGCGGTGGACGTGTATCGACGTCTTGCGTCGTCGCGTCCGGACGCGTTCGAGCCTGACCTTGCCATGAGCCTCAACAACCTGGGCGGTGACATCTCATCGTTGGGTCGTCTTGAGGAGGCGTTGTCAGCGACGGCGGAGGCGGTGGGTATCTATCGCCGTCTTGCGTCGTCGCGTCCGGACGCGTTCGAGCCTGACCTTGCAAACGCGATGGACAGCAGCGGCGACGTCCTCGCTGCCCTCGGCCGGGCCGCCGAGGCCCGCGCCGCCGCGGACGAGGCGCTGGACCTCCTCTGGCCCCACTTCGAGCGCCTGCCGGCGGCGCATACCGAGCTGATGCAGAAGTTGCTCACTGACCGCTTCGACCGCCTCGCGGGCGAGCCCCCGTCGCCTACGCTCCTGGCCCGCCAGCAGGCTTTCGACCGCCTCACGTCCTGAGCGGCCGGCCCCCGCCAGCACGCTGCGGGCGAGATTTGCAATCAAATCAAACCCTTGCCGAACCGCTCACGCGTACAGGTTCGTCGTCGGCTCGTTGCCCGGCTTCCACTTGATGTTGAACGCCGCCACCTGTGCCAGCTTGTCGCATGGTTTCAGCATGTTACGACAGCCGCTCCTGCGGCTGTACAGGTCGGGCTGTACAGGTCACGAGTCCTTGGCCTTGCGGTGCTCGGCCAGCGACACGACGTTGCCGTCCGGCCTGGTGCCGATGCCCGCACGAGCGAGAACCTCGTCCACGCGAGCCGACTTCGCCCTGCGGTAGTGCCTCAAGGACACCTCCGGCGTGTGCCCAAGCTGCCGGGAGACGACGCCGGGGTCGGCCCCAGCGTCGAACATCGCGTTCTCGACCATCTTGCGGATGGACATCGGGAGGAACGGCGTCACGTTGGCCGCAACGCAGGCGTCCCGCAGGATCTTGCGGATGTCCACCCGTGCCGTGGTCAAGCTCACGGAGAGGACGCGGCCAGTCGCGGGGTCGGGGCGGTGCGGCGCCAACTCGTCCAAGACCTCTTGGCTCACGACTGCCAGGCGCTTCCCGGTCTTGCCGTCCAGACGGACGGTACGGCGTCGCCAGTGGATGTCCTCCCAGGTCAGGGCGGCGATCTCGCTTGGCCTCGCCCCCGTCGCACCCAGCAGGAGGAGCATGGTGCGAGCCCAGGGTCTGGAGTCGGGCAGCGCGTCCACGGCCTTCCAGAACTCCACCAGGTCGGGAACGTAGTCGTTCCGCACAGACTTGTGCTGCAAACGGGGGCGTCGCAGCCGCCGCTCCGGTGCGAGCCCACGCTCCCCGCCCCAGTTCCACGCCTGGATCACGGTGCTGATCTCGTTGCGGATCACGCCGGTCGAGGCCCCCTCGCGCAGCCGCACGCGCTGGTACTCCGTCAGGGTCGTCGTGTCGAGCCGCAGGATGAGCACATCACCGATCACGGCGGCGACGTGCTCTGCCTCCTTCTTCGAGTTGAGCTTGCGCCCTTCGCTCAGGTTCGGTTGGCCGAGTTGCCACGCCAACCAGACCTCAAGGAGATCCTGCACAGTGGACACCCGGTCTTCACGGCGCGACGGGGCCGCCTGCATCCCCATCAGCAACGGCGCCAGCGCGGCCTTCACCTCCTCGACCGACCCCCAACCCGTCCAGATGGTGCGCTGCTCACCGTCTCCGTAGGTGACCGCCTGCCAGTACCAACGGTTCGGGTCGTCCGGGTGCGGCCCGCGGACGATCCGGCACTTGATCATGTCGAGCGAGAAGGGCTTGGGTCGCGCACTCCTTGGAGGGCTCATCGTGACGCCCCCGACGAGCCACCGAGGCGCACCCGCGGGAGCGGCTTCCGGCGCCGTGTCTCCTGCTTCGCAGGCACCGACGGCGCCTCATCCTTCGTGGCGTAGGGCGCGTCGAGCACGCGGCCCCAATGCACGACCTCACGCCCGGCCAGGTCGCCGACGAGCCCTTCGTTGCGCAGCCAGCCCCTCGCCTCGTTGTCCTTCATGGGCAGCATCTCCGCAGCCTGGGCCAGCGGCCACAGGCCGCCGCCGCCCATCGCCATCCGCTGCTCCCGCCGGGTCATGGGCCTCTTGTCCCCGCCCGGCGTCGTGGGCGCCAATGCCCGGAGCTTGCGGGCGAGAGCATCTCGGACGGCGCGAAGCTCGTGAAGTTGGTCTTGGAGCCGCAGGCGATCCTTCGTCCACGCCTTCCACATCGGGTCGTCCTCGGCGGCGTTGATCTCCTCCACCAAGGCGGGGATGTCGAGCTGCGCATGTTCGGTCATTTGGCGGCTCCCCGCTCCGAGCCCTGACTGCTCGCCAGGTCGGCCATCGCCTGCTGCCAGAGGTCGTCGCCGAGCAGGCCCCGGAGGTGATGGATCATCCGCAGGTGCCGGAGTACCTGCTCGCCGGGGTCGCGGGCGCCGCTCGCCCACCGGCTGACGGTCACGCGGCCCACGCCGAGGTGCTCCGCCGCCACCTCATGCGTCCAGCCGAGTTCCGCCAAGATCAGGCGAACTTGCTCGGCGCCGGTCGGCAGTTCCTTGGACCGAGAGGACGTAGCCACGAGTCTACCGTTGGGCCTGAGCTTCGACGTGTTCCAGCAGCTTGCCCGCCCGAACCGACCACTTGTGGTAGTCGGTAGCGAGGCATCGCAGGTGCTCCAGCACCTCTCGAATCTCGTCCTCCTCGTCGAGGGCCAGGTGCAAGTTCACCACGAGGCGGTCAACGGCTCGATCCGATGCGTCATACTCGCTGAACGGGAAGGGGGGGATTTCTTCCCACTCACGTCTCCACTGGCCGAGGTTCTGGGCCGCATCCCCTTCCGGCTCCGTGTACTCTCTCACCACCATCTCCCTGCGCCATCAGGCGCCCTGTATCCAATGGATACATCTTGGCCCGAGGGTGTGCCCGAGTCAACCCCCTGCCGCAGACCGTTGGCCCGCTCGGTCGCAAAATGTCCGTGACCCGGAGTCCCCGGATCGCGCCCCCCGATCCGAACCCAGATCGGTTTTCAATCGGTTCTGACACGCCGGAGAGGGAACTTCTCGCCGAAGAACCGATCCTGACGGTCGAGAATCTCGCTGGCGACGTTTCCCGCGGCGGAAGGTGCCTGCCAAGACGCCGAGAACCCGATCAGGGAGAATCTCGCCCGCCCCCGAGAATCTCCGGGCCAGAAGCCCGCGGGGCTCAGACTTCCGGCCCACTCCGTAGTTGGGGGAGACGACGCGGAGGACGGGATGGCGACGAGCCGGAAGACGCGGGCGGCGTTGTACGCCAGGGTGAGCACCGCCGGGCACGGGCAGGACGTGGGGCTCCAGCTTGATGACCTTCGCCGAGTGGCCGCGCAGCGCGGCTGGCAGGTCGTTCACGAGTTCATCGACGACGGCGTGTCCGGCACCACCGAGGCCCGGCCCGGCCTGGACGGCCTCATGGCCGCCGTCCGCGGCGCCGAGGTGGACGTGGTGATGGTGTGGCGGTTCGACAGGTTCGCCCGCTCGACCCAGCACCTGCTGGAGGCCCTCGACGAGTTCCGCCGTTGCAGGGTCGAGTTCGTGTCCGTCAGGGAGAACATCGAGACGACCACCGCCCTCGGGAAGGCGCTGTTCACGCTCGCCGCGGTGGTCGCCGAACTTGAGCACGCCCTGATCCAAGAGCGCGTCCAGGCAGGCGTCGCTCGCGCCCGCGAGCGTGGCGTGAAGTTCGGGCGCCCGCGGCGTGGCCTCGACCTTCGTGCAGCCCAGGCCCTCATCGCCCAAGGGCACAGCGTCCGCGAGGTCGCCGACATGCTCGGCCTCCCGCGGACGACCCTGCGACGCAGGCTCGCCGAGGCCCGTCCGGTGGGTGGGCCAGAAGTCGCCGTCGCCGAAGCCCGCTGAACCGCGCATGTCCGCGGGCCACAACCCCGCGGGCCGCACCGGGCCGAATCCACCTACCTTCGGCCAACCCCCACCGTTCGGCGTCCCAACCCCCACGGTTGGCCCGGCGAGAACCATCCGCAGCGACGGTTCTGGACGCCCCGAGGCCGCGGCGGCGACTGTGTGACCGTCGCTGACCGTTTCGACCCGGTTGGTCGTCCTATGGGCCGCGATCTGTGCATGGACTCGACTTCCGGGGAGGCCAACATGAGCAACATGCACCGCCTGCTCACCGCCACGGAGCTTGCAGACGCCCTCGGCGTGAGCCTCTCGACGGTCCGCCGCATGACTCGGGACGGGCAGATCCCCGTGGTGAGGCTCCGCGGCGCCGTCCGGTACGACCTCGAAGCGGTCGTGCGCGAGCGGGAGGCCGAAGCGGGCACCGCGTCGAGGCACCCTCACCGCATGTAGCACTGGGCCTCCAGGTCGCCCTTCTTCCCTTCGAGTTCCCACTTCTGCGTCAGCAGGGCCTGGTAGTCGTCGCTGTCATCGTCGAGGGCCGCCATCTGGTCGTCGAGGTCGGCGATCTCGTCGTCCAGGTCGCGGAGCCGCCCGAGCATCCTCTCGTCGGGAGCGGGCAGGTCGGGCGGGCGCTGCGGCTCGTAGGCGCTCGGCACCTCGTCGAACCAGTCGTCGAGGTCATCCTCGGGCTCGGGTGCGGGGCGGGCCTGCTCCATCAGCACGATGATGGGGTCGCAGCGGTACGTCACGGGGAACCCATGTTCGCCGCGCTTCTGCATGGTCAGGCCGCGGCTCTTGCGGGGCTCCTTCTTGCCCGCCAGCCGGGCCTTCGCATCTTCGATGTGGGCGTCGAGCTTCCGGCTCGGACCGTGCGACTCCTCGTGCTTCCCAGCGCCTTGGAGGAGCCGCCGGAGGCGGGTCGCCTCGTCGATGGTCGCGTCGGCCCACGCCTTCCTGATGGGCTCCAGCAGCCAGTCGCCGGGCCGCTGGTCAGGCTCGATGGTCAGCACCGTCCACCCGGCCTTCCGGGCGGCCTTCATCTTCGCGGCGGACTTGGCCCGGTACTTCTTCGCCGACCCCTGGGTCGCTGGCAGGCCGAGGCGCTCGACGAGCAAGCCCGGCGCCACCACGAAGTCCACGGTGGCCTGCCGGTTGAGGTCGCCGGACTTCGCGTGCCGGAGCTTGATGCCGAGGTCGCAGTACCCGACCTCCGACCAGTGGGGAACGCCCCAGGCCACGAGCAGGTCGTGGATCACCATCTCGACCTGGCCCCGGATGAAGCAGCCGTCGGACATGCGGTGGAGCCCACCCCCCTTGCGCTCGTACTTGGCGACCGCATGGCCCTCGGCGTCAGTCCCCATGTGCAGTTCCCAGTCCGCACTCGGACGCCGGTAGGGCGATCCGGTGTCGGCGGCAGCCTTCTTCGGCGCCCGGAGATTCGTCCACTTGAGCTTGTAGGTGTTCGGCCTCGGCCCCGGCGTCTGGATCGTCTGCACGATGCCGATGTCCTCCAGCACCGTCAGGGCGTTCGACACGGAGGGCGGGCTGATGCCCGACAGCCGGGCGAGGGTCTTCCGGTTCGGGTGGCAGGCGTCGGGGTACTCCCGGTGGAAGTCCCACAGGACGGGCAGCAGGGCCTTGGCGGGCGGAGTCAGGTCGGGCCACAGGCCCGCGGCGATGAGCGCCGTGATCGGGAAATACTCGGGCGAGTTGGCGATGTCGATGCGGCTCGGGAAGTTGGGCATGTTGCACCTCCTGCGAGGCACGCTACCCAGGCAAGCGAGCAAATCCCTCACCCCAAGTAATGCTCGAAACTAAGGGATCAGGATTTGCTCGCTGCGCCCGCTGCGCCCCGTCCCGAACGGAGCAACTCCCAGGCGGTCCGGGCCACCTTCGGGCCGATCCCCGGCACGGTCACCAGCAGAGCCACCGCGTCGTCCTTGCGGTCGGCCTCGACGAAGGCGTCCAGTTCGTCCAGCGCCCCGGACCCGGCCTCCTGCATGAGGCCGAGCAGGCGCTTGGCGAACATCTCCGTGAGCAACCCGCGGTCGTACCCCGCCGACGCGAGCTTGACGGTCGCCGGTCCGAGATCCGTAGGGAAGGTCACAGGCGTCGTCAGCCCTGCCTCACGCAGCTTTGGGAGAAGCGCCCACGCCTTCTCGATGGAGTAGCTGTTGACGGCCAGCACCGCGGCGACGAGGTCGTCAAGGTTCTCTTGCTTCACGTCCTTTCTCCTACATGCCGGTCTACCGCAGCACCTCGACGAACTCGGCCACGATCCGCAGGTCGCCCTCGGCCAGGTTCTCCAGCACGATGGGCTTCTTGAACTGCGGGTCGCTGGACGAGGGCCGCAGCGTGATCCGCACGCCGTCGTCGTCGAGCACCTCGCGCTGGTAGAACTTCACGGTGAACTGGCCGAGGTCGCCGTCGTGGATCTCGTCGTGCCGGGCGAGGACGATCTCACCTTCGCCATCGGCCCCGTGTTCGAGGTTGAACACGCACCAGGCGCCGTTGGGGATGCGCTTGTTCATGGACTCGCCGACCACCTGGGCTACGAACAGGCCGCGACGGGGCCGGGAACTCCCCCGGTAGGCGACCCACTCGTAGTCCTCGGGGTTCTCCACCTCGCCCTGCTGGGGCACCGCGTCCACGGCCAGCTCCTCGCCGAAGCGGCCCGCGGCGATCCTGAGGTCGGCGTAGAGCGGCACGCAGTTCTCGAAGGGCCTGATCTCCGTGCCCTCCAGCTTCTTGAACGGCAGCACCTTGGCGCCCGCGTCCTCGGACACGACCTCGGCGGGGGCGCTGGCCTTGTGCTCGTACTGCTTCGCCAGCCACGCCAACGAGGCGTTCTCGGCGATCTTGTCCGCGGGGATGAGCAGGTAGTGCCAGGGCTTGGCGCCCGCCCCCTCCTGCGTCGCCGACCTGCACCACACCGCGGCGGCCTCGGCCTTCGCCAGCACGTCGGCCTCCTGCACCATGCCCTCGGCCTTGACCTCGGCGATGTAGAAGGCGTCGTCGGCCTCGACCACGAAGTCCGGCTCGTAGAGCGAGCCGCCCTTGAGGACGATCTGGAAGTTCGCCCGCGCAGGCTTCACCCACTTCTGCACGGCCTTGTCCATCTCCAGCAGCACCGCGAACCGGCGCTCCGAGTCCGAGTGGAACTTCTGGAGCGGGTACAAGCACTTCGAGAAGCCGCCGAACACCATCTGCGGGATGCGGCGCTTGTCGTCCACCGGCGCCCGGAAGTTCCGGGGGGACTCGCTCGGCTTGAGCTTGATCACCGAGGGCTGGAGCGGACGGTGCCCGGACAGCACCTTCACCTCGTAGCCGGTCGTCAACTCGTGCCGGTGGGCCAGCATCTGGCCGTGGACGAGGTTGCCGATCCGCGACTGGTAGTAGACCAGCACGTTCTTCACGGCCTCCTCGTCGGGCAGGTAGCCCTGGAGGTGGGCGACCATCTGGCCCGCGAGCTTGTAGAGCAGGTCGGCGTTGCCGTCGTAGTCCACGTCGTCGAAGTCGATGAGCGCCCGGACAACGTGATCTTCCAGGCGCCGCTCGTAGCCGACACCACCACCGCCGGAAGACAACTGCTGCTGCTCGTGGCTCGCCAGGTGTTGGATGTAGATGTCCCGCTCGACGGGCTGGAGCGCAGGCAGCTTGGACGTGTCGAGGTCGAAGTCGGCGTAGACGATGGTGACCTCGCCGGTGGGCACGACGGTCACCTCGGGGATGTCGATGGAGAGGTCAACGTAGGCTTCGGTGGCCTGCTTGACGACCTCCTCGATCTCCGACTCGATGCCCGGTAGCTCCTGCTGGTCGGGAAGTTGCGCCTTCACCTCCTCGACCAGCTTCTTCTGCTGCTCCGGTTGCAGAAGCGTCTTCGCCGACGGCAACGTGGTCTTCTTGGTGATCGCCGTCAGCGTCGCCTTCGCCACCGCCTTCGCCGTGGGCGTCAGGAACGTCGGCGTCTTCTTGGTCGGCAGGGTGGGGGCGGTGCCCTGGGCCGGGTCACCCGCGGGGGCGGGGCCGAGGCCCGGCACCGTAGGCCGGTCGGCTCCGCCAAGAATCTGCTCGACCAGCGGGGGCACCTCGACCGGCTTCGGAGCGTCGGCGGCCTCCTCCGGGTCGATGTAGATGGTGTCGATGCGGCGGATGATGGAGTCACCGCGGTTGGCCTCGTCCACGATCTCTTGGAACTTGTCGTGGGCGACGATGGTGAGCCGGTCGGCAGGGTGGGTGGGGGGCAGGCCGTACTTGCGGACACGCTTGCCGTAGGGCAGCCGCAGGCCGCGACCGATGGACTGCTCGATGAGGGTGCGGGCGTTGGCGGCCCGCAGCGGGACGATGGTGTAGAGGTTCGTTACGTCCCACCCCTCCTTGAGCATGTTGACGTGGATGACGATCTCCGTCTGCTCGGCGGGGTCTTCCACGGCCAGCAGCCGCTCAACCGTCTCCTCCTTCTCCTCGCCCTTGAGGGCCGAGTGAACCTCGATCACGCGGTCGGCGTAGCGCCCCTCGAAGAACGTCTCGGACTTGAACAGGTCGATCAGGGCCGAGGCGTGCGTCGTGTCGCGGGCGATGACCAGCATGAACGGCTTGACGTAGGGGCGCCCGGTGTTGGCGGCGTAGGCTTGGAGGTCGGCCTTGACCTGCTCGTGCAAGCGCACGCCGTCCTCCAGCTTGATGCGTTCCAACTTCGCGTCGTCGAGTTGGCTGGCGTCGAAGTCCTTGCGGGTGGCGACCGCGGGCTCCTTCACGAACCCGTCCACGATGGCCTCGGCCAGCGAGTAGGCGTAGATGGCGTTGCCGAAGGCCACCGGCCCCTTCGCCGACTCGGTGAAGGGGGTCGCCGTCAACTCCAGGCCCAAGATGGGCTTCAACTCGTTGATGGCCTTCATACCCGCGTCGGCGCGGTAGCGGTGGGCCTCGTCCATGAGCACCACCAGGTCGTCGAGCCCGGCCAGGTAGTCGAAGTAGCTCTCACCGATGTACTCCGACAGGCGCCGCATCCTGGGCGAGCCCTTCCTGCCCCCCGTGTCCTTGTTGAACTTGCTGATGTTGAAGACGTTGATGTGGACGGCATCCTCGCCGCCGGGCCGGAACAGGCCCATCTGGCGCCGGGCCTCCTCTCGGACGCCGACGCCGCTCTCGTAGTTGTCGCCGGTGATGATGACCGGCGGGGCGGTCACGAACTCCGAGATCCCCTGGAAGACGTACTTGGGCGTGCCGGGGGTGAAGTCGGCGATCAGCTTGTTGTAGATGGTCAGGTTGGGCGCCAGCACGAAGAAGTGGCGGCTTCGCTTGGTCAGGTAGAGGTAGCTGATGAAGGCGCCCATGAGCCGGGTCTTGCCGACGCCGGTGGCGAGGGCGAAGCACAGCGAGGGGAAGTCCCGCTCGAAGTCGGTGACCGACGGGTACTCGGACTTGATGATCCCGAGCGCGGTTGCGAGATCGGTCGCCTTGGTCGGGTCAGCGATCTCGCAGATGCGGTCGAGGATCTCCAGCGACTGGCGCTGCGGGGGCCGGAGGCTCAGACGACCCGAGATGGTGTTGACGAGGCGGTTCACTGGTCACCTCCCGACTTGCCATGGTGGGCCGCGGCGAACAGCGGCAACTCCTGCATCTTCGGCTTGCGGCCCTTGCGCTTCTTCGACGATGGCGGCGGCACGGTGGCGCCCGCGGACTGGTCGGGTTCAGGCTCGGGCGCCTCGGGCTCCTCTCCCATGACCGTCTGGACGTTCAGCGAGTAGTCGTCCTTGCCCCACTCGCAGCGTTCGAGCACCGCTGCGGGGATCTTCTTCACCGTGAGGTTCGGGAACTGGTCGAGCCGCGCTCGGAAGGCCGAGCAGCAGATGAGCAACGTGCGCTCGTCACCGACCTCCGCGCTGATGACCTGCAACTGCTCGTGGGTCAGGGTCTGCGTGGTGACGTAGAGGTAGTCCGTCTCGGTGGACTGGCCGTGCATCCAGAAGATGGTCGGGCTCGGCTCGTAGCGGAAGCCCTCGATCTTGCACATGGCCTCCGCCAGCATCTCCTTGTTGTAGGCCCGGTTGATGACCCAGTTGCCCCACTTGTCCTCCTCCAGTAGGGAGGGCGCGAGGCGGCAGAAGCGGAAGCCGCCGCCGCCTTTCCATCGGGTTGCCTGCGTGCTCCCGCTGGAATCGGCCCCGTCAATAACCGCTCGGAGCCGGGGAAGGACATGGGTATGGCAGTGGTCACCGAGTTCGACCATCACCCACCTTCGACCGGCCTTGTGGGCCACCGCCCCCGTCGTGCCCGAGCCTGCGAACGAGTCGAGCACCCAGTCACCGGGCTCGGTGGACAGGTCGATGACCCTCTTGATCAGGGCTTCGGGCTTCTTCCCCTTGGGGAAGCTGACCCCACCTTCGTTGTGCAAGTTGTTGGAGAGGAGGTCGTCCCAGAGCGTCGTGAGCGGCTCACCCGCAACGTACTGCCCGTCGATCTCCCTGAGCTTGTCCTTGTAGAACAGGATTCGTTCGCCCCGGATGAAGTAGAAGTCCTTGTGCCCCTCCCGCGGGAGGTGGAACACCACTTCGGGGTTCGCGTTCGACTCGTCGATGAGCGCCTGGGCAGCCTTGCTGACGGCGTCGTAGGACGGCCTTGCGAGACGCACCACGCTCGGCCCGTTGTCCTTCACGAACTCGTCCAGTTGGTCGGGCTGCTTGCGAGCCAGACCCCTGGCCTGTGTCTCCGTGACCCCCTGGCTGGCGGCGAAGGCGGTCATCAGCGTCACGATTCGCCACTTGGAGTGGTGGTCGCCGATGTTCGGAATGAACTGGTTGTAGCGATTGTCTCGCTCCCTAGCCGTGAAGACCCTCCGCGGCTTCCAGGCTGCCTTGTCCTTGGCGTACATCAGCACGAAGTTCGTGGTCGTCACGCAGCCGGGGTTGATGGCCTTGTGGCCGGTCGCCGAGCCCTGCTTGAATGTGACGATGGACACGCGGTTGGTGCGCCCGAACACCTCGTCGAGGAGGACGATCAGGTAGCCAAGCTCGTTGTCGTCGATGTGGACGAACAGCGTCCCCTCGGGGTGCATGAGCCGGTGGACGATGGAGAGGCGCTCGCGCATGAGTGACAGCCAGACCGAGTGCTCCACGCCATCGTCGTAGTGCTCAAACGCCTGCTGGGTGTTGAACGGAGGGTCGATGTAGACGCACTTGAAGGCGCCGGTGAAGTCCTGCTCCAGCGCCTTCAAAGCCAGCAGGTTGTCTCCGTGGATCAGCATGTTGTCGAAGATGTCGCCCTGCCGAACCCGATGGTCGGCGGCGTAGCTCAGTTCGGGATCTTCGAGCAGGATGCGCGGCTCCAGGCGGGGCCGCTTGTCCTTGCCGATCCAGGTCAGTTCCAGCTTCGTCTTCTTCGACATCCCCGCTCCTATCGGATGCTCCACCGGACGGTGAACAGGCGCTGCACCGCATGTGTGGTGCGAAGCTGCCGCTCGATCCCGTCGATGAGTGCTGCCCGTTGCTCGTCGATCTTGTCCTGTTCCTCGTACAGATCCCGCCGCTTGCGGTTCCGGCGCTGCTCCAGCGCCTTGATGTCCCGCTGCGCCGTGAGCTTGTCCGCCAGTGAGATGGCGACCGCGGACTCCTTGCGCTTCGCCCGGATCTCGGCGTCCAAGTCCTTCAACTCCCGCTCCAGGCCGAGCTTGAGGTCGTCTGACCAGCGGTCGAGTTTCGACACCTCGGCGTCGAAGTAGCGCCCGTTGCGGGCCTCCACGTCGCGCAGGTGGCCTTCGACCTGGCCGGTGACCGCGGGCTCCAGATCCGCGGGCGCCTCGGGCGTTCCCTCGGCGGCGGCTCCGATGCGCATGAGGCGTCGGCACCACTCGGCGTCGAGCACCTCGCCGTCGTCGGTCACCGCGGCCAGGACGACGAACTGCTCGTCGGCCACCGAGTTCACCGTCAGCAGGCTGCACGCCAGCCAGCCCCGGCGACCGATGTACGGCTCCAGCACCGCGACCGACGTGCCGTAGGCGCCGTAGTCGAAGGCCAGGTGCTGCACGGGAAGCTGTCGCTGGCGGGCCTGCTCGACGATGCCCTGCGCGAGGGGGTGGTCGATGCGGTAGAAGACCAGGCCCTCGGCGTCCGCCGCCTTCCAGTCGAGGCTGTACCACCCGCGACGAGCCGCGGTGCCGTGGTACTCGAACCGGGGCCGGTCAGGTGCGAAGGAGGCGTCGTCCCCAAGCTCGTGCCGGGTGAGGTTCAACAGCATCCGGCCCCTCTCGTCGAGCGACGCCTGGGCCAGGTCGCGGTGGACGCGGAGGCGGGCCTGCACGTCCTCGTCGAAGTGGTCGAGCAGGCGCTGCCGCGTCTCGCTCATCTGCGCGGTGATCTGCTCGTCGAGGTCGGCCCGCAGGTCGTCGAAGGCGGCGGCGATGTCCTCGGCGGTGCGGCAGCCCTGGTAGATGGCCGCGATGCGCCGCTCGATGTCCACGCCGGACTCGATGGCGCCGAGCACCTCGTCGGAGGCGCCGAAGACCCCCTCGAACAGCCTGAACTTCTCGGACAGCAGGTCGAGGACGCGGCGGTCGGCGGCGTTGCGCTCGTTGACGAAGTTGACGACCACCACGTCATGGGTCTGGCCGTAGCGGTGGCAGCGCCCGATCCGCTGCTCGACCCGCTGGGGGTTCCAGGGCAAGTCGTAGTTGAAGACCAGGGAGCAGAACTGGAGGTTGACGCCTTCCGCGGCGGCCTCGGTCGCCAGCAGGATGGTGGCGTCGGTCTTGAACGCTTCGGTGATGGCGGCCCGGACATCGACGGCGCGGGCGCCGGTGGGCACCCCGTCGTCCGCGTGCCGGGTCATCCACTCCGCGTAGACGGCCTTGGCGGCCTCGTCGTTGTTGCTGCCGTTGATCATCACGACGCGGCCCTCGTAGCCGTTCGCGGTCAGCAGCCGGTACAGGTAGTCCTGCGTGCGCCGGGACTCCGTGAACACCACCGCCTTCTTCGCGGCGCCCACGGCCTCGGCCTGCTCGAACGCCTGCGCGAGTGCCCGCAGGAGGGCGTCGCCCTTGGCGTTGGAATGGATGCCCGCGGCGAGCTTGGAGCACGCCTCGATGATGGCGATCTCGTCGGCCAGCAGGGCGGGGTCGATGTCGTCGCCGTTGGCGTCGGTGGCCTCGTCCTCCTCCCAGTCGTCCTCGATCTCGTCCACCGTCTCGAAGTCGTCCTCCACGGCATCGTGCAGGGCGACCGCGGTGCCCTTGCGCACGTCCTCTTGCACTTGCCGGAGGCGGTACAACAGGCCGTCGAGGGTGCCGCCGATGGCGAAGGACGACGAGGCCAGCAGCTTCCGCAGCACCATCGTCATCAGCGTCCGCTGGGCCGACGGGAGGCCGTACAGGGTGTCGCGGCGGAGGTACTCGGACACCTCGTCGTAGAGCCGCTGCTCGGCGTCGCTGGCGAAGAACTCCTGCGTCACCGGGATGCGCTCCGTGAACCGGACGTACTCCAGCACCTGCTGCCGCAGGGTGCGCTGGCAGACCTCGGCGATGCGCTGCTTCAACAGCCGGTTCCGCACGCCCTCGTCCGCCTCGCGGACGAACTGCTCGCGGAAGGAGATGGGGTCACCGAACAGGTGCGGGTCGATGACGCTGGCGAGGCCGTACAACTCCATCAGCGAGTTCTGGAGCGGCGTCGCGGTCAGCAGGAGCTTCGTGGCGTGGGCCAGGCCCGCGGACAGGGCCTTCGCCGTCTTGTTGCCCTTCTTGTAGACGTTTCGCAGCCGGTGGGCCTCGTCGATGACGGCCAGATCCCACGGGACGTGGGCCACGGCCTCCCGGTGCTTGGCGGCGAAGTAGTAGGAGCAGATGACGACCTGATCGCCGAGGTCGAAGGGGTTGGGCTTGCCCTCGGCCTGGAGCCGCGTCCACGACTTGCGCTCCAGCACCACCGAGGGGATGAAGAACTTCTCCCACAACTCCTGCTGCCACTGCTTCCGCAGCGAGGCGGGCACCACGACGAGGATGTGCCTGCGGCGCTCCGCCCATCGCTGCGAGATCACCAGGGCGGCCTCGATGGTCTTCCCGAGGCCCACCTCGTCGGCGAGGATGACGCCCTTCGACAGCGGCGACTTGAGGGCGAACAGGGCTGCGTCTACCTGGTGCGGGTTCAGGTCTACGCGGGCGTTCGAGATGGCCCGCGACAGGCCGTCCACCGAGTCCGGCGACCCCTGTACGGTCAACGTGTAGGCCCAGAACTGCGCATGGTAGGGGGTCGTCATTCGTCGCGCTCGCCCCCCTCGACCGCGGCGAACTCGCCCCCGGCCTCCAGCCAGGCGGCGAGCTTGGCCCGGTTGACCCTCCACTGGCCGCCGATCTTCGCGGCGCCCGGCAAGCGGCCCGTCCGGGCAAGCTCGTACACGGTGCGCTTGCCCAACTGGAGAAGCTCGCAAACCTCGTCGATGGTCAGGTACTCGGGCACCGTGCAGTCCTCGCCGTTGTTTGCCGCAAGTTGCCACAGCGGTTGTACTGCGCGGTGACACGCGCCGCAACGGGGTCAAAGCCCGAAAAATCGGGACGTGATGGTGCCGCCGGGGGCCGGGGGAGGGGCTCAGGACTGGGGCCGAAGGCGTAGTAGATGGCATGGCCCAGAGAGCAAGGAGCACCGCCATGCACACCCTCGCGTACTCGACCCCCCTCGACCACCTCGCGGACGAGATCCGGTGGGTGAAGGCCAGGTGCCGCCACCTTGGCGCCCGCATCGAGGCGGACAAGGAAGCCGACGAGGCCGTGGGGCTGATCGACGCCGCGGCGGAGTCCGACGGCGTGTGCTGCCGGACGAAGCAGAAGGTCGCCCGCCTCGCCACCGCGGAGGGCAACCTGCGCACCATGATCGACCGCCGGATCGCGGCGAGCGCCGCGGCGGGGGTTGCGCTGCCGCTGGTCAACCTGCGTGAGGAGCATGGCCTCGATCCCGTCGAAGCCGACCTGCTGGTGCTGGCCGCCGTCCCCGCGATGGGCCTCGATCTCTACACGGTCATGGGCGAGATCGGGCAGTTCTCGTTCGGTCTGATGTCGGTCAGCCCCGAGATGTCGGCGACGTTCTCGGAACTCGACCTCGCGGGTCGCGTTGCGCTGCGCGACCGGCTCGCGGAGGACGGCACCCTGGTCAAGGCGCGGCTCGTGGAGTCCGACTGGGACGGCGACAAGCTGGCCGACTTCTGGATCAGCGGCGTCTACTTGCAGGGCGCCGCGTTCGACGCCATCACAGGCCGCGCCGCACGACCTCACTGACCGGCTCGGGCGGGCCGTCCCGCAGGCCCACCAGCAGCCCTTCCAGCACGGCCTCGACCAGCCTCGGGCCTTGCTCGGGCGTCTGGTAGATGGCGAGCGCCAGGCGGCCCCCCAGGGCGTCCCCTAGCGCCCGAAGGCGCCGGGCCGCACTCTCCCCCTCGACGACAACTGCATCTACGCCCAGGCCGCCAGCGAGGGCCTCTACGGCCCATGCCCGGAGGGCGTCGTCGCCGTCGTCGGCGAAGTAGTCGATCAGCGCGTCGATCCGGCGGTCGGGCTCATCGAGTTCGACTTGAGAAGCTGTGGGCACTTGGACCTCCACAGACCGACTGCTATAGGCTCGCCAACGGCAGCATGTGCGCGGACGGGGACGGATGGAGGGCTGATGAACAAGGCGAACCCGACGGAGGTGGCTCAGGGCTACGCCGCGGATCTCGGGGACTTGAAGGTGTACTACAACCGCGTCAGCACGTCCTTGAGCGGCACGGCCCACGAGAAGACGGACATCGCGACGTTGGCCGAGAACACGTTGCTGGCAGCAGCGGTAGGGTTGGAGACGTTCCTGTCTGACTGGGTTCTCGCCGCCATCAACAAGGATGCAAGCGGCTTCATCGCCCACGAGAAGAACCGCATCCGCACCTCGATCACAGACAAGTTCGGTGCCTGGCACGCGGGCGCCGTGGAGTTCGAGCCCGGCAAGCACGTCAAGCTCACCGATCTCAGGAGCATCCTCGACCCCGATGGGTGGAACCTCTCGTTCAAGGACTTCGAGACGTTCAAGCAGCGAGCGGATCAACGCCTGGCGCCGACGTACCGGGCGAAGATCGCGGCGCTGACAGCATCGGACGGACTCGCCTTTGATGCGGTGAAGGCCATGCGGAACTTCATGGCTCATCGCAGTCCTGCCTCGAAGGCGACGATGAACGACGGGCTCATCGCCGTCGGAGGAGACGCAACGATCAGGGACATGGGCCGGAGCGAGCGCGGGGTGAACAGCCTCGGGAAGTTCCTGCGAACCAAGGTCAACGGCACATCCCGCCTCGACCTCTATCTGGACTGGTTGGTCGCCCTGGCCGGGAAGCTGGCGTGAGGAGCCCAAGGAAGGTGATCCCGCCCTGGCACGAGTTGAGGAGCGACCACGATCTCGCTGTACAGGTTGTACAGGTTTCGGGCTGGAAATGGCCCGATTTGGCTGTACAGACGCCTGCCATGGGCCCGTAACTACCCGAAATATGAGGGCTCGTTCCCCGGCTTCCACTTGATGTTGCAGCCCAGGCTCGGCCACTGCTCGGCGCTCACTTCCACCCCCGCCAGCGCCGCGTCGCAGGCGGCGCGCAGGTCCTGGCCGGTGATGGGCTCGCTGTTGCCGGGGCGGCTGGCGTCGAACTGGCCGCGGTAGATGAGCGTGCGGTCAGGGCCGTAGAGGAAGAAGTCAGGGGTGCAGGCGGCGCCGAGGGCGCGGGCGGTGGTCTGGGTGGCGTCGTGCAGGTAGGGGAAGGTGTAGCCGGCGCTGGCCTTCTCGGCGGGCATCTGGGCGGGGGCGTCGGCGGGGTAGGCGTCGGCGTCGTTGGCGTTGAGGGCCACGATGGCGAGGCCGCGGGCCTGGTACTCGCGGCCGAAGGCGGCGAGGGCGCTGCGCAGGTGCACGACGAAGGGGCAGTGGTTGCAGAGGACCATGACGAGCAGGGCCGGGGCGTCGGCGAAGTCGTCGCGGCGGACGGTGCGGCCGTCGGTGTCGGGGAGGGCGAAGTCGGGGCAGGGGGTGCCCAGGGCGATCATGGTCGAGGGGGTGCGGGCCATGGGTGCTCCGTCAGCGGTCGCCGAGGAAGAAGCGGCGCCAGGCTTCCATGCTGCCGAACTTCCTCAAGAATTCTGGATCCTGGGTCTCGAGCTGGGTGTCGCCGAGCTCGAAGCGGCGGGCGGCTTCGATGGCGGCGTGGTAGCGGGCGCCTTCGCCGCTGAGGGCGGCGGCCAGGCGGGCGTCGCGGTCGGCTTCGGCGCGGGCGAGGGCGAGCTCGGCGTCGGCGGCGGCGCGGGCGCGGTCGGCCTCGGCCTGGGCGAGCAGGCGGGCGGCCTCGGCGTCAGCCTCGGCGACGGGCGGGCGGCCTCGGCCTCGGCTTCGGCGCGGAGGGCGGCGCGGGTGCGCTCTTCGGTGGCGGCGCGGGCGGCCAGGTCGGCCTCCTCGGCTTCGGCGGCCTGGCGGCGGGCCTCGGCGCGGGCGCCCAGGCGCGTCTGGCGCTCGGCGGCGTCGGCGATGAGGTGCTGCAGGTGGCCGTCGAGGTCGCGGGCGGCGAGGGCCGGGGGGCGCGAGACGCCCAGCAGGTCGGCGGCGACGGGGGCGGCGGCCTTGCGGACGCGGGCGCGCAGGGCCCGGGGGTCGCGCAGGGTGGCGGCGTCGGCGTCGGCGAGGCCCTTCGCCAGTGCGGCGCGCAGGGCGTCGGCGTCCACGGGCCGCGGGCGGCGACGTCCAGGAAGACGGCGCCGCTGGCCGTCTCGACGCGCACCGGGGGCTCGGTGCCGGGGCGGCCGAGCAGGGTGGGGGCGCCCTCGGGGGTGGCCACGACCTCAAAGAGCTGCGGGGCGTGCAGGTGCAGGCCCGGCGCCAGGCGCTCGGCGTCCCGGGTGCCGGTGTGGCCCGGGGGGACGGGGGCCAGGGCCAGGGCGAAGAGGCTGCCGCCGAGGACGGTGACGCCCAGGAGGGGGCCGAGGATCCTCATGGCGCGCTCTCCGGGGCGGCGGACGGGGCGGACGCGGGGCGGCGGGCGGCGCCGGGCGGCCGGCCCGCACGCGGGCGAGCTGGGGCAGGATGCGGGTGGCGATGAGGTGGTCCAGCAAGGCCGGGCCGTCCTGGCGCAGGGCGTCGACGCGGGCCTTCATGGCCTCGGCCTCGAGGGGGGCGCGGGCCTGGATGGCCTCGGCGCGGCGCAGCAGGCCCTCGCGCTCGACTTCGGCCACGGCGGCGGCGTCGGCGATGGTCTGGCGGGCCAGGCGAGGCGCTCGGCGGCCCGGGTGCGGGCGGCCTCGATGGCGGCGCGGCCGTCGGCCCGGCGGCGCCGAGGCCGGCCGGCCTGCTGCTCGGTGGCCTGGCGGCGCAGGGCGCGCTGGGCCTCGGCCTCGGTGCGGGCCTTCTCGTCGGCGGCCTCGGCGGCGTCGGCCTCGGCCTCGGCCTCGAGGGCGGCGCGCAGCTCGGGGGCGATGGACCAGGTGGGCGGGCGAATCTCCTGCAAAGTCAACGGCTTGAGCCGGGTGCGCAGGGCCTCCTGCACGCTGGGCAGCAGGCTCACGGGCGTCTCGCGGGCCAGCCAGCCGGCGCCGCGGGCGGCGATGGCCTCGCTCCAGCAGGCGGCGAGGGCGGCCCGGGCGTGGGCGTCCCAGGTGGCGGCGTCGACGCCGAGGGTGGTGAAGACGAGGCCGGCGTCCTCGCGGTCGACGCGGTACGTGACGGCGGTGTCCACCAGCGTGACGGGCACGCCCTCCGCCGAGAGGGCGGTGAGGCGGACGGGGTCGGGCACGCGGGGGCGCGGGCTGAGCACGTAGGCGTGGCGGGCCACGGGCACGTAGAAGACCGGGGTGTCGCCGCCCACGACCACCTCGACGGGCGGGCCGAAGAGGTCGAGGCCGGTGTCGTTCGTCAGCACGAGCAGGTCGCCGGGCTCGGCGAGGGCGACGCCGGGGCCGTGGCGCCAGAGGGCGCCGCCCAGGGCGAGCGCGGCGGCGGCGGCCAGCCAGCGGCGCCAGCGCCGGGGGCGGCGGGGGGCCGCGGGGGCGGCGGCCGCCTCGGCCTGCTCGAAGACGTCCCCGAGCTGCACGTGCTCGCCTCCATGGGGCCTGGGGGTGGGGGCCCAAGGTACCGGACCCGCGACCCGTGGCAAAGAGTCGGGCGAGCGATACCATGGGGCGCGGAGGCTTGGGAGTGCTGTCGTGACGGATGTGCGCAGGGGCGGGAGGGGGTGGGCGCTTTGCCTGCTGGCGGTCTGGGTCGCGGGCTGCACGGCGGATGGCGACGCGCTCCGCAGCGGGCTCGGGGGGCATGTGCGCGATCCGGCGCCGGCCGACCAGGGCGCGGTGGCCGACGCGGCGCCGGTGGACCAGGGGCCCGACGCGGCGGCCTGCCCGCCCGAGGCCTGCAACGGGCTCGACGACGACTGCGACGGCGAGGTGGACGAGGACGCCGACCAGCGGTGCGGGCCGAGCGAGGCGGGCACCGGCATCTGCCGGGCGGGGATCCGCGCCTGCGTGGACGCCCGGCTGGGGGACTGCGCGGGGGCCCAGCGGCCGCTCACCGAGATCTGCGACGAGGTGGACAACGACTGCGACGGGCGGGTGGACGAGGTGGACTGCGCGCCCTGCGAGCCCGGCACCCGGCAGGCCTGCTTCTCGGGGGCGCCGGGGGAGGCCGGCGTGGGCGTCTGCCAGGCCGGCGAGCAGCGGTGCGGGCCGTCCATGCGCTTCGGGGCCTGCGAGGGGGAGGTGCCGCCGGCGGACGAGCGCTGCAACGGCGCCGATGACGACTGCGACGGGCGGACGGACGAGGCGGTGCTGGATCCGGAGGCGCTCTGCCCGGTGGGGGTGGGGGCCTGCGCTCGGGAGGGGCGGCCGCGGTGCACGCCGGACGGGCTCGTGTGCGACGGCGAGCCGGGGGCGCCGACGGACGAGGCGTGCAACGGGCTGGACGACGACTGCGATGGCCGGGTGGACGAGGACTTCGGCGTGGGGCAGCCCTGCGAGGTCGGCGTCGGGGCCTGCGCGGTGGCGGGCGAGACGGCGTGCGTGGAGGGCGAGGTGGCCTGCACGGCGGCGGCTGGGGAGGCGGCCGTGGAGGTGTGCAACGGCGAGGACGACGACTGCGACGGCGTCGTGGATGAGCCGGTGCCGTGCTACCCGGGGCCCGACGGGACGTCGGGGGTGGGGGCGTGCCGGCCCGGCCTGGCCGTGTGCGGCGCCGGCTGCGAGGGCGCGGTGGTGCCGGGGCCGGAGGCGTGCAACGGCGAGGATGACGACTGCGACGGCGCGGTGGACGAGGGCGGCCAGTGCCGGTGCACCCCGGGCGACACGGTGGCCTGCTACGAGGGGCCGGGGGCGCCCGACGTGGGGATTTGTCGAGCCGGAACGCGGACTTGCGGCCAGGATCACCAGTTCGGGGCCTGCGCGCGGCAGGTGGGGCCGATGCCCGAGACCTGCGACGCGCGCGACCAGGACTGCGACGGCGCCGTGGACGAGGGGCTGGACCGCGCGTGCGGCAGCGACGTGGGCCGGTGCCGGCAGGGCGTGCAGCGCTGCGTCGGCGGGGGCTACGGCGCCTGCGAGGGCGAGGTGACGGGGCGGCAGGAGGCCTGCAACGGGGTTGATGACGACTGCGACGGGCGGACGGACGAGGGGCTCGTGCGGGCGTGCGGGAGCAGCGTCGGGCGGTGCCGGCAGGGCCAGGAGGCCTGCGATGGCGGCGGCTGGGGGGCGTGCCAGGGCGAGACGGGGCCCGTCGCGGAGGCGTGCAACGGCGTCGATGACGACTGCGACGGGCGCACGGACGAGGGCGTCCAGAACGCCTGCGGCGACTGCGGGGCGGTGCCGGAGGAGACCTGCAACGGAGACGACGACGACTGCGACGGGCGCACGGACGAGGGCGTGCAGAACGCCTGCGGCGCCTGTGGCCGGGTGCCAGACGAGATCTGCAACGGGGCCGATGACGACTGCGACGGGCAGACCGACGAGGGCACGCTGAACGCCTGCGGGCAGTGCGGCGCGGTACCCGCCGAGACCTGCAACGGCGTGGACGACGACTGCGACGGCAGCACCGACGAGGCGCTGGTGCGGCCCTGCGGGACGGACGTCGGCGTGTGCACGGTAGGCGAGCAGGTGTGCCGGGATGGCGTCTACGGCGCGTGCTCCGGGCGGGGGCCCTCGGGCGAGGACTGCAACAACGCCGATGACGACTGCGACGGCACGGTCGACGAGGGCGACGGCTTCGAGCTGGGGTGCGACCTCCGGTCGGACACCTGCGTGGCGGGGCAGTGCCTCTGCGGCGGCGGGCCGCGGTGTCCCATCTCGCGGGAGTGCCTCAACGGGCGGTGCATCATCATCCAGTGAGGCGGCGGGGCTTCCCGGCCCGGCCGCGCCTGTGCTACCTCGCGGCCCCTTGTCGCCTGGAGGGCCCATGCGTCGCCTCGCGCTCACCCTGGCCGCCACCGCCCTCGCCGGGCCGGCCCACGCCAACCTCTTCGACGTCTTCGGGGCCGGCGCGCGCAGCCAGGCCATGGCCGGCGCCGTGGCGGCCCTCGCGGGGGACGCCATGGCGGCGTTCCACAACCCCGCGGGCCTCACGGAGTCGCCGTCCGCGTTCATCGTGGGCGTCACCGGCCTGTTCAACCGCACGTCCATCCTGCTGACGCCGCGGCCCCTGGGCTACGATCCCAAGGGCTACGGGGCGAACCCCTCGGCGCGCGCCGACACGGTGGAGCCGCCGGGCACGGCGGGGGCGCTGCTGGGCCTGAGCGCCCACCCGTTCTCCGAGGATCTGGCCGTCGGCGTGGCGGCCTTCGTGCCGTTCGAGGGCTTCGCCTCGCTGAACACCCACTTCGCCGACGAGCGCGAGCAGGCCTTCTCCAACCGGCTGCACTACGAGCTGCTGGGGGAGCGCCTGGAGAGCGAGGTCATCACCTTCGCGCTGGCGTGGCGGCTGCGGAGCTGGCTGTCCATGGGGCTGGGGCTGATGATCCTGCCGGGGGCCAAGGTGACGGCGCCCGTCTACGCGCGCTCGGCCACCGACCTGACGCAGGTGGACATCAACGCGCGCGTGGGGACGGAGTTCAGCCGCGCGCTGACGGCGGGCCTGCAGGTGCAGCCCTTCGAGCAGCTGCGGGTGGGGGTGGCGTTCCAGGACGAGGTGCGCACCCGCATCCACGGGCGCAGCGAGGTGCAGGTGCGCGGCGACGAGGAGCAGGGCGTCGTCTTCCAGGAGCTGGACCTGGTGACGGCCTTCTCGCCCCTGCGGGCGACGCTCGGCGTGGCCTGGGTGGCCGAGGGGGGCTTCACGGCGAGCCTGGAGGGCACCTACCGCGCGTGGAGCCGCTACACCGACAACCACAATGAATCCGGGGGCTTCGACGACACGGTGGACGCCAAGGCGGCGCTGGAGTGGCCGGTGGGGGAGCGCACGTTCGCCCGCGCGGGGGTCTCGTTCACGCCCAGCCCGGTGCCCACCCAGACGGGGCGGACGAGCTACGTGGACAACGACCGCGTGGGCTTCGGCTTCGGGGCCGGGCGGGATCTGCAGGTGTTCGGCCAGGACCTGACGCTCGACATCGCCTTCCAGGTGCAGGCGCTCCTCACCGAGGAGACGCGCAAGGCGCGCGGGGCCTACCCCGACTGCGCGCCCGGGGTGCGGGCGCTCTGCGACGAGTCGCCGGACCTGGCGGAGGACACGCCGCTGCTCTCGGCGGCCGAGACGCGGGGTCTGCAGACGGGCTCCCCGGGCTTCCCGGGCTACACCCACGGCGGCTACCTGGTGGCGGCGTCCGTGGATCTGCGGTGGAGGTTCTGATGAGCGCGCGCGCGATCGGCCTGGCCCTGGCGCTGCTGGGCTGCGAGGAGCTGACGGCGGGCACGTCCCACTTCCCCGATCAGATCGACGGGGGCGTGGCGGACGGGGGCCGCCGGGAGGCGGGGGCGGGGGAGGCGGACGCCGGCGCGACGTCGCTGGTGGGCCGCTGGGTGCTCTTCGTCGAGGGGCCGCAGTGCATGTCGGCCATCGGCACGCAGGTGGAGAACCTGGTCTGGAACTTCTACCTGCTGGACGTGCTGGAGGAGGGGGACGCCGGCGACGGGGCGCGCGCGCTGCGGGAGCGGCTCAAGATCTGCCGCGGGGAGCTGAGCCCGCTGGTGGGGGGGCTGCGCTCGACGGTGCCCGACACCGTGGCGGACGCCCTGGAGCCCCGCGACACCTCGGCCTATGTGCTGGGCGACGACGTGGGCGCCCCCTACCTGGGCAGCGAGTTCGTCGACTACTGGGGCATGGCGGCCATCGGGGCCGACGCGGTGCCGCCGACGGCGGTGGACGATCCGCGGGTGACGGACGCCGACGGCGACGGGGAGCCGGGGGTGACGTTCGTGACCACGAACGGCCTGGGCGAGCCCGTCTGCGAGGTGCGGGTGGCCCAGCGGACGCGGGTGCGGGTGGAGGGCGTGCGCGAGGCGCCGGGGCGCTTCGCCGGGGTGGCCGCGGTGCGCGTCGACCAGAGCGTGCTCGACGCCACCAGCCCGCTGTGCCGCGCGGGGGCCGACATCGTGCCCAGCCCGACGCCGGGGCACTTCGTGATGCTGCGCGTCGACGGCCGGGGCGGGGCCCCGCTGAACCTCGATCTGGACGGCGATGGGCAGGTCGAGTGCGACGAGCTGCGCAGCAGCCTGGCGGTGATCGAAGAGATGGGCGCCGTCAACCGCAGCACCCCCGACAACGCCGCCTGCCGCTAGCCTGGGCTTTCCTCAATGATTTCATGGGTGTGTGGCTCTGGTTATCGTGCCGGTGGCGGGCGCGATATTCTCGCAGCCCAGAGACGCAAACCGGCTTGACACCTCAGGGCCGGCTCTCTATCCTGCCGCGGCTTCGTCGCCCGGTGGCCCGTGGGGCCCCGGCTGGTGTCCGTTTCTGAAGGAAGGTGATGTCCTTGAGCCAGAACGAGCTCGTGCTTCGGCCCCTCGAGGTCGCCGTCGAAGGTGACAATGTCGAGCGCGCCATCAAGGCCCTCAAGCGCAAGGTGGCCCATGAGGGCATCTACAAGGAGCTGAAGCGCCGCCGCTTCTACGAGAAGCCCTCGGTCAAGCGGAAGCGCAAGCAGCGCGAGGCCGAGCGTCGCCGCCGCAAGGAGCGGCGTCGGGCGCAGCGGGTCCGTACTTGACGGACGGCCCGCCCTCGGCGGGCTATACGGCGGTCAAGGTCTTCACGGCCACCAAGGCCATGGAGCGCGCGGACCTCGGCGAGGTGATCACCACCTGGCTCGAGCAGCAGGGCGACATCCAGGTGGTCGACACCGTGGTGCGCCAGTCCAGCGACCGTCAGTTCCACTGCCTGACCATCGTGATCTTCTACCGGCGCGCCTGACGTCCGGAGGTCGCGGAGGTCTGTCCGCGCGGCGCCCCGGTGGGGTGGCCGCCGCGGCCCGGTGACCGGCGCGCCCGCGCCTGGTCGCCGCGCAGAGCGCGCCGCGCTCGCTGCGCTTGCACCCACTCGACGAAGCGGATGCCCCGGGGCGAGCCAGCGGCCCGTCAGGGCGTGGCGCAGCCCTCCGGCGGCGCCGGCGCGCGGGGATCCCGCGTCAGCGGCGTGGCCTTCAGGGTCAGCTCGAGGGTGCAGGCGCTCTTCCAGGAGCAGTCGCGGTGGAAGCTGATGCGCGCCTGGGCCGAGGCCTCGGCCAGGTGCAGCCCGCCGCAGCCGTCCTCATCGGGCACCAGCTCCAGGCGGCCGTCGCCCGCGCAGGGGTCGTCCAGGTTCGGCTCGCCCACCGCGGGGATGGTGGTGCGGGCCTGGCAGCCGTTGACGGTGTCGCGCCGGCCGCCGGCGAGGCGCAGGACGCTGCCGCCATCGCGGGGGCAGAGGGCCCCCGTCAGGTACCAGAAGTCGCCGTCGACGGCGGTGCTCAGCTGCCGCCACTCCACGTAGTCGCCGTCCTGGTAGATCTCGGCCGTCGCCGGGCGGACCTCGGGATCCTGGCCGCCGGGGTGGCAGTCGCTGCCCACCAGGGTGAGCTCGACGGCGTAGGTGGTGGCGAGCCAGGGCAGCCCCTCGGGCGGGGCGTCCCCGGTCTTGCGGGAGGTGTTGGTGCAGGCGCCGGCCAGCAGCGCCACCGCCAGGGTCGCCGCGCGCCTCACCGGGCGGCGTAGCGGGTCGGATCGTCGACGCCCGCCTCCGCGAAGCCCCGGCGCCGCAGGACGCAGGCGTCGCAGTCGCCGCAGGCGCCGCCGTCGGGGGCGGGGTCGTAGCAGGAGTGGGTGAGGGCGTAGTCGACGCCCAGGCTCACCCCGCGGCGGACGATGTCGGCCTTGGACAGCAGCACCAGCGGGGCCACGAGGCGGACGGGCGCGCCCTCGACGCCCTGGCGCGTGGCCAGGGCGGCCATGGCCTGGAAGGCGGCCAGGTACTCGGGGCGGCAGTCGGGGTAGCCCGAGTAGTCCACCGCGTTGATGCCCAGGTGGATCTCCTCGGCGCCGCGCACCTCGGCCAGGGCCAGGGCGAACGAGAGGAAGATCGTATTGCGGGCGGGCACATAGGTGATGGGGATGCCCTCGCCCATGTCGGCCTCGGAGCGGCCGTGGGGCACGGCCAGGCCGGCGTCCGTCAGCGCTGAGCCCCCGAAGATGCCCAGGTCGATGGTGGCGATGACATGGTCGGTGACGCCGAAGGCCGCGGCGACGCGGGCGGCCGCCTGCAGCTCGTGCTCGTGGCGCTGCCCGTAGCGGAATGACAAGGCGGTGACCTGCCGGCCCGTGGCCACGGCCTCGGCCAGCACGGTGGCCGAGTCCAGGCCGCCGCTCAGCAGCACCACCGCCCGCTTCTCAGACCCCTCGCGCATCGGCTCCCCACAGGTACTTGTGCAGCTGGAGCTGGAGGCGGACCGGCAGGCGATCCTCCAGCACCCAGGCGGCCAGGGTATCGCCCGCGAGCCGTCCGTGCACGGGGCTGAAGAGGATGGCCGCCACCCGGGTGGCCAGGGCGTGCTCGCGCACGATGGCGCGGGCCCACTCGTAGTCGGCGCGGTCGGCCAGGACGCACTTGACCTCGTCGCGGCGGCCGAGGACCGCCAGGTTGGGCCAGTGGTTCTTCTCCACCTCGCCCGACGCCGGGGCCTTCAGGTCCACGATGCGGTGCACGCGGGGGTCGACGCCGCTCACGTCGCGGTGGCCGCCCGTCTCCAGCGTGACGGTCAGGCCCGCGTCGAGCAGGCGCTCCATCAGCGGGTGCACGGCCTTCTGCAGCAGGGGCTCGCCGCCAGTCACGCAGACGAGATCGGCCCCGAAGGCCTCGATCTCGCTCATGATCTCGTCGATCGTCCGCCAGCCGCCGCCGGTGAAGGTGTAGGTGGAGTCGCACCAGGTGCAGCGCAGGTCGCAGCCGGTCAGCCGCACGAAGGCGGACGGGCGGCCGGCGAAGGTGCTCTCGCCCTGGATGCTGAAGAAGGTCTCGGTGATCTTGAGGCGCACGGCGCGGGAGGCTAGCGGCCCCGGCCGTGGACTTCAACCGGACCGGCGCAGGCCGCGCGGATCGAGGGGCAGGGTGGGGGCGGCCTCGAGGGCGGCGGCGGCGTCCAGGGCCGCGTCCTCGCGCCAGAGGTCGGCGTAGATCTGGACGGTGGTGGGCAGGCCGTCGTCGACGCCCAGGGGCAGGGTGACGACGGGCAGGCCGAGGGCGCTGCCCGGGAAGATGAAGCGGGTGGTGGCGCGCAGCAGGTCGACGCCGGTGGCGGGGTCGAGGTCGGCGTCCACGGGCCAGACGGGCTGCGTCCAGGTGGGGCCGACGAGGACGGCGTGGTCGGCGAACAGGCCCGACCAGCGGCGGGCCAGGCGCGAGCGCTCGACGTGGACGCGGTGCGGGGGCAGGCCCGGATCGAGGCGCATGAGGCGCTCGAGGTGGCCGATGAGCGGGGCCGAGAGGAAGGGCCGCATGGCCGGCAGGACGGCGGCGACGTCGGCCGCTACCAGGGCGATCCAGACGGCCTCCAGCAGGTCGAGCTCGGGGGGATCGACCTCCTCGACGTCCCAGCCGGCGGCGCGCAGCGCGTCGCCCGCGCGGGCGATGGCGGCGGCGGTCGCGGGGGGCGTGCCGGGCAGGTGGCGGACGAGGCCGGCGGTGCGGGCGGCGGGCCCCCGCAGCGGGGCGTCGACGGAGCGCGGGTCGCGGGCGTCGCGGCCGGCGAGGACGCCGAGGGCCAGGCGCAGATCGGCGACGCTGCGGGCCATCGGGCCGTGGGCGAGCATGAGCTGGCTGGCCAGGCCGTAGTCCTGCGGGGGCAGGGAGGCGGCGTGGGGCACGCGGCCGGTCGTGGGCTTGAGGCTCGCCACGCCGGCGCAGTGGGCCGGGATGCGCAGGGAGCCCCCCATGTCATTGCCCAGGCCCAGGGGCGCCATGCCCGTCGCGACGGCGACGGCGTCGCCGCCGCTGGAGCCGCCGGCCGTGAGGCGCGCGTCCCAGGGGTTGCGGGTGGCGCCGCGCAGCGGGTTGTCGGTGCAGAGGCGCATGGCCAGCTCGGACAGGTTGCTGCGGGCAATGGGGATGGCGCCCGCGGCGCGCAGGCGGGCCACCGTCGGGGCGTCGGCGTAGGGCAGGGCGCCGCGCAGGGCGGGCAGGCCGTGCGTCGTCGGCGAGCCCAGGCAGTCGATGTTCTCCTTCACCGTGAAGGGCACGCCGTGCAGGGGGCCGCGCCGGTCGGCGGGCAGGGCGTCGGCCGCCCGGGCCGCGGCGAGGGCGGGCTCGGCCAGGACGACGGTGGCCGCGTTCACGGCCGGGTTCACGGCCTCGATGCGGGCCAGGTGGGCCTCGATGACCTCGACGCAGGTCACGTCGCCGCGGCGGGTCAGGTCGGCCAGCGAGGCGGCCGTCTCGGTGTGGAGGGGACGCAAGGCCATGATCGTGTTCCTGATTTCGGTGGGGGGCCTACTCGGGCTCGGGCGGCGCGGCGAGGACGGCGGGGGGCTTCGCGGCCGGGGGCGTGGCGTCCGTGAGCCAGCCGGCCACCTGCACGGGGCCGCCGGCGAGCGGGACGCTGGCCCCCTCGACGGGCTGCAGCGGGGCGGCCGCGAGGGGACCGGCCGGCCAGGCCGGCAGCGTCTCGGCGCCGGGGGGGCCGGCCTGCGGGGCGGCCTGCAGCGCGAAGAACGTCAGGCGGCGGCGGGCGCCGGGCTCGCCGGCGACGGCCCAGAAGGCCTGACCGGGGGCGAGCAGGGCGCAGGCGCCGCCCGGGCGGGCGTCCTCCAGGCTGATCTCGGCGCCACCGGCGGGCAGGGCGTGGGCCCCGCCGCGCTGGAGGGTGACGTCGACGGTGCCGATGGCCAGGGCCTCGGCGCCAGCGCGGATGTAGAGCACGCGGCCGGCGCGGGGCGTCCAGTCGGCGCTGGTGGGCGGCAGGACGGCGGCCGTCACGCCCAGGGGCACGACGAGCACCACGGCGACCCGGGGCGCGAAGCGGGCGAGGAGGCCCAGGAAGGCCAGGCCCGCCAGCAGGTACCAGGCGTAGGCCGCGAGCGGCGCCGAGCGGGCCTCGGCGAGGGGCGGCGCGGCCTGCAGCCAGGCCAGCACGGTGCCCAGGGCGTCGGGGGCCTCGGCGAAGAGGGCCTGGGCCACGGCGCCCGCGTCCAGCTCGGTGAGGCGGACGGCGGCGACGCGGACCTGGCCGAGGCCGTGGGGGCCGTCCACGAGGACCGGGGCGCCGTCGGCCAGGATGCGCGCCTGGGCGCCCGGGCCGGGGGTGAGCACGCGGTGGCCGGAGGCGTGCTGCAGGGCGGCCGTCAGGGCGGGCCCGGCCCGCTCGGCGGTGCCCGCCTGGACGGGGAGCACGGCGGCGAGGGCGTCGGCCGCCACGGGCCCCTCGCCCCCGCCGACGACGAGCACGCTGCCGGCCGCCACGGCGCCCCGCAGGGCGGCCCGCTGGCCGGCGGCCAGCTCGGCCCAGTCGTTGATCTCGATGAGGATCAGGGGCGCGAAGCGCAGGGCGGCGAAGTGCACGGGCACCTCGGCCGGCGTGAGGTGGCGCAGGGCCAGCCCGGCCCGCACCTCCTGGATGCGCTTCTCCAGGGCCGCCCGCCCCGCGCGCTCGCGGTGGATCCACAGGGCCGGGGGGCCGTCGGGGAAGTCCAGCGCCGGGACGGGGAGGGGATCGTCGGCGTCGCCCAGGCCGCCGTGCAGCGGGGGCGGCGTGCCGATGCACTGGGCCACGGCCACGAGCCGCTGGAAGGGCTCGACGGGGGCGTCCAGGCCGGCCGTGCCCGCCACCACCCGCGCGCTCTGCGGGTGCACGCTGCGGCTCTCGAAGGTGAGGGCGTAGCTGCCGCCGTCCCCCACCGGGGTGATGTCGGGGCCGGCGAGCGCGGCGCCTGCGCCCAGCAGCAGCGTCAGGAGGGGGAGGAGGGGGCGAGCGAGCATGGGGGCAAGATGCCGGGATCGACGGTGCGTGTCGATCCCCATGGCAGCGGGGGCGCTACTTGTTGGCGCCGGCGGAGCGCAGCGCGTCGTTGACCGAGATGATGGAGCGGGCGGTCACGAGCAGGGGGTTGCCCTCCCAGTACTTGGGGTTGGCGTTGACCCACGAGCCGTCCTTCTGCTGCATGCTGAGGATCTTGGTGATGAGATCCGCGGCCCAGCGGCGCTTGCGGCCCTTCTCGTCGGGCACGAAGTCCTCGCCGAAGGCCTCCAGGGCGCCGGCGGCGGTCTGCAGGTAGTAGTAGTAGCTGGTGGTGCCCATGCCGGGGTGGGTGTTGAAGTCGTAGTTCTTCCGGATCCAGTCGAACGCCGCCTTCACGCGGGGGTCGTCCTTGCCGGCCTTGGCGAACATCAGGCTCTTGAGGCCCGCGAAGCTCATGGCGCCGTAGCTGGTGGTGCCGCCGGCCGAGCTCTGGCCCGGGGCGTAGACGAAGCCGCCGTCGTTGCCGGCCCACGCCTGGTCATTGGACTCGCTGCGGTTCTGGCAGCGGTTCAGGAAGATCTCGGCCTTCGCCCACACATCGCTCTGGGGGTCGTAGTCCGTCTTCTTCAGCGCCTCGAGGGCGTACTGCAGGTTCGACAGGTCGGGGCGCTCGTCGCCGCCGTAGCCGATGCCGCCGTAGAACTTGTCGGTCTTCTCGTACTTCTGGTCCTCATCGCTCTGGAACTTCACCAGAAACGCCTGACCCGCCTCGACCTGCTTCTTGTACTTCACCGGATCGATGACGTGCAGCGCCATGATGGCGAGGGCCGTGTTGTAGGTGGGGGTGGCGTCGCCGGTGATGGCGCCGTCGGCGCGGGCCTGGGCCGCCAGCCACTCGGCCGCCTTGCTGACGAAGGGGCCCTCGTCGGCGCGGTAGGCGCGGTGGCTCTCGGCGAAGGCGAGCAGGACCATGGCGGTGAGGCCGGGGTGGTTGCCGTAGGAGCCGTTCTCCTCCTGCTTGTAGCGCAGGAAGTGGATGCCGTTGTCGACAGCCTTCTTGGCGGTGTCGACGAGGGCGGCGTCCAGGGGCTCGCCGGCGAAGGCGGCCGGGCTGGCGACGCAGAGCGTCACCAGGGCGGCCAGCAGGCGGGGGAATCGCTTCATCTCTCTGCCTCCAGGGTCATGCGTGCACGCGAGCGGGCGCGGGCGCCCCCGGCCCAGGCGGCGACCGGCCGCCGGGCGCTGTGAAGTGCGGCCCGCGCCATCACCATGGCCAGGCCGAGGAAGGTGAGGGTGGCGGGCCACCAGGGCAGCGGGCGGACCTCCACCACGCCGCTCAGGCTCCAACGATAGAGCACCGGGTCCTGCAGCGTCGCGTGGCCCCCGCCCGCGAGGGCGGCGGCGGCGGGGTGCAGGCCCACGGCCAGGGTGCCCGGCCAGTGCGAGGCGCCGCCGAGCCAGCCGGCCACCCAGAGCGGGGCCGTGAGGACGACGACGGCCACCAGGATGACGCCGACCCAGGCGGCGCCGGCGCGGGCGCTGCGGCGGTCGAGGGCGTCGGCCAGGCAGACCAGGAACGCGCCCCACGCGAAGAGGGGCAGGGCGGCCAGGGGCTCGAAGCCGGCGCCGACGGCGGCGCCCAGCGCGACGACGGCCAGGGCCGGCGCGAGCTCGGCCGCCACCCAGCGGCCCAGGCCCCGGGCCGAGGCGAGGGGGCCGCGCATGTCGCGCTCGACGCGGAGGGCGTCGCGCCCCAGGACGAGCCAGGGGGCCAGGACGGCGAGGAACGCCAGAGACCAGATGCGAGTGGTGGGCTCGGCGGGCAGCCAGAGGGGGCCGCTCAGGGCGATGGCGCCCCCCGCAGCCAGGCGCCAGCGCGCCTCTCGAAATGCCCAGCGCAGCATGCCTGGCGAGCCTCCAGGAAAAACCGCCGAATGATAGGGGGGGTCCGCCGCGGTCCGCAACGGGCAGGCCAGGGCAGATCTACGTATCGGGGGTCGGGGTGCCTACATCTCCAGGCCCAGCTCCGCCGGATCCAGGTCGCCCAGCGTGGCCAGCAGCCGGGCGCGGCCGGCCTCGTCATCGGCGCTGATCGCGTGGCGCGGGGGGTCGAGCTCGGCCAGGTCCATGGGGCGGGCCTCCTCCATCACGGCGCGCTCGACGCGGATGACGCCGGCGTCGCGCAGGACGAGGGCGACGCCATCGGAGGGGCGGCAGTCGATGCGGTGGACGCGGCCGCTGGCGTCACGGACCAGCAAATCCCCAAGGAAGACGCCATCTTCCACCGCGCGGACGTCCAGCCGCTCGACGCGGGCCCCGAGGCGCCCGAGGACGCTGTGCACGAGGTCGGCCGTCAGTGGGCGGGCGGGGCGCTCGTTGGAGAGGCGGGCGGCGATGCCGGCGGCCTCGGCGGCGCCGATCCAGATGGGCAGCAACAGGCGGGCGGTGGCGTCCTGGAGGAGCAACACCGGCTGGTTGCTCTCGGGATCGAGGGCCAGGCCGCGCACGACGACGGGGATGAACCGGCGCTCCGCCATGCTGCCTCCTCCCCCGGGCGGGGCCGGGGTACCGGCGGCAGCATAGCCCAGCGGCGACGCGGCCACCAGGGCGGGACGCCTCAGCCGCGCGCCAGGACCGCCAGCGTCTCGACGTGGCCGGTGTGCGGGAAGAGGTCGTGGATCTCCGCCTCCAGCAGCCGCCAGCCGCGGGCCGCGAGCCAGCCGACGTCGCGCGCGAGGGTAGCGGGGTCGCAGGCGACGTAGATGAGGCGCTCGGTGCCGGCGGCGTGCAGGGCGGCGACGGCGTCGGCCGCGCCGGCCCGTGGCGGATCGAGGAGGGCGATGGGGAAGGGGCGGCCGTCGGCCTGGCGAGGCGGCTGGGCGGCGTCGCCGGCGCGCGCGTCGATGGGCAGCCCCGTGGCCCGCGCCGTCTCGGCCAGGGCCTGCGCGGCGGCGCCCTGGAACTCGACGGCGGTGACGCGGTGGCCGCGCTGCGCGAGGGGCACCGTGAAGGCGCCGGAGCCGGCGTAGAGCTCGAGCAGGGGCCCGGGCGTCGGCAGGCGGTCGAGGACGGCGGCGACGAGGGCGGCGGCGCCGGGGCCGTGGGCCTGCAGGAAGGCGTCGGCGGGGTGGGGGACGCCGCCGATCAGGTTCTCGGTCTTCCCCAGTCGTTCCGGCCGCTTGCCGAAGAGCTCCAGGACGACGCCCTGGCAGCCGGGCAGGCCGGGCAGCGTGCGGGCGGCGGCGGCCAGGGCCGGGGGCAGCGGGCCGGCCAGGTGGACGGTGCCAGCCTCGGCGCCCGGGCCCGCCGACAGGCGCAGGGTGCCGGTGCCCCGGAGGTGGGGGCCGAGCGTGGCCCGGACGGTCGCCAGCAGGGTGTCGAGCGGCGGCGCGAGGACGGGGCAGGCGTCGACGTCGAGCACGGTGGCCGTCCGGTGGCCGTGGTAGCCCAGGCGGCCATCCTGCCAGTGCAGCCGCGCGGTGCTGCGCCAGCCGAGGCCCGCGGCGGTGGGCACGACGTCCACCTCGACGGGGTGGCCCACGGCGCGCTGGAGCAGGTGGCCGACGTGGCGGGCGAGGGCGGCGCGCTGGGTGGCCCGGTCGATGCCCTGCCAGGGGCAGCCGCCGCAGACCTCGGCGTGCGGGCACGGGGCGGGCACGCGATCGGGGCCGTCGGCCAGGCGCCGGACGACGTGGCCATGGGCGTGGCGCTTGCGGACGCGGTCGAGCTGGACCTCCACGCGGTCGCCCGGGGCGGCGCCCCAGAGGAAGACCACGCGGCCGTCGGGGGCGCGGGCGATGGCCTCGCCGTCGGCGGCCAGGCGCTCGACCTCGAGCACGAGGCGGGCGCCGGCGGCCAGGGGCGGGCTAGTCGGCGAAGGGCTGATAGGGGGGTCCTTTGCGCACGATGAAGTCGAAGTCGCCGTGCAGCACCCCGAGCACGCGGCTGGCGCCCGTCTCGGAGCGGCCGTCGCGGACCTCCAGCTCGAAGGTGCCGGCCACGCGGTCGCCTTTGTGCACGCCGAAGGCCGAGAAGGTGACCTGCCCGCTGATGTCGTAGCTCTGCGTCGAGTCCGGGCAGAGGTGGAAGAGGCCGAGGGCGCCGCGGATGTTGCGGTCGAAGCCGACGGGCAGGCGGTTGCCGAGCTGGCCGCGCAGCAGGCGGTAGTCGCTGATCTCGAGGACCAGGGCGTCGGTCAGCGCCAGGATGCGGCCGCCCCGCTGGATGCGCAGGAGGGCGCCATCGCCGTAGGGCTCGACGGCGAAGAAGTCGGCCCCCAGGTCGAAGGCCTCGCACTGGCGCGGGTCCGTCGTCTCGGGGCACGTCTTGTCGAGGGGGGTGCCGTCCTCGCAGGCGGGCACGAAGAGGCTGCCGATCACGGCGCCATCGCCCGTGTCTTCGGCGCAGGCGGCGAGGCCCAGGGCGAGGGCGAGCAGGGTGAGCGTCTTCACGGCGCGAATCCTCGCTCGCCCGGGGTGGCGACGCAAGCCACCGGCGCGCCGACGCCCACGCCGAGCCGGGCGGCGGCCGAGCCGTCGCGCACGGCGACCTCGAGGGTGCCCTCCGAGCCGCGCACCAGGACGAGCTCGCCGAGGGCGACGTCGGCGTAGCAGGTGGCGGGGCCGTGCAGCGTGTGGCCGGCGATCTGGAGCGCCACGGGGCCGTCCGCGGGCACGTCGGTGATGAGGTTGCCGTAGGCGTCCACCTCGATGACGCGGCCCGGCGGCGCGGCGGGCAGGGCCACGAGCGGCGAGGCGAGGGCGTCGCCGAGGGCCGCGAGCGAGGCCCCGGCGACGAGGGCGGCCGCGGCGGGGGCGAAGACGTCGCGGCCGTGAAAAGTGCTGCTGATCCGGGCGCTTGCGGCGTCGACCCGGATCTCGACGGCGGCCGTCGGGCCCCCCAGTCGAGCCAGGGTGGGGCCGAGCACGCCGTTGTCGGGGGCGACGAAGAGGTGGTGGCCCGCGGCGACGGCGACGGGCCGGCGGCTGGAGCCGACGCCCGGATCGACGACGACCAGGTGCACGGTGCCGGCCGGGAAGCAGGGGGCCGCGCGGGCCAGGACGCGGGCCGCCTTGGCCACGTCGCCGCGGGGGACGTGGTGGGCGACGTCGACGAGGCGGGCGCCCGGGGCGTGGCTCAGGAGGACCCCGCGCATCGCGCCCACGAAGCCGTCGGCGTCGCCGAAGTCGGTGAGCAGGGTGACGAGGGCCACCGGGTCAGGCCTCGGCGCCGCGGCCCGGATCCGCGTCGGCCGTCAGCCGGCAGCCCGCGCGGGCGCACCCGCCGACCATCTCGCGGCAGCCGCGGTGGATGGCGCCGGCGCAGGCGGGGCAGATCCAGGGGTCGTCCCCGGCGCGCACGCCGCAGGCCGCGCACGCCTTCTCGGGGGGCGCCTCGCCCGAGTCGAGCAGGGAGCCCGCCAGCTCGCTGGCCTCGGCGGCGAGGACGCGCAGGGCGTCGACCGCCACGCCCCCCAGGGCCTCCATCGCCGCGCCGGGCCGCAAGGGGATGGCCGGCCGCACCTGCAGGCCGACGAGGCCGCCGTTGACGCGCAGCTCGAAGCCGGCGACGCGGTCGGCCAGGTGGGCCAGGGCGTCGCGCACGGCCCGGCGGGCCAGGACGCGGGCGATGCGATCGGGGTCGGTGCTCTCGACGGAGGCGTCGAGGGGCAGGGCCTCCTCCAGCTCGACGGGGGCCAGGCCCGGGGCGTGCCAGCGGTTCGGCGCCTGGGGGGGCGAGGCCACCCGCGCGGCGAAGCCGGTGGAGGCCGCCAGCCAGGCGCGCACCTCGACGGCCTGGCGCCCGCGGCCCAGGGGGACGACGCGGGCGCGGCCCTCGGCGCCGGGCAGCGGCAGCCGCACGATGGGGGACTGGCCGCGGCCCCAGCGCACCTGGCAGCGGCCCTCGACCTGGCGGGCGAAGACCCAGAACCCGATGTCATCGGGGTCGCGGCGCAGGCGCCACGTCTCGACGGCGGCGATGGCCGGCGCGACGACCAGCGCGGCGATGCCGCAGACGACGACGACCCAGATCATTGCGCCCCCGGGCGGTTCCAGGTTACCCACGGCGCCGGCCCGCGGGCCTGCGCAGCCGCCGGCGCGCCGACGGCATCTGTGGTCTAGCACCGACCTGGAACCGAGTCCATGCTGCCGCTCGACGCTCCCCTCCTGCCCGGCCCGGTGTCCACGACGCTCGTGGGCCGCGAGGCCGAGCTGGCGGTCCTGCGGGATCTGACGGCGGCCTCGGCCAACGGGGGGCGAGCCGTCCTGGTGAGCGGCCCCGCCGGCGTGGGGCGCAGCCGCCTGATCGCGGAGCTGAAGCGCGGCTTCCGAGAGGCCGGCCGCCCGGTGCTGGAGGGCTCCTGCCACCGCACCGACCACCGCCCCCATGGCCCGCTCGTCGACCTGCTGGGCAGCGCCGCCGTCCTCCTGGCCGACCTGGGCCGCCCGCGGCCGCGCCTCGATCGGGCCCTGGAGCTGATGGCGGGCTACGGCGCGGGGACGCCGGCCGACGCCGAGCGCGTCCTGCTCTTCCGCGAGACCATCCGCCTGGCGCTGCTGGAGGTCTCGGCCGTCCGGGCGCCGCTGCTCTGTCTGCACGACCTGCACCTGGCCCACCCGGGCACGCGGGGGCTCGTCCGCTACCTCATCGAGAACCTGCTGACGGACCCGGCGTTCGAGTGGACGCCGGAGGCCGAGGTGCGGGGCCGGGCCTTCCGTGGGCTCTTCGCGCTGACCTGCCGCGACGGGCCGGCGCTGCCGCCGCTGCTGGAGGTGGCCCGGGCGTCGGAGACGGTGCGCCACCTGCCCCTGGCCCCGCTGGACGCGGAGGGCGTGCGGGCATTTCTCCAGTCGGATCAAGTGGTTCAGCGTCTCCTCGCGGCGTCGGGCGGGCTGCCGGCGGCCCTCGGCCAGCTCGTCGAGGGGCTGCCGCAGGACGTGGAGAAGGTCTGGGAGGAGCGGCTGGAGCGGGTGCCGGCGGAGGCGCGGCCGCTCGTCGACGCCCTGGCCGTGCTGCGGATGCCGGCGACGGTGGAGGAGGCGGCCGAGGTGGCCGGCGCGGGGGAGGGGGGCTTCGCGGCGCTCCAGGCCCTCGTGGAGCTGGGGCTGCTGGACCGGGCGCTGCAGGGTGGGGGGGCGCGCTTCTGCTTCCGGCGCGAGGAGGTGCGCGAGCTCTACCAGCGGCGGATGGATCCGGCGCGCAGCGCGGCGCTGCACCGGCGCGCGGCGGAGCTGTACGCGGCCTCGGCCCGGGGCTCGGCCGCGGAGGTGGTGGCGCGGCACGCCATCGCGGGCGGGGCGCCGGCCGACGCGGTGCCCTTCGCGCTGGTGGCCGCCGATCACCTGCGGCGGGCGTGCGCGCCCGAGCGGGCCGCGGCGCTGCTGGAGGCGGTGGTCGACGCGGCCGAGGGAGAGCTGGCCGTGGAGATCCGTGACCGGCTGGCGGCCCTGTACCGGGAGAGCGGGGCGGGGCAGCGCGAGCGCGGCGCCCTGTCGTGGCTGGCGGCCCACGGGCCCGAGGCGGGGCGCGCGAGCGTGGCGCTGCGGCTGGCCGAGCTGGAGGCCCGCCTGGGGGATCACGCGGCGGCCGCCCGCATCGCGCTGGAGGCGCTGGCCTCGGCGCCGGGGCCGGACCTGACGCGGCGGCTGGCGGCGGTGGTGGCCGAGGCGGCGTACCAGCAGGGCGATCTGGAGGCCGCCTCGGAGCGGGCCGCCGCGACGCTGGCGGCCGACGCCGACGCCGTGGACGCCCCGGCGCTCTCCCTGCGCAACACGCTGGGCAAGGTGCACCTGGCGCGGGAGGCCCTGGACGAGGCCCAGGCGCTCTTCACCCGCAACCTGGAGGCGGCCCGGACGCTGGGCGATCCGGTGCAGGAGGCGCGGGCGCAGACGAACCTGGGCGTCGTGTCGCTGCAGCGCGGCGACCAGGACGCGGCCCACGGCATGTTCGAGGCCACGCGCCGGCTCGCGGCGGCCCATGGCGATCTGCGGCACCTGGCGCTGTCGGTGGAGAACCTGGGGGTGCTCTTCCACCGCCAGAAGGACTTCCCCCGGGCGCTGCACTTCTACCACCAGAGCACGGCGGCCTTCCGGCAGCTCGGGCATCGGCGGCAGCTCGCGACGACGGCGCTGAACCTGGCCGACCTGTACCTCACGCTCGGCGATCCGCCCCGCGCGCGGCGGCTGGCCCACATCGCGGGCGATCTGATCGAGCAGGGCTCGTTTCGGCACCTGGCCGCTCAACAGCGCATGCTGGAAGGGGATCTGGCCCGCGAGGCGGGCGATCTGGACCGGGCGGCGGAGCACTACCGCGGGGCCGAGGCGCTGCTGGAGCGCGGCGGGAGCAACCAGCGGCAGGGGCCGCTGTGGTGGGCCCAGGCGGAGCTGGCCCTCGATCGCGGGGAGCCCCAGGCGGCGCTCGAGGCCATCGCCCGCGCCCAGGCCCTGCCCGGCAGCCAGGCGGACGCCTTCGGGGCGCGGCTGCGGCTGACGCGGGGGGCGGCGCTCATCGCGCTCGGCGAGCCGGAGGCGGCGCTGACCGACCTGGGCACCGCGGTGGCGCGGGCGGAGGAGCTGGGGGACCGCGAGATGGCCTGGCAGGCCCTCGCGCGGGTGGCGGACGCGCACTGGGCCCGCCAGGACCGGGCGGCCACGCTGCAGACGCTGGCGGAGGCCGTGGAGACCATCGAGGGCGTGGCGGCCGAGCTGCCGGCCAGCCTGCGGACGGGCTACCTGGCGGCCACGGGGCGGCGGGCCGTGCGCGACGCGCTGCGCCGGGTGCGGGCGGGCATCGCGCCGCGGGGGCCGGGCCTGGCCGAGACGTCGGCCCCGCTGCGCCGCTCCGTCGGCGACTACAAGCCCGAGTGGGCCACCCGCTACGCCGACATCATCGGCCGGTCGCCGGCGCTCTTCCCGGTGCTCAACGCCCTCGACCGCGTGGCGGGCAGCGACAGCATGGTGCTCATCCGCGGCGAGAGCGGCACCGGCAAGGAGCTGGTGGCGGCGGCGCTGCACGCGGGCTCGGGCCGGTGCCAGGGGCCGTTCGTGAAGGTGAACTGCTCGGCGTTCGTGGAGACGCTGCTGCTCAGCGAGCTCTTTGGCCACGAGAAGGGCTCGTTCACCGGGGCGGTCGCGGCCAAGAAGGGCCGCTTCGAGCTGGCGGACGGCGGCACGCTCTTCCTCGACGAGATCGGCGACATCTCGCCCAACACCCAGGTGGCGCTGCTGCGGGTGCTGCAGGAGGGCACGTTCGAGCGGGTGGGCGGGACGCAGATGCTGGCGGTCGACGTGCGCGTCATCTGCGCGACGCACCGCGATCTGGAGGCGATGGTCGAGCAGGGCACCTTCCGCGCCGACCTCTACTACCGGCTGCGCGGCGTGATCATCGAGAACCCCCCGCTGCGCGACCGCCGGGAGGACATCCCCTTGCTGGTCGAGCACTTCCTGGAGAAGCGCAGCCAGTCGGGGCGGCCGCGGCTGCGGTTCAGCCGACCGGCGCTGGCGAGCCTGCTGCAGCACCAGTGGCCAGGGAACGTGCGCGAGCTGGAGAACGTCGTGCGCAGCGTGGCGCTCTTCGCGGACGGGGATCGCATCGGGCTGGCCGAGCTGGCCGAGCTGGGCGACATCTTCCGGCCGCCCGACGAGGCTGCGCTGCTGGCGCTCTCGGAGGCCGAGGTGGCGGAGGTGGCCGAGGCCCCGGACGTGGCCCCGGCGGTGCGCGCCGAGGCGCCGTCGCTCGGGGCGGCCGCGGCGGCCCCGCCCGGCGAGGAGGCCGTCTTCGACGAGGCGTGGCTGGAGCGGATGCTGGCCGAAGAGGGCAGCCTCTCGGAGGTGAAGCGGCGCATCGAGTTCGAGGCCATCTCCCGGGCCCTGCGGGCGGCGGATGGCAACATCACGCGCGCGGCCGAGAGATTGGGGATGAAAAGGCCGAGACTTTCGCAGATAATCCACGGGAGCCCTGCTCTTGGCGAACTCAAGCGCGAGGTGAGTGGAGAATGATGCGCAGCCTCACGCAGGCCCTCGGGGCCATCCTGATCGCGTCTCTGGCCCTCGTAGCCTGCGGGGAAGAGGCCGACGCGCCGCCGCGTGGCGAGGGCGTCGGCGCCGTGGGTGGACCGGGCGGCGCGGGCAGCGCCACCGCCCTGGAGCTGCGGCCCCGGCTGCGCCTCGTGGGCCTCGGCGAGATCTCGGACGCCCTCGACGTGGAGCGCCTCTCCTTCGAAGCCGAGATCTTCGTGCTGCCGGAGGACCTCGATCAGGCGGGCGACGCCGTGCCGGTGCGCTACGTCTTCGACGAGGAGGGGGATCGCACGGAGCTGCCCGAGCGGGCGCTGCGGCTGTCCGGCCCGGGGGCCTACCAGGTGCTCGTGCGCATCCGGCCCGACGCCGACGGGGTCTCCGTCGCCGTGGGCGGCGCGCTGCAAGCGCCCGAGGATGACGAGCTCATCGAGCGCGGCAAGGCGGACGATCTGCCGCTGGAGCCGGCGCCCAGCCCGTCGGAGCCCGCGCCCAGCCCGTCGGAGCCGGCGCCCAGCCCGTCGGAGCCGGCGCCCAGCCCGTCGGAGCCGGCGCCCAGCCCGTCGGAGCCGGCGCCCAGCCCGTCCGATGAGCCCGCCCTGCCGCTGCCCGGCGCGGGCGGGGCCGATCTGCCCTTCGCCGAGCCGGCGCCCAGCCCCTCCGAGGGCGGCCCCGACGACGCGCGCGGCAAGGCCGACGCCGTGGGCTTCGATCCCGGCGAGACCGAGGTGGAGGGCGACGCCCTCTTCGTGCGGTCGCGGCGGTCCTTCGAGTTCTACGCGGGCATCGTCGAGGTCACGCCCGGCGATCGCGAGCTGCTCGTCACCTGGGACGTGAGCGAGTGGCTGCGGTCGGTCCTGTCGGAGCCCCTCGGCCTGACCGGCACGCTGGTGCCGGTCCCGGAGCGGCGGACGGAGCGACCCGGCTTCGACGACGTGCCGGCCGACTTCCGGATCGATGCGCGCTAACGCTCCGATTTCGCTGCCTTTTTCCCTGATCCTGCTGGCCTCGCCGGGCTGCCAGAGCGCGCCGCCCGCCACGGAAGCGGCGCCCGCCGCGCCGCCGCCCGCGCCCGTCACCGCGTCGCTGCCGCAGCCCGGGGATCCGGCGGAGAGCCCGTGCGTGCGAGACTGCCTGGAGCAGTCCCAGATGCAGGCGCGGGCCTGGGAGGCCATCGTCGCCGACTGTCGCCACACCTGTGCGGAGAAGAAGACCCCGTGAAGTCCTATATCTGTGTCATCTGCGGCCATGTGTACGATCCCGCCATCGGCGACCCCGACGCGGGCATCCCGCCCGGGACGCCGTTCGAGTCGCTGCCGGAGACGTGGACCTGCCCGGATTGCGGGGCCACCAAGGCCGACTTCGAGCCGCTCGGCGACTGATCCGGCCCGGGGGGTCAGCCCCGATCGCGGCGCTGCCAGGCGTCGCTGGTGGCGAAGAGCGCGTCCCAGATGTCCGGCACCGCGTCCGCGAGGGTGGCGTCCAGGGCGCGCAGGCGCGCGATGACGGCGGCCTCGCGCTCGGCGTCCCGACCCAGGGTGGGCTTGTGCTGGCCGATGGCCCGGGCGATGGCCAGGCGCTCGCCGAGCAGCGCCAGCACGGCGTCATCCACGGCGTCGATGCGCGCGCGCAGGGCGGCGACGGGATCCGTCATGCCGGGCGCAGGGTGCGCATGGTGCCGGCGGTGACGCCGAAGCGCGCCTGGACGCGCAGGCGCTCCAGCAGATCGCGGGGGGCCAGGTCGCCGCGCAGGAGCGCCTGGTAGCCGGCCAGGATGCGCAGCGCCTCGCCGGTGTCTTCGCGCACGAACTCCACGCGGAAGCGCCGCACGCCGGCGTCGAGCAGCCGGGGCACGAGGCTGGCGGCGCTCTGGGCCTGGGCGTTGTAGACCGTGTTGCGGCAGGCCGGATCGACGACGACGGGGTGGCGGAGGCCCTGGTGGTCGGCCAGCTCGATGAGGTGGTCCTGGCAGGGCTGGCCGCACGAGCGGATGTCGCGGCCGTCGCTGAGCAGGTGCGCGTAGACACAGTGCTCGGTGTGGAACGTCGGGATGTGGTGGTGCACCGTCACCGCCAGCCGGCCGCGGGGCACCTCGGGCAGCAGGGCGAAGAGCTGGGCGGCGTCGAGGTCGTGGGCGGCGGTCAGGGTGTCGAGGCCCAGCGCCAGCAGCCGGCCGGCCGTGAGCGAGTTGGTGACGTTCAGGGAGAAGTCGCCGTGCAGCTCGGGGCGGCGCTCGTCGGGGTGCTCGTCGAAGTGGACCAGGGCGCCGAAGTGGCGGACGAGGACGCCCTCGGGCTCCAGGCGCGCGATGCGGCGGTCGAAGCCCTCCTCGCCCGGCTTCTGCACGCGGGGCGTGGCGATGTGCACGCGCAGGCCGGCGGCCCGGGCGCGCTCGACGGCGCGCTCGAGGCCGGCGCGCTCCATCCAGTCCAGCTCGATGACGGGCAGGCCGGCGGCGAGGACGGCGGTGACGTGCTCGTCGGTGCGGCAGACGGGGAGCAGCAGGGGGGCGTCGGGCGTCCAGAGGGGGCGCGTCGGGGCGGCGGCGGCGGGCAGCCGGGGCCGCGCGGGGCGGGCGTCGACGATCCGGGGGGCGGTCGGGGCGTCGAGGGCGGCGACGAGGGCGCGGCGCAGGGCCTTGAGCGCCGAGACGGGCAGGTGCAGCCCGGGGGCGAGGCCGGCGGCGTCCAGATCGGCGAGGTGGTAGGCCGTGCCGCCGAAGGCGCCGAGCTTGTCGGCCAGCAGGGCGGCGTCGAGGCCGCCATCGCGGGCGGGGGTGAGGGGGCCAGCGCTCTGGGCGTGCGCGCGGCGGGCGCCCAGGCGGGCCTCGACGGCGAGGGGCTGGCCCTCGGCGCCGAAGACGCGCAGGTGCAGCGGTAGCCGCCCCGTCACGGGGGCCTCCAGCAGCTTGCGGGCGCGGCGCTCCAGGGCTGGATCGCCGGTGATCCACACGAAGTCGCCGGGGCGGACGCGGCCGAGGTCGGGGCCGGGCTGGCCGAAGGTGAGGACGTAGGCCCCCGGCTCGGCGTCGACGGCGAAGATGGGGCCGCCGGGCTCGGCGGCGTCCTCCGGGTGGCCGGCGTCGAAGACGACCCCCAGGCCCGGGCGGGGCTCGATGGGGGTGCCGGCGGCGCCCGTCCCGTCGGTGGGGGAGCCGCCCAGCAGCAGCAGGGGCTCCGAGCGGCTGCCGACGGGGGCCTCGCCGCGGGCCTCGCCCAGCGCCAGGCCGCCGGTGCGCGGCCGGTCGGCGCCCGCGCTCACCCGCACCCGGCGGCCGTCGAGCACCTGCAGGACGACGCCGAGGCAGACGCCGCGGTGCTTGGGGTAGCGGCCCTCGACGAGGTGCTGGTGGTCGGCCCCGCCGAGGAAGCCGTCGGAGAAGCCGCGGGAGTAGATGACCCCGAGATCGCGCAGATCGTCGGCGACGCGGGCCTCGTCGGCCTCGGTGGGGCCACCGGGCCGCGCGGCGGCCGCCGTCCAGCGGCGGTAGGCCTCCACGGCGGCGACGACGTAGGCGGGCCCCTTGTAGCGCCCCTCGATCTTCAGGGTGTGCACGCCCAGCTCGGCCAGGGCCGGCACCGCGCGGAAGGCGGCCAGATCGCGCGGGCTGAGCAGGTAGCGGACGTCGCCGAGGGGCCGGTGCTCGCCGTCGACGTAGAGGTCGTAGGGCATCCGGCAGCTCTGGGCGCACTGGCCGCGGTTGGCCGACCGGCCGCCCCACGCCTCGCTGGTGAGGCACTGGCCGCTCCAGGACACGCAGAGGGCGCCGTGCACGAAGACCTCGAGCTCCATGTCGTCGGCCTCGGCGCGCAACCGCTTGATTTCCTTGACGGAGAGCTCGCGGGGCAGGACGACGCGCGTCACCCCCAGGGCGCGGGCGAAGCGGACGCCCTCGGCGCTGCTGATGGTCATCTGGGTGCTGGCGTGCAGCTCCAGGTCGGGGCAGATGGCCTGGGCGAGCAGGGCGACGGCGGGATCCTGCACGATCAGGGCGTCCACGCCGGCGGCGGCCACGTCGCGCAGCAGGTCCTCCATCGGCTGCAGCTCCGTCTCGAAGAGCAGCGTGTTGAGGGTGAGGTAGGCGCGGGCGCCGCCGCGGTGGATCTCGGCCATGACCGCCGGGAGCTCGGCGCGCGTCACGCCGGTGGCCCGCGCGCGGGCGTTGAAGCCATCGGCGAGGCCGAAGTACACGGCGTCGGCGCCCGCCGCGAGGGCGGCGCGGATGGCGGTCAGGTCGCCGGCCGGGGCCAGCACTTCGGGGCGCTCGGGTCTCACGGGGCGGCATCCTGCGCGTTCGCTCGCGTGGCGTAAAGCCCCTGTCCGGGCCGTCGGCCGGGGTAGGACTCAGACCGACATTCCCTTGTGACGGCGGGCATCTTCCACTATGTTCCGCGGCCACACGCCCCCCCGGGGCCTCGATGGTCGGAGAGAACCATGAACTTGTTGAAGATCCTGGCGGCGGGCGCGCTGCTCTCGGTGGGCATGGTCGCCTGTGACAGCGGTGGTGGTGACGGCGGCGGCGCGGGTGGCGGCGGCGGCGGCGGCAACGGCTGTGGCCTCCAGGGCCGCGACGGCATCACCCCCTGCTCCGGCGGGCTCCTCATGTGCCAGGCCGGCCAGTACTGCGTCGACGATCTGAACTGCGAGCCCGGCTGCACCAGCGATCAGAACTGCGCGGCCAACGAGTTCTGCGACAAGGCCAGCGGCGAGGCCGTGGGCGTGTGCGCCCGCTGCCAGTCCCAGTCCGTCGCCGACGCCGGCGCGGGCGGCGGCGGCGGTGGCGGCGACTGCGCCCTCATCGCCCAGCGGGCCGCCGAGTGCGGCGTGATCCCGGCCAACCAGCAGGCCGCCCTCCAGACCGCCTGCGAGACCGAGAACGACCCGGCCACCGGCCCCGTCGCGTCGTGCGTCCGCACCGCGGGCGCCGACTGCGCCCAGGCCAGCGCCTGCATCACCGGCGGCGGCGGTGGCGGCGCGGGTGGCGGCGGCAACAACGGCCAGTGCGGCGACGACAGCGACTGCGACCAGACCCCGGGCGTGCTGCACCAGATCTGCTCCGGCGGCTTCTGCCAGCTCGGCTGCCGCGCCGACGCCGACTGCGGCGCCGACTTCTCCTGCGACACCGACTTCAACGCCTGCGAGCCCGACTGATCGGCGCGCTCTCGCCGACGCCCCCCGGGGCGTCGCGGCGTGACTTCCCCCCCGCCATCCGGTAGCTTCCCGCCTTCATGGCGATCTACCTCGATCACAACGCCACCGCCCCGCTGGCCCCCGCGGCCGCGCGGGCCTGCGCGGCCTGGCTGGCCGGGCCGCCGGGGAACCCCTCGAGCGTGCACCAGGCTGGCCGCCGCGCGCGGGCGGCCCTCGAGGCGGCGCGGCGTCAGGTCGCGGGCGCGCTCGGGGTGGCGCCCGGCGAGCTGGTGTTCACGAGCGGGGCGACGGAGGCGCTGCACCTGGCCATCGGCGGGCTGGTGCCGCCGGGCGGGCACGTCGTCGCCTCGGCGGTGGAGCACCCGGCGGTCTTCGGGGCCTGCGCGGTGGCCGGGGCCGAGGTGACGCGGGTGCCGGTGGACGCCGCGGGGCGCCTCGATCCGGCGGCGGTGGCGGCGGCGGTGCGGCCCGACACGGCCCTCGTCGCGGTGATGGCGGCCCAGAACGAGCTGGGCAATGTGTACCCGGTGGCGGACATCGCGGCCCGGGTCGGCGCGCCCCTGCTCTGCGACGCCGTGCAGGCGTTCGGGCGGGTGCCGCTGCGCCTGCCCGCCCTGGGGGCGGCGGTGGCGGCGGTGTCGTCCCACAAGATCGGCGGGCCCGCTGGCGCGGGCGCGCTGTGGATCGCGCCGGGGCGCCGGCTGCGGCCGGTGATCGCGGGCGGCCCCCAGGAGCGCGGGCGGCGGGGGGGGACGGAGCCGACGCTGGCCCTCGTGGGCTTCGGCGCGGCGGCCGAGGCGGTGCCGGCGCGGCTGGCAGGGATGCCCGCCGTGGCGGCCCTGCGGGATCGCCTGCGGGCCGGGCTCTCGGCCCTGCCCGGGGTGATCTTCCATGGAGATCAAGAGGTTCGGCTGCCCAACACGGTGGCCTGGCGGTTCGATGGGGTGCCCGGGGACGTGCTCCTCGCGGCGCTGGATCTGGAGGGGTTCTGCCTGTCGTCGGGCTCGGCCTGCGCGGCCGGGGCGGTGGAGCCCTCGCCGGTGCTGACGGCGCTGGGGCTGCCCGCGGCGGCGGCGGGCCAGGGCCTGCGGGCCTCGCTGGGCCCGGAGAACACGGCGGCCGAGGTGGACGCGCTGCTCGCCGTCCTGCCGCGGCTCGTGGCGCGCGTCCGGCAGGCCGGCCCGTGCTGAGGGAGGTGCGATCATGCGGGTGATGGTGGCCATGAGCGGCGGGGTGGACTCCTCCGTCGCGGCGGCCCTGATGGTGGAGGCGGGCCACGAGGTCGTGGGCCTGACGATGAAGCTGCGCGACGCCTCGCCGGCCGAGCTGGAGCGCCGCGGGGGCTCGTGCTGTTCCCCGGACGACCTGATGGACGCCCGCCACGTCTGCGACACCCTGGGCATCCCGCACTACGTCGTCGACTACCGCGACGTCTTCCGCCAGCAGGTCATCGAGCCCTTCGCGGCGGACTACCTGGCGGGGCGCACGCCCAACCCCTGCGTGCGCTGCAACGACCACGTGAAGTTCGCGCCGCTGCTGGAGCGCGCCCGGGGCCTGGGGGCCGACTGGCTGGTGACGGGGCACTACGCCCAGGTGCTCGAGGGGCCAAACGGCTACGCGCTGCACCAGGCCGTCGACGCCGACAAGGACCAGTCGTACTTCCTCTTCGGCATCCCCGGCGCGGCGCTGGCCATGACGCGGTTCCCGCTCGGGGGCCTGAGCAAGTCCGAGGTGCGCGAGCGCGCTCGCCAGCTCGGGCTGCCGACGTGGGACAAGGCGGACAGCGAGGACATCTGCTTCGTGCCCGAGGGGGACTACGTGCCGGTGGTGGAGCGCATCGCCGGCGCGGATCGGCTGCCGGGGCCGGGGCCCATCGTGGACGAGGCGGGCACGACGCTCGGGGAGCACGGCGGGGTGCACCGCTTCACCGTGGGCCAGCGCAAGGGCCTGGGCGTGGCCGCCGGGGAGCGCCTGTACGTGCTGTCGGTGGACGGCCCGACGCGGACCATCGTGGTGGGGCAGGCGGATCGGCTGGCGGCCGAGGGGCTGGAGGCCACGCAGCTGCGCTGGATCGCGGGGGCGCCGCCCGCCATGCGCTTCGGCGCGCGGGCCCGCATCCGCTATCGCCACCCCGGGGCCGACGCCCACGTCGAGGTGGTGGGGCCCGACGCCCTGCGGGTGCGGTTCGCGGCGCCTGAGCGCGCGGTGGCCCCGGGCCAGTCGCTGGTGCTCTACGACGGCACGCGCGTCCTGGGGGGCGGCGTCATCACCCGGGCGCTCGCCGCCGAGGAGGGCCGACATGCTGGGTGACGACGCGCTGATGAACCGCCGCGAGGCGTCCCTGCGGCGCTTCGCCCGCGAGATCGCCATGGAGGCGCACCTGGATCTGCTGCGCGAGGCGCTGACGCACTCGTCCTACGCCAACGAGGCGGGGCCGGGGACGCGGCACAACGAGCGCCTGGAGTTCCTGGGGGACGCGGTGCTCGGGGTCATCGTGGGCGACGGGCTCTTCCGGGCGCACCCGCGGCTGTCCGAGGGCAGCCTCTCGCGCCTGCGCGCGGCCATCGTCAACGAGACGAGCCTGGCCGATCAGGCCCGGGCCATGGGCCTGGGCGACCTGATGTGGCTGGGCAAGGGGGAGGAGCGGACGGAGGGCCGGGACAAGGCGTCCGTGCTCTCCGACGCCTACGAGGCCGTGGTGGCGGCCCTCTTCCTCAGCGGCGGGCTGGAGGCCGCGAGCGCCTTCGTCGTCGGGCACTTCGGGGAGCGCATCCGGCTGACGACGCCCCAGGAGGGCTACCGCGACTACAAGACGCGCCTGCAGGAGGCCGCCCAGCGGCAGCGCGGCGTGGCGCCGGTCTACACGCAGGCCGACGTGCGCGGCCCCGATCACGCGCGGGAGTTCGACGTGGTGGTCACGCTGGCCGGCGTCGAGTACGGCCGAGGGACGGGGACGTCCAAGAAGCGCGCGCAGCGCGCGGCCGCCGAGCAGGCCCTGGAGCGTCTGCTGGCGGAGGACGCCGACGCGGCGGAGGCGTAGCGCCTACTCGTCGGTGAGGCCCCGAGCGACCTTGAGGCGCTCCAGCGTCTGCTGGTAGCGGATCTCCCAGTCCTGGGTGCCTTCCTGCAGGTTCTTGATGCGCTTGCGGACCTCGGCGTCCAGCTCGTCGCCGGAGCTCATCTGGCGCCGGATGAGGGGCGCGATGGCGCTGCGCAGCTCGTTGTCGGCGGCGAAGATCTCGTCGACGTGGCGGGTGTGCAGGAACGTCTCGATGAGCTGGTTGGCGATGTAGCCGACCGCGTCCTCGTAGAGCCCGAACTTCGCCCGCTCGGCGAGCTGCCGCTTGATCTTCTGGTGGGCCGAGTAGTCCAGGCCGCGCTCGTGCGCCAGGTCCTTGGCCTGCTCCGTGAGCTGGCGCTCGGCGCGCAGGTACTCCTTGAGCACCGACTCGGCGTCCAGCTCGACTTCGTTGATGTTCTCCGGAGCCACGTCGATGAGCTGCTTGTCGACGAGGTGGCGGACCACCTCCTGCGCGATCATCGGGACGCGGCTGGCGTAGAGGCGCATGGTTCCTCCAGGACGCGTGGCGGGCCTGTCTATCACCGCCGGACCGCTGCAAACAACGGGCAAGATGCGAAGACGTGCACGAGGCGGGTGGCGGGCGCGCCGCCGGGGGGCTCAGCCGGGGAAGTGGCAGCAGCGGATGGGGGCGTCGACGGCCACGTCGACGGCGCTGCGGGTGCCCATGCCGTCGCCGGCGATCTGGAACGGGGCCTCCTCGTCGAACTCCAGGCGGAAGGACGAGAGCTGGAAGTCGTGCATGCCCGGGTGGCGCATGGTGCCGCGCCAGGCCGAGGGCAGGCGGCTGACGGCCGCGATGGGGTGCAGATCCGCCACGCGGACGTGGCACATGCCCGGCGTGCGATCGGCGAAGGGCATGATCTTGAACTTGAAGCCGTAGTAGGGGGTCGTGCCGGCGCAGACCATGCGGGCGCCCCCCTCGTAGACCACGGCGCCGGGCGCGAAGCGGTCGACGACCTGGCCGTCGGCGTCCAGGCGGAAGCCGATGCCGCCGGTGTTGATGATGCGGACCTGCCAGCGGGGGCGGCGCACCAGCAGCTCGGGCACCGACTTGCCGACGCCGGCGATGACGTAGCCCATGGCGCTCTTGAAGAGGGCGCGCGTCACGGCGAACCGCTCGGCGGCCTCCTTCATGCGGATGTAGTTGTTGAGGATGTAGGCGTCCCAGCCGAAGCCCAGGAAGGGCGTGCGCTGGTGGCCATCCACCTTCAGCAGGTGCACGTCGCGGGTGGCGGCGGCGCCGAAGTCCTGCAGGTCGGCGGCGTAGTCGCGGGCGCCGAGGAAGTCGGCGACGGCGTTGCCGGTGCCGAGGCGCAGGACGCCGAAGCGGGGCCGCTCCCGGCCGGTCGTCTCGACGCGGTCGAGCACGTCCTGGATGGTGTTGACGACGGTGCCGTCGCCGCCGCCGGTGACGACGGTGCCGTAGCCCGAGTCCACCACGCGGCGCGTCACGAACTTCGCCTGCTCGAGCGTCTCGGTGAAGAAGACGTCGGCGTCGGGTGCCACCTCGACGATGCGCTTGCGGACGCGCTCGGTGACCCGCTTGGCGTTCTTGTTCAGGATGACGGCGGTACGCGCCGCGCGGGCGGGCGAGCGATCGGCGTCCTGGGTGCGAGCCTGCGAGCGAGCCATGGGGACCTCCTGCGAAATCGGCGGGCCGCCATTGAGCAAGCCGTGTGCCAGCCCTGACGCGGCGCGTCATGACGGTGTTATGCGGTCTGGCGACGGCGCGGGTGCGAAGCCCGCTATGCACCTGCGGCGCGGGTGCGTCGCTCGGGTGCCAGCGGGCGTTGACCCGCCGGCCCGCGCGCCGTATGCATCCCCGCCATGAGGAGCCCGATGCAGGTAGCGGTGGTGGGGGCGGGGCGCTTCGGGGCGCTGCACGCGGCGCGGCTGGGGGCGCTGCCGGGCGTGCGCGTGGCCGCGGTCGTCGATCCCGACCTGCCCCGGGCCCAGCGGGTGGCCGAGGGCGTGGGGGCCGTCGCGCTGCCGGGCCTCGACCGCCTGCCGGCGGTGGAGGCCGCGTCGGTGGTGGTGCCGCTGCCGGCCCTCGCCGAGGTGACCGCGAGCCTGCTGCAGCGCGGGGTGCACGTCCTCGCCGAGAAGCCCCTGGCGCTCTCGGCGGCGGAAGGGGCGCGCCTGGTGGCCCTGGCCGACGCCGGCGGCCTGCGCCTGCACGTCGGCTACCTGGAGCGCTTCAACCCGGCGCTGGCGGGCTGGCGCGGCGGCCGCGTCGTCGTGGCCCGGCGCGTCGGTGTGCGGGCGGCGGGCCCCCTGGCGCTGGACTGGCTCGTCCACGATCTGGATCTGGCGCGGCACCTCCTGGGGCCCGGGCTGGAGGTGGCGGCCGCGCGCCAGGGCCCGGGCTTCGTGGGCGTGCACCTGCGCGGCCCCGGCGGCGAGGCGCGGCTCTGGGCGGCCGAGGAGCACGCCGGGGTGCGACGCCGCCTGCGCGGGGCGGGCTGCCACCTCGATCTCGCGGGGGGCGGGGATCCCCTGGCGCTGGAGCTCTCGGCCTTCTGCCGGGCGGTCCGCGGCGACGACGCCGGCCCGCTGGCCGACGGGCGCGACGCCGTGGCGACCCTGGCCCTCGTCGAGGCCATCGCCGCCCGGGCGCGCCGGCGCGCGGCCTGAGGTGGCCCGCTTCCTGGTGGTGGCGGGGGAGGCCTCCGGCGACGCCCTGCTGGCCCCGGTGGTCGCCCGGCTCGTCGCCGCTGGCCACGACGTCGTGGGCGTCGGGGGCGACGCCTCGGCGGCGGCGGGCCTCGGGCTGCTGGGTCACGCCCGCGAGCTCGCGGCGCACGGGCTGGTGGAGGCCGTGGGCACGGCGCCGGCCTTCCTGGGGGTCTGGCGTCGCCTGCGCGCCGCGCTGGCCGGCGTGGACGCCGCCCTCCTCGTGGACTTCCCGGAGCTGAACCGCCGGCTGCTGGCCCAGGCCCCCGTGCCCGTGGCCTGGCTGGCCCCTCCGCAGGCCTGGGCCTGGCGCCCGTGGCGGGCGCGGGACGTGGCGCGGGCGGCCTGGGTGGGCTGCCTTTTTCCCTTTGAAGTCGAGTGGTTTCGGTCAAGGGGCGTGAGCGCGGAGTGGGTGGGTCACCCGCTGGCCGAGGCCCCCGCGCCGGGCCTGGGGGCGGGCGTCGCGCTGCTGCCGGGCAGCCGGGACGCGGCGGTGCGCCGCCTGCTGCCCGTGATGCTGGCGGCCCTCGCGCGGCTGCGTCGGGGGCGGCCCGACCTGGAGGCCCACCTGGCCATCGCGTCGACGGTGGATCGGGGGTGGATCCAGCGGGCGGTGGCGGCGAGCGGGCTGCCCGTGCACCTCGCCGCCTCGGCCCCGGCGGCGCTGGCGGCGTCCCGGATCGCGCTCGCGGGGGCGGGGACGGCGACACTGGAGGCCGCGCTGGCCGGCCGGCCGCCGGTGACGCTGGCGGCGCTGCACCCGGCCTCGGCGGCGGTGGCGCGGCGGCTCGTGCGGGTGCCGTGGGTCGGCCTTCCGAACCTGGTGCTGGGGCGCGGCGCCTTCCCGGAGTGCGTCCAGGCGGGCTGCACGGCCGCGGCGGTGGCGGCGGCGGCGGCGGGCTTGCTCGACGCGCCGCCGACGGCGGACGTCGCGGCGCTGCGAGCGCGCTGCGGCCGGCCCGGCCTGGCCGACCGCGTCACGGCGCGGCTGCTGGCCCTGGCGCCGTGAGCAGCTCGAAGAACCGCAGGCCCGTGCGGCCGAGCGGGCGGTCGACGGGGTGCACCAGCGCCGGCGTGAACGTGAAGCGCGCCCCCGGGCGGTAGTCGAGGACGACGAGGGCGCCGCGCGCCAGATCGTCGTCGATGAGGTAGCCGGGCATCCAGCCGTAGCCGAGGCCGCGGCGCAGGGCCTCGCGCTTGGTGTTGAAGTCGCTCAGGTAGAAGACGCGCGGGCCGCCGAACAGGCGCTGGTCGACGAGGCGGCGCGAGGTGCTGGAGTCGTGCACCGTCAGCTCGACGTGCTCGTGCAGGTCGAGCAACTCCAGGTCGCGGCGGCCGGCGAGGGGGTGGTCGGCGGCGGCGACGAGGGCGCAGGCCACGCTGGGCAGGGGGCGCGCCACCAGCCGGGGATCGCGGGTGTAGTCCTTGACGAGCATCAGGTCGGCGGCGTCCGCCTCGAACCGGTCCTGGACGCCGCCGAGGAACTCCACCTTGAGCTGGATGCGGGTCGGCACCCGCTCGTCCGCCAGCCGCCGCAGGACCTCCATGATGGGGCCCATGGGCAGGATGCCGTCGATGATCACGGCCAGGTGCGGCTCGTAGCCCCCCTGAAACCGGAGGGCCAGGTGCTCCAGGCGGCGGACGCGGGCCAGGACGCCGCGGGCCTCGTCGAGGGTGGCCCGGCCCGCCGGCGTGAGGACGGCGCGGTGCCCCGAGCGGTCGAAGAGCGCGACGCCCAGGGCCTCCTCGAGCTGGCGGATGGCGTAGGAGACGGCCGACTGGGCGCGGTGCAGGGCACGGGCGGCGCTCCCGAAACTGCCGGCTCGATCGACGGCGTCGAGGACCTCCAGGGCGTCGAGGGTCAGGGCCATGTAGTCATCCGTTTTTCTGTTCAAGATCGTCTGAAGTTTATGCTTTCAGCCGATGGTGTGCCAGCGCGAACCTGGGCCCAGGCGGGTGGACCGGAGGAGGCGTGATGTACCAGCAGCGCGGGCGCGTGACGCGGCAGGCCCATGTGGATCTGCCCGAGGGGACGGTGGAGGAGGAGTTCGGCCGGGAGGGCTTCTTCGGCCGCGTGAGCCACCTGTACCGCAGCCGATCCCCCCTGGGGTGGACGGCCATCGAGGGCGACTGCCGGCCGGAGTGCCTGGCGGTGGACACCCTGCCGGAGCGCGCCGAGCACGGCCCCCTCGGGCGGGTGGAGTTCCTGCAGAACAGCAGCGTGAGCCTGGGCTACGCGCGCATCGCGGCCCCGATGGCCGACTGCGTGCGCAACGCCGATGGCGACGACGTGCTCTTCGTGCACCAGGGCGCCGGCACGCTGGAGACCGACTTCGGGCCCATCACGTACCGCCGCGGCGACTACCTGGTCATCCCGCGGGGCACCGTCTATCGCGTGCGCCCGGTGGAGGTGACCGACCTGTTCACGGTGGAGAGCCGGGGCCCGGTGGGCCTGCCCGACCGTGGGCTGCTGGGCCGCCACGCCCTCTTCGATCCCGACGTCATCGAGGTGCCCGCGCCGGGGCCCATGGCCGAGGAGCCCGGGCGCACCCGCTGGAACCTCTGGATCAAGCGCGGCGGCCGGCTGACCCGCGTCGAGTACCCCCACCACCCCATCACGACGGTGGGCTGGAAGGGGGATCTGTCGGTCTGGCGGCTGAACATCGACGACATCCGGCCGGTGAGCAGCGAGCGCTACCACCTGCCGCCGACGGCGCACTGCACCTTCACGATGCCGGGCGCGGTCATCTGCACGTTCCTGCCGCGGCCGCTGGAGACGGGGGATCCGGGCGCCCTCAAGGTGCCGTTCTTCCACGCCAACATCGACTACGACGAGGTGCTGTTCTACCACGACGGGGACTTCTTCAGCCGGGCCGGCATCCGCCCGGGGCTGGTGACGTTCCACCCGCAGGGCATCCACCACGGCCCGCAGCCCGGGGCCGTCGCCGCCGCGCGCGACAAGCAGCGGACGAGCGAGAAGGCCGTGATGGTGGACACCCGCGAGCCGCTTGAGCTGACGACCGCCGGCCGCGCGGTCTGTGATCCGACCTACTGGAAGAGCTGGATGGAGAAGGGGGCGCTCTGATGGAAAACCCGTGTGGGATCAAGGGGATCGCGTTCGTTGAGTGGGCCCCGGGCGGGGCGCTGGACGCCGCGGGCCTGGGCGAGCTCTTCGCCGCGTTCGGCTTCTCGCGCACGCACCAGCACCGCAGCGCCGCCGTCGAGGTCTTTCGGCAGCATGACATCCGGTTCCTGGTGAACGCGCAGCCGCGGGGCTTCGCCGCCGACTTCGGCGCGGCGCACGGGGCGTCGGTCTGCGGGCTCGGCCTCTGGGTCGAGGATCCGCAGGCGGCCTTCCAGGCGGCCGTGGCGCGCGGGGCCCGGCCGTGGGCGGGTCCGGGGGTGCCGTACGACGTGCCGGCCATCCTCGGCGTGGGCGACAGCCTCGTGTACTTCGTCACGCCGGAGCGCTTCTGGGGCGAGCTGGCGGCGCACCCGGCGCCCCTGGTGGTGCCCGACGCGGGCTTCCTGGCGGTCGACCACCTGACCAACAACGTCTACCAGGGCACGCTGGCGCGGTGGTCGAGCTTCTACCAGGACGTCCTGGGCTTCACCGAGGTGCGCACCTTCGACATCCGCGGGGAGCGCACCGGCCTGTACAGCCACGCGCTGCGCTCGCCGTGCGGCAGCTTCTGCATCCCCATCAACGAGGGGACGGAGGAGAAGAGCCAGATCGAGGAGTACCTGCGCGACTACCGCGGGCCGGGCGTCCAGCACATCGCGTTCCTGACCGACGACCTGATCGGCAGCCTCGACCGCATGCGCGGCGGGCCGGTGCGCTTCCTCGACATCGACGCGGCGTACTACCGCACGGTGTTCGAGCGGGTGCCCGGGGTGCGCGAGGATCCGGCGCGGCTGGAGGCCCTGCAGATCCTGGTGGATGGCGACGAGGCCGGCTACCTGCTGCAGATCTTCACCCAGAACCTGGTCGGCCCCATCTTCATCGAGCTCATCCAGCGCCGGAACCACTTGTCCTTCGGGGAAGGGAACTTCGGGGCCCTCTTCCGCTCCATCGAGCGCGATCAGGAGCGACGCGGGGTGCTCTGAGGGCGCGCCGCGGGTAGGATGGTGCGCCGTTTCGGAGGAGCCCATGAGCGAGCCGCGTCCGCTGATCATCATCCCCACCTACAACGAGCGCGAGAACCTGCCCGAGCTGCTGGATCGGGTGCTCGCGGCGTTGCCCGTCGCCCACATCCTGATCGTGGACGACGGGTCGCCCGACGGGACGGGGCAGCTCGCCGACGAGCGGGCCGCCGCCGATCCGCGGGTGCACGTCCTGCACAGAGAGGGCAAGCTCGGCCTGGGGACGGCGTACATCGCCGGCTTCAAGTGGGGTCTGGCCCGCGAGTACACCCATCTGTTCGAGATGGACGCCGACTTCAGCCACGACCCGCAGGTGCTGCCGACGCTGCTGGCGGCCACCCGCGACGCCGACTTCGCCCTCGGCAGCCGCTGGGTGAAGGGGGGCGGCACGGTGAACTGGCCGTGGTACCGCAAGCTCGTCAGCCGGGGTGGCAGCCTGTACGCACGGACGGTGCTGGGCGTGCCGGTGAGCGACCTGACGGGGGGCTTCAAGTGCTTCCGCCGGGAGGTGCTGGAGGCCATTGATCTCGATGGCATTTCCGCCGTCGGCTACGGCTTCCAGATCGAGCTGACGTTCCGGGCGGCCGAGAAGGGCTTCCGGCCGGTCGAGGTGCCCATCCGCTTCGCGGACCGCGTGGCCGGCAAGTCCAAGATGTCCGGGGGCATCTTCGCGGAGGCCTTCACCCTCGTCTGGAAGCTGCGCCTCGGCCGGGTCTGAGGCGGTCCAGCGACGCTGCGGTGCCCGTCCTGGCACGCCGCCGCACCAAATCCCTGGTTGAGCGTGCTTGATCGTGACACTCTGGTTGCACCGGGGCTATGGTAGCTCCGTCCACGTGCAGCCCTGGGAGCCTCGGTTGAGCGACGTTGCGATCGGAATCGACCTCGGGACGAGCAACAGCGTCGTGGCCGTGGTGGAGAACGGCCAGGCGAAGGTCATCCCGAACGAGTGGGGGGAGATCCTGCATCCGTCGGTGGTGCACTTCAGCCCCTCGGGCGAGGTGATCGTCGGCAGCCGCGCCAAGAAGCGCCTGCTGCTCGATCCCGAGAACACGGTCTCGTCGGCCAAGCGCCTGATGGGGCGGTTCTTCTTCTCCGACGAGGTCAAGAAGTCCCGGGAGGTCCTGCCCTACAACCTGGTGGAGGGCCCCAACCGGGACGTCCGCGTCGAGGTGCTGGGCCGGGTCTACGCCATCCCCGAGGTGAGCGCCTACATCCTCAAGGAGCTCAAGCGGGTCGCCGAGAAGTACCTGGGCCAGCCGGTCACCAAGGCCGTGGTCACGGTGCCGGCCCACTTCAACGACAACCAGCGCCAGGCCACCCGCGACGCGGCGCGGCTCGCGGGGCTGGAGGTCTTGAAGATCATCAACGAGCCCACCGCGGTGGCCCTGGCCTATGGCTACGACAAGCAGCTCAAGCAGCGCGTCGCGGTCTACGACCTGGGCGGCGGGACGTTCGACGTCACCATCCTGGACATCAACTTCGACGTGTTCGAGGTGCGCTCCACGGCCGGTGACACGTTCCTGGGCGGCGACGACTTCGATCGCCGCATCATGGACTACCTGACGGACGCCTTCCGCGAGCAGACGAACATCGATCTGCGGGCGGACCGGGCGGCGATGCAGAAGCTCAAGGAGCACTCCGAGTGGGCCAAGGTGCAGCTCACCGAGGTGGATCGCGTGGAGGTCGGCGTGCCCGACATCGCGCGGGACGCCGAGGGCTCCCTGACCCTGTCGGCCCTGCTGACCGTCAAGCAGCTCGCCCAGATGACCTACGACCTCGTGCAGCGCACCTTCGGGGTGTGTGACGAGGCGCTGCAGGGGGGCAGCTGCACCGTCGACGACATCGACGGCGTGGTGCTGGTGGGCGGCCAGTCCAAGAGCCGGTTCATCCGCTCGGCGGTGGAGAACTACTTCGGCAAGCGGGTGCAGTCGAGCATCAGCCCCGACGAGGCGGTGGCCCTGGGGGCCGCCATCCACGCCGACCAGCTCATCAACCGCAAGCGCGACGCCGTCCTCATCGACGTGACGCCGCTGAGCCTGCGGGTGGGTACGGTGGGCGGCTTCTCCGAGGTGGTCATCCCCAAGAACACCCCCATCCCCATCGAGCACTCGAAGACGTTCGTCACGGCCTCCGACAACCAGCGGAAGGTGCGCATCCGCATCTACCAGGGGGAGCAGAAGGAGGCGGTGCGCAACGAGATGCTCGGCGAGTTCGAGTTCTCGGGCTTCCGCCTGGCGCCCCGCGGCGAGGTGGAGGTGGTCGTCACGTTCGACATCGACGCCAACGGCATCGTGAACGTGAGCGCCGTCGAGAAGGAGAGCGGGGCGGCGGCCGAGACCACCGTGCGCATCTCCCAGAACCTCCGCGAGTCCGAGATCGCGCGGCTGCTCGCCAACGGCTGAGCGGGCCGAACCGGCCGGATTTCCTCAAGTTTTCGCTGGCTGCGTCGCGCCGGGGGGTCACCCGGGTGGGCGCGGTGCGCCTGCGGGCGGCGTCGGGGCAGGCCTGGGGACAGGTCCGAAAAGAAAAGGCCCGCTGGCAGGACCAGCGGGCCTTGGGTGCGAAAGGGGGGAGTCGAACCCCCACGCCCTAACGGGCACAGGAACCTGAATCCTGCGCGTCTGCCAATTCCGCCACTTTCGCGCACCGGCTGCGGAGGAACCTCCGTAGCGGCGCAGGTTATACGCGGACCCATCGGCCGCGTCAAGCTGGATCGCGAAGCGTGCGTGTCGATTTCTCGCGACCGCGCCCCAGGCCGCTCAGCCGCGACGGCGGCGGCGCAGGGCGAGGAGGGCGAGGCCCAGGAGCGCAAAGCCCGGGGTGGCCGGCACCCCCGGCGCGGCCCGGCAGCCGCCGTCGTCGGAGGCCCGGGGGCCGCTGTTGATGACCACGATGCCCGAGTCGTCGGCGGGCGGCGCGCCAGCGTCGGGGCGCGGGGCGGCGGCGTCGGGCCGGGGGGTGGCGGCGTCCGGTCGGGGGGCCCCGGCGTCGACAGGGGGCGGAGGCTCTCCCGCGTCCCGCGGGGGCGGGGGAGGCGCCCCGCCGTCGGGCACGGGCAGCATGACGCAGGCCGGCAGCGCGGTCTCGCGCTGCACGCGGCCACACTCTTGGGAGTCGGGGCAGTCGCCGTCGTTGCGGCAGACCGCCGAGCACCGGCCCTCCGGCAGGCACAGGCCCGAGCGGCAGTCGGCGTCGACGCGGCAGGCGGCGTCGGGCTCGCGGCCCACGGGCGGGACGCACCGGCTGGCCAGCCGGCCACCCACGTCGAGGTACGCGCAGGCGAGGCCCTCGGGGCAGTCGTGGTCGCGGCCACACGGGGTGTCGGGCAGGACGCACAGGTCGACGGTGGCCTCGCGGCCGGCGCCGAGGGGCACGTCCACCGGCGTGCAGGCCAGCCCGCCGTCGCAGTCCGCCGCGTCCTGGCAGGCGCGGGTGCAGGTGCCCAGGCAGATGCCGCCGGCGCACTCGTCGCCGCTCGCGCAGGCGGCCCCGTCGGGGCGGTCGCCGGCCTCGACGCAGATGGCGAGCAGGTCGCCGGCGCCGTCGAGGGTGAGCCCGCAGGCCTGGCCCGCCGGGCAATCGCTCGCGTCGGTGCAGCGCTGGATGTCGATGCACAGCCGCACGGCGTCGGCGCCCACATCCTGCGCGAGGCACGTCCAGCCGTTCGGGCAGTCGCGGTCCGTGGCGCAGACCGCGGAGCACTGGTTGTTGCCGAAGCACAGGCCGTTGGCGCAGCCGGCGTCGCACGGGCCGCGGTCCGAGACGCAGCGGGCGCCCGGGGCCGCGGCGCCGAGGGGCGGGCCGCAGAAGGCCCCGAGCACGTCCTCGCTGTCGATGCTGTAGAGGCAGACCTCGCCCCCGCCGCAGTCGGCGTCGCGGGTGCAGCTCAGGCCCCGGGCGGCGGGGTAGATGGCGCGCACCCCGGCCAGATCGTCGGCCTGCAGCGTCCGCCGCACGCGCTCCTGCACCGAGGGGTACATCACGGCGTCCCGGTTGGCGCTGTGGTCGAGGCCGAGCAAGTGCCCGACCTCGTGCAGGGCCACCGTCTCGATGTCGTTCGCCCGGGCGTTGTTGGCCGTCGCCCAGCGGAACGACACGGCGTTGAAGGTGATGTCGGCCTCCAGGATGATCCCCGTGCAGGCCACCGAGACGGGCGAGGTCCAGGCGAGCACGGAGTCGGGATCGATCTCGGGGGGGAGGCGGCGCTCCTCGAACCGGATGACGTTGACGCCATCCATCGCCGGGGTGTCGCCGTCGCGGCCGGCGGCGTCGCGCACGAAGACGAGCGTCGAGTTGTTGACCGCCGTCCAGGTGGCCAGCGAGTTCTCCAGCGCGCGGCGGACGTCCGCCAGGGCCAGGCCGCTGTAGCCCGCGCTGTGCACGTGGATGGGGACGGGGTAGCCCTGGCTCCAGCGCAGGTACGGGTCGGTGGGGGCGTCCCCGGTGCGGATGTGCGCGAAGCCCGAGAGGCCGAGGCCGAGGGCGGCCAGCAGCAGCGGGGGCGCGAGGCGGGAGGCGAGCCGGGTCATGGAGCCCTCACCCAAGGCCGAGGTGTCGCGCGCAGGGTAGTGGGCCGGTTCGGTCGGCTCAAGCGGTGTACACGGGCGCCGTCCAGGGTAGACTGCGGCCGACGCGTCTTTCGATCGGTCTGCCCATGCCCGCGCGCCGCGGTTCTCGTTCGCTGCCTCTGCCCCGTCGCTGGCTGCCCGCCGTGCTCCTGGCGCTGGCGCCGGCCACGGACGCCGTGGCCCGGGTGCGCTGGTCGACGCCGGGCAGCTACCGCCTGCGCGTCCACCAGCTCACCGACGTCCCCCTCGACGAGCAGGGGACGACGACGGGGCAGCACATCTGGGGCACCCACCGCCTGCGCATCGACCCCACCATCGAGGCAGGGCCCACGCGGGTGCACATCCAGCTGGATGTGCTGACCGGGCAGATCTTCGGCGAGACCAACGCCATCGGCGCCGACTTCGTGGAGCGCCGCTACGGCAACCCCGAGCGCAGCACCGCGGGCTGGACGACGGTCGAGCCCCGGATGCTGTGGATCGACTGGGAGTGGGACTGGGGCTACCTGCACGCGGGCCAGCTCGGGGCCGACTTCGGCCTGGGGCTGGTGGATCACGACGGCCTGGAGCCGGACGCCGACGAGGCGCGCTACGTCGAGCGCTTCGGCGACGTGATCGCCGGCGATCTGGTGGATCGCCTGATGATCGCGGTGCGGCCGCTCGCGCCCGTCTCGCTGCGCGAGGCCCGCGAGCTCGTCCTGGCCGCCGGCACCGACTACGTCTGGCAGGACGACGAGGCCCGGCTGCTGGACGATGACAGCGCGTGGCGCGTCTTCGGCATGCTGCTCTACCCCGGCGAGGAGGTGGACGCCGGCGTGATGGCCGTCCACCGCCGCCAGACCGACGCCAACGAAGATCGCCTGGTCACCACGACGTTCGACGCCTACAGCCGGTGGCTCCTGCCGCTGTACCGCCTGGGCGCGGATCTGCGCGTGCAGGGCGAGCTGGCGCTCGTGACGGGCCACACCAACCGGCAGCGGGCGGCGGGCTCCGGGGACGAGAGCACGCTGCTGCAGCTCGGCTGGACGCTGGACGCCCAGATCGCCTGGCGGTGCCCGCGGCTGGCGACGGGCATCGAGGCGGGCTACGCGTCGGGCGACGCCGACCCGGCGGACTCGCAGCTCCGAGCGTTCACCTTCGACCCCGGCCGCCATGTGGGGCTCGTGCTCTTCCCCGATGTGCTGCGCCTCGTGACGCTGCGCGCGGCGGAGCGCCTGGCCGATCCCACCCGGGTGGGGCGCCCGCCGGGCGGCGCGGACCAGCTCCCCACCGACGGGGCCGTCCGCAACGCGCTCTACTTCATGCCCGGCGTGACGTGGCGGCCCGGGGCCTGGCGGCTGTCGACGTCGGCGCTGGTCGCCTGGGCCGCCGAGCCGTTCCTCGATCCCTACCGCACCCTGGAGTCGGGGGGGACGGGGCGGAGCCATCGCGACGTCCCGGCCGCTCGCTTCTATGGCACCGAAGTGATGGCGGGCGTGCACTACACCGTGGCCCAGGCGGCGTTCCTGGAGGCCATGGAGATCGGCACCCAGGCGGGCGTGCTCTTCCCGGGCGGGGCCCTGGAGGGCGAGATGGGTGATGATCCGATCGTGAAGATCATGGGACGCCTCGACCTGCGGTGGCAGTGAAGTGACCCGGATTTATGGGCCAGCCCCGTTGACACTGCGCGCCGGGGGGCGGATACTCGCGTTCAACTCTTCGGAATCATTCTGGATCCAGCCATGACAGGCGGCCAGGAAGGCGCCCTCCCCATGGAGCAGGTGGACGCAGAGCCCGCCGGGCCGGCCGAGGGTGCCTGCCTCCCGTTGCCGCCGCTCGACCTGGGCGCCCTCGGCGACGTGCCGGTGCTCGGCGTCGTGCCCGCGTTCCTCCCCGCCGATCCCCAGGGCTGGTACCCCGATGGCGTGGTGCCCCCCATCACCGGGGTGCCCGCCGATGGCCCGGCCCTGCGCCCGCGCTTCGCCAGCCGCCCCCTCGCCGGGGGCGCCGCCGCGCCGCTCCAGCCCGTCGTCGACACCCTCGTCGACGAGGTGGGCGCCGAGACGGATCGCCGCCGCCTGGCCGGCCGCCTGCACGCCCTCGCGACGCTGCTGGCCGAGGGGGAGGGCAGCGAGGCCGCCATCACCGAGGCCCTGCGCGCCGCCGTCGCGGACGATCCCGACCACTTCCTCGCCCGCGCCGCCCTCGACGCCGCCCTCGTGGCCGCCGGCGAGGCGGTGGAGCGGGTCGTGCTGTTCGACCGCGCCGACGCCTCGCCCGCGGACCTGCACCGCGCCGGCCACCTGGCCCAGGCCGCGGGCAACATCGACTGGGCGCTCGACATCTGGTGGACGGCGTCGGAGCGCCACCCCAAGAGCCTCGAGCCCCTGCTGGCGAGCTACCTGCACCACGTGCAGAGCGCCGATCCCCAGGCGGCCGCCACCCTCGCCGAGATGCTCTACCAGGCCACCGAGGACGCCGGCTTCTGGGGCGTGCTCTCGGCGGATCGCATCAGCCGCGCCCGGGGCCACTGGCCCGACGAGCAGGTCAAGGCGGACATCCTGGCGACGCTGGCCCGGGCGGGCGCGACGCCGGCCATCCAGGCGGTGGGCGAGCAGCACGCCTTCGCCACCCGCGACGCCGAGCTCCTCAAGACGGTCCTCGCGGCGCGCATCGCCGTGGTGGAGGGGGAGGGCGACGCCATCGAGCTCGCCATCCTGCGCACCCGGCTGGGCTGGCTGCTGGACCAGCTCGGGGACGACGAGGGGGCGCGGGCCGCCTACGAGCTGGCGCTGGCGGACGGGGTCGCCCCCGATCACGCCCGGCGGCGGTCGCTGGCCCTCGCGCGCCGCCACGGCGGCCACACCCTCGTGCACCAGCTCCAGGCCCGCCGCGCGGAGGAGGCCCCGAGCCCCGCCGAGCGCGCCGCGGCCCTCGTCGAGCTGGCCGCCGCCGCCTTCGCCCTCGACCGCGGGGCCGAGGGGCGCACGGCGCTGGCCCGCGCCGTGGAGCTGGATCGCACCTACCGGCCGGCCCTGGCCGCGCTGGGGCGCGCGGCCATCGAGCTGGACGACGTCAGCGGGCAGGTGCAGCTCTTCGCCGCCGAGCTGTCGGCGCTCGAGGCCCGGGCGCGCGACACCGGCGACACCACGCTCATCCCCCGCATCGTCGACCGGGCCGTCCGCCTGGCCCGGCTGCAGCAGCGCGGCCGCGATCCGGCGCAGGCCCTCGACGCCTGCCGGCGCGCCATGGCCGCGGCCCCCGGCGATGGCTCGGCCTTCCTGGCCGCGGCCGACATCCTGACGCGCCTGGAGCAGTGGCCCGCGGTGGCGGCGCTGCGGGCCCGCCGGGCCACGCACCCCGGCGTCGAGCCGGCCGAGGCCGCCGAGCAGCTCGCCCTCGCGGCCGACGTCTTCCGCACCCGCCTCGACGATCCGCCGGCGGCCGCGCGCCTGCTGGCCCAGGCCCTGCGCCTCGCCCCGTCGGCGCCCTACATCCTGCGCCGGGCGGCCGAGGTCTTCGCCACGACGGGGCAGCGGCGCGCGTGGGCCGAGGTGGAGGCCCGCCAGCCGGGCGCCACCCACCAGGCGCGGGCGGGCCGCCTGTTCGAGCATGGGGACGCCGACGAGCAGGCCGCGGCGCTCCAGGCCTTCGTGGCCACCGACGCCGCGACGCCCCTGGCCATCGATGGCCTCGTGCGGGCCTGTGTGCGGGCGGCTGACATCGAGCCGCTGGCGCTGCTGCAGCCGGAGCACCTGGCCGAGACGCCGCTGCTGCGGCTGGCGGTGGTGGAGGCCCTGCTGGCGGCTGGCCGCGCGACGGAGGCCCTGGCGCTCCTGCCGCCGGGCGCGATCCCCGCGGGCGAGACGCCCATGCGCCGCGCCAGCCTGGAGCTGCGGGGGGCGGCGGCGGCGCAGGCCGGCCAGTGGGAGACGCTGGCGGAGGTGCTGCGCTCGCTGGCCGACCTGTCGCGGGGGCAGCCCCGGGCCGAGCTGCTGGTGGACGCGGGGGACGTCCTCGCCGTCCGCGCGGGGGACGTGGCCGGGGCCGTGGCGGCCTTCCGCGCCGCGCTGGAGGCCGATCCGGGCAGCGCCGAGGCCCAGGAGGCCCTGGCGCGCTGGCAGATCCCCGACGCCGTGACGGACGGCGACGACGGCGCGGTCGCCACCGCGCGCGCGGCCCGGCGGGCCGGGGACTGGGCCCGCCATGACGCCGTGCTGGCCGCGGCCGCCGAGCGCGAGATCCGCCCGGGCGAGGCCACGGGCCTGCGGCGGGCCGCCGGTCGCGCCGACGCCGCCGCCATCCCCGCGCACCGCAGCGACCTGCAGGTGCGGGCCATCGTGGGCGCCGAGACGCCCGCCGCCCGCGCCGCGGTGCTGGCCCAGTGCGCGGCCCAGCCCGGGGCCGACGAGGCCGCGCTGCTCCAACGGCTCATCGCGGCGTGCCTGGAGGCGGGGCAGCTCGCCGACGCCCGCGAGGCCGCGGAGCGCCTGCTCACCCTCAAGCCCGGCTCGCTGCCGGCGTCGCTGGCCCTCTGCCGCATCGCGGCGCTCACCGGCGATCCGGCCGTGGGCCACGCCGGCCTCGCCACGCTCGTCGGCGCCAGCCGCGATCCCGTGCACCGCCAGGCGGCTGGCCAGGCCCTGGCGGCCGTCGAGGCCGATCCCGTCCAGCGGGCCCGGGGCCTGGTGCACCGCGGCCAGGTGGCCGAGGCGCGGGCCATCCTGCAGACGCTCCCGGACGACGCGCCGCCCGTGGCGGTGCTGCTGGCCGAGACGTGCGAGGCCGAGGGCGATCTGGGTGGGGCCATCGCTGCCCGGGAGCGCGCGTTCGCCGGGCTCTCGGGGGCAGCGGCGGCCGAGCAGGCCTTCGCCCTCGCGGGCCTCGCGAGCCGCGCCGGGGGTGACGCCGGCATCGCAGCCGCCTGGCTGCACCGCGCCGTGGCCGCGGATCCCGGCCACGCCCGGGCCACCGAGGCGCTGCTGGCGTCGCGCGCCGAGGTGCCCGTCGAGCTCGTCCAGGACGCCGTCGAGCGGGTCTGCCGCGTCATCGAGGGGCGCCTCGCCGCCGGGGTCCTCGAGCCGGCCGACCTGGCCGAGCTGGCCCGCCTGCACACCCGCCGGGGCGACGCCGTGGCGGCCAGCGTGGCCCAGCAAGCGGCCCTCTACGTGGGCGCCGAGGTCGGCCTGGTGGACGACGTGCCGGTGGGGCTGCCCCGGCTGCAGCCCGCCGACTGGCAGGGCCTTCGGCACCCGGCCGAGGCGTCGCCCTCGGCGCAGATGCTGGCCGCGCTGGCCCTCCCGCTGGCCGCCGCGCTGGCGGGCCCGCGCCCCGCGGCCCTCGCGGGCGCCGAGCGCTGGCAGGCCCAGGTGGTCGCCCTCTTCGAGCGCCTGGCGGTGGGCCGGCCCGCCATCGCCCTGGCCGCCGACGCCCGCTGGGGCGGCACCCTCGCCCCCGACGCCGTCGTCCTGGCGCCCGCGCGTGAGGCCCCCATCGACGACCCGGCCCGCTACCTCCTCGGCACCGTCGCCGCCGGCTTCGAGGCCGGGCGGCTGCTCCTGCGCCAGCACGATCCCGCGCGCCTCGCCGCGGCGCTGGCGGCCCTGCGCCAGGCCCTTGCCCCCGACGCCAGCCTGGCCGAGCTGGCCGCGACGCTGCCCCCCGATCGGGCCGCCCGGCTGGCCGCCTCGGCCTTCGCCCTCGACGAGACGCAGCGCCAGGCGCTGACCCAGGCCGACGCGGCCGACTTCGAGGTCACCGCCCTGGCCGCGCTGGACATCCCGTTCGACGCCACGGGCCGGCGGGCGGGCCTGCTGGCGTGCGGCGAGCTGGCCGTGGCCCTGGACGTGGTCCTCGGGCGCGGCGGTGGCTCCCCGCGGGCCCGGCGCGAGGCCCTCGCGGCCTCCCCGGAGGCCCTCTCCCTGCTGGCCTGGGCCGTCAGCGCCGATCACCTGGCCCTGCGCGCCCGGCGCGGGGAGGCATAGCGGGGTGGCGAGCAGCATGGCGATCGTGCGGAAGGGTGGCCAGCGTTGAGCGCGGCGGCGAGCGAGCACAGCGGGCTCTTTGGCGAGCAGGCGATGGATGACGCCGCGTGGTGGCGCGCGTCCGTCGACTTCTACCGGCGCGAGGCCGAGTTCTCGGCCGACGACGTGGCCGCCGAGCTGCTGCTGGAGGCCGGCCGCGTGCTGGCCGGGCCGCTGGCGTCGCCCCATGAGGCCTACGCCGCCTTTGACGCCGCCCTCGCCCGGGCGCCCCGCAGCGTCGCGCCCCTGCTGGCCCGCGCCGAGCTGGCCGAGGCCCAGGCGGACTGGCTCGAGGCCGCCGAGTGCCTGCGCGCCGCCATCCAGCTCGCCGAGGGGGAGCACCGCGTCCCCTTGCTGGCGCGCCTGGCGACGCTCTGCGAGCGCCACCTCCGCCGCCCCGACGACGCCTACGAGCTGCTGCGCGAGGCCGTCCGCCTGGCGCCCCTCGACCGCGACCTGCTCATCCGCCTGGAGGTCGCCCGGCCTGCGGCCACAGACGAGGCGCGCCGCGAGGTGCTGGAGCGCCGGCTGGCGGTGACGACGGCCCTGACGGAGCGCGGGGCCTTGCTGGCCGAGCTGGGCGCGCTGCTGGAGGAGGCCGAGCCGGCCCGCGCCGCGCGCGCCTATGCCGACGCCGTGGCCGCCAACCCCAACATCGACGCCGCGGTCTACGGCCTCGTCCGCACGCACCTCGCGCAGGGGCGCCTGCGGCCGCTCATCCGGGTGCTGGCCACCCACGCCGATCGCGTCCGCTCCGATGCCCTGCGGGCCTGGATCCACGGCCTGTGCGGCCAGGTCCGCGACGCCCGCCTGGACGACGCGGCCAGCGCGCTGCCGTACCTGGAGCGCGCCCTGGAGGCCCACCCGACGCCGGCCCTGGCCCGCGCCATGGCCCTGGCGGCCGAGCGCGCCGGGGACGCCGACCTCGCGGCCCGCTGGCTGGCCGACGCCCGCCCCGTCGCCGGCGCCCTCCGCAGCCTGCACGCCTGGCGCACCGCCCGGGCCGCCGAGCGCGGCGGGGCCAGCGCGGCCGACGTCGCCGAGCGCCTGCAGCCCGGCGTCGACGCCGATCCCCTGGCCGTCGTGCCCCGCCTCGCCCTGCGCCGCCAGTGGTGGCGCGGCCGCGATCCCGTCGCCTACCAGGCCCAGGTCGAGGCCCTGCTGAGCCATGTGGGCTCGGAGGAGGAGGCCGAGGCCCTGCAGATCCACCTGGGCGACGTCGCCGCGTGGTGGACGGGCAGCCGCGATCAGGCGCGCCAGCGCTACGCCGAGGCCCTGGAGCACTGGCAGGCCCGCGCCGACGTGGGCGACGACGTGCCCGAGGCCCTGGTGGCCCGGCGGCCGCTCCTGCAGGCCACCCAGCAGTGGGCCGACCTGGCCAGCGACATCCGCCTGGCCTTCGGTCGGGTGGGCGATCCCCAGGCCCGCCTGCGCCTGCGCGAGTGGCAGGCCGAGCTCGAGGCGGGCCCGCTGGGCCAGGCCCTCGCCGCCGACGAGGGCTTCCGCGAGCTGGCCCGGGCGGAGCCGGACAACCTGGCCGCCGTCGAGGCCGCTCGGCAAAAGCCCGGTGATCTCGCAGACTTGTCGTCGATCGTCGCGGCCGCCGCGGCGGCCTCGGCGGGCCACACGCGCCGCATCGAGCTGCTCTGCCAGCTGGGCGAGGCCGAGCGCGCGGCGGGCAACCTGGCCGCCGCCACGGCCCACTGGCGCGACGCCCTCGCCCTCGATCCGCTGTCGCTCTGGCCGCGGATGCTGCTGGGCCAGGCCCTCGACGCAGCGGGCGACACCGCCGGGCTGGTCGCCCTCGCGCGCCAGGAGCTCGCGGCCCTCGACCCGACCGATCCCCGCCACCTCGACACCACCTTGCGCCTGGCGCGCCTGCTGGCCGATCGCCTGGGTGACGCCGCCGGGGCCGCCGAGATCCTGGCCGGACACCCCGAGGTGGCCGCCCGCGAAGAGCTGGAGAAGCTCGCCGATCGCCTGGGCGACGCGGCCGCGCGCCGGCGCATCCTGGAGGCCCGGGTGGGCGCGGGCCTCGCCCGGACGCCCGACCACCTGGAGCTGGCGAGCCTGTCGACGCCCGAGGTGGCCCGCGCCGAGGCCGAGGCCGCGCTGGCGCTGGATCCGACGGATCCCATGGCGCTCTGGGTGGCCGAGCAGGCGGCGGTGGCGGCCGGGGACATGGAGCGGGCGATCTCGCTCTACCGCGGCCTCGTCGGCAACGGCGTCGGCGGTGGCCGCGGCCGGACGGCGGCGCTGAAGCTGGCGGCCATCGCGCCGGCGGACGAGGTGCAGGCGCTCCTGGTGCAGCTCGTGGGGGCCGACGCCGACGCCGCCTGGTACATGATCGCCGACGCCGCCCGCCGCGGCGACGTGGCGGCCATGGTCGCGCGCCTCGTCCAGCTCGCGCACCTGATGGGCGAGACGCCCGCGGCCCGGGCGCTGCTGCGGGAGGCCGCCGAGCGCGCCGAGGCGGCGGGCCTGTCCGATGACGATCAGGCCGCCATCTGGGAGCGCCTGCGCCGGCTCGCGACGGCCCCCGAGCGCGTCCACGCCGCGCAGCTCGACCTGTCCCGCCGCCGCGGCGACGCCGACGCCCAGGCCACGCTGCTGGCCGAGCTGGCGCGCCTCAGCGACGATCCGGCCCGGCAGGCCACCCCGACGTGGATGGCGGGGCTGGCCCTGGAGCGGACGGAGCCGGCCGAGGCCGGGGCCATCTACCTGCAGGCGGCCGAGACGGATCCGGCCGATCCGGTGCCGCTCCTCCTGGGGCTGCGGCTCGGGCCCGACGGGGCTCCGCTGACGGGCTCGGAGCGGGCGGCGCGCCTGGAGGCCATCGCCGCGCGGCTCGTGCACGATGGCCGGGCGGCCCAGCTCCTGGCCACGGCGGCGCGGCTGCGCGAGGTGGACGACGACGAGGAGCTGGCGGCCCATGACTGGCTGCAGGCCGCCTTTCGCTTCCCCGAGCGCGAGCAGCTCGCCCGCAAGGCCGAGGCGCTGCTGGCGGACGCGGGCGAGACGGCGGCGCTGTTGCTGCTGCTGGAGCGCCGCGTCCAGCGCCTCGCCGATCCGGCCGCGCGGCTGGCGACGCAGCGGCGGCTGGCCCAGGTCCACATCGACATGGCGGGCGATCGCCCGGCGGCCGTGCGGACGTGGGAGACCATCGTCGCGGCCGAGCCCCACGACTTCGCCGCGCGGGTGAGCCTGGCCGACCTGCTCGTGGGCCTGGGCCGCTACGCCGAGGCCGTGGAGCACTACCGGCGGGCCGCCGTGCTGGCCGAGGATCGCGGCGAGCGCATCCAGTACCACACCCGGGCGGGGGAGCTGCTGGCGCGGCACCTCCAGCAGCCGGGCGAGGCCATCGAGGAGCTGCGCAAGGCCGTCGGCCTCTTCGATCCCTCGGGCCGGGCCCTCGAGGTGCTGGCCGAGGTGTACCTGCTGGGCGGGGAGCACGAGCAGGCCCTGCTGGCCTACCAGCGCCTGGAGCGGACGGTGGAGGGCAGCCGGCGGTCGCTGGCGCGGGCGGGCCAGGTGCGCGCCCTCGCGGCGGCGGGCCGGGAGGAGGAGGCGCGGGATCGCCTGCGCCGGTTCCTGGCCCTCGACGCCGTGGATCCGCTGGCCGCGTCGCTGGCCGCCCAGCTCGGCGTCTCCATCCCGCCGCCGCCCGCCGGCGTCGAGGTGCCGGAGCCCGAGCCGCTGAGCGTGCCCCCCGAGGCGCCGCCCACGCGGACGGCCGAGGATCAGGCCGCGCTGGACGACCAGCGGGCGCTGGACGCCGACGCCTTCGCCGCCCTCGAGCAGGCCCTCGCGGGCATCCAGGCGCCGGCGGCCTCCGAAGCCGCCGTCGACGAGGCCGATCTGGTGGGCGCGCTGGAGGGGGACCTGCTGGCCGCGATGGACGCCCTCCTCGACGCCGAGGCCCGCAAGGCCCCGGTGGACGCCTTCGCGGCGCCCGAGCAGGCGACTGCGGGGGATGGCGGCGAGGCCGAGGCGGCCGGCGAGGACGCCGAGGACGCCGCCGCCGACGACGCCTGGCTGGAGCTGCCGGACGCCCCCGTGGCGGACGACGACGCGGTGGCCGACGACGACTGGCTGGGCGCCCCGCCCGTCGCGGCGCCGGCGCCGTCGGCCGCGGATCGGGGTGACGACTGGCTCGACTTCGACGAGCACCCGTCGTGGTCCGAAGGCGCGCCCGTCGGCCTGGTGGAGGACGACGCCGGGGACGAAGCGGCCCTCGCTGCGGAGGTCGGCGTCTCGGCGGCGCCCGCCGCGCTGGCGCCCGAAGAGGTCGAGCCGCCGCCGGCGGAGGTGGCGACGCCTGAGGTGGAAGCTGCTGATTTCCAAGAAGAAATCGGCGTAGAGGCCGCCGCGGAGGCGCCGGACGACCCGGTGTTCGACTTCGGAGACGACCTGGAGATCGACGCGCTCGCGGGCGACGACGAGGCGGACGCTGCGGCCGCTGCCGAAGCCGCCGCTGCCGAAGCCGCCGCTGCCGAGGCCGCTGCTGCCGAGGCCGCTGCTGCCGAGGCTGCCGCTGCTGAGGCCGCCGCTGCCGAAGCCGCCGCTGCCGAGGCCGCCGCTGCTGAGGCCGCTGCTGCTGAGGCCGCTGCTGCCGAGGCTGCCGCTGCTGAGGCCGCCGCTGCCGAAGCCGCCGCTGCCGAAGCTGCCGCTGCCGAAGCTGCCGCTGCCGCGGAAGCCGCCGCTGCTGAAGCCGCAGCCGCCGAAGCTGCCGAAGCCGCCGCCGCAGAAGCCGCCGCCGCGGAAGCCGCCGCCGCGGAAGCCGCCGCCACCGAAGCCGCCGCCGCCGCGAAGCCGCCGAAGCCGCCGCCGCAGATGCCGCCGCCGCCGAAGCCGCCGCCGCCGAAGCCGCCGAAGCCGCCGCCGCAGATGCCGCCGCCGCGGAAGCCGCCGCCGCCGAAGCCGCCGCCGCAGACGTCGCTGCCGAAGCCGCCGACGAGGCCGACGACCCGGTCAGCCAGTCCGTCGACGCCGAGATCTCCGAGCTGCTGGGCGCCCTCGAGCCCCTGTCCACCGAGGCCCCCGCCGCCGCGGCCCCCGGCGCGCTCCTGGCGCCCCCCGAGGCCGAGGAGGACGACTGGCTGGACATGGCCGACGAGCCCCCGGCCGCCGAGCCCGACGCCGACGCCCTGGCCAGCGAGTTCGATGCTCTCTCCCTCGAAGGCTCCATCCTGGAGCTCGACTCGGAGAGCGACCTCATCTTCGACGAGTCCATGGACGAGGCCCCCGACGCGGGCGGACCGTCGGCCCCGCCGCCCCTGCCGCCGCCGCTCCCCGTCGCCGCCCGGGAGGCCCCGCCCACGCCCGAGCTGCCCTTCGAGCCGCCCGCCCGGCCCACCGCCGGGCTCCTGGAGGCCATGCGGATGGCCGTCGAGGCGGCGAGCGACGAGCCCGACCCGGTACCGCCCGCCTCGGCCCTCGGCGCGCTGATGGGCCCCCACCCGGGGCTGATCGATCAGCTCCTCGACGAGCCCGACGACGAGGCCCCGGGCGACCTGCTCCAGGGGCTGTTCTCCGAGCCCCCCGCGGCGGCCGCGCCGCCGGATGACGACGCGTCGGAGGCGCCCTCCGCGCCGCCCTCCGCCGCCGACCTGCTCGACGGGCTGTTCTCGGACGCGCCCATCGCCGCGCCCGCCGAGGCGCCGTCGACGCCGCCCGCCGCGGTGGATCTGCTGGATGGGCTGTTCTCCGACGCGCCCGCCGCCGCGCCGGCGCCATCGGATCCGCCCTCCGGCGTCGAGCTGGACGGCCTGTTCTCCGACGCGCCCGGCGCCGCGCCGGCGCCGTCGGATCCGCCCTCCGGCGTCGAGCTGGACGGCCTGTTCTCCGCGCCGCCCGTGGCCGCCGCGCCCCCACGCTCCGAGCCGCCGGCGCCGTCTGGCGGCTCCGAGCCTCCGCTGGCTGCGGCCGCGCCGTCCGATCCGCCCCCCGCGGGTCGGCCCTCGTCGCCGCCCCCCGCCGCGCCGCTGCCCTCGGAGCCGCCCGCGGTGGCCGCCAGCCTGCTCGACGATCTCTTCTCCGACGCCCCCGCCGCCATGGCGCCCCCGGACGGCGTCCTGGATGACCTCTTCTCGGAGCCCCCGCCGGCGGCCGCGCCGGCCGCGGGCCTCCTCGACGACCTCTTCTCCGAGCCGCCGCCCGCGGTGGCAGGGAGCCAGGCCCCTGGCGCCGCGCCGCTCACGGCGTGGTCGGACGCCCCGTCCGCCGCGCCGCTGGCCATGGAGCGGCCGGACGTGGACGCGGCCTCCCTGTCGGGGCCCCCGCCCGCGACGTCCGTCCTCTTCAGCGAGCCGCCCCCCGGCATGGGCCTCGACTCGGACGCGCCCTCGGCGCTCGACGAGGAGCCCATCCTGTTCAGCGAGCCGCCCGCGGTCGCGGAGGCCCCGCTGCTGGTCGGCGATCCCGTCCGCGGCCGCGATCCGTTCTCGCCGGGGCCCGCCGCCGCGCGGCTGCCCACCACGGAGCCGCGGCCCGCCTTCGGGGCCGACCTCTTCGGCAGCGTGGAGCTGACGCCTGCGCCCGAGGCGGCGGTGCCGCTGGCGCCCCCCACGGGCGCGCCGATCGAGGATCCGTTCTCCCGCTGGGACGCGCTGGACTCCATCAGCGCGGTGCCGGCCGAGGCCGCGCCGGACTCCCTGGATGCCTCCGTCGTCGAGGTCGCCCCTTCGGAGGCGCCGGCCGCCGAGGCGCCCGCGACGGACGCGCCCGGGCCGGCCGCCGACGATCCCGACGACAGCCTGGATCTCGACGCCCTCCCGGGCTTCGACGATCTCTATGACGACGGTCTCGAGGCGACGTCTTTCGAGCCCGAGGATCCCACGGACGTGCCCACGACGGCGCCGCCCCGCATGCGGGAGGAGCCCTTCAGCACCCGGCCGCCGATCATCCGGTCCCTCTCGGGCGAGGACACGCCGGACCGCCCGTCCCGCCCGCTGGCCGCGCTGGCGCTCCTGCGCTCGCGCACGGCCGCCGGGGAGCCGCTGACCCCCGCCGAGGCGCGGGCGCGCATCGCCTCGTCCCCCGTGGATCTGGAGGCGTGGCGCTCCCTGCGCGAGCGGATGGCCGACACGCCGGCCTGGTCGCGCTGGCTGGCCGACGTCTTCGCCTGGCTGGATGGCCGCATCCTGGGGGGGCCGGTGGTCCGCCCGACGCTCACCGTCCCCGACGAGCTGCTCGACGCCCTCATCCCGGCCGAGGTGCCGGCCTCGCTCATCGTGCTGCTGCGCCGCGTCGCCCTCCCGGTGCGCCTCGCCCTCGCGGAGTGGCGGCGGGGGTCGGGTCCGCCGGCGGAGCCCGTGGAGACGGGCAACCTGGTCCATGAGGTGGCCGAGCGCGTCGCGACGCTGCTCGGGGCCGCGTCGTTCCGCATGGCCCTCGACGAGGCCCGCCCGTACCAGGTCACCATCGAGCCCGCCGCCACCCCGACGCTGGTGTTCGGCCGCGCGCTCTTGGAGGACCCCACCTCCGCCGGCCTCAGCTTCCTGCTCGGCCGCACGCTGGTGCCCGTGGTCGAGGGGACGCTGCCCGCGCGCCTGCTGCCCGAGCGCGAGTTCGCCGCCTTCCTCATCGCGCTGCTGGCCGTCCTCGGCGCCGAGCTCGAGAGCCCGGCGGCGCCGGCCCTCGTCGAGCGGGCCCGGGCTGTCCTGGCGCCGGTGCTCGAGGGGGCCGACGGCCTCCTGCGCGTCCTGGCGGGGGACTGCGTGGCCGATCTGCGCGGCGCCGATCTGCGGCGGGTCCGCCGGGGCCTGGAGGTCTACGCCGACCGCCTGGCGCTCGCCCTCTCCGATGGCTACGGCGGCGCGATGGAGATGCTCCGCAAGCTCGGCTTCGACGACCGCGCGCGCGGCGAGCTGGACGCCGACGACCTCATCCGCTTCCTGCGCGACAACGTCGTGGCGGCCGATCTCGTGGTGTTCGCGGGGGACGACGCCTGCCTCGCGGTGCGCCGCTGGCTCCTGCACGAGTCCGCTGAGGACTAGCGCTCAACTATTCGGAATCGTTCGAGGTTTCTTCGACGTCGTTGACCGCGTCCGGGAGCAGCCCCCGGGCCCGCGCGATGTCGACGAGGGTCGGGGCGCGCTCGCCGCGCACCTCGCGCAGGGCCTCGTCCAGCGTGTCGAGGACCCGCGGCACCTCGCGGTGGGCGTTGGGCCAGTGGGGCGAGAAGCGCAGCGCGCCGTCCGGGGTCGTCACGGAGACGCCCCGCTTGCGCAGGGCCGCGGCGGTGTCGGCGGCGGTGACGCCGGCGGGGCACTCCACCGACAGGATGCCGCTGCGGCGGGCGATGTCCGGCGCCCGCAGGCTGGTGAAGCCCCGATCGCGCAGGCCCGCCTCCAGGGCGTCCAGGTAGATCTGCACATGGGAGAAGATGCGGACGCGGCCGATCTGCTGGATGGCCGCGAGGCCGGCCTCCAGGCCCGCGAAGCCCACCAGGTTCGGGGCGCCGCCCTCGAGGTAGTCGGCCGAGCCGCGGATGGGCTTGTCGTAGCGCATGAGGCCTGGCCCGCGGACGAGGAAGTCGGCGGGATCCTCGTGGCTGAGCCAGCCGGCGAGCAGCGGGCGCAGGCGCTGGTCGCGGTGGATGACCAGGAAGCCGGTGCCCTCGGGGCCCATCAGCCACTTATGCCCCGGCGCCGCGATGAAGTCGGCCGAGCCGGCCAGCAGCGGGGTGAGGCCGACGCCCTGGGCGGCGTCGACGCAGAGGGCGGCGCCGTAGCGGCGGCAGAGCTCGCCCAGGGCCTCGATGGGCATGCGCAGCCCCGAGCGAAACTGCACCGCCGAGACGGCGACGAGGCGCACGCCGGCCTGCAGCGCGGCCTCCACCTCACCGAGATCGGCCCCCCCGGGCGCGGCGAACGGGGCCAGGGAGGCGAAGCGCAGCTCCAGCTCAAAGAGGGCCGCCGCCTGCTGCCAGGGGGTGATGTTCGCCGGGAACTCCCCCTCGAAGAGCAGCACCCGGTCGCCCGCCGCCCACGGGAAGCCCAGGGCCACGGCGCGGATGCCCGCCCCGGTGTTCGTCGTCAGCGCAAGGGCCTCGGGCTCGCAGTCCAGGAAGCCCGCCAGCGCCGCCCGGAGCCGCGCGCGCTGGGCCATCCAGGGGCCCACGGCGCCGACGCCCTCCCGCGAGACGTCGCCGATGGCCCGGCCCATGGCCGCCCGCGCCAGCCGCGACAGGGGCGAGATGGCGGCGTGGTTCAGGTAGGCCCACGCCGCCAGGTCCGGGAACAGGCGGCGATCGCCCAGCCGGGCGGCGAACTCGGGCAGCGGGGGGGCGGCGCTGGACATGGCTCCTCGGCGGCGTGACGCGCCAGCATACCACCCCCGGGGCCCTCGGCTCCCCGTCGATTGCCCTCGCCTCGAACCGGCCTTTCGTGTTTCATGACCGGGGCTTGAGGAGGAAGAGCGGATGCGACGTACCCCGGGAGTTCGAGGCCTGCTGGTGGCGCTGGTAGCAGCGCTGGCGCTCGTGGCGTGTGACGGCGGCGGCGGTGGTGGCGGTGAGCCCGTCATCGTGTCGCCGGCGACGGACGCGCCGGCCGAGCCGGGCGCCGGTGGCGCGGGCGGCGGCGCGGGCGGGGCGGGCGGCGGCGAGGAGCCGGCCCCAGAGCCCGAGCCGGAGCCCGAGCCGGAGCCGGAGCCCGACGTCGAGCCGGAGCCCGAGCCGGAGCCCGAGCCCGAGCCCGCCTGCACCGGCGAGGGCTTCGTCAGCGTGCAGGAGCGCGTCACCTACGAGGCGGCGGGCCTGCACTACCAGGGCATCGACGGCGAGCAGAACCCGATGCGCGCCCTCCTCGTCGACATCCGCGATCCCGACGGCCGCATCGGCCCCGGCTCGTACGACCTCGCCGGCACCAACCTCGCCGACTGCGAGGTCTGCGTCGCGGGCCTGACCGGCTGCAACCCCGCCACCGGCCAGTGCAGCAAGGTCTTCTACCCCCGCGCCGGGACGGTCGAGATCGACGCCATCGGCGCCGTGGGCGAGCACTTCACGGCGCGCCTGCGCGGCATCGACTTCGAGGAGGTCACCGTCGACCGCGCCACCGCGCGCTCGACCCCCGTCGCCGGCGGCCAGACCTGGTGCAACGCCGAGCAGGACATCGACGTGGTCGTGTCCCCGAAGCCGGCCCGCATCGGCGAGGTCGTGCAGGACTTCGCCCTGCAGAACTGCGAGACCGAGGAGTTCGTCAACGTCCACACCCTCGCCGCCGAGGCCCGGGCCCTGTGGATCGTGGGCTCGGCGGGCTGGTGCCCCGCCTGCCGCCAGTTCCTGCCCCAGGTCATCGACGTGCTCGGCCAGGTGGACGCCCAGCTCGGCGAGGGCGCCATGGAGGTCATGATCGTGGTGGGCGAAGACGCCAGCTACCGCCAGCCCTCCCTGGAGTTCTGCCGCCAGTACGCCCGCCGCTACGACACCGACGCCCGCCGCTTCTACATCGACCACAACGGCCAGGGCAGCTTCGCGACGCTCTTCCAGTACGTCTGGCCGTACGTCGGCGCCAACGGCGAGTTCGGCCTGCCCTGGAGCGCCCTCATCCGGGGCCGCACCTTCGAGTACTACTACGCCGACCGCTCCGGCGCGGGCGACCTGAACACGGCGCTCAACGGCATCCTCCGCTGACCGGCGCCCGGCCGATCGGATCCGCCTGATGGCGGAGCTCTTCGACGACGAGCCCCCCCCGCCGCGCCAGCGCCCCTGGCGGGTGCCCCTGGGGACCGTCCTGCCGCCCCCGCCCCCCGGCACCCGCCACGTCCGGATCCCGACCCTCGGCCTGCTCATCGCCGACGACGACCTGCGCCGCCGCCTGGAGCACTTCTTCCACTGGCCGATGATCGTGCTGGCGCTGGCCGTCCTGCCGCTGCTGGGCATCGAGCTCTGGGCCCCGCCGACGGGGGGCATGGAGGTCGCGATCGAGGTCGGCTTCGGCGTGATCTGGGTCGCCTTCCTGGTGGAGTTCGTCTTCAAGATCGCCATCGCCGAGTCCCGGCTGGAGTACGTCCGCCGCAACTGGCTCGACCTGGTGATCATCATCGTGCCGGTCCTGCGGGCCCTGCGCCTGACGTCCCTCGTCCGCATGGTGCGGCTGTTCAAGCTGCGCGGCGTGGCCTTCAAGTTCGCGCGCTCCGCCATGACGCTCTTCGTGACGTTCCAGGTGGCCGACCGGGTGCTGCGGCGCTTCGGCATCGACCGCCCCGAGAAGCCGCGCGATCCCGCCGTCGAGACGATGACGCGTTACGCCCTGCAGGACGAGATCCGCCTGCTGCGCCGCCGCCGCGACGCCTGGGAGGCCTGGTACGTGCGCCACCGGGCCTTCCTGGAGGACCGCGGCGTCCTGACGTACGACCTGCCCGAGGCCGAGCCGCCGGCCGAGGTCATCCCCGAGGAGGAGTAGATGCGCCTGGCCCTCGCCCTCGCCCTGGCCGCCGCCCCGGCCGCCGCCGCCCCCGTCACCTACCAGGTCACCGACCGCACGACGGTGGATGTGCGCATCTACAAGGCGGGCGTGGCCTCCGGCCTGGCCCATGACCACGTCCTGCGCGCCGGCCAGCTCACGGGGACGCTGGTGTACGACCCAGCCGAGAAGCGCCTGGTCAGCGTCCGCTTCACCGTGGACGCCCGCAGCCTGCAGGTCGATCCGGGCCGCGTCCGGCACCAGTACGGCCTGCCCGACGACGTGGACGACGACGATCGCGCACAGATCGCCCAGAACATGCGCGGCCCCGACCAGCTCGCCGTCGACCGCTACCCGACGATGACGTTCGAGTCCACGGGCGCCACCGCCGCGCCTGATGGCCGCATCGAGCTCGCGGGCCGCCTCACCATCCGTGGCCAGACCCGGGACGTCCGCCTGCCGGTGGCCATCTGGGCCACCGAGGAGCGCCTGCAGGGGAAGGGGGAGCTGCGCATCCGCCACGCCGACTTCGGGATCAAGCCGTACGAGGCGGCCCTCGGCGCCATCCGCAACCAGGAGCGCATCGACCTCATCTTCGCCGTGCGCGCGGCCGCCGAGGCGCCGCCCGCCGCCCCCGCCTCCGCCCCCCCGGAATGAACGCCGGCCGGCCGGGGTTCTGTCGGGCCTGGAGGTACCGTGTCCCCGACCATCGACCTTGAGCTCCTGGCCTACGGCCTCGCCCTCATCCTCTTGCCCCTCGCCATCCTGGCCCGGGCGGCCCGGCGCCGCTGACCCCCGGCCGGCGTTGTGCCGGCTTTGGCGGGCGTGTCATCCTGCACCCATGAGGTGCACCCCCTTCGCGCTCCTGCTGCTGGCCACCGCGGCCAGCGGCCAGCGGCTGCAGAACGACTCCGCCGCCCCGGGCGGCGAGATCGCCTTCTACCCCCGCATGCAGGCGGAGGAGAGCTTCCGGGTCGTGCTCGACGCGCCCCCGGATCTGCCCGATTACCGCCTCTGCCGCCTGCTCGTCTGGATCGGCCCCGACGACTTCAACGTCTTCACCGTCCGCGTCGGGCACGCCAACGACGAGGGGGTGGAGGACGCCCTGATCTGGCAGAGCGGCCTGGACGCCTACCAGATCTTCGGCAGTCGAAACTCGTTGAGTTCCGTGGACTTGCGCCAGCACAACGTCGTCACTGACGCCGACCGCCTGGTGGTGGCCTTCCGCCACGCCGAGGGCTTCTCCGGCCCCCCGACGGTGGCCAGCGACACCGACGGCATCACCCCGCGCCGCAACCGCATCTCGTTCCTCCAGCGCAACGGCAACTGGTTCGACGGCTTCACCGAGGAGCTGCCCGAGGACGGCAACTACCCCCGGCCCCCGGGGGACTGGATCGTCCGCGCCGACGTCGTCGCCCCGAACGGCCAGTGCCCGCAGGGTGACGAGCGGCCGCCGGACGTGGACGCCGGGGTGCCGCCGCCGCCCCTGGAGCCCGACGCGGGCGAGCCCGAGGACGCCGGCGTCGAGGACGCCGCCCCCCGCCGCGACGCTGGCCCGCGCCCCGACGCGAGCCCGCCCCGGCCCGACGCCACCCCCCGCGACGCCCGCGTCGTGGATCGCGGCGCCGGCCTGGACGTGGGGCCCCGCCCCGGCGCCTTCGCCCTCAGCCGCATCGTGCCCGCCGCGGGGCCGCCGGATCGCAACGTGGACGTGGTCATCAACGGCTCTGGCTTCCCGTTCGGCGAGGACGTGACCGCGCGCCTGGGGGACGTCCGGCTGCTGGAGGCCGACGTCCGCTCCGACTCGACGCTCACGGCCATCGTGCCCGCCGGCATGGATCCGGGCCTCTACGCCCTCAGCGTGACCCGCGCCGACGGCCAGGAGGCCATCCTGCCCGAGGCCTACCGCGTCGTCGCGCCCGGGGAGCTGGCCGTCGCCGCCATCACCCCGGACGCGGTGCTGGAGGGGGAGGCCGTCGACGTGGAGGTGCGGGGCGTCGGCTTCGACGCCACCACGACGTTCGCCCTCGGCCCCATCCCCCTGGACGTGGTGCTCGTCGACGACACCCGGGCCCGCGGCCGCCTGGAGGGCGCGCTGGTGGCTGGCACCTACGACGTCGTCGCCCGCCGGGGGGCCGACGAGGCCGTGCTGCCCGCCGCCTTCACCGTCCGCCGACCCGGGGGCGTGGCCTCCGACGACTGCGACTGCGACCTGGCCGGCCGGGGCCCGGCGCCCTGGGGGCTGCTGCTCCTGCTCGGCCTCTGGCCCCTGCGCCGCCGCCGGCGTTGAGCCGCCCGCTCGCCTGCCTGCTGCTCGCGGCCCTGGCCGCCTGCGAGGACGCCGTCCCCGCCGAGGGCCCGGCCGACGCCCGCCCCGCCGACCTGGGCCTGCGCGCCGACGCGGCCGCGCCCGACGCGGCCCTGGCCCGCCTCCTCCACGTCGGCCCGTCCGACGATCCGCGCCCGCCCGATGGCAGCCAGGCGCGGCCCTGGCCGACCCCCGACGCCGCCGCGGCCGTCGCCCGGCCAGGGGACGTCATCTTCCTGCTCCCCGGCCGCCACCCGGCGCTGACGGCGCTGCCGCCCGGGGTGGAGCTGCTGGGCGCCGGCCCCGAGGCCACCACCCTGGCCGGCCCCCTGACGCTCGACGCCGACGGCGCCCGGGCGGGCGGCCTGCGGCTCGTGGATGGCGTCCTGGCGGTGCTCGCGCCCGCGGCGCTGCACGGCCTCGAGGTCGTGGGTGAGGCGCAACCGGCTGAAACTCATCTGGAAATCCGCGCGGAGGCCGAACTGGTCGACGTCACCGTGCGTGACGTCGCGCCCGGCGAGGCGGGGGCTGTCATCGTCGAGACGCCGGCGCCCGTCGCCTGGACGGGGGGCGGCGTCGCCGACGTGGCGGGCATCGGCTTGCGCACCCTGGGCGCGGATCTCCGCCTGGCGCGGCTCGACCTCGTCCGCACCACCGGCATGGGCGCCCTGGTGGACGCCGGCTCGGCCCGCCTGGACGACGTGCGCCTGCGCGGCGCCGCCGGGGCGGGGCTGCGCTTCCTGGAGGCCGAGGTGGCGCTGCAGGGCGTCGTCCTGGAGGACGTGGCCTACGACGACACCCAGAACACCGGCTCCGGGGTGGGCTTCATAGGCGGCACGGCCACCGTGCGCGACGTCACCATCGCCCGCGTCGAGCGCGGCCTGCGCGCCACCCTGGGCGCCCAGGTCACCGGCGGCGGCGTGCGCGTGCGCGAGGCCCAGAACGACGGCGTCACCGTGCACCAGGCCGCCCGCGTCCAGCTCGTGGACGTCGCCGTCGAGGGCGCGGGCAACGCCGGCCTCACCGTGAGCGGGGCGGCGGCGGACGTGGAGGGGCTGGAGGTGCGGGCCGCGCGGCGGGCCGGCGTCTTCGTCGCCGACGGCGAAGTGGACCTGCGCCGCGTGCACGTGGCCGATGGCGGCGACCGGGGGATCACCGCCCTCCGATCCACCGTCCACCTCGCCGAGATCACCGTCACCGGCGCCGCCGTGGGCGTCCAGATCACCGAGCCCGTCCTGGCCGAGGTGGCCGGCGCCCAGCTCGACGCCTGCGCCGACGCGGGCCTCGCCGTCATCGGCCCGGGCCGCGTCGCCCTCGCGGACGTGGCCATCCAGGCCCTCACCGGCGGCGTCGAGGCCCTGCCGGCCGGCCTGCAGATCTTCGACGCCGAGATCGCTGGCCACGACGTCCTCGTCGCGGGCGGGGTGGGGGAGGGCCTGCACCTGGATGGGGCCACCGGCGCGCTGGCGGGCGTCCGAGTGGAGGGGCACGGCCCCGGCGTCGTCGCCTTCGAGGGCACGGTGGCCCTCGAAGACGTCACCGTGACCGGGGCCGCCGGCGCGGGCGTGCTGGCCTCGGCGGGCGCGCTGACGCTGCGCGGGGCCACCATCGGCGGGACGACGGACGCGCCCGCCATCGGCCCCGGGGATGGCGTCGCCGCCCTGGACGCCGAGGTGACGCTCATCGACGTCGCCTCCGCGGGCAACGCCGGCAGCGGCCTGGCCCTGCTCGGGGGCTCGCGGGGTCAGCTCGCCGGCCGCGTCGACCTCAGCGACAACGGCGCCTACGGCCTGCAGCTCGACTGCGCCTCCCGGGTGGAGGGGGACTTCCAGGCCGCCCGCAACGGGCGCGGGGTGCAGGGCGGCTGCCCGTAGGCGCGTGCTACGCCAGGCTGGCGAGCGCCCGGCTGAGGGCGCGGCGCAGGCGCGCGTCGGGGAAGCCGCTCAGCAGCACCTGCCCGTCCGGCGTGAGGTGGATCTCGGCCTCGCCCGGCCCCCCCGCCTCAGCCACCGGCAGCGCGCGGCCCAGGCTCCAGAGCCGCTGGTTGGCGGAGCCGCGCCACCGCTGGCCGGGGCCGGCCTGGGCCTCGAACCGCCCGTCCACCAGCCAGTCCAGCCGGGCCAGCAACGCCGCGCTCCCCGGCGGCGCGGTCGGCCCCCGCAGCTCCTCCAGGCGATAGCCCGAGAAGGCCATCCGCGTGCCCGTCGGCCACCGATCCGCCAGCCCGGCGGCCACCTCGGCCAGGGCCTCCGCCTGCTGGAAGGGCTCGCCCCCCGAGAACGTTACGCCGGCCGTCGCCGGCCCCCGCGCCGCCAGGATGCGGTCCACCAGCGCCGCCGTGGTCGTCGCCTCGCCCCCGGCCGCCGCGTGGGTGCCGGGGTTGAAGCAGCCCGGGCAGGCGAGGCTGCAGCCCTGCACCCAGACCACGATCCGGTGCCCCGGCCCGTTCACGGCAGAATCATCAATGAATCCAGAGAGATGGATGTCCAGGGTGCCGCGCTCCCGGCCGCAGGGCCGCCACTTTTTTCACTTTCTGCGCGACACGCGCCGCGACTGACCGAAGAGAGAGTACCGCGATGGCCGCGGGCACGCACAGCGAGGGGTGGACGATGCAGGCGACGAGCGACGAGCGAGACCTGGGCATGGCGGGCACGAGCCGGGCGATGGCGGCCCTGCGGCAGCGCATCCGGCGCCTGGCCGACGCGGAGGGCGCCGTGCTCGTCACGGGGGAGACGGGGGTGGGCAAGGAGCTGGCCGCCCGCGCCCTGCACGACGCCTCCCGGCGGGCGGCGCGGCCCTGGGTCGCCCTCAACTGCGCCGCGGTGCCCCGGGACCTGGTGGAGGCCGAGCTCTTCGGCACCACCGCCGGCGCCTTCACCGGCGCCCAGGCCCGCCAGGGGCTCATCCGCCGCGCCCACCGCGGCACCCTCTTCCTCGACGAGATCGGCGACCTCGCGCTGCCCGCCCAGGCCGCCCTGCTGCGCGCCCTGGAGACCCGCAGCGTGCGGCCGCTCGGCGCCGACGCCAGCGCCCCGGTCGACTTCCGGCTGGTGGTCGCCACCCACCGCGACCTGGAGAAGCTGGCCCGCCGCGACGCCTTCCGCCTCGACCTCTACCACCGCATCAGCACCCACGGCGTGCACGTCCCGCCCCTGCGCGACCGCCTCGACGACCTGCCGGCCCTGGCCCGCGCCGTCGCCGGCCCCGGCGTCCACCGCCTGACGCCCGAGGCCTGGCGCGCCCTCGGCGCCCACGCCTGGCCGGGCAACGTGCGCGAGCTGCGCAACGTGCTGCTGCGCACCCTCGCGCTGGTGGAGGGCCGCGTCGAGGCGTCGGCCCTGGAGCTGGCGCCGACGCCGCGGCCGCGCCACACCGGCGGCGCCGGCCGCAGCCTGCGCACCCGCATCGTCCGCTCCGTCCGCTCGGAGGTGGAGGCGCACGGCGGCAACGTCCGCGCCGCGGCCCGGGCCCTGGGGGTGAGCCCGACGACGGTCTACCGCTACCTCACGGTGGAGCGGTGAGGCCTCAGCCCAGCATGTCCATGGGGGAGCCGATCATCCAGGCGCCGCCGTCGACCACCAGGACGGCCCCGGTGACGTAGCGGGCGGCCTCGCTGGCGAGGAAGAGCGTCGCCTCGCCGATCTCGTCGACGGTGCCGAAGCGCTGCAGCGGGATGCGCTTGCGCAGCTTCTCGCTCATGGCGGGCGGGAGCAGCCGCTTCATGCCCTCGGTGTCGCCGATGGGCCCCGGCGCGATGGCGTTGACGCGGATGCCGGACGGCCCCCACTCGAAGGCGAGGTGCCGCGTCAGGGCGTCGATGGCCGCCTTCGCCGCCCCGGCGTGGGCCTGCAGCGGCACGCCGGTGTAGTGCAACGTGGCAGAAACATTGATGATCGTGCCGCCATTGCGCTTCATCCAGGCGTCGAAGGCGGCGCGGCTGGCGTTGAAGGTGCCCACCGTGTCGATCTCCAGGACCGTGCGGAAGGCGTTGGACGAGAGCGTGGCCGCGGGCGCGAGGAAGTTGCCCGCCGCGCCGTTGATCAGGACGTCGAGGCGGCCCAGCTCGTCGACGGCGCGCTGGGCCACGGCGCCGATGGCGGCGGCGTCGCGCACGTCGGCCGCGGCCGGGATGCACCGGCGGCCCGTCTCGGTGGCCAGCTCGGCGGCGGCGTCGGCCAGCCGCTCGGCGCTGCGGCTCGTGATGATGACGTCGGCGCCATGGGCCATCAGCGCGCGGGCGATGCCCTTGCAGATGCCCGAGCCACCGCCGGTGACCAGGGCGACCTGGCCGGCGAGGAGGTCGTCGCGGAAGCTGCTCACGGGGACTCCGGGCTCAGCCTGGAGCATCGATCAAAAAGTCTCCCGTCGCCTGGCTGGCCCATGTCGCCGCTGGCTTCGTTGCTCGTCGGCAGCGTGGCCCCACCACGCTTTCTCCTCGCGCCTGGCCACCGACGACCTGGTCTTCGCCCGGCTCGGTCCGAATTTTTGTTCACTGCTCTAGCCAGGCGATGCCGTCGATCTCGACCAGCACGTCTCGGGGGAGGCGGCTGACTTCGACACAGGCCCGGGCGGGCGGCGGGTCGGGCATGAAGCGGGCGTACACGGCGTTCACCGCCGCGAAGTCCGCCAGATCCTTGAGGAAGATGGTGCACCGCACGAGCTGGCCGAAGCCGGCGCCGGCGGCCTCGAGGACGGCCCCGAGGTTCGCCATGACCTGCTCGGCCTGCTCGGCGGCGGTGGCCCCGCGCACGGCCCCCGTGGCCGGATCGAGGGCGATCTGCCCGCTCAGCCAGAGGGTGTCACCTGCGCGGATGGCCTGGGAGTAGGGGCCGATGGCCGCCGGGGCGGCGGCCGTGGCGATGGCGGCTCGGCTCACAGGCCCGCGGTGCGGATGCTGTCCGCGCGGTGCGAGCCGCTCTTCTCCTGGTGGCGAGCGACCTGGCGGCCGATCTTGCCGAGGGCGTCGTGGGCGGCCTTGAAGAGGTCATCGGCGGTCGACGTGGCGTTGTACTCGTGCTGCGCCGTGAAGTGGATGGCCACGGAGAACTGGTTGCTGGGCTCCTCCGCGCAGGTCACGCGCGCGAAGATGGGCAGCCCCAGGCGCGACTCGTACTTCTCGACCCCGCGCTCCACGAGGTCCTTGAAGGAATCCGACAGCGAGAGATCCTTGCCGACGAACTCGATGTTCATGCATCACTCCTCCCGGTCGCGTCCGCGACCGGCTGGCTTGTACTCAGGGCGCGAGCGCCCGGACAGACAGGGTGGAATCCCGGCCATGCAGGCAGAACCGGGCGGGCGCCGTGCGCATGCCCGGGGACGAAGGCGGAGCCGGGGGACGTAGCGCGAGGGGGGCTGGGAAGAGCGTCGAATCCGACTGCCTGGACCACGCCTTGCTCCCTCGAAGGGGGGCATCGAAAATCCCCCCACCATTTCAAGGTACCCCGTCAGGACGCGGGCGACAAGGGGGCCGTTCGCCGTCAGAACAGGGCGAGCGCGCCCAGGTAGATGGGCGCCACCAGCAGCATGAGCGCGGCGGAATAGCCAATGATCTGGCTGGCTTTCAGGCCCGTGATGGCGAGCAGGGGCAGCGCCCAGAACGGCTGGAGCATGTTCGTCCACCCGTCGCCATAGGCGAAGGCGAGCACGGCCTTGCCGGGGTCCACCCCCAGGGCCTGGGCGCTCTGCATCACCACGGCGCCCTGCACGCCCCACTGCCCGCCGCCCGAGGGGACGAAGAGGTTGACGAGGCCGGCCGACAGGAAGGTGAGGGGGCCATGGGAGCCCGCGCTCGCCACCCCGGCGAAGGCCTCGGCGAAGACGCCCACCAGGCCGGAGGCGACCATCAGGCCCATGATGCCGGCGTAGAGCGGGAACTGCAGGATGATGCCCGCGCAGCCGCCGGCCGCCCGGGCGATGGCGCGGCCGTAGGCGGCGGGGCTCGGGTGCAGCAGCAGGCCCAGCGCCAGGAAGAGCAGGTTCACGGCGTTGACGTCGGCCTTGTCGAAGCCGAGCCGCGACAGGTAGCGCCCGAGGTAGATCAGGGCGAGGAGGCCCAGGCCCCACGAGAGCAGCGGCGAGCGCTCGAGCCAGGCGGCCGGGCCGGTGCGGTCGTCGGGGGGCGCCGGCTCCTCGGCCGGCACGGCGGCCGGGTCGAAGGGCACGCGCTCGCCCTCGGGCGGCGACAGGCGCGTCAGCAGCACGGGCACCGCCACCAGCAGCAGGGCCGAGACCGTCAGGTTCAGGGGGCTCAGGATGGTCTGGGTGAGGGGGATGACGTCGACGCCCGCCCCGGGCAGCAGCTCGGCGACGTCCTTGGCCTGCGTCACCTTGAACGGCGCCGTGCCCGACAGCCCGCCGTGCCAGACCATCAGGCCGGTGTAGCCGGCGGCGCCGAGCAGGGGGTAGTGCACCGACACCCCGCGGGCCCGGGCCGAGCGGGCCACCTCGCGGGCGAGCAGGGCCCCCACGATGAGGCCGAGCCCCCAGTTCAGCCAGGCCGCCAGCATGGCGGTGACGGCGGTGACGGTGATGGCCTGGCCCTGGGTGCGCGGCTGCCGCGCCAGGGCGCCGATGAGGCGGCGCACCGGCCCGCTGTCGGCGAGGGCGAAGCCGGTCACCAGGATGAGGCACATCTGCATGCCGAACGCGAGCAGGCGCCACACCCCGCCCTCGGCGGAGGTGAGGGCGTCGCCGGCCAGGCGGCCGCCCCATTGTCCAAGCAGATCAAGGGGTTGTGTGCCCGTCAGGCCCCACGCGAGGGCGAAGGTGACGGCGGTGAGGAGGAGGGCGATGACGAAGGGGTCGGGCACATAGCGGGCCGAGAACCGGCTCAGCGCCCGGCCCAGCCCCCGGATCACGGCCCCGCTCCGACGAGCCCGAGCTGCACGTTGAAGTAGATGAGGCCCACGGCGCAGGCGCCGTAGAGGGCGACCACGGCCTGCACGCCGCGGTCGGTCAGGACGATCTCGGTGGGGGAGCCGCCCTTCTGCTCGATGTGGACGAGGTACAGGTAGCGGAAGACGCCGAACAGCACGAGGGGCACCGTCAGCACCAGGCCGTCCGTCCCCAGGCGGGCGATGACGCGGGGATCGATGGTGTAGAGGGCGTAGCTCATCACCGTCATCGAGGCCAGGGCGCCGATCATCTTGTCGATGAACGGGGTGGAGTAGCGGGCCAGGATGCCCCGGTGGGCGGCGGCGTCCTCGCCGAGGCTCTCGAGCTCGTGGCGCCGCTTGCAGAAGGCCAGGAACAGCGCGATGAAGAACGTGCAGATGAGCAGCCACGGGCTGATGCCGACGTCGATGGCGAAGGCGCCCACGGTGACCCGCAGCAAGAAGCCCAGCGCGATGATGAAGACGTCCAGCAGGACGACGTGCTTGAGGCGCAGCGAGTAGGACAGGTTCATCACGCCGTAGACGGCGACGGTGACGCCGGCGGGGATGGACAGGCTGAAGGCCAGGGCCAGCCCCGCGGGCATGAGGACGGCCGCCATGCCGATGGCGGTGCCGCGCTTCACCTTGCCCGCCGCGATGGGCCGCTTCTGCTTCTTGGGGTGCAGGCGGTCGCGGGCGTAGTCGGCGACGTCGTTGATCAGGTAGATGGCGCTGGCCACGAGGCTGAAGGCCGCGAAGGCCAGCAGCGCGCGGAGCACGAGGTCGGGGTCGGTGAGGCTGCGGGAGAAGATCAGCGCGGCGAAGACGAAGACGTTCTTCACCCACTGGTGCGGCCGCAGCGCGCGCAAGTGGTGCATGGCCGCGTGACTACCACACTCGCGGCCTCTCGCGCATGTGCGCGGGCGCCGAAAAATGCGGGGGGCAGGGGGGCTGGGTGCGAGAAACCGCTTGCGCCCCCCGCGCGGCGGCGATATAACCCGCTCCGCTCGCCATTGGCGGGTCCGCGGGCGATTAACTCAGCGGAAGAGTGCTTCCTTCACACGGAAGAAGTCACTGGTTCAAATCCAGTATCGCCCACCCCGAAAGCCCCGACCGGTCCCGGTCGGGGCTTTTTCGTTTTCATCTCCCGCCCTGGCCGGCATCCTGCGCCCATGAGCTCACTCAAGGATCAGCTGCTCAAGCTCGGCCTCGTCAGCGAGAAGCAGGCGCGCCAGACGGCCCACGAGCAGCGCGTCAAGAAGAAGACCCAGGGCCGCGAGGGCGCCGCCGCCGAGCGCGACCAGCGCCAGCGCGACGCCGAGACGGCCCAGCAGGCCCGCCGCGAGGCCGACCGGGATCGGGAGCGCGCGCGCCAGGCGCGGCAGGACCAGAAGGCCCTCGTCCACCAGATCAACGACGTGGTGGAGGGGGGCAAGGTCGACGGGCGCATCAACGGAAACCGCCGTTTCTACTACGAAAGTCGCGATGGTCGGGTGCCGCTGATCGAGCTGTCGGACCAGGCCTTCGACGATCTGGTCGCGGGCCGCGCCGCCCTGGCCGAGTCGCCCCGGGGCGAGGTGCGGGTCATCACCCCCGACGCCGCCCGCAAGGTCGCCGCCCTCGACGCCGCCTGGCTGCGCGTCTGGAACGGCTAGCGGGCGTGCTATGCTGCACGCCTCCCGGTCCCTGGAGGCGGCATGACGTCCCCCATCGCCATCGAGCGCGCCCAGACGTTCCTCGTCCTCAGCATCGTCGTGACGGTGCTGCTCTATGTGGTGCCCTACGGCCACACCATCGGCTACCCGCTCGTGCTCCTGTCGACCCTGGCCCATGAGATGGGCCACGGCATCGCCGCCATCCTGGTCGGCGGGACGTTCGACCAGTTCCAGATGTGGACGGACGGCTCCGGGGTGGCGCAGTGGTACGGGGACGTCGGCCGGCTCGGCAAGGCGTTCGTGTCGGCCGGTGGGCTGGTGGGCCCGGCCGTCACCGCCGCCCTCGGCTTCTGGCTCGCCCGGGGCGAGAAGAGCGCCCGGGTCGGGCTCATCGTCCTGGGCGTCGGCCTCGTCGTCGCCGAGGTCCTGGTGGTCCGCGGCGCCTTCGGCATGGTCTTCGTGGCGGCCCTGGCGGCCATCTGCTTCCTGCTGGCCTACAAGGTCAAGCCGTGGATCGGGCAGGTGACGGTGGGGTTCATCGCCGTGCAGCTCGCCCTGAGCGTCTTCTCGCGGGGCGACTACCTGTTCACCGCCACGGCCCAGACGAGCAAGGGGCCGATGCCCTCCGACGTGGCCCAGATGTCGGACGCGCTCTGGCTGCCGTACTGGTTCTGGGGGGCCGTCTGCGGGCTCCTCTCGGTGGCCGTGATGCTGCTCGGCCTGCGGGCCTTCTTCAAGAAGTCGGCGAAGGCCTGAGCGGCGTCAGCGGCGGGCGCGGCGCTCGGCCAGCACCGCCGAGAGGACGGCCAGCGCCGGCCGCTGCTCCAGCCCGATGAGCAGGTCGCCCTCGGTGGCCTCGTGGTTGAGGCCCATGCTCATGAGGGTCGAGCGCGTGATGGGGCAGGGCAGATCGCCCTTGTAGATCAGCCGCACCAGGCCCTCGAGCTGGGTCGTCGACAGGTTCGTCAGGCCATCCGCCGCCATCAGGCGCCTCCCACGCTCGCCGCGAAGAGGAGCTGGGCGGCGTAGTACGCCGGCAGCCCCCAGAGTCGGTTGCCGAAGCCCGCGCCGGCGAAGCGGTCGAGGGCGACCGAGACGTCGGAGAGCCAGAAGAGCACGGCGCCCACGGGCACCAGCCACGCGGCGCCCGCGCCGTACGCCCCGGCGGCCAGGGCCACCATCACCGTGATGACCACCATGTAGGCGATGACCGGCCGCTGGAGCTTCGCGGGCACCTTCGGCGCCAGCCAGCGGTGGAAGAGCGCCGCCGCGACGGCCAGCGGGACGCCGAGGGCCGCCCAGGGCCAGGCCACGCCGGCCACCAGGAAGGCGGCGCCGAAGGCGACATGGCCCAGCAGGAACGCCACCAGGCCGGCCAGAAAAGCCTTTCGATTCCGGGGGATGAGCAGCACGTCGCCCCAGAACGAGAGCACGAGCGCGGCCAGCACGACCTGCCCGTAGGCGGAGGCGGCGGCGCCGTTCAGCCAGGCCGCCGCCAGGAAGCCGGCGGAGGCGAGGGGCTTGCAGACCCACTTGATGCGGCGGTCGTCCCGGGCCTCGCCGACGAGCGTCCCGGCGAGCAGGGCGACGGTGAAGAGGGCGGCGGGCAGCATGGCTTCCCCTGGGGACCGTGACGGGGGAGGATACCCCCGAACCACCGCCCGGGAGCACCCCCATGACCGCGTTTGTCGCCGGGGCCACCGGCCTCACGGGCCGCGCCGTCGTCGCCGCGCTGCGGCAGCGGGGCGTCGAGACGCGCGCCCACGTCCGCCCCGACTCCAGCCGCCTGGCGGACTGGCAGGCCCGCTTCGGGGCCCTGGGCGCCGAGGTGGACGCGACGCCCTGGACGCTGGCGGCGATGACGGCGACGTTCCGGGCCCACCCGCCCACGCTGGTCTTCGGCCTGCTCGGCACCACCCGCAAGCGGATGCAGGCCGAGGAGGCCAGCTACGAGACGGTCGACTACGGGCTGACGGTGCTGCTCGCCGACGCCGCGGTGGCGGCGGGCGCCCGCCCGCGCTTCGTGTACCTGAGCTCCCAGGGGGTCAAGGACGGCCAGACGGCCGGCTACCTGGGCGCCCGCGCCCGCGTCGAGGCCCACCTGCGCCAGAGCGGCCTGCCGTGGACGTTCGCGCGGCCGTCCTTCATCCTCGGCGACCGCGACGAGGCCCGGCCGGGGGAGCGCGTCGGCGCCTCGGTGGCCGATGGCCTGCTGGCGGTGGCCCGCGTCTTCGGGGGGCGGAAGCTGGCCGAGCGCTACGGCTCCAACGACAACGAGACGCTGGCCCAGGGCCTCGTGCGGGTGGGCCTCGATCCGTCCTTCGAGGGGCGGATCGCCGAGGGCGCGGACCTGCGCTGACGTCAGAAGGTGCCGCTGAGCAGCGGGACCGCGAAGGCCTCGCGGCGGGGCGGGCCGCGCAGCACGTTGGGCGCGCTCACGCCACCGTCCAGGCTGAACTCGTAGGCCCCCGTGGCCGCGGCGACGGGGAGCGGCAGGCCGAAGAGCAGCCCGAGCAGGCCCCCTTCGGCCCCGCCCAGCGCGAAGATCCCGGTCACGAGCCCGAGGCCCAGGAGGCCCCCGACGGCGCCGAAGGTCGTCACCATGAGGCTGCCGTCGTGGCCCGTCGCCTCGCCGTAGACATAGACGCCCGTCGCGATGCCGGGCACCGACGCCGCCACGCCCGCGAGGAGGGCGCCGATGAAGCGGAAGGACGAGCAGCGGTCCTCGCCGCAGTCGTAGTCGTACCAGTACCACAGCGCCCCCGCCGTGCCCGTCGCGATGCCCGCGCAGGTGCCGGTGACGGCCGCCCAGGTGCGGTCATGGGGGCTTAGGCCGGTCTCCTGGGCGTGGGCGGCCGCGCTCAGCGCGACCGCGAGCGCCGCGTGCCTCACGCCCATGGCGAGAAGCAGTCGTAGTTGCGCTGCCGCCAGATGAGGCCGTCGCGCAGCTCGAACGCCATGCAGATCGCCGCGGTGAGCGTCTGCCCCGCCCGCAGGGGCCCCGCGTCGACGGCCATCGTCCCCAGCCACTCGGCCTCGACGACGGCGCGGTCGCCGTCCACCAGCGTCGAGGTGAGGGTGTAGTGCTGAACCCGCAGCATGGCCTGCCCGGCGGCGAAGCGGCGCAGGCAGTCGGCCCGGTCGCTCTCCTGGCCCCGGGGGTTCAGGGCGTTGGGCCACTCCCGCTGGCGCATCTCGGGGTGCAGCAGCGCGCCGAGGGCGTCGGCGGTGGCGGTCGGATCGGCCAGCAGGGCCAGGTAGCGGGTGATCAGCGCCTCGGTCATGGGGTCCTCGCCGTCAGCGGCAGCAGCGAAACCCGATGCCCGGGTGCCGCAGCGTGGGGTCCTTGAGATCGTTCTCCTGCGCGCAGGCCAGCCCGGCCGCCACGTTCGTCTCGTAGCTGCCGCCCCGGACGACGCGCAGGCGGTCGCGGGTGTCGCTCGTCCACTCTTTCAGGTTGCCGGACAGGTCGAACACGCCGGCGCGGGCGCAGGTGGCCAGCGATCCGCAGGCGAGGACGGCGTCCTGGTCGCCGGGGCGGCCCGGCTCGGCGTCGTGGCCCCCGCCGTTGCAGGCGTCCTCGTCGAAGGCGGCGCCGTAGGGGAACGGATCGCCCGCCGGGCCCCCGCAGGCCAGCGCCCACTCCTCGCCCGTGCACAGCCGGGCCCCCGCCAGCGCGCAGGCCTCCTCGGCCTCGGCGGCGCTCACGTCGGCCCAGGGCAGCACGCCCGGCCGGCTGCACGCCCGCCCGGTGATCCAGGTGATGACGCCGTCGTCCTCGCGCACATCCCGGCCCGGCAGGCGCGCCGTCGCCCCGGGCCGGCTGGCCTCGTAGGCGTGGATCTGCACGCCCCGCACCGCGATCCAGGCGTCGGCGAAGGCCTCGTCCACGCGGCCATCGCAGTCGTCGTCGTCGCCGTCGCAGTCGTCGTCCGGGCCGTTGGGCAGGCCGGGCTCGACGCTGCAGGTGACGCCGTCGCCGTCGGCGGCGCAGAGCGCGACGCCCTCCCGCTGGCAGACGCCCAGGCCCACGAAGCACGCCCGCGGCGTCTCGCGATCGGCCGCGAAGAGCTCGCCGACGAAGTCCTCGTCCACGCGGCCATCGCAGTCGTTGTCCTGCCCATCGCAGGCGCCGGCCTCGTCGCCGAACCGCCAGCCCGCCGGCCGCGCGCACCGCCAGCCGCTGGCGCCGTCGCACTGCGGCCCGTGGAGGCGGGGCGCGCAGGCCCCCGCGAGGCAGGCCAGGCCCGGGTGCTGGGCCTGGCAGTCGGCGTCGGCGGCGCAGGCCAGCGCCGGGACGTCGGCCGGGCCGCAGATGCCGTCCCGGCAGGCCTCGTCGTCGCCGCAGCCGCCGTCGTCGTCGCAGCCACGCGCGCACAGGCCCAGCTCCCCGCAGGTGTCGTCGGGGGGCCGCAGATCCGGGGCCTCGTCGACGCGGCCGTCGCAGTCGTCGTCCAGGCCGTTGCAGTACTCGGGGATCTGGGCGTTGCCGCGGTCCTGGCAGGCGTACTCGCAGCCGTCGACCGCCGGGTCCAGATCGGTGTAGCCCGGGCGGCACGTGATCACGCAGTCGCCGTCGACGCAGGCCGTGTCGGCGTTGGCGGGCCGGGGGCAGGCGTCGGCGCAGCGGCCGCAGTGGTCGGGGTCGGTGGCCAGGTCGAAGCCCTCGTCCACCACGCCATCGCAGTCGTTGTCCTGCTCGTCGCAGATCTCGTTGCCGCCCGCCGTGATGACGCAGTCGGACTCGCAGCCGTCGGCCAGCTCGCCGTTGTAGTCGCCGAAGCCCTGCGCACAGCCGATGATCACGCAGTCCCCGGCGAGGCAGGCCAGCGTGGCGCGGGGGGCCTGGCAGACGCGGTCACAAGCGCCGCAGTTCTCGGGGTCGTCCAGCAAAATCCTTTGCAGATCGGGATCATCCGCGTCGACGAGGCCATCGCAGTCGTCATCGATGGCGTTGCAGATCTCGGGGCTCGGGCTGCACCCGACGCGGGCGTCGACGGCGCTGGCGTCGTAGACGGCCAGGTCGGGGAGGGGGGCGGCGTCCAGGCGCTGCTCCAGCTTCAGGCCCCCGCCGTCGTCGCAGCCGAGGAGGCCCAGGGCGAGCAGCAGGCCCCGGCGCCGGCGACCGACGAGCGCGAGCAGCAGCAGGGCGAGGCCCGCGCCGCCGCCCCCCGGGCTGGCCTGGCAGCCGCCGTCATCCCCGCCGCCCGTGGCCGGAGGCGCGCCAGCGTCGGGCGCAGGGGCGGCGTCGACCATCGGGGTCGCGTCGGGCGCGGCCGCCGCGTCAGGGACGACGCCCGCGTCCGGCGCCGCTGGCCGCTGCAGCCCGGGCAGCACGCCCGGCGTCTCGTCGGTGCACGTCCCGGCCCGGCAGCGCGTGCCCGCGGGGCACTGGATGCCCACGCAGGCCGCGTCGGCCCGGCAGGCGCCCTCCTCGCACGCCATGCCCACGGGGCAGGGCTGGCCGAAGCACGGATCCCGCGCGCACAGGCCGTCGGCCGGGTCGCACCGCTCCCCCTGCAGGCAGCGGCCCCCGCAGGCGTCCGCCACGCAGGCCCCGTCCACGCAGCGGAGGTCCTCGCCGCAGGCCAGGCGCCGGCAGGCGTCCACGCACGCGCCGTCCCGGCAGAACGCGTCGTCGCCGCAGGCCACGTCCGCGCACGGATCCGCCTCGCAGGCGTCCCCCACGCACCGCTGACCCGCCGGGCAGCCCGTGTGGCGGCACGTCGCCGGGACGCACACGCCCAGATCGCAGCCCTCGCCGTCCGCGCAGGCCACGTCCGCGCAGGGATCCACGCACCGGCGCGCCTCCGCGTCGCAGCGCTGGCCCGGCCCGCAGTCGATCCCGGCGCAGGGGTTCGGGTGGCAGTAGTCGGCCCCCGGGTAGACCGTCCGGCACGCGAAGTCGCCGCTGCACTCGCCGCTCTGGTCGCAGCGCTGCACGCACTCGCCGGCGAAGCACAGGTAGCCGCCCGGGCAGCGGGCGTCCTCGTCGATGCGGCCGTCGCAGTTGTCGTCCACGCCATTGCACGACTCGGGGGGCGTGGGCCCGCAGCGCCCGCAGGCGTTGAACAGGCCCTCGTCGGCGCTGCCATCGCAGTCGTTGTCCCGGCCGTCGCAGATCTCCTCGGCGGGGCCCACGGCCTCCTCGCACGCGGCCAGCCAGCCGTCGAGCGCGCAGGCCTCGGGATCGGCGCAGGCCGCCGGATCGCACCGACGCCGGCCCACCCGGCACTCGCCCACGTCGCCGATCTCCCGAGCCGGTCCGCAGGGTTGCTCCACCTCGTCGGTGGCCCCGTCGCAGTCGTCGTCGACGCCGTTGCACGCCTCGTCCGCCGGGGCGACGCCGTCGCAGGCCTGCCAGACGCCCGCCAGGCAGCGCTCCACCCCGGGCCGGCAGGCCCCGAGCTCGCGGCCGCAGGGGCGGGTGAGGGGGGCGTCCTCGCCGGGCACGTTGTCGACGCGGCCGTCGCAGTCGTCGTCGAGGTTGTTGCACACCTCCGGCTGCACGCCGGCGCAGCCGCCGCAGGCGTTGGCGACCTCCTCGTCCACCGCGCCGTCGCAGTCGTCGTCGGCGCCGTTGCAGATCTCGGCGGGCACCGGCCCGCAGCGCCCGCAGGCGTTGAGCGCCCCCTCGTCCACGCGGCCGTCGCAGTCCTGGTCGGCCCCGTCGCAGGCCTCCTCTGGCGCCGGCCCGCAGCCTCCACAGGCGTTCAGCACGCCCTCGTCGGCGCGGCCATCGCAGTCATCGTCCACCCCGTTGCACGCCTCCACGGGGAGGGCGTCCTGCAGGATGCGGTTGAAGGCCAGGCGCAGCCCCTGCAGATCGTCGGCCTGGTAGGGCAGGCCCCGCACCAGGTCCGGGCGACCGCGCTCGTCGACGGCCGTCCCGCCCGCCCGCGCCAGCACCCCCAGGAGCCCCACGTCGGCCTGGCCCACCGAGAAGGCGACGACGTACGTCCGCACCCCGAGGGCCTGCAGCGCCGCGGCCTGGGCCATCAGCGCGTCCTCCCGCTCGCCCGGCGCCACGCACGACTCGCCCCCGTCCGTGAGCAGGACGACGGCGTAGGGGCGGCAGTCCGCCCGCGGATCGGCGGCGATGATGTTGCCCAGGTACTCGGCCGCGAGCCGCAGCGTCTCCACCACGGGGGTGGGGCCATCCGCGCGCAACTCCTTGTTTCTCGGATAGTTTTCGGCGTGATCCATCCACTGGAGGACGGCGCCCTCGTTGTCCTGGGCGAACGGCACGATGAGGCTGGCGGCGTGATCGGCGTCGGCGTCGCGCAGGCGGCCGGTGCACTCGCCGGCGTAGTTGAGCGGCTGGTCCGCGAGGCCGGCGTAGGTGTTGAGCTGGCGGCCGTCGAGGGCGCCGCGGTTGATGCCCGGTCCCTCGAGCTGCGGGTAGCGCATCAGCGCGAACTCCACCTCGGAGGTCGTCTCGACCAGGGCCGACACCGCGTTCTTGGCGACGAAAAGACGGCTGGTGTTGCCATCGCCGGGGTACTCCCGGGAGCCATCGCCGCCGGTGGGGTTGCCCGTCCGCAGATCGACCCCCATGGAGCCCGATGTGTCGAAGACAAAGACCACCCGTGGCCGCGTGTCCTGGGCGGCGGCGGGCAGTGCGAAGAGCAGGGCGAGGAAGGCAGCGCGCATGCGGGGCAGCGTACCAGCAAGGCCCGGCCACGCGCAGTGACCTTGGCGGTTGCCCTGGCTCGCCCCGGGGTGTGATAGTCCCCCACCGCAGTCAGACCGTGGGGGGAGTGGACGATGAAGCGATGGATCGTGGGCGCCGGCATGGCGCTGGCCGTGGTGGGCTGTGACGCCGGTGGCAGCGACGGCGGTGCGGGGGGTGGGGCTGGCGGCGCTGGCGGCGCCGGTGAGGCCGGGCCGACGTGGCACGCCGACGTGGCGCCCCTGCTGGCCGAGAAGTGCGCGGGCTGCCACCACGCCGGCGGCATCGCGCCCTTCGCCCTCGACGACTACGGCCAGGCCAGGGGCCTCGCGCCGCTCATCGTCGCGACGGTGGAGAGCGGCCGCATGCCCCCCTGGGGCGCCCAGGACACCGAGGAGTGCCAGCCCCGCCCGTTCAAGGACGACCTGCGGCTGAAGCCCGAGCAGCTCGATCTGCTGCGCGCCTGGCAGGCGGCCGGCACCCCCGAGGGGGACGCGGCCACGGCGGCGCCCCTGCCCGAGCGCACGCTGGACGGCCTGACGAACCCCACGCTCACGATGACGCCCACCGTGCCCTTCGTGACCGAGGGCGTGCGCGACCAGTTCCGCTGCTTCGTCCTCGACCCCGGCTTCACCGACGAGGTCCACGTCAACGGCGCGCACTTCCTGGCGGGCAACCCGCTGGTGGTGCACCACGCGCTGCTCTTCGTGACCGACGAGACCGACGAGCTGGCCGGGATGACGGACGAGGACGGCGGCTATGACTGCTTCGGCGGGCCCGCGGTGGACGCCCAGCTCGTGGCCGCGTGGGCCCCGGGCGGCATCCCCATGGAGTTCCCGGCCAACGCCGGCATGCCCGTGCCCGCCGGCGCGAAGTTCGTGATGCAGATCCACTACCACCCGACGGGCATGACGGCGGAGGAGGACGCGACGACGGTCCAGCTCCGCCTCACGGACGGCACGCCCGAGTTCCTGGCGCTGCCGGCGCTCATCGGCAACTTCAACCGCGCGGATGACAACGGCGACGGCCTGCAGCCCGACCCCACCGACGTGGGGCCGCCGGCCTTCAACGTGCCCGCCGGCGCCCGCGGCCACGTCGAGACGATGCGCTTCACCGTGCCCAGCGAGCTCGACGGCCGCCGGTTCCCCGGCATGTTCATCCACAGCGTCGCGAGCCACATGCACTACGTCGGCACCGACATGCGCATCGAGGTGCGGCGGCCCGAGCTGACGCCGCCCTGCGAGACGGCCGAGCTGGACGCGCTGCAGAGCTGCATGGACGAGAAGTGCCCCGGCCAGGCCGGGCCCGCGTCGGTGGCCTGCGCCCAGCAGGAGTGCGCCGCCGCCGTCGAGGCCCTGAGCGGCCAGTGCGGCGAGTGCCTGGTCGCCCAGGTGCAGGCCGGCGTGGAGGACGTCTACGGCGGCTGCCGCGTGCCGCCGCCCCTCCCGGCCCAGTACGGCGCCATCGCCGACCAGCCCGCCGAGGAGTGCCTGCTGCAGACGCCCGACTGGGACTTCGCCTGGCAGCGCTTCTACGCCTACGACGCGCCCATCGAGGGCCTGCCCTTCGTGAAGGCCGGCGACGTCTTCGAGTTCCGCTGCACCTACGACAACTCCATGGACAACCCCTTCGTCCGGGAGGCCCTCCGCCAGCAGGGCCTCGACGCCCCGCACGACGTGGCGCTGGGCGAGGAGACGCTGGACGAGATGTGCCTGATGGCGATGACGCTGCTCTACAAGTGGGAGTAGCCAGACCCCTGATCTTGCTGGGGTTTCTGGCTCTCTCCCTGGCCGCTTGCGGCGAGCCCCGGCGCGACGGCGGCGGCGACTGCGACCCGGTGGCCCTCGCGGCCGCGGGGGCCTGGCAGCTCGCCGACGCCGCCGACGATCCCTTCGCCGACCACCGCCCGACGGACCCCGCCTGCCCGGCCTGGGCCCTCACCACCGAGGGCGAGAGCCTGGAGGTCGACACCGGCGAGTGCGGCTACGCCACGCTGGTGCAGCCGCTGCCCGTCGCGCTGCGCGCGGGGGACACCCTCACCGCGACCATCGCCTGGTTCGACCTCGTGGCCGAGGCCCCCGCCGAGGCCCACGTCGCCCTGGCCCTCGGCGGCGCGACGCTGTGGGAGGCGACGGTGCCCATCCCCTCGGCCACCCGCGTGGAGGCCATCGCCGTCGCGCTGCCGGCGGACGCCCCCGCGGGCACGCCGCTGGCGTTCCACGTCCACAACCACGGCGCCAACTCGTGGTTCATCACCGCCGTCGAGGGCACCCGCGCCTGCGCGGTGGCGGGCGGGCCCTACGAGTGAGGGCGGCGCTGCTGCTGGCGGGGTGCCTGCTGGCCTGCGAGCCGCCGGCGCAGGGCCCGCTGCCGGCGACCGGCTTCGGCGAGGACGTGCGCGTCGACGCCCGCGTCGTGGTGGGCGAGGCCGGGTGGACGCTGCGCGGGCTCGCGCAGCCGGTGGAGGGCCCCTGGCCGACGGACGCCGCCCTGCGAGTCCCCGGGCTCGGGGCGGGGCTCGACGCCTGGCTGGCCGCCCAGGACGCCGACGCCCGGCTGGACCTGGCGCTCGCCGTCGAGGCTGGCCCGGCGACGCCGTTCCGGCGGGTGGCCCAGGTGCTCTACACCGCGGGCCAGGCCGCGGTCCCGCACCTCGTGGCGGCCGTGCGCACGGGCGCCGGCGTCCAGGGCGTCGCGCTGGCCATCCCGAAGATGTGCGCGGCCCCACCCCCGGAGGGCGGCGAGGGCCTCGCGGCCCTGCTGGCCGATCGCCCCGGCGAGGCCTGCCAGACGGTGCACCTGACGGTGACGCCCGCCGGCGCCTCGGCGGTCTGGCACCCCGCGCGGACGGGCGACTGCAACGGGACGGTCTTCTTCTCGGGGGTGAGCGACCGCGGCGCCCCGGCCGCCGACGCCCTGGCGGCCCTGCGGCCCTGGCCGACCACGACCATCTGCCCCGGGGCCGTCGTGCAAGGCACCCCCGACGCCCCCTGGGACCGGGTGGTGCAGGCCGTCGTCATCCTGCGGCTGCTCGGCGTCGAGCACGTCTTCCTGGGCTGGGCCGGCTGAGCGTCAGGCCCCGCCGCGCGGCGGCCCGAGGGAGCGCCAGGTGAGCCCCCGGGCGATGACGTCGACGCGCCGGTCGTGCCCGGCGAAGACGAAGTGCCGCAGCCCCCGCGCCCCCACCGCCCGCACCCACGCCGACGCCTCCACCTCGTACAGCCCGGGCAGGGGGTGGGTGCCCCCGGCTGCCAGCGCGTCCTGGCGGGCGAACCAGTCGGCCGGCGCCTCGCCGGGCTGCTGCGCCCCGGGCACCCCCGACCAGTCGTAGCGGTCCGCCGGCAGCGGGTCGCGGCCGTCGTGCGGCGCCACGAGCGCCCAGCCGCTCCCCTCGAACTCCACCCGGATCTCGGCCAGGTGGTCATCGGGCAGGCAGCGGGCGAGGGCCGTCACCACCGTCTCCTGCTCCTCGCCGGCCGTCAGCGTCAGGCCCCCCATCGACGGCGAGAGCTGCCAGGGCACGGGCACGGGCCGCAGGCGTCCATCCATCGCGGCGACCTCCTACTCCGAGGGATACGCCGGATAACCCGGCGGCGTGGCGTTGCCCGGCGTCGACACGATGCCGATGATGCTCGTGTCGTTCTTGCCCGGCGTGACGGCGGTGTGGGGGCTCGGCAGGCTGTCGCCGCGGACGAGCGACGGCTCCCGCAGCCGGTTCGTCTCGGCGGCGGTCGGCGTCGTCAGGATGACCAGATCGGGGTTGCGGCCCGCCAGGCTCCAGGCCGCGAGGCCGCGGTTGTTGATGGCCGTCAGCCGCCCCGTGGTCGGATCCCGGAAGACCTGCACGGGCAGGTCCTCCCCGGCGATGCGCCCCGCCCGCAGGTCGGCGGCCACCGCCTCGATGGGCCGGCCGCGGATGCTGTCGGGGGCCGGGGAGCCGATGTCGGCGAAGCGCCCGGCGATGCGCGCCTGCCCGAAGTAGATGGGCTCCGTGAGCTCGCTGCCCAGCATCAGCTCCCCCTGGCCGCAGCGGGCGAGCCCGAGGGGATCGGCGAACTGCACGGGATCACTGGGGAAAGCGAAAGGGTTGAGGCCCGCGTCCAGCCCCAGGGGATCGGCCGTGAGGAAGGAGCGCCGGTCGGGATCGTAGACGCGGTGCCGGTGGTGGCACAGGCCGGTGGCGGCGTCCTCGACCTGGCCGGCGAGGCGCAGCGGCTGCTCGCCCGCCTCGGGGCCCTCCTCGGCGCAGCCGCCGTAGGGCTCGTAGCGGCCCCGCCAGAGCTGCTGGCCCGCGGCGTCCGTGAGGCGGATGGCGGCGCCGCGCTGGTCCACCTGGTAGTACTGGCTCGTGACCTCGCCGCCGGCGCGGACCACCCGCAACAGCGGGAGCTGCCGCTGCGGATCGTAGACGTACTCCTCTTCGCGCTGGCCGGCGGCCGTCGTGACCACCCGCCGGGCGAGCTGGTCGCCGTCCCAGACGAGGGCCTCGCGCCGCACGCCGCCAGCCACCTCGGCCACCGTCTCCACCCGCCGCCCGAGGGCGTCGTAGCGGTGGTGCACGATGCGGTCGTCGCGGGTGTGCACGCGCGCCAGCCGGCCGCGGCGGTCGTACCACCACGTCGTTCGGGTGCCGTCGCCGTGGGTCACGGCCTCCCGGCGCGCCCGCCGGTCGTGGCGGACGACATCCTCCCCGGCCTGGACCAGCCGGACGCCGTCGAAGGTGCGGCTGCCCTGGGCGGGATCGTCGACCAGGTTGTCGCGGTCGTCGTGGACGTACGGCCGCCACGGCCCGTCGTTGCGCCGCTCGCCCACCAGCCGGCCCAGGCCGTCGTAGCGGTACTCATGGCGCGTGCTGCGATCGTCCTCGGCCTCGTGCAGGCCGGTGATGGTCCCCTCGGGGCTCCAGAACAGGCGCCGATCGGCGGCCGCGGGCTGGCCCGGGATCTCCAGCCAGGTGCGCTCCAGGTGCCCGCCGGGGCTGAAGACGTCCCGCTCGACGCCCCCGCCGGGCCGCTCCCAGGCCACCCGCCGGCCGCGCACGTCCCGGTCGAACCGGTGCGTCTCGCCCGCCGGATCGACCAGCGAGTCGACGCCTGCGGCCCCCCAGAGGTAGTCGACGCGCCCGCCCCACGAGGTCCGCCGCCCCAGGGCATGGCCCAGGGCGTCGTAGCGCCAGCGCAGCACGGCCTCGCCCTGCACCTCCGCGGCCAGGTTGCCGTCGGGGTCGTAGCGCCGCTCCACCGGGGCGTCGTCGTCGGCCTCGGCGCGCACCAGCCGGCCCAGGGCGTCGTAGCTCAGGCGGAGCTCGCCGCCAGCGGCGTCCTTGAGGCGGGTGACCTGGCCGCAGGCGTCGAAGCGCCGCTCGACGACCTCGCCCGCGCGATCCTCGGCGACGGGCCGGCCCACGGCGTCGCGGGTGTAGCGGGTGATGCTCCCGTCGGGGGCCTCCATCCGGGTGACGTGGCCCAGGCGATCCCGCGTGAACCGCCAGCGCAGGCCGCCGGGCAGGCTCACCTCGGTGGGCTGGCGGTGCAGATCCACGGTGACGCGGGCGGCGCGGCCGAGGGGATCGACGTGCTCGATGAGCGCGCCGCCGGCGTCGTAGCGGCGCTGGGCCTTGCGGCCGTCCTGCTCGATGAGCGTGGGCTGGCCCTCGGGCAACAGGGTGTAGCGCAGCCGGGTGCCGCCGGGCCCATCGACGCCCACCACGCGACCCTCGGCGTCGCGCTGGTAGCGGTGGGTCCGCACCTCGCCATCGGCGGCGATCTCGTCGACCGCCTCCACGCGCCCGGTGGCGTCGTGCTGGTAGCGCAGGCGACGGCCGTCGGGGGTGCGATCCTCCCGCACGCCGTCGGGGCCCCAGACGCGCTCGAACCGCCGCCCGTCGGGCGTCACCAGGGCCGTCGGCCGCCCGTCGGCGTCGCGCTCGAGCTGCTGGCGACCGCCGCGCGGGAAGCGCCGCTCCACGACTCGGCCGGCGGCGTCGCGGCCGATGTGCCAGCGGTGGCCCAGGGGATCCACGGCGCCCACCAGGCGCCCGGCGGCGTCGCGATCCAGCGCCGTGGCGTGGCCGTTGGCGTCCACATGCGTCGTGACGGCGCCGCGGGCGTCGTAGGCGAGGCTCCAGGTGCTGCCCGCGGCGTCCGTGACCGACGCCAGCCAGCCGGCCTCGGTGTACGCCCGCGTCGTGACCCCGCCCAGCGCGTCGATGATGCTGGTGACCCGGCTGTCCTCGTCGTAGCCGTACCGCGTCACGCCGCCGAAGCCATCGGTGACGCGCGTGACGCTGCCGTCGTAGGCGAAGGCGCACCAGTAGGCGTTGTCGTCGCCGTAGGTGTGGGTGCAGCGGTCCAGCTCATCGTAGTGGAAGTGGAAGCTGTAGCCGTTGCGGTCGGTCTCGCGGACGAGCCGGCCGGCCTTGTCGTAGCGGTACCAGCGCGGGTTGCGGTTGCGGTCGATGTGGGCGATGAGCCGGCCGTCGCCGTCGTAGCGGTAGGTGGCCAGGTGGATGTCGCAGTCGCGGCCCTGGGCGCGCACGAGGCGCAGGCCGGCGATGCGGCCCTGGGGGTCGGGCTGGACGACGACCTGCCGCCCGGCCGCGTCGGTGAAGCCGGTCAGGCGCCCCTTTTCCCAGTGGAATCGGGCCTCTCCGTCGAGCCAGCGCACCGCGTCGAGGCGGGCCTGCTTGCCCGCCGGGGGCTGGTACGTCGGCGGCGTGGGGCCGTCGCCGCCCCCGAACCGGAACACCCGCACGCGGTCGGCGAGGTCGCGGATCTCGTAGGTGCGGCCATCCACGCGGGTCAGCGTCAGGCGCTCGGCGGCGTTGAAGTCGCTCTCGCCGTCCACCAGCGGCAGGTCGAAGCCGATGAAGCGGCCCTCGCGGTCGCGCAGGGCCAGGGTGCGCACGCCCGTCGTGTCCTCGTCGGCCAGCAGCACCTCGTCGAAGTCGTGCCGCCAGCCCGGGCCGAGCTGGCTGGCGTCCCCCGGCAGCTCCGTCGCGCGGCTGTTGTAGAACCGGCCGAAGCGCAGCGTGCGCGCCGAGAAGAGCTCGAAGTCGGTGGCCTCGGTGAAGACGGTGCCCGACACCACATCGACGGGGTGCCCCTCGGCGATGCAGTTGTTGCCGCCCACGAAGTCGTTGACCCGCTGCGCCGCGTTCTGCAGCCGCGGGCTGTTGCTGTTCGAGATGCGCCGCGCGACCGCGTTGCCCCCGCGCCGCAGCCCCGCCTGGAACCCCGCCGTCGCCGCCCCCTGGACCATCCCCCACGCCAGCGCGCCCAGGAAGTCCCCGATGCTCATCCCCGTGAGAACATTGGAGAATCCCATCGCCATCGCGTTCGGCACCACCGGGATGTCCGAGCACGAGTTGCACCCCAGCGGGATCATCAGCCCCAGCGGCGCGTCGCAGACCGACACCGTCGGCGAGGCGATGGACACGCTCGCGTTCGCGATGGGCAGGGGCAGCAGGCTGGCCAGGAACCCCAGGAACGCCTGCCCCGACGAGAACATCGGGAAGATGCGCGTGAACGCGAACTGGCCCTGGCCGCTGGCCGAGACGGAGTACGTCTTGCCCGCGCTCGTGACGGACCCCGCGTTCACGTTCGCGTGGCTCGACCCCACGAAGTCCGCCACGAACCCGCGCTGGAACACCGGGTTGCCCGACGCCGACGCCAGCGCCAGCACCTTCCCCCGCGCCATCTCCAGCATCGCGTTGAAGGGCGCCGTCATGAGCGCCATGATCGCCGCGGTGATCATCGGCCGGTGGCTGATGGGCGGCCACAGCCACGGCAGCGGCGGCATGTGGAACCCCAGCGCCGTCGCCCCCGCGCCCGCCGCGGGCATGAAGTTGATCAGCACCGTCGCCTTGAAGTCGATCAGGATCGGCCCCATGAACGGCGTCGGGAACAGCGGAATCGGCGGCAGCGGCGGCACCAGCGGGGCGGGCAGCGTGGTGTGAAAGTCGAGCCCCATGATGGGGTCGAGCAGCTTCGTGGCCGGGAACGTCAGCGCGTTCGGGTTCAGCAGCAGCAGCCCGCCCAGCCAGGCCGACAGCGCCGCCTTCCCGCCGCTCGCGTCCTTCGCCACCACCATCGAGCCGGCCTTGGCGTTCACCAGCCCGCCCATGACCGTCACGGGCCCGCCGTTGAACAGGAACCCGCCCTTCGCGGACGACATCGCCGAGCCCGCCAGCAGCGTGAACGTCCCCGACAGCTCGCCGGCCATGTTCACCGTCATGAACCCATCGGTCTGGACGGTCTGCGACCCCACCGTCCGCACCACCGGCCCCTGCTGGACCTCGCCCCACTCCCCGATCTCGGTGCTGATCTGGCCCTGGTTCATGACCATCGCGCCCGCCGAGACCCCCACGTCGCTCTTCGTCGTCGTGGCGAGCTGGGGCGCCGTGATGGTCATGGCCGAGCCGGCCAGCTCGATGAAGTTGCCGGCGCTCACGTTCACCGTGCGCGCGCTGCCCACGGTGACCGTGTGGGTCGTCCCCACCTCCAGCGTGCGCCCCTGGCTCGTCGTCATCGTCAGGTCGACGCAGACGATCTTCACCAGGCCCTTCGGCGCCCGGATGTTGATGGTGCCGGTCTTCGCCTCGGTGGTGATGGTGTCCGCGGCGGTGTCGAACACCATGGAATTATTGGTGGAACTGTCCACCAGCCGGATCTTCTCGGCCCCGTCGGAGTCGAGGAACTCCAGGTCGTGCCCGGCGCGGCTGCGGAACCACTTGTGGTCGTTGGCGCCATCCGGGTTGCCGGGCCCGGGCACCGCGTGCTCGCCGTTCCAGACGGCCCCGAGGACGTAGGGGTGGTTGGGGTCGCCCCCCTCGAACGCGACGAGCACCTCGTCGCCGATCTCGGGCACGAACATCGTCCCGCGAGAGTTGCCGGCGTACCAGCCGGCGACGCGCGCCCAGTGCGACTCGATGGCCGCGTCGGGGCCGTCCAGCCAGGGCAGCCGCACCTTCACGCGGCCCCACTGCTGCGGATCGCTGATGTTGGTGACGACGCCCACGGCGACGCCCCGGATGCGGCGGCCGCCGCCGCCCACGCGCTCGTTCATGAGCAGGAGTATGCCACGAACCCCTCGCCGGCGCTCAGCCCGCGGCGCCCGGGTCGCCATCCAAACAGATGTTTGGTTCCGGGAATCGACCTTGAGCGGCGCGGGCGGCTCGCTAGAGTGACCTCGAAGGCCGACCCGTCGCCCGGGTCGCCGCTGCCATCCCTGCTGGAGGAGGTCCGCGTATGCTGCGCCGTCGCCGTGGTGCGTCTCGAAAGTTCATGGGTTTCAATGGGTTGATGGTCCTGGCCCTGTGCTGCCTCACGGGCTGTCCCGACGATGACCCGATCTTCCTCCCGGGGGCCGACGACGGGGGGGCGGACGGCGGGCTCGACGGCGGGATGGACGCCGGGGCCGGCGGCGCCGGGGCCGAGGGCGGCATGGGTGGCGCCGGCGGGGCCGGGGGCATGGGCGGCATGGGCGGCGCTGGTGGCATGGGCGGCGCCGGTGGCATGGGCGGCGCCGGTGGCATGGGCGGCGCCGGTGGCATGGGAGGCGCCGGCGGGGCCGTGGTCCCGACCTGCGAGGATGGCATCCAGAACGGGGACGAGGCCGGCGTGGACTGCGGCGGGGCGTGCCCGGCCTGCCCGCCGCCGCCCGACTGTGTCGAGAACGCCGACTGCGGCGAGGGGGGCATCTGCACCGACGGCGTCTGCGCCTGCGAGGAGGGCTTCGAGCTGTCCGAGGACGGCGAGTGCGTCGACGTGAACGAGTGCCCCGACGCGCCCTGCCCGGGGCTGCAGGTCTGCACCAACCTGCCGGGCGGCTTCGCCTGCGACTGCCCGGCGGGCGGCGCGCCCACCGAGGGCGGCGCGTGCAGCTACCTGGCCTCCTGCCGGCAGATCAAGGCGGCCAACCCGGCGGCGGCGGACGGCGAGTACGCCATCGACGCCGATGGCGACGGGCCTGCGCCGGCGGTCATGGCGATGTGCGACATGACGACGGACGGGGGCGTGGGCTACACGGTGGTGAAGGTCGTGGACGACGCCCTGGCGACGGGGCCGGACGCCCAGCCGGCCTACCAGGCGGCCTGCGCGGCCCTCGGCATGGAGCTCATCGTGCCCCGCAGCCGCGACCACATGCAGTCGCTCATCGCCCTGAACGGCGGGCTGCTCAACATCGTGGGCGTGTACCCCGACGTGCGGGAGGATCGGGGGCCGGGGCGGGGGCTCAACGAGTTCTCGGGCCGCTGCCAGGGCCAGCGATGCGACTTCTGGCTCGCCGACACCAACAACGGCTCCTGCCTGGACGGCGGCTTCGAGCCCAACGGCAACAACACCCCCGAGTCGGCGCTGGTCCGCCAGCCCCTCGGGGACTGCGGGTCGGGCTCGTGGGATGACCAGCTGCTCGGCGTCGAGATCGGCGGCTTCGTGGTCTGCTCGCCCAACGACGCCGGGCCGGCGCCGCGCTCCTGCCTCGACGCCCTCGAGCTGGGCCTGCGCATCAACCCGGGCGGCCGCACGGCGGAGGGCCAGAACGGCGTGTACCAGCTCGACACCGACGGCCCGGACGGGCCCCTGGCGCCCTACGAGGCGTGGTGCCAGCAGGACGTGGCGGGCGGCGGCTGGACGCTCGCCCTCAAGACCCAGGCGGACAGCGCCTTCCGCTACGACCACCCGGTCTGGACGCACGACCGGCCGGTCAACGAGCGGGCGACCGACCTGGGCATCTCCGACTCGATGTACGCCAGCTACCTCCAGCTCCCGGTGCACCAGGCCATGCTGCGCATGGGGGATGGCGAGGTGGTGGTGGACCTGCCGCCCGGGACGCCGTCGATGCGGTCGGTGATGGCGGGGGGCTACCTGGAGACCCACGCGGGCCGGTTCGACTGGATCAACATGGTGGCCGATCGCATGGGGGGGCTGCAGGCCAACTGCAACGCCCAGGGCTTCAACGTCGACAGCGCCCTGCGGCGGGTGCGGTTCGGCATCCTGGGGAACAACGAGCCCGACTGCAGCTCGCCCGACTCGTTCATCGGCATCGGCCACAGCGCCGAGGTGGCCTGCGGCGACGTGGGCATCATCTCGGGCAACAACGCCGGCACGCGGTGCGGCGGGGAGCGCGCCTCGCTGCGCCTGCAGGGCTACCTGTTCGTGCGGGAGGCGGCGCCGCAGCAGCCGTAGCGGGGGGCGGGGCAGGCGAGGGGGCTCAGCGCAGGGGGCAGAAGAACTGCACCTCGTAGTCATCGCAGGCGCCGTCGGGCTGGGAGGCGTTGGTGCAGTTGAAGCCGTAGTCGGCCTCGCACCGGATGACCTCGCCCGTGTCGGCCGCGTCGACGCCATCGCTGATGCGGCGGCACCAGATGCCCACGGGATCGGCGCAGCTCACCATGCCCGCGCTGCGGAAGGCCGACAGCAGCTCCACGTCCGCGCTGCCGCTGGGGTTGTCACGGTCGCCCCAGCCCTGACCGCCCACGCCCTCCACCAGGCTGTCCGCCAGGGCCTCGTAGTCCGCCCCGAAGATGGTGTCGGTGTCCTCCACCAGCTGCGCCTCGCGCAGGGCCTCGATCTCGTCCGGGGCGGTGTTCATGCCGCTCGTGCAGGTGTAGCCGGTGGAGCTCGTGTCGTACCACGGCGCCTTGCACGTCCACGTGGTCGGGCTGCAGGTCCGGCCGCCCGTCGAGTTGTTGAAGCACATCTCGTACTTCTTCTTGTCGTACCAGCCGTCGTACCAGCTGCGCACGGTGCGGGTGTAGATGGGGTACAGGTCGTCCTGGGCCTCTTCCCACTCGGCCTCCATGGCCTCCAGGTGGGCCAGGTGGTCGACCACCGCGTCGACGGCGGTGCGGCGGTAGGGGTCGCCGTCGGCCCCCATCAGCTCGTCGACCTCGGCCATCTCCTGCAGGAAGACGACCTGCAGCGCGGCCATCTCCAGGTAGGAGCTCACCCCCTGCAGGCCGACCGACTCCATGTCGTTCAGGGCCGAGGTGGCCGCCATGTAGCAGTCCCAGGCCTTGTTGGCCGACGCGAGCAGCTGGACCTCGTTCCCGGACTGGCGGACGTAGGCCTCGGCGAAGTCGACCGCGTCCTGCACCCCCGTCTCGTAGTCCGAGAACTGGTAGGTGGCCACGACGTCCTCGACGATGTCCTCGATCGCCGAGAAGGCGGCGTCGGAGAGGCTGACCTCGTCACCGTCCAGCCCCAGGGCGATGGACAGTGACTCGCTGACCCCTGCTGTGATGAGTTCATCCATGAGCTTAGTGCCGATCACGACCAGCTTGCTCGAGCTCGCCTGGGCGGCCAGGGGCGCGGCGATGGTGAGGCTGGCGGCGGCCGTCAGGGCGATGCGCTTGATGCTCTTGATGCTGGTCATGGATTTTCTCCGGGCTGTGTTCGAGGTCGTCTCGAACCGGTTTCGGCTGTGATGGCGTCGGGGACGGGCCAAACCCGCAGCGTTTTTTTTCATGCCCAGGCCGCGGCCGCGTCGATCTGGTGAAAAGCAAAGTAGTTTCAAAGAGTTGGTGCGGCGGTGGAGGGGCTCGCGGCGGGGCGGGGCGCGGATTTCGGCTTGACCGCCCGGATCGGCCTCGCCATCCTGGGTGCGCACTGAACAAAAGAGCAGTGCGGAGGAGAACGATGCGCTTGTCCCCCCCCGGCTGGCCGCGCCTGAGCAGCGCGCTCTACTACGACGACCCCCTCGCCGCCATCGACTGGCTGGTCACGGCCTTCGGCTTCGCGGTGCGCGTGAAGATCATGGACGACGGCCGGCTGGTGCACTCCGAGCTGACGCTGGATGAGGCCGTGGTCATGGTGGCCAGCGCTCACGGCGACGGGCCGGGCCAGAGCCCGCGCGCGCTCGACGGCGCCAACACCCAGAGCCTGGCGCTCTACATCGACGAGGTCGACGACTTCACGGCCCGGGCCGAGGCGGCGGGGGCGGTGGTGCTCAAACCGCCGACGACGACGGACTACGGGCCCGAGTGGTGGAGCGACCGCAGCGTCGAGCTGGCCGATCCGGAGGGCCACCGGTGGTGGTTCATGCAGCGGCTGCGGACGGGGTGATGGCCCGGCGGGCTCACCGCTGGCAGGCGTCGCCCTCCAGGCAGTTGCCGGAGCCGCAGTCGTCGGTGCACTCGTAGACGCCCGCGGCGTTGCAGGTGCACGCGCTGGGCAGGCAGTTGGCCTCGTCGTCGCGCACGCAGCAGAACCGGCCCCCGCAGTCCGCGTCGGTGAGGCAGCCGACGGGCGGCGGGTTGAGGCAGGGGATGGGCTCGGCGTCCGGCGGGGTGGCGTCGGCGGCGCCCACGTCGGGCTGGGCCGCGTCCCCGGCGGCGGCGTCCTGGGCGGCGGCGTCCGGTGCGGGGTCGTCTTCGTCGCACGCCGAGAGGGCGAAGGGGGCGAGGGCGAGGAGGAGGGCGAGGCGCGTCATGGGGACTCCGGCGACGAGGTGGCCCACTGGACGCGCCGCAGCGCGGCTCTGACGGGGATCAGAGCTCGTCGGCGTCGAAGTCCATCATATGCGCCTTGCCGGCGCCGATGATGGCGATGAGCGACTTCGTCTCGGGCAGGATGTTGTGCAGGTAGTAGCGCGCGGTCTTGAGCTTGGCGCGGGCCTGGCGGTCCTCCCGGGTGAGGGCGTAGGCCGCCATGCGGGCCATCATGTAGGCGCCGGCGGTGAGGCCGAAGACCGTGAGGTAGTTGCTGGCGACGGCGCCGGCCTCCTCCGGATCGGCCATGCCCTTCATGGCGAGCTGCATGGTCAGCTCGCTGAGCTCCTTGGAGGCGGCCTTCAGCGGGCCGAGGAACTCGCCCATGGCCGGGGTGTCGGCGTTGGCCTTGATGAAGGACGTCACCTCGGCGGCGAACGTCTTCATCAGGCGGCCGCCGCCCATGGGCAGCTTGCGCCCCACCAGGTCGAGGGCCTGGATGTGGTTGGTGCCCTCGTAGATCATGGCGATGCGGCTGTCGCGCAGGTACTGCTCGACGCTCCAGTCCGTCGTGTAGCCGGACCCGCCCATGACCTGCATGGCCTCGGAAACATTGAGGAAGCCGCGCTCGGTCGTCCAGGCCTTCACCACGGGGGTGAGCAGGGCGACCAGGTCGCTGGAGCGCACGCGCTCGGCCTCGTCGGGGTGGTGGTGCGAGGCGTCGAGGTGCATCGCCACGTGGAAGAGCAGGGCGCGCATGGCCTCGGTGCTGGCCTTGACGTTGAGCAGCATGCGCCGCACGTCGGGGTGCACGAGGATGTTGTCGGCCTTCTGGTCGACCTCCTGCTTCTTCGGGTCGAGGGAGCGGCTCTGGCGGCGGTCCTTCGCGAAGGCGAGGGCCGTCTGGTAGGCGATCTCGCCGTAGGCGATGCCCTCCTGGCCCACCGTGAGGCGGGCGTGGTTCATCATCACGAACATGGACTTCATGCCGCGATGGGGCTCGCCCACCAGCCAGCCGCGGGCGCCCTCGAGGGACATCACGCAGGTGGGGGAGGCGTGGATGCCGAGCTTGTGCTCCAGGCCGGTGCAGAAGATGGGGTTGCGGGTGCCATCCTCCAGGAACTTCGGCACCACGAAGGTGCTGATGCCGCGGATGCCCTCGGGAGCGTCGGGCAGGCGGGCCAGCACGAGGTGGACGATGTTGTCCGTCATGTCGTGCTCGCCGAAGGTGATCCAGATCTTGTTGCCCGTGAGCAGGTAGCCGTCGCCGTCGGCGGTGGGCTCGGCGCGGGTGGCGACGAGGCCGAGATCGGTGCCGCACTGGGGCTCCGTCAGGCACATGGTGCCCGACCACTCGCCGGTGACGAGCTTCGGCAGGTAGTACTGCTTCTGCTCGTCGGTGCCGTAGGCCAGCAGGGCGTCGATGAGCCCGTTGGTGAGGCCGGGGCACATGGAGAAGCTCTTGTTCGTGCTGGTGGCCAGCTCGCCGAAGATGAGGCCGAGGCTGTGCGGGCCGCCGCCGCCGCCCCACTCGACCGGCTGGGCGATGCCGGTGAAGCCGTTGTCGCGGAACTTGCGCAGCAGGGCGGGGAAGCCGTCGGCCGTCTTGACGGCCTTCGTCTCCGGGTCCCACTGCACGCCCTGCTGATCGCCGATCCGGTTGAGGGGGAGGAGCTCCTTGGCGGCGAACTTGCCGGCCTGGGCGGCGATCTCCATGACCGTGTCCAGATCGAAGTCGGCGAAGTCGGCCAGGGCCGCGACCCGGCCGGGGTAGTCGAGGGCCTCGAAGACGAAGCGGAGATCGTCGATGGGCGCCTTGTAGACCTGCATGGTTCGGGTCCTCCTGGAGGTGGCCGGGGGCCACTGAGTGAATGCTCATTCAGTGGATACATCGTCGGGCCGCGCGGTCTCAAGTGTTTCGTGACGCGCCGCGTCGCTCCGCGCGCGGCGCTTGTCTGGTGGGGGCCCGGCGAGCGAACATGCGCCCGACGGGAGGGCGCGATGCGGCGAGCGACGTGGTGGATGGGGGCGGTGCTGTTCCTCGGCGTGGGCTGCGACAGCGACGGCGGCGGCGGCGCGGCGATGGACGACGCGTCGCCCCGCGATGGCGAGGTGGACGCGCGGCAGATCGGCCGGCTGGACGCCGCGGCGGACGCGGAGCCGCTCCGGGATGGCGGCACGGCGGACGGCGCCGCCGGGGACGCCGGCGGCGGTGACGCGGAGCCCAGGGCGGACGCCGCGCCCCCGACGCCCCAGTGCGCCGATGGCGTGGACAACGACGCGGACGGCCGCACCGACCTCGACGATCGCGGCTGCCGCGACGCGGCCGACGACGACGAGAGCGACGAGATCCCGCTGCCGCAGTGCGACGACGGCGAGGACAACGACGGCGACGGGCTGGTGGATCTGGCCGATCCCGACTGCACGGGCCCCGCCGATCCGCGGGAGATGGGCGGCAACGCCATCACCGCCTGCACGAACGGCGAGGACGACGACGGCGACGGCCTGGTGGACTTCCCGCTGGATCCGGGCTGCGCGTCGGCGGGGGACGAGGACGAGGCCGACCCCGACCGGGCGCCCCAGTGCGCCAACAGCGTGGACGATGACGGCGACGGGCGCGTCGACTACCCCAACGACCCGGGCTGCGCGGGGCGCGGCGACGGGGACGAGACGGATCCCTTCCGGGCGCCCGTCTGCGCCAACGGCCTGGACGACGACGCCGACGGGGCCACCGACTTCCCCGACGACACGGGCTGCGAGGCGGCCGTCAGCGGCAGCGAGGTGGGGCCCTGCGGCGGCGAGACGGCCCTGATCGATCTGACGAATCTCGAGGAATATCGAGGGGATCTGCTGGAGTCGCCCGCCGCCTTCCAGGGAACGTGCGGGGGCGGCGCCGGGGGTGAGGACGTCTTCTTGTACGTGGTGGAGGAGCCCCTGGAGCGGCTGGTCTTCAGCACGGTGAACGCCGACACGCAGATCCCGACGGTGCTCTACGTGCGCCAGCAGTGCGGGCAGCCCGGGGACGTGCAGTGCACCCGGGGGACGCCGCAGCGGCCCGGGGCCGAGCTGGTGCTCGAGCAGCCAGCGCCCGGGCGCTACTACCTGTTCGTGGACTCGGGCGCGCGGGATGCCGCCGTGGGGACGTACCGGCTGACGGTGAACCCGGTGCCCATCCCGGCGTGCCGCGACGGGCGGGACAACGACGGCGACGGGCGCATCGACGCCGCGGATCCGGGCTGCGTGGAGACGGAGGACACCGACGAGGCGGATCCCGATCCGCTCCCGGAGTGCGGCGACGGCATCGACAACGACGGCGACGGGCTCATCGACTACCCCGACGATCCCGAGTGCCACTTCGCTGGCACCGATCAGGAGCTGCGGCTGTGCGCGGCCGGCGTGGCGACGGTCGCGGTGGGCCAGCGCGGCGGGCGCTTCGAGCTGCCGCCGGTGATGGGGCAGGGGTCGGGCTCCGGGTCGTGCGAGGCGGCCATCGGCGCCGAGGTGGTGCTGGTGCTCGAGCTGTCGGCGGCGGCGGACGTGACGGTGACGATGGCCGAGGCGGACGGCCGGCGCGTGCAGGGGTCGATGTACATCCGCACGGCCTGCGAGGACGCCATGTCGGAGGTGGCCTGCGCCCGCGGGGCCGACGCGGCGCTGCAGGCGACGGAGCTGCCGGCGGGGCGCTACTTCGTGTTCCTGGAGCAGGGCTTCGTCGCGGCGGCCATGCCCCGCACGGCGGAGGTGGTCGTGCTGCCCATCGAGGGCGAGTGCAACGACGAGCTGGACAACGACGGCGACGGCCTGATCGATCGGGACGATCCGGGCTGCGAGCAGCTCCGCGATCCGAGCGAGCAGGATCCCCCCGCGCTGCCGGCGTGCGCCAACGGCATCGACGACGACATGGACGGCGACATCGACTACCCGGCCGACTCGGGCTGCGTGGCGGCCGGGGATCAGCACGAGGGCGGCTGCCGCGGCAACCCGCAGTGGGAGCCCGTGCGCTGCGCGGTGCAGTCGTGGGTGTGGAGCGCGGACCGGCGCTTCCAGACGGTGGAGCAGGCCGCGGCGAACCGGGTGCTCTGGACGGGCTGCACGCACTCGGGGGATGGCAACAACGACGGCTACTGCAGCCTGGACGGCACCGGCTGGGTGTCGACGGCCTCGGTGCGCATGGCCGGCTGCGACGCGAGCTGGTACCACCTGGGGGGCCGCTTCTCCGGCAACTGCGGCGGCCATGACGGCGACACGGTGCGGCGCCTCGTTCTCAACGAAGATGGTTGTTATGACTACTGATTCCGGTCGGCTGGCCGGCCCATGAGCGCGGTGCTGGCCCGGGTCCTGGGGGTGCCGCCGGCGGACGCGAGCGTGCCGCGCTGGCATGTGAGCCCGGCGGTCGACGTCCTCGCCTACCACCTGTCGTGGCTGTGGGTGCTGGTGCCCATGGTGCTGCTCGGTCCGCGGGTGGAGGACTACGCCTGGTTCTTCCTGATCATCCTGGGCGTGAACTTCTCGCACCGGCACCTGACGCTGCCCTACGTGTACCTGGACCGGGAGGTGTTCAAGCGCTTTCCGTGGCGGTTCACGGTGTTCCCGGGGGTGATGCTGGCGCTCTTCGCGCTCTCGCCCTGGGCATGGAAGCACCACCGCGGCTGGGTGGAGGGGGCGGCGACCATCGCGGGCACCTGGAACGTCTGGCACGTCTACATGCAGAAGTACGGCATCCTGCGCATGTACGCGGCCAAGTCGGGGGTGGAGCCCGCGCGGCGGGCGCCGGGCTGGACGGATCGGCTGCTCATCTTCGGCTGGCTGCCGCTGCTCGTCGTCTGGGGCGGGCCGCACCACCGCGACGCGGTGGCCCGCAACTACCGGTCGGGCCGGCGGGTGCTCACGCCGCTGCTGGACTGGCTGGAGCTGCACCAGGCCTGGCTGGTGCCGCTGGCCATCGGGGTGCTGGTGGCGGCGGTGGCCCTGTGGCTGCGCGCCGAGTGGCGGGCCAGCCGCCTGAGGAACCCGGCGCGGCTCCTCATGGCGGGGGGCACGACGGGGCTGTCGGCGTCGTTCCTGTTCTTCGATCCCTTCAAGGTCGCCCTGGCCTTCGCGTTCAGCCACGCCCTCGAGTACACGGTCTTCGTCTGGGCGTTCCAGCGGCGGCACTACCGGGAGCAGCCCGCGCACCGGCCGCTGCTCGGGCGGCTGCTGCGGTTCCCGTGGACGTACTACGTGGCGGTCATCGGCGGCTGCGCGGCGCTGTACATCGTGCTGCGCTACTGGGGCCGCTACGTGGGCTCGGGGCCGCGCATCCGCATCGGCGACGTGCCGGCCAGCCTGTGGGTCTTCTGGTGGGCCATCTACCAGTCGATGGTGCACTTCTACTTCGACGGCTTCCTGTGGAAGATGCGCAAGCCCGCCCTGCGGCGGGATCTGTAGCGGAGGAGCGCGCGTGACCAAGCCCAACCAGCCCTGGTTCGTTCGCCGGCCCATGCCGGCGCGCGTCGAGAAGGTGCACCTGATCGGCATCGCGGGCGCCGGGATGGGGGCGTTCGCCTGCATGCTCCAGGACATCGGCCTGGAGGTGCGCGGCTCCGATCTGAACGTGTACCCGCCCATGAGCGACGTGCTGCGCGGGCGGGGCATCGCGTGGATGGAGGGCTGGGACGCGGCCCACCTGGACTGGGGGCCCGATCTCGTGATCGTCGGCAACGTCTGCCGACGCGACAACCCCGAGTCGGTGGCCGCGGAGGCGCGAGGCATCGCGGCGGTGTCGTTCCCGCAGGCCTTCAGCGATCTCTTCCTGGTGGACCGGGTGCCCGTCGTCATCACCGGCACCCATGGCAAGACGACCACTACGGCGCTGACGACGTGGCTCTTGCACCAGGCCGGCCTCGATCCGGGGATGCTGGTGGGGGGCGTGGCCCGCGACTTCGACGCCACCTACCTGCTCGGGGCCGGCGCGGCGTTCGTGGTCGAGGGGGACGAGTACGACACGGCCTGGTTCGATAAAGGCCCGAAGTTCTTGCACTATCGGCCGAAGATCGCGGTGCTGAACAACATCGAGTTCGACCACGCGGACGTCTACGACAGCCTCGAAGAGATCATCGAGAACTTCGAGCGGCTGGTGGATCTGCTGGGCCCGGGGACGACGCTGCTGGTGAACGCGGACGATCCGCGGGCGATGGCGTGCGCGGCGCGGGCCGGCGGGCAGGTCACGCCCTACGGCTTCGGCGAGGGCGCGGCCCTGCGGGCGGTGGACGTGGAGCCGGGGGCCGAGGGCTGCGACTTCACGCTGCTGGGGGCCGGGGAGCCGCGGCGGGTGCGCTCGGCGCTGGCCGGGCGGCACAACGTCTGGAACGCCCTGGCGGCCCTGGGCGTCGGGCTGGCCCTCGGGGCGTCGCTCGACGCGATGATCGCGGCGCTCGGGACCTACGGCGGGGTCAAGAAGCGGCAGGAGGAGAAGGGCGAGGCGGCGGGCGTGCTCGTCATCGACGACTACGCCCACCACCCGACGGCCATCGACGAGACGCTGGCGGCGCTGCGGGCGCGCTACCCCGGGCGGCGGCTGTGGGCGGTGTACGAGCCCAAGAGCAACACCGCGCGCCGCAACGTGCACCAGCAGGCGTACGCCCAGGCGTTCACGGCGGCCGACGAGGTGGTGCTGAGCCGGCCCTTCCAGAAGGAGGATCGCTTCGGCCCCGAGGAGCGGCTGGACGTGAACCGGCTGGTGGCGGACATCGCGGCCGCGGGCACGCCGGCCCGCTACGAGGATGGCTCGGACGCGACGCTGGCGTACCTGGCCGGGGCGGTGCGCGCGGGCGACGTCGTGGTCTTCATGGCGTCGAGCGGCTTCGACGGCATCCACGATCGGCTGCTCGCGGCGCTGGCGGCGCGGTGAGGGAGCCCGCCTGGCGGTCGGCCCTCGTCTTCGCGGCGGTCGGCGGCTTCCTCGCCTGGACGGCCCTGCCGGGCCTGCACTGGCATGACACCGGGGAGTTCGCGGCGGTGGCCTGGCGGCTGTCGGTCTCGCACTCGCCCGGGCACCCGCTGCACGCGCTGACGACGCGGGCGGTGCAGGAGATCCCGTTGGGAGACGGGGTCTTCCGCGCGGGCATCGCGTCGGCGCTGGCCCTGGCGGCGGCCCTCACCGTGTTCTATCGGCTGCTGCGGCGCCTGGCCCCCGGGGCGGCGTGGTGGACGGCGGCGGCCATGGCGGTGCTGCCGGCCGTCATGCCGGCGATCTGGCTCCAGGGGGCCCGGGCCGAGGTCTACGCGCTGCAGCTCCTGCTGGCGGCGGCCTGCGGGTCGCTGGCGTGGTCGGTGGCCGAGGGGGATCGGCGGGCGCTGCCGGCGCTGGGCCTGGCGTTCGGGCTCGCCGGGGCGAACCACCACCTCGTCGGCCTGGCGCTGCTGCCGATGGCGCTGCTGGCCGTGGTGGCGGGGCGGCCGTCGGCGCGGGGCCTGGCGCTGGGGGTGGCCGGCGGGCTGGTGGGCCTGCTCACGTACGCGCTGCTGCCGCTGCGGGCGCTGAGCGGCGCCGAGGTGGGGTGGGGGGCGCCGACGAGCCTCGCGGGGGTCGTCGAGATGATCACGGCTCGGGAGTGGGTGGGGGCCAACCCGGCCACGCAGGCGCCGCTCGACCTGGTGGAGAACGCCCAGAAGCTCGGGGCCTGGACCATCGAGCAGGTGGGCCTGGTCGGGGCGGCGCTGCTGCTGCTGAGCCTGGGGGTGGGGCTGGTGCCGGCCCTGCGGGCGCGGCGCGGGGCGGTGCTGGGGGCGGCGGCGGCGGCCCTCGGGGTCGGCGCGACCAAGTACTTCTATCCGTTCGACCCGCTCAACCCGGACGTGGGCGGCTACCTGGCGGCGGCCCTCTGCGCGGGGCTGGCGCTCGTTTTCGTGTGCCTGGCGTACCTGCCCCGCCTGCGGGGGTGGGGGACGCTGGTGGCCGTGGTCTGCCTGGCGCTGGCGGCGCCGGGCTTCGATCCCGGCGGGCGGCAGGGGGCGCGGGCGGCCGAGCGCTATGGCCAGGCGGTGCTGGCGGCGGGGCCCATCGACGGCGTGCTCGTGGCGGGCGACTACGCGACGTGGTTCCAGACGTGGGCGCTGCGGGCGGTGCAGGGGGCGCGGCCCGATCTGGCGCTCGTCTTCCGGGGGCGGGAGGGGGCGGACTGGCTGTGGACGCGGCTGGCGCTGCACCGACCGGCCATCGCGGCGCTGCGCCCGGGCTGGCCGGCGTCGGCGGTGCCGGTGGGCGTGTTCGAGCCGGGCCCGCGGGCGCTGCCGGAGGGGGCGAAGCTCGCCCTGCGGGGCGCCGTCTGGGCGCGGCTGCCATGGCCGACGCCCGACCTGGACACGCGCCGGTTCCTGGCGCTGCACCACCTCAACCAGGCGCGGGCCCTGCCGGCGGGCTCGGCCGACGCGCAGGCCCACTTCGCGGCCGCCCGGTCGCTGGTCGGCGACGACCCCGTCATCGCAGAAGAGGAGGGGCGCCTGGGCCCCGGGAATGCCCTGGACGCTCACCGGACGCGGTGGTAAACCCGGGACGATGAGCGCGAACCGCCCCCTCGAGATCCGGTTCTGGGCCGCCACCGACACCGGGCGGACCCGCGATCACAACGAAGACAACTTCCTGGTCGACAAGAAGCTGAACCTCTTCGTGGTGGCCGATGGCATGGGTGGCCACGCGGCGGGTGAGGTCGCCTCGTCCGTGGCCGTGCGCGAGGTCCGGCGGGTGGTCGCCGAGAACCGCGAGCGGGTGGAGGCCTACGTCAAGGAGGACACCCCGCGCGGCCGGCAGGACATGCTCGACCTGCTCGACGAGGCGGTGGCCACGGCGTGCGCCCGGGTCTACGAGATGTCGCGCGAGTCCGCGGATCGGCACGGCATGGGCACCACGCTCAGCCTGATGCTGGTGGCCGGCAACCGGGGCTTCATCGGCCATGTGGGCGACAGCCGCATCTACCTGACGCGCATGGGGCAGGTGCACCAGCTCACCGAGGACCACTCGCTGGTCAACGAGCTGATCAAGCGCGGGCGCCTGAAGCCGGGCGACGAGTTCGAGAGCCCCTACAAGAACGCCGTGACGCGGGCGGTCGGGGTGTACGAGACGGTGGAGGCCGACACGTTCGACTTCGACGTGCTGCCGGGGGATGGCTACCTGCTCTGCAGCGACGGCCTGTCCTGCTACCTGGACGACCCCATCACCCTCGACATCATGACCCGCGAGGAGATCAAGGAGATCCCCGAGGCCTTCATCGTCCTGGCCAACGAGGCGGGCGGGAAGGACAACATCACCGCGGTGGTGGTGCGGGCGCTGCCGGCGGCGGCCGAGGATCAGCAGCGGCGCGTGCAGGACGTCCGGCAGAAGCTCGACGCCCTGCGGGCCATCCCGCTCTTCAAGTACCTGACCTACAAGGGGTTGGTGAAGGTGCTCAACGTCACCACGACGGTGACGTACGAGGCCGGCGAGGTGATCTTCCGCGAGGACACCCGCGACGACGCCTTCTTCGTGCTGCTGGACGGGCTCGTGCAGCTCAGCCGGGGCGGGCTGCCGCTGGCCGATCTGAGCGCGGGGGCCCACTTCGGCGAGATGGCCATGGTGGACAAGGCGCCGCGGTCGGCCACGGCGACGGCGCTGGTGGCGGCCCGGGCGCTGGTCATCCAGCGGGCGCGCTTCTACGAGCTGCTGCGGGCCGAGCCGGTCATGGCGGTGAAGCTCACGTGGAGCTTCATCCAGGTGCTCAACACGCGGCTGCGCATGACCAGCCGCGAGCTGCTGGCCGCGCGGGAGACCATCGAGGTGCTGCGCCGCAACCAGGCGGGCGGCGTCGTGGCGGAGGTGCCGGCGTTCGATCCGGGCCTGGCCGCGGTGGGGGCCCTGCCGGTGGCGGTGACCGACGAGCTCATCCCCGGCTTCCTGCTCACGGAGCAGGAGAGCGGCGGCACGGATCCGCTGCTGCGGGTGGAGGGGCAGGGGCCCCCCGAGGACGCCGACGAGCGCCCGGGGCTCGATCGCTCCGCGCCGGCGACGCAGCCGGACCGGCCGTCGGTGATGGCGTTCCAGCGGCGGACGCAGCCCGATCTGGCCGTGCTGCGGGGCCGGCTGGCCGACGACGCCCATGATGACGAGGAGGCGCCTTGAACCGCTGGCGGCGCCTGCCGGCCGGGGTGCGCACCGGCGTCGGCCTGGGCCTGTGCTTCCTGCTGGTGCTGGGGATCGTGGCGTGGCGCCAGTCGCCGGTGCCGCCCACCCAGGGGGGCACGCTGGTCTTCCAGGACGACTTCGAGCGGGCGGAGCCCGGGCCGGACTACCGGCAGGGGGAGCCCGATCCGGGCAACAGCAAGGGCACCTGGCGCATCGAGCAGGGCCGGCTGAAGGCCGAGAAGATCCACAACGCCGCGCTCTGGCTGCAGAAAGAGCTGCCGCCGAAGGTGCGCATCGAGTTCGACGCGCGGGCGGAGAGCGGCACCGGGGACGTGAAGGCCGAGGTCTTCGGCGACGGCATCACCCACCAGAGCGGGTACATCCTGATCCACGGCGGGTGGAGCAACACCATCACCACGATCGCCCGGCAGGACGAGCACGCCGAGGAGCGCAAGGTGGACAACCGCGGCTGCCGGCGGGGCCGGGGCCAGCGCGACGCCTGCGTGGAGCCGGGGGTCGACTACCACTGGATCATCGAGCGGGACGGCGACACGGTGCGCTGGTTCCTCGACGGGCAGCTCCTGCTGACCTACCCGGACGCCGATCCGGTGCTGGGCAAGCACCTCGCCTTCAACAACTGGGAGGCGCCGGTGACGTTCGACAACCTGCGCATCTACGCCCTGTAGCGACGAGCGGCCGCCCGGGCCGGGACGGCGACTTATGGGGCCTCGTCGGTGGATGGGGCTTGCGCACCCCGGCGGGGCATGATAGACACCGCCTCCACTTCGTCGGATTTTCGCGCGAAGGGCTCCTCGGAGCCCTTTTTTGTTGCGCAGTGGTTTGGAGGAGCTTTGGCAGACGAGCCCACCCCTGAGCAGTCCCCCGACTCGACGCCCACCGCGGCGGCCGAGGTCGAGGCGCGCCTCATCGGTGGGGCCCGCCAGCCGGTTCCGGCCAAGGTGCGCAGCATCGCGGTCCCGGTGGTCGAGGGGCTCGGCCTCTCCCTCGTCGGCGTCGAGCTGGCCCAGGAAGGGACGCGCATCGTCCTCTGGGTCTACATCGACGGCCCCGAGGGCGTCACCATCGATGACTGCGCGCGGGTGAGCCCGGAGCTCTCGGCCGCCCTGGATGTGGATGACCCCATCCCGACGGCCTACGATCTGCGCGTCTCGTCGCCGGGCCTCGACCGGCCCCTGATGAGCGACGCCGACTTCCGGCGGTTCATCGGCCGGGAGGCGCAGATCCAGCTCTCCTCACCCATCGGAGGTCGGCGGAGGTTCACGGGGGTCATCCTCGGCGCCGAGGAATCGGTCCAGATCCGCTGCACAGACGGTGAGCACCAGGTGCCCGTCGAGGCCATCCAGAAGGCACGGCTCTGCATCGACCTTGAGGCGCTGCGACCAAAGCCGCAGGCAGGAGCGCAGGCATGGAAGTCAACCTGAACGTCGTCATCGATCAGGTGGCCAAGGACAAGGGCATCGAGTCCGATGCCCTCCGGGAGACGCTGGAGCAGGCCATGCTCCAGGCGGCCAAGAAGGTCTTTGGCGCCGAGCGTGAGATCGAAGCCAGCTTCAACGTCGAGGAGGGGGTCGTCGACCTCTTCCTGATCCTGCGGGTGGCGGGGGAGATTCAGGATCCCTACAACGAGATCACGCTGGAGGAGGCCCAGGAGCACGGCCTGGACGCCACCGTCGACGACGAGCTCCTCTTCCAGATCTACTACCTCCCGAAGCACGCCGAGAAGGCGCGCCGCCAGGATGAGCGCTTCGGCGACATCCTGCAGCTGCGCTCCCAGCGGGCCACCTTCGGCCGCATCGCTGCCCAGACCGCGAAGCAGGTCATCACGCAGCGCATCCGCGAGGCCGAGCGGGACAACATCTTCTCGGAGTACATCGACCGGAAGGGCGAGCTGATCACCGGCATCGTCCGCCGCTTCGAGCGCGGGAACATCATCGTGGATCTCGGCCGCGCCGAGGCCATCCTGCCCGTCCGCGAGCAGGTGGCCCGCGAGTCGTACCGCCCCGGTGACCGCGTGCAGGCCTACGTCCTCGACGTGCAGCGCAACGTCAAGGGCCCCCAGATCGTGCTGTCCCGCGCGGCCGAGGGGCTCCTGATCAAGCTGTTCGAGATGGAGGTCCCCGAGATCTACGAGGGCATCGTCCGCATCGAGACGGCCGCCCGCGAGCCCGGCAGCCGCGCGAAGATCGCGGTGTCGAGCCGGGATCCCGATGTGGATCCGGTGGGCGCCTGCGTGGGCATGAAGGGCTCGCGCGTCCAGGCGGTGGTCCAGGAGCTGCGCGGCGAGAAGATCGACATCGTGCCCTACAGCGAGGATCCGGCGCGCTTCGTGTGCAACGCCATCCAGCCGGCCGAGGTGTCCCGCGTCCTCATCGACGAGAACACCTTCACGATGGAGCTCATCGTCCCCGACGACCAGCTCAGCCAGGCCATCGGCCGCCGGGGGCAGAACGTGCGCCTGGCGAGCCGCCTGACCGGGTGGAAGATCGACATCCACTCCGAGAGCAAGATCCTGGAGCTGGAGGAGGAGGCCCGCGAGGCCCTCACCGCCCTCGACGGGGTCGATCCGGAGCACGTCGACACCCTGTGGCGCCTGGGCTACCGCTCGCTCGAGCACATCATGAACTCCACCGAGGAGGAGCTGGCCAACGTGCCCGGCATCAGCCTCGAGGCCGCCGAGCGCCTGCGCGCCGGGGCCGAGGAGCTGCTGGAGCGCAAGGAGCGCGGCGAGAACATCCGCCCGTCGGCGAAGCTGCCCGAGGGCTACGATCTCGAGGCCGAGTGGAACCGCTGGCCCGGCGACGTGGAGGTCCTCAACCGCCAGGTCTTCGATCGGGTGGTGCGCTCGGGTCGGTTCACCCTGGAGGCCGTGGCCGCCGAGGAGAACCCCGAGACGTTCGCGAAGGCCGTCGGGCTCGACACCGAGCGCGCGGTCAACGTGATCTACGCGGCCCGCGAGGCCGTGGCGGCGCTGCGCGCTGCCGAGCGTGCGGCGGCGGCGCAGGTCGCGGCGGCCGCGGGCGACACGGCGGAGGCTGACGCCGACGCCGAGGACGTGGAGGCATGAGCCAGTGGGGCGCGGATCTCGTGAGGCACGTCGACAGCCGCGTGTGGCCCGTCCGGATCGGAAGGGCATGCGGACCTGTGTCGTGTGCCGTACGGCCGCGCCCCGCGGGACGTTCGTGCGGATCGTCCGCGATCCGGAGGGGCGCCTCTTCGTCGATCGCCTCCTGAAGGCGCCCGGACGCGGCGCCCACGTCTGCTACGACCGGAGCTGCCTGGAGCAGAGCCTGCGTCGCAAGGCGTACAACCGCGCCTTCGAGGGGCCTGTCGCGCCCATGGAGGCGGAGGCGCTGGTGGCGGCGGTGGTCGCGGCCATCGACGCCCGCATCGATGATCGGCTGGCGCTCGCGCGTCGGGCCGGTCAGGTCCGGTCAGGCGGTCAGGCCCTCAGCTCGCTGGAAGGGGTCGCCTTCCTGCTGCTGGCGGAGGACGCCGCGGACGACTCGGCAGAGCGGCTCATCGGCCGCGCCAGGACCGCCGAGATCCCCTGGATTCGCCACGGTACCGCCGCCCGTCTGGGCGAGGTGCTGGGCAAGGGCCGGCGGATTGCCGCCGGTCTGACGGACGCGGCGGTGGCCGCCGCGTTGGACCTGGACTTCGAGCGTCGCAACCGGGTTTTGGTTGCGGCAGGCACTGGAAGCCGTTAGATCACCGCACGGCGCGGCCGGGGCCCGCCCCGACGCGCTCAGGTGGGAGCAGGCATGGGCAAGAGAATCTTCGAGGTCGCCAAGGAACTTGGCATCGACCATCGCGAAGTGCTCAGGAAGTGCGACGAGCTGCACATCCCTGGGGTGCGCAACTATATGTCGCAGCTTGAAAATCGCGACGAGGCGCGGTTGCGCGATGCTCTCGTGAGCGAACGCAACCAGGGCCAGGTCGAGGAGAAGATCCAGGCGCCCGGCGTAGTGCGCCGGCGTCGGCGCTCCGACGAGGAAGAGCCGGCCCGTCCGGCGGCCGCGCCGGCCCGCCCGGCCGCGCAGCCGCCTGCCCGGGTGGTGGCGTGGAGGCGCCGAAGCCTGCCGAGCAGGCGCCCGCCGTGCGCAAAGCTGGCAGGCCGAGGCGCCCCCGGCCCGCGAGCTGGCCCGCGAGCCCGCCCTGGAGGCGCCTGGGCGCGCCCTGCGGAGCCGGTCGCCCGCGAGCCGGCCCCCGTCCCGCCGAGCCGGGCCCTGCCGGCCGTGCGCGACGAGGAGCCGTGGTGCAGGCGCGCATCCTGTCGCGCCCCGAGCCGCCCCGGCCCGCCCCGCCCGTCCAGGCCCAGAAGGCGCTGCCGTTGCCTGCTCGCTCCTGTCGAGCGGCCCGCGTGGTGGAGCCGGCCTGCGTGGTGGAGCCGGCCCGCGTGGTGGAGCGGCTCGCCGAGCGCCCGGTGTGGCCGAGCAGCGGCCCGGAGCCTGCGCGCCCGGCGGCTCCTCGGAGTAGGCGCCTGCCCGCCGCTCCCCCGCCGGGGATGCCCCTGCCGTGCGGACGCCCCGGACGACGAGGGCTCGACGCGTCACGGCTGCCGGGCCGTGGGCCCACGCCCGCCAGCCAGGTGCGCCAGCCCCAGCCCTGGGCTCCAGATCGGCGGCGACGCGGCCGCGCCCGCGGGCCGGTCAGGGCCAAGGTGCTCTCGGCTGCATCCCGCTGGAGCAGCTCCGCAGCCGCACTGCGCGCCTGCGCCTCGGCGCGGACCCGGTGGCCCGCCCGGCGCTCGTAACCCGGTGGCCTGCCCGGCCCTGGTGGTCCGTGGGGCCTGGTGGCCCGCCTGGCCCCGGTGGTCCGGTGGGGCCTGGTGGTCGCCCGGCGCGCGTGGCCCGGGGCCCGCCTGGCGCGCGGGCTGGCTGGTCCGCCCGGTGTCCCGGGTGGGGCGGCGGTGCCGCCGCCGGATCGCGGTGGGGATCGCCGTCGTCGCCCGCTCGGCAACGCCAAGCCCGGGGAGCGTGGTCGCTCGCCGGGGGGCGGGTCCGGGGGCGAGGGCAGCGGCCGCTCGCAGCGTGGGCGTCGCCAGGTCGTCAACCGTGAGGATCTCTACGGCGCCGCCGGTCGCGGCGCGGGTCGGGGTCGCAAGCGGAAGATCTCGTCGCGGAAGGGGGCCAAGCCCCAGCTCACGACGCCGGCGGCGCACAAGCGGGTGGTCCGCATCAACGAGACCATCAGCGTGGGCGAGCTGGGCAAGGCCATCGGGGTCAAGCTCAACGAGCTGATCCGCAAGCTCATGCAGATGGGCGTGATGGCCACGTCCAACCAGCAGCTCGACCTGGACACCGCCACGCTCATCGCGTCGGAGTACGACTACGACGTGAAGAACGTCGCCTTCCAGGAGGACGCGGTCCTGTCGGGCCCGGCCACCGAGGAGGCCAAGGCGGAGGATCCCGACGCCGAGCCGCGCGCGCCGGTCGTGACCATCATGGGCCACGTCGACCACGGCAAGACGACGCTGCTCGACCGCATCCGCAAGGCCAACGTCGCCAGCGGCGAGGCCGGCGGCATCACCCAGCACGTCGGCGCATACCGCGTCGAGGTGGGGGAGCGCGCGGTCGTCTTCCTCGACACCCCCGGCCACGCCGCCTTTACGGCGATGCGTGCCCGCGGCGCGTCGGTGACGGACGTGGTGGTGCTGGTGGTGGCGGCCGACGACGGGATCATGCCGCAGACGGTGGAGTCCATCAGCCACGCCAAGGCGGCGGGCGTGCCCATCGTCGTGGCCATCACGAAGATGGACAAGCCCGGCAACGATCCCGAGCGGATCAAGCAGGAGCTGACCAAGTACGAGCTCGTCCCCGACGAGTGGGGTGGCGACACCTTCTTCGTGCCGGTCAGCGCCATGACGGGCGCGGGCATCCCCGATCTGCTGGAGACGCTCGCCCTGCAGAGCGACGTGCTCGAGCTCAAGGCGAACCCCAAGAAGCCCGCCTTCGGCCGGGTGGTGGAGTCGCGCATCGAGAAGGGCCGCGGCACCGTGGTGACCGTCCTCATCCAGGAGGGCACCCTGTCCCGCAGCGACTTCGTCGTGGCCGGCCAGAACTTCGGCCGCGTCCGCAGCATGCACGACTCGCGGGGCAAGCAGCTCAAGTCCGCCGGCCCCTCGACCCCGGTCGAGGTGCTGGGCCTGGACGGGGTGCCGAGCGCCGGTGACGCCTTCTACGTGGTGGCCAACGAGAAGGACGCCAAGCGCGTCATCGCGAGCCGCTCCGACAAGGCGCGCGCCGAGCGCGAGGCCGAGCAGAACAAGCCGACGAGCATGGCCGACCTGCTCGCCTCCATGGGCAAGAAGGAGAAGGAGGTCCAGAACCTCATTCTCAAGACGGACGTCTCGGGCTCGCTCGAGGCCATCCGGACGTCCCTGGAGCAGATCGGCAACGATGAGGTCGAGGTGCGGATGATCCACGCCGCCGTCGGCAACATCAGCGAGTCGGACATCACGCTGGCGACGGCCTCCGACGCCATCGTCCTGGGCTTCAACGTGGGCCCGGACGCGATGGCCAAGCGGGCCGCCGATCAGGGCGGCGTCTCGATCCGGCAGTTCTCCGTCATCTACGACGTCATCGACGCCGTGAAGGAGATGCTCAGCGGCCTGCTCACGCCGGAGACGGTGGAGACGGTGCTGGGCCACGCCGAGGTCCGGGCGGTGTTCCACATCCAGCGCGTCGGCACGGTCGCGGGCTGCTACGTCACGGACGGCAAGGTCCAGCGCAACGTCCAGGGCCGCGTCATGCGCGGCGGCAAGAAGATGCACGAGGGCAAGATCACGACCCTCAAGCGCTTCAAGGACGATGTGCGTGAGGTTACCCACGGCTTCGAGTGCGGCCTCTCGGTGGACGGCTACAAGACCATCGAGGTCGGCGACATCGTCGAGGTCTTCGAGATCAAGGAGGTCCGGCGCCAGATCGACTGATCGGCGCGCCGGATGAGCCAGGGTGCCGCCGGCCGGGCTGTCCGGTCGTGCGGCGCCCCGCCTGCGCCCCCAGCTGGCCAGGTGGCTCGCACCCACACGAGGGACGCACATGGCCAGATCTCGCCCCATTCGCCCCGCCCGCGTCGCCTCCGTCGTGCGCGAGGTCATCGCGCGCACGCTCACCTTCGACATCAAGGATCCCCGCGTCATCGGCGTGACGGTCTCGGATCTGGAGGTGACGGGGGATCTGCAGGAGGTGCGCGTCTACTTCCATGTGGACGGCGGCCCCCAGCGCGTGGCCGAGGCCACGGCGGCGCTGGAGCGCGCCGCGGGCTTCTTCCGGCGCGCCATCGGCGAGCAGGTGCGGCTGCGCCTGACGCCGCGGCTCATCTTCCGGCATGACGCCTCGCTCGAGTACGCCTCGCGCATCGAGGCCCGGCTCGCCGAGCTGGGGCTGGGGGCGGGCGCGCCGAAGGCGGAGGACGCGTCGGACGACGCGGACCAGGACGGCGACGACCTCGACGGCGACGACCTCGCTGACGACGAGGACGACGAAGGCGCATGAGCCGCCGGCGCAAGGCGGGGGAGGCCATCGACGGCGTCCTCCTGGTCGACAAGCCCCAGGGTCCCACCTCGTTCACCGTGGTCAAGCGGGTGCAGCGCGCCCTCGGGGCCCAGCGCGCCGGGCACACCGGGACGCTCGACCCCATGGCGACGGGCCTGCTGGTGATCTGCCTGGGCCAGGCGACGCGGCTGGTGCCCTACCTCATGGCGGCGACGAAGCGCTACCGCGGCACGGTGCGCCTGGGCATCGCCACCACCACGCTCGACGCCGAGGGCGACGTCGTCCGCGAGGACGCCCCCGAGCAGGTGGCCCAGGTGGACGCCGACGCCTTCGCCGCAGCGCTGCCCGGGTTCACGGGCCTCATCGAGCAGCGACCGCCGGCCTTCTCCGCCATCAAGGTGGATGGCCAGCGCCTGCACGCCCTGGCCCGCGCCGGCGAGGAGGTGGAGGCGCCGCTGCGCACCGTGACCATCGAGTCGCTGCGGCTGGTGGGGGCGGCGCCGCCCGACTTCGAGATCGACGTGACGTGCTCGAAGGGGACGTACATCCGCTCCCTGGCGGCGGATCTGGCCGGGGCCCTGGGCCTGGCGGGGCACCTGGTCGCGCTGCGGCGCCTCGGCAGCGCCCCGTTCTCGGTGGACGACGGCCTGAGCCTGGACGCCATCGAGGCGGATCCGGCCGCCGCGCTGGCCCGCCTGCTGCGCCCCGCCGACGCGGTGGCCTTCCTGCCGGGCGTCGCCCTCACGCCGGCCGAGGTGGATCACCTGCGCCACGGTCGCCGGTGCGCCTTCCCCTCGGCCCCCCCGGGCGTCGCCCGGGCCCTCGACGCCGAGGGCCGCCTGGTGGCGCTGGTGGAGGCCCGCGGCAGCGAGCCCGCCGACATCATCCGCGTCTTCGGCGGCGGCGGGTCGCGTGCCGATTGAGCTTGACCGGGGAGGCGGGCTTTGTTATCAGCCTCCCCGCACAACCCCTGCTGGTCGACGGCCCGGCAGGCGGACGACCCTCAGGGTCAAGGAGAGAGCATGCCGCTCGATATCGATCAGAAGGTCGAGATCATCGACCGCTTCAAGCGCTCCGAGGGGGACACCGGCTCCCCCGAGGTCCAGGTGGCCCTGCTGACCGAGCGTATCCGTGGGCTGACCGAGCACCTGAAGGTGCACAACCACGACCACGCCTCGCGCCGCGGCCTCAAGAAGCTCGCTGGCCAGCGTACCCGGCTGCTCAAGTACGTCCGCACCAAGGACGTCGAGCGGTACCGCACGCTGATCAAGGAGCTGGGCCTGCGCCGGTAGGTCGAGACGAAGAGGAGCCTCCAGGGCTCCTCTTTCGTTTCTACCGGGCTTCTTCGGCCACCGGGCAGGGTCCGGTGGTCTCCCGGGGGGCGGCGACGGGGTCGCCGTCGCCTCGGGTCGCCCCGCGCTGGCGGACCATGGGGGTCCGTGCGGGGCAGTCGAGACCGTGGATCCGGTCGGATCGCGGATCCTCGATGCGTCGTTGGACGCCTCAGTATCTGACCCCTGCGCACCGCGGCCGCGGTGGGTGGCGGTCAGGGACCGAGGCGAGCGCATCGTTCATCCCTGCACGACGGACCACGGGACAACCAGCGCACCGCCAGGTGCCGAAAGGAATCCTTGTGGCCAAGACCACCGTGAAGGCGCCCTTCGGGCAGTCTGACATCTCCATCGAGACGGGCGAGCTCGCCAAGCAGGCGGGCGGCGCCGTCCTCGTGACCATGGGCGACACCGTCGTCCTCGTGACCGCCGTCGGCGGCAAGTCCCCCCGGCCGGGCGTGGACTTCCTGCCCCTGACCTGCGAGTACATCGAGAAGCAGTACGCCGCGGGCAAGATCCCCGGCGGCTACTTCAAGCGCGAGTCGCGCCCCGGGCCGTGGGAGATCCTCAACGCCCGCCTGATGGACCGGCCCATGCGGCCGCTCTTCCCCAAGACCTGGCGCTGCGAGATCCAGCTCATCGCCACGGTCCTGTCCTTCGATCGCCAGAACGACGCGGCCATCTGCGCCGTCGTGGGCGCCTCGGCGGCCACCGTGATCAGCGACGTGCCCTTCGCCGGCCCCGTCGGCGCCTGCCGCGTCTGCCTCATCAACGGCAAGTACGTCATCAACCCGACGTTCGCCGAGCAGGAGGGCGCGAAGCTCAACCTGGTGGTCGCCGCCACCGCCGACGCCGTGACCATGGTCGAGGGCGAGGGCGCCGAGGCGAGCGAGACCGAGATGGTGGACGCCATCGTCGCCGCCCACGAGGCCATCAAGCCCATCATCAAGCTGCAGGAGACCCTCCGCGCCAAGGTGGGCAAGGAGAAGCGCACGGTCGAGGAGCCGGTGGTCGACGCCGACCTCTTCCACAAGGTCGTGGACCTGGCCCTCGATCCCGTCGCCGACGCCCTGGCCATCACCGCCAAGAAGGCCCGCTCCAAGGCCGTCAGCGAGGCCAACGCCCGCGTCCTCGCGACGCTGGTGGACGGCGACGCCGCCCTGGCCGACCGCACCGCCGAGATCTACGACTACCTGCACCGCGTGCAGCGCGACATCGTGCGCACCCAGGTGGTCGAGGAGGGCGTGCGCATCGACGGCCGCCGCCCGGCCGACATCCGCCCCATCATGTGCAAGCTCGACGTCCTGCCCCGGACCCACGGCTCGGCGCTCTTCCAGCGCGGCGAGACCCAGGCCCTCGGCACCGTGACCCTCGGCACCCGCCGCGACGAGCAGCGCATCGACAACCTGTTCGGCGACCGGTTCGAGCCCTTCATGCTGCACTACAACTTCCCCCCCTTCTGCACGGGGGAGGCGAAGATGCTGCGCGGCACGAGCCGGCGTGAGATCGGCCACGGCAACCTGGCCTACCGCGGCATCGCCGCCACGCTGCCCTCCCACGAGGACTTCGCCTACACGATTCGCGTGGTGGGTGAGGTGCTCGAGTCGAACGGCTCGTCGTCCATGGCGACGGTCTGCGCCGGCTCCATGGCCCTCATGGCCGCGGGCGTGCCGGTGAAGCGCCCCGTCGCGGGCATCGCCATGGGCCTCATCCAGGAGGACGGCAAGACCGCGGTCCTGTCCGACATCCTGGGCGACGAGGATCACCTGGGCGACATGGACTTCAAGGTCGTGGGCACCCGCGAGGGCATCACCGCCCTGCAGATGGACATCAAGATCAAGGGCCTGAGCCGCAAGATCCTGGTGCAGGCCCTCGAGCAGGCCCGCCGCGGCCGGCTGCACATCCTCGAGGAGATGGCCAAGGCCATCGAGAGCCCCCGCGAGGATCTGTCGGGCCACGCCCCCCGCATCGTCTCGATGTACGTCAAGCCCGACCGCATCCGCGACATCATCGGCCCCGGCGGCAAGACCATCCGCGGCATCACCGAGCAGACCGGCTGCGTCATCGACGTGGACGACACCGGCAAGGTGACCATCGCCAGCCCCGACGACGTGGCGGCCCAGAAGGCCCGCGCCATCATCGAGAGCCTCACCGAGGAGCCCGAGGTCGGCCGCATCTACCACGGCACCGTCCGCAAGATCCTCGACTTCGGCGCCTTCGTGGAGATCCTCCCGGGCACCGACGGCCTCGTGCACATCTCCGAGCTGGCCGACCACCGCGTCGCCCGCGTCGAGGACGTGCTGACCGAGGGTGACGAGGTCGCCGTGAAGTGCATCGGCGTCGACCGCCAGGGCAAGATCCGCCTCTCCCGGCGCGAGGCGCTGGCCGAGCAGGCGGAAGAGTAGGCCTTGGAGGTCCTCTGGCAGCGACTCGTGGGCGCCGAGGCGCCGGATCCGCTGCCGCTGCCCGCTGCCGCGACCGCGCAGGCGGCGGGCCTGGATCTCCGCGCCGCGCTGCGGGCCCCGCTGGTCCTCGACCCGGGCGCCCGCGCCGTCATCCCGACGGGCTTCGCCCTGGCCCTGCCCCCCGATCACGAGGGGCAGGTCCGCCCCCGCTCGGGGCGCGCGCTGCGCGACGGGCTCACGGTGCTCAACGCCCCCGGCACCATCGACGCTGACTATCGCGGCGAGCTGCAGGTGCTCCTGGTCAACCTGGGCCGGGCGCCCGTGACCCTCGAGCGCGGCGATCGCATCGCCCAGCTCGTGGTCGCGCCCGTGCGGCACGTGACGGGTCGGGAGGTGGCCGCGCTGCCCGCCACGACCCGGGGCGCGGGCGGTTTCGGCCATACAGGCGACCGCTGAGGGGGATGGTCCTTGCTGGCAGCACGGCCGTTTGCTAATCAACGCGGGTTCTGGCCGCGCCAAGGGGTTTGCCGGTGATCTGCTTTCGGTGCGGCAGCGACGTCCCCGACGCCGCCCCGCAGTGTCCCAACTGCGGGCAGCGCTTCGCCGGCACCCGCCGGACGTTCACGGCCACCACCACGTCGTTCCGCGCCCTCGAGCGTCGGCGGCTGCGCGCGGCCAAGGCCGCGGACGGCCTGCCCTTCGCCGTCGGTGACGTCGTCGATGGTCGCTACGAGGTGCGCGACGTCATCGGCCGCGGCCCCCTCGGGGTGGTCTACCGGGTCCACGACCAGGAGATCGAGCTCGACGTCGCCCTCAAGGTCATGCACGACGAGCTGCTGCCGGAGGCCGCCGACCGCGGGGCCTTCGCCGAGGCCGTCCGGCGCGTCCGCCGCCTCTCCCAGCAGAACATCGTGCGGCTCTACGAGCAGGAAGAGACGGACGACCGCTGCTACTACACGATGCAGCTCCTCGAGGGCCTGCCCCTGCGCAAGGTGGTGGGCCTGCGGCGTGAGCGCGAGCAGCGCTTCACCGTCCGCGAGGTCGAGCCCATCTTCAACCAGATCACCATGGCCCTGGGCCACGCCCACCGGCACACGGTGCATGGGAACCTGAAGCCCGAGAACATCCTCATCCTGCCCGACGTGCTGAAGCTGACCGACGTGGGCAGCTACGCCTTCGTCGATCGGGCCCGCTTCGTGGCGGCCCAGCAGGAGGCCGGGCGCGGCGGCTACCTGGCGCCCGAGCTCATCGCGGGCGAGGCGCTGACCCCCCAGGCCGACATCTACAGCCTGGGCGCCCTCCTCTACGAGCTGCTGACGGGCAAGCCCTTCGGGCCAGAGGCCATCCCGGTCTCGAAGCTCCTCGACAAGCCCGACGAGGCCCAGCCCGGCGGCATCGACCGCATCATCTCGCGGGCCACGGCCAAGGCGCCGACGGCCCGCTTCGAGGGGGCGGAGGCCTTCGCCGAGGCCCTGGGCACGTACATCGACGCTCGCGAGCTGGTCTCCGTCGACATCCGCGCCAGCACCCTGCTCCCCGAGGACGTGACGCGTAAGTTCGCGCTTCCCAAGGGGATGTCGGACGACGACGACGACGACGAGGCGGCGGGCGGCGAGGCCGAGGACGAGGCGGAGGAGACGGGCGAGCGCGTCGCGCCGCTGCCCCTCGGGGCCGAGGCGCCGCTCGAGCCGGCCGAGGAGTCGTTCATCGAGGCGCTGAGCAGCACCGACCTGGACTCGCTGCTCGACGAGTCGGGCCAGTCGGTCGATCGCTCGGCCGACCGCTCGGCCGACGTCTTCCCCATCGAAGGGCCGCCGTCCCTGCCCCTGGACCCGGTGGCCCCGCGCCCCGCGCCGCCCCCGCCGGCCGTCCCCGAGGCCGAGCAGACGTTCCCGCTGATGGAGGCGGTGACGGTGGCCCCGCCGGCCGCGACCGGCCCCTGGTTCCTGCGCTCGAACCTGGGCTTCGTCCTCTCCATCATGGTGGTGGTCGGGGCGGCGGTCCTGGTCGCCATGCACTTCATCCGCCGGGACAAGCCCCGCGAACCCATCGACGACGCCCCCGAGATCGTCCGCGTGGCGGCCGACGCGGACCAGGGCCTGCGCGCTGAGGTCGTCGCCCCCGAGGTCGACCGGCGGCCCGACGCGGCGGCCCCCGAGAGCCTGGCCATGGCCCCGGCGACGGCGGCCCCCGAGACGGCCGCGGCCCCCGAGACGGCGGCGGCGCCCGGGACGGCGGCCCCGCCGACGGCGGCCCCCGCGACCGAGGCGCCCCGCGCGCCAGCCACGGCCCCGGAGACGGAGGCCCCCCGCGCGCCCGAGTCGGTCGCGGCCCGCACCCCCACGTCCGAGGCCCGGATGGCCCCGGTCAAGGCGCCGGAGACGTCGGCCCCGAAGGCCCCCGCCACCACGGCCCCGAAGGCGCCGGAGACGGCGGCCCCGAAGGCGCCCGCCACCGCCGCCCCGAAGGCGCCGGAGACGGCGGCCCCGAAGGCCCCGGCCACCGCGGCTCCGAAGGCCCCGGAGACGGCGGCTCCGAAGGCCCCGGAGACGGCGGCCCCCGAGACGGAGGCGCCTCGCCCCGCCGCCGGTGGCCCCGACGAGCTGGCCTGCGCCCCGGGCATGCTCCTCATCCGCACCGGCCGGTTCCCCAAGAACAGCGGCACCGGCAACAAGATCAAGGGCGCCGAGGGCGTGGCCCTGGCCCGCGCCGGCAACGCCTTCTGCATCGACGCCTACGAGTTCCCCGGGCGTGGCCAGCGCCCCCGCACGTCGGTGACCCACACGGCCGCCAACGGGCTGTGCAAGGCCGCCGGCAAGCGCCTGTGCAGCGACCGCGAGTGGCTGCGGGCCTGCGTCGGCCGCGGCGGCGCCGCCTACCCGTACGGCAAGGAGTTCGACGGGCGGCAGTGCAACACCGAGGACGACGAGGGCGACGAGCGCTCCGTCGCGGCGGGCGGCAGCTTCCCCAAGTGCCGCAGCGCCGTGGGCGCCTACGACATGAGCGGGAACGTGGCCGAGTGGACGGCGGACCAGACCGTCCGCGGCGGCGACTTCGCCTCCTCCGACGAGGACGCCTCCTGCCGGGCCGGCGGCCGCCGCTCCGAGGGCAGCGCCCGCGCCTCCATCGGCTTCCGCTGCTGCGCCGACTTCACCGAGCCCTGACGCGCTGATGCTCTTCCTGGCGCTGACGCTGGGCCTCGCCGCTCCGTCCGCCCGCTGGGACGTCCTCTGCACCCCCTGCCATGGCGCCGACGGGCGCGGTCTGGGCCCGGCGGCCGCGTTCATGTGGCCGCGCCCGGCCGACCTCACGGGTCCCCTGAAGCTCGGCCACTCCGCGGAGGCCATGGCGGCGGTCCTCGACGCGGGCGTGCCCGGGACGGCGATGCCGGCCTTCGGCGCGCTGCCGGCCGCCGAGCGCGCGGCCCTGGTGGCGGAGCTGTTCACGCGGCGCGCGGCGGCGCCGGCGCCCGACCCGCCGCCCCGGCGCCTCCGCCGGACCTCGCGGACCGGGCCGACGCCGGCGCGGCGCTCTGGATCGCGCTGGGCTGCGCGGCCTGCCACGACCAGCGGCCCGCGCTCGCCGACGCCCGGGGCCTGCCCGCCGACTGGCCCGACCTCGCCACCGGCGCCCTCAAGGGCGGCGACACCCCGGCCGCGCTCTTCCAGACCCTGACCCGCGGCCGGCCTGGCACGCCGATGCCCGCCTTCGCGGCTCGCCCGGCCGACGAGCGGTGGGCCCTCGTCGCGTACCTGCTGCGCCAGCGCGGGCCCGTCGTGCCGCTTCGGCGCGCGCCGCCCCCCGGGCTGCCGGCCATCCCCGATCCGCTCTGGCCCCCCGGCGACCCGGCGGCCAATCGCCTGGAGGGGCTGCCCATCCTCACCACCGGCGCCGCCCGCCAGTGCGGCCGCTGCCACCCGGCCCAGGAGGCGCGCTGGGCCACCAGCCGGCACGCCCTCGCCCGGGGCCCCGGCCTGCTCGGGCAGTACCACGGCCGCGACGCCGCCTTCCGGGGCCGCTGCGACGCCTGCCACGGCCCCGTCGAGGGCGGCCTCGACGCCGTCGGCTGCGCGTCCTGCCACGTCCGCGATCACCAGAAGCTGGGCCTCGGCCGCCAGCGCGACGCGCGCGTGCGCTTGCCCATGCGCGTCGAGCCCCGGCTGGGGCGCGCCGACTTCTGCCTGCCCTGCCACCAGCTCCCCCCGGAGGCGGCGGTGGACGGGCGGCCGCTGCTCGACACCTGGCGGGAGTGGGCCGCCAGCCCGTACCTGCCGGCGGGCATCCAGTGCCAGCACTGCCACGTCCCGGGCGGCGATCACGCCTTCGCCGGGGCCCACGACCCCGAGGCCGTGCGGCGCGCCCTGCGGCTGGACGTCACGGTGCGCGGCGCCGACCCCGTCGACGTCGGCGTCACGCTGCGGAACGTCGGCGCCGGCCACCACTTCCCGACGACGGCGACCCCCCGGGCCGTGCTGCGGGTGCGGCTCCGCCGGGGCGGGCGGGTGGTGGGGGAGGAGCGCCTCTGGGCCATCGGCCGCACCATGGAGCACGGGCCGCAGGGCTGGCGCACCACCGCCGACACCCGCATCGCCGCCGGCGGCGAGGGCCGCTGGTCCACCCGCCTGCCGCGGCTCGGGGCCGACGCCGTCGACGTCAGCGTCTCGTTCTTCCCCGACTGGCACTACGCCCGCGTGTTCCGGGCGGCCGTCGCGGGCCTCCCGGCGGGCGCCCCGGCCGCCGCCGACCTGGCTGCCGCGCTGCAAGCGGCTGAAACTTCAGGGTTTCTGGTCGAGCAGCGGCACGTCGACCTGCCCTGACCGGCGCCGAAGCGCGGCCGCGCCGGGCCCGTCGCCGGCGGCCTCGAGCGCCACGGCCGCCGCCTCGGCCTGGCGGGGAGGGGCCCGCCACCCACGCCGCGACGCGGTGGCGGGCCGCCTTCGCGCGGTCGCCGGCGGCGTCCCAGCCCGCCGCGAGCCGCTCGTGCAGCTCGGGCCGGAACCGGAAGACGTCGTCCACCAGCACCAGGAGGGCGTCATCGCTGGCGTGCAGGCGCAGGATCACGGGCCGCAGGGCCAGCGCGAGGGCGCGATCCGTGCGCAGGTTGCGGCCGTGGTGGCCGGCGTCGAGGCCCTGATCCACGACGGCCATCGCCGCCTCGGCCGCCGCCAGCGCCCGCGCGTCCGCCGGCGGCGCCGGGGCCCGGAGCACGGCGACGAGCTGCTGGTGGGCGGCCTCGACCTTCGCCGTGAGGGCCGCCGAGACGACCGGCGGGGCCGCGTAGGCGGCGGTGCCGAGGGGGGCGCCAAGCAGCGCGAGCTTGAGTATGCTGTCTCGAAGCGTCATGGAGCGATCATACTTGGGAAGCCTGACCCCCGTCTCCCTCGCCCTCGCCGCGCTGCTCGCGCCGGCCGGGGCGCTGGCGGATCACCTGCGCGTGGTGCTCGAGGGGCCGGCGACGCCGTTCGCCCGGGTGGAGCACGTCGTGGAGCGCCAGGCGGGGGCGGTGGTGGTGCGGGTCGGCCAGCACTTCGCCGCCGACTTCGGGCGCCGTGAGGCGGTGGGGCTGCTGACGGAGGACGACTTCGCCGGCCTGGTGGCCCGCCTCGACGCCCTGGGCGCCTTCGCGCTCAGCTCGGCCCGCGGGCCGGGGGCGCGCAGCACGTGGACGGTGGACCTGGAGGCCGGCGCGCGCCGCCACCGGTTCACCGTGACCGATCCCCATGACCGGCCCGGCGGCGAGCACCTCGCCGTCATCCAGGTCATCCGGGGGGCGGTCGAGGGGCAGACCGGGGGGCTGCCCTACGAGGATCCCTTCCTCCTGAAGGAGGAGGCGGGGGTCCTGCAGGTCGTCACCGACGTGCAGGCGCGCCTGCGGGTCGATGGCCTGTGGATCCGCGGCCGCACGCCCGTTCGGGGGCTGCGGCTGGCGGCGGGGCGCCACACGCTGGAGCTCTGGCCGGACGGGGGGGGCGAGGCGCACCCCTACGACATCAAGATCGACCCGGGGCGCACGACGACGCTGCGGGTCGAGCTGCGGTAGGGCCGCGGCGAGAGGGGGAAGGCAATGTCGCTCGCAGACGAGCACCTGGACCGGGCGCGCCGATCGGACAACCCCGCCGACGCGGATCGGCTGGCCATCGCCGCCATCCTGGAGGATCCGGGCCGAGGCGAGGCTTACGCGCTGCGCGGGCTCATCGCCGCCCGCCGGGGGGACGCCGTCACGGCGGCGCACCACTTCCGGGCGGCCTGGCTGCGCGGCGACCGGTCCAACGCGACGCGCGCGGCCTACGGCATCTGCCTGGAGGTGGCCGATCGCGCCGGCGAAGCGGCCAGCGTGGTGGGCGGCGTCGTCCTGCCCCCGGAGCTCGAGGCCTTCGCGGAGGTGGCGCGGATGCTGGGCCCGGCCATCCGGGGCATCATGGCGCTGCCGCTGCCGGCCGCCGGCGAGCCCATGCTGCTGCCGGGCGAGCGGCGGCCGAGCGGCGTCATCCCGGGGATGGCCAGCCGCCTGTCCAACCCGCCCCGCGCCGCCGCCGAGGTGTCGACGCCGCCGCGAGGCTTCGACGCGCCGTTCAGCCGCCACGCCGACCGGGCGCCCCCGGGCCGGGCGCCCTCCCAGCCGCCCCGCGCGAGCGCGCCGTCGTATCCCCCAGACACCCGGCAGGCGGGCGCCTTCCGCGCGCCGTCGACCCCGCCGTCGTCCCGGCAGGCGGTCGGCGGCCGTGGGCCGTCGAGCCCGCCGCCGTCCCGGCAGACCGGGGCGGTGTTCAGCCGCGCGCCGTCGAGGCCGCCGGCGGCCCGGGAGGCGGAGCAGGTGGTCGGCCGCGAGCCCTCGAGCCCGCCGCCGCCCGTCCGGCCGACGGGGGCGGTGTTCAGCCGGGCGCCGTCGAGCCCGCCGCCGCCGTCGCGGCCGACGGGGGCCACCTTCGGCCGGGCGCCGTCGAGCCCGCCCCTGCCGAGCGAGCCCGACTGGTCGGTGCCCCCCCGGCGCGACAGCGGCGCCGCCTTCTCCGCGCCGCCCGCCGCCGTGGACGACAGCCAGGACTGGCTCGAGCCGCGCCACACCGCCCGCGACATCGCCCGCCCCTCGACGCGGGAGAGCTGGGTCGATGACAGCATGGTGCCGATGTCCGTCGGCGACGACGGGCCCCGCTTCGAGGCCAGCCCCCTGGAGCTGGTGGTCGATCCGGGCGCCCCGGACCCGGGGGCCCGGTCGCCGGTGACGGGGGAGCTGGTCGACACCGACGAGATCCTGCGCAACCGGCATGGCGCCATGATGCCCGAGCTCAGCCTCGGCTTCGGCCACCCCGGGCGCCCGCGCCCCGCCAGCCGCGACGTGCGGACGTCGCAGCCGCCGTCGCCGCCCGTGCGGACGACGCGGCCCCTTCAGGGCGAGGGCTTCAGCCGCCCGATCGAGGCGCCCCGCCCCGCGCCCCGGGAGGAGGTCGATCTCATGGAGGCCGCGTCGGCCTTCCCCGGCGTGGACCGCGTGCGCCTGGCGCTGAAGCTGCCCGGGCCGGTGATGACGGCGGCGGGCGCGCGCCCCCAGCAGCTCTGCGTCGCCGTCGCCCTGGCCCTGACGCCCGACGAGGTGCTCATGCGGGACCGCCAGCGGCCCGACGCGCCCCCGGTGCGCATCGCGTTCGGGGCCCTCGCCCGGCTGGACGTCGTCCGCGAAGGCGCCCAGGTGACGATGACGCTGGGCGACGGCCGGCAGCTGCACCTGGACCTGCGCGAGCTGGGCACCCGGGCGCCGGCCCTGGGGCGGGTGCTCATCGCGGAGATGGCGGCCTCGGTGCGGGGCGCGGGCATGCAGGTGCACGGCGCCTGAGGTTGCCTCGAAGGCCCGAACTCCGTGACTTTGCACCGAATCGCGGGTAGCCTCTGCGGGCCAGGAGTGGCGCTGTACCAGATGGCAGGAGGGCCCATGCTGCGTGTCGGATGCCTCATCGTCGGCCTGCTGGCCGGCTGCGGCGGGGGCCCGGGCCCGGCGCCCGAGGCGGCCCCGGTGACGGCGGCACCCGCGGCGGTCGACCTGCCCAACCCCTGCGTCGCCAACCCCTGCGACGCCACGATCATCGATCCCGGCGTGAACCCCTGCGTGGGGCCGGCGGCCAGCCCCGGCACCGACGGCGGCTGATCGGCCCGCGATGCCCGCCGCCGCCCCCGCCCGCCCGGGCTTCTCGCTCCAGCTCGAGCGGGGAGCGGGGCGCCTCGTCCTGACCGATCGCGTCGTCGCCGGCCTCCTCCGGGTCGAGACGCTCGCGCTCTCCCTGGACCAGGTGCCGGGCCGGCTCGATCTGCGGGTGGGCGCCGACCGCTTCCGCCACCAGCGGACGCGGCTGGACACGCTGGCGGTGGCCATCGACGAGGAGGCCCTGGGCGCGGCGCTGAGCGAGGCGGCGCAGGGCACCCCGTTCCAGGATCTCGACGTCCGGCTCACCGAGGGCGACGTGGTCATCACCGGCGCCCTCGCGACGCCGACGCCCACGCCGTTCCTCTGCCGCATCCGGCCGGTGCCGGCGGGCGTGGCGGGCGAGCGGGTGTTGCTGATTTCTGCTTACGAGACGCGGATCTACGGCCCCGCCAGCCTGTCGGGGCCCCAGGTCGCGCGGGGGCTCCTCCAGCTCCTCGGCCTCGGCCCGTGGCTGCGGGGGCCCACCCTGGCCGCGCTGGATCCCGTGCAGCTCCTGGTGCTCGAGATCTGCGCGTCCCTCGGCTGGAAGGTCCCCGATCGCCGCGAGGTCCGCGTGGACGCCGTGCGCTGCGAGGCGGGCCGCCTGCACCTCGTGGCCCAGCGCAACCGCGAGGCCTCCGCCCCCGGGCCTCGCCCCCTGGGCGACCCGGCGCCGAGCCGGGCCAGCGAGGTCCGCGACCGCCGCTTCCTGGCCGACTACGAGGCCAAGGGGCTGTTCGCGGCCATCGAGGCGCGCCTCGGCGAGGGGGATCCCGACGCCGTGCTGCGGGCGCTGCGCCGCCAGCTCGAGATCCACCCGGGCCATGGCTTCCTCATCGGCCGCCTGCTGCAGGTGGGCGCGGCCTGGCCCGAGGCGGCGGCCGAGGTGCGGGCCCTGGCCAGCACCCGGCTCGCCCGGTTCCCCGAGGACGCCGACGCCCTGCTGGCCCTGGCGACCGTGCGCGCCCGGGCCGGGGCCACCGACGAGGCCGCCGAGCTGCTGGAGCGGGTGGGCGAGCTGGCCCGCCGCCAGGGGGACGAGCTGCAGGCCACGCAGGCCGCCTGGGCCGCCGCCGCCGCGCGCCAGGCCCGCTCGCCCCGGGCCGCCATCGCCGCCTACGAGCAGGTGCTGCGGACGCGGCACCGCCTGGCGGGCGTCCTGCGCGCCCTCGTCGACCTGTACCTGCGGGTGGGGGACCAGGCCGCGGCGCTGCGCATCCAGCAGCGCCTCGTCGCCGCGAGCGCCGGGCCCGCCGAGCGCCGCCGCCACTTGCTGCGCATGGGCGAGATGGCGGTGGCGGGGCAGCCCGACCTGGCCCGGCAGGCCTTCGAGGGCATCCTGGCAGACGACCCGGACGACGTGGAGGCCCTCGACGGGGTGGCGGCCGCGGCCACGCGCCAGGCCGACCACCTGGCGGCCATCCAGACGCTCGACCGGGCCGCCCGCCTGCTGCGGGGGCGGGGCGATGTCGAGGCCGCCGCCGTCCGGGTGACGCGCCTGGGCGACCTCTGGGCCACGCTCCCCGAGGGTGCCGCCACCGCTCACCTGCGCTACCGGCAGGCGCTCCTGCTCGCCCCGCGGCACATCCCGGCCCTGCTCGGCCTGGCCGAGCTGGCCCGCCTCGAGGGCGACGCGCCCGGCGCCCGGGCGCGCTACGAGGAGATCCTGCGGCAGCCGGGGGAGGGGATCGACCGCGCCGAGGTGCACCTGCGGCTCGGCCTGCTGCTGGCCGCGAGCCCGGGCGAGGAGGGGCTGGCGGCGGCCCATCTGCAGAAGGCCCTGGAGGGCAGCGCGCCGCAGGTCGAGGCCGCGCTGGAGGCCCTGGAGCGCCTGCACCGGGCGGCGGGGCGGCAGGACGACGTGGCGCGGGTCCTCACCCTGGCGGCCGCGCGGGCGACGGAGCCGGCCGTGCGCAGCGAGCGCCTGGTGCGGCTGGCCCAGGTCCACCTGCGCGACCTCGCCGACGCGCCCGCCGCCGTCCGCCTGCTGCGGGAGGCGGGGCGCCTCGATCCCGAGAACCCCACCATCCCCGCGGTGCTGGCCGATCTGCACCGCCAGGCCGGCGATCACGCGGCGCTGGCGGGGGTGCTGGCCGAGCTGGCGGAGCGGGTGGATGACCCCGCCCGGCTCGCGGCCCTGTACGTCGAGCGCGGCGACTTGCTGCGGCTGCACCTCAACCGCGCCGACGACGCCGCTGCCGCCTACGCGCTGGCCCTGGGCTGCCAGCCCGAGAGCCGCGAGGCGCTGGCCGGGCTGGCCGACGTCTACCGGGCCCAGGAGCGGTCGGCCGAGCTCGCCGAGGCGCTGGGTCGCCTCGCGCGCCTCGAGCCCGACGCCCGGGACGCGGGGCTGCTCTGGCTGGAGCTGGGCCGCCTGCAGGCCCGGGTCCTGGAGCGCCCGGAGGCCGCCATCACGGCCTTCGAGGCGGCCCTGGCCGCGCTGCCCGACGACGCGGAGGCCCTCCGCGCGCTGGGCGACCTGCACTACGACGCGGGTCGCCACGAGGCCGCGCTGGTGCGCTACGCCCGCCTCGCCGAGCTCTACGCCGAGGAGGGCTACGACGAGCCGTCAGCGCCGTTCCTCCGCCGCCTCGCCGCGGCCCAGGCGGCCGTCGGCCGGGCCGACGAGGCGCTGACGACGCTGGAGGAGGCAGTCCGCGAGGATCCCGACGACGTGGCGACGTGCGAGCAGGCCCAGGATCTGCTGCTGCGCACCGGCGACGTCGAGCGCATCGCCTGGTTCTTCCAGCAGGCGCTGGCCGGGGCGCGGCGGCCGGCCGCCCGGGCGTTCCTGGCCCGCCGCGCCGGCCGGGTGCTCTGGCGCGAGCTGCGCCGGCCAGCCGAGGCGGCGCCGCTGCTCGACGTGGCCCTGGCCGCCGACCCGGGCGACGTGGACGTGATGCGCATCCGCCTGGAGGTGGCCACGGCGCTGGGGGACTGGCCCACGGTGGCCGGCCTGCTGCGGGGCCAGCTCCAGGTGGCCACGGCCGCGCGGCGGCCCGGCCTGCTCGTGCGCCTGGCCCGCCTCGCCGCGAGCGAGCTGCACGCGGAGGACGAGGCCCGCCGCCTCGCGCAGGCCGCCCTGGAGGAGCGACCCGACTACGAGCCGGCCCAGGCGCTCCTGGCCGAGCTGGGGGCGGGCGAGGCCGTCGCGGAGGCGGTGGATCGCCGAGGCGCCGACGCCCGAGCCGGCGCTGGACGCGGCGCCGCCCGCGCCGGTGGTCGTGGCCGGAGGCGCCCGTCGCCCGGCCGCCCGCGCCGCCCGTGGTCGAGCCGCCGGCCGTCGCCCCGCCGACGCCGCCGCCCGTCGCGGCGCCGCCCGTCGCGGCGCCCATGCCCACGCCGCCGCCGCCCCCTGCGCGCGCGACGCCGGTGTCGAGGCTGCGCACGCTGCCCACGCCCGGGAGACGCCGCCGCCGTTCGATCCGCTGGAGGCCCTGGAGCGGGCCGAGCCGTCGAGCGGGGTGCCCGCTTTCAACAATGAAAACGAGACCATGGCGTCGGCCCCCCCAGTGGTGGCGGGCCCCATGGCCGGCCCCGACGCGCCCGAGCCCACGCCGCTGGAGCGCCTGGAGGAGGCCGTCCTCGCGGCGCCCACGCCCGGGGAGCGGGCCCGGGCCCGCCTGGCCCTGGCCGAGTACCGGCGCGACGAGCTGCACCAGCCCGACGCGGCGGTGCCCGTCTTCGAGGCCGTCCTCGACGAGGCCCGCCCCGGCACCGCGACGTGGCTCGAGGCCCTGGAGGCCCTCGAAGACCTCCACGCCCTGCGCCACGCCTGGGACGCGGTGCTCGCGCTCTACGATCGCCGAGGGGCGGCGGGCCTGCTCGACGCCACCGAGCGTGCCATCCTGCGGGCCGCCACCCTGCGCGCGCCGCTGGCCGGCTCGACGAGGCCCTCGCCGAGGCCCGCCAGGCGCTGCCCGCGCCCCGGGCGCTGGTGCTCGCGACCGAGCTGCTCTCGGCCCTCGACCGGCCGGGGGAGGCCGCCGAGCTGCTGCTGGCCGACGTCGAGCGCCTGCCGCCGGCCAACGCCGCCGCGCAGCTGCGCCGAGGCGGCCGCGCTCCTGGCCGACGCCGAGCCGGCGCGCGCCGCGGCGCTCCCTGGGCGCGGCCTGGCATGACGACCCCCAGCCCGACCGGCTGGCCGCCTGGCTGGACGCCGCCCAGCGCGCCCAGGATGCCGCCCTGTTGGCCGACGCCCTCGCCGCGCAGGCGCGCTCCGGTCCCCGGGGCCCCGCGCCGACGCCCGCCGCAGCCGCGCGCTGCTGGACGCCGCCCGGACGGTGCGGCCCCTGCCCGGCGGCGCGGACGCCGCGCGCCGCCTGCTGGAGGCGAGCCTGGAGGCCCGGGCCGACAACCTGGACGCCCTGGCCCTGCTCGACGAGGTCCTGACGGCCGCGGGCGACGCCCCGGCCCTCGCCGTGGTGATCAGCCGGCAGCTCGAGGCCGCCGTCCCCGGCCCCTGGCGCGGGGAGCTGGCGCTCCGGCTCGCGACGCTGCAGGCCGAGGCGCTGGGGGACGCCGCCGCCGCGCGCGTGTCGCTGGCCGTCGCCCAGGCGGAGCTGCCGGACGCCGAGCCCGTGCGCCTGCTGGCCGAGCGCCTCGCGCCCTCGGCGCCCCCAGAGGCACCGCGCCCCCTCGACGAAGGCCCGCTCGACGACTCGCCAGGCGACGACGCCTCTGCGCCGCCCGAGGGCGACGACGCCGACGCTCGCGTCGTCAGCCGCCTCACCGAGCCCGACGCGCCCCCCCGCCTGCTCACCCAGCCGCCGGCCGATCCGGGCCTCGCCTGCCTGTGGCAGAGCGCCGACCGCGGCGGCCTGGCGGCGGCGCTGGCCGAGCGCGCGGCCCGAGCGTCAGGGCCCGCGCGCGCCGAGCTGCTGGCGCGGCGGGGGCCTCGTCCTGGCCGAGCGCGCCGACGCGGCAGCCGAGGCGCAGCAGGCCTTCCGAGCCGTGCTCGACGTCCCCGAGGCGCCCCTCGACGCGGTGCTCGTGGCCGTGCAGGCGCTGGCGCGGGCCCGGCCGGGCGGCGGCCTGGACGACCTCTTCGCCCACGTCGAGCGGCGCCTGGTCGCGGCGACGGATCGGCGGACGCGGGCGGGCCTGCTGGCGCTGCGCGGATCCCTGCGGCTGGAGCGGCGGGGCGACGTGGACGGCGCCCGGGCCGACTTCCAGGCCGCGGCGGGCGAGGTCCCCGGCGCGGCGCTGGCGGCCGCCGGCCTCGGCACCATCGCCGCCGACGCGGGCGCCTGGCGTCCGGCCCTGGCCTGGCTGCAGACGGCCCTGCACGCCGGCCCCGAGAACCCCGTGGCCCTCAGCGGCGAGCAGGAAGAGGCCGCCTTCCGCCGCCTGGTCGAGGTGCTGGGCGCGCTGGAGCGCGCGGACGACGTGCCCGGGGCCGCCCGGGGCATCCTCGACGCCAACCCCGGCTGCCTGCCGGCCCTGGCGAGCCTCGACGCGCACCTCAGCGCCGAGGGGGCCCACGCCGAGCTGGCCGCGCGGGTCGATCTGGCCCTGCTGGCGCTCGTCCCGGCCCCCGCCGCGCTGCTCTGGCGCCGCGCCGAGCTGCTGTCGGGGCCCCTCCGCAAGCGCCGTGAGGCCGCCGAGGCCGCCGACGCCGTCCTCGCCCTCGAGCCGGACCACCGCGCCGCCCGCCGCCTGGCCCTGGCCCTGGCGGGGGAGCGAGAGGCGTGGACGGAGTACGTCGTGCACGGCGAGGCCCTGCTGCGCCTGCCCGCCGAGGCCGGCAGCCAGGCCGATCCCGATCGCCTGCGCCTGGCCGTGGCGCGGGTCTACGCCGATCTGCTGGCCCAGCCGGTCCAGAGCCTGGTGCACCTGCGCGCCCTCGACGCCCGGGGCGCGCTCCCGGTGGACGCGGTGGCCCTGTACCTCCAGGCGGCGCGGTCCGCCGGCGATCCCGACGCCCACCTGGCGGCCCTGCGCGCCCGCGTCCGCTTGACGGGCACCGCCGCCGCCCGGCTCGTCCTGGCCGAGCACCTGCTGCTCACCGATCACCCCGCCGAGGCCCTGGCCGAGGTCAGCGGCATCGATCCCGCGGACCTCGATCACGACGAGCGTCAGCGGCTGGCGCTGGTGCGCGACGAAGCCGCGGACGCCGAATAGACCCCGGACGCTTGAAACCCGCGGAGAATGCCGGGATGCTGCCTGCGCTGCGCGTGGGAGGCCGCCTGGGACGATCGGTACGCTAGCGGTTGATGCGTCTGCCCGGGCATGCTAAGCGGCACATGCCTACCTGGAGGAGGAAGAGATGCGCGTTCTGAAGAGCGTCTGCGCCATCCTGGCGCTCGGCCTGGCCGCTTGCGGCGGCCGGACGAGCGGGCTGATGACGGACGGGCCCGTGGCCGAGAAGAAGGGCGACGCGTCGTCCCTGATCGAGGCCGGTGACGCCCTCTGGGCCGAGCGCGGCGACCGCGCCAAGGCCGAAGAGGCCGTCAAGAAGTGGGTGGAGGCCAGCCAGGTCGATCCCACCCTCGCCGACGTGCAGCTCAAGCTGGCCTATGGCTACTACTTCCTCGCCAACGCCCATGTGAAGTGGGACAAGAACCCCGACGACGCCATGAAGGCGCTGTACCTGAAGGGCGTGGAGGCCGGCGAGGCGGCGATCAAGCTGCAGAGCCCCGAGTTCGCCGCCAAGATCAAGGCCGGCGCCAAGTGGCCCGAGGCCGTCAAGAGCGTCGGCAAGGACGGCATCCCGGGCCTGTACTGGTACGCCACCTGCCTCGGCAAGTGGGGCCTGCTGGAGGGCATCACCGCCATCCTGGCCCACAAGGACGACATCTTCGCCATCATGCAGCACGTCCAGTCCCTCGACGAGACGTTCTTCTACGGCGCCCCCCACCGCTACTTCGGCGTCTACTGGGCCAAGCTGCCCTTCGGCAAGGACCTCAACAAGAGCAAGACGCACTTCGAGAAGGCGGTCGCCATCTCCGGCAACTACCTGGAGACCAAGGTGCTCTTCGCCGAGTTCTTCGCCGCCTACAGCGACGACGAGGCGCTCTTCAAGAAGCTCCTCAACGAAGTGATCGCCACCCCCGATGACGTCGATCCCGCCCTGGTGCCGGAGAACCGCAACGCCAAGCGGACCGCCCAGGCGATGCTCGCCAACATCGGTGACTACTTCTAGGCCAGAAGGAGCCCCCCCATGATCCGTTGCATCGTCGCGCTGTTCGCCGTCGCGGCCCTCGCCGGGCCCGCCCTCGCCGGGGACGACGGCGAGGTGAACATGAAGCTGGCCACGGTGGCCCCCAAGGGGACGCCCTGGTCGGACCTGCTGGAGCGCTACAAGGCTGCCGTCGACGAGAAGTCGGGCGGCAAGATCAAGGTCCGCGCCTTCCTGGGCGGCGTGAAGGGCGACGAGCAGAGCATCGCGCGCCAGGTCTACAAGGGCAGCCTGCAGATGGGCGGCGTCTCCACCGGCGCCATGGCGGCCATCGTGCCCGACATGGACATCCTGGAGCTGCCGTACCTCTTCGACGACTTCGCCCAGGCCGACGCCATCCTCGACCAGGTGCGCCCGATCGTCGAGAAGCTGCTGGAGGAGAAGGGCTTCAAGCTCATCATGTACTCGGAGAACGGGTACCGCTCCTTCGGCCTCAAGGGCTTCGAGGGCGATGACACCAAGGAGCGCTTCATCCACTCGCCGGCCGACCTCAAGGCCGTGAAGATGCGCTCCCAGGAGAGCCCCGTGCACGTCGCCATGTACCGCGCCCTCGGCGCGAGCCCGGTGACCATCGCGGTGGGCGAGGTGCTCTCCTCCCTCCAGACGGGCGTCTGCGAGGGCATGGACAACACGCCGCTCTTCATCCAGGCGGTGAGCTGGCACCAGGCCATCAAGTACTACACCGTCTCCGAGCACATCTATCAGCCGGCCCTGCTGGTGGTGAACAAGGCCTGGTTCGACGGCCTGTCCCCCGAGCTGCAGGCGGCGGTGCTCGGCCCGAAGGAGGCCCTGGAGGCCAAGGGCCGCACGGCCGTGCGCGCCCTCGGGCCCCTGCTCCTCAAGAACTTCGAGGCGTCGGGCGTGAAGGTCTACAGCCTCACCCCCGAGGAGAAGAAGGCGTTCAAGGACGCCACCCGGCCCACCTGGGCGGCTCGCCGCGAGGCGGCCTCCGCGACGGGCAAGGAGCTCTTCGACGCCATCATGAAGGCCAAGGGCCTGTAATGAGCGGGGCCACCGGCGACACGCCGTCTGCCCCGGCGCGGACCGGGCTCGCCCGGATCGCGGGCCTGCTGGACGACGCCGTCCTGCGCGTCGAGCAGACGTTCGTGACGCTGGCTGCCCTGGTGATGACCACCACCGTCACCCTCGACATCGTCTATCGGGCTTTCGCCACCGAGGAGAGCACGCTGGCGCGCAAGCTCCTCACCCTCGTCTCGGTGGCGGGGGTCGAGAAGAACGACGCCAACTACGCGATTCTGCGCGACTATGCGACGCCGTTCATCCTGGGGTTGCTGGCGTTCCTCTGCGGCTGGGCGGCCTACCTGGCCGGCCGGCGCCGCAAGGGGCAGGCCGCGTCCCTGGGCATCGGGCTCGCCTGGGGGGCCATCACGCTGGTCGGGGCCTGGGGCTTCGTCCAGCTCGTCGAGCGCCTCTCGAGCGGCTGGATCTGCGGGGGGCTGCTCATCCTGGGCTGCCTCGCCTACGCCGCCTACGCCCTCCGCAAGCGCGACGTCATCGGGGTCGTGCTCAGCGCGATCATCGCGGGGGCCGGGGGCTGGCTGTGCACGCACCTGCCGCCCCAGTACATCTGGAGCCAGGAGCTCTCGCTGATGCTCCTCGCCTGGATGGCCTTCCTCGGGGGCAGCATGGCCACCCGCATGGACAAGCACATCCAGGTGGACGCCCTGAGCCGCCTCATCCCCAAGGCCCTGCGGCCGTGGACGCGGGCCCTGGGGCTGCTCATCACCACGACGTTCTGCGCTTACATGACGTTCCTGGCCTATGAGCATGTCTTCGGGGCCCAGGGCGACTACAGCAGCGGCGAGCTCCGCCCGGCCACGCGCATCCCGGCGTGGACCATCCTGCTGGCCGCGGTCGTGGCGTTCTTCCTGATGACGCTGCGCTTCCTCAGCCGCACCATCGACGCGTTCCTGCGCCCGCAGGTCCCTGAGCAGAAGGTGTCACATTGACGATCTTCCTCCTCTTGCTCGGGGCCCTGCTGCTGTTCTCGGTCCCGCTCTTCGTCCTCATCGGGGCGCTCACGGCCGCCGGCTACGTGCTGTTCGGTGACGCGAAGTCCCTGCTCGAGGTCACCCTCGTCGAGAACATCCGCGAGCTGACGGACAAGCCGCCGCTGCTGGCCATCCCGTTCTTCGTGCTGTCCGGCGCCATCATGAGCAACGGCTCCATCGCCACCCGCCTCGTCGGCGTGGCGCGGGCCATCTTCTCGGGGGTGCCGGGCGGGCTCGGGGTGGCCACCGTGGCGGCCTGCATGTTCTTCGCGGCCATCAGCGGCTCGAGCCCCGTCACCGTCATCACCATCGGCGGCGTGATGTACCCGGCCCTCATGAAGGCCGGCTACCCCGACCGCTTCGCCACTGGCCTCGTGACCAGCGCGGGCACCCTCGGCATCCTCATCCCGCCCAGCATCCCGATGATCGTCTACGCGATCTTCGCGAGCGGCTCCCAGGTCATCCAGGTCGAGGACCTCTTCCTGGCGGGCATCGGCCCCGGCCTCGTCATCGGGGCGCTGCTGGCCGGCTACTGCCTCGTCATCGGCATCCGCAAGGGCGAGCGCTTCCGCAAGCCCGACCTGCGCGCCATCCACCGCGCCATGGTCGACGGCTTCTGGGCCATGATGCTGCCCATCGTCATCCTCGGCGGCATCTACTCGGGCCTGTTCACGGCCACCGAGGCCGCCGCGGTGAGCGTCGTCTACGCCCTCATCGTCGAGCTGTTCATCCACCGCGAGCTGACCATCCAGCAGATCCCGGCGGTGTTCGGCGAGGCGACGGTGCTGATGGGCTCCCTGCTGGTCATCTTCGCGATGGCCGTGGGGTTGAACGCGCTGCTCTCCGACCTGGCCATCCCCGATCGCGCCGCGGCCTGGATCACCAGCCTCGACCTCACGCCGTTCACGTTCATGCTGGTCCTCAACGGCTTCCTGCTGCTGGTGGGCTGCCTCATGGACATCATGAGCGCCATCATGATCCTGGTGCCCCTGCTGGCGCCCATGGCGGTGCTCTGCGGCATCGACCCCATCCACCTGGGCGTCGTCTTCATCGTGAACCTGGAGCTGGGCTACCTGACGCCGCCGATGGGCCTCAACCTCTTCGTCAGCTCGTCCATCTTCGACAAGCCCCTCGGCGCCGTGGTGCGCTCGGTGGTCCCGTTCACCGGCCTGCTGCTGCTGGCGGTGCTGCTGGTCACCTACATCCCCACCATCTCCCTGGGGCCGGTGAACCTGCTCAAGGACCGCCCGTTCTACGTGCCGTTCCCCGAGACGCACGTCTGCAAGGCGGCCGACGAGGATGACGACGGCGGGGGCCTGTTCGGCACGCCCCAGGCGCCCCCCTCGGCCGCGCCGGCCTCGGGGGCGAAGTCCCTCGAGGAGCTGATGAAGCAGGGGAGCTACCAGGACGCCTTTGACGAGGGCGCGCCGCCGTCTGGTGGCCCCAAGTCCCTGGAACAGCTCATGAAAGAGGCGAACTACGACAACGCCTTCGACGACGGGGCGCCGCCCTCGGCCGCGCCCGCCTCGGGGCCGAAGTCGCTGCAGGAGCTGATGCGCGAGGGCGCCTACCAGGACGCCTTCGACGAGGGCGCGCCGCCCTCGGCGCCGGCCCCCGCGCCCGCTACCGCGGCGCCGGCCTCGGGCCCGAAGTCGCTGCAGGAGCTGATGCGCGACGACGCCTACCAGGACGCCTTCGACCAGCCGTAGGGCGGCTCAGTCCTCGGCGCTGCGGCTGGCCGGCCGCCGCCGGGGGCGCGGCCGCTGGGCCACCTCCTCCCGCTCCGCCAGCCGCTCCTCCAGGGCCTCCACCTGGGCCTGCAGATCCGCCAGCTCCTCCCGGAGGGCCTCGACCTCCGAGGCCTTCGCCAGGTCGAGCCCCTGCACGACGGCCCGCAGGCGCTGGTCGATGAGGTGTCGCAGCTCCACCGACATGGAGAACGCCTTCATCAGCGCGTTCATGAGGGCCTCGTTCTGCACGAGGCGAGTGGCGACGTCGCTCTGCAGCAACGTGCCGAAAATACGGGCAAAACGATTCTCCACCGTGGCCTCCGCCGCTCCGGGAGGGCAGACGCTGGCATAGCCGCCGGCCCCCGTCAATCGAGGCGGCGCGGGGCCGGCGGCGCGCCGCTTGAGTCGGCCCGCCGCCTGTACTAGCCTCCGCGCGCGCCCGAACCCTGATATCCTGCCAGGTGCCATGCAGCCGCCCGCCGACACCCCAGGGACCCTGACCGACCGCTGGCGGCGCACGATCACGTACCTGCGCATCTCGGTGACCGACCGCTGCAACTACCGCTGCGCGTACTGCATGCCGGTGGAGGGCTTCCCGGTCGTCGAGAAGGCCGCGCTGCTGACCTTCGAGGAGATCCAGCGGTTCGTCGACGTCATGGCCGCCCGCGGGGTCCAGCGCGTGCGCATCACCGGCGGCGAGCCCCTGGTGCGCAAGGGCGTCGTCGATCTCGTGGCGAGCATCGCCCGGACGCCGGGCATCCGGCAGGTCGCCCTCACGACCAACGGCCACCTGCTCGACCGCCTGGCGGGCCCGCTCTACGCGGCGGGCCTGCGTGGCCTCAGCGTCAGCCTCGACACCTTCGACGCGGCTGGCTTCGCGGCGGTGACCCGCGGGGGCGACCTGGCGACGGTGCTGCGGGGCCTGGCGGCGGCGGAGGCGGCGGGCTTCGAGGACATCCGCATCAACGCCGTGGCGGCCCGCGGGGTGAACGATGGCGAGCTCGCCCCGTTCGTCGAGCGCTGCTGGGCCGCGGGCTGGCTGCCCCGCTTCATCGAGCTCATGCCCATCGGCGGCCTCGACTTCCAGGCGGAGGCGCGCCGGCTGGACACCGACACCATCCTGGGTGCCATCGCGGCGCGACATCCGCTCCAGCCCATCGGCCGCGCCTGCGGTGGTTTGCCGCAGGGTCCGGCCCGCTACCACGAGGTGACGGCGGGGCCGTTCGCGGGCCACCGCGTCGGCCTGATCAGCCCCATGAGTGACGATGGCTTCTGCGCCGCGTGCAACCGCGCGCGGCTCACGGCGCGGGGTGGCCTGCGGGCCTGTCTGGCCGATGATCGCGAGGTCCCGATGTTGCAGGCGCTGCGCGACGGTGCGCCGCGGGCGCGAATCGATCACCTCATCGACGAGGCGGTCTTCGGGAAACGTGAAGCGCATCGAATGCAAAGCGCCGCAGACGGGTTCGTACCCCTTGCGGTGATGACGGGCATCGGCGGATGAGAGATCCCGCACGGGGGATGAGGAGGGGGACATGAGCGAGTCGACGACGCAGGAGGCGCCGCGCAAGAACGTGCGGCTGGTGGTCGGGCTGGTGCTGCTCGTGGGGGTCTTCTACCTCCTCGTCAACAGCATGATGAGCTCGGGCGCCTACTTCGTGAGCGTGGCCGAGGCCAACGCCCGCCGCCTCGATGAGGGCCGGCCCATCCGGGTGAAGGGGACGGTCGTCACCGGCAGCTACCACCACGAGCAGGGGACGACGGTCCACAGCTTCCGCGTGAAGGACAAGGAAGGTCCCGCGGAGCTGTCGGTCTACTACGATGGCCCCATGCCCGACGTCTTCTCCGAGGGCCGCGAGGTGGTGGTCGAGGGCCCCCGCCGCGCCGACGGCGTCCTCGCCGCGACCGAGGTGACGGCCAAGTGCCCCTCGAAGTACGAGGGGGGCCAGATGACCGACACCGCCAAGGAGCGCCTCGAGGAGCGCCCGGGCAGCTGACCCCCAACAGGGCTTTTTCTGGAAGGATTGCGGGATGTTCAACGCCAACAACCTGGGCGACCTGCTGCTCCACGGGGGCATCGCGGTGGCGGTCTTCGCCGCCGTGGCGTCCGTGGTCGGCCGCGTCCGGGGGGACGGCCGGCTGATGCTGGCCGGGGAGCGCGCGGGCCTGGCCCTGACGGGCCTGATGATCTGCGCCTCGCTGCTGCTGGTCGATGCCTTCCTGGGCCACGACTACAACAACAAGTACGTGGCCCACTACAGCGACAACAACATGCCCTGGTACTACCTGATCGCCTCCTTCTGGGGCGGCCAGGCCGGGTCGCTGATGTTCTGGTCGCTGGTGCTGGCGGTCTGCACCGGCATCGTCATCTGGCAGAACCGCGACAAGAACCGCGACATCCTGCCCACCGTCATCACCGTGCTGATGATGGTCCAGGTCTTCTTCCTGGCCCTGATGGTCCTGGAGGCCAACCCCTTCGAGCAGTTCCAGATCAACGAGCCGCCCCCCAACGGCCGCGGGCTGGAGCCGCTGCTGCAGAACCCCGCGATGACGTTCCACCCGCCCAGCATCCTGAGCGGCTACGTCTGGTTCACCGTGCCCTTCGCCTTCGCCGTGGCCGCCATCGTGCACCGGCGGCTCGACACCGGCTGGATCCGCACCACCCGCCGCTACGCCGTCGTCTCGTGGGCCTTCCTCTCCATCGGCAACCTCTTCGGCGGCATGTGGGCCTACCAGGAGCTGGGCTGGGGCGGCTTCTGGGGCTGGGATCCGGTGGAGAACGCCTCGCTGATGCCCTGGATCGCCGCGACGGCCTACCTGCACTCCGTGATGATCCAGGAGCGCCGCGGGCTCCTGAAGGTCTGGAACCTCTACCTGGTGGTGCTGACCTACTTCCTCACCGTCTTCGGGACGTTCCTGACGCGCTCGGGCCTCATCGACTCGGTGCACACGTTCGCGCAGAGCGACGTGGGCGACTACTTCATGGTGCTCCTGTCGCTGCTCACGACCTTCTCCATGGCGATCCTGGGCTGGCGCATCCTCGACGGCTCGCTGGCCCCCGGCAAGGACGCCGAGACGGCCCCGCGGGGCATGCCGAACGCGGCCTGGTACGCCCTGGCCATCGCCTCGCCGCCGGCCCTCATGGTGGTGGTGGATCCGGTCTGGGCCATGCTCGCCTGCGGCGTCCTCTGGGTCGCCGGGGTGCCCGTGCTCATCGCCACGCGCCTGCTCTGGGCGTCGAAGAACCGCGTGAACGACGGCGGCCGCATCGACAACCTGCTCAGCCGGGAGGGGGTCTTCCTCCTCAACAACTTCGTGCTGCTGGGCTGCGTGGGCGTCGTCATGTTCGGCACCCTGGGCGAGAAGATCAGCGACTACTTCTGGCAGCAGACCAAGTACACCGCGACCTGGTTCAACGCCTGGATGGTCCCGGGCGGCCTGGCCCTGCTGCTGCTCATGGGGGTCGGCCCCCTCATCCCCTGGCGCAAGGCGACGGGGGAGGCGCTGCGGCGTAACTTCCTGATTCCGCTGGCGGTTTCGGCGGCGGGTACCGCGATCGTCTACGCGACCAACGCCTTCCACATCCGCGATCACGTCCTGCGCACCACGTTCCCCATCGGCGACGTGCCCCTGGCGCGGCTGCTCATCGACGCCGAGCTCACGGGCGTCTACGCCCTCATCGGGTTCTTCGGGGTCTTCTTCGTCACCTACACCATGGTCCTGGAGTTCGTGCGCGGCACCCGCGTGCGGGCGCGCACGGCCCGGGAGAGCCACGCCACCGCCCTCTGGCGGCTGGTGGGCAAGAACCGGCGGCGCTACGGCGGCTACATCACCCACATCGGCTTCGGCCTGCTCTTCCTGGGCTTCATCGGCACGGGCATCAAGGTCGAGAAGGACCTGACCTTCAACGGTGTGGGCACGACGGAGGCCCTCGAGGACAAGCTGCTGACCTTCCAGGGGCTGCACCAGGAGGAGAACCGCGAGTACTCCGAGTGGTTCGCGACGTTCGAGGTGCACCAGCGCCTGGAGAGCGGCGAGAAGGGCGAGCTGCTGGGGGTGCTGCACCCGTCCCGCCGCTCCTACCACGGCGCCAACGTGAAGATGTCGCGGGTGACGACGGAGAAGGACGAGCTGGAGATGTTCAAGGCGAACGTCTACCTCGCCCTCGTGTCGTTCAAGCCGGGCCTGGATCAGGCCGAGGTGATGGCCCACTACAACCCGATGATCGTCTGGATGTGGATCGGCGGCCTCTTCCTGCTGCTGGGCGTCGTCCTGGCCGTCTGGCCCGATCCCGACCCGTACCCGGTGTTCGCGGCGGCCCGGAAGCGCAAGAAGGCGCCCGCCGGCCCCGCCCCGGCGACGGCCGACGCGGCCCTGCGACAGGCGGACTGAGCCCATGCTGACCTTCCTGGCCATCGCCGTGGGCGCCCTCTCGCTCTGGGTCCTCCTGAGCGCGCTGCGGCCCCTGGTGGAGACCACCGTCGTGACGTCCGCGGACTGGGAGCGGCTGGAGGACGAGTCCATGGTGCTCCTGGAGCGCCGGGACCGCCTCGTGGCCGAGCTGCGGGACCTGGAGTTCGAGGCCGCCCTCAACAAGATCGGCGCCAAGGACCTGGCCGAGCTGCGCACGCGGTTCGAGCTGGAGGCCCTGGCCGTCGAGCGGCAGCTCGAAGAGAACGCCGACGACTACAACACCCGCATCGAGGCGGACGTGGAGGCGCGCCTGACGGGCGCCGCCCCCGCCGAGCCCGAGCCGGCCCCGGCGCCGGCCGCCCAGCCGGAGGCGCCGTCCCCCGAGCCCGCGGCCACCACGGCGGCGTGCGGCCAGTGTGGCGCGGCGCTGCCCGCCGACGCCCGGTTCTGTGATGGGTGCGGGGCGGCGGCCGAGCAGCCCTGCCCGGCCTGCGGCGTCGGCAACCGGGCCGAGGCCCGCTTCTGCAAGGGCTGCGGCCACGGCCTGGAGGCGTCCGCGTGAAGACCTGGATCGCGCTGGCGATTTTCGTGCTCTCGGCCCCGGCCCTGGCCCAGCCCTACGCGGGCGGCGCCGGCGGTCCGGCGGCGGGTGGCCTGCCGCCCTTCCTGGCCAAGATGCAGCGCCATGACCTCACCTTGCGGGTCTCCCGGCGCGCCCCGGATGGCACGCTCACCCCGGCGGGCGCCGGCCTCAGCGTGGGCGTGCGCATCCTGGCCAACGGCTCGCGGGTGAAGGACTACGTGGCCCGCACCGACGCGGCCGGCGTCGCGCTCCTGGAGGGCGTGCCGTCCAACCCCGAGGTGCAGGGGGCCATCGGCTACGAGGCCTGGGTGGTCGCCGATGACGTGCGCTTCCCGTTCGATCTCGACGGCGCCCCCACGGGGGAGGCCGAGATCCAGGTGGCGCTGCCCGAGGTGACGACCGGCCTGGAGGGGGTCGCGCTGGAGCACAGCTTCATCGAGCTCTTCCCCGACGAGGAGGCCCTGGTCGCCCGCCACGAGATGCGGCTGACGTACGACGGCACCCGCGCGGTGAACCTGGGGGCCCTCCCCGGGGGCGGCCTGATGCTGCCGTGTCCGCCGGGCGCGAAGCACCCGTCCCTGCACGACGAGCACGACCCGCTGGTGGAGGTCCGCGGCACGACGCTGGTCTTCAAGGGCGCGCTGCTGCCCGGCGGCGAGCCGGCGACCATCACCGTCGTCTACCAGATCCCCTACGACGCCGAGACCTTCGAGTGGTCCCAGGCGATGCCGGTGCCGAGCCGCCTCGGCGTGGTGGTCGTCTCCAAGGACCGCCAGCCCGGCCACCGCGTCGCGCTGCCCCTGGGGCTGCAGGTGCGCGACGGCCTGGGCGCCATCGACCGCACCGAGCTGGACGGCGGCAAGCGCTTCGAGCTCATCCGGGGCGGCGACAAGGTGCTGGCGGCCAACGAGCCCCTGCGCTTCGCCGTCACGGGCCTGCCCCCGGCGCCCCACTGGAAGGCCTGGGTCCTCCTGGCCACCATCGCTGGCGTCATCGGTGTGGTGCTCCTGGGCTTTCGCCGCCGGGGCGCCGACGGCATGCGCCTCTCCCGGGCCCACCTGGTCACGGAGCGCGACCGCCTGGTGCGGGCGCTGGCGCGCATGCGGCGGGCGCGGGACAAGGGCCGCATGAGCGAGGTCCGCTTCGAGCGCGAGCGCGAGGCCATCACCGCGCGGCTCGTCTCGCTGTATCGCGCCCTGGATCGCCTCGAGCCCCGTTGAGCGCCCCGCCTTTCTCCGTGCGGGTGGCGGGCCTCGGGCGCGCCTACGCCGAGCACTACGCCCTCGTCGGCCTGGACGCGGACTTTCCGGCCGGGTCGGTGACGGCCCTGCTCGGCCCCAACGGCGCGGGCAAGTCCACGCTGCTGGGCATGCTGTCGACGCTCGTGCGCCCCACCGAGGGCACCATCTACTTCGGCGACCAGGCCCTCCAGGGCCCCGCGGCGCGGCGGGCCCGCCGGTATGTGGGCTACGTGGGCCACCACACGATGGTCTACGGCTCACTGACCGCGCGGGAAAACCTGTTGTTCTTCGCGGGGTTGTACGGGCTCGACGATCGCGCCGGGCGCGCCGAGCGGGCGTTGGCCGAGGTCGGCCTGGCCGACGCGACCGACCGGCCGGTGGCCGGCTTCAGCCGCGGCATGGCCCAGCGCCTCACCCTGGCGCGCGCCCTGCTGCCCGAGCCCCCGGTGCTGCTGCTGGACGAGCCGCTCACCGGCCTCGATCCCGCCGGCGTCGAGGTGGCCCTCGGGCTCTTCCAGGCCCAGCGGGATCGCGGCGCCGTCATCATCCTGGCCAGCCACGACCTGGGCGCGGTGGAGCAGATCGCCGACCGGGCGCTCATCCTGCGGCGGGGCCGCAAGCGGTTCCTCGGGGCCATCGAGGGCAGCCTGGTGGCCCGGTACCACGAGGCGGTGGGCGCATGACCACGGGCTTCCTGGCCACCGTCCGCCTCGTCCTCGCCAAGGACCTGCGCACCGAGCTGCGCTCCAAGGAGCTGCTGGCGACGATGCTGCTCTTCGGGACGGTGCTGACCTTCATCTTCGCGTTCGGCTTCGTGAACGACCCCGCCACCAACCGCAAGGTGATGCCCGGGGCCCTCTGGGCGGCGCTGCTGTTCACGGGCACGCTGGGGGTGGGGCGCACCTTCGCCCGCGAGGCCGACGCCGACGCCTTCACCGCCCTCGTGCTGTCGCCCGCCGACCGCGCCGCCGTGCTGCTGGCGAAGATCCTGGGCAACCTGGTGCTGCAGGTGGTGGTGCTGGCCTTTGTCCTGCCCCTCATGGCCGTGATGCTGCGTGTCGATCTCGAGGGCGTCGTGGGCCTCGTGGCGCTGCAGCTCTTCCTGGGCGCGGTGGGCTTCGCGGTGGTGGGGACGCCCCTGGCGGTGATGGCCGTCAGCGCCCGCTTCGCCGAGGTGCTGCTGCCCGTCGTCGTCTTCCCGCTGGTCGTGCCGGTGCTCATCGCAGGGGTGAAGGGCACGGGGGTGGTGCTCGGCACCGTCATCGGCGACGATCCCAGCCCGTGGATCTCGATCATGCTGGCCTTCGACGCCTTCTACGGCGTCGCCGGCCTGCTGCTCTTCGATCGGATGGTGAGCGAATGAAAGCCTTCCCGCTCTTCGCCGGCCTGGCCGCCCTCGGCATGCTGGCCGTGCACTACCTGGCGTTCGTGTATGTGCCCATGGAGGTGACCATGGGGGCGTCGCAGCGCATCTTCTACATCCACCTGCCCTCGGCGTGGCTGTGCTACCTGGGCTTCGTCATCAGCTTCGTGGCGAGCCTCGGCTACCTCATCAACCGCAAGGCGCGCTGGGACGCCGCCGCGGTGACGGCCGCCGAGGTCGGCCTGATCTTCGGGGTGGTGGTGCTCGTCACCGGGCCGCTCTGGGCCAAGGCGGCCTGGGGCGTGTGGTGGAAGTGGGAGCCGCGGCTGACCACCATGGCGATTCTCTTCATGATCTTCAGCGGTTACCGCCTGCTGCGGGCCTTCGGCGGCGATGGCCCCGGGGTGCGGGTGTTCGCGGCGGTGCTGGCGGTCTTCGGCGCCCCGCAGATCTACTTCGTCCACATCGCCGTGAGCCGGTGGCAGGGGGATCACCCGAACAACGTGGTGATGGAGCCCGAGATGCGGGTGGCCCTCTACAGCAACCTCGGCCTGATGATGATCGTGTTCTTCTTGTTGTTGCGGCTGCGCTACCGGGTCCGCCGGGACGCGCTGACCGTCAGCGCGCTCAAGCGGCGCCTGGCGCGGATGGGAGCGGGATGATGGTGGGAAATCCGGCGAGCGGGGCCCTGCGCCGGGGCCTGCGCGTGGTGGCGCTCTTGGGGACGCTCTGGGCCGGGCAGGCGCTCGCCCAGGACGCCGCGCCCGCGACCGACGCCCCGGCGGCGGCCACGAGCGACTTCGCCAAGACGCAGCGCCTGGAGGAGCTGCGCTACCGGCACCTGTGGATCGCCTACGGGGCGGCCTGGCTGATCGTGTTCGGGTTCGTGTGGCGGACCTGGAAGCAGGCCGAGGAGACGGATCGCTCCCTGGCCGACCTGAAGCGGCGCGTGGCCGAGATGGAGGGCAAGAGCGATGGGTGAGCTGCTGCAGACGCCGCCCGTGACCCATGTGGTCTACATCCCGGCGGTCATCATCGTGGGGATCATCATCGGCTTCATCATCGGCCGGAAGGCCGGGGTGAAGGAGGGGCAGGCCCGCTTCCTCGGGGCCGGCAACGAGGACGACGACCTCCTCTGATCGCGCCCTGACCCTCCCGGTTCGGTGCCAGGAACTCGATTTTCTTCGGGTACTTCGGCGATAATGAGGGGACGTCGCCCGGGCGGGCGAACCACCAGCCGAGAGAAGGGAGGCCCTCCGCGGAGGGGCGCCGATGGGATGCGGGTCGCCGTCCTGATCCTCGCTGCCGCCACGTCCCTCGCCGGGCGCGTGGGATCGGCGCGGGCGGATGTGTGGCCGGCGAGCCCCCATGGTCAGGTGGACGCGCGCGTCGTCGCCGCCGGGCGGGCCGCCACACTGGCGGACGTGGGCAGTCAGGCGATGACGGCCCTCGACGGCGAGCTGGGCCCCCGCGACCGCGCCCTGGCCGAGCTGGCGCTGGGCCTCGCCTGGTACCGCCAGGGCCGCTATCGCCCAGCGGCCGAGCGGCTGTTGAAGGCCGAGGCCGGCCCCCTGGCCATCCGCGACTACGCCCTCTTCCTGGCGGCCGAGGCCACCTTCCACGCCGGCGAGTACGCCGCCGCCCGCAAGCTGCTGGAGCGGCTGCTCAAGGCCCACCCGCGCTCCGACTGGCGCCACCGCGCGCGCTTCCGGCTGGCGGACTGCGAGCGCGGTCTGGGGCGGCTGACGCCGGCCCGCAAGGGCTGGGAGCGGTGGATGGAGATGTACCCCGAGTACCCGGCGGGGGTGGCGGTGCGCGTCGCCCTGGCCGAGGTGGATCGGGATCTGGGCCGCCTGGAGGCCGCGGCCGGCCTGCTGCGGGAGGTCATCGCCCGCTGGCCCAACGATCCCCTCAGCGCCACGGCCCGGCGCGACCTGGCCGGGCTGGCGGCCGCCGACATCCAGCCCCCGGCCGTGGCCCCCGAGGTGCTCTACCAGACCGGCTACGACCTGCGGCGCCGCAAGTACTTCGGCGCGGCCCTCGACATCCTCCAGCGCCTGCTCACCGACGCGCGGGCGGGGGAGGCCCTGCGCAAGCGGGCGCGGCTGCAGATCGGCCGGACGCTGCTGCAGATGGAGCGCCTGGACGAGGCGCTGGCGACGTTCGAGCGGCTGGCGGATCAGGCGGCCGGGAGCATGGCCCGGCAGGCGCGGTACTGGCAGAGCCAGGTGCTCGACCGGATGGGCCGCACCGACGACGCGGCGGCGGCGCTCATCGCCTCCACCGGCCGGCCGGCCGACAAGATCGACGTCGAGACGCAGCAGAAGCTCGCGTGGCTGTACTTCCACGGCGGCAAGTACCCCGAGGCCATCCGCCGGTTCGGCGAGCTGGGCAAAGCCGGCGCGGGGCCCTGGATGCGGGCCTGGCTGGCCTTCCGGGGGGGCCGCTTCGCGGAGGCGCGGGACGGGTTCCTGCGGCTGTCCCGCGGGCGCCGCTGGCAGTCGGAGCGCTACCTGTACTGGGCCGCGCGGGCGCAGGTGCGGCTCGGGGCGCTGGCGGAGGGGGAGGCCCTGTACCGCCAGGTGGCCGAGCGGGCGCCGGGCAGCTTCTACGCCTGGCAGGCCCGGGAGCGCCTGGCCGAGCTGGGCCACCCGCTGCCGCCGCCCGTCGCCCGGACGTGCGAGGGGGCCACCTGCGACCCCGGCGACGGGCCGAGCGACCCGACGGTGCCGCTGGGTGGCCTGGCGACGCGCTGGGGCGGGGCCCTGGAGGGCCTGGAGGCCGCCTACGAGCTGGCCGTCATCGGCGACGACCGCATGGCGGCCTGGCGGCTGCGGGCCGTGCGCGACGAGGTGATCGCCCACAGCCTGGCCGGCCGGCCGGGCCGCTGGCGGTTCTTGTACAAGCCCTACGTCGACAACCGCGACGAGGAGGAGCGGGCCGAGTGGGGCCGGCTGCTGGACGACAAGCCCGTCGTCTCGGAGCGCAAGCGCACGGCCTTCCTGCGCGAGCCGCGGCCGGCCGCCTTCAACGACCTGCTGCAGGAGGGCTTCCGCACCCTCGGCGACCACTACTACGTGCGCCGGATGGCGTGGAACGACCCGAAGGGCAAGGAGCCCCCCGAGGCCCCCGAGAACAACGCGGCGTGGCGCCTGCGCTACCCGCGCGCCTTCCGCAGCCTGATGGAGCAGCACGCGGCGGCCCGCGGGCTCGATCCGCACCTGCTCTGGGCCTTCATGACGGTGGAGTCCAGCTTCAACCCCTGGGCCCTCAGCCGGGTGGGCGCCCGCGGGCTGATGCAGGTCATGCCCCACACGGGCGGCCTCATCGGCGACCGCATGGCCATCCGCGGCTTCGGCACGGCCCAGCTCTTCGAGCCCGAGGTCGTCATCGAGATGGCCGCCTGGTACGTCGACCAGCTCCTCACCAAGTTCGACGGCCAGTACCCCCTGGCCATCGCCGGCTACAACGCCGGGCCGCACCGCGTCGCCGCCTGGCTCGACGCCAAGGGCCACCTGCCGATGGACGAGTTCATCGAGGAGATGCCCTACGACGAGGCGCGGGAGTACACCAAGAAGGTGCTGCGGCACCTGGCGCTCTACCACCGCATCTACGAGGGCCGCGTCGTCTGGCCGGTGGGCCAGGTCGTCGACCCGCACTACCGCGACAACATCAACTTCTGAGGGCGGGCCGGCTGATTGGCCGGCCAGCGCAGCGACCGGCGCCTGGGGGCGGCCGCCCGCGGCGTCCGGGCGGGGTCCTCGACGTGCAGGCTTTTCTGAAGGGAATCGAGGGGTTGCCCCCGGTCGGGGGCGGGCCGCTCAGCCGCGGCGGCGGCGGCGGATCAGCAGGAGCAGGCCGGCGAGGAGCCAGGCCGGGGTGGGGTCGGAGCGACCCGAGAGGTCGCAGGCGCAGTCGCCCTCGGAGCCGCTGTCCGTGGTGTCGCCGCCCGCGCCGCCCGCGCCGCTGTCGTCGCAGGCGTCGCCCAGGCCGTCGCCGTCCGCGTCGAGCTGGTCGGCGTTGGCGTGGTCGGGGCAGTTGTCGTTCACGTTCTCGACGCCGTCGCCGTCGCGATCCTCGTCGCAGGAGTCGCCCTTGCCGTCCATGTCGCGGTCGGTCTGGGCCGGGTTCGGGTCGTCGGGGCAGTTGTCCGCGGTGTCGGCGATGCCATCGCCGTCGCGATCGGCGTCGGGGCTGCCGCCGGCGCCGCCGGGGCCGGGGTCACCGCCCATGCCGCCCATGCCGCCCATGCCACCGGCGCCGCCCATGCCGCCCATGCCGCCGGCGCCGCCCATGCCGCCGCCACCACCGGCGCCGCCGGCGCCGCCGTCACCGGGCTCCCAGGCCGCGATGCACTCGGCCAGGCCGTTGACCACGGCGCAGGCCTCGCCGAGCGGGCACTGCACGCCCAGGCAGGCGTCGTCGACGCAGACGCCGTTCTCGCAGATGCGGCCCGCGCCGCAGACCACGCCGGGGCAGGGGTCGCGCTCGCAGCGGGCCTGGCCGTCCACCTCGACGCAGATCTCGCCGTCGGCGCAGCCCGCGAAGAAGCAGGCGTCGTCGACGCACTGGCCGGCCTGGCAGCGCTGGTCGAGGGGGCAGGCCACGTCGGCGCAGGAGTCCACGCACTCGCCCGCGCCCTGGTTGCGGCGGCAGAAGGTGCCGGGGGGGCAGTTCAGGGCGCCGCAGGGGTCGGGGACGCAGGCGTTGTTCACGCAGATGCCGCCGTCGGGGCAGCCGCGCTCGTAGCAGGTGTCGCCGACGCACTCGCCGCCGCGGCAGACCTCGCCGGCGCCGCAGGCCACGCCCACGCAGGGGTCCAGGCAGCGGCCGTTCTCGCAGGCGAAGCCCTCGGGGCAGTTGGCGGCGACGCAGCGGTCGAGGCAGGCGCCGTCGACGCAGATGAGGCCGTCACCCTGGGGGCACTCGCCGGCCTCGCAGCGGTCGGCGCACTCGCCGTGGCTGCAGATCTGGCCGTTGGGGCAGGGGCTCTGCTCGTCGACGGTGCCGTCGCAGTCGTCGTCGGTGCCGTTGCAGGCCTCCTCGGGGAGGGGGCCGCAGCGGCCGCAGGCGTTGCGCAGGCCCTCGTCCACGCTGCCGTCGCAGTCGTCGTCGAGGCGGTTGCAGGCCTCGGCGGCGGCCGGCGTGGCGTCGGGGGCGCAGTCCTGGTTGCCGTTGATGCAGGCGCCCTGGCCAGCGGCGCAGATGCCGGGCAGGCCGGTGGCGCAGATGCCCTCGACCCAGTCGCCCTCGTCGGTCACGCCGTCGCAGTCGTTGTCGAGGCCGTCGCAGATCTCGTTGGCGGCCTGGACGAGGCCGAAGCAGAACAGGCCGCCGCCATCGCAGCGGAAGCGGCCAGCGGCGCAGGCCCCGAAGAAGCCCGTGTCGCAGTCGCCGCCCGCCTCGGGATCGCCCTCGTCGGTGTTGCCGTCGCAGTCGTTGTCGAGGCCGTCGCAGAGCTCGGCCACGGCGTCAGGGCCGCCCTCGCAGAGGATGAGGCCGTTGGCGCAGCGCGTGATGCCCTGGCCGCAGAGGCCGCGGCCGCCGGCGATGGCGCAGGCCACGCCGCCGCCCGGGTTGTTCTCGTCGGCGCTGCCGTCGCAGTCGTTGTCGAGGTTGTCGCAGATCTCGTCGCGCACCTCGAGGTTGGGGCGGCAGACCAGGGCGCCGTCGCGGCACTGGTTGATGCCCACCGCGCAGAGGCCGGGCACGCCGGTGTCGCACTGCTGGTCGACGCGGGGGTCGCTCTCGTCCACCAGGCCGTCGCAGTCATCGTCGGCGCCGTTGCACTCCTCGGCGATGCGGTCGTTCTCGCCGATGCAGACCAGGGCGCCGGCCTGGCACTGGACCTGGCCGATGGCGCAGATGCCCACGCCGCCGGTGTCGCAGCGCCCGCCGCCGCCGGGGTTGTTCTCGTCGACCACGCCGTCGCAGTCGTTGTCGAGGCCGTCGCAGGCCTCGTCCTGGCGCTGGAACCGCGGGTCGCAGATGAGGCCCCCGTCGCGGCAGTTCAGGGTGCCGAGGGCGCACTGGCCCAGGCCGCCCTCAGGCACGCAGGCGTCGCCGCCGCCCGGGTTGTTCTCGTCGACCTGCCCGTTGCAGTTGTTGTCGACGCCGTCGCAGAGCTCGGGGCTGGGGTTCGCCTGGCGCTGGCAGCGGATCTCGCCGTTGCGGCAGACGGTGCGGCCCAGGCCGCAGGCGCCCGGCTCGCCGGTGGCGCACTCGCGGCCCGCGCCCGGGTTGCCCTCGTCCACCTGCCCGTCGCAGTCGTTGTCTTCGTTGTCGCAGATCTCGGCGGCGTCGCCGGCCTCGTCGGGATCGATCTCGCCCACGCAGCCGAGGGCGCCGTTGATGCAGGCCGTCAGGCCCGGCGCGCAGACGCCGGGGTGGCCCGTCTGGCAGTCGAGGCCGAGGCCCGGGAGGTCCTCGTCGACCACGCCGTCGCAGTCGTTGTCGTTGCCGTCGCAGAACTCCGGCACGCCGTTCTCGGGGCCGTTGCAGCGGAGCTGGCCCACGCGGCAGACGATGACGCCGGCGCCACAGGCCGTCTGGCAGCCGTCGCCCACGTCGGGGATGTTGCCCGGGTCGGGGCTGACCGGGTTCTCGTCCACGCGGCCATCGCAGTCGTTGTCGATGCCGTCGCAGATCTCGGGATCCTGGCCGGGCAGCACGGCGGCGCGGCACTCGATCTGGCCGCCGGCGCAGGCGGTGGTGCCCTGGCCGCACTGGCCGACCTGGCCCGGGACGAGGCAGGCGCGGCCGGCGCCGGGGGCGCCCTCGTCCACGTTGCCGTCGCAGTCGTTGTCCTGGTTGTCGCAGAGCTCGTTGGCCGGATCGACGTTGCGCACGCAGCGCACGCCGCCGTTGACGCACTGGCTGATGCCCTCGCCGCAGGCGCCGACGCCGCCCGTGTCGCAGGCGGCCCCGCCGCCCGGGTTGCCCTCGTCCACCAGGCCGTCGCAGTCCTCGTCGCGGCCGTTGCACTGGTCGGGGCTGGGCTGGTTGCGCTGCTCGCAGATGATGCGGCCCTCGGCGCACGCCGTCAGGCCGTCGCCGCAGGCGCCGCGACCGCCGGTGGCGCAGGGCTGGAGGCCGCCGGGGTTGCCGTCGTCGGCGATGCCGTCGCAGTCGTCGTCGATGCCGTTGCACTGCTCCGGCCGGGGGGCCTGGACGCGCACGCAGATGGGGGAGCCGTCCACGCAGGCGCGGCGGCCGTCGGCGCAGATGCCCGGCTCGCCCGTCTGGCAGTCGCCGCCCACGTCCACGTCCTCGTCCACCACCTCGTCGCAGTCATCGTCGTCGCCGTTGCAGATCTCGGCCCCGCGCACGATGCAGATGTAGGGGTCGCAGGCGTCGCCGATGCCGTCGCCGTCCACGTCTTCCTGCAAGGGATTCGCGAGGTTGGGGCAGTTGTCGCAGACGTCGCCCACGCCATCGTCGTCGCGATCGGCCTGGTCGGGGTTGGGGATGTCGGGGCAGTTGTCGTCGCCCTGGCAGATGTCGTCCTGGTCGCCGAAGTCATCCCCGCACACGCCGCCCAGGGAGCGCTCCAGCACCAGGATGGCGTAGGCCACCGCCGAGTGCTGTCGCCAGTAGGCGCGGTTGCCGCCGCTCGGCCACGAGCCGTTGGCGGACTGGGTGTTCACGAGCTGCCAGGCGAAGTCGTAGTACCAGCCCCGCGGCTCCTCGGGGTAGCCGTCGGCCACCGGGTCGCGCACGCCGCCGATGGAGTCCTCGTAGATGAGGCCGTCGCCGAGGCCGGGGTTCTGGGTGACCTCGAAGCCCTTCGAGGCGGCCCAGAGGTAGTAGTAGTACGACTGGTTCCAGTTGCTGATGACGTGGCCGTCGTAGCGGTAGTGATCCCGCAGCCAGCGCAGGGTGCCCTGGACCTCGGCGTTGTTGGCGGGCTGGCCGATGAGGCGCCGCGACCAGAGGCCGGCGGCCGTCATGCCGCTGGCGGACACGTAGTTGGCGCAGCCGCGGTACTTCATGCCGCCGTCGGCGTTGGTGGCCCCCGTCAGGAAGCCCGCCGCCCGGGGCAGGGAGTTGGCCGCGCCGGGCACCAGCGCCGAGGCCGCCGAGAGGCCGGCGATGGCGTACTGGGTGGTGGAGAGGTCGCCGTCGTTGCCCGGGTTGTTGTAGTTCCACGCGCCCGAGTTGCAGGCCGCCGCGTTGGCCGACTGGGTGCGCTGGAGGCCCGAGACGCCGTTGGCCACCGCCGCCTCGACCGTCACGGCCGCGCCCACGTCGTTGGGGCCGCCCGTCTGCCGGAAGAGGGACAGGAACATCAGGCTGTTGCCGGTGCCGTAGCTGTAGGCCACCTGGTTGGGGGCCCGCAGCGCCGCGTCCTGCCCGATGATGAAGCTCGCCATGCGCACGAGGCGCGCCTGGTCATCGGGGGTGGCGTTGCGGTAGCCGACGCTCGGCGCGTTCCAGTCGGCGCTGGCCCGGCGCTCGAGCAGCGCCAGGCCGCCCAGCCCGGTCGCCCAGTTGTTGTACTGGCCGTTCGCTTCCTGGAGTCGCACCCAGGCGAGCCCGCGCTCGATGGCGTCGTTGACCCGGCGGCCGAACGGCGTGACGAAGGCGCTGGCGGTGCTGCTCGCGAGCGACACCACGGCGACGGCCAGGATCATCCAGCGGGATGACGGACGGCTGAGCATAGAGGACTCCGGTACCGAGAGGAATGAGCGGTTACGGCCACCCGAAGATAGCGTGACCGCTCCGGTCGTGTCGACGAAAGGTGGTGGCAGGACTGTGAGAATTCAGTCCTTCGGGACCGCGGGGCGCAGCTCGACGAGCCCGTGAGAGAGCGTGAGGCGATCCCCGACTCGAGCCTCGAACCGGAAGGCATTCTCCGCAGGTACGCATGACACCGACACGGTCTCACCGGGGAACACCACCCCGGCGAAGCGCGCCTGGAACCGGGCGATGCGATCGGGCTCCCCGCCCGCCAGGTGCGCGATGGCGGCCCGCAGGGCGTAGCCGAAGGTGCACAGCCCGTGGAGGATGGGCCGCTCGAAGCCGACGGCCCGCGCCAGCGCCGGATCGACGTGCAGCGGGTTCAGATCGCCGCTGAGTCGATACAGCAGCGCCTGGTGCTCGGGGATGGCGTAGCTCTCCTCGAAGGCCGGCGCCGCGCCGTCGATGGGCTCGGGCAGGGTGGGGGCCTCGCCGCGGGGGCCGCCGAAGCCGCCCTGGCCCCGGCAGAAGATGGACCAGGTCGTCTCGAAGAGCAGGGCGTCGCCGCTGGTGGTGCGGGTGTCGATGAGGACGACGGCGCCCTTGCCCTTGTCCTGGATCTCGCGGATGACCGCCGTCGTCACCAGCTCGCCCTTGCGGGGGATGGGCTGGTGCAGGTGCAGGATCTGCTCGCCGTGCACCAGCGTCCGGTAGTCCGCGCCGACGGCGTGCAGCGCCTGCATCACCACCGCCATGGTCGGCACGACGGCGAAGCCGGGCAGCACGGCGAAGCGCTTGTGGCCCTCCCAGGTGTAGCGCAGGTCCGTCTCCCCGACGCCGAGGGCGTAGAGGGCGCAGTCCTTGGGGCCGTAGGTCCAGGTGGCGGGCGTCAGGGGCTGGCCCACCGGGGCGGTGTTCAAGGGGGTGCTCATGGCGTGCTCCGTCTCGGCTCTGTGGGGGACTACCCCAAGGCGGGCTCCGGGGGCAACGGGGTCGCCACCTCGGCGCGCACCATCGCGTCGGGATCCCGGGCCGCCCGCGCCTCGACGCCGGGGATGCCCAGGGCCCGGCCGGCCCAGACGGCCGTGGCGCGGAGGACGGGGTTCGGGTCGGAGAGGGCGGCGACGACCGCCGTCCGGGCGGCGTGGAGGCGCAGATTCCCGACCACGATCAAGGCGTTGCGGCGCAGGCCCTGGGCGGTGGCGCGGCGCAGGGGGCTGCCCTCGAGCCGGGCCTCCAGGGCCGCGTCCGGGGTGAGGATCCAGGCCGCCAGGTCGGGCCAGGCCCGGTCGGCCTCCGGCCGCCAGCGCGCGGGATCGGCCCGGGGGGCGTCGCGGTTCCACGGGCAGACGTCCTGGCAGATGTCGCAGCCAAAGACCCACTCGCCCAGCCAGGGCCGCACCGCGGCGGGGATGAGGCCGCGGTGCTCGATGGTCCAGTAGGAGATGCAGCGGCGCGCGTCGAGGCCCCAGGGGCCCAGCGCGCCCGTGGGGCAGGCGTCGACGCAGGCCACGCAGGTGCCGCAGCGGTGCGGGTGGGCGGCCGGCGCCGGGGGGAGGGCCTGGTCGACGAAGAGGACGGCCAGCGAGCCGAACGTGCCCCGCCGCGGGTGGATGAGCATGGTGGACTTGCCGATCCAGCCCACGCTGGCCCGCTCCCCGAAGGCCCGCTCCAGGACGGCGCCCGTGTCGACGCTCAGGTAGGTGCCGATGCCCGGGTGCCGCTCGAGCAGCCAGCGCCGCAGCCGCCGCAGCTCCTTGCGCGCGATGTTGTGGTAGTCGCGGCCCCAGGCGTACGCCGCCACCCGGCCCACCGGCCCGTCCGGGCGGGGCGGCGTCGGCGTGCGGTGATCGAGCCACAGGACGATGGCGCTCTGCACGCCCGGCAGCAGGCGGCCGGGCACCAGCCGGTCGGGCAGGCGCTCGGCGATCCAGTCCATGTCGGCGTGGTGGCCGGCGGCGAGCCAGGCCTCCAGGCGCGCCGCGTGCGGGGCATACCAGCCATGGCCGGCGGCCTCCACGGGGGCCACGCCCACCAGGGCGAAGCCCGAGCGGGCGGCGGCGTCGGCGAGCTCGTCGAGGGCGACCATCGGGCCGTGTCTAGCGCCTGGGCCGGGGGAAGTCCAGCGCCGGCGGGGGAGGCCGGTCAAGGGGGGTGCAACGGCCGCCGCGGCGCCGTACTCTGCCCGCGATGCGCCACCTCGCCCTCGCCCTGCTGGCCCTCGGGGTCCTGAGCTGCGGAGAAGCCAGCCGCGGCCGCGTCTGCGAGCCCGTCCGCCAGACCGGCTGCCCCAACGGCCGCACCTGCACCGTGGAAGACGACGGCGTGCCGCTCTGCGTCGCGCCCGGGCCCGGCGCCGAGGGCGACGTCTGCGCCGACGCCGCCGACTGCAGCGATGGCCTCGGCTGCGTCCGCGTGGCCGGCGTGGCCCGCTGTCTGCGGTTCTGCCTGCCCGTGGTCGACACCGACTTCCTGCCCTGCCTCGACGGGCTCGCCCCGCCCACCGACACCCCCGCCAGCCAGGCGGCCCGCTGCGTCGCCGCCGTGGTCGATCGGCCCGACATCGGCGTCTGCGTCCTGCCCTGCCGGCCGCGGGTGGCCGAGGACTGCCCGGCCGAGCTGGCCTGCCAGCCGTCCCTCATCGCCGGCATGGCCACCTGCGTCGCGCCGGGCGTGGTCGAAGCCGGGGACGCCTGCGGCCCCGACGCGGCCTGCGCCGCCGGCCTCGCCTGCGTGGCCGAGGGGCAGGCGGTCCTCTGCCGCCCGTACGAGCCGGAGAGCGGCTGCCCCATCGGCCAGCGCGCCCGGGCGGTGGCCGGCGTCCAGGAGGCGATCGAGGGCGCCGAGATCCGCGTCTGCGTCCCCAACTGACGGGCCGGCGGGCGCCCGCCCGTCCGCCCCCTGCGGCCCCGCGACCGGCGCGGCCTCCCCGGCGTCTGCTTGCGTCCCGGCCCCGCGCCGGGTAGATCTCGGCCCCGCGCCGGCAACTCCTGAGCCCTGAGGTCTCCATGCTCCTGTCCGTCATCTCCTTGATCGGTGGCCTCGTGCTGCTGGTCCTCGCCTCCGACTGGCTGGTCGATGGGGCCGTCGGCCTGGCTCGGCGGGCGGGCATCTCGATGCTGGTGGTGGGCCTCACCGTGGTGGCCTACGGCACCAGCTTCCCCGAGCTGGTCGTGTCGGCCCTGGCGGCGCTGCGGGGCGAGGCGGATCTGGCCGTCGGCAACGTGGTGGGCAGCAACATCGCGAACATCGGGCTGGTGCTGGGGGCGGCGGCCCTCATCAAGCCCTTCGCCATCGGCGGCGGGCCCCTCTTCCGGCGCGACATGCCCTTCCTGGTGGTCGCCACCCTCGGCGGCACCTACGCCTTCGTGGACGGCCAGGTGGGCCGCGTCGAGGGCGCCTTCCTGATGGTGCTGGCGGTGCTCTTCACCTGGTGGTGCGTGCGCACCCCGGGGCACGAGGACGACAACTCCGCGGCGGCCGACGCGCTGCCGCCGCCGCCCGCCCTGCGCAACGTGGTCAAGCTGCTGGTCGGGATGGTGGGCCTCTTCGTGGGCGCGCACTTCATGGTGAAGGGGGGCAGCGAGATCGCCGCGGCCTTCGGCATCAGCGAGCGCGTCATCGGGCTGACGGTGGTGGCGGTGGGCACCAGCCTGCCCGAGCTCGCGGCCAGCACGGCCGGCGCCCTCAAGGGCTACCCGGAGCTGGCCGTGGGCAACGTGGTCGGCAGCTGCCTCTTCAACCTGTCGTTCGTGATGGGCTCGGCCGCCTGCATCCACCCGCTCGGCGTCGACTTCGCGGCCATCCAGTGGGATCTGGCGGTGATGGTGGGGCTGACGCTGCTGATGCTGGGCATCTTCCTGACGGGCCGCCGCGTCACGCGGGTGGAGGGGGGCTCTCTGCTCGGCCTCTACATCGGCTACATGTCCTGGATCGCCGTCACCACGCTCCAGGGGCCCTGAGCCGGGCGCTCAGATCGCGAAGCCCCAGCCCGCCTCCTCGGAGGCCTCCTTCAAGCGCAGGCGCGCCCGGTGGAACCGGCTCTTCAGGGCCGGCAGGGAGAGCCCCGTCTCGGCCGAGATGCGGTTGAGGGACAGGCCGTCCACGAAGCGGCGGATGAACAGCTCCCGGTCGCCGTCGCGCAGCTCGCCCAGCATCCGGTCGGCGATCTGCAGGAGCTGGCGGTCCTGCGCGGCCTGCTCGGGCTCGGGCTCCGTGCTCTGCACCATCGGCGGGAAGATCTCCGGCGTGGGCACCAGCCGCTTCTCGCGGCGGTGCCGGAGCAGGGCGGTGTTCACCACGATGCGCGACAGCCACGACGAGAACCGCGACTCGGCCCGGAACTGATCGATGCGCCGGAGCACCTGGAGGCTGGCCTCCTGGGTGACGTCCTCCGCCTTGACCGGGTCCCGCGTGACCTTGAGGGCCAGGTGGTACATCTGCTGGTAGTGGGCGTCGAGCAGGTGGGCCAGCGCGGCGTGGTCGCCGCCCTGGGCCCGGGCCACGAGGTCCTGCTCCTCCTCCAGCTCCAGGCGGGCGATCTTGCGGGTGATCATCGGCGGCTCCTTGCAATCGAACCCTTACGCGAGGGTGAGATTAGGCCAGCGGGCGGGGTGTCGTCAATGGTTGTACCAACATTAAATGTCGACGTCCAATGATTGTTCCACGATGCGCGGACCCCGGGCGTCGGCCGCCGGGCGGCCAGGCCTCACTCGCCGGGGGACGTCAGAGGTAGCGCTCGATGGTGCGGATGATCTCGATGCGGTCGATCAGATCCTGGATGTAGTCCAGGCGGTCGACCTCGACCACGAGGGTCGGGGAGTGGTCGTAGCGGGTGAACCACTCCTCGTACAGGGCGTGCAAACGCTTGATATAGGCCAGCGGGAGCTCCTGCTCCTCGGGCCGGCCCCGCAGCTTGATGCGGCGTCGGACGGTGCGCACCTCGGCGCGCAGGTAGATCATCAGGTCGGGGGGCCGGAGCGTGCGGGTGATGCCCTCGTAGAGCGTCCGGTAGGCGCTGTACTCGTCGGGGGTCATCATCCCGGACCGGTAGAGGTTCTCCGCGAAGATTTCTGCGTCCTCGTAGAGAGTACGATCCTGCACCACCGTGCCGGGGGCGTCCGTGAGCTGCTGGTGCAGCCGGAACTTATGCGTCAGGAAGTAGATCTGGCTGTGGAACGCCCACCGCTTCATGTCGCTGTAAAACGGCGTCAGGAAGGGGTTTTCGGCGTTCGGTTCGAAGAACGGGGTGAGGTTGAAGCGGTAGCGCAGGAACTCGACGAGCGTCGACTTGCCTGCGCCGATGTTGCCGGCGACGGCGATGTAGCGGTTCGGGCTGGTCACGGGGCCGCCTGGCAGGTGGGGAAGGGGACGACGCCCCCGGGCCGGCACTCGAAGCCCGCGGGGCAGCGGGCGTAGCCGACGAGCTCGGGGCCGCACTGGCCGCCGCGCAGGTACACGGCCTCGACCGTGAACCGGAAGGGGCCGCTCGCGCTGCCGAAGCCGTCGAGGACCGCGTAGATGTCGCCGCCTTCCCAGTCCAGCACCACCACGCCCGCCAGCCCCACGGAGTCGTCCTCGCAGGCCAGCTCGGTGTCCATGGGCTCGCAGACCGGGGGCGGGGCGGCGGCGTCGACGGCCGCGTCCGCCGGGCCGGCGTCCACGACAGCCGCGTCCACCACGCCCGCGTCCACCACGCCCGCGTCCATGGGGTCGCCCCCGGGCGGCGGCGCCACCGGGCACTCCGTCTGCGGGGCGCACGCGCTGCGGGCGTAGACGACGGTGTCGAAGCCGCTGCCCTCGCTGCTGATGGTCACGCGGGCGCGGTAGGGCACCCGGGCCACGCGCATCACGTCCGGCGCCTCCCCCGGGCGGCAGGTGCCGTCATGGTTGTCCAGGCTCTGTGCAGTGTTGCCCTCGAGGATGCCGTCGTCGGGGAACATCTCCACGTCGCCGTCGCAGGCCCCCAGCTCGTCGGGGTCGGCCGCCGACAGGCAGCCGTCGTCGCCCTGGCCGTCCTCGCGGAAGTCGACGCGCCCGTCGCCGTCGTTGTCGACCCCGTCCGCGCACGCCGGCAGCGGGTCGCGCGTCTCCTCCAGCGGGTCGTTGCGGCTGGTGCAGCCGGGATCCCGCGGGTAGTCGATGTTGCCGTCCTGGTTGTTGTCGATGCCGTCGCGGCACTGGGCCACGTTGAACTCGTTGTTCTGGGTCGGGTCGCCGTTGCAGCCCGGATCCTCCAGGTCGATGAGGCCGTCGCGGTCGTTGTCGCAGCCGTCGGCGCACTGCGGGTCCACCTCCTCGGTGGGGTCGTCGTCGCAGGCGCAGCCGGTGTCGCCGTTGCGGTCGCGGAAGCCGTCGCCGTCGCGGTCGTAGTCGAGGGTGCCGTCGCCGTCGTTGTCGATGCCGTCGCGGCAGTCGGGCCCCTCGAAGGGATCGGCCGCGAAGGTGCACCGGTCGTCCGCCGGGAAGTCGATGGCGCCGTCGCCGTCGTCGTCGACGCCGTTGCTGCACGCCTGGGGCAGCGCCGGATCGGCCTCGTCATCGTCGCTCGGGCTGTCGCAGCCGGGCTCCTCGGGGAAGTCGGTCACGCCGTCGCCGTCGTCGTCGCGGCCGTTGGCGCAGGCCGCCGGGGCGCAGCGCTGGCCCCCGGCCCCGTCCCGGCAGGCGAGGCCCGGACCGCAGATCCACGCGCCCCGCCCCGAGCAGTCCGAGCCCTCGGCCAGCTCCGCCGTGACGCTCAGGCGCCAGATGCCCTGGGCCTGGGCGAACGCGCCGTCCACGAAGATCCACAGGTCCGTCCCGGCGGCCTGGGGCCCGAGGCGGATGAACGAGGTGCCGAGGGGCCCGCCGTTGTCGTTGCAGGCCACGTCCTCGTCGGCCCCGCAGCGGTCGCGCACCGAGAGCACCGTGTCGAAGTCGCTGCCCCGGGTGGAGAGGGTGAGGCCCGAGAGGGCGCGCCCCTCGGCCACCCGCCACAGCAGCACGTCCTCGGCGCCGCTGTTGCGCCGGCACTCGGGCGCGAAGTCGTTCAGGCCGCCCGTCGTGTTGCCCCGGGCGTCCGCCAGGCCCGTGATCTCCGTCGGCTCCCGCCGCGGGCAGGGGTCGTCCTCGGTGGGATCGGCCGCCCACAGGCAGCTCGCCGCGTCGTTCGGGTAGTCGGTGTCGCCATCGCCGTCGTTGTCGACGCCATCCGAGCAGGCCGGCAGGGGATCGGGATCGGCCTCGTCCGGGTCGATCGGGCTCTCGCAGCCCGGGTCGTTGGGGTGATCGACGAGGCCGTCCTCGTCGTTGTCGGCCCCGTCCCGACACGCTTCGATGTTGAATTCACTGAAGTAATCGGGATTTCCCTGGCAGCCGGGATCGGCCAGATCCACGAGCCCGTCGCCGTCGTTGTCGATGCCGTCGCGACACTGAGGCGGGCGGGCCTCCTCGTCATCGGCGGCGTCGTCGCAGTTGGCGTCGGCGGGGAAGTCCGTCTGGCCGTTGCGGTCGTTGTCCACGCCGTCGGCGCACTGGGGCAGCGGATCGGGGGACGTCTCGTCGTCGTCATCCACCGCCGTGCAGCCCGGATCCTCGGGGTAGTCGCTGCGGCCGTCGCCGTCGTCGTCGCGCCCGTTGGCGCAGGCGGCCGCGGCGCACACGCCGTCGACGCAGAGCGCCCCCGCGCGGCACTGCACCGGCCCCTCGCCGGCGGGGCAGGGGGCGCCGTCGCGCACCGACGCGCGGATGTTGAGGACGAAGGGCCCCTGCTCCTCGCGGAAGCCATCGAGCACCACGTAGTAGTCGCCGCGGGCCGGCCGATCCAGGTCGATGGCGCTCGTGCGCTCGCCCGGGCGGGCGTCGTCGTTGCACGCCACCTCGGAGGCGTCGTCCTCGCAGACGCGGCGCACCTGCAGCAGGGTGTCGAACCCGGTGCCGGCGGTGTCGAAGTGCAGCCGCTCCACCGACTCGCGCAGCGTGAACAGGAAGATCGCCTCGGGGGCCAGGTTGTTGCGGCAGGCCGAGAGCACCGCGGGGCGCCCGACGGTGGTGCCCTCGACGCGGCGCACGGCGCTGATGTCCTGCACCACGTGCTCGCCGCACGCGCTGGCCTCGCTGGGATCGTCGGGGCTGGCGCAGCCCGGGTCGTCGGGGTGGTCGGTCAGGCCATCGCCGTCATCATCCAGGCCGTTGCGGCAGGCCGGGGTGGCCGGATCGGCCTCGGTCAGGTCGGCCGGGCCCTCGCAGCCGGGATCCTCGGGGTAGTCGGTGCGGCCGTCGCCGTCGTCGTCCTGGCCGTTGGCGCACTCGATGACGGGGCCGGCGTCGGGCCCCTGGTCGGGGAGCGCCGCGTCGGCGGGGGCGGCGTCGGGGGCCGGCGGGGCGGCGTCCCGCGGGGGCAGGGCCATGTCGGCGGGGCGGGCGTCGACGGCGGCGTCCACCGTCGCGTCGATGGCCCCGTCGCGACCGGGGATGACGGTGATGCCGCCCCCGTCGCCGTCATCACAGCCCACCGCGGGCCCCAGCGCCAGAATGGCCAGGCCGGCGGACAGAGCCCACCCCCGGCTGCGAGTGTTGCGACGCGTCATCCCCGACCCTCCCTCGGTGCCGCTCACCATATACCGGGGCGGCGCCACGCACGGGAAGCCCCTCCGCCGCCGTCGACCCACGACGGGATTCTGCGGGCTTCGGGCCTCCCGCCGCGGGCCCGAGCCTGATAAGATCCGCCCCCCGCCGGGCAACCGGGTCCGGGTGGACGAGGGCGAAGGAGCGGCATGTCGGAGCACGTCCAGCGTCGCTGGGTGGTCCACCAGGTGGACGACGGGGCCGCCGTCCGCCTCGCGGAGCGCGCCGGCACCTCGCCCCTCGTGGCCCGGGTGCTCCTGGCCCGCGGCCTCGACGACGCCGACGACGCCAGCCGCTTCCTGGCCGCCCGCCTCGGCGACATGCCCGATCCCGGCCTCATGGCCGACATCGCCCGGGCCGCCGAGCGCCTGCTCACCGCCATCCGGCGCCGCGAGAAGGTGACGATCTACGGCGACTACGACGTGGACGGCGTCACCAGCTCGGCCACGCTCTGGCTCTTCTGCCGCGACGTGCTGGGCGTCGAGCTCGACGTCTACATCCCCCAGCGCCTCACCGAGGGCTACGGCCTGAACCTGGAGGCCATCGACCACCTGGCCGACACGGGCACCCGCGTCCTCGTCACCGTCGACAACGGCTCCTCGGCCATCCGCGAGGTGGGCCACGCGACGGCCCGTGGCCTGGACGTCATCGTCGTCGACCACCACCAGGTCAGCGATCCCGAGCCCGCCGCCTTCGCCCACCTCAACCCGCACCGGTCGGGCTGCCGCTTCCCCGACACCGGCCTCGCGGCGGTGGGCGTCGTCTTCATGCTGCTCGTCGAGCTGCGCCGCCAGCTCCGCGACGCCCCCTGGTACGACGGCCCGCCGCCCCGCCCCGACCACTACCTCGATCTGGTGGCCCTGGGCACCGTGGCCGACGTGGCGCCCCTCCAGGGCGTGAACCGCGCGCTCGTGCGCCACGGCGTCGGGCTGCTGCAGCGCCGCCCGCGCCTCGGCCTGGCCGCGCTGATGGACGTCTCCCAGGTCCGCCCCGAGGCCCTCACCGCCCGCGACCTGGGCTTCCGCCTGGGGCCGCGCATCAACGCCGCCGGCCGCCTGGCCGACGCCGCCGTGGGCCTGCGCCTGCTGGTGGGCGACGACGCCGGCGCCGCCCGCCAGCTGGCCGCCTTGCTGGAGGCCCAGAACCAGGAGCGCCGCGCCATCGAGCGCCGCATCGCCGACGAGGCCGTGGCCCGCGTCGAGGGGGACTCCACCTTGCTGGAGGGCTCGGCCCTCGTCCTGGAGAGCCCCGACTGGCACCCCGGCGTCGTGGGCATCGTGGCCTCCCGCCTCGTCGAGAAGTTCCACCGGCCCGCCATCCTGCTGGCCCGGGACGGCACCTCCTGGAAGGGCAGCGCCCGCAGCGTGCCGGCCGTGAACATCAAGCGCGCCCTCGACGACTGCGCCAGCCACCTGCAGCGCTACGGCGGCCACGTCGGCGCGGCCGGCCTCGCCCTCGACGAGGACTCGCTGCTGGCCTTCCGCGCGGCGCTCAACGCGGCCGTCAGCACCCAGGTCGAGATCACCGGCCCCCCCGACCTCGAGGCCGACGCCGAGGTGGCCCTCGACCAGATCGGGCCCGCCGACGTCGCCGGCCTGGAGGCCCTCGGCCCCTTCGGCCACGCCAACCCGGCGGTGCGGCTGGTCGCGCGGGGCGTGCGCGGCCGCGGCCGCCCCCTGCGCGGCGGCCACCTCAAGATCGACGTCTTCGGCACGGCCGGCCCCTGCGAGGCCATCGGCTGGGGCATGGAGGCCGCCCTCGAGCAGACGCGCGGCCCCCTGGACCTGCTGTTCTCCCCCCGCATGGAGACGTTCCGCGGCACCCGCCGCCTCGTGCTCGACCTCAAGGACCTGCGCCCCTCGGAGCCCTGATGCCTCGCCACCGCAGCCGCGTCCGCGCCGCGGACCTCGCGCGCCCCGACCCCCGCCGGGGCCTCATCATGCTGGCCGTCGTGGCCATCGCCCTCATCATCGTGCTGGTCTACAAGACCAGCATGGGCGACAACACCGCCGGCTTCCTGCAGCAGCTCGTCCACGACCCGGACCTGGTGCTGCCGGACGCGGCCGTCCGTGCCCCGGATGCCGCGCCCGCAACCCACTGATCTCACGCGGTTTCCCGGAGAAGTACCATGCCCCGCGTCCGTGGACCCATGGCCGCCCGCCCCGAGGGCGACGGCCCGCTGCTCAACGCCCGCCTCTTCGGTGACCACGACCGGGGCGGCTACGACGTGGCGGTCTCGCCCGACGCCCTGCCCTGGAGCTGGCCCGCCACCTTCGGGCGCGAGGCCCCGCTGACGCTGGAGATCGGCTTCAACCGCGGCAAGTTCCTCTCCGAGCTGGCCCGCGCCTGGCCCGACCACGACCATGTGGGCATCGAGGTCAGCCGCCGGTTCGCCTGGCGCCTGCACCACCTGCTGAGCGCCCACGGCCCCGAGAACGTGCGCATCGTCTGGGCCGACGCCCGGGCCGCGACGCCGGCGCTCTTCCAGCCCGGCAGCCTGCAGGCCGTCTTCATCAACTTCCCCGATCCCTGGTGGAAGAAGCGCCACCACAAGCGCCGCCTCGTGCAGGGGCCCTTCGCCGCCCAGCTCGCCGAGCTGCTCGCCCCGGGGGGCCGCGTCTGGGTGAAGTCGGACGTGGCCGACATCGCGGCCGAGATCGACGAGTCCCTGGCGGCCGTGCCGGCCTTCGGCGACCGGACGACGTTCGGCGTCGATGATCTGCCCCTGACGTTCCGCGAGGTCCGCTGCGTGCGCACCGGCCTGCCCATCCACCGCTTCCACTACACCCGCCAGGGCTGACGCCCCGTCAGCCGGGCCCGGTGGCCTGGCGCAACCGCTCGATCTCACGACGGATTTCGTCGGTGAGGCCGGCCGGCTCGGCCGCGGCCGCCTCCACCAGCGCCCGGGCCGCGGGCCCCTGACCCTGCCGCAGCCGCCACGCGGCGAGGGCCAGGCGCGCGCGGGCCAGCCTGGTCGCGTCGCCGGTCGCCAGGGCGCCCGCCACGGCGTCCTCGCACGGCCCATCGGCCGGGGCCAGCGCGCAGCGGTCGGCGGCGAGGGCCGCGAGCGTCGCCGCGTCCGCGACGCGCCGGGCCTGGCGCTCCGCCCGGTCGAGCAGCGCCGCGGCGGCCGCCACCCGCCCCAGCGCCCGGGCCTGCGACGCCGCCGCGCGCGCGCAGGCCAGGGCCGCCGACGGCAGGCGCGCCCCGTCGGCGGCGTCGGCGCAGGCCACCCACGCCGCCTCCGCTTGGGCGGGCTGCCCGGCCGCCTGCCGCGCCCGGGCGATGACCACCAGGGCGCCGGGCTGATCGGCGCGTGGCAGCCGGGCCACGTCCCCGAGCACGGCGACGGCGGCGTCCGCCTCGCCCCGCGCCAGCCGCGCGCGGGCCTCCACCAGGGCCGGGCCGGGGGCGGGCGCCGGCCCCCAGACCGCCCGCCACGTCAGCGTCTCCGCCCCGCCCACGACCAGCGCCAGGGTGACCGGCCCGGTCGGGGCCGGCGTCGAGGGCGCCTGCGCGTCCAGGAAGCGGGCCCCGGCGAGCGTCCGCGGCGCCAGGGCCAGCGTGCTCGCCCCCGAGGGCCCGCGGACCCGCAGCGTCCAGTCGCCGGGCGGGCCGTCCACCCGCAGCACGGGCCGGTGATCGGCGTCGTAGCGCGGCAGCGCCCCGTCGTCCGTCTCGACGACGCCCGCCTGCCCCAGCAGGGCCACAGGCGGGAGCGGCCCGGGGGGGCCCGGGGGCGGGGCCTCGCCGCAGCCCACGCACACCACCACCAGCGCCAGTCGTCGCATCCGCCTCCCCCCACCAGATGGCCGCATCGTGCGGCATCCTGCCACGCCTCGCACCCCCGGTCGCGCCGTCACCCATCCCGGACGCTCGTTACCAGGACGTACCAAAGGGCCCGGAAACGGCGGGGTGGAACGGCGACGACCCGCATGGCAGGCCGCTGGCACAGCCTTTGCCGAAGGGGGCCGCGTCTGGAGTAGAGGAGCCCGCCCTCCCATGGAGATCTTGTTCATCCTGCTGCCTGTCGCGCTCGGGTTCGTCCTCGCGGCCGTCCTGGTGTTCGCCTGGGCGGCCCGAGACGGCCAGTTCGACGACCTCGACACCCCGGCCTACCGGGTGCTGCTCGACGACGTACCCCCCGCCCGCAAGGAGATCCGATGACCGCCCCCGCCGCCGACCTCCCGATGGAGGAGTTCGAGTACGATGACGCCATCGTCCGCAAGTTCGCGGTGGCGACGGCCTTCTGGGGCCTGATTGGCATGCTGGTGGGCCTGCTGGCGGCCTTCCAGCTCGTCGCGCGCCAGCTCAACTTCGACGTGCCGTGGCTGACCTTCGGTCGGCTGCGCCCCCTGCACACCAACGCGGTCATCTTCGCGTTCGTGGGCAACGCCATCTTCGCCGGCACCTACTACTCGGTGCAGCGGCTCATGAAGGCCCGGCTCTTCTCCGACAAGCTGTCGAAGTTCCACTTCTGGGGCTGGCAGCTCATCATCGTGAGCGCCGCGGTCACGTTCCTGGCCGGCATCACCACCAGCAAAGAGTACGCGGAGCTCGAGTGGCCCATCGACGTGGCCATCGCCGTCGTCTGGATCGCCTACGCCATCAACTTCTTCGGCACCCTGGCGAAGCGCCGTGAGCGTCACCTGTACGTGGCGGTGTGGTTCTACATCGCCTCCATCATCGCGGTGGCGCTGCTGCACGTCGTCAACTCGCTGGCCCTGCCGGTCTCGCTGACGAAGAGCTACTCGGTCTTCGCCGGCGTCCAGGACGCCCTCGTGCAGTGGTGGTATGGCCACAACGCGGTGGCCTTCTTCCTGACGACGCCCTTCCTGGGCCTGATGTACTACTTCATGCCCAAGGCGGCCGAGCGGCCCGTCTACAGCTACCGGCTGTCCATCGTGCACTTCTGGGGGCTGGTGTTCCTGTACCTGTGGGCCGGCCCGCACCACCTGCTCTACACCGCGCTGCCCGACTGGGCGCAGACCCTCGGCACCATCTTCTCGGTGATGCTGCTGGCCCCGAGCTGGGGCGGCATGATCAACGGCCTGCTCACCCTGCGCGGCGCGTGGGACAAGCTGCGCACCGACCCCGTCCTCAAGTTCTTCGTGGCCGCCATCACCTTCTACGGCCTGTCCACCTTCGAGGGCCCGCTGATGTCCCTCAAGTCGGTCAACGCCCTGTCCCACTACACCAACTGGACGGTGGGCCACGCCCATGGCGGCGCCCTCGGCTGGAACGGCCTCTTCACCTTCGGCATGCTCTACTGGCTCGTGCCGCGGCTGTGGAACACGAAGCTGCACAGCCAGCGCATGGCCTCCGCCCACTTCTGGCTGGGCCTCGTCGGCATCGGCTTCTACGTCATGAGCATGTGGGTCGCCGGCATCGCCGAGGGCCTGATGTGGAAGGCCTTCGACGCTGAGGGCCGCCTCGTCTACGGCACCTGGTCGGACATGCTGCCGACCCTCAACCCCATGTACATCGTCCGCGGCCTGGGCGGCGCCCTCTACATCACCGGCGTCGTGCTCATGCTCATCAACCTCTACAAGACCATCAAGTCGGGCAGCCCCTCGACGACCCGCGCCAGCGCCGCGCCCCTCGCCGCCCGCCCCCTGGAGGCCCATGGCAAGTGGCACCGCCTGCTGGAGGGCCGCCCCCTGACGTTCACCCTCTGGACGACCGTCGCCGTCATCATCGGCGGGGCCCTCGAGATCATCCCGAGCCTGGCCATCGAGTCCAACGTGCCGACCATCGCCTCCGTGAAGCCCTACACCCCGCTGGAGGTGGAGGGCCGCGACATCTACGTGTCGGAGGGCTGCTACAACTGCCACTCCCAGATGGTCCGCCCGTTCCGCGCCGAGACGGTCCGCTACGGCGAGTACAGCAAGGCCGGCGAGTTCATCTACGACCGCCCCTTCCAGTTCGGCTCGCGGCGCATCGGCCCCGACCTGCACCGCGTGGGCGGCAAGTACCCGGATTTCTGGCACTACAACCACATGCTGGACCCGCGCTCGACCTCCGAGGGGTCCATCATGCCGCGCTACCCGTGGCTGTATCAGGACGCCCTCGACCTCGACCTGACCCAGGCCAAGGTCAAGGCCTTCCGCCTGCTCGGCGCCCCCTACTCCGACCGTGAGGTGGAGGAGGCGGTGGCCATGGCCCAGGCCCAGGCGGCGACCATCGCCGACGGCCTCGTCAGCCAGGGCCTGCCGGACATCCGTGGCAAGAAGATCGTCGCGCTGATCGCCTACCTGCAGCGCCTCGGCACCGACATCAAGAAGGCCCCGGCGGCCGCGGGAGGCAAGTGATGAAGGCGGAGATTCTGTCCCGTACGGAGTGGCTGCAGCTCCCGCTCGTCGCGGTGGTGCTGTTCGTGGCCATCTTCGTCCTGATGCTGGCCTGGATCGTCCGCCCCGGTGCGTCCAGGTTCTACGCCATGCGCGGTCGCATGGCCCTCGACGACGGGGAGGTGCGCGGTGAGTGAGGTGAAGGACGAGATCCTCGACCACGACTACGACGGCATCCAGGAGTACGACAACCCGCTCCCGCGGTGGTGGCTGATGATGTTCTACCTGAGCATCGCCTTCGCCCTCGTCTACCTGCCCTGGTACCACTTTGGCCCCGGCGAGCTGCCCCAGGAGGAGTACGCCGCCGAGATGGCCGCGGCCGGGGCGGGCGACACCCGCGGCGCCGGCTTCACCCAGGAGGAGCTCTCCGCCGCCCTGGCCGACCAGGCCACCGTGGCGACGGGCAAGGGCGTCTTCGACAAGAACTGCGTGGCCTGCCACACGGCCACCGGCGCCGGCCTCGTCGGCCCGAACCTGACGGACGAGTACTGGCTGCACGGCGGGTCGCTGGCCGACATCGCCAAGGTCATCGCCGACGGCGTGCCCGACAAGGGCATGATCAGCTGGAAGTCCCAGCTCTCCCACCAGGACATGGTGGCGGTGGCCGCGTACGTGAAGTCCCTGAAGGGCACCAACCCCCCGAACCCCAAGGAACCGCAGGGCGCGAAGTACGACGGGGACTGAGGCGAGCACCATGGCACTGGCCAAGGACGATCGAGTCCGCACCATCGGCGAGGGTGGGCGGCGGGTGTGGCTGTACCCCCTGCGGGTGGTCGGCCGCTTCGTGAAGGCGCGCACCGCGGTGGCGTGGGCCCTGTTCGCGCTGCTGCTCATCGCGCCGTGGATCGACGTGGCGGGCCACCCGGCGATGCTCTTCGACATCCCGGGGCGCCGCTTCTACTTCTGGGGGCTGACGTTCTTCCCCACGGACGCCTGGTGGCTGCTCTTCGGGGTGGGCATCTTCATCTTCTCCATCTTCTTCTTCACCGCGGTGTTCGGCCGCCTCTGGTGCGGCTGGGCGTGCCCGCAGACGGTGCTGATGGAGTCGATCATCCGCCCCATCGAGGAGCTCATCGAGGGGCCCCCCAGCGCCCGCAAGCGGCTGGACCAGGCGCCCTGGTCGGCGGGGAAGGTGGCCCGCAAGGGCCTGAAGCTCACGGCCTTCCTCATCGTGGCGGGGGCCTTCTCGACCACCCTCGTGGCCTACTTCATCGGGCGCGACGGCGTCCTGATGGCCCAGGCGTTCCCGTCCACCCACCCGGCCGGGACCTCGTTCTTCGTGGTGCTGACCGGTATCTTGTTCTTTGATTTCGCGTGGTTTCGTGAGCAGACCTGCGTCGTCGTCTGCCCCTACGGCCGCTTCCAGTCCGTGCTCCTCGACCCCGACTCCCTGGCCATCGCGTACGACGCGGGCCGCGGCGAGCCCCGGGGCAAGGCGAAGGCGGAGGGCACGGGCGACTGCGTGGACTGCCGCAAGTGCGTGGTGGTCTGCCCGACGGGCATCGACATCCGGGATGGCATCCAGATGGAGTGCATCAACTGCACGGCGTGCATCGACGCCTGCGACTCCATCATGGACAAGCTGGGCCGGCCCCGCGGGCTCATCCGCTACACCTCGGAGCGCATTCTGGCCGGCCAGCCGCGGCGCATCCTGCGGCCCCGCGTCGTCCTCTACGGCGTGGCGCTGGTCCTGCTGGTCGTGGGCTTCTCCACCGCCGTCGCCCTGCGCGCCCCGGTGGAGGTGAACCTGGCGCGGCTGCCGGGGGCGCCGTACGTGCAGCTCCCCGATGGCCGCATCCAGAACATGATGCAGCTGCGCATCTCCAACCGGGCCGGCGCCGTCCGCCACTTCAAGGTCGCGCTCGAGGGGCCCGAGGGCACGGACGTGTCGTCGCCCGTCGCCGACATGGCGGTGGCCCCCGGGGCCGTCCAGCACTTCCCGGTGCTGGTGGTCCGCCCGGCGGACGGGGTGCGCGAGACGCGCTTCCGCCTGCGGGTGGTGGATGACGCGGGCGTGGATCTGGGCGTGACCGGGACGTTCCTGGCCCCGTTGACGGAGGGAGGGTGATGGCAGCGCGCAGAAACCTCTGGCCCCTGGGCATCGCCGGGGGGCTCGCCTTCGTGGTGGCGGTGAACGTGGCCATGGTCTACGTGGCCAGCAGCTCGCCGCCCATCCTGGAGTCGGATGACGCCTACGGCGACGCCCTCGGCCACGACGCCGTGATGGCCAGCCGGGCCGCCTCGCAGGCCCTGGGCTTCCGCGGCCTGCTCTCGCCCGTGGAGGGTGGCCTCGAGATCTCCCTGCAGGATCAGGCGCTTGTACCGGTCACCGGCTGGCATGGCCGCCTGCGCCTGCAGCGGGCCGACACCCGCGACCACGACGCCGAGCTGGTGCTCGTCGAGGCCGGGCCGGGTCGCTACCGGGCCGACTGGACGGGCGCCCCCGGCCTCTACCGCCTGGAGGCGGAGCTGACGGACGGGCAGCGGACCTGGCTCGACGCCCAGCGGCTGGTGCTGCGATGACCCTCGGCGCCGCCTTGCTGGCCGCCCTCGCGGGCAGCGTGCACTGCGGCGCCATGTGCGGCGCGTTCGCGGCCGCTTGCGGCGCCCGGGGCGTGCGGGCCGGGGTCGGCTATCAGGCCGGGCGGCTGCTGGGCTACCTCGGCCTCGGCGCCCTCGCCGGCGGCCTGGGGGGCGGCCTCGACGCCCTCGGCGAGCGCCTCGTCGGCGTCCAGCAGCTCGCCGCCATCGCCATGGGCGTCGCCCTCATCGTCCTCGCCGTGCGCATGCTGCGCCCCGCCCGGGTGCAGATCGCGGAGCCGCGCCGGGCCCCCGGGCCCTGGGCCCGCATGCTCCGCCGCGGCGGCGTCCGCGGCGCCACGGGCGTCGGCCTGCTCACCGCCTTCCTGCCCTGCGGCTGGCTCTGGGGCTTCGTCGCCCTGGCGGCCGGCAGCGGCAGCGCCATGGAGGGCGCCGGCATCCTGGCGGCCCTCTGGCTCGGCGGCCTGCCCATCCTGGTGGCGGTCGGCGGCCTCGCCACCCGCCTCGCGGCCGTGCGGCGCTGGCGCTTCGCCCGCCCCGCCATGGCCACCGGCCTCCTCCTGGCCGGCCTCTGGTCCCTCACCGGCCACTGGCTGCCCCACCTCTTCGCGGTGGACGGCGCCGTCGCCGCCGACAGCCGGTGCCACGCCCCATGAGCACCCCGTGCGCCCACTGCGGCCTGCCCGTCGAGGTCGAGGCCCCCGCCGACGCGCCCGTCTTCTGCTGTACCGGCTGCGCGACGGTCTACGCGGCCCTGGGCGAGGCCGGCCTCCAGGCGTTCTACAGCCTGCGCACCCGCCTCGGCACCGACGGTGGCCCCACGGCCCCCGAGGCCTCGGCCGAGCGCTACCGCCACTTCGACGACCCGGCCTTCCTGGCCCGCTTCGCCCCCGACGGCCACCGCATCGAGCTGGCCCTGGAGGGCGTGCACTGCGCCGCCTGCGTCTGGGTGGTCGAGCAGCTCCCGCGGGTGGTGCCCGGCGTCCGCCGCGCCCGCCTCGACTTCGGCCGCGCCCGCGTCATCCTCGACTGGGATCCCGCCGTCGTCAGCCTGAGCGCGGTGGCCACCGAGCTGCACCGCATCGGCTACCCGTCGAGCCCCGTGGGGCGGGCGGGGGAGCAGGCCCTGCGCCGCGCCGACCGCCGGGCGCTCATCCGCCTGGGCGTCACGGCGGCCCTGGCCGGCAACACCATGCTGCTGGCCTTCGCCCTGTACGCGGGGGCCGACGCCGACGCCACCTTCGGCCGCGCCTTCGAGTGGCTCAGCCTCCTCCTGGCCATCCCGGCCGTGACCTACGGCGCCTGGCCCTTCCACCGCTCGGCCTGGGCGGGCCTGCGCCTGCGCGTCCCGCACCTCGACCTGCCCATCTCCCTCGGCCTCATCGGCGGCTTCAGCGCCAGCGTCATCGCCACGGTGACGGGCCACGGGGCGGTGTACTACGACTCGGTGACGACGCTGGTTTTCCTTTTGCTGGCGGGACGTTACCTGCAGCAGCGTGGCCAGCGCGCCGCCATGAACCGCGCCGAGCTGCTGGCCGCCCTCACCCCGGGCCGCGCGAGCCGCTGGAACGAGACGGCCTTCGAGGAGGTGCCGGCCTCGCTCCTGCGCGTGGGCGACCGCGTCCGCGTCCGCTCCGGCGAGAGCCTGCCCGCGGACGGGGAGGTCGTCCTGGGCAGCGGCCACGTCGACCAGCGCCTGCTCACCGGCGAGGCGCGCCCCGTCCCCGTCATCCCCGGCATGGCCGTCTTCGCCGGCACCGTCAACCTGGGCGAGCCCCTGGAGGTCCGCGTCACCGCCGCGGGCCAGGAGACGCGCGTCGGCGGGCTGATGCAGCGCGCCAGCGCCGAGGACGACGAGCGCGCGCCGCTGGTGGCCCTCACCGACCGCCTCGCCGGGCGCTTCGTCCTGGCGGTGCTCTCCCTGGCCGTCATCGGCGGCGTCGCGTGGGCCCTCGTGGCCCCCGACCGGGCGTTCACCGTGGTGGTCTCCCTCCTCGTCGTGACGTGCCCCTGCGCCCTCGGCCTGGCGACGCCGGTGGCCCTGGCCGTGGCCCGCGGGCAGGCGGCCGCCGCCGGCATCCTGTTTCGCTCCACCGCCGCCATCGAGCGCCTGGCCGGCATCGACCGCGTCTGCTTCGACAAGACGGGCACGCTGACGGAGGGCCAGCTGCGCGTCGCCACCGTCGCCGGTCAAGTGCCGCCCGGCCTCATCGGGCGCCTGGCCGCGGTGTCCGTGCACCCCGTGTCCCGCGCGGTCGCCCGCTTCGATCCGCCGGCCGGCCGCCCCCTCGCCACCGACGTGCAGGAGGTCCCCGGGGTCGGCGTGCGCGGCGTCGTCGACGGCCACCTCGTCGAGATCGGCGCCCCCCAGCGCCTCGCCGACGCCCCGCTGCCCGCGGCGCTCGCCGACGCCGTGGCCGCCGCCATCGCCGCCGGGCACACCCCCGTCCGCCTGCGCGTCGACGGCGCGGACGTGGGCCTCGCCGCCGTGGGGGACCAGGTCCGCCCCGAGAGCGCCGGCGCCGTGGCCCGGCTCCAGGCGGCTGGCGTCGAGGTGGAGATCCTCAGCGGTGACCACCCCGGCGTCGTCGCCCGCCTCGGCGCGGCCCTGGGCATCCCCACCGCCCTGGGCGGCGTGTCCCCCGAGGGCAAGGCGGCCCACGTCGCCCGTGGCCACGCGGCGATGGTGGGCGACGGCCTCAACGACGCCGCCGCCCTGCGCGCCGCCCATGTGGGCCTGGCGGTGCACGGCGGCGCCGAGGTGGCCCTGCAGGTCGCGGACGCCTTCCTCACCCACGCGGCCCCCGCCCTGGTGGCCGAGGCCCACGCCGGCGCCCGCCGCGCGCTGGCCGTCGTCCGCCGCAACCTGCTGTTTTCACTGGGCTACAACGCCCTCTTCGCGACGCTGGCCCTGGCGGGGCAGATCTCGCCCCTGGCCGCCGCGGTCCTCATGCCCCTCAGCTCGCTGACGGTCGTCGGCCACTCCGTCCTGGCCCGCAGCTTCCCGCGGTCACCATCTCGCGCCGCGGGCGCGGCCGCCGGTTACCGGATGGGAACGGGGGAGGGGGCCCGGCCAGCGCCAGCGCCGAAGTCCCGGTGAGGCACGCCGCTTGAAGAGAGGGGTGGGCATGAACGCACCCCTGCACGCCCCGACCGCCGCGACCGAGCTGCCCCCCATCTCCGACGAGCTGCTCGCCCGCTACGACGTCCCCGGACCTCGCTACACCAGCTACCCGACGGTGCCCGCCTGGGTGGACGGCTTCCCGGAGGCCCGCTACCGGCAGGCCCTCCAGGAGGCCGACCCGGAGCTGCCCCTGGCGCTCTACGTCCACGTCCCGTTCTGCTGGTCCATGTGCGCCTACTGCGGCTGCAACGTGGTGATCAGCAAGGACCAGGGCCGCGGCGACGCCTACCTCGACGACCTGGCGCTGGAGATGGACCGCGTGGTCGACGTGGTGGGGCGCGGGCGGCCGGTCCGCTCGGTGCACCTGGGCGGCGGGACGCCGACGTTCCTCACGGAGGCCCAGCTCGAGCGGCTGGCCGAGCTCATCGGCGACCGCTTCCTCTGCGAGCCCACCGCCGAGCTCAGCGTCGAGATCAACCCGTCGGTCACCAGCCTGGAGCAGCTCCGCACGCTGCGGTCGCTGGGCTTCAACCGGCTGTCCATGGGCGTGCAGGACCTGGACGTCGGCGTGCAGGCCGCCATCCGCCGCACCCAGACCTTCGACGAGACGCAGCGGTTCGTCGACTACGCCCGCGGCCTGGGCTTCGGCAGCATCAACTTCGACCTCATCTACGGCCTGCCCCGCCAGACGACGCGCTCGTGGGCGGGCACGCTGGACCAGGTGCTCGCCCTGCGCCCGGACCGCCTGGCCGTCTACTCCTTCGCCTTCGTGCCCGAGCAGCGCAAGAACCAGCGCGTCCTGCCGGCCCACGAGCTCCCGCGCGGGCGCGAGAAGGTCGACCTCTTCCGCCAGGCCTACAAGGCGTTCGTCTACGGCGGCTACGAGGCCATCGGCATGGATCACTTCGCCCTGCCGGGCGACGAGCTGGCCCAGGCGAGCCGCGCGGGGCGGCTCTGGCGCAACTTCCAGGGCTACACGGTGCACCGCGACGTCGAGACCATCGCCTTCGGCAGCTCGGGCATCAGCGACATCGGCGGCGTCTACACCCAGAACATCCGCCCGCTCGGCCAGTACCACCGCGCCCTGGAGGCCGGCCACCTGCCCGTCGCCCGCGGCCTGGCCCTCGACCTCGAGGATCTGGAGCGGCGCGACATCATCAACGAGATCATGTGCAACCTGCACGTGGACCTGGGCGAGGACGGCGAGGTGCGCTTCGCCGAGGAGCTGGCGATGCTCGCCCCGCTGGAGGCCGACGGCCTGGTGGCCCTCGACGGCCCGGTGGTCCGGGTGCTGCCCCCCGGCCGCCTCTTCCTGCGCAACGTGGCCATGCCGTTCGACACCCGCCTGCGGCGCCCGGGCGGCGCGGCCTCGGCCGAGCGGTTCTCCCGCACGGTCTGACGGCCCGGGGGCGGCCCGGTCGTCCCCGCCGCAACTCTCTGAAAAGAAACCGGAAAACCGACGCTCAGGCCTCGATGCCGTGGGCCTTGAGCTTCTCCCAGAGGTTCTTGCGGGAGATGCCGAGGAGGGCGGCGGCCTTCGTCTTGTGGCCGTCCGTCGCGCGCAGGGCGCGCTCCAGGTAGGTGCGCTCGAAGGAGCGGGTGGCGTCGGTGAGCGTCTCCAGGACGGGGCTGGCGTCGATGGAGGCGCGCAGCCCGTCGGCGATGCGGCGGCCCACGATGTCGCGGGGCATGTGCTCCGGCCGGATCTCGCCGCCCCGGGCCAGCACCACGGCGTGCTGCACCGCGTGCTCCAGCTCGCGCACGTTGCCGGGGAAGCGGTAGTCCATCAGGGTGGCCCAGGCCTCGGGCGAGATCTCGGGCGGGTGCTCGGGGTCGCGGCTGAAGCGCTCCAGGAAGTGCTCCACCAGCAGGGGCAGGTCGCCCGTGCGCTCCCGCAGGGGCGGCGCCACGATGTCCAGCACGTTGAGCCGGTAGTACAGGTCCTCGCGGAACGTGCCCCGGTTGACGCAGTCCTTCAGGTCGCGGTGGGTCGCCGAGATGATGCGGACGTCGACCTGCACGGGCGTGTTGGTGCCGATGGGCTCGACGATGCCCTCCTGCAGCACGCGCAGCAGCTTGGCCTGGGCCGGCAGCGGGATCTCGGCCACCTCGTCGAGGAAGAGGGTGCCCCCCGACGCCGCCTTGAAGCGCCCATCGCGCCGGCGGACGGCGCCGGTGAACGCGCCGCGCTCATGGCCGAAGAGCTCCGCCTCGATGAGGGTCTCGGGGAACGCCGCGCAGTGCACGGGCACGAACGCGCCCTTGGACCGGCTGCTCAGGCCGTGCAGCCGGCGGGCGATGAGCTCCTTGCCGGTGCCGCTCTCTCCGAGGATGAGGACGGAGGCCTCCGTGGGCGCGATGGTCTCGATGAGGTCGTTGAGGCGCACCATCGGGGGGGAGCGGCCGATGAGCTCCTGCGCCACGGACTGCCGGGCGAGCTGCTGGCGCGCCTGCGTCAGCTCGGTGCGCAGGGAGTGGCGCTCGGCCACGCGGGCCACGCGCACGAGCAGCTCGTCCTCGTCGAACGGCTTGGTGAGGTAGTCGCGGGCCCCCTCCTTGAGGGCGGCGACGGCGTCGCGCACCTCGCCGTAGGCCGTCATCAGCATCACGTCGGTGCTGGGCGAGAGCTGCTTGACCTCGCGGAAGAGGGCCAGCCCGCCCATCCGGGGCATGCGGATGTCGGTCAGCACGAGATCGTAGGTGGTGTCCTTGATGCGCTCGACCGCTTCGGCGCCATCGGCCGCCAGGGTGACCTGGTGGCCAGCGTCCGCCAGGGCGTCTCCAAGCGAGAGGCGGAGCGTGGGCTCGTCGTCGACCAGGAGGATTCTGAGCATGACCGCTGTTCGTCCGGTGGCAAAGTCGAGGAAATCTCGATACAACGCCAAACGCTACAAGATGTGTGCCGCAAGCGACGCCTCGCTGCGACGGCCCCCAGGGCCGCCGCGGCGCACCTGACGGTGGCGAGAAACGGTAACGTTGTTTCCATGTGGTAGCAAAAGGAGCGCACTCGTGACCGAGGCAAAGGCCGTCGATCCGAGCCTCGCCAACCTCGCGGCGCGGTGGCTGAGCATCGCCGAGACCGCGCGAGATGGCCTCGTGACCATCGATCAGGCGGGCCTGATCACCTCGTTCAACGGGGCGGCCGAGCGCATCTTCGGCTGCACGGCGGCCGAGGTGCTGGGCACCAACGTCAGCCGCCTCATGCCCGAGCCGTACCAGTCCGAACACGACGCCTACCTGGAGAAGTATCAGCGCACGGGGGAGCGCCGGGCCATCGGCCGCATCCGCCACGTCCACGCCCAGCGCCTCGACGGCGAGATCCGGCCCATCGAGCTGTCGGTGTCGGAGGGCATCGTCGGGGGCGAGCGCTTCTTCACCGCCATCGTCCGCGACGTGCTCGACACCGACAACCGCTACCGGCTCGTGGTGGACCTCGCCGCGTCGGTCATCGTGCTGCTCTCGCCGGAGCTCCTGGTCATGGAGTTCAACCGCGAGGCCGAGCGGGTCTTCGGGCGCCGTCGCGAGCTCGTCCTGGAGCGGTCGTTCCTCAACCTCGTGCCCGTCGAGGAGCGGGAGGCGACGGCGGAGGCCTTCCAGGCCGTGCTCGGCGGCTCCGAGCTGCGCGGCTTCGAGGGCCTGGCCGACAACCACGGCCTCGTCTCGCCCTGCCTGCGCTGGAACGCCTCGCGGGTGGTGCACCCGGGGGGCGCCGTGGGCGGCATCATCGCCGTGGCCGAGGACGTCACGGCCCGCCGCCGGGCCGAGGACCGCCTGCGCGAGGAGCAGGCCAAGCTCGTCCAGGCCGAGAAGCTCTCCTCCATCGGGCAGCTCGCGGCCGGCGTCGCCCATGAGGTGAACAACCCCCTCGCCGGGGTGAAGTCGCTCTTCTCGGCCCTGCGCAGCGGGCGCGTGTCCGAGGATCGCCTGCCCACCTACTTCGACGCCATCCACGATGGGCTGACCCGCATCGAGCAGACGGTGCGGGCCCTGCTGGACTACGCCCGGCCGTCGAGCGGGGCGGTCCTGAGCCTCGATGTGCATGACATCGTGTCGGCCTGTCTTCGCCTGTGTCGCCCGGCCCTGAACAAGAAGCGCCTGGAGGTGGATCTGCGCCCGGATCCGGGCCTGTTCCTGGTGGCCGGCGACCGCCATGGCCTCATGCAGGCGACGATGAACGTCTTGCTCAACGCCATCTACGCGGCCCCCGAGGGCTCCACCATCACCGTCGAGGCCGAGCACCTGGATGGCGTCGTGGCGGTGCACTTCGACGACCAGGGCCCGGGCATCCCCAGCGACAAGCTGGCCCGCGTCTGCGACCCCTTCTACACGACCAAGCCCGAGGGGGAGGGCACCGGCCTCGGCCTGGCGGTGACCCAGAGCATCATCGCCCGCCACCAGGGCCAGCTCCAGGTCGGCGGGCACGCCGGCGGGCCGGGCGCCCGCATCACGTTCCTGCTGCCCGTGGAAGAGGAGTGACCCCGCGCGGCCCCGCCGCTACCGCGCTGTAGCGGCCCGCCCGGCGCCGCGGGCCTCCGCGCCCGGTATCGGCCTTGCACACCAGAGCGGCGGCCCGACAAGGAGCACGCCCATGAGCAGCGCCGATCGCCTGGAGCTTCACCACCTCGACCACGACCACGCGGCGCTGGGCACGGCCCTCGACGAGCTGGAGCGCAACCTGGGCCGGCTCGTCACCGCCGAGGACTTCGACCACCTCGACGCCATCGCCCACCTCATCAAGCACGAGGTCACCCAGCACTTCCCCCGCGAGGAGGCCCTGGTGGCCACCGTGCTGGGGGAGGACAGCCTGCTCCTGCGGCACATCGCCCGGGATCACGACGTCCTGGGCGCGGAAGCCCGCGATTTCTTTGATCTTGCGGAGCGCATCCGCACCGAGGTGCTGGTGGATCGCGCGGAGGTCGTGGACGCCGCCGCCGCCCTGCTGCGGGGCCTGCGCCGGCACCTGCGGATGGAGGAGGCCGAGCTGGTGCCCGCGCTGCGGGCCCGCATCGACCCGCCGCCGCCGGGCTGACCTACTGCCAGCGGCAGGCCGCCTGGACGCCGGCGGTGCAGGCCTGCTGGCGCAGCGCCTCGGCCCGGGCCGCGTCGGCGGGCACGCCATCCCCCCGCCGGTACATCACGGCCAGGTTCGCGCAGGCCGGGCCCCCGCCCGCGGCGCAGGCCCGCTCCAGCAGCGGCGCGGCGGCGGCCGGGTCCCGCGGGCCACCCCGGCCCTGGACGAGCAGCGCCCCCAGCCCCCCGCACCCGGCGACGCTGCCGGCGTCGCAGGCCCGCTGCGCGAAGGCCCGGGCGCGCTCGGGCTGCTCGGCGGCCGTCTCGACGGCGGCCTCGTGGCAGCCCGCGGCGTCGCCGCCCTCGCAGGCCCGCTCGAAGAGGGGCAGGGCGGCCTGACCCCGGGCGCGGCTCAGCGTCCCGAGGGCGTGGCAGGCGGCCGGGGCGCCCCCATCGCAGCCCTGCCGGTACAGGCGGGCGGCGGCGTCGGCGTCGGCCGCGCCGCCCTCGCCCCGCTCCAGCATGACGCCCGCGTTGTGGCAGGCGGTGGCCACGCCGTCCCGGCAGGCCTGGTGGTAGAGATCGAGCAGGTGGCCGCAGGCGCCGGGCTCGCCGGCCTCGCAGCGGCCGCGCCAGTGCTCGGGCTGCCGGCCCGGGTGGTCATGGGTCGCGGGCAGCACCAGCCCCACGAACGCCGCCGCCCACACGGCCTGGTGGACCAGGTTCAGGCGCAGGAGCCGCGGCACCGCCCGGCCCGCCAGCGCCTCCACGCGCCGGGCGAGGGCGTCGAGCGCCGGCGCCAGCAGGTTCAGCACCGGCAGGAAGAGCAGCTTGTCGAAGTAGGTCACCACCAGCGCGGGCTCGTCGGCGGTGGCCCCGTGGCCGAGCAGCTTGAGGGCGTCGTACAGGAAGAAGACGGCCGCGCCGTACAGCACGCCGGCGAAGAGGCGACCCAGGCGGTGGTGCGGCGTCGTCACCGGATCCGTCGCCAGCAGGTTCATGCCCAGGAAGACGGCGATGGGGATGCCCGTGTCGATGAAGTGGAAGGTGCCCGTCCAGGCCGTCCACAGCGCCCCGAGGGCCAGCATCGTCAGGGCGGCGCCCAGCGTCAGCAGGACCACCGGCACGATGGTCATGACGATGAGGCCCATCAGGAAGATGTTCTCGTAGGCCAGCGGCCCGAAGCCGAGCGACTGCGAGATCTCCCAGGCCCGCGTCCAGTCGGTGTGACCCGTGGCGATGAGCAGGTAGGCCGCCACGGCGAGGGCGATGCCCGACGGGTTGAAGACGTGCAGGCGCTGCCCGCCGCGATCCCACTTCACGTACTCCTTCGTGACCCACGCGAACGCCAGCATGGCGAACTGCAAGGCGAAGACGTCGTCGCGGAACCACAGGAAGAGGTTGGTGCTGAAGACGATGGGCACCGCGCCCAGGCCCAGGCGGTGGCGGCGACCGAGCAGCCACGACGCGATCACCTCGAGCACCGTCAGGAAGAGGACCTGGCCGATGAGGAGCGGGACCTGGGCCCCGACGGCGGGCCAGTACATGCCCCAGTACAGGTAGACGCCGGAGTGGACGCAGGCCTGGGCGACGTGGGCGCGCTTGAAGGAGAAGACGAGGCCCAGCCGGGCGCCGCGGCCGGCGGCGAGCAGGCCCAGGACGAGCAGCACCGCCGCGCTGCCCCCGACGCCGACCAGCAGGCCAGCGCTCTCGTGCACGCGGGGCAGGGCGAGCAGCGCCGCGAAGGCGAGCCAGAGGCCCCCGACGAGCGCGAGGGCCGCGCGACCCTGTAGACCCTCCGAGGCCGGCGCCCCGGCTTCCCCTGCGCCCATCGTCTGCACTCCTCCGCGACCGCCGGCAGAGTGCCACGGCGCCCGGGCCTCGTCGAGGGGCTGGCCGGGAGGCGGCGGGGCGATTGACCCCGGTGCCACGGCTGCCTACCATCGCCTCGGCCTCGATGCCATCGGGCCCACCCCCACCGCCCTGGAGAGCCCCCGTGAAGAGCCGCGCCGCCGTCGCCTTTGAAGCCGGAAAGCCCTTGCAGATCGTGGAGATCGACGTCGAGCCGCCCCGCCGGGGGGAGGTCCTCGTGCGCATCACCCACACCGGCGTCTGCCACACCGACGCGTTCACGCTGAGCGGGGACGACCCCGAGGGCCTCTTCCCGGCCGTCCTCGGCCATGAGGGCGGCGGCATCGTGGTCGAGGTGGGGGAGGGCGTGACGTCCGTGGCCCCGGGCGACCACGTCATCCCGCTCTATACGGCGGAGTGCCGCGTCTGCAAGTTCTGCCAATCGGGCAAGACGAACCTCTGCCAGGCCATCCGCGCCACCCAGGGCAAGGGCCTGATGCCCGATGGCACCTCGCGCTTCTCCTACCAGGGCAAGCCCCTCTACCACTACATGGGCACCAGCACCTTCAGCGAGTACACGGTGGTCGCCGAGATCTCCCTCGCGAAGATCGACCCGGTCGCGCCCCTGGAGAAGATGTGCCTGCTCGGCTGCGGCGTGACGACGGGCATCGGCGCCGTCCACAACACCGCGAAGGTCCAGGCCGGCGACACGGTGGCCGTCTTCGGCCTCGGCGGCATCGGCCTGGCCGTCATCCAGGGCGCCCGCCAGGCGAAGGCCGGCCGCATCATCGGCATCGACGTCAACCCCGGGAAGTTCGAGCTGGCCCGCCAGATGGGCGCCACCGACTGCGTCAACCCGCGCGACCACGAGCGGCCCATCCAGGAGGTCATCGTCGAGCTGACCGACGGGGGCGTCGACTTCAGCTTCGAGTGCATCGGGAACGTGGACGTGATGCGGGCCGCCCTGGAGTGCTGCCACAAGGGCTGGGGCGAGAGCGTCATCATCGGCGTCGCGGGGGCGGGCCAGGAGATCCGCACGCGCCCGTTCCAGCTCGTGACGGGCCGGGTCTGGCGGGGCTCGGCCTTCGGCGGCGTCCGCGGTCGGACGGAGCTGCCGGGCATGGTGCAGCAGGCGATGCGGGGCGAGATCGAGCTGGATCCCTTCATCACCCACACGCTGCCGCTGGACCGCATCAACGAGGCGTTCGACCTGATGCACGCCGGCGAGTCCATCCGCACCGTCATCCACTTCTAGCAGACCAGCCCGCGCGGGCCAGGGGAGGGATCGTGGAGCGAGTCGAGCGGCGCGCCAGCCATGGCGGCTTCCAGGAGGTCTGGACCCACGCCTCGGCGGCGGTGGGCGGGCCCATGCGCTTCGGCATCTACCTGCCGCCCCAGGCGGCGGAGCGGCCGTGCCCGGTGGTGTACTTCCTGAGCGGGCTGACCTGCACGGAGCAGAACGTCATCACCAAGGCGGGCGCCCAGCGCTACGCCGCGGAGCTGGGCCTCGTCGTCGTGGCGCCCGACACCAGCCCCCGCGGGGCGGACGTGCCCGACGATCCCGCCTACGATCTGGGGCAGGGGGCGGGCTTCTACGTCGACGCGACGCAGGCCCCCTGGGACCGCCACTACCAGATGGCGACCTACGTGGCCGAGGAGCTGCCGGCGCTCATCGAGGCGCGGTTCCCGGTGACGACGGCGCGGGGGATCATGGGGCACTCCATGGGCGGCCACGGGGCGCTGGTGCTGGCCCTGCGCCACCCGGGCCGCTACCGCAGCGTGTCCGCGCTGGCCCCCATCGTCGCGCCGTCCCAGGTGCCGTGGGGCCAGAAGGCCCTGGGCGCCTACCTGGGCCCCGACGCCGCGGCCTGGGCCGCCTGGGACGCCTGCGCCCTCATCCCCGGGGCGACGGAGCGGCTGCCGCTGCTCGTCGATCAGGGCGACGCCGATGACTTCCTCGCCCGCGAGCTGCAGCCCGAGCGGCTGCAGGCGGCCTGCGCGGCGGCGGGCCACCCCCTGACGCTGCGCCTGCAGCCGGGGTACGACCACTCGTACTACTTCATCGCGAGCTTCATCGGGGAGCACCTGGCCCACCACGCCGCGGCGCTGGCGGGCCAGTAGGGGGCCGGCTCAGCCGTTGCGCAGGCGGTTGCCGAGGCGCTGGGGGCGGTGGCCGACGTAGCGGTCGCGGACCTTGGCGAGGGCCTCGATGCGCCGCTCGGCCAGCCGGTTGGCGGCCTCCAGCGTCGTGATGTTCTCGTCGCGCGCGATGTTGAAGATGCGCGTCGTGATGTCGTGGATGGCCCGCACCTTCTGGGTGGCCCGCTCGGTGTTGTAGCCCTCGAGCTCCAGCGCCACGTTGATGAGGCCGCCGGCGTTCACCACGTAGTCGGGGGCGTACAGGATCTCGCGGCTCCACAGGGCCCGGGAGTGCACGTCCTCGTCGGCGAGGATGTTGTTGGAGCACCCGCAGACGATGGCGCACTTCAGGCGCGGGATGGTGTCGTCGTTGATGACGGCGCCGAGGGCGCAGGGGGCGAAGACGTCGCAGTCGACGTCGTAGATGCGATCGGGGGCGACCGCCTCTACTCCCTTGAAATCATTGATGACGCGCCGCACGTTGTCGGCGTCGATGTCGGCCACCACCACGCGGGCGCCGTCGTGCACGAGGTGCTTGACCAGGTGGTAGCCCACGTGGCCGACGCCCTGCACGGCGACCGTCTTGCCGGCCAGCGACTCGCTGCCCGTCGTCCACTTGCGGGCGGCCTTGATGCCCTCGTACACGCCCAGGGCGGTGAAGGGGCTGGGGTCGCCGGAGCCCCCGAGGGCGCGGCTGATGCCGACCACGTGGTCGGACTCCATCAGCACCCACTCCATGTCCTCGACGGTCGTGCCCACGTCCTCGGCCGTGATGTAGCGGCCGGCGAGGCCCTGGACGAAGCGGCCGTAGGAGCGGAAGAGCGCCTCGTTCTTGCCGGTCTTGGAGGAGCCGATGATGACCGCCTTGCCGCCGCCCAGGTTCAGGCCGGCCGCGGCGCTCTTGTAGGTCATCCCGCGGGATAGCCGCATGACGTCGCGGAGGGCGTCCGCCTCGCTCTCGTAGTGCCACATCCGGCAGCCGCCGAGGGCCGGGCCCAGGGTGGTGTCATGGATGGCGATGATGGCCTTGAGGCCGGTCACCTCGTCGTGACAGAACACGACCTGCTCATGGCTCCGCTTCTGCAGCTGCGCGAAGATCTCGCTCATGCCGGCACCTCCTTGGATTTGCGCGCGGATGATGGCTGGCTGCGGGTCGGCATGCAACGACAACCCACCGGGCTGGCCGGGCTTTCTCACGCCGCCGCGGACCCCGGCAGCCAGAGGCGAAAGGTGGTCGCGTCGGTGGCCCGCAGGTACTCGACGCGGCCGCCGCGGGCCTGGGCGATGGCCTGCACGATGGCCAGCCCCAGCCCCGTCCCGCCCGCGTCGCGCTCGGTGGTGAAGAAGCGGTCGAAGACGCGCGCCCGGTTGCCCTCGCTGATGCCCGGGCCCGGATCCGTGACCCGGATCTCCAGGCCCCCGTCCAGCCCCCGGGCCACGACGGTGGCCGCCCCGCCATGGCGCAGGGCGTTGTCCACCAGGTTGCCGACGGCCGTGGCCAGGTGGTCCGCCGGCAGCTTCATCGTCGCCGGCGCGCCCGCCGCGTCGAGCTGCACCCGATCCCCGTAGCGAGCGACGACGCGGGCCAGCGTCTCCGCCACGTCCACCGCCTCCAGCTCGCCCGCGGCGTGCTCGATGCGGGCCAGGGCCAGCAGCCCCGAGACGAGCCGCTGCATCCGCTCGGCGTCGGCGTCCACGTTGTCGAGGAACCGGGCGCGGGTGGCGTCGTCCATGTCGGGCCACGCCTCGCGCAGCAGCTCCACCGCCCCACGCACCCCCGTCAGCGGCGTCTTGAGCTCGTGGCTCACGTTGGCCGCGAACTCGGCGATGTAGGCCGCCCGGGCCCGCAGCCGCTCCGTCATGGTGTCGAGCGCGGCGCTGAGCTGGAACACCTCCGCCGGCACCCGCCCGCCCGGCGGCGGCGGGGGCCGCTCGTCCGCCCGCGCGATGGCCTCGGCGACGGCCGTGATGCCCCGCACCGGCCGCACGATGGCCCGCGCCAGGAAGAGGCTCACCAGGGCCGTCAGCAGCAGGCAGCCCAGGGAGGCCACCAGCAGCACCTGGCGGTAGGGCCAGAGCGCCTGGGGCACGTCGAGGATGGTGCGCGACATGCGCACGACGCCGATGACGCGGCCATCCGAGAAGAGGGGCAGGGCGATGAAGACGCGCAGATCCCCGCCGCGGCTGATGCCGCCCGGCGGCGCCCGCGACTCGCTCCCGCGCGGCCGCGCCACCGCCTGATACCGCCCGCCCAGCGCCGCGCGCACCTCGGGGGCGTCCAGGCACTCCCCCAGGGTGTCCGCCGTGGACGCCACCACGCAGCCCTCGTCGTCGAGCACCCGCGCGCCGCTCAGGTTCACCAGCTTGGCCCGGTCGAGCATGGGCTTGAGCGCTCGCCCGGCGATCCACGGCGGCGTGTCGGCGGGGGCCTTCTGGCGCGCCGGCGGCCCCGGATCCGACGCCAGCGGCGCGTGCAGGTCGATGACGGGCTCGTAGGGGAAGAACGGGTCGGCGACCTGCCCCGGCGGCTGGATGCGGCCTGTCGCGGTGGCGTCCTGGCCCCCGGCCAGGAGCAAGTGGTGGCGCCAGGCCTCGCCGATGAGCGTGGCCTCGGCGATGAGCCGGCCCTCCGTCTGCGAGACGAGGTGCTGCTCGTAGAGCCGCAGCAGCATCACCGCGATGACGGGCACCCCCAGCACCAGCAGGTTCGCCGCCAGCAAGAGCCGCCCGATGCTAGGCCCGCGCCGCGCCGGGTTCACGGCGGCGCGGCCCCGAGCCGGTAGCCCAGGCCGTAGATGGTCTCCACGGGATCGTAGCCGAAGTCCGCGAACTTCTTGCGCATTCGGCGTACGTGCGTGTCGATGGTGCGGTCCGTGATGGCGTGCCCCGGCCCCCAGACGCGGTCGACGAGGGCGTCGCGGGAGAACGCCTTGCCGGGGGCGCCGAGCAGCGTGAGCAGCAGGTTGAACTCCGTCACCGTCAGCACCACCTCCACGTCGCCGAAGGTGCAGCGGTGCTGGTCGGCGTCGAGGCGCAGCGGCCCGTGCTGGAGCGGCGGCCGGGTGGGGGACGCTGGCGCGACCATCTGCACCCGCCGCAGCATCGCCTTGACCCGCGCCGTCAGCTCCCGCGGGCTGAACGGCTTGGTCACGTAGTCGTCGGCCCCGAGCTCCAGCCCCAGGATGCGGTCCAGCTCGTCGTCGCGGCTCGACAGGAAGAGGACGGGCACGGTGCTGGTGGCCCGCAGCTTCCGGCAGACCTCCAGGCCGTCCTCCTCGGGCATCACCACGTCGAGGACGACGGCGTCGATGGCCTCCCGGGCGAAGACGGCCAGGGCCTCCCGGCCATCGGCGGCCTCCAGCACCCGGTAGCCGGCGCGCTCCAGGGCGAAGCGGACGACCTCGCGGATGTGGCGGTCGTCGTCGACGACGAGCACAGCAGACACGGCGCACCTCCCGGCCGCGACTCTACAAGACCACCCGCCAATCTCCAATGAATCCGCCCATGTGGCCAGTGGTGGCCGGGTCGGCGCGCCGGCTCCCCTGGAACCAGACCCCGGCGAGCGGCTATCACGGGAGGGGGGGACGAGATGAACGAACCGCGCTTGATCGATCTGGCGCGGACCAGGGGGCGGCCGGACACACCGGCCCGACGCCACCTGGCCCGCATCGTGGCCGCGGCGACGGCGAACCCGGCGGGGATCCTGGTGGACACGGCCGTCCGGTGCCGCCGTCGGCCCGGCCGCCGCCGCTGCGTCGGCTGGATCGCCACCCGCCGCCAGGATCTGCCCGAGGAGATCCACTGGAGCTGCCCGGCCTGTGGGGACGGGGGGGTGGCCCGGGGGTGGCGGCAGAGCCCGTGGAGCTTCGGCACCGCGGTGCGCAAGCTCGCCGAGCCGGCCGCCGACGCGGTGGCCTTCACGCTGCCCGAGCCGCTCTACCGGGCCATGGAGGCCACCGAGCTGCCCGACGCCCGGACCCGGCGCGTCGTGCTCGGGGCCACCCACGAGGAGGCCGGCGTCCGCCTGGAGGGCGCCCCCGACGTGGTGCGTCGGCTCCAGCGGCACCTCGCGAGCCTCGCGGGCCGCGCCGCCAGCGCGCGCCGCCGGCAGCAGGTGGCCCGCATCGCCCGGCTCATGGCGCGGGATCTGGGTCCACCTCCGGCCAGCGCGCCGGGCGGATGAGCCCGAGCTCGGCGAGGGAGGCCGCCTCGTCCGGGCTCAGCACCACCGGCCCCTCACCCCGCAGCGCCTCGGCGGCCTGCGCGCTCACCTCGGCGACGACGACCTCGCCGCCGGCCCGCTGCCGGATGGCCAGGTGCGTCGGCCGCTCGACCTGCTCCGCCTCGGCCCGCCCGTCCAGCGCGCTCAGGAAGAGCTCGGGATCCACCGACAAGCTCAGCACCTCCACGCCGGTGGCGGCGATCTGCGGCCCCGGCGCCGGCCCCAGCGAGTCGGCCAGGGCGTCGGCGGGGGCGGGGTGGGCGCAGGCGGCCTCGTACCGCGCGAGCTCGGCGGCGGGACCCAGCCCGGCCTCGGCCAGCCACGCCGCGAAGCGCCGGGCGACGGGGCCCCGGGTGGGCGGCTCCTGGGCCACGAAGGCCGCGACGTGGCCCGCGAACTCCTCGTCCAGGACGGCCTCGGTGCCGGGCAGGGCCTCGGCCACGGCGGCCGCCACGCCCGCGGCGCTGCGCCCGATGGGGTTGCCGGTGGCGAAGACGTCGGCGGCCGGGGGCAGCCACCACTCCTCCGTCGCGGCGGCGTAGGCGGCCTGCACGCCGGCCACGTCGTCCGGGTCGGCGGCCAGGCGGACGACGAGGCCGTCCAGCGTCTCCAGGGCCTCGCCCTCGCACTCGGCGGCGATCTGCAGGAGCCGCCAGCCCACGTCCCGGGCCCGCAAGGTGGCGGTGCGCAGGGGCCAGGGGGCCACCTCGCCCCGGCCGGCGAGCGCCCGCGCCAGCGCCTCGGCCCGGTCGGCCAGCGCGTCCAGATCGGCGTGGGCGCCGCTGCCCTCCTCGGCGTGGAAGATCTCGAAATACCGATGGAATTCGGGCGAGGCGAGCCGCTGGTGGTGGCTGGCGGCGTAGGCCACGGCGTCCGAGGCCAGGTCCAGCGTGGCGAAGCGGTGGGGCACCGGCCGCCCCAGGCGACGCGACCGGGCGACGGCCGCCAGCTCGCGGTCCACGAAGGCCAGGCCGTCGGCCAGGGCGGCCTCGTCGCGGGCCGTCAGCGGGCGCGGCCCCTGGGTGGCGGCGGCCTCGCAGGCCGGGCAGTACAGCCCGAAGAGCGGCCCGTCGTGATCCGGGCAGCGCCGCAGGCCGGCCTCGTCGAAGAAGTACCAGAGCGCCACGGGCACCACCTCGGAGAGGCGCGCCGACAGGGCGTGGAAGAGCGGCGTCGCCCCCGGCCGCCAGGCGAAGCCGGCGAGGCCATGGCAGAGCTCGTGGGCCGTCCACTTGGCCCGGTGCCCCGGGTTGAAGCTGCCCAGCAGGTCGTCGTTGCGGTGGTGCGCGTACTTGTGCTCGACCAGGTGGCCGCCCGTGCCCCCCAGGTCGGCGCGGTCGTCGGGCAGCCAGTGATCGGGCACGGGCAGGTGCACCCGGTGCTCGAAGTGGTTGAGGGCGAGGCCCGACGCCGCCGCCAGCCGGCCCACGCGGGCGGCGGCGGGGGAGCGGGACAGCTCGTGGTCGGGCGCGCCGTCGACGCCGAAGCGGGGAGACTCCATGGACACCTCCGCGGGCGGTCTATGCCGGCCGCGCGCAGGATGCAAGGCCGACGGGCGGGTGTACACAGCGTGCACGGGGCGCACACACCGGGTGTGCCTCGGGCGACCAGGGGCGACGGAGAGCGGCCGCCTGCCCGCGTCGCCGGGCTGGCCCGGGGCTTGCGGAGGCCGGGGCCGCCCCGCGCGCCGACGGTTGGTGCGCGGCACACGCTGTCGTATCCTCGCCTCGCTGCCTCTGGAGGTCTCCATGCGCGCTTCGGCCCTCGCCCCCCTCCTCGCCCTGCCCCTCGCCCTCGCCGCCTGCGGCGAGAAGAGCGGCCCGCCGCCGGCCGACACCGCGGGCGCGGCCTCGGCGGCCTCGGCGGCGCCGGCCTCCGCGGCGCCCCCCACGCAGGCCCCGGATCCGCCGCCACGCCTCGCGCGCGTCACGACGCCGCGGCCCGCCGAGGTCCTGGCCCCGGTGGCCGTCGAGGTGGACGCCCGGCAGGTGGCCGGCGGGGCGGTGTACCTGCGCGTCGCCATGCCCGCGAAGATGGACGCCCTCCTGCCGCGGCTCTCCGCCGAGGCCCGGCTCATCGTGGAGGGTGATGCCTACGGCTTCGCGGTGCCGGCCGCCGATGGCCGCGTCGCCGACCGGCCGCTCGCGTACGTGCGCTTCCCCGGCGGGCAGGCCCCCGACCGCTTCACCCTGACGTGGCACCAGCCCGCCCCCGCCGGCGGCGTCGGGGCCCGCCAGCAGCTCGAGGTGAGCGGCGCCCAGGCCGCGGACGCCAGCCAGCTCGTCGAAGAGGGCTTCCTGCGCGCCGCCTCCCAGTGGTTCGATCGGCGCGGCGCCCGCGGCTTCATGCGCTTCGAGCCCTTCTACGCCTTCGCGGCGGCCCGCCTGGAGCTGCTCGGCGAGGCCCTGCGCCCCGGGGGTGACGTCGGAGCCCTGCGCCAGCGCCGCCGCGGCGACATCGGCGAGGCGATGGCGCTGTACACGGGCTGGACGAGCATCGAAGAGGCCCTGCAGGCCGACCGCGGCCTGCGCACCAACCCCGATCCGGACAGCGCCCTCACCGTCGCGCTCGCCGACGTGCGCGGCATCGCGCTGCCGGGCCACCCCTGGGAGGCCCTGCAGGCGAAGCAGGCGACGGCCCCGGTGACGGAGCCCCTGGCGGCCTTCGCGCCGGCCGACATGCTCTATGTGCACTTCCACGATCTGCGGCAGCTCGTGCGGCTGGCGGCGGACGCCGACGAGCTGCTCACGCCGGTGGCCCGGACCATCGAGGAGCAGTCCGGCGCCCGCCACTTCACGGCGCGCTACGAGCGGCAGCTCATCGTCCAGCGCTCCGCGCTGTCCCAGGCCCTCGGCCATGTGGCCGTGCAGGGGGTGGCCCTCGTCGCCAGCGATCCCTTCTTCCGCGATGGCACCGATGTGTCGGTGCTCTTCCACATCCGCAGCGAGGCCGCCCTCGACCAGGCCCTCGGCGTGTACGAGGCCGCCGCCCGCAAGCGCCGGCCCGATCTGGTGGAGAGCACCTGGGACGCGGCCGGCCACCCGGTGCGGCTCCTCGCCACGGCGGATGGCGAGATCCACCAGCACCGCCTGACGCTGGACGGCGTGCGCATCCTGAGCAACAGCGCCGAGGCCGTGCGCCGCATCGTCGACGCCCACGAGGGGCGGCGGCCCTCCCTCGAAAAGTCGGGTGATTTCCGGTATTTCCGCACCATCTACCCCTTCGGCGTCGAGGCCGAGGACGGCTTCGTCTTCATCAGCGACGCCTTCGTGCAGCACGCCATCTCCCCGCGCACCAAGATCCTGCAGGGCCGGCGGATGGAGGCGCGCGCCGCCCTCCAGGCCGCGGGCTTCGCGGCCCTCCTGCATGGCTGGCTGCAGGGCCGTCGCCCGGCCGACACCGCGGAGCTGCTGAAGTCGGGGCTGGCCACGGCGGCGGACCTCAAGGATCCGTGGGGCGGGGCCATCGCCCTCGACGCCGAGGAGGGCCCGGCGTCGGCCACCTGGGGCCGCCCCGCCCGCATGGTGCCCCTCATCGAGCTGCCGCTGGAGAAGGTCAGCCGCGCCGAGGAGGCGGCCTACGCCACGTTCCGCGAGACGTACCAGGCGTACTGGCGCGGCTTCATCGACCCGGTCGGCGTGCGCATCAAGCGCGACGCGGCCGGCGGGCTGGCCCTGGACGCCCGCATCCTGCCCCTCATCCAGCAGAGCGACTACAACGAGCTGGCCCGCCTGGTGGGGGATGTGCGCATGGACGTGCAGGCCCCGCGGGAGGGGCTGGCCTTCCAGTTCACCGTCGCCCCCGACAGCCGCCTGCGCAAGTCGGTGGAGGACCTCGGCCGGGAGCTGACGGATCGGCGGGACATCGGGCTGGGCTGGCTCGGTGATCGGGTGAGCGTCGGCGTCGAGGACCGCTCCTCCCTCTGGGATCTGGCCCTGGCGATGGGCGAGATCCCCGCCGCCAGCCGGCCCGAGGGCATCGACGACCGCGACGCCCGCAAGCAGATCTTCGCCCGCGCGCCCGTGTACGTGACGGCGGACATCGCCGACGGCCTCGCCCTCGCCGCCGCCCTCACCGCCATCAAGGCCTTCGTGGCCAGCGCCGCCCCCGGGGTGGTGGAGTGGAAGACCACCGAGCCCTACCGCGAGGTGCCCATCGTGCAGGTGCAGGAGCGCTTCGACGGCGACGGCCTGTCCATCTACTACGCCACCGCCAACCGGCAGCTCATCTTCAGCCTCGATCCCGGCACGCTGCACGCCCGCATCGACGCGGCCCTCGACGGCGAGCGGGGCAAGACGACGCGCTCCCCGCGCGACGCCGAAGGGCAGGCCCAGGCGGTGCTCACCTTCGCCCCGCGCAAGGGCGGCTGGCTGGGCAAGACCATCCTCGGGATGCTGGAGCGCGGCGTGGCCAACGCCAACGTGGCCGCGAGCCGCGCCTACGAGGCGCTGGCGGTGGGCCGCCGCGAGCTGCCCGCCGACGAGGACGCCCGCCGCGCGGTGGCCCTCGCCTGGCTGGGGCAGGAGCCCATCAACGCCCATGGCGGCGCCTTCAGCATCGGCGGGGACGGGCTGGTGGCCCACAGCCTGTATGGCACCGAGGTCGAGCCGAAGTGGCCGGAGCTGCCCGTCGCCGGCTCGCCCACGGCGGCCTTCCTCGACCAGCTCGAGGGCCTGCAGCTCACCATCGGCTACGAGGGCGGCGAGGACGATCGCGGCCTGCACACCACCGTGCGCTGGCAGCGCCGCCCCTGACGACGCCGCGGCACACCGTGCCGCGACGGCCCACCTCGCCCCCCGGAAAAGCGCGTAGATTCAAGAGGTTCTGGCTGGCACGCCCATCGCTATGCGGGGGCGTGCACCTTGCCCTGGAGGCCTCATGAACGCGCTGCTCCGCTCCTCGCCCCACGCCCTGACCCTCGGCAACGTCCTCTGCGGCACCGCCGCCCTCGGCGCCCTCATCGGCGGCGGGTCCGTGCACCGGGCCGCCGCCCTGGTGGCGCTGGGCCTGCTCTTCGATCTCCTCGATGGCCGCACCGCCCGGCGGCTCGGCGTGCAGGGCCCGTTCGGCGCCCAGCTCGACTCCCTGGCCGACGTCATCACCTTCGGGCTGGCCCCGGCCGGGGTGCTCTACGTCTGGAAGCTGGCGCCCCTCGGGGGGCTGGGCCAGGCCGCCGTGGCCGCCCTCGTGGTGGCGGCCGTGACGCGGCTCGCCCGCTTCACCTCGGCCGCTGGCGCCCCGCCGGCCCCCGGCCCCGCGCGCTTCCGTGGCCTCGCCGTCACCCTGCCCGCCGCCATCATCCTGGGGGCGGCCGTGGCCGACCTCGCCATCCCGGCGCCCGTCGCGGCGGGGGTCGCCTTCGCCCTCGCCGGGCTGATGGTCTCGGCGCTGCCCTACCGCAGCTTCAAGGACCGCTCGGTGGCCTGGGTGCTCGCCCCCGTGGCGGCCCTGACGCTCGCCCTCGGCCTCTACAGCGGCCAGGCGCTCACCGGCCTCGGCCTCGCGCTCGCCCTGGGGGGCGCCGGCTACGCCCTGTCCGCCCCCGTGGCCCGGCTCGCCCGCTGCCTGCACGCCCGCGCCACCCACTGACCGCCCGGCGGGGTGCGCCCCCGCGCCGGATCGGGCAAGATGCCCCCTCGACCGACTTTTCGGGGGGGAGACCGATGACGCGTCGGGTGCTGCTGGCCGCGCTGCTGTGCGCGGGCTGCGACGATGGCGGGGGTGGGGGTGGCGCGGTGGACGCGGCCGCCGTGGTGGTGGATCAGGGGATCGTGGACGCGGCGCCGATGCCGGACATGAGCCCGCCCGACCAGGGCATGGGCGGGGCCGGCGGGATGGGCGGGGCCGGGGGCGAGCCCGGCGCCGGCGCGCCGACCATCACCAGCCTCACGGCCTACCTCAACCGGCAGGATGGCGGCTTCGGCTTCATCATGGACGGGCAGGACGCCGAGAACGACGTCTTCGCCTTCTCCATCGAGGTCTTCGACGCCAACGACCAGGCCCTCCGGCTGGACGAGGACGGCGGCCCCGTCGACGTGGCCTTCGACAACCTGCGGCAGGGCCTCGGCGACTTCCGCGGCACCTTCAGCCTGTCGTTCGACGTGGATGGCCGCTTCGCGACCATGCAGCGCGTCCGCATCGGCGTCTTCGACCGCGCCGGCAACCGCAGCGCCGTCATGGAGCCCGAGTTCCTGGACACCCCGGAGGTCGGGCGCGACGAGAGCTGCGATCCCAACCGCGGTCTGTCGCGGTGCTTCGATGGCGACCTCTGCGGCACCCTCGCGGGGGGCCGCTTCTCCTGCCAGCCCACCGAGGTGGAGTGCCCGGCCTTCTTCATGGCCCAGGAGCTCACCGACGTGCCGGACTGGCGCTTCATGGGCAACACCGACGGTGGCGGCAGCCACGCGCGGGGCCACTGCGGCGGCGGGGCGGGGGACCAGGTCCTGCGCTTCGTGCCGCCGGAGGCCGGGCGCTACCGCATCCGCGCCGACGCCGACATGCCGAACGGCGATCCGCTGGTCTACGTCCGCAGCCACTGCCGCTTCCCCGACGTGATCGCGGAGCTGGGCTGCAACGACGACGTCAGCCCCATCACCATGGATCGCAGCAGCCAGCTCGACCTGGATCTCGCCGCGGGCGCCCCCGTCTTCATCTTCGTGGATGGCTACGACAACGGCGATCCCGAGGTCATCCCCTGGCGTGGACCGTACACGCTGACGGTCCAGCGGCTGCCCTGATCGGGCCCCCGCCGGGGCCCCTTCGGCCCGCTGCCTCGATGTCGCATACGGTCTGTCATTTCCCCTTGCCGCCAACACAGATCCAGCGGCAAATTCCACCAGCTTGATCAGCGCAGCGCTGGATGGAGGGGAACACATGAGCGGGGACGCGAAGCGGCCGCCGGCGGACGCCGGGGTGCATGGGGACGAGCCGATCAACATCCGGGCGCCTTTCACCCGGCGCAGCTTCCTGGTGGGGGCGGGCGCGGCGGTGGCGGTCGCGGGCCTGAGCGGGCGCGCCCGCGCGGCGGGCCCCGGCGCCCCCGATCCCATCTATCGCATCCACCCGGCCATCGGCGTGGCCCGCCTCGGCAACGCCGATCCGTCGTCGTTCTTCATCGGCCCCGAGGTCCCCGGCTTCGGCCCCCTGGGCGACGCGCCCGGCACCACCGTGCCCGCCTACAAGACGCCGGACGGGCGCGTGAAGCCCCAGGGCGCGCGCTTCCGCATCTTCGAGTACGCCTCGGTCAACGGCCAGCTCACCCCGGTGCGCGAGGTCACCCTCGGCACCCCCGGCGTCGTCTCCATCCAGTGGAGCGTCCACCTGGCCAACAAGAAGGCGTCCTTCTTCGGCTTCGAGGGGGGGCAGGGCGAGGACCGGCCCCCGGCCGCGCGCCGCAACGCCGGCGTCGCCGATCGCCGCAGCCTGGAGATCGACTTCGGCGGCCGCACCATCGCCGGCGCCTCCCAGGGGCCCGTGCAGTTCGTGCCCACCGGCGCCGCCGGGGAGTCGGTGCCCCAGACCGCCAACGGCGGGCCCGTCATCGACTACCTGGGCCAGCTGCGCACCGACGCGGCGGGCCGCCTCATCGTCCTCGGCGGCCAGGGCAAGTCCGGCTACAGCACCCCCACCCAGCCCGCCATGCCCCACTGGGCCAACAACGACGGCTGGTTCGATGACGCCTCCGATGGCCCCGTCACCGCGACGGTCACCATCGACGTGGGCGGGGAGCTCCGCGAGATCTCGATGGATCCGGCCGGTGAGGGCTGGGTGCTCTGCGGCCCGCCCGACTTCGCCCCGGGGGTGCCCGGGTCGGTGACGGCCTACGATTTGCTGCTCGACATGGCCGTCCGCCACCTGGACCTGCCCGCCGACAACGCCCTGTACGCGCCCGGCGGCGCCCTGGCCCGCCTGGCGGCCCTGAAGGCCGACTTCCAGGAGGGCGGCGAGCCGGAGCTGCCGACCTACCGGCCCGACTTCGCGGCCGAGATCGAGCCCATGCTCGTCGCGGCCTACAACCTCTGGTGGATCGACGGCCTGGTCAACTCGAAGCACAACAGCCTCATCAGCCCCAAGCTGGCCGATCCGGGGCCGTCGGCCGCGTCGGCCCGGGAGCGCGTCTTCAGCTACATGCGCGCGCCTCTGGGGGCGGTCGGGGGGCAGGGCTCGGGGACGATGCCCAAGATCCTGGGCGACGATCCCTACATCGGCCAGATGCCCGAGGCGGTGAAGCGGCTGACGCTGACGCCCACCCAGTACGCCCTGCTGCGGCGCTGGGCGGCGGGGGCCTTCGACGCCCCCGTCGACGCGCCGGCGGATCCCGTCATCACGCCCCATGGCCTCGACCGCGCCGCCCTCGAGAACTGCGTCGGCGGGGCGTTCTTCCCGGGCATCGAGTTCGGCTGGCAGATGCGCAACCCCGCGCTCTTCGCCGAGCCCTTCCGCCTGGATCACGGGGCCTTCAGCGCCTACCTCGGCGACGACGAGGCCCCCATCGGCCCCGGCCACTTCTCGCGGCAGATGGCGCTGCCGTGGCAGGCCGACTTCAACGACTGCCGCAACGAGGGCAACTACGCCTGGTGGCCCGCCCAGCGGCCCACCCACGTGCTGCCGTCGGCCGACGCCTCCCGGCGCCTCGACTGGGCGCGGCCCGACCGGCGCTTCGAGGGCGGCAACCGCGAGAGCACCCACGAGGACATGCTGCTGCACTGGTACAAGTTCGGCTTCGTCCTCGAAGAGGGCGACATGTTCATCGAGAAGGAGCGGGCCGCGAGCATCCCCTGATGCAGCGGGCCGACGTCGCGGTGGTCGGCGGCGGGCCGGCCGGGCTGGCCGCCGCCCTGCGCCACGCCGCCGAGGGCGCGGCGGTGGTGCTGCTGGAGCGGGGCCCGGCCGACCGGCCCCGCTTCGGCGAGACGCTGGGCGCCGAGGTGGCCGGCCGCCTCGTCGATCTGGGCCTCGATCCCACCCCGTTCTTCGCCGGCGCGCCCCGCTTCGTGGGCGTCCACTCCGCCTGGGGTGGCCCGGAGCTGGTGGCGTCGTCCACGCTGCTGCACCCCCTCGGCGAGGGCTGGCACGTCGACCGCCCCCGGTTCGACGCGGCCCTGCTGGACGCCGCCCGGGCGCGGGGCGTGCGCGTCCTCCACGACGTCGGGCGTTGCCAGATCCTCCCTGATTCCAGGGGCTTCCGCGTGGAGTGCGCCGAGGGGGCCGCCCTCGTGGCCCCCCGTGTCGTCGACGCCAGCGGTCGGGGCGCGCCCGCCTCGGCGGGCCTGGCGGGCCGGCAGTGGATCAGCCTGGACCGCCAGGTCGCGCTGCTGGCGGTGGTCCCCGATCCCGGGGGCGAGCCCGTGCTGCAGCTCGAGGCGGTGGAGGCGGGCTACTGGTACGCGGCGCCGCTGCCCGCCGGCCGGCTGGCGGTGGTGCTCGTCACCGATGGCGACGTCCTGACGGCCGCGGGGGCCGACCGCGCCGAGCGCTTCCAGCGCCTGCTGGCCCAGGCGCCGCTGACCCGCGCCCGCATCGGTGGACCCGTCGACGCCCCCATCGCGGCGGGCCGATCGGACAGCGGGTGGCTCCTGCCCCCCGATGTGGCGGGCTTCCAGGCGGCGGGGGACGCTGGCCTGGCCACCGATCCGCTGGGGGGCGATGGCGTGGCCCGCGCGCTCGTCGCGCCCCTCGACGCCGCCGCTGCCGCCCGCCGCCGCGCCGCCTTCCTCGGCACCCGGGCGCGGTACTACCTGGCCGAAGATCGCTGGCCCATGGCGCCGTTCTGGGCGCGCCGCCGGCCCCTCGATCCCGCCGGCCTGCCCGCCGATCCGGCCACCGTACCGCTCACGCTGCGGCCCGATGCCCGGCTGCGCTGGCAGGGGGAAGCGCCGGCCGCCGTCGAGGCCTGGCTGCCGCGGGCGGCGGTGCGGGCCGTCGAGCTGGCGCTCCAGGACGAGGCGCCGGCCCATGCGGCGCTGGCCGCGGCGCGCGCGGCGGCCCCGGTGGGCGATCGCCGGCTGCTGGCCGGGCTGCAGTGGCTCTGCGGGGTGGGCGTCGTCGCCGCGGCGTGACGCCGTCAGGCCCGGACGGACGGGATGCCGGCCGGCGGCCGGTTGCGGCGCTGCGCGGCCGTGGCGACGGGCTGCGTCACCAGGGCGGGCACGCCCCGCTCGGCGGGGGCCGGGGCCCGATCCGCACCGACCAGAGCACGAAAGAAAGCGCGGCGAGGCGGCACAGGCTCCATGGCTCCCCCAGGCGTCAGCGGTGGACTCGCGGCGCACACGGTGCGAGATGTAGGCGCCGCTGGCAAGCGGATTGGCAAGCGCCTGTAATCGCTGTGTTTTTCGGCGGTGTGTCGACGCCGTCGCCGCGGCCGCCAGGCCGCGAATCGCCCGCGGGGCGGGTTGTCAGGGCCCTGGCCGTGTGTCATGGTCCGCCCCCCCAAGCCGGGAGGTGTGTCGCATGACCCGCATGCTCGCTCTGATCGTCGCTCTGTTGCCCTCTGTCGCGCTGGCGCTGCCCACCCTGGTGGTCCAGGTCCGCACCGATCTGCGCCCGTGGACGGACTTCCGCACGGTGCGCACCCGCGTCCAGAACCCCCAGTCGGGGGCCGTCGTGATGCAGGACGACCACGTCGTGCGCCGCAGCGATCCCTTCGCGGCCGGGGTGCGGGTGGTGGAGCAGCCGCTCCCCGCCGGCCGCTACCGCGTCGTGGTCAGCGCCCTCGACGCCGCCGGGCGGCTGGTGGTGGAGCGCAGCGCCTCGACGGAGCTCAGCCAGGGCGTGCAGACGGTGCCCATCTTCCTGACGCGCCCGGCGCCGCCCCCGCCGGGCCAGTGCGTGTCGGCCTGGAACCGCGCGAAGCGGCTGTGCGGGCAGGTGCTCGCGCAGTGCATCGCCGGGCTGCGGGGAGATCGCAGCCGCCTCGGCGTCTGCCAGGAGGCCCACGCCGTCTGCGTGCGCAGCGCCGATCGGGACAAGCAGCGCTGCGAGGCCGGCCCGCAGTAGGCGTCAGGCCGCGGGCTGCGTGGTGAGCACGAGCCCGTCGTCGGCGGCGTCCACCCGGACGTCGTCGCCCGGCCGGATGTCACCGGCCAGGATGCCGCGCGCGATGCGGCTCTCCACCTCGCGGCCGATGGTCTGCCGCATGGGCCGCGCCCCGAGCCGGGCGTCGAAGCCCCCCGCCTCCACCAGCCAGCCGATGGCCGCGGGCGTCAGCGTGAAGCGGATGTTGCGCTCCTGGGCGAGCAGGGCCGACCGCTCCGCCGCGATGAGCTCGGCGATGGCCTCGACCTGCGGCCGATCGAGGGGGTGGAAGACCAGCCGCGCCTCGATGCGGTTCCAGAGCTCGGGCGGGAAGGTGCCCCGCGCCGTCTCCAGCGCCTTCTCGGCCAGGGCGTCGGCGTCGAGGCCGGCCTGCCCGGCGAAGCCGATGCGGCGCTCCTTCGGCAGCAGCACCTCGGCCCCCAGGTTGCTCGTCAGCACCACGACGGTGTTGGAGAAGTCGACGGTGCGCCCCCGGGCGTCCGTCAGCCGCCCCTCGTCGAGCACCTGCAGCAGCACGTTCCACACATCGCGGTGGCTCTTCTCGATCTCGTCGAAGAGCACGACCTGGTAGGGCCGCTTGCGCAGGGCGTCGGTGAGCTGCCCGCCCTCCTGGTGGCCCACGTAGCCGGGGGGCGCGCCGATGAGCCGGGCCAGGGAGTGCGGCTCGGCGAACTCGCTCATGTCGAAGCGGACGAGGGCGTCGCGGCTGCCGAAGAGGAAGGCCGCCAGGGCCTTCACGGCCTCCGTCTTGCCCACGCCCGTGGGCCCGAGGAAGAGGAAGGAGCCGATGGGGCGCCGCCCGGCGAAGCCCACGTAGTTGCGGCGGACCGTCTCGCTGATGGCCCCCAGCACGTGGCGCTGGCCGACGATCTGCCGGCCCAGGTGGCTCTCCATCTCCAGGAACCGGCGCGGATCGTCCATGAGCAGGTGATCCACCGGCACGCGGGCCACCCGGGCGACCACCTCGGCCACCGCGCGGGCGTCCACCTCGCGGGTGCGGCGGCGCGCCACGGCGCCGGCCAGGTCGAGCACCCCCAGGCTGCGATCCGGGTCGCGCCGATCGTGCATGTACCGCCGGCACATGCGCACGGCCGCGTCGACGGCCTCCATGCGGTAGCGCACCCCGTGGTGGGCGGCGTAGCGGTCCAGCACCCCGATGAGGATGCGGCGCGTCGTCTCTTCGCTGGGCTCGTCGACGTGCACCGGCGAGAAGCGCCGGTCGAGCGCCGGGTCGGCCTCGATGTGCTGGCGGTACTCGTCGGTGGTCGTCGCCCCGATGCAGGGGAACTCGCCCCGGGCCAGGGCCGCCTTCAGCTCGTTGGCGGCGTCGTGCACGCCGTCGCCGCCGCCGGCGCCGATCAGCGTGTGCAGCTCGTCGATGAAGATGACCACCCGGCCGTTGGCCTGGCGGGCCTCCTCCTGCAGGCCGCGCAGCCGCTCGGCGAAGGCCCCGCGCAGGTGGGTGCCGGCCAGCAGCGCGCCCACGTCCACCTGGATGACCACCCGCTCGGGCGCCGCGTTGCGGCTGCCATGGGCGCGCACGAGGGCCTGGGCCACGCCCTCGACCACCGCCGTCTTGCCCACGCCGGGCTCGCCCAGCAAGCACGGGTTGTTGCTGCGGCGCTTGTTGAGGATGTCGAGGATCTCCTCGATCTCGCGCTCGCGGCCGATGACCGGATCGAGCCGCCCCAGCCAGGCCAGGTGGCTGAGGTTGCGGCCGAGCTGGTGCAGCCAGCGGAACTTCTCGCGGTGCAGGACGAAGGGGCTCGGCGCCGTCTCGGGCAGCGGGTTCTTCAGGGCCGTGCGCACCGCGGGCGGGGCCTTGCGGGGCGCCTCGGTCGGGGTGGCCTGGGGGGCGGCCTCGGGGGGCGCCGACGGGCGGGCATCGGCGGGGGCGGCCTCGACGGGCGGGGCCTCGGCCGGCTCCAGCTCGGCGGGCGGCCCCACGTCGGTCGAGTCCTCGGCGGTGGGCGCGGCGTCCTCCACGACCTCCACCCGGCCCAGGGCCTCGAGCTGGGCCGTCAGCGACGTGCGCGGCCGCGTCGACCCGACCGCCGGCAGGGCCAGCGAGGTGTCGCGGTCGTTCTCGCGCGGCAGGACGGAAACCTGAATGGTCTCGCGGTCATGGCGCGTGGGGTCCGGCTCGTCGAACGTCGCCCGCATCTGGAAGAGGCGGTGCGGGACGCCGTGGGTGGCGTAGCGCAGGGCCGTCTCGCGCAGCGCCAGCATCGAGGTGCCCGTCCGGTCCAGCAGGCGCCACGCGAACGCCCGGGGCAGCCACGTCAGCGCGGCCAGCAGGTGCAGGCAGTTGACCTGCTCCTCGCGGCACGTCTGGGCCAGCCGGCGCGCCCGCTGATCGAGCAGATCGAGGGTGTCGTCGGGCTCGGGCTCCATGCGCTCCACATGCGCGAGCACCGTCTCCTCGTTGATCTGCCGCTCCAGCAGCAGCAGCTCGGCGAGGTTGGGCACCGTGAAGACCGCGAACAGGATGTGCGCCGTCGACAGCGGCTGGCCGGTCTGGCGCGCGATGTCGCGGGCCTGGGCGTAGACCTGGGCCAGCTCGGGGCTGTGGGTGGTGGTCAAGCAAACCTCGGCGGACCGGCGTCTGGAACCCGCGGCAGCCCGGGACGCCTTGACGCCTCCAGCGAGCCCGTGCTACCGCCTCGCCGCGCGCGTGGGACCATGGCCCCGGGCGCGCAGCGCGAAGTGGCCTCATAACGAGGCCACGGAGGCGGTACATTAGCGAGCCCTCGGGGCGAAGGAAACCCCCATTCCATGCAGGGTCCCGTCCGATGCAGCCCCCGTTGATGCCGCCGCGCCCGAGCCGGGGCGGCCCCCCCATCGTCGTCCTCGGCATCGCCGGGGGCACCGGCTCCGGCAAGACCACCGTCGCCCGCGCCATCGTCGAGCGCGTGGGCCTCGACCGCGTCGCCTACCTGGAGCACGACAGCTACTACCACGACCTCAGCAACCTGCCGCTGGAGGCCCGCCGCCAGGTCAACTTCGACCACCCGGACGCCTTCGACACGGCCCTCCTCATCGAGCACCTGCGGGCCCTGCGCGCCGGCCGCCCGGTGGACAAGCCCGTCTACAGCTACACGGAGTCGGTGCGCGCGCCGACGTCGGAGCGGGTGCTGCCCCGGCCGCTGGTCGTCGTCGAGGGCATCCTGATCCTCGAGAACGCCGAGCTGCGCAGCCTGCTGGACGTGAAGATCTTCGTCGACACCGATGACGACATCCGCCTGATGCGGCGCCTGCGCCGCGACACCGTGGAGCGCGGCCGCAGCATGGACCACGTCCTGGGCCAGTACGAGGCCACCGTCCGCCCGATGCACATGGCCTTCGTGCTGCCGGCCCGGCGGCACGCCGACGTCATCATCCCGCGCGGCGGCCGCAACACGGTGGCCATCGACATGGTCTCCGACGCCCTCCTCGGGCGCCTTGCCGGGCAGCCCGGCTCGTGAAGCGCCTCGGCGAGCTGCCCGGTCGCCTCGCCGCCCGCCCGCGGCAGGCCCTCCCGGCCCCGCGGCGCGCCGCCATCCTCGTGCCCATCCTGGACGTCGACGACGCGCCGTCGCTGCTGCTGACGCGGCGCTCCCAGGAGGTCGGCTCCCACCAGGGCCAGGTGGCGTTCCCCGGCGGGCGCATGGAGCCGGAGGACGCCGACGCCGTGGCCAACGCCCTGCGCGAGGCCCACGAGGAGGTCGGCCTCGATCCCACCCTCGTCGAGGTGCTGGGCCTGCTCGACGACATCCCCACCGTGACGGGCACCACCATGGTCACCCCCGTGGTCGGGCGCGTCGTCGGCGTGCCCCGCTTCGTCGCGCAAGCCAGCGAAGTCGCTCGGATCTTCACGATCCCGGTGGTCGAGCTGCAGCGCGTCGATCGCTGGCAGCAGCGGGGCATCTCGTGGCGGGGCCAGGAGTGGCCCATGTACTACTTCGACCACGACGGCGAGACGCTCTGGGGCATGAGCGCCTACGTCACGCTGCAGCTCCTCTCCCTGCTGCCCGGCGGCTCGCCGTTCCCGCCCCCCGTGGGGCGGCCCCCCTCCAGCCGCACCGACTGAGGCGCCCCCCGCGGTTTCTGCTGCGGTTTCCGGGACCCGACGACGCTCCTGCAGTGAACGGCCCGGCCCCGGCTCGGGGCCGGCGAGGCACCGAGGAGCGGATCATGGCCTGGAAGCAGACGCTGGCTCGAGTGGCCGCTTGCGCGATCGCGCTGGCGGCCGTCGGTTGCGACGATGGGAGCGGCGGCGACGCCCCGGACGCGGCGGTGGTCGACGCCGGCGGCCCGGGTGGCGCCGGCGGCATGGGCGGCGCGGGTGGCCAGATGGGCCCCGACTGCGCGGCGGTCTGTGGCGTGCTGGGCGACTGCGTGGCCCAGGACGACCTGTGTGCCGGCATCACCGCCGAGAACCGTGACGCCTTCGTGGAGGGCTGCATCGAGACCTGCGGCATGCAGCCGGCCCTGGCGGCCCTGGTGAACGGGGACAACTGCGCAGGGACCGTCGCGACGCTCTCCAACATCAACGCCTCGTTCCGGGAGGCCTGCGAGGGCGCCGGCGGCATGGGCGGCGAGGGCGGCATGGGCGGCGCCGGCGGCATGGGCGGCATGGGCGGCGCGGGCGGCGCGGGCGGCGACCCGGGCTGCATGGCCGACCCGAACGCCTTCCCCGGCGACGGCTGGGAGGCCTGCGTGAGCGATGGCGGTGACTGGCAGCTCGCCGGCGCCAGCCCCCCCGGCTCCATCGGCCGCATCGAGGGCTTCGAGAGCATGGCCGATCTGCTGTGGCGCGCCGAGGCGGCCCCGGACGCCAACGCCTTCATCGACGCGCAGCTCATCTACATCGAGGACGGCGGCTTCGGCAGCCGCGTGGTGCGCCGCTACGACTCCCACGTCGCCCAGCCCGAGGGCATCGACTGCCGCGACGCCGAGGCGGCCCTGCCCTACCCCGACTTCTGCGTCGGCCCGGTGCAGATGCTGCCCATCATCAACGACGCCTTCGACGCCGGCGCCATGGGCGAGGAGCCCTGGATCAACGCCGCGCGCCTCGAGGCCACCTTCCTGTGGTTCCTCTACGTGAGCACCTACAAGGAGGCCAACACCTGCCAGACCACCATCGCCGACTGCGACTCGAGCTGGGCGTACTACGGCGGCGGCGGCCAGCGCATGGATCCCTCGGGCTACGGCGCCTACGTCCGCGCCATCGATCCCGAGGTGCACAGCGCCGTGTTCGACGGCCTGCTGGCCGTGCGCTGCTGGCGTGACCTCGACAACGGCGAGCAGTCCATGAACGCCGAGCTCGCGAGCCAGGCCTTCGGCCAGCTCGACAGCGCCCTCGACCGCTCCTTCGCCCTGCTCCTGGTCGACCGCCTGATCTCGGCGGCCGGCCTCGAGGGGGATCGCCAGGCGGCGGCCATCGAGGCGGCCCGCATCATCGGCCACGGCCTCGATCGCGCCCTGCGCGCGGCCGATCCCGCCGCCGCCGACGCCCTCGCCGCGGGCCTGATGGCCAACCCCATCGACTTCGCGGGCCTGGCGGCCCTGGTGGGCGACGCGATCCCCTGCCCCTGAGCCGCGGGGGCCTCTCGACAGCGGCCCGCGGAGCCGGCAAGCTCTGCGGGCCGTCTAGCCGGAGGCCGCCATGTTCCTCGCCGCCTGCGTGCAGCTCTGCTGCACCACCGACATCGAGCGTAACCTCGACACCGCCGAGCGCCTCATCCGGCGCGCCGCGCGCCTGGGGGCCTCCCTCATCGCGACGCCGGAGAACACCGCGTTCCTCGGCCCGCAGTTCCACAAGGTCAGCTCGGCGGAGCCCATCGACGGGCCCGTCCTGACGCGGCTCGGCGCCCTGGCCGGCGAGCTGGGCGTGCACCTGCTGGTGGGCTCCGTCGCCGAGCAGCGCCGCCTGCCCGACGGCAGCGTCGACACCCAGCGCTGCTACAACACCAGCGTCCTGTACGGCCCCGGCGGCCAGCGCCTGGCCAGCTACCGCAAGATCCACCTCTTCGACGTGGATGTGCCGGCCGGCCCCTCCTTTCGGGAGTCGGACTGCATCGCCCCGGGCGAGGACGTGGTGGTGGTGGGCACCGAGCTGGGGAACCTGGGCATGAGCGTCTGCTACGATCTGCGCTTTCCCGAGCTGTATCGGGCACTTGCAGATGATGGTGCCGACATCCTGCTGGTGCCGTCCGCCTTCACGCTCACCACGGGCAAGGACCACTGGCACGCGCTCCTGCGCGCCCGGGCCATCGAGAACCAGTGCTTCGTGCTGGCCCCGGGGCAGTGGGGCCGCCACGACGCCGAGGGCAAGCGCGAGAGCTACGGCCACAGCCTGATCGTGGATCCGTGGGGCGTCGTCGTGGCCGACAAGGGCCATGGCGAGGGGCTGGCGCTGGCAGAGATCGATCTGGAGCGGGCGGCGGCCGTGCGGCAGGCCATCCCGGTGCACAAGCACCGCCGGCTCTGAGCGCAGGGCTTCCCTGAAGAGGCGTCAACGGCAGGGGAGAGAGAGGGGCCGGAGGCCCGCCGCCGGGCCCGAGGGCGTCAGCGGCGGTTCCAGAAGAGGCGAGCCCGCAGGAAACGGGAAGGCCAGATGTCGCCGACGGTGTGATCGGCACCCTCGGGCACCGACACGACCACCCAGCGGCCATCGGCCAGGCGCTCGAGGACGTCGCCGTCCTCATCAATCACCCGCGTACCCGGGCGGGCGGCATCCAGCTCGGTCAGGGTCAGATGCCTCGACATCGCATGGTCCTCCCGGCCACCTCGGTGGGCGGGCTACCAGCGGTCGCGGCCACCCCGGGAGGGACCACCACGGCCACCGCCACCGCCACCGGGACGGGGAGCGCGCTCGGCCGCCTCGTTGACGTTCAGCGTGCGGCCGTCCAGCTGGGCGCCGTTCATCTGCTCCATGGCCTGATCAGCGTCGCTCGGGTTCTCGAAGGTCACGAACCCGAAGCCGCGGGAGCGGCCGGTCTCGCGATCGGTGATGACCTTGGCGTCGCTGACCTCACCGAAACGCTCGAAAGCGTCGCGCAGGCCCATATCATCAGTGCCCCAGGCGAGACCGCCCACAAAGAGCTTCTTGGACATCTTCTGCTTCTTCCTTCCGCGGGGCCGTACTGTCGACGGCACCCCTCACACCGTGCCCCGGGCCTCCCCGGTGGCCAGGGCGGTCCGAATGACCGCCCCCGAATTCGTTGCGCCCGCCTCACGAGGCAGGCCTGGTCCGGGCGACCCGCCACGCGAGGGGCGAGCACAGGCGACGCGGACCGGTTTCGTTCCATGGCTGCGCCACGAGCGAAAGCGCGCCACAATAGAGCAGGCAAGTGAGAGAAGCAAGGCGAAGTTGACCATTGCAACGCACCCTGTCGGCAAGCCCGGACCGGCGCCTGATCTTCGTCTACGGCACCCTGCTGGCGGGTGAGCCGAACCACGGCGAGCTGGCCGGGGCCGTGCCCGTGGGGCCCGCGCGGACGCTCCCGCGGTTCGCCCTGGTGAGCCTGGGGCCGTACCCGGGCCTCGTCCCCGGGGAAGAGGCCGTCACAGGGGAGCTGTACCTCGTGGAGGCGGCCCACCTGGCGCGGCTGGACGCCTTCGAGGAGCACCCCGAGGTGTACCGCCGCCAGCCCATCCCGCTGGCGGGCGGCGGCGAGGCCGAGGCCTACGTGCTCACGCCCCGCGCCGCGCGGGGCCGGCCGCCGCTGCCCGGCGGGGACTGGCGTCGGGCTTCCAGCGGGCGGGCCCTCATGCCAGAGTGAGCCCATGCGGCGCTTCCAGAGTCATGGCGACGGCAGCTTCCGGCCCGAGGACCTCCGCGGCCTCGGCGCCGACGTCGTCTTCGAGGCCGGCGTGCGGATCTGGCACCCCGAGACCGTCACCCTGGGCGAGAACGTCTACGTCGGCCACGACGCCATGCTGAAGGGCTACTACCGCGGCGAGCTGGTGGTGGGCCGCGACACCTGGCTGGGGCAGGGGGTCTTCCTGCACTCGGCCGGGGGCATCTACATCGGCGAGCGCGTCGGCGTGGGGCCCTTCGTGAAGATGCTGACGTCGGTGCATGACGAGGCGGGGCGCGCCGTGCCCATCCTCGCCGCCCCCCTGCGCTTCGCCCCCGTGCACGTCGAAGACGACGCCGATCTGGGGGTGGGCAGCATCCTGCTGCCGGGGGTGCGGGTGGGGCGCGGCGCCCAGGTCGGGGCCGGCGCGGTGGTCACCCGGGACGTGCCCCCCTACGCCGTCGTCGCCGGCAACCCCGCGAAACTCTTGAGGATGAGGCCCGAGTGACGACGCCCGCCCCCGCGCGGTGGCCCGGGCCGGCGGCCGCCGGCGTGCTGCTGGTCTGGTACGCGCTGACGATGGCGCGCGACCTCGTCTGGTTCGACTCGGGCGAGCTGGCGCTGGTCGGCGCCCAGCTCGGCCTGGGCCACCCGCCGGGCCAGCCGCTCTACACCGTGATCCTGCACGGGTTCAGCCGCCTGCCGGGGCTGGATCCGCTGGTGGGCATGAACCTGCTGTCGGCGCTGTGCGCGGCGGCCTGCGCCCTGCCCGCCGACGCCCTGCTGCGGCGCGCCGTGGGCTTGAGCGCGTGGCCGCGGCTGCTGGCGCTGCTGGCGGTCGGGGGCCTGGCCCCCGTCTGGGATCAGGCCACGCGCATCGAGCTGTACGCCCTGGCGACGCTGCTGGTGCTCACGCTCGTGGCCGCCGGCCACCGCACGATCCTCGGCGGGGGCGGCGGCGCGCTGGCCTGGCTCGGGCTCGGCGCCCTGGCCGGGCTGGCGGCCGGCGTGAACCCCGTCTTCGCCCTCGGCGGCGCGCTCGGCGTCGGCGTCGCCGCCCTGCCGGTGCTCAAGCCGCGTCGGCGCCTGGGGGTGGCGGTGGGCGCGGCGGCGCTGGGGGCGGTGGCCATGGTCGGCCTCTGCTACCTGTATGTCTGGCAGGTCCGCGACCGGACGGACACCCTCGTCTGGGGGCCGCTGGAGACGGGGGGCGACTGGCTGCGCTACCTGGCCGGGGCCGACTACGCCGGCACCGAGCATGGGGCCTGGGGCAAGGCCCCCGGGCACCTGGTCGACTGGGCCACCTGGCTCGTGGGGCAGGGGGCGCTGCCCGTGGTGATGCTGGGGGTCGCCGGCTGGACGGTGGCGACGGGCCTGCGCCGGCACCTGGCGCTCTGGGCCATCCCGTTCCTGGTCGGGGCGGCCTTCACCTTCACGTACGGCACCTTCTACCCCGAGATCCCCGACTACAACGGCTACCAGATGCCGGCGCTCTGGCTCGGGGCCATGGGCCTGGGCGGGCTGCTGCGCTGGGTCCAGCCGCGGCGCGCGACGGCCCTGGGCGCGGTGCTGCTCGTCTCCGTCCTGGTCACGGGCGAGCGCCCCGTCTGGGCCCGCAGCCGCGCCGGCATCGACCTGCCGCGGACGCTGGCGACGGCCTGGCTGACCGCCGCGCCGCCCCGGGCCCTGCTCCTGGTGGAGAGCGATCACCTCGTCTTCCCGCTGATGTACCTGCAGGCGGTGGAGCGCCAGCGGCCCGACGTGGTGGTGCTCAACGTCGGCTTCGCCAACTCGTCGTGGTACTGGCGCTGGCTCTTCGCCAGCCACCCCGATCTGCCGCGCATCGCCCTGGCCGCCCCCTCGGTGCCCGAGCGCCTGCGCCGCCTCATCGACGCGGCCGGCCGCCCGGTCATGGCCGAGACGGTCGCCTGGGCCTTCCACCTGCGGATGGCCCCGTGCGCGGCCACCTGGGGCTTCGCCCTGGGGGTCGACTGCGCCACCGTCCGCGACGACGCCCCGGCCTTCCACGACCAGCTCCGCGCCGCCCTGAACGGGGCGGAGGGCGAAGATCCCATTTCGTTTCGCGTGGTTGCGCTGCTCGGCGCCCAGCGGGCCGAGGGGCTCTGGTTCCTCGGCGACGCCTCGCTGGCCCTCCAGGCCCTGCGGGCGGGCATCCCCGAGGGCGAGCGCCTGCCGGTGCCCCCCGACCTGCGCCGGCCCGCCGCCGCCGGGCCCCTGGCGGGTCCGCCCATCCTGCTGGGGCACCCGGAGCGCAACCGGGCGTTCGGGGTGCAGGTGCTCGAGCAGCTCGATCGGGAAGACGACGCGGCGCGCTGGCGCCGCGGGGGCTGACGACTACCGGGGCTGGGCCTTGGCCGCGACGCAGGCGGCGGCCTCGTTGCGCAGCGTCTGGGCCTCGTCGAGCGTGGCGTAGTCGTACTTCGCGCCGTAGCGGCCGCGCAGGATGTCGGCCTCGACGTTGTCGAGCAGGGCGAGGAGCTTGATGTTGGCGCCACCTGCGCAGGCCATCGCCGCGTAGGTCCGCGCGCTCGCGGCCACCTGCAGCGTCTGTCGCGCCTCCGCCCGCAGCTTCTCGAGGAGCTCCTTCGCCGCGCGCGAGGCCTGCAGGTCCTCGAAGCAGCGCTCGACGCCGAACGGATCGACCGCCGCCACGACCGGGCCGAGCCTCTCGATGGACAGGGAGCGCGTCGCCGACGCGCGGGTCAGGACGTCCGCCAGGGTGGCCTGGACCTGCTGGATCTCGCGCTCCACGCAGGGCTGGTTCACCCGGCGTCCCTGGCCCTCGACCGTCTTTGCGCGTGCCTTCATGCGGTCGCCCGCGCGCTCGTACGCGTCGACGAGGGCCTTCGCGAGCGTCCCGCCGAGCACGTCGATGGACACCTGGTCCTCGGCGATGTGGGGCCGGATCCAGCCCAGCAGGCGGGCCGGCGGCGGCGCGTTGAGCGTCACCTCGAGCCGGACGTCGCCGCCCGCGGTGGTCCAGGCGGCCGCGGCCTTGTCATCGCTGCGCCAGCCCGGGCCGGCGCCGAGGCCGGCGATCACGAACCAGGCGACGCCCCTCGGGCTCAGGCCGACCTGGGTGATGCGCACGCCGCCGGGATCGGCGACGGGCAGGAAGGTCGCGCTGGCGAGGTCGTCGCCGGTGGTCACCTCCAGGTCCAGGCGGGCGCCCTGGGGACCGTCGGGGATCTTCTGCTGCTGCGCGGCCGCGCCCGCCGCGCAGAGCGACCACGGCCCTGGCTTGGGGGCGCGCTGCACCACGCAGCCCTTGCTGGTGCGGACGAGCTGCGAGCCGCCGGCCAGGTTGCCCTTGTACAGCGCCACCTCGGGGCAGAGCAGGTCCAGGTGGGCGTGGGCCTCGTCGGCCGTCACCAGCCGCTTGCCCGCGGGGCAGTCCCCCCTCACCACGCCGACCTCGTAGGGCCGCGGCACGCGCGGGGGCGGGAAGCGCACGACCAGGTCGCCGTCCGCCGGGGCGGAGCGGTCCCCCCGCAAGGCCCGCAGGACGGTGACGGCGCCGTAGGGACCAGCCGGCGCCTCGGTCAGCCCGACCTCCAGGCGCCCGCCGCGGGGATCGTCGGTGGCGTCCACGCTGTCGAAGCCCTGGCCCTCGGGCAGCACGAAGGGCCAGCCCGGCTCGTCGCGGGCGATGCGGACGCCGGCCAGCACGACGTAGGCGCGGGCCCGCTCGACCCCCTGGGCGACGACGGCGGGCGCGCCCTGGCCCCCGGCCAGGCGGACGACCAGGCCGCCGTCGGGCTCGACCGTGGCGCCCACGTAGCGCAGGCGTGGCGTGTCGCTGCCTTTCAGCTTTTGTTTCGCCACGTTGCGGCCGTAGACGCCCGACCAGACGTCGGCGGCGGGCCGCCACTCGCCCCCGAGGCGGCCGGCCAGGGTGGCGTAGGTCTGCCCCCGCACCTCGACGGCGAAGCGCACCGGGTCGTCGGGGTAGGCGGCGGGGTCGATGAGCCAGTAGCTCCGCTGGAGCAGGGCCAGCTCGTACTCGGGGGTGCCGCCGTGGTAGCCGCTCTGGGGCCGGGTGGGCGCGAAGATGACCTCGTCCGCGTTGCCGGTCTGCAGGAGCGCCTGCGCCAGGGTGGCCGCGTCGGCGTCGTCGGCGGCGACGGGCAGGATGACGTGGCGCTCGCCGCGCTCCGCGCTGGCGTCGACGGGATCGGCGTCGGCGCAGTACCAGCGCTCGAGCTCGCCGTCCTCTTCCCGGCAGCGCGCGCGGTCGCTCGTCCAGTCGACGCGGAGCACGGATCCGGGGGGGACGTCGATGGACGGCTGCCGGTGCTGCCGGAGCGCGAACTCGACGCGGTAGGTGCCGTCGTCCCGGGCCTCGACCACGGGGTCGTCAGCCCAGACGGGCCGGGCGCCCTCCTCGAGGATGGTCGGCGCGCCGCTCTGGAGCGGCCGGGCGAAGCCGATGACGCCGCTCAGGGCCACCGCCGCGCACGCCAGCAGCGCGACGCGCGCCCGCCGGGGCGGCGGCGGCTCGACGACCTCGCCCCCGAAGCCGCGGGCCAGCAGCAGGGTGCGGGTCATGGGCTGGACGTCGGCCCAGGTCCAGCCGAGGCGCAGCGCGCCCGGTCGGGGGGGCGCGTCGGCCACGTCGAGGCCGGCCAGGGCCTCTTCGATCCAGGCGCGGCGGCTGGGCTCGGCGTAGAGCAGCGGGGCCGCGGCGTCGGGGTCGGTGAAGAGATCGAGCCACGCCTGCTCGACGGCGCGGGCGCGATCCACGGCGGTGTCGGCCGCGCCGGGCAGGTGGCGCAGCCGCCAGAACGCCTGGGCCAGCGCGAAGAGGTCCTCCTGGCGGGCGAGCCAGGCCAGGCGGGCGGCGCGGGTGGGCCAGGGCCAGCTCAGGCGCGCGCCCACATGCCGGGCGTCGGCCTCGATGATGGGCAGGTAGCGCGCCGGGTGGGGCAGCCCAAGCTGGCTCGCGAGGGCCAGGGCGTCGGCCGGATCCACGGGCGTCGGCGAGAGGGCGAGGGCCGCCAGCCAGGGCGCCAGGTCCACCTCCCCCGCGGCCCCGGGCGGCGCCTCGCCCCCGAGCCACCGGGCCAGGGCCTCGGGCTCGATGACCTCGAGGCCGTAACGCCGCAGACGCAAAGGCAGATCCGTCGCGCCGCGGGCGAAGTCGACCACCGCCAGGCGTGGCCAGGCGCGCAGCCCGGAGAGGGCCACGGCGGCCACCCCCCCGTCGATGCGGGTGAGGGCGTGGCCGTCGGTCAGCAGGGCGACGACGGCCTCCTGGGGCGGCGTGTCGAGGTCGTCGGGCGCCAGGCCATCGTTGCCCGGCAGGTAGAGGCGGTCGGGCACGCCGGCGAACCAGGCCAGGTGCACGGCCAGCCCGCTGGCCCGGAGCGTGCCCGCCAGCTCGGTGGCGAGCTGCTCGCAGGCGTCCGTCTCGGCGTCGGCGTCGATCCACAGCCAGATGGCGCGGGCCTGCCGCTCCTGCGCGAAGACGACGACGGGCCGGCTGCCGGCGCGGGCGGTGGCCCGGACGCTCTCCCCCAGGTCGATGCGCTGGCGGGGCGACTCGGCGAGGAAGTGGTCGACGCCCCAGACGAGGGCGCTGCGATCGCTGGCGTCGGTGAGGCGCGTCAGGTCCTCGGCGGGGGCCAGGCGCGGGGGCGGCGCCACGGCGCCCGGGCCGGCGGGCGCGGGCAGCTCGGCCGGGAGGCCCCGCTTGCGGCTGCGCCGTCGCCAGGCGAGGCCCGCGGCCACGCCCGCCAGGACGAGCAGCAGCCAGGGCCAGCGGTCGGCGCGGGAGGGGGGCTCCACCTGGAAGTCGGGCACGGCGAAGGTGCCCGTGGGCCGGTAGGTCGGCGTCCGCTCGGCGCCGGCCGTCGGCGGCGCGGCGTCCGGCGCGGCCTCGGGGGCCGCGTCGCGGGGCCCGGCGTCGGGCGCGACGCCCCCGTCGAAGGGGACGACGACCAGGACGGCCAGCAGGGCCGCCGCGACGAGCAGCGCCGCGCCGATGGCCAGCCGGCCCCGCCCCGCTGCCGTCGTGGGCAGGGGGTGGGCCTCCACCTGGCGCTGGTGCTGGCCGGTGGTGGAGGCCGGCGCCGTCGGGACGGCGGGCCGCGCCTCGCGGGGCACGAGCGTCGGGATCCACCGCGCGAGCACCTCGTCCAGGGCCTCGACCTGCTCGCGGCTCTGGAGCACCACGGGGCCGACGATGCGCGGGATGCGCGCCGCCGGCATGGCGCCGAGCGTGCGGAAGACGGTCTGCAGGCGCAGCTCGTGGGTGGCCGTCACGGGCACCCCGCTCGCGCGCAGCAGGCGACACAGCGTCGCCAGATCTTCCGGGCGGACGGTCACCAAGGCGTCATCACCGCAGCCGGTCGAGGTCGTCGCGGTCCTTGATCAGCGTGCCCAGGGCCGGCAGGGACCCGAGGGGCATGCGCCGCAGGGCCTCGGCGTCGATGCCGCCGCGCAGATCGAGGATGGCCAGCCAGGTCAGCAGCTCCGACGTCGTCGGCTTCTTGCGCAGCTCCCGCACCCCGCGCAGCTCGAAGAAGCGTCGCTGGGCGGCGTCGAGCGCGGCCGCGTCGAGCTGCTTGAAGGTCTGCCGCTCCACCGCCTGCCGGACGAGCTCCTCCGTCAGCTCGATGTGGTGGAAGACGCAGCGCCGGAGGAAGGGCCCGGGCAGCCGCCGCTCGCTGTTGCTGGTGATGATCATGAGGGGGGCGGGCGTGCCCTCGGGGCGGCGCAGCACGAAGTCGGGGCCCATCTCGGGCACCCGGAACTCCTGCTGGTCCAGCACATCCAGGAGATCATTGGGGAAGTCCCGGGGCGCCTTGTCCACCTCGTCGATGAGCACCACGGCCGCCGGCCCCGCCTCCCAGGCCTCCCAGAGGGGGCCCTTCTCCACGAAGGTGGCCCGGGGCCGGGCGTCCTTGTCGCGGAAGTAGGCCACGTCGTCGAAGCCGTACATGAGCTCCCGGGCCTGGGAGGTGCTGCGCACCACGTACTTGAAGAGCTGCTTGTGCAGGTCCAGGCCGAAGTACCACGCCACGTACCACGCCACCTGCGTCTTGCCCGTGCCCGGCTCGCCGGTGATGAGGAGCGGCACCCCCAGGGCCAGGGCCACGTTGATGGCGTCCACCAGCTCGGGGCTCGCGGCGTAGCGGCTGGCGGCCGCGCGGTGATCGCCGACGGGGGGCGGCAGCGGCCGATCCCGCAGGACCTCGGGGGCGGCCTGGTCACGTTTCGGATCGAGGAAGAACGTCATGGCGACCTCCGGGCGGGGCGACAGGCGCGGTGGTTCTTGAGTGTTTTCGAGATCATAGCAGCTCGTCGTCCCCCGCGGCCGGGGGGCGGGTGCCCCGGTCCAGGTCGTCGAGCAGGGGCTTCCAGCCCAGGCGCTCGCCGCGCTCGATGTCGCGCAGCAGGGTGGCGTAGTCCCCCGTCGTGACGCGGTAGAGCACGCTGGCGGCGCGGCCGGCGAGGCCCCGGTCGATGCCGGTGTTGTCCGGGTCGCTGAAGTAGTCCTGCAGCTCGGCCAGGGTCACATGGGTCAGGGGCGGCAGCACGTAGGCGGCGAACCGCTCGCGGAACTCCTGGCCGTGGTCGGCGACGGTCTGCTCCACGAGGTCGTGGCGGCCCGTCTCGGCGGCGAGGGTGCAGTAGACCGAGAGGCCGGGCGGGCACTGCTCGGCGATGACCTCCTCGCAGAGGGCCAGCCAGGCGCGGAGGTCCTGCAGGCGCAGGGGCGGCTCCAGCCCCGGGCTCCCGCCGAAGGCCCCCCAGTCCAGCCAGAGGACGCGGGCGGTGTCGCCCAGGCGGCGAGGGCCGGCGGCGTCGAGGCTGTCCCCCAGGCGGCCGGCGGGATCGTGGCGCAGGGCGTCGTGCAGCAGCAGGACGAGCCCGTCGCCCAGGTGCTCGCGATCGGCAGGGAAGGCCACGCGCAGGCGCTGGATGCGGAACTGGCCGCGGCCGCGGCGCTTGAAGTGGTCCTCCAGCAGCTCGCTCAGCGCCAGGACCTCGTGCCCCGGCTCGCCGGTGGCCACGACGGCCACGGTGCGGCGGGCGCGGTTCTCTACGAGCTTCTGGACCTGCTCGTAGGCGCGGGCGCGCTGCACCTCGCGGTCGAGGCGGCGGCGCGGGTGGGGCCAGCCGGGCATGTCGCGCCCCTCGCTGGCCTGCCACCGGCTGAAGCGGGTGTGGACCTGCAGCGCCCCGCCGCCGGCGGTGTTGGCGGTGGCGACGGGATCGCCCCCCGCGAGGACGACCTGCTGCCAGAACGAGACCGCCGCGGCGACCCAGGCGCCGGGCTCGGGGCGGGCGTCGACCACGGCGAGGGGGGCGCGGATGGCCAGGTCGGCGCCGTCGAAGCCGGCCAGGTAGAGCAGGGTGGGGCAGAAGACGGCGGCCATGGGGCCCACGCCCGGATCGGCGCCCAGCACGAGGACGGCGGCCGGCCGGCCGCGCCAGGCGTCGCGCAGCTCGTCGACGGTGCGCACGACCTGGAAGCCATCGCGGGCGTAGGCGCCGGCGCCGGCGGCGAGGGCGGCCTGCAGGCGGGCCACCTCGTCGGCGCGCTCGATGGGGGCGTAGGCCACGACGCGCCCGCCGGCGGGCAGGCTGGCGACGAGGCGCGGGGCGTCCTCGGCCGAGACCTCGAACGTCCAGGGGCGCGCGCCGGCGGCGAGGGGCTGGCCCTCCCAGGCGGTGCGGGCCCAGGGCCAGCGCAGGAAGGCCGGATCGTCGGTGCGGATGCGGATGCGCCAGCGGTAGCGGTCCGGCGAGGGCTGGGTGGCCGCGCCCGTGAGCGCCCGCATCAGCTCCACCCGCGCCAGGGCGTCGGGAAAGAGCAAGGAGAACATGGTGTTGCCGGAGACGGCGCTCCCCGGCGCGGGGGGCGGGGCCGCGGTGAGCAGGCCCCCGCCGCCGGGCTCGTGGCCGGGGAGGGGGCGGCCGTCGTGGACGTAGCGGACGCGGACGCGATCCAGCTCGCGCGTGAGGTGGACGGTCAGCTCGATGGGCGTGGCGTCGAGGACCTTGGGATCGATGGGGCGGCCGCGGTCGGAGGCGACGAGGACGAGGCGACCGGGATCGACGCCGGTGCGGGGCGTGAGGACGAGGTCGTCGGCCCCGGCGAGGCCGGCGGCGAGGATGGCGCTGCGGCCCAGCTCCGCCGCCTCGGCGACGGTGCGGCCGTAGCCGATCCCGCGGTAGAAGGCGGCCGCGAAGGCGGCGGCGCCCCGGTCACCGACGGGCTCGGTGGTGCCGACGGCGCACTCCACGAAGGGGGCGACGGCGGCGGCGGCCCGCAGGCTGTCGCAGGCGTTGAAGACGACGAGGCGGACCTGCCCGGTCAGGGCGCCGAAGAGGCGGGCGAGGGCCTCCACCGACACGGCGCTGGCCTTGCCGTCCGCGCCCTCGAAGAGCAGGGCGTCGGGGCGGCCATGGCCGCTGAAGTGCACGACGGCCGGGGCGTGGCGCAGCAGCCCGTCCAGCAGATCCTCGAAGGAGCTGGCCCAGAGCGTCTCCAGGCGGAAGCGCTCGCGCAGGGCCGTCTGCTCGAGGGCGCGGCGGATCTCGCGCACCTCGCGGTCCAGGCGGAGGCGGGCCGAGCCGTCGGGGTTGGCCCCCAGGAAGAGGATGGTGACGGGGTCGGCCATCCGGTCAGCGGTCGTCCTCGAAGTCCAGGGCCCCGACCTCCTCGAACTCGGTGGGGGGCAGGACGTCGTCGATGCCGCGCATGACCTCCACCTTGTCCTTGAAGAGGCCGAGGAAGCCGCGGCTCACGCGGCGGCCGCGGAAGAGCGGCGTCAGGCCGGGCTGGCCGAGGAACTGCAGCAGGCTGCCGGACTGCGCCGTCACGGCCAGGCTCGCCTCGTTCAGGGCCGAGATGGTGGTCGGGCCGGACAGATCGACGGTGGCGTCATCGCTCTGGCTGACGAGGATGGTCGTCTTGTCGGCCTCGACGATGGTGTCCACGAGGACCCAGCCGGGCTGCCAGATGTTCTGCTGGCAGAGGTTCACCATCTCGATGCCCACGGTGTCCAGGTCGTCGATCTGCTTGACCTTGCAGCCCGTCGCCTGGAAGACGAAGCCGCCCGCGCGGCCGAAGCCGAGGGACAGGGCGGGCACCCCCTTCAGCCCGACGGTGGCCTTCACGGAGGCCACGGAGGTGTGGCTGAGGTCGCCTGGCACCCCGGCGGGTCGCGAGCGCACCGACACCCCGAGGCGGCGCAGGCTGGTCTCCACCCGGAAGCCCTCGGGGGTGTAGAAGCCCACGTCCCCCAGGCGGATGGCGGTGTTGGGCAGCCAGGTGCCCAGGTAGCCGAACTGGGCGCGGACGGCCTCCAGGTAGCGCTTGGCGGACATGACGGCTCCTTCGCTGCGGTGTCGTGGCATCATGCCCCAACTCTCTGCGATGCGGCAGTTTCCGATACGATCGGCGGAGAGCGGGGGGGTGCCATGGTGCGGTGGTGGGGGTGGCTGCTGGCGGTGGCCCTGGTGGCCTGTGACGACGGCGCCGGGGCGGCGAGGTGGCGGCGGACGCCGGGGCCGACGCGGGGCGCGTCGAGGACGCGGCGCGGGCCGACGCGAGCGTGCGGGACGCGGCGGCGCGGGACGCGGCGGTGCGGGACGCCGTCGTGGTCGACGCGGCGGTGCGGACGCGGCCCCGGTGGACGCCGCCCCGGCCGACGCGGCCCTGCTGGACGCCGCCGCCCTCGACGCGGCCCCCGAGGACGCGGCGCTCCCAGACGCGGCGCTGCCCGACGCCGCCCCGCTCGACGCGGCGCTGCCCGACGCGGCCGTCTGCGTGCCGGCGCCGTCGTGGTCGCGGGGCACGACCCGGACGGGCGGCGTCGTCGTCATCAACGAGCTGGCCTTCGAGGGCGAGGCGCGGAGCTGGATCGAGCTGGCCAACCCCCTGGCGCTCGACGTGGATCTCTCGGGCTGGTCCCTCAGCGGCGACGTCGGATTCTCCTTTCCAGACGGGACGTTGCTGCCCTCGGGCGGCTTCCTGGTGGTGGCGGGCGATCCCGCCGCGGTGCCCGGCGCCATCGGCCCGCTGGCGGGCACGCTCGACGCCGACCGGGGTGAGGTCGTGCTGCTGAGCAACAGCGGGCGGCGGATGGACGAGGTGGACTGGAGCCCCGATCCGGTCTGGCCCGCGCGCGTGGGCGGCTGGGTGAAGACGCGGCCGACGGCGCCAGCGTCGCTGGCCGAGTCGTGGCATGTGGCCCGGCCCGGGGGGACGCCCGGGGTGGGGGAGCCGCCGCCGGACGAGCCGCGGACGCTGGTGCCCTTCGGCGCCCGGTGGCGGATCGCGCCGGACGGGGCCGACTTCGCGGATCCGGCGGTGGACGACGGGGCCTGGGCCGAGGGGCAGGCGCCCTTCTTCGCGGGGCGGCCCGCCGCGGTCGAGGCGCGGGTGCGGCTGACGGCGGACAACCACTTCGCGGCGTGGGTCGGGCCCGCGGACGGCCAGGGGCTGCGCCCGCTGGGGCGAGACGCCGAGGGGGCCTGGCAGTCGGCCGAGGACTTCGTCGTCATGCTGGGGGCCGACGACCACCTCTTCGTGGCGGGCTGGGAGGCCCGCGGCGACGCCGGCAGCCCGCAGATGATGGTGGGCGATGTGGTGGGTCCGGAGGGCCTGGCGCTGGTGACCTCGCCGGACGCCTTCGAGGCGGTGCTGGGGCCGGCCGACGCGAACCCGGGGCCCCCGCCGGGGGCGCCGCCGACGCCCGACGCCATCGCCGCCGTCGTCGCCGCGGCCGACGCCGACGGCACGTGGCAGGCGCCCGCGGCCGCGTCGCCGCTGGGGTCCGGGCCGTGGGGCAACGCCGTCCAGCCCGCGCCGGACGCCAGCGCGCAGTTCATCTGGCTCGACACCTTCGACCCGGCCTCGGCCACGAACCTGAGCGAGACCTACGCGCTCTTCCGGTCGCGGACGCCGGTGCGCCCGCCGCCGGCTGGCGACGAGCTGCCCGCGGCGGCCTCCACGCGGCTGCGGATCACGTTCGACTTCGACGGCGACCCGGCCACGACGCGGCTGCGCCTGGCGCTGCAGGTGGATGACGCGGCGGTGGTCTGGCTCAACGGCCAGGAGGTCTACCGGGTGAACCTGCCGGCGGGGCCCCTCGCGCCCGACGCCGCGGCCATCGAGTCGGGCCTGCGCGAGGTGGGGGGCGTCCTGCCCGCGGGCGCGCTGCGGGTGGGCCGCAACGTCCTCGCCGTGGACGTCCGCCAGGCCGGCGACGGCGAGGACGACCTCGCGTTCGACGCTCGCCTGGACGCCGAGCCCGTCGTCGCGCCCGCGCCGGAGGTCACGGGCGCGGTGGTCATCAACGAGATCATGTACCACCCGCCCCCCGAGGCCGGCCCGGAGGAGGCCGCGGAGTGGCTCGAGCTGCACAACCCCACGGAATTTCAGGTGGATCTGGAAGGCTGGCGGCTGGTCGACGGCGTCCGCTTCACCTTCCCGGCGGGGGCCGTCCTGCCGGCCGGGGGCTACCTGGTGGTGGCGCGGGACGCGGCGGCCTTCGCCGAGGCCCACCCGGGCGTGGCGGTGGTGGGCGACCTGAGCGGCGGGCTGGGCAACAGCGGCGAGCGGCTGGCGCTCCACGACGCGTGCGGCGAGCTCGTCGACGAGGTGCGGTACGTGGACGGGGGCCGGTGGCCGGCGGCGGCGGACGGCGAGGGGGCCAGCCTGGAGCTGCGGGATCCGCGGGCCGACAACGCGGTGCCGGGCGCGTGGGCCGCGAGCGCGCAGGCGGGGGCCTGGGAGCAGGTCGCCTGGGAGGGCGTGGCGGGGGCGAGCGCGGTGGGGCCCGATGGCCAGTGGGAGGAGCTGGTGCTGGGCCTGCTGGGGGCGGGCGAGATCCTGATCGACGACGTGAGCGTCGTGGCCGATCCGGGCGGCGCGGCCCGGGAGCTCATCGAGGACGGCGGCTTCGACGACGCGGCCCTGGCGACCTGGCGGGCGCTCGGCACGCATCGGCACGTCGCGGTGGTGCCCGATCCCGACGACCCGCAGAACCCGGTCCTCCACCTGCGGGCGAGCGGCGCGACGGAGCACATGCACAACCACCTGGAGACCACGCTGGCGGGGGGCGCCCGCGTCGAGAACGGCACGACGTACCGCGTCTCGCTGCGGGCGCGGTGGCTCTCGGGCTCGAACCAGCTCAACGGACGGCTGTACTTCAACCGGCTGCCGCGCACGACGCGGCTCACGCGGCCCGCCAGCGGCGGCACGCCGGGGGCCGAGAACTCGGCGCGCGCCGAGCTGGGCCCCACGCTGGCCGGGTTCACGCACCAGCCGGCGGTGCCGGCGCCGGGGACGCCGGCGACGGTCTCGGTCGTCGCGCGCGACGCGGACGGCGTGGCGGCGGTCACGCTGTGGTGGGCGGTGGACGGCGACGACTTCGCGGCCGTGCCCATGGCGCTGGAGGATGGCCGGTACACGGCCGCCGTGCCGGGCCAGCCGGCGGGCACGCTGGTGCAGGTCTACGTCGAGGCGGAGGACGGCGCGGGCGTGCGCTCGGTCTACCCGGCCGGTGGCCCCGACAGCCGGGCGCTCATCATGTTCGACGCCGCGACGCCGGCGCCGGGCGGCCTGCCGAAGCTGCGGCTGCTGATGACGGCGGCGGATCAGGCCCGGTTCCACGCGGACGTGGAGCTGATGAGCAACGATCCCACGGGCGTGACGGTGATCTTCAACGAATCCGAGATCTTCCACGACATCGGGGTGCGGGCGAAGGGCAGCCAGCGCGGGCGGCCGACGACGCCGCGGCTCGGCTTCTCGCTGCGGTTCGGCCCAGAACACCCGTTTCTGGGCGCCTATGAGACGGTCTCCGTCGACCGGTCGGAGGGCGTGAGGTTTGGCCAGCGCGAGCTGCTGATGGACGCCGTCGCGACGCGGGCTGGCACCCCGTTCGGCGAGTACAACGACCTGGCCTGGCTCGTCGCGCCCCGCGCCGCGCACACCGGCCCCGCCTCGCTGCAGCTCGCCCGGTTCGGCGACCTGCTGCTCGACAACCAGTTCGAGGCCGGCGGCGACGGCATGCTCTTCGAGTACGAGCTCGTCTACTACCCCATCACGACGGACGACGGCACGCCGACGGGCCGCAAGCGGCCGCAGCCCGACCGCGTCGTCGGCTCTGGCCTGCGCGACCTGGGCGAAGACCCGGAGGGCTGGCGGCACACGTTCCTGATCAAGAACAACCGCAAGCGCGACGACTACAGCGGCATCATGGCCTTCGCGCGGGTCTTCGGGCTGCCGGACGACGCCTTCCGCGCGCAGGTCGCGGACGTCATCGACGTCGATCAGTGGCTCGAAGCGGCCGCCGTCGCCGCCCTCAGCGGCGCGGTCGACCACTACGGCGCCGGCGCCCAGCACAACGTGCAGTTCTACGTCCGCCCCGACGACGCCCGCGTCCTCTACGCCCCCCACGACCTCGACTTCTACCCGGGCGAGCCCACCCAGGCCGTCGTCGCCAACCGCGACCTCGGCCGCCTGCTCGGCGTGCCTGCCTGGCGCCGGCTCTTCTACCGGCACCTGCGGCGCATCCTGGCGGTGGCCTACGACGACGCCACCCTCGCGCGGTGGCAGGCCATGTTCGCGGCGCGGCTGCCGAGCCAGGACTTCGCCAGCCACATCGCCTTCATGCGCGCCCGCGCCGCGTGGGTCGAGCGCGACGCGCCGGACAGCATCGAGCGCGCCATCCCGCCCGTCGCCTTCGCGGTGCTCACGCCGGACGGGGTGGAGGCCGTGGACGGCGAGGTGACGATCGAGGGCACGGCGTGGCTGGACGTCGCGGCCATCGAGGTGGACGGCGAGCCGGTCGAGGTCGTGTGGACGGGGCCCAGCGCGTGGCGGGTGGTGGTGGCCGTCGAGGTCGGCGAGCACCTGCTGCAGCTCGAAGCCCTCGACGACAGCGGCCAGCCCATCGCCGGCGCCGCGCTCACCGCGCGGCGCCTCCCCTGACCCCAGACCCCACTCGCCTACCGGGTACACCCGTGAGGCCCCGCAAGTTTCCGCTGGCGTTGGAGCCGGGTGGGGGAACGCCTACCGGGTAGGCCGCGGGAGGACCGCAAGATTGCGGTGGGGGTGGACGCGTTCGGGGGGGGGAAGGCGGAGGTGCGGGTGGGAGGCGGTGCGGTGGAGGGTCGATGGGGGGCAGGGCTGTGGAGTCGGGCCTCGCGCGCCGTCGAGCGGGCGGATCTCTCCCGTGGCGCTCGCGCGCGACCTGCCCTGACTTCGGTGTCGCCGGCGGGCCGTCAGGCCGCGCCGGCTCGCGGTCGCCTCGGTCGCGAGAAGGCCGGCGGCAGCGTGTGCGCCGGCCACGGGATCATCGGCTGCGTCGGGTCGTCCTGCCACGCGTAGTAGGCCAGCGTCGACACCGTGTAGGCCGCCCGCAGCTCCTCATGGGCTTCCCGCCACCGCTGCTGGTGCTCCTTGGGCCCATGGACCACCGGCGCCGGGCTGCGGTCCCGTGTCTTCGGCCGCGTCATCGGGTCGATCCGCCGCAGCGCCTCCGGCTCCGGAATCCGCACCCCCGCCTTCTTCCGCCGAGGCCGCGCCTCCGCCGCCAGCCCGTCCGCCAGCGTCCACATCAGCGCCCGGTGGTCCTTCGCCGACAGCTCCTCCAGCCCCGGCAGCCGGTCGATGCGGACCTTCAGCGTCATCGGCTCCTGGTTCGCGTACCGGAACACCCCCTCCACCGCCTTGCCGAACAGCAGGAAGGGCGTCGAGCACGGGAACACATCATCCGCCGGGTGCCGCACCAGGAACTGCGCCGTCGCCTGGCCCATGACGTACCGCAGCCGCTCCAGCGCCTGCTCCAGCGTCGTGATCTGGATGCAGTGGTTCTGCTCCAGCAGGCTGCCCGTCCGGTCCAGCAACTTGTTGATCCGCTTGGAGATCTCTCGCAGCGTCCACTCCAGGAACGCGCTCTTCTGGCGCAGCGTCGGGGCCCCGATGAGCAGGTGCAGGTGGTTGGACAGGAAGTGGAAGGCGTAGACGTCGATGAGCGGGAACATCCGCTGGGCCTGGGCCAGCACGCCCAGCAGAACCTCGGAGCACTTCTCCGTCGGGACGAGCGCGAAGCGGTCGTCGACCACCTTGCTCGTCGTCTCGTAGATCATCATCAGCGCCCCGAGCCTCGCGGTGTGGACCGCGTACTCGGGCAGCTCGATGCGCAGCTTCTCGGCCATGGCGGGGGCCTCCTCTTTCGGTTGCCCCCTTCACATCGGTCAGTCGCGGCGCGTGTCGCGCACTTTCTGAAAAAAACTGCCGGCTCAGTCCATGACCACCGCGGCGAGGTGCAGCCCCGCCGCGAGGCTCGGGGCCTCGAGGTCCAGGCTCCGCGCCTCCACGCCCACCCCCAGCGCGAAGCGGCCGCCAAACAGGTCGCCGACGGGGAAGAGCAGGTGGGTGCCCGCCAGCGTCGCGAAGGCGGTGGCTTCGTCGCCGGCGTCCAGCGGGAGGCGGCGCGCGGGGCCGAGGCCGCCTTCCAGCGTCCAGCGCAGGCCGTCGACGTCGACGAGCGCGACGCCCGCGACGGCGAGCAGCGCGACGGAGAGGAAGGTGTCGACCCGGTAGACGGCGGGCGCGGTGTCGCCCCCGAACCGGTGCTCACGCCCACTCAGCCCCACGCTCAGCTCGCCCCCGACGTCGACGCGACCGAGGCGCGCGCCGGCGCGGAGGCCGGTGTCCACATGGGGCGCGGCGTCGCCGTCGCCGATGAGCAGCCGCCCTCCCAGGACGGGCTCCGCGAGCGCGGGCGCAGCGAGCAGGCAGCAGGTGATCAGGGCGCCGTGGTGCATGTGGGCCTCCTCGCGCTCCTGGAGTCGCCGCCGCGCTCGATCGTCACCCGACCGCCGCGATCAGCGCCGCGGCCAGCGCGTCCGCCGCGCCCGGCGCGAAGCCGAGGAAGGCGGAGGGCTCCGTGAGCTCCAGCTCCAGCAGCAGCGGTCCGGCGTCCCCAGGGACGAGGTCGACCCGGGCGTACGCGGGCACCGGGAAGGGCAGCGCCCCGAGCACCTGCGCCGCCACGGCGTGCTCCGCGGGCGACGGCGTCCGCGCCGTGATGGCCTCCTCGGCGTACAGGCCGGTCGCGAGCCCGGCCCCCCGCCGCAGCATGGGCCCCTTGCGGATGGCGTGGCTGAACCGCCCGCCGAAGAAGAGCAGCGCCGTCTCGCCGCCGTCGTCGACGCCGGCCTGGTAGGGCTGGCACAGGACCGCCCGCCCGCTCGCCAGGATGGCCGCCGCCAGCGCCCGGGCGCCGTCGTGCTCGCCCGGCCCGAACCGCGCGGTGTCCAGCGAGCCCGCCGAGATGGTGGGCTTGATGACGAACTCGCCATCGCTCGGCAGGCGCAGCGCGTCCAGCGACTCGACGACCGTCAGCGGGACGGTGGGCGCCCCCGCCGCAGCGAGCTGGGCCAGGTAGCGCTTGTCGGTGTTCCACCGCACGACGCTGGCCGGGTTGACGAGCCGGGTCTCGGCCTCCACCCGCTCGGCCCAGGCCACGAAGGCGTCGCGCCGCGGCGCGTAGTCCCACGTCGACCGGATGACCACCGCGTCGAAGCGCCCCCACTCGACCGCCGCGTCCGTCCACACCGCGGGCTCCGCCACGACGCCCCGGGCCGCGAGCGCCGCGAGGAGCGCAGGCCCGTCGTCATCGAGCTGGGGCAGCGCCGCGCACGTCGCGATGGCCAGCCGCACGTCAGAAGACGCCCTGGCCGATGTTGAAGGGGGGCTTGGGCGGGGCCTTCTGCACGAAGTGGACGACCCGCGAGATGGGGCCCTCGCCGGCCGCCTTGCGCCGGGCGTTCTCGGCGCCGTGCTGCTCCCACAGGTCGAACGCCTGGTCGATGTCGCCGAGCTTCTCCTCGATCTCGGCGTCCGGCACCTCCAGGTGCTCGGCCATCAGCCGCAGCCGCAGCGCCCGGGCGTCGTCCTCGTCCAGCAGCACGCTGTTGATCTCGGCCTCGAACTTGAACCCGCGGTCGTTGATGTTCGCGCTGCCGATGGTGAGCCAGCGGTCGTCGATGACCATGACCTTCGCGTGCACGTCGACCTGCAGGTACCGGTCGGCGGCCTTCGCCGCGTCCGCGTCGTGGATCATCAGCCGCGTCAGCTTGAAGTCGGGCAGCTTCTCGGCGATGAGCCGGTGGGTGTGGGCCGTCCAGTAGCCGCTGGGATCGCGCGACACCTCGCCATCGGCCACCGGCCACGCCACCACCGCCAGGCGCAGCCGCGGGTTGCGGTCGAGCGCCCGGGCGATGGCCTCGCCGATGATGGGACTGCGGAAGTACTGGTTCTCGATGTAGATGTACTTCCGCGCGTTGGCGATCGCCCGCTTGTAGGCGTCGAGGATGCCCTCCTCGCCCCCAGGCGTCGTGCGGACGATCTGCACCCAGCGGTCGCCCTGCTCGGGCTGGCGCGGCTCGGGCTCGGCCATCAGCGTGTGCGCCGGCCGCCGCAGCAGCGTGTTGCGGATGAGGTTGGCCAGCCGCCCCACCAGCGACGCCCGCTGGTGGCGCAGCGACTGGTTCCACCGCTGCTGGAAGTTGACCTCCAGGTCGTGGACCGCCGGCCCCTCGATGCGCATGGACAGGTCGTGCCGCGGCGGGAACTTCGTGCGCTGCTGCCGCGCCTGCACCGCCCGCCGGAACGCGGCTCCCGTCTTGTGGGGGTTGCGCCGCGGCTCGAAGACGCGGTGGGCCGGGCTGTCCCAGTCGTTCTCCTTGACGTTCATGCCCCCGCAGTAGCCCACCCGGCTGTCGATGGTGAACGTCTTCTGGTGGTACGAGCCGATGAGCCGCGGGTGGTCCTGCTCCAGCAGCTCGATGCCGAACGGCGCCTTCCAGAACCACCGCCGCAGCCACCGGTTGAGCAGCGGCGTGTACGTGCCGCCCCAGATGAGCAGCCGCACCTTGACCCCCCGCTCGGCCAGCCGCTCGGCCAGCTCGGCGAACCGCAGCGACGCCCGCTCGGCGGGCTCGGCCGTGGCCAGCGCCTCGGGCCGCACCATCTCCAGGTCGGCCCGCATCAGCCACGTGGCCACCTGCACCCGGTCCTCGGCCACCTCCAGATCCTGGAAGACCCGGGCCCACGTCTCTTCGCCGTCGACCAGCACCTCGACGTCGTTGCCGGCCCGCGGCGGGCTGCCGACCCGCGTGAACCAGTCATAGATGACGAGGCGGTTGGGCGCCGCGTCGGCGCGGTCCGCCAGCGTGACCTGCAGCGTCATCCCCTGATCGGCGACCTCGCGGCTGCGCTTCATGTGCCATGCTCCTCGGCGAGGCGCTGCGCCGTCGCGGCGTCGAGGGCGCCGGTGGGGTCGAGGTGGTGGGCCCGCTGGAACCGCTCGATGGCCTGGCGGGTCTTCGGCCCGAGATCCCCGTCCACCTTGCCCGAGAAGAAGTTGAGCTGGTTGAGCCGCGCCTGGGCGCCGGCCACGTCGTCGGCGGGGGGCAGCCGGAAGTCGAGGGTGAACTCCCGCCACGCGACGCGCAGCGTCGCCGTCTCGACCCCCGCCGGAATCTCCAGCGAGATCAAGCCATTGGGCGCGGTGGTGCCGTCCACCCCGCCTCCGGCCCAGTGCAGGCTGAAGGGCCGCTGCCGAAACGGCGTGCCCGTGCTGTCCAGCAGCTCCAGGTTGAGCCAGCGACCCATGAGGTCCTCCCAGGCGATGACCGACGACAGTGTCGGAGACCCGGCATTGCGGGGCAAGGGGGCGGGTGGCGCGGGTGTGACAACTCGACCGTTGCCCCGTGTGCCGGGCCAGGGTAGAACCCAGGGCAACCGCAGCCGCCCGCCAGGAGTCGTCCGATGCCGAAGCACCAGTCTGTCGCTCATATGTTCCGGCACCGCGTGAAGGCCACGCCCGATCTCGAGGCCTTCTCGTTCCGCAAGGGTGACGCCTGGTCGGCGCTCTCCTGGAAGCAGGTGGGCGTCGAGGTCGACCAGCTCGCCGCGGGCCTGCGCGCGCTCGAGCAAGGCGACGAGGACCGCGTCGGCATCCTCTGCGGCACCCGCGTCGAGTGGCTCCTGGCCGACCTCGCGATCATGGTGAGCGGCGGCGCGACGACCACCATCTACCCGTCGAGCACGGCCGAGGACTGCCAGTACATCATCGAGAACTCGGGCTCGGTCATCATCTTCGCCGAGGACGACAAGCAGGTCGCCAAGCTGGCCAGCCAGCGCGACCAGCTGCCGGCGGTCCGGCACCTGGTGGTCATCGAAGGCACCGACGGGGCCCATGATGGCTGGGTCATCGGCTGGGACGCCTTCAAGAAGAAGGGCGTGGAGTGGCTGGCGGCGAATCCGGGCGGCCTCGACGAGGTGGTGGCCCGCATCACCCCCGAGCGCCTCGCCACCCTGATCTACACCTCGGGCACCACCGGCGTGCCGAAGGGCGTGGAGCTGACGCACGACTGCTGGATCTACGAGGGCGAGGTGGGCGAGCAGCTCGGCTTCCTCTCGAGCGACGATCGCCAGTACCTCTGGCTGCCGCTCTCCCACTCCTTCGGCAAGGTCCTCGAGACGTTCGCGGTGCACATCGGCATCCCCACCGCGGTGGATGGCGAGATCCCCAAGATCATCGAGAACCTGGCGGTCATCCGGCCCACCTTCATGGCGGCCGCGCCCCGCATCTTCGAGAAGGTCTACAACAAGGTCATCACGGGGGCGAAGGAGGCCGGCGGCCTCAAGTTCAAGATCTTCCGGTTCGCCGTGGCCGTGGGCCGCGAGGTCTCGAAGCTGCGCCAGGCGGGCAAGGAGCCCACGGGCCTCCTGGCCTTCAAGTTCAAGATCGCCGACAAGCTCGTCTTCTCGAAGCTGCGGGCCCGCTTCGGCGGCCGCGTGCGCTTCTTCATCTCGGGCAGCGCGCCGCTCAACCGCGACATCGCCGAGTTCTTCCACGCGGCTGGCCTGCTCATCCTCGAGGGCTACGGCCTCACCGAGTCGAGCGCGGCCTCCTTCGTGAACACCCCGAACCACAACAAGTTCGGCACGGTGGGCCGCCCCGTCCCCGGCACCGAGGTGCGCATCGCCGACGACGGCGAGATCCTCTTCAAGGGCCGCGGCGTCATGCGCGGCTACTACCGCATGCCCGAGGCGACGGCCGAGACGCTGAGCGACGGCTGGCTGCACACCGGCGACATCGGCGAGGTGGACGCCGACGGCCACCTGCGCATCACCGACCGCAAGAAGGCCCTCATCAAGACCTCGGGCGGCAAGTACGTCGCGCCGTCGGCCATCGAGGGGGCCTTCAAGGCCATCTGCCCGCTGGTGAGCCAGATGGTCGTGCACGGCGACCGCCGCAACTTCTGCTCGGCCCTGCTGACCATGGATGAGGAGGCCATCAAGGTCTTCGCCACCCAGAACGGGCTGGAGGGGCGCACCTACGAGCAGCTCAGCCAGGAGCCCAAGGTCATCGCCGAGTTCCAGAAGGCGGTCGACCAGCTCAACCAGGGCCTCGCGAGCTTCGAGACCATCAAGCGCTTCGCGCTCCTGCCCCGCGACTTCACGGTCGAGGGCGGCGAGCTCACCCCCAGCCTGAAGGTGAAGCGCAAGGAGGTGGAGAAGGCCTACGCCCACCTCCTCGACGACTTCTACGCGGACTCGATGGCTCAGGTCTGACGACCGCCTGCGCGCGTGAGCCTGCAATATCACTCGTCTTTTGACGGTACCTCCATCGCCTGGCGGGTGGTGGGGGACGGCCCCGACTGGCTCGTCCTCGCCCATGGCTACGGGGGCACCTTCAACGCCTGGGATCCCGTCCTCGCCCGCCTGAGCGATCGCTTCCGCGTCCTCATGTGGGACTACCGCGGGATGCACGCCTCGGCCACCCCGGCCGAGCCCCACCGCCTCCGCATCGAGGATCACATCCGCGATCTGGACGGCCTCCTCGACCATGTGGGCGTCGATCGCTTCCTCCTCGGCGGCTGGAGCGTCGGCGTGCAGGTGGCCCTGGAGGGCTGGCGGCGGCTGCGCCACCGCGCCGACGTGCGCGGCCTCATCCTGATCAACGGGGCCCACGAGCACATCCTGGGCAACGTCTTCGGCGGCGGCCCGGTGGCCCGCCGCGTCGGCAGCACCCTCGTCGGGGCCGTCCAGCGCGCCGGCGTGGCGATGCCGGTGGTGCGCCCCGTCCTCAAGCGCCTGGGCCGCAGCCGCGTCGCCCTGCCGCTGCTCGAGGCGACGGGGAATGTTACCGGCCGCCCGCAGGCGCTCCTGCCGGCCATCCAGTCCATCCTGGATCTCGACTTTCGGCGCTACATGCAGATGGTGCGGCTGGCCGACGACCACCGCACGACGCACTGGCTGCACGAGATCGACGTGCCGGTGCTGGCCACGGCCGGCGCCCGCGACGCCCTCACGCCGCCGACCATCACGCGGCAGCTCGTCGAGCGCATCCCGCAGGTGACCTACCACGAGTTCCCGGCGGGCACGCACTACGCCCTGGTGGAGTTCCCGGCCGAGCTGGCCGCCCTCATCCGCCAGTTCGCCGACGCCCTGGACCAGCCCCCCGAGGAGGCCCCGTGATCCCCAAGGAGTTCGACGAGATCCTGGCCCGGACCCTCGACGACGGCGCCCTCTCCCGCGGGGAGCAGCAGGCCCTCCGGGCGCTCGTGGCCGACCAGGATCCGGCCTCCCTGCCGGCGCTGCGCAGCCGCGCCTTCGCCGCGGCCCGCGCCGCCGTGGACAGCTACGAGCCCGGCGTCGTCCTCGACTGGGTGGAGGCGGTGCAGCGCGTCCTGGCGCCGCCCGCCGCCGAGCTGCCCGACGCCGAGGCCCTCTTCAGCCCCGGCGAGGGCGTGCGCCAGCGCCTCATGGGCCTCTTCGCGGCCGCCCGCCGCACCGTCGACATCTGCGTCTTCACCATCACCGACGACGCCCTCAGCCGCGAGATCTACGAGGCCTCCCGCCGCGGCGTGCACATCCGCATCGTGACGGACGACGACAAGGCCCTCGACCGCGGCTCCGACATCGCCGATCTGGAGCGCGCTGGCATCCCCGTCCGCGTCGATCGCAGCCCCTCCCACATGCACCACAAGTTCGCGCTCTTCGACGGCCGCACCCTCGCCTCGGGCAGCTACAACTGGACGCGCAGCGCCTTCCTGGAGAACCAGGAGAACCTGATCGTCACCAACCACCCCCAGCTCCTCCGCCAGTTCCAGGCCGAGTTCGACGGGCTCTGGGGCCGGCTGGGGTGAGCGTCGCCGTGCGCAACCTGCTGTTTTCTCCAGGTTTTCAGGTGGAGAGCCCGTGACGACGCTGCCCCTCCCCGACGGCCGGGCGACGCTGCGCTCCCTCATCGCCGCCCATGTGCCGGCGGACGCCGCCGAGGCGCGCGACCAGGCGGCGATGCTGGCGTTCATCGACGCCCACGCCGACTGCCTGGGCCGGACGAACCCCCTCGGGCACTTCACCGGCTCGGCCCTCGTCTTCGATCCGGCAGGTCGCCTGCTGTTGCTCTGGCACCGCAAGCTGGAGCGCTGGCTGCAGCCCGGCGGGCACTCCGAGCCCGAGGAGCACGACCCCCTCGAGACGGCCCGCCGGGAGGCCCACGAAGAGACGGGCCTGACCGATCTGACGCCGCTGTCGGCGCTCCCCCTGGACCTGGACATCCACCGCATCCCCGGGCGGGGGGACGAGCCCGCCCATGACCACCTGGATGTGCGCTACGCCCTGCTGACGCGCCAGCCGGAGGCCGCCACCGTGAGCGTGGAGAGCCGGGCCCTGCGGTGGTTCGCGGTGGAGGAGCTGGGGGGGCTGGGGCTGGACGCCGCGCTCTGGCGCGCGGTCGAGAAGGGGCGGCGCTGCCTGGCGGCTCAGCCGACCGCCTCGTCGTCCTCGTCGTCGTCCTCGTCGCCGAGGATGTAGAGGCGCGTGGTCTCGATGCAGTCATGACCGAGCAGGTCGGCCAGGTCGGTGAGGTCACCGCGCCCGGCCTGCAGGAACGTCGCGGCGAAGGTGTGGCGCAGGGTCGTGGGCGAGACCTGCACGCTGGCCTTGCGGCAGTACTTGCGGACGATGCGCTGCACGGCGTTGGCCGAGAGCGGGCCGCGCTCCCCCAGGAAGAGCGAGGTGTGGGCGTCGGTGCGGGTGCCCATCCACCGGCGCAGCGCCCGGCGCGCGATGCGGCCCAGGGCCACCGTGCGGCCGCGGCCCTCCGCGCTCGTGCGGACGCGCAGGTAGCCATCCCGGGTGCGCAGCACGACGTCCTCGCGGCGCAGGCGCACCAGCTCGCTCACCTTGAGGCCCGTCTCGAGCAGGGTGTGCACGATGGCCTGGTCCCGCGCCGAGCCCTCCCGGGTGACGATCGTCAGGAACCGGCCCAGCTCCGAGTCATCCAGGCCCCGCGGCCGACGCGGCGGCTGCGGCACGGCCTCGACCTTGCGGATCTGCTCGCGGGCGTCGGCCGAGACGCGGGCGTCCCAGTCCGTAAACCGCTTCACGAACACGAGCTTGCGGTTGATCGTGGCGGGCTGCTGCTGGGCCGCGGCCAGCTCGTCGCGCCAGGCGCTCACGAGATCGGCGGTCAGGTCAGCGACGTCGAAGGGCCGCCGCAGCTCCTGGCTGGCCCAGCGCACCAGGCCTGTCCAGTCGCTGCGGTAGGAGGCCACCGTCTTCGCCGCCCGGCCGGTCCCCAGCAGGTACTCGGCGAAGGCGTTGAAGCGCGCCTCGGCCGCCTCGGTGTGGATCGGTCTTGCCGCTCCGGCCATCAGTCCCACTTCCCGTCGGTCGGGGTTCAGGAGGTCCCGCCGCGGCGGCGTTTGCTCCGAGGGCGAAAATTCCACGGGATCCCCGCCTTGTCCAATTTCTGCCCGTTCCCGCCGGGGTGGATGGGCAGGGTGGGGAGAGATGCCTTTTGTTTCAGCAGCTTGGCGAACACATGCCCCGCCCGGCGGCGACCGGGTGGGTCCGCCCGGCGCCCGGACGGCCCAGCGACGGAGCGATTTTCGCCTTGACAGGATCAGGCCACGACGCCGACGCGCGGCCCGCCCCGCCGGATCCGCCGTTCCGGGCGCTGCGACAGCTCAACTGCCCCGAGGGGCGCCGAGATGCGGGCCTGCGCCACCGCCTCACGCCCACGTGGCCCCGCTGGTTCACGGGCGCGTCGCTGCCGGATCGCCTGGCCCGCGCCCTGGCGGCGCGCGGCGCCGTCGACATGAAGGAGCTGGCGGAGGCCTTCGAGTTCTTCGCGCGGGTGCGGCGCGCGGTGCGGCGGCCCGTCGTGGCCGACCTCTGCGCCGGTCATGGCCTGGTGGGGCTGCTCTTCGCCCTCTTCGAGCGCGGCGTCGAGCAGGTGCTCCTGGTGGATCGGCAGGTGCCGCCGGCCGCGGCGGCCATCCGGGCGGCGTTCCGCGAGGTGGGGCCGTGGGTCGACGCCAAGGTGCGCTGGCACGCCCTGCCCCTGGCCGAGGCGGCGGGCGTCGTCCCGGTCGGGGCCGGCGTCGTGGGGGTGCACGCCTGCGGGGCGGCCACGGACGCCTGCCTGGACGTCGGCCTGGCCGCCCGGGGGCCCATCGCCGTCATGCCGTGCTGCCACGGGCGCAGCCACACCGCCGCGCCGCCCGCCGTGCTGGCGGGCCTGGGGCGGGCGCTGGCCACCGACGTGCACCGGACCTACCGGCTGACGGCGGCCGGCTACGACGTGCGCTGGACGGCCATCCCGCGCTGCATCACCCCCCGCAACCTCATCCTGGAGGCCCGCCTGCGCCCCGCTCAGGGCGCCAGGTAGGGCTGCATCCCGGCGCGGGCCAGGGCGTCGGCGCGCTCGTTCTCGGCGTGGCCGGCGTGGCCCTTGATCCAGCGCCAGGCGACCTCGTGGCCGGCGGCCAGCGCGAGCAGGCGCTGCCAGAGATCGGCGTTCTTCACCGGCCCCCCGGCCTTCGTGCGCCAGCCGTTGGCGACCCAGCCCGCCGACCACTGGGTGATGCCGCGCTGCAGGTACGCGCTGTCGGTGTAGAGCTCGACCTGGCAGCGCCGCGTCAGCGCCGCCAGCGCCTCGACGGCCGCCAGCATCTCCATGCGGTTGTTGGTGGTGTGCGCCTCGCCGCCGCAGATCTCGCGGCGGGCGTCGCCGAAGGTGAGCACCGCCCCCCAGCCCCCGGGCCCCGGGTTGCCGGAGCAGGCGCCGTCGGTGTGGATGACCACCGGCTTCTTCACTGCACCCCCTGGGGATCGAAGATGAGCACCTTCGCCTCGCCCAGCCCCAGGCCCCCGCGGATGGTGCGGCCCAGCGGCGCGTAGCCCTTTTCCTTCTCGGGGTCGAACAGCCGGCCGCGCCCCTGGAACGAGAACCCGGACAGGCTGCCGTGCTTGCCCTGCCACGCCCGCACCGCCGGATCGGCCGCCGAGAGCGCGAGCACCACGGGGGCGCCCTTCGCCCGGGCGAACAGGCGCACGTCGCGGTAGCGCCGCGCCGGGTCCTTCGCCTTCTTGTCTTCGCTGCCCAGGGCGACCACCTCGATGCCCACCACCGTCACCTGGGCGGTGCACACCATGTCATGCACCAGGGCCGGCTGATCCTCGTCCGAGAGCGACTCCCACTCCGTCAGATCGCCGCAGTCCGTGGCGTTCTGGGAGCCGGGCAGCAGCAGCCAGCCCAGGAGGGCCCCGCCGATGACGAGGGTGACGACGATCGCGACGGCCCGGCCGCCGCGGCGGGGCGGCGGGAAGCCGAAGTCGGGATCCTGGAGCAGGTCGAGGGGGTTGGCCATGGCGCGAGTCTGATCGGCCCGGCCGGCGGGGTCAATGCGGTCACATGTCGGCGCGGCCCGTCCGGTTGCGGCGCAGCAGCAGCGCCAGGCAGAACGCCGCGCACAAGGCCGACCCCAGCAGCAGCGCGAACACGAGGTCGACGTTGCCCCCCTTGAGCACCTTGCCCAGCACCAGCTCCTGCGTGACCGAGCCGATGGAGCCCATGCCGTTGATGATGCCGGCCGCCCGCGTGGCGGCGGCCCGGGAGCCCACGTCGATGGCCCCCGCGCTCGTGAGGATGGCGTCGGGGCCGTAGAGCGTGAAGCCGATGAAGCCGATGCAGATCGTGAAGACGGCGATGCCGCTGCCCCCGACCAGGTAGAGCGCGAGGCAGGAGGCCGCCATCCCCAGCACGAAGACCATGCTCAGCCCGGCGCGGCGGCCCCGGAAGACCCGGTCGGAGAGGATGCCCAGGGCGATCACGCCCGCGAACCCGGCGAGGTCGAAGGTGGTCGAGAGGAAGCCGGCGTCCTTGCCCGCGAGGCCGTAGTGGCGCTGAAGCAGGTACGGCGCCCACGACCACAGCGCGTACCGGATGAACTTCATGAAGAAGTAGAAGGTGCCGACCAGCGCGACGTTGATGATGACCTCGCGGCCACCGCGCCCGCCCCCGCGCGTCGACGGCCACGGGCACCTCGTCGGGGTCGTCGAGGGCAGGCAGGCCCACGTCCTCGGGCCGGTTGCGCTGGTTGAAGAGGAAGAAGGCCCAGACGGCCAGCAGCACCAGCGAGCCGGTGAAGTAGGCGTACTGAAAGCCGAACTCCCCGAGCGCCCAGGCCGCCAGGGCGTTGGCGGCCACCCCGCCCACCTGGAAGTTGGTGGCCCAGAAGCCCATGACGGTGCCGCGCTGCCGCCGCGTGAACCACGCCGCCATCGACCCGACGTTGCCCGACCAGCCCGTGCCCTGGGCCAGGCCGTTGACGATCATCAGCGCCATGAACAGGCCGAGCTGGTTCGTGAACCCGAAGAGGGCGTTGGCGGCGATGGTGACGGCCATGCCCACGAGCAGCATGATCCGCGGCCCCAGCCGATCGCCGACGAAGCTGGCGACGAACTGCCCCAGGGCGTAGGCCCCCAGGAAGGCCACCCCGAGGGAGGCGAGCTGCTCGGCGTCCCAGCCGAGCTTCGTCTCCATGGTCCCCTTGGCGATGAAGAAGGGCTTCCGGCAGAAGTAGTAGCCGAAGTACGAGAGCCAGGTGGCCGCGAAGACGCGCACACGCCACCGCTGGAGCTCCGGATCATGCACCGCGATCGCGCTCATGGGGCCTCCTGACCGGCTCCGACCTGTCTAGCGGATGCAGCCCCCGGTGCAAAGCGACAATCCCGCGGCGTGCGAGAACGAACGGCACGGGCCTTGCTCAGCCGGGGCGGGGCGTGCGGGGCTTGGGAGAACCGCACTGCAGCCGTGACGGTTCGGCGGCGGGAGGACTCGGTGGTGTCAGATCTTCGTCAGCCGGCGTCAGGTGTCTGTGGGAGGAGCGCATGAGCGATCGTGAGCGCGGTGGGCGTCGGCTGGAGGAGAGCTTCTTCTCGGCCGACGGCGATGTGGTGGCGGCCCGGGCGGCCGCCTTCGCCCACCTGGATCCCCGCCAGCGACCGGAGCGCAGCGAGCGCCGCGTCTTCGCCGGCGTGCTGGCCCTGACGACCCTCGTGGTGGCCGTCCTCGCGTGGATGGCGCCGACCCCCGGCGCGGCCCCCACGGAGCGCAAGTCGGCCGCCGCCCAGACCGCCCCCGCCAGCCCGCCGAGCCAGGCCGTCGAGTCCGCCGAGGTGGACGCGCCGCCCCCGTCGCGGCTGGCGGCCGTGCTGCATGGCGACGTCCCGGCCGCGCCGCCGCCCGCGGTGGCCGCCCCCGCGACGGCCGCCCCCGTCGACGATCCGGCGGTGGCCGCGGCCCGCAAGTCGTTGGAATCCGAGGACTTCGAGGGGGCCATCGCCGCCCTCGACCGCGCGCCGGCGGGCTTCGATCGCCAGGCGCTCCGTGGCTTCGCGCTGTACGAGCTCGGCCGGGACCAGGAGGCGCTGGAGGCCCTGAAGGGGGCCCTGACGCTGCGCCCCGATCACGCCGAGACGCTGCTGCTGCTGGGCAGCCTGCAGCAGACCCAGGATCCGGTGGCCGCCGGCGCCACCTACCGCGCGTTCCTGGCGGCGCACCCCGAGGCCCCCGAGGCCGCCGAGGTGCGCACCATCCTGGAGCGCATCTAGATCCCTCGGCGGGGCGCTGGCCGGTCCCCCTGGCCAGCGCCTCGCCTCCCCCCTGTCACAGCACGTCCAGGCGCACCTGCGCGCGGCCCTCGCGCACGAGCCCGATCTTCGCCGCCGCCGCCTTGCTGAGATCGATGACCTCGCGGCCACCGTTGCGGTCGTTGATGCGGACCTCGACGGACTGGCCGCTCTTGAGGTGGGTGACGCGCACGCGGGTGCCGAAGGGCAGCGACTTGTGGGCGGCCGTCAGCAGGTTGAGGTCGAAGGGCTCGCCGCTGGCGGTGCGCCGGCCCTGCAGCTCCTCGCCGTACCAGGTGGCCTGGCCGACCTCGCTGGCGCCCTCGGCGCTCACGGCGGGGGCGGCGGCCTCGCGCGGGGCGGCCTGCCGAGGGGCGCGCGTCGCGCGGGGAGCCGGCGCCTCCCGCGTCGGGCGCGCGCGGGCCCGGGCGTCGGTGAGCGGGGGGACGACGACGTAGCCGGGGCGGGTGGGGCGGGCCGCGGGCTCCGCCCCGCAGCCGGCCAGGAGCAGGGTGACGGGGAGCAGGCTTCTCATGCCGGCCACGATTACCAGGAACGGGCGCGAGATCAAGGACTTGCCCGGTCGCTTCGCCGCCGGGGGGCGCCGGGGGCATTGTGGAGCGGGCGCCCAGCGGCGATCATGGGGGCCCCAGGATCTGGAGGAGCCATGGCGCCCATCACCGGCCTCGTCCTCTCCGGCGGCGGCGCGCGCGGCGCGTACGAGGTCGGCATCATCGCCGGCATCATCGAGGCGCTGGGCAAGAAGCCCCGCGACAAGGCGCCGTTCCAGGTCTTCGCGGGCTCCTCGGTGGGGGCCATCAACAGCACGTTCTGCGCGGCGAACACCGATCGCGGCGATCTGGCCGCGGCGGATCTGGTCGGCGTCTGGAGCGACCTGCGCCTGCCGACCCACCTGCGCGTCGACCCCCTGCGCCTCATGGGCTGGCGCCGGCTGATGGCGCGGTTCATGGACGACGAGCAGCTCGGCACCGCCCTGCTGGACTCGCGCCCGCTCGACCGCGTGGTGGCCCGGTCCATCCCCTGGGATCGCCTGCACGCCAACATCCGCGACGGCCGCACGCGCGCCCTGGTCATCGCGGCGCTGCGCGTCGCCAACGGCCGCACGGCCATGTTCTACGAGACGCACGCCGAGGCGGGCTTCCAGCCGTCGCGGGATCCGAAGCGCATCGCGCTGCCCGGCCCCATCGGCCCCGCCCATGTGCTGGCCTCGGCGGCCATCCCCGTCATCTTCCCGGCGCGGCGCATCGGCTCGGGCTGGTACTGCGACGGCGGGCTGCGCTTCAACACGCCCATCGCCCCCGCCATCCGCGCCGGGGCCGAGCGCCTGGTGGTGGTCTCGCTCAAGTTCGGGGGCACGCCCGCGCCCGTCCCGACCGAGGAGAGCTATCCCAACCCCTTGTTTCTCATGGGGAAGGTGCTCAACGCCCTGCTGCTCGATCCCATCTCCTACGACCTGCAGATCCTGGAGCGCTTCAACCAGGTGGTGGAGGTGCTGGACGCCACGCTCGATCCGGCCGCCCGGGCCACGGTGGATCGCGTCGTCGAGGGGGCCCGCGGGGCGCCCTACCGGCGGCTGGAGACGCTGGTCTTCACGCCGTCGCGCGACCTCGGGCTGCTGGCCGGGGAACACCTGCGCAGCGATGAGGTCAAGGGGATCGGCCGCGTGGGCGCGTGGATGCTCCGGCGGGCGTCCCAGCCCGGGGCCACCTGGGAGGACGACCTCGCCTCCTACCTGCTCTTCGACGGGGGCTACGCCCGGCGGCTCATCGAGCTGGGGCGGGCCGACGTGCGGGCGCGGGCCGACGAGGTGCGGGCCTTCTTCGGCCACTGACAGGGGAGAGCATGGCGAGCGCACGAGAGACGAGGACGCGGCTGCTGCTGCTGCTGGGCATCGCGGTGGTGGGCGTGGCGACGCTGGTGGTGCAGCGGCGCCTGGCCGAGCGCAAGGCCCAGGAGGGCGTCGAGGCGGCGGACTCCCCGGCGGCCCGCGCCCGCGCCGCGCTGGCCCGGGCGGACCAGGCGGCCATCAACCGGGACGTGGACGCCCTGCGCGTGGCGCTCGATCAGGCGCGCGACGCCCTGGACGAGGCCCTCGTGGCCCAGCCGACGGACGAGAAGCTGCTGCGCAGCCGCCTGGTGCTCACGCGCCGGCTGGCCAACGCGGCGGTGGAGCAGGGTCAGGCGGCGCAGGCGGTGACGCTGCTGGAGGAGGCCCTGAGCCGGGCGCAGGTGCTCTACGACCAGGATCGGCTGGCGGAGCGGGCCCGGACCGATCTGCTGAACGTGGCGCGGGAGCTGGCGGACGCGCGCGGCAAGGCGGGCGACGCGGCCGGCGCGGCGCGGGCGGCGACGGAGGCCGCGCAGGCCGTCGAGGCGGGCCTGGCGGCGCTGCCGGCCGGCGCCTCGGTGCTGGGCGATCTGGCCGACCTGTGGCTCGAGGGCGCGGCGGCGCAGGTGAAGGCGGGGGACAAGGCGGGCGCCATCGCGACGCTCGGCCGGGCGGCGGCCCGGGCGGAGGACGCGACCCGGGGCGGCGACGATCCCATCGCGGCGCTGGGGCGCGCCTACGCCCAGGTGGCCCGCGCGGCGGGCATGGCCGACGACCTGAAGGCGCCCGAGGCGGCCGAGCTGGCGCGCACCTGCCTGCGGCTGCTGGAGGAGCGCAAGGCCCTCACCCCGGGAAATGCGTCGCTGGATCGCGGGCTTGCGGCCTGGAACGGCCGGCTGGGGGAGTACGCCGAGGCGGCGAAGGACCTGCCGGGGGCCCAGGCGGCGTACGAGAAGGCGCTGGCCATCCGCCGGGCCCTGCTGGAGGCCGATCCGGCCGATCGCGACGCGCGCAAGGAGGTGGTGCGGGCGCTGAACCGGCTGGGGGCCTTCCACTCGACGGCCGGGGCCGACCGGCTGGCCCTGACGCGCTACGCCGAGGCGGCGGAGGCGGCGGCGCCCCTCGGCGATGACCGCACCCGCCTCATCGCCCTCGGCAACCACGCCCACCTGCTGGGCCGCCTGGACGAGATGGTGCCCGCGAAGACGGCGGCGGCGGAGGCCTACGCCCTGGCGCTGCGGCTGGTGGCGGCCCCCGGCGCGGACGCCGAGGCCACCCGCGACGCGGCCTCGGCGGGCCTGCGCCACGCCCGGCTGCTGCGGGCGAAGCCGAAGCCCGACAAGGCGGCCGCGCTCGCCGTGGCCCAGGCCGAGCTGGCGCGGCTGGGCGATCAGGCGGGCGCGAAGGCGGTGCGCGCGGCCCTGGAGGAGCTCGTCAAGGAGCTCGGCGGCTGAGGGCGTGGCGGACGGGCGGCGGCAGGGCCAGAAACCGGGCCCGCAGCCGCGGCCACCAGGCCGTCGCGCCGCCGCGCTTGCCCGCGCCGTCGTGGAAGAGCAGGTCCGCCAGCTCGGCGTCCAGCGTGTAGCCCGGCGGCCCGAGGGCGTCCGCGCAGCCGTCGCGCAGGGGGGCGGCCGGATCGACCACGAAGGCGCCGGTGATGAGCGCGCCGCACGGGGAGCCCGCGTCGAACGGGAAGTCGATGACGGCGTGGGCGCCGCCCTCCAGGAAGCGGACGTGCTGCCCCGGGCCGGTGAAGGCGGCCACGGCGTCGTCGAGCTGGAAGTGCGGCGTCTGAGGGTCGAGCGTGCCGTTGAGCAGCAGCATCGGCACGGGCGGGGTGGCCCAGCGCCGGTGCCGGGCGTCCACGACGTACCGCGGCGGCTGCCAGGCGGCCACGAACCGGGCCAGCTCGCCGACGCTGCCGGTGGTGAAGAGCAGGCGCGCGTCGCGGGCGGCCAGGACCTCGGGGCGGGGGTCGGCGGGGGACCAGAGCTCGCTGATGGCGATGTTCCAGTACACGGCGTCCGAGTCGCCCGGCGGCGGGTCCGTCTCGTCGAACAGGCCGGCCACCGTCTGCTGGAACCAGCCCAGGGCGGCGCGATCCCGGTCGTTGCAGCGCTGCAGGCGCTGCACGAGGGCCGGGATGGCGGCGCGGGTGCCCTCGTCCATGAGGAAGAAGGCCAGATACGCTTTCAGATCAACGGGTTGGATGCCGACGCGGCAGTGGCCCTCCTCCAGGCTCGCGAGCAGGCCGGTCAGCGCCTCGACGGGGTCGGGGCCCAGGGCGGCGCGGCAGCCAGCGTCCGCGGCGCAGCCCGCCAGGTAGGCCCGGCCGATGCGGTCGAAGTTGGGATCCCAGGCCGAGAGGTCGCAGCCGGCGCCGGGGCAGGCCGAGTCGTAGAGCAGGGCGTCGGCCTGGCCGGGGAAGAGGTGGGCGTAGCGGTTGACGAGGACGGTGCCGTAGGAGACGCCCCAGACCAGCACCTCCTCGCGGGGCCCGGCGAGCAGGTCGATGGCGGCGCCCAGATCGCGGGCCGCCTGCGTCGCCGAGAACTGGCGGACGGCCGAGCCCCATGTGGCCAGCAGGCTGCGCTGGCAGGCGGGGCCTGCGCGCAGGTCGTCCGGGCAGCCGAGCCAGGACGACCGGCCCGTGCCGCGGTGGTCGGGCACGTAGACCGTCAGCGAGGGATCGACCTCGCGGAACAGGTAGGCCAGGTCCGCCACGCCGTCGCCCGGGGCCCCCGGCCCGCCCTGGATGAGCCAGAGCTGCCGGGTGGAGCGGTCGTAGGCGTCGAAGCGGCGCACGAAGTAGTCGAGGACGGGGCCCTGGGGCCGGTCGTGGTCCAGGGGCATGGGCAGGACGGCGCAGGCGTCCGCCTCGTCGCAGCGAAACCAGCGGACGCCCGGCTCGGGCGGCGGGGGATCCGGGGGCTCGGGCGGCGGGGGCTCGGGCGGCGGGGGCTCGGGCGGCGGGGGGTCGGGGGGCGCCGGCGGCCGCCGCGCCCCCCCCGCGTCGATGCCCACCCGGCCCACCAGCGCGTCGAGGCCCGGATCGGCCAGGGGGTCGTCCTGCACGACGGCGCGCTCGTCCACGCAGCCCAGCAAGACCACCGCGATCCACAGCAGGCGCATCCGTCTCCCCCCACTCATCGTCTCCATGGTACGCAAGTCCCCCCGCCCTGTCCCGAGGTCGCCCGTGGCCAGTCGCCTGCATACCTTCGGCCACCTCCTGCGGCACCGGCCCCACTTCCGCCGCCTCTACCTCGCGTCCGTCATCTCGATGCTCGGGGACTGGCTCAGCTACGTGGCCGTGAGCGTCGTCACGCTGCGCCACGGCGGCGGCGCGCTGGCCGTGGGCCTCATCATGGCGGCCCACACCCTGCCGGTGGCCCTGCTGAGCCCCGTCGCCGGGCCCCTCGCCGACCGCATCGACCGCCGCAAGCTGCTGGTGATGGTGGACGTGGGGGCGGCCCTCATCACCCTGGGCATGTGGCTCGCGGCGCGGGGCCAGCACGTCGGCTGGCTGCAGGTCCTGCTGCTGCTGCGGGTGGGGGTGTCGGGCATCTCGATGACGGCGGGCTCGGCGGCCCTGCCCAGCCTGGTGGAGCCGGCCGAGCTGAAGGACGCCAACGCCCTCAACGGCCTGACGTGGAGCGTGCTCTTCGCGGCGGGCACCGCGCTCGGGGGCTTCCTGGCGGCGTGGCTGGGGGCCGGTGAGGCCATCCTCCTGGATTCGTTCACCTTTCTGGTGTCGGCCGGCATCATCCTGGGCCTCCCGCGGCTGGAGCCCCCGCCGGCGGAGGAGGCCCGCCCGCGCCCCGGCTTCAAGGATCTGGCCGTCGCCTGGCGCCACGCCCGGGGGCAGGGGACGACGCCCGTCTCCCCCGACCTGCTGCCGGCGCTGCTGGCCAAGACGCCCGTGGCCATCCTCACGGCGGCCTGCTGGGTGAGCCTGCACATGGTCGCGGACGCCCGCTCGGCGGCCCTCGCCGCCGCGACCGTGGCCTCGGGCCTGGGGGTGATGCACGCGACCCGCGCCATCGGCACCGGCGTGGGCCCCCTCGTCCCGCGCCACTGGCTGCCGGCCGAGGCCAACATCGCCGCCCCGCTCGCGTTCGTCGGCGCCGCCGCGTTCCTGCTCTCGGGCGCGCCGTGGATCTTCCTGGTGGGGCTGTTTCTCTGGGGCGCGGGCACCGGCCACAACTGGGTGGCGAGCACGGCGACGCTGCAGGTGAAGTCGCCCGGCCACCTCATCGGCCGGATGTCCGCGCTGGACTTCCTGTTCTCGACGCTGGCCCAGGCCGTGGTGGCGGTCGGCGCCGGCCTGCTCATCGACGCCACCGGGGTGGCCGAGGCCGGGGGCTGGCTCGGCGTGGGCCTGGCCTTCGCGCTGTGGGTGCCGCTCATGGCGCTGCAGACCCGGCGCCGGCGGGTGGAGGTCGCGTGACGGATCCGGTCATCGTCATCGGCAGCGGGCCCAACGGCCTCACCGCGGCCGCCACCCTGGCCCGCGCGGGCCTGCCCGTCCTCGTCCTGGAGGCGCGGGCCGACCGGCCGGGCGGGGCGGTCGGCTCGGCGGCCCTCACCGAGCCCGGCTTCGTCCACGACGTCGGCGCGGCGTTCTTCCCGTTCGCCCGCCTCAGCCCGGCCTTCCGCGCGCTCGACCTGGAGGGCGTCGGCCTCGAGCTCGTCCGGGCGGCCGTCGACTCCTGCCACCCCGCCCCCGACGGCACCGCCGCCGCCCTGGGGGCGGACGACGACGCCACCGCGGCCTCCCTGGGCGCCGACGGCGACGCCTGGCGCCGGCTCGTCACCTGGCACCGCAAGGTGGAGGACCGCCTCGTCCCGGCCCTCATCGGCCCCCTGCCCGGGCTGCGGGACAAGCTGCGCGTCAACCCACTGGATCTCTTGCGGTTTTCCCGCATCGGCCTGCGCAGTGGGGCCGGCTTCGCGCGGTCGTTCTTCCGGGGCGAGCCCGCCCGGCGCGTGCTGCCCGGCCTCGCCCTGCACGTCGACATCGGCCCCGAGGACGCCCTGGGCGCGGCCCTCGGCTACATGCTCGGCCTGCTCGCGGCCACCCAGGGCAACCTCGTGCCCATCGGCGGCGCCGGGGCCGTCACGGCTGCGCTGGTGCGGCGGCTGACGGAGGCCGGCGGCACCCTGCGCCTGGGCGCCTGCGCCGAGCGTATCGTGCTGCGCGGAGGGCGGGCCGTCGCCGTGCGCCTGGTGGGCGGCGAAGAGATCCCGTGCCGGGCGGTGCTCGCCGACACGGACGCCGCCTTCCTCTACCTGGGCCTGCTGGCCGACGCCCGCCTCTCGGGCCGCGTCCGCCGGCGCATGGAGGCCTACCCGCGCGGCTGGGGCACCTTCAAGGTGGACTGGGCCCTCAACGCGCCCGTGCCCTGGGCCAGCGAGGCGGCCCGGCGCGCCGGCGTCGTGCACGCTGGCGACTCCCTTGAAGACCTCATCGCCTTCACACGAGAGGTCCGCGGCGGGGCCCTGCCCAGCAACCCCTACCTCGTCATCGGCCAGCAGACGCTCGTCGATCCCAGCCGCGCGCCGGCCGGGTGCCACACCCTCTGGGCCTACTCCCGCGTGCCCCCGGCGCTGCCCGGCGGCTGGGCGGCGGCCCGCGAGGCCTTCGCCGATCGGGTGGAGGCCCGCATCGAGGGGCTCGCCCCGGGCTTCCGGTCGACCATCCGGGCCCGGCACATCCACACGCCGCCGGACCTGGAGGCGATGGACCGAAACCTCGTCGGCGGCGACCTCGGCGGCGGCAGCAACCGCTGGCAGAACCTGCTGATCTTCCGCCCGGCCTTCCCGTGGTTCCGCTACCGGACGCCGGTGAAGGGGGCGTACCTCTGCTCCAGCAGCGCCCACCCGGGGGCGGGCGCCCACGGCATGTGCGGCTACAACGCCGCCACGCGGGCGCTGCGGGAGCTGGGGTAGGCCGGCGGGCCCGCCGGGCTCAGGGGGCGAACTGCAGGGGCACCGCGATGTTGTGGGCGGGGGCCTGGAGATCGAAGCCGATGGGCTCCGAGGGCCGCGTCGTGAAGAGGACGTTGCGGTCGGAGAAGGGCCCGTACTCCCGGGCGGCCCCGGGGGGCTGGACGGGCGTGAGGACGATGTAGCCCGCGAAGAAGCGCAGGCGCAGCGTCTCGATCCAGGTGTGGGTGGTGTCGGCGCGGGCGTTGAGGCCGAGCTCGAGGCGGGCGTCGACGCGGCCGTCGCCGTTGGCGTCCGCGCCGGCGGGGATCTGGATGTCGGCGGCGACGCCGAGCGGGAAGGGCACGGTGGCGCCGTTCTCCAGGTGCAGCGTGCCGGTGAGGCCGTTGAACCGGGCGGTGACGCTGATGGTCTCCGAGAGCTTGCCGATGACGTCCATGGCCCACGTCACGAGCTCGGTGGTGAAGAGGCCGCTGTCGAAGAGGAAGCGGTTGCCGATCACCGGGCTCGGGGGCAGGCGGCGGCCGGCGAAGTTGCCGGGCGGGGAGCCGGGGGCGTCGAAGATGGGCACGTTGATGCCGAAGGCGCGCAGGCCGGCCTCCAGGTAGCTGTCCCACTGGACGGTCTCTTCGACGTAGACCGTCGTCCAGGGGCCGCCGCTGAGGACCGTCTGGTCGGCGCTGACGGTGCCGTTCTGGATGTAGGGCTCGCCCCCGATGAAGCGCCGCTGCAGGATCCGGCCGGTGGTGGGGCCGTTGCTGATGTAGGCGCAGCGGTCGACCGGGATGCCGTTGATGCCATGGGGCGGGCGGGCAAGTCCTCGGAAGTTCAGGGGAATCAAGCCCTGGAGGAGGCAGAGGGTCGAGCTGACGAAGAACCGGTCCATGCCCACCAGGATGTTGATGTCGTAGTTGGGCAGGGCCGCGCGGAGGCGGGCGCCGGGCTGCAGGGCGACGGCGGAGGTGATGCGCGTCATCGCCCCGGGGCGGATGTTGTCGGGCACGTTCAGCGTCACCTGCACGGGCCAGTCGGCGTACATCACGCCCTCGCTGTAGTAGCCGGTGGTGCGGGCGTAGACGGCGCCGCTGACCAGCACGGAGATGGCGCCGATGCCCATGTTGGCGTCGAACGGCATGCCCGTGCCGGCGATGGCGACGGGCTCGTCGAAGCGCACGCGGTGGTCGGCGGCGCCACCCAGCAGGCTCTGGCTGTGGGCGAGGTAGGTGAACTGCCGCACGATGCGCGTGGTGGCCAGGTCCTGCACGAGCAGGCGGGCGGCGTGGGTCGTGGTGTTGCCGGCCGGGTCGCTGACCTCCACGCGGAAGTCGACCGTCGGGGCGCGCTCGAAGTCGAGGGCGGGGCCGTCGACCACGGTGACGCGGCCGGTCTCGTCGATGCCCAGGGAGCCGCTCGGATCGACCAGCGTGTACGTCACCGTGGCGCCCTCGGGGTCGGTGGCGCGGAAGTCATCGATGAAGCCGCCGGTGGCGCCGGCCTCGTCCACGCGGTAGGTCGCGGCGTGGGCCGTGTCGAAGGTCGGGGGCTCGTCCACGTTGCTGACCCGGACGGTGATCAAGCGGTCGGTGCGCAGGCCGTCGTTGTCGGTGGCGCGGAGCGTCACGTCGAAGACGGGCCGGGCCTCGAAGTTGATGACGGCCCCGGCGGCGACGCGCACGACGCCCTGGGCGTCGATGGTCAGGGTGCCGGTGGGATCGTCGATGGCCCACGCGACGATGGCGCCGTCGGCGTCGCGGGCCTGGATGGTGGCCACCACGTCCCCCACTTGGGCGACCTCGATGAGCGTCAGGCCGTCGGTGATGATGTCGGGGCCGACGCGGAGGGTGACGCCGGCGTTGACCCGCAGCTCGACGGGGCCGCGGCGCAGGCGCCGGTGGTTGGCGCCGTCGATGACGATGGGCGGCTCGACCTGCCAGCCGAACCCGGTGGCCTCGACCGTGTTGCCGGCGCCGCCCTCGATGGTGAGGGTGCGCAGGCCGCCGGTGCTCTTGCGGATGAAGGCGGCGTCGACGCGCAGGGTGTCGCCGCCCCCGAGCTCGATGCGCTCGATGCCGCGGACGCGCTCGCGGGCGGCCGCCAGGTCGAGCTGCACCCCGGGGCCGATGGCCAGGGTGTCGAAGCCGCTGCCGCCCTGCACGCGGCGGAAGGTGGCGTCGCTGATCTCGAGGCGGTCGTCGCCGGACCCGCCGTTGAGGGCGTCGGCGCCGCCGCCGCCCCGCAGGACGTCGTCGCCGCGGTCGCCCAGCAGCACGTCGACGCCGCCGGTGCCGACGAGCACGTCGTCGCCGGCGCCGCCGCGGTGGGTGATGGCCCCCTCGGTGTCGCGGCCCAGGCAGACCAGGACGGCGCCGCCGCCGGCGCGGGTCGGCGCCCCCACGACCCAGTCGGCCAGGCCGTCGCCGTTCACGTCGCCGGCGTCCATGGCGTAGCCGAAGCGGGCGTTCGGCCAGGGGCCGATCTGGTTGAAGGCGGCGTTCTGGGCCAGGAGCTGCGGGTAGGTGCCGGGGGGGGCGTCGGGGCGGCCGTAGACCACCGCCAGCTCCCCGAGGGCCGGGGCGGGGGCGTTGATCAGGGGCGGGTAGCTGGCGATCAGGTCGTCGTAGCCGTCGCCGTTCACGTCGTGCAAGAGGCTGTCACCGAAGTGGAATCCGGCCGGCAGCCCGCTGACGATGAAGCCGCCCTGGCCGGCCTCCAGCTCGACGGCGGTCGGCAGGCGCCCGCGGCGGTCGCCGAAGATCATCATGAGCTGCCCGTCGTCGCGGCGGACGGCGCGGTTGACGATGTCCTCGATGCCGTCGGCGTTCAGGTCGCCACCCGCCGCGATGGGCTGGCCGGTGCCGACCCGCCCCGCCGTCACCCGGATCTCCCCGCCGGCGAGCAGGGCCGAGGTGGCCACGTCGGGCGAGTTGTAGGTGATGCGGACCTCGCCGCCGTTGGGGCCCAGGTCGATGGGGCGCCGATCGGCGCGGCCGAGGACCAGGACGTGGAAGCGGCCGGCGAAGATGTCGGACGGGTTCACGATGACGTCGTCGAAGCCGTCGCCGTTGACGTCCCCGGCCGCCAGGTTGTTGCCCCAGTGGGAGAAGCCGCCGAAGACGAGGCCCTCGTTGCCCCCCGAGACCAGCAGGGTGCCCGCCGCGGCGGCCGGATCGGCCAGCCGGACGAGGCCGCCGGCCGGACCGCCGGGCAGGAGGAAGAAGCCGCCCTCGTCGCCGTTGCCCTGGTTGTAGGCGGTGGCGAGCAGGTCGTCGCTGCCGTCGCCGTCGAAGTCCAGCAGCTGCGTCCGGGAGCCCAGCAGGTCGCCGTTGTAGGTGGCGCGATCGATGAGCCCGTTGCCGCGCCAGCCCTCCTGGCCCACCAGGACGGTGGCCCCGGGATCCCCGGCCGTCGCCGCGAGGGCCACGGTGTTGAGGAAGCCCACGCGGGCGCCGTTGAGGACGTAGGCCCGGCCGTGGTGGGCCCGCCCGCCGACGTCCCGGGCCCACGGGGCGCCCACGGCGATGTCGGGCACGGCGTCATCATCGAAGTAGTGGGCGCCGCGGCCGAGGCTGTAGCCGAAGCCGTCGCCGTACGGGCGCTCCTCGACGCCGCTGAACGCCCGGATGTTGATGGGCGGGTAGTAGGTGAGGGCGGGCCCCACGCGGCCGCCATCCTCGCCGTAGAGGATGACGTCGGCGTCGCTCTGGGCGCTCAAATCCTGAAGGGTTCCGCGGCTGTAGAAGACGTAGACGCGACCGCGCTCGGCGAGGCCGGCCACGGAGCGATCCTGCGGGGCGCCCACCACGATGTCGTCCAGGCCGTCGCCGTTGAGGTCGCCGGGGACGTTGATGGCCCAGCCGAAGGCGTCGCCGTCGTTGCTGCTCAGGATGGCGAAGCAGCCGTCGGTGAGGGTGGCCGGGTTGCCGGTGGTCAGGCCGCTGGTGGTGCCATCGGCGGCGACCGCGGCGAGCTGGCACTCGATCTGGGCGCCGGGGGTCAGGCCCGTGGTGGAGAAGACCGGGCCGTCGGCGCCCGCCTGCGGAGCCCCGTCGACCAGCCAGGTGTAGCGAAGCTGGGTGGCCTGGCCACAGAGGGTGGGCTGGGGGGTGCCGCTGCAGCGCAGGGCCTCGCCCACGGACGGCTGCTCGGGGCGCAGGGCGAAGTCGGTGACCTCGCCGGCCCCGTCGCCCACCGTGAGCGTCGCGGAGGGGACCTCCCACACGGCGGGGGCCTGGCCCAGGATGGCGACGCAGCTCACCCGATCCCCGGCCTGCACCGGGGCGGCGAGCTGCACGTCGCCGGCGGCGGGCTGGTCGTTGACGGTCCAGCGCCAGGCGACGGGCAGGGGCGGCGAGAAGACGTCGAGGCCAGAGGCCGCGCAGGTGAACTGGCCGCACCAGGCGCCGTTGCTCGCTTCGACGCGGGCCTCCACGCCGATGGCGACGTAGAGGAGCGGCGCGGCGAGCGTCGTGACGCCGCCGTCGGGGTTGCGGATCTCCACCGGCACGGCCCCGGGCCCGCTGAGCCGCGGGGGCGGGGTGAAGAGGATCTGGGCGTCGCTCACCCGCGTCACGGCGACGGGCTGGCCATCCACGAGGATGGCGACGCCGATCTGGAAGCCGGCGCCGACCAGCGTCACCTCGGTGCCGCCGGTGATGGGCACCTCGCCCGGGGTGACGGTGTCGACGACGGGGGGCGGCACGTAGCAGAGGCCGGCGCGGCAGTCGGCGCCCGCGCAGTCGGCGTTGAGCACGCAGCGGCGACCGCCGAGGCAGCCGGCGCAGGCCCCGCCGCAGTCGACGTCCGTCTCGCCGGGATCCTGGACGGCGTTGCGGCAGGGGTGCTGGCGGCAGGTGCCCGCGAGGCAGAGGCCCTCGAGGCAGTCGAGATCGCGGGCGCACGCGCCGCCGAGGGGGCAGCCGGCGCAGGGGCCGCCGCAGTCCACGCCGGACTCGCCGCCGTTCTGGACGCCATCGTCGCAGGCGGCCGCGGCGCAGAGGCCGCCCACGCAGGACCCGCTGCGGCAGTCGGCGGCGGCCAGGCAGGCGGCGCCGGCGGCGCAGGGCGCGCAGACGCCGCCGCAGTCGACGTCGGTCTCGATCCCGTTGCGGATCAAGTCGTTGCACGCGGCCGGGGCGCAGGCGCCGTCGAAGCAGACGCCCTCGCGGCAGTCGGCGGGGCGGGCGCAGAGCCGACCCGGCGCGCAGGCGGGGCAGGGGCCGCCGCAGTCGACGTCCGCCTCGGCGCCGTTGCGGGTGGCGTCGTTGCAAGCGGGCACCGCGCACTGGCCGGCGGTGCAGACGCGGCTCTGGCAGTCGGCGCCGCGGAGGCACTGGAAGCGGTCGCGGCAGGGGGCGCAGGGGCCGCCGCAGTCGACGTCCGTCTCGGTGCCGTTGCGCACGCCGTCACCGCAGGCGGGCGGGGCGCAGCGGCCCTGGCGGCAGACGCCGCTCAGGCAGTCGCCCGGCTGGACGCACAGCTCGCCGTCGGCGCAGGCGGGGCAGGGGCCGCCGCAGTCCACGCCCGTCTCGGTGCCGTTGCGCACGCCGTCGTCGCAGGCCGGCGCGATGCAGTGGGCGGCGCCCTGGGCGTCGGCGCGGCAGACCCCGCTCCGGCAGGAGGCCGCCGCCACGCAGGCGGCGCCATCGGCGCACGGGGCGCAGGGGCCGCCGCAGTCGACGTCGGCCTCGCCGCCGTTGAGGACGCCATCGGCGCAGGTCGGGCGGGCGCAGCGCCCGGCGTTGCAGACCTCGCTCAGGCAGTCGGCGGCCGCGCCACAGGCGAGCCCATCGCCGCACGGGGGGCAGGGGCCGCCGCAGTCGACGGCCGTCTCGGCGCCGTTGCGCACACCGTCGTCGCAGGCCGCCGCCGCGCAGATCCCGTTGGCGCACACGGCGTCGCGGCAGTCACCCGCGACGTTGCAGGCGGCGCCATCGGCGCACGGGGCGCAGACGCCGCCGCAGTCGACGGCCGACTCGCGGCCATTGCGGATGCCGTCGTCACAGGCCGCCGCGGCGCAGCGGCCGGCGGCGCAGACGCCCGCGCGGCAGTCGGCGCCCACGGCGCAGGTGGCGCCGTCCGGGCAGGCGGGGCAGGGGCCGCCGCAGTCGACGGCCGTCTCGGCGCCGTTGCGGACGCCGTCGTCGCAGGCCGCCGCGCCGCAGGTGCCGTTGGTGCAGACGCCGGTCCGGCAGTCGCCCGGGCCCACGCAGGCCCGGCCGTCGGCGCAGGGGGCGCAGGGGCCGCCGCAGTCGACGGCCCTCTCGCCGCCGTTCTGGACGCCATCGCCGCAGGCCGCCACCGCGCAGCGCTGGCCCGCGCACACCCCGTCGAGGCAGTCGCCGGCCACGGCGCAGGTGGCGCCGCCCGGGCAGGCGGGGCAGGGGCCGCCGCAGTCGACGGCCGTCTCGCCGCCGTTGCGGACGCCATCATCGCAGGCCGGCGGCGCGCAGCGATCGGCCACGCAGATGCCGCTCGCGCAGTCGCCCGGCGCCGCGCAGGCGCGGCCGTCGGCGCAGGGGGCGCAGGGGCCGCCGCAGTCGACGTCCGCCTCGGCGCCGTTGGCCCGGCCGTCGCCGCAGGCCGGCGCCGCGCAGCGGCCACCGGCGCACACGCCGCTCAAGCAGTCGGGCCCCTGGCCACAGGTGTCGCCATCGGGGCAGGCGGGGCAGGGCCCGCCGCAGTCCACAGCCGTCTCGCCGCCGTTGCGCACCCCGTCGCCGCACGCGGCCGCCGCGCAGGTGCCGTTCGCGCAGACGCCGCCCGCGCAGTCGGCCGCGCCGCGGCACCCCTGGCCGATGGGGCAGGGCCCGCAGCCGCCGCCGCAGTCCACGCCCGTCTCGTTCCCGTTGGCGACGCCGTCGTCGCAGGCCGACACGGCGCAGCGCCCGGCGGCGCAGACGCGGCTCAGGCAGTCGGCGGCCACGCCGCAGACGGCGCCCTCGCCACAGGCCGGGCAGGCGCCGCCGCAGTCGAGGGCCGTCTCGGCGCCGTTGCTCACCCGGTCATCGCAGGTCGGGGCGGCGCAGACGCCGTCCAGGCACACGGCGCTGGCGCAGTCGGCGGGGCCCCGGCAAGGCCGGCCCACGGGGCAGCCCCCGCAGACGCCGCCGCAGTCCACCGCCTGCTCGGATCCGTTCTCGATGCCGTCGGCGCAGGCGGGCGCCGCGCACCGGCCCCCGACGCACGCGCCGCTGGCGCAGTCGTTGGCGTTGGCGCAGGTGGCGCCGTCGGCGCAGGCCGGGCAGGGCCCGCCGCAGTCCGCCGCCGTCTCGCCGCCGTTGCGCAGCCCGTCGTCGCAGGCCGCCGCGGCGCAGGCGCCGCCGGCGCAGACCCCGCTGTCGCAGTCGCTCCCCCGGCGGCAGGCCCCGCCGTCGACGCAGGGGCCGCACTCGCCGCCACAGTCCACGCCCGTCTCGCCGCCGTTCTGCACGCCGTCCGCGCAGGACTCCTCGACGCACCGCTGGCCGGCGCAGACGCCGCTCACGCAGTCGGCCGCCCCCACGCAGCGGTCGCCCTCGCCACACGGCGGGCAGCCGCCGCCGCAGTCCAGGCCCGTCTCGGCCCCGTTGCGGCGCCCATCCGCGCAGGCCGGCGGGGCGCAGGCCCCCGCCTCGCACGCGTCCGTCAGGCAATCATCGTCGACGGCGCAGACCTCGCCCTCGGCGCACGCCGGGCAGCGGCCGCCGCAGTCGACCCCCGACTCCAGCCCGTTGAGCCGCCGATCGAGGCAGGTCGGCGGCGCGCAGAGGCCGCCCTGGCACACCCCGCTGTCGCACTCCTCGTCGATGCGGCAAGGCCGCCCGTCCGGGCAGGGGCCGCACGGCCCGCCACAGTCGACCCAGGCTTCGAGGCCGTTCTGGCGCCCATCGTCACACCGCGGCGGGGCGCAGCGGCCGTCGACGCAGCGCCGGCTGCCGCAGTCCTCGCCCGACCGGCACATCGCGCCGTCCAGGCAGGGCGAGCAGCGCCCGCCGCAGTCCACGTCGCTCTCGCCCTCGTTGAAGACGCCGTCGGCGCAGCTCGCCTCGGCGCACAGGCCCTGGCCGTCGGTGCCGACGACGCAGATCCCGTCCTCGCACTCGAAGTCGGACCGGCACGCCCGGCCGCTCGGGCAGGGGCCGCACTGCCCGCCGCCGCAGTCGATCCAGGTCTCGTCCCCGTTCAGGCGGCCGTCGGCGCACGTCGGCGCCAGGCAGCGCCCGCCGGCGCAGACGCCGCTCTGGCAGTCGGAGTCGGCCAGGCAGGCCCGGCCGTCGAAGCAGGCGTTGGCGCACAGGCCGCCGCAGTCGGTGTCGCTCTCGCGGCCGTTGGCCACGCCGTCCGCGCAGGTCGGCGCGGCGCACCGCCCGGACGTACAGACGCCGTCCTCGCAGTCGCCGGCCGCGCGGCAGGCCGCCGCCGTCGGGCAGGGCTCGCAGGCGTCCCCGCCGCAGTCGATGTCGCTCTCCGTCGCGTTCTGCTGGTCGTCCTCGCAGCCGGCCGGGTGGCAGACGCCGCCGTCACAGACGCTGCTCTGGCAGTCCCGGCGCGCGACGCAGGCCCGCCCGTCGGCGCAGCGACCGCAGGGGCCGCCGCAGTCGATGTCCGTCTCGCCGCCGTTGCGCACGGCGTCGCCACAGGTCGGCGCGGTGCAGCTGCCCCCCACGCAGAGCAGGCTGCGGCAGTCGGCCGCGCCCCCGCAGGCCAGGCCCGGGGCGCAGGGGCCGCAGCTCCCGCCGCAGTCGATGTCGGTCTCGTCGCCGTTCTGGGCCCCGTCGGCGCAGCCCGGAGGCGCGCAACGTCCCGCAACGCAAGGCAAACCGCCGCAGTCGCCCGGGCCGGTGCAGCCGCCGCCGGGGGCGCAGGCCGGGCAGTCGGGGCCGCCGCAGTCGATGTCGGTCTCGCCGCCGTTGCGGCGGCCATCGTCGCAGGCCGGCGCCGCGCAGGCCCCGCCGGTGCAGACCCGGCTCAGGCAGTCCTCGGGCGCCACGCACGCGGCGGCGTCGGCGCAGGGGCCGCAGTCGTTCCCGCCGCAGTCGACGTCCGTCTCCTCGCCGTTGCGCGTCGCGTCCTCGCAGGTCGGCACCGCGCAGCGCCCCTCGAAGCAGACGCCCTCGGCGCAGTCGGTGTGGGCGACGCACACGCCGCCGACGGTGCAGCGCGGGCAGTCGGGCCCGCCGCAGTCCAGCCACGTCTCGGCCCCGTTGCGCAGGCCGTCGTCGCAGGCCGCCGCCGAGCAGACCCCCGCCACGCAGCGCCCCTCGGCGCAGTCGGCCTCCGACCGGCAGCCGCCCCCCGGCGCGCAGGCCGCGCAGGCCCCGCCGCAGTCGACGCCCGTCTCGTCCCCGTTCTGGACGCCATCCCCGCACCGCGGGCCGACGCAGCGCCCGCCCGTGCACTGGCCCCCGGCGCAGTCGCCGGCCGCCGCGCAGCGCAGGCCGTCCGGGCAGGCCGGGCAGGCGCCGCCGCAGTCCACGTCGGTCTCGTCGCCGTTCTGGGCGCCGTCGTCGCAGGCCGGGGCCGCGCACATCCCGCCCGCGCAGACGCCGCTCAGGCAGTCGGCCGGGGCGACGCAGCCGCCGCCGTCCGCGCACCCGGCGCAGGGCCCGCCGCAGTCGACGCCGGTCTCGCCCGCGTTGCGCGCGCCGTCCGCGCAGGCGGGCGTCGCGCAGACGCCGCCGACGCAGACCTGGCTCTGGCAGTCGTCGCCGGCGCCGCAGGGCCGCCCGTCGGGGCAGGCCGGGCAGGCGCCGCCGCAGTCCACCCAGGACTCGTCGCCGTTCGTCCGACCGTCGCCGCAGGTCGCCGCCAGGCAGACGCCCTGGCCGCAGACGCCCGTGGCGCAGTCGTCGCCGCCCAGGCAGATCTGACCCACGGCGCACGGCCCGCAGCCGCCTCCGCAGTCGACATCGGACTCCGATCCATTGCGGACGCCGTCGTCGCAGGCGTTGCCCGCGTCGGGCGCGGGCGTGCCGCTACCGCCGTCGTCGCAGGCCCACAGCAGGGCTGTGATGATCAAGATGTGCTTGAGCACGGGCTCCCCCTTCAGTCTTGCGCTCCATGAACCCGCAGGACGGCGATGTGGGCAATGGGCAATGTTTCCGATTGGTAACATATTGAGGTCGCAGGTCTTTTTCCTCGGACGGCGGGTCTGTTGGCAGAGAGACGTGGTCGACGAGCCGGTGCGGCCCGGGCCGGCTCGATGTCGTGGCGACGCCGTAACACGCCCCCCCGCTCGGGCGGACCTCCCTCGTCCGGGGTGGTTCGGCCAGGCCGAACAATGGCCTTCCGATCGTTCTGATTCTCCCGGTCGGGGGCCGCCGCTAGGGTGAGCAGCAGGAGGTCCCCATGCGCACCCTGATTTTGACCCTGGCCCTGGCCCTGCCTGGCTGCATCGCCGAGCTGCCTGGGGCGGACGCCCCGGACGCGGAGGCCCAGCCGCCCGCCTCGCCCGCGACGGCGGCGCCCGCCGCGCCGCCCGCTCCGGCCGCGACCTGCGCCCCGGCGCTGCAGTGGCGGGCCCCGGGCCCCGCGGGCTTCGGGGGCCACGGCCTGCTCATGGCCCCCGGCGGCGACCTGCTGCTGCGCGCCGATCAGTTCGGCGTCGGCGTCCTGCGGGTGCGGGACGGGGCGTGGGCGTCCGAGCGGCGCGCCCCGGGCTCCCAGGCCCTCGACGCCGGCTGGACGCGGACGGTGCAGGTCGACCCGGAGGGCGCCGTGTCGGTGGTGGCCCTGCCGAGCGGGGAAGAGGAGCTGCGCGTCCCGCGGACGCTCGGCGACCCGGCGCTGAGCGTCGTCCAGACGCGGGCGGTGCTCACCCCCGATGGCGCCCAGGTGCTGGCCCTGGACTGCTGGCTGACCCCGGCGCGCACGGTCACCGGCACGCTGCGCATCCTCGACGTCGAGACGGGCGACGCCCGCCTGGCGGCCTCCTCCGCGGCCTGCACGACGGCCTGGGCGCGCCGCCCCACGGTGGCCTTCCATCCCGCTGGGCGCACGGCCATCATCGCGGCCCTCGGCAGCCGGGGCATCGAGGTCGTCGACCTGGACACCGGCCGCGTCCGGCGGGTGGAGGACGTCGTGGGCCCGCCCGCCGAGCCCGTCGCTGGCGTGGCCCATGTGGGCCTGCCCGAGGAGTCCGGGGTGCTGGCCATGGCCGTCTCGCCTGACGGGCGGATGGTGGTCGTGGTCGGCGTCGACGGCCTGCTGCACCGCCTCGACCCCGCGACGCTCGCCCCCGTCGCGGCCCCGCTGCCCGTGGGCCTGGTGGTCGCCAACGGCGGCAGCTACCTGCCCAGCCTGGAGTCGCCCCTCGCCTTCTCGCCCGCCGGCGACCAGCTCGCCCACGTCGCGCCCGACGGCCACGTCGTCATCCGCGATGCCGCCACCGACGCCGTCGTGGCCACCCTCGAGGGCGGCTTCCCCGAGGAGCCCGAGGCGTGGGGCTCGGCCCCCAACGTGCCCATGGCCATCTCGTGGACGCCCCATGGCCTCGCCGTGTCTTTCGAGGGCGGCGTCGTCCTCTGGGGCTGCCCGGTCGAGGCGCCGCTGGATGACACCCTCACCGTCTCCGTCGAGGGACCCGCCCTCATCACCGTCGGCCAGACCGTCACCTACACCGTCCGCGTCGAGGGCGCCGCTGGCCCCGTCTTCCGCCAGGTCGCCGTCGGCCCCGCCGGCGCCGCCGGCCTGGGCGAGCGCCTGGCCCTCCGCCCCTACGAGCCCGGCACCTACACCCTGGTGGCCGAGGCCGACGACGGCCGTGGCACGGGCGCCACCACCCTCCCCGTCACGGTGCTGCCGGCGCCCTGAGCGACGCCTGTGTCATCGGCGATGCCATCCACCCTGGCATTGCCAGCCCGATTGACCGACACTCCTCAGCCGGGCCGCCGGGCAGCCACCCGCGCCCCTGCCCCGCTGGAGGTCGCCCGTGTTGAGAGTCTGCCTGTTCGCCGCTGCGCTGATCGCCGTCCCCGCCCTCGCCGTCGAGCCAGCCGCCGCGCCCGCCAGCGCCGCGCCCGTTAGCGCCGCGCCCGCCAGCGCCGCGCCCGCCACCGCCGCTGCGCCCGATGCACCGCGGGTGGGCGTGTTCGAGGCGGGTCCCGTTCCGGCGAATGCCTCCAGCTTCAAGCAGGTGCACGCCTGGCTCAAGGCCGAGGGGCTGCCTGCCGTCAGCGAGGATGGTCGCTTCGTAGCCGTGCTGGCCCAGCGCGGCGGCCACGGCGGGTCAGAGAGCTGGTCCGATGACCTGGAGCTGCTGTCGGTCGCCACCGGCGAGGTCGTCGCCAGCGTCCGGCTCGCCTTCCGCCAGGATCCGGGGCCAAAGGTCGCGAAGGCGCAGGCCCTCGCGGACGCGCGCCTGGCCCTCACGCGCGGCGCGGCCCTGCTGGCCGGCGTGCGCTGGTCCCCGCTCGTGCCGCTCAAGGTCGTGGGCGAGACGACTCGCAAGAGCCACTCCGCGTGGCGCTCGGCCGACGACCAGCTCGTCGTCGCGATCTGGCGCACCCTCTTCGTGGTCGACCGCGCCGGCACCCCGAAGGCCCAGGCCACCGACGTGGGCGGGCTGGGCTCCCTCTTCGCGGACCGCTGCGCGGCCAGCGGCGTGGACCAGGGCTACCTCCTGAACGTCGGGGCGGCCGCTGACCTGGCTGCCGAAGATGCCGACGGTGAAGACGAGGGCGACGAAGGCGGCGGGGCCGACGAGATGGAGGAGGACGCCAGCCCGCCCGAGCCCGGCTGCCCCTGCCTCCACCGACCCTTCGTCGGCGCCGTCTGGACGGACGAAGCCCGTCGCGTCGCCCTGGTGAAGGTCGACTACACGGGCGACGACGTCTGCGCCGAGCCCGACACCCGCTACCAGCCCGTGGCGCTGCCCCCCGGCGGCACCTACGAGGCGCGCGACCGCGCCCCCTGGCTCGTCGACCTGCCCGCCCGCTGGGCCGATCTGAAGGCCTGCGTGCCGGCGACCGGACCCCTGAGCGCCGACTGCCGCGCCCAGGTCAAGGCCTTCCACACCCGGTGGAGCAAGCGCTTCCCGAAGGCCGCGGCCATCCGCGCAGCGGCGAAGGCCCTCGGCCGGAAGTGAGCGGGGCGCCTCGGGGCCGGCGTGCCGTGGCGCCCTTCACTCTTCAGGGCGCTGTGGGAGAGCGGCCCACCGGACCAGCCACCGTACAGACCACCGAACTCATGGGCGTGTAGAAGGCACCTGACAGGGGGATGCCCACCAGGAGCGCGCCAGGCGGAGCGCTGGCCAGGAGGCAGCCTCCGACGCCGGATGCCTGCTCTGCCTTGGCCCCGCTCGCGGCCATGGCACGCCCGCATGCTGCCAACGTTGCGCCCGGCGAGTGCGGCCACGACACGTTCAATCCACGTCCGTCAGCGGCTCCACGCCCAGCGCCGCGGCGGCGGCCCGGGCCTCGGTGCACCAGGCGTCGACGCCGCAGACTTGCCTACCGGGTACACCCGCGGGAGGGTGCACGGCGGCAGCGGGGCTGGAACTGGGAGGCGGGGACTGGGGTCTGGCTACCTTCAGGCAGGGCCGCCTGGGCTGGTCGCGCCGCTGATGACGGCCTCGCACCGCCCTGACTGGCACCCGCGGCGGTGAGCCCCTGGCTTCGGGGCGCACGTCGCCCAGGCGGCCCGCTTCGGCGCTTGAGCTGTTTGATTCTGGGGGCTTGCGCTGCCCTTATCCGCTCTCGGCCAGCGCCCGGAGCTTCTTGCGGGCGTGGGACGGCGGGATGGTCCCCGGCGGGAAGGGGATGAGCGGCAGGCTCGGGTTTGCCAGCCAGTTCCAGTAGGCGATGTGGGCCTCGGTGTAGGCTTCACGCAACGCGGCGTGCAGGGCCCGCCACTCGGCTTGCTGCTCCGGCGTGCCGTGGACGACCGGGGCAGGGCTGCGGTCGCGCTCCTTCGGCCGCGTCCACGGGTCGACGTGCCGCACCGCCTCCGGGTCGGGCACTGGCAGGCCGGCCTTCTTGCGCCGCGGGCGGTGCTCGGCGGCGATGCCGTCGGCCAGCTCCCACATCAGCGCCCGGTGGGCCTTGGGGGTCAGGTCGCCCAGGCCGGGCAGGCGGTCGAGGCGGACGGTGACCTGCTCCTCCACGCCGCTGGCGTGCCGGAAGACGCCGGTCAGGGGCTCGCCCCGCAGCAGCGCGGGGTTGGCGCACGCGAAGACGTCGTCGGCCGGATGCCGCGTCTTGAGCTGCGCCGTCGCCTGGCCCATCAGGTACCGCAGGCGCTCCAGCGCGTGGGCTTCGGAGGTGACCTGGATGGCGTGGTTCGGCGTCAGCAGCTGCCGGTCGTGGTACTTGTTGATTCTCTTGGCGATTTCCCGGTTGACCCACTCCAGCACCAGGCTCTTGTCCACCAGCTCCACCACGCCGATGAGCAGGTGCAGGTGGTTGGACATGAAGTAGTAGCCGTACAGGTCGAAGTCGAAGTCGGCGGTCTTCTGCTGGGCCCGCCCGAGCACGCCGTTCAGGATGGCGACGATCTCGTGGCGGGGGACGAGCAGGAAGAGGTCGTCGGTGACCTTGGACGTGACCTCGAAGACGAGCACCGGACAGCCCAGGCGGGGGCTTTGGAGCCGGCAGTCGTCCATCTCGATGCGCAGCAGCTCGGCCATGGAAGAGTCCTCCTCACGTGCGGGGGCCTCTTCTCTCTTCGGTCACGGGCGGCGCGTGTCGCAGACTTTCTTCGAGATGGCTGAAAACACTGAGAAAAAAGTCGCGCGAGCGCCCAGCCCGCTCAGGCCAAGTCGACGAGGGTCAGCGCGCTGCGGTCGAGGTGTCGGGTGGCTCGCCGGACGTCGGCCTGCCAGGCGTCGAGGCCGCCGGGGTAGGGCCAGGCGCGGGTTCGCGGGAGGTCGTGGCGGGGGTCGGCCCAGGCGCGGATGACGGCCCGGTTGAGCCCCGCAGGGACGTCCGGGCCGAGCCGGTCGACGGTGGCGGCCAGGGCGGCGCGCTGGTCGTGGTGGGCGCTGGCCTCCCAGCGCTGGGCAACCAGCGGCGCGATGACGACGGGGTCGGTGGGGGTGCCCTCCAGGTGCGCGGCGAGCAGGCGGTCGTGGCCGTCGAGGATGGCGTAGAGCTCGAGGTGAGAGAGCGCCAGCAGGAGCGGCGGCGGTAGCGTCCCGGCGCGGGCGTGCTTCCGCCAGAAGCCGACGCGGCGGCCGTCGCTCAGCGGGCGGAGCGGCAGCAGGCGGCCCTGGTGGTCGGCGAGGTGCGCGCATGGGGGCCGGGCGGCGGCCTCGGCGACGTCGACGCGCAGGCGCGTGAACGGCCAGAGGCTGGCCGGGCCGGCCCACCAGACGCCGCCGTGCAGCGGGCTGGCAGGGCTGGCGGCGAGGGCCGCGAGCAGCGGGCGCAGCCAGGCGTCGGGGGCGCGGGCCTCGGCCTCGCGCGCGGTGATGGGGGGCAGGATGCCGAGGGGCGCCGGGCCCTGGAGCAGCTCGACGTGGTCCCACCAGTCGTTGATGACGTACCAGGCGTGCACGCCGGCGGGGGAGCGCAGGCGGCCGCCGAGGAAGAGGCCCCAGGGGGCCGGGGCGCGCAGGTGCTCGACGCGCAGGCCGGGGCGGCCAGGCGGGTGCGTCCAGCGCCAGCCCATGGCGGCGCCGAGCGCGTCGTGCCAGGGCTGGAGCGGGAGGTTCAACATCCTGAAAAGACTGGAAAAAAAGTCTCAGGCGGTCGGCGCCGGGCGGGGGCCGCGGCGGCGGCGCCGGCGGCGGCGGGCCTGGCCCTCGCCGTCCGCGGCGGGGGCCGGCGCGGGGCGCTCGGCGGCAGGGCGCTCGGCGCGCAGGGCGGCCAGGCGCTCGGCGTTGCGCGGGGCGGCAGGGGCGCTCGGCGCGCGGGGCGGCAGGGCGCTCGGCGCGCGGGGCGGCGGGGCGCTCGGCGGCGGGGCGGTCGGCCGCAGGGCGCAGGGCCCGCAGGGGCCGGTCGTCGCTGCGCTCACGCAGGGCCCGCGGGGGCCGGTCGTCGCTGCGCTCGCGGGGCGGGCGCCCACCGCGTCCACCCCCCCCACCGCCGCTGCGCGCGGGGGCCTTGCCCTGGGTGCGGCCCGAGCGCGGGGGCGGGGGCACGGCCGACTCGTCGTGGTACGGCTGGTCCCGGTTCACCGGGATGCTCTCGCCCATGATGCGCTCGATGTCGCGCAGGAAGTCGCCCTCGCTGTGGTCGCAGAACGAGATGGCGATGCCGTCGCGCCCGGCGCGGCCGGTGCGGCCGATGCGGTGGACGTAGCTCTCGGGCTCGTTGGGCAGGTCGTAGTTGAAGACGTGGGTCACGCCGTCGACGTCGAGCCCGCGGGAAGCCAGGTCGGTGGCGACCAGGACCTTGATGTCGCCGGACTTGAAGTCGTCCAGGGCCCGCAGGCGGGCGTTCTGGCTCTTGTTGCCGTGGATGGCCGCGCCCTCGATGCCCACCATGCCGAGCTGCTTCACCAGGCGGTTGGCGCCGTGCTTGGTGCGGGTGAAGACGATGGAGCGCTCCACCTCGGGGGCGACGAGGAGCTGGGCCAGCAGGCGGGCCTTGTCGGCCTTGTCGACGAAGAGGACCGTCTGGTCGATGCGCTCGACGGGGGTCGACTGGGGCGTGACGGCCACCTGGATGGGATCGCGCAGGAAGCTGCCGGCCAGGTCGGCGATCTCGGGCGGCATCGTGGCCGAGAAGAGCAGGTTCTGCCGGTCCTTCGGCAGCAGGGCCAGGACGCGCCGGATGTCATGGATGAAGCCCATGTCCAGCATGCGGTCGGCCTCGTCGAGGACGAAGAAGTCGACCTCGTCCAGGCGGATGAAGCCCTGGCCCACCAGGTCGAGCAGGCGGCCGGGGGTGGCGACGAGGACGTCGACGCCGCGGCGCAGGGCGGTGACCTGCGGGTTCTGGTTCACGCCGCCGAAGATGACCTGGTGGCGGACGTGCAGGTAGCGGCCGTAGGTGGCGAAGGAGTCGCCGATCTGGGCGGCCAGCTCGCGGGTGGGGGAGAGGACGAGGGCGCGGATGGGGCGGCGGCCGCTGTGCCCGGCCGGCGTCGCGTGGAGGTGCTGCAAGATGGGCAGGGCGAACGCGGCCGTCTTCCCCGTGCCGGTCTGGGCGCAGCCGATGACGTCACGGCCGGCCAGCAGGGGCGGGATGCCCTTGACCTGGATGGGGGTGGGGCGCTCGTAGCCGGCCTGGTGCACGGCGCGCAGCAGGGGCTCGATGAGAGCCAGCTCCTGGAAGGTGCTCAAAAGGGATCCTTGGATGAGGGCGCGCCGACGGGCGCGCGGTGACGAAGAGGGGCGCATCCTTGCCAGAACGCGGGGGTCGTGTCCAATGCCACGGCGAGGCAGCCCCCGCGGGCCAGGGATCAGCGCAGGCTCAGGGCGGTGCTCCCGGTGGCCTCGGCGGTGACCCGCGGCCACGGCTGGCGCTGGATCAGGGCGACGATGCGGTCGTAGGTGGGCGTGCCGCCCAGGTGGCGCAGGCGGGTGAGGACGCGGGCCGGCGTCAGGGTGACCGTCAGCACGTCCTCCCAGGGGTCGCCCGTCTCCTCGGCCTCGATGACGGGGCGCACGGCGGCGAGCCGCGCCGCGATGAACGCGGCGGCGTCGGCCACGGCCGGGCCGCGCGGGGCGATGAAGTCGGCGAGGGGGGCGCCGGCCAGCAGGGCCTCGACGTCGGGCCGCCAGAGCACGGGCACGCCGGCGTCGGCGGCCTCGAGGGCGGCGAAGCCCGGGGGCTCACCGAAGACGAGCAGATCGAGGGCGGGGCTGGGCCGGGCCGCGACGGTCACGCCGGCGGCTTCGAGGCGCTGCGCGAGGGGGCGGGCGGGCTTGACGCCACAGAGGGCGACGCGCAAGCCCTGGAGATCACTTCGCATTCTGGGCTCTAGAAGAGCGTCTGCTGCTCGATGCGGCCGAGCTTGCGGTTGAGGACGTGGCGGGCCTCGTCGGGCAGGTCGGGCCGCCCGATGAGCCAGTTCAGGTACTCCTCGTCGGCGTCGTCGAGGGCGGTGCCGGCGTGCTTGCCCAGGCCGATGCGCAGCACCTGGGTGTCGCGATCGGGGAAGAGGTAGCGGCCGAAGCGGCGGGTCTCCTCGGCGTAGAGCGCCTGCAGCTCGCGCTGGCGGGCGAAGGCCCCCTCGACGTCGTCGGGGATGAGGCCCACCTGCACCATGCCCATGAGCAGCCAGCCGCAGGCGAGGCTGTCGGCGTCGGCGGTGTGGGCCTGGTCGGCCGGCAGGGGCACGCCGTAGAGCTCGCAGATGGCGCTGAGCTTGCGGCTGCGCAGCTCGCGGTGGCCGTACCAGGCGAAGACGAAGGTGTCGAGGGCCGGCGGCAGCTCCCAGCCGAGGCCGTTGCGGCGGTTCTCGGCGTTGATGAGCGGGGCGTCGAAGCCGAGCAGGTTGTAGCCGGTGAGCACGGGCTGGAGCTGGTCGAGGTGGGCCTTCAGGCGGGCCGCCACCCCAGTCCAGGGCTCGGCCTTCTCGATGTCCTCGTTGCGGATGCCGTGGACGTTCGTCGCGCCGGCGGGGATGTAGATGCCCGGGTTGACGAGGGCGCGCAGGCCCGGGCCGAGGCGCTCGGTGCCGCGCAGGTACGCGCCGCCGAGCTCGACGACGCGGTCGCTCGTCGGGTCGGGGCCCGTGGTCTCGGTGTCGATGGAGAGGACCAGCGCCTCGCTGAGCTTCATGGCTCCTGATACTTCGCGGCGGCGCGGGCGTCAACGGCCGTGGGCCGGTCGTGGGGGGGGCAATGGGGCCAAGTGCCCGGATTCACGAGGTTTCGGTGTCGGTGTCGGCCCGGGTGTAGACGATGCGGAAGGCCTCCACCCAGCGGTGGCGCACCAGGAAGCTCTGGGTGAGGGTGTGCCGGTCGGGCCCCTCGATGACGAGGACGGCGCGGAAGAGGCGGGTGATGCCCTGGGCGTCGGGCTCCTCGCCCTGCAGCACCAGCGCGTCGCCCTCCAGCCAGCCGTGGAAGTGGATGAGGCCGGTGGCGCCGGTGCTCAGCCAGGCCCCCTGGTAGCGGCCGCGCACGGCGTCGTGGCCCAGGAAGCCCAGCCCGAGCAGGGGCTCGCCGTTGGCGCCCACCCCCGCGAGGTCCTCGCGCAGGTACAGGCCGCCCAGCGTCCAGCTCTTCTCCACGGATCCTTCGGCCTCGACGGGCCGGTTGGGGCTGCCGCGCAGGCGGGTGGTCTGGGTGTCCCAGAGGCCGATCAGAGGCTCCAGCCGGGCCAGGCCCGACGACCGCAGCTCGTTCAACGGGCACTCCTGCGCCGTGGTGGCGGCATTGTAGCAGGGGGCGGGGGCGGGGGAACCGGGGTTCAGGGGGCGAGGCGAGCGGGGGCGCCGCCGCGGGGGGCGGGGGCGCAGACGAGGCCCTCGACCTCGGTGCCGGGCTCGACGACGGCGGCCGCGACGAAGCCGCCCGGCGCGCCGGCGATGGCGGCGGTGCGGCGGTGGGCGCCGGCCCCGAGGGCCAGGGGCTCGGCGACGCGGCCGGTGCGATCGAGCACGGTGGCGTGGGCGGTGTCGCCGGGCCAGGCCTCCCACGACAGGCCGAAGAGGTCGTCGGGGCCGGCGGCGATGACGGGCTTGCGCTGCTGGTGGCCGCGGGCCGCCAGGACGACCCGCGTCTCGGCGCCGGCGGCGTCGAGGAAGGCCACCCGGACGCCCTCGCGGGTGCTGCTGGCCACCACCGATCCGGCGCCGTCCCGGGCGATGGACCAGGTGGTGCCGGGGGGGGCCGGGCTGGCGGTGGCGACGCCGGCGGCGTCGATGCGCCACGCCGCGGCGCCGCGGGGGACGCCGAGCACCAGCAGGAAGCCGTCGCCGTGGCAGCCGACGCCGCTGCCCTCGCCGAAGCCCTGGACGGGGGCGTCCGCCAGGGTGGTCCGGCGCACGACGCGGCCGTCGGCGGCGTCGAGCAGGGCCCAGTGCAGGCGGGCGTCGCCGTACGCCTGGCCGATGACCTGGGTGTAGGCCACCAGGACGCGGTCGCCGCAGCGCGCGACGCGGCCATGCCAGTTGAGGTGCTCGGTGGTGAGGGGCGTCGCCCAGCGAGCCTTGCCGTCGGCGGCCAGCGACGTCGCGGTCAGTCGGACGACCTGGTCGTCGCGGTGGCGCAGGAGCAGGGTGGCCGAATCATCCGTGAAATCAGAGGCTTCCACGCTCTCGTCGAGGGGCGTCGTCGTCACGCCGCCCGGGCCGACGCGCACCAGGCGGGCCTGCTCGCCGGGCTCGGCGGCGAGCCAGGCGCCGTCGGCGGTGCCGCCCAGGCCGATCCACGCGCCGTAGTCGGTGGGGCCCCAGGCCGCGTCGGCGACGGCCGACCACGCCCGCGTGAGGCCGTGGGGGCAGCGGGCGGGGCCGGCGGCCTCGACGGGCGGAGCCTCGCCGGCCGCGGGGGTGAACCAGGGATCGAACGTCGCCGGGGGCAGCGGGGTGCGCGGGCGGGCGGCGCGACCGAAGAGGCTGGAGGCGGCCTGGGGGCCGTCCGTCCAGGGGGCCGGCTTCGGGCGGGCGGGGCCGGCGCCCACGGCCGCGACCCGGGCGCGCTGGGGGCCCTTGCCCAGGGAGTAGGGGTCGGGGTTGCAGAGCAGATCGCTGACGCCCAGGTCGGTGAGGCCGGCGGCGGGCGCGGTGGCGACGACGCCGTGGCCGTCCACCTCCAGCTCCAGCACGTCGAAGGGGCCCGCCGCCGGGACCTGGAAGCGGGCGTACAGGCTGGTGCCCGGCCCGCAGTCGCCCCCGCCGTGGCGGTAGCCGACGTTGACGCGCTCGACCGTCGGCTGGGCGGGCGGGGCCACCGCGCGGGCGTCGCCGGTGGTGAAGCGGCTCACGGCGTACCACAGGCGCTGGGCCGCGGGGCGGCCGCGGAGGGTGGCGAAGCGCTCGCTGTCGGAGAGGCGCTGGCCGTGGGCGTCGTAGGCGAAGACCTGCTCCAGGGTGTAGGTGGTGCGGGGCTTCAGCGTCGCGGCGAGGTCGAGCCGGGTGGCGACGACGGTGGCCTGGAGGGGCACCAGGCCCTCGGGGCCGCGCAGGCGGTACTCGTCGGCCAGGCGCGCGCGCAGGGCGGGCGGGAACGCCGACAGGAAGATCCGCACGCGGCCGTCCACGGGGAAGCCGGTGGCCCCGTCGCGGGGCACCACCTCGCGGCTCGGGATGGCCTCGATGCAGCTGCAGGCGAGGGCGGATCCGACCGGCAGGGCCAGGGCGGCGAGGACGCTGATCAGGGCGCGCATGGCGGCCTCCTCAGGGCGTGTGCAGGCGCTCCAGCTCGGAGAAGACGCCGGCGATCATGCCGAACTCGGCCGCGTTGAGGTTGGCGCGGTCCAGGACGCGCCGCAGCTTGCGGGCGAAGAGCTCGGGGTTGCGGCCGGGGGGGTAGCCGGTGGCGCGGCTGATCTCCTCGACGCGGCGGTAGAAGGCCTCGCGCACCTCGACGGGGGCGCGCAGGGGGGCGGCCGGGGCCGGCGGGGGGCCGACGGCCTCCTCGGGGCGGGCCAGCTCGTAGGCCAGGATGGCGACGGCGTGGCCCAGGTTGAGGGAGTAGTGGGCCGGCGTGGTGGGCACGGCGACGATGGCCTGGCAGCGGTCCACCTCGTCGCGCTCGAGGCCGGTGCGCTCGGTGCCGAAGAGCAGGGCGACGCGCCCCTTGCGGGCGAGCCGGGCGCGCAGGCCGGCGGCGGGCCAGCAGGGCGGGGCCAGGGGATCGCGGGTGCGGCGCGAGGTACCGAGCACCTGGGCGCAGTCGGCGATGGCGGCGTCCAGCTCGCTGAACGCCTCGACGGGCACGTTCTCGGAGGCGCCGGCCGAGAAGTGGAAGAGCTCCTCCTCGCCGAAGCCGCCGCGGGTCACGTAGCGCAGGCCGCCGAGGCCGTGGTTGGCCACGGCGCGGATGGCGGCGCCCACGTTGCGCGGGTCCTCCGGGTGGCAGAGGACGGCGAAGACGCGCTTGAGATCCATGGGTCAGGGCTCCCCGAGCTGTCCCCACAGGATGCCGGCCACCACCCCCAGCAGGATGGCGAGGGCGAGGCCGACCCAGAGGAAGCTCTTGGAAAGGGGCGTAGAATCAACGGGTTGCGTGGGCGTGGCCGGCGCGGGGGCCCGGGGGGCCGACAGCCCGGTCAGGATGGCCTCCAGGGCGTCGCCCACGGCGCGGGCCGAGGGCGGCCGCTCGGCCGGATCCTTCGCCAGCAGCCGCAGGACGAGATCCTCGAGGGCGTGGGGGATCTGCTGGTCGTTGGGCAGGACGAGGTTGGGCGGCTGCACGGCGTCGTGGATGACGGCGGAGAGCGTCTTGCCCGTGGCGCGGCGGCGGGTGAGGGCCTCGTACATGATGACGCCGAGGCTGTAGAGATCGGAGCGGGCGTCGATGGCCTCCCCGCGGCACTGCTCGGGGGACATGTAGCGCAGGGTGCCCAGGAGCTTGCGGGCCTCGTCGTGGGCGTCGGCGTCGAGCATGGCGGCGATGCCGAAGTCGACGAGCTTCACGCGGGTGGTGCCGTCGGGCTGGGCCTGCATGAAGATGTTGTCGGGCTTGAGGTCGCGGTGGATGACATGGGCCTCATGGGCCGCCTCGAGGCCGCGACAGACCTGCACCATCACGGGGATGAGGGCGGCCGCCTGCATGGGGGCCTCGTCCTTGAGCACTTCGCGGAAGGTGCGGCCGACGAGCACCTCCATGGCCAGGTACGCCACCCCGTCCGCGTCGCGGTCGGCGTCGAAGACGTGCACCACATGGGGGTGGGTCAGGCGGGCGGAGGCCACGGCCTCGGCGGCGAAGAGGCGCCGCTGCAGGGGGCTCTCCAGGAACCGGGGGAAGAGGACCTTCAGGGCGACGGTGTCGCCGACCATCATCCGCCGGGCCTGGAACACCATGCCCATGCCCCCGACGCCCAGGACCGACTCGATGGCATACTTGCCGTCGACGGTGCGCCCGATCCACGCTTCGGGCGGGTCGTCTCGCTCGCTCTGGGGCTGCCCGCACGACGCGCAGTGCGTCCAGTCGGCGGACACATCCGCCCCACAGCGGGGGCAAGGAAAGCGGGACGTCATGGACATGCGGGGATGATGTTCCGACAGCCAGGGCTTTTTGCCATCATACGGTCCTCACAGGCAGCTTATAAAGCCTGCTGGACCCCTGGTGTGCGCGTCGGGGGTGGATGGACCGCAGCCACCGGCCGCTGGAGCGCCACGCGTTGAACGACGGACCCCTCGCCGCCGGCGAAGTCGTAGACGGCCGCTACCGCATCGACGCCCAGGTGGGGCGCGGCGGGATGGGGGTCGTGTACCGGGGGACGGACCTCACGCTGCGGCGGGCCGTCGCCATCAAGGTGCTCCAGGCCCGGGGCGGCGGGTCCGACACCATCAAGCGGTTCATGCGGGAGGCCCAGGCCCTCGCCCAGGTGGAGCACCGCGGCCTCGTCCCCGTCTACGCGGTGGGCCGGGCCGGCGACCTCTACTACATGGTCATGAAGTTCATCGAGGGCCAGACGCTCTCGCAGATCCTCAAGACCGACGCGCCCCTGGCCCCCGCGCGGCTCATCCCCATCCTGGTGGACGTGTGCGGCGCGCTGCAGGCCCTGCACATGGCGGGGCTGGTGCACCGGGACATGAAGCCCGCCAACGTCATGGTCGGCGCCGATGGCCGCGTGACGGTGATGGATCTGGGCATCGTGGCCGAGGCCGGCGAGGCGGAGCTCTCGCTGAACGCCATCGGCACCCCGCGCTACATGGCGCCGGAGATGCTGTCGGCGGCCGAGGTGGACGGGCGGGCCGATGTGTACTCCCTGGGGGTCATCGCCTACCACGCGCTGACGGGGGCGGTGCCCTTCGACGGGCCCACGGCGATGGCCGTCCTGTTCAAGCACGCCCACGAGCCCTTCGAGCCCATCCGGCAGCGGGCGCCCGGGGTGCCGCGGGCCCTGGCGGCCGCGGTGGAGCGGGCGCTGGCCAAGGAGCCCGGCGATCGGTTCGCGTCGGCCGCCGAGCTGGCCGTCGCGCTGCAAGGGACGCTGGGCGGGCGCTCGCCGCTGCCGTGGGTGCTCGGGGGGCTGGCGGTCGTGGGGCTCGCCGTGGGGGCCTGGCTGGCGCTGCGCTCGCCCGAGGCGCCCCGGCCGGACGCCGCCCTGCCGCCGCTCATCCTCGACGCCGCCGTGCAGCCCGACGCGGCCCCGGTGGACGCGGCGCCGGTGGACGCCGCCCCGCCGCCGCCCGACGCGGCCCCCGCGACGAAGCCCCCGAAGCCGCCGCCCCAGCGGCCCGGCACCGACCGGCCCCCGCCCGACCGCCCGGTCGTGGTGGACGCCGGCACCGTGAGCATCCGCGTGCTGTCGACCCCGCTCGGCGCGACGGTGAAGGAGGGGGGCACCACCCTCGGCACCACGCCGTTCACGCTGGAGCGCCCGGCGAGCAACCGCACGCTGGTGCTCTCGTTCAGCAAGGCGGGCTACGACGACGCCACGGCCCGCGTCTCGCTGGCGCGGGATGGCATGGTGCGGGCGAAGCTGCCGTCGGGGTTCGAGCTGGTGCCCTGAGGCGGGCTACTGGGCCAGGCCCTGCACCACCCGGAAGACATCGGGGTTGATGCCGCGGGCGACGAGCAGGCTGGGGGTCTGCTCGCGGTTGTCCAGGCGCGCGTCGCTGCTCACCTTCTGGCGCACGTGATCGGCCAGCTCGGCCAGCGTCACGTCGTGGTCGCCGTTGGCGTCGGCGGCCCCGGCGAGGCCGGCGAGCAGGTGCCGGGTGAAGAGGCCGTTGGCGGCGTCGCGGGCGGCGCCGGTGGTCTCCCGCGCGGCGGCGGCCGTCAGGGCGATGATGCCGCCCTGGGACTGGGGCGCCTTCACCGGCACCAGCGGGCGGGTGCCCTGGGCGATGACGGAGCGGTCGCCGCTGCCCGAGAAGCAGGCGTCGAGGAAGACCATGGCCTGCTGGCCGGGCAGCTTCTCCAGGCTGGCGTACAGATCGCGCACGCTGAAGCCGCGCGTCTTGATGTAGGCCGGATCGGCGTCGTAGGGCACGAGGTAGGCGTCCCCGGACTCGGGATCCGGCGCGCCATGGCCCGAGAAGAAGACGTAGACCTTGCCGCCGGGCTGGGTGGCGTTGCGGGGCAGCCACTCCTCGATCATGGACGCCATGTCGGCGCGGCCGGCGCGCTCGCCGGTGATGACCCGGATGTGGGCCTCCGGCACCCCGAGCGTCTTCTGGGCGTAGGCCGCGAAGGCGCGGGCGTCGGCCTCGGCGTGCGTCGCGTCGGGCAGCTTCTCGCGGTACTTCTCGATGCCGATGACCACCGCGTAGCTCTTGCTGCCGTCGTTGTGGGCGCCGGGGGGCGAGGGCAGGCCGCCGCCCGTCTCGATGGGGCGCGCCGCGATGGCGCTGCCGCCGTTGCCGTACTGGTCGATGTCCACGCGCAGCATCTTGCCCAGCACGTCATCCACGAAGGGCTCGACGTTGCCGGTGAAGAACATGTCGGAGTAGACGCCGGCCAGGACGAGGGCGCCCGACTGGGTGTGGATGAGCTGCCACTCCAGATCGATGCCCGCGGTGCCCTGGCGGAACTGCCCGGTCAGGGCCAGCTCGGCGGGCAGGCTCGGATCCATGATGGGCAGGGCGATGTTGCGCTGGACGAGCTCGGCCCGCATCGAGGCCGTCATCCGCGCGCCGACGTCCACGGTGGCGCCGGTGCCGCCGACGGTCTTCATGGCCTCCTGGAGCTGGGCCGAGATGCTCTCGGCCAGGCTCCGCTCGATCTTGAAGTCGACGAACATGCGCGTCGTGGCCGGGGTGCTCTTCGTGGGCAGGTTCACCCGCTTGTAGCAGCCCGGGAGGATGGCCAGAAAAGCCAGCAAGATCAGATGCTTCACAGACATGTCGGCACCTCGGCGAGGGCGGCCCGGATGCGGTCGCGGGCGGCGGGATCGAGGGACGGGCAGCCGTCGCCCTCCACGATGCGGTAGCCGTCGGCGGACGCGCGGCTCTTGGGCGGCAGGCCCTCGAACCGGTGCAGCCGGCCGGCCACGCCCGCGGGCAGGCGGCAGGTGGTGCGGTAGCCGGCCAGGTCGCCCAGGCCGGCCTCGTTGGCGGCGGCCACCACCAGGACGCGCTCGACGTCGGCGCCGGGCACGGGCAGGGCTTCGAAGCCCTCGCTCCCGCCGATGGTGATCGTCTTGCCGGCGCCGATGGCGTCGTCGCCGGGGGCGCTCGGGTGGATGAGCAGGGCCTCGCCGTCGCCGTACAGGCTGAAGACGCGGACGTGGGCGGCCTGATCGCTGCTCAGGACGAGCCGCGTCCTGGCGCCGGCGCAGAGGACGCCGCCCTCGCCCGACTCGAAGCGCAGGACGAGGCCGGGATCGCTCGGGAGCGGGGGCAGGGCCGGGCCGCCCGCCGGCGCGACGGCCGCCGGGAAGAGGATGGAGCCCGCGGCGCGGCGCCCGGTGGCGGCCCCCGCGCGGTGCATCATCTCGACGGCCAGCTCCAGGACGGGCTCGCCCTTCTCGACGCGGGCCGTGAGGCTGGCCTCGACCACGCCGTCGACCCCCTTCGGGATGTCCTTGCCCGACCAGCCCTCCCACGACACGGGCACGGCGCCCGCCGCGGTGAAGGCCCGCCGCAGGCGGGGCAGCAGCCAGCGGGCCCGGGGGCCGCCGGAAGCGCCGCCGTCCACGATGCGCGCGACGAAGATGTTGGGCTGCTTGCGCTTGATGCCCGCCGTCAGCTCCCGGGCGGCGGCCGCGAGCTGGTCGTCGAGGGAGGAGGTGTCGTTGCCGGCCCGCCAGGCGTCCACGGCCTTGCGGTTCACGGTGGCCATGGCGCACGCCTGGGAGGCGCTGGCCCCCGTGCGCCAGACCTTCAGCTCCGACGCGAGCGCGCCGCAGGCGGAGCCGCCGCAGACCTTGCCGCGCAGGTTCTCGAGGGCCGCGCGCTGGGCCGAGGCCAGGCCGTCGGGCCCCGCCGCGGCCAGCCCCGTGGCGGTGATGTAGCCCGCCGGCGGCACGATGTTGCCGGTGCAGTCCCACGCGGCGACGCCGGCGCTGGCCGGCGCGGAGGCCGGCGCGGCGGGCGGGTCGACGGGCGCGGGCGCCGGATCGGCCTTCACCGCGCCGCCGCCGCCGCAGCCCGTCAGGGCCAGGAGGAGGGCCGCGCGCTTCACTGGGCCAGGCCTTCCTTGACCTTCTTCAGGTCCGCCTTGGCCTTGCTGGTCAGCTTGCCGGCCTTCTCCAGCCCCGCCTCGGCGGCGTCCACCGCGCTGGCGGCCGCGGCCTTCTCCTCGGCCTTGGGGAAGAAGACCAGGACCTTGGTGGCGTACATCAGGCCGTCGGGCGTCTCCACCGTCTCGGCCTTGCAGAACTTCTCGGCCCGCAGCCGCCGGGTCAGGCCCTGGGCGACGGTCTTGATGTTCTCCTCGTCCTCCAGGTACCCGGCCAGGGCCGAGGACTTCGTCTGGGTGCTCGTCTGGATGAACTGGCCCAGGTAGCGCACGGCCTGGACCTGGGCGTTCTGCTGGGCCTTGTCGCGGGCGGTGGCCTCGGAGGCGACCGGCGGCGACATGCCCACGAAGTAGGTGCCGTCGAGGCTGGTGGGCACGTTGTCGGCCCAGGAGCAGTCCGCCGGGTCGGCCTTGGCCATGCTGCCGCCGAGGCGCGCCGCCTGGGTGCGGAAGGCGAAGTACACGCCGTCGAAGGTGCTCGCGCGCTTCCAGGCCACGCCGTTCTTCATGTCGAAGTCGCCGGTGCCGCCGCCCTGGAGCATCCCGCCGGCCTTCAGGCCCGCCTCGGAGCCCGCGAACTGGTAGACCTCGCCGGTGCCGCTCAGGAACTCACCGATCATCAGATCGCTGCACTGGTCGGGGGCCGCCTTGCAGCACTGATCCAGGCCGTCGGCGTCCTTCACGGCGAAGCGCATCTTCTTGTCGAGGGTGTAGCGGACGCGGACGCCGGCGTTCTGCCCGGCCGAGAGGGCCGCCTGGCCCACGGCCACGAAGCCCAGGCTCGCGCTCACGCCCTGGGAGGCGTTGAACACCTCGTCGAAGGTGCCGGCCGCCTTGATCTCCTCGTAGCCCACGAACTTCGAGCAGCGCGTCTGGGCCGCGCCGTTCTCGTCGATGTCCGCCACCGCGGTGCCATCGGGCAGGAAGCGACCGATGAAGGGAGAGGGATCACTGTCGAAGCTCGCCCGGATGTAGACGCTCTTCTTGGGGGGGTCGATGCGCACCGCCGAGTCGGCCGGGGCGTCGGCCCGCTGGACGGTCTGGGTGGGGCCGCAGGCGGCCAGGAGGAGCGCGAGCAGTGCGGTGGGCTTCGCCATGGGGAGCATCTCCAGCGTCGTCTTGGGGGTCTCGGGCGGCGCACGACGAGGGTCGGCCCAGACCATTCACTCCAGTGTGATGGGCAAATCTGCCCCTGGCCGGGGCAGAGCGCAATGGCGATGGCTGCCCGCCCTCAGGGCGCCGGCGGCACCAGGGCGGGCTGGCCGCCGGGGAAGAGCACGCCCGTCCAGCTCCCCTGGACGAACAGACCCTGGCCCCCCGCGGGGCCCTCGGCCCGGGCGCGGAAGCTGCGCGGGCTGGCGACGACGTAGAGGCGGCCGTCGGTGGGGATGACGGTCCCGGCGTCGAAGTGGTGGACGATGCCGCCGCCGGCGAGCTGCCAGCCGGTGAGGTCCACGGCGGTGCCGGTCAGGTTGTGGAGCAGCACATAGGCGTCCCGCGGGGCCATCAGATCGGCGCTGACCTCCTCCACCTCCACGAGCACCTCGCCCTGGGGGCCGGGGATGGAGCCGGCGTCCGCGGCAGGCAGGCCGTCGACGAGGGCGGCGGCCAGGAGCAGGTCGCTGGATCCGGGATCGGTGTTGATCACCTGCAGGGCCAGCACGTTCTCGCCGGGCACGAGGGCGCCCGCAAACCGCTGGATTGCTTGATCTTCCCAGGTGACGGCCGCCGGATCGGGGTGGTTGGCGCCGGCCGCGTTCCAGGCGATGGGGCCCGCCTCGACGCCGCGCCGCGCGACCTCGACGCCGTTGATCCAGGCCACCACCGCGTCGTCGTAGCGCAGCCGCAGGATGAGGTTCGCGACGGCGGCCGGGTCGTCCACCGTGAAGCGGACGCGGGCCAGGACGCTGGTGGCCCCGGGAGCGACCTCCCGCGGGTTGACGGCGGTGGCGAGCAGGGGCGCGAACTCGGCCGGGGTGTCCTCGTAGCCCAGGCCCAGCGGGCCCTCGGGCCAGGCGTCGTCCACGAAGTCGGGGGCCGTCCAGGCGTCGCCCAGGGCGTCGTCCACGGGCACGAAGTACCGCGCCAGCGTGGCGCCCGGGGTGCCGTCGACGATCGTCACGGGCTCGCGGACGTCCTGCTGGGCCAGGCCGTACAGGAACGTCCGGCGCGGCCCCAGGAAGTCCTCCTTCATGATGCGCACGCCCTCGTCGTGGGTCTGCGGGATGCCCCAGGTGGGCCAGCTCGCGTTGTCCAGGTCGCCGTCGGGGCCGATGTGCGCCCGCAGGGCGTCGGCCAGGCCCTCGAAGTGCAGCGCCTCGGGGGGCGTGCCCGGCGGCTGGACCTGCTCGTCCATCAGCGTGCGCAGGCGGCGCAGGTACATCTCGGAGAACTCGGGCAGCTCGAACAGCGCGCCGATGAGCCGGTTGTTGCGGCCCACGAACAGCGGGTTCTGCGGATACATGCGGTCGTCGAAGTAGTTGCCCGTCCAGTTGCGGCCGATGGTCAGGTCCTGGTCCCAGGGCATGTACCACCACTCGTCGGTGCGGGCGTCGCGGTAGGCGTAGTAGTTCTTGTGGCAGCAGTCGAGGCCGGCCGTGACGATCATCGCGGCCAGGAAGTTGGCCATCCGCGCCAGGTTGATGTTGTCGTAGATGAACGTCCGGCGGGCGGCGGGATCGAGGCCGAGGCCCGCGATGAGGGCGGCGAGATCCTGGTTGCCCTCCTCGCGGCGCGTCTTCTTCTCGCCGCGGGCCGGGTTGCTCATGTTGTCATACATCTTGTAGAGCGGCCCCAGAGGCTCGGGGTAGCCCAGGCGCTTGAGCCACCTGTCGTCGCCGTCCTCCACGAAGTCGGCCACCGAGAAGAACGCCCCGTTGAGGTGGACGCGCACCGAGAAGGCCAGGTGGTAGTCGGCCCCGGCGTCGCGATAGATGCCGTAGGCCAGCGTGTTTCGCTCCTTGGACTTGTCGGCGTAGATGGACAGCAGGTTGATGTCCTTGAGGCGCGCCAGGTCGTCCTGCAGCCGGAAGCGGTGGTCGGCGTTGAAGTCGAGGTTGTACGACTTCTTGGGGAAGCCGCGGGACGACTGGCCGTGCAGGTCGGCCCGGATGTTGTCGTAGAGCTCGCCGTCGAACCACAGCGTCGTGCGGGTGCCCGCGTCGGTGGCCGCGCGGTCAGGCGTGGCCGCAAACCAGTGGAAGATCGGCAGGTTGGAGGCGAGGGCGTCGTCGCGGATGACCGTCCCGACGTACTCCTCCGAGTCGAGCGGGGCCAGGAACGGGGGCCAGCGCGTCGACTGGCCCGCCTCGTCGGTGGCCACCACGTACCAGCGCACGAGCTGGCCCACGGCCGCGACGCCGGCGGGCAGCACCAGGCGCCAGGTGCCGTCGCCCTCGGCCACCATCGGCGTCTGCACCTCGGGCTCGAACATCACCCGGTGCACCAGGGTGACGCTCGCCACCGGCGCGCCCAGCCCCACCACCCGCGCGCCGATCACCAGGTCGTCGGCCGGGCCCACGTCCAGGTTGCGGTCGAGGTCGATGACCACCGGCGGGCCGTCGCCGCTGCCCAGGTTGTCGGCCCCCGGGGTGGGCACCGGCAGGTAGGTGGGCCGCTCGGCGATGGAGAGGGCCACCACGTCCAGCGTGGGCGCGATGAGGAAGCGGCCGTCCTCGGCGGGGGCGTCGCGGGCGTCGATGGCCAGCAGGTGCGCGCCCGGGGCGAGCGTCGAGGCGCCGAGCGGGAAGGCCGCGTCGGTGAGGGCCGCGCTGGCCGGGCGGTCGGCGACGTCGGGGCCGGCGTTCTCGGCCAGCAGCGGGGCGCCGTCGAGCCACGCGCTGAAGCCATCGTCGAAGCGGGCGCGCAGCTCCAGCCGCCCGTCGAGGGGCTCGGCCACGGCGAAGGGCACCCGCAGGCGCACGCCGCCGCTGGCCGCCACCAGATCCTGCACGTCGGTCTGGATGAAGCCGGCCAGGGAGGCCGCCTGCCAGAGCCGGACGCGGTGGGTGGAGCCGTCGGAGCCGTCGGCCCGGTTGCCCTGGGGGCCGGTGGGATCCACCGCGAAGTCGAGGGTGTCGCCGGCGTGGGCGTCGGGCACGACGACGAGCCGCGTCACGCCGAGGGCGTCGTTGCCGGCGATGGCGGCCACGTCCAGCTCCTGATCGCCGTGGAAGACGTGGCCCGTGACGCCGCCCCCGTTGGGGTTGGCCTTCGACAGGTGCCACTCGGCGACGAGGGTGCCGTCGGCGGGGATCGTGTAGCGCCGGATGGCCCAGTGCTCGCGGCCGTTGTTGATGCCGTTGGGGTGGATGGCCTCCCGGCCGATCATCGTCCAGGGCGGGTTGCCCGAGAACCAGTCCCAGGCGTCCCCCGTCCAGAAGTTCGTCGCCGAGGCCGGCCCCGCGTCGCGGGGGAACGGGCGGAAGGCCTCGGGGCTGTACAGCCCGTCGGCGTCGCCGGTGTAGTCGTAGTAGCCCTGCGTCCAGCCGCGCTCGCCCTGCACGCCGCCGGCCGACCAGTCGGCCACCGAGTCGGCCAGCACCGGCCCGAGGGCGTCGAGGCCCTGGCCGGGCTCCACCAGGCGCGCCGTGAAGATGGCGCCGTCGGAGAAGTCGTCGTCGTTCTCCCCCGCGTCGAGGGTGAAGTCGATCAGGCTGCCCACCGCCACGTCCACCTCGACGGCGTAGTCGACGGTGACGCCGTTGACGGCCTGGGCGAAGACCTCCTCGCCGTCGACGAAGATGCGGGCGCGGATGCCATCGCCGGCCGCGGCCGGGTTGCCCACCTGGCCCGTGATGGCGAGGCGTCCGGCGACCGGGCTGGTGAAGCGGCGGATGGCCCAGTGCACCGCGCCGTTGTTGATGCCGTTGGGCTGGCCGCCCGTGGCCGTCAGGCTCGTCCAGGGGGGGTCACCGGCGAACCAGTCCCAGGCCTGGCCCGTCCAGAACGAGGCGGCGCTCCACGGGCCGCCGGCGGCGGGGAAGGGGATGAAGTCATTGGATTCATAGGGGTTTGCGCCATCGGCCGAGGCGTCGCGGTAGCCGTACGACCAGCCGCCGGCGCCCTGGCCGCCCGCGAAGTCCACCACCGAGTCCGCCACCACCCGGGGGGCGCGCGGGGCCGGGGCGGCGTCGTAGCCGACGCCGAGGGTGGCCGGCGACCAGCCATCGCCCGGCACGAAGCCGGGCAGCTCCCAGCCCGGCTCGTCCCCGCGGGCGGCGACGTCGGCGGCGGCCCCGTCCGTCAGCAGGGTGACCGGGGTGGCGGTCATGGGCAGGCCGTACGACAGGCCCTCCGCCTGCGGGGGCCAGTCGACGAAGGACGCGATGACGCCGCCGTCGGCGCCGGTCAGCGCGATGGTCTCGCCGTCGCCATCCAGGCTGAAGTCGGTGTGCAGCGGGCCCTCGACGCGCCGCCGGTCCTTGCCCGACGCGAAGATCACCAGGTAGCCGCGGGCCGGGATGGCCACGTCGGGCAGCGTCCAGCGCTCGGGATCGTCGAGGGTGTCGGTGAGGTGGTGGTCGGCCAGGTCGTAGGGGGCGTCGCCGGGGTTGTACAGCTCGATCCAGTCGGAGGGATCGCCGTCCTCGTCGAGCAGCACCCCGTCGTTGCGGGCCATGAACTCGGTGATCAGCGGCGGCACCGGCGGCGGCGGGGGGGCGGCGTCGGGCACGGCGGCGTCGAGGGGGGCGGCGTCGGGCGGCGCCGCGTCCTCGGGGCCGGCGTCGAGCGCGGCCATGTCAGGCGGGCCGGCGTCGAGGGGGGCGGCGTCGGGCGGCGCCGCGTCAGCCGGGCCGGCGTCCGCGGGGGCCGCGTCCTGGAGAGCCGCGTCGGGGCGGGCGGCGTCGGGTTGGGCCGCGTCCGGTCGGGCCGCGTCGGACGTCCCTCCGTCCGGCCGGCCCCGATCCACCTGGGCGTCCAGCGGCCCGCCATCGGCGCCGCCGCCGCCCCCACCCCCCGAGTCGCACGCCGCGAAGGCGGCGACGCACGCCAGCACCACCAGAAGCCGCATCATGGCACCCCCCATTGTGACAGGACGGTATCATCGGCGGCCCGGTCGCGGGGAGGGGAAGCCGCCGGGTCGCGCGCCCCTTCGGCGGGCCCCGGCGCCGCCCGCGCCGATCGGACTTGCAACCGGCCGGGTGCCCTGCTAGAACGCCCTCCGCTCGTGCGCGCGCCGTATGGGCAGCCATAGCTCAGTTGGTAGAGCACCGGATTGTGGTTCCGGGGGTCGGTGGTTCGAGCCCACCTGGCTGCACCAGTTTCTCCATTCCCCCCAAGCGAGGCCATGAGCATCAAGCGGCAGCGGCCGGTGCCCCGGCTGCCCGCCGGCTTCGAGGACGCCCCCGCGGGTGTGGTTCGGGCCCGGCGGGCCATGATCGCCACCATCGGCGAGGTCTACGAGCGGTTCGGCTTCGAGCCCCTGGAGACCCCGGCCCTGGAGTACGCCGACTGCCTGGGCAAGTTCCTCCCCGAGGCGGATCAGCCCACCGGCGGGGTCTTCGCCTTCCGCGACTCCGACGGCCTCGAGCAGTGGCTCACCCTGCGCTACGACCTGACGGCCCCCCTCGCCCGGTTCTACGCCGAGCACGAGAAGGAGGAGTCGTTCACCCGGCCCTACCGCCGCTGGCAGACGGGCCCGGTGTGGCGCGACGAGCGGCCCGGCCCGGGGCGCTTCCGCCAGTTCATCCAGTGCGACTTCGACACCGTGGGCGCCGCCTCCCTGGCCGCCGACGCCGAGGTCTGCATGGTGCTGGCCGAGGCCTTTGACGCCCTCGGAATCCCGCGAAAAGACTACGAAATCCGGGTGAACGACCGGAAGGTCCTCAACGGCGTGCTGGAGCAGGCCGGGGTGGCCACGGAGGCCGCGCGGCTCACGACGCTGCGCGCCCTCGACAAGCTCGACCGCCTGGGCATGGACGGCGTGCGCCACTTGCTCGGCCGCGGCCGCGAGGACGAGACGGGGCACTTCACCCCGGGGGCCCAGCTCTCCCCCGACCAGCAGGCCATCATCGTGGCCTTCGTCGAGGCCCAGGCCAGCACCCGCGCGGGCATCTGCGGCGCCTTCCGCGATCTCGTGGGCGGCAGCCGCGAGGGCCTCGAGGGCGTGGCCGAGCTCGAGACCATCGCCGAGCTGCTGGACGCCTCGGGCCTGGAAGAGGCCCGCGTGAAGTTCGATCCGTCCCTCGTGCGCGGCCTGGCCTACTACACCGGCCCGGTCTTCGAGGCGGCGCTGACGTTCAACGTCCTCGACGAGACGGGCCACCGCCGCAGCTTCGGCTCGGTGGCGGGCGGCGGCCGCTACGACGACCTGGTGATGCGCTTCACCGGCCAGCGCGTGCCGGCCACCGGCGCCAGCATCGGCGTCGACCGCCTGCTCGCCGCCCTGCGCCTGCTCGACCGCGTGAAGGTGGACGAGCGGCCCGGCCCCGTCGTGGTGACGGTCATGGATCGCGGGCGCCTGCCCGCCTACCAGGTGATGGTCAACGAGCTGCGCGCCGCGGGCATCGTGGCCGAGCTGTACCTGGGCAACCCCAAGAAGTTCGGCAAGCAGCTCGAGTACGCCGACGCCCGCCGCTCGCCCGCGGTGGTCATCGCTGGCGGCGACGAGTTCGACCGCGGCGAGGTCTCCATCAAGGATCTCCGTCTGGGCGCCGAGCTGGCCGCGCGCCTCAAGGACGAGGCCGACGCCGAGGCCTACCAGCAGCAGGTCCAGGGGGAGGCCCAGCGCAGCGTGGCGCGGGTCGACCTGGTGGCCGAGGTGCGCCGGATCCTGGGGCATTGATCCGGTGATGGCGCCGCTCGTCCTGACCGGCGCCGATCTCACGGCCGAGGCGCTCTTCGCCGCCGCCACCGATCCCGGGGCCCGGGTCGTCTGCGACCCCGAGGGCCTCGATCGCGTCCGCAAGTGCCGCGCCTTCGTCGACGCCAGCGTCGCCACGTACACGGCCCAGTACGCCGCCTGGCAGGCGGGCACCCGCGCCGCCCCGCCGGGTGCGCGGGAGTACGGGGTGACCACCGGGTTCGGCCGCTTCAAGGACGTGCCCATCCCCCCGGCCGAGCTCGCCCAGCTCCAGGCGAACCTGCTGCCGAGCCACGCCGCCGGGGTGGGGGTGTCGACACAACCCGGCGATCCAGCGAACTATTTCTCGGCCGAGGTGGTGCGCGCCGTCCTGCTGCTGCGCGTCAACGCCTTCCTCAAGGGCCACTCCGGGGTGCGCGTCGAGCTGGTGCAGACGCTCCTCGGCTGGTTCCACGCCGGGGTGGTGCCTCGGGTGCCCATCCGCGGCTCCCTGGGGGCGAGCGGCGATCTCTGCCCCCTCGCGCACCTCTTCCTGCCCCTCGTCGGGCTGGGCGAGTTCAGCCACGGCGGGCGGGTCTACCCGGGCGACGCCATCGCGCGCTTCGTGCCGCTGCCGACGCCGGCCATCAGCCACAAGGAGGGGCTCGCGCTCATCAACGGCGCGACGTTCTCTACCGCCTTGCTGGCCCAGGCCGTCGTCGAGGTGGAGCGCCTGCTCGACGTCGCCGACGTGGGCTGCGCCCTCGCCGTCGAGGCCATCGCCGGCTGCGCCCGCGCCTTCGACGAGCGCATCCACGCGGCCCGCAACCACCCGGGGCAACAGGCCAGCGCCGCCCGCATCCGCGCGCTGCTGGCCGGCTCGCGCGGCGTCGAGGCCCGGGGCGAGGTCCAGGATCCCTACTGCGTCCGCTGCGCCCCGGCGGTGCACGGCGCCAGCCGCGACGCCCTCGACTATGCCCGGCGCGTGGTGGAGGCCGAGCTGAACGCGGCCACCGACAACCCCCTCTTCTTCCCCGACGGGGGCCCGCCCTTCGACGCCCACTTCGCGGCCAACTGGCCGGCGGGCCACGACGGCCGGGGCCGGGTGGCCTACTCCGCGGGGAACTTCCACGGCCAGCCCATCGCCCTGGCCGCCGACGTGCTCACCCTGGCCGTGGCCGAGCTGGCCAGCATCGGCGAGCGGCGCACCCAGATGCTCCTCGACGCCCACCACAGCCACGGCCTGCCCGCGAGCCTCACGGCCCGCCCCGGCCTGCACTCCGGCTACATGATCGCCCAGTACACGGCGGCCAGCCTGGTCTCGGAGAACAAGGTGCTGGCCCACCCGGCGGTGGTGGACTCCATCCCCAGCTCGGCCAACATCGAGGATCACGTCCCCATGGCCCTGGTGGCGGCCCGCAAGCTGATGACCGTCGTGCACACGACGGCGGCGGTGCAGGCCATCGAGGTGCTGGTGGGGGCGCAGGCGGTGGAGTGGCGCCACGCCGGCATCGCCCCGGCCGCGCCGGGCGCCGACTCCATACAGGCCGCCGAGGATCGCGCCGCCGCCTTCGCCGCCGCCGTGGACGCCGACGGGCAGGCCCGCATCGCCGGGCGCCTCGGGCGGGGGACGGCCACCTTCTACCGGCGCATCCGCGCCACCGTGCCGCCGCTGCTGCACGACCGCCTGCTGGCCGACGACATCCGCCGCGCCCAGGTGCTCGTCCAGTCGGGCCGGCTCAGCGGTCCGGTCGGAGAATCCTGAGCGAGTTCAGGTCTTTGCGAGCTCTGCCAGCAGCGCGGGATCGACGAGGGCGGCCTCGGTGATGTGGCCGCGGCCGGCGTTCTGCGCGTTCCACGCCGCCACCGTCGCCTGGGCGCCGGGGTTGCGGGCCCAGGCGCGCCGCGCCACGCCCCCCATCACGTCCCACTCCAGGGCCGTCTCCAGGACGTGATCCACGGCCGTCGAGCCATCGAGCAGCAGCCCGAAGCCGCCGTTGACCGCGTTGCCCGTGCCCACGCCCCCGCCGTTGGACAGCACCGCCAGCGTCATGCCCCGGGCGACGTTGCCGGCCCAGCACTGGTGGGCCATGTCGGCCGTCACCGCCGAGCCGTCGCGGATGTTGGACGTCTCGCGCAGGGGGGAGTCGGTGCCGCTCACGTCGTGGTGGTCGCGCCCCAGCATCACGGGGCCGATGGCGCCCTTGCGGACGAGGGCGTTGAAGCGCCGGGCCAGGCGGCTGCGCCCCTCGGCGTCGGCGTACAGGATGCGGGCCTGGGTGCCCATGACCAGGCCGGCGGCCTCGGCCCCGCGGATCCAGGCCAGGTTGTCCTGGTCCTGCTGGCGGTGGCCGCGCTCGGCGAGCAGGGCCTCCAGCTCGGCGGCGGCCTCGGCGTCGGTGCGGGCCAGATCGGCGGCGTCCCCCGACAGGCAGACCCAGCGGAAGGGGCCGTAGCCCAGGTCGAAGCACTCGGGGCCCATGATGTCTTCGACGTAGGAGGGCCAGATGAAGCCCTCCCCGCGGCGCAGCTCCGGCACCCCGGCGTCGGCCACGGCGTCGAGGAACTTGTTGCCGTAGTCGAAGAAGGCGCTGCCCGCGGCGGTGAGGGCGGCGAGGGCCTGGTACTGGCGGCGCAGGCTCGCGTCCACGGCGGCCCGCCACGCGGCGGGGTCGGCCTGGGCCAGCGCCTCCGCGGAGGCCACGGTGTGCCCGGCGGGGATGTAGCCGCCGGTGTAGACCTCATGGCACGACGTCTGGTCGGAGATGAGGTCGACGCCGACGCCTTCGGCCGCCAGATACTCCAGCAATTCTACGATGTTGCCCTGCCAGGCCACCGAGAGGGGCGCGCCGGCGTCCCGGGCCGCCAGCATCCAGCGGACGGCCTCGGCGACGTCGGTGGTGGCGCGGCCGACCCAGCCCATCTGCAGGCGCCGCTCCACCTGGCCCGGGCGGACCTCGGCGATGATGCCGGCGCCCCCGGCCAGCTCCAGCGCCTTGGGCTGCGCCCCGGACATGCCGCCGAGCCCCGACGAGATGAACGTCTGCCCGCGCATGTCGGCGGCGCCCTGCCGGCGGCGGCGGGCGGCGTTGAGCAGGGTGATGTACGTGCCGTGCACGATGCCCTGGCTGCCGATGTACATCCAGCCGCCGGCCGTCATCTGGCCGTAGTTGACGCAGCCCAGGGCGGCGAGGCGCTGGAACGTCTCGGGGGTGTCCCAGCGGCCGATGACGAGGCCGTTGGTGACGATGGCCCGGGGCGCCTCGGGCCGCGCCGGGAAGAGGCCGAGGGGGTGGCCCGAGCTGACCACCAGCGTCTGGTCCTCGGTCATCTGCGCCAGGAGGTCGCAGAGGAGCTGGTACTGCATCCAGTTCTGGCAGACCTGCCCCGACTCGCCATAGGTGACGAGCTCGTAGGGGTAGAGGGCCACCTCGAAGTCGAGGTTGTTGTCGATCATCACCCGCAGGGCGCGGCCGGCGAGGGAGCGGCCGGGGACGTCGGCCAGGGGCCGGCCCCACAGGCGGCCCGCCGGGCGGAACCGGTAGCCGTAGATGCGGCCCAGGGTGCGCAGCTCGGCCAGGAACTCGGGGAGGAGCGCGGCGTGGTGGACGGGATCGACGTAGCGCAGCGCGTTCTCGAGGGCCAGGCGCTCGTCGGCGCTGCCCGGGGCGAACCGCGGGGATCGGGGGCGGGCGCGCAGCACCCGGCGGCCGTTGCAGGTGGCCGGCGTGCGGGGGTCGTCCCAGGCGTCGCCGCCGCGGTCCTGGAGGAAGCGCTCGAAGTGGGGGAGGGGCGGCGGGAGCGTGCGGATCACCGGGGCTCCGCGGCCTGGGTGCGCTGCAGCACGCCCTCGGCGGCCTGGAGCTTCGCCTCGGCGGCGGTGACGGCCGCCTGGCTCTCGGTGTGCTTCGCGGAGTTGAAGCCGGACGGCGAGAGGAGCGCCTGGCGCTGGGCCTCGTCGGCCGCCTTGCGGGCCGCGTCGAGGGCCGCGCGGGCCTTGTCGGCCTCGCCGCTGGCGGTGTCGAAGGCCTTCTGCCAGAGCTCGTGCGGCGTGGGCCCGACCGGCGCGGCCTCGGAGGCCGGCGCCTCGCCCGGGACGGGGGCGACGTCGACGGCGGGCGGCGCGACGACGACGCCAGGCACGGCCGGCTCCTCCCCCGCAGCGGCGGCGGCGGCGGCGGCCTCGGCCTCGGCGGCCGCCTGCTCCCGGGCCAGCTCGCGCTTCTTCTTCTGCGCCTCCAGGGCCGCCTTGCGGCGGGCGGCGGGCAGCTCATGGGGGTTGTTCGTGTAGTGGACCTGCCCTCGGCCATCCACGTACCGCCACGGCTGGGCGGCGACGGGGGCGGCGAGCAGGAGGGCGATGGTGGCGGCGAGCAGACGCATGTCCAGCCTCCCGGGCGATTCGCCCTGAGCCTACGCAACGCCGCGCCCGATCGCTAGCGGGGTGATGCGCGCCCGTCGGGTCGGGCAAATCAAGTAGACTCCCCCGGTGCGCGCACGCCGGGGAGGTCTCATGCGCTGGATGGGCTTGATCGGATTGATGTTTCTGCTCTTCGTGGGCTGCGATGACGAGGGCGGCGGGGGCCAGACGCCCACGCCCGACTCGGGCATGGCGGACGCCGGGCCGGTGGATCAGGGGCCGGACGCGGACGCCGCGCCGGCGGACCAGGGGCCCATGGGCACCGGCATCCTGACGGTGCTGCCGGTCGTGCTCGACCTGGGCACCGTCGGCATCGGCCTGCGCAACGAGCGCGACCTGGTGCTGGGCAACGTCGGCGACGGCGACCTGACCATCACCGCCTTCGAGGGCCTGGAGCTGGGCTTCAGCGTCTCGCGCCAGCCCCCGCTGCGCATCCCCGCGGGGCAGGAGCGCACGCTCGTCGTGCAGTTCGCCCCCCAGGCCGAGGGCCGCGTCGAAGCGACGCTGCGCCTCGTCACCGACATCCCGGGCGAGGAGCCGGCCGAGGTCGTCCTGCGGGGCGTCGGCGGCAACCCCAGCGGCGAGCTGGAGGCCGACGTCCTGGATCTGGGCGAGGTGGCGCCGGGCGAGCAGACGGCCGACTTCATCCGGGTGCGCAACACGTCGGAGGGCATCCCGCTGACCGTCTTCGGGGTGGCCGGCCTCGAGGCGCCGTACAGCATCCCCGACGGCCAGCTCCCGGCCTCGGCCGAGGTCGGCCAGAGCGCGACGGTGCTGGTGCAGTTCGCCCCGGAGGGCGAGGGCGACTTCGAGCAGATGGTCGTGGTGCAGACCGACGCCGGCGACTTCCCGATGACCATCCGCGGCCGGGCCCTCGCGGTGGGCGACCTGGTGGTGCGCGGCGTCGAGCCGGCCTGGGGCCCCACCGACGCCGACGTGCCGGTGACCATCCACGGCGGCCCCTTCGGCGCCGTGCCCGACCGGGTGCTCATCGGCGGGGTGGAGCTGACCGACCTGGAGCGCGTCGATCCGAGCCAGATCCGCGGCGTGCTGCCGGCGGGCGGCGAGGCGACGGGCACCGACGCGGACGCCGTGGACGTGCGCGTCGAGGTGGGCGCCGCCTTCGGCGTGGCGACCCGGGCCTTCGTGCGCACGGGCCCCGTGGCGGCGGGCCGGGCGCTGGACGCGGCGGCGGTGGCGGCGGGCACGGTGGGCCCCGAGGGCAACCCGTGGCGCCTCGACGTCGACGCGGTGCCCGAGGGCCAGGAGCTCGTGATCGCGCCGGCCACCGTCATCCTGTGCGACGGCCGCACCCTCACGGCGGCCGGCGTCCTGCGCGCCGGCGGCGAGGGCGGCCCCGTGGTGTTCTCGGCCAGCGAGCCCGCCGCGGGCCGGTGGGGCGGCCTGCGCTTCCCCGCGGCCCCGACGGCCAGCTCCCTCGCTGACGTCGTGGTGGAGTTCGCCGGGGCCGAGGGCGGCCCCGCCCTGCAGACGGCCCAGGCGGCCGCGTTCTCGGCGCTCAAGGTCCGCCGCGCCGGCGGCGTGGGCATCGAGGTGCTGAGCGGCGGCACCCTGGTGCTGCTGGGCGGCCAGATCACCGACGTGGCGGGCGACGCCATCCAGCTCCTGGCCAGCGATGGCGGCTGGTTCCGCTTCTCCGACACCTGGATCCGCCGGGCGCAGTGGCCGGTGGCGGCGGCCCCCAACCACTTCCGCCAGCCCCTCGGCCCCGGCCATGACTGGGCCGGCAACGCCCACGAGGGCATCGGCATCGGCGGCACCGTGGAGGGCATGGCGACCCTCGGCGCCCAGCCCGCGCCGCTCGTCTACCGGCTGCGCGAGCCGCTGCAGGTGGCCATGGGCGCGACGCTCACGCTGGGGGCCGGCGCGCCGCTGCGCCTCGACGGCCTCATCGAGGTGGCCGGGCGGCTGGCGCTGCCCGGGGGCCTGCGCCTGCAGGCGTCGGCCGGCGGCCGCCTGGACATCCAGGGCGCGCTGGCCGCCACCGGCACCCCCGCCGATCCGGTGACCATCGAGGCGCGCGCGGCGGGCGAGGGCGCCCGGCCGGGCGCCTGGGGCGGCATCGTCGTGCGCACGGGGGCCGACTTCGAGGTCACCCGGCTCATCCTGCGCGACGCGGGCGAGAACGGCCCCGCCCTCGACTTCGAGGGGGCGGCCGGCATGATCAACGGCCTCGAGATCACCGACTCGTCGAGCGCCGCGCTGCGCCTGGACGGGGTGGCCCAGATCAGCAGCCTCGCCCTGCGCGGCAACATGGCGGGCATCGTGGTCACCGGGGGCGCAGGCCGCCTGGAGGGCGTCGTCGATGACGTCCCGGCCATCGAGTTCGCCGACCTCGCCCTGTGCGGGGGCTGGAACCTGGAGGCCCTGGTCAACAGCGACGGGGCGAGCATCGCGCCCATCTGCGAGTGAGGTCGTCTCGCTGATTCCTGCGTGGAATCAGTGGGTTGGGGCCTCGGGTAGCCGGTAGAGCGCCTTCATCCACTCGGGCAGATCCTCCACCCGGGGGGCCACCTGGAACCGGGCCGCGGTGGCCCGGAAGAGCAGCCCGCCCGCCACGCAGAGCGCGACCGCCGCCGTCCCGCCCGGGCCCCAGGCCTCGACGCGGGTGACGGCCAGGTCGGCGGGCAGGCGGGCGTCGTAGGCCGCCACGCGGCTGGCCTCGGCCGGGCCGTAGAAGTGCACCAGCCACGTCCGCGCCGGATCCACCTGCAGCAGGTCGCCATGGGTGGCGTCGCGGCGGTCGGTGGCGATGGCCAGCGCCAGGCCGCTCTCCCGGCAGCGGGCGGCGAAGTCGGCGGCCGCCGGCGCCGCCAGGCCGGTGCCCAGGCAGAGGACGAAGCCCGGCCGCGTCGTGGGCGGGGCGGGGACCGTCAGGCTCTCCAGCGCGTCCAGATCGAGGCCGCCGTGCATGGCGCCCGCGAGGGCCAGCATGGGCACGGCCACGCGGGGATCGGCCAGGGTGGCGGGCTGGGGCGGGCGCGGCAGCACCGTCACGTCGCCGCCGCCGGCGCGCACGATGTCGCAGAGGGGCGCCGAGCGGTCATGCACGATGGCGTGCAGGGGCGCGCGGCGGTGCACGGCCTCGCGGGCGGCGGCCAGGATGTCGTGGTGGCGGCCGGTCGCGCTCAAGAAGAGCGTGCGGGTGCCGGTGGGGAGGGGGCGCGCCACATAGTCACCGGGCGTGAGGCTCCAGCCGGGCTGGCCGGTGCCCTCGTGCAGGCGGGCCCAGAGCGTCGCGAGGGCCAGGGTGCCGCCGGTACCCACGACCGCGAGGGGGCCCTCCAGCGCGCGGCGCAGGCGCTGGAGCCGCCAGCCCACCAGCGACGCGACCGTCCGCTCGGCGATCTGCACGGCCTCCCGGAGCGCCTCGGTGGCGTCCGCAGAAGACGGTCGCACTTCTGTCACCGTGGCATCTCCTTCTCTCGCCCTCGATCGTGGTAAATCCGATCCATGCTCACGCCCTCCCGCCCGCGCTCGTCCCGTCGGGGTGCTGGTTGAACATCCTGCAACCCGGCACGGTGATCGGCAAATACCCGATCACGCGCCTGTTGAACGCAGGTGGCATGGGCATGCTGTACGAGGCCGTGCACCCCGTGCTCGGCACCCGCGTGGTCATCAAGACGATCCGGCCGGAGCTCGCCCACGACAAGACGGTGGTGGGGCGCTTCCTCAACGAGGCCCTCTCGGCGTGCCGCATCCGCGACGACCGGCTGCCCGGCATCTATGACCACGACACCCTCCCCGATGGCTCCCCCTACATGGTGATGGAGCTGCTGGAGGGCGAGGACCTGAGCCAGCGCCTCGCCGGCGGGGCGCTCTCGGCCCCGGTGGCGGCCCGCGTGATGGTGGAGGTGCTGGAGGTCCTGGCGAAGGTCCACCAGATCGGCATCATCCACCGCGACATCAAGCCCCAGAACATCTTCCTGGCCCGCAGCGACCTGGTGGGCGAGGTGCCGAAGCTCCTCGACTTCGGCGTCGCGCACATCGCCAACGACTCCATGACGCGGCCCGGCGAGGTCATGGGCACGCCCATGTACATGGCGCTGGAGCAGGCCCAGGCGGCCGGGCGCGTGGGTCCCTGGACGGATGTGTTCTCGGCTGGGGTGGTGCTCTACGAGTGTCTCGCCGGGCCGGGCCAGCGGCCGTGGGGCCTGGGCACCGCGCTGTCGTACATCACGCGGCTGTCGTCGGGGGCCCCGCCGCGCCCGCTGGAGGAGCTGGCCCCGGAGGCCCCCCACGGCCTGTGCGCGGCGGTCATGCGGGCCATCGCGGTGGATCCCGACGCGCGCTTCCCCGACGCCGGCAGCTTCCTGCGGGCCATCGAGCCGTACGCCGAGCCCCGGGCGGCCGTGTTCCGGGAGCCGGCCCGCGTGGCCTCGCCGGCCGCGGCCCCCGTGGCCACGGCCGAGACGGCCTGGGCCCGGCCCAGCGCGGCCCCGCCCGTCACGCCGACGCGCCGCACGCGCCGTAGCGGCCCCGAGGCCGACGCCGTGCACCGTCTGCGCGACCGCCTGGCCCACCTGGGCGGCAACCGGGCCGAGACGGGGGCCGCCCGCCTGCGCCCGGGGGAGCGCCACCACATCGTCGTGCTGGCCCTCTCGTTCGACCTGGGCGCCGGCGTCGACATGGGCCTGCACCCCGAGGAGGTCGACGACCTGCTCGTGCACATCAACGAGATCTTCGACCACGAGCTGGAGAGCCAGGGCGCCCGCGTCGAGCAGCACCTGGGGCGGGCGCTGCTGGCCACCTTCGGCCACGACGAGGTGAGCGAGGAGGATGGCTGGCGCGCCGCGCGGGCGGCGCTGCGCCTCATCGAGCGGCGGCGAGACCTCGAGGCGGCCCTGGGCGAGATCGGCTGCGGCATCACGCTGCGCATCGGCGTGCACGCGGGCTTCGTGGTGCGCGCCACCGAGGAGACGGCCAGCGGCCGCACCCCCGTGCCCGCCACCGGCGACACCGTGAACGTGGCCCGCTTCCTGGAGTCCACGGCGCCCCTCAACGGCATCCAGGCCAGCCGCAGCGTCCGGGAGGCCGCCGGGAACCACTTCACCTGGCGCAGCCTCGGCCCGCGGGAGGTGCGGGGTCGCGCCGAGCCCGTCGAGGTCTACGAGCTGATGGGCGTGGAGACGAACCCGAGCTGGCTGCGGCAGCGCCGGCACCCGTTCGTCGGGCGCGTCGCCCAGGTGGCGGCGCTGCTGGGCATGGTGGAGCGGGCCGGCGAGCCCGGCGCCGCCCGCCTGGCGCTGGTGGAGGGCCCGCCCGGCCACGGCAAGACGCGCCTGCTGCAAGAGGCGACGGGGCGGCTGCAGGCGACGGGCATGGCCCGGGTGGTCTCGGCCGACGCCGTGGCCGACCAGCCGTACGGCCTGTGGGTCTCCCTGCTCGATCACCTGCTCGATCTCGCGCACCAGACGCCCTTCGACGCCCTCGACCGCCTCGATCCCGCCCTGGGGCAGCACGCCGAGCTCGTCGAGCTGGTGCGCGGCCGCGATGAGCCGGAGCCGGGCCGCCTGGTGGCGCCCGACCTGCTCCGGGCCCGCCTGCGCACCATGCTGGCGGAGGTCCTGGCGGCCGCGGCGCGGCAGTCCTGGGAGGGCCGGCGGCAGCGCCTCGTCCTGGCCCTCGACAGCCTGCACCGGGCCGACGAGGCCTCGCTGGAGCTGCTGGCGAGCCTGCCCGAGAGCCTGGCGGCGGCGGACGGGCCCGTCTTCTTCGTGGGGGCCCGCAGCGGCCAGGCGCCCACGCTGCCCCCCGCGCTCCCGGCCCAGGAGGTCGCCCTCGGGCGCCTCTCCGACGCCGAGGTCGCCGCGATGATCGACCAGCTCGCCGGCGGGCGGACGGTGTCGGCCGCGGCCCGGGCCCTGGTCAGCGAGCGCGCCGCGGGCAACCCGCTCTTCCTGGAGGAGCTCGTCGCCGCCCTGCTGGAGGACGAGCTCGCCGACGCCGACACGCTCGTCCTCGCGGGCTTCCGCGTGCCCGGCTCCCTCTTCGGGATGCTGCTGGCGCGCCTCAACCGGCTGTCCCCCCGGCTCCGCGAGGTCGTCCGCCACCTGAGCGTCTTCGGCATGGGCATCCAGCCGAGCCTGTGGACGAAGGTGAGCGACGCCCTCGCCGTGCAGGACGAGCAGACGCGGCCCGGCAACCTGACGACGGCCACCGACGAGCTGCGCGCCCTGGTGTCGGCGGGGGTGCTGGAGGCCGCGCCCGGCGACGGCGACGTGGAGCTGCGCTTCCGCCAGAGCCTGCTGCGCGAGGCCGTCTACGCCACCATCCTCCCCGAGAACCGCCGCCTCCTGCACCGCCTCATCGCCGAGACGCTGGAGACGCTGCCCCCCGAGCAGCACGCCCGGCTGGGGCCCCAGCTCCTCAACCACTACCGCCAGGCGGGCGTCATCGAGCGCACCGTCTTCTATGGCCGCCGGGTGGGCCGCCGCGCCCTGCGCCTCGGGGCCTATGGCGAGGCCGTCCAGGCCCTGCAGATCGCCGTGGCCAGCCAGGGCCGTCTGCGGGAGGACGCCGCCGAGCCGGCCCGCACGCTCCTGGATCTCGCCTGGACGCTCCTCTACGTGGGCCGCTTCGACGAGGCGGCCGACCGCGCGCGCGACGCCGGCGTGCTGGCCGAGGAGCAGCCCTCCCAGGCGGGCCGCGCGCACCTGGTCTGCGCCCAGGTGGCCTACCTGCGCGGGGCCTGGGAGGACGCCCGCGAAGAGCTGGAGATGGCCGAGCACCTCTTCGACGAGGCCGGCGACGAGGTGGAGGCCGCCCGCTCCCGCAGCGCCCAGGGCTTCGTCCTGCGCTGCATGGGCCAGCCCGCCGAGGGGCTGCCCCTGGCCGAGTCCGGCTGGACGGTGCTGCGCCAGGCCGGCGATCGCTCGGCCATCCTGCGGGCCGCCCATGACCTCGGCAACGTCCTGCGCGATCTGCACCGGCTGGAGGAGGCCCTGGCCGTCCTGGAGGAGGCCCTGGGGGCGGCGGCCGGCCTGGCCGAGCTGCCCCGCGCCCAGGTCGGCCCCGGCGAGGTCTGGGTGGAGCCGGCCGTCCGCTCGGCCCGCGCCATCCTCTACGCCGATCTGGGCCGCCACGACGAGGCCATCGTCATCCAGGAGGCCATCTACGCCGAGGGCAAGAGCCAGGGGAACAAGGTCACCCAGACGCTCGCCAGCTTCCACCTGGCCCACCACCTCGCCGCCGCCGGCCGCCTCGGCGACGCCGAGCGCTGGGCCGCCATCGCCCTCGAGGGCGCGGGCGAGGTGGGCATGCCCGATCGCGCCGTCCGCGCCCGCCTGCTCCTCGCCGACATCGAGGGGCGCCGGGGCCGCGTGGGCCCGGCCCTGGAGCACCTGGCCGCCAGCGAGTTCCTGGCCCGAACCGCCGTGGCCCAGCAGAGCAGCGCCGCCGACTCCCTCTGGCTGCGCGCCGCCAGCCCCCTGGCCGACGCCCTCGTCGCCGCCGGCCGCGGCGCCGAGGTCGCCCCCCTCATGCGCGAGGCCCGCCGCCGCCTCGCGGCCAGCGTCGAGCCGCCGGTGGTGGCCGGCCTGCAGGGCCTCATCGACCGCATCCAGGCGCGGCTGACGCCCTAGACATCAATAAAAACAACAGGTTGGGTGATGTGGGGCGGGCGCGGGCGTGCGCCGCTTTACGGCCCGCGCGGCCTCGGCCAGACTGGTGCGCGACCACCGGCATGGAGAGCATCGGGATGGACGAGCAGGCCCTGCGCGCCTTTGGCGCCTACATCATCCGGCTGCAGAGCGGGGGCAACCTGACCCGCGAGGAGGCCCACGAGGCCTACGGGCAGATCTTCCAGAACCGCCAGCCCGAGCTGCAGCAGGGGGCGCTCGTCGCCGCCCACGCCTGCGTGCCCCCGGACGTCGAGGCCCTCGTCGGCATCACCCAGGCCCACAACGACGAGTGGTCGCGCTGTATCCCCGCCACCATCGACCTGGGCCGCCCGCACCTGGGCATCGTCGGCGTGGGCATGGACAGCCTCAAGAGCTTCAACGTCTCCAGCGCCGCCGCCGTCGTGGCCTCGGCCTGCGGCGTGCCCGTGCACAAGGTGGGCGCCCCCGGCATGACGGGGCCGAGCGGCAGCGCCGACGCCTTCGCCCTCTGGGGCGTCGACCTGGCCTGCCCCATCGACGTCGCCTACAAGGGCGTCGCCCAGATCGGCCTCGGCTTCACCACCCCGGTCAGCCCGGCCCTGCGCCATATGGGCATCGGCCGCGTGCTGGGCCAGATGCGCTGCAAGACGATGATCCACCTGGCCGGCCCCATGGGCTTCCACAGCGGCGAGCGCCACAAGATCATCGGCGTGCCCGCGCCGCCCATGACGGGCCTGGTCGCCGAGGCCATGCGCCGCCTGGGCTACGCCGCCGCCCTGGTGCCCTGCGGCACCGCCAGCGAGGCCCCCGGCCGCTTCATGGACGAGTTCAGCAACGTGGGCCCCACCCATGCGGCCTGGCTGCGCGGCGGCGAGGTGGAGCACCTGGTCGTGACGCCCGCCGACTTCGGCGTGGACGAGGCGAAGGTGGCCGACATCGCCGCGGGCGAGGATCGCGCCGCCAACGCGCGCATGGGGGCCCGGGCCATCGCCGGCCTCACCCCCGGCCCCCACGAGGACCTGCTCGTCATCAACGCGGCCGCCTGCCTCGTCCTCATGGGCGCGGCGAGCGACTGGCGCGACGGCGCCCGCCAGGCCCGGCAGGCCATCACCACCGGCCGCGCCCGCAGCCAGCTCGAGGCGGTCGTCGCGCGCCAGGGCGGCGATCCCGAGGCCGCCATGGGGCGGCTGCGCAGCCACCTGGGCAAGTGATCCCGACCGCGCCGATGGAGTGGGCGGCCATCGGCGGCGGCGCCGTGGTGGTGGCCACCGAGGCCCGGGGCTGGCTGCACCACCCCGCCAACCCCATGGATCCCTTCCACTTTCCCATGAAGGGGCCTGGCACGCCGGCCACCACCGGGCGCCTGCTCGACGCCGCCATCGCCGCGGGCCTCACCGCCGGGGCCGTCGGCGGCACCCCGCCGCCCCCGCTCACGGCGACGCGCTGGGCCTGGCGGCTGGTGGGCTACTACCACCTCACGCACTCGACCCCCGCGCTGCTGGTGGAGACGGCCCGCCGGTTCGACGCCGCCGGCCGCCCCGCCCTGGCCGCCTGGGCCACCGAGAAGGCCGCCGACGAGACGGCCCACGACCGCCTGGCCCTGCGCGACCTGGACGAGCTCGGCTACGACGCCGGCGTGACGTCCCTGCGCCACCCGACGGCCGTGGCCATGGTGGACTGGTTCCGCGCCGCCGCGGAGGGCGACGCCCTGCCCCTCGGCGTCATCGCCTACGCCCACACCGTCGAGCGCCTCGCCCTCACCCTCGACGCGGCCGCCGTCGACGCCGTCCGGGCGGTGCTGCCCCCGGGCAGCCGTGCCATCCGGTGTCTCCGCGTCCACTCGGCCATCGGCTCGGATGTCAGCCATGTCAGCGACAACATCCGACTCGTCGCCACGCTGCCCGCGGCCGAGCGCGCCGCCATTGCCCTTGCCTGTCGCCGAGTTGCCGGGCTATTTTCCCGCACACCGGATGAGGGACATCTCGACGACGCGGCGCTGGCGGCCCTCTTCCGACCGTGGCGGCGCAGTCATGGAGGGCAAGATGGCTGACGAAGAGACCACCGAAGGCGTCGACAAGAGCGTCATCGACAAGTGGATGCAGATCGTGCGCGCCGCCTGGGAGAGCGACAGCTTCAAGAAGATGCTGCTCGACAACCCCGTGGGGGTCCTCCAGGCCGCCGGCATGGATCCGGGCGTCGCGAACGTGCAGATCCATGAGGACACGGCGACCACCCGCCACTTCGTCCTGCCGGCGAAGCCCGGCGACGTGGGCGTGGACGAGGCCCACCAGAGCCTCATGAGCGACGCCAACCCCGGCTTCTGAGCGCGCCCGCCGCGGGGGCGGCCACAGGCCGTTGCCCGCAGCCCCGCCGCCGTGGTAGCCCGGGGGCATGATCGCGTTCACCCCGACGCCCCTCCTCGACGCGCTCCTCGATCTCACCCTGGCCGAAGACATCGGCACGGGGGACGTGACGAGCGCCCTCCTCATCCCCGCCGAGGCCGACGCCGCCTTCGCCCTGCGCGCCCGCGAGCCCCTCGTGGTCTGCGGCGCGCCGGTGGTGGACCGGCTGTTCTGGCGCTTCGGCCCCGGCGCGCCCTCGGTGGACTGGCACGTCGCTGAAGGCGCCCGGGTCGAGCCCGGCGACACCATCGGCGTCATGCGGGGCAACCAGCGCAGCCTGCTCGTGCTGGAGCGGCCCGCCCTGAACTTCCTGCAGCGCCTGTCCGGCATCGCCACGCTGACGCGGCGCTACGTCGAGGCGGTGGAGGGCACGGGCGCGCGGGTGGTCGACACCCGCAAGACGCTCCCGGGCTGGCGCGTGGTCGACAAGTACGCCGTCCGGGTGGGCGGCGGCACCAACCACCGCGCCGCCCTCGATGGCGGAATCCTCATCAAGGACAACCACTTGCAGGCCGCTGGTGGCGTCGAGGCCGCCGTCCGCCGGGCGCGCGCCGAGGGGCCGCACTCCCTGCGCGTCGAGGTCGAGGTCGAGGATCTGCCGGGCCTGCGCGCCGCCGTCGAGGCGGGGGCCGATGTCATCCTGCTCGACAACTTCAGCCCCAAGCAGGTGCAGGCGGCCGTGCAGCTCGCCAAGGGCCGCGCCCTGCTGGAGGCCAGCGGCGGCATCACCCTGGAGACCATCCGGCACTTCGCCGAGGCCGGCGTCGAGCTCATCGCGGTGGGCGCCCTGACCCACTCGGCCCGCGCCGTCGACATCGGCGCCGACGTGCTGGCGGGATGAGCCGGGGCCTGGCGCAGCGGTCCAGGGGTCTCGGCCTCGCGCCCGGCCTCCTCCTGCTCGCGCCGGCCGCCCAGGCCAGCGTCTTCGACACCTATGGCTTCGGGGCCCGGGCCGCGGCCATGGCCAACGCCCACGCCGCGGCCTCCGACGACTACACCGCCGTCTACTACAACCCCGGCGCCCTGACGGTGCACAAGGCCCCCCAGACGGGCGTGGGCCTCCAGGTCATCGCCCCGTCGCTGCACATCGACGCCCACGGCCCCGGCCTCTCGCCCGTGGAGCCCGACGCCAACGTGGGCGTGCACCTGGGCCTGCTCTTCCCCCTGGGCGGGCTCATCCAGAACCGCTTCGCCCTCGGCGCCGGCTTGTATCTGCCCACCATCCAGGTCACCCGCGTCGAGTCGTTCGATCCCACGACACCCCACTTCTACCGGTATGGCGCGTTGCCGGATAAGATCAACGTCGTCCTCGGCGCCGCCTTCGAGCTGCACGAGACGGTGTCCATCGGCCTGGGCTACCAGTACCTCGGCCGCCTCGACGGCGACGCCGAGGTGGAGGTGGACGTCCTCACCCGGCGCTTCACGCGCAAGGACGTGGCGGTGGACATCCGCGGCGTCGGCGGCCTGACCGCCGGCCTGCACCTGCGGCCCACCCCGCGCCTGGCCGTCGGCCTGTCCTACCGCGAGGCGCTGTCCATCGAGTACGACATCGCCGTCAACCTGCTCCTGAAGGACGTCGGCCGGCTGGTCGCCCAGATCGACGGCATCGCGCTCTACACCCCGGCCCAGTACACGCTCGGCGTCGCCTGGCGCGGCGACGACGTGACGCTCACCGCCGATCTCGTGTGGTCGCGCTGGAGCGAGGCCCCCGATCCGGCCCCCGGCTTCGACGTGACGCTGGACGGCGAGCCCATCCACCTCGACCCCATCCAGGCCGACGCCGCCCCCGTCGATCTGGCCGCCGTCGACACCTGGAGCCCCCGCCTCGGCGTCGAGTGGGCCCCCACCGAGGCGACGCGCCTGCGCGGCGGCTGGGGCCTGCTGCCCACGCCGCTGCCCGCCCAGACCGGCTACGCCAGCTACGCGGACGGCGACGCCCACCTCTTCGGCCTCGGCGTCGGCTACCGCTTCGCCGATCCCCTCGAGGTCCACCAGTCGCCCATCACCCTCGACCTCACCGGGCAGCTCACCTGGATGCCCACCCGCGAGCACGCGAAGCAGCCCGACGATGCGGGCGCCGACTTCGCCTCCGGCGGCCACGTCTGGCACCTGGCCCTGACGTTCCGCCACGACTTCTGACGTTTCTAACTGGCTGATCCCAAAGGGTTCTACTGCGACAGGCCCTGCACGACGGGGGCCTGGACGTCGACGCCGGGGGGCACCGCCACCGAGGGCGTCTGGTCGCGGTTCTGGCGGCGGGCCTCGACGCGCACGGCCTCGACGAGGTGGTCGCGCAGCTCGGCCAGGGAGACGTCGTGGTCGCCGTTGGCGTCGGCCGCGCCGCCCAGCCCGGCGAGCAGGTGGTAGGTGAAGAGGCCGTGGCCGCTGCCCGCGTGGGTGCCCGTCGTCTCGGTGGCCGCCGACGCCGCCAGCGTCACGAGGCCCGTGGGCACCCCGAGGGCCTTCACCGGCACCAGCGGCCGCGTGCCCTGGGCGAGCACGCTGCGATCCCCCTGGCCGGAGAAGCAGGCGTCCAGGAAGAGGTAGACCTGCTGGCCCTTCAGCGCGCCCAGCGTCCGCTGCAGGTCGGCCAGGGGCAGGCCGCCCGTCTTGATGTAGGCCGGGTTGGCGTCGTACGGCACCAGGTAGGCGTCCCCCGTCTCGGTGTCCGGCGCGCCGTGGCCCGAGAAGTAGACGTAGACCTTGCCGCCCGGCTCGACGGCGTTGCGCGGCAGCCACTCCAGCAGCGCCCCCGAGAGATCCGCGCGGGTGGCGCGATCGCCCACGAGCACCTTGGTGTTGGCCTCGGGCACCCCCAGCGTCGTCCGCGCGAAGGCGGCGAAGGCCCGGGCGTCCGCCTCGGCGCCGACGGCCGGGGTCAGCCCCTCGCGGTAGCGCTCCACGCCGATGACCACCGCGAAGGCTCGCGAGCCATCCGTCGCCGAGCCGCGGGGCGCGTCCACGCCCGGCGCCACCGTGGCCACCACCGCCGGCGCCGTCTGGCCGGGTCCGGCGTAGGCCGCCGTGTCGATCAGCGCGATCGCCTGCAGGATGCCCGCGGCGACGCCCTCCGCCGACTCGCCCCACGCCGCCGTGCCGCGCTTCGCCGCCAGGATGGCGTCGGTGTCGACGTCGACGAGCTGCCACTCCCAGGCCGTCGCGTGCGTGAAGTTCGCCCCGCTGATGACCACCCGCAGCACGAGATCGGCGCGGGACGGATCGGGCACGGGCACGCCGACGCGCGCCTCGATGACCTGCTCGCGCAGCTCCGCCGCCACCTCGTCGCCCAGGCCGGGGGCCATGATGGAGGTCTTCTCCACCTGCAGCGCGATGCGCGCTGGCGACGCCACCGCCCGCGGGGCGACCCGAGGGGTGCCCCCACAGGCCGGCAACAGCCCGAAAACACACAGGAACAACCATCGGCGAGCGCGCATCGTGCCTCCAGGGCCGCGGGGTCCACCCGGCATTCTGCCGATCACGCGCCCCCTGTCCAGCGTCCCTTGACGACGCCGCCGGCCCGGCGAACACTGCCGGCAGACCGACGCCAGGAGGCCGCCGTGGCCCACCCCCTCCAAGCGATCATGCGCGACGCCGATGGCTTCGTCCTCATCGGGGAGTCCAGCAAGGGCCGCTTCCCGGCCTACTCCTACTTCGCGTACACCGAGGTCGGGAAGCGCTTCTACTGCTTCGATCTGGACGGGCTGCCCACCTCCCGCGGCAAGATCAAGGACGGCAAGGTCTACAGCCGCGTCGAGGATCTGCCCGCGGACCGCAGCGACCTGGCCATCATCTGGGTCCACCCCCACTCCACCGCCCGGGCCGTCGAGGTGGCCCACGCGGCGGGCTGCCGCCGTGTCTGGTTCAGCTTCCAGACGGGCCACGCCACCGGGGTCGCCCGCGCCGCCGAGCTCGGGCTGGAGGTGGTCGAGATCGGCCGCTGCCCCGTGCACTACCTCGACCAGATGCCCGCCGGGTGCCGCGCCCACACCGCCCTCGTGAAGGTGACGGGCACCTGGGGCCGGCCGCCGCTGACCACCATCGGCGAGAAGCGCCCCCGCGAGCTCTGGTAGCCGGCTGGCCGGCCCGCTGGCCTGCCGCGCCGGAACGTGGCAGAGTGCGCGGTTTGGAGGCCACCACCGTGCTGTCGCGCCACGCCATCATCTGGGCCGGGCTGCTCGCCGCGGGCGCTGCCGGGTGCAGCTCCGAGCGCGAGTTCTCGGGCATCTGGCAGCAGGTCTGCGACGAGGAGCACCCCTGCGTGGCGGGCGGCCTGCGCTTCGAGCTGCACCTCGGCCGGTACGGCGACGCCCTCACGGGCCTCCTGGTGCGCTACCGCGACCCCGGCCCCGAGCTGGACGCCTACCGAAAGTCCAATGATTGCGGGTGCTTTTTCGTCGACAGCGGCCGCGCTGGGGACGAGACGGTCAGCTTCCGCGTGGACGCCCTGGGCGAGGCCGGCTACCCCGACACCGAGGGCACGCGGGCCCAGAGCTGCGATCCCGCGCCGGTGGAGTGCCCCGGCGGCACCTTCGTCCTGCGCGGCGATGGCGACCTGCTGACGGGCACCCTCACATGCGACGGCGTCGACGTCCCCGTCCAGTTCGTGAGCGCCACCGGGCGCCCGCGCACGGTCTGCCTGCCCCCGGAGGCGCTGGAGTGAGGGCGGCCCTCGTCGTGCTCCTGCTGCTGGCGGCGCCGGCGCTCGCCGCGCCGCCGACCAGCGACGCGGCGCGCCTGAACGTCGATCTGGGGCCCGACTTCACCCGCACGACGGTGTGGATCCTGCCGCCGCTGGACCACCGGCCCCTGCTCGGCGCCGAGACGGCCCCGGTGCCGGCGCTCGAGGGCCTGATCGAGGGCCTGCAGGGCTACGCCAACCTGGACGTGCGCACCCCCGACCGCACGAGCGCGGCCATCGCCGGCTCGACGGCCTACCGGCGCGCCCTGCCCCTGGCCCGGGCCGCCGCCACGCGGGGCACCGAGGACTACCGGCAGGTGCGGCTCGCCGTGGCCATCGAGGGGCTGGGCCAGGCGGTGGAGGCGTTCATCGACATCGGCCACGACGTGGTGGCCGGCACCGAGGTGGGCCGCACCGAGCTGACCCGGGGCCTCGCGCTCCTCGAGAAGGGCGACGAGGTGGGCGCCGCCGCGGCCCTGCGGCGCAGCCTGCTGCTGGCCCCCGGCGTGCGCCTGCGCCGCGGCGTGGATCGCCAGGCGGCCGTGGACGCCCAGGAGCGCGCGCGGGTCATCCTGGCCGAGAACCTGCCCGCCGCCCCGGCCGTCTTCGCCCACCGCCCGCCGGTGCCGGGCAAGGCCGCCACCCTGCAGATCCGCATCCTGCCCGACCGCCTGGAGGTGGTGCTGCATGAGGGCGGGCGCGTGGTCACCGACGTGCAGCTGCTCGACGCCCCCGACGCCGGCCAGCGCCTCGCCGGCCGCCTCTGGGCCTGCCTGCCCTTCGGCGACGCCCCCCGGCGGCGCGTGAGCCCCCGGCGGCTGCACCTCGACGCCGGCTTCGCCTGGTTCGTCTACACCAAGGCCCCCGTCGAGCTCTTCGGCAACGTGGGCGTCAGCGCGACGGCGAGCTGGAGCGTGGCGCGCTACCTGGCCCTCGAGGCCTCCGCGGCCCTGACGAACAGCGGTCGCGATCGCGAGGAGGACCTGCGCGCCGAGGTGCCGGTGGGGCGGTTCACCGCGGGCCCGGCCTTCGCCACCGACGCTGGCCGCCTGCGCGCCGTCGCGGGCGTGGGCGTCGAGGTGGCCGTCATCGGCCCCGTCGAGACGACCACCAACCCGGCCTGCAAGTACTTCCGCCCCGGCGACGTGCCCGCCCGGCTCTGCGACTTCGACCAGGACGTGGATCAGCGCGAGACCGCCTGGGCCGTGGGCCCCACCGTCACCCTCGGGGCGTCGCTGCGCCTCGTGGACGCCATCTACCTCGGCGTGCGCGCCCAGGGGGCCGTCTACGTCTTCCGCACCCTCGACAACGGCCTCGACCGCCCCGTCGGCGGCCAGCTCGTCCTGGGCTACCAGCTCTTCTGACGACCCGCATTGTCTCGACGTCGCGGCCGGGGGTATGGTCGGGGTGGGAGCGCGGCGACCGGGCGTCTGCCTGGTGCGCAGCGTCTGCCTTCCCTCGGGCCAGGCCCGCGGGCCCTCAAGGGAGCAGGGCGCCAGCAGCGCCAGGCACCTCCGGCAGTCCGGGATCGCGCCGCCGTCGATCGCCAGTCGATCACCGCACGGACGGGGCGCTCGCCTGCCGGGACTGCCCGGCGTGGGCGTGCGCTGCCTTGCGTTGCGGCCCCGGTGCGCGGTCAGGGGGAGCGGACGTCGCAGCAGCGGGCGGGTCTCCGCCGCGCTCCCGCCTTCACCCGGCGATCGCCGGATTCTCCAGGCTGATCAACACGTTGCCGTCGGGGCCCAGCAGGCGGACGCCCACCACGTCGCCGGCCACGAACGGGCCGACGCCGGCGGGCGTGCCCAGGGACACCACGTCGCCGGGCAGCAGCGTCATCACCGCGGTGATGGCCGCGATGGCCTCGCCCGGCGTCCAGAGCAGGTCGCTCAGGGCGCCATCCTGCTTGATCACGCCGTTGACGAGGCCCTGCACCCGGCACTGGCGCCAGGGCAGCGTGGGCAGCCGCACGTCGGAGAGGGGGCAGAAGGTGTCGAAGCCCTTGGCCCGCGTGAAGCGGCCCCCGTCGGCGCGCTGGAGGTCGCGGGCGGTGACGTCGTTGAGGACCGTCCAGGCGGCGATGCCGGCCTCGGCCTCGGCGACGGTGCAGGCCGTCAGCCGGGCGCCGATGATCACCGCCACCTCGGCCTCATGGTGCACCTCGGCGCTCGCCGCGGGCAGCCGGATGGGCGCCCCGGGGCCGATGACGGCGGTGGGGGCCTTGAGGAAGTAGAGGGGGCTGGTGGGGACCGCGTTGCCCAGCTCGAGGGCGTGGTCGCGGAAGCTGCGGCCGAGGCAGACGATCTTGCCCGGCAGGGCGGGGGAGGAGGCGACCATCGGGCTACTTGCCCTTCTTGTCGTCCTTCTTGTCGTCCTTCTTCTCGCCCTTCTTCTCGGGGGGCGTCCAGCCCTCCGGCGGGATCTTGCAGGTGCACTCGGTGACGGACACGCCCTGCTGGGTGGCCTCGTCGAAGTGCGTGGTGCAGTCGTCCTTGCCGGTCTCGCCCGGGAACTGGACCTCCTTGCGCTTCTTGGCGTCGTAGAGGAACCAGTACTCGCAGACGTTCGGGGTCAGCTCGATCATCTTGATGAACTTGTACTCGCCCGACGCCGCGTCCTTCGTCCACAGGTGCGGGGCGACGGCGAACTCGAAGGGATCGTGGCCCTCGAGCTCGACCTTGATCTGGAACGTCTGGGAGATGTCCAGATCCATCATGTTCATCGGGGTCTTGCCGACGAGCTCCTCGCCGGTGTCCGCCTTCTTGGTGACGATCTTCTCGCCATCCTTGTAGACGGTGGCCTGGGCGGGCGACGACTCGATGCGCAGGATGCCGTACTTCTTCTGCTTGGCCATCTGCTCTTCGAGGTGCGCCTTCTCCATGGCCTCGCGGGCCGCCTGCTTGGCGGCGAGGGCCTCGGGGGAGGACACCGAGCGGAACTGCCAGATGCCGACGCCCGCCACCCCCAGGAAGAGGATGAGCAGGATGAGGTTGAGGGCCGAGCCGGACTTCTCGATCTCCTCGTCCAGCACGACCGTCGACGGGTCCTTGGCGCCGCGCCCCAGGAGGACGTCCCGGGCGCTGCGGTGGTCGGGGTCGCAGGGCCAGGCCTGGAACTCCAGGCGCATGCCGTGCAGCTCCTCACCCTGGGCGGCGGGGACCGGCTCCTCGACGCTGTCGGCGGCGTCGGCGGCCACGTCCTTCTCCAGAGAGTCGAGGATCTCGTCGCTCTTCTGGTCCTTGCCGGGCTTCTCGGTCTTCTTGGCCATGGATCCTCTTCTCGGGCGCGGGTCGGAAACGGTGCGCAGTATCCGCACAACTGCGCCAGCGTGCAATATCCGACACCAGGGCGGCGGAAAAGTGCGAAAGCTTGCACCGCGGATCGGCGGGAGCGTCGGTTGACGGTGCCGTTCCCGCGCCGTAGAATGTCGCCTAAGGGTCCGCAAGAAAAGAAAAAACCACATTCCTGCCACGCCGCCGACGGTGGCTGGCTGGAGACAGCGGGGGAGTCGGGGCCACGATGGCGGGTGACAAGAAGGACGGCGTGCTCTTCACGCTCAAGGAGCTCAAGGACATCACCGCCGACGAGCCGGCCGCGCGCCCGGTCCGGGCCGCCGCGCCGACCCCGGCTGCGAAGCCGCGCTCGTCCATCCTGGGCGACGCCAGCTCCCTCCTGGCCGACATCCAGGCGTCGGTCGTCGCCGACGCCGAGGCCGAGCAGGCCCGGATCGAGGCGGCCAAGGAAGCCGCCCGCCGCGCCGCCGAGGACGAGGAGCGCCGCCGCGAGGAGGCCGAGCGCGCCGCCGTCGCCGCCCGCCTGGCCGCCGAGGAGGCCCGCCAGCGGGCCGCCGCCGATGAGCGCGAGGCGCGCCTGCGGGCCCAGGACCTGGCCGAGCGCCGCGCCCGCGGCGAGATCATCGAGGAGGATCTCCCCCCGCCGGTGGTCCAGGTCGCCCGCACCCCCGCCGCGGTGACGGCCCCCGAGCCCGTCGCCCGCCGCGGCACCGGCTTCTACATCGCGGTCGTGGGGCTGCCGGTGCTCTGCGCCACGGCGGTCGTCCTCGCCCTCATCCTCAAGCCCTCCGAGCCCCCGCGCCCCGTGGTGCCGGTGGCCGCGGTCGAGGGCCCGGCCGTCGTCGCCGTGGTCGCGGCCGACGAGCCGGCGGCCATGCCCGTCGCGGTGGCCACCGAGCCGCCCGTCGCGGCGGCCGAGGCCGACGCCGGGGCCACCGTGGCCCAGGCCGACGACAAGAAGGCCACCAAGAAGATCCGCAAGCGCGGCGGCGCCGCGACCAAGAAGGCCGACGACGCCAAGCCCGAGGACAAGAAGCTGAAGCTGAACCTCGGCGGCGGCGGCGGCGGCATCACCTTCTAGCGCCGCCTGCGAGCGGCGCCTGCTAGCGGCGCCGACGCGGCCGCTTGCGCTGGCGGTTCGCCCGCCGCGCCCGCTGCTGCTGGTAGCGGCCCTTGAGCACGCGCAGGTTCGAGGCGTGCCGCACCAGGATCACCACGAAGATCAGCAACGTCATCACCTGCACCGAGAACGGCTGCCCGTCGAAGCGCACCAGCACGACGAACAGGGAGGCCGCCACCACGCTGCCGATGGTGGGGATGCGGGTGAAGAAGACCAGGCCGATCCAGGCCAGGGCGCCGATGACGGCCACCACGGGCGCGAAGACGAGCAGGACGCCGAAGGTGGTGGCCACCCCCTTGCCGCCGCGGAAGCGCAGCCAGATCGGGTAGCAGTGGCCGACCACGGCCAGCACGCCCGCGGCGGCGGCCACGTCGACCCCCGCGAGCCAGCGGGCCAGAGCGACGGGCAGGGCGCCCTTGGCCAGATCGAGCAGCAGGGTCACGGCGCCGAGCTTGCGCCCCAGGGTGCGGGTGACGTTGGACGCGCCGATGTTGCCGCTGCCGCCGGCCCGGGGATCGCGCCCCACCAGCCGGCCGAGCAGCACGCCCGAGGGGATGCTGCCGAGCAGGTAGCCCAGCGCGGGCAGCAACACATCCAGGATCGCCATGGGGCCTCGTCCTCTCCTCCCCGCCGGACCGGGGCGGCGGCACGCTACTGGATTTCCTGCCGCGGTGCACGCGCTGCCGGCGTTGACCCACCGGGGAGCGGCGAGGGAGAATCGGGGGGATGAAGCTCTCCACCCGCAGCCGCTACGCCACGCTGGCCCTCTTCGACATCGCCTTCCACAACGAAGGCCAGCCCACCCAGGTGCGCCAGATCGCCGAGCGCCAGGACATCCCGGCCCGGTTCCTGGAGCAGATCTTCCAGGACCTCAAGCGGGCCGACCTGGTGGACGGCAAGCGCGGCCGCAACGGCGGCTACTACCTCAAGCGCGAGCCCGAGCGCATCTCGCTGGGCGACATCGTGCGGGCCACCGAGGGGCCCATCGAGGCGAGCTTCTGCCAGCTCGAGGACGGCGCCCAGGTGCACGGCGCCTGCCCCCGCAACAGCCGCTGCATCCCGGCGGTCATCTGGGGCGAGCTGAGCACCCGCATCGCCGAGATCTACGACGCCTACAGCCTGGCCGACCTGGTGCAGCGCGCCCTGGAGGCGGGCATCCCGCGGGGCGAGCCCGGCTACATGTACTTTATTTGACTGAGGTTTTCGGGGGAGAGGCCGGCGCGGCCCTCTGGGCGGCCCTCGCCGCCCACGCCGAGGCCGAGGCCCCCGCGGAGGCCTGCGGCCTGGTCGTGCGCGGTAGGGACGCCGCCCTGGCCCACCGCCCGGCCCGCAACCTCGCCCCCGGCCCCGGACTCTTCCTCCTCGATCCGGCCACCCTCGTGGCCAGCCGCCGGCGGGGCGAGCGCCTCGTGGCCCTCTACCACGCCCACTGCGACGCGCCGCCGACCCTGAGCGCCGCCGACCGCCGCGGGGCGCTGGTGGACGGCCGGCCGGCCTGGCCCGGGGTGGAGCACTGGATCGTGGAGGTCCGCGCGGGCCGGGCGCTGGCGGTGGTGCGCTACCGCTTCTCGGCGGCGGCCGGGGACTTCGTGGTTGCGCGCGGCCCGGCACCCGGGTAGATCGCGGGCGAGCGTTTGCGAGGAGCCGATGAACGACGTGATCACGCCGCTGGCGCGCCTGGAGAGCATCCTGCGGGATCTCGACCGCGTGCTCGTGGCCTTCTCGGGCGGCGTGGACAGCACCTTCCTGCTGCAGGTGGCCGTGGACGTGCTGGGCGACCGCGCGACGGGGCTCATCGCCGTCTCGCCCAGCCTGCCCCCGTGGGAGCTGGAGGAGGCCCGCCGCCTGGCCGCTGCCATGGGGACGCGCCTGATGGAGGTGCCCACCCACGAGATGGAGCGGGCCGGCTACCGGCAGAACGGCGGCGACCGCTGCTACCACTGCAAGACGGAGCTCTTCGAGGTGGCCGCCGAGGCCGCCCGCCGCCTCGACCTGGGGCAGCTCTGCTACGGCGCCATCCCCGATGACCTGGGCGATCACCGCCCGGGGATGCGCGCCGCCGACGAGCGGGCCGTGCGCGCCCCCCTCATCGAGGCGGGCCTCGACAAGGCCGCCATCCGCGCGCTCTCGCGCACCCGGGGCCTGCCCACCTGGGACAAGCCCGCGGGGGCCTGCCTGTCGAGCCGCTTCCCGGCCGGCACGGCCATCGATCCAGAGCGGCTGGGCAAGGTGACGCGCTGCGAGGCGGGCCTGCACGCCCTGGGCTTCCGCCTCTTCCGGGCGCGCTTCCACGACGACCTGGTGCGCATCGAGCTGGATCCCGTTGAAATGCAACGACTCTTCGCCGATCCCGCCCTCCAGGCGGCGGTGATGGAGGCGGGCCGGGCGGCGGGCTTCCGGCACGTCACCGTCGACCTGCGCGGCTACCGCACGGGCAGCGGCAACGACGCCCTCATCACCATCACCGGCTGATCCCCCATGGGCCGCCGGGTCGTCGCGGCCCTCGCCATCGCCGTCCTGGCCATCTCGTTCGCGGGCCCGCTGTTCCGCCTGGCCGCGCCCACGCCGCCGCTGGTGGCCTCGGGCCTGCGCCTGCTGCTCGCCGCGACCTGCCTGCTGCCGTTCAGCCTGCGGGCCCACCGCCAGGGGCGGCTCCCCGCCACGCACCTGCGCTGGGGGGTGGTGGCCGGCGGCCTGTACGGCCTGCACTTCGGGGCCTGGGTCTGGTCCCTCAAGCTGACGAGCGTGGCGGCCTCGGTGACGCTCGTCACCGCGACGCCGCTGCTGCTGGCCATCATCGGCGTCGCCACCGGCCGCGACCGGCCCACCGGGCGGCTGTGGCTGGCCATCGGCCTGGCGACCGCCGGCGTCGGCGTCATCGGCGGCGCCCACCTGGAGCTGGCGGGGGACGCCCTCGTCGGCGACGCGCTGGCCCTGCTCGGGGCCGCGGCCATGGCGGGGTACCTGCTGGTGGTGCGGCGGCTGGGGCGCGTGGATCCGCTCGGGTTCACGGGCATCGCCGCCGCCGTGGGCGGGGTGACGCTGCTCGGGACGGCGCTGGTGCTGGGCCACGCGCCCGTCGCCGCCTCGCCCGCGGCCTGGGGCTGGCTGGCCCTGGCCGCCGCCATCCCGCAGCTCGTCGGCCACAGCCTGCTCACCTGGTCCCTGCGGCACACCACGCCCACGGTCGTCGGCCTCGCCACCGTGGGCGAGCCCGTCGGCGCGTCGCTCATCGCCTGGCTGGTGCTGGGCGAGGCCGTCACGGGCGAGGTGGCCGCGGGCTCCGCCATCATCCTGGTCGCGGTGGTCACCGCCCTCTGGCGGCCCCGGCCGGCCCTACTCGTCGAAGAGGACGGGTGAGCCCTGGAAGTCGAGGCTGCTGTGCACCAGGACGGTGGTGGGCAGCCCGGCGAGCAGGCGGTTGTAGTGGTCGAGCAGGTCCAGCGCCACGTCGTCGGCGAGCGCCGGCACCCGCCCCACGGGCAGGCCGTAGGTGTCCGAGTCGGCCGGGTTGAACGAGCCCGAGAGCGACACATCCACCTCCTCGGGATCCGTCTCGCCGCCGCCCGTCTCCCGGGGCAGGCGCAGGCCGATGACCGCCAGGTCGGCGTCGCCGCTGACCTCCGCCATCAGCGCGGGGATGGGCCGCCCCTCCCGCAGCAGCACCCGCGGCTCGGCCTCCAGGCGGGCGGCCTCGAAGATGCGCCGCAGGCCGGCCTCGGCGCGCGCCGCGTCCTCGGGGCTGTCCACCACGGTCAGGGCCGTGACGGTGGCGTGGCGCCACTTGCCGTCGCTCGTCAGCAGATAGGCCAGCAGCAGCATCATCGCGCCGTTGGCCTCCAGGCCGCCCCACCAGACGTGGATGGTCCGGCGCGCGCCGTACGACCGCACCGGGTCGTAGCGCACCAGGAAGAGCGAGTTGTGCAGCCGCGACAGGTCGCCCAGCATGCGGAAGTAGGCCGGGGCCCGATCCCGCTTGTGCAGCCACCCCAGCATCACCGAGTTGGCCTCCAGGTTGCCGATGCCATAGGACTGGCTGACGGTCACGGCCCCCGCGTAGACGTCGGGCACGATGTCGGCCCGGAAGAAGACGTTGGGGAAGTCCTCGCTGATGGCGTCCAGCCGCTTGCCGGCCACGATCCGGCGGTCGGCCAGGTCGGCGACCTCGCCCCGAAGTAGCTGAAAGTACGAGACAATCCCGCGCTCCTGCACCATCGCGGCGCCCAGGTCGAGCAGGTAGCGGCGGCGCTTCGGCGGGCCGCCGAAGATGAGCAGGTTCGGGCGCCAGTTCATCGGGTGGAAGTCGGCCCGGTGCAGGTGCCGCAGGGACGTCCGCACCAGCGCCGCCCAGATGCCGTGGCGGGCGTCGCCGAAGGTGGTGTTGAGGTTGCGGCGCTCCACGTAGACGTAGATGCCCCCGCAGATGAGCGCCGCGGCCACCATCGCGCCGAGGTTGATGATGCTCATCACGTAGAAGCAGGCCACGGCCCCGGCCGCGCTCACCAGGGCCGACACCCGGAACGTCGGCCGGAACACCGGGCTCGCGGCCCAGCGCTCCAGGGCGCAGGCCAGGTTCGTCACCCCGTAGGTGGCCAGGAAGAACATCGTCAGGACGGGGGCGATGAGGTCGAGGCTGCCGACCAGGATGCCCAGCTCGGCCAGCAGGAACGTGAAGATGAGGCCGTTGCGGGGCTCGTTGGCCGGCCCGTGGCCCTTGGCGAAGAAGCGCGGGGCCAGGCTGTCGAGCGCGAGCGCCTGCAGCGTCCGCGGCGCCGACATGATGCTGCCCACGGCGCTCGAGAGCGTCGCGCCCCACACCCCCAGGTAGATGAGCTGGGGCACCAGCGCCATCTCGAAGACGGCCTGGTTGTCCCGGCGCAGCGTCTCCGAGTCGAAGTTGAAGGCCAGCAGCACCGGGAAGAGCATGTAGACGAGGAAGCCCACGCCGATGGCGAAGAGCGTGCCGCGGGGCAGGGACCGGCGGGGATCCTTCAGATCCCCCGACATGCTCACGCCCGCCATGATGCCGGTCACGGCGGGGAAGAAGACGGCGAAGACCGCCGCGAAGGGCTGGCCCCCCTCGGCGAACCACGTCACCTCGGCGGGCGGGTGCTCGGCGCGGCCGAAGGCGAACGACACCAGCGACAGCCCGATGACCGCCATGATGACGTACTGCGCCTTGATGGCCGCCTCGGCGCTGCGCAGGGCGATGAGCGTCAGGCCGACGAGCGTCACCGACGAGATCAGCCGCGGATCCAGCCAGATGGGCGGGTTGGGGCCGATGATGTAGCCGAGGGACTCGGTGAAGCCGACGATGTAGAAGGTGACGGAGAGGGCCTGGGCGAAGAAGAGCGGCAGCCCGATGGCCGCCCCGGCGGGGGCGCCGAGGGAGCGAGAGATCATGAAGTAGGCGCCGCCGGCCCCGACCTGCCGGTTGGTGGCGATGCTGCTGACCGAGAGCCCGGTGCTGACGGTGATGAGGTGCGAGATCACGACGATGATCAGGGCGCCGGCGAGGCCCGCGTGGCCCACCACCCACCCGATCCGCAGGTACATGATCACGCCGAGGATCGTCAGGATGCTCGGCGTGAACACCCCCCCGAACGTCCCCAGCCGCCGCGCGTCGGCCGCGCCCTCCGTCGTCGTCATCCAGCGATCCGGCGCAGGGCCTCACCCAGGCGCGCCATGCAGGCCTGCGTCTCTTCGATGCCCACGGCGCCCACGCTGAAGCGCCACCAGCCGCGGTTGGTGGTGTCGCCGAAGACGCTGAAGGGCAGCACCGCGCAGCCCGCCGCCGCCAGCAGGTACTCCCGCACCGCGTCCTCGCCGCCCAGGCGATCCTCGATGCCCAGGTAGACGCTCAGGTACATGGCCCCCTCGGGGGCGATGGCCTTCACGGGCAGCCCCTCGGCCGCAAACCCTTCAAACGCTTCATGAATCACGTCGAGGCGCGCCCGCACGGCGGCCTTGAACCCGGTGAGGTAGCGGTCCATCGCGGGGCCATCGCGCAGCAGGCGCGCCACCGCCACCTGCTCGGGGCGCGGGGCCCAGGCGCCCATATGCGTCAGCAGGGCCCGCAGCCGATCGGCCACCACCGGGGGCGCCACCACCCAGCCCACCCGCAGCCCCGTGGCCGCGAAGCACTTGCTGATGGCGTCGCAGAAGATCGTGTACTTCGCCATGGCCGGCGCGACGCCCACGGGCGTGACGTGGGCCTGATCGCCGAAGACCAGCATCCGGTAGACCTGGTCGAAGACGACGTAGAGCAGCCGCTCGCCGGCCGCCTCGCGCCGGGCGTTCTCGGCCAGCACCTGATCGCAGATGGCGGCGAGCTGCCCCTCGCGGATCATCGTCCCGCACGGGTTCATGGGGGAGCAGAGCACCAGCAGCCGCGCCTCACGCAGGTGCGGACCCAGGGCCTCCGCCGTGGGCATGAAGGCGTCCTCGGGCCGGCAGGGCACGGCCACGTGTCGGGCGCCGACGAGCTGGGCGAAGTTGTCGTTGTTCCAGCTCGGCGCCGGCGTCACCACCACCTCGCCCGGATCGAGCAGGCAGCGGAAGACCCCGTACAGCCCCGGCCGCGCCCCCGAGCCGACCACCACCGACGCCAGGGGATAGTCCAGCCCCAGCACCTCGGCGTAGTGGTCGCGGATGGCCTGCCGCAGCGCCAGCACGCCGTCGGCGGGCGGGTAGTTCGTCTCGCCCGCGGCCACCGCCTCGCCGATCCAGCCCGCCAGCTCCGGCGGCACCGCGAACTGCGCCGGCGCGAAGTCGCCCACCGTGAACTGCGCCACCTTCGCCCCGCGGGCGATGGCCTCCCGCACCGCATACGACAGCACCAGGATGCGGCTGGGCACCATGCCCTGGGCCACCGCCGACAGGGAGGCCTCGGCGGCCGCCGTGGCGTCAGCGGAGAAGAAGCGGCTCAGCTCACTCATCGATCATCCTCTCGGGGGGCCGGGCTATCAGGGGTAACCCCTCCGACCGCTGCGGGACAAGGGGGGAGGCGCGGTCGGGCCGGTCCGCGGAGGGCGGGGGCCCGGGCCGCGTCGCCGCGACGTCGCGTTTCCCAGGCGGCCCGACGGCGGTATGCTCGAAGGCTCAGCGGCCTGCATGGGCAGATGGGAGGCCACGATGGTGCGATCTTGGGCGGCCGGGTACGTCGCTCCCCTGTGGATGGCGGTCGCCCTGGCGGCGCAGGCGGCCTGGGCCGGCGAGCCGGTGCTGCTGGCCGACGTGAACGGCAACCCGGAGGCGGACGAGCCGCGCTGGCTGGACACGCTGGACGATCGGGCGCTGCTCTGGACGGTGGTGAGGGCGCCGGGCGAGGCGGGCCTGCAGCGCCTCGTCGGGGTCGATCTGGCGGACGGGCGCGTGACCACCCTCGTCGACGGGGAACGCGCCCCCCGCTGGTCCGAGCGGGTGGGCGATCGACTCTTCTTCGGCACGGACGAGGCCCTGTGGGTCACCGACGGCACCGCGCAGGGCACGTCGCTGGCGGTGGCGGCCACCGCGCAGCCGGGGGCCGCCGTCGGTGACCGCGTGTTGTTCTGGTGGCTGCTCGACGGCGGCGCCGAGCTCTGGTCGACCGACAGCACGCCGATGGGGACAGGCGCCTGGTGGCCCCCACCGGGGCGTCGTCCTCGGGCGACGGCGGTGCTCGGCAAGCTGGCGTTCGACCACCGGCTGCGAGCTCTGGGAGACCGACGGCACCACGGCAGGGACTGGGCGCTGCTCCGCCGGTGGGCCCGGGGCGGTCGCCCCTTTGCAAGCGCGCCAGGCCTCGGCACGAGATCATCGTTCCCGCCTTCGCCTCGCGTGGCTCACGGACAGCACTCCCGGGGCGCGCCGGCCGACTGGCGGGATCCACCACGCTGTTGGCGGCGGGTTGCTCTTTCGCCGGATAACCGGGCTCTGGTTCAGCGAATGGCACCTCGATGGGACCGCCGGCTGCGAGGGCGGGTCGACGCCATCGCGCGCCTCGCAGACCGCGCCATCGTGGTGCTGGCAGACGAGGTGATCGGCGTCTCTGGGGACGGTGGAGCGCCTCCATCGGTGGGCTCGTCGCAGGTGGTCGTGTGTGTCCGGCGATGAGGCGCGCGCCCTATGTGGTCAGCTTCACCCGACGGGCGGCGATCCATCACCTGACGATGGGACGGCGACGGTACCGCGCGCCGTCGCCGCAGGCGAGCCCGCCGCCACCGTTCATGGGGCACGGATGATCGCGCCGACGCGGACCGGGCTGGTCGCGCTGGCGCTTGATGCGCGCGGCCACCCGGTCGTGACCTGGGACGACGGCGAGGGGTCGCAGGTCGCCTGGGTGGGCTGGGATGGCGTCAGACGGTCCAGCCGTGCCAGCCGCATGCGTGGCAGACCGTGGGCGACCAGGCGGTCTTCCTGGCCTTCTCCGCGACGGTCCCGGTTCCCGAGCTCTGGCTCTGGGTGACCGACGGGACGCCCGCGGGGACGCGCCGCCTCCTGCCTGGCGTCAGGCCCGTGGCGACGCTGGGAGACAGGACGCTGCTGCTGGCCAGCGGCTACGCCGAGACCTTCGCGCTCCACACCATCACGGACCTGGACCCGGCGACGTCGCAGCCGGTGGTCGACGCCCGCCCGAGCCTGGGGCCGGCCTCCCATGCCACCGGGACCGTCGCCGTCCATCACGGCGGCCGGACGATCGTGGTCGACGAGGTGAGGACCGTGGACACGACCGGATCCAGCCCCGTCGTGGCGACGCTCCGCGTCCGGCTGGCCGAGCTCCAGGGCGGCGAACTTCGGGAAGTCGGCGGGTTTGCCGGCGACCACGACTTCGGCCTCCGGGATCTCTGGGTCGACGAGTCGGGGGTCGTGACCGTCGTTCATGGGCGCGAGTGCGACCGGCGTCTCTTCGACATGGAGGGCCACGATCTGGGCGTCGTCCCGCGCCCCGCGGATCTCGACCTCTGTCCCCGCGGGCCGGCGACGCCGCTGGCAGCGGGCGTGGCGCTTCAGCCGGGTCTGGGGCGGCCTCGCCCTCGTGGGGCCCGGCGAGGAGACCCGGCTGCTCGTTCCCGGCGCCGATGTCGCGTTCGCGGCGGCGAGCGGCGGCGCGGTGGTGATGGCGCGGGCGCCGGAGGCGGAGGCCTGGTCGACCTGGGACGTCGACGCCAGCAGCACGCAGTCCGCCGCGATGGCGCGCACTGATCCAGGTGAGCCACCCCGATCGCCGTCGGTGACGACCTCGTCTTCCAGCAGCCTGAGCGACCAGCGAGATCAGCAGATCATGGCCGTGCGGCGCGGGCTCGGGGCCCGGGCGATCACGACCAGGGCGGGACAGGTTGCTTTCCGCTGGCGTTTGCCGGAAGACGGCCGCCGACAGCAGCGCGCTCACCTTGCCCTTCACCACGCGCCGGTTCGTCTCGTCCAGGGCGCGGTGCTGGCTCTTCTGCGTCGATGACACGAGGCTGAGGGTGGCGTCCTCGCCGAAAGAGCGGAAGTTGCCCACCGTGAACTCGAGCAGCATGGGATCCCCGCCTCTTGTGGCCGGTTTTCGTGAATCATCCACAAAAGTCGGCAACAAGCCAAGCGCGCTCAGCGCCGCCGCACCCGCACGGGCAGCACGCCCGGCGTGGCGATCAGGCGGTCCGGCTCGGGTCCGGCGTCGCCGGCGCGCTCGAAGCGCCACGCCGTCAGCAGGCGGTCGATGACCAGGAAGTGCTCCAACAGCGCCAGGTGGCGGCCGGCGCAGCGGCCGGGGCCGGCGCCGAAGGGCAGCAGGTGGTGGGCGTCCTGGAGCTGGCGCGCGACCTCCCAGACGTAGCGGCCCCGCTCCCCCACGCTGGCGCGGGCCGGGCACCCATCGAAGAACCGCTCCGGGCGCCAGGCCTCGGCGTCGTCGAAGCGCGCTTCGTCGCGGTGGATGGCCTGGACGGCGCAGACGACGAGGGCCCCCGCCGGCACCGCGAAGCCGCCGATGCCGGTGGCGGGGTCCGGGGGCACCGTCGTCGCCTCCCGCGCCGTGCGCACCAGCAGATCCATGGGCGGGTGCAGCCGCAGCGTCTCGTGGATGACGGCCAGGCCCCAGGGCCGGTCGTGGTAGTCGGCCGGGCGCACGGCCCGCCCGCCCTCGGCCTGGCGGAAGCCCAGGCTCTCCAGCACCACCGGCGCCTCCACGTCGGGGCGGCCGGAGAGCTCCCAGAGCAGCCAGGCCAGCGCAGGCCCCGTCGTCTCGTGGCCCGCGATGGCGTAGGGCAGCCAGGCGTCCACCACCGCGGTCGTCTCCGGGGTGTCCAGCGCCAGCCGCACCAGGGGGTGCTCCCGCAGGCTCGTCGGCACCCGCCCCGTCGCGGCCTGGGCCCGCAGCACCCCCACCAGCCGGCCCACCCGCGCGCGCAGGCGATCGCGGGGGTTGCTGGCCAGCTCCACCGCGTCCCCGCGCAGGTTCACCCGCGCCAGCTCCAGCAGCGTGTCCACGTCGGCCCGCACGTCGTCCGTCACCGCCCCGAACTCCCGGGGGTCGGCCTCGGTCACAAGGGTGCGGAAGAACAGGGAAAACGCGAGCTGGGCGCAGAAGTCGGCCAGGTCGACGACGCGCTCGGGGGCGGCCTCGACCAGGGCGTCCAGCTCGGCCTCGGCCGCCCGCAGCGTCGCCTCCAGGGCCGGCAGCAGCCGGTCCACCACCAGCGGGCCGAAGCTGCGATCGGCCAGCTCCCGCCCAGCGCGGCCCGCCGGGTTGTCCACCAGCGAGCCGCTCAGCAGGCCCTCCCCCAGCGCCTCGCGCAGGGGCCCCGTCGGCCGGTCGAACCGGGCCGGCTGGCCCAGGACATGGGCCACCGCCGTGGGGCCCCGCAGCACGTACAGCGCCCGCGGCGCGCCCTGCACCTCGATGACCTCGGCCGCCGTGTCGCCGTCGGGGGTCGAGGCGGGCAGGGGGCGCCCCTCGGCCGCGGCGTCCCGCGCCCGCCGCGGGTTCTCGGCGAAGCGCGCCCGCAGCCGATCGAAGAGCCGCAGGTGGAAGCCCCGCGAGCCCAGCGCCATGCGGCCCATCGAGGCCCCCGGATCGCCCGGCACCGCCGGATCGATGCCCGCCGCCGCCCGCGCGCTCTCGGCCCGGGCCAGCACCGGGTTGAGCTGCTTGCCGAAGACCCGCCAGCTCATGCCGGGGGCGTTCAGCGCCACCCACGTCCCGCGCGCCAGGCCGGCCAGCGCGCGCCGCAGGGCGCCGCCCTCGCGGCTCACCGGCCGGACGAAGTAGCCCTCGGCCGCCCGCACCAGCGCCGTCACGGGGGCCGGCGGCGGCCCGCCGGCGTGCTCGAACACCTCCACATGCACCCGATCGGCGGGCACGCCCTGCGCCCACAGGTAGCCGGCCACCTGCTCCAGGTAGCCCGTCGGCCCGCAGACGAAGCAGTCCGCCTCGGGGAACGAGGCCAGCACCGCCGCCACCTCGTCCTCGTCGAGCCGCCCCTCCACGTCCGTCGCGCGCCGGACCCGGGTGATGAGCCCCGCCGCGGCCAGCGCCGTCAGCTCCTCGTCGAAGACGAAGCCCTCGCCCGCGCGCCCCGACTGGTGCACGACCACCGGCCCCGGCGGCGACTCGCCCGCCGCCCGCACGATGGCCATGGCCAGCGTCGCCCCGATGCCCGCCACGAAGCAGACGACCGGCCGCTCGCCGGGCGTCCAGGTGGTGCTGCCCCCGGGCGGCAGAATCCACACCGTCTCGCCGTGGCCCGCGTGATCGAACAGCCAGCGCGAGAAGACGCCCTGGTCCTCGCGCTTGACGGTGATCTCGTAACCTTCCGGATCAACACCAGAAATCGTGTAGGCGCGCTCGATGGCGTCCCCGTCCACCCGGGCGCGGACCACGACGTGCTGGCCCGCCAGCGCCGGCAGCACCTCGCCCTCGGCGGGCCGCAGGAAGAAGCTCTGGACCGTCGCCGAGTGCTCCTGGATGGGCTCGATGGTGGCCGGCATGAAGCCGCGGCCGCCCAGCAGATCCACCACCGCCGGGACGCAGCCGCCGCAGACGGTGCCGCAGCCGGTGCGCGCCTGGACGCTGGCGACGTCGTGGCAGCCCGAGCGCACGGCCCGCCGCACCTCGGCCCGGGGCACCTGCAGGCAGACGCAGAGCAGCTCGTCGGTGTACGACGGCGCCTTCCCCGACAGGCTGCCGCCGTGCTCGAAGGCCGCCAGCTCCTCGCCCGTCACCCGGCGCCGATCCAGCAGCCGCTCCATGACGTCCGGCAGCTCGGCCCACGGCCCCACCGCCGACACCCCCACCAGGCGGTCGCCGCGCAGGTGCAGCGTGCGCTCCACCCCGCCGCCGGCGTAGCCCAGGCTCGCGTCCGGCCGCGCCCCGATCTGGGTGGCGTTGACCACCGCGTCCCCCACCACCAGCGTCACCGCCACCTGGCGGCCGTCATCGAGGTGGTAGAGGTTGGTCATGGCGTCGCGCCCCTCGAGCTCGCCGCCGTGCCGCGTCACCAGGCCCCGCCGCGGGAGCTGGTAGGCCCCCTCCAGCGTCCCGAACCACGCCCGCAGCGTCTCGCTGCCCGCGTACCGCGCCCGGAACCAGTCGCCCGACAGGCGCAGCGCCTTCAGGAACGTCTCGGCCATCACCGTCGCCGCGCGCGGCGCCCGGCTGACGAGCCCCAGCTCCCCGACGCACTCGCCCGCGCCGGCCTGCCCGACCTTCACCTCGCGCCCCGCGTCGCGCCGGTAGATGCCCGCGATGCCGCTGGTGATGAGGTAGAGCGCGTCCGCCGGCTCCCCCTCGCGCATCAGCCGCCCGCCCGGGGGGATGGCCACCTCGGCCAGCGCGTCCGCGAAGTCCGCCTCGGCCGCGAGGGCCTGGAAGAGGTCGCTCTGGGCCGCCAGCTCGCCGAGGAGCTGGGCCCGCCCCGCCGTCGTCAGCCGCGCCGCCAGCCCGTCCGTCTGGGCCAGCACCGCCGCGAAGAGCTCCCGCCGCACCCGCAGGACGGCCGTGGGCTCGGCCGCCCGCGCGCTGGCGTTGCGCCGCCCGGTGCTGCCCGGCAGCAGCGCCTGCTCGCCCAGGTGGTCGCCCGGGTGCAGCCGCGCCAGCACCACCTGGCCCTCGGGGTGATCCCGGTAGACCTGCACGCTGCCATCCAGCACCAGGTACAGCGCGTCCCCCGGCTCCCCCTCCCGCAGGAAGATCTCGCCGGCGCCGAGGGCGCGGATCTCGGCCTGGGCCACGAGGGCCTCCAGGCGGGCGGGATCGAAGAGGGTGAAGCGCCCGGTGGCGCGCAGGCGCTCCGCGACGGTCTCGAGGGTGAGCTCCAAGGCGACCTCCGGCGACGGGCGAGGGGGCCATGATGCCACCCGCCCCGCCGGGCGTCACGCGCGGCGCGTCAGGGGTTGAGGTCGCTCAGGGCGCCGCGCACCTGGCCGAGGGCGCGGTCGGCCGCGTCGGCGTCGACGGCCCCCTCGAAGTCGGCCAGGCCGGCCTCCAGGCGCGCCATCGCGGCGGCCTGGGCCAGGGAGCGCTTGCCCTTCTTGAGGCTCTTCACGGCGGACTGCAGCTTGCGCAGGTCGGTGGCCAGCGGGTGCTTGCCCTTGGCGACGTGGCGATCGAGGCGCCCCGACCAGGCCTCCCCCCCGGCCTTCATCTGCGCCAGGCGGCCGGCCACCCCGTCCGCCGCGCCGCCGGCCCGGCGCAGCACGGGATCGGTCTGCACGGCGGCGGGGTTGTCGCCCTTGGAGGCCTTCGCCCCGGCGGCGGGCTGGAGCACGGGATCGGTCTGCACGGCGTCGAGCGTGGGGGGCGCCGCCAGGGCGGCGGCGGGGAGCAGGAGGGCGAAGAGGGCGGCGGCGATCGACTTCATGGGAGACCTCTCGGGACTGCACGCCGGCCAGCCGGCGCGAGCGCCACCGACGACGCCGGCGCGCCGTTGTTCACCTCGGGGTGATATTCTGCGGCCAGGAGGGGGGCCATGGTGCAGCGGTGGGGGTGGGTGTGGCTGGCGCTGCTGGGGTGCGACGACCCGGCGGCCCGCGCCCCGACGGTCGACGCGGCGATCGTGCAAGATGCCGTGATCACGGTGGATTCCCTGGTCGACGCGGCCGCGCCCGACGCGCGACCGGCGGACGCCGCCGCGCCGGACGCCGTCGTGGCCGACGCAGCGTCCCTCGACGCGGGCCCCGCCGACGCCGCCCCCCCGGACGCCGCGCCGCTCGACGCCGCGCCCGTCGACGCCGCGCGCCCCGACGCCCCCGACGCCGCCGCACCGTTCGACGGCCACGACGCCCCCACCCTCGCCCTCCTCCTGAGCCTGGGCCGCGCCGAGCTGCCCCCCGACCCCACCAACCGCGTCGCCGACGACCCCGTCGCCGCCCGCCTGGGCCAGCGCCTCTTCTATCGCCCCAGCCTGTCGCCCCTGCACCGCGACTGCGCGTTCTGCCACCCGCCCGACAACGCCTTCTCGGGCGAGCTCTCCTACGACGGCGCCGGGGGCCTGCACTTCCGCCACGCCCCGTCCCTGCTCAACGTCGCCTACCAGCCCTGGCTGTTCTGGGATGGCCGCGCCGACTCGCCCTGGGCCCAGATCCTCGGCCCCCTCGAAGACCCCGAGGAGATGGACAGCGACCGCGTGACCCTGGCCCGCGCCATCGCCGACGACCCGGCGCTCGCCGCCGACTACACCCAGCTCTTCGGCCCGCCGCCCGTCATCGACGACGCCTACCCCCCGCGCGCTCGCCCGGGCGAGGACGCCGCCCTCGACGCCGCCTGGCGGGCCATGACGGACGAGCAGCGCGCCGCCATCGACGGCGTGCTCACCCACGCTGGCAAGGCCATCGCCGCCTTCGAGCGCCGGCTCGTCGCCTTCGACAGCCCCTTCGACGCCTATCTGGCCGCCCTCGCCGCCCGCGACGACGCGGGGCTCGCGGCCCTCTCCCCCAGCGCCCGCCGCGGCCTCGATCTCTTCATCGGCGAGGCCGGCTGCGTGCACTGCCACCGCGGCCCCACCCTCTCCGACGGCGACTTCCACGACGTCGGCCTGCCCGCCATCGCCGGCCGCCCCGTCGACCGCGGCCGCGTCGACGCCCTGGCCGACGTCCTCGCCGACCCCCGCAACGCCGCCGGTCCCTACAGCGACGCCCCCGACGGCGACCACGCCGCGCGCCTGGCCGACCTGCTGCTCGATGACCCCGGCACCCCCGGCCGCTTCAAGACGCCCACCCTGCGCAACGTCGCCCTCACGGGCCCGTGGCTCCACGACGGCCGCTTCCACACCCTCGCCGACGTCATCCGCTTCAAGACCGGCCCCGCCCAGACCGCCACCCGCGACATCCTGCTGGCCGAGGTCGCCCTCGACGACGGGCAAGTGGCTGATCTCGTTGCGTTTCTGGAGAGCCTGACCACCCAGCCCGTCGACGCCGCCCTCATCGGGCCCGGCGACTAGCGCCCCCCGCTCCGGTTGACGCTGCGTGTGGTCCCACGACATCTTGAGGCGACAGCACCGAGGAGGCACGGATGGCGGCTGAGCGCGAGGCAGAGCCCCAGACCAGCGGCGGCGCCCAGCCCGCGGCGGCGCCCACGCCCGCGGCCGCGCCGGCCCTCCAGCGCGAGAGCCGCGTGGGCCAGTCGGCCGAGCTGAGCGGCGGGGACGCCCTCGGCGTGGCGGCCCAGGGCGTGGCCGGCGCTGGGCAGCCGCTGCCGCACCTGGACGCCATCCAGGCCTCGTTCGGCCAGCACGACGTGACGGGGGTGCAGGCCCACACCGGCAGCGCGGCGGAGGGGGCGGCGGCGGAGCTGTCGGCCAACGCCTACGCCGTCGGCAACGACGTGGCCTTCGCCCAGTCCAGCCCCAGCTTGCACACGGCCGCCCACGAGGCGGCCCACGTCGTCCAGCAGAAGGCCGGCGTGCAGCTCGAGGGGGGCGTGGGCCGGTCGGGCGACGCCTACGAGCAGCACGCGGACGCCGTGGCCGACGCGGTCGTGGCGGGCCAGAGCGCCGAGGCCCTGCTGGACGCCAGCCCCGGCGGCGCGGGCGGCGGCACCGGCGTGCAGCGCGAGGATCCCCCTGACGCCAGCACCCGCACGACGGCCACGCGCCACGAGGTCGTGCGCGGCGACAACCTGTCGCGCCTGTCCCAGCGCTACCTGGGCGACGCCCGGCGGTGGCGCGAGATCCGGGCGGCCAACCCCGGCAAGGTGCACACCCACGAGGGCCGCCGGGACATGATCCGCGTCGGCACCATGCTCATCATCCCGCCGGCCACGGCGCCCGCCACCACCCCCCAGGAGGACGAGGCCACCGGCGAGACGCCGGCGATGACGGCGCTGGACATGCTGAGCACGTCCGTCGAGGCGGGCGACGCCCTCTCGGCGGCCCAGACCTGGAGCACCCTCGGGGCCGACGAGCGCGGGCAGATCACCAGTGATCCTCAGCGCCTGGCGGAGCTGCTGGCCTGCGTGACGGAGGACGCGGCGGTCTCCATCCTGGCCACGCTGTCGCCGGAGAACTCGCGCATCCTGCAGCTCGCCAACGACCGCGGCGGGAGCGCCACCTTCCTGCGGGCCGTGCTCGCGCAGGTGGGCGTGGCCGACCTGGCGACGCTGACGCCCCTCGCCCAGGAGATCGCCGGCCTGGCCGCCTTCGCGACGCCGGACGTGCTCGACCCGCTCGTGAATGGCGCGGCCGTGACCGGGGTGGACCAGGTGATCTTCGCGACGACGCCCGGCGGGCGGGCGCTGCTGGAGGCGGCCTGGGGCGCGACGTTCCCCCTCGACTACCTGCGGGCCATCGCCGCCGACGGGCCCCTCGCGCGCGAGAGCATCGTCAGCCAGCCGGCCTTCGGGGACTGGCTGCTGCTCGATCCGGCCGGCTACGCCACCTTCATCCTGGCCCAGACGGACGCCATCGAGTGGATGCGGGCCCTCTGGCTGGCCGGCAAGACGGACGACCTGGCGGGCATGATCACGGCGAACCAGGCCGGCTTCGGGCCCGTCTTCGGCGCGGCCATGGGGGCCCTGACGCCCGCCGACGTGACGGCCATCACGGCCTCGCCCACGCTCGTCGGCGCGCTCCTCGGCGCGGTCTCGCTCTTCGCCGGCGACCAGGCCGTGATGGAGCTGGTGGTGCACCTGGGCCTGAGCCTGCCCGAGGCCATCAAGGCGGTGGACGCCGCGGGCCTCATGACGCCGGCGCTCTGCACCTCCATGCTCACGGAGGGGGGCGTCACCGTCGACGCCCAGTTCGACGTGGCCAAGGATGACGCCGCCGTCGGCATCGTGATCGCCCAGCTCCCCGCCGGCCTGCCCCACGAGGTCTTCGCCATCCTGGCCACCGACCCGGCCCGCTTCACCAACGCCACCGTGCAGGGCCCGGCCTTCGCCGCCTGGGTGGCCCGCGACGAGCCCACGCTGCGCGCGGTCATGGTGGCCGTCCCCGACTGGAACGGGTGGGTCAAGAGCTTCGTGCACTACGGCAACTGGGCCCTCCTGCTCACGATGGCCGCCGACACCGCGCTCACCACGCAGCTACGCGCCGCCCTCATCGCCGAGGGCCAGTTCGGCTGGCTGGTCACCAACGCCGACAAGCCCCTCACCGACAACACCCAGGCCACCGCCCTGCTGGCCCTCTTCGGCGACGGCTCCGGCATCGCCCTCGCCGACAAGTACCTGACCTGGAACGCGATCTACCGCTGCCAGCTCGCGCAGCCCGGCAACGACTTCGTGTTCAACTGGACGCACTCCACCGGGGCGCTCTGGTGGAAGGTCACCTACGCGCATCGCCAGGCCTACGTCTCCCAGGCCCCCGATGACAACGCGATGAACCTGTTCTTCCACCAGTTCCGGCTGCTGCCTCGGAGCCACGTCGACACCGCCAGTATCATCTACATGGTCCAGTTCGTGGTGCACCAGGTCACGCCGGACGATGGCTCGGCCGTCTACTTCCTCGACCGCGCCGGCCAGCGCATGGCCGCCCCGGGGCAGGCCAACATCCCCACGTCCTACTACTTCGGGGACCAGAACGCGGTCGTGATGCGCTCGGTGGGCCAGAACGCCGGCACCGGCACCGCCCGGCCCGACACCGGCCGCATCGGCCCCGGCTGGGCCAACTGGACGGACCGCAGCCCCATGGCCGCCAACACCCCGGGCGTGGACCCCCTCTCCGGCGGCAACCCCGCGGCCCTCAGCATGTTCCAGAACCACGCCACCCACGAGGTGGGCCACGCCGTCGGCAACCGCACCCTCAGCACCCCCGGCATCAACACCAAGCCCGACGAGTGGACGCGCGGCTACGCCACCTGGCGCCAGGACGGCACTGCCTCCGGCTACGCCCGCATGCTCGGCTTCACCGCCGCCATGGACGGCACCCGCTACACCGTCAGCCACGACGGCGGCACCACCACCTCGACCCTCGACGGCGACAAGATCCGCGACTTCCTGACCACCTCGGCCCAGGGCGGCGACGTCAGCCGCAACAAGCTGGTGCGCGACCTCGGCAGCGCGGCCAACGCCTTCGCCGGCCTCGCCGCCCACGCCGTCCTCGGCGCCAACATGCTGGTGCGCACCGTGGGCGAGCTCAACGCCCGCTTCAACGGCCGGATGCCCGACAACAACTACTTCTTCCCGTTCGGCGTCCCCGCCGGCCCGACGCGGGTGACGTTCTTCTGCTCGCGCTGGGAGAACAAGTGGGTCACCTACGACCGCGGCGCCTTCGACAACAAGACGAGCCACTACGCGGTCAGCTCCTACAAGGAGATGTTCGCCGAGATGTACACGGCGAAGTACTCCGGCGGCGCGGTGCCCCCGGCCATCGGCAGCAACAACCCCAGCACCCTCTTCAACGCGCTGGACAACGCCGACCCCGCCGACTTCGGCATGGCCGCCCCGACCACCAGCCCCGGCGCCGACGGCTCCCCCTCGGCCGCCCCCACCGGCGCCGACACCGGCGGTGACGGCTGGGATCAGGGCCCCGGCAACCCCCGGCCCTGGCCATGAGCCTCCCCGCCGACGACCTCGTCCAGGCCGGCTGCCCCCGCTGCGGCGGCGCGGCGCCCGTGCGCCTGTACGAGAGCCTCAACCCCGAGCGCTTCCCCGAGGCCCGCGAGCTGCTGCGCGCCCGCGCCCTGCACCGCGCCACCTGCCCGGGCTGCCAGCAGACGCTCCTCGTCGACGCCCCCGTCCTCTACACCGACTTCGAGCTCGGCCTGTGGGTGCACTGCCTGCCCGAAGCCTGGCGGCCACACATGCGCCAGCACGAGGCCGACGCCCGCCAGCTCTTCGCCCAGACGTTCGCCCCCGACCGCCCCGGCGCCCTGGCCCTCGGCGCCTCCCTGCGCCTGCGCGTCGCCTTCGGCCTCGAAGAGCTGCGCGAGAAGATGATCCTCGCCGAGGCCGCCCTCGACGACCGCCACGTCGAGATCCTCAAGCTCGAGCTCCTCGCCACCCACCCGGCCCTGCGCCCCGCCGACGTCCGCCGCGTCATCGTCGACGCCGTCGACGACCGCCACCTCCACCTCGTGGCCTTCGCCGGCAACCCCTTGCAACTCCTGGCGAAAATGGAAGTCGACCGCGCCTGGTACGACCAGCTCCACGCCCAGGCCGCCACCCTGGCCGCCCACTACCCGGCCCTGCACGACGCCCCCTGCGTCAGCCTGCACCGCTACCGCGCCGAGGACGGCGAGTGAGAGCCCTGCTCCTGCTCCTGCTCCTCGGCGGCTGCGCCACCCGCGCCCAGGAAGACGCCGCCATGCCCAAGCTCGACCTCCCCGTCACCCGCGTCCCGGGCCCCGACGCCACCTGGGACCGCGCCTACGACCTCATCCTGGCCAAGAACGGCAAGAACCTCGCCCGCATGGGCGTCACCCAGCTCACCCTCGCCCCCCACATCGTCGACGGCCGCAGCCTGCCGCACCTCGTCAACCTGACCTACCCCGGCGCCGCCGGCCCCATCACCACCCGCACCCTGGTGCTCGACGGCGCCCTCATCCCCGGCACCCGCGACCCCGCCGGCACCAGCAGGGCCCTGCGCGCCTGGGGCTTCCCCGCCACCCCCATGCCCGCCCGGCTCCTCGCCGACGTCCTCTGCTACTTCGGCGGCACCCTCCCGGCGGGCTGGTGCCCCGCCCCCAGCGCGCGCCTGGACGGCAAGGTCCTCACCCTCGAAGACACCCGCATGCCCGACGAAGCCGGCGGCGGCGGCGCGATGATCCCCATCCCCCACCGGCTGGAGGTCACCTTCGACGACCAGGCGGGGTTCACGCTGCGGATGACACGGCAGATCGCCCCGGACGCGGCGTGGACGCCGGTGCCTTGAGGGGCTGATCGATCGCGCGCACACTGCCGGGCAGGGCAGCAGCGGAGGAGACCTGGGCATGACGACCGGCGAGATCATCCTGTACCAGACCCCCGAGGGGGCCCTGCGGCTCGAGATCTACCACGACGGCGACACCTTCTGGCTCTCGCAGCGCCAGCTCGCCGACCTCTTCGGGGTGGAGGTGCCGACCATCAGCTACCACCTCAAGGCCATCTACGAGAGCGGCGAGCTGACCGAGGCGGCAACCATTAGAAATCTTCGAATGGTTCGAAGTGAGGGAAATCGCTCGGTTTCTCGCGACATCACCCACTACCACCTCGACGCGGTGATCTCGGTCGGCTACCGCGTCAACAGCGTCCAGGCCACCCGCTTCCGCATCTGGGCCACCGACACGCTGCGCAGCTTCATCACCAAGGGGTTCGTGCTCGACGACGAGCGCCTGAAGCTCAACAGCCGCTTCGGCCCCGACTACTTCGACGAACTGCTGGAGCGCATCCGCGAGATCCGCGCGAGCGAGCGCCGCTTCTACCTCAAGATTACCGACATCTACGAACAGTGCAGCATCGACTACGACGCCGCCGCCGAGCCCACCCGCACCTTCTTCAAGACCGTCCAGAACAAGCTGCACTGGGCCATCACCGGCCACACCGCCGCCGAGCTCATCGCCGAGCGCGCCGACGCCTCCCGGCCCGCCATGGGCCTGACCACCTGGAAGCAAGGCCCTGACGGCAAGGTCTTGAAGAGCGACGTCGCCATCGCCAAGAACTACCTGACGGAGGACGAGCTGCGCGCCCTGGAGCGCGTCGTTTCCATGTACCTCGACTTCGCCGAGAACCAGGCCGCCCGCCGCATCCCCATGCGCATGGCCGACTGGACCGCCCGCCTCGACGCCTTCCTGCAGTTCAACGGCTACGACGTCCTCACCCACGCCGGCACCATCAGCCGGGACGTCGCGAAGCAGCTCGCCGAAGCCCGCTACGACCAGTTCCGCGTCACCCAGGACCAGCACTTCACCAGCGACTTCGAGCGAGCGACCCAGGGACTGCCTGGCCGGGGCAGCAAGCCGAGCTGACCAGGCGGGCGACGCGCTTGGCGAAGCCATCTCCCCCTGGGTCCGCTGGCTTCCAGCCGGCCGGCACGGACTCCATACCAGCCACTACCCGGTGCCCGCCTGGTTCCGTCGGCTTCCAGCCAGCTCGACCTGCCATACCAGCTCCCACCAGGAGCCCCGCCCTGGGTCCGCCGGCTTCCAGCCGGCCAGCACGACGTTCCATGCCAGCCCCCACCAAGAGCCCCGCCCTGGGTCCGCCGGCTGGGATCCGCTGCCCGCGCAGGACGTGCAGCCGTAGTGCGGCAATCCCTCGGCGAGGGCGGGCTGGGTCGCGACATGTCCTGTCGTGGGGTTCGGGGAGGGCGGGCTGGGTCGCGACAGGAGCTCGAGACCGCCATCGGCAACACCGACATCCGCGTGAAGCAATCCCTCGGGGGCGGCGGGCTGGGTCGCGACCGGCACGAGCAGGAGGGCGGGCAGTACCGCGGCTTCGACATGAAGCAATCCCTCGGGGAGGGCGGGCTGGGTCGCGCCCCCCCCATCAGCATCAGCGCCGACGGGATGGACCTGCCGGGAAACAATCCCTCGGGGAGGGCGGGCTGGGTCGCGACGCGTCATTCACGGTTTGTGGAGAGAAGCTCTCCACCCTGGTGGAAACAATCCCTCGGGGAGGGCGGGCTGGGTCGCGACGACCTGACCGAGCTCGCCTACGCCGGTGAGCTCATCGTCCGAAACAATCCCTCGGGGAGGGCGGGCTGGGTCGCGACTGTGTCTGGTCTGCCATGACTTGGCACACATCTGGACACATGAAGCAATCCCTCGGGGAGGGCGGGCTGGGTCGCGACAGAGGTAATAGAATCATGAAGAGCCTCATCGCGCTCACCCTGAAGCAATCCCTCGGGGAGGGCGGGCTGGGTCGCGACGTGGCCGTCGTGAAGGCCACGGGGGAGCAGCGTTTCCTGCTGCAGGAAGCAATCCCTCTGCGAGGGCGGGCTGGGTCGCGACTGAATGCCCGGCAGACCGCCTCCTGCGTGGGGCTGTTGTAGCAATCCCTCTGCGAGGGCGGGCTGGGTCGCGACATTGTTAGATGATCAGGAGGAGAAGACATGATCTTCTTTGAAGTAGCAATCCCTCTGCGAGGGCGGGCTGGGTCGCGACGGGCCATCCAGGGTGGCTTCGAGCAGCGCTGGGACTTGCTCCTAGTAGCAATCCCTCTGCGAGGGCGGGCTGGGTCGCGACCCCCCGCGTGGCTCGCCTTCCTGGTGAGCTTCGTGGGAATCGTAGCAATCCCTCTGCGAGGGCGGGCTGGGTCGCGACGGGAATTCTGGCCGGAGGGGGCGATGAGCCCCACGTTCGTGTAGCAATCCCTCTGCGAGGGCGGGCTGGGTCGCGACGCGAAGGGCCGGGAGGCTGAAGATGACTCCCGGCGCTATTGGGTAGCAATCCCTCTGCGAGGGCGGGCTGGGTCGCGACAGCATCCAGAGAACGCTGCAGGACCTCGGCCACGACATCCAGGTAGCAATCCCTCTGCGAGGGCGGGCTGGGTCGCGACCTCAGCCGCACTGAGGGCAAGTTCGGCGCCTCCATCTTGGTGTAGCAATCCCTCTGCGAGGGCGGGCTGGGTCGCGACCCGACGGGATGGGTGGGCATGCACAGGGGCAGGTTGCTTGTAGCAATCCCTCTGCGAGGGCGGGCTGGGTCGCGACCCCTGAGCCAGGTGGATCACTCCACCTGGTTCCAGGCCCTGTAGCAATCCCTCTGCGAGGGCGGGCTGGGTCGCGACACCTGCGGGCGCAGTTCGCGTCGCAGCAGGCTGCGTTCGAAGAAGTAGCAATCCCTCTGCGAGGGCGGGCTGGGTCGCGACGCGCTCAAGCGGCTGGCGACGACGCTGGGGGTGCCAGTGGTAGCAATCCCTCTGCGAGGGCGGGCTGGGTCGCGACACGTGGCTGGGTCCTGCGACGTGAGTCGCGAGGACATGGATGTAGCAATCCCTCTGCGAGGGCGGGCTGGGTCGCGACCGGCGACGGCATCCTGAACGGCGTGGACAACTGCCCGAACACCTGTAGCAATCCCTCTGCGAGGGCGGGCTGGGTCGCGACTCTTCCATGTCCGGAAGGGGGACATGCGCTTCGAGTTGTAGCAATCCCTCTGCGAGGGCGGGCTGGGTCGCGACCGTAACTTGCGCACAGGAGAGGCAGACAGATGCAGAAGATGTAGCAATCCCTCTGCGAGGGCGGGCTGGGTCGCGACTTGAGGTCAAGCCCAAGCCGACCCACGCCCCGGCCCACGCAGGTAGCAATCCCTCTGCGAGGGCGGGCTGGGTCGCGACACCAGGAGCCCATGGCCGGGGCTCCCGAAGCGCCCTCCAGTAGCAATCCCTCTGCGAGGGCGGGCTGGGTCGCGACTTTGGGGGCAAGAGCACCTTGGCAGTGCTGACCCCCGAAGTAGCAATCCCTCTGCGAGGGCGGGCTGGGTCGCGACAGTGGCCAGAACAGGCAAAACAAGCAGACGAGTTGGACCATGTAGCAATCCCTCTGCGAGGGCGGGCTGGGTCCGCGACGGGGCAGATGCGATCAAGTCGCTGTCTGATGTCGATCACGTCAGGTAGCAATCCCTCTGCGAGGGCGGGCTGGGTCGCGACCAGACTTTGGAGAGATCTCCGTTAGGCGCTATGTGCGTAGTAGTAGCAATCCCTCTGCGAGGGCGGGCTGGGTCGCGACGCGAACATTGGCACCATCAGCACCAAGGTCTCAGCGGGGCGTAGCAATCCCTCTGCGAGGGCGGGCTGGGTCGCGACCCGCATCCGGGAGTAGCGACCCGGAGAGCTCTCCTCGAATGTAGCAATCCCTCTGCGAGGGCGGGCTGGGTCGCGACCCCCCTGGAGGGCCAGTCCGCGGTGGCCTGCGTCTACCCACGTAGCAATCCCTCTGCGAGGGCGGGCTGGGTCGCGACCTGGCTGGAAGACGTGATCGGCTTCCGCGCCGAGGTGCAGCAGTAGCAATCCCTCTGCGAGGGCGGGCTGGGTCGCGACAGTGCCGCGACTACCGCGGTGACTCCTTCTGCGTCGACGTGTAGCAATCCCTCTGCGAGGGCGGGCTGGGTCGCGACCGACTGCGAGAGCAACGACGACTGCGAGGGTGATCGGAACGTAGCAATCCCTCTGCGAGGGCGGGCTGGGTCGCGACAACACGGTCTGAGTGGGGGCTCAGACCGTGCGTCCCAACTCCTGTAGCAATCCCTCTGCGAGGGCGGGCTGGGTCGCGACAAGGGCAAGGGTGGGGAGGAGGGGTCCATGCAGGTGATGTGTAGCAATCCCTCTGCGAGGGCGGGCTGGGTCGCGACAGTCGCCAGAAGGAAAGAGCTACAGGCTCAAGCGGAGGCGGCTGTAGCAATCCCTCTGCGAGGGCGGGCTGGGTCGCGACCGGCAAGGCCCGCTGCCGGGGCCGTGACGGCATCGTCCGGGAACGTAGCAATCCCTCTGCGAGGGCGGGCTGGGTCGCGACCCCATCGGCGGGGCCCTCCTGGGCTTCGCCCTGGGTGAGATGTAGCAATCCCTCTGCGAGGGCGGGCTGGGTCGCGACCGATCACGAAGGCGAATAGCCTGCAGCACAAGGGAATGTAGCAATCCCTCTGCGAGGGCGGGCTGGGTCGCGACCTCGAGCTCGAGCCGGGCAACTACAGCTACACGATGTAGGTAGCAATCCCTCTGCGAGGGCGGGCTGGGTCGCGACCGGTGAAGACGGCGCAGACGGCGCGCAGGGCCCCCAGGGCGTAGCAATCCCTCTGCGAGGGCGGGCTGGGTCGCGACCACGGCATTCGGCTGGGCTATGCTGTGTATGATGCCATCAGGTAGCAATCCCTCTGCGAGGGCGGGCTGGGTCGCGACTTCTCCCACAGGACTGTGGAGAGCGACAGCACCGTCGAGGTGTAGCAATCCCTCTGCGAGGGCGGGCTGGGTCGCGACGTTGATGGGCTCAACTGCAGCATCAACGACGGCTACCTCGGTAGCAATCCCTCTGCGAGGGCGGGCTGGGTCGCGACGAGATACTGCCACGGCGCAGGGCGGAGCGTATGTCTTGCGTAGCAATCCCTCTGCGAGGGCGGGCTGGGTCGCGACGTCGAGCCTGCTATCCGAGGTGGCGGTTGCTGCAGCCGTGTAGCAATCCCTCTGCGAGGGCGGGCTGGGTCGCGACCTACGAGGGAGAGCAGAGGGAGACCTGCTTCGCCTGCGGTCTGTAGCAATCCCTCTGCGAGGGCGGGCTGGGTCGCGACCCCGTGATCAGAGATGGCTTATCCAGGATCTAGAAAAAAGCGTGTAGCAATCCCTCTGCGAGGGCGGGCTGGGTCGCGACGTCCTGGCTCACGGCACCTCCCTTCCCAACGTGTTCAGCGGGTAGCAATCCCTCTGCGAGGGCGGGCTGGGTCGCGACGGGTGGCGGCGTTCGAGGCCCGTCGCGAGCGTGACCGACTGGTAGCAATCCCTCTGCGAGGGCGGGCTGGGTCGCGACGAGTGCGCCCCCATCCCCGGGTGGTGCGCCGACGACGGCGACTGTAGCAATCCCTCTGCGAGGGCGGGCTGGGTCGCGACTTCTCTTTTCCAAATCCCGCATTTCTTTGTACATTCCCGATGTAGCAATCCCTCTGCGAGGGCGGGCTGGGTCGCGACGGGCTTGGGAGACACCGGAGAAGGCACTTCTCGCCTTGATGTAGCAATCCCTCTGCGAGGGCGGGCTGGGTCGCGACGGCATCCGGGGAACCGGAGCGGAAGCCGTTGAGCTGAGCTGTAGCAATCCCTCTGCGAGGGCGGGCTGGGTCGCGACAGGATGAAGGAAAAGGAGCGAGCCAGGGGGTGTGGCTGAGTAGCAATCCCTCTGCGAGGGCGGGCTGGGTCGCGACCCGCATCCTCGGCACCTCCCCCGGGGGGGAGGAAGAGCAGGTAGCAATCCCTCTGCGAGGGCGGGCTGGGTCGCGACCTCGAAGCTCGCGTGGCGAACATCGAGATCCAGATCCGCAACGGGTAGCAATCCCTCTGCGAGGGCGGGCTGGGTCGCGACATCGTGGACTGCATGAAGTCTCCCAGCATGGTTCGGCGGTGGACGTAGCAATCCCTCTGCGAGGGCGGGCTGGGTCGCGACCCCGTCGAAGACCCGCTCGCCGAGGGCTGCCCGGAGGCGTAGCAATCCCTCTGCGAGGGCGGGCTGGGTCGCGACCGGCCTGCCGCCGGTCAGCTACAGCGCCTGCACCCCCCCCAACCTGTAGCAATCCCTCTGCGAGGGCGGGCTGGGTCGCGACATGCCGGAGGAAGGGAATGCGCCATGAAGCGCAGCATCATGTAGCAATCCCTCTGCGAGGGCGGGCTGGGTCGCGACCCGAGACCATCGTCCTGTCCGAGGGCAGTCGGGCCAAGCTCGGCGTAGCAATCCCTCTGCGAGGGCGGGCTGGGTCGCGACATGCCTGAGACGGGCACTGGTGTCATAGCCTCTCACCGCTGTGGCAATCCCTCTGCGAGGGCGGGCTGGGTCGCGACGACGCGACGCTCTTCTTCGTCCTCTGATGAGCCTATATCGGACGTAGCAATCCCTCTGCGAGGGCGGGCTGGGTCGCGACCGGTGTCTTCGAGGTGGACGGTGAGGGCTGTCGCGTTGAGTAGCAATCCCTCTGCGAGGGCGGGCTGGGTCGCGACAGGAGGTTTACAACCTCGCCGCCACCAAGTGTGCTTGCTGCGTAGCAATCCCTCTGCGAGGGCGGGCTGGGTCGCGACCGTCTCTTCCCAATTGAAGGCTGGCAAGAGGTTGGGTCTAATGTAGCAATCCCTCTGCGAGGGCGGGCTGGGTCGCGACACCATCCGCGGCGAGGTCGCGGGCGAGGTTGTCCGAATGGGGTAGCAATCCCTCTGCGAGGGCGGGCTGGGTCGCGACGTCCGTCCGACGGTGAGTGGGAGTTCATGGCGGGCGGCATCCTGTAGCAATCCCTCTGCGAGGGCGGGCTGGGTCGCGACCCCTGGAAAGAGGAAACTTTTTCTGGGGAAACATTTTCTTGTAGCAATCCCTCTGCGAGGGCGGGCTGGGTCGCGACCCGAGAAAAGCCGGTTCGCAATTCCGCGACCGGCTGGTGTAGCAATCCCTCTGCGAGGGCGGGCTGGGTCGCGACAATGCGGCCGGCTTCCGTAGGGGCGACATCGCCCCGTTCATGTAGCAATCCCTCTGCGAGGGCGGGCTGGGTCGCGACCTTTCTCCGGGTGCACGCCGTCTGACATCGGAGTCCGTGGTGGTAGCAATCCCTCTGCGAGGGCGGGCTGGGTCGCGACAACCTGGGCCTCGGCCTGGGCTATGGCCATGGTGAGTGGGTGTAGCAATCCCTCTGCGAGGGCGGGCTGGGTCGCGACCGGCTCCTTCGTGTCCGGCACCGTCGACGCCGCTGGCTCGTAGCAATCCCTCTGCGAGGGCGGGCTGGGTCGCGACATAATTATCCCATGGGTCTCTCTGAAAGAGACCTGGGAGTAGCAATCCCTCTGCGAGGGCGGGCTGGGTCGCGACCCCCGCAGGTGAGGAACATGTCTGTGTCGCCCCCCCAGGCGTAGCAATCCCTCTGCGAGGGCGGGCTGGGTCGCGACAGGCAAACTGGAAAAGCCATCGGATTTCCTTCCGAAGGTAGCAATCCCTCTGCGAGGGCGGGCTGGGTCGCGACATCAAGATCATCTCCAACGCGGACCTGTGGGAAGAGCTGGTAGCAATCCCTCTGCGAGGGCGGGCTGGGTCGCGACAGGGACCAATCAATAGTAGTGATCTGCCGGCAGTTCTGGTGTAGCAATCCCTCTGCGAGGGCGGGCTGGGTCGCGACCGCGCTTCGACGCAAGAACCAGGCTGTGGTGGAGGAGGTCTCTCGGTAGCAATCCCTCTGCGAGGGCGGGCTGGGTCGCGACGGCTGCGGGAGCAGCGACGGGGGCAATGTGAAGAAAGCGCTGTAGCAATCCCTCTGCGAGGGCGGGCTGGGTCGCGACTGACCCCCGGGAGCCGGATCTTCCAGCCCGGCTACCTGGTGAGTAGCAATCCCTCTGCGAGGGCGGGCTGGGTCGCGACCTCCATTGTGGAGAGCCGGTACGGAGGTGAACATGCGCTACAGTAGCAATCCCTCTGCGAGGGCGGGCTGGGTCGCGACCGCGACTCGCCAAGGTGGAGGAGCGCCTCAAGTTCCTCAACTTGTAGCAATCCCTCTGCGAGGGCGGGCTGGGTCGCGACAGCCTGTTCGTTGGCTCCTCGAGAAGATGCTCGCCGAGTGTAGCAATCCCTCTGCGAGGGCGGGCTGGGTCGCGACCCTGCCTTGAAAATATCGAGCGTTTCCAACGGCTTCAAGCGCCGATTTCGTACACCCCCGGCTTTCGCCCGACCCCATGGGCCTCAGGCGTCTGGCTGGTGGCGCGCTCCGCGCGCTGCAACCCCGGGTTCTCCCGGGGTTTTCGCCCCGGGTGTACACCCCCCCGGGTTTCCGGGCCCGCAGGGGGTGTACACCGGCCGCGTCGTGCGGCTGGTGTGGCTTGTCACAGAGCCAGGCCCACCGTAGCCGGCGCTGAGCGGTCGGTCAAGATGAAAATGCTTTCGTTTCGGGTGTTTACGTTCCATCTAGAAGTCGTCCAGGTTCCAGAGGCCGGGGTCGGGGCGGGGGCCGACGAGGGCGTGGACGTCGGCGGCGGTGCGGCTGAGCTCGCGGCGGAAGCCGGGCTGGTACCAGTCGGGGAGGGGGCGGCCACGCAGGTCGGTCTGCAGGCGCTCGAAGGCCTGGGTGGCCTGGGCGTGGTCCGCCCAGGCTGCCGTGGCGAGGCCCAGGTGGCCATGGATGCGGGCGCGCTCGATGAGGGCCATCGCGAGGCGGCGGTCGTTGCCCTGGCGGCTGGCGAGCTGGATGGTGTGGTCGACGAGGTGCTGGGCCTGGTCCAGGCGGCCGCGGGCCATGGCGTGCCGACACGCGTCGAGCTGGATGGACATCTGCATGGACTCATGCTGGGCCTGGCGCGCAAGCTGCCGGGCGCGGGCGAGCATGGCCTCGACGTCTTCGGGCCGCCGGTCGGGGACCGCGGCCTGGATGCGCAGGCGCACGGCGCGGGCCATGAGCAGGTGGCGAAGGTGGCGGGCCTGGTCGCGCTCGTCGCCGGGGAGCCGGCCCCGCCGCAGGTCCTTCTCGGCGGCGTCCAGGCGAGCCTCGGTCTCCCGGTCGAGGATGCGCGCGACGAGGCCGGTGCCGGCGGCGGCTGCCTGGCGCCACGCGCCGTTGGTGCCGAGGCCCTCGATGAGGGCGAGCAGGCGCAGGGGGGCGGGGATCTCCGGATCGTCGAGGGACTGGCTGAGGGCGTGCATGTGCCGGTCGCGGGCCTCGAAGCTCTCCAGGACGAAGGTGACGGGGAGCAGGTCGATGATGCCCTGGGCGACCTGGGCCGGGTTGCCCGCGCGCAGCTCGTCGTCGATGGCGCCCATGACGTCGTCTGCGCGCTTGCGCAGGGTGAGCATGTCGCGCTTGCTGTGCAGGCGCGGCACGGTGGGCAGGTGCGTCGGGCAGCGGTGGCTGACAAACATGAATGTGTACGCTCTTCGGAGGGCTACCTGGCTGGCTCCTCAGGGGGTTGGCCCGACGGGTAGGGCGTGGTACGCCAACCGGTGACAGTGTCGGCAGGAGTGGGCGATGAACGACGTGGATCTGGAGTTCGTGGTCGGGGTGCTGACGGCGCTCGACTACGGCGAGCGGCGTGGGCTGTTGCTCACCGGGCTCGACGACCGGATGAAGGGCGGCTTGCCGACCCTCGTGCGGCCGGGGGACCAGGCTCGCAGTGATGTGCACCAGCTGTTGAAGTGGGGGGTGTTGCCCGTCCTGCTCAAGAACGCGGTGAAGCTGACGTATGGGGCCGACCGGGCGCGGCTGGCGCGGCTGGCGGGGGTGGATGTGGACGAGCCAGTGATGGCGGCGGCGTCGGTGCCGGTGGTGTCGGCCACGTCGGTGGCGCCGGCAGCGCCGGGAGGGGGGAGCGTGGGCGGGAAGGTGCGCAAGATCCTGTTCCTGGGTGCGAGCCCCATCGGCATCGCGAAGCTGAGCATCGAGCTGGAGGCCGAGGCCATCCGGCGGGAGCTGCGGCTCGCTGGCTCGGACATCGAGGTGGCGTCGCGGTTCGCGGCGACGTTCGAGGAGCTGCAGCGAGCGCTGCTCGATGTGAAGCCGGATCTGGTCCATGTGATCTGCCACGGCCAGGCGGGCGATCTGATCTTCATGGACGCCGTGGGGCAGCGCCACAAGGTGCCGGGCCGCGCCGTCGTGCGGGCCCTGAGGGGGGCGAAGGGGCTGAAGGGGGCCGTCCTGCTGGCGTGCGACAGCGCGGCGATCGCACAGCAGCTTCCGCCGGGGGTGCCGGCGGCCATCGGGCTCAAGGAGGAGATGTCGGACAACGGGGCGCGGGCGTACGCGGTGGGCTTCTACCTGGCGCTGGCGCGGGGGTTGTCGTTCGCGGAGTGCCACGAGCAGGGGCAGACCAGCGTGATGGGGAAGGGGCTGGACGAGGACGAGGTGCCGGTGTTGTTCGGGGAGGGGCCGGAGGGGCCCGTGGAGGAGCCAGGGCATCCTCCGGAGCCGCCGACCCGCGGAGTCGCGACGCTCACCGTGAACGCATGGCCTGCGCCGGATCTCCACGCCCTCGGCGTCTACACCCCGGCGCGGCAGGCCAGGACGCCGCCCGGCCGTTGGCAGGTCGACAGCTGGCCGGGCTCGCCGGACTGGCAGCAGGCGCGGGATGGTCTCGACGAGGCGCTGAGCTTCCTGGACACCGTCAAGGGCCCGGTGGACATCTTCGCCTCGGGACCATATGGCCTGGCGGCGGACCTGGGCCTGAAGGTGGCCGACCTGCCGATGACCCCGCGGTTCTGGCAGGCCCACGGTCCGCCGGGCCAGCAGAAGTGGCTCTGCTTCGGGCAGGCCCAGAACCACGGGACGCCGCTCCTGCGGGCCTCCGGCGAGGCGGCCGTCACTGCCGGAGAGCAGGTGGCGCTCTTCGTCAGCATCACGCAATACGTGCGGCCGGATGAGGCCGCCGAGGGCCTCGCGTCCGCGAGCGCCGCGGGGGCACGGATCGTCAGGCTGGAGCCTGGTGAGGTGGGCTTCTCGGCGGTCGTGGACGAGGTGACCGCCCAGCAGGCTGCGTACGACCTGCAGGAGACTCTGCGGCGGTTGAGCGGCAAGGCGTCGGCGCTGCACGTCTTCTACGTCGGCCCGGGGGCCGTGCTGATGATGGCGGCGGGGGTCCTGCGGACGACGGTGGCGACGACGGTCTATGACCGCGGGCGCGTGGGGCCGCGCACACCATTCTGGCCGGTGATCTGCTTCGAGGGCGGCAAGGGGCGGTGGGTCACTCCGCCCTGAGGCTGCACCTGCCGCGTCGGCGGGTTGCGAATTTGTCTGCACACTTCGGCGGGCTGGCGCCAATACCCCGTGAGCCCGACCTGCAAGGGGACCGCCCATGAGCGACTGGAAGTGGTTGTACCGCACCGAGGCCCGATCCATCGGGGCGTACGTGCTGTCGCATCGCAAGCTCAAGCACATGCTGGGCGCGAGCGCGATCGTGCGGGAACTGGTGGAGACCAGGCTGCCCGAAGTGCTGGGGAGCGCAGGCGCGGTGCTCGCCCAGGCGGCAGGTGGCGCGACGGTGGGGTTCCGCACCGATGCCGAGCTGAAGGACTTCCTGGGGCGGTGGCCGGCGGCCGTCGCCGAGTTCGCGCCGGGGCTGGCCATCGTGCAGGGCTGGGTGCCGGGCGAAGGGCCGAAGCCGATGAGCCGCCTCATCGACCAGATGACGAAGGCGCGGAGACGGCCGGCGGTCCTGGGGCCGATGACGTCGCCGGTGGTCGATGTGTCGTGGCGAGGCCTGCCGGTAGTCTGGGCAGAGGCGCCGGGGGTCGACCTCGCGACGCAGGCCGCGGACGGGGCCGGAGCGGCGGGCAGTCGCCGCAAGCACGATGAGAAGCTGCTGGCGGATCCGGGGCTGGGGGGCTGCGAGATGCCCTGGCACCTCCCCGATCTGGCGGGCGAGGCGCACGACATCGCGGCCATCCATGCCGACGGCAACGGCATCGGCGCCAAGGTGGCCCGGCTCGAGGATCTGGGAAAGCTGGCGGCGTTCTCGGCCGGGCTGGCGAGCGCGGCCGACCGGGCGCTGGGCTCGGCCTTGCACACGCTCAAGCCGACGCAAGGGAAGTGGCTGCTGGGCGTGGATGTCGTCTCGGGGGGCGATGACCTCTCGATGATCGTCCGCGCGGATCGGGCGCTGGACTTTCTGCGGGCGTACACGGCGGCCTTCGAGGAGGCGACGAAGGTGGAGAAGGACGTCGGCGCCCTGACGCTCTGTGCGGGCGTGGCCTTCGTGCGCGCCAATCACGCCTTCCACCTGGCCCACGAGCTGGCGGACGGGCTGTGCAAGGCGGCCAAGGAGCAGGGGCGAGAGCAGTCGGTCGTGCGGTTCCAGCGCTTCACGTCCCTGGCGACGGAGGGGATCGCGAAGGCGCCGAAAGAGGGGCCCGCGCTGGCGTGGTCGGGGTACCGCCTGGCCGGCCGTGATGCTGACGGCCATGTGAGCCGGCTGCAGCAGGCGGTCGAGGCCGTGCGGGCGCTGCCCCGGGGACCGGTGCGCGGGATGGTCGAGACCATGGCCGAGGAGGTGGCCGCGGGCGCGGTCGACGGCCGTGCGCAGAAGCAGTGGGATCGCATCCTGGAGGTCCAGCGGGCTCTGCAGGGGAAGAAATTGCCGGCGCTGCTGAAGAAGCTCGACGACCTGGCGCCGGGGCTGGCTCGCGGGCCGTGGCTGGGGGCCGCCGGGGCAGAGCGCTCGCCCTGGGGGGATCTGCTGGCGCTCGTCGCCGTGGGGGAGGGGTCCGATGGCTGAGCTGCGCGGGACGTTGACCATCGAGCTGTCGGGGTTCTGGCACGCGGGTGGGGGCAAGGGGGATGCCTGGCGGGCGGATGCGGTCGTTCGCCGGGACCGGCTGGGGCTGCCCATGATTGCGGGGCGGCATGTGGCCGGCCTCATCGCCCACCAGCTGCACTTTCTGGCCGAGCAGAAGCACATCACGGGGGCGGTGCATGACGCGGTGTGCGGGCTGCCCGAGGAGCGCGGCAAGCGGTCGCGCTTCGAGAGCACGCCGGGGCTGCTGTCGGTGGACTCGGCGCGCCTGCCGAAGGCGTGGCTGGACTGGTTCGAGACCGCGGATGACGCCTCGCGGTTGTCGGCGGCGGCGCAGCTGTACCGGAACTTCGGCAGCACGGCCATGCAGGACGGGGTGCCGAAGGACGCGACGCTGCGGCGGGTGGAGGTGGCGGTGCCGCTGACGCTCGTGGCGGAGGTGCGGCTCAATGAATGGGAGCAGGCGCACAAGGAGGCCGTCGAGCTGGCGGTGGGGCTGGTGCAGGAGCTGGGGGCCCACCGCTCGCGCGGGCTGGGGACGGCGCGGCTGTCGCTGGAGTGGGAGAAGCCGGCATGAAGATCTTCTATGAAATCGAGATGTTGAGCGACACCAGCTTCAAGCCGCGGTCGGCGGGGGGGCTGGGGCTGGACTTCTGCCCGGGCGGGGTGGTGCTGGGGCATGTGGCCGCGCGCCGCGGCTACGAGGCGGCCGAGGCGAAGGGGCTGGCCTGGACGATCTTCCACAGCGGCGAGGTGCGCTTCAGCGACGCGCGGGTGGTGGACCAGCGCTCGGGGCGGCCGGCGGTGGTGTGGCCGCTGTCGTTCCACGCGCCGAAGGGGGCGCTGGCCGACGACCTGGGGACGATGGAGTGGGCCGACGCGGCGGCAGGCGACGCGATCGTCCAGGGCGCCCACGACCGGCATGGCGTGCAGGCCAGCCTCGACGGGGAGCGGCTGAAGGTCGGGACCGAGGTCGAGCTGAAGACGAAGGTGAGCTTCGAGACGCAGCGGGCCGAGGAGGGCAACCTTTTCCAGGTGCAGGCGCTGCCGGCCGGGACGCGGCTGCGGGGCGTCGTCGAGGCCAGCGGGCCGCGGGCGGCGGAGGCGCTGGCGGTGGTGCGCGAGCAGCTGTTCGGCCGGGCCACGCTGGGGTGGAGCAAGCGGACGGAGTATGGGCGGGCACAGATTCGGGAGTGTGCGGCCTGGGACTGGCCCGATACGCCGCGGCCGACCGAGGCTGGCGAGGTGGTCTTCCTGCTGCGCAGCGAGGCGTGCCTGCTGAGCGCGGCGACGGGCCAGCCGACGCTGACGCCGGAGCCGGCGCACTTCGGGCTGAACGCGGGGGCGGCGCTGGATGCCGCGCGCACGTTGCTGCGGACGGTGCGGTGGACGCCCTTCAACACGCACCGCCAGCGGCCGGAGGTGGAGCGCATCGCTCTCTCGGCGGGCAGCGTGATCACGTTCACCGGGGTGACGACGCCGAAGGCGGCCATCGACGCCTACGTGGGCGAGGGCGTGGGCTTCGGCCGGGCCGAGGGCCTGGGGGCGGTCTGGCGGGATCCGCCGCCGCTCGAGGACTGGGTCGCCTGGCGGAAGCCGAAGGCCTCTCAGGCGAAGGGGGCGGAGCACTACGGAATCATGCCGGCGGACCCGCTGGGGGGCTGGCTGGGGCCGCGCTGGGACGCTGCGAAGCTGGATGACGAGGTCTGGAGTGGGCACCTGGCGGTGCTCGACAGCCTGAAGCGGGTGCGCGGCCTGCCCCCGGCCCAGTGGCGCCGGGTGGCCCAGGAGGCGCGCAAGCATGTGGGGGCCCAGGCAGAGTATCTGCAGGACGCGCTGCTCAGCGCGGATGGGGTCTGTCGGCGCGGGGTGGCGCGGCACCGGTGGGAGCGGTCGGGGGGCGTGAAGGGCCTGGAGGCGGTCTTCGCGGGCAAGACGGCGAAGGATGCCGTCTGGTTGCCCCGGGCGCTCGTCCTGGCGGCGGAGCGGATGGCGCGGGTGGCGGCCCAGGAGGTGGACGGATGAGCGACGCAGAGCACAAGAACCTGCTGGGGCGATATCGGCACCTGCTGCGGGTGGTCATCGAGCTGGCGGCCCCGCTGTCCATCGGGACGGGGGACGACACGCTGGACGCAGCCAACGCGGTAGCCCGGGATGCGAACGATCTGCCCACGATTCCGGGTACTTCCCTCGCAGGAGTGCTGCGGGCGGCGTGGGGCGGCGAAGCGGACGCGCTCTTCGGCTACCAGCGCCCGAAGGTGCGGACGGGGCGGAACGACGAGGAGCCGGCCGATGCCCAGCGATCCCGGCTGCGGGTGTCGTGGGGCAGCGTGCACGGCCAGGACGACCGGCCGGCGCAGGGGCTGGTGCCGCCGGCCACCGTCGAGGCCGATCCGGTGCTGGCGGCGGCGCGGGGCGTCGTGCGGCGCGACCATGTGCGCCTGAACCACCGCGGCGTCGCCGATGGGCGGGGGAAGCACGACCGCGCGAGCGTGATGGCGGGGCACCGGTTCAGCTTCGAGCTGGAGGTGATGAGCGACGATCCGGCGGATGACACGCTGGCGAAGGTGGTGGCGCTGCTGGATGAGCCGGCGGTGCGCCTGGGCGGGCGGACGCGGGGGGGCCTGGGGGCCTTCCGGGTGGTGCGGCACGGGCTGCGGTCGTACGACCTGCGGGACCGGGTGGACCTGGATGCCTACATCGCGCGGCCCATGCGGCTGGCGGAGGTGCCGCTGGGGATGGCGATGGCGCCGGGGAAGGGCTCGGGTGGAGCGCCGGAGGGGGTGACGCTGGCGCTGGAGGCCGTGGAGCCCTGGCAGATCGGCGGCGGGGACGGCGACGGGCTCGAGGCGGGGCAGTCGGATCTGCTGCCGTACACCGAGCGGCGGGTGGTCTGGTCGGATGGGCGTGGGGCGGTGGGGGAGCCGGAGCTGGTGTTGCCCGCGTCGGCCATCAAGGGGGCCCTGCGGCACCGGACGGCGTTCTACCTGCGGGCGGCGGACTCGAAGCTGCACGCCCACACGCACCCGACGCAGGATCCGACGCAGGATCCGAAGGCGGACCTTGACTGGTTTGGGCCGGAAGCGCTGCCGGGCATCGCGCTGCTCTTCGGGGAGATCAAGGAGAGCGCCAAGGGCACGGCGGAGGCGCGGGGTCGGCCCGGCTGCGTGCTCATCGAGGATGTGCGCATCCCGGTCTCGGCGGTGAACGTGTCGACGGCCACCCACGTGGCGCTGGATCGGTTCACGGGCGGGCCGCTGGCCGGGCATCTGTACCAGGAGACCCGGGTGGGTGACGTGAAGCTGGAGGTGACGCTGGTGGTGGGCGAGCCGGCCGGCAGGAAGCTCAAGGGCGGCGAGGCGGAGGCCTTCGCGCAGGCCCGCGCGGCGCTGGATCGGGCCATCGACGACCTGCTGGAGGAGCGCCTGAACCTCGGGGCGGGGGCCGATCGGGGCTACGGCTACTTCAAGGGGGAGCGGCGATGAACTTCCGAGTCGAGGTGAAGACGGTCGACACGCCCGAGGCGGCCTGGGAGGCGCTGCGTGCGGCCGGCGGCGACGGCTGGGTCTGCACCGCCAGCGCGGTGGCCCGGCTGGATGGGGGCCTGCTCTCGCCCGAGATCGACGATCTGCCGCTGCTGGCGGCGGAGGTGGCGAACGGCAACACGACCACCACCGTGCGCTACGACGGGAGGCGGTGGGCGGTCGCGACGCTGATCAGGGGTGAGGGCGCGCCGCACACCGTGCAGACGGTCGTCCTGCGGTCCATCGATCCGCGGGTGGGGCATGTGGAGGGCATCGAGTCGGGGCCGGTGACCTACGAGGTGTTCTGGCCGGTGACGCCGGTGACGAACCTGGCGGTCGGCACGGCGCTGGCCGAGCCGACCGCCACCCGGTTCGTGGGCTTCGGAGACTTGAGGGAGGGCAGCCGATGATCTCGCCGTACAACTTCGTGCCGCCGCCGGAGACGATCGTCCTGCCCGCCTGGGCCGACCACGCGAGCCATGACATCCCGTTCGAGGACGGCATCAGCGGGCACTTCGACGTGGAAGTGACCGCAAGAACGGACATTTTCGTCGGCGATGGCGACAGTGATGGCTTCAGCCGCGACCCGGATGGGCGCTACGCCATCCCGGGCACGAGCCTGCGCGGCATGCTGCGATCGGTCATCGAGATCGCGGGGTTCGGGCGCATCGCGCCATTCAACAACCAGCGCTACGGGTTTCGTGACCTGCAGAACCGGCGGGAGTACGGGAACCACATGGCCGCCATCGTGCGGGGCGAGCCGACGCCGCTGGTCAACGCGGGCTGGCTGGTGCGCGACGGGGAGCAGTGGGCCATCGAGCCGTGCCACTTCGCCAAGGCCGAGTACGGCATGCTGGAGGGGCTGGCGCGGAACATCGGAGTGACGGGCTTCCGGCCGAACGAGAAGCAGAGCGCCGTGAGGAAGTACGAGGCGTTCGGGGACCGGGCGTTCCAGACCTACGACTGCCCGGTGGCGCTCACCCTGGCGGGGGGCCAGACCGTCGGGGGCGTGACGCGCATCTCGGCCTACGGCGTCGCGGGTCGCGGGCTGCCGCAGCGTGGGCGACTCGTCTTCACGGGGCAGCCACAGGATCGCAAGTCGGGCGAGACCAGGAAGAAGCACCACGACTTCCTGTTCTTCGGCGAGGCCGGCGAACCCATCCCCGTGAGCGCGCAGCAGCGCGAGGACTTCGAGTTCATCCACCGAGCCGACCGGGCGCAGCACCGCGACACGGTGGAGCCCAACGAGGAGTGGGGCTTCTGGCTGAAGCAGTGGCCGCGGGTGGGGCGGGTGCCGGTGTTCTTCCTGCTCAAGCCCGATGGCGGGCTGCGGGCGTTCGGCCTTGCGATGATGTTCAAGCTGGCCTACGACCAGACGACGGGCGACGCGGTCGAGGGGGCGCAGGCCGGGCTGGCGGGCGCGTCCAGGACCGCGGGTGTGCGTCACTGGCCTGATCTGGCGGAGGCGATGTTCGGCTATGTGCGCGGCAACGAGCCGGCCGACAAGCAGCGGGGCGCGCTACGCGGGCGCGTGGCCGTCGGTCAGGGTCGAGTGCAGGGCGACGTGCGGCCGACCTCGGTCGTCGAGGCCGTGTTCGGGGCGCCCAAGGCGTCGTTCTACCCGCACTACCTGCAGCAGGGGCGTGACGTGGACGGAGGGCCGGCTCGGGATGCCGGCCGGTCGGTCTGGTCGACCTACATGGATCCGAAGCTCAAGGCCCGGGGCTGGAAGCGCTACCTGGTGCAGCCCCGGGCGAACCGGCGGCCGCTCATGCCCGACACGGCCAGGGACGATCACAAGAGCCGGTTCGCGCCGCTGCCGGCGGGGACGCGCTTCGTGGCACGGGTGCGGGTGCACAACCTGCGGCCGATGGAGCTGGGGGCGCTGATCTGGGCGCTCGACTTCGGCGGGCACGCCGGGGCCATGCACCAGATCGGGCGCGGGCGGCCGCTGGGCTTCGGGGCGGTCACGCTGCGGCTGACGGCGGAGGCGCTGCGGACGGTCGTCGGCGGCGAGACCGTGGCGGCGGCGGGCACGGTGGAGGCCTTCACCGGCTACATGCAGGCGGCCACGGGCGAGAAGTGGGCGAGCTCGCGGACGCTCTTCGAGCTGCTGGCGATGGTCACGCCGGTGGAGGAGGGCGAGGCCCGGCAGATCCGGTACCCGACCATCCAGCCCAATGAGTTCAACCGGATCAAGCAGGACGGGGCCGCGTTGCTGCCGTGGGGCGGGCGCGCGAAGTGGGAGGCCTGGAAGAAGGAGCGGCCGGCGGGCGCCAGGCGGGCCGACCGTGCGTGGACGGGCGATCTGCTGCCCCAGCCGCCGGCCCCCGAGGAAGAGGTCGTCGACGTGACCACCGCGGCGACGCCCGGCCAGGCCGCGGCGGCTGCGCCCCAGAAGGAGTCGCCGCGCGAGGCCGAGGCCGCGCCGCCCTGGGCGGGCTGGGTCGAGGTCGTGTTCCTCGACTTCAACGGGGCCCGCGAGACGCGGAAGCTCTGGGCCAAGAAGAAGGAGAAGGAGCGCCGCGTGCGCGTCCGGGCCGTCGACGGCCGGGGCGAGGGGGAGCTGTCGACGACCCGCACCGCCGGCATCGGCGAGCTGTTCGGCGCGCTGGCCAGCGCCAACGCGGCCTTCACCTTCTTCGCTCGGGTCGACGATGAGGCGATCGCCCAGGTGGCGCTGGCGCTTCCCCCCGAGGCCACAGGCTGATCCGGCCATTGCCCCAGGTGGTCATGCGGCCGACGCCCAGGCGGGTGAGGGCCGCGAGGGCCGGCATCCAGGGGCCGATGGGGCCACCCAGATCCACCTGGCCGACGAGGCCGCGGGCGTAGAGCGGGCGGTCCTGCCGGGCGCTGTAGGCGCGGCGCGTGGTGGGTCGGGTCCGGATGGCCTCGGCGATGAGGTCATCGTCGGCCGGCACGTCGATGGGGGCCCCGAGGCTCTCCAGCCGCCGACGACAGGCGCGGGCGAAGGCGGCCGCGTCGAAGGCGGAGAGCTCGACTCGCCGGTCGTCGCGCCACTCCCGGAGCGTCAACGGGGTGTCGAGGGCGAGGGTGATGCTGCCGGCGAGGCCCACCGGGGGGGCCGGCGGCGGCAGCTCCACCACGTCGACGACGTCGGCCCGGGCGCGAGCGTCGCGGCGGCCAATACCTTGCAACCACAGCTGTTTCAGGCCATCGAGGGTGAGGGGCAGGTGGGCCTGGGCGGCGCCCACGAGGGTGACATCGAGGTACGCACGGCTGCCGGCCGCGAGGGTGTCCGGGCCGTACCAGGCCAGGCTGTACGGCGGCGGCGAGCTGGGGCCGTCGTGCAGGACGCCGGGCTTGAAGAGCACCGGCCAGGCACAGCTGAGCTGCATGGGGCACCGCCCGCACGGCGGATCCCCCGTCGGCGCCCGGTAGGGGCAGACGGCCTCGAGCAGGGCCGCGCCCAGGGTGGCGCGCACGAGGGACTCGGGCGCCTTGTCGAACAGGCCGGCGCTGCGGAACGCGAGCGTCAGGCGCCATGTGGTGAGCCAGGTGCTGGCCACGTCTCCCCCCTCCTGCCCCGGGCGGGTCTCTCCGTCATGCCACCAAACGAGCGGCGGGGCCAGCCCGTTGGTGTCACTCCATCAAGTCATCCGGCCACTGAAACACGCCCGTCGCGCCCTGGGGCGTCCAGGTGCCGCCGGGGCGCAGGAGCGTCATGGGGTGGTCTTCGATGAGGCTCCGGGCGAGGCGCGGGGGTTCGTCGAGGGCTTCGTCGGTGAGCTTGTAGGTGCCCCAGTGCATGGGCAGGAGGTGGGCGCGCAGGGTGCGGGCGGCGGCGATGGCTTCCCAGGGGCCGATGTGCTGGGGCTGCATGAACCAGCGGGGGGCGTAGGCGCCGATGGGCAGGAGGGCGGCGTCGAGGGGGTGGCGGGCGGCGATGGCGTCGAAGTGGTCGCCGTCGCCGGTGTCGCCGGCGAAGTAGGCGCTGCCGGCGGGGCCGGCGAAGACGTAGCCACACCAGTGGCTGGTGTTGGTGCCGCCGCCGCGGGTGGACCAGTGCTGGGCGGGGACGGCGTGGACGGTGAGGGGGCCGACGGCGTGGGCGGTCCACCAGGCGAGGGGGATGACGGGGTCGCCGAGCTTGCGGCGCAGCCAGGCGTCGAGGCCGGCGGGGACGAGGAAGGGGGCGTCGGGGAAGCGGGCGCGGAGGGCGCGGAGGCTCGGGAGGTCGCAGTGGTCGTAGTGGTTGTGACTGACGGCCACGACGTCGACGGGGGGCAGGTCGGCGAGGGCAAGGGGGGCCGGGGTGAGGCGCTTGATGGCGCGGGCGGGGCCGATGCCGGTGAAGGTGGGGTCGGTGAGGGCGGTGACGCCGTCGATCTGGATGAGCCAGGTGGCGTGGCCGAGCCAGGTGAGCTGGAAGGGGGCCGGCGCGAGGGTGGGGGCGAGGGGCCGCGGGGGGCGGTTGAGGCTGCCGTCCAGGGTCGCGGGGGCGCGGCGGCCGAGCTTCCACTTGAGCAGGCGACCGGCGGCGCCGGGGCCGGGCAGGCGGGTGCCATCGAGGTTGTGATACCGCCCGTCTCGCTGCCAGTCGCTCATGGGTCGCCTCCTCGTCGCCGGGGTGACGGTGGCCGATCGGGGCGGCGCTGGGAAGGGGCGGGTTGCCCCGCCGCTGGGGCGGGTCCAGGATCGAGGCACACGCGGGAGGTCGAGATGCGCTGGAGCCTGGTACTGACGCTGGCCCTGTCGGGGTGCGCGGCGAAGACGGACTGCCCCGAGGGCACCACGCAGTTCGGCGATCCGCCGCGCAAGGGGTTCGAGACGGTCTGCAAGAAGGAGGTCGGCAGCCGGTGGGTGGAGCACGGGCCCAAGCGGACGTGGCACATGACCGGCGAGAAGAAGGTCGAGACCACGTACGTGGACGGGCACGAGGAGGGGGTGCGCACGGAGTGGGCCGTCGACGGCAAGAAGCTGTCGGAGCAGACCTTCAAGGCGGGGAAGCTGGAGGGCAAGGCGACGACGTGGGGGCCCGACGGGGTGAAGCTGACCGAGACGATGTACGTGGCGGGGGAGCGCGACGGCGTGGAGGTGGCGTTTCACCCGAACGGGCAGAAGAAGTCGGAGACGCGGTTCAAGCAGGGGGTGCAGCGCGGGGCGCCGCGGGTCTGGCTGCCCGATGGCACCGCGATGGCCGAGGTGGACTGGGTGCCGTACGAGCTGAGCTTCTACCGGATGGGGCCGCCGGAGGGGCGCACCGAGGGGGACAAGGAGGTCGTCAAGCCCTTCGAGATCTCGGTGTCGGAGGTGACGGTGGCCCAGTACCGCGGGTGCGTGGCGGCGAAGGTGTGCTCGGCGCCGGGGACGGGGCCGGGCTGCACCTGGGGCGTGGCGGGCCAGGACGACCACCCCGTGAACTGCGTCGACTGGGCCCAGGCCAAGGTGTTCGCGCGCTGGGCGAAGGGTCGGCTGCCGACGGCGGGGGAGTGGGAGTTCATCGCGCGCAGCGGCGGGCGGGAGGCGTCGCACCCGTGGGGGGCGGAGCCGCCGGACTGCGAGCGCGCGGTGCTGAAGGGCTGCGGGGCGGCGGGCACGGCGCCGGTGTGCTCGAAGGAGAAGGGGCACACCATCAACAGCGAGTGCGACCTGCTGGGCAACGTGGCCGAGTGGATCGATCTGCGGGAGGGGGCGGCGGCGGAGACCCGCGAGGTCCGCGGGGGGTCGTTCGAGACGGCCCCGGCGGAGGCGTCCTCCTACCGGGCCGAGGTCGTCGCGCCCGACCTGCGCAGCCCCGCCATCGGGTTCCGCGTGGCGAAGAGCGTCGGGCCCCGGTAGCGGCTCAGAAGACCGTCACGCCCACGAAGGCCCCCGGCCAGCGGCGGACGTTCAGGTCGCCGTCGCGGTGGAGCTGGTCCAGGCCGAAGGCCAGGTCGTGGCCGTCGCGGACGTCGGAGACCAGGACGTTGTAGGCGGGGCCGGCGGTGAGCTTCAGGCCCTCGATGACCTGCCAGGTGACGGCCAGCTCGGCGCGGCCGAGGGTGTCGATGCTGTCGTTCTCGAAGTAGCCGTTCTTGGCGTCGAGGATCTGGTGGGCGGTGGCGCGCAAGTCCACCGACCAGGCGGGGGTGAGGGGGACGCGGCCGCCCAGGCCGAGGCCGATCAGGTACATGTCGTCGGTCGGTCGCGCCCCGGCCGTCCAGGTGCTGTAGAACCACTGGCTCCCGAGGCGCAGCGAGAGGCGGGCCGGCGTGATGTCGGTGCCGCCGACCTCCAGCTCGTGGATGCCGTCGCCGATGATGTTGATGAGGCCGATGGGGGCGCCCCGCATCGTCTCGGCGATGTTGATGATGCCGAGCTGCAGGCCGGTGACGTGGCCGCCGACGTTGACGACGCTGATCTGGGCGCCCTCCACGTCGCCGGCGGTGTTGGCCAGGCCGCTGAGCTGGGCGCCGGTGAGGGGCCCGCGGGCGGTGTTCACGGCGCCCGCCACCTGCAGGCCGTCCAGGCGGCCGCCGACGTAGTTGAACGCCCCGCCCACCTGCAGGCCGTCGAGGGCGTCCCCGGCGTAGTTGAAGGCGCCGCCGATCTGGGCCCCGTCCACCGCGCCGCTGGCCAGGTTGAAGGCCCCGCCCACCTGCACGCCGTCCACCGCGCCGCGGGTCAGGGTGAAGGCGCCGCCGATCTGGGCGCCGTCCAGGTCGCCCTGGTCGATGGCGAAGACGCCGCCCACCTGCACGCCGTCCACCCCGGCCTCCCGCGTCACGCCGACGCCGCCGACCTCGAAGCCATCGAGGGCGTAGCCGCTGCCGACGAGCAGGCTGACGCTGACGTGGTTGATGACGGGCCGCCCGGCGTTGGTGTCGAGGCCGGGCACGATGCCCAGGTTGGCGGGCACGACCTCGGCCTGGGTGGCGGTGGCGACGCCGCCGCGGGCGACGGCCAGCTCCCCCTCGATGGGGGTGAAGTCGGCGGCGGCCAGCGGCCGGTGGGCGCCGTCCGCCAGGTCCAGATCGGCCCGGGCGAGGGCGCCGGCCTGGTCGAGGGTGACGCGGTAGCGCCCGGCCTCGAAGCCGAGCTCCATGGCGCGGCCCGCGGGCTTGTTGAGCTCGGCGACGAGGTGGCCCTCGGCGTCGCGGACGTACAGGCGGCCGCTCAGGCCCTTGTCGAGCACGAGGCCGGCCCCGGTGGAGCGCACGTCGGTGAGCACCACGTCGCCCTGGCCCGAGAGGTTCAGGTCGTAGCTCGGGTGCTGGGCGCCGAGGCGCGTCTGCTCGGTGCGGGCCAGCGTCTCGTGGTAGGCGAACTGGTAGGCCTCGTTCAGCGTGACGCGGCCATCCCCCGTCATGTCGGCGGCCCCGCGCAGGCCCGAGAGCAGGGCGTGCGTGAAGAAGCTGCCCCCGATGCGATCGGACTCCTGGGCCGACTCGTCGGCCGACGCCGAGGTGAGGATGGCGTAGCCGCGCACCCGGGTGGCGGCGTCGAGCAGGAACGGGGGCCGGCGCTGGCCGCCCTTGGGCCGGGTGAGGGCCCCCGAGGCGCAGGCGTCGACGATGGCGATGCGCACGTCGGCGGGCAGGGCGTCGACGCGCTGGCGCAGGCTGGCGTAGCCGACGCGCTGGCCCCCGAGCAGCAGGCCGGCCTCGTCGCTGTGGCCCGAGTAGTAGAACAGCAGCTCCACGCGGTCGCCGGCGGCCCGGGCGGCCTCCAGCCGGCGGCCCATCTCGGTGAAGGCGGCCTCCAGGGCGGCGGGATCGGGCTCGCTCACGAGCAGCCGGTCCTGGGGCGCGACGCCGCCGAGCTGGCCCAGCACGTCGGCGAGGGCCTGGGCGTCGGTGAGGGCGTAGCGCAGCGTCACCCGGTCAGGCCCGCCATTGTTGGCGCCCGCGAGCAGGGCGAAGCGCCGCAGCGGCCGGCCATCGGCGGCGGCCGTGCCCGCGGTCGTGGCGAGGGCGGCCCAGAGAGAGAACAGCAAAGTGATCGTCTTCATTGGGGTTTCCTCAGCAGCAGGTCGGTCCAGGCCACGTCGGTGGGCAGCGCCGGGGCGGCGTCCTCGGCCGCGTCGTCGGCGGCCAGGCGGCGGGCCTCGGCCAGCAGCTCGCCCACGTCCAGGGGGTGGTGGGCGGTGATGAAGAAGAAGCGCTCGAAGCGCGGGGCGTCGTCGAGCTGGTAGGCGTGGGGCAGGGCCACGATCTGCTGGCCCGCGGGCAGGGCGGTGTCGCCGTCGGCCTCGTCGGGGAAGTGCAGCGTGACGGCCCCGCGGCCATCGATGGAGAAGAGGACGCCGTGCCCCGCGCCCCGGGCGGCGTAGGTGAGCTGCAGGACGTCGCCGGCGCGCACCCCGTCGCCGTCGGCCAGGGCCTCGCCCGCGGCGGCGGCGACCTGGCGGTGGATGCCCAGGCCCGGGGTGAGGGGGCCCTTGGCGCGCTCGCCGGCGTCCTGGGCGGTGGCGGCCGTCAGCGTCGGCGCCGGGCCGATGGCCAGCACGGCGGCGGCCCCGGCGGCGGCGGCGAGGGGCAGGGCCACGGCCCAGGTGGCGCGCCGGCGCCGGCCCAGGCGGCGCTGGATCTCCGCGGCCACGGCCGGTGCCGGGTGCCGGGCGAAGACGGCCGCGTCGTCGGCGGCCAGGTCGGCCAGGCGCCGGGCCCCGTCGGGCTCGGCCAGCAGGCGTCGCCGCGTCGCCTCGGCCTCCGCCGGCGGCAGCGCGCCCTGGGCGAGCTGCTCGACCAGCAGGTCGGGGGTGCGGCGCTCATCGCGCGTGGTCATCGGGACTCCTCCATGGCTTCGAGCTCCACCAGATCGGCGCGCAGGCTCCGCAGCCGCTTGCGCACCCCCGACACGGACATCCCCACCGTCGTGGCCACCTCGTCGAGCGTCAGGCCGTCCAGCAGGTGCAGGGCGGCGATGGTGCGCGACGAGGCGGGGGCCCGGCCGAAGAGGCGATCGAGCACCTGGCGGGCGACCACCTGGCCGGCGGGCTCCTGGGCCGCGGCGATGCGGTCCAGCAGGCCCCCGTCGCCGTCCTCGGGCCGCCGGCGCTGGCTGCGCAGGCGGTTGAGGCAGACGTGGGTGGCCGTGCGGTAGAGGAGCGACGACAGGCCGCGATCGTCGAGCGTGTCCCGGCGCCGGCAGATCTCGACGAAGACGTCGTGCATCGCGTCGGCGGCGTGGTCCTCGTCCCGCAGGAGCTGGCGACAGCGGCGCAGCACCATGGGGCCGAAGCGGCGGTACAGGGTCTCGGGGTCGACGGCCAACGGGCTCCTCGCGTCCGGTTCGGCGAGTGGAACACCGCCGCGCTGCGGATCTGTCACCTGTGGCCAACTGGCGCTACCCTTTCGCCATGATTCGCTGGCTTCCCTTGATGCTGGTGCTGGGCTGCACCGGGAGTCCCCTCGGTCCGCGCGGCGATCTGGTGCAGGTCGCGACGCCGACGGCCGGGCGCACCGAGTCCCGGGTCCGCATGCGGCGGGTGGACGTGACGGGCCAGCTCGACGGCCGGCTGGCCCGCGTCGAGGCCCTCATCACCTTCCACAACCCCGACGCCGTCGAGACGGCGGCCGAGGTGACGCTGCCGCTCCCAGCGGGGGCCGTGGTCGACGGGGTGGACGTCGATCTGCACGGCGAGCTGTCGGAGGACCCCTTCCGGGGCGCCGGGGCGCTGCGCCGCGACGACGACGGCGTGCTGCGGCTGCGCGTCTTCCCGGTGCCCGCGCACGGCAGCCGGCTGGCCCGCGTCCGCTACCACTACCGCCTGCCCCTCGACGACCTGCGCGTCGCCCGCCTGCGGGTGGAGCCCCCGGCCGGCCTGCCGCTCGAGCGCTTCGAGGCGGAGGTGCGCCGCGGCGACGGCCAGCTCGAGAAGAGCAAGGACGTCGCCTTGAGCGTGCCCATCGCGCTCGACGACGAAGACGTCGGCCAGCCGGAGCCGGCGCAGTCCGTCCTCCCGGTGACGACCGAGCTCGCCCTGCGGCAGAGCCGGGTGGAGGCCCACGTCCGGGGGCGCCACGCCACCATTGAGTTCACCGCAACCCTGCGAAATCCGGGCGAAACTCCCCGGGGAGGGCTGCTCGAGTTCCGCCTGCCCGACGACGCCGCCGTGGACGTGCTGGAGCCCGCGGGGGCCGCGTGGCGCGGGGCGCCCGGCTGGCTGCGGCTGCCCATCCCGATCCTGGGATCCGGCGGTGAGGTCCCGGTGCGCGTGCGGCTCTACGCCCAGCTCGAGGTGGGCCCCGAGGGCATGCGCTTCGCGTTCCTGCCGCCGTCCGGCGCCCGCCTGGACGGGCCCATCGCCTGGCAGGTGGCGGGTCGGCAGGGCAACGCGACGGCGGCGGTGGAGGTGCGGCTGCCGTTGAGCAAGGCGACGTCGTTCTGCGCGCCCGGCCTGGAGGACGAGGGGCTCGTCTGCCACGTCGAGGTCATCGCGCCCCCGCTCCTGCGGGGGGCCGCGCCCCGCTTCGCCGTCGCCGTGGACACGTCGGCCAGCGTGCCCGAGGAGGCGAGCCACGCGCTCGTGCGGGCGCTGGCGGCCGAGCTCCCCGGCGACACGCCGGTGCTGGCGGGGGACGCGACGGTGCGGCCCTGCACGCTGGCCGCCCCGACCTGCCTCGCCGTGCCCCACGGCGGCGCGACGGATCTGGGGGCCCTGCTGGCCCGGGCGCGCGCGACGTCGGCCGAGGCGACGCTCTTGATCTCGGACGGCCGCGTGACGCTGGGCGAGCGCAGCGTCGCGGGCCTCGTCGCCCTGGCCGGGCGCCCGGTGCTGGCGGTGGCCGTGGGCCCGGCGCCCGATCAGGCGGCCCTCGCCGACCTGGCCGAGCGGACGCGGGGCTTCGCCCTCCGCCTGCGCTTCGCCGAGGACGCCCCGACCATCAGCCGCGCGCTGCTGGCGTGGGCCAGCGAGCCGACGTGGGCCATCGAGGCGGCGGTCGACGGCGACGTCGGCCTCGCCGTGGCGGGGCTCGGGGGGCTGCCGCTGGCGGCGCTGCTGCATGTGCCGGGGCCGATGATGCTGCGCCCGGTGGCGCGCCAGCCCGGCGGGCAGGTGCCCCTGGCCGGCATCAGGCTGGAGGCGGGCCCCCCCGATCCGGGGCTGGTGGCGCGGTGGGCCGTGGCCGAGCTCGAGCGCCTGACGCGCCGCGTCCGCGCCGACGCCCTGGCGCTGGCGGCGAGCCAGGCGGGGCTCATCGCGCCCTGGACGTCGCGGCTGGCGTTCACCCCCGCGGCCCCGCCGCTGGTGCAGGGCCTGGAGGTGCCGTCGCCGTCGTTCGTCGGCCCGCTGCCGGCCCCGGCCACGGCGGCGCTGGAGGCGCCCCAGGACGCCCGGGCCGCGGCGGTGCTGGTGGGGCTGGATCCCGACGGCGCCGGCTACCGGCGGGCGACGGAGGTGCTGGAGGCCGCGCCGATGGACGGGGTCGCCGCCACCGCGCTCGCCCGGGCCCTGGGCGCGTCGAAGGCCCGGGAGGCCGTGGCCGAGCGCGTCTGCGCCCTGGTGCGCGGCGCCCTCGCCGACCAGGCCCCGGGCGCCTGGGCCCTCGCCGAGCAGCTCCCCACCTGCGCGCTGCAGGCGATGGCCGACTTCCCGGGCAACCCCTCGTTCTTCTTGATGATCCAGGGCGAGCCCGCGGGCCCGGTGCGGGTGCTCGACGGCGCGCGCGAGGCGGGCGTGAAGGTGCTCTCGCGGCTCCCGTGGGTCGGCGTCGTCGAGCGCACGAGCGACGGGAGCGTCACCGTGGAGGCCTTCGGGGCGAGCCGCGTGGTGGGCTGGCGGGGCGGCCTGGGCGACGCGGCGCCGAGCCCCATCGACGTGCCGCTGGTGGAGGGCCGCGCCACCCTCACGGCGGCGCCCCCCGATCCCGGTTGAGACCACGACTTTGTGCTGGGCGGCGGTCTGCGGTATAGCCCGCCTCGCCGCGCGCTCGTCCGCCCGCCGCCCGCCGCCGCGCCCGACCTCGTGTCCGGGCCGCGGACAGCAGGGTTGCAATCCAGGGCATCGACACTTATAAAGCCGGGCCGAATTTCGAATCGGGACGCTGGGTTGACCAGCGACCCACAACCCACGGGGCCGCCCCCGTGTGAGGAGAGACCTTGGAGACCGAGCAGTTCGAGCAGTTCGACGACATGGACGTCAAGCCCACCATCGTGCCCGACATCACGCGCCCCAACCCGCAGGCGGGCGCCAACGAGGACCTGGCCTGGGTGGTCTACACCCGGTCGGAGCGTGAGGAAGTCCAGGGTCGCTCGGCTGCCATCACGCTCGCCAAGGAGTGGACGGCCGACGAGGCGCTGACCGTGATGGTCGAGAGCGTCGATGGCCGCGTGAAGATGCAGTTCAAGAGCGGCAGCCTCGTGGACTACGTCCTCGAGACCCGCAAGGGCCGCAAGGCCTGATCGCGCCCCGGCCCCGGCCGGGAGCCTCCCATGCACGATCCCCGCGCCGACATGCTGGCGAACCGCCTGGTGAAGGTGGCGCGCCACCGCCGCAAGTGGGCCCGCCGGGCCGACGTGGCGTGCTATCGGCTCTATGACCGGGACATCCCCGAGATCCCCCTCATCATCGACTGGTACGACGGCCGCCTGTACGTGGCCGAGTACGTCCGGGGCGAGCCGCTGGCCGACCTGGACGCCCTCGCCGACGCCGCGGCCGCCGCCCTCGGGCTGACCCCCGACGACGTCTGGTGCCGGCAGCGCGAGCGCCAGCGCGGCGCCCGCCAGTACGAGCGGGTGGGGGAGCAGGGGGCCTGGTTCGTGGTGCCCGAGGGCGGGCTCAAGTTCCGGGTGAACCTGAGCGACTACCTCGACACCGGGCTCTTCCTCGACCACCGCCAGCTCCGCGCCCGCGTGCGCGACGAGGCCGCCGGCAAGCGGGTGCTCAACCTGTTCGCCTACACCGGCAGCTTCACGGTCTACGCGGCGGCGGGCGGGGCGCAGGCCACCGTCACGGTGGATCTGTCGCGCACCTACCTGGAGTGGGCCGGGGCCAACCTGGCCCTCAACGGGTTCGAGGGGCCCGCCCACGAGGGCGTGCAGGCCGACGCCCGCGTCTGGCTGGCCGAGGCGCGCGATCGGCGGGCGCAGTTCGATCTGATCGTCCTGGATCCGCCGACCTTCTCCAACAGCAAGCGGATGGACGGCACGCTCGACGTGCAGCGCGATCACCGCGAGCTGGTGGGGGACGCCCTGGCGCTGCTCTCGCCCGGGGGCGTCCTGTACTTCTCGACGAACCACCGGCGGTTCCAGCCCGACTGGGGCGGCCTGGGGGCGGAAGTGTCTGAGATCACGGCTGAAACCGTGCCGCCCGACTTCGACCGGCGCCGGCCCCACCAGAGCTTCCGGCTGGTGCGCCGGTGAGGCGCCGCGTCCTCCGCGCGACGTGCGACCACGGCTTCGAGGCGGCGCTGGCCGACGAGCTGGCGACGCTGGGGGCCGTGGCCATCGAGCCCGGGCACCGCGGGGTGGGCTTCGAGGCCGACCGCGAGACGTGCTGGCGCGTCACGCTGGGCAGCCGCCTCGCCAACCGGGTGCTGGTGCCCGTGGCGCAGTTCCCGGCGGGCGATCGTCGCGCGCTGCACGCCGGCGTCGAGCGCGTCGACTGGCCCGGCTGGTTCGACCTGGACCGCACGTTCGCCGTGGACGCCAGCAGCCACCGCTCCCGCGAGAGCCACACCGGCTTCATCGCCCAGGTGGCCAAGGACGCCATCTGCGACCGCTTCCGGGCCGAGACGGGGCGGCGGCCGAGCGTCGATCGCCGGGCCCCGGACGTCGTCGTCAACGTGCACCTCGCCGAGGACGTCTGCACCGTGAGCCTGGATGCGGCGGGGGCCCGCCTGCACCGCCGCGGCTGGCGGGGGCCGACGGGCGAGGCGCCGCTGAAGGAGACGCTGGCCGCCGGGATGCTGCGCCTCATCGGCTGGCAGCCCGACGTGCCCCTGCTCGACCCCATGTGCGGCTCGGGGACGTTCCTCATCGAGGCCGCCCTCATCGCCCAGGGGCGCGCGCCGGGCCTGCTGCGGCTGGGGGGCGAGGGCTTCGCGTGCCAGCGCTGGGCGGGCCACGACGCCCCCGCCTTCGAGGCCGTCGTCACCGCGCTGCGCCAGCAGGGCCGGCACGCCGCCCCCCTGCTGGTCGGCCGCGACGCCGATCCCGACGCCATCCGCGCCGCGCGCCTGAACGCCCGGCACGCCGGCGTGGCCGATCTCATCCGCTTCGAGGTGGGGCCCATGCAGCGGGCCGAGGCCCCGGCGCCCACCGGCATCGTCCTGACGAACCCGCCCTACGGCGACCGCCTGGCGGCGGACGAGGCGCTCTATCGCGACCTGGGCGACGCCTTCAAGCAGCGCTTCGCCGGCTGGACGGCCTGGGTCTTCACGGCCGTCGAGGCCCCCATCCGGGCCATTGGCCTCAAGCCCGCCCGCAAGATCCCCCTGCGCAACGGCCCCATCGACTGTCGGCTCTGTCGCTACGATCTGTACGCGGGCAGCCGGACCTGACGCCGGCGCGGCGCCGCTGCGGGCCGCACCGGTGCAAGAAAATGACATCCCGGCGCGGGTCTGCGAGGCTTCCTCCATGACGCCGACCCCCCACGATGCCCTCTTCAAGCGCACCTTCAGCGACCCGGCCCACGCGGCGGGCGAGCTGCGGAGCATCCTGCCCCCGGCGCTGGTCGCGCGGCTCGACTTCGACGCCCTCCGCGTGGAGTCAGGCAGCTTCGTCGACGAGGAGCTCAGCCAGCGCCACGCCGATCTGCTCTACACCGTCCCCTGGCGGGCGGGGGGTGAGCTGCTCGTCTACCTCCTGTTCGAGCACCAGAGCACGGTCGAGCCCCTGATGCCCTTCCGGCTGCTCCGCTACATGCTCCGTATCTGGGAGCGCTGGCTGGCCGGCCGGCCGGACGCGCGCCACCTGCCGCTGCTGGTGCCCGCGGTGCTCTACCACGGCGCGGAGGCCTGGACGGCGCCGGTGGCGTTCGAGGACCTGTTCGACCTGCCGCCGGAGCTGGTCGAGCCGCTGCGGGCCTTCGTGCCGCACTTCCGGTGCGTCCTGGACGATCTGTCGGGCGTCACCGACGATGACCTCCGTGGTCGGTCGGCGGCGGCGCTGGTCGGGCTCGTGTTGTTCGTCTTGCGGGACGCCCGGACCGTTCCCGACTTCCTCGATCGGTTCGGTCGCTGGCAAGACGCCCTGCGGCGGGTCGCGGAGTCTCCCCACGGAATCGGAGCGGTGGAGGCGCTGATTCGCTATATTCTGCAGGTCGTCGCGCCCTCGGGTGGACCGGAGAAGCTCAAGCAGATCTTCGAGCAGGCCATGGGGGCGAAGGGAAAGGAGGTCGTGGTGACCATCGCCGAGCAGCTCATCGAGCAGGGCATCGAGGTCGGCCTCGTCCGGGGCCGCGAAGAAGGCCGCGAGGAAGGCCGCGAAGAAGGCCTGGAGGAAGGCAAGCGGGCGACGCTGCGGCGCCTGATGGAGCTTCGCTTCGGGGGCCTGCCCGCGGCCGCCGTGGCGCGGGTCGAGGCGGCCGACTCGGCGCAGCTCGATGCCTGGCGAGACGCCTTCTTCGTCGCGTCGTCCCTCGACGCGCTCCTGGACGTCACGCCCTGAGCGCGGGGCTCAGCCCTCGCCTTCCCGCAGGTCCAGCTTTTTCAGCAGGTATTCCGCCGACTTGCGGTGGATGCCCGCCACCCGCGCCGCGGCGCTCACGTTGCCGTGGGTGCGCTCCAGCAGCCGCGTCCAGTAGGCGCGCTCGAAGGCGTCGATGAGGCGCGCCTTGGCGTCCTTGAAGGGCAGGTCTTCGTCCAGGCCGGGGTAGGCCGGGCCGCCCGCGGGGGCCTCGGCGCTGGCGGGGGCCGGGGCCTCGGTGTGGGTGTCCCCGAAGCTCGGCGGCATCAGGTAGCGCGTCTCCAGGCGGTTGTCGGTGGCCAGCATGGCCGCCCGCTCCACGAAGTTGCGCAGCTCGCGAACGTTGCCCGGCCAGCGGTGGTGCTGGAGCTTGACGATGGTCTCGTAGGCCACCTGGACGGGCTTCTGGCCAGCGGGCGTGAGGTCCGTCAGGAAGTGCTGCACCAGCAGGGGGATGTCCTGGGCGCGCCGCCGCAGGGCGGGCAGGACGATGCGCAGCACGGCCAGCCGGTAGTAGAGGTCCTGGCGGAAGGCCTGGGCCTCGACCTCCTTCTGCAGGTTGCGGTTGGTGGCGGCGACGATGCGCACGTCCACCTTGACCGGGCGGTCGCCGCCCACGGGGCGCACCTCGCGCTGCTCCAGGGCCCGCAGCAGCTTGGGTTGCAGGTCGAGGGGCAGCTCGCCCACCTCGTCGAGGAAGAGCGTGCCGCCGTGGGCCCGCTCGAAGGCCCCGGCGCGGGCGGCGCTGGCCCCCGTGAACGCCCCCTTCACATGGCCGAACAGCTCCGACTCCACCAGGTTCGGCGCCACCGCGGAGCAGTCGAAGACCACGAAGGGGCCGCCGGCCCGCCGGGAGTGGTCGTGCAGGGCGTCGGCCACCAGCTCCTTGCCCGTGCCGCTCTCGCCCTCGACGAGCACCGTCATGTCGGTGGGGGCCACGCGCGCCAGGATGGCGAAGATCTCGCGCATGGCGTTGGACTCGCCCAGCATCTTCCCGAAGCGCGGGCTGCGGGCGAGGGTGATCTCGACCTGCTCGCTGCCGGGCTGGTAGACGAGGATGTTGTCGCCGACCCGCACCCGGGCGCCCGGGCGCAGGTACACGTCGCGCACGCGCATGTCGTCGATGAACGTGCCGTTCTTGCTGCCCTCGTCGATGAGGCGGTGGCCGAAGGGGTCCACCTCGATGCGCGCGTGGAACCGGCTGGTGGTGCCGTCATCCAGCTCCAGCTCGCACTCGGGGCTGGTGCCGATGCGGGCCACCCGGGCGCGGGTGTCGAGCCGCTTGCCCCGGTCGGGGCCCTCCACCACCTCGAGCTGGTAGCTGAACGCCTGCAGGCGCTCGACCTCGGTGGACATGCGGGTGCGCGTCTCGTCGCTCATGGGGCGGCTCCTTCGGCCGGGTAGTCGGCGATTCGGACCTCGACGCTCAGCTCCTGGCCGGCGCGGGCCTCGATGGTCTCCGTTTTTCGCCACGTTCGTCCATCCCGCTCGATCACGGCCTCCAGCTTGTGCCGGCCGGGGGGGATGGCGAGGCGCGCCACGAAGCTGTCCGGCAGGGGCCGGCCGTCGATGAGCAGGCGCGCCGCCCCGGGCCAGGCGCGGGCCGAGAGGAAGGCGGGGAGCTGGAGCGCGACCTGGGCGCTGGTGCGGCCGAGGCCCGGCTTGACGACGTGCACCAGGGTGACGTGGCCCTCGGCGCTCAGCTCGCAGCGCACGGGCTCGGTGCGCGCGGTGATGACGAGCGGGGTGTTGCCGAAGGTGCCGTCATCGCAGCGGACGACGGCGCTGGGGTCGCTCGTCAGCCGCTGCTCGGTGACGCGCGGCCGAGCGGGCCGGCGGGGGCCGGGATCGCGGCCGGCGTCGGGCGCCTCGGGCACGCCGGCGTCGGGCGGGGCCGCGTCGGTGACGGCGGCGTCTGGGGGCACGGGCGGCGGCAGGGCGGCCACCAGGCGGAAGCGCAGGCGGTACTCACCCTGCTCGGCGCGCTCGATGGTCTGGCAGCGGCCCTCGGGCTCGAGGCCGGTGGGCCAGCGCTCCAGGCAGACGCGGTAGGGCTTGCCCGGCAGCAGGGGGTAGGGTTGCCGGTCGACGGGCAGGCCGCTGGCCGTGGCCTCGACGGCGCTGCCGGCCGGCTCCACGTCGAGCACGAGCGTGGGCACCCGGTGCAGCTGGAAGACCGGCCGGTTCTCGCCCCGGGCCAGGGGCAGGCTGCGGCACGCCTCGACGTAGTCCTCGGCCTGCACGCAGATGCGCAGCGGCTCCCCCACGGGGAAGCGGGCGCTCGCCGCCACCGGGCCCCCGTTCACCCGCACCTCGTACTCCGCCGGTCCCTCCACCTGGGGCGCCAGGCTCGCCTCGCCCCGCCGGGCCCACCACAGGGTGACCCCCGAGGCCAGCAGGGCCCCGAGGACGACGCCGAGCGTCAGGACGCGCTTGATGCCACGCGGAGAAACCGGAGGAAGAACAACGGCTTGCGTCGCAGGTAGCGGCGTGGGCGTGCGCTCCGCCGGCGCCGGCGTGGGCGTCGGGCCCTGGGGCTCCCCCGTGCGCGTGCGCGTCATCGGATCGATGCTGGGCGTGAGCGCGCCGAGCTGGAGCTGCAGGGCGTCGTCGAAGGAGAGCGGCGGATCGGGGGCGTCGGAGGGCACGACCCCCTCGGGGAAGAGCGACGCCAGGAACTCGCCCAGGCTGCGGGCGTCGACCAGGCTGCGGCGGTCGGACAGGAACGTGAGCAGGGCTCGTCGCATGTCGGCCGCCGAGGCGTAGCGCTCGTCCGGCTCCACCGCCAGCGCGCCCAGGACGAGGGCGTCCACCGCCGGATCCAGCTCGGCCTGGGATGACGGCGGCGGGATGCGGGCCTGGCGCACCAGGCGCAGCGTCTCCGTCTCGCTCTCGCCCTCCAGCGGCCGCGTCCCCGTGAGCAGCTCGTAGAGCACGAGGCCCGCCGAGAAGACGTCGGAGCGCGGATCGACGGCGCGCCCGTCGGCCTGCTCGGGGCTCATGTAGACGAACTTGCCCTGCAGCGTCCCCGACACGCTCTGGTGCAGCCGCCCGCGGGCCCGGGCGATGCCGAAGTCGAGCAGCTTCACCTCGCCGGCGGCGCCCAGCACGATGTTCGAGGGGCTCACGTCGCGGTGGACGATGTGCAGCGGCTGCCCGTCGGGGCCCAGCTTGCGGTGGGCGTAGTCGAGGGCGGCGCAGATCTCGGTGGTGAGCCAGAGGGCCAGCTCGGGCGGCATCGTCATCCGCCGCTGGCGCAGGCGGTGGATGACCGCCTTCAGATCCCGGCCCGGCAGGTAGTCCATGACGATGTAGAGCTCGCCGTCATGGTCGGCCAGCTCCTGCACCCCCACGATGTTGCCGTGGTGGAGCTGGACCATGATGTTGGCTTCGTCGATGAACTTGCGGACGAAGTCCTCATCGCGGGCGAGGTGCGGGAGGATGCGCTTGATGGCGACGCGCCGGCTGAACCCGGCCGCCCCCTGGACCTCCGCGAGGTACACCTCGCCCATGCCCCCGGCAGCCAGCCGCCGCAGGAGGGTGTGACGCCCGAGGGTCGTCGGGGTGGTCACCGCCGCATCATGCCCCGGCGGCCGCGCATCCGGGGGTGGCCCATCTGCGGCGTCATGGTCGCCGCCTTCGGCTGCTCCAGGCCGAACTGGTACCACTGCTCGCCGTAGACCCGCATGTTCATCTTCTTCTGGTTCTGCAGCGCCGTCAGGTTGGCCACCAGGTGCGGATCATCGGGCGCCTTCTCCTTGCCGCGGGCCAGCACGTCCACGGCGGCGTCGATGCGGCCGGCCTCCCAGAGGATGAAGGCGTAGAGCCCCCAGAGCATGCCCTCCTTGCGGGCCACGCCCACGGCCCCCTCCAGGACCTCGACGGCCTTGTCGACGTTCTTGTGGCCCTTGTACCAGGCCACCGCGAGCATCGCCCACGCCGGCCAGAGCGAGGCCAGCAGGCGGGCCTTCTTCCCCGACACCCGGGACTTCTCCAGGTAGGGGATGCTCTCCTTGAGGCCCTCCTTCTTCAGGACCAGCCAGCGCATGAAGTACAGCATGCCGATGCGCGCGTTGAGCATCGTCGTCACGCCGATCTGCCACTTCGACAGGATGAAGCCCCGCTTCAGGATGTCGATGGCCTTGTCGAACTTGTGGGCCATGGCGGCCTGGGTGTTGGGCCCCGGGCGCTGGGCGATGGCCTGAAGGCTGGCCATCTCGGCGTCAGCGGCGGCGGTGACGGCCTCGACGCGCTTCGCCATCCGGCGGTTGAACCAGACGAAGCAGAAGATGCCCAGGAGGAAGCCCGGAAGCACCGTCCAGGCCGGGCTGGCGCCGAACAGGGTCGGCACCACGGCGACGAGGAGGGTCACGGCGAGGGAGAGGTAGAGCGTGTACATCCGAATTCCGTCGTAATGACGCCGAGTTCGGCGAAAGGTGGATCCCGACTTGGGGTGCGGTTGCTTATCACGAGGGCGCGCGCGAGACAACGGGCAGCCCACGGGCCCGCTGGTTCTCGCGACGAGTCCCCATATTCGTCACGTAGATCGAAAACGTCACAGATTCCCTGAGGGCGCCCCTGCTATGCTGCGCCGCCATGCGCTCCCCCTCATCGCGCGTCGCGCGCCTGCCCGTCCTCGGCATCGTCGCCCTGCTGGCCTGGAGCTGCGATGGCCCCACGCCACCGATGCCGGCCAGCCCCCTGGTGATTCCGCCCGAGCCGCCGGCGACCCAGAGCGCCCCGGCGCCCATGCCCCCGGCGCCGGTGACGGCCCCGCCCACCGAGGGGCCCCCGCGCCTGCCGCCCGACGCCCGCGTGGCCGAGCCCGAGACGCCGGCCCGGCCCGCGCTCCTGCGCATCGCCCCGGGCGTCTTCCTCATGGGCAGCACGGCGGGCCAGCGCGAGCACGCCTCCGATGAGCGGCTGCACCGCGTCGAGCTGAGCCGGCCCTTCCTCCTCACCGTGACCGAGGTGACCCAGGGGAGCTGGGAGCGCCTCATGGGGAACAATCCCTCCTTCTTCCGCGCCTGCGGCCCCCGCTGCCCCGTCGAACGGGTGAACTGGTACGAGGCGGTGACCTTCGCGAACACCCTCTCGGCCAGCGAGGGGCGCACGGCCTGCTACGCCACGGAGGGCTGCACCGGCGTGGTCGGCTCGGGCTGCGGCCGCGCGACCGGCCGCCGCAACTGGTGCCTGGGGGACTACCGCTGCCGCGCCGTCCAGGCCGTGCCCGGCTGCACCGGCTACCGGCTGCCGACGGAGGCCGAGTGGGAGTACGCCGCCCGCGCCGGCGTGAGCGTGCCCCGGGATCCGGAGACCGTGCTCCAGCGGCGCCAGCGCCTCGGCGCCGTGGCCTGGTACGCCGACAACTCGCTGGTCGGGTATGGGGACTTCATCAACTGCGCCGACCCTGACGGGGTGCCCAGCCGGTGTGGCCCGGGCGCGGTGGGGCGCATGCGGCCCAACGCCTGGGGCCTCTACGACACGCTCGGCAACGTCGCCGAGTGGTGCGAGGACGCCTACGACGCCGAGTACCCGCCGGGGCCGCTGGTCGTCGATCCGGTGGGCGTCGGCACCGGCCCGCTGAAGGTGACCCGGGGGGGGAGCTGGTTCACGGGCGCGGCCTGGGTGCGGCTCGGCCTGCGCGATCCGGCCGTCCCGCTGCGCCGCAGCCACGCCCTCGGCTTCCGCCTCGCCCGGAGCCCGTGACGGTCACGGGGCAGTCAAGTGACATGTAGACGAGTGGCAGCTTCCCATGAAATCGCAGGGATGCCTGCAAGTATGCGAGCGCCAACATGGGAGTCTGAGTAGGCTCTGGCAGGCATTCTGCGGTGTTGGCGTTTGTATACATATGAATTCATGGTCATTTTGATCTTTACCCCGACCGGGTGAGCCAGCTACCTTCTGACTCAAGAGTCGCCGGAAGGTGGCTCTCAGGAGGCCGGTCCAGGCCCCCTGATCGCAGAGCGGAGACCCCGGCTGGCTCGATGGCTGGCCGTGGGGGGGGCTTCCACTCCGGCGTAGCATGAAAACGGATGGCCGACCAGGAGTCGATCTCAGTGAGTGAAGCGCTGTCTTTCGCCCCCCCCGTTGCTCCGGCGCGCGCCCCGCGGCCGACCAATGGCTCCGAGGAGGGCCGGTCGTGGTCGGTCCGCCCCGCCCGAGGGACCGTCCTCGTGGTCGAGGCCAACCCGGTCCGTCGGGCCTCTGCCGTCCGCGGCCTCCGCCGGCTGACTGGCATGGAGGTCGTCGGCCTGGAGTCCTGCGCGGAGGCCCGCGCCCACACGGCCGATGGACCCCCCGCCCTCGTGGTCGCGGACGTGGATCTGCCGGACGATGGCCTCGAGATCATCGAGACGCTGACGCGGCTGCATGCGCCCGTCATCCTCATGACGACCCAGCCGGCGCGCTTCGAGGCGGCCGTCTCGGACAGCCGCGTCGAGGTGCTCGAGCGCATCCCCCTGCCGGCCCTGCGCGATCATGTGTTGCGCACGCTGGAAGGGAAGCTCTGGGAGGGGCTGTACGCCCGCCACGGGGTGCCCGAGCCCGCCCAGGTGCCCGCGAAGGACGAGGTGGTCGTCAACCAGTCGGACACCGTCGAGCTGCTCCTGGACGAGATCCTCGCTTCGCCGACGCCGGTCTCCCCGCCGGCCGACGATGACTTCGAAGGGCTCATGGAGCAGGCCTTCGAGGCGCTCGTCGCCAACGACCGGCCGAAGGCCTGGACGGCCCTGCAGGCGGCGCGCGCCCTGCGGCCCGACCACGGGCTCGTGAAGGCCAACCTGGCCCGGCTCAACGCCCTCGGCCTGGACTGAGGCCCCCGGGTTGCCGGGCAACACAGCGAAACCACGAGAAAAACCGGTCGACACGGCCGCTGGCGCCCAGGCCAGGGCGGCCGGACGGGTCGCCCGTTGTGCCCGCGGCCCGGGCCCGCTAACTTGCTGGCGTTTGACTGAGCGAGGGCGTGATGCAGGTAGACGCGGGTGCGATCTTCGGTGGCCTGGTGGATCTGGCGGCGGCGGCCTTCGGCGGCGAGGCCCTGGCGGCCAACGACGAGTTCTTCGCGGGGCGCGACAACCTGCTGAAGCCCGGGCGCGGGGTCTTCCTGCCCGACGCCTACACCGACCAGGGCAAGTGGATGGACGGCTGGGAGAGCCGGCGGAAGCGGGGCCCCGGCCACGACGCCTGCATCATCCGGCTCGGCGTGCCGGGCCGCGTCCGAGCCCTCGACATCGACACCAACCACTTCCTGGGCAACCACCCGCCCTTCGCCTCGGTGGAGGGCACCTTCGCGTCGCCCGACACCCCGGTGGAGCTGCTGGAGGAGGCCGCCTGGGTGGAGATCATGCCCCAGCAAGCGCTCCGGCCCGGCTCGCAGAACCTGTTCGCGATCAACGACTTCGGCGTCATGAGCCACCTGCGCCTCAACATCTTCCCCGACGGCGGGGTGGCGCGGTTCCGGGCCTACGGCGAGGTCGCCCCGGGCTGGCATGGCCAGCCGGACGAGGCGGCCGCGCTGCTGGTGCAGCCCGGCGAGGTGGATCTGGCGGCCCTCGTCAACGGGGGCAAGGCCATCGGCTGCAGCGACGCCTTCTTCGGCCCCATGGACAACCTCATCGCCCCCGGCCGCGCCCAGAACATGGGCGGTGGCTGGGAGACGCGGCGGCGGCGCGGGCCGGGCCATGACTGGATCGTGGTGCGCCTGGCGGCCCCCGGCACCATCCGCCTGGCCGAGGTCGACACGAAGTTCTTCAAGGGCAACTTCCCCGACACCTGCCAGATCGAGGGCATCTACGCCCCCGGCGCCCGCCCGACGGACGTGATCTGGGGGGATCAGGCCTGGCAACTCATCCTGCCGCGCGTGAAGCTGGCGGCCGACACCCGGCACTTCTTCCGGGACGATCTGGCCGACGCGGAGCCCATGACCCATGTGCGTCTGTCCATCTATCCCGATGGCGGCATCAGCCGGCTGCGTCTGTACGGGGTGCCCGGGGAGCGCGACGCGTGACGGTGGCCTGGCTCGACGGCCTGCCGGCCGAGGCGGCCGAGGCGGCGCTGCTGCGCTGCTGCGGCTGCGCGCGCTGGGCCCGCGAGGTGGCCGCGGCCCGGCCCTTCGGCACCGAAGAGGCGCTGCAGGCCGAGGCCGAGGCCCGCTGGGCCCAGGCCACCCGCGCCGAGGTGCTGGAGGCCATCGGCCACCACCCCCGCATCGGCGCGGATCTGGCGGCGCTGCGCGAGAAGTACGCCGCCACCCGCGCCTGGTCGTCGGCCGAGCAGGCCGGCGTGGCGGCCGCGGACGAGGCCACCCTGATCGCCCTGCGCGACGGCAACGTGGCCTATGAGGCCCGCTTCGGCCATGTGTTCCTGGTCTGCGCGACGGGGAAGACGGCCGCCGAGATGCTGGCGCTGCTGCAGGCGCGCCTGGGCAACGACCCGGCCGACGAGTGGCAGGTGGCGCGGGCGGAGCAGGGCAAGATCACCCGGATTCGACTGGAGAAGCTGGCGCCATGAGGAGCCCCCTGACCACCCACGTCCTCGACACCGCCCGCGGCTGCCCGGCCGCCGGGCTGCGCATCACCCTGGCCCAGCGCGTCGGGGAGGCCTGGCAGCCCCTGGCCGACGTCGAGACGAACGCCGATGGCCGCGTGGACGCGCCCCTGCTGCCCCCGGGCGGCCTCCAGGCCGCCGTGTATCGGCTGGTCTTTCACACCGGTGACTGGTTCACGGCCACCGGGCAGGCGGGCTTCTACCCCGAGGCCACCGTCGTCTTCCGGGTGACGGCGCCCGACGAGCACCACCACGTGCCGCTGCTGCTGTCCCCCTTTGGCTACTCCACCTACCGCGGGAGCTGAGACTTCATGGAGTCCACCCTCTACGCCGACGCCGGCGCCGCCCTCGACGCGCTCACCGTCGCCAACCAGGCGTTCGTGAAGCGCTACCCGGGCGACCGCCCGGACCGCCAGCCCGTCCACACGGTCTATGGCGGGGCCCATCTGTTCACGGCCGAGACGCCCCGCAAGCTGGGCGAGCTGGCCATGCGCGCGCTGGACGCCCACGCCCACGACGCCTTCGCGTTCGCCCGGGCGGTGGCCCTGCCGGGCAGCGAGGGCCTGGGCAGCCACCACGTCTTCACGGCGCAGTCGGCCCTCTTTCAGCGTGATCCCCAGGGGTTGCGCGAGGCTGACCCGGCGGCGTGGCTGGCGTTCGTCGTCTACGACCGGGTGCGGCGCAAGCTGCAGCAGGAGGCCGTCGAGGACTTCCGCATCGACTTCGAGGACGGCTTCGGCAACCGGCCCGATCCCGAGGAGGACGCCGCCGCCATCCGCGCCGCCCGCGAGGTCGCCCGCGGCCTGGCCGCCGGCCTGCTGCCCCCGTTCATCGGCATCCGCATCAAGCCGCTCAACGACGAGATGAAGGTGCGGTCCATCCGCACGCTGGACCTCTTCATCACGACGCTGGTGGAGCACGCGGGCAGCCTGCCGCCCGGCTTCGTGGTGACGCTCCCCAAGATCATGCACCCCGGCCAGGTGACGGCGCTGGTGCGCCTGTTCGAGCGGCTGGAGGAGCGGCTGCAGCTGCGCCCGGGGACGCTGCGGCTCGAGCTGATGATCGAGCTGACGCAGAGCATCCTCGCGCCCGACGGCCGCAGCATGCTGCCGCGGCTGCTGGACGCCGCCGAGGGGCGCTGCTTCGCGGCCCACTTCGGCACCTACGACTACACCGCGTCCTACGGCATCACCGCGGCGTGGCAGACGATGGACCACCCGGCCTGCCGGGCCGCCCTCGACCAGATGAAGCTGGCCTTCGCGGGCACCGGCGTCTTCCTGAGCGACGGCGCCACCAACGTCATGCCGGTCGCCCCCCACCGCGAGGGGCCGGGCGGCGGCCCGCTGACCGGGCCCCAGCGCGAGGAGAACGACGAGGTCGTGCACGGCGCCTGGCGCACGGCCGCCAGCCACACCCGCGGCAGCCTCATCCAGGGCTTCTACCAGGGCTGGGACCTGCACCCCGCCCAGCTCCCCGTGCGCTACGCCACCTGCTACGCCTTCTTCCTGGAGGGCTTCCAGAGCGCGGCCGAGCGCCTCAAGTCGTTCCTGGACAAGGCTTTTCAGGCGACGCTCGTGGGCGACATCTTCGACGACGCCGCCACCGGGCAGGGCCTCTTGAACTACTTCCTGCGGGCGCTGAACTGCGGCGCCGTCTCCCTCGACGAGCTGGCCGCCACCGGCCTGACCGTCGACGAGATCCAGACGCGCTCCTTCCTCAAGATCCTCGACGGTCGCCGTGGCCAGTAAGCCTGCGCTCATCGGGGTGGCGGTGGTCGCGGCGGCGGGCATCGCCTTCGGGGCCTGGTACGGCATGCGGAAGGCGGGGCCCGCGGCGCCGACGGCGAAGCCCATGGCCGACGACGTGGCGCCGGTGGTGAGCGACGGCCTGGCCGTCCAGTTCGTGGCCCGCAGCGCCGGCGGCGACCGGGCCCTGGCCGACGGCGCGGCGATGAAGGCCGGCGAGGCCATCCGCATCCGGGCGCGGTCGCGGGAGGCGGGCTACCTGCTCATCGCGCGCATCGACCGGCTGGGCGGCAGCCACCTCGTCTACCCGGCGGGCCGCGGCGGCCAGGCGGCGCCCATGAAGGCCAGCCCGGACCTGCGCGACCTGGGCCAGGACGCCCCGGCGGCGGTGGGGGACGAGGTCTTCGTCAGCCTGCTGTGCAGCCGGCCGTTCGTCTTCGGCGCGCTGCAGGACAAGCTGCGCCCCGACGCCCTCACCGCCCCGCTGCTGCCGGGCTGCGCCCAGACGGTGCAGCGGGTCAAGGGCCCGTGAGCCCGGCGTGAGCGCGCCGCTGCCGGAGGCCTTCTTCGCCCGGGACGCCCTGGACGTCGCCCACGACCTCATCGGCCGCCACCTGCGGCACGAGGCCGTCACGCTGCGCATCACGGAGGTCGAGGCCTACCGCCCCGGCGACTCCGCCTGCCATGGCTTCCGCGGCGAGTCGGCCCGCAACCGGCCCCTCTTCGGCCCCCCCGGGCGGCTGTATGTGTACGTCTGCTATGGCATTCATCGCATGGTGAACGTGGTGACGGGCCCCGAGGGCGAGCCGCAGGGCGTGCTCATCCGGGCCTGCGCGCCGGTGGAGGGCCTGGACGTCGTCGCCGCGCGCCGCGGGGGCCGGACGGGCCCGGTCACGCTCACGGGGCCCGGCAAGATCGGCGCGGCCCTGGCGCTGGACGTGGCGTGGAGCGGGCACCCGGTCTTCGAGGCGGGCGGGGTAGAGGTGCTGCCCGGCGCCCCCGCCGCGGCGCGCCTCATCGGCCCGCGGGTGGGCATCGACTACGCCGAGCCCGTCCACCGCGACGCCCCGTGGCGCGTGGCCGAGGCCGACAGCCGGTGGGTCAGCGTCCGCAAGACCCTGCGGCCGCTGTAGCCGTCAGCGCAGCCCCGGATCCTTCGCCGTGGCCCGCAGCTTCGCCACGATGGAGCGCTGCTTCAGGTCGAAGAGCTGGGCGAACCGGGCCCGCTCCCGGGCGTCGACCTGCAAGCCGACGGGCACCACCCGCGCGCCCTGGATCTGGTACGCCTCCATGTCGATGAACTTGATCGGGGGCGCGGCCGGCGCGGGCTGATCCTGCTGGGCCAGGGCCGGCGCGGCGGCGAAGAGGGCGAGGGCGGCGAGGGCGAGGCGCATGGCGGACTCCGCGGTGGTGGTGGGCTCAGCATCGCGGCGGGGCGGAGGCGCCGACAGGGCAAAATCCTTCACGCAGGCGCGGGGTTGGCGGCCCCGGCGCCCGTCAGCGCAGGCCCGGGTCCTTGCCCATGGCGCGGAGCTTCGCGAAGACGGAGCGCTGCGCCAGCTCGACGGGCCGGCGCTGGAAGGTCGGCCCTCGGGGATCCTCGGGCGGCTCCATGGTCGGCGTGACCTTCTCAGGGAGGGCCAGCTCGAAGACGCAGATCCGTACCCCGGTCGGCTCCTCGGCGTGCCGCTGGGCGAGGGCCGGGGCGGCGGCGAGGAGCGCGAGGGTGGCGAGGGTGTAGCGCATTTCGGCTCCGCGGGGGGTGGGCCTCCAGGGTCGCGGACGCGCGGCGCCGTCGCAAGGGCAGGTCGCCTCGGCCTGCCGGACGGTCTCGGCGGTGCGCTCGGCCACGAGGGCGGCCAGGGCCACCTCGCGGGCGCGGGCGCGGGCCAGGCCCAGGCGGATGATCAGGGCGACGGCGCCGAGCGCCGCGAGGCCCATGAGGGCGAAGAACCACCCCTGTTCGAAAAATCGAGGCGGAACAATGACTTGCGGGCTGAGCGTGGCCGCGCTCCACCCCCCGGTCGGCGCCTGGGCGCGCACCGCCAGGCGGTAGCGGCCGGGGGGGACCTGGGTGAAGAAGGCGGCGCGGCGCGTGCCCGCTTCGACCCAGTCGGCGTCGTAGCCCTCCAGCCGGTAGCTGAACCGCACCTGCTCGGGGTGCTCGCTGGTGGCCGCCGTGAAGGTGAACGTCAGATCGCGGCCGCCGAGGGGCCGGTCGATGGGCTCGCCGTGGAGGCGCCGGGCCTGGCCGCCCACCCCCACGGTGTCGATGACCGGCGTGGGGGCCGGGGCCACGACCGGGTGCCGCGCGGGGTCGACGACCGCGACGCCGGCCTGGGTAGGGAAGAGCAGGCGGCCGTCGCGGGTGCGCAGCTCGGCCCCCTGGACGCCCCCGTTGGCCTCGGCGTGGGGCAGGCCGTCCCGGGGGCCGAAGACCTCGACGGGCAGGCGCGGGGCGCGGCCATCGGCCACGGCGTGCAGCAGGCCCCGATTCACCAGCAAGATCCCCTGGTTGGAGCTCAGCCACAGCCGGCCCTGGTCGTCGGGCAGGAGGCGGTGCACCCCCGCCACCGGCAGGCCCTGGGCCCGGCCGACCGCCGCGAAGCGGGGCGCGCCGCGCGGGTCGCGCACCCGGACGAGGCCCGCGCCCTCGGTGGCCAGCCACAGGCTGCCGTCCGGGTCGGGCCAGATGTCGCGGATGGCCACGCCCAGCAGGCCGTCGTCCGGGCCGAAGTGCCGCAGCGCCCCCGAGGCGGCGTCGCGGTGGTAGAGCCCATCGCCGAAGGTGCCGATCTACAGATCGCCGTCGGGGCTCTCGTAGAAGACGCGGACGGGCTGGCGGGGCCCCTGGCCCGGCGGGAACGCAGATCGCCGTCCACGGCGGCGTACAGGCCATGGAACGAGCCGACCCAGAGCCCCTCCGGGGACTCGATGAAGGCCGACGCCGACTCCGGGTGGCCGCGGATGATGCCGCCGCGCAGGGACAGGAGCCCGTGGTTCTCGGTCGCGGCCCAGAGCCAGCCGTCGGGGGCCACGGTGACGGCGGTGAAGACGTTGGCCGGCAGGCGGGCGGCGCTGGTGTCGACCACCTCGAACGTCAGGCCGTCGAAGCGGACGAGCCCCCCGTAGGTCGCGAGCCACACCATCCCGTCGGGGGTCTGGACCACGTCGGCGACGTTGTTCGCCGGGATGCCGTCATCGCGGCTCCACCGCTGCACCAGCCACCCCGGGCCCGCCTCCACGGCGGCCTGGGCGCCGGCGCCCCAGGCCAGGAGCGGCAGCAGCGCCAGGTAGAGGCTCGCGGCACGAAGCGGGATGGTCGTCGTCCTGTAACGTCTCGAAACTAAAAGCTGTTCTGCCCCGTGGGGCGCGCCTGGCGGTGCTCGCCCGGCTCGCTGCCCGGGCTGGCCAGGTGGTCGGCGAAGAGGCGCGCCACCGGGACGAGGCCCAGGCCGGCGCTCTCGAGCTGGATGGCCCGGGGGTGGCTGTCGGTCGCGATGATGGCCTCGAAGAGGCCCGACGCGGTGACGCGCTCCCAGGCGTCCCCCGGGAAGACGGCGTGGGTGCAGCAGGCGATGAGGCGGGCGGCGCCGGCGTCGCGGTAGGCGCGGGCGGCGTTCATCAGGGAGCCGCCGGTGCGGATCATGTCGTCGTAGATCACCACCGTCCGGCCCTCGACCCGGGCGTTCATGGCGGTGACGCGCGTCTCGGTGGCGCTGATGCGCCGCTTGAGGATGAAGGCGGCGTCCACGCCCAGATCGTTGGCCAGGGCCTCGACGCGCTTGGCCCGGCCGGCGTCCGTGCTGCCCAGGACGAAGTCGTCGCCGCCGGCCCGGTGCAGGGCGGGGATGAGGGCGGTGCGGGCGTCCAGGTGGAAGGCGGTGAGGCTGCCCTCGAAGTAGTGGGCGATGCCCTCGCTGTGCAGGTCGAGCAGGAGCAGCCGGTTGCCGGAGGTGGCCGGCGGGATGGCCGAGAGCAGGCGCGCGCGGCTCTTGGCGGTGACGACCTCGCCGGCGCGGACCGCCCGCTCCATGGTGCTGTACCCAAAGTAGGGCATCACCAGGCTGAGCCGCCGGGCGCCGTACTTGGCGATGGCGCAGGCCAGGTCGTAGACGCCGAGGGTGGCCGAGTCGGTCACGGTGCCACCCACCAGGACGACGTCGCGGTCGAACACGTCGGTGGCGAGGCGCTGGTACTGCTCGCCGTCGGGGAACTGGCGGCGCTCCACCTCGCCGGGCTGGCCGTCGAGCTGCCAGCAGAGCTCATGGGCGAAGACGTCGTAGCCGGGGATGCAGAAGACGAGCGGGCCTTGCTCCATGGGGCGCCTCCTCAGAACCGGCAGTCCGTGAACTGCACCGCATACTCCAGATCGGGCCGGTTGGCCATGCCCGACACCCGGACCTCGACGCGCTGGCCGGCGCGCCAGGCGCCAGGGACGTCGAAGGCGATGGTCCGGGTGGCCCGGCCGTAGCCCCGGTCCAGGACGTCGAAGTCCGCCGCCGCGAAGCCCGCGCCGCGATCGATCTCCAGGGCGAGGGCGTCGCCCGGATCGGCCCCGAAGAAGCCGATGGACCACCGCCCCTCGGCGGCCGCGACGGGGACGAAGCCCGCCGGCGGCCAGGCCACCGCGTCGGGCAGGACGCGGGCCTCGCCCACCTGGCTGACGTCCATGCAGCCGAAGACGCCCCGCTGCCCGAAGGCCGTGCCCGAGAGGCCGGGCTCGAGCACCCACCGCCGATGCCCCAGGGAGTCGACGCCCCGGTCGCCCACGTACAGGTCCACCGAGTCGGCCATGCCGGTGCCCTGGGCCAGGTTGCTCTGCCCGGCCGACTGGATGGGGTCGTAGCACCGGGTGCCGGGGGGCGGGTCGTGGCTCAGGGTGCCGAGCTGGTTCATGACCACCGCGCAGGCCTGCACGCCGTCGAGCAGGGCCGGGGCGTAGGCCACCTCCGCCAGGCCCACCAGCCAGCGGAAGAGGTTGGTGCGGCGGATGGCGTTGTCCTGGCCCTCCGGGCGCAGGTCGGCCGGGGTGCAGGCGTCCGCGCCCGCGGGCAGGTCCAGCTCGGGGGCCACGTCGCGGTGCTCGCTCTCCCAGCGGGCGCAGACCAGGGCCTCCGTCCGGTCGGCGGGCACGGCCGGCCCCGCCGGCACGCAGTCGGATCCCCGCCGCTCCAGGCCCGCGTTGCAGACGCAGGCGCCGGCCTCGCAGCGGGCGCTGCCCCCGCAGATGACGTCGGCGCAGGAGGCCGCCGCGTCGCCGGCGCCGCCGTCGGTGGCGTCCTCGTCGAGGGGCAGGCAGGCGGTGAGCGCGAGCGCGCCGATCCAGGCAGTCCACTTCATGCCCGGAGGATAGCGATCGGCCCGGGCGAGGGCGAGGGCGAGGCGGTAGCGGGGCCCCAGGCGCCCTGCTATCGTCCCCCCCACAGACCAGGCCAAGGAGGCTCGCATGCTGCTCATCCCCCTGATTTTGCTGGCGAATGTCGGTGGTCCCGCCCAGTGCCCGCCCCTCGCGCCGCTGAAGGCCGCGGTCTTCCCGGCCAACGTCGACGCCGAGCTCGCGGTGGAGGGCGACGCCGAGGCGGCCGGGCGCGTCCTGGTGCAGCGCATCCAGGACGTCGGCGGCCAGGACGTCGCCGTGGCGTCCCCAGGGCCGGGGCGGCTGACGCTCAAGGGCTTCGTGCCGGGTGGTCAGGTGGGCCTCGCCCCGCTGCTGGTGCCCGGCCACTTCGCGCTACGCTGGGTGGACGAGCCGGCCACGAAGGCCGCCCTCGGCGACGCGCAGAAGGCCCCGGCCGAGCTGCCCGCCGCGCCGGCCGGCCGGACGTGGCTGCGCCAGGCGGGCGAGGACGTCGCCGTGCTCGTCGAGCCCGCCAGCTTCACCGAGGCCGACTTCTCGCCCTGCGCCGCCCAGCTCGTGGATGACGCCGCCGGCGGCAAGGCCCTGCGCCTCGCGCTCACCGACGCCGCGAAGGCGCGCTTCGGCGAGGAGACGGGCCGCCGCGTGAACCAGCGCCTCGCCTTCATCGCCGACGAGCAGATCATGATGCTGCCGGTCGTGCGCGAGGCCATCACCGGCGGGCAGGTGCAGGTCGTCCAGCCCCGGGAGGGCGCCAGCCTGCGGGTGCTGCTGGCCCTCGTGCGCTCGGGGCCGCTGGCCCCGACGAAGCTCATGGCGGTGAAGTGATGGAGGTCGCCGGCGGGGAGGTGGGGGTGATGCTGCTGCTGTTCCTGCTGCAGTTCGTGGGGCCCATCGCGCTGCCGCTGCTGGCCCTGGGGGCGCTGATCTTCTAGCCCCGGCGCCGGCGCGCTCAGTTGTTGGGCACGGACTGGGCGACGCAGGCGTTGAAGTCGTGGTCGTCCGCCGCCCCACGGCTGCAGCCGTGGATGGTGGTGGCGATGGTGGCGCCGCGGCCGCGGGCCGCGACCTGCACGCACTCCAGCACGGCCGCCGGCGAGCTGGCGCCCGACCGGCAGGCGATGATCGCCGACGACAGATCCACCCGCGCGGCCGCGGCCGCCTCGACGCAGCGGCGCCGGGGGCCCGACCACGGGATCGCCTGCTGGCAGGCGGCGATGGACGGCGCCAGGATGCGCGCGCTGTTGGCGCCGATGGCCAGGCAGTCGAGCCGATCGAGGGCGCCCTCGAAGGCCACCGCGCACTGCTCCACCAGCCCACCGCCGTCCCCCTGCGCCAGCGCGCCGCGCTCGACGCAGGTCAGCCGGGCGGCGCCGGTCTCGACGAGCCGGCCGCAGGCGCGGACCAGGCCGACGGGATCGCCGCGGGACTGGCTGGCCGCCGCGAGGCAGCGCTGCCGCTCGTCGATGTTCGCCACCAGGCTCGAGCAAGCGCGCACGGTGCCCGCCATGTCGCCCTGGCCGCGGCTGGCCGCCCGCAGGCAGTCGGTGCGGTTTCGGCCCTGCTCGCCGCAGGCCACGATGACCGCCGCGCCCAGGTTGCCGCTGGCGTCGACGATGTGCCGGCAGGCCTCCTCGTCGCCGCGCCAGCTCGCGCAGGCGGTGTGGACGCTGCGGCCCGACACGCCGGCGGGCGCGGCCACCTGGCCGGCCCCGATGCGCCGCGACAGCGTCACCACCGTCACGCCGGCCTGGCGGAAGCCCGCGATGGCCGGGTGCTGCACGGCGAAGCGGACCGACTCCGGCTCCAGCCCTTCGCGCAGCGTCACGGTGAACCGACCTGTCTGCTGGTCGATCTGTCCCCGGGTCACCTGGGACTTGCGACCCGGCGCCAGCATCTCGGCGACGAGCGTCGGGCGCAGGCCGGCGCGGGCCAGGATCTGCCAGCTCGCGCTCGTGACCTTGTAGCGCACCTCGACCTGATCCGCGGCGCGCACGGTATCCAGGCGCTCGAACTCGACGAACGCCTGCTCGGCCACCGCCGCGGCGGGCAGACACAGAAGTCCGATCAGCGAGATCCAGATCCGCATGGGAGCCCCCGTTGCCTATGGGCACTGGTCCAGTCTTTTCATGATCGTGCGATGGGGCGTTCTGGTCAACAACGTGACCAGACGGCGCCAGGAGCCGCGGACCGACGGCCCTGGGGGACTGGAATTTCCGTCGAATATTGACGGTGTGGCGTTGAGGGCCTGGCCCGTGAGCGGCGCCTCCGGGCGTGACTTGCAGGGCCCCGTCGTGGTACGAGCCGGCGGACATCGGTGGAGGTGTTTGCATGGAGCGGGGCATTCCCGTCATCGACCTCGACGCCCTGGCCGGACCGGCCGGATCGGCCCGCGACGCCCAGGACGCCGCCCTGCTCCACGGCCTCTCGGCCTACGGGCTCGTGCACGTGAAGGCGGCCACGGAGGCCGGGCTGCTGGACCGGTTCTACCAGTTATTCCGGGCCTTTACCCGTCTGCCCGACGCCGCGAAGCGCGCCCTGGGCGGCCCGGGCATCTGGCACCAGCGCGGCTACACGCCCCCGGACACCGAGCAGGCGGTGGTGGCGGGCGGCCAGCCCGACTTCAAGGAGTGCTACTTCGCGGCGCCCCTGGACGTGGATCCGGCCTGCGAGGCCGAGTACCCCGAGATCTTCGCCCGGAACGTCTGGCCGCCGGCCGGCGAGGGCTTCGATCCGGCGGCCTTCGAGGCGGACTACCTGCACCTCGGCCGGCGCCTGCACGGGGTGGGCGAGGCCCTCCTGCGCGGCGCGGCCCGGGCCCTCGGGTTGGACGAGGACACGTTCCAGGCGCGGCTGAACGGCGGGGCCCATGTCACCCGGGCGCTGCAGTACCTGCCTCTGACGGCGGGGCAGGTAGAGGACGGCGTGCTCTGGGGCGAGGAGCACACCGACTTCAACCTGCTCACGCTGCTGCCCGGCGGGCGGTTCTTCGATCCGACGGGCGCCCCCTGCGCCTCGCCCGATCCGTCGGCCGGCCTGTACCTGCGCTCCCGCCCGACGGCCGACAACCCGGCCGGCCTGCGGGTCCAGGGCGTCGCCCCGGCGGGCTGCATGCTGGCCCAGGTGGGCCAGCAGCTCGAGATCCTGACGGGCGGCCGCCTGGTGGCCACGCCCCACGTCATCACGGCGCCCCGGCAGCCGGGCTACACCCGCTGCTCCATGGCCCACTTCATCCACGTGCACCCCCACCAGGTGCTGCGGCCGCTGCCGGCGTTCAACGACGACGCGGCCCGCGCCGCCTACCGGCCCACGGTGCTGGCGGGGACGTACGCCCTGAAGACGCTGGTCGACATCGGCCTCGCCCCGCGCGAGGCCCTCAACCAGCTCGGCTACCGACACTACGATCGGCTCCAGGCGCAGCGGCAGCGCGACGGGGGCGGGGAGGCGTGATGCGCGGCATCTGGCTGGTGGTGGGGCTCGCCTTGCTGGCGGGCTGTGACGACGACGGCGGCCCGGCGGCGGATCCGGGCCAGCAGGGGCAGGTGGACGCGGCGCCGGCCGACGGCGCAGCCGACGCGGCGCCGGTGGCCGAGGACATGGCGCCCGCGGTGGACGAGGGCGCCTCGCCCGAGCCGGACGCCGCGGTGGCCGACGCGGGGCCCGACGCCGCGCCGCCGCCGCCGGTGGGGGCCTGCGGCCCGGGCCAGGTGACGGGCTGGCTCTACACCGATCAGGACGGGGCCGACGAGACGCGCTACGCGGCGACCCGCGAGGCCGACGATCCGCCGGTGAACCGCCCGTTCGAGGTGCTCACGCCCACCGGCCCCAAGGCCGTCCAGCCCTGCGAGGACGGCAGCTACGCCTTCACCGACATGGAGGACGGCCCGGCCATGGTGGTGCCGCCGGCCGACGCCGGGCGCTGCAGCCGCCGCAACTGCCCCCGCGGCTTCGCGGCCGCCGTGGCCGGGGGCAGCGCCGTCGTCGTGACGATGGGCGACAGCATCCCGGTGGTGGGCGACCGGCCCCTCTTCCCGAGCCGCCTCGTCACCCTCTTCGAGGGCCTGGCCGAGATCGACAGCCGCAACGTGGCCGTCGCCGGCAGCACCTCCCCCGAGTGGCTGCCCGGCCAGCCCAACTTCGAGCGGCGCCTGCGCCCCGAGATGGCCGACGCCGACCTCGTCATCATCTCCATCGGCGGCAACGACATCCTGGCCTACATGTCGAACCCGGCCCTCCTGGCCAACGTGCCCATGGCCATCGCCGGGGCCAAGGACCTGGTGGTCGAGATCGTGGGCCGCGTGCAGCTGATCATGCAGGCCATCCGGGAGGTGAACCCGGACGCCGACATCCTCTACTGCCTGTACCCCGACTACACGCAGGCCACGACGCACCAGCTCTGGGGCCTGGCCGGGCGCCTCATCGGCGCGGGCACCATGCGGGAGGTCCTGGAGACGGCCCTGGCCGCCATCCCGGACGACGAGGAGCTGCTCGTCGCCGATATGCTCAATGGTTTCGCGGGGCTGGACGTGGGGCTCTACCTGTACGACGCCCTGCACTTCAACGATCTGGGGCAGACCCGGTACGCCGAGGAGATCTTCCAGACGCTCGGCGGCGTGTACCTGGGCCCGTCGCCCCTGGGCGGCGAGCCCCGCTCGCCCCTCGGCGCCGAGCAGTCCTACGGCTTCGTGCCCTGAACCAGCAGCGTCCGGCGGCCCAGGCTCCGCGCCAGGGCACAGGGCAGCTCGTCCGGATCCCCACCCCGCGCCTGGGCCAGCCGATCGGCGGCCCCCACCCGATCCCCCGCCAGGTAGGCCCGCGCGCTGAGCGCCAGCGTCTCCTCGCAGGCGCGGGCCGGGTGCTGCCGCAGCCGCCCGCCCAGCACCGCCGGCGACGCCTCGCCCCGGATGACGAGGCCCAGATCCCGGGACCACGGCCCGTCGGCGCTGAGCGCGGCGGCCCGGGCGGCGAGGCGACCAGAGCCCTCCAGCCGGAGCGCGACGACGAGGGCCATCAGCTCCAGGGCGGGGCGCGCGGCGGGGGAGGCGGCCTGGGCGGCGGCGTCGAGGGCCTGGAGCGCCGAGGCCAGGTCGCCCGCCGGCGCGAGAGCCAGGACGGCCCGATCGGCGGCGTCGGTGAGGAGGGCGCGGCCGGCGGCGTCGTCGCCATCGGCCAGGCGCAGCGCGGCGAGCAGGCGGCGGCCCGCCGCGTCGCGGGGGCCAGGTGGTGGGCGCGCTCGGCGGCCACGCGGGCGCCAGTGGCGTCGCCGAGGCGCAGGAGGGCGCGGGCGCGCAGGCGCAGGGCGGCGGCGTCCTCGGGATCGCCAGCCAGCACGTCCGCGAGACCCAGGCGGCGGCGGCGGGATCGTCGAGCAGCAGCCAGACGCCCGCCAGGGCGCGCGCGCGTCGGCGTCGTGCGCCTGGGCCCGCCGCGGCCTGGGCGGCCTGCCAGGCCCCCTCGGCGTCGGCGAGGGTGTGGCGGGCCCGGCGCGCAGCAGCAGCGTCTCGGCGGAGGGGGGCAGCCGGTCCAGGGCGGCGAGGGCGGCGTCCAGGTCTTCCCGGTCGAGCAGCAGGGGGCGCGCACGGCGTCGGCGTCAGGGCCGTCGGCGAGGGGCCAGGGCGGCCACGGCGTCGCCGGCGCGGGCCAGCGCGCGCGCGGCGGCGAGGCGGAGGCCGGCGTCGTCGGGGTGCCGCGCCCGCAGGGCCTCGGTGGCCTCGACGGCGGCGGCGGCGGGCAGCGCCGCGCCCAGGCAGGCGGCCCGATCTCGCGCGCGCGGCGGCGTCGGCGGGCAGGGGCCGGGGCCCAGGCGCGCGAGCAGCGCGTCGAGCGCGCGGCGCAGGGGCGGCGGGGCCGTCGGGCGGGCGGCGCAGAGCGCGGCCGTGGTGGTGGGGCCGCCGCGCGCGGCGATGGCCTCAGCCAGGGCGACGCGCACGGCGTCGTCGCGCTCGGCCAGCAGGCGGGCTTCGAGGGCCGCGCCGCTCTCGGCGTCGCCAGCGGCCAGGGCGGTGGCGGCCACGGCGCGGGCGGCGGCGTCCCCCTCGACGAGGACGCGGCGCAGCTGGCCTCGGTGGCGGCGTCCAGCGGGCCGAGGAGCCGCGCGCGGCGGCGGGCCGCAGGGGCCGCCAGCTCGCAGCGCGGCGTCCAGGCGGCCCGCGTCGACGACGGGGGCCGGCAGGTGCGCGTCGGCCCGGCCCCGGTACCACCGGCCCCGACGCCCGCCGCCAGCACGGCCGCCGCGCCCAGCAGGGCCACGCGGCGGCGCCAGAGCCAGCGCGACACGAGCTGGCCGCGGCCGTAGGCGTGGGCCTCGACCCGGCGGCCGGCCTGGAAGGCCAGGAGATCATTGCACAAAGCGGAGGCGTTCGCGTAGCGGGCGGCGGGGTCCTTGGCCAGCGCGCGGGCGGTGATGGCGCAGAGCTCGGCGGGGGCCTGGGGCTCGAGCGAGCGCGGCGGCAGCGGCGGCTCGGAGAGCACGAGGGTGAGGATGTGCAGCGCGCTGGGCCCGCTGAACGGCGCCTCGCCGGTGAGCAGCTCGTAGAGGATGGCGCCCAGGGCGTAGACGTCGGCGCGCTCGTCGATGGCGGCCAGATCGCCGCGGGCCTGCTCGGGGGGCATGTAGGCCGGGGTGCCGATGGGCGCGCCGGCCACCGTCTGGGTGCCCGACGCGTGGCGCAGGGCCGCCAGGGCCTCGATGAGCGGCTGGTCCTGCCCGGCCTCGCCGCCCCGCTCGCAGCACAGGCCCCAGTCCACCACGAGCGTCTCGCCGAAGTCGCCCAGCATGACGTTGTCGGGCTTGAGGTCGCGGTGGACGACGCCGCGCTCATGGGCGTAGGCGACGGCCTGGCAGACGGCGATGAGGTGGGGCAGCAGCGCCAGGCGGTCGGCCAGATCGGCCCCGTCGAGGGCCTGGGCGAGGGTGCGGCCGCGGATGCGGAGCATGGTGTAGTAGAGGGCGCCGTCGGCGCGGCGGCCCAGCTCGTACACCGGCACGATGCCGGGGTGGGCCAGCAGGGCGCCGACGCGGGCCTCCTTCAAGAACCGCCGCACGGCGTCGCCCCCGAGGCCCGGGCGCAGCCGCTTCAGGGCCACCTCGCGGCCCAGGTGGTGGTCCCACGCGAGCTCGACGAAGCCGATGCCGCCCACGCCCAGCACCCCGCGCCGCTCATAGCGGCCCGGCGCCTCGGGGGTGACGTCCGCGAGGCGCGTCGTCGTCGGGGTGGGGGCGATCATCGGCCCAGCCTAGATCGCCGTCGCTCAAAGCAAAACCTGAATCTTATCGGGCGCTCCAGGGCCAGTGTTGACAGTTCTTTTACAAGGTCTTCACCCCGCGCAGACCACCGCCGCGGGGGGCCGCGGTACGGTGCCTTCACCTGGATGAACCAAGGAGGAGGGCCATGCGCACCCTCATCACCGCCCTGGCGCTGCTCGCGCCCCTCGCCGCCCACGCCGAGACCGTCCACCTGGACATGCGGCTGGGCACCCCCGCGGTGCAGGCGGGGAAGAAGCAGACCGCCTACCTCAAGGTCGGGCTGACGGGCGCGGCGGATCGCAAGCCCACCCGCGTGCCCGTCAACGTCGCGCTGGTCATCGACAAGTCGGGCTCCATGAGCGGCGAGAAGATCATGCGCGCCAAGGACGCCGCCCTCATGGCGGTCGACCGCCTCGGGCCCGACGACATCGTGTCGGTGGTGGCCTACGACACCCGCGTCTCGGTGCTGGTGCCCGCCACCAAGGCCGCCGACAAGCAGAGCATCCGCGAGGGCATCGCCCGCCTCTCCCCCGGGGGCAACACCGCGCTCTTCGCGGGGGTGAGCAAGGGCGCCGACGAGCTGCGCAAGTTCTTCGACCGCAACCGGGTCAACCGGCTCATCCTGCTCTCGGACGGCCTGGCCAACGTGGGGCCGAGCTCGCCGGGCGAGCTGGCCGGCCTGGGCGCCGCGCTGGGCCGCGAGGGCATGACGGTGACGACCCTGGGCCTGGGCCTGGACTACAACGAGGACCTGATGCAGGGGCTGGCCCGGGCGACGGACGGCAACCACGTCTTCGTGGAGCGGCCCGGCGACCTGGTGCGCTTCTTCGACCTGGAGTTCGGCGAGGTGCTGTCGGTGGTGGCCCAGGACGCCGACGTGCGCATCCGCTGCGAGGCCGGGGTGCGGCCCGTCCGGGTGCTCGGCCGCGAGGCCGACATCGTGGGCAACGAGATCACCGCCCAGCTCGCCCAGGTGCTCGCCCGCCAGGAGAAGTTCGTCCTGGTCGAGCTGGAGCTGCCCGCCGGCGAGGCGGGGGACGAGCGGCCGGTCTGCCAGGCGACGGTGAGCTACCGCGACCTGGAGAGCCGCGAGACGGAGCAGCGCGAGGCCGCCGTGAAGGTCCGCTACGTGGCCACCGCCACCGAGGCCCAGGCCGCCGTCGACCGGGGCGTCATGGTCCACGCCGTCGAGCTGGTGAGCAACGAGCAGAACCGGCTCGCCGTGAAGCTGCGCGACCAGGGCAATCCCGAGGCGGCCCGGCGCATCCTCAACGACAACGCGGCGTGGCTGAACTACAACTCCACGTACTATCAGGCCCCCAAGCTCAAGAAGCTGGAGGAGCAGAACCTCGATGACGCCAAGAACCTGGACGAGTCGAACTGGAAGCACCGCCGCAAGGTCATGCGCCGGGTGCAGCACCAGTACGACCTCCAGCAGAGCTACTGAGCCGGGCCGGTGAAGCTGCGCCTCGCCCTCGTGCTGGCCGTGCTGGTGCTGGCCCCCCTGGCCAGCCTGGCGTGGCTCGGGGCGCGCTTCGCCGCCGACGCCCGCGCCGAGGTGGTGGCGCGCTTCGACGAGGTGGTGCGGGCGCGGCTGGCCGAGCAGGCCGCGGCGGTCGGCCGCCTGATGGGCGAGAAGGTCAAGGCGCTGGTGGCCGCCACCGACGGCTTCCCCGAGGAGCCGGGCGACATCCGCGACCGCGTCCGCCGCGATGGCCGCTTTCGGTTCGTGCTCGTGCTCGACAGCGAGGGGCGCCGCGTCTTCCCGCCGGCCGACGGCCCCGTCAGCGAAGCCGAGGAGGCCTTCGTCGAGCGCACCCGGGGGCTCTGGCAGGGCCGCGCCCTCGGCCGCCCGGCGGCCCACCGCGGCGAGGACACCCACCCCCAGCGCCAGCAGCAGGGCATCGCGCCGCCCCTCGCCAAGGGCAACCAGATGACCCTCGGCAACGGCCCCGGGGACGTGGACGTCATCCAGGCCGCGGCCCCCCCCACGCCCGTCCCCCTGACCACCGTCGCGACCGCCACCGCCGACGCCCATGGCTGGCACGTCTGGTACTGGGGCGGGGGCCTCAACCTCATGTTCTGGCGGCGGATTCCCGACGGGCGCCTCGTCGCGGTGGAGGTGGATCGCGTGCAGCTCCTGGCCGACGTGGTGGCGCGCCTGCCCGACACGGGCAGCGAGGGCGGCGAGGAGACGACGGCGCTGATCGACTCGGCCGGCGAGGTCATCTACCAGTGGGGGGCGTGGACGCCGGCGCCGAGCCAGGCGCCCCGCATCCTGCACGCGCTGCCGGCGCCCCTGGCGGCCTGGCGGCTGGCCTGGACGGGCACGGTGCCGGTGCCCGCCGGCATGGCCCCGGGCCTGCTCATCGGCCTCGTGGCCATCGGCCTCGCCCTGGCCGGCCTGGCCGTCTGGTTCTACCGCGAGAGCACCCGGGCGCTGCGCGAGGCCGCCCGCCGCGTCACCTTCGTCAACCAGGTCTCCCACGAGCTGAAGACGCCCCTCACCAACATCCGCATGTACGCGGAGCTGCTGGCGGACGAGCTGGACGACGAGGACGACCGCGCCGCCCGGCACGTGGCCATCATCGAGGGGGAGAGCCAGCGCCTGTCGCGGCTCATCGGCAACATCCTCACCTTCGCCCGCAAGCAGCGCGAGACGCTGCGGCTGCGGCCCACGGAGGCCGTCATCGACGACGTCATCCGCGACGCCATCGAGGGCTTCGCGCCGTCGCTGGAGCGGTGCGGGGTGGCGGTGGCCTTCGAGCCGGGGGCCCCGGCCACGGTCCGCGTCGACGCCGACGCCCTGGGCCAGATCCTCGGCAACCTGCTCTCGAACGTCGAGAAGTACGCCCACGGCGGGCCCGTGCGCATCACGGCGGTGCAGACGCCCACCGACACCACCATCACCGTGCACGACAGCGGCCCCGGCATCCCGCGGGGCGATCGGCAACGCGTCTTCGAGCCCTTCGAGCGCCTGTCGGACGCGCTGGAGGAGGGCGTCAGCGGCACGGGCATCGGCCTGGGCATCGCCCGCGATCTGGCCCGGCTGCACGGCGGCGACCTGACGCTGCTGCCCACGGAGCGCGGGGCGGCCTTCGAGCTGCGCCTGCGCCACGCCTGAGAGAAAAATCCAAGGAGATCAACGATGAAGGTCCTCATCGCCGAAGACGACGCCCACATCCGCGAGGGCCTCGTAGAGATCCTGGAGGCGGAGGGCTACCACGTGGTGATGGCCGCGGACGGCCGGGCGGCCCTCGACGCCTGGCGCCGGGCCAGCCCCGACTTCGTGCTGCTGGACATCATGATGCCGGGCCTGAACGGCTACGACGTCTGCCGCGAGATCCGCCGGGCCGACACCGACATCCCCATCATCTTCATCAGCGCCAAGTCGGAGGAGATCGACCGCGTGCTCGGGCTGGAGCTGGGGGCGGACGACTTCATCCAGAAGCCGTTCGGCGTGAAGGAGGTCATCGCGCGCATCCGGGCCGTGACGCGCCGGTGCATGCGCGACGCGGTGCGGGCCGGCCACGAGGGCCCGTTCATGCTGCTCGACCTCGAGGTGCTGCCGGCCGAGCTGCGCGCGCGCCGCGGCGACCAGGTCTTCGACCTGAGCCTGCGCGACGTGCGCATCTTGAAGCTGCTCTTCGAGCGGCGCGGCCAGGTGGTGGATCGCGAGACGTTCTTCCGGGAGTGCTGGGGCTATGACCACCTGCCCAACAGCCGCACCCTCGACCAGCACGTCTCCAAGCTGCGCAAGCGCGTCGAGGTGGACCCCCGCGAGCCGGTCCTCATCCGCACCGTGCACGGCGTGGGCTACCGCTTCGACGAGCTCTAGGCCGCCTCCGCGCGCAGGGCGCCGTAGAGCGTCCAGGCGCCGATGGCGATGAAGGCGACGCCGGCGGCCAGGGTGAGGTGGCGGGGGCTGACGTAGCGCGTCAGCCAGGCGCCGGCGAGGACGCCGATGCCGGAGGCGGCGACGAGGGCCACCGAGGCCGCGGCGAAGACGGTCCAGCGGCTCACCTGCCCGTTGGCCGCGAACGTCATGGTCGCGAGCTGGGTCTTGTCGCCCAGCTCCGCCAGGAAGACCGTCGTCAGCACCGTCATGAAGACCTGCCACTGCATCGCGCACCTCCGCCTCGTGGGGGCCGCCTTGTGCCACAGCGGGGCGGGATCCGCTATGCTCCCCGGCCGGAGGCCCCCATGCGCACGATCCGTTCCATCCCCGGCAACACCCAGCGCCTCGACGGCGGCGCCATGTTCGGCAACGTGCCCAAGGCCCTCTGGAGCCGCTGGGCGCCGGCCGACGAGCACAACCGCATCGCGCTGGCGTGCCGCGCCATGCTGGTGGAGGAGCCGGGCCGCCGGGTGCTCTGCGAGACGGGCATCGGGGCCTTCTTCCCGCCGAAGCTGCGCGCGCGGTTCGGGGTGGAGGAGGACCGCCACGTCCTGCTCGACAGCCTGGCCGCCCTCGGGCTGACCGACGCGGACATCGATGTCGTCGTCCTCTCCCACCTGCACTTCGACCACGCGGGCGGGCTGCTGGCGGCCTGGGCCGAGGGCGAGGCGCCGAAGCTGTTGTTTCCCAAGGCGATCTTCGTCGTGGGCGCCGAGGCGTGGGCCCGGGCTTGCGCACCCCATGCCCGGGATCGGGCGTCCTTCATCCCCGAGCTGCCGGCGCTGCTGGAGGCGACGGGCCGCCTGGAGGTGGTCGAGGGGGATCGCTCGACGACGCTCGGCCCCGACTGGCGGCTGCACCGGTCGGAGGGCCACACGCCGGGCCTGCTGCTGGCCGAGGTGCCCACGGCCCTCGGGCCGGTGGTCTTCGCCGGCGACCTCATCCCCGGGGTGCCCTGGATCCACACCCCCATCACGATGGGCTACGACCGCTTCCCGGAGCGCCTCATCGACGAGAAGGCGGCGCTGCTCGCCGACCTCGTGGGGCGGGGCGGCCACCTGTTCCTGACCCACGATCCGGCGGTGGCCGTGGCGGAGATCGTGCGGGACGAGCACGGCCGCTTCGGGGCCGGGCGGACGTGGCCGGATCCCGCCACCTTGCCCTGACGCCTTCGCGGTCGACCACGCGTTTCGCTACTCTGGCTGCACGGGGCGGCGTACCGCTCTACGTGGCTGCCGGGGTCGGGGCCACGGCACCAGAATCGGAGGCAGACCATGCGGATGCGACCACTCGCGATCGCGATGGCCGTGGCGATGCTCGCCACGCCCGCGCTCGCCGAGGAGGCGTGCGGCGACGTCGTCGAGGTGGAGGGGACGCGGCTGCTGCGGCAGCTCACCCTCGATCTCTACGGTCGCGTGCCCACCGTCGACGAGCTCGAGGCCCTCGGCGACGGGCCGGTGGGGGAGGCCGAGGTCGACGCCCTGCTGGCCGGCGAGGAGTTCAAGACGCTGGTCCGCCGCCACCACGCCGACCTGCTCTGGCCGAGCACGGAGGCCCTCGACATCATCGGCGGGGCGGTGGCGCTGCTGCTGCCGGCCTCCTTCTACGATGGCATCGGCGACGGGCAGCGGCTCTTCCACATCTTCGTCGGCTTCTATGAGCGTGGTGGGCTGGTGCCCTGCAAGGACGAGCCGGCCGAGTGGGATGCCAACGGCGACCTCGTCTTCGAGCAGATGCCCGACGGCACCCGCCGCGAGGGCTGGGTGATGGTGGAGCCCTACTGGGCCCCCGGGACGGAGGTGAAGGTCTGCGCCCTGGAGGCCCGCACCGACGCCACCGGCGCCAGCGGCGCGGCCTGCAACACCGCGGGCGGCCTGGCCAGCGGCACCTGCGGCTGCGGCCCGAACCTCCAGCACTGCGCGGGCTTCCAGGCGGTCATCGACATGGTGGGCGCCCTGCAGGAGCAGCAGCTGCGCATGGCCGAGGCGCCCATCCTGGCGGGGCGGCCCTACACCGACATGCTCCTGGCCCAGACCGAGGAGGTCAACGGCCCCATCGCCCACTACTACCGCTACCTGGCGCCCATGGGCGTGGATCCCTTCATCCAGTACAGCCCCCTGGCCGACGGTGCCATGCCGGATGTGCCCTACGATGACATGACGTGGCACACGGTGGAGCGCAAGGCACCCCAGTCGGCGGGCATCCTCACCAGCATGTCGTACCTGCTGCGCTTCCAGACGTCGCGGGCGCGGGCCAACCAGTTCTACAACGCCTTCCTCTGCCAGCCCTTCGTGGCGCCGGCGGGCGGGCTGCCGAGCCCCAACGACGCCTGCAGCCAGGAGCCCGACCTGCGCAAGCGCTGCGGCTGCAACGCCTGCCACGCGCAGCTCGAGCCGTCCGCCGGCCACTGGGGCCGCTTCGCCGACGCCGGCGCGGCCTGGCTCGACCCGCAGCTCTTCCCCACCTACGTGGCCCGCTGCGCCGAGTGCGCGCGCCGCGGCGGCCAGGGCTGCGACTTCGTCTGCGAGCGCTTCTACGTCTCCGAGGTGGGCCACCCCGACGAGCTGCCCTACGCTGGCGTGCTCAAGTCGTACCAGTGGCGCGGCGAGGCGGAGGTGGCGAAGGTCGAGGGCGGCCCGCGGCTGCTCGTCGAGCAGGCCATGGCCGACGGGCGGCTGGCCCAGTGCGCGGCCCAGAAGCTCTTCACGCGCTTCTACCACCGCGAGCCGACCGCCGAGGAGCGCAACCGGGACCTGCCCCGCTTCGCCCAGGCGTTCACCGCCAGCGACTATGACTTCAAGGTGCTGGTCAAGGCCCTCCTGACCGACCCCGGCTACCGGAGGATGCAGCGATGACGCGCTATGTGCTGGCCCTGGCGCTGGGCCTCTTCGGCTGTGACGACGGGGGTGGAGGCGGCGGCAGCCCGGCGCCCACGCCCGACATGGGGGGCCTGGGCGGCGAAGGCGGCGGCGCGGGCGGCGAGGGCGGCGGCGCCGGCGGCGCGGGCGGCGGCCAGGTGGAGCAGCCGCTGGCGCGCTCGCCCGGCCGCATGGCCATCGCCCAGCTGGCCCGCTCCATCCCGGTCGTGACGGACGGCATCCGCTGGACGGAGGACTTCGGCGCCGGCCCGACGGACATGCTGGAGGTGCTGGCCCCGACGCTGGGCGCCCCCGACTACCTGCGGGTGACCCAGGAGAACCTGGAGCCCACGCTCATCGTGGCGAAGTTCGTCCAGGACGCGGCCTTCCGCATCTGCGGCCAGTGGGCCCAGCGCGACCGGGCCGCGGCGGCGGGCGAGCGCTCGCTGGTGCGCGACGGCGACTGGGACAGCCTGGACGAGGCCCACGCGAAGGCCAACCTGCGGGCGTTGCAGCTGCGGTTCTACGCCCGGCAGGTGGCCGACGACGACGACGCGCCCATCGCCGATCTCTACGAGCTGTTCGAGAACGCCAGCAGCACCGCCCCGGCGGGTCGCGGGGCCCTCGATGGCTGGACGGCGGTGTGCATCGCGATGATGACCGACCCCGAGTTCATTCTCTACTAGGAGGCCCGACCATGAACCGACGAGACGCACGAGGGGCGGCCGGTGGGGCGACGCGGCGGGACTTCCTGCTGCGCACGGGCCTCGCTGCCGGCGCGCTGACCCTGGGCGGCGGCCTGCTGGGCCGGGTGGCCCGGGCCGCCGAGGTGGGTGACCGCTACTTCATCTTCTGCTACTTCGAGGGCGGCTGGGACTCCCTGCTCGGCCTCGATCCGCGGGATCCTGCTGTTTTCACTGAGGAAGTCATGCGGGAGACGGGCATCCAGCCCGGCTACGACCGCCTGCCGCCCCAGTTCTCCCGGCAGGTCATCGACGCGGGGCCGTTCCAGCTCGGGCCCTGCGCGGCGGAGCTGGCGACCCACGCCGACCTCTTCAGCGTGGTGCGCGGCATCAACATGGCCACGCTCACCCACGAGGTCGGCCGCCGCTACTTCATCACGGGGCGCCCGCCCGCCGGCCTCACCGCCCGCGGCAGCTCCGTGGGCACGCTCTGCGCCGGCCAGCTCGACCCCGACCGCCCGGTGCCCCACCTGTCGCACCTGGTGGAGAGCTACAACGTCGACCAGCCGGCCTACGCCGCCGCCATGCCCGTGGCCGCCGTGGATCACGTGCAGTACATCCTGCAGGAGAACCTGGGCCTGGCCACCGGCGTGGCCCCCAACGTGCGCGGCGCCCTGGGGGCGTACTGGCAGAAGACGCGCGACTGCGGCAACGAGCCCGGTATCGGCGGGACGGAGCTGGCCGCCATCTACCGCGACAACCGCCGCCGCGCCCGCGAGGTGGTCACCTCGAACCTGCACCGGCAGTTCCAGTTCCAGAGCCCCGAGCTCGCCGCCGTCCGCGCCCACTACGGCCTGGCCGCCGGGATGCTGGAGACGGCGTACGGCCGCGCGGCGCTGGCCGCCCAGGCCTTGAAGGTGGGGCTGTCGCGGGTGGTGAGCGTGACGCTGGCCAACGCCCTCGACACCCACGACAACACCTGGGCCAACGATCACAGCACCCGCCTCGCCGACGGCTTCAACGCCCTGGCGCGGCTGCTGGCCGATCTGCAGGCCACCGAGGCCCCCGGGGGCGGCTCGATGCTCGAGAAGACCACCCTCGTGGCCTTCTCGGAGTTCCAGCGCACCCCGCGCCTCAACGAGCGCAACGGCCGCGACCACCACCTGGGCAACTGCGCCCTCGTGGCGGGCGGCGGCCTGCGTGGGGGCCAGGTCATCGGGTCGAGCAGCGACAGCGCCCTCGGGCCGGAGCTCATCGACCTGGCGTCGGGCCGGTCCGACGAGGGGGGCGAGTCCCTCTTCCCGGAGCATGTGCTGACGTCGGCCCTGGTCTCGGCCGGGGTGGACGCCAGCAGCCTGCGCAGCGCCCCCATCCCCGCCCTGCTGCGAGGCTGAGGTGTCCTTCGCCGACCACTTCTCGACGCAGGCGGCGGACTACGCGCGCTTCCGCCCTCACTACCCCCCGGCCCTGTTCGCCCAGATCGCGGAGCTCGCCCCCGGCCGCAGCACGGTCTGGGACTGCGCCACCGGCAACGGCCAGGCGGCGGTGGCCCTCGCCGCCCACTTCGACCATGTGTTCGCCACCGACGGCGCGGCGGCCCAGATCGCCAATGCGACGCCGCACCCTCGCGTCCGCTACCGGGTGGGCACCGCCGAGGCCTCGGGCCTGCCCAGCGCCTGCGCCGACGCCATCACCGTGGCCCAGGCCGCCCACTGGTTCGACCTGCCGCGGTTCGCCGCCGAGTGTCGCCGCGTCGGCCGCCCCGGCGCCCCCGTCATCCTCTGGGGCTACACCCACGCGACCATCACCCCCGAGGTGGACCGCATCGTCCGGTACTACCTCGCCGAGGTCGACCCCTACTGGCCCCCGGGCCGCGAGCGCCTGGACGCCGGCTACTCCTGGCTCGGCCTCGACCTCCCCCCGCTCCCCCTGGCGCTGCCGCCCATGACGGCCGAGTGGGACGTCGACGCCTACCTCGGCTACCTGTCCACCTGGTCCGCCCGCGTCGCCGCCCTCAGCGCCACGGGCCGTGATCCGCTGGCGGCGTACGCCCCCGCGCTGCGGGCGGCCTGGGGCGACGGTGTCCGCGTCGTCACCTGGCCCCTGACGGTGACCGCCGGCACCGTGCCCTGAGCCCTTCACGGGGTCCCGGGGAGCGGGGTAGCCTGCGCCCCGAGGAGGCAGCTTGGCCGACTGGACCGCGACCGCCGCCGGCGTGGAGGGCAGCTCGCCCGAGGCGCCGGCCATCCTGCCGGCCCGCTACCGCGATGAGGGGGCCGTCGGCCTGGGGGGCATGGGCCAGGTCCGCCGCGTCCACGACGCCTCCCTCGATCGCACGCTCGTCATGAAGATCATGCGGACGGAGCTGGCGGCGAAGCCCATCGCCCGCGCGCGGTTCCAGCGGGAGGCCCGCATCACCGCCGGGCTGCAGCACCCGGGCGTGGTGGCGGTCTACGACCAGGGCGAGCTGGCCGATGGGCGCCTCTGGTACACCATGCGCGAGGTGCGCGGCCCCACGCTGGGCGGGCTGGAGGCCCCCCTCTGGACGCAGGTCGAGGCGCTGGCGCGCGTGGCCCAGGCCCTCGCCTACGCCCACCAGCAGGGGGTGGTGCACCGCGATCTCAAGCCGTCGAACATCATGGTGGGGGCCTTCGGCGAGGTGCTGGTGCTGGACTGGGGCCTGGCCCGCCGCGTGGGCGAGGTGGCCGAGAGCGACCCGGCCTCGCCGGTGACGGGGCCGGGGCTGACGCAGGCGGGGGCCGTGCTGGGGACGCCGGCCTACCGCGCCCCCGAGCAGACGGCCGGCCAGCGCGTGGGGCCCGCCGCCGACGTGTACGCCCTGGGCGCCATGCTGCGCGACGTCCTCGCCTCCGAGGCCGAGGCCCCCGCCGAGCTCATCGCCCTGAGCCAGCGCGCGCTGGCCCACGCCCCGGCGGATCGCTTCCCCGACGCGGCGCCCTTCGCGGAGGCCCTCGGGGCCTGGCTGGCCGGCAGCCTCCGCCGCGCGGAAGCGCGCCTCGTCCTCGACGAGGCGGAGGCGCTGCTGCGCACCCTCGCCGCGCGGCGGCAGGAGGCGGACGCCCTCGCGAGCCAGGCCGAGGCGGCCCTGGCCCCCTTGCCGCCCCACGCCCCCGTCGAGCAGAAGCTCCCCGGCTGGCGCCTCGAGCACGCCGCCCAGGAGAAGGCGCGCGCCGCCCGGCTGCTGGAGATCGAGGTGGTGCAGAAGGCCCGCGCCGCCCTGGAGCGCGCCCCCGATCTGCGCGAGGCCCACGCGCTGCTGGCCGGCCTCTACCACGAGCGCGCCGTGGACGCCGAGGCGCGGCGCGACGCCGACGCGGCCGCCGAGTACGTGGCGCTGCTGCGGGCCCATGACCGCGGGCGCTTCGCCGACTGGCTCGCCGGCCGGGGCACCCTGAGCCTGGCCACGACGCCGCCGGGCGCGCGGGTCGAGGTGTGGGCCATCGCCGAGGAGGACCGCCGGCTCGTGCCGCGTCACCCGGTGGACGCCGGGGTGACCCCCATCGTAGATTTTCCCGTTGATTCAGGGGCTTACGAGGTCCGCCTCGCCCCGCCGGGCGGCCCCGTCGTGGCGTTGTCGGCGCACGTCGGGCGCGCGGAGCGCTGGACGCCCGGGCCGCCCGACGACCCGGGGCGCCCCGTCGCCCTCCCGGCGGCCCTCGGCGCCGACGAGGTCTACATCCCGGCGGGCTGGTGCCAGGTGGGGGGTGACGCCCGCGCCCCGGATGGCCTCGCCGCCCGCCGCGTGTGGATCGACGGCTTCATCCTGCAGCGCTCGCCCGTGACCCAGGCGGACTTCCTCGCGTTCCTGCACGACCTCTACGCCCACGGCCGTGACGACGAGGCCCGCCAGCACGCGCCGCAGGAGATGGTCGCGGGGACGGAGCGCCGCCCCCTCTTCAGCCCCGGCCCCGATGGGCGCCTCGCCGGCCTGGCGGCCGAGCGCGACCACCCCGTGGTGATGGTGGATCACGCCGGCGTCCGGGCCTACGCGGCGTGGCTGAGCGCCCGCACCGGCCACGCCTGGGGCCTGCCCCATGAGCTGGCCTGGGAGAAGGCGGCCCGCGGCGCCGACGGCCGGCACTTCCCCTGGGGGGATCGGTTCGAGCCGACGTGGGCCTGCTCGCTGCACACGGCCCCTGGTCCCCCGGCCCGGGCCTCCGTCCACGCCTTCCCCACCGACGAGAGCCCCTACGGCGTGCGCGGCCTCGCCGGCAACGTGCGGGACTGGTGCGGCAACCTCTTCCTGACGGCGCCCCCCGAGGAGGGGGCCGTGGTCGAGCCGGTGGTGCTGGATCCGGGGCACGTCCCCGACGCCGCCTACCTGGCGGTCCGCGGCGGCTCGCTGCTCAGCCTGCCGGACTTCGCCCGCTCGGCCGCCCGCTATGGCGGCCGCCCCGGCCTGCGCTACGGCACGGTGGGGTTTCGGCTGGCGCGCCGGGCGTGAGCCCGGGCGAGTCAGGGCGCGTTGGCGACGATGGTCTTGATGCCGTCCAGCCAGATCAGCCGGCGGAACTCGGTGAAGGCCATGTCGGTGGGGCGGGTGTGCCAGGGGTCGTTGACGTGGACGATGTCGGAGGCGCCGCTCGTGCCCGCCACCACGATGTAGTGGCCCTGCTCGGTCAGGACGTGCTTGCTGGTGCCCGGGAGGCGGCCCACCTTGCCGAAGTCACCGCCGACGATGAGCGGCCCGTACTGGTCGACGTAGTGCTGCACGCTGGCGCAGGCGTTGGTGCCGACGTCCCAGCCCACGTCGATGAGCTCGTTCTCGTCGAGGATGGCCTGCCACTGGGGGCTGTGCTTGCCCAGCGTCCAGCCCCAGAAGCCGCCGCCGAAGAGGCCGCGGCCGCGGTGGGCGCGGACCCCGGCCCCGACGGCCTTGGTCTTCGCGCCGTCGTGCTTCCAGGTGCGGATCATCTGGATGCAGGCGTACCAGCAATCGTTGAGGCGAGTCTGGTGCTTGTGGACGATCTCGAGGCGCGGCACGGTCCCCTCCTGGTGTGAGCCTTGAGCGTGCCGCGGCAGCGGGCGGGCCGTCAATGGGGAACTCGATGGGCCAATGTGCTGATTTCAAAGCAGAATCCGCATGGGAGCGCGGCAGGCCTACTTCGGCGGGCAGGCGGCCGTCCAGTAGGGCCCGCCGGTGGGGATGGTGAGGGGCTTCTTCCAGGTGAAGCTGCCGCTGTTGAAGTCGACGCCGCTCCCCGTGCGGGCGAAGGCCAGCTTCCCGCTGCTGCTGACGTACATCCAGCCGACGAGGCTGCCCGCGACGCGGATCTCCCACCCGCCGTCCCCCACGCTGCCCGGCGGCGAGCCCGAGGCCCACGGGTCGTCCTCGTAGAGCACGCTGCCCGAGGGCAGGCTGGTGGGGGGCGACGCGCTCGACGGGCTGAGGGTGAAGTCATCGCCCGTGGGCAGCTGCTCCCAGTACAGGCGCTTCGGCGCCACGGCCCCCTGGCTGTTGGTGGCGGTGGTGGCGACCATGAGCGTCGTCGTCGTGCCGACCTTCACGTCGTAGACGCGCCCGGTGGTGTCCGGGTCGATCTCGATGCCCGGCAGGTCCTGGGCCGGCGCGACGCGCCCGCGGCCCCCGAGGAAGGGGCGGCGCAGGGCCTCCAGAGCGCCGTCGAAGGCGGGCATCTGCGTGATCCCCAACGAGAACAGCAGCGCGCCGGCCCGGGTGACGAGCTCCTCGGGGGTGATGGCCCAGCCCCCCTGCGCCGACCCCCAGCGCGAGAGCACCGAGGTGAGCGCCCAGCTGAACGCGCCGAGGCTGCGGCCCTGCATGGTGACCTGCCGGGCCTGCTGGGCGCCCTGGGAGGCCATCAGCACCACGTCGCGCTTGCGCACGCGCGGGGCCTGGCCGCGGTGGTCGCCGCCGCCGGCGATGCTGCGGTGGGCCGCGCCGCTGGCCGCGAAGCAGCTGTCGAGGACGATGGCCAGCTCCGTGGACCGGGGGCGGGCCGCGAGCCGCTGGACGAGCTCGTCCCACGGCATCGTGTCGGCCAGGGCGTAGTGCGCGCCGCAGACGCTGCCGTCCTCCCACCGGGAGCTGGCCGTCGCGAGGTGCAGGCTGCCGTCGGCCGCCGTCCAGCCGTGCCCGGCCCACACGACGAGGGCGCGGCTCTTGCGCGGCAGGCTGGCGACGAAGGCGTCGATGGTGGCCCGCAGGCTCTCCAGCGTGCCCTGGCCGTCGCGGCGATCCCCGCTCGTCAGGCCGTGGACGTGCCGGATGTCCACCCAGGTGCGGTCGAACAGCTCCCGCCCCTCGGGGGGCGCGGGGATGGACGCCGCGATCCACAGGCGGTCGTCGGGGAGGCCCTGGTTCACGAGCAGCTCGAACCAGGTCATCAGGTCGCCCAGGCAGCCCGGCGCCTCCGCACCCTGGAGCCCGGGGTAGTGGCCCAGCCCGACGAGGAGCACATGCAGGTCGGCGGGATCCTTCAACTTCTCGGTCATGTCATCCTCGCGGTGCGGTCCGTGGGGTCATCGTGGCGGCCGGCGACGGCCCAGGCCATGACAGGCCGTTACAGCGCCCCCACCGTGGCGTCGGGCAGGCCGATGCGCATCCAGGCCCCCGGGCGGCGCTCGATGAGGGCGGCGGCGTCCTCGATGCCCAGGGCCGCGGCCTCCTGGCGGGCGCGAAAGACCTGGACGTTCAGGTGGCTGCGATCGACGGCCAGCATCCGGGCGAGGACCTCCGCCTCCACCCAGCCCTCCGCCGGCTCGGCGCCGCGCAGGCGCGCCAGGGTGGCCAGCAGGTAGTGGTAGGCCCGCGGCTCCGGCCGCACGACGGACCCGGCCACCCGCCACTCGGCCTGGACGATCTCCTCGTCGCGGCTCACGGCCAGGTGCAGATCCACCTCCTCCAGGCGCGGCTGCCGCTGATCGACGGTGGCGGGCAGGATGGTGGGCAGGTGCAGGCGCCAGCGCTCGCCGCCGGCCTCCACCTCCGCCCCGACCGGCCGCTCGCCCGCCTCGTCCTCCATCACCCAGCGATCGGCGCGCCAGAAGATGACCACCTCGGGGTTCTCGGGCCCGGGCAGCGCCAGGACGCCATCCAGCCCCTCGACCTGGCGGCCCGCCTCGCTGACGGCCCCGGCGGCGGGCGGGCGCGAGCCCTCCAGGGTGAACGTCACCTCGGTGCCGAAGCTGATGCGGGTGCCGGGGACGAGCAGGGCGCTCTCGCCGGGCTCCAGGCGCCGGTCGTCCAGCCAGGTGCCGTTGCGGCTGCCCAGGTCGCGGATGTACCAGCCATCCCCCTGCCACGCGACGACGGCGTGCTCCCCGGAGACCTGCGGGTGGGCCAGCCGCAGCGCCGCGTGCGGCGCCCGGCCGATGAGCGTGCGCGCCAGCAGGCGGACGCTGGCACCATCCGGGGCGAGCAGATCTCCCATGGGGCTGGATCTTGCCGCTGTGGCTAGAAAAAGTCCAGGGCCGCGGGGCCGGCGTCGGCTCAGTCCGTCAGGGGGAGGCGGTGGTGGCCTTCGAAGACCACCAGCACCTCGAGCTGGGCGCCGATCTGGTAGACGAGCCGGTAGCGTCCGACAATCCGTTCGCGCACCGCTGGATCGCCGGGCTCTGGGACCATTCGGCCGATCTGGGGCTGCTCTGCGGCGTTGCGGGCTGCGGCACGCAGGCGCGCCACCTGCGCTCGCGCGGCCGTCGGATTGTCGCTGGCGATGTACGCCGCGATGGCCAGCAGGTCCTGGCGTGCCCGCTCCGACCAGACCAGCTTTACCGGACCTCGGCCGCGGCGAAGATGGCCTCCAGATCATCATCGAGGTCCGCGTCCTCGACCACCCGGCCGGCCGCCACGTCGGCCTGACCGGCCCGGACCGCCTGGAGAAGCCGCGACTCGGCCGTGAGCCGATCGAAGGCCTCGGGCGAAAGGAGGACGCCCGCCGGACGGCCATGCTGCGTGATGACGATCGGACCCGCCTGCGCCCGCACCCGCTTCAGCAAGGCGGCCGCGTGGACCTTGAGCTCGCCCACCGGCACGATGTCGTGTGCGATCCGCATGAGCACCTCCCAGATGGCGCTGAATTTCGATCCGACTTCCGATCCGAGAACAGGCTGCCAGGTGCGTCGGATCAAGCGAGGCGCCGGCCCGCCTGCGGGCTACCAGCGGCCGCTCAGCAGCGGCACCGTCACCTGGAGGCCGCCCTCCGGGTCGCGGCCCGGCAGGGGCGCGGGCAAGCCCAGGCGGACGTCGCCGGCGGGGTCCACCTCGACCAGGCTGACCCGCGTCGGGCCGGCGGGGGCCACGTCCAGGCTCCAGCCGTAGGCCCGGCTCGCGCCAAAGGCGGGCAAGGGCGCGCCGACGATGGCGAGCGCCGCCGCGAGGAAGCCGTCGCCGCTCTCGCTGGCCAGGTAGACGCTCCCCCAGTGCAGGAGGGCGCCCGCCAGGGTGCCGAGGGCGGTCAGGATCAGGCTGCCGTCGTGTCCGGTGGACTCCCCGTACCCGTACACCCCGCCGACGACGCCCAGGTGGGCGAGGAGGTAGCCGCCGAAGAGGGCGACGATGGGTACCACCTCGCTGCACCCCCACTCCGAGGGCCGGTCGTCGCGACAGGTCAGCGAGGTGGCGACGCCGAGCCCGAGCCCCCCCACGACGCCCACCGTGGCGGCGCCGCCGACGCCTGCCCAGAAGCTCTCGCTCCAGTCCTCGTCGCTGAAGGGCGCCCCGCTCGCCTGGGCGGTCGCCGGTGGCGCGAGGGTCAGGGCGAGCGCCAGCCAGGCGGCCGCCCCACGGGTAGCTTCACGCGCGATCACCATGCTGCCCCCTGGTGTGTCGTGCCTCGACGGTACCCAGCGCGCCGGGTGCCGGGCAAGGCACCCCGGCGCACCGGTTGACGCCACCCGCCCCGACCGGGGAGAACACGCGGCGCGGAGGAGGCCTCACCGATGACGCGACGCGACTGGTTCCCGAGCCTGCGGTGGGCGGTGCTCCTGGCCGAGCTGGGCGTCGGCTTGCTGGCCCGGTTCGGCTTCGGGGCCGACATCCCGGCGCTGCCCGTGGCCGGCATCCTGCTGGTGCAGGGGTTGAGCATCGTCGCGGGGCACCGGGCGCGGGTCCGCCCGGCGTGGTTCGAGGCCGGCCTGATGGTGGCCGACGTCGTCTGCCTGACGGTCCTGCTCCAGCTCACGGGCCGGGCCCTCAACCCCTTCGCGGTCTTCTACCTCGTCTACATCGCCCTGGCGGTGCTCGTCCTGCGGGCGGCCTGGACGTGGCTGCTGGTGGGGCTGGCGGTGGGCGGCTACGCGACGCTCTTCATCGACCTCGATCCCCACGCCCACCACGACATGTCCTTGCATTTGCAGGGGATGTGGGCCGGCTTCGCCCTCACGGCGGCGTTCATCGCCTTCTTCGCCGGGCGCGTGCGGGCCACCCTGCGGCGGCAGGAGGCGGAACTGGCGGCGTCTCAGGCGGCGGCGGCCCAGGCCGAGCGGCTGGCCAGCCTGGGGACGCTGGCCGCGGGGGCGGCCCATGAGCTCGGCACCCCCCTCGGCACCATCGCGGTCGTGGCCCGGGAGATGGAGACCGCCCTCGCGCGCGGCGAGACGGCGGAGCTGCTGGAGGACGCCCGCCTGGTGCGGCAGGAGGTGGATCGGTGCCGGGCCGTCCTGGTGCGCCTGGCCGAGGACGCGGGCCTGGGCGTGGGCGACCAGCGGGCCTGGACGACGGTGGCGGCGCTCGTCGAGGCCGCCGTGGCCGACGCCGACCGGGTGGTGGTGGCGCTGGGGGCGCATGGCGACGACCGCCGCTGCACCCAGGCCCGGCCCCTCGTCCAGGCCTTGCGCGCCCTGATCGACAACGCCCTGCGCGCGACGGCCGGCCCGGTGCACCTCACCGCCGGCCCCGGCACCCTCACCCTCACCGACGACGGCCCCGGCATGACCCCCGAGGTGCTCGCCCAGGCTCAGGCCCCGTTCTTCACGACCCGCGCCCCGGGCGAGGGGATGGGGCTGGGGCTCTACCTGGCCGCGACGACGCTCCAGCAGCTCGGCGGCGGCCTGCACATCGAGTCGACGCCGGGGGTCGGCACCCGCGTCGAGGTGCGGCTGCCATGAGCGAGGCCATCCTGATCGTCGACGACGACGGCGTGTTCCGCCGCCGCCTCGGCCGCGCGATGGCCGCCCGCGGGCTGGCGCCCCGCCTGGCCGCCAGCTACGACGAGGCCCTCGCGCTGCTGGCCGAGGCCCCCGTCCCCAAGGCCATCGTCGACCTGCGGATGCCCGGCCGCTCGGGCCTGGAGCTCGTCGAGGCCATCGCCGCCCGGTGGCCGGCGACGGAGGTGGTGGTGCTCACGGGCTATGGCAGCATCGCCACCGCGGTGGCGGCCGTGCGGCTGGGGGCGCTCAACTACCTGACGAAGCCCGCCGACGCCGACGACGTGCTGGCCGCCTTCGAGAAGGCCGAGGCCCCGCCGCTCGCGCCCACCGACGAGTACCAGGCCCCGAGCCTGGCCCGCGCCGAGTGGGAGCACATCAACCGCGTGCTGGCGGACTGCGGCGGCAACATCTCCGAGGCCGCCCGCCGCCTCGGCCTGCACCGCCGATCCCTCCAGCGCAAGCTGCAGAAGTACCCGCCGGCCGACTGAGCGCGGGGGTGCGACAACATGTCGCATGGTCCCCCGCTGGCCCGGTGCGTAGGGTGCGCCCACGCACAGCCTCGGGGAAGATCATGCGTACGATCCGCTACTTGCTGCTTGTCACCGCGGGCCTTTGGGCCTGCGACGACGCCCACGACCACGACCACGGGCCGACGGAGGCCGCGGCGGCCATCGAGGCCGGCTGCCAGCACTTCGAGTTCGGGCCCCACCACCCCGACTTCATGGCGGCGGCGGCCGGGGAGACCGCGCCGGCCGTCAAGGTCCACACCCACTACACCGTCGCCCTCCCCGCGGGCGGCGGGCGCCTCGCCCTGACGGCCGCCGCCGGGATGTACTACGTGATGCTCGACCGGGCGGACGTGGCCGTGACGCTCACCGACGCCGCCGGCGCGGTCGTCGCCGCCCAGGACGCGAGCGCCCCGGGCGACGCCTGCCCGGCCGCGGCCGTCGTCCACACCTTCATGCTGCCGGCGGGCGACTTCACGCTGGCGCTGGCCGGGGAGGGGAGCGTCGAGCTGGTCATCCACACCACGGCCGGGGGCCACGGGGCCGACGCCGGGCACATGCACGCCGCGGACGCCGGCGCGGACGCCGGGCAGATGCGCGCCGCGGACGCCGGCGCCGACGCCGGGCACATGCACGGAGGCTGAGGTGCGCGCACTCTGCCTGCTCCTGTCGCTGGGGCCGGCGGCCGCCCACGCCGCCTGCGGGCTGGACGCCTGCGAGGCGCCGCGGGCCGCCGCCTCGGCCCCGGCGTGGCTCGGGCTCGCCACGGGCGTCCGCGCCCTGGGCCTGGCGGCCGGCACCCTGTACGAGCCCACCCTGCGCGTGACCGTGCTGCCCGTGGCCGGCCTCGCCGTCGGGGCCGAGGCGCGGGGCCTGGGCCTGCCCGCCGACCACCGCTACGGGCTGGGCAACGCCGTCCTCTTCGCCGACGCCCACCACGCCGTCGGCGCGACGACGCTCCTCGCCGGCCTGCAGGTGGAGCTGCCCACGGGCGCCGCCGACCTGGTGGACGACCACGCCGAGCTGCTGGGCCACGTCGGCGCGGTGCAGCCGGTCGGGGGCCTGCGCCTCGGCGGCCGGCTGGGCTACCGGCACGCCCTCGGCGCCCACCACCACCACCACGCGGACGACGCCCCCGTCGTCCCGGGCCACGGGGCGCGCGAGCTCGTGTACCGCCTGGGCGCGGGCCTGCCCGTGGGCCGCCTGGAGCCGGGCCTCGACCTGGATGGCCAGCACGTCCTCGACGCCGACGCCCACGAGCGCGCCTTCCTCAGCGCCCTCGCCCGCCTGGACGCCCGCCTGACGCCCGACGCCACGCTGCGCGTCGCGGCCCGCGCGCCCCTCACCACGGCCCGTCGCCAGGACTGGCTGGGGGAGGCCGCGCTCACGCTCTGGTGGTAGTGGGTGGCGACATTCCCCAGTGAAAACAGGGGGATGTGCCGGTTGCCTACTGCATGAAGGCCGGGAAGATGGAGGCGAAGAGCACGCCGGTGGCGGCGAGGCCGGCGAGGGGGCCGCGCAGCGCGACGCCCTGGTCGTCGAGCTGCGCGTCCGTCCAGCGCCAGGCGTCGGCGCCGGCCTGGCCCAGGCGCCAGTAGACGGCCCCGCCCCAGCCATGGTCGCCGAAGGACGGATCGCTGTTGGCGGGGGTGAGCAGGCCCACCGGGGCCGGGCCGTCGACGCGGGCGGCCAGGGCCGCCGGCAGGGCCTTCGGCTTCGTCAGGGCGGCGGTGAGGGAGGGGGCGTCGGCGAACCAGACCAGCTTGCCCGCCCGCAGCACGATCATCGGCTGGACGGGCGCCTGGATGGCGAAGCCCGCGTGGCCGGCGACGGTGGTCGGCGACGAGGTGAAGCCCGCGCCCTCGGCCAGGCCCTTGAGCAGGCGCTGGATCAGGGCGTCGGCCTTCGCCTCGTCGCGCACGGCCAGGGCCAGCGCGAACCGGATGTCGGGCGCCTCGCCCTCGGCCCGGGCGTACTGGAAGAAGATCTGGCCCGTGAGGGCCTCGGCGGCTTCGGCCACGGTGATGCCGAGCAGGCCCGTCACGGCGGCCTCGGCCTGGGCGCCCTGGCCGGGGGCGAGGGCCTCGACGCCCGCAAAGAACGTGGGGATGGCGGCGTCAAGGCGCAGGCCCTGGTCGAGGGCGAAGTGGGCCGCGAAGGGCGCGGGCGGGGCGCCCTGCAGGACGAGCTGCCGGAGGAGGGCCAGGCCCGCCGGGGTGGCGGTGACGCGGGCGTGGCCGAGGGCCGGGCCGACGACGACGCTGGCCGCCGGGAAGCGGTCGACGGGGAAGCCGCTCTCGGCCAGCAGGGCCAGCGCGGCCAGCGGCGCCTGGCCGGAGAGCCACGCCGTGCCCTCGCCGAGGGCGGCGGCCTTCACCGGCGGGACGCCGGCGGGCGGCAGCGCGGGCAGCGCCACCACCGTGTAGCCGCCGCGCTGGGTCAGCGCCATGGCCAGGGGGCCCAGCTTGAGCGTGCGCTCGGGGCCATCGCCGGTGGGCCCCTCGAGCAGGAGGCCGAGGCGGCGCAGGGCCGCCAGCAGCTTCGCCTCGTCGGCCACCTTCACCAGCAGCTCGCGCCGCCCCTTCGCCGGGTCGAGGGCCAGCGCCAGGCCGCCCCGGGCGTCGACGCCGATGCTCGCCCAGCCCTCGGCCGTGGCGGCGTCGAAGCCCAGCAGCGTCTTGCGGGCCGCGGGCGTCGCCACCCAGGGCGGCGCGTCGGCCAGCGCCGCGGGCGGGGTGGCGGCCAGGACGCGATCCAGGTCGGCGCCCAGGGCGTCCAGGTGCTCGAGGGCCAGGTAGACCGGCGCCCCGGCCAGGGCGTCGGCGGCGGCCGGCGCGGCGTGCGCGCCCGACACCAGGAGCAGGAGACCGACGAGCCAGGTCCAGCGCATGAGCAGCACTCCATCGCAGCGTGTGGTGGGCGACACAGTGACAGATGGCGCGGGGCGAGTGAACGGAAACGGCGCGCCTCGCCGTCCGAGGCCGCTGACGGGTGAATATCGCAGTGAAGACGCGCAGATGCGTGGTTCGGGGCGTCGGTGGCCTTCCATTGACACGGCCACCCCCGGCCGAAATACTCGGCGGCTTCGCGAGGAGGGGTGCGATGCGCTGGATGTACTGGGGGCTGGTGGCGCTGCTGGCGACGGGGTGCCTGCCGGCCGAGGAGGCCCTGGACGGGGGCCGCGGCGACGCCGGGCGGGACGCGCCGGACGCGGCCGTGGTGGACGCGGGTGACGACGCGGCGGGATCGGACGCCGGCGCGCCCGGACGCGGCCCCGGCCGACGCGGCCCCGGCCGACGCGGGCGAGGCGGATCGGGGGCGAGGCCGACGCCGCCCGCCCCGACGCCGGCCCGCCGGGCTGCCCGCCCGCGCACCTGGCCCTCTCCCAGGCCACGCTGGAGACGGTGGAGATCGAGCTGACGGTGCCCGGCCTGCGGTCCGCCTCGCGGCTGCGCCTGGGCCGGACCGAGACGGCCACGCTGCCCATCCCGGCCGGCCGCACGCGCCTGGTCGCCCGCACGGGCACCGGGGAGGCGCCCCTCGTCCTGCTCGATCGCGAGCTGGATCTGGCCTGCGGCCAGCGCGAGGCGGTGGTGGTGGGGGTGCCGGCCGAGCGCTTCCTGCCCCCGGTCGCCCGCGCCTACACCCTCGACAACCAGCGCCCGCCCGCCGATCCGCCGCCGTTCACCTGCGGCGAGGACAAGGCCCGGGCGACGTTCGAGGAGAGCTTCGACGACGACGGCAACCTGCTCGTCCGCCTCGGCTGCTTCCGCCCCGACAACGCGGCCCGGCAGCTCCAGCGGCTCGAGCTGACGTTCGCCGCCGAGGCGGTGGCCCGCAGCTACAGCCTGCACCGGCTGCGGCGGACGTTCGCGCTCTACCTGGCGGTGCCGGGCTTCACGCACTTCCAGGTCGAGGCCGCGGGCGCGGGCTTCCACCCGCAGGTGGGGGGCACGGCCTCGCCGCCCGCCGGCCCGCCCGGCGGCCCCGCCATCACCCTCGACGCCGTGCCGGGCGGCGAGATCGCCTGGCTGCAGCCCGCCCAGACGCTGGACGGCGTCGAGGTCGTGCCCGGGAGCAAGGCCTCGTCGCTCGCGATGGCCGTCCCCAGCCCCGCCCAGCCCCGGACGCTCTGGTACCGGGGCTTCGCGAAGCTGCCGGGCGATCGCTTCCGGGTGCAGTGGAGCCTGTCGCCCACGGCGCCGGGCAAGCTCTTCGTCGACCAGACCTGCCACGATCTGCCGCCCCCCGCCGACCTGCTGGCCGAGGAGGTCGTGCAGGGCGCCATGGTGGACGACCCCCTCTTCGACGAGGCGACGCTCACGCTGCCCATCCCCGCGCAGGCCACCCCGCAGACGCGGTGGGTGCGGCTGACGCGGCTGGGCCCGGGCGACGCGCCGGCGGCCTGTCCTACCCCGTGGATTTCGTTGGTGTTTTCGACGTCGCCTGGCGTGGCGGCGGCCTGCCCGGACGGCAGCCCCGTGGCGCCCTGGGGTTGTGGGGATCCGCCGCCCGCGGATCCCGAGACGGGCTTCGTGGTGGACGATCTGGTCTACGAGCCGCTGCTCACCGAGCGGGATCCCGACTTCTACATGACGCTGGACGCCTACATCACCATCCCGCGCTCCTGCCTCATGGATGACGACTGCCCCATCGGCGAGCAGTGCCTGGGCGGCGCCTGCACGATGTTCGGCGGGCAGGTCTGCGACCCGGCCTGCGTCGGGCCCGCCAATCCGTTCGGCTGGCCCGAGGGCTGCGTCTACCGGCTGTCCCAGCACCCGCCGCCCGAGGCGTCGGGGCCGTCGTTCTTCGAGATCGTGTTCGGCGCCATCGTCACGGTCTGGGAGTACCTGGCGGCGGGCTGGAACGCCCTGGTCCAGGGGCTGGTCATCGCCATCTCGGTGGCCATCCCGGGGTGCGAGGCGGCCTGCGACGACGTGCCGGGCAACATGGCCTGCGACGAGAACTGGTGCGGCAGCCTGGTCGCGTCGGTGGTGCACGGGGCCTTCGTGGCCCTGGGCCTGCCCCCCCACGCGCCGAGCTTCGAGCAGCTCGTCGACGAGGGCGTGGACTACGTGGCGACGCTGGGGGCCGAGAGCCTGCAGGACGCGACGGGCATCCCCTCGGCCGTCTCCGAGCCGGCCATCAAGGAGGCCCTGAAGCGCGTGGTGGCCGAGGCGAAGGAGCAGGCGCGCACCCAGGAGACGGCCGATCCCCTCGACCCGCGCTCCTGGGGCACCCCCTCGCCGTGGCACAACCGCCACCCGGCCCGCGTGCGGCTGCGGCTGCGGCGGACGGCCGCGGCGCCCACGACCAGCTTCGCCACCCTGCGGGGCGGCGCCCTCTTCTTCGACCGGCTCATCGCCCTGCCGCAGCAGCTCAACGCCGGCCAGGTCGTCACGCTCACGGTGCTGCTGGAGCCGCGCATCTACCCGCCGATCGGGCAGTTCTACGATCCCGACGTGCTCTTCTGGCAGTGGCACCAGCAGGCCTACCAGGCCGGCGCCGCGACGCTGGATCTGCGCGTGATGGATCGGATCGTGGCGGGGGTGCCGGCGGGGGACGGCTGGCCGGGGCCCGTGAGCATCCCGACCTGCGAGTAGCCTCAGCCGGTGGGCGGGTCGCCGGGCTTGCGGCCCTGCATCAGGCCCACCAGCGTGCTCATCATGTCGGCGGGGCCCGGGGCCATGGTGCGGAAGAGCTCCAGGTTCTGGGCCATGGCCTGCTGGGCCACCGTGAACGAGCTCAGCGTCATCTTCAGGTAGTGCGCAAACAGGCGGATCAGCGACTGATCTTCGAGGCTGATGAGGACGTGCAGGAAGTCCTCGGGCAGGAACTCGAGCTTGTGGGCGTGGGCGTCGGTGAGGAGCACCTGCATGAGGGTGCGCTGCGTCAGGTCCTCGCCCGTCTTGGCGTCCTCGACCTTCACCCGCCGGCCCTGGGCGATGTCATGGGCCAGGTCTTCGAGGGTGATGTAGCGGCTGTGGCCGGTGTCGTAGAGGCGGCGGTTCGCGTAGCGCTTGATGAGCACCGGCTTCATGAGGTTCTCCTGCGGTCGCGCCTGGATCTGGCCCATCGCGCGGCGGGCGTCAACCTCGCCGCGGGGAAAGGCGCGGGCCCGCCGCCGCGCACGTAAAGGCGACGGGCCCGCAGGCGATCGGGGGCGCTCAACGGTACCGGGCGCGCAGCGTGGCCTTCTCGACCTTGCCGCTGGCGTTCTGCGGCAGGGCATCGACCAGGGCGATGCGGCGCGGCACCTTGAACTTCGCCAGGCGCGCACGGCACCAGGCGAGGATGACCTCGGCGTCGAGGGCGTCACCGCGCGGCACGATGACCGCCAGGCCCACCTCCCCCCAGCGCTCGTCAGGCACGCCGAGGACGGCGACCTGCTCCACGTCGGGGTGGCCCTGGATGACGCTCTCGACCTCGGCGGGGTACACGTTCTCCCCGCCGCTGATGAACATGTCCTTCTGGCGCCCGGCGATGCGGAAGAAGCCGTCCTCGTCGGTGGCGGCCAGGTCGCCGGTGTGGAACCAGCCGTCGCGGTAGACGGCCTGGAAGTCCGCGGGGCGGTTCCAGTAGCCGGCGGCCACGTGGGGGCCGGCCAGGCAGAGCTCGCCCACCGATCCCGGGGGCAGGCGGGCGCCGTCGGGGCCCAGGACCGCCGCGTCCCCGTGCAGGACGGGCAGGCCCACGCTGCCGCGCTTGCGCCGGATGAGGTGCGGCGGCAGGGAGAAGCAGTTGGGGCCCACCTCGGTCATGCCGAAGCCCTGCCGGAAGCAGAACCCGCGATCCAGCCAGGCGTCCAGCAGCGGATCGGGGCACGGGGCGCCGCCGCAGAGCAGGGTGTGCACGCTGGTCAGGTCGTAGCGATCGAGGCCCGCCTCCAGCAGCATGCCGTACATCGTCGGCACCGCCACGGTGGTGGTGATGCGCTGCTCGGCCATGGTGCGCAGGGCCAGCTCGGGGTCGAAGGCCCCCATCAGCACCACGGTGGCGCCGCGGTACAGGGCCGGCAGCGCCAGGCAGTTGATACCGCCGGTGTGGAAGAGCGGCAGGAAGGCCAGCACCCGGTCCTGGGCCTGCAGATCGCAGGCGTAGACGGTGTTGATGGCGTTCCAGAAGACCTGCCGGTGGGGGACCATGACGCCCTTGGGGCGGCCGGTCGTGCCGCTGGTGTACAGCAGCATCGCCAGCGCCTCGGGGTCGTGGCCGGGGCCGCCGGCGGCCTGGCCGCGGGCGTCGTCGAGGGCCGCGACGGCCAGGGGCGGGACCCCCAGGCTGCCCGCGCGGTCGGCCTCCACGGCGTCGTGCAGCACGAGCCGGGGGGCGCAGTCGGCGGCGATGTCGGCCAGCTCGGCGGTGGCGAGGCGCCAGTTCAGGGGGGTGAAGACCGCCCCCAGGCGCAGGCACGCCACCAGGATCTCGAAGGTTTCCAGGGAGTTGCGGGCCAGCAGGGCCACGCGGTCCCCCGCCTTGACGCCGTGGCTGGCGAGGGCGTGGGCGATGGCCCAGCCCCGGGCGTCCAGCTCGCCGTAGGTGCGCGCGGCCCCGGTGACGGCGTCGCGCAGGGCGACGCGCCAGGGGGCCGTGCGGGCCCACTGCTGCACGAAGTCGGCGGCCCCGGTGATCACGAGGTGGGCTCGCCCTTCGCGGCCAGCCAGTCGGCGATCTGCGGCCAGTACTGCCGCGGCCCCTTGCTGGAGGTGGACAGGCCGATGTGCCCCGCGGGGAACTCGAGCACCGTCACGTCGTCGCTGCCCGTCACGTCGCAGAGCGCCAGGGCGCTGGTGCGCGGCACGATGTGATCCTTGCTGGCGAGCACCAGCAGCATCGGGCCGGTGTAGGCGCCGTGATCCACGCGCTCCCCGTCGGCGATCATCTCGCCGCGCAGGAAGCGGTTGGTCTGGTAGCAGTCGCGGATGTACTGCCGGTAGACCTCGCCCGGGAAGGGCACGTTGTCGGACGACCACTTCTCCATGCGGCGCCACGTCTCCGCGAAGCCGGGGGCGTCGCGGTTCTCCCAGAGCGACCGCCACTTGGACTGGTTGGCGACGGGGTTCAGGAAGCGAAACCCGCTCTCCATCAGCCAGGTGGGCACGTTGCCGTAGGCCTCGACCAGCTTGTCGGCGTCGAAGTTCTCGGGCCGCGTCCACAGCGACAGCAGCCCCTCATCGTGGAAGTCGACGGGGGTGGCCATGGCCACGAAGCTCTTGACCCGGGCCGGGCGCAGCGCGGCGTAGCACAGGGCCAGGGTGCCGCCCATGCAGTAGCCGTACAGGTGCGCCTGCTCGACGCCCTCGCGCTCGCAGGCCGTCCGCATGGCGTGATCGACCAGCCGCACGGCGTAGTCGGCCCACGTCTTGTGGCGCTCGGCCACCCCGGGCACGCCCCAGTCGATGACGTAGCAGGGGTGCCCCGCGCCCGTCAGGTGCTCGATCAGGCTGCGCCCGGGCATGAAGTCCAGGATGTACCAGCGGTTGATGAGCGAGTACGCGAAGACGACGGGCGTCTTGTGCCGCACCTCGCCCCGGGGGGCGAAGTAGAGCACCTGCATGCAGCCGCGGCTGCTGACGACCTCGTAGGGGAGGTGGCCCGTCTCCTTGTCGACGCCGCGGATCTCGGCGGGCACCAGGCGGGCCACCGCGTCCTTCACGGCCAGAGCGACTTGCTGCATGACGTGCCTCCTCACTCCGCCGTGGGCTTCTTGCGGGGGGCGCGGGTCTTCTGGGCCTCCAGGGCCTCGACCTGCGCCGCCACCTCTTCGATGCGATCCACCAGGGCGTCGAGCCGCGGATCCGGCCCGGCGCCCGGGGCGGCCCGCCCCTCCAGATCATCCAGCCGCCGCTCCAGGCCGTCGAGGCGCTTGTGCAGCCCCTCCACGTCGCTCTGGGTCGGCAGCCGCAGCCCGCGCAGGGACTGCTCCATGAGCCGGTCCATCTGGGCCTTCACCTGGAAGGAGTCGCCCAGCATGCGGCCCATCTGGCCCAGGAACGCCTCGTTGCGCGAGACCTTCTCGAGCTGGCCGGAGAGCCAGTCTTCCCAGGTCTTCATCGCGTCGCCGGGCTGGCCGAGGGCCTGCATCCACTGGAGGAACGGGTTGCCGGCCATCAGATCAGGCCGCCTTCCAGTTGAAGGCCTCGCGCCACAGGGCGAGCTGGGCCTCCCCGGCCTTCTTGAGCTGCGCCATGCTCAGCTCCATGAGCTCGGCCTGGTGCTTCAGGGCCGTCTCGACGCCGGTGCGGAAGGCCGAGACCACGGCCTCGCTGTCGGCGGCCAGGGTCTCGACGACCTTGGTGCCGTGCCCGGTGAACCACTCGGCCTGCTCGCTCAGGAGCGACTGCGACTTCTCGAAGACCTTGTCCATGCCCTTCACCTCTCCGCCCTGGGCGGTGCTGCCGTGCGCAAGAATCGTTGTAGAGGACGCAGAAAACGCGGTCAAGCGGTTTTTGTGCAGTGCACAAAAGTCGGGCGCGCGGTGACGTCTCGGGGCGGGCGTGGTCCAATGCCGCGGCGACGATGGAGGACGGGATGCGCTGGGAAGGCCGCCGGCAGAGCGACAACGTAGAGGATCGGCGTGGGCGCGGGGGCATGTCCCCGCAGGTCAAGGTGGGGGGCGGCCTGGGGCTCGTCGCCGTGCTGGTGGGGCTGTTCTTCGGGGTCGACGTCAGCGCGCTCCTGGGGAGCGGCGGCAGCCAGCCCGCGGCCCAGAGCCCCGGCGCCCAGGCCCCGCGCAGCCCCGAGGAGGACGCCCAGGCGAAGTTCGTGGCGGTCATCCTGGCCGACACCGAGGAGACCTGGCAGGGGATCTTCAAGGGGCAGGGGAAGGCGTACGTGGAGCCGAAGCTGGTGCTCTTCAGCGACGGCGTCGAGTCGGCCTGCGGCTTCCAGGGCAAGGCCGTGGGCCCCTTCTACTGCCCGGCCGACCAGAAGGCCTACCTCGATCTGAGCTTCTTCGGCGATCTGGAGCGCCGCTTCGGGGCCCCCGGCGACTTCGCCCGGGCCTACGTCGTCGCCCACGAGATCGGCCACCACGTCCAGAACCTGCTGGGCACCTCGGCCCAGGTCCACCGCCAGCGGCGGGCGCTGCCGAAGGCCGAGGCCAACGCCCTGTCCGTGCGCATGGAGCTGCAGGCGGACTGCTACTCCGGGGTCTGGGCCCACCACGCCCACAAGGCGCGCAAGCTGCTCGAGCCCGGCGACCTGGAGGAGGGGCTGAAGGCCGCCGCGGCCATCGGCGACGACCGGCTGCAGAAGCAGGCCCGCGGGACGGTGCACCCCGAGTCGTGGACGCACGGCTCCTCCGACCAGCGCGTCCGGTGGTTCAAGCGCGGCTTCGAGGCCGGCCGCCTGGACGCCTGCGAGACCTTCGCCGCCGGCAGTCTCTAGATCGATCCCTCGTCTTCAACGCGGCTTCGGGCTACACTGGCGCGGTTGAGGCAGACCCCCCGCGCGGAGCGAAATGGCCCGTCCCGTCGAACCCCAGGATCCGGCGCAGGCGCCGGCGGCCCCCAAGCCGCCGCCCGTCGACCTGCTGCCCGAGTTGCAGGCGAAGATCGAGCTGGCCACGCGCACGCTGGCCATCCTGGAGCGGCGCATCGCCGCCTGGGAGAGCGAGCTGGCGGAGGTGAAGACGCAGCTGCGCGATCAGCCCCCGACGCCCGAGCAGACCGAGGCCAGCCGCGTGGCGGACCTGGAGGCCCGGCTGGCCCGGCTGGAGCGGCGGCAGCTGCGCCAGCAGGCCCGCGACCAGGCCCAGGCGGCCCTCGCGGGCGGCGGCGGCCCCGCCATCCCCGCCATCGCCCAGGGCGGCGAGGCCGAGGACTCCCGGGCGGTCGTCTTCGCCCGCTGGAGCAGCACCGAGGCCCAGGCCGGCGAGATCGTCAAGCTCTCCGCCATGGTGGACGGCTTCGTGGCCGGTGAGGAGATCTCCTTTCATATCGTGGCGTTGGACGGCAGCACCGTGGGCGAGCCCGTGAAGATCAAGGTGGGCGAGAAGGACACCGTGGACTTCAAGTGGAAGGCCCCGGCCCCCGGCCCGCGCGGCAGCGCCGACTTCTACTTCGAGGCCAGCGGCGGCGGGCATGTGGCCCGCTCGCCGGTGCTCACGGTGGTGAAGGTCTGACCCGATGGTGGATCTCGTCCCGCAGCGCCGCGCCAACTCCACCGGGGTCATCCGGGGGGCCGTGGTCGGGCTCGTCACCTCGAACAACGACCCCGACAACCGGGGCCGCATCAAGGTGAAGTACCCGTGGCTGGACGACCAGGTGGAGAGCACCTGGGTGCGGGTCGCCTGCTTCTACGCGGGGCCCGATCGGGGCGGCTACATCATGCCGGAGGTGGGGGACGAGGTCCTGCTCATGTTCGAGCGGGGCGATCCGGCCACCCCCTACATGGTGGGCGGGCTGTGGAACGGCAAGGACACGCCCCCCGGCCCCGGCAACCCGGACGGCGAGAACAACACCAAGTGGTTCCAGTCGCGCTCGGGCCATGTGCTGCGCTTCGAAGACAAAGACGGCGCCGAGCTCATCGAGCTGCGCGACAAGAGCGGCAAGCTGCGCCTCGAGATCGACGTCGCCAAGGACCTCATCACCATGGAGGCCACCACCGGCGACATCTGGTTCAAGGCCCCCCAGGGGCCGGTGAACATCGAGTGCAAGACGATGGAGATCACCGCCAGCAACAGCACCACCGTCGAGGTGGGCAACGGGCTGGCCGAGGTCTCCAAGGACCGCACCGAGACCATCGGCGCCACCTGCGACGCCACCGCCAGCCAGCTCTGGCAGATCGGCACCAAGACGCTGACGGTCTCGTTCGGCAGCGGCAAGTTCGGCATGGCGTCCGGCTCGATGGTCGTGGACCAGGCCTCGGTGCAGACCATCGGCAAGAGCGAGATCAAGGCGGGCGTCGTCCACCGCAACAGCGGCCCCGAGGTGCTGACGGCGGGCAGCCTGAACATCGACGTGAAGGGCCAGCGCCTCGAGATCATGACCTCCGGGCCGGCGACGCTCATCACGGGCAGCCACACCCTCAAGAGCGACGCCGACGGGGCCTTCGTCTCGTCGAGCCTGCTCACCGTGATGGGCGGGCTCATCAACTACAACGGCGGCTCCAGCCTGACGAACCAGGCGAGCCTCGTCACCCTGTGCTGAGGGCCCCATGCTGAAGAGCGGCCAGCCCCAGAGCCAGGACGACGACATCTACGACGGCGTCTACGTCGGCGTGGTGACCAACAACAAAGACCCGGACAACCTCGGGAAGATCAAGGTGATCTTCCCCTGGATGGACGGCAGCACCGAGAGCCACTGGGCCCGGCTGGCCACCCTCTACGCCGGCAAGGATCGCGGCAGCTACTTCGTGCCCGAGGTGGGCGACGAGGTGCTGGTGGTCTTCGAGCACGGCGACATGAACCGGCCCTACGTGGTGGGCTCGCTGTGGAACGGCCAGGACCCCCTGCCCGAGCCCGGCCACCCCGACGGCGAGGACAACCACAAGGTCGTCGAGACGCGCTCGGGCCACAAGCTGACCTTCGATGACACCGCCGGGGCCGAGTTCATCACGCTGGTGGACTCCAGCATGAACAACCGGATGGTCATCGACGTGGCCGGCGACAGCATCACCCTGCTGGCGGCCACCGGCGACATCCACATCAAGGCCCCGGCCGGCTCGGTGAACTTCACCAGCAAGACGATGGCCGTGGCGGTCGAGAAGACCAAGCAGCACACCAGCGGGGTCAAGCACGACATCACGGTCAAGCAGGCCAACTACGAGGCCACCGTCGACAAGGCCAAGACGGTCACGGTCGGCAGCAAGGCCACCCGCGCGGCCCAGAGCGTGGCCATCGCGGCCTCCAGCCAGCTCAGCAGCACCGGCGGCAGCGCCACGGTGACGGTGAGCGGCGGCGGCGCGATGATCCAGAGCGGGGCCGTGACCCAGACGGTGGGCGAGGCCAGCATCACCACCAAGGCCAGCTTCGACGTCGCGCCCAGCAAGGTCTGGACGGTCGGCTCCCTCAACCTCAAGTCCGCCGCCACCCTCAGCGTCGACGCCTCGGTGGTCACGGTCATGTCGGGCTTGCTGAACGTCGAGGCGAAGGCGGGGCAGCTCTCCCTCCTCGGCTCGCCCATCATCCACCTGGGTGGCCTCATCAACGTGAAGGGCGACCAGGTGGCCTTCAAGCCCGGGGGCTGACGCCGTTGGCTGAGCAATTGTCCAAGAGTTCTCCGGCCTTGGCCGGGAAGCTGCCTGACGACTTCGATCCGGGCCGGCCGCGCCCGTACGTGGAGCACGACGGCTACCTCGTCACCTTCGTGCCCGACTCCGATCTGGACGGGCTGCGGTCCTTCCACCTGATCGTCAAGCGCACCTACCACCTGGTGCCCGACCAGCGCCTGGAGCGGGCGAAGTGGCAGCGCCAGATCTGCCTGGCCGACGAGTACTTCGAGGGCGGCAACCCCTTCGACGTGTCGGTGCGGACGGAGACGGAGCTGGGGCCCCCCAAGCCGTTCACCGACGTGGTGGTCAACGCCACCTGCTACGCCCCCGGCGGCGAGGCGACGCACTGCTACCCCGAGGTGCGCGCCGGCAAGTACCTGAAGCGGCTCATCGTCGTGGGCAACCGCGTGGCCATCGTGCGGCCGGGGCAGGACCCCGCCTTCACCCCGGCCCAGAAGTTCAGCGCCCTGCCCGTGCGCTACGAGTACGCCTACGGCGGCGTCGACCGGCAGCACAGCATGTCGCCGCTGATGTGCCCCACCAACCCGGTGGGCACCGGCTACCTGGTGGCCCCGCTGGACGCCGATCCGCCGCGGGATCGCTGGGTCGTGATGCCCAGCATCGAGGACCCGGTCGACCTCATCCAGCCCGACTCCCTCATCGTGCCCGCGGCCCAGGGCGCGAAGGTGCGCGAGCCCGCGGGCTTCGGCTGGGTGCCGCGCCACTGGGAGCCCCGCTCCCTGCTGGCGGGCATGCCCGCCGGCGCGAAGCCCTTGTGGGACAAGCTCTTCGGTGAGGCCGACAAGGAGGGCAAGCACTTCAAGGAGCTGCAGCCCGCCTTCTGGAATGGCGCGTCGCGGGGGCTGCAGGTGCCGCTGCTCGAGGGCCACGAGAAGCTGTCGCTCAAGCACCTGCACAAGAGCCGCGAGGAGGTGGCGCTGGTGCTCCCCATGGACCAGCCCCGCCTGCGCGTCGGCGTCAACGACGTGGCCCTGCAGAAGGTGCCGCTGAAGCTGAACACGGTGCAGATCGAGGTGGAGCGCGGCGAGGTGTACCTGGGCTGGCGCGGCACCCTGCCGGCGCCCGAGGGCCTCAAGTCGCTCGAAGACCTCAAGCGCGTCCTGCTGGAGGTGGACGGCGAGCTGACGCTGCCGGCCCCGCTGGTGGGCACGGGCTTCCCCATCGACCTCCTCACCGGCGCCTTCCCCGGCCCGGACATCCTGGATCTCAAGGGGTTGCCGAAGCCCGGGGGCGACTGACCGTGGGCGCGTTCTGGCGCGCGCTGCCCCTCGCCTCGCTGCTGGCGTGCGACGCGCTGGCTCCCCTGGGGCCGCTGCCCCGCGTGGCCGAGGACGCGGCGTTGACCGACGCCGCCGCGCCCGACGCCGCCGGGCCCGACGAGCCCGACGAGCCCGACGCCGCCGCCGACGCGGCCGCCCCCGGCGTCGACCCCTGCGACCCCGGCGTCACGCGCTTCGCCCCCCGGCTGCCCCCCGAGGGCCCCACCCTCCAGGAGCGCGGCTTCTCGCGCATGGCCCGCCGCTACCGCTTCGAGGAGGTGGTCGTCCCCCCCGGCACCGCCTGCCTGGGCCTGCGTCCGGGCTACTGCACCAGCCCCACCGCGCCCCTCGTCAACCCGCGGCCCGTCGTCATCAGCCGGCCCTTCGCCATCCAGCGCACCGAGGTGACGGTCGCGGTCTGGAACGCCCTGGAGGGCGGGCCCCTGGCCGCCGACTGCGCCACCCCCGGCTGCCCGGCCGCCGGCGTGAGCTGGCGCGCCGCCATCGGCTTCGCCAACCGCCTCTCGGACCAGCTCGGCCTCGAGCGCTGCTACACCATCGAGGGCTGCGAAACCGCCGACGGCCCCTGCGACATCGGCTGGCCCCGCGGCCTCGACTGCCTGGGCTACCGGCTGCCCACCGAGGCCGAGTGGGAGTACGCGGCCCGCGGCGGCCTGCCCGATCCCATCCCGGTGGCCGACGCGGGCTGCCCCGGCGAGGACGCCACCGCCGACGCGGCCCTGCTCGACCTGGCGTGGTTCGCCGACAACGCCGGCGACGCGCCCCGGCCCGTGGGCACCGCCGCCGCTCGCGACGCCCACCCCCTGCGCCTGCACGACGTGCTGGGCAACGTGGGCGAGTGGACGTACGACTGGTTCGCCCCGTTCCCCGAGGGCCTGGCCGTGGATCCCGTCGCCAGCGAGAAGCCGGCGCGGCAGGCGGTCCACGTCCGCCGCGGCGGTGGCTACCGCACCACCGCCGACCACCTGCACCTGAGCGACCGCAACCGGTACTTCCTGGTGACCGACACCGACGCCCACGAGGGGGTCGGGCTGCGCCTCGTGCGGACGCTGCCCGCCCTCAAGGCCAGTCGATGACCAGCAGCGTCGCCCCGGCGGCGGCCAGCAGCGCCCCGCCCACGTAGGCCCCGAGCGTCCCGCGCCGCCAGCCCTCGAAGGCGTCGCTGCGGTCGAGGGCCCGGCTCGCGGATCCCAGGCCGGCGGCGTAGTCGGCGCGGGCGGCCTCGGCGTCGTCCCGGGCGGCCTGCGTCGGTCCCAGGTGCAGGATGACGGCCGCCGCCAGCACCGCGCCGCCGCTGCCCACGAGCGCCCAGGGCAGGGGCGAGGCGGCGGGCTCCGGCTCCGGCGCGGGGGCGGGCGCGGGGCCGAGGTCGGGCGCGACGGGCTCGGCCAGCGTTACCTCGCTCTGCTGCAACCCCCTGATCTGCATGCTGATCTCGGCCAGGCCGGCGGCCAGGCGGACGCGGTGGGCGCCGGCCGGCACGTCGACCGCGTGGCCACAGGGCAGATCCTGGTCGTCGTCGAGCAGGAAGCGCCCGAGCGGCCCGGCGCAGCGCACCAGCAGGCGGCCCGGGCAGCGATCTTCGAGGCTGCGGCGCAGGCCGGCGGCCAGGGGCTCGGCGAAGGCGGCGGGGCTCTCGGGGGTCTCGGGGGCGGCGGCGACCTCGGCCAGGGCGTCAGCCGCCTCCGCGCAGGCCCCTTGTCGGCTGAGGGCCTCGCCCAGCCCCAGCCACGAGAGGTTGGAGGGCTGCAAGGCCAGCGCCGCGCGGAAGTAGCGGGCCGCCTCGCCGGGCTGGTCGGCGGCCAGGGCGGCCTCCCCCTGGCGGTGCAGGGCCTGGACCTCTGGGCGGGGCTGGACGAGGGGCAGGGCCAGCAGGGCGATGGCGGCGAGCATCACCGGGCGGCCTCGGTGCGGCTCGCTCGCCAGCGCATCACGTCCAGGGCGCTCCCGGGGCGGACCGGCGGATCCGTGGCCCGGCGTCGGCTCGGGCGGGCGGCCGTCCGTGGCGGCGCGACGTCCGGTCGGGCCGCGTCCGGTGGGGCCGCGTCCGGTGGGGCCGCGTCCGGTGGGGCTGCGTCCGGTGGGGCCGCGTCCAGCCCTGTCGGGCCGCGTCGACGACGGCCGCGTCGACGACGGCAGGGCCCCTCGACCGCCGCGGCCTCCGCGGGGGCTGCCACCGCCGGCCAGCGCTGGGGGCGCGGCGGGCCAGAGGGCCAGGCCTGCGCCAGACCAGCGCGGCCGCCGCCGCCAGCGCCCCAGCCAGCGCCTGCACCACCGGCGCCGGCGGGCCGGCCGCCCTGGCGGCCCCCAGGGCCTCCAGCGCGGCCGCCGCCTCCGCCGCGCTGGGTCGCCGAGCCGGATCCACCTGCAGCGCCGCCGCCAGCCACGGCCCCAGCGGGGGGGCGCGCAGGGCGGCGTCGAGATCCAGCGTCCCGTCCACATGGGCCTGCATGCAGGCGTAGGCGCTCTCGCCGGCCACCGCTGGGCGGCCCTGCAGCAGCTCCACCAGCAGCAGCGCCGCCTGGTACACATCGGCGGGAGGGCCCGCCCGCTCCCCCAGCACCTGCTCGGGCGCCATGTAGCGCGGCGTCCCCGCGAAGGCCCCCGTCGCCGTCAGCCGGGCGTCGGGGGCGTCGGGCGTGGCCAGGCCGAAGTCGATGAGGCAGAGGTGCTCGTCGGGCGGTCCCACCAGGATGAGGTTGGCGGGCTTCAGATCCCGGTGGGCGATGCCCTGGGCGTGCAGGGCCGTGAGGGCCCGCAGCAGCCGCGCCACGAGGGCCCGCGCGCGCTGAAATTCCCAGGGAAGTTCACAGGTTGCGAGCGCAGGCCCCTCCACCCACGGCTGCACCAGCGCGGGGCCCGCGGGGCTCTCGGCGTGGGCCAGCACCGGGCAGACGTCGGGGCCCTGCAGCCCCAGGCCCAGGGTGGCCTCTCGCTCGAAGCGCGCCAGCGCGAGCGCCCGGCCGGCCCCCTCGACGGCGAAGACCTTGATGGCCACCGGGCGGCCCGTCTCCACCTCCCGGCCGGCGTAGACGACGGCCGTGGCCCCCGCGGCGGCCTCGCGCTCCACCACGAAGCGGTCGGCGACGGTGGTGCCGGGGGGGAGGAGCGGGGCGGGCATGGGCCCATCATAGACCATCAGAGGGAAAGTCTCGCGCCCGCGCCGCGCCCGCTCGGGCGAGACACCAGCGCGCCGATGGGGTATCTGTCGGCCATGCCACCGCTCAGCGCCACCCCCGAGCCCCAGGCCGCCCACCTCTGGGACGCCGCCCGCTCCCTCGTCGAGCGCCTCGGCCCCGCCGTCGACCAGGCCAGCGTCGTGGACAACGGCCTGGATCTGCTGGTGGAGCTCTTCGGCGCCGACCGGGGCCTCGTCATCCTGGGGCCCGATCCGGGCGGCCCGGCGCTCCACGCGCGCGGCCGCGGTCGGGCCCTCACCCCCGTCGAGCAGGCCGAGGTCAGCCGCGCCCTCCTCGGCCGCGTGGTCGCCGAGGGCCGCGCCGTCCTGACGAGCCCGCTGCACGAGGCGGAGGCGTCGCGCAGCATGGTGGAGCTGGGCATCGTGCACGCCCTGGCCGGGCCGCTGCGCTCCGGGCGGGCCGAGGACGGCGCCGAGGGGGCCATCCTGGGGCTGCTCTACCTCGACTTCCGTGGCTTCCGGCGCCGCCTCGGCCCCCGCCACCTGGAGTTCTTCGAGGTGGCCTGCGCCCTCATCGGCATGACGCTGCAGCAGCAGCGCCGGCTGGACTCCCTGGAGCTGGCGAGCCGGACGTCGGCCCCCGAGGACGTCGCGCCCCTGGAGGCGCTGCTGGCCCTGCCCTCGATGGACGGGGTGCGGCGCGAGCTGGCGGCCGCCCTGCATGGCGACCTGCCGGTCCTGATCGTGGGCGAGTCGGGCACGGGCAAGACGATGCTCGCCCACGCCATCGCCGAGGCCAGCGGCCGCCGCCCCGTCGTGCGGGCGACGCTCGGCAGCAGCGACGACCTGAACACCATCGTCAGCGAGCTCTTCGGCCACGAGCGCGGCGCGTTCTCCGGCGCGGTGGACCACCGCAAGGGGCTGGTCGCCTTCGCCGACGGCGGCACGCTCATCCTGGACGAGCTGCTCAACCTGCCCCCCATCGCCCAGCAGCTCCTCCTCGACTTCACGCAGTTCGGCACCTACCGCCCCCTCGGCCACCGGGGCGCCGAGCCGCGCAAGAGCAGCGCCCGCATCATCGGCGCCACCCAGGGCGATCTGGCCGCCGCCATCGCCGCCGGGCGCTTCCGGGCCGACCTCTACTACCGCCTGGCCGGCGTCACGGTGACGCTGCCGGCGCTGCGGGAGCGCCGCGCCGAGATCCCCGCCCTGGCCGCCCACCTCCTGGCCGACGCCGGGCTCTCGCTGCCCACCAGCGTCCGTCGCCTGCTGGCCGGCCCCGGGGCCGACTGGCCCGGCAACGTGCGCCAGCTCGAGATGGTGCTGCGGCGCGCGGCGGCCCGCGCGCGGCTGGAGCGCCCGGGCGCCACCGAGCTGGCCCCCGAGGACTTCCGCCCCGGCGACCTGGGGGCGGCCCCGCCGGCCTCCCCGGCCGAGCCCTCCTCCTGGGCCGAGGTCGAGGCGGCCCGCGCCGCCCTGCTCGACCAGGAGCGCGGCCTCGTCGAGCGGGCGCTGGCCGCCCACGACGGCGTCGTCGCCCACGCGGCGCGGGCCCTCGGCCTGCCCCGCACCACCCTCATCGCGCGCATGGCGCTCCTGGGGCTGCGATGATCGACGCCCTCCTGGCCAGCCTGCGGGCCGAGCTGACGGCCCACGCCGACGCCCCCCGCGCCGTCGCCATGGCCGCCTACATGAAGACGGACCAGCCGTTCTACGGCGTGATCGCCCCCACGCGCCGGGCCATCGGCAAGGCGGCCGCCCGGCGCTTCCGGCCCACCGACCGCGCGGGCTACGAGGCCGCCGTCGCCGCCGTCTGGGCCCTGCCCGAGCGCGAGGCGCAGTACCTGGCCATCCAGCTCGCCCTCGCCTGGCAGCCCACACCGGCCTCCATCCCCCTCTTTCGGCGCCTCATCGTCGAGGGCGCCTGGTGGGACACCGTGGACGAGCTGGCCGTGCACGTCATGGGCGGGCTGCTGGCCCGGGAGCCGGCCGCCGTCTGGCCCTGGCTGGACGCCTGGATCGACGATCCCGACCTGTGGCTGCGCCGCACGGCCCTCCTCGCCCAGAACCGCCAGAAGGCCGCCACGGACGCCGACCGCCTCTTCGCCTGGTGCCGCAAGCGTGCGGATGAAAAGGACTTCTTCATCCGCAAGGCCATCGGCTGGGCCCTGCGGACCTACGCCGCCACCGCCCCCGAGGCCGTCGCGGCCTTCCTCGTCGCCGAGCGCCCCCGCCTGTCGGGCCTCTCCTTCCGCGAGGCGAGCAAGCACCTCTCCCTCTGAGCCGGGTTTTCGGTGATCATCCCCGGACGCTGTCGAGGAGGGCCGCTTGGACGCGCTCTGGGCTGATCTGGGGGTGTGGGGGCAGAGCACGGTCATCGTGCTCGGGGCCGTGCTGGCCCTGGTGTTCGTGCAGCGCGTGCTGCTGCGGGGGCTCGGGCGCCTCGCCTCGTCCACCGAGAACGACCTGGACGACCGGCTGGTGCACTTCGCCCGCCGCTTCGCGGGCATCGTCATCACCTTCCTGGCCATCGCCGGGCTGCTGCGGGTGCACGGCGTCGAGATCACGCCGCTCCTCGCGGGCGCCGGCATCGCCGGCATCGCCATCGGGCTGGCCGCCAAGGAGACCATCACCGACATCCTGGCGGGCATCTTCCTCATCGCCGACCGGCCCCTGCGCATCGGCGACCGCGTGAAGATCGAGCCCATCGGCGGCCACTGGGGCGGGTGGGGGGACGTCCTCGACATCGGCCTGCGGCGCACGATCATCCGCAACACCGACGGCGTCATCGTCAGCTACCCCAACGGCGCCCTCGCCAGCTCCGTCGTCACCAACTTCACCTTCGAGCGCTCGCCCGTGCGCGTCCGGGTCCGGTTCCAGGTGGACTACGGCGCCGATCCCAGCCAGGTCCGGGCCCTGGCCATCGCCACCCTCGCCCAGGTGCCGGGCATCGTGCCCGACACCGTGGACGTGGTGCTCACCTCCATCTGGGACGACGCCCGCGGCAACCTGCTCGCCGGCCTGCTCTTCGAGGGGCGCTACCGCATCGAGGACGTCCGCCAGCGGACGCGCATCCGCTCCGCGGCCCTGGAGGCCCTGCTGCTGGCGCTGCGTCGGGAAGGGGTGCCCCTGCCGGCCTCCCGGGTGGCGCTGGTGAGCGCGCACGAAAAGGCCTGAAAAGACAGGGGAATCCGGCGGCCGTCAGCCCTCGGGGGCGGCCTTGTCGAGCTTGTCGTTGATGCGGTCGAGCTTCTTGTCCATGTCGTCCAGCTTCTCCTGGGTGCGCTTGATCTCCTTGAGCTCGCGCCCGTAGATGAAGCCGAACGTGACGCCGAAGTTCACGAAGGTGAAGTCGGCGTCGGCCTGGCTGCCCTCGGCCTCGGCCTGGGCGAACGTGCGCGACACCTCGACGCCCGGCATGAGGTGGAACGTCTCGCCGCGGAACTGCAGCCCGACGCCGCCCCCCGCCTGCAGCGCCGTCACCGCGAAGTCCACGTCCAGATCGTCATCCACGGCCTCGTAGTTCGTGTAGGAGACGAAGGGCGCGAAGTTCACCGACAGGAACGGGGTGATGTCGTAGGTCATGATGAGCGGCAGCGTCGCGTGCACGCCCTCGACGAACACGAACGTGCGGTAGCCCACGGCCGGCTGGATGGCGACGTGCATGCGGGCGTCCTTGTCGCCCACGAAGCGGTACTTGGCGTCCAGCTCCATCATCATGCTGCCCAGGCCCAGCCGCCCGCCGATCTCCAGGTTGTCCACCACGCCGACGTGCGCGCTGATCTCGGGGATGAGGTTGGGCAGCACCACGCTGTCGCCCTTCTCGGTCACCTTGTCGCCGTTCTCGTCCGTCGTCTCGTAGTCCGACTGGGCGATGCGCGTGGCGCTGAACGTGTACGAGACGTCGGCCTCCCCGGGCTCCAGCGTGCGCGCCGTGCGATAGAGGGCGCCATTCGGGCAGCCCGTGAGGGTGGCCAGCAGCAGGACGCCGAGGCCGGTCGTGATCAATCGAGAAGTCGCCATGTCCGTGTCTCCGTGCTCGCAGGCAGTGGCCGCGGTGGTGATTGCACCACGGTCTTCGCCGTAGGCGACACGGATTCGACATCGGCCGGCCACGTTCGCTCGCGCCGCCGAAGGACCTCCGAGGCTCGCTCGGGCGTCGGCGACCCGGCCTCGGGGCCACGACCGACGATCCCCAGGTGAAGCTGCGCCCAGAGATCCTCGGCCACACGCCCCCTCGACTTCATGCATGTCTTCGGAAACATCCATGACCACCGACTTCCTCGATTGACTTCCGTTCGTTGACCCACGACGGTGGTCGAAGGCGACGGGCATCGCAGGGGGCATGGCTGCATGCATGAAGTAACCTTGGAGCCTGTGATGACCAGGATCGTAGCCGCCCTGGCGGCCCTCCTCACGTCGTCACTCCTCTGGGCGGGCACCTACGTTGGGCCCAACACCCCCATTGACGAAGGCCTCATGCAGGCCGCCCGGGGTTCCAAGGACCCGGGGCCGGCGGTCCTGGCGAAGATCAACGAGAACTGCTACGCGCGCTTCGCCCTGCTGGCCGCCCACGTGGAGGCGAAGCTCGCCGGCCGTCGTCACCCGGTCCCGCTGGGCGAGGTGCACAACGTGTCCGGCCTGTTCGGCGCGCTGGAAGCCCTGGCGCGCCTGGAACCCGGTCGGATCCTCGAACCGGCGGCGCTCAAGGCTGCCCACCGAACCGTTGGCGACGCCCTCTTCTGGGTGTCGATCATGCTGGAGGCGGAAGCTGGGAGCCGACTCTGGTCGACCCTCGAACAGGTGGTCGACGCTCGAACCATTCCTCCAACTGGGCTCCCTCTCATGGTCTACCGTGGGCTGAAGCAGCGTGAACCCAGGGACTGGACCGAACGCGTCACACTCCTCGCGAGGTGCTTCGACAAGCCATTCGTCGATGGCATCTACTGTACCCGGGAGGTCTCCCTCATCCGCCTCGTCGACCTGGGCGAGCCGGCCATTCAGCATCTCCTCCAGCGGATCGACGCGCTGGTCAAGGCGGGCGAGCGGGATCAGGCACGCAAGTTCCTGGCCCCCACGGCCACCCTGCTCTACCTCCTTCGAGATCCAAGGCACGGGATGGTGAACGGCATGCTCGCGCTGGAGGACGACCCCACGCGCAAGGACGCCTATCGCTACCAGGCCGCCGTGATCGCGGACGCCCCGAATCCAGGGGTCTCTCGGGAGAAGCTCCGCCTGGATGCCTTCTTCAAGTGGGCCGACGCCGAGGATGTGTGCACCATCTACACGCCCGGCCTGGAGTGATGGGGCTCGGATTGACCAGCACGATCCACAGGGCGAGGACCTCGATCACACCTGGCCTCGGCCCCTCGTCCATGAGGGCGATGGATCAGTCCGTGGACGGATGTCCGGGCAGCCAGTCATCGTCATGCAGACTCGCTCACGAGTGTCACTTTCGACCGTACCGGTACACTCTCTGCTCAGGGCACCGCCCGCATGGTCAGCCAGAAGCTGGTCGGTGATGTGTGTGAGCAGCCCTGGTCGTTGTCGCCCCCATCGACTGCCTCCTCCAGGAACACTTCGAAGTGGCCCAGCTCGCTCTCCCACCGGGTCACTGCGCCCAAGGGGAATCGTCCCACTTCCCCGCGAGTAGTCTTCACGTCCAGGTCGAAGTGCGTGCTTGGAACGTAGCACGCTTGCGGGATGCGCGCGGTGCAGCGGGGGCTCCAGGTGGCTGTGACGCCAAGCAGGGCAAGCGCCGCACCGGACATGTGCAAGCGACCAGATGCCGCGAATAGCACGAGCTGGTCATCAAGCGAGATGGCGGTCGCCGTCCAGGCGTCCGCCGAGCTCTCCAGGTCCAGCGGCGCCGCTCGGTAGGTAATCCGATACTGCTGGCCCTCCTCCAACACCAGCGCGGACATCCGCAGCGCTGGAACATCCTCCGTGCTGTCCCAGACGGCCACACCGTCCACCACGCCGCGGAAGATCGCCTCTCCATCAAACTCGCGTGTGTCCGACCAGGCAGAGACGAAACCCTCGGTGCGCACGAAGTCGTAGCCGCCGCCCATGCTCTGCACGGGGTCGGGTACACACCGGGGCAAGCCTGCGTCGTCGGCACCTGCGTCGCTGGCTGCATCCAGGTCCTGCTCGCAGGCGGGAAGGAGGAGCGCCAGTGTGAGGAGTTTCAGGGTGTTCATCGCTGTATCCCGCCCCTGGTTGCACTGAGCTGACGAGGCGAACAGCGTGCCCACCAGGTTGTATCCGTTGAAGACCCACCAGCGATTCGCCCAGCCGGCGTTGTGGTTGTCGTAGAAGTAGTCGAGGAAGCGGCTGACGAGGTTGCGGTAGGTGCCCGTCTCGGGGGCACGATGGACCCACCGCTGACCTTCACGCTACGCCCTCCTGCCCGGCCCCGGGGGCCGTCCGATATGGGCCGGGCCACCCGTCGCGCCCGACGGTCTCGACCTACCATCTAGCAGCGTTCGGGGGCAATGGCATCGTCGGCTTCCGGGCTTTCGGCCAGACCCATGATCGACACCAGGTGTGTGGAGGCCCCCGCGAGCTCGGAGAACCGTGAGCTTTCCGACGTCAACGGCTGGCACGACCGTGTAGCCGGCCCCAGGGTCGAGCGCGCCTGTCTGCACGCCCTTGAGGACAGCATCGTCCTCTCCCTCATCGCAGTCCTGGCCGGTCCAGCAACCGGGTCGAGATCGAGGAGCTCGGGGAGGCCCACGAGGACCGGGTCCATGGGAACGTCGTCCTGTTCCCGCTCGGCGCCAGCAGACAAGGAAGCCCCCACGGAGCCCTCTACTCACACGGCGGCGGGATGTCCGGGTGCAGGTCGGTCAGCGGGGTCGGGGCGGCGTCGGCGCCGAAGGCCTCGCCGGCCCACGCCACGTCGAAGCGGCCGGCGGGGAGCGGGAGGCGGGCGGCGCCGATGGTGAGCACGCCCGGGCCGACCACGCGCACGCCGGCGGGGGTGGCGCACGGGGGGTCGCCGCAGGCGGGCAGGGCGGCGTCGTCGAGGCGCGCCTGGGTCCAGTCGGGGCGAGCGGTGAAGCCGGTGCCGGCGAGGGCTTCGCCGCCCAGGCGGCCGGCCACGGCGCCGTCGGCGGCGGGGTAGAGGGCCAGGCGGTGCCAGCCGGTGACGGTAGAAAGGTCCGTGATTTCAGGGTCTTCGCTGCCATAGAAGCTGTCGACGACGTCGCCGAGCAGGGGGAGCAGGGTGCCGGGGGCCACGAAGACGGGCAGCTCGGTGGCGGGGGCGTCGGCCTGGATCTCGGCGTCGGCCAGGGGGGCGGCGCCGAAGAGGGGCCACCAGCCGGGGGCGGGCAGGCGGACGGGGCGGCCGGTGGCGCCGGCCTCGACGACGGGGGCGACCAGGAGGGCGTCGCCCAGGAACGAGAAGTCGCCCTGGTCGCGCCAGAGGTCGGGGCGGTCGGGGTAGACGAGCCAGGGGTGGCGGATGGGGGGGATGCCCGTGGCGGCGGCCTCTTCGGCGAGGCCGCGCAGGACGGGGTAGAGCAGCGTGTGCACGCGGGCCCAGCGGCGGAAGTGGGCCAGGCTCTCGGCGTCGCGGTCGAACGTCCAGTTGCCGCACTCATCGCTGCCGTGGTGGGTGCGCATCAGCGGGGTGAGGGCGCCCAGGCTGGCCCAGCGCAGGAAGAGCTCCTTGTCGGTGTTCGGGTTGAGCACCGAGGTGTAGCCGGCGATGTCGCTGCCGAAGTGGGCGACGCCGGCGAGGCCGACGTGGGCGCCGATGGGGATGACGGTGGGCAGGCCGTCGTCGCGATCCCAGTCGGTGTTCTGGTCGCCGGCCCAGAGGGCGGGGGCCAGGCCGCTGGTGGCGCCGTGGATGGAGGCGAAGCCCGAGCGGGCGAAGAAGATCCAGTCGTCGGCCCCGCGGGGGTCGCCGGCGTGCACGGCCTCCATGACCTCGCGGTTGAGGGCCTGCCAGGCGAGGGGGTAGGGGTTGTGGGCGGCCCAGCCGTCGCGGCCGTCGGCCATGCGGGCCTCGATGGGCAGCCACTCGGCGAAGTCGGCCATCCAGCCGTCGATGCCCAGGTCGGCGGCGGCGGTGCGGGCGTAGCCGGCGAACCAGTCCCGGGCGGCGGGGTCGGTCAGGTCGACGAGGCCGGCGTCTCTAAAGGCTGGATCCAGAAACGAAATCACCGCGCCGGCGGCGTCCTTGACCAGCCAGCCGCCGTCGACGCCCTCCTGCCACATGCGCGTGGGCATCGGCACGAACGGGTTGAAGTAGGCCAGGAAGGCGAAGCCGCGGGCGTGCAGCCAGGCCACGTCGTCGGGCAGGTCGGGGTAGGTGGCCGGGTCCCACTCCCAGGCGTAGGACAGGCGGTAGCCCGCGTCGCTCTGGACGCCGCCGATCCAGTCCTCGGACCAGATGGCGGAGGAGGGGACGTCGGCCGCGCGCAGGGCCTCGGCCACGGCGCGCAGGCGGGCGGGGCCGCCGACGGCGTCGTTCCAGGGGGCGAAGGCCCAGGGCGGGGGCACGGTGGGGCGGCCGACGAGGGCGGTGACGGCGCTGAGGCGGTCTTTGGGGGTGGCGCCGGGGACGAGCACGAAGGACGGCAGGGCGCGGTGGCTCTCCAGCGTCCAGCGGTCGGGCCGGGCGCCGCAGAGGTCGAGGGCCGAGAAGCCCTCGTGGCCGATGATGGCCGAGAAGCCGGCCGAGCCGTGCCAGATGCCCATGGGCGCGTAGGCCGCCTCGGGGATGTTGGCGACGGGGAAGGGCTGGCCGCTCTCGGGCTTGGTGATGCCCTGCTCCTGCGTCCAGAGCGGGTAGCGGCGGCCGCGCAGATCCAGGCCGGTGACCTGGGTGCCCAGGCCGAAGAAGCCGTCGTCGGGGCCGCAGGCGAAGCTCAGCCGGCCGCCCACCTCGGGGGGCAGGCCCTCGGCCTCGAGGCCGATCCACAGGGCGCCGTCGGCGTAGTCGGCGAAGCGCAGCGTGGCGGCGCCTTCGGTCAGGTCGAAGCGCAGGCTCACGCCCAGCGGATCGGCGGAGACGCTGGGGGGGCCGACGGGGGTCAGGTCTTCCAGGTCCACGAGATCAATGCGGAATCCGCCGAAGGCCGCCTGCACGCGGGCGTCGCCGCGGGTCAGGGCGAGGGCGTCGTCCGCGGCGGCGGCGAGGACGGGGGCGTCGCCGCCGGGGGGCGTCACCGACCAGGCGGCGCCGGCGACCTCGACGCGCCAGCCGCTCACCACGAACACCTCCGGGGCGGGCGGCGCGGCGTCGGGCAGGTCGGCGTCGGTGGGCGCGGCGTCGGCGGGCGCGGCGTCGGCGGGCGCCGCGTCCTGGGCAGCGTCGCCCGGGGCGGCGTCGCGCGCGGCGTCGGCGCCGGGGGTGGCCCCGCCCCCGCCATCGTCACAGGCAGCCAGGATGAGCAGGAGCGGCAACAAGCGCTGGGTCGTCATGGAACCTCCGTCGGGCGCCATGCTCCCGGTCGCCCGCGCCGGGGTCAACCGCGGCGGTCGCGCCTCCGTTTCTGCCATGATCTCGAAAGGTTGCGGGACTGGTTTCCGCGTGGTAGCACCTGACTCGATGGCAGGCGCGCTCTCACTCCTCGTGTTCCTCGCCGCCCCCGTCTGCCCCGTCGGGCAGGCCGGGCCGCCGGCGTGCGTCGACGCGCTGCCGGTGATGGAGGGCGGCTGCGCCGTGCGCTGGGTCTGCCCCGACGACGTCGGCAGCGAGGGCCTGACGCGCCTGGATCTCTCCGATGGCTGGACGCCGACGCTGCTCACCGAGGATCCGAGCCTGGGCGAGGCCGGCGCCCAGCCCTACCGCGACATCTACCTCAAGCTGGCGGCGGGCCTGGTGACGGACGACGACGTCGAGGGCCGCGCCCGCGTCGACGAGTTCCTGGAGCCGTATGGCATCTTCCCCAACTTCTCGGTGCTGCGGGCCCGCCTCACGGACGAGGAGCGCCACGCCTGCCGGGCGAAGATCAAGAACAAGCCCCTGCTGGCCCTGACGCGGCGGCTGTCGCCGTACGAGGATCCCAAGAGCCAGAAGGCGCGCATCAAGGCGGTGGACGCCGCGGAGGCGCGGTTCACCCGGGAGCTGATGAAGCGCAACCCCGAGGGCCCGAAGCCGGGGGTGGCCGAGTTCGAGGCGCTGGGCGAGGAGAAGAAGTGGGCGGCGGCCGTGGCGCGCTGGCAGAAGTCGCGGGCCCGGGTGGCGGCCATCGAGGCCATGCAGGCCCATCTGCGCTGCGACCGGCTCACGCAACGTCCCGATCCCGATGGGTTTTTCGGGTGGGACACCCAGCTCGCCCTGGAGAAGTACCAGCGCAAGCAGATGCTGGGCGGGCGCTCCCACCTCGACCTCGAGACCCGCGACTACGTGGTGATGGACAGCCGCGAGCTCGACTTCCGGGCGCTGCTGCGGGCGCTGCGCGAGCGCGTCGGGGAGGCCGGGGGCATCATCGAGGATGGCACGGCGCTGGGCGCGCCGCGGCAGGTGCTCGGGCGCGACCTCGACTCGGCGGAGTACCGCCACCCCCTCGCCGACGTGCCGCTGAAGGACGGGGTGGAGGACTTCCTGTCCCCGGCCACCGAGGCCGCGGCCGATGCCCTGGGGTGGACGTCGCCGGAGGCCGCCGCCGAGGCGATGACGCGGCTGGGCGACCTGGCGGGCCTGGTCGTGGCCATCAAGCTGCCGCCGCCCCCGCCCTGGCAGAGCCCGCACATGGAGCTGCGCGCCGAGGTCGATCGCGGGGACGTCTGGTACGACTACCCGGTGGGCCCGTCGGGCAAGCGGCGCAGCCAGCCCGTCTCGCGGCGGCCCACCCTCACGCTCTTCACGCGCTACCAGGGCAAGGAGCTGGCCCTCTTCCACTGGCCGACGACCATCGGCTCGTGGAAGGAGGAGCGCGAGGAGGACGGCTCCATCGTCTACAAGTACAAGAACTCCGACGTCGGCCCGCGGGTCTGGCGCAGCCTGGTGGCCACGCCCTCCTGGCTGCCGCCGCCCTCCACCCCCGACGACGACATCGTGCAGCCCGACGGCCGGGGCGGCTACCGGGCCAAGACGGAGCTGCTGGGCCCGAGCTACGCCTCGGCGTATGGGCTCGTCATGCTCATCCACCACAAGCCCGTCACCCGCCGGGACGGCACGGTGGTCTACTTCGACAATGGCATCCGCAGCCACGGCTCGGTGAGCTACCGGACGATCATCCGCGGCGCGAGCCATGGCTGCCACCGGCTGTTCAACCACCTGGCCGTCCGGCTGGGCGACTACCTGCTCAAGCACCGCACCGTCGTGCGCGAGGGCAACCTGCCGGTGCGCTACGGCCGCGCGGTCTACTACAAGGGCGAGACGGTCTCGGTGAAGATCGAGAGCCGCGGCCATGGCTTCCTGCTGGAGCCCCCCGTGCCCGTCGAGGTGCTGGAGGGTCGCATCCGGGGTCGCGTGCGCCAGCCGCCGAAGGGGTCGCGCGCGGTGCCCTGACGGGGGCAGGCCGCGTGCGAAAATGACAGCAGTCGCAGGCTCTGCGATGGTCGTCCCCATGACGCCCACCCCCCACGATGCGCTCTTCAAGCGGACGTTCGGCGACCCCCTCAACGCAGCGGGCGAGCTGCGCAGCATCCTGCCCCCGGCCCTCGTGGAGCGGCTGGACTTCGGGGCGCTGCGGGTCGAGTCCGGCACGTTCGTCGACGAAGAGCTGAGCCAGCGGCACGCCGATCTCCTGTACCAGGTGCCCTGCCGGGCGGGCGGCGACGCCCTCGTCTACCTGCTGTTCGAGCACCAGAGCACGCCGGATCCGCTGATGCCGTTTCGGCTCCTGCGCTACATGCTGCGCATCTGGGACCGTTGGCTGGCGGCGCACCCGGGCGCCCGGCGGCTGCCGCTCCTCATCCCCGCCGTCCTCTATCATGGCGCGGAGTCCTGGAGCGTCCCGGTGGCCTTCGAGGACCTCGTCGACCTGCCACCGGACCTCGCGGCCGAGGTGGGCCCCTTCGTCCCGCACTTCCGCTGCGTCGTTGACGACCTGTCCGGCCTGACGGACGCCGACCTGCGGCCTCGGTCCCTGACCGCGGTCACCCGCCTCGTCCTGGTCGCGCTGCGCGATGCCCGGACGGCCCCCGACTTCATCGATCGGCTGGCCGGCTGGACCGACGCGCTCCGTGCGGTGTGGGCGTCGCCAGATGGAATGGCCGCCGTCGAGGCCTTGATTCGCTATACTCTCCAGGTCGCCGCGTCGGCGGGTGGGCCGGAGAAGCTCCAGCAGATCCTCGAGCGGGTCATGGGTGCCGAGGGAAGGGAGGTCGTCGTGACGATCGCTGAACAGCTCATGGAGCAGGGCATCGAGCAGGGCATCGAGCAGGGCATCGAGCAGGGCATCGAGATCGGGCTGGTCCGCGGCCAGCGGGCCATGCTGCGGGATCTCATGGAGGCACGGTTCGGTGCGTTGACGCCCGCCGCGGCGGCGCGGGTCGAGGCGGCGACGGTTGACCAGCTCGCGGCCTGGCGGGCCGCCTTCTTCGTCGCGCCCACCCTTGAGGCGCTCCTGGACGTCGAGGCCTGAGGCCTCCGTCGAGGATCATCAGCAAGATCGAGCACATGGCGGCCCCGGTGTCTGCCGGCCCGGGCCGGGGCGGTGTATCGTGCCGCGACCAGCCTGGAGCAGCCCGTGACCCAGCCCGTCGGCGTGGACGACGCCCTCGACACCCTCGTCCAGCAGTTCAGTGATCCTCTCGCCTGCCTGCGCGAGCTCGTCCAGAACAGCCTGGACGCGGGCAGCCGGCAGATCGACGTGGCGTTCGACCACGCCGACGGCGTGATGACCATCGAGATCCAGGACTACGGCGAGGGGATGGATCGGGCGATCATCGACACGCGCCTGACCCGCCTCTTCAGCTCGTCCAAGGACGGCGACTTCACCAAGATCGGGCGCTTCGGCATCGGCTTCGTGTCCGTCTTCGCCCTGGCCCCCGACGCCGTGGTGGTGGACACCGGGCGAGGCGGGGAGCGCTGGCGCATCGTCTTCAAGGCGGATCGCAGCTTCACGCGCATCGCCCTCGACGAGCCGGTGGCGGGGACGCGGGTGCGCATCCTCAAGGCCGTGTCGGCGGCGGAGCACGAGGCCCTGCAGGCGCGGGCGGGGGAGGTGCTGCGCTACTGGTGCAAGCACGTCGACGGCGAGATCTGGCTGGACGGCGACCTGGTGTCGGGGCCCCTGGCGCTGGACGCGGTGTGCCAGGTGCGGCACGTGGAGGAGGGGACGGAGGTCCTGGTGGGGGTGCCCACCGATGGCCGGACGTTCGCCGGCTTCTACAACAAGGGGCTGACGCTGCACGAGGGGGCCGAGCAGGGGCTGCCCGGGCTGGCCTTCAAGGTGAGCAGCCGCTACCTGGAGCACACGCTGACCCGCGACAACGTGCTGCACGACGCTCAGTACGAGCGGGCGATGACCATCGTGCGGCGCCTCGCCGGGGTGCCGCTGCACCAGGCGCTCTGGGCCCAGGCCAGCCAGGCGCAGGACGCCGCGACGTGGCGGGCGGTGGGCGACCGGCTGCGGGCGGGCACGCTGCCCCCCGAGCTCGCGCGCGCGCCGCTCTTCCCGGCGGAGGGGGGTGCCCTGAGCGTGGAGGCCCTGCGCAAGGCCGCGGACCGCGTCTACCACGCCCCGGCGGCCGACGCGCTGACGGCCCGGCGCCACCGGGCGGGGGATCGGGTGCTGCTCGTGGGGGCGGCGGCGCTGGGGCCGGCCCGGGAGGTGGTGGGCCGGGAGGTGCCGGCGCTGCACCGGGCCTTCGTCCTGCCGCGCCTGCCCGAGGGGCCCGCGGAGGCGGAGCGCTTCCGGCCGCTCCAGGAGGCCGCGCGCCGCCTCTTCGAGGGGCTGGGGGCGAAGCTGCAGGGCGTCGTGCTGGCCCACCTGCCGAGCCTGGCCGACGACGCCGCCATCACCGCCGCGGACGTGTCGGAGCCGGTGCCCATGGCCGAAATCCGCAAGCTGGACGCGGGCTTCCTGGCGCGGAAGCGGACGCTGGTGGTCAACGTGGATCACCCGACGGTGGCCCACCTCATCCGGCTGGCGGCCCGGGAGCCGGCCGTGGCGGCGTGGATGCTGGCCCGCCTGTTCTTCCTGGGGCTGCCGGTGGACGCCGGGCGGGACGCGGCCCTGATGGCGGCGACGCTGAAGGCCCGGCCGGAGGTCGCGCGATGAGCACCCGGGGCATCGACAGCCTGCTCGCCGACCTGGTGGCCGAGGGCACCGTCGAGTCGGAGGGGGCCTTCACCCTCGACCGCGACAAGGCCCGCGAGAAGATGCGGCAGTTCCAGCTCGCGGATCCGCTGGAGTACCTGCTGCAGCTCGTCCGGGCGGCCGTCCTGCGGGGGGCCACGGCGCTGACGTTCGCCATCGACACCGACGACATGTGGCTGTCCTTCGACGGAAACCCGTTTACGATCGAGGACTTCGACGAGCTGTACGGGGCGCTCTTTGGTCGGGGGGAGGGCGGCGTGCTGGCGGCCCGGCGGCACCTGGCCCTGGGGGTGAACTCGGCCCTCGCGCTCGATCCGCGCCATGTGCGGGTGGAGAGCGGCGAGGCGGTGCTGGAGGCGCGGCCCGGCGCCGACGACGCCTTCGGGCCCCTCACGCCGGCCCGCGCCGACACCCGCGTCCACGTCCGGGACCGCCTGCGGCTGGGCAACCTGGTGCGCTTCGTCCGGGTGCTGAGCGGCAGCCTGCCGGAGCGGACGCTGCTGGCCGCCCGCTGCGCGTACTGCCCGGTGCCCCTGACGCTGAACGGTGACCGGCTGGACGGGGGGCTGGCGCGCCTGCGCGGCGAGCTGGTCTCGTGGGTCGAGGTCGAGGACGACGGCGTGTTCGTCGCCGGGGGGCACGGCCTGGACGACGCCCCGGGCACCGTGTCGCTGGTGGCGGCGGGGGTGACCATCCGCGACGTGGCGCTGCCGACGGCGCCGGGCTTCCGGGCCGTGGCGGGCTCGCGCGCGCTGCGCACCGACGTCTCCCAGGCGGACGTGGTGCAAGACGAGGCCTGGGCGGCGCTGATGCAGGGGGTGGAGCGGGCGCGGCTGACGTCGCTCATGAGCCTGCTCGCCGACCGCCCCGAGGCCGCGGAGGCGGCCCTGGTGCGCGAGCTGCTGCACGCGCCGCCGCCGACGCGCTGGGCCGAGACGCTGGGGGAGGACCTCGCCGCCCGGCTGCGCGCGGTGCCGTTCTGGCCGCGGCTGGCCGGCGAGGCGCTGCCGACGTCGGCTTTGGGGGCGCGGCCGGCGTACGTCACGGTGCCCTTCACGGAGCGGTTCGCGGCCCTGGAGCTGGCCGTCGAGGCGCCGTGGACGGAGGTGCTGCTGCTGGCCGAGGCGGGCGTCGAGGCGCCCCGGGCCGGGGACGTCGACCGGCTGAAGGCGTGGTTCGGCGACGCGGTGGAGGATCGCACGGCGGCCCTCGACCGCATGCTCACGGCGGCCGAGAACCGGCGCCGCTACAGCCGGCGCTTCGTGGACGTCCGCCTGCCGGGGGAGGGCTGGCTGGGGCGGGTGGCCATCGAGGGGGAGGGCCTCACCGGCGAGGTAGGGCTGCGGCCCACCCTCAGCGGGGAGGCCGCCGTCTTCTTCGCCCTCGACGGGCGCCTGCTGGGCGAGCGCCGCGTGCCGGCGGCCCTGGGCGGCCTGGAGGTGCTCGTCCACGGCGCGTTCACGCCCACCGAGCTCTTCGACGATCTGGAGCAGGACGCCGCCTTCGAGGCGGCCATCGCGGCGGCCGCGGCGGCGGTGCCGGCGCTGGTGGCCCTGGTGGCGACGCGCCTGCGGGCCGAGCCGGCGGGGGCGACGGTGGCCCGGATCTGGCTGGCCGAGGCCCGGCTGGGGGATCCCGTCGAGCGCCTGCGCCGCTGCCTCGCCGGCCAGGCGCCCGAGGGCGCGGCCCCGCGCGCCTGGCTCGCGGCGCTGGGCCAGCCGGACGGGGCGGACCCGCTCGCCCACGTCGCGCTGTTCCGGACGTCCGGCGGCGAGCCCGTCGCGTTCGCCGACCTGGCGCGCTGGCGCGCGGAGGGGGCGCCGCTGCGGTACGTCCGCCCGGGCCGCCCGCCCCTCGCCATCGTCCCGCCGCTGCTGGCGCTCGAGCCCGAGGATCGCGGCCTGGTCGAGGCCGTCTTCGGCGCCGGCGCGCTGACGTCGGGGGAGGGGGCCTACGCCGAGGCCGAGGCCCGCGCCGCGTTCTTCGCCCGGCCGGTGGCCCGCCCGTCGCTCGACTTCGACGACGCCACCCACCTGCGCGACGAGGCCGTGGATCACCAGGGCTTCCGGGGCCGCGTCGGCCTGCGGATGGCGCCGCAGCGGCGGCGCGGGGACGCCTGGCCGCTGGGCGTCCAGCTCTGGGTGGGCGGCCGCCCGGTGGAGGTCGTCACGCTGCACGGCCCGCTGCCGGGCCTGGTGGCGGCCCTGGAACATCCCGACTTTCAAACGGATTTCGCCTGCCAGCGCGTGACCACGCCCCCCACCGCGGCCCTCCTGGGGGCCATCCTCTCGGCGCTGCCGCGCCTGCTGGCCGGGGACGCGGATCCGGGGGCGGCGCGCCAGCGGCTCGTGCGCACGCTCTTCGAGCTCATCGCCCCGACGCCCACGCACCGCGAGGCCTGGGAGGCGCTGCACGCCGCCCAGCCAGCGGCCGAGGCCGAGGCGGCCTACCTGGCCATCCTGCGGGCGGGGTGGGGGGGCAGCGTCACGGCCGTCGCCGGGGCCCTGAAGGCCGGCGCGCCGTTGCCGCTGGTGCAGGATCCCGAGGCGGTGGCGGTGGCCGAGGCCGTGCTCGGGGCGCCCTTCCTCGAGACGGCGGGCGGCGCGCCGCCGCTGGCGCGGCTGATGGTGCGCTTCCCGTCGCTGGCGGCGGTGCCGATCATCGAGACCGTCGACGGGGAGCCGGTGGGGCTGGGTCGGCTGCGGCTGGCGACGCCGGACGACCCCGTCCTGTACGCGTCGCGGCCCGAGGCGCGGCCCGAGGGCTACCGGGGGCTGCTGCTGCGCACCCACACCGCCCTCATCGCGCACCTGCGCTGCCTGCTGGGCGAGGGCGCCGTCATCTCGTCGACGGCGTGGAACCGGACGCACGCCCTCGATCGGCTGTGGGCCCGGCTGCCGGCGGCCGAGGCGCGGGTCGCCCCGGCCAGCGTGGTGGCGGTGCTGCCCGTGCCCGGCGGGGAGCTGGGGCTGCGGTCGCCGTTCCCGACGGACGAGCTGTCGGTCATCCGGATCATCGCCGCCGGCCGCGAGGTGGGCCGGGTGGAGCGGCGGCTGTCCGCGGCGGTGGAGGCGGCCATCGCCGACGAGGCCCTGCAGGTCGCGATGACGTCGGGGGGGCCGAAGCTCGGCGTGGACGACCGCGAGCGCGTCGTGGCCCAGGTGGAGGCGGCCATCCCGGCCGCGCTCGAGGCCCTGGCGGCGACGATGGCCGGGCGCATGATGCCCGAGGCGCGGGCCGAGGGCTGGATCCACGTCCTCTTCGCCCTGGAGCGGCTGGCCCGGGGCAAGGCGCGCCGGCCGGCCAACCTGGAGCGGGACGACCTCGTCCGCAAGCTGGCGGAAGTCAAGGGGTTTCAGGTGCTTGGGCGCGCCACGACGAGCCTGCTGGCCCTGTCGCGGGCCCGGGCCGAGGGGATGCCCCTGTGGCTCTGCGACCGCGACAGCCGCCCCCCCGTCGGCGCGGAGGACCTGGGCGAGGGCCTGGTGCTGCAGGTGGACGCGCGCGAGCGCGACGCGCTGAGGCGCATGCTGGGCATCACGCTGCCGGAGCTGGTGGAGGTGGTGGACCGGGTGCGGCGCGAGGCCGCGTTCATGGCCCGGCCGCTGAGCCCCGTGGCGTTGACCGACGTGCTGGTGCAGGTGCCGGTGGAGGGCCGCGACCTGAGCGGGCGGCTGGGGCTGGCCGGCGCCGCCGGGGATCGGCTGGTGGTGCACCTGCGCGGCCGGCGGCTGGGCGTGGTGCCCCTGCGCCTCGGGCTGCCCGGCCTCGTCGCGGTGGTGGACGCCGCCGACGTGGATCCCGACGAGCAGTGGGCGGCGCCCGCCGAGGGGCCGAAGCTGGATCGCCTGCGGGCCGTGGTGGCCGAGGCGGTGCCCGCCCTGATCGCCGAGGCGACGCGGGTGGCGCCCGACAGCTCGCTGCTGCGCTCGCTGGCCTGGGCGCTCGTCCGCTGCGCCTTCCCGACGCTGCTCTGGCTCGACCTGCACGCGACGGCCAGCAAGGCCCTGGGCGAGGAGGCCGGGGAGGCGCTGTACCGCGACGCCCTGCGCTGCCTCTTCCAGGACGCCGGGATGTCGCTGAAGCGGGTGGTGGCGCCCGTCGGGTTCTCGGCGGCGAAGCTGCAGCTCGCGGAGGTGGGGCCGCGCCATGGCCGGGGCGACGCGCTCGTGCGGGCGCTCTTCGGCAACCGGTGGCCCCTCGACGGGGAGGCCGGCCAGCCCGCGCTGGCGCGGCTGCTGGCGGGGGCGCCGGCGCTGGCCGACGTGCCGCTCGTGCAGACGGTGGGCGGCGAGCGCCTGAGCCTGCGGGCCCTGCTGGCGCGGGCCTCCGCGGGGCTCCCCTACCGGCTGCGGCCCACGCCCGACACGCCGGCCGACGCCCTGATCCCCGAGCCCGCCGTCTGGTCGCTGCTGGAGGCCCTCTTCCCCGGGGCGTGGCGCGACGCCGCCGTCCTGGAGATCGAGGCCCGGCAGGCGCGGGCCATCGCCCTCATCGAGCCGCGTCGGCGGCTCGGGCCCGCGCCGGGCGCCGCCCTGGCCGTCGTCGAGGTGGCGGGGCCGGGGTGGCGGGCCGAGGTGGGCCTGGGGGCGCCGCGCGCGCCGGGCACGCTCACCATCTGCCGGGACCTGCGGCCGGTGGCGACGGTGGAGGTGGCCCTGCCGCTGATCGGCGGCGTGGAGGCGCCGGCCGAGCCCCTGCGCTTCGAGCGGGACCGGCCCGCGGGCCTGGTGGATGCCGTGGGCCTGCCGGGCCAGGTGGCCGCCGTGGCCATGCCGGCCATCGTCGCGGCGCTCGTGGACGCGTGGCCCGGCTTGACCGGGGGCGCCCTCGCGGTGGGCCGCCGGCTGGTCCTGCAGCTCGCCCGCGAGTTCCCCGCGCTGGCGGCCCTGCCGCTGGTGGACACGGTGGGGGGCGAGCCGCGTAACCTGGCGGAACTTCAGGCTTTGCAGGCGGAGCGGCGCCTGCGGCTGGCCACCGCGGACGCCCGCGCCGTCGGCGAGGAGGTGCTGGTGCTCATCGCCCCGGACGCGCTCGCCTCGCTGGAGGCGCTGGTGGGCGCCATCCCCACCTGGCAGGCCCCGCCGCCCCCGCCGCCGGTCGCCCCGGCCGTCCCGCCCGATCTCCTGCTGGTGGACCGCGTCCGCGGCTGGCTCGCTGACAGCCTGGCGACGCTCGAGCTCGACCGGGTGCGCGCCGCCCCGCTCGATGGCCGCCAGCCGGTGCGCTGCGGGGCGGACGGCGTCGTCGTCGACCTGACCCACCCCCTCGTGCAGCGGGCGGTGGCCACCCGGGATCCCGTCTGGGACGCGCTGCTGGCCATGGTCCTCTTCGGCGAGGTGAACCGCTGGCTGGAGGAGGTCACCGACACCCACGAGGCCGAGCTCATCGGCCGGGTGGCGGCGCGGCTGCGGGGCTGAGCACCCGAGTGTCGGTGGGGGTGCACCTCGCACCGGCTTTCCGGTATCTCTTGCACCGAGATTTCGGTGCCCGGAGCCGCCCATGCTGGACTACACCCGCGAGATCCAGGCGCTCACGGAGCTGGCGGCGCGCCCGCAGGCCCTGGACGACCTGCTGGATCGCGCGCTCGCGGCCCTCGGGGAGATCCTGCCGTACGACCTGGCCGCAGTGCTGGAGCTGGAGGGCGAGGCCCTGAGCGTCCGCGCGGCGCGGGGCGCCCTGGCCAGCCCCGCCGTCCGCCGCCACCGGCTGCAGCTCGACGCCTACCCCACCATCCGGCGGGCCCTGGAGACGCGGCGGCCCGTCGCGCTGCTGGAGCACGACCACGCCTCGGCCGAGGGCGATCCGTACGACGGCCTGCTGGACCTGCCCCAGGGCCACGCCTGCATGGTGGTGCCGCTGTTCGCGGGTGAGCGGGATCTGGGCGTGATCACGCTGGACCGGACGGAGTGCGGGCCCTACCCGAACCAGGCCGTCGCGCTGGCGGGGGTCTACGGGCAGATCGTCGGGCTCGCCATCCTGTACGCGCGCCAGACGCGGCTGCTGGACGACTGGCGCGGCCGCCTGGAGGAGCACAACCGCCTGCTCGCCCGGGAGGCCGGGTGGGTGGACGATCCCGGCGCGCTGCTGGAGGCCTCGGAGGCGCCGGCGATGGTGCGGCTGTGCCGACAGGCGCGCCAGGTCGCCCCGACGGACGTGCCGGTGCTCATCCGGGGCGAGACGGGCACCGGCAAGGAGCTGCTGGCCCAGGCCATCCACGGGTGGAGCCACCGCCGGGGCCGGCCGTTCGTGAAGCTGAACTGCGCCGCCATCCCGCAGGCCCTCATCGAGAGCGAGCTCTTCGGCCATGTGAAGGGGGCGTTCACGGGGGCGGGCCAGGCCCGGCCGGGGCGCTTCCTGACGGCCAACGGCGGCACGCTGCTGCTCGACGAGATCGGCGATCTGCCCCTGGAGGCCCAGGCGAAGCTGCTGCGGGTGCTGCAGTCGGGCACCTTCGAGCCGGTGGGCTCCGACCAGACCGTGAAGGTGGACGTCCGCATCCTGGCCGCCACCCACGTCGATCTGGAGGCCGCCGTCCGGGCCGGGCGGTTCCGCGAGGACCTGTTCTACCGGCTCGAGGTTTTTCCTTTGCAGATCGTGCCGTTGCGGGACCGGCTGGGGGACGTGCCCACGCTGGCGCGGCAGATCCTGGCGGACATCGCGCAGCGGGCGGGCCGGGGGCCCTGGTCGCTGCCGGAGGCCACGCTGGCCGTCCTGCGGCGGCGGGCCTGGCCGGGGAACATCCGCCAGCTCCGCAACGCCCTGGAGCGGGCCACCATCCTGCGCGGATCGGGGGCGCTGCGGCCGGAGGACGTGGAGCAGGGGGGCGAGCGCGCCCTGCCCGCGCCGGTGGCCGGGGAGGCCCCCGAGACGCTGGAGGCGGTCACCCGCCGGCACATCGAGGCGGTCTTGCGCCGCACGGGAGGCCGGCTGTATGGCCCGGACGGGGCGGCGGCGATCCTGGGCCTCAAGCCCAGCACGCTGCAGAGCCGCATGAAGAAGCTCGGCATCGACCGCGGCGAGGCCGCGAGCCAGACGGGGAGCCCATGAACAGCACGTCGGCGGAGCCGCTGCGCGTCTTGCTGGTGGATGATGACCAGGCGTTCGGCACGGCCATGGCCAAGGCGCTGCGGCGCCGGGGCTTCGAGGTCTCGGTGCTGGACGGCGGGGCCGAGGCCGTCCTGGCCCTGGGCGGGCGGGCCGGGCCGGCGCCCCATGTGGCCGTGCTCGACCTGCGGATGCCCGACGTCGGGGGCCTGGAGGTGCTGCGGCGGACGCCCGCCCGGACGGTGCCCGTGGTGGTGCTGACGGGCCATGGCAGCGTGCCCGACGCGGTGGAGGCCATGCGGCTCGGGGCCTACACGTTCCTCACCAAGCCCGTCGACGCGGCCGACCTGGCGCCCATCCTGGAGCAGGCCGCGGCCCCGGCCTCGCCGGCGCTGGCGCTGGTGGGCAAGAGCCCGGCCACGGCGGGCCTGCGGGAGCTGCTGGCGCGGCTGGCCGACGCCGACGAGCCCGTGCTGCTGACGGGCGAGACGGGCACGGGCAAAGAGGTGGCGGCGCGCACGCTGCACCACGGATCCCGCCGGACGGACGCGCCGTTCCTGGCGGTGAACATGGCCTGCCTGCCCGGCGAGCTGGTGGAGAGCGAGCTGTTCGGCCACGTCCGGGGGGCCTTCACGGGGGCGGACCGGGGCAAGCCCGGGCTGTTCGCGGAGGTGGGCAACGGCACGCTCTTCCTCGACGAGGTGGGGGAGCTGCCGCTGGCCCACCAGGCGAAGCTGCTGCGCGTGCTGGAGACGCGGACGTTCCGGGCGGTGGGGGACACCCGCGAGCAGACCTTCCGGGGCCGGCTGGTGGCCGCCACCCACCGGGATCTGCGGCGCGAGGTGCTGGAGGGGCGGTTCCGCGAGGACCTCTTCTACCGGCTGCAGGTGCTGCCGCTGGAGCTGCCGCCGCTGCGCCACCGACGCGAGGACATCCTGCCCATCGTGCAGCACTGGCTGGGGCGCGTGGCCAGCCAGGCGCTGGCGGTCTCGCCCGAGGCGGAGGCCCTGCTGCTGGCGCACGAGTGGCCCGGCAACGTGCGCGAGGTGGTGAACCTGGCGCGGCGCGTGGCCCTCTTCGCGGAGGGGGGGCAGGTGACCGCCGAGCTCGTCCGCCGCATGCTCGCGGCCAACCCGTTCGTGCAGACGGCCGCCGCCGCGGCCCCCGTGACGACGCCACCCGAGGGGCTCACCGAGGGCGCCGTCGAAGAAATCAGCCTGGAGGCGCTCGAGCGTCGCCACATCCTCGGGCTGCTCGCCCACCACAAGAACGTGACCCACGTCGCGCGCATCCTCGAAATCAACCGCCGGACATTGCAGCGAAAGCTCAAGGCGTGGGGGATCGAGCACGACGATCTGCCCTGACTTCCTGCCCCGGGAAGGCGCGGCAAACTGCCGCACTGCGATCCTTTGCCGCAGGCCCCCCCGCCCGTTTTGTGATGGACTTCGCGGGTTTGGAGTGCTAGATAGCGCCGCCCGTCGGTGGAACGGGACTTGCCCAGGAGGGGCGGCGTTGGCGACGGATCGGGGTCCGCGCCGCGCGGCCGCTGCCCGGGCGCGCTAAGGCTTTCGGACCGGACTCGACGTCGGCGCCGTGGAAGGCGTCCGGACGGCGACAAGGGGTGTTGAATGAGCACCGAGGAGCACCGGATTCCGGAGGAGGCAGGGAAGGACGAGCCCTTCGTCTTTCCCGCGTGGCACAACAAGGTTCCGCCCGTCTTCTTCGGCATCATCGGCCCCATCGTCACCGCGCTGATCATCGGCGGTGTCTGGTACTACTTCTCGCCGCGCTACACGGATGTCGGCTACCGACCCGTGCAGCCGGTCGCGTACAGCCACAAGCTGCACGCGGGCGACCTGGGGCTGGACTGCCGGTACTGCCACACGGGGGTCGAGGGGAGCACCGCTGCCCGCGTCCCGCCGACGCAGACCTGCATGAACTGCCACAAGCAGGTGCGCACCGACAGCGTGAACCTCCTGCCCGTGCGGGAGAGCTTCGCGAAGGACGAGCCCATCAAGTGGCTGCGCATCCACAAGTCGCCTGATTACGTGTACTTCGACCACTCCGCCCACATCAACGGCGGGGTCGGCTGCGAGTCGTGCCACGGCCGCATCGACCAGATGGTCGTCGTCGCCCAGGCCCAGCCCCTCAACATGGGCTGGTGCCTCGACTGCCACCGGTCGCCGGAGAACTTCCTGCGCCCGAAGGACAAGGTCACGGCGATGGGCTACACGGAGGCGATGAAGGAAGAGGACCAGCTCGCCCTCGGCAACAAGCTCAAGGACGAGTACGGGGTCAACCCCCCGCTCCACTGCTCGGGGTGTCACCGATGAAGAGCACCGACGAACGGCGCCTGTGGCGCAGCATCGACGAGCTTCAGCAGAACGAGGCGTTCGAGAAGGCCCGCGCGGATGAGTTCGCCGAGGCCACCGAGGCGCCCGAGATGGACGGCTCCACCCGCCGGCACTTCCTGGGGGTGGTGGGCGCGTCCGTGGCGATGGCCTCCATGGCCGGCTGCGTGCGCCGCCCCGAGGACCACATCGTCCCCTACAGCCGCGCGCCCGAGGAGTTCCTCCCCGGCGTGAAGCAGCACTTCGCGACGGCCACCCATGTGGGCGGCAACGTCATCGGGCTGCTGGTGGAGAGCCACGAGGGGCGGCCGACCAAGATCGAGGGCAACCCGGATCACCCGAGCAGCTTCGGCAAGGCTTCGGGCGTCCACCAGGGCCTCGTCTTGAACCTGTACGACCCCACGCGGGCGCGGGTGCCCCAGAAGGGCAAGGCCCCGACCTCCTGGGAGGCCGCGTCCGACTTCGTACGCAGCCACTTCCGGGAGCTGCTGGCGCGGCAGGGGCGCGGCCTGGCCTTCGTGTCGGAGTCGACGCCCTCGCCGACCATCGCGCACCTGAAGCGCCGCATCCGGGCCACCTTCCCGGAGGCCACCTGGCACACCTACGAGCCGGTCTCCGAGGACAGCCAGCGCGAGGGGCTCAAGGCCTCCTTCGATCTGCCGGTCCGCGCGCGCTACGAGCTGAACATGGCCACCACGGTGCTGGCCCTGGACAGCGACTTCCTCGGCAGCGAGGGCGACACCGTCGCCAACGCCTACCGGTGGGCCCAGACGCGCAAGATCGAGAACGAGCAGAGCGGCATGAGCCGGCTCTACGCGGTGGAGGGCCGCTTCTCGGTGACCGGCACCAACGCCGACCACCGGCTGCGCCTGCCCACGAGCCGCATCGAGCAGTTCGCGTGGGCCCTCGTGGAGGAGGTCGGCAAGCTGGGCGGGGCGTTCCCCATCCTGGTCAGCCAGGCCGCCCCGGGCATCACCGCCGGCCTCGACCCCAAGGTCCGCAAGTTCGCGGCCGTGGCGGCCGAGGACCTGATGAGCCAGAAGGGCGCCGGTGAGGTGCACCGCTTCGGCCTCGTCATCGCCGGTCGGCGGACGAGCCCGGTGGTCCACGCCCTCACGTCGCTCATCAACCTGGCCATCGGCAGCCAGGGCAAGACGGTCACCTACTTCCCCGATCCGCGCCGCGCCGACGACGAGGCCGGGGACATGGCGTCCATCAAGGCCCTGACCGAGAGCCTGCAGGCGGGCAAGGTCGACACCCTGGTGGTGCTCGGCGGCAACCCCGTCTACACGGCGCCGGGCGACCTCGGCTTCGCGGAGGCCTTCAAGAAGGCCAAGACGACCATCGCCCTGAGCGACCACGTCGACGAGACCGCGCGGCTGGCCACCTGGACGCTGCCCCGGGCCCACTTCCTGGAGACCTGGGGTGACTGGGTCGCCACGGACGGCACCGTCACCATCCAGCAGCCCCTCATCGCCCCGCTGCACGGCGCGTGGAGCGAGATCGAGCTGCTCGCCCGCGTCCTGGGCGAGGACAAGGTGGACGGCTACAGCCAGGTCCGCGGCTTCTGGCAGGGCCGGATGGGCGGCCCCGGCTTCCACAAGAAGTGGCGCCGGTGGCTGCACGACGGCGTGCTGGACACCCCGCTCTTCGGCTCGGTGCCCGTCTACAAGAAGCCCCAGGGGCTCGGCAGCCTGCAGGCCACCCCGGCGACGGATCTGCCGACGGCCCGCAGCCTCGAGGTGGTCTTCGTCGAGGACGCCAACCTCTACGACGGCCGCTTCGCCAACAACTCCTGGCTGCAGGAGGCGCCCGACCCGATCACCAAGGTGACCTGGGACAACACCATCGCCATCAACATGGCGACGGCCGAGGCGCTCAACGTCGAGAGCGAGGACCGGGCCGACCTGTCGGTGGGCGGCCAGCAGATCGCCGGCGTCATCTGGGTCACCCCGGGCATCGCCGACGGCACCGCGGTCGTCACCCTCGGCTACGGCCGCGACTTCGACGGCTACCTGCCCTACCACGACGAGGGCAAGGTCGGCTTCGACGTCAACCCGCTGCGCCAGAGCGGCAGCCCCAACCTCCTGGCCGGCGGCAAGCTGACCAAGAAGGCGGGCAAGTACCCGGTGGCCTGCGTGCAGCGGTACGGCTCCCAGGAGCCCGGCTTCGGCTACGCCGCCCGCCCGCTGGTGCGCGAGGAGACCGTCGAGGGCTTCCAGAAGAACCCGACGTTCGCCAAGCCCGGCATCCTCGAGCACGGCAAGGCCCCGCCCAAGGCGGTGGTCGTGCACCCCGAGGCGAAGTCCATCTACCCGGACTGGGACTACAGCCAGGGCCACCAGTGGGGCATGTCCATCGATCTCAACACCTGCACCGGCTGCAACGCCTGCCTGGTCGCCTGCGTGTCTGAGAACAACATCATGCCGGTGGGCAAGGATCAGGTGCGCCGCGGCCGCGAGCTGCACTGGATCCGCATGGACCGCTACTTCGTCGGCAAGGACGACGACGTGCAGGTGGTCCACCAGCCCATGGGCTGCCAGCAGTGCGAGACGGCGCCCTGCGAGAACGTCTGCCCGGTCGCGGCCACGACGCACTCGCCGGAGGGGCTCAACGACATGGCGTACAACCGCTGCATCGGCACGCGGTACTGCGCCAACAACTGCCCCTTCAAGGTGCGCCGGTTCAACTTCTACAACTACTCCAAGGGCCAGGACGAGCTGGTCCACATGCAGCGCAACCCGAACGTCACGGTTCGGTTCCGCGGCGTGATGGAGAAGTGCACCTACTGCACGCAGCGCATCAACATGGGCAAGCGGCAGGCTCGGATGGCCAGCCAGCAGGGTCGGGAAGAGGAGGCGCGGCAGCTCATCGGGGCCATCACCCCGGCCTGCCAGCAGACCTGCCCCACCGACGCCATCGTGTTCGGCGACATCAATGACAAGACGAGCCGGGTGGCGAAGCTCAAGGCCCAGTCGCGGGACTACCAGCTCCTCTCGGAGCTGAACCTGCACCCGCGCACGTCGTACCTGGCCAAGGTGCGCAACCCCAACCCCAAGCTGGTCGGGTGACGGACATGGCGACCGTTTCGCGAGACGACACCATCTTTCCGCCGCCGCTCGTCGCCGGTGATCCGACCTTCGGTTCGATCACCGACACGATCTGCCGGATTGTCGAGAAGCCCCCCACGATCCCGTGGCTGGTGGCCTTCGGCGCCGCTTCCACCGTGCTGACGATGCTGCTGTGCGCCATCGCGTACCTCTTCTGGGAGGGCACCGGCATCTGGGGGCTCAACAACCCCGTCGGCTGGGGCTGGGCCATCGTCAACTTCGTGTTCTGGGTCGGCATCGGTCACGCCGGTACCCTCATCAGCGCGGTGCTCTTCCTGTTCCGGCAGAAGTGGCGTACGGCCATCAACCGGTTCGCGGAGGCGATGACCATCTTCGCGGTCATCTGCGCGCTGGTGTTCCCGGGCATCCACGTCGGCCGTATCTGGGCCGCGTACTGGATGCTGCCGCTGCCCAACCAGATGGGCATGTGGCCCAACTTCCGCAGCCCGCTCCTCTGGGACGTGTTCGCGGTCAGCACCTACTTCACCGTGTCGCTGCTCTTCTGGTACGTCGGCCTCATCCCCGACCTGGCCACCCTGCGGGACCGGGCCAAGGGCAAGCTGGCCTTCTGGGCCTACGGCTTCTTCTCCCTGGGCTGGCGCGGCGCCAACCGCCACTGGCAGAACTACGAGCGCGCCTACCTCATCCTGGCGGGCCTCGCGACGCCGCTGGTGCTCTCGGTGCACACCATCGTGTCCTTCGACTTCGCGGTGTCGGTCATCCCCGGGTGGCACACCACCATCTTCCCGCCCTACTTCGTCGCGGGCGCCATCTTCTCGGGCTTCGCGATGGTGCTGACCCTCGCGGTGCCCAGCCGCAAGCTCTTCGGTCTGCAGGACTTCATCACGGTCCGGCACATCGAAAACATGAACAAGATCATCCTCGTGACGGGGACGATGGTCGGCTACGCCTACGCGATGGAGTTCTTCATCGCCTGGTACAGCGCCAGCCCCTACGAGGCATTCGCCTTCGTGAACCGCGCCTTCGGGCCGTACGCCTGGGCCTACTGGATCATGGTGAGCTGCAACGTCATCACGCCCCAGCTCTTCTGGTTCAAGAAGATCCGCACGAACATCGTGCTGACCTTCATTCTGTCGATCTTCGTGAACATCGGCATGTGGTTCGAGCGCTTCGTCATCACGATGTCGCTGCACCGCGACTTCCTGCCGTCGTCGTGGGACTACTTCTCGCCGACCCTGTTCGACTGGGCCATGCTCATCGGCTCGTTCGGCCTGTTCTTCACGCTGTTCATTCTCTTCCTGAAGTTCCTGCCCGCGGTGGCCATCGCCGAAGTGAAGGGCGTCCTGCCCCAGGCGAACCCCCACTGGGAGGGCTACCACAAGCACGCCGAGGGAGGGGCCCACCATGGCTGATCGTCGGCGGAACTGGGGCCTGCTGGCCGAGTTCCAGAACCCGGCCCGGCTGCTGGAGGCCGCCCAGGCGGTCCGCGAGCGGGGCTACACCAAGTTCGAGACGTGGTCGCCGTTCCCCATCCACGGGATGGACGACGCCATGGGCCTCAAGGGCTCGCGCCTCGGCTGGATCGTCCTCGCGGGCGGCCTGACGGGCCTGACCACCGGCCTCACCCTGCAGTGGTGGGCGGGCACGATGGCCTACCCCCTGGTGATCGGCGGCAAGCCGCTCTTCGCCTGGGAGTTCGCCCTGCCGGTGACCTTCGAGCTGTCCGTGCTGCTGTCGGCCTTCGGCGCGGTGTTCGGCATGTTCGCGCTCAACCGGATGCCCAAGCCCTTCCACCCGCTCGATCGGGTGAAGCGGTTCAAGAAGGTCACGGATGATGCCTTCTTCCTGTCCATCGAAGCCGGCGACCCGAAGTTCGACCTGGAGGAGAGCCGCAAGCTGCTCGAGTCCCTGGGCGGCACCGGCATCGTCGTGGTGGAGGAATAGCGCCATGCAGCACCTCCTCCTCCTCCTGATCGCGGCGTCCGTGCTGAGCGGCTGCCGGGGCGAGCCTTCGGCCCAGCCCCCGGTGCACCTCAACCCGAACATGGACACCCAGGACAAGTACAAGCCCCAGCGCGAGAGCAAGTTCTTCGCGGACGGGCGGGCGATGCGGCCCCTGGTGGCCGGCACCGTCGGGCGCGACTCCCAGGCGGTCGACGTCCTGGGCAAGGCCGACGACCGCTTCCTGCGCGAGGACGACGCCTTCTGGCGCGGCACCGACGAGTTCGGCGCCCCGGTCGCGAAGATCCCCGTCCCCGTGACGGCGGAGCTCGTGGCGCGGGGCCAGGAGCGCTACGGCATCTACTGCACGCCCTGCCATGACCGGTCGGGCTACGGCGAGGGCACCGTGCCCCAGTCCAAGGCGGGCCTGGCGGCGGTGCCGTCGTACCACCAGGACTACATGCGGCAGTACGCCGACGGGTTCATCTTCGGGGTCATCTCCAACGGGTCCAGGTCGGGCCTCATGAGCGGCTACCGCCACCAGATCCCGGCGGCGGATCGCTGGGCCATCGTCGCCTACGTGCGCGCCCTGCAGCGGAGCCAGTTCGCCGCCGCCGATGACGTGCCCGAGGCCGAGCGGGGGAAGCGGTGATGGGTCACCACAAGGAGTTCATCGACAAGCCCATGCTCGACGCCGCCGTCACCGGCAGGGCGTTCAAGCTGGCGGCGGTCATCGGCGGGGTGGGCCTCGCGGCGACCGCGGCCGGGCTGGCCATGGGGGAGAAGGAGCAGTTCTTCTTCTCGTGGCTCGTGGCCTTCATGGTCTTCACCACCATCTCGGTGGGCGCGCTCTTCTACACCATCATCCACCACGTGGCCCGCGCGACCTACAGCGCCGGCCTGCGGCGGACGGCGGAGAACGTCGCGGCCAACCTGCCCATCATGGCGGTGCTGTTCATCCCCGTGATCCTGGGGATGCACACCCTCTACCACTGGACCCACGCCGAGGCCGTGGCCGAGGATCCCATCCTCCAGTGGAAGAGCGGCTACCTGAACGACACCTTCTTCCTCATCCGCGCGGCGGCGTACTTCGCCGTCTGGACCGCCCTCATCTGGTTCTTCCGCCGGACGAGCGTGGCCCAGGACGCCAGCGGCGACGTGGCCCTGACCTTCAAGATGCGCAAGTACGCCCCCATCGGCGTGCTGGCCGTGGCGCTGTCCATCACCTTCGCGGGCTTCGACTGGGCCATGAGCCTCGATCCGCACTGGTTCAGCACCATGTTCGGCGTGTGGACGTTCGCGGGCTCGCTCGTCGGCTTCTACGCCGTGCAGGCCCTGATGGTCCTCTGGCTCAGCAAGCCGGGCCGCTACGAGAACACCCTGACGGTGGGCGTGCGCCACGACGCCGGCAAGCTGCTGTTCGCCTTCACCATCTTCTGGGCCTACATCAGCTTCAGCCAGTACTACCTCATCTGGTACGCCAACATCCCCGAGGAGACGGCCTTCTTCCAGCACCGCCTCCAGGGTGGCTGGGAGAACGTCGGCCGCCTGGTGATCATCGGCCACTTCCTGCTGCCGTTCTGGGTCCTGATGAGCCGCCACATGAAGCGCAACCGGACGGTCCTCGCCCTCGGCGCGGGCTGGATGATCGTGATGCACTTCGTGGATCTGTATTACGTCATCATGCCGAACTTCCACACGCACGGTCCCCACTACCACTGGATGGACCTGACCGCGCTGCTCGGCATCGGCGGCCTGTGGCTCGCCTTCATCATCCGGCGCTACCAGAAGGCCGCGGGCGTCGCCTACCGCGATCCGCAGCTCATCGCCTCGATGGAGTACGACAATGCATGATCACGACGAGCACGCGGATCACCACGACCACGGCCTGCCGCCGCCCGAGCCGGACAACGTCGCCGTCGGCCCCGTGCTGATCTGGGGGGCCGCCTCGTTCCTCTTCGTCGTGGTGGCCATCGTGGCCCTGGGCAGCTACTTCTGGGTGGAGCGCCTCAAGGAAGACCACGTGAAGGTCGGCGAGCACGGCACCAACCAGGCGAAGTTCAAGCAGCTCCACGCCAACGAGGAGCAGCGCCTGAACGGCTACAAGGACCTGGGCGAGGGCCGCTACCAGATCCCGGTGCAGCGCGCCATGGAGCTGGTGGTCCGCGACTACCAGAAGCAGCAGTAGAGCGATCGTGACCCGAGCCTTCCCCATCGCCCTGGTGCTGTGCCTGCCGCTGCTCGCGGCGGCGCAGCCCGCCGAGACGGCCACCCCGCCTGATCTGCAGGACGTGGACATCGTCGAGCACCTGGGCGACACCATCCCCCTCGACCTGACGTTCCGGGACGAGGCCGATCGACCGGTGAAGCTGGCCGAGCTGGTGAAGGGCGACAAGCCGGTCATCCTGACGCTCGTCTATTTCAACTGCCCGATGCTCTGCAACCTGGTCCTCAACGGCCTGGTGGGCGGGCTGCGCGAGCTCAAGTGGACGCCGGGCAAGGACTTTCGCATCATCACGGTGAGCATCGATCACCGCGAGAAGCCCGATCTGGCGGTCCAGAAGAAGAAGAGCTACCTGGACCAGCTCGAGCGGGACGGGGCCGGGGACGGCTGGCACTTCCTCACGGGAGATCGCGAGTCGATCCGGGCGCTTACGGACGCCGTGGGCTTCGGCTTCAAGTACCTGCCGGACCGCATGGAGTACGCCCACGGGGCGGCCATCTTCATGCTGTCGCCGCAGGGGAAGCTGACGCGCTACCTGTACGGCATCCAGTTCACCGGCAAGCAGCTGCAGCTCGGCCTCACCGAGGCCGGGGAAGGCAAGATCGGCAACGTGATCGATCGCTTCCTGCTGCGCTGCTACCACTACGATCCCGACAGCCGGAAGTACGGGTTCTACGTCTGGGGGGTCATGCGGGCCGGCGGCCTGCTGACGCTCCTGGTCGTCGGCATCATGCTGTTGGTCTTCTGGCGGCGGGAGCGCCGCCGCGAGTTCGGCGCCCAGCCGGACCCGGACGCGACTCGGGCCTCCCGGCCCGGTGGAGTGGGTTGAATGGCGAGCGGAAACGACACCGGATCCTTCTGGCTGCCGCCACAGGGGTCGACGGTCGCTGGCGAGGTCGACAGCCTGTTCGACTTCATCATGTGGCTGAACATCATCTTCTTCGTCCTGATCACCGTGGGCGCCATCTGGCTGGTCCTGCGGTACCAGCGCAAGAGCCATGACCAGCTCGCCACCGCGCAGATCGGCCACAACACCGCCTTCGAGGCGGCGTGGACGTTCGGCCCCCTGGTGCTGCTGCTCATCCTCTTCGTCTGGGGCTTCCGCCTCTTCCTGAACCTCTCCGTCGCGCCCGAGGGTGCCTACACGGTGCAGGTGACGGCGAAGAAGTGGAGCTGGACGTTCACCCACCCCAACGGGGCGGTGGTGCCCGGCGAGCTCGAGGTGCCGGCGAACCGGCCGGTGAAGCTGGTGATGGCCTCCCAGGACGTGCTGCACAGCTTCTTCGTGCCCGACTTCCGCGTGAAGCAGGACGTCGTGCCCGGCCGGCTGACCAGCCTCTGGTTCGAGGCCAAGGCGCCCGGCGAGCACCAGATCTTCTGCACTGAGTACTGCGGCAAGGATCACTCCCGCATGCTCGCGAAGGTCAAGGTCATCGCGGCGGATCTGGACTACCAGGGCCCGCAGACCGGCAAGCCCGACGACGTCACCCCCGAGGACTGGGGCAAGCAGCTCTACACCAAGTACGGCTGCATCGCCTGCCACACCCTCGACGGCTCCAAGGGCGTCGGCCCCTCCTTCAAGGGCCTGTACGGCCGCGAGGAGAGCATGGCCGACGGCAGCAAGGTGACGGTCAACGAGGACTACATCATGGAGTCGATCTACGACCCGAACGCGAAGATCGTCGCTGGCTTCGCGGGCGGCATGCCCACCTTCAAGGGCCAGATCGACGCCGAGGGCATCCAGAGCATCATCGCCTTCATCAAGGCGCAGAAGTAGGCGGGGAGAACCGATGAGCATGACCACGACCCAGGCAGCGGTCGATCACGCCAACGACCCGCAGGAGACCGACTACCTCCACGCGCGGTCGGGCATCAAGCACTGGCTGTACACCGTCGATCACAAGCGGATCGGCGTCATGTACCTCGTCGCGGTGGCGCTGGCCTTCCTGCTCGGTGGCTTCTTCGCCTCGATGGTGCGGTGGGAGCTCTTCTCGCCGAACTTCGACGCGGCGGGGGTGGCCATCCCCGGGGGCCAGATCTTCGAGGGCGACACCTACAACCGCATCTTCACCCTGCACGGCCTGGTGATGGTGTTCCTCTTCATCATCCCGGGCATCCCGGCGGCCCTGGGCAACTTCGTCCTGCCCCTGCAGCTCGGCGCCAAGGACGTGGCCTTCCCGCGCCTGAACCTCGCCAGCTTCTACGTCTACGTCATCGGCACGGTCATGGCCCTCTGGGCGGCCATCGCTGGCGGCGTCGACACCGGCTGGACGTTCTACACGCCCTACAGCTCCGGCGTCGGCGGCTCCGTGGTGATGATGACGCTGGCCGCGTTCGTGCTCGGCTTCTCGTCCATCTTCACCGGCCTGAACTTCATCGTGACGGTGCACCGGATGCGCGCCCCGGGCCTGACCTGGGATCGCATGCCCCTCTTCGTGTGGGCCATCTACGCCACCGCCATCATCCAGGTCATGGCGACGCCGGTGCTCGGCATCACCCTGCTGCTGCTCGTCATGGAGCGCGTGCTGGGCGTCGGCATCTTCGACCCGGCCCTGGGCGGTGACCCCGTCCTCTTCCAGCACTTCTTCTGGTTCTACAGCCACCCGGCCGTCTACATCATGATCCTGCCCGGCATGGGCGTGATGAGCGAGCTCATCACCACCTTCGCCCGCAAGACCATCTTCGGCTACCGCGCCATCGCGCTGTCCTCCATCGCCATCGCGGTCATCAGCTTCCTGGTCTGGGGCCACCACATGTTCGTGAGCGGCCAGTCCGTCTACGCGGGCATGATCTTCAGCTTCCTGACCTTCCTGGTGGCGGTGCCCTCCGCCATCAAGGTCATCAACTGGACGGCCACGCTCTACAAGGGCTCCATCGCCCTCGACGCCCCGATGCTCTACGCCCTGTCGTTCCTCATCCTCTTCACCATCGGCGGCCTCACCGGGCTGTTCCTGGGGACGCTGGGGACCGACGTGCACCTCCACGACACCTACTTCGTGGTGGCCCACTTCCACTACGTGATGATGGGCGGCACGGCGATGGCCTTCTTCGGCGGCGTGCACTACTGGTGGCCCAAGATGTTCGGCCGCATGTACTCGCCGTTCTGGTCGAAGGTCTCGGCCTTCCTGGTCTTCATCGGCTTCAACGTCACGTTCCTGCCCCAGTTCGTCATGGGCAGCCGCGGCATGCCGCGCCGCTACCATGACTACCTGCCCCAGTTCGCCGACTGGCACCGCCTGTCGTCCTTCGGGGTGGTCATCCTGGGCAGCGGCATCGCCATCATGGTGGTCTACCTGCTGATCTCCCTGAAGCGCGGCGAGAAGGCCACCGGCAACCCCTGGGGCGCTCGCTCCCTCGAGTGGTCCATCCAGTCGCCGCCCATCGAGCACAACTTCCACGAGATCCCCACCGTCGTGGAGGGGCCCTACGACTATCCCGTCGCCGGCCAGGACGGAGGAGCGGTCAAGGCATGAGCAGCATCGTCAAGCACCACGTCGCTCACCACTTCCACGATCGGGCCCAGGAGTCCGGATCGGCGAAGATGGGGATGTGGCTGTTCCTCGTCACCGAGGTGCTGCTCTTCAGCGGCCTCTTCGTGGCGTACACCATCATCAAGGCCGTCAACCCGGTCATGTGGGCCGAGGCGTCCAAGCAGCTCGACGCCACCCTGGGCACCATCAACACCGTGGTGCTCATCGGCAGCTCCCTGACGGTCGCGCTGGCCGTCCGGGCCGCCCAGACGAACCAGGCGGGCGAAAAGAACAAGCAGATCGCGGGCTTGCTCGGGGTGACCATCCTGCTGGCGGGCACCTTCCTCGTCATCAAGTACTTCGAGTACTCCCACAAGTTCCATGTGGGCCTGCTGCCGGGCACGCACTACTTCTTCGAGGGCATCAACGCCGACAACCCGCACCTGTTCTTCGGGGTCTACTTCCTGATGACCGGGCTGCACGGCATCCACGTCGTCATCGGCATGGTGGTGCTCACCTGGGTCATGATCCGGTCGATGAAGGGTCACTTCTACAAGGACTACTACACCCCCGTTGAGCTCGGTGGGCTGTACTGGCACCTGGTGGACCTGATCTGGATCTACCTCTTCCCGCTGCTCTACCTGGTGTGATCATGAGCGCATCTACGCACGACCACGAGTCCCACGACGCTCACCACGAGCACATCACGCCGCTCTCCCACTACTTCGGGGTGTTCGGCGCGCTCATGGTGCTCACGGCGGTCACCGTGTGGCTGTCGCACTTCCACTTCGGGGTGGCCAACACCTTCATCGCCATGGCCGTGGCGACGCTGAAGGCCTCCCTGGTGGCCATGATCTTCATGCACCTGCTCTACGACGATCGGCTCAACACGCTGATCTTCGTGTTCGGGCTGCTCTTCGTGTCGCTGTTCTTCATCTTCACGCTCGCCGACGTGATGACGCGGACGTACATCGAGCCGGGTCGCGACACGCTGGGCAAGCAGAAGGCCGAGATCGCGGCGCTGAAGCTCGAGGCCGAGAAGGCGCGCAAGGACGCCCTGCCGGCACCCCTCGCCGACGAGGCCGCGGTGCCTGAGGCAGAGCGGCCCGCGCCGCCCGCGCCGGCCACCGACGCCGCGCCGGCCACCGACGCGGCCGCCCCGACGGCGCGGCCCCCGACGCCCCCGCTGAGGGCGCCGAGCCGGGCAAGGGCGACGCCCCGGGGGACGCCCCCGCCGCCCCGGCCTCCGACGCCGCGCCGGCCTCCGACGCCGCGCCCGCCTCCGCCGCCGAGGCGCCTGCCTCCGCGCCCTGATCCCCGCACGCTCCTCCCACCGCCGCGCTTGACCCCTGGCGGGGCCAGTGCGACAAGATCGGCGGTAGACCGAGAGGAGCGAGCGATGACCGACGGGGATCCGGGCCACAAGCCCGCAGCAGCGAAGACGCCGAACCGGGGGGAGGATCGCCTGATCATCCGGCCCCTCTCCACCATCGTGTTCATGTACCCGACCTGGCTGGCGTCCTGGATCTTCGCCCTGGTCATGTCCATGGGCAACGCCAGCCCGGAGCTGCCGGGCTACTCCGGCATCGTCTTCACGCTCTTCTTCTTCTTCAACCTGAGCATCGTCGCCTTCGACTACACCCGCCTCACCAGCATCGTCATCGCCCTGATCCTGGTGATCCTCGGGCTGCTCTCGGCGATGTACCCCATCGTCGGCGAGGTCATCAAAGATGTCTTCAACCAGCCCCTCTTCATGAACGCCACGTTCTACTGGGTCTGGGCGGTGGGCTTCACCATCATCCTCTTCGCGGTGCTGGTGAAGACGCGCTTCGACTACTGGGAGATCAAGAACAACGAGCTGCTGCACCACCACGGCCTGCTGGGCGACGTGGAGCGGTGGCCGGCCCCGGACCTGCGGATCTCCAAGGAGATCAATGATGTCATGGAGTTCCTGCTCCTGCGCGCGGGCCGGCTGGTCCTCGTGCCCCAGCGCGAGCCGCGGGCCCTGGTGATCGAGAACGTCCCCAACATCAACCGGGTCGAGAAGCGGATGCAGCAGCTCCTCGGCACCCTGCGCGTCGACGGGCCGAGCTGACGGCCCGCCTCCCAGGAGGCGCCATGCGGCCCTGGCTCCCTGTGCTGGCCTTCCTGGCCGGCTGCCTGCCCGCCCTCGAGGACGAGTGCAGCGCATCCTCGCCCTGCTCCATCGGCGTCTGCGTGGCGGGGGTCTGCGTCGCGGGCCTGCAGGTCACCGACGCGGGCGCCGACGCCACGTCGGACGCCCAGGTGTCGCCCGACGCGGCCGATGACGCCGCGCGCCCCGACGCGGCCCGGCCGGACGCGGCCCGGCCGGACGCGGCCCGGCCGGACGCGGCCCGGCCGGACGCGGCTCTCCCCGACGTCGGACTGCCCGACGTGGCAGTGCCGCCGGACGTGGCCGACGCCGGCGGGGCCGACGCCTCGGCGGAGGACTGCAACGGGCGCGACGACGATGGGGATGGGCGCGTCGACGAGGGCGTGCTGAACGCCTGCGGCGGCTGCGGACCCCTGCCCCCCGAGGCCTGCAACGAGCGCGACGACGACTGCGACGGCTTCACGGACGAGGGTGTGCTCAACGCCTGCGGCGCCTGCGGGCCCGTCCCCCGGGAGGACTGCAACGAGCGCGACGACGACTGCGACGGCATCATCGACGAGGGGGCCCTGAACCTCTGCGGCCGCTGCGGGCCCCTGCCCGACGAGGACTGCAACGGCCGGGACGACGACTGCGACGGCGTGGTGGACGAGGGGACGCCCCGCAACGCCTGCGGGCTGTGCGGGCCCACCCCGGTCGAGAGCTGCGACGGCGCCGATGACGACTGCGATGGGCAGACGGATGAGGGGCTGCAGAACGCGTGCGGGCGCTGCGGGGAGGTCCCCACCGAGCGGTGCAACGGCGAGGACGACGACTGTGACGGGCGGACGGATGAGGACGTCGAGAACGCCTGCGGGGCCTGTGGTCCCGTCCCCGTCGAGATCTGCGACGACGCCGACAACGACTGCGACGGGCGGACGGACGAGGGCGTGCGCAACGCCTGCGGCGAGTGCGGTCCCGTCCCGGGCGAGTCCTGCGAGACGCAGGGCGACGAGGACTGCGATGGCCGCGCGGACGAGGGCTGCGGCGCCTGCGTGAACGGCGCGCGCGAGGTCTGCGGCCCGGCCGCCCAGGGCCTCTGCCGGCCGGGGGAGCGGACCTGCATCGGCCAGGAGTGGGGCCCGTGCCTGGACGCCGTGACCCCCCGCCCCGAGACCTGCAACGGCGAGGACGACGACTGCGACGGCGCGACCGACGAGGACGCGAGCGTCGAGTGCCGATCCGCGTGCGAGGCGGGCGTCCAGCGGTGCCGGGGGGGCGAGCTGCAGGCCTGCGACGCCCGCCAGCCCCACCCGGAGATCTGCAACAACGTCGACGACGACTGCAACGGCCTGGTCGACGACGGTGGGCTCTTCCCCTGCCAGTCGGCCTGTGGCCCGGGCCTGGCCGCCTGCCGCTTCGGCAACCTGCAGGTCTGCCGGCCCGACAACGCGCCCGACGAGCTGTGTGACGGCCGCGACAACGACTGCGATGGCGTGGCCGACGAGGGCCTGGGCCTGGGCGAGGAGTGCGGCGCCAACGACTGCGACGAGGTCTTCACCCTGGTCTGTGATGGGGATGGGGGCGTCATCTGCGAGGACCGATCGAGCCCCCGCTGCCTCGAGTGCATCGCCTCCCGCGACCGCTGCCTCCGCGGCGCCGAAGAGATCATCCCCCCCGCCATCTGCAACACGCTCTTCCAGCAGTGCGTCAACGGCGACATCGATCCCTCGGATCCCGGCTTCGGCGGCCGCTGACCGACGCACGACTTGCGCGATCGGCCCGGGCTCGCCAGGATTCGGGCCGAACGAACCGGGAGGGGGGACCCATGGCGGCATCTGAGGCGCTGGGCATCAAGGGCCTGCACAGCATCCACTACTTCGTCAGCGAGGCCGAGCGCTCGGCGCGCTTCTACCAGCAGGCCTTCGGCTGGCAGGCCGCCTGGCAGGCCACGCCCGAGCTCGTGGCGCGGGGCCGGCAGACCAGCACCGTCTACCAGGCCGGTGACATCCGCGTCGCCGTGAGCACGCCCGTGGGGGAGGGCGGCCGGGCCTGGCGCTACCTGCGCCGGCACCCGGCGGGCATCGGCACCCTGAACTTCGAGGTGGAGGATCTGGACGCGGCCTACGCTTTCCTGGCGGAGCGCGGTGGCACCTTCGTCCACGGCATCCAGACGTCGCACCTGCCCGATGGCGGCCGCTACCGCGACTTCGTCATCACCACCGCCATCGGCGACGTGGCCTTCCGCTTCTGCGAGCGCCGCGACACCCAGGTCTTCGCCCCCGGCTTCGAGGCCCTGCCCACGACCTCCGACAACCCGCTGGGCTTCGGGGCCGTCGACCACATTACCTCCAACGCCCAGACCATGGCGTCCGTGGGCCTGTGGTTCGAGCACGTCCTGGGCATGGAGCGGTACTGGGGCATCGAGTTCCACACCGAGGACGTCAAGCATGGCGGCGAGACGGGCACGGGCCTGCGCTCGATCGTGTACTGGGATCCGCGCTCGGGCCTGAAGTTCCCCATCAACGAGCCCCTGTCCCCCTTCTTCAAGGAGGGCCAGATCAACCGCTTCATCGAGGACAACGCCGGGGCGGGCGTGCAGCACATCGCGCTGCAGGTGGCGGACGTGGTGGAGTCCGTGCGCACCCTGCGCCAGCGGGGCATCGCCTTCCTGGAGACGCCGGGCAGCTACTACGACCAGGCGCCGGCCCGCCTGCTGCCCCTCGGCGTCGACGTCCAGCACATCGCCCACGACCTGAACGTGCTGCGCGAGCTGGGCATCCTCATCGACGGGTCGCCCGACGACCGCTACCTCATCCAGATCTTCCTGAAGGACGCCATGACGCTCTACAACGAGCCGCAGGCGGGGCCCTTCTTCTTCGAGCTCATCCAGCGCTGCGGCGATCCGGGCTTCGGCGGCGGCAACTTCCGGGCCCTCTTCGAGGCCATCGAGCGCGAGCAGCTGGGGGAGCCATGATCGGCTACGAGCGCCGCGGGCGCCTGCCGGCCAAGCCCCACACGGTCTGCCGGGGCGCGGACGGGCAGCTCCTGCACGAGCAGTGCTTCACCCAGGGGGGCTTCGACGGCCCCTTCTCCATCCTCTACCACCGCGCCCCGCCCCAGAACCACGGCGGCGGCGAGGCGGTGGCCGCGCTCTGGCCCGGGCGCGCCGAGGTGGATGACGTGTCCCTGCTCCCGCTGCGTCGCCAGCACTTCGCCACCTTCCGCGCGGCGGGGGAGGGGACGCCGACCACGGGCCGCAAGCCCTTGATGTTCAACGGGGATCTGACGGTGGGCGTCGTGCGCCCGGTGGCGGAGGACGCCTTCTGCTTCGCCAACGCCGACGGCGACGAGGTGCTGTACTGCCACGCCGGTGGCGGCCGCCTGTGGACCTGGTTCGGCCGCCTGGACTTCGGCCCGGGCGACTACGTGATCATCCCCCGGTCCGTGCCGTACCGCGTCGAGCTGGGCGAGGGCCCGCAGCACTGGCTCTGGATCGAGTGTCGCACCCCCGTGCGCGTGCCGAAGCAGTACCGCAACCCCATCGGCCAGCTGCGCATGGACGCGCCCTACACGGCCCGCGACTTCCGCACGCCGGCCTTCGAGGCGGGCCCCGACACGACCCGCGAGGTCCTCACCAAGCGCCGCGACCGCTTCACCCGCCACACCTGGGGCGGGCCCGTCTTCGACGTGGCCGGCTGGGACGGCACCGTCTACCCGGTCGTCTTCCCCATCAGCCGCTTCAGCCCGAAGGCCGGGCAGGTGCACCTGCCGCCCACGGTGCACGGCACCTTCGCCACCGAGGGCTCGCTCATCTGCAGCTTCGTGCCGCGCATGGTCGACTTCGGCGAGGGGGCCATCCCCTGCCCGTACCCCCACTCCAACGTGGACGTGGACGAGGTCATCTTCTACTGCGATGGCGACTTCACGAGCCGCCGCGGCCTCTCGGCGGGCTCCGTCTCGTTCCACCCGGCGGGGGTCCCCCACGGCCCCCACCCGGGGGCCTATGAGGCGAGCGTCGGCGTGCGGCAGACCAGCGAGACGGCGGTGATGATCGACACCTTCCAGCCCCTCCGCGTCACGGCCGCCGGCCGCGCCCTGGAGGCGCCTGACTACGACGAATCCTGGACGCCCAAGGAGCCCGCATGATCCTCGCCACCCGCAAGAACGGCACCCGCGATGGGGAGCTGATCGTCGTCAGCCGCGACCTGCGCCGCGGCGTCGCCGTGCCCGACGTGGCCCCCACGCTCCAGGCTCTCCTGGACGACTGGGCGACGCTCGCGCCCCGGGCCGAGGCCGCCTTCAAGGCCCTCCAGGCGGGCGAGCGCGACGACGACTTCGCGGTGGATCAGACCCGCCTGCACAGCCCCCTGCCCCGGGCCTACGCCTGGATCGACGGCAGCGCCTACATCAACCACATCGTCCTGGTGCGCAAGGCGCGCGGGGCCGAGCCGCCGGCCACCCTCGAGACGGACCCCCTCGTCTACCAGGGGGGCAGTGACACCTTCCTCGACCCCCGGGGCAGCATCCCGGTGGCCGACGAGGCCTTCGGCATCGACTTCGAGGGCGAGGTGGCGGTCATCACCGACGACGTGCCCGCCGGCACCACGGCGCGCCAGGCGGAGCGGCACATCAAGCTGCTCATGCTCGTCAACGACGTCTCCCTCCGCAACCTCATCCCCCCGGAGCTGGCCAAGGGCTTCGGCTTCTACCAGAGCAAGCCGTCGTCGGCCTTCAGCCCCTTCGCCCTGACGCCCGACGAGCTGGGCGGCGCCTGGCGGGAGGGCCGCGTGCACCTGCCCCTGCGCTCCTGGCTCAACGGCGAGCGCTTCGGCGACCCCGACGCCGGCCCGGAGATGCACTTCTCCTTCCACCAGCTCGTGGAGCACGCCGCCCGCACCCGCGCCCTCGGCGCCGGCACCATCATCGGCTCGGGCACCGTGAGCAACGTGGACCAGGCCCGCGGCAGCTCCTGCCTGGCCGAGAAGCGCATGCTGGAGAAGATCCAGGCGGGCACCATCACCACCCCGTTCATGCAGTTCGGCGACACCATCCGCATCCAGATGCTCGATGCCCAGGGGCGCGATCTCTTCGGCGTCATCGAGCAGACGGTCGTCCCCCAGGAGAAGCGGGGATGAGGCTCTACACGTACTGGCGGTCGAGCTGCTCGTGGCGTGTGAGAATCTCGTTGCACTTCAAGGGGTTGGCGTTCGAGTCCGTGCCCGTGCACCTGGTGCGCGGCGGGGGCCAGCAGCACGACGCCGGCTACCTGGGCAAGAACCCGATGGGCCAGGTGCCCGCGCTGGAGACGGACGAGGGCCTGCTGACCCAGAGCCTCGCCATCCTGGAGTACCTGGAGGAGCGCTACCCGAGCCCGGCGCTCCTGCCCGCCGATCGCGTGGGGCGGGCCCACGCCCGGGCCATCGCCGAGGCCATCAACAGCGGCGTGCAGCCGCTGCAGAACCTCGCCGTCCTCCAGCACCTCGGCCAGGCCTACGGCGCCGAGGCGCCGCCCTGGGCGAAGCACTGGATCACGCGGGGGCTGGCGCGGGTGGAGCAGATGGTGGGGGCGGGGCCGTTCGCGGTGGGGGAGGCGCCGACGTTCGCCGACGCCTGCATCGTGCCCCAGCTCTACAACGCGCGGCGGTTCGGGTGCCCGGTGGAGGCGTGGCCCCGGCTGCTGGCCGTCGAGGCCGCCTGCGCGGCGCTGCCGGCCTTCCAGGCCGCGCACCCCGACCAGCAGCCCGACGCCGAGCCCTGAGGCGTCAGAGGCGCAGGCCGCCGTCGATGTCTACGCAGCGGCCGGTGAAGTAGTCGCACTCGATGATGAACTTCACGCCGGCGAAGATCTCGGCTGGCGCGCCGGCGCGGCGCAGGGGCACCCCGCTGAGCATCTTGTTGAGGGCGTCGGGCCGCATCCCCTGCAGGATGGGGGTGTCGACGAAGCCGGGGGCGATGGCGGCGACGCGGATGCCGTAGCGCGCCAGCTCCTTGGCCCAGAGCACCGTGTCGGCCACGAGGCCGGCCTTGGCGGCGGAGTAGTTGCTCTGCCCCATGTTGCCGGCGCGCGAGATGCTGCTGATGTTGATGATGACCGAGGGGGCGCCGCCGGCCTCCACGATGCGGGCGGCCAGCTCGCGGGTGCAGAGGAAGGGGCCGGTGAGGTCCACGTCCAGCACGAGCTGCCAGTTCTTCAGGCTCATCTTGCGCAGGCCGTAGTCGTCCTTCTTGACGAGCAGCCCGTCGCGGAAGAGGCCGGCGTTGTTGACCAGGCCGTTGAGGCCGCCGAAGTCGGCCCACGCCTGGTTGAAGAGCTCGACGACGGACTCCTCGTTGGCGACGTTGACCTCGTAGGTGCGCAGCTCCCCGGCGAGGCCCTCGGCCTCGGCCCGCAGCGACTCCAGGCCCTCGGGGTTGATGTCACAGGCCGCGACCTTCGCGCCGCCCTCGGCCAGCGCGAGGGCGAAGTAGCGACCCATGCCGCTGGCGGCGCCGGTGACCACGATCTTCATCTCTTCGAGCTTCATCGACTTCCTCCACCTGTCGTGCGCGGTCGCGTGGGTACCACTTTGGCGCCGCCAGGGGAAGGCCGCCCGTGCGCAGCGGAGCGCGTCCCCGCCGGGGGCGGCGCTGCCGTCATGGCAAGACTGGCATCGGACCGGACCCCGTGGTCTACTGCGCCCGGGTTGGGGGGGAGGAGCGAACATGACCGCACCCGTCAGTCGGGATGGCGTCCAGATCATCGTCGAGCGGGCCTTCGGGCCGCGAGGCGACAACCTCGTCGGGCTCTCCGACGTGACCTTCGACGGCTACCCGGCCGTGACGCTGCGGCTCCAGACGCCCGACGGCCGCGACGGCCTCGTGCACCTGAGTCCCATCCACGGGGATCCCCGCAAGGCCGGCTTCACCGACATCGAGGCGGGGACGGTCTGCACGCTGCTCTGCCCGGTCTCGGGGGAGCCGCTGGAGCGCGTGGAGGACATCGACGACGCCTTCGGGGCCGGCTACTACCGCATGTACCGGACGCCGGATCGCAACCCGGGCGCCGCCGTCCTGATCAGCGACGTCTGGGGGCACTACCACTCCAAGATCGTCGACGACTTCGAGATCATCTCGGCCTGGGCCGATCTGCTCGACGAGCTCGAGGGCGACGAGGAGTAGGCGGCCGGCCGGCCGCCCCTCCATCACACTGAACTTGCTGGGGAATCCGGCCGGGGCGGTGCCCCGGGCGGGGGCCGCTACTCGGCGGCGGCCGCGTCGCGGCTGAAGGCGCGGGTGCGGCGGTCGACGTCCGTCAGGTCGCCGCCCCCCGGGCCGACCAGCTCGGCGAACTCGCCGCTCAGCAGCAGCGCCTCGACGCGGACGTCGGCGGCCGCGGCCAGGTCGGCCTGGCCCTCGGGCGGGAAGGGCACGGTGGCCTCGGGCGCGCCCGTGAACCAGACGGTCCAGCGGCCGGCGGGGCCGGCGAAGACGGCGCGGTGCACGGTGGCGCCGTCGACGGCCCCCGCGCCCACGCGCCGCAGGGCCGCGTCCCAGCTCGCGCCCTCGGGCAGGGCCAGGAAGTCGCCCAGCGCCACCTCGGGGGGCAGGGGGCCGTTGAACCGCAGCACCCGGCCCGACACGCCCTCGGGCAGGAAGTTGCCGCCGCCGAAGCGGGCGGCCAGCGCGAGCAGGGCGGGCTGGCCCACCTCCAGGCCGCCGTAGGGGGCCGCCTGGCGCATCGCGATGGTGGCCGCGGCGTCGGTGGAGGACAGCCCCAGCGGCACGAAGCCCACGTCATCCACGTCGCTGCCGGCCAGCAGCAGCGCCACCGCCGTGCCCTCGCCGGGCAGCGTGCCCGGATCGGCCACGTCCACGTTCACCCGCAGGCGCTGGGCCTGGGCCGGCTCCATGTTGAGCACGGGGAACCGGTCGTAGTCGGGCACCAGCTCGTCGCGGTCGCCGTCGCCGTCCACGTCGTCCACGTCGGCCAGGCGGGGCAGCGCGTTGAGGGCGTCCACCCGCAGGCCGTGGTTGAAGCGGTCGAAGAAGGGCAGCAGCGTCGCGAGCACCTGGCCCACGTTGAAGCCGCCGCGGCCGCCGCCCTGGAAGAGCGCGCCCAGGGTGCCGAAGTCGATGCGCCCCGCGAAGCTCCAGGCGAACTGGAAGCCCGCCTCGGCGGTCACGAAGTAGTCGTCCTTCACGCGGAGCTGGCCCAGGAACGGCACCTCGGCCGCCAGCGTGAGGCCCCCGGGCAGGGGCAGGTCGAAGTTCAGGGGGCCGGCGTTGACGGGCACCTGGAAGATCTGCCCGAGGATGGCCCCCAGGCTCACCCGCGTCACGCCGCCGGCCAGGGTGGCCCCGGCCAGGCCCAGCTCCACCTCGCCCTGGGCGTCCACGCGGTCGAAGTCGGGCTGGCCGGTGAAGCCCGCCACCCGCGCGTTGCTGCTGCGCGGCTCCACGGCGATGCGCAGGTCGGCGAGGTCGGTGTCCACCAGCGTCACGTAGTCATGCGTCGCCGAGAAGACGGAGACGGTGGCCCGGCCGGCTGCGGGGAAGCTGGCCACGCCGTCGGCGTCGGTGGTCTCGGACGCGTCGCCGGCCCGCACCATGGCGCCCTCGACCGGGGCGCCGGTGGCGGCGTCGGTGACGCGGACGCGGCGGCCCTCGACGGGCGCCAGGTCCACGACGGGGATGACGAGCGGGGCGCTCACGACGCGCCCGGCCGGGGCGGCGTAGGCGGCCGTCACGGTGACGTCGCCGGGGGCCTCGCCCGCGGTGAGGGTGCCATCGGCGGCCACCATGCCGGCGCCCTCGGCGGCCCACTCGAACCCGGCCACCGCCACCACGTCGCCGCGCTCGTCGAGCCCGACGGCCCGCAGCGTGAGCTGGGCGTTGACGTCGAGGGCGCGCGGGCGGGTGAGGATGACCACCTCGGCCACCTCGGCCACCACCGGCGCGGCGCAGGCGCCGGCGCGGCAGACCTCGCCCTCGGGGCAGTCACCGACGCCGCGGCAGACGAACGGCACGCAGCGCGCGCCCACGCAGTCCTCGTCGGCCCCGCAGTCGGCCCGGGCCTCGCAGGTGGGCTGGGGCTGGCAGCGCCCGTCCACGCAGATCTCGTCGGCGGCGCAGTTGCGGTCGCCAGCGCAGACGGTCAGCGGCTCGCAGTTGCCGTCGATGCAGCGGCCGTCGGGGGCACATTCCGCATTCTGTTCGCAGGGTTGCGCCTCGACGCACCGACCACCCCGGCAGAGCTCGTCCGCGGCGCAGTCCCCGTCGACCACGCACTGCTCGGGCATGCAGGCCCCGTCGATGCAGATGCCGCCGCGCACGCAGGCATTGCCCAGGCAGCGGTCGCGGCAGACGAAGTCGCGGCAGGCCTGCAGCATCGGCGCGGGGCAGTCCCCGTCCATCTGGCACTCCGGCGGCTGGCACATCCCGTCCACGCAGGCGCCCCCCGGCCCGCACTCCAGGTCCTCGGCGCAGGGCGTCGCCCCCATGTCAGGGGGCAGCACGGCCATGTCGGGGATCTGGGCGTCGGGGGCGGCCGCGTCGGGGGCGGCGTCGGGGGCGGCGTCGGCCACCACCCCCTCGTCGCTGTCGCCCTCGGACTTCGGCGACGGATCTTCCACGCAGGCGGCCGCGGTGAGGGCCAGGAGCCCCCAGAGCAGGGGGCGGATCAGACGGGTCATGGACATCTCCCAGGCTGTCGGCAGGCAGGGTACGTCGGCGGGCGCGGCCCCCTCAACCGTCGCGGGCCCGAAGGCCTCAGCCGATGAGCAGCGCCATCCGGCCGAGGCGGTCGAGCTTGGCGTCGACCACCTCCGCCAGCGTCTCGCGGGCCGTGACGGGCTCGCCGCTGATGCTCACCTCGAAGTCCCCACGCTGCACCGCCGCGAACATGGCGTCGGTGAGGGCCGCCCGATCGGTGCGGCCGTCCAGCAGGGGCAGCATGGCGCGCTCCATGCGATCGATGGCCACGCTGACGTGGCGCTGGTTGAAGATGCCGTCGCGCCCCTGGGCCGCCTGCCGCCGCGCCATGGGCGTCGTCCGCGGCCGCCGCCCCGCCTTCAGCACGAAGCGCGGCTGGGCCCGGCAGACCTCCACATAGCCCTGGGTCAAGAGCTCGAGCAGGCTCTCGGTCAGCTTCACCACGGCGCCGCCGCTGAACGCCTCGCCGATCTGGCCGCAGGCGAGCTGGGTGAGCTCCTCCAGGCGCAGCCCGCGGGGCTGCTGGGTGTCGAGCAGGTAGAGGGCGGCCTTCAGCAGCGACCCGGACGTCGAGACGGCGAAGCCATCGGGGGCCGTGAACGTGGCCGGCACGTCGGGCTCGAGGTCCACGTCCTCGCTGTTCGGGGTGAGCTGCGTCGTGATCCAGTGCCCCGCGAGCTCGTCGGCGCCGACGGACCGGTCCAGCTCCACCTCGGCGTGGCAGAGCAGCGACCGCCGGAAGAAGCGCAGGCCCAGCTCATCCAGGCGGCTCTCCATCGTCACCTGGTCGGGCTGGCCCCGGCGGACCCAGGCGGCCGTCGCGTCGCCGTAGCGCTCGGGGATCATGCCGTGCAGCTCGGCGTCGCCGAGGTACTGCAGGCCGTGGCCGGCGGCCCGGGCCGCGAAGTCGGTGAACCAGACCGCGTGGTTGTGCTCGGCCAGGTGCTCGTGGAAGAGGTAGCGGTCGGAGAGGGGCCGGATGAGGTCCACCTCCGACTTCAGGAGCTGGGCCGCGACGCTGCGCTGCACGGGGGCGTGCTCGCCCAGGGCCTGGATGTAGGCCCGGGCGGCGGCGGCCCGCTCGGCCGGGCTGCCCTCTGCGGGCACGGCGCGCAGCATGAGCTGGCGCAGCGCGCCCCGGAAGTACCAGCCGGGCAGCACGTTGTAGCTGATGAAGGCCACGCCCCGGGGCTGCAGCAGCTCGCGGCAGAGGCGGAAGATGGCCTCCTGCACCGCCGGCGGCACCCACGACCACACGCCATGGCAGATGATGTAGTCGAAGGTGCCGAGGGCCGGGCTCAGGGCCTGGATGTCGCCGACGAAGAACTCGAGGTTCGTCAGCCCCAGGGCCTCGGCCTCGGCCCGGGCGTGCTCGATCTGCACGGCCGACAGATCCATGCCCACGAACCGGCTCTCGGGCAGGCTGGCGGCCATCGCCAGCAGGTTGCCGCCCAGGCCGCAGCCCAGCTCGAGCACGCGGCACGCCTCCGACGGGGCGGGCTCCAGGCCGAAGAGCCCCGCGATGGTGCCGAGGGCGTCCGGGTGGGTGGGCCGGAACGGGAAGTCGTCGTAGGGAAAGTCGTCGTAGATCACGGGGTTTCGTAGATCACTGGGTTTCGAAGGTGATGCGGACGTGGCAGGCCGGGCCTTCGAGGGCGCTCTCCCGGAAGTCCGTGGGGCCGGCGACGTAGGTGACGGCCACCGGCAGCGTGAGCGGGGCCTTGAGCCCGTCGAGCCGCCAGGCGCGCAGCTCGTCGACGAGGCAGTCGGGGGCGCGGCTCACGGCCTCGGTGACGTCGGCGTGCACCTCGCGCAGGCCGGTGTAGCGCACCAGCTTGCCGTCCGCGCCGAAGAGCAGCTCGGCCTCGAAGCGCTTGCCGTCGCCCTCGGCGTAGCCGCTGATCTGGTCCGCCGAGCAGCCGTAGGTGCCGGTGGGCGGGGCGGCGAGCTGGCGGCACAGGGGGGCCCGCTCGGTGGGCGGCAGGTCCTTCAGGGCGGGGCCGCCGCAGCCGGCGAGGAGCAGCAGGGGGAGGAGCGCGCGCATGGGCAAGGCCTGGCAGGTTGCAGGGCGAGTCTCCCACCGACCCGTCGCGAGGGCCAGGGGGCGCGAGCCTTCGTCAGAAGCCCTTGATCACGCTACGCTTTCGCGCTCAGTGGACGCGGAGCGTGCAGCGGTCGAAGGCCTGGTTGCCGTCGGCATCGGTGGCCGACAGGTCGACGCGGTAGACGCGCTCGGCGCCGGCGGCGCGCAGGCGCAGGGTGGTGGGGCCGGCGAGGGCCACGTCCTCGCGGGCCGCGGCGTCATCGCCCGAGATCTCCTCGATGGCGAGGTGGGCGTCGGGGGCCCGCACGCCGCAGGCGGCCAGGACGTCCACCGTCTGCCAGGCCGCGCCGGCGTCCACCACGGCCTCGGGCCGCTGGACGCTCATGGCGGGCGGCGCCGCCGTCGCCCGTGCGGCCGGATCGGGCCCGCGCGCGCCATCGACCGACGGGTTGGCCACGGCGGCGGCGAAGGGGGCGAGGACGGCGAGGACGGTCAGGGCGATGGTCGAGCGCTGCATGGGGAGACTCCTGGCTGGCCGCCTTCGGGGCGGCGAGTTTTCGTCCCACATGTAGCATAAAGTGAGAAGGGCGCCGCAAGCGGTGTGCAGCAGGAGTGGAACTCCTCGTAACGCAAGCGGTTTCCCGGCGGCATCCCGGGCAGGGGGGGCGCGGGCGGCCTCAGGCCCCCGTGCCCGCGACGAAGGTGCCGTGGTCGCGGTCCTTCACGACGCCCGGGAAGCGCAGCACCCGGTTGTGCATGGCGACGTACACCCCGGGCTCCACGAGCTGCACCGCCAGCAGAGCCTCCGTGAGGTTCTGGATGGCGTCGGTCGTGCGCATCTCGTAGGGCCGCATGGCCCCCGTGAGCACCACGGGCACCTGCAGCTCGGCGCTGAGCAGCGTGTGGCAGCGCTCGCCCGTGACGGCCAGCGTGTCGGTGCCGTGGACGATGACGACGCCGTCGTGGGCCTCGGCCATGGCGCCCGCGGTGCGCGCGATCAGGCTGTGATCGCGCTCCGTCATCGTGAGGCTGTCCTTGTTCATCAGGGGCACCCGCGAGATGCGGACGCCGCGCAGCTGCAGGGAGGCCAGCATGACGTCCAGGACGCTGACGTTGTTGGAGAGGACCCCCTCCAGCTCGTCGTACGTCTTCTCGATGGTCCCGCCGGTCGAGATGAGGGCGATGCGCTTCATGGGGCCGAATCTGGCACACCGTTGCTGCGCCGGAAAGAGCCCGCTACCTTCGCGCCATGCAGCCCTCTCGCAGCGTCATGACCCTGGTCGAGCGCGCCGTCCGCGACTTCGAGCTCATCGCCCCCGGCGACCGGGTGGCGGTGGCCATCTCCGGCGGCAAGGACTCCCTGCTCCTGGCCCAGGCCCTGCGGGCGCTCAGCCGGCGCAGCGACTGCCCGTTCGAGGTGGCGTTCATCCACCTCGACCAGCGGCAGCCCGGCTTCGCCTACGCTCAGCTCACGGGGCTGATGGCGCGCCTGGAGCTGCCCCTGCAGATCATCGAGGCGGACACCTGGTCGGTGGTGGAGGCCAGCCTCAAGCCCGGCCAGATCCCCTGCGCGCTCTGCGGCCGCATGCGCCGCGGCATCCTCAACCGGTGGTGCGCCGAGCACGGCTACAACAAGCTGGCGCTGGGCCACCACCTCGACGACGCCCTCGAGACCTTCCTGCTCAACCTGCTCTTCCAGCGCCGGCTCGACCCCTTGAAGCCGGCCACGCCCACGGAGGACGGCGGCGTGGTGGCCATCCGGCCGCTCATCCTGGTGGAGGAGCGCAAGATCGTCGCCTGGGCCGAGGAGAGCGGGCTGGAGCCGGTGGCCTGCCCCGTCTGCGACAGCTTCCCCGCGTCGCGCCGCCGCGACCTCAAGGGCGTCATCGAGACGCTGCGCGCCGTGTCGCCCGATCTGCACGCCTCGGTGCGGGCGGCGCTCTACGGCGGCGAGCCGGCGGCGTTGTCGGTGATCGAGGGCTGAGGCCCCACGGTGGCGGGCAGGTAGGGCACGCGGTCGGCGGCCGGGGTGCCCGGCTCGGCCAGCAGCCAGGCGTAGACCCACATCGCCTGCAGCACCCGCTTCACGTACAGGCGCGTCTGCACGAACGGCAGGCCCTCCAGCCAGGCGGCGAAGGGAGCGGGGGCCATCCAGCGGCTCAGGTTGCCCGGGCCGGCGTGGTAGCCCGCGATGACGACGCCGGGGTGCGGGCCGAAACGTCCTTGTAGATCAGCGAGATAGCGCGTGCCGAGCTGCACGGCCAGGGCGGGGCGCTTGAGCGCGCGGCACGAGACGCGGCCCCGCAGGCCCTCGGCGTGGGCCAGCTCGGTGGCGGTGGCCGGCAGCAGCTGGAAGAGGCCGCAGGCCCCCGCCCAGGAGCGCGCCGTCGGATCGAAGCGCGACTCGGTGCGGGCGATGGCGTAGACCAGGGCGGGCGGCAGGCCCCGCTCGACGGCGGCGGCGTCGATGAGGGCGGCGAACTCGCGCGGGTAGACGGCCTCGAAGCGGTCGCGCTCGTCGCCCACCGGCCAGGCGTCGTCCAGCTCGCCCACCTCCCGGGCCAGGATGCGGCGCGCGGTGCCCTCGGCCCCGGCCAGGGCGAAGAGCCGCGACAGGCCGCTCTGGTAGCGGGAGCGGCCGTAGGGCCCGGGGCCCGCGGTGCTGTACGCCCACCAGGCGTCGGCGGCGAAGCCCAGGCGCAGCAGCGCCAGCCCCTCGTCGCGCAGGGGCTCGCCCACGAACATGGCCAGCGGGGGCGCGGGGGTGGGGGTGGCCAGCAGTCGCGCGACGCGGGCGGGGAAGCCCCGGGGATCCAGGCGCCGCAGGTGGTTCAGCGCGACGAGGGCGTAGTAGCTCATGGGCCCCTGGCGGACGGCGGCCTCCCAGTCGGCGGCGGCGGCGGCCGCGTCGCCCTTCGCCTCGTGGTCGAGGCCCTGGAAGACGTGCAGCCGGCCGCGCACGTCCGGCGCCCGCTCGACCTCGGTGGGATCCACGTCGGCGACGGCCGCCGGATCGTCCTGGAAGAGGCCCCAGAGGGCGTCGACGCTGGTGTCGTCGTCGGAGTGGTCGTGCAGCAGCCGCAGCCGCAGGTCGCGGGCGGCGTCGACCTCCCCCAGATCCAGGTGCACGCGGGCGGCGATGGCCAGGCTGTCCCCCGCGAGGCGGTGGGTGGGGTAGCGGTCGCGCAGGCGCTCCAGGGCGTCGAGGGCGTGGCGGTGGTCGTCGACGGTGAAGGCGGCGCGGCCCAGGGCATACAGGGCGTCGGGCGCCTCGGGGGCGTCGGGGCAGTCCTCGGCGACGCGCTCGTAGGCGGCGGCCGCCTCGCCGTGGTGCCGCTGCCGCGTGCGCGCCCGGGCCAGCAGCCACCACGTCTCGCACCACGCGGGCTCGCCGGGCTGGGCGTCGCCGCGGCGCAGGGAGGCCAGCATCAGCGCCTCCAGCGCCTCACCCTGGTGGTCGTCCAGCAGGGCGCGGCCCGTCAGCAGGGCGTCGGCAGGCGCCGGGGCCGTGCGCGCCCGCCAGTCGGCCGGGGGGAGCTGCCAGCGCAGGCGGCGCAGGCGCTTCGCCGCCGCGTCGGCGCCGGGCGTCCCGGTGTGGCGCAAGGTCACCACGCGCAGGGCCGACACCGCCTCGGCCGCGCGGCCGGCGGCGGCGAGGGCGTCGGCGTACTTGAGCCAGGCGCGCAGGTCTTCGCCCGGGGGAGCCTCGGCCAGGGCGACGGCCAGCGCGTCGGCGGCCCTCGGCCGGGCGCCTGAGGGCCAGCAGGGCGTCGACGCGCAGGTCCCGGGCGGCCCGCGCCCGCGGCTGCCGGCGCTCACCTGGGCGGCGTTCTGGGCCGTCGCGGCGTCGTCCCGGCCGCGCAGGCCGGGCGGGCGGCGCGCAGCCAGGCGAAGTCGCTCAGCTCTGGGGACTCGCTGGCGGCCGCCGCGAACGCCGCCGCCGCCGCCGCGAACGCCCCGGCGCGGTGGCGCAGGTCGGCCAGCACCAGGCGGGCCTCCGGGCGCAGGGGGTGGGGCGCCCGGTCGGCCACGAAGGCCTCGAAGGCCGGGCGCGCGGCCTCCGGTCGCCCCGCCTCGCGGTGGGCCTGGGCGAGCTGCACGTCCGCCGGCGCGGCCGGATCGGCGAAGGGGGAGGCCACCAGCGCGGCCAGGGGCGGGGCCTCCGGCGCGGCGGCGTCGGCGATGACGCCGGCGGCGTCGGTGACGCTGGCGTCTGCCGCCACGGCCGGCGGGGGCGGCGACGGGCAGCCGGCCAGGAGCAGGGCCATGGCGCCCAACCGCCCGAGGGCGTAGGGTCGAGCCATGCGACAGCTCCTCGATCGGGTCGGCATCTGGCCCCTGCTCACCGCGCTCCTCGTCCTCGCCATCCTCGTGTTCCTGGCCCTGCGGGGCGGCGACGCGCCGCCGCCCCCGCCCCCCGAGCCGGCCGCCGAGCCCGGCGTCTCCCGCGTGGAGGCCATGGCAGAGGCGGTGCTCTGCATCCAGAACTGCGACGCGGAGGCCCAGGAGTGCCGGGCCTTCGCCGACGGCGAGAAGCCCCGGCAGCGCTGCGCCGAGGCCCACGACGTCTGCACCGCCCGCTGCGGTGATCAACCCTGATGACGCCCGCCATGGCAAGGGCGTCGCGCGGGCGGCCATCGCGTGTGTTTCTCCAACACATGCGCCCACATCCCCCGTCATGTGGCGGTGTCTGACTCGTAACCTCAAATAGATCGAGAGGTTACCGCGGGTCGGCCCGGATCGGCGCGAGGCCGCATGGCGCCGTCGGCGGGCCGCTGGCCCCGGGCGTGCAATCCCACGACGCACACCCGACACGCGGAGCACCCCATGGCGACGATGACCCTCTTCGAGCAAGGCGCCCACCGCAACCTCCTCCTCGAGGACTTCGGCGGCGGGCTGGCCGTGCAGGCCAACCAGCACCTCATCATCCACGGCGACCGCGCCGTGCTCCTCGATCCCGGCGGCCACAAGACCTACGCCCGCTCGCGGGGCGAGGTCACCAGCCAGCTCAAGGGCGCGCGGCTCACCGATCTGTTCTTGTCCCACCAGGACCCCGACATCGTGGCGGCGCTGAACGGCTGGCTGATGACGTCGGACGCCCGGGCCCATGTGCCCGCCCTCTGGATCCGGTTCGTGGCTCACTTCGGCATCGACGCCCTGGTGGAGTCGCGCATCGAGCCAGTGCCGGACGGCGGCCGCGTCCTGCCCCTGGGCGACGTCGACCTGCTCATCCTGCCCGCCCACTTCCTGCACTCCTGCGGCAACTACCACCTGTACGACCCGGTGGCCCGCATCCTCTACAGCGGCGATCTGGGGGGCTCGTTCGGCATCGACTACCGCGCGGTCGAGGACTTCGACGCCCATGTGCCGGCCATGCTCGGCTTCCACGAGCGCGTGATGGGCTCGGGGGCGGCGCTGAAGGCGTGGGCGGCCATGGTGCGGCAGCTCGACGTCGAGACCATCGCGCCGCAGCACGGCGCGTACTTCAAGGGACCCGCCCTGGTGGGCCGCTTCCTCGACTGGGTGGAGTCCCTCGAGTGCGGCCTCGATCGGCTGGGCGAGCTGTATCGCCTCCCGACCCGCGCGGTCTGACGGTCGGACGCTGGACAAGACACCCGGCGGCTGCTACCTCGTCTCCCGTCCGCCGTTGGAGGTCCGGTGTCTGAAGCCCTGGCTCGCTCGCTGGTCGAGCGCGCGCTGGCGGGGGAAGCCTCGGCGGTGCGCCGCCTCGTCGCCGCCCTGACGCCGGTCATCCAGGCGCGCGTCGCCCGTATCCTCATGCGGTGCCGCTCCGCCTCCCGCGGGCGCGAGATCCGCCAGGAGGTCGAGGATCTGACGCAGGATGTGTTCGTCGCCCTGCTGGAGAACGACGGCCGCATCCTGCGCAACTGGGATCCCGACCGGGGCATGTCGCTGCAGAACTTCGCGGGCCTCGTGGCCGAGCGCCAGGCCATCTCCATCCTGCGCAGCGGCCGCCGCAGCCCGTGGACGGAGGATCCGACGCTCTCGACGGATCTGGACGCCGGGCGCACCAGCCGGCCGCCCACGCCCGAGGGCCGCGTGGCGGGCCGCGAGTTCTACGACGAGATCCTCGATCGCGTGCGCCAGGCCCTCAGCCCCAAGGGGCTGCAGCTCTTCGAGCTCATCGTCCTGGAGGAGCGCAGCGTGGAGGAGGTCTGCGCCGAGGCCGGCATGACCCCCGACGCGGTCTACGCCTGGCGCAGCCGCCTGATGAAGCTCCTGCGCAAGCTGCGGGCCGATATCCTGTCAGAGTCGACGCCGCCGGCGCGAATGCCCGTATAGCGTGGGTGACCGGTGACGACGAGCGACGCGGCCAGCAGCGACCAGGATCAGGGACGCGACGCGACGGTGTCTGATCGGCACTCCACCAGGGGGGATCGATGATCGACCACGACGACGAGGTGCCGCAGGCCGACGCCGAGCTGCTCGCCCGCCTGGGGAGGCATGGGCGCGCGCAGGCGGCCGAGCTGGATCCGCGGCTGATGGCGCTGGCGGAGGGCCGCCTCTCGCCGGCCGAGCAGGCCGCGCTGGCGGCCGACGCGGCGGCCGACGCCGAGCTCGCCCGGGCGGTGGAGGTGTTCGCGCCGCTGGACGAGGCCGCGCAGGACCGCATCGCCGACGGAGTGCTGGCCGCCCTGGGCATCGCCCGCGCCGGCCCCGTGGAGGAGGCGCCCCCGGCCAAGGTGCTGCCGTTTCGGCGGCGGCCGGTCGGGCGCGTCCTGATGGCGGCGCTGCCCCTCGCGGCGGCCGCGGCCATCGCCGTCTTCGTCCTGCGCCCGGGGGCCGTCGTGGACGCGCCGCCGGTGCCGGGCTACGCCCTGTCCATCGAGGGGGGCGAGAAGGTGCAGCGCGGCGACGAGCCGGGCCCGGGCACCGTCCCGCGCCTGCTGCCCGCCACCCAGCTGCGCCTGGTGCTCACGCCCGCGGGTGCCGTGGAGGGCAGCGTGGCGGTGCGGGCCTGGATCGCCGGCCCGGACGGGACGACGCCCTGGGCGGTGACGCCCCAGGTGGCGCCGACGGGGGCCGTGCTCATCCAGGGCAGCGCCGAGGCCCTGGGCCTCACCGCCCGCCCGGCCGGGCGCTACACGCTCTGGATCGCCGTGGGCCGCGCCGAGGCCCTGCCCGACGCCCCGCCCAGCGCGCCCGTGGACGCTGGCCCCACCCGGGTGCTGCGCGCCGAGGTCGAGCTGGCCCGCTGAGGCCGGCAACTCCCTGAATCGATAGACGAAACGACGGCTGGCTAGATGCTGCCGATGCCGATCACGACGGCCGCCCGCGGGGCGCGCTTGCCCAGGGCGTTGAGGGTGCGCCAGACGCCGTCGGACGTCGTGGCGAAGGGGCCGACCACGGTCATGGCCTCGGGGCCGGCCGGCTGGCCGACGGCCCGCTGGGGCAGCACCAGGCCGGAGGCGGGGCAGTCGCCGGGGACGCCCTGGCGCGAGATGGCCTGGCCGCCGTCGCGGACGCTGAAGGTGTCGCCCCAGGCCTTCACCGTGTCGGTGTAGGCCCCGTCCGCCCCGAACATGGCGCCGTAGACCTGCCCGGGGGCGAAGCGCCCGTCGGGGCTGGGGAAGAACAGCTCCATGCCGTCCTGATCCCTGGTGGCCCGCTCGCCCCGCGTCACGCGCTCCCGGCGCTGCACGATGAGGGCCTTGGCGCCCAGGCCGTGCACCGGGAAGAAGCACGCCACCTTGGCGACGACCTTGCGCTCGCCCTGATCCGTGGTCGTGGTGGAGTCCAGCTCGAGCATCGACAGGGCCGCCGGCCGGGTGCGCACGACGACCATGCCGCGGCGGACGAAGTTGCGGGCCTTGTGCTGCCACTGCAGCAGGGCGTCGGGGCTGCCGTCGCCGTCGATGTCGGTGGACCGCAGGAACTGCCACTTCATCTGATCCGCGGGCGGGATGCGCAGCTTCGCCACCTGCTCGGCGCCGTCGCCGTCGATGCGCAGCAGCCCCATCACCCCGCGCACGGCGGAGTTGGTGGAGCCGGGCGGCGCGGAGCTGCCGACGCCGGCGTACACCATGTAGGTGGGGCGGCCGGGCCGCTTGCGCGTCGCCGCGGTGCCCTGCTGGGTGACCTGCACCCACGTCACCGAGGCGAAGTCGAGCCCCGCGTTCTCCCGCACGAAGACGCTGATCCCCTGACGAACCGGGTCGGGCAGCTCGACCCCCGGCATGGGCGCCGAGGGCGCGACCGCCGCCCACTCGGCCACCGGATCGGCAGCGGCGGGGAGGGCGAAGCCCAGCGTGAGGAGACAGACCAGGATGCTGCGAGTCATGGTGTCCTGTCGGCGGCGTCCAACATCAATGTGCGGAATTTGAGTCCGTTAAGCAACGTACGCATTCGCCCTACATGGTCATTCTGTCTACGGCTCGGGCGGTGTCTCCTCGTCCATCGGGCTCCAGGCACACGGGCCTCCCTGGCAAACATCAATGATTTCGCCAGTACGGAAGAAGTTTACCATCTGAGCGGCATGCGCATCGAGGTGTCGGAGATCTTCGTGCGGATCGCCCAGCGGATCCTCCGGCGGGGGCTGGTTGCCGGGGGCGGGCCAGGGGTTGCCGAGCCCGTAGAGCACGACGCCCGATCCGCGGTGGGGAAAGGGGGCCACGGTGGCCAGGTCGACCGTGCGGTTCGTGTCCCAGGTGCCCACCACCGGCATCTGCAGATCGGGGGTGCGGGTGGCCACCTCGAAGCTGATGGGCGGCACCAGGTAGTCGCCGCGGGTGGGGGTGGCGAGCAGGTGGTGGGGGCTGTTGCCGGGGAACGGGTCGGCCTCCACATGGCGCAGGTAGGTGGCGTTCTCGGTGCCGTCCCAGAGGAGCTGGATGAGCGAGATGAGCACGGCCTGGTCGGCGGTGGAGGGGTAGACGGCCTTGAGCACCCCGAAGAACGGCCCGAAGCCCGTCGAGCGGTGCAGGAACATCGAGTAGTTCTGGCCGGGCACGCCCAGGTGGGCGCGGGTGGTGTCGGTGCTCAGGGCCAGGTAGGCCGCCCCGAAGATGCCGCCCTGGGAGATGCCCGAGTAGTAGAGCTGGCTCGGGTCGACCTGCACGCCGCGGCTCGCGATCTCGGGCAGGCTGCCGAGCTGCTCGCGCATGGCGCGGGCGAGCAGCAGGTACTCCAGCAGGCCCTGGTGCAGGCGGTCGCCGATCCAGGGGAAGAGGCTGACGTCCTGCACGATGGTCAGGCCGGCGGCGTCGAAGTCCTCCTCCGACATGCCCACCAGATCGGCGCCGAAGAAGATGAGGTCGTGGTCGTTGCCGATGCGCGAGTTCCACCAGCCGCACTCGCGGGGCGGGAAGCGGCCGCAGGGGCGCGTCCAGCCGGGCTCCAGGACCTCCTCGCCGTTGCCGAAGAGGCCGTGGCCGTAGTTGACGAGGCCCATGGGCCGGCCGTCGCGGGCGGACTGGGGCACGATCAGCCAGAAGCCCGCGTCCCGCCAGCCGTTCTGGGCCGGGCGGAAGGGCTGCTCGCCGTCGTTGAAGACCCAGCCGTGCACCGAGAGGACCTCGGGGCTCTCCTTCATGAAGTGCGGGGCGTGGATGGTGCCGTGCAGCCGCAGCCAGGTGAAGGGGTGGACGGGGGCGCCGCTGCCGTCGTCCTCGGGCAGGTACTCCTCCACCCGGTCGATGGTGACGGTGGGGCCGGCCTCCCCGGTGGCGGCGAAGCCCGCGTCGCGGATGTGGAGCATGGGCCCGTGCAGGGCGTCGCAGCTCGCGGTGTGGAAGTCCCAGGCGAGGTTCAGGGAGCCGCGGTCGATGCCCTGGGCGTCGAGGAAGGCGAACACGGCGTCGAAGCCGGCCTGCCGGGGCGCGAGGGCCGGATCGTCGGCCGTCGCCCCGTCCCGCAGCTTCGCGAAGGCCTCGCTGGGCGGGATGGGCTGGCCGTCGGTGTCGCGGAGGCCGCGGAAGGCGACGATGTAGCGGGTGTCCTCCTTGAGGACCTCGGCCGGCCGCACGAAGAGCACCTGCCGCGCGGGATCCTGCTCCTGGGCGTCCAGCTCGGCGAAGTAGGGGACGCGCCGCGGGATCTCGCCCGCCTCCCAGATCAGGACGGGGGCGTCCTCGGCCAGGGAGGCCGCCACGTCCAGCTCGCCCGCGATGGGCGTGATGTCCAGGCGCGGGAAGACGGCGGCGATCTGGGTGGAGGTGCCGTAGCCGTCCAGCCGCGCGTAGGGGGCGGGATCGACGTAGATGCCGCTGTTGTTCTGGGGCAGCGAGGTGGCCTTGAACCGCAGCGTGAAGCCCGTCGCCCGGCTCGGGTCGGGGGCCAGGTAGCGGTTGGACGGCCAGGGGAGGGCGCAGCTCGCCTCGTCGAGGGGATCGCAGTCGCCCTCGGGCTCGACGACGCCCATGTCGGCCGCGCCGCCACCGGCACCACCGGCGCCGCCCGCGGCGTCGATGGAGGCGTCGCTGGCCGGGCTGCCCCCGCCGCCGCCCGCCCCGCCGGCGCCGCCGCCGCCGCCACCGCCGCCGTCGTCACACCCCACCACCGCCAGAAGCACCGCCAACCACCAGCGCATCGCGTCTTCCCCCCCGGGTCGTCTGTTGCCGGGGGCACTTTCGCCTGTGCGGGCGCCGGGTTCAACGCGTGTCGTGCCCGATGGCGGAAGCTGGCATGCTGGGCGGGGGACGGAGGGAGGACGCCATGCGCAAGGCCAGCCTGGGACGGACGGCGGCGACGATGGGCATCCAGGCGGCGGCCGGCGCCGTGCTCGGCGTCGGGGGCGCGGCCGTCCTCGGGGTGGGCGATGGCTGGGAGCTGCCGGCCTTCGCCCTCGGCGCCGTCGTCGGAGTCGGCCTCACGGGGGTGATCAGCCGGCGGGCGCTGCGGGGGGTCTCGGGGGCGGTGGTCGGCGCGGGCGTCGGCGCCGGCGTGGTGGCCCTGGCCCCGGGGCATGGCTTCCTGCCCGCCTTCTTCCCGACGCTCGGCGCCCTGCTGGGCTACTGGATTCTCGTTTTCTTCAGCAAGAACAAATAGATGGGCCGGGTGGTGTGCCCAACTGGCCGTTCGGCCGAAACGGCGCCGCCGGCCGCGGCATCCGTCTCGGGTGCCCGCCACGCCCTGGAGCGCCCGTGACCACCGACCTCGTGCCCTTCACCCCCCGCCGGGCGCCCTTCTTCGCGTTCGGTGGTCGCCCCCGCGACGCGCGCCGCGCCCGCATCGAGGCCTCCCCGCACCAGCGCGACGGCGTCTTCCAGAACCCCGTCCACACGCCGCTGGCCTCCCCGGGCAAGATCCTGCCGGCGGCCTGGCAGTGGCTGGCGGGGCGCGAGGAGCGCGTGCCGCGGGCCGAGGTGCCGGCGGCGCCGCTCGACGTCGGCGTCTTCGACGTGACGCCGGCGGATGGCCTGCGGGCGACGTGGATGGGGCACTCCTCCGTCCTGCTCGAGATCGAAGGCGCCCGCGTCCTGACGGATCCGGTGTGGAGCCCGCGCATCGGGCCCGTCCGCGGCACCGGCCCCCGGCGCTTCCTGCCGGCGCCGCTGGCCCTGGAGGCGCTGCCCCGCCTGGACGCCGTGCTCATCTCGCACGACCACTACGACCACCTGGACGTGGGCTCGGTGCTGGCGCTCGCGGGGCGGGGCGTGCCCTTCGTCACCGCCCTCGGCGTCGGCGCGCACCTGGAGGCCTGGGGCATCCCCGCGCACCAGATCACCGAGCTGGACTGGTGGGAGACGCACCGCGTCGGGCGCCTGCAGTTCACGGCCGCGCCCGCCCGGCACTTCTCGGGGCGGGGGGGCCGCGCCCGCCGGACGCTCTGGGCCTCGTGGGCCATCCGCGGCGCCGAGCGCAGCGTCTGGTTCAGCGGCGACACCGGCCCGTGGGAGGGCTTCGCCGAGGTGGGGCGCCGGCTGGGGCCGTTCGATCTGTCGCTCATCGAGATCGGCGCCTGGCACCCGAGCTGGGGCACCGTGCACCTGGGCCCCGACGCCGCGCTCCGGGTCCACCAGGCCGTCGGAGCCCGGGTCATGCAGCCGGTGCACTGGGGCACCTTCAACCTGGCGCTGCACGCCTGGGACGAGCCCATCACGCGGCTGATCGAGATCGCGGACGAGGCGGGGGTGGCGCTGGCGGCGCCGCTGGTGGGGCAGCCCATCGTGCCGGAGCGGGCCTTCGTGGCGGACGCCTGGCGGGCCCGGGCGGAGGCCGCCCTCAGCGCGCGGCCGCTGGCGGTGCCCCCCGGCTGAGGGCTCAGCGCTTCTTGGACTCGTAGGCGCGGCTCTTGAGCTTCTTGGTGTAGCCCTTGCGGCCCGACTCGCTGGCCCGCGCGCCCTCCATCTCGCCATCGGCCTCCTCGAACGCGGCGATCTGGGCCTTCAGCTTGGGGCTCGGCGCCACCATGTCCTTGCGGCGCAGGTCGTCGATGGCCACCCGCAGCAGCCCCTGGGCCTGGGCGAAGTCGCCCCGGTCGGCGGCGCGGGCCGCCAGCTCGAGCTGCTCGGCGCTCTCCACCTCGGCCACCCGCACGCTGACGGCCGGGGCCTCCGACTGGCGCATGGCGTCGGCGCTGGCGGCGCGGGCCACGGCCAGGCCGGCGATGGCCTCCCGGGCGACGCCGTCGGCGGGCATGTCCACGTAGCGCAGGCCGATCTTGCCCAGGGCCACGTCGCCGTCGCGCCCCATGGGCAGGCGCAGGCGGATCATCACCTCGCGCACCTGGCGGGCGCCCAGGGTGCCGATGCGGACGCTGTGGCGGCCGTCGTCCTGGCGCGTCGGGTAGCCGAAGACCTTCACCAGCTCCACCCCGGCGGGCAGCGCCAGATCCAGCTCGACGCCCCGCGCGACGGTGGCGACGAGGCCCTTGAGCTCGTCGTCGAGGACGCGGGCCACGGCCTGCCCGCTCTGGATGAAGTGGTAGCGGCCGCCGCCGGCGTCGGCCAGGCGGGTCATCAGATCCTCGTTGTAGTCGACGCCCACCCCCAGGGTGCTGAACGTCACGCCCTGGCGGAAGCCTGCGGCGGTGCGGGCCCCCAGCACGTCGGGGCGCTGCTCGCCCACGTTGGCCAGGCCGTCGGAGAGCAGCATCACATGGGCGGTGCGGCCGGCGTCATCGGCCGCGCGCTCCAGCAGATCCAGGGCCTCGGCGGTGGCCGGCCCGAGGGCGGTGCCGCCGTTGGCCTCGATGGCCAGCAGGGCCCGGCGCAGCTCCTCGCGGCCCTGGCCATCCACGGGCAGGCGGACGGCGTGGGTGAGCACCTGGTCGGAGTAGGAGAGCAGGGTGACGCGGTCGCTGGGCCCGAGGGCCTCCAGGAGCTGCAGGCCGGCGGCCTTCACGTCGCGCATCTTGTCGCCGCGCATGCTGCCCGACCGGTCGAGGACGAGGGCCAGGTCGAGGGGCGGGCGCTGGGCCGGGGCGTCGCTCGTGCCCGTCAGCCGGACGAGGACGTTGAGCTCGGTCACGTCGTCGGTCAGGGCCTTGAACTGGGGCAGGACCTCGAGGGCGACGCTGCCCGCCTCGGCCGGGGGCGGCGCGTCCGCGGCGAGGGAGAGCGGGGCCTGGGCGGCGGCGGGCGGGGCGGCCACGGCGTCCGTCGGGCCGGGGGCCTGGCAGGCGGCGGCCAGCAGGGCGAGGACGAAGAGGGTGCGGCGCATCGGGAGCTCCTGGGCGAAGGGGACGCCCGTTGCACGCCCGCTCGCCCGAAACGATCTGTCCGCCCCGAAATCCGGTAGGCTGCAGGCCATGACGACGCCACTGCATCGCTACACCGGGGGCTGCCACTGCGGCGCCGTCCGGTTCGAGGTCACCGTGCGCTCCCATGTGGCGCTCGAGTGCAACTGCTCGATCTGCAAGATGAAAGGGTTCATCCACGTCATCGTGCCCCAGGCAGACTTCGCGCTGATCTCGGGGGCCGGCGACCTGACGACCTACACCTTCAACACCCACACGGCGAAGCACACCTTCTGCCGGCGGTGCGGGGTGCAGGCGTTCTACACGCCGCGGTCGCACCCGGACGGGGTGAGCGTGAACCTGCGTTGCCTCGACGCCGGGCACGCCCCGTTCACGATCGAGCCCTTCGACGGGCAGGCGTGGGAGGCGAACGTCGACGCCATCCGCTGACTGCTCACCGGCTGTCGCCGCCGGCCTCGTCGGTGTCGTCGAGGCAGCGCTGGTAGGCCGCGCAGGCCGCGCCCGTCAGCGGAGCGCTGAGGTCGAAGTCGTCCTCGCCGACCTGGGCGGCGTGGGCGCAGGTCTGTCTGGCGAGCCGGTCGTTGATGGCGCTGAGGCGCTCCGCGATGCAGGCCTCGAAGTCAGCCACCGTGACGGGGCACCGGGCCACGAGCGTGGCGCGCTGGCACTGCTCGTCGGCGTCGGGCTCCCCGATCCGGTCCAGGCAGGAGTCGACCTGGGCGGCGCAGGCCTGGGGGTCGTCGGTCTGGGTCGCCAGGACGGCTTCGCAGACGCGGCGCGGGCTGACGACGGCCAGGCTGGCCTGGACCGCGGCCCGACACAGCGCCTCCATCTCGGCGGCGTCCAGGTCGCTGAGGGTGCGCGCCGGATCGAGGCCCGACGAGAAGGTGTTGGCGTCGTGGTCGACGTCCTCGGCGCAGGCGGTGGCGAGGCAAAGGGCGGCGGCGGCGAGGGTGATGCGCAGCATGGGTCTCTCCTTCATGGGTGAGAGCGGGCCGAGTCAAGACGCAGGCCAACGCGGGCAGACGGGGACGGGAGGGCCAGCGTGGAGGGGGCCTGCGCCAGGCATTGGAGCAGACCTGCCCTGACGTGGCCACCGGCTCAGCGGCAGCCCGGCCCCGACAGGAACCAGAAGACGAGGGCGCCGGCGAGGAGGCTCTGGGCGACGACCGCGATGAAGATCACGCGGTCGCGGGCGGTGCGCACGCTCAGCTGCAGCCGGTGGTGCCGCCGCAGCTCACGCACTTCAGGCACGAGCCGTTGCGCACCATCGTGAAGGCGCCGCACTCGGGGCAGGCGTCGCCCTCATAGCCCTGCTGGCGGGCGGCCTGGCGGCTGGCGAACAGGCTCGGGCCCGCGCCGGCCGGGGGCGTGGTGGGGGGCGCCACGGCGCGCACCGCCTCGCTCGGGGGCACGGCGCGCAGCCGGGGGGTGGCCCCGCCGTGGTGGAAGCCGAACGACTCGCCGCGGGCCGCGGGGGCGCCGTCGGGCTCGCCGCCGGCCACCGCCAGCAGGCTCGTCCCCAGCTCCTCCTCCTCGGTGAACTCGGGCTCCTCGCGGTGCATGGCGTCGGCCCGCAGGTCCTCGGCCTGCACCTGGGCCAGGTCGTCGCGGCCCAGGTAGCTCACGGCCAGCTCCCGGAAGATGTAGTCGATGATCGACGTGGACATCTTGATCCGGTCGTTGCCGAAGACCATGCCGTTGGGCTCGAAGCGCGTGAAGACGAAGGCCTCCACGAACTCCTCCAGGGGCACGCCGTACTGCAGGCCCAGGGAGATGGCGATGGCGAAGCTGTTCATCAGGCTGCGGAAGGCGGCGCCCTCCTTGTGCATGTCGATGAAGACCTCGCCCAGGGTGCCATCCTCGTACTCGCCGGTGCGCAGGTAGACCTTGTGCCCGCCCACCATGGCCTTCTGGGTGTAGCCGCGCCGCCGCTGGGGCAGGCGCCGGCGCCGCGCCAGGTACCGCACCACCACGCGCTCGGCGATCTGCACCGCCGCCTCCACCGGCCGGCTCGGCTCCAGCAGGCTGAGCTGCTCGGCCTCGTCGGTGCTCTCGTCGTCGTCGAACTCGTAGAGCGTCGCCGACAGGGGCTGGCTGAGCTTGCTGCCATCCCGGTAGACCGCGTTGGCCTTGAGCCCCTTGCGCCACGAGTGCAGGTAGGCCTCCTGCACGTCGGCGATGGTGGCGTGGCCGGGCATGTTGATGGTCTTGCTGATGGCGCCGCTGATGAACGGCTGCACCGCCGCCATCATCTCGATGTGCGCCAGGAAGCGGATGTAGCGCTCGCCCCGGCGGCCGCACTTGTTGGCGCAGTCGAAGACGGGCAGGTGCTGCGCCTTCAGGTGCGGCGCGCCCTCGACCGTCATCGTGCCGCAGACGTAGTCGTTGGCCTGCACGATCTGGGTGCGGGTGAGGCCCAGCGCCGACAGCAGGTCGAAGTCGGCCTTCGCCACGTCCGCCGCGGGGATGCCCACCTTGTCGACCAGGTACTCGTCCCCGAAGGTGAACCGGTTGAACACCATGGACAGGTCGAAGGCCGACGGCAGCAGGCCCTCGATGCGCTCGATGGTGGCGGCGTCGAAGCCGTGCCCCTTGAGCGCCCGCGGGTTGATGTGGGGGCAGCCCTCCAGGGTGCCGCGGCCCTTGCAGTAGCCCACGATGTCGTCGATCTGGGCGTCGCTGTAGCCCAGCCGGCTCAGGGCCAGGGGCACGGACTGGTTGATGATCTTGAAGTAGCCGCCGCCGGCCAGCTTCTTGAACTTCACCAGCGCGAAGTCCGGCTCGACGCCCGTGGTGTCGCAGTCCATCACCAGGCCGATGGTGCCGGTGGGGGCGATGACCGTCGTCTGGGCGTTGCGGTAGCCGTGGCTCTCGCCCAGCGCCAGGGCCTGATCCCAGTCCTGCCGGGCGGCCTGCACCAGGTACTCCGGGCAGCGCTCGGGCTCGAGGCCCACCGGGATGGTGGACAGGGCCTCGTAGTCCGCGCCGGCGGCGTCGTAGGCGGCGCGGCGGTGGTTGCGGATGACCCGCATCATGGCGTCGCGGTTCTTGCCGAACCCGGCGAACGGCCCCAGCTCGGCGGCCATCTCGGCGCTGGTCGCGTAGGCGGTGCCCGTCATGATCGCGCTGATGGCGCCGGCGATGTTGGTGGCCTCGGCGGAGTCGTAGGGGATGCCCAGCACCATGAGCACGGTGCCCAGGTTGGCGTAGCCCAGGCCGAGGGTGCGGTACCGCCAGCTCAGCCGCGCGATCTCGGCGCTCGGGAACTGCGCCATCGTCACCGAGATCTCGAGGGTGATGGTCCACAGCCGGCAGGCGTGGCGGAAGCCGTCCACGTCGAAGCGGGTGTGGTCATCCTCCATGAACTTCATGAGGTTGGCCGACGCCAGGTTGCAGGCCGTGTCGTCGAGGAACATGTACTCGGAGCACGGGTTGCTGGCGTTGATGCGGCCGCTCTCGGGGCAGGTGTGCCAGTCGTTGATCGTCGTGTCGAACTGCAGGCCCGGATCGGCGCAGGCCCAGGCGGCGTAGGCGATCTGGTCCCACAGGTCGCGGGCGCGCACCGTGCGGGCCAGCTCGCCGTCCGTCCGGCGGATGAGGTGCCAGTCCTTGTCGGCCAGCACCGCCTCCATGAAGGCGTCCGTCAACCGCACGGAGTTGTTGGAGTTCTGGCCGGCGACCGTGTTGTAGGCCTCCGACTGCCAGTCCGTGTCGTACTCCGGGAAGTCGATGTCGGTGTAGCCCTGCTGGGCGAACTGCATCACGCGGTGGATGTAGCTCACCGGCACCTCGGCCTTGCGGGCGCGGCGGATGGTGCGGCGCAGGGCGTCGTTGTGCCGCGGGTCGTGGCGGTCGTCGCCGGTGCCCGTGCGGATGGCCTCCATGATGCGCTTGAGGTGCCGGCGGATGGACTTGGAGCCGGCGACCAGGGCGGCCACCTTCTGCTCCTCGACCACCTTCCAGTTCACGTAGGCCTCGATGTCGGGGTGATCCACGTTCAGCGTGACCATCTTGGCCGCCCGCCGCGTGGTGCCGCCGCTCTTGATGGCCCCGGCCGCCCGGTCGCCGATGCGCAGGAAGCTCATCAGGCCGCTGGAGCGCCCGCCGCCGGCGAGGGGCTCCGTCTCCCCGCGCAGGTTCGAGAAGTTCGACCCGGTGCCCGACCCGTACTTGAACAGGCGCGCCTCGCGCACCCAGAGGTCCATGATGCCGCCCTCGTTGACGAGGTCGTCGCTCACCGACTGGATGAAGCAGGCGTGGGGCTGGGGCCGCTCGTAGGCGCTCGTGCTCAGGCGCACGTCGCCCGTCTCGTGGTCGCAGTAGCTGTGGCCCTGGGCCGGCCCGGTGATGCCGTAGGCCCAGTACAGCCCGGTGTTGAACCACTGCGGGCTGTTGGGCGCCGCCATCTGCAGCGCCAGCATCCGCCGCATCTCGTCGTAGTACGCACGGGCATCCCCCTCCCCCGAGAAGTAGCCGTGCTTCACGCCCCAGTACGTCCAGCAGCCCGCGAGCCGATCGAACACCTGACGCGCATCGCTCTCCCCCGCGTAGCGCGCGTCAGCCGGCAGATCCTCCAGGGCGGTCACGTCGGCCTCGCGCCGCCACAGCCACTCCGGGATGCCCTCCTCGGGCACGGGCCGCAGGCGGGCGGGCACGCCGGCCTTGCGGAAGTACTTCTGGGCCAGGATGTCGGTGGCCACCTGGCTGAACGCCTCGGGGACCCGGACCTGGTCGTTGAGGAAGACGACCGACCCGTCGGGGTTGCGGATCTCGCTCTTGCGGGTGCCGAACTCGATGCCCTCGTAGGGCGACGCCTTGCCCTCGGTGAAACGCCTCTGGATACGCATGCAGGTGCCTCGTGCCCGCGCCGGGGGACGCGGATGCCATTCTGTCTGTACGGATGTCTTGCCGGCAGCAGCGAGCGCTGGGCCGGTCTCGGTCAACATGCCCGGCCGTGCCCACGGTGGGTTCGACCCGGGACGTGGTTCTAGCGACTGGGGAGCCCCCCGGCAAGGGGAAAAATTATCCGGCGAGACCACAACATCTTGTGGTGTAGTCGGGTGATCTCTCCCAGATGTGGTTTTGTCCGAAAAGCCCCCTGTTCTCGCGGACATGCGGCGACGTGGCCCGATAAGTCACGCCGTGCCCACATCGAGCCACATTCGCGCACACCCGCACAGCGGGCTGGACAGGCTGCCGCCCGATGGGGGATGACTGCCCGTCGCCCCCCGCATGGAGCCCCCATGACCGCCGCGCGCTGCCTCCTGCTGGCCCTCGTCGCCCTCGCTGGCTGGGGCTGCGGGCCGGCCTGCTCGACCCTGGCGGCCGAGCGCGGCGCCTACCTGACGCGCCCGGCCGGCCCGCCGGCGGGGGGCCCCGACGTCGCCCTCGACGTGCCGTTCGCCCTGCTCGACGCCCTGCTCGCGGCCGAGGTGGCCGCCCTGCCGCCCGTGCCCGTCCCCATCCCCGGCATGGGCCGCCTGACGCTCGCCGCCCGGTCCGTCCGCGCGCGGCCAGCGCCCGACGATCACCTGGGCTTCACCCTCGACTTCGACGTCCGCGACGGCGACCGCGTCCTCTTCGGCCTGGCGGCCGACGCCGAGGTCCGCCCCGAGGTCGACGCTCGCACCGGCCACCTGCGCTTCGCCCTCGGCCCCGAGGCCCTGCGCCAGATCGCCCCCCGCCTGGGCCCCGAGGCCGGCGACGCCGTCGCCCGGGCCATCCGCGAGCGCCTGCCACCCCTCGTCCGCGCCGCCCTGACCCGCGACCGCCTGCGGACGCTGACCGACAAGGCCCTCGGCGCCCTGACGACGGGGGGCTACGCCCTCCTGCGCGACCACGTCCTGGTGCACTTCGTCGCGCCCACCCAGGTCGACCTGGGCCTGCCGCCCGTGCCGCTCGCCCGGGTGGAGATCCACACGCGCGTGGGCTGGCTGGAGGTGGGCCTGCACGCCGACCTGCCCACCGAGGGGGGCCTGGCCGCCGCGTCGCCGCCCCCCGGCCGGCAGGTCCGGGTGCGCCTGACGGGCAGCGCCGTCGCCGAGCTGGCCAACGCCGCCATCGCCCGGGGCGAGATGCCCGGCCGCTACACCGAGAAGGGCAAGGCCGATCCCCAGGGGCCGCTGCAGGCCGCGCTGGCCTGGGAGCGCGGCGACCGCCCCCTCAAGGCGCTGCTCTGGCGCACGGAGGGGACGTGCATGACCGCCCGCATCGGGGGCACCCCCAGCCTGCAGGCCGCGCGGCGCCAGGTCACCGTCCGGCTGGCGGACGGCCGCGTCGAGGACGTGCAGGGCTCGCTGCTCATCCAGGCGGGCGCCTGGCTGAAAGGGCTGTGGGATCAGACGTTTACGGTGACGCGCACGGTGGCCGCCGAGACGCGGCTCGCCCTCGGGGCGCGCCGCCTGACGCTCGGCGTCGTCGACGCGCGGGCCGACGCGGACGGCGTGACGCTCGGCCTCGACGTGCAGACCGGCCCGGCGAAATAAGACCCGGGCGCCTCGGGGCCACCAGAGCCCTGTGTTCGCCTCGCTCCCATGGCCGGCCACCCGGCGTCCCAGCTTCGCCGCCGACGGCGCGCCCCTCACCGGGCTCGTCCTCGATGGCCGCTACCAGCTCTTCGAGGTCGCCCACCGCGGCGACACCACCCTGACGTTCCGGGCCCAGGACCGCCGCCTCGGCCGCCCCTGCGCCGTGCGCCTGCCCATCGCCACCGACGAGGACGCCGCCCTCCGGCTGGCGCGCGAGGGTCAGAGCCTGGGCGTCGTCGAGGACGCCCACGTCGTCCGCCTGCTCGACCAGGGCCGCCTGCCCGGGGACGGCCGCCCCTACCTCGTCCTGGAGTGGCTGGAGGGCGAGACGCTCCGCGAGCACCTCGACCGCCACGGCCCGCTGGCCCCCGCCCGGGCCCTGGCGATCCTGCGGCCGGTGCTCCAGGCCCTGCGCGCCCTGCACGCGCAGGGGGTGGTGCACCGCGACGTCCGCCCGGCCCACGTCTTCCTCGCCCGCGACGCCGCCGGCGTGAGCAGCGTCCGGCTCATCGGCCTGGCCGGGGCCACCCGCCGCCCGTCGCTGGCCGACGAGCGCCTCGGCAGCTTCGCCTACCTGGCCCCCGAGCGGCTCGATCCCGCCGCCGGCCCGGTGGACGCCCGCAGCGACCTCTACGCCGTCGGCGTCCTGCTCTACGAGCTCGTCGCGGGCCGCACGCCCTTCGCCGAGGTGGATCCGGTGCGCACCGAGGTGGCGCGCCTCGACCCGGCCGCGCGCCTGCGCTGGTTCCACAGCCACGCCCTGCCGGCCCACCCCGACGTCGAGCTGCCCGCCGGGCTCTGGGATCTCTGCCTCACGCTGCTGGAGCGCCGCCCCGACGACCGCGCGCGCTCCGCGGACGGGGTGCTGCGCCGCCTGGACGCGCTGCAGGGCGACGCGGCCGTGGAGCGCCGCGGCGTGGTGCCGTCCTCCAGCGCCCCCACCGACTCCCTGCCCGCGCTGGGCCTGCGCCTGCCCCCGGCCGCCGCGCTGTCGGTGGCGCTGGCCGGCTTCGAGGAGCCGCCGTCGCTGGAAGGCGAGGCCACCGTCGCGGAGCCTTCGCCCGACGAGCTCGCCGAGGTCCTGGGGGCCGAGGCGGCCGACGAAGACGACATCCCCACCCGGGCGATCGGGCCGCGCCCCGTGACGGGCGCCCCCGTCGGCGTCCGCCGGCCGACGCTCGCCAGCCGGCCGGCCGCCCGCGTCAGCCCCTTCGTGGAGGCGTCGCTCCCCCGGCGGCGCTGCCGGCCCCTGGCGCCCCGCGCCCTGGCGCCCCGCGCGTCCGTGCCCGGCACCACCTGGCAGGCGCAGCCGACGCCGCCGGCCCGCGTCCCCTCGGCGCCGTGGCGGCCCAGCATTCCGCTGCCCCCCCGGGCGGTGGCCGATGTGCGCACCCCGCGCGTCGCCGTCATCCCCGGCCAGCGCCCGAGCCGCCTGCCCCTGGTGGCGCTCAGCCTGGTCACGGCCGCCCTGGCCGCCCTGGCCCTGCTCACCCTGCGCACCCCCGAGGCGCCGGCGCGCCGCGCGGACGCCCCCGTCCAGCTCAGCATCGGCACCGACGCCCCCTGAGCGACACCCCGGCACCGGGCTGCTATCGTGGAGCCCTCGGGGACAAGACGGGGGATCTCATGGCACGCATCCTGGTGCTCTGCGCCCTGGCCGGCGGCCTGCTGGCGACGGGGCCGGCCCACGCCCAGCTCGACCAGATCGAGCTGGCGCTCAAGCTGCGCAGCTACTACGGGAAGGGGAAGTTCATCTACAACTCCCCGAAATACCTGACGAACTACAACGACTGCCGCGCACGGGGCGAGACGGACGCCTTCTGCAAGACGCTGGCGGGCATCTGCGCCGCCCAGGAGCAGCCCTTCTTCGGCGGGCCCTACGCCGGGCTCTTCCGGGGCCTGGGCCTCAACCAGGTCTTCAAGCTCGACTGCGGCAGCCAGGAGTGCTTCCAGTGCTGCCATGTGCCGGGGCAGGGCTGCCACACCTCGTTCGTCGGCTTCCCCGTCATCAACTGCAACCCGCGCTACGGCGAGGGGACGAACGCGGCGGGCCTCACGCTCATCGTCGACCCGGACGCCCACCCGGGGGAGGCCTGCCTGACCATCCCCCAGACCTGCGAGCACATCCCGCGCTGCGCGGGGGATCCCAACGAGCTGCAGGCCCTGCGCGACGACCTCGACAACGGCGGCCAGCACCCGGTCAACGCGCCGGGGGCGGCCGAGAACCGCGCCCGCTACTTCGCGAGCCAGATGTTCACCAAGTGGTGCGGCTCGCTCGACGCCTTCCACACCGGGCCCGACCGCGATCCGGAGCTGCCGGGCTTCGAGCGGGTGGTGGACGTGCAGAACTTCCTCACCGGCCGCGGGTGCGAGGGCTGGCGCGACCATGTGGCGGCGGTGTTCCCGTTCGACTGGGAGGCCGAGAACTTCGCCGTCCGCGCGGAGGACGGGACCATCCAGCCCGCCAGCTCCCAGCTCAACGCCCTGTGCCAGTGGGGCATGTTCCGCGCCCTGGAGAGCGTGCCGAACCTGGGCGACCGGCTGACGTTCGTCGACTCCACCATCTGGCCGGACATGCTGCGCGCCGCCTACCTGGCCCAGGTGGGGGACGCCGACGCGGCCCTGCTGCACCACGCCAGCCCCATCGTCCTGGATCTGCTGCGCTGCAACCCGGGGGTCGACGACTACCGGCTGCTCGCGGTGCCCCTGGCCGGTGAGGTGGCCGAGGATCGCGTCTTCAACGGCTGCGATCTGGGTCTGGCGCCGCGGATCTTCCTGGACGCCGAGGCGGCCGGCCCCGCGCGGGTCCGCGTGCGCGTCGAGCTGCGCGACCCCGAGGTGGGCGGCGAGCACGAGCACCCCATCCCCCTGACGATCTTCTGGGGCGACGGCCGCGTGTCCCTCGAAGAGGTCCCGGCGGGGCAGGCCGAGGCCAGCTTCGAGCACGGCTACGCCCAGGGGGGGCGCTACGTGGTCATCGCCCTCGCCGAAAATACCTCGGGGTTGCGCGGGTTTGCGGCCGTGGTCGCCGAGACGGGCGGCGCCGACGCCGGTGAGGCCGAGGGCCCCGTCGTGGTCTCCGAGGTCCGCCTCGTCGACGCCGTCGTCCGGGCCAACACCCTCACCGGCAACGCGCGCACCCTCTTCATCGACGTCGAGGGTCACGACGCCGACACCGACGCCGTGCACCGCGTCGGCCTCACCCGGGGCCAGCCCATCGAGTTCAACGCCGACATCGCGCTCGGCACGGTCGTCGCCCACAACACCGGCGCGGCGCACCTCGACCGCCTCATCCTCCGGCCCCACTGGCGCGAGGGCTTCTACACCGGCCTGCGCAAGGTCTTCCTGCGGGCGGCCCGCGCCGAGCTGCACGTCTTCTCGACGGCGACCGGGGACACCGTGGCCGTCGAGCTGCCCCTGACCCCCGAGACGGTGCGCGTCTACGCCGCCGGCGAGGCCGAGCCCCTGCCCGCCGAGCTGTTGACGGTGGACGAGAACGGCCAGCTGGAGATCCTGCTGCACGACCGCGACCGCCTCACCGAGCGCGTCGAGATCGATCTGCCCCAGGCCCTGCTGGCCGCCCAGGCGCCCGGCCCCCTGGCGGCGGACCACCCCGCGCTCGGCCAGACGAGCTGGATCGAGGACCGCCCCGAGCAGTTCATCGCTGTGGGGCGCGATCCCGACGCCGGCCCGCCGATGCCCGACATGGGCGTCGCCGGCGACGGCGGCCGACCCGACGCCGGCGCGCCGGGGAGCGACGCGGGCGGCCCCGACGGCGCTCGCCCCGGCGCGGACGGCGGTGAGGCCGACGCCGCCCCGACCGGTGGGAGCGGCGGCGGCGGGGGGGATTGCTCCACGGCCCCCGGCGGCCCCGGCGGCTGGCTCTGGGCGCTCGGGCTCCTGCCCCTCCTGCGTCGGCGGCGCCGGCCGGGGCGCACAACCATCTGATTTCCCGAGTGAAACTTCCCGCTGCTCGGGGGTGAACGCCCTTTCGCTCCGCCCCGCGCCGGCCCGCCCGGTAGCGTCCAGGCGTCAAACGGAGGTGCGCGATGCGAGCGTGGTGGTGGGTGGTGCTGGGGCTGGTCGGGTGCGGGCGCGCGGGGCCCCAGGTAGAGGGCGATGACGCCGTGAGCGATGGCGGGCCGCCCGACGCGGCGCCCGCGAGCGACGACGGGCCTGCCGTCCGCCAGGGGGTCGGCAGCGTCACGCTGCAGCTCGACGGCCTCCACGTCTTCCGGGCCCAGCCGAGCGTCGAGGTCGCCCTCTTCGCGGCCGACGGCGCCGCCCTGGGGGTCCTCGCCTCCCCGGTGGAGGCCCCGCCGTACGCGCCGCTGCCGGGCCAGCCCCGGCCGGCCGAGGGGACCTGGCGCATCCAGCGGTGGTGGCCGACGGAGGCGCGGCCCGCCCGGGCCGAGGTGACGCTGCGCGACGGCGCCGCCGTGGTCCAGCAGACCAGCCACCTCGTCCGCCCCACCCCCCTGGCCGGCGAGACGTGCGACCCCACCGGCTTCGCCGACCGGTGCCCCGATGGCCAGGGCTGCTCGCTCCTGCCGCGGCCGGTGCAGGGCCAGTGCTTCCCCATGACCCTCGCCGCCTGGCGGGTCGGCGGCCCCGAGATCGTGCTGGATCTACGGTCGGAGGGGGGCAACTACGGGGTGCCGCCCCCGCTCTCGGCGGTGTGGGAGGGGCAGATCTCGCCGGTCCCCCTGGAGCTCGACTGGTTCACGTCGTGGCGCTACCTCGGCGCCGTGGCCTCGCCGGCGCGGGAGGAGCTGGCGGTGCACTTCGGGCCCCACCGCGTCCGGGTGCCCGTCCGGCGGCCCGCGCCCCTGGAGGCCGGCGACGCCTGCGACGCCGCGGGGGTGGCCGACGCCTGCCCCGCCCCCACCGCCTGCACCCGCGACCAGATCTGCGCGACCCGGACGCCGCCGACCGTGGCGCAGGTCGCCCACGCCCGCAGCGGCGCGTGGGAGGGCCTCTACGTGACCGGCCAGGACCCCGAGGCCGACGTCGTGGCCGTCGAGATCACCTGGCGCGGCGCGACGCAGCTCTTCTCCCTCGCCGGGTGGAACCAGCCCTTCGTCTCGCGCCCCGGCTGGCGCCTGAGCGTCGTGGACGACGGCGCGGGCGCCTACGCGCTGCTCTGGGCCCAGATCAGCCGGCCCGGGGACGTCGAGGGGGCCGAGGTGGTGGTCATCGACGCCGAGGGGCTGCGCTCGGCCCCCCGGACCATCGACGCGGGCGCCGTCGGCCGGGCGGGGGTGCTGCCCGACGGCGCCCTCTGCGTGGCCGACGGCGTCGATCTCTTCGGCCAGTGCGCGGGCGCCTGCGACCTGCCCGATGGCGACGACGCCTACGTCTGCGTGACCCCGGGGCCGTGCCCCACCCCCGAGCGCTTCCCGGCCATCGGCCCCGGCGAGCTGACCGTCAGCCCGGCCGCGGACGGCGACCTGACGCGGCTGCCCTGTGGCCCCCTCACGTTTGGCAACGAGGCCGGCTTCGCCTTCACCGCCGAGCGGGCGGGTCGCCACCGCGTCGTCGTCGCCAGCGCGCTGCCGCAGCTCGCCGCCCTCGCCCTGCGCCAGCGCTGCGATCTGCCCGAGATCGGCGCCCTCGCCTGCGTAGGGGGTGGCATCAACGGCGCGGACCGGCTGGAGGCCACGGTGGACCTGGCCGCCGGGGAGACCATCTACGGGGTGGTCGAGTCGTGGGGGGAGGGCACCCGCTTCTCCGTGACGGCCACCCCGGAGTAGTCTGAAAAAGATGAACCTGAACGGGTGGTTGTGCCCATGGCGATGTTTCGCGGCGCGCTCTTCCAGGCCGAGGGCGGCACCTGGATCTTCGTCACCGTGCCCGAGGAGCTCGCCCCGCCCGTGACGGCGGGGTGGGGCCGCACCCCCGTCCTGGCCACCGTCAACGGCAAGACGTGGCCGACGAGCGTCTGGCGCGACCACGGCGCCCGCACGCTGCTGGCCGTGCCCCGCAAGATCCGTGGCGACCTGGGCCCCGGAGACGAGGTGGACGTCGCGATCACGCTGCGCTGACGGGCCGCTCGACGTCCGCGGGTCAGCGGGCGTAGGCTCGGGGGGGCGCGCTCCACGCGCCGCAGAAGGGGCGACCATGGCCGACAAAGACGTAGACGCCGGTGCGAAGGCCGAGGACGAAGATGAGGGCGAGGCCGAGGGCGAGGCCGACGGCAAGGGAGAGGCCGACGGCAAGGGCGAGGCCGACGGCAAGGGCGAGGCCGACGGCAAGGGAGAGGCCGACGGCAAGGGAGAGGCCGACGGCAAGGGCGAAGGCGAGGCCGACGGCGAGGCCGAGGGCAAGGCCGACCCCCAGCGGGCCGACGCCCAGCGGCCCGGCGTCCAGCAGGCCGTCGTGGTGCAGGTGGGCTCGGGCAGGCTGCGGGCCGGGTTCGCGGGGGACGACACGACGCGGGTGGACTTCCCGCTGATCGTCGGCCGGGCGCGCAACACGGGCATCCATGTCGGGATGGGGCACAAGCTCGTGTACATCGGCGACGAGGCCGTCTCCAAGCGGGGCGTCCTGACGCTGGCCTACCCCATCGACCGCGGGCGCGTCGTCGACTGGGACGGCATCGAGAAGGTGCTGAACCACACCCTGGTCAACGAGCTGCGGGCGGCCTCCGCGGAGCACGCCATCCTGCTGGCGATCTCGCCGATTGCGCCCGCGGCGGACCGCGAGCAGTACGCCCGCATCCTCTTCGAGGTCCTGGCCGTCCCCGCCCTGTACATCGCGAGCACCGCCGTCCTCTCGCTGAACGCGAGCGCCCGCACCACGGGGCTGGTCCTCGACCTGGACGAGGGCACCGGCGCGGCCGTGCCCATCTACGAGGGCCACACGCTGCCCCACGCCGTCTCGACCCTCGACGTCGCCCCTCGGGAGGTGACCGACACCTTCATCAAGCTGCTGGGCCCCCGGGGCGAGCCCTTCGTCAGCACCGGCGGTCGGATGGTCGCCCGGGACATCATGGAGAAGCTGGCCTACGTCGCCCTCGACTACGGCGACGCCATGGCGAAGAGCGGGACGGCGCCGAAGCGGCCCTACACGATGCCGGACGGCAGCGTCCTCGAGTTCGGCAGCGAGCTCTTCGGCTGCACGGAGATCCTGTTCCAGCCCCAGCTCGCCGGCCACGCGGGCCCGGGCATCCACCAGCTCATCCACGCCGCGATCCAGAAGTGCGACGCGGAGATCCGCGCCGACCTCTACGGCGGCGTCGTCCTGTCGGGCAGCCCGACGCTCTTCCCGGGCATGGCCGAGCGGCTGCAGAAGGAGCTGGCCGCGCTGGCCCCCCCGGGCACCGCGGTCAAGGTCCACGCGCCCCCCGGCCGCCACCGGTCGGCGTGGGTGGGCGGCTCCATGCTGGCCGCCCTCAAGACCTTCGAGCCGATGTGGATCACGGCGGCGGCCTACCGCAAGGACGGCGCCGCCGTCATCAGGCGCCAGCTCTTCTGAGCGCCGCGCAGGGCGGGTCGGTCAGGCGCGATCGGTGAAGCGCTGCATGAGCTGATGCACCGCCTCGACCGCCCGGCCGTGGGCCATGCCGGCGGTCGCCGTCGCGACGATCGCCCGATCGCCCGCCAGGCGGACCGTGACGAAGCCCCCGGGCCGCACCCCGTGGCAGACCTGGCCACCCTCGCGCGCGTCGACGAAGACGTACCGCTGCTGCCCGGCCCAGAGCCCACCGGCCTGCATCGCGGTGAAGTCACCGGCGCGGCTCGCGCGGCGCAAGTCTTCGATTTCACGAGAAGAAAGGGCGAGGCTGCCGGTGACGTGCCGCCCGGTCACGAGGGCGGCGTGCGCGACGTGGGGCCGCCCGTCGGCGTCGCGGCTCAGGGCGACCAGCGTGGCCTCCCAGTCGCTCGTGGGCCCGGCCCAGGAGGCCAGCGGCGCGAGGGCCAGCCCGGCCGCGGTGGTGGCGGCGCCCTGGAGGAAGCGGCGGCGGTCGAGGTCATGCATGACGCCATCGTCCTCGCGCCGCCGTGGTCCGTCAATGGCGGACCCTCTCAGTGGCTGTAGGTGCGCTCCACGGACGAAGCCTGGTTGGCGCCATCACCGAAGTACTGAGCCTTCACCGTCCAGCGGTTGGTGTTGCTCGGCAGCACGATGGAGACGGTGGTGGAGGGGTTGCTGCCGTGGTTGACCTGCCAGGTCTGGCCGTTGACGGTCATGGTGATGGGCTTCGCGAGCCGCTGGCCATCGGCCTGCCGGCGCAGCTCCACGAACACCACGCCGAAGTCACCGCCGCCATGGGCGTCGAGGGGGCCCCAGATGAGGTTGCCCAGGCTGAGGTTCGTGATCCCCTTGATCATCGCGAAGTTGGCGTCGTCGGCCGCGGCCGTCGTCTGGGCGTCGCCGGCGAAGCGCGCCGTCAGGGTGTAGGCGCCCTGGTTGATCTCGGTCGCCTTCCAGCTCACCGTCGCCTTGCCCTGCGCGTTCGTCGTGCCCGTGCCCAGGGCCAGGATCTGGTTGCCCACCTTGAGCTTGAAGGAGACGGGCTTGCCGGCCACCGGGCGGCCCGTGGCGGAGGTGACCAGCGTGGCCTCCAGCGTCCGCGTCTCGCCGGGCACGGCGGCGGCGTTCTTGGCGGTCAGGCGGACGGCCACGCGGGCGGCCTGGGCGGTGCGGCCGGCGCGGACGGGGGCGGCCTGGGCGAGGGCGGGGGCGAGCAGGGCGAGAGCGAGAGCGATGCGGGTGAACATGGGCGCTCCTGAGCGTGGGTTCGCCCCTCGTCCGCGGCCTGGCGGGCTTGCTTCAGCGGCGGCGTGAAGGGCCGGCCATGGACGCAGGTCGAGGGGCGAGATTCTCGGGAAAGTGCAGGCCCGTGCAGAATTCTGGCGGGCGTCTCCGAGGGCGAGGCGGACGCCCTCAACACACGGGGTGTGTCTACCTCAAATGGGGTACGGGACGATCGAGCCACGCCCTTGTGGGCCGGCTCCCGCGCCTGCTACCTCTGGGATGTCGGTGACCGACATCCCAGCCGCCCCAAGGAGCGGGCGCGGCCCATCACAGCGGAGGTGGAGCGTGACAAGCGCACGATGGGTGCGGCTGAGGCGCAGTGTGCGCCCCGGCCTCGCCGCGGTGTTCCTGGCGGTGGGGCTGCCCGCGCAGGCCCAGCTCGAAGTCGAGCCGCAGCCGGCCCCCGAGGGTGGCGGCATCGCGGCCGTGTTGACGCGGCTCGCCCAGGCGGCGCTCCTCGCGGAGGCGACCCGGTCGAAGGCGGGCGCGGTGGAGGGGGCGGTCGAGCAGCAGGGTCAGCGCCTCAACGCCATGGCGGGCGCGGCGACGCGCATCGAGACGCGGTGCGAGGGCCCCAACGAGCTGGCCGTCATCCGCATCTGCGACGCCGGCGACGCCTGCACCGAACTGGCCTACAGCTGCGCCCCGACCCGCTGCATCGACGGCCTCTGCGGGCCGCCGAGCTGCACGAGCAACGCCGACTGCGCGGCGGACGCGAGCTGCAACACCCAGACGGGCGCCTGCATTCGGCGGGTGCAGACCTCCATCTGCACGTCCGAGTTCGTCGTCACCGATGGGCAGGGCGTGGACACGAGCTGCTCGCCGTACAAGTGCTACGCCGGCCACTGCCGCAGCGAGTGCCTCACCACCACCGACTGCGCCGACGACTACGAGTGCTACGGCCAGAAGTGTGTCGCCATCCGCCACTGCGCCGCCCCTGCGGACTGCGGGGCAGAGGGCTGGGACTGCATCGAGGGGGTCTGCCGGCCGGCCGGCCCGGTGGTGAACGCAGACTGGGGGTGGGGCCAGTGAGCGCGACGCATCGAAGGGAGCGGGGCCTGACCCCGGGGAAGCGGCGCGGCGGGCTCGTGCCGCTCGTCATCGCGGTGGTCGGGGTCATCGCGCCGGTCACGGCCGTGGCGCAGGAGGCCATCGAGGCCGAGCTGGGGGCGCCAGGCTTCCTGCGCCGGCTCTCGGCCGGGCTGATGCAGACGCTGGCTGAGCTGACCCCGGCCGACGAGTCGCTGGGGCGCACTCAGCGCCTGCTCGAGCGGAACCAGGAGGCCATCGAGCGGCTGGACCGGCGACCGGTCCTCAGCACCGCCTGCCTCCCGGGCGGCAATGACATGGTGCTCGTGCGGTACTGCCCGCCCGGCGCCTCCCAGGCCCAGTGCACCCAGCTCAGCTACTCGTGCGCGCCAATGCAGTGCACCGATGGCCGCTGCCGCGGGCCCGCCTGGTGCCAGAACAACGCCGACTGCGGCGCCTCGGGGCGCTGCAACCCCGACACGGGCGCCTGCGTCCCCCTCGCCTACGACGGCGCCTGTGACGGTGGATCTCCCTACACCGGCTCGAACGCGACCATGGAGTTCACCTGCGCGCCCTACCAGTGCCGGGCGGGCACCTGCCGTAGTGAGTGCGTCACCTCGGCCGATTGCGTCGACGACTACGAGTGCTGCGGCCAGAAGTGCGTGCGCGCCGGCCAGTGCCGCTGAGCGCGGTCAGCCCTCCTCCACATCCAGCGGCGCCAGCCGGGCCACCAGCGCGGTGAGCTCGGCCTGGCGGCTGCACCCGGTCTTGCGGAAGACGGCCCGCATCTGGGTGCGCACCGTGTGGATGCTCAGCCCCAGGCTCTCCGAGATCTCCCGCAGCTCCAGGCCCTGACCCAGCGCTGCCGTGAGGCGCGCCTCGGCGGGGGACAGGTCGAAGACCCGGGCCACCGCGGCGGCGCCCCGGCTCGTGGGGGCGTCTGGATCGATGAACACCACCAGCGCCAGGCGCTGCCCGGCCAGGTGCATCGGCACCGGCAGCACGGACACCGCCAGGGCGCGCTGCCGCCGGGGCCGGGGCACGCCGATGGGCGGGGGCCGCTCGCTGCGCCCCTGCGCGGCCTGGGCGATGTCGGCGTGGAGAGCGCGCTCGACCCCCGCGCGGCCGCACCGCAGCCGGCGGCCCTCAAGGCGCACCCCTTCCCCCCGCAGCAGGAGGGCGTGGCCCGGCCCATTGGCCTGGACGAGGCAGGCATCGGCGTCCACGACGGCGGCGGGCATGTTCAGGGCCGCCAGCATCGCCGTGACGTCGGGAGGCAGCCGCTTCGGCCCGCCGGGGCCGATGGCCAGGGCGCGGGCGAGGTGGGGCAGCACCTGATCGACCAGGTGGAACCGCTCGAGCTCGGCCGGCCGCTCCACGAAGGCCCCGAACGTGATGGTGTGGGAGGGGGTCACCGCCAGGATGCAGCCGGCGATGTCGCGATAGCCGAAGGGCGCGCAGGCCTCGTTGTAGAACCGCGTCTGGACCAGGTCGGCGTCATCGATGAACTGGTTGCCGCACCAGGTGCGGCCGATGGGCATGCGCGCGGCCCCCTCGACCCAGGGATCCTCCTGGTAGAGCTCCTCCACGTAGAGCCGCTCGAAGCCGGGATCGAGGCCCGCCCAGTGCTGCTGGAAGGCGCCGTCGGCCTGGGTGGGCCGCAGGCTGAAGCCCGCCGCGACCGCCCCGGAGAGATCCCGCAGGCTCTCCGCGACATCGGCCCAGCTCGCCACGCCGAACGCGGCGTCGTAGGCAGCATCGATCACAGTGGTGACCCGCGAGCCCGTCAACGTCCTGCCTCCTCGCCGGCTGCTCGGGGTAGCTGGCAGTGTAGCAAAACGGTGACGCCGCGCGCAGGTCGCGCGCGCGAGGCGGGGCCCAGAAACACGAAAGCCCCTGATTTCTCAGGGGCTTTCCGGGGAGCGGGAAACGGGACTCGAACCCGCGACTTTCAGCTTGGGAAGCTGACACTCTACCAACTGAGTTACTCCCGCAGTCGGCAGCCGAGGTATTTAGCGGCTCGCGCTCCGGCTGTCAAGCAGCACCGCGAGGTCGGGGCGGAGAGGTGGGCATGGTGGAGGTGGTCTACAAGCTCCTCACGGTGGACGAGGCGGCGGCGGTCGAGGGCCTGGCTCGGTGGGCCGGGAGCGCGGTCGATCGGCGCGATGGGTTCGTCCACTTGAGCACGGCGGCGCAGCTGCCGGAGACGGCGCGGCGCCACTTCGGGCCTCAGCGCCTGCTGCTGCTGGGCTTCGACGCGGCGGCGCTGCCGCTGGTGTGGGAGCCGTCGCGGGGTGGGGCGCTGTTCCCGCACCTGTACGGGCCGCTGCCGGTGGGCGCGGCGGTGAGCCGCGCGTGGCTGCCCGCCGATCGCGCCGGCGGGACGGCGGGGGGCATCGCGTGGGGGCCGCCCTGACCGGGTGGCTTCTGCTACCCTGGGCGCCCTACGCCACCGGAGGCCGCCATGCGCCTGCTCGCCCTCACCCTCGCGCTGACGTCGACGCTGCTGGGCTGCGAGAAGCTCGCCGGGGAGCCCTGCGAGGTCTCGGGCGACGGCTTCACCCGCCGCGATCCGTGCAGCCAGGTCTGCGTCGACTGGGCCATCACCTGCCCGGACGGGCGCGAGGTGACCCCCGATGAGTGCGCCGGCCTGCACTGCAGCGTCGATGAGGACTGCCCCGAGGGGCTGAGCTGTCTGCAGATCGACTCGGTGCCCGCCAACGCCCGCTGCATGCGGGCCGAGGTCTGCGGGGGCTGACCGGCGCGTGTCAGGGCGCCGTCGCGCGCTGGCCCGCCGGGCTCGCCTTGATGGGGGCGCCGCGGGCGATCATCTCGTCCTGCACCTGCTCGAAGACGGCGCGGTACCGGAAGAAGGGCACGCGCGGGTAGAGGTGGTGCACGCCGTGGTAGTTCTGGCCCAGGAGCAGCACCTCCAGGGCGCGGCCGGGGCGCGTCACGGTGTCGACGTAGCGGCCCCGGGCCTCGTGGGGGGCGTGGGGCAGGTAGTCGAAGGCCAGGGCCAGCAGGCCCGAGGCGGCCCAGGCCGGGCCCAGCCAGTAGAGCAGGATCGTCCAGAAGTGGCCGGCGAGGGCGGCGGCCACGAGGAGCGCGCCCAGGGCGACCATGGTGGCGACGACGACCTGGCGCTCACGCGGGCTGCGCAGGGCCGAGGGCTCCAGGCGCAGGTAGTGGACGTGGTAGTGCGGCATGATGGTCCAGCAACGCAGGGCCACGGCGAGCGGCGTCGCGCGGGCGACCCAGTGATCGGGGTCGCGGGCCGGGTCGTTGGTGTTGCCATGGTGGCGCAGGTGCAGCGTGCGGAAGGCCGGGTAGGGGGCGTAGAGCACGAGCGCCATGGCCCAGCCGACGGCGGCGTCGAGCGGGTGGCCCCCGCGGGCGGCGCCCGAGAGGTTGCCATGAGCGGCCTCGTGCATCGGCGTGAAGGCCAGGTAGGCGAGGACGGTGGCGAGGGCGAAGCCCCACGGGGCGGAGAGCGCGCCCCGCGCGCCGGCGAGGACGAGGGCGATCTGCGCGAGGAAGACGGCGGCGGCGAGGGCCAGGCTGGCCCAGGCGACGCGGCCGGTGTACCGGCGCCAGGCGGGGGCGGTCATCAGCTCTCCTTCGGGCGCAGGATGCGCAGCAGGGCGTCGAGGAGCAGGGGCGGCAGCGCCTCGGCAGGCACGCTCCGGGTCTCCAGCCAGTCCATCACGACGAACTCGACGAAGCCGATCCATCCATAGATCCGCAGGGTTGCGAAGGCGTCGGCGGGGGTCGGCAGGCGCTCGGCCACCCGGTCGACGAGGGCCCGGCGGACGGACTCGACGATGGCCTGCACCTCGGCGTCCGAGCCGATGCCGCCGCGCATGAGGGCGCGGTAGATGGCCTCGTGGGCGGTGACGTAGGCCAGGAAGCGGTCGAGCGCGCCGGCGACGGCGGGCAGCAGGGGGGCGTCGGGCGGCGGCGTCGTGGCGGCCAGCACCTCGTCGGCGACGTGCCGCATGGTGGCCACGTAGTAGCCGCGCTTGTGGCCGAAGTAGTGGTAGAGCAGCCCGGTGCTGGTGCCCGTCAGGCGCGCCAGATCCCCCGTCCGGATGTGATCGAAGGCCGCCTCGGCGAAGAGGCGCTTGCCCGCCTCGAGCAGCTCGGCGCGGCGATCGTCGGTGGAGAGGCGGCGGCGGGTGGTCATGGGGCCGAGGCTGGTCACTTATTGAGAATCAGTCAATAGTGAAGTGGGCGTGCCCCGCGGGGCGGGGCCCGGCGGCGGGGGCTCAGGCGTCGTCGGGGGAGAGGGCGACGTCCAGGAACTGGCGGAGCTGGTCCATCTGGTCGGCGCCGAGGCGCTGGCCCATGAAGGCGCTGGCGTAGAGGCCGATGGCGACGGTGAGGGCGGCCGGCGGGACGATGAGGCCCCACCAGCCCGTCCCCGTGACGACCTGCATCAGCCCGAAGACGCCGCCAAGGAGGGCGCTCATGGTGAGGACGGCGTACATGCCGATGTAGAACGTCCAGATGCTGGGGTGCGGCATCAGGCGGCCGTGGATGATGGCGCCCTCGGGGTGCTCGCGGACGTGGGCGTCGAGCCAGGGCGACCAGAAGTGCCGCTCGCTCTCGCGGAGGTTCAGGGCGAGGTGGCTGCCGCCCATCTGGCCCTGGACGGGGCCGCCCCGGGCCAGCGCGGCGCGGACCCGCGCGAAGACGTCCGCCGGGGGGGCGGGGACGACGAGCTCGACCCGCGGTCGCATATGGGCGCGCTGCATGGGAGGATTGTCGCGCAGCCCGCAGGGGCGGGGAAGGGGAGCGAGCCGGTGTGTGCGAGCAGCGCGGTCGATCTGTCCCAGGTGGAGCTGGGGGCGTACTTCGGCGAGGTGCGCATCACCCCCCGGTTCGACGGCTGGGCCCCGAAGCCGGCGCTCTGGCCCGGCCATGAGCTGCTCGTCGTGCGGGAGGCGCCGGGCGAGGGGCGGGTGGCGGACACGGCGCGCTGGGGCCTGGTGCCGCCGTGGTGGGCCAGCCCCGAGGCCCCGGGCGGCGACAAGAAGCCGTACCCCACCTACCTGGCGCGGCTGGAGTCGGCGCCCACGCAGCCGACGTGGCGGGACGCCTGGCACCGGCGCGGGGCGGCCGGCCGCTGCCTCGTCCTCGTCTCGCACTGGTTCGAGTGGACGGGGCCCAAGGGCGCGCGCACCCAGGTGAAGCTCTGGGTGCCGGGGCACCGGGTGGTGGCCGTGGCGGGGCTGTGGAGCCTGTACCGCGAGACGCTGACGGCCGCGATGATCACCTGCGCGGCGGCCGAGGATCTGCTGCCGGTGCATGACCGGATGCCCGCCATCCTGCACCCCTCGGTGTGGGGGGCGTGGCTCTCGGGGCGCGCCGGCGAGGACCTGCTGGGGCCACCGCCGCCCGGGATCGTGGCGGTGACGGAGGCGGCCGCCTGAGCGGCGGCTACTCCCCGCGCCAGACCCGCCAGTGCGGCGCGTCCGGGTGCCCGTGCACCCGCGTGGGGCGCCCGCCGCGGGCCGGGGAGAGCAGGTCGACGGCGCCGTCCCCGTCCACGTCGAGGGTGACCCAGTGGGTGGCCTGGTCGGGATCGCCGCTGAGGGCGTAGGGGCCCTGGTCGGGCGGCCCGAGCTCGCCCGGCACCGGCCAGGCGCCGGCCTCCGCCGCGAAGCCGTCGTCACCGCCGCGCCAGATCCGCCAGAAGGGCGCGTCGCCGTGGCCGTGGACCTGGGGCGTGGCGGACTGGCCCGGCCGGACGCCGGCGCGGTTGGCGGCGGGCGAGACGAGGTCCAGGCGGCCGTCGCCGTCGAGATCGAGGGTGACCCAGGCGTCCAGGCCGACGCCGTCGGGCCGCTGGGCCAGCCAGGCGGCGCCCTGCTGGGGCGGGCCCAGCGATGCCGGCACCGCCCAGGCGGTCGGCGCCGAGGCGAAGCCGTCGCCCTCGTTGGCCCAGCGCTGCCAGTGGGGCGCGCTGCCGAGGCCATGGACCTGCCGCGTCGCGGTGGCGCCCGGCTGCGGGCCGCGTTGCCAGATGGCGGTGGAGACGAGGTCGGGTCGGCCGTCGCCATCCAGATCGAGGGTGTCCCAGGCGCGCTCGCCGGGATCGCCCCCGTCTCCGCGCAGGCGCAGCACCCCCTGGTCGGCTTCGCCCAGGCCGGCCGGGACGGGCCAGCGCGTCGACGCCTGGGCGAAGCCGTCGGCCCCGCCCCGCCAGATCTTCCAGTAGGGCGACGCCCCGAGCCCGTGCACCTGGGGCGTCGCCGAGAGCCCGGGTCGCCCGCCCGGGCGGTTGTTGGCGGTGGACACCACGTCGAGGCGGCCGTCGCCGTCCAGGTCGAGGGTGGTCCAGAAGTCGAGGCCGATGGGGGTGGTGGGATCGTCCGTGAGGCGGATCATGCCCACGTCGGGCTCACCCAGCTCGGCGGGCACCGCCCAGGCCACCGGCGCCGCGGCGAAGCCATCGCCCTCGTTGCGCCAGAGCTTCCAGTGCGGGGCGTCGCCGTGGCCATGGACCTGGGGCGTGTAGGGGTAGCCCGCCCGGACGCCGCGCTGGTTCGTCGCCATCGACACGAGGTCGGGGCGGCCGTCGCCGTCCAGGTCCAGCGTCTGCCAGTGATCGAGGCCGGCGCCGTCGGGATCGCCGCGCAGCCAGGCCGCGCCCTCGCCCCGGGGCCCCAGGGAGCCCGGCACGGGCCACTCGATGAAGTCGGCGGTGAAGCCGGTGGGCGTCCCGCGCCAGACGCGCCAGTGCGGGGCGTCGGCCACGCCGTAGATCTGGGGCGTCGAGGAGACGCCCGGCCGGACGCCCGCGACCTGCTGGCCCGTGGAGACGAGATCGAGGAGGCCGTCCCCGTCCAGGTCGAGCGTCGTCCAGTGCTTCGCGCCCAGCTCGCCGCGGCGATCTTCGAGCCGGAACACGCCCTGGTCGGCCGTGCCGAGGCCGGTCGGGACGGACCAGGTGGCGTCGTCGGCCGCGAAGCGCGTCGTCGGCGCCGGCAGGCCGCCCTCGCCGCCCGCGCCCCCCTCGCCGCCGTCGCGGCCCGCGCCGCCCGCGCCGCCCGCGGCCCCTCGCCACCCGCGCCCGCCCGCGCGGGGCGCGCCTCCCGGCCGCGCCCCCGGCGGCGCCGCCAGCGCCCGGGCCGCCATCGAGCGTCAGCACCTGCCCCGCTCCGCCGCCGGCCTCACAGGCCGCCAGGCACGCCAGCGCTGCCAGGCTCCACCGCATCATCCCCCCCACGCGCCCAGGGGGCGCCACAAGTGTCTGAATCTCTTGAGTTTACACGAACTGGTGGTGGCCCGCTGCGGGGCCGCGTGCTCGGCGCCTTCACCACCGCCTGGGGGGGAGTGTGCGGGCTCTGCGGGCGGGGGTAAAGCCGCGGGTGCGGTCAGGGCGCGGGGCAGCCCTGGGCCGCGAGCTGCGCGCGGGGCCACCACGCGCTCTCGTTGGCGCACATGGCCAGCACCCCGCAGGGCGGCGTGGCCACCGGGAAGGGCGAGCGCAGGTACCAGGGGCCGGCGATGAGGCGGCAGGCCTGCCAGCCCGCCTTGCTCTCCCAGGCGGGGGTCTGGGACGGCATGACGAGGCCGGCGGCGGCGAGGCCGGCCACCCCGAGGAGGGCGAGCAGCCAGAGGGCCCGCCCCAGGCGGCGAGCCAGCAGACCGCCCGCGGCCCCCGCGATGGCGCCGGCGAGGTAGCACCACAGAGGGAGGAAGCCCGCCAGCGCGGGCAGACCCAGCGTCAGGGCGGCGTCGAGGCCGGCGGCGCCGCCGAGGCCCGTGAGGGCGCCGGCGAGCATGCGGGTGAAGGGCGTCATGGCGGGCAGTGTAGCAGCGTGGCGGGGTGGGAGGTCGTGCCCGTGGAGGTGGAACTGTACACCTGCACGGAGATCGCCCAGAGTGAGGCCCTGTCGATCTCAAGAGAGGCGCATGGCACCCCGGCCAGTCTTCTTCCTCGCCTTCGCGAACGATCGCCAGGACGACCGAGCCTTCCTGCGCAACCTGCCGGAGGAGAAGCGGCGCCTGCGCGCGCTGCTGGAGGGCCGCAAGGGGCAGGTGGAGGTGGTCGTCCGCGACAACGCGACGCTCGAAGAGATCTTCGAGGTGTTCCAGGCGGCCGAGTATCGCGATCGCATCGCGGTGTTTCACTTCGCGGGCCACGCCAGCTCGGGGGCGCTGTATCTGGAGTCGCGGGAGGGGGCTGGCACCGAGGCCCATGGCGGCGGGCTCGCCGCGTTCCTCGGCCGGCAGCGGGGCCTGGAGCTGGTGGTGCTGAACGGCTGCTCGTCGGCGGAGCACGGGCCGCGGCTGCTGGCGGCCGGGGTGGGCGCCGTGGTGGCGACGTCGACGGCCATCGATGACGCCGTGGCGACGCGCTTCGCCGAGGGCTTCTACCGTGGCCTCGTCGGAGGGGGCAGCGTCCAGCGGGCGTTCGACGAGGCGGTGGCGGCCGAGCGGGCGACCATCGGCGACGACCCCGAGCGCGCGCTGCGATCGCTGGTGCCCCAGGCCCAGCGGGGCGAGGCGCGCTGGCCCTGGCACCTGACGGTGGGCGAGGGCGGCGGCGCCGCGGACCGGGTGCTGCTGCCGGCGCCCCGGCCGGCCGCGGCGGGGGCGAAGGCGCGCCTGGTGCCGCTGCTGCCCTACGCCTGCGACCGCCACGCCCAGGAGGGGAAGCTGCGCGCCGACATGAGCACCTACCTGAGCCAGGACGACGGGCGGCCGATCCTGGTCCTGGTGCATGGCGACGAGCGCGACGCCCCGACGGAGTTCGTCCAGCGCGTCGGCGTGCTGACGCTGCCCAGCCTGCTGGGGCTGGCGGAGGGGGCGACCATCGAGACGCCCCGGCGGGTGGTCTTCAAGGACGCCGGGCGAGGCGCGGTCGGGCCCCGGGTGGAGGCGCTGCTGGGGCAGATCGGCGAGAGCCTCTGCGGCCGGGCCCGGGTGACGGTGGCGGAGCTGGCCGACGAGGCCGCCCGGCTGCGGGCGCCCATCCTGCAGGAGCTGGTGTGGGAGCTGGGGCCGCAGCAGGCGGCCGATCCGGGCGTCCTGCTCGCGCTGCTCGACCGCCTGGCGGCGTGGCCGCGGCTGGCGAAGGGCCGCGCGCTGATCTTCGCGCTCGTCATCAGCTACCAGGCGACAGAGGCGAAGGGCCTGGGGGGGTGGCTGCGCGGGCTGGTGAGCAAGGGGGCCGCCGAGAAGGCCGAGGAGCTCGTCGAGGCGCTCGCGGCCGGGTGCCCCGAGGGCCTGGGCGTCGTGGCGCTCCCGCCCCTCGAGACCATCGGCGTCGGGGACGTCATGACCTGGATTCAAGAGTACGGCGCGCACACGGTCGGGGACGCCGCCAGCCGCCTGCTGCTGGAGGAGCGGCTGCGAGCCTCGCTCGAGGCCCTCTTCGACCCCCGCTCCGCGCGCCTGCGCATGCGCGAGCTGGTGCCCGCGCTGCGCCAGCGCTACCAGAGTTGTCTCGAACAGGAAGGTCTCTGAATGAGCTGGTACACCGGGTCGGGCCAGGCGCCCGCCGATGGCAAGGCGGCGACGCTGCCCCCCTCTCTGGAGAAGCGCTACCGCCACCCCAGCGGCTATCGGGCCGACCAGGGCCTCATCGACGCCGTGAACGTCGCGCTCCAGCTCGGCCAGCCCCTGCTGCTGACCGGGCAGCCGGGGACGGGCAAGACGGAGGCGGCGTACAGCATCGCGTGGGAGCTCGGGCTCGGGCCCGTGCTGAAGTTCGAGTCCAAGTCCACCTCCGTGGCCCGGGATCTCTTCTACAGCTACGACGCGCTCGGGCGGTTCCACGCCAGCCAGCGCGGAGGCGACGTCGACGCCCTGGCCTTCATCCGCTTCGGCGCGCTGGGCAAGGCCATCCTGGAGGCCAACCCGCGGGAGGCCGTGGCGCACCTCCTGGCGCCGGACGCCCCCCACGCCGGCCCCCGGCGCTCGGTGGTGCTCATCGACGAGATCGACAAGGCCCCGCGCGACTTCCCCAACGACCTCCTCAACGAGGTCGAGCACATGTACTTCCGCCTGCCGGAGCTGGGCAACGTCCAGGTCGACGCGGGGGCGGACATGCGGCCGGTGCTCATCCTGACGAGCAACTCCGAGAAGAACCTGGCGGAGGCCTTCCTGCGGCGCTGCATCTTCTACCACCTGCCCTTCCCCGATCCCGAGCGGCTGCTGGACATCGTGCACGCGCGCCTCGGCGAGGCGGCGGGGGCGAGCCGCGAGCTGATTGTCCAAGCGTTGGAGGTGTTTGCGCGCCTCCGGGAGCCCCAGGCGGGGCTCGCGAAGCGGCCGTCGACCAGCGAGCTGCTGGCCTGGCTGCGCCTGCTGACCGAGGGCCCGATGAAGGCGGGTGCCCAGGGGCTCCGCGATCCGCGGCTCGTGGCGCCGACCATCGCCACGCTCGTGAAGACCGTGGAGGACCGGCCCCAGGCCGAGCACATCCTGCGGGACTGGCAGGCGGGCGCCTGACCGCGGCATGACGGCGCCGACCCCCCGCTGGACCGACGACGATCTCTTCGGTCTGCTGGACGCCCTGCGGCAGGCGGGGTTCCCCGTCGGCGTCGGGGAGCAGCTGCGCGTCGTCGAGGCGGTGGAGGTGGCGCGTCGGCTGGGCGTGGCCGACCAGCCGGCGCGCCTGCGCAACCACATCAGCCCCGTCGTGGCGGGGAGCGCCGAGCAGCAGGCGGCGTTCGCGCAGCACTTCAATGACTGGTGGATCGGGCTGGGGGGCCAGCACGCCGAGGTCGGCGCCCTCCCGCCGGCCCCGCCGCTGGCCGAGCGGCCCCTGGGGGTGGCCACCCAGCGGGCCTCCCGGTGGCGGTACATCGCGGCGGCCTGGCTGGCAGCGGCGGTGGTCGTCTCGGCGACGGCGCCGCTCTGGTGGGGCGGGGATCTGCCCGAGGTGGACGAGGCCGCCGACATGGGGCCCGACGCCGCCGTGGCGTCGGCCGGCGACGCGGCGGTGCCGGCCAGGACGGCGGTGGCGCCGGGCGACGCGGCGGTGGTGCCCGGCGACGCGGCGGTGGTGCCGGTCGACGCGGCGGTGGTGCCGGCGAACCCCATCGAGTCGCCGGAGCCCCCGGTCGCGCCGCCGAGCGACGCCCCCCCGGTCGCGGCGCTCGCGCCCGCGCCCGGTCGGCTCGTCATCGCCGTGGATGGGTCGCCGCTGGCCGACGCCGTCGCCGAGCCGAGCGCCAGCCGCACCTTGAGCGGGCACCGGGGCCGCATCACCCGCCTGGCCGCCAACGAGGCGGGGACGATGCTCGCGTCGGCGTCGGCGGATGGGACGGCGCGCCTGTGGTGGCTGGCGGGGGGCGTCTCCCGGCGCCTCGGGGGCTACCCCGGGGGGGCGACGGCGCTGGCCTTCAGCGCGTCGGGGGCCTACGTCGTCGCGCGGCTGCCGGGTGGGCAGCTCCGCCGCTGGAGCGTCGCCCGTCCCGACCAGCCCGATGACACCCCGCAAGCCAGCGAAGACGATGATCTCGAGGCCCTCGACCGGCCCTGGGGGGTCTGCGCGTCGACGCCGACGGACGCGCACGGCGGGGCCGGTGCTGGCAGCTGCCTGGACGCCGCGGGCGACCCCTGGGTGCGGCTCGACACCCCGCCAGCGAGGGACGCGGGCGAGCACGGCAGCGGCGGCGGCACCCTGGCCCATGGCCACCCCGACGGCCGCATCGAGCTCACCCCCGTGGAGATGGGCGAGACCCCCTGGCTCAAGATCACGCACCGCGGCTTCCGACCGGCCTGGGCGCCGCTCCCGGGCGCCGGGCCCTCGACGCTGGTGATCCTGGCGCCCCGCCCCCCGTGGTACGTCGGCCTGCTCCCGCACTGGCGCGCGGGGATGGTCGCGTTCGGCGTGCTCTGCGTGGCGCTGACGCTGGCGTGGCTGGCGTGGCGCCGTCGCCGGCGCCGCCTCATCCTGGAGCGCCGGCCCGCGGCCGCCGACCAGAGCGTGACGTCCATCGGCCTGCCCACCCCCGAGCGGGACCTCTACCAGGGCGCGGCCTTCGCCCGCACCCGGGTGCTGCTGCGGGAGCGCGTCGACGCCCCCGGCGCGCACCTCGACGCCGACGCCACCGTCGCCGCCACCATCGAGAACCTGGGCTGGTTCACGCCCGTCTATGGCCGCTATCGCAAGCCCCCGACCTACCTGGCCCTCATCCAGAGCCAGGGGGAGGGCGACCAGGCGGCGCAGCGCGTCCACGTCCTGCTCGACCGCCTGCACGACGGCGGCGTCGACGTCGTGCGCTACACCTACCGCCATGATCCCCGCCGGCTCGTCGGGGTCGGGGGCGCCCGCACGCGGCGCGACCTGGCCGAGGTGGCCGGGCTGCACGCCGGGCATCGCCTGCTCGTGTTCGACGAGGGCGAGGGCCTGTGCCACCCCCTGACGGGGCGGCCCGCGCCCTGGCTGACGCTCTTCGAGGCCTGGCCCGAGCGCGCGCTGCTCACGACGCTCCCGGTCACCGGCTGGGGGCTCCGCGAGGCCGCCTTCACCGCCCAGGGCATGATGGTGCTGCCCGCCACCCAGGCTGGCCTCGCCTGCTACGTGGCGGCCGCCGACGCCACCCCGGAGCCCACGCCGGGCGGGCCCTGGCCGGAGAGCTTCGAGAGCGCCCCCGGCCGCTGGCAGAGCCGGCACGCCCCGCCCCCTGCCGAGGTGGACGCCCTGCTCGCCGAGCTGCGGCGCTTCCTCGGGCCCGATGGCTACCGCTGGCTGCAGGGCCTCGCCGCCCACCCCGAGCTGCGCTGGCCGCTCACCCTGTTCATCGGCCTGCGCCTCCAGGCCGACGGCGAGCCCCTGCTCTCCGAGCGCCGCCTCATCGACCTGACCCGGCTGCCGTGGCTGCGGGCGGGCTGGCTGCCCGACTGGCTGCGTCTGCGCCTGCTCGCGGGGATCAGCCCCGGGGACGACCAGGCCGTCCGCGCCTTCCTGCAAGATCTCCTGGCCCAGCAGAGCGATCGCCACCAGGCCTTCCGCCTGGACGTGGCCCGGCGCGATCCCCAGCGGGCCGGCAGCCGCCGTCGCTGGCGGCAGCTCATCGCCGACATCCTGCGCGCCGAGCCCGCCGACAGCCCGCTGCACGACCGCCTCTTCGTCGACTTCCTCCAGGGCCGCAAGCTCGGCGCCCTCCAGCTCAGCGCCCCCGGCGGGCTGCGTCGCCTCGTCTGGAGCCAGGGGCTGCGGGGCCTCGGCCTGCGACCGCTGCCCGTGGTCGCGTTCAGCGCCGCCCTCCTCGCCGCCTGCGGCGTGCTCAGCGTCGGCCTCCACCGGCTGGAGGCCCGCTTCCTCCAGCCCGCCACCTTCTTCACGAGCCCGCTGGCCGATCCCGGCGAACACCAGCTCTCCCGGCGCGACGGCCTGGGCATCGTGGCCGCGGGCTTCTGCACCGATGGCTCTGATGGGATCGCCATCGCCGACCCCGCGCCCGACCTGGACTGCGGCGCCGCGCTGCTCCCCGATGAGCCCACGGACGCCGTCCTCGGCGGCCTGAGCACCTCGCCCCTCCTCCAGGCCGCAACGGTGACGCGGCTGCGGCCCGACCAGGGCCTCATGGTCGTGGCCACCGGGCGCTTCGCGCACCTCGTCCGCACGGACGGCCCGGGCACGATGGTGCTCTCGGTCGAGCACCCCGAGCCCATCGTCGCCGTCGACCTGGCCCCCGATGGCAGCCGGCTGTTGACGGCGAGCAGCCTGAAGGTGCTCGTCTGGGGCGTCGACGCCCGGACGCAGGACCCGCGCTCCGCGCGCGACAGCTTCACCCTCGAGCCCGAAAGCGAGCGACCGGGCGACGACCTGCGCGACTTCGACGCCGGCAGCGCCGACGACTGCCGCAGCGCTTGCGCCGCCGAGGCCCGGTGCGAGGCCTTCACCTTCGCGTCCCGGGGGTCCTGGAGCGGCGTCGATCCCCACTGCTGGCTCAAGCGCGTCGCGTCCGACAAGGTGCTCAAGCGTGGGCACTACTCCGGCATGCGCGTGCGCCCGGTGGAGATCGAGAACCAGACGGCCGTGGTCATGACGGGCGAGGTGGCGTACAGCCACTGCCCCATCCAGTCCTTCACGATCGCGCCCGGCGCCCTCTGGACGGGGGCACCGCGCAAGGACTGCGCCATCACGGGCATCACCGCGGCGCCGCCTCGGGTGCCGGGCCGCGTCCCGAGCGGAGCCGTCCCCTTCCAGGGCCGGACGCAGGCGCCCGGCTTCCGCATCGTCTCCTGGGGCCAGCGGCAGCGCGTGGTGGCCGTCGACAGCGACGTCGGGAGCGCGACGTTCTCGCCAGCGACCTACGCCAACGGCTGCGTCGGCCGCCTCGACGTCCAGGCCGCCCCCGGCTGGCGCGTCCAGGAGATCCGCGGCGACGGGGACGTCCAGGTGAACGGCGGTGTGACGTTCCCTCCCGGCCCCGCGCGGATCGCCCGCGTCGGCGTCGCCTTCCAGGGCTCGGGAGGCTTGCAGAACGAGAACATCGAGCTCGCGCTGCCGGCCTGCAAGCTCATCCCCAGGGCCGTCCCCAACGCCGCCGGCGACCGGGCGTACCTGTATGACACCACCTTGCGGACCTACGACGAGCAGCGCCGCCTGGCCGCCGACATGGGGGGCCACCTGGCGACCCTCACCACCCCCGAAGAGCTGGCCTTCGTCACCCCCCTCGCCGTCGCCATCGGGCCCTGGATCGGCCTGTGGTCCCCCCGCAAGGACGGCGTCTTCGAGACGATCACGGGCGAGCCCGCCGGGCCGCCCCCGTTCTGCGCTGGGGAGCCCAACAACGCTGGCCGCGACGAGTACGCCGGAGAGCTCTGGGACCAGGGCTGCCTGAACGACGAGGGCCCTACCAAACCCCGCGGCCTCCTGGTCGAGTTCGAGCGGCCCGGCGTCCCCGAAGACCTCAGCCAGGGGGGCACCTTCGTCCGCCCGGGCGCGCCGGCCGGCCAGAGCGACCGCACGTTCATCCGCGTCACCCGGCCGACGAATGTCGCGCTCGATGTGCATGACGAGGGCGGGTCCTGCAAGGCCGGGACGCGCTTGCTGATCGTCCGTCGGGCGGGCGACGTGGTGATGCCCGATACCGGCGTGAGCCCCTGCCCGAGCATCGGCATGCCGCTGGATCCCGGCCTGTACGACGTGAACGTGGCCGGCCTGGGCGGCCCGCTCGAGCCGTATCAGATCAAGGCCACCTTCTACATCTCCCGCGATCCTGCGCGGCGGCCGCCTTCCGCCACCTTGCTGCAGGCCTTCTAGCGATCACGACGCTAGCTCGCGTCCAGCAAGTGCTCGTCGACCACCAGCGGCTCCCGCCGCTCGCCGAAGACGAAGGCCCGGTCGGCCCAGTCGAACGGGGCGTCGCAGCGGTGGACGGCGCGGTGGTGGTTCGGGCAGAGGAGGACGAGGTTCGTCGCCGCGTCGGCGCCCCCGCGGGAGAGCCAGCGCAGGTGGTGGGCCTCGCAGAGCTCGACGCCGTAGCCGGTCGGCGGGTCCCAGGCGCACACCTGGCAGCGGCCCCGGTACAGCTCGCGCAGCGCCAGGACGAGGTGGCGGTCGCGACGCTGGGCGAAGCCGCGGAGCTGGCCGCGCCGGGCCTCACCGACGCCGGCCGGCGTCTCCAGCAGAATGCGCTCGAAGGCGGCGGTGCCCTCTTCCACCAGGGCCGCCTCGAGCTGCTCCTCGGGGAGCAGCCGTGCGCGGGGCTCGGTGGGCAGGGCGGCGGCGTACCGCGCCAGGACGGCGTGGTCCGCGAGCGTCAGGCTGCGGACAGCCGCCGCGCCCTGGAACGCCCGCCCGAGGACGCCCCCCCGGCTGCTGACCGACAGGCCCCGGATGAGCGGGGTGATGTCGGCCTGGGCGTCTGCGGCGAAGTAGCGCGAGCGCGCCAGGTGGCCCCAGAGGCGGTAGCGGCCGTAGTGGAACCCGTCCGGGTTCAGCGTGCGCGCGTGGACGACGAGCTCGGCGACCAGCACATAGGCCCCATCGGCGCGCCGGGTGAACGCCCACAGGCTGTCGCCGACGTCGATGGCGTGCAGCCGCGGCGTGGCCTGGTTGAGGTGGAAGCCGACCCCGGCGTCCAGATCGGCGCGGTAGACGTCGCCGCGCCAGTAGTACAGCAGCGGCACCCCCGCGCGCCTACTCGCCGACGCGCGACAGGCCGGCCCACTCCGTGTGCACCGCCACCTCCGGGGCCTCCGTCCGCCGGTAGGTGTGGGCCCCGAAGTAGTCGCGCTGGGCCTGGATGAGGTCGGCGCTGCCCCGGGCGCGGGTGAGGGTATCGAAGAAGGCCAGGCTGGCGCTCAGGGCGGGGACGGGCCAGCCGGCGAGGGTGCAGGCGGCCACGACGCGGCGCCAGGCGGGCGCGCGCTCGGCGATCTCGGCCTGGAAGCCCGGGTCGAGGAGCAGCAGCGGCAGGCCGGGGTCGGCGCTGAAGGCCGCGTGCACGCGGTCGAGGAAGCGCGCGCGGATGATGCAGCCGGCCTTCCAGATGCGGGCCACCCGGGCCAGGTCGGTGCCGAAGTCGTAGGCGGCGCTGCCCGCGGCCAGGAGCGCGAAGCCCTGGGTGTAGCTCATGATCTTGGCGGCGTAGAGGGCGTGCTCCAGGTCGGCCACGGTCAGGCCAGCGACGGGGCCGGCGGGCGGGAAGGCGGCGCTGGCGGCCAGGCGCCAGGGGCGGGCGGCGCTCAGGGCGCGGGCGTCGACGGCCGCCGTGATGGTGGGCAGCGGCACGCCCAGCTCGATGGCGGTGGCGCTCGTCCAGCGGCCGGTGCCCTTCTGGCCGGCGACGTCGAGGATGGCGTCCACCAGGGCTCCGGGGCCGGCGGGGTCGGCAGCGTCGGCGATTTCCGCCGTGATCTCGATGAGATAGCTCTGCAGCGGGCCCTCGTTCCACCGCGCGAAGGTGGCCGCCGCCTGGCCCGGCGTCTGGCCCAGGCCATGGCGCAGGAGCTGGTGCGTCTCGGCGATGAGCTGCATGTCGCCGTACTCGATGCCGTTGTGGACCATCTTCACGAAGTGGCCGGCGCCGCCCCGGCCGCAGTGATCCACGCACGGGCCGCTGTCGCTCTGGGCGCAGGCGAGCTCCAGCACGGGACGCAGGCGCTCCCAGGCCTCGACGTCGCCGCCGGGCATCATGGCGGGGCCCTTCAGCGCGCCCTCCTCCCCGCCGCTCACGCCCATGCCCACGAACCGAAAGCCCGCCTCCCGCGCGAAGGCCGCGCGCCGCACCGTGTCGGGGAAGTGGCTGTTGCCGCCGTCGATGACGATGTCGTCGGCGTCCAGGTGGGGGGCGAGGGCCTCGAGCACGGCGTCCACCGGCGGGCCGGCCGGGACCATGACGAGGATGCGCCGCGGCCGCTCCAATGCGGCGGCCAGGGCGGGCAGGTCCTCGCAGACGACGTAGCGGGTGCCGGGGGTGGCGTGGTCGCGGGCGAAGCGGGCGCGGGCCTCCTCGCCCCGATCGTAGACGGCGACCTCGAGGCCGCGGCCGTGGAAGTTGCGGGCGAGGGCGCTGCCCATGACGCCGAGGCCGACGAGGGCGAGGTCTGCGGTGGGGGTCATGGGCGGGCTCCGAGCCGCGCGGCGGCGGCGTGGTCGAGGATCCAGTGGTAGGCGCCCGCGGGGGCCAGGCGGCCCAGGGGCAGGGCCCCGCCGCGGGCCTCGGCGAGCATCGCCGCCTTGTCCGCGCCGCGGGCCAGGACGACGACGCAGGCGGCGTCCTCCAGCGTGGGCAGCGTCAGCGAGAGGCGGGCCGGCGGCGGCTTGGGGCTGTCGGGGACGGCGACGGCCACGCCCTGGGCGGCGAGCGCCGGGTGCCCCGGGAAGAGCGACGCGATGTGCCCGTCCGGGCCCGCGCCCAGGACGGCGACGTCGATGCCGCCGAATTCCCGTTGGAAGTCCGCCACATAGCGCTCGACCGCCTCATCCAGGTCGCCGCGGCCGTCCCCCATCGGCAGCACGCACGCGGCGGCCGGGGCGTGGTCGAGCCAGGACCGCCGGGCCAGGGCGTCGTTGCGGTCGGCGGCGTCCGGGGTGTGGCGCTCGTCCACCCAGGTGATCCAGAGGCGGCCGTAGGCCTCGGCGGGCAGGTGGGCCGCCAGCCACGCGAGCGTGGATCCCGGGGTGCTGCCCCCGGGGAGGGCCAGGCGGCAGCGGCCGCTGAGGGCGATGTGCTGCTGGATCTCGGCGCCGATCAGGGGCCCGGCCACGCTGGCCAGGTCATCGGTGGTGGCCACGAGGGCGCCGCTCACTCCCCGTCCCCCCAGATGCCCTCGCAGCCGCGGAACAGGGCGTCGGCCTCGGCGGGCCCCATGCTGCCGGCCGCGTACGTCGCCAGGGGCGGCGCGTCGGGGGCGGCCCAGCCGGCGCGGATGCTGTCGACGAAGCGCCAGGCGGCCTCCACCTCGTCGTCGCGGATGAAGAGCGTGGGGTTGCCCTCGATGGCGTCGAGCAGCAGGCGCTGGTAGGCCGGCGCCGTGTCGGCCCCACCCGTGAGCGCGCCGTAGTCGAAGCCCAGCGTCGCCGGCCGCATGATGGCGCCCGGGCCGGGCTGCTTGACCAGGAACCCCAGCCGGATGCCCTCCTCGGGCTGGATGAGCAGGCGCAGGTCGTTGGGCCGCAGGGCGCAGAGCTCGCCGTCCACGGCGCCGCCCAGCAGGTCCACCGGCGGCGCCCGGAACCGCAGCACGACCTCGGTGTAGCGCTTCGCCAGCCCCTTGCCGGAGCGCAGGAAGAACGGCACGCCGTTCCAGCGCCAGTTGCGGATGCTCGCGCGGATGGCGACGTACGTCTCGGTGCTGCTGTCGGCGGCCACCCCCGCCTCGTCCGCGTAGCCCCGCTCGATGTTCCCCCCCGCTGTGTAGCGCGCCCGCACCACGTCCCGGGCCACCTGCTCGGGGGTGAACGGCGCCAGCGACCGCAGCACCTGCACCTTCTCGTCGCGCACGTCGCCGCCGCTCATGGAGCTCGGGGGTTCCATGGCCACCAGGGAGAGCACCTGGAGCAGGTGGTTCTGCACCATGTCCCGCAGGGCGCCGGAGGTGTCGTAGTAGCCCGCGCGCCCGCTCGGCACGCCGATGGACTCGGCCACCGTGATCTCGACGGACTCCACGTGCACGCGGGACCAGAGCGGCTCGAAGATGGCGTTTTGAAAGCGAAAAGCCAGGATGTTCTGGACGGTCTCCTTGCCCAGGTAGTGGTCGATGTGGAGGATCTGGTCCTCGCGCAGGTGCTCGCGCAGGGCGGCGTTGAGGGCCAGGGCGCTCGGCAGGTCGTGGCCGAACGGCTTCTCGACGACGACGCGGCGCCAGGCGGCGGGATCGCCGGGGGCGCAGTCCAGCAGGCCGGCCGTCGACAGGTGGCGGACGGTCGCGGCGAAGAGGTCGGGCTTCAGGGCCAGGTAGAACAGCCGGCCCACGCGGCGGACGTCGTGGCCGGCGTCGCGGGCGAGGGCGTCCAGCTCGAGGCCGAGCTGCACCACGTCGCCGGCCTCCAGCGAGTCAGCGGCGCGGTAGTGGACGTGGGGGCGCAGGCGCTCCCAGGCGGGCCGCAGGGCGGGCTCCATCCAGGGGTCCAGCTCGTCGCGCCAGGCGGCGTCGGCCTTGGGGCGGCGCGCGACGCCGATGACCTGCAGCGGGCGCTCGAGGGCGCCGGCCCGCAGGTTGCCCGCGAGGGCCGGCAGCAGCTTGCGCGCGGTGAGGTCGCCGGAGGCGCCGAAGACGACCACCTGGGTCAGCGTGCTGGGGGTGCTCACTTCGCCTCCTGGCCGGGTCGCCGCTCCGGGGAGGATACCCTGGTTGGCCGGCGATCGGAGCCCTGGCCGTCGCTACTGCGCGAACCCCTCCAGGTGGGTCACGAGCGCTGGCGGATAGGTGCCCAGGCTCAGCCGCGAACGCACGGCCTGGGCCCAGTCGTTCCAGGCGGTCTCCTCGGTCGCGCTCAGGGTGCTCACCGTCGTCCGGTCGCGCAGGCGCAGCCAGGCCGCGTCGTCCTCGCGGCGGATGAGGCGGGTCATGGCGCCGGCCGCCAGCATGCTGGTGTCCCGCAGGGTCTCCCGGAGATCGGCGGGCAGTTTGTAGAAGGCGCCGGTCGCGAACACGATGCCGCCGATGGCCGTGCCCACCACGTGATCGACGACGGCGTCCACCTTGTCGGCCCACCGGAACTGCTCGGCCACCAGGGCAGGCGCGAAGAAGGCGTCGACGGCGCCGACGTTGAGGCTGGGCAGGACCTCTGCCGGGTGCAGGGACACCGTCGAGACCTGCCCGATCGTCGAGTACAGGGCGGGCCCGTTCGGATCGTCGCGCCCGAGCACCGCCCTCTTCCCGCGCAGGTCCTGCGGGACCCGGGGCTGGTGGCCCCGTGCCATGAGGCGCACGAGGCCCACATCCCCCCAGCCAGCGATCTCGAAGCCCGCTTGCATCGCTGCCCGCTCGAACTCGGGCCTCATGGCCGCGCGGGCCGCGTCGAGCTGAGCCCACGACGAGAAGAGCGGCATCTGCAGCGCGGCGATCGGCCGGTGGATCCGGCTGAGCCCGGCGGCGCTTAGCACGGCGCCCGCAAGCTGCTCGGTCCCCAGCTTGCGCACCATGCTGCCCTCGTCGCCCTGCTGGCCGTTGAAGAAGATCTCCAACTCCAGCGCACCACGCGTCTTCTGGTAGACGTTGCTGGACCAGCTGCTCAGCACCGTGCCCCAGGGGCTGCTTCGCTGAGCCAGCGTGCCGATCCTGAGGATGTTCACGGTCTGGCCGCCTGGGGCACGAGGCGCAGGACGACCAGGGTCGATGGCAGCGTTCGTCGCAGGTTCGTCACGGCACACCTCCGGCTGTCTCGCCCGAGATTGGGCCACCCGGGCCCAGCTCGCAAGGTGGGCGGCGTCGCAGCCGTCGGCTACCGGCCCCGGCGCAGGAGCCACGTCCCGCCCGCCGTGCACGCCGCCAGGGCGGAGGCGGCGGCGAAGGCGCCGGTCAGGCCGTGGAGGCCGAAGTGGGCGCGGACGGGCTGGAGCAGCAGGGGCGAGGCGAACATGCCCGCGAAGGAGGCGGTGGTGAGGCCGCCCATGGCGCGGCCGCGGCGCGCGGGCTCGGTGCCGGCGGCCAGCCAGGAGGCCAGGTTGGGCATGAGCAGGCCGGTGCCGGCGCCGACGAGGGCGACGGCGGGGAAGACGAGGGCCCAGCCGGTGTCGGGGGCCAGCAGCGCGAAGCCCAGGGTCACGAGGGTGAAGGTCACGCCCACCGTCCGGGGCGCGCCGAAGCGGGCGATGATGCGCTGGCTGAGCAGGGAGAAGACGGCGCTGACGACGGTGCTGGAGCCCACGACGATGCCGACCTGCAGGCTGCTGGCGTCCAGGCGCTCCTGCAGGCTGAAGGGGAGCTGCGTCGGGATGGCGTAGAAGAGGCCGTAGCCCAGCATGGCCGCCAGGTAGATGAGCAGGGCGGGGGCGCGCTCCCCCTCGGCCGGCATGCCGACGAGGCCGCCGGCGGGCAGCGTCGAGGGGGCGCCCACCCGAAACGACAGGAGCGCCGGGACGAGCAGCGGCAGGGAGGCCAGGTAGAGGCCGAAGGGGCCGCGCCAGTGCTGGTCGGCGAGGGCGCCGCCGCCGACCATGAACACCAGGCCGCCGAGGCCCATGAAGGCGGCCTGCAGCCCCAGGAAGCGCATCCGGGCCGGCCCCGGCCAGAGGTCCGCGACGAGGGTGGTGGCGGTGGTCATGATGCCGGCGACGCCCAGCCCGAGCACCAGGCGGCCGAGCAGGAGGGCATCGAGGCTCTCGAGGTAGAGCCCCGTCGAGCCCGCCACCGCGTAGACCACGAGGGAGATCTGCATGACGGGCAGCCGGCCGAAGCGGTCCGCCGCCCAGCCGGCGAGGCCGCCGGCCAGCACGACCCCGAGGGCGGGCAGCGTCAGGAGCAGGCGGCTCTTGAGGGCGACGTCCGGATCGCCGAGGAAGTTCGCGGCGATCCGGGGCAAGGCCGGGGCGACCACGGCCCCGGCCATCACCGTGAGGGCGCTGGCCAGGAGGAGCGTGATGGCGGGCAGGGAGCGGAGGGCGGGCGGCGTCATGGGACACGAGATACCGCGGACGGCGGCCCGGGTGCGGTGCAATCTTCCGCACGGTGAGATTCGGCGCGTCCGCCCTGGCGTGGGGCCGGCGCGGGGCGGCCCGCCGGACGCCGTGGGCCCGGCGAGCGGGCGCCTCGCTCGAACGGACCGTCCACCGGCGGGCGCCCCCCGGGCCTCCCGGCGCCGCGCGGCGCGCCTCTCTGCCCGAAAAGCCGAAGGAACTCGGCGAGATGACGATGGCGCCGCCGCGGGGGGGGCCGGGGTCGGCGGCCACCCCCCCAAACCGGGCATGTCGATCCGCGCGGCAGCGTGGACTTTTCGGGCATCAGGTGGTAGTGACGGCCGGTCCCGCCACCGCGGGGCACGACGGACGCGGGAGGCGTGACAATGAGCGGCAAGACGCTCGCCCTCCGGGACACCACGATCGGCAAGAAGGCGATCATGGCGGTCACGGGCGTGATCATGGTGGGCTTCGTGACGGCCCATATGATCGGCAACCTGCAGGCCTACTCGGGGCGCGAGGTGTTCAACGCCTACGCGGCCTTCCTGCACGGCCTCCCGGGTCCCCTCTGGGCGGCCCGCCTGGTGCTCCTGGGCTCGGTCATCGCCCACGCCTGGGCGGCCATCAGCCTCGTCCGCCAGAACCGCGCGGCCCGGCCGGTGCGCTACCAGGTCAAGCAGACCCTCGCGACCACCTACGCCGCGAAGGTCATGCCCCTCGGCGGGCTCATCCTGCTGTTCTTCATCGTCTATCACCTGCTGCACTTCACCACGGGCCACGTCGCCCCCGGGGAGTTCCGCGGCTGGCAGGACGCCTACCACAACTTCGTGACGGGCTTTCAGGTGCCGGCCATCGCTGGCGTCTACGTGGTGGCCAACATCTTCCTGGGCCTGCACCTCTACCACGGCGTCTGGAGCATGCTGCAGACGCTGGGCATCAACCACCCGCGGTACAACCACTGGCGCAAGCGCGCCGCGATCGGTCTGGCCGTGGTGGTCGCCGGGGGCAACATCTCCTTTCCCATCGCCGTGCTCGCCGGCGTGATCAAGTAGGAGGCGGTGATGGAGCTTCGATCCAACGCGCCCGCTGGCCCCATCGAGACGTCCTGGGACAAGCACCGCTTCGACATGAAGCTGGTCAACCCGGCGAACCGGCGGAAGTTCAAGGTCCTGGTGGTGGGCACCGGGCTGGCGGGCGGCTCGGCCGCGGCCACCCTGGGCGAGATGGGCTACAACGTGGAGGCCTTCTGCTTCCAGGACAGCCCCCGCCGCGCCCACAGCATCGCGGCCCAGGGCGGCATCAACGCCGCCAAGAACTACCGCGGCGACGGCGACAGCATCTATCGGCTGTTCTATGACACGGTGAAGGGCGGCGACTACCGCTCGCGGGAGCGCAACGTCTACCGCCTCGCCCAGGTCAGCGTGAACATCATCGACCAGTGCGTCGCCCAGGGCGTGCCCTTCGCCCGGGAGTACGGCGGCCTGCTCGACAACCGCTCCTTCGGCGGCGCGCAGGTGGCCCGCACCTTCTACGCCCGCGGCCAGACGGGCCAGCAGCTCCTGCTGGGGGCCTACCAGGCCCTCGAGCGGCAGGTCGAGGCCGGCACCGTCCAGATGTTCCCCCGCACCGAGATGCTCGACCTCATCGTGGTCGACGGCCGGGCCCGGGGCATCGTGATCCGCGACCTGGTGACGGGCAAGGTGGAGGCCCGGATGGGCGACGCCGTGCTGCTGGCCTCCGGCGGCTACGGCAACGTCTTCTACCTCTCCACCAACGCCATGGGCTCCAACTGCACCGCCGCGTGGCGCGCGCACCGCAAGGGGGCGCTCTTCGCCAACCCCTGCTACGTGCAGATCCACCCGACCTGCATCCCCGTGAGCGGCGAGCACCAGTCCAAGCTCACCCTGATGAGCGAGTCGCTGCGCAACGACGGCCGCGTCTGGGTGCCGAAGAAGCGCGACGACATCGGCCGCGCGTCGAAGGACCCCGGCTCCATCGCCGAGGCCGACCGCGACTACTACCTGGAGCGCAAGTACCCGTCCTTCGGCAACCTGGTGCCCCGCGACATCGCGTCGCGCAACGCCAAGGACGTCTGCGACGAGGGCCGCGGCGTCGGCCCCGGCGGCCAGGGCGTCTTCCTCGACTTCCGCGACGCCATCCAGCGCCTCGGCCAGAAGACCATCGAGGAGCGGTACGGCAACCTCTTCGAGATGTACGAGCGCATCACGGACGAGGACCCCTACAAGGTGCCCATGCGCATCTTCCCGGCCATCCACTACACGATGGGCGGGCTGTGGGTGGACTACAACCTGATGAGCAACATCCCCGGCCTCTTCGTGCTGGGCGAGGCCAACTTCTCGGATCACGGCGCCAACCGGCTGGGCGCCAGCGCCCTCATGCAGGGCCTGGCGGACGGCTACTTCGTGGCGCCCTACACCGTGGCCGACTACCTGGCCCGCAACGGGAACAGCGGCGTCGACGCCGATCACGCCGCGGTGAAGGCCGAGGTCCAGGGCGTCAACGACCGCATCCAGAAGCTCCTGAACATCGGCGGCAAGCGCTCCCCCAACTCGTTCCACAAGGCCCTCGGGCGCATCTGCTGGGACAAGGTGGGCATGGCGCGCAACGAGGCCGGCCTGCAGGAGGCCATCGCCGAGATCCAGGCCCTCAAGGCCGAGTTCTGGACGAACCTGGCCATCCCCGGCAGCGCCGACAGCTTCAACGACAGCCTCGTCACGGCCGGCCGCGTGGCCGACTTCTTCGAGCTGGCCGAGCTCATGGCCCGCGACGCCCTCCAGCGGCGCGAGTCCTGCGGCGGCCACTTCCGCGAGGAGAGCCAGACCCCCGAGGGCGAGGCCCTGCGCGACGACGAGAACTTCAGCTATGTCGCGGCCTGGGAGTGGAAGGGCGAGGGGCAGGAGGCGGTCATGCACCGCGAGGACCTCTCCTTCGAGTACGTGAAGCTGGCCCAGCGGAGCTACAAGTGATGAACCTCACCCTGCACATCTGGCGGCAGAAGAAGGCCACCGACAAGGGCGGCTTTGCCACCTACAAGCTCGCCGGGGTCAGCCCCGACAGCTCCTTCCTGGAGATGCTCGACCAGCTCAACGAGGAGATCCTCGCGGGCGGCAAGGACGAGCCCGTGGCCTTCGACCACGACTGCCGCGAGGGCATCTGCGGGGCCTGCGGCATGGTGGTCAACGGCGTGCCCCACGGCCCCCAGGAGCTGACGACGACCTGCCAGCTCCATATGCGCAAGTTCAAGGACGGCGACGAGTTGTGGCTGGAGCCGTGGCGCGCCGCGGCCTTCCCCGTGGTGCGCGACCTGGTGGTCGATCGCGGCGCCTTCGACCGCATCATCCAGGCCGGCGGCTACATCTCGGTCAACACGGCGGCCCCCCGGGACGCCAACGAGATCCCCGTCCCCAAGACGGACGCCGACCTCTCCATGGACGCCGCCCAGTGCATCGGCTGCGGCGCCTGCGTGGCGGCCTGCCCCAACGCCTCCGCCATGCTCTTCACGGCGGCCAAGGTCACCCACCTCGGCGTCCTGCCCCAGGGCCAGGCCGAGCGCGGCCCCCGCGTGCTGGCCATGGTCGCCCAGATGGAGGCCGAGGGCTTCGGTGGCTGCACCAACCACGGCGAGTGCGAGTCGGCCTGCCCCAAGGGCATCAAGCTCGAGTTCATCGCCCGGCTGAACCGCGACTACCTCAAGGCCGCCATCGGCGGGCGCGAGGCGGCCCAGCAGCGCACCGTCCGGCGCTGAGGCCTTGATCTTCCTCAGCTTCTTCCTGCCGGCCGTGCTCATGAGCGCGGCCACCATCCACGTCCTCGAGCCGGTCAACGGCGACTGCCGCGGCGAGACGTGGACGCGCGGCCCCCTGCACCTGCTGCACTTCAGCGCCACCCAGAGCTGCGCGCCGGGGGGCCCGTGCAGCCGCATGGGCGTCTCCGACCTGCCCACGGCCGGCATCCGCCTGCGCATCGATGGCTGCAAGCTGCCCATCAAGGGGCGCTTCGAGGAGACGGGCCAGCGCTGCCGCGGCGCGCGCCTGCGCCGCTTCACCGGCGCCATCCCGCCCGGCAGCTTCCTCGTCCTGGAGGCGCCACGCGCCTCCTACGGCACCTTCCAGAGCCCCGGCAAGCCCGGCCCCGTGCGCTGCCCCGGCACCACCGGCCCCCGGCGCACCGTCGAGGTCCCCCAGCCGGGCCAGAACGTCTGGACGCTGGCGAAGGACCAGTTCGACTACGCCCTGCCCGCCGACCAGCTCCAGGTCACCCCGGCGGACGACGGCTTCTTCACCGTCCGCATCCCGGTGCCCGCCTACTGGAGCGACACCGTCGTCGAGACGCGCATGAAGGCCGACAGCGCCGAGGCCGTGCTCGCCCAGGCCGACCGCGACGCCAACGGCCACATCCGCGTCCTGGGCGACGCCCGCGTCACCTACACCGACGAGGGCCAGAAGAACGGCCCCTGCCAGCGCAGCACGCGGTGGCTGCTGACGGTGGTGGTGAAGGGGACGGCCATCACCGCCCTCGGCGAGGGCGGCGGCGGGCCCATCCAGCTCGAGCAGGACCAGTGCCCCGAGCTCGTCAAGGCGCTGGACGAGTAACGAGCCGCCCGATCTCTCGGACGAGTTTGCGAAACGACGACGCGCTCTTGGCCTCGGCCAGGTCGAGCTGCGCCGAGAGGCGGGCCTGATCCAGGCGCTCGCTGTAGCCGTTGGGAGTGTGACGGTCCACCCAGCCCTTGCAGTCCCGGAGCGTCTCGGAGACCGCTTCGTCGGTCGCCCTCAGCACCCCCCGCGCGGCGAGCGAGGAGCGAGCTGCGACGAACCAGGCCTCGTACTCGCGCTCGGCCAGCACGACCGCAGTCGTCAGGTCCGGTCGAAGAGCCTGGCAGCGGGACTGCAGGGTCGGCCCAAGCTGGCAGGCTGCGTCGTCATCGGCATCGATCACAACCAGGATCCCACCTGGCCCACCCTTCAACTGGATGCTCGCCAGCCCCAGCGCCCGCCCAAGCTCGGCACCGTCACCGACGATGCGACCGCGCGGCAGTCGGATCGGCGACGGCACAGCGACGTCCCAGCGGCCGAGAATCTCGCCGGCCACACGGCGGACGAGCACCGGAAGGGCCTCCACTTCGCCGTGACCCTCCACGATGCACACCAGGGTCGTCATGCCTCGAATAGATCCAGCTGGCGTCCGGTGACCTTCTGGACCTCGGCGTCCTGGACGAGCTGGTGCATGCGGTGCAACTCGCCCGGGGTATAGAGTTGCTGGCGAATGGCCTCTCGGGCACCTGGGCTGACCGCCCCGACCGTAGTGGTGCCACCGTTCGACTCAACCGCCAGAATCTGGTCATCGCGCAGGCCCTTGTTGTCGAGCAGGTCGGGGCTATGGCTCGTCACGATGACCTGGGTCTTTCGGCTCGCTTCCTGGAGGGCCTCCAGGAGTACCGAGGTCGCGTAGGGGTGCAGTGCGCTCTCCGGCTCCTCGATGCCCACCAGTGGCACGGGCGACGAGCCGTCGCCTCGGGTCTGGAACAACGCGACGAGTACTGCCAGCGCGCGCAAGGTGCCATCCGACATGCTGTTGGCATAGAAGCGCCACGCAGCCTTCGATCCTTGCACAACCTGCCGGAACTCCAGGGTCTCTTTGTTGGCAAAGCTCTCCCGCCGGACACCCTCGGTGCCGGGGACCACCTTGGCGAGGAAGCTCTCGACACGCTCTTTGATGGCCGGGGAAGTCTCTTCGAGACGGCCGAGGACGCTCGCGAGGTTGTGGCCGTCTCGGCCGAGAATCTGACCGGGGTGCGGTGGCTGGACCTCCCGAATTACGGCCGGCACCGGGTTGTAGAAGCCCATGTTCGAGAGCGCATCGAAGACCGGACGAAAGGCCGGGTGCCCGGAGAGGTTGACCAGGTAGAAGCGGTCAGCCCCACCGACGGCTGGTGGCGAGGCGACGGTACACTCCGTCAGGACACCGCTCTCGACCACGTACCGCTCGGTCGGCATCACCCCAGCCGAGCATTGCTCCTTCTTGATCTGAAACACTCCCTTGGCGGGGGCGTGGACCTCGAAGGCAAAGTGCCCTGGCGCCCCATCAGGCAGCACAAAGTCCAGGCGAATCGAGAAGTTGTTGGGGTGGCCTTGCGAGCGCCTGCGCACGTCGTTGATACCCCCACGATCCCGGATGGCGTGATCCAACGGCGCATTGAGCGCATCCGCCACCAACCGCAAGGCGTCCAGGAAGTTGCTCTTGCCCGAGCCATTCGGCCCGACCACGAAGGTCAGCTCGCCGAGCTGAACGTCGCAGTCCGCGATGCTCTTGTAGTTGTGCAGGCGAACGCGCGTGATGAAGGCGGGCAACGCGGCTCCTCCGTCGGTCTGGCTCAGGCCTTCTCGGTCATGAACTTCACATAGGCGAAGTCCACCGGCTGCCCGTTGATGCCCGTCTTCGGGGGGGCGATCCAGTCGGCGAACTCCCCCGGCTTGTAGTGGGGCCGGTTCATGATGCTCTTCAGGTAGATCTTGTCGGCGGCGCTGGGCAGCCACTCGGCCTGCTGGGCGGCGAACTGCGCCGCCGAGATGAAGTCGCCCGCCGGGCTGAAGTGCTGGCCGGCGTAGACGCCCTGCTGGCGGTGGAAGCGCCGGCTCGGCAGGGTGAGCTCGACGTCGCAGCCCTCCTTCTTGAGCATGCGGTTCCACGCCTTGACGACCTTCTCGCAGTCCTCGACGTAGGCGTCGCGCAGCACCTCGTTCATGGCGCGGCGCAGAGGGATCTCCTGGGTCTCCGGGGTGCCGTCGGTGCGGTACTTCTGGAGGTGGTAGATGTCGTTCAGCGCCGTGTGCTCCGTCAGGAAGCTCTCGCGGTCGCGGCCCTTGAGGCCCGCCCCGAAGAAGCTGGCGGCGTTGCTCGAGTCTTCGCCGCCGAACAGATCGAGGGAGACGGAGTACCAGAGGTTGATGTGCCGCTGGATCATGTCGAGGGGGATGGCCCCGAACTTCCGCGGATCCCCCTCCTTCATGCGCTGCGCCGTCTTCTCGATGATGCGCCCCACCCCCGTCTGGCCCACGAACATGTGGTGGGCCTCCTCGGTGAGCATGAACGCCGTCGTCCGGGCCAGCGGATCGAAGCCGCTCTCGGCCAGGGCCCGGAGCTGGTACTTGCCATCCCGGTCCGTGAACGTCGTAAAGCAGAAGAAATCCAGCCAGTTGTCGCAGGGCTCGTTGAACGCCCCCAGGATGCGGGGCGAGTCCGGGTTGCCCGAGCGGCGCGCCAGCAGGCCCTCGGCCTCCTCGCGGCCATCGCGCCCGAAGTAGCGGTGCAGCAGGTAGACCATCGCCCAGAGGTGGCGGCCCTCCTCCACGTTCACCTGGAAGAGGTTGCGCAGGTCGTAGAGCGACGGGCAGGTCTGGCCCAGCAGCCGCTGCTGCTCGACGCTGGCCGGCTCGGTGTCGCCCTGGGTCACGATGATGCGCCGCAGGGTGGTGCGGTGCTCGCCGGGGACCTGCTGCCAGGCGTCCTCGCCCATGTGGTCGCCGAAGTGGATCTTGCGATCCTCGTCGCCCGGGGTGAGGAAGATGCCCCAGCGGTAGTCGGGCATCTTTACGTAGCCGAAGGTGGCCCAGCCGTCCTTGTCCACGCTGGTGGCCGTGCGCAGGTACACGTCGTCCTGCTGGAAGCCCTCGGGCCCCATCTCCCGCCACCAGTTGATGAAGTCGGGCTGCCAGGCCTCCAGGGCCCGCTGCAGGCGGCGGTCCGTCGACAGGTCGACGTTGTTGGGGATGAGCGAGTCGTAGTCGATGCTGCCCATGGTCAGGTGCGCTCCCATGCAAACCGGGCCGGGGTGGGCTGGCCGAACGCCTTCAGCGCGCCCTGCGGGCCGACCGCGTTGGGGCGCTGGAAGATCCAGTTCTGCCAGGCCGACAGGCGGCCGAAGATCTTGGTCTCGAGGGTCTCGGGCCCGGCGAAGCGGAGGTTGGCCTCCATGCCGGTGAGGGCGTCGGGCGACATGCTGGCGCGCTCCTCGACGGCCACGCGCACCTCGTCCTCCCAGTCGATGTCATCGGGGGCGAACGTCACCAGCCCGAGGGCGTCGGCGGCCTGGGTGGGCAGCGCCTCGCCGGCCTGCTCCATGATCTCGCCCACCCGCGCCGGCTGGCCCAGGAAGCGCGTCTGCAGCCGCGTGAGGCCGTTGCCCATGGGGTAGGCGCCGCCGTTGAGGGCCCCCACCGTCACCGCCACCGCCTCGTCGGGATCGTCGAGCATGAAGCTGCGATCCGCCGCCAGCGCCAGCTCCAGCAGGGTGCCCGCGAAGCAGGAGCCCTCGTCGATGAGCGCGAAGAGCGTCTTGGCCGTCACATCGAGCCGCTTGAGCACCCGCCGGATGAAGTGGCGCGTCTCGAAGACCAGGTGCTCCTGGGCCTGGGCCTCGAGCACGGCGTCGTAGGCCAGCACCACCGCCGCGTCGCCCTGGGTGCGCAGGCTGATGGCCCCGACCTCCAGCTCGTTGAACCGCAGGTGCAGCAGGGCGTCGTCGAGGGCCCGGAAGACGGCCAGCGGCCACCAGTCCACCCCCAGGGCCCGCAGGCCCGCCACGTCCGCCGGGCCGGCCTGGCCAGGCACCTTAACGGTGATGGTGGCGTGGCGCGCGCCCCGATTCACGGCCAGGTCGAGGAACGGGTAGTGGCGCGAGCCGTCGTCATCTACCTGGATCTTCAGGGGTTTCCAGGCGACGGCCGGCCCCTCCGTCGGCCGCGGGGAGGCGTCGGCCAGGGCCGCGGCCCGGGCGCTGACGGCCTCGCCGAACTGCGAGAGCTTCACGCTGGCGTCCACCAGCCCCCACTCCACCGCCCGCTTGCCGCGCACGCCCTCGGCCATGCTGGAGAAGCAGTCCGCGAGGTCGCGCCGCACCTTGCGCTTGTCGACCACCCGCGTCAGGCCGCCGGTGCCCGGCAGCACCCCCAGCAGGGGCACCTCGGGCAGGCTCACCGCCGAGCTGCGATCGTCCACCAGGATGATCTCGTCGCAGGCGATGGCCAGCTCGTAGCCGCCGCCGCTCGCCGTGCCGTTCACCGCGCAGAGGTAGCGCTGCCCCGAGGTGGCGCTGGCGTCCTCGATGCCCAGCCGCGTCTCGTTCGTCAGCTTGCAGAAGTTGACCTTGAAGGCGTGGGGGCTGGACGCGAGCATGGGAATGTTGGCGCCCGCGCAGAAGATGCGGTCCTTGGCCGACGTGACGACGACGGCGCGCACTTCGGGGTGCTCGAACCGCAGGCGGTTGATGGCGTCGGCCAGCTCGATGTCCACGAAGACGTCGTAGCTGTTGAGCTTGAGCAGGTACGGGGCGTCCTCCTCCTCCTGGACGTCCATGGCCAGCCGCGCGATGGGGCCGTCGATGGCGAGGCGCCAGTGGCGCCAGACGTCGGGGTGGGTCTCGAAGCTCTGGATCTGCATGGGCGCTCGGTCGCTCTGTCGGGTCGCGGAGTTGCCCCAGGGTAGGCAGGCGGCGGGCTGGAGTCGAGGGACTTGCGCGCCGCGCGGGCGCAAACTAGGTTCCGCGGCCATGGCCCGTGGCTTCAACACGCTCAACTCCCCACGCCCCTTCTTGAAGTGGGCCGGCGGCAAGTCCGAGCTGGTGCCGCGCATCCTGAGCAAGCTGCCCGCGAGCATCCCCCAGTACGTCGAGCCGTTCGTGGGCGGGGGCGCCGTCTTCTTCGCCCTGGCCCGCGCCGGGCGCCTCCAGCGCGCCCTCCTCGGCGACCGCAACCCCGAGCTGGTGGCCGTCTGGCTCACGGTGCGCGACGACGTGGAGGGCCTCATCGCCGCCTGCGCCGCCTGGGCCGCCGACGAGGCGACGTACTACCATGTGCGCGACGGCGTCGACCTGGCGTCCCTGACCCCGACGCAGCGCGCCGCCCGCGTGATCTGGCTCAACCGCCACTGCTTCAACGGGCTGTATCGCCTCAACCGCAAGGGCCGCTTCAACGTGCCCTTCGGCCGCTACGCCACCCCCCAGCGCATCGACGTCGACAACCTGCGCCGGTGCAGCGAGGTCCTGCAGGGCGTCGACATCGTCGAGGGGGACTTCGACGCGGTCCTCCAGCGGGCCGAGCCGGGCGCGGCCGTCTACCTGGATCCGCCCTACGTGCCCCTGAGCAAGACGTCGAGCTTCACCAGCTACGACGGCATGCGCTTCGGCGCCGACGAGCACGCGCGGCTGGCGGCCACGTTCGCGGCGCTGCCCACCCGCGGCATCCACCACGCCGTCCTGTCCAACTCCTGGACGCCCGAGACGAAGCGGCTCTACCCCCGCGTCCGCGGGCAGAACCGCACCCACGTCCCCGTGCGGCGCAGCATCAACCGCAACGGCAGCGGTCGCGCCCCCGTCCTCGAGCTCCTCGCCTGGCTCGTGCCGCCTCCCCCTACGTAGCGCGCGCAGACCGGTGTAGAGTGGCGCCATGCAAGCCCCGCTCTTCCACTTCAACGCCCACCGCGCCGACCTCGAGAAGGAGGTCGTCGCCCGCGTCGTCGAGCAGCTCGGCCGGCACGCCGAGGGGGATCCCCTCCGCAGCTACCAGCTCGTCCTCAACGACGCCGCCATCCAGGAGATCCACCGCCTCGAGCGCAGCACGGGCAGCGAGGCCGAGCGCCTCCCCGCCTGGCAGAAGCTCGCGCGGCGCATCGGCCAGATGGACGCCCGCCAGCTCCGCGACGAGGTGGAGCGCCTGGCGACCTGGTATGTGTCGGATGTGGTCGGTCACTTCGACCGCCGGGTCTATCGCTTCGCCTCCGGGGTGCTGCCCGTCGGGCTCTCGGCCCTCTTCAGCACCGCCGACCTGCGCCACGGCTTCTCGGCCTTCAAGGATCTGTCGGCGCGCATCCGCGTGGAGGGGCCCCTGGCCCACCTGCGCACCCTGGCCGAGCGGGGCACCCTGGTGGTGGTGCCCACCCACTCGAGCAACCTCGACAGCATCGTGCTCGGCTGGGCCCTCGTGCAGGCGGGCCTGCCCCCCGTGACCTATGGCGCGGGGAAAAACCTCTTCACGAACAAGCTGATCGGCTACTTCATGCGCAACCTGGGGGCCTACCGGGTGGACCGGCGCCTCCAGCACGTCCTCTACAAGGACGTCCTCAAGACCTACAGCCAGGTCATCATCGAGCGGGGCTACCACAGCCTCTTCTTCCCCGGCGGCACGCGCTCCCGCGCCGGCACCGTGGAGCAGAAGCTCAAGCTCGGCCTCATGGGCAGCGCCCTCTCGGCCCAGGCCGAGCGCGCCCTGCGCGGCGACGCCCGCCCCATCTACATCGTGCCCACCACCATCAACTACCCCCTCGTCCTCGAGGCGGAGACGCTGGTGGCCGACCACCTCAAGGCCGCCGGCCAGGCCCGCTACATCATCGAGGACGACGAGTTCAGCAAGCTCGGCCGCGTGGTGCACTTCGTGGCGAAGCTCATGGCCCTCGACACCACGATGGTCATCCGCTTCGGCGCCCCCCTCGACGTCTTCGGCAACCAGGTCAACGCCGAGGGCCAGAGCGTCGGCCCCTGCGGCGCCGTGCTCGATCCGGCCCGCTACTTCCAGCGCGACGGCGAGCCGGTGGCCGACGCCGCCCGCGACGCCGAGTACACCCGCCAGCTCGGGGCGGCCGTGGGCGAGGCCTTCCTGCGCGAGACCGTCATCCTGCCCACGCACTTCGTGGGCTGGCTCCTCTTCGAGCTGGAGCGCCGCCGCGCGCCGGGCCTCGATCTCTTCACCCTGCTGCGCACCACCAGCGGCGACGTGCACGATCCCACCGACCTGGCCGCCGTGGCCGAGCGCGTCCGGGGCCGCCTCGTCGAGCTGGAGGCCGCCGGCCGCCTGCGCCTCGACGACACCGTGCGCTCGGCCCCCATCGACGCCCTGCTCCAGGTCGCCATCGAGACGTTCGGCATGTACCACGTGCGCACCGCCCTCGACCGGGTGAGCGACGACCTCGTGGTCCGCGACCCCAAGCTCTTGTATTTCTACGGGAATCGCCTCGCGGCCTTCTCGGATGCCCTGCGGGAGGTGGTGGCATGAGCGCCTGGGCGGTCATCGGGGACGGCCCCTGGGGCGACGCGCTGGCCCGCCGGCTGGCGGCCGCCGATCACACGGTCCTGCTGGTGGGCGACAAGGCCAGCCGGCGCAAGCAGCCCGCCGGCATCGAGCACGGCACGGACGCCGCCGCCGCCCTGGCCGGGGCCGAGCGCGTCATCCTGGCCCTCTCGGCCGACACCCTGGACGACCGGCTCGCCGCCCTCGCGCGGCACCTGCAGGGCAACCACCGCTTCGCCACCATCACCCCCGGCCTCACGCCGAGCGGCGCCCGACCTGGCGAGGCCATCGTCGCGGCCACCGCCGTCCGCCAGGTCGCCGTCATCGCGGGGGCGGCCAGCGCCGAGGCCGTCCGCAAGGGCCAGCCCGCCGCCCTCGTGGTGGGCAGCGCCTTCACCACCTGGGCCGAGGAGCTGCAGGCCGCCCTCGCCAGCGATCGCCTGCGCGTCTACACCGAGCGCGACCACGCCGGCGTCGAGCTGGCCAACGCCCTCGCCGCCGTGCTCGGCGTGGCCCTCGGCGCCGCCCGGGCCCTCGGCGTCGGCGCCGCCACCGAGGCCACCGCCCTCACCCGGGCCGTGGCCGAGATGGACCGGCTGGTCACCGGCCTCGGCGGCAACGCCGGCACCGCCTACGGCCTCGCCGGCCTCGGCGTGCTCACCGAGCTCGTCTTCGCCGCCGACGGCGACTCATTCCGGGCGGGGGCCTTGCTCGCAGCGGGCGACGCGGCCGGGGCCTGCGCCGCGCACCCCGACCTCGCCGGCCTCGCCGAGCGGCTGGGGGCCCGGGCCCGCCGCCACCGGCTGCGCGCGCCCCTCGTCGACACCGTGGCGGCTCTGTTCGCAGGGGCCCTGCCGGCCGGGGCCGCCCTCGCTGGCCTCATGGCCCGGAGCGTCCGCGCCGAGCGCGGTTGAGGTCGGTCGGCGCTGGCCGACCGTCAGGCGGGTGGACGTGCGCCGCGGCGCCGCGTCCGTCAAGCGGACCGGGTCAGGGGGCGGCGACGCACGCGCAGGCGCCGGCGTTCGAGACGGTGCCGGGCGGGCAGGGCGAGCAGGCCTCCTGGCCGGCGCCGCGGTACGTGCCGGCGGGGCAGGGCTCGCAGGCGACGTTGAAGGCGTCGGCCTGGCTGCCGCAGCCACACTCCGCGCACTGCGCCGAGCCGTGCACGGCCGTGCGGCTGCCGGCGCCGCAGGGCTCGCAGGAGGCGCCGGTGGCGCTGAAGTAGCCCGCCGCGCAGAACACGCACTCGCCGGGGATGAAGCCGGGCTCCTGGCCGGGGTTGCAAGGGCCGGGCATCACGGCGGGAGAGCCGGGCTCGCCCTGGGGACCCTGGGGACCGGCCGGACCCTGGGGGCCGGCGGGGCCCGCCGCGCCATCCGCACCGGCGGGGCCGGCGGGACCAGCCGGGCCGGCCGCGCCATCGGCGCCGGCGGGGCCGGCCGGGCCGGCGGCGCCGTCCGCGCCGGCAGGGCCAGCGGGGCCGGCCGGGCCGGCGGCGCCGTCCGCGCCGGCAGGGCCAGCGGGACCCGCAGCGCCATCGGCACCGGCGGGGCCAGCCGGACCGGCGGGGCCAGCCGGGCCGGCGGCGCCCTCCGCGCCGGCGGGACCCTGGGGACCAGCAGGCCCCTGGGGACCGGCAGGACCCTCAGGCCCCTGCGGGCCGGCCGGACCGGCGGGGCCCTCGCCGCCCTCACCCAGCTCGGCCCACGCCACCGCGATCTCGCCCTGCTTGCACAGCGCCGGGTCGCTCACCAGCCGCAGCGCCCCCTGCCGCTCCGTGGCCCCCGCGTGAGCGGCGTAGCACCCGTAGAACGTCCCCTCGGCCGGGATCGGCCCCTGCGCCTGGGCCGCACCCGCGCTCGCCACCAGCACCACCAGCACCCCACGAAGACCCGACATGCTCGCTCCTTGATGTAGGACTTCCCCCGACACCCGCGAGCAAAGTGCGGTTTGCGGGGCGATGCCGCAACAGCACAAGGAAAACATCATGGATTTCAGTGCGTTACGAATCTGTATCGGTCGACCGCGGCGCGACCCGCGAGTCCGCGGGGGGCGGTCGAGCCGGGACCCCGGGCCGTGCTATGGTCGCTGCGGCCGACCACCGCCGAGGGGCCGATGACGACCGCCCGCGCTGCCCTGCTCCTGACGCTCTTCGCCGCCCTGCCGGCCGCTGGCCAGGAGACGTCCTCGGCCACCGCTGACACCCTGGCCGCGCCCGCGTCGCAGCCCGCCCCGCCCACCCAGCCCGCGCCGGCGGCGCCCCAGGCCACGCCCCTCACGGGCCGCTGGATCCTGCGCCTGGAGTCCGCCGAGGTCGAGCCGCGCAAGGCGGATGGCCGGCGCTGGGACGTCTCGCTGGGCAAGCTGGGCGGCGTCATCGGGGGCCTCGTCGCCGCGGCCTCGGGCGCCGGCGTCGCGGTGGCCGGCGGCGTCGCCCGCCTGGGCCATGAGGTCGGGGGCGTGCTGGACGGCCCGGATCTGCCCGACCTGGGCGCCGAGGTCCGCGTGGACGCGCGCCGCTTCGCCACCTACGTCGTCCGCGACACCACGGGCGCCGCCTGGGACGCGGCCTGGCGGCTGGACCTCGCGGGCGATGAGCCCGGCGTCGTGCGCTGGACGGTCATCGACAAGGACCTGCGCAACGACGACCTCGTCGGCGCGGGCTCGTTCACGCTGCGCGACCTGCAGGCGGCCGGCGGCGTGCTCGACGTGAGCGGCGGGAGCGTGCGGACGATCCGGTTTCGGCTCACGCCGGGCCGCCCCTGAGCGGCGGGACGGCGCAATGGCTCGAAACGACGTCAGATTTCTGGAAGTCGCCCCGCGGACGGCCCCTGGCCGACGGGGGGGCGCGCTGCAGCGCCCGAGGCAGGGGGCTGCTCCTCGAGCGGGTGGAGAGGTGGAGGCATGAGGGAGAGCACCAGGCGCCGAGCGATCGCCGCCCTTGGGCTGGTGGCCGGGCTGGTCGCGTGTGACGACGGGGCTACGTCCGGCGGCGACGGCGGCCGTGTGGTCGACGCGGGCGGCCAGGGCGGCCAGGGCGGCGCGGGCGGACAAGGCGGCGCAGGCGGACAAGGCGGACAAGGCGGACAAGGCGGCGCGGGCGGACAAGGCGGCGCAGGCGGACAAGGCGGCGCAGGCGGACAAGGCGGCGCGGGCGGACAAGGCGGCGCGGGCGGACAAGGCGGCGCGGGCGGACAAGGCGGCGCGGGCGGACAAGGCGGCGCGGGCGGCGCAGGCGGCATGGCTGGCGCCGGTGGCATGGCCGGCGCGGGCGGCGAAGCGGGCGCCGGCGGCGCGGCTGGCGCGGGTGGTGAAGCGGGCGCCGGCGGCGCGGCTGGCGCGGGTGGTGAAGCCGGCGCCGGCGGCATGGCCGGCGCGGGCGGTGGAGCCAGCGCCGGCGGCATGGCGGGCGCAGGCGGCATGGCCGGCGCAGGCGGCATGGCCGGCGCAGGCGGCGAGGCTGGCGCCGGCGGCGAGGCTGGCGCAGGCGGCGGCATGGCCGGCGCGGGCGGCGAGGCCGGCGCCGGCGGCATGGTCGTCGTCGACGACCCGTCCACCCGCTTCGCCGCCGATCCGGGCCGCTGGGTCGTGCCCGCCGGCCTCGGCCCCGACCAGACCGGCCCGGCGGCCCTCGCCCAGGCCTGGAACGGCGTAGGCGACAACCACTGGACCATCCTCGACCTGGACGGCGACGGCCACCTGGACCTCGTCTCCCCCGGGCACAACGTCGAGCCCCTGTTCGCGGGCGCGAGCTCCACCACCCAGGTCTACGGCCACCCCGGCCGCCCGCACTGGCGCGTCTGGCGGGGCCAGGCCGGCGGCTTCGCGCCCGATCCCGTCGACTGGCCGGTGCCCGCCGACCTCGGCGCCCCGGAGACCGGCACGGCCGCCCTCGAGCGCACCTGGAACGGCCTGGGCTTCCAGCACTGGAGCACCGTCGACATCGACGCCGACGGCCTGCCCGACCTGGTGTCCCCCGGCCACAACGTCGAGCCCCTGTTCCCGGGCGCGAGCTTCACCACCCAGGTCTACGGCCACCCGGATCGCCCGCACTGGCTCGTCTGGCGCAACACCGGCGCCGGCTTCGCCGCCCGGGCCGTGGAGTGGCCCGTCCCCGCCGACCTCGGCGCGCCGGAGACCGGCACGTCGGCCCTGAACCGGACGTGGAACGGCCTGGGCTTCCAGCACTGGAGCTTCGTCGATCTCGACGGCGACCGCCTGCCGGACCTCGTGTCCCCCGGCCACAACGTCGAGCCCCTGTTCCCGGGCGCGAGCTTCACCACCCAGGTCTACGGCCACCCGGATCGCCCGCACTGGCGCGTCTGGCGCAACACCGGCGCCGGCTTCGCCGCCCGGGCCGTGGAGTGGCCGGTGCCCCCCGACCTCGGCGCGCCGGAGACGGGCACCTCGGCCCTGAACCGGACGTGGAACGGCCTGGGCTTCCAGCACTGGAGCACCCTCGACCTGGACGGCGACGGCCTGCCGGACCTCGTGTCCCCCGGCCACAACGTCGAGCCCCGATTCCCAGGTGCCAGCTTCACCACCCAGGTCTACGGCTACCCCGACCGCCCGCACTGGCAGGTCTGGCGCAACACCGGCGCCGCCTTCGCCCCCCGGTCCGTGGAGTGGCCCGTCCCCGCCGACCTCGGCGCGCCCGAGACGGGCGTCTCGGCCTTCGACCGGAGCTGGCGGGGCGTGGGCAATCGGCGCTGGAGCACCCTGGACCTCGACGGGGACGGCCGCCCCGACCTCGTCTCGCCCAGCCAGGACGTCGCGGCCCCCGGCGTCGAGTCCCTGGCCCAGGTCTACGGCCACCCCGACCGCCCCCACTGGCAGGTGTGGCGCAACGCCGGCGACGGCTTCGCCCCCCAGGCCGCCGCGTGGCCCGTGCCCGCCGACCTCGGCTCCGCCGAGGGCGGCGTCGCTACCCTGACCCAGACCGGGCGGGGCCTGGGCCTGCGCCAGTGGACCATCCTCGACCTCGACAGCGACGGCCACATCGACCTCGTCTCCGTCGGCCAGAACGTGGCCCCGCTCTTCCCCGGCGCGGCCTTCACCACCCAGGTCTACGGCCACCCCGACGACCTGCACTGGCGCTTCTGGCGCGGGGAGTGAGCCGGGGAGCCGCGCGGGCCATGGTCTCAAACTGCCGAAATCATTGTGTTTTTTTCATCGGGTGTTGCCCGGCGCCTGGTGGAGGGCGTGGGCGACTTCCCGCAACGACGAAGCGGAGCCTGGATGAGCGCGAAGCGTAGGGTGCAGCTCGGGTTGCTGGCGCTGTGCCTGGTGGCCTGCGACGACGGCGGCGTGGGGGGGCTCGGCTCGACCGACGGCGGCGCCGCCGGCGGCGGCCAGGGCGGCGGCGGGGCCGGTGGCATGGCCGGCGCAGGCGGGATGGCCGGCGCGGGTGGTGAAGCCGGCGCGGGCGGTGAGGCTGGCGCGGGCGGTGAAGCTGGAGCGGGCGGGATGGCCGGCGCGGGTGGAGAAGCTGGCGCGGGCGGTGAAGCCGGCGCGGGTGGAGAAGCCGGCGCGGGCGGCATGGCCGGGGCCGGCGGGGCCGGCGGCATGGCCGGCGCGGGTGGAGAAGCCGGAGCCGGCGGCATGGCCGGCGCGGGCGGCATGGCCGGCGCGGGCGGCATGGCCGGGGCCGGCGGCGAGGGCGGGGCCGGCGGCATGCCCGACCCGCCCTCGACCCGCTTCGCCCCCCAGGCCGCCGAGTGGGCCGTTCCCCAGAACCTGGGGCCGCCGGAGTCCGGCCCGGCCTACCTGGATGCGCGGCCCTCGGGCATCGGCTACCGGCACTGGAACACCCTGGACCTCGACGGGGACGGCCGGCCCGACCTCGTGTCGACGGCGCAGAACGTCCCCCCGCAGGTCCCCCGGGTGGAGTGGACCACCCAGGTCTACGGCCACCCCGACAACCGGCACTGGCAGGTGTGGCGGAGCACCGGCGACGGCTTCGCGGCCGCCCCGGTGGCCTGGCCCGTCCCCCAGAGCCTGGGATCCCCGGAGTCGGGCGCGGCGTACCTGGACGCGCGGCCCTCGGGGGTCGGCTACCAGCACTGGAACACGCTGGACATCAACGGCGACGGCCGGCCCGACCTCGTGTCGACGGGCCAGAACGTCCCGCCGCTGGTGCCGCGGGCGGAGTGGACCACCCAGGTCTACGGCCACCCCGACAACCGGCACTGGCGGGTCTGGCTGAACACGGGCGACGGCTTCGCGGCCGCCGCCGTCGAGTGGCCCGTCCCCCGGGACCTCGGGTCCGCCGAGTCGGGCGCGGCCTACCTGGACGCGCGGCCCTCGGGCATCGGCTATCAGCACTGGAACACGCTGGACATCGACGGCGACGGCCGGCCCGACCTCGTGTCGACGGGCCAGAACGTCCCGCCGCTGGCGCCGCCGGCGGAGTGGACCACCCAGGTCTACGGCCACCCCGACCACCGGCACTGGCGGGTCTGGCTGAACACGGGCAACGGCTTCGCGGCCGCGGCCGTCGAGTGGCCCGTCCCTGGGGACCTCGGGCCGGCGGAGTCCGGCGCCGCCTACCTGAACGCGCGGCCGTCGGGGATCGGCTACCAGCACTGGAACACCCTGGACCTCGACGGCGACGGCCGGCCCGACCTCGTGTCGACGGCCCGGAACGTCCCCCCGCTCACCCCCCGGGTAGAGTGGACGACGCAGGTCTACGGCCACCCCGACGACCTGCACTGGCGGGTCTGGCGCAACACCGGCGACGGCTTCGCGGCGGACTCGGTGGCCTGGCCCGTCCCGCGCAACCTGGGGCCAGCGGAGTCGGGCGCGGCCTACCTGGACGTGCGGCCCTCGGGCATCGGCTTCCAGCACTGGAACACCCTGGACCTCGACGGGGATGGCCGCCCGGACCTCGTCTCGACGGGCCAGAACGTCCCGCCGCTGGTGCCTCGGGTGGAGTGGACGACGCAGGTCTACGGCCACCCCGACGACCTGCACTGGCGCCTCTGGCGCAACACGGGGGCCGGCTTCGCCCCCGACCCCGTCGCCTGGCCCGTCCCGGCCGGCCTGGGCCCCGCCGAAGCCGGCCCGGCCTTCCTCGCCGTCCGCCCCTCCGGCATCGGCTACCGCCACTGGACCGTCCTCGACCTCGACGGCGACGGCCACCTCGACCTGCTCTCCCCGGCCCAGAACGTCGAGCCGCAGGTGCCCCGGGTGGAGTGGACGACGCAGGTCTACGGCCACCCCGCCCGCCTCCACTGGCGCCTCTGGCGCGGGGAGTGAGGCGTGGCGGGCGCGCTCGCCCGCCCTTGCCCCGTCGCTGACGCCCTTCTACGGTCGGGGCGTGCGCAACATCCTCTGCGAGCGCTGCGGGACCCCCCTGGCAGCGGGCCACCAGCCGGAGAACCACGCCTGCACGCGCTGCCGGCACCGCCTCCCGGCTGACCGCCACATCGCCTGCCCCCACTGCACCGCCGTGAACGCCATCACCTGGCATGGCGACCCTGCGGAGGTTGGTTGTGGCGCCTGTGGCTACGCTCTCGGGCACGTACCGCCGCCTCCGCCTGCGAAGAAGGGCGACGCCGGCGCGGCCGTCGGCCTCGTGGGCGGCGCCGCCCTCGGCGCTCGCCTCGGCGGCCTCCCGGGCGCCTTGCTGGGGGGACTCTTCGGCTTGCTCGTGGGCAACGAGCAGGGTAACTCCCCTCCACCACAGACGCCGGAAGACCAGGCCTTGCGCCTCTCGGCGTGGATTCGCGCGTGGTACCCCTATCGGGAGCCCCTCACCCACCAGCGACTCCAGGCCCTGGCGTTCTACTGCCATGGCATCGCGCTCGCCCATGGCGTCGGCAAGCCCTTTGGTTTGCTCCGGTTTGAGCCCTGGGCCAGTGGTCCGGTGTGTCGTCCGATATGGAATCACTTTCGGCACCTGGGCAACGGCTCGCTGCCCCCGCTCACCGACAAGCCGCCCACGCTCCCTCCCGAGGTCGCTGGTCTGCTCGTCGACGTCCTCACCGTCTACGGCGCTCTCGACGCATGGCGCCTGCAGCAGCAAGGGAAGAGCGAGCAGCCCTACGCCCAGGCCTGGGGAGCCCGCCAGGCCTGCATCGACGCGGACGTCACTCGGCGCTACTTCGAGCACATCTACCGCCCCGGGTCCGTGGACCCACCGGCCTGGCTCTTTGACGGCGGATCCTTCGCCGTGGACGGCATCCCCCGGCAGCGGTACCACGATCTGGCCGCCCTCGCGGGTGCGCTGCGCGGATGAAGGCGGGCCCGGATCGCCGCCACCGTGGCCGGCCGACGGGCCCGGCTGACGCGCCGAAGTCGGTGCGCGCTCCTCGAACGATCGTCCCCGCCTGGTTTCGACCCGCCGAAGCCAGGCTTCGACCCCCTTGATCCGGGCCTCGACCGCCCGAAACCTCGGCGAAATCCCCGCAAGGGCCGCCCAGGACCCGCCGAACCCGACCCGCGACCGCCCAGGACCGGGCCTCGACCGCCCGAAACCCCGGGGCCGACCGCCCCGGCGCGGCGTCAGACCACCTCGGCCTCGACCTCCTCCACCACCTTCCGCGGCCGCCCGCCCTTGCGGGACAGACCCAGGCGCTGCCGGTCGTTGTGGGGCAGCTCGTCGCGGAAGACGAGGGACCAGTCGTTGAGCCACCGCCGCAGCGTGTCGAGGGCGGCGCGCCGCTCGGCGTTCATGGCCTCGACCTGCCCCGCCAGCTCGGCGGGCGGCGGTGCCGAAGGACCCAGGGCCCGCGCCTCGGCGAGCAGCCCCTGCATCCGCGCCACCTCCGCCGCGTCGAGACCCTTCTTCTGCAGGGAAGCCACCGCCTCGGCCGCCCCCGGCGCATCGCTGGCCGCCAGGCCCTCCAGCCGCTCCAGGAACCGCGCCACCGAGCCGACCACCCCGGGCCCCAGCGGCTGCTGGGCCAGCTCGGCGAAGAACGCCGCCTCTACGCGATCGCGCACCTCATTGGCCACGAACCGCCGGATGGCCATCCGGGCGCGGGGGAACCACTTGTTCTCGAAGGCGTCCAGGGCCCCGTACCGCGCCGCCAGCCCCGGCGCCTCGGCCGTGTCGCTGGCGGTGGCCACCTGCAGCAGCACCCCGAACGGCCGCTGCCGCCCCGACGCCACCTCGAAGGCGCGCCACCCGGCCTCGTGCTCCTCGGCATCGTAGCCCGCCGCCTCCGCCCGGCGCGCCACCCCCGGGTCGGCCAGGCCCACCAGCATGCGCTGGGCTCGGGCCAGCAGGTCCTGATCCACCGCCGTCAGCTCCTCGAACGCCGGCGTCGTACTCATGTCGTCCTCCACGCTGTGTTGCCCGCACCCGCCTGCCGGGGCGCTGCTGGAACGTTGGATCGAATTTTCATGACGTTCAAATGGAAAATGAGCGCAGGGGCCCGGGCACTTGTCGCCCGCCGCCGGCCGGTCCCATACTGCCGCCGACGAGCAGACGTCCGAGGGCAGGATGATCGAGCCTGATTCGCCGCGGTGGCGCGCGGTCTCCGAGCCGCGCTATCCCCACGAGTTCTTCACCCGGGATGCTCTGCGCGAGATCCTGCCCGATCGCGATCCGGTCCGCGTCTGGACGGGCTTCGAGTTCGAGGATCGCGACGGCGCCCTGCACCGGCTGGACGCCCTGGTCATTACCGGGTTGGGGGTCTTCGCCCTGCGCACCCTGCGGCTGGCGGGCACCATCGAGGGGGACGAGCAGAGCTGGCGCATCCAGCGCGCCGACCACCGGATCGACGTGGTCGACCATCCGCTCCCCGCCCTGCGCCGCGCCGTCGCCGCGCTGGTCAGCAGCCTCTCCGGCCACGGGTTCGGCACCGAGGTCCCCGTCGAGCCGCTGGTGTTCCTGCCCGAGGACGAGCTGACGTTGCGGCTGCCTCTGAGCGGGCGGCAGCATGTCGTGACGCTGGACGCCGACGCGTCGCGCTTCACCCTGGAGCAGGCCCTGGCCGAGGGGCGCTACCCCGGGGCGGGTCAGCACGAGCGCATGGCCCTCTCCGAGGCGACGGCGCGGGCGGTGGCCCAGGCCGTCGATCGGGCCTTCGAGGCGGGGGACCTGCGGCGCCCCGATCCCGGGCGCCGGGTCGGGGACTACCGCGTCACCGCGCTCTTGCACGAGGGCTCCACCTTCCAGGACTTCCGCGGCGAGCACGCCCTGCGGCCGGGCGAGCGGCTGCGCATCCGCCGCTTCAACCAGGCCGCCCGGGCGTCGGTGGACGCGCGCGAGCAGGTCGACCGGGCGGCGCGGCGCGAGCACGAGCTGTTGCAGGGGCTCAAGCACCCCGGCGTCGTGCCCCTCCTCGGCCGCCGGGCCTCGGAGATCGGGCCCTGCTTGCTGTACCCCGACGATCCCGGGGCGCGCCGCCTGGATCACCACATCGCCGCCACCGGCAGCGTCCGCCCCGACGCGGTCGCGAGCCTGCGCCTCCTCATCCAGCTCGCCGACGCCCTGCGCTACATCCACGGCGAGGGCATCGTGCACCGGGCCCTCTCCCCCCAGGCGGTGCTCGTGCGCTCCCCGGAGGGGGCGTCCGAAGCGGCCATCTTCACCTGGCAGTCGGGGGCCCGCCGCTCGGCGACGCTGGGCAGCGCCACCACCGGCACGCACCATGTGCAGCGGCTGCAGGAAGACCAGAGCCTCGTCTACCTGGCCCCCGAGGTCTTCCGGGGCATGCCCGTCGTGGATGAGGCCTCCGACGTCTTCTCCCTGGGGGCCGTCGCCTGCTTCGCCCTGAGCGGCCGGCCCCCCGCCCCGAACGTCGTCGAGCAGAGCCGCGTGCTGGCCCGCGACGGGGGCTTTCGGCTGGGGACGCACGTCGATGGCCTGCCCCCGGCGCTCGTCGAGGCCATCTACCAGGCCACCCGCCCGCTGGCCGCCGAGCGCCTCGATCTGGACGCCCTGCACCACGCCTTCGAGATGGCCCTGGCGGCCCTCGCGCCCAGCGCCGATGACGTCGATCTGCTCCAGGCGGCCCCCGACGCCACCATCGAGGGCTGGCGCATCCAGCGGACGCTGGGCCGCGGCTCCACCGGGGTGGCCCTGCTGGCGACGTCGCCCGCCGGCGAAGAGCGCGTCTTGAAGGTGGCCCGCACGCCGGCCGACGGCGGGCGCCTGCGGGCGGAGCACGAGGCGCTGCGCACGCTCAACCATCCCCAGATCGTGCGCACCCACGGCGTCATCACGCTGGGCGGGCGCGACGCCCTCGTCTTGAGCCGGGGGGGAACCTCGACGCTGCGCGACGACCTCCGCAAGGGGGCCGTGGGTGAGGAGCTGGCGGCCAACCTCGGCAGCGATCTGCTCGGCGCCGTGGGCGCCTGCCTGGAGCGCGGCCTGCTGCACCGCGACCTCAAGCCCGAGAACATGGGCGTCGGGCTCGCGAAGCGCGAGGGGCGCGAGCGCAAGCGCCTGACGTTGTTCGACTTTTCCCTGGCGGGCCTGCCCCCCGCCGTGGTGGACGTCGGCACGCCGGTCTACCGCGATCCCTTCCTGGGCCCCGACCGGCCGTGGGACGCCGCCGCCGAGCTCTACAGCGCGGGCCTCGTCCTGCACGAGATCATCACCGGGGCCGTGCCCGTCTGGGGCGACGGCCGCAACGACGCGCGCTTCCTGCCCGCCGACGTGGTGACGCCGAACCTCAACGCCGAGCGCTTCCCGGCGGGCGTGCGCGCGTCGTTGCTGGCGTTCTTTCAGCGCGCCCTGCACCGCGATCCCCGGCAGCGGTTCGCTGACGCCATGGTCATGCGGGACGCCTGGCGCCGGGCCTTGCAGGTCAGCGCGACGACGACGCCGAGCCTGGCCGCGCCGTCCGTGGACACCCCCCTCGTCGACCTGGGCCTCAACTCCCACGTCCTCAACGCGCTGGAGCGGCTGGGCGTCCGCACGGCGGGCGGCCTGGCCCTCGTGCCCCGCGGCCGCATCCTGCTGCTGCCCGGCGTGGGCACCACGACGCGCCAGGTCATCGAGCAGGCCCTCGCCCGCGTCGCCCCGCTGGCCGAGGCGGCCCGGGCCGCGGGCGTCGGGCCGGAGCTGCCCGATCCCGCCAGCCTGCCCCTGGAGGCCATCTACCAGGGGGCCCAGCGCGGCTACCGCAGCTCCCTGAAGCTGCGCGAGGCCTACCTGGGCCTTGCCCCGATCCCGGGCGCCCCCGTCTGGCCCTCGGCCGCCGACCTCGTGGCCGCCGACGTCAACACCAGCGGCCAGGTCAACAAGCTGCTCGGCGAGGAGCGCAAGCGGTGGGCCATCCTCCCCGGCCTGGACGCCGTGCTCGACGAGGTGGAGGCGGCCCTGGAGGAGGAGGGGGGCGCCCTGCCGCCCGAGGCCCTGGCCGAGGCTCTGCGCCTGGGCCGCCACGAGGGCGCGGAGGCGGCCCCCTACGCCCTGGCCGTGGCCCGGATGGCCGTCGAGGTGGAGGCCATGCGCGACGCCCCCCGCTTCGCCCTCGTGCGCAGCGGGGATCGCCTGGTGGTGGCGACGGACCGGGCCCGGGTGGACTGGGCCTGGCGCCTGGGCCTGGCGGCGGACGCCCTGGCGGGGCGCCCCGTGCTGCCCGAGGCCGCCGAGGTGCTGGCCACCCTGCGGGCCGTGGATCCCGACATCACCCTGCCGGCGGACCGCCTGCTGCGCCTGGCGGCGGCCTTCAGCCGCACCGCGGCCGTCACCCCGCGCCACGAGCTCTACCCCCGGGGCCTCGACGCTGGCCGCGCCCTCACGCTGGCCCGGGTCAGCGTCCTGGCGGCGGGGGCCACCTGGACGCCCGAGGCCCTGCGCGCCCGTGTCGCCGAGCGCTTCCCCGAGGCCGAGCCGCTGCCCGACCCGCCCGCCCTGGTGGCCCTGGTGCGCGAGACGGGCCTTCCCCTCGTCTGGCGGGACGGGGCGGGCCACTTCGAGCCCGAGGCCCAGCTCTCCACCCGCCTGCCCGCCACCTCCCAGACGACGGCCGGCAGCGGCCCCTGGCGCGCCTACACCCCGGCGTTCGCCCAGCCGGACGATCCCCTCACCCCGGACGCCCGCGCCTTCGAGGACTGGCTGACGGCGGCGGCCGAGCCCGGGGCCTGGGCCATCATCAGCACCGGCGTGCGGACCCACGAGGCCGCCACCACCGCCCTTGGCCGCCGCGGCACCCTGCTCGACGTCGAGGCCCGCCTGCTGGCCCACCTGCGCACCGCCGCCGGCGCCCACCGCATCCCGTTCGCCACGCTGCTGCAAGCCGACGCCCGCCCCCCGGGCAGCCTCGCCCGCCAGCGCCTCCAGACGCTCGTGGACGCCGCCTGCCAGGCCATGCTGGCCGAGCTGCTGGCCACCGAGGGTGCCCCCCTGGTGCTGCATCGGGTGGGTCTGCTGGTGCGCTATGGCCGGGTGGACGTGCTGGAGGTGCTGCGCGACGCGGTGCAGCAGGGCACCGCCACCCCCCGCGCCGTCTGGGTCGTGGCCCCCAGCGAGGTGCAGGCCGGCCCGGTGCTGGACGGCCACCCGCTGCCCCACGTCACCCGGGCCCAGCACGCGCGGCTGCCGGGACGGTGGCTCAAGGTGGCAGCGACGTCGGCGGCTTGACGAGACCGGGGCCCGTGCGCCACACCCTGGGCTGGTCTCGGGAGAGGGAGGAGGCGCCATGCTGACACGGCTCTACGTGGACGGCTTCAAGAACCTGGTCGACACCGAGGTGCGCTTCGGGCCGCTGACCTGCATCGCCGGCTTCAACGGCGTGGGCAAGTCCAACCTCTTCGACGCCATCCACTTCCTCGCCCAGCTCGCGGATCACTCGTTCGTGGAGGCGGCGCGGGCCACCCGGGGCGGCGGGGATGTGGCGGACCTCTTCACGGCGGGCGGTGACGGGGTGATGCGGTTCAACTGCGATCTCCTCATTGCGGCGACGGGGGAGGACGAGTTCCACCAGCCGGCGGCCGCGAGTCAGACGTTCTTGCGGTATGAGCTGACGCTCCGGCTGGTCACCGGCGAGCGGGACGTACCGCGCGTTGAGCTGGTGGAAGAGACGCTGGGCTACATTCCCAGGCGGGATGCAAAGGTTGCCCTCCGTTTCGGCTTCGACAAGGACTGGCGCGACAGCGTCATCCTGACCTCCAAGCGCCGGGCCTCGTTCATCGAGACGGTCGGCCAGGATGAGCGGCGCACGGTCCGGCTCAGCTCCGACAAGATGCGCGGTGATGGGGATCGGCGGGGCGGTGGACGCCCGGCCGACTTCCTGGCCCGCACCTTGCCCCGGACGGTGCTCTCGGCAGCGCAAAACGCCGATGAGGCCCGGACCGCCGTCCTGGTGCGGGCCGAGCTGCGTCGCTGGCGGCTGCTGCAGCTGGAGCCCTCTGCGCTGCGACAGCCCGACGACCTCCAGGCGCCGAGCGCCCTGACGACCGAGGGGCGACACCTGCCCGCCACCTTGTATCGGCTGGCTGGCGATGACCCCGACCCGATCTACGCAGACATCGCCAACCGGTTGTCGGAGCTGGTCAACAACGTCCGCGGCCTGCGGGTCGACCGAGACGACGCCCGTCGAGTCCTCCGACTGGTCATGACCGACGCCAGCGGAGTCGAACTGCCGGCCTCTTCTCTCTCCGACGGAACGCTCCGGTTCATCGCGCTCAGCGTGCTGGAGAAGGACCCCACGGCGACGGGTCTGCTGTGCCTGGAGGAGCCCGAGAACGGCATCCACCCTGAGCGGATGGGCGCCATGATGCGGCTGCTGGGTGACATGGTGGTCGAGACGTACGGCCCGATTGGCGACGGCAACCCGCTGCGGCAGGTGATCATCAGCACCCACTCGCCCGTCGTGGCGGCTCGGGCCCAGCATGACCAGCTCGTCTTCGCGGATCATCGAGACGCCCCCAAGCAGGGTGACCGGCCCCGACGAAGCCTCGTGATCCGGCCAGTGGCCGGTACCTGGCGCGACGAGGGGCGGGTCGCGCCCTTGAGCCGCGGAGACATCATTCGCTTTCTTGGGGCGCTCCAGCCCGCTGAGGCCGAGGCCTCGCGAGCGACGTCGACCATCTACGACGTCGCCACCAGCGGTGGTGTCCAGCTCCGCCTGTTCCCGGGTGCCGCGCAATGAGGCTCACCTACACCCTCCTCGCCGACGGCACCTCGGATCGGGCCCTCATGCACATCATCGACTGGGCCCTGCGGCGCCGGTCGGTGGCGATCGAGAAGAAGACCTGGGCCGACCTGAGCCTCATCCCCCTGCCCGGCAAGGGCCTGGCGGATCGCGTCGAGGCGGCCATGCGGTGGTATCCCGCCGATCTCTTCTTCATCCACCGCGACGCCGAGAAGGAGACCGTCGAGGCGCGCTGGGCCGAGATCGAGGTGGCCACCGCCGGGATGGCGCTGACCTGGGTGCCTGTCGTGCCCGTCCGCATGACGGAGGCCTGGCTGCTGCACGACGAGGGGGCCGTCCGCATGGCGGCCAACAACCCGCGGGGCCGCGATGCCCTGGCCCTGCCCGGCGTGCGGACGGTCGAGAGCCTGCCCGATCCCAAGGCCACCCTCTTCGCGGCGCTCATGACGGCCTCGGGCTTCACCGGCCGCCGGCGCGAGCGGCTCAAGCGGGATCTGCCCCGCTGCCGCGCCCTGGTGGCCGAGCGCATCGACGACTTCTCGCCCCTCCTGGGGCTGCCCGCCTTCGATCAGTTCCTGGCCCGCCTCGACGCTGCCCTCGACGCCCGCGCGGCCCCCTGACCGGGCGTCGGTGTGTTGACGGTCCCGACACGGACGGCTACCGTCCTGGTCGGAGGCTTTGCCCGGTTCGCTGGGCATTGCCTTTTTTTTTTGCCCGCCACACCGATCGGGCCGCGGCACTCGGGTGAGAAGGGTGCCCCCCTGACGTGCCTTGTCGGCCCCCCTGGCCCCGGCCATACTGCCCGTCGCGGGCCGGCGGGGCCGGCACAACGGGGATGAAGGGGCGTGATGAACAGCCAGGCGTTGTTGGCGGATCTGCGGCGGATGTTGCCGGCGCTCGAGGATGATCTGCGGGGGCAGAGCGGGGCCATCCAGGGGGAGCTGGAGGCGCAGTGGCGCCAGGCGCGGGACCAGCAGCGCACGGGGGAGGCGTTCGAGACGTGGCGCGATGCGTGGGTGACGCAGGTGGCGGTGGCGTGGCTGCTGTCGCTGGTGTTCGTGCGCTACCTGGAGGACCAGGGGTTCGTGGCGCCGCGGCTGGCCGGGGTGGGGGCGGCGGAGGATGCGGCGGACGAGGCGCGGCAGGGGTTCATCCGGGCGTTCCCGACGCTGAGCGATGCGGACTGGCTGCGGCATGTGCTCGATGAGCTGGCGGCGCTGCCGGGGGCGCAGGTGCTCTTCGGGCCGCACAACCTGGTGCGGGCCCTGGCGCCGTCGGGCGACATGGGCAAGACGCTCCTGCGGTTCTTCCAGCGGCGCGGCGCGGACGGGACGGGGCTGGCGCACGTCTTCGACGACGCCGACACGCGGTTCCTGGGCGACCTGTACCAGGACCTGAGCGAGGACGCCCGCAAGCGGTACGCGCTGCTGCAAACCCCCGACTTCGTGGAGGAGTTCATCCTGGCGCGGACGCTGGATCCGGCCATCGAGGCGTTCGGGCTGGCGGAGGTGCGGCTGATCGATCCGACGTGCGGGAGCGGGCACTTCCTGCTGGGGGCGTTCGCGCGGCTGCTGGATCGGTGGACGGCGGCGAACCCGGGGCAGGGGGCGCGGGACCGGGTGCAGGCGGTGCTGGACCGGGTGTGGGGGGTGGACGTCAACCCGTTCGCGGTGGGCATCGCGCGGTTTCGGCTGCTGCTGGCGGCGCTGCGGGCGGTGGGGGCGACGCGGCTGGACGACGGGGCGGTGGGGTTTCGGCTGCACGTGACGGTGGCGGACTCGCTGCTGCACGGCCCCCAGCAGCTCGCCATGACGCCGGTGCTGGACGACGGCCTGTACGGGGTGGAGGACGCGGCGGCGGTGCGGGCCACCTTCGGCCAGGGGTACGCGGCGGTGGTGGGCAACCCGCCCTACATCACCGTGAAGGACAAGGTGCTCAACGCCGAGTACCGCAAGCAGTTCCCCGAGGCCTGCTACCGGCAGTACTCCCTGGGGGTGCCCTTCACCCAGCAGTTCTTCGAGCTGGCCCAGCCCGGGGGCTTCGTGGGCCTCATCACCGCGAACTCGTTCATGAAGCGGGAGTTCGGCAAGAAGCTCATCGAGAAGGTGCTGCCGCGCTTCGACCTGACCCATGTGCTCGACACCGCGGGGGCCTACATCCCCGGTCATGGCACGCCGACGACCATCCTCTTCGGGCGCAACCGGCTGCCGGCCGAGGGGGCCGAGGTGCGGGCGGTGCTCGGCATCCGGGGGGAGCCGTCGACGCCGGCGGAGCCGGCCCAGGGGGAGGTGTGGCGCAGCATCGCGGAGCGGCTGGACGAGGTGGGCTTCGAGAACGAGTACGTGTCGGTGGTGGACCTGCCGGCGGCCCAGCTTGCGGAGCCATCCGTGGTCGTTGGGGGTGGGGCGGGCGCTGCCTGCAGATGGAGCGCTTCGCCGCACGGGACGTCGCCAAGAGCAAGCTTGTATCCGACGGATTGGCATCACATCTGCGCACGGGCGATGATGCCTTCGTGCTGCAGCCGAGCCGGCCGCTCGTCGCCCGGCCAGGCGCGCTCGGTTCGTCCCTCCTGTACGGGCGAGACTGGTTCGCGATTGGCGACTTGCTCTCGAAGCAGGCCGAGCCTTCTTCCCCCGGTCTTCGCAGGAAGGCTGGCAGGTCCTGCCGACCTCCGGGGTTCTCGCGACATCTATGGCCGTATCGAACAGCGCCCTTGCTCGAAGCGGCGATTTTCAAAGGCGAACCGGGACAGAGGGCCTGGCCTGGTACGAACTGCACGAGGTATCGGTGGTGACGCCGAGAAGCTCCAGCGCCCCCGCCATCGATCGCCTTCGCCTTCGTCGCCACCCACAACCACTTCGCCATGCTGGACCAGGGCGGCAAGGTCTTCAAGCAGTCGGCCCCCGTCATCAAGCTGCCCGCCGAGGCGAGCGAGGCGGATCACCTGGCGTTGCTGGGGCTGCTCAACTCCTCCACGGCGTGCTTCTGGATGAAGCAGGTCCTCCAGAACCGAGGCTATTCGGCGGCAAGCGGCGCCGGAAGGATCACCGCTGAGGCCTGGGAGAACTTCTACGAGTTTGCCGGCACGCCGTTGGCGAAGTTCCCCTTGGTCGACGTGCCCCCCGCGGTCCGCACGCTGGCCAGCTCGCTGGATGCCACTGCCACCCAGCGCGCGGCGGGGCTGGCGAACCTGGGGCCCGGCCACGCTGACACCGCGCCCCTCACCGCTAGCCTGCACCACCTGATCGCGCTGCAGGAGGAGCTGGACTGGCAGGTCTACCGGGCCTACGGCCTGCTGGATGACGACGCCCTGCTGGGTCCGCTGGATCCGCCGCCGGTGGCCCCGGGGGAGCGCGCCTTCGAGATCGTCCTGGCCCGGGCGGTCGCGGCGGGGGACGTCGAGACGGCCTGGTTCGAGCGGCACGGCGCCACCCCGACGGTCGAGGTGCCCGCGCGGTGGCCGGCGGGCTATCAGGCGCTGGTCGCGCGGCGCGTCGAGGCCATCGAGGCCGGGGGCGGCGCGCTGGGCCTGCTGGAGGCGCCCGAGCACAAGCGGCGGTGGTCCGCGGACGACCTGCCGGGCCGGGCGCGGCAGAACGCCCGCGCGTGGCTGCTCGACCGCCTGGAGACCCCCGCCTACTTCCCCGAGGCCGCCCGGGATGGCCACGCGGTGCCGGCCATCCGGTCGACGGCGGCGCTGGCGGCCGTCGCGGCGGCGGACGCGGACTTCGTGCGGGTGGCGCGGGTGTACGCCGGCGAGGAGGCGTCCCTGGCCACGGTGGTGCGCGAGCTGGTCCTGGGGGAGGCGGTGCCGGCGGTGTCGGCCCTGCGCTACACGGAGTCGGGTCGGCGCAAGCGGGCGGTCTGGGAGCAGGTCTGGGCCCTGCAGCGGCGGGAGGACGCGGGGGAGGCGGTCGACATCCCGGTGCCGCCGACGTACACCTCGGCGGACTTCCAGGGCAGCGTGTTCTGGGGCCTGCGCGGCAAGCTGGATGTGCCGAAAGAGCGTTTCATCCTGCACCCTTACGCCCAGCGGCCCACGGAGGCGTCGGTGTACGTGGGCTGGGCGGGCCAGGACCACTTGCAGCAGGCGCAGGCCCTGGCGGCGCTGTACCTGGAGCGCAAGGACGTGGATGGCTGGCCGACGGCGGCGCTGGTGCCGTTCCTGACGGCGCTGGATGAGGTGTTGCCGTGGGTGCACCAGTGGCATGGTGAGCCGGACGAGCGCTTCGGGGGTCAGCGGATGGGCGAGACGTTCGAGGCGTTCCTGGTGGGCCAGCTCGCCGCGCTCGGGCTGGAGCGCAGCGACGTACGGGCATGGGCGCCGGCGGCCACGGGCCGGCGGCGGAAGGGCAAGGCGTGAGCATGAAGCTGCATGAGGTCATCGACATCCCGCGGGAGATCCACCGCGGGCGGTTCGTGCTGAAGCTGACGGAGGGGGTGGAGCGGCCGGCGGAGACGGTGGGCGAGTACGTCGTCACCGATCAGCTCGCCTCGGCCTTCGGGCGCGCGCTCTCCCTCATCAGCGAGGCGGTGGCGAGCGGGAAGAGCCGGGCGGCCTATCTGCACGGCAGCTTCGGCAGCGGGAAGAGCCACTTCATGGCGGTGCTGCACCTGCTGCTGCGGGGGGAGGCGACGGCGCTGTCCATCCCGCGGCTGCGGCCCGTCCTGGCCGAGCACCGGTGGCTGGGGTCGACGAAGTTCCTGCTGGTGCCGTTCCACATGGTGGGGGCGAAGTCGCTGGAGCAGGCCATCTTCCAGGGCTACATCGATCATGTGGGGCGGCTGCACCCCGAGGCCCCGCCGCCGGCGGTGTACCGGTCCGAGGCGCTGTTCGAGAACGCGGTGAAGCTGCGCGACAGCCTGGGGGAGGCGGCGTTCCTGCGCACGCTGGGCGGGGCGGCGGCCGATGAGGACGATCTGGACTGGGGCGGGCTGCCGTCGGAGGACGCCTGGACGGCGGCCCGGTTCGAGGCGGCGCTGGTCAAGCCGCCGCTGCACCCCGAGCGCAAGGCGCTGCTGCAGGCGCTGGTGCGCAGCCACTTCCCCGCGTTCGCCAGCTACGCGATGGGGGAGGAGGCGGCGCTGCTGGACATCGATCGGGGCCTGGCCGTCCTGAGCGATCACGCCCAGGCGCTGGGCTACGACGCCCTGGTCTTCTTCCTGGACGAGGTCATCCTGTGGCTGGCGGGGCACGCCAGCAACCCCGACTTCGTGAGCCGCGAGGGGCAGAAGCTGGCCAAGCTGGTGGAGAGCCAGGTGGCGGCGCGGTCCCTGCCGCTGGTGGCGTTCCTGGCGCGGCAGAAGCCGCTCAAGGACCTGGTGGGGGAGGATCTGGACGGCATCGAGCGGTCGCGGCTGGACGCCTCGATGGCCTGGAACGATGGCCGCTTCGCCGAAATCACCTTGGAAGACCGCAACTTGCCGGTCATCGCCCATGAGCGGCTGCTGAAGCCGCGCAACGAGGCGGCGGCGGCGCTGCTGGCCGAGAGCTTCGAGCGCGCGCTGCGGGTGCGGCGGGATGTGCTGGACGCGCTGACGACGGATGAGGGGGATCGGGAGCTCTTCCGGCTGGTCTACCCCTTCTCGCCGGCGCTGGTGCAGACGCTGGTGGCGCTGTCGGCGGCCCTGCAGCGAGAGCGCAGCGCGCTGCGGATGCTGCTGCAGTTGCTGGTGGATCAGCGCGAGACGCTGACGCTGGGGCGGGTGGTGCCCATCGGCGATCTGTGGGACGCGCTGACCCAGGGGACGGAGGCGGTGAGCGCCGAGATGGCGGCGCGGTTCCAGGCGGCGCGGCGGCTGTGGCAGGACAAGCTGCTGCCGGTGCTGCGCGAGCAGCATGGGCTCTCGGGGGACGCGCCGCTGTCGGAGGTGGCCCAGAACGAGGGCCGGTGGATGAAGACGCTGCTGCTGGCGGCGCTGGTGCCCGAGGTGGAGGCCCTGCGCAACCTGACGGTGCAGCGGCTGGCGGCCCTGAACCATGGCACGGTGCTCACGCCCATCCCGGGGCAGGAGGCGGCCACGGTGGAGGCGGCCATCAACCGGTGGGTGGCGCGGGGCGTGACGGAGGTGCGGCGCACGGGGCCGCACAACAACCAGGTCATCTCGGTGGAGCTGGCGGCGGTGCCGGTGCAGCAGCTCCTCGACTCGGTGCAGTCGTTCGACTCGCCGGCGGCGCGGCGGCGCATCGTGCGGCGGCGGGTGCTCTTCTTGCTGGGGCTGGCGGGCAACGACGAGCTGATCACGCGGTTCGAGCGCGTCTGGCGGGGGACGCGGCGGGCGGTGGATCTCGTCTTCCAGAACGTGCGGGAGATGGACGACGAGGCGCTGCTCGTGCGGGGCGACACGTGGCGCGTCATCATCGACTTCCCGTTCGACGAGGCGGGGTACTTCCCGAGCGATGATGTGCGGCGCGTCGATGCCTTCGTGCGGCAAGGCCATCGGTCCATGGGGATGGTCTGGCTGCCGCGGTTCCTCAGCGACGAGCTGAGCCGGAGCCTGGGCCTGCTGGCGCAGATCAACGCGCTGCTGGACGAGGGGCACTTCGAGCCCAACGCGGGCTACCTGCCGCCGGGGCGGCGGGAGGAGGCCCGCAGCCACCTGGCCCACCAGCGCAACGCGCTGCTGGCGCGGCTGGATCGGGCGCTGGGCGCGGCGTACGGGCTGGAGAACCCCAACGATGCGGAATTGCTGGATGATCAGCTCAGCCACCAGCAGATCTTCCGCTGCCTGGATGGGCGGCTGCAGCTCCGGGCGCCGGGGGTGAGCCAGCTCAAGGCGGCGCTGAACGACCTCATCGATCAGGCCCTGGCCTATCAGTTCCCCGGGCACCCGGTCTTCGCGCTGGGGACGGATCGCGATGGGGTGCCGCAGGCGTTGTCGCCGAAGCTGCTGCGGATGGTCTGGGGGTGGTGCGAGCAGGCCCTGGACAACCGGGACTACCGCGTCGAGGTGAGCGAGCGACGGGATCGGCCGGCCATCAAGGCGGTGGTGGAGGCGCTGCAGATCGGCGAGCAGGGGGATGGGCCGCTGGTGCTGCACAAGGACTGGGCCAGCGGCCTGACGCGGCAGCTCCACCAGAGCGGCAAGGCGACGCCGTCGGTGCGGGATGTGCGGGGCTGGCTGGATCCGCCCGATCATCGGACGGGGTTGCCGGTGGAGGTGATGGATCTGCAGACGCTGGTCTTCGCCGGGATGACGCAGCGGACGCTGGCGCTGCACGGCGGGCCGGTGGGGGCGAAGGGGCCCGGGGATCTGCGCGATGACTTCCTGCTGCCGACGCTGGGGCTGCCCGACGAGGCGGTCTGGGAGGCGGCCCGGGAGCGGGCGAAGGGGCTGTTCGGGCTCAAGGCGCCCGGGGAGAGCCTGAGCGGGCGCAACGTGGAGGCCCTGGCCGGGCTGGTGCGCGCGGAGCTGCGGGGGCTGGCTCAGGCCGAGACGGTGGCCAGCCGGCTGCGCGCGCGGGCGGCGGCCCTGGGGGTGGAGCTGCACCAGAGCCGGCGGCTGGCGGTGCTGCTGGCGCTGGAGGATCTGGCGAAGCTGGCGGGGCATGAGGAGCCGCGGCGGCTGCTGGAGGCCCTGGCGCAGTGGCAGCCGGCGGTGGCCGAGCCCATCTTGAGCCGAGAGCGGGGGAAGCTGGCGGACGCGCTCGCGGCGCTGAGCCGGACAGACGCCTTCGACCTGCTGGCGCGGGTGCCGGCGGACTCGGGGGCGGGCATCCGGGCGGGGCTGGCGGAGGCGCTGCGGGCGGTGGAGGGGGAGCGGCCCCTGGGGCCCGCCGTCAGCCAGGCGTACGCGGCGGCCCTCGCGGCGCTGGCGCCGCCGGCGCCGCCGCCGTCGCCCGAAGTGCAGGACGACCGGCGCAGCGCGCAGCCGGCCGCGGTGACGCGGGGCACGGCCACCGACTGGGCCGAGGCGAAGGCGGCGGCGGAGGCGGCCCTGGCGGCGGCGGGGCCGGGGGCCCGCGTCGTCATCGAGTGGCGGGTGGTGCGGCCGTGATGGCGCTGACCGAGGCGCTGCTGCTCCACCGGCTGCGCGGCCTGGCGGAGCGGTCGCCCGACTCCCGTCGGCCGGTGGCGCTGTACTCGGAGGCCCGGTGGTCGGGGCCGGTGACGCTGGCCGCCGGGGGCATCGACTGGACCATCCAGGAGGCGCCCTCGCCCCTCGCGGTGCGGGCCAGCCTGGCCGACGCGCCGGCCGGGGGGCGGCTGGTGCTCTTGACGGCCCTGGATGAGCGCGCCCTGGGGGCCGATGTGCTGGCGCGGCTGGAGGAGGGGCGCGTGATGCCCCTGCGGCCGTGGGCGGTGCTCATGGAGCGGTTCCGGGCGACGGCCATCGATCCGCGCATCGACAAGGGGGGGCTGGCGCAGCCGCTGCTGGAGGCGTGCCCGGAGGAGGCCTTCGATCCGGCGCCCGGGGGCTACCTGGATCTGGATCTGGCGTGGCAGATGCTGGCGCGCTACGCGCTGGGCTTCGACCACGGCACGCTGGACCGGGCGGCCGTGCTGGGCTGGCTGCTCTCGGCCGAGGGGCGGCGACGCCTGGCGGCGGCGCCGACGGCGGTGCAGACCGGCTTCGGGGCCTGGATCGGCGGGCGGCTGGGCCCCGGTGGCGGGCTGGCGCTGGCGTTGTTGCAGGTGGATCGGCTGGCGGAGTGGCCGGCGCGGCTGGTGCTGGCCGAGGCGACGGCGCGGGCGCCCGTCGCTGACCGGGCGGGGCCGCGGGCGGTCATCGCGCACCTCGCGGGGTGTGCGGAGCCGTCCGACGAGACGCTCATCGACCTGGCGGATGCCCTGGACGGGCTGGCTGGCCCGGCGCTGGAGGAGGCGGGCCGGGCGGCCGAGCAGATGTTCGGGGCGCAGCGGGCGGTGCTGGCCTGGTCGCGCCATGCCCCGGTGGGGCGGCGGGCGCGGGCGGAGGCCGTGGCCCAGGCGCTGGACGCCGGCGACGCGGCGGCGCTCGAGGCGGCGGCCGCCGAGCTGGAGCGCCACCACGGCGTCCCCGAGGCCGAGCGGACGCTGGTGACGATGGCCGCCCGGCTCCAGCGCTGGCTGGCGACGCCGCCCCCCGAGGCGGAGGACTTCGAGGGGCTGGCGAGCTGGTATCTCGACGCCGGCAGCTACGTGGATCGCGCTCGCCATGCGGCCCTGGCGCGCTTGGAGGGGACGACGCTCGCGCCGGCGGTGCGGCGTCTGCTGGACCGGGTGCGGGCGGAGCGAGAGGCCATCAACCGCGCCTTCGCGCCGCGGCTGCTGGCCTGGCCCCGGCAGGCAGCGGGCCGGCTGGTGCCGGTGGAGCAGGTGATCGACCGGGTGGTCGCGCCCCTGGCCCAGGGCCGGGTGTTGCTGCTGGTGCTCGACGGCCTCTCGCTGGCCGTCGCCCATGAGCTGCTGGAGCACCTGCCCGCCGGGCAGTGGCAGCGCGTGCGCCACGAGGGCGTGGACGCGGCGGTGGCCACGGTGCCGAGCGTCACCGAGCTTGCCCGCACGGCGCTGTTCACGGGGCGGCCCGGCCGCGGGGGCCAGTCCGAGGAGCGGGCCGGCCTCGCCAACCACCCTCGGCTGCGCGGCACACGGCCCGCCCCCATCTTCCACGAGGCCAGCCTGCGGTCCGCCGGCGATGGCCTGGGGGAGGCGATCCGGGATCGCGGCCAGGCGGTGGTGGCCGTGGTCATCAACGCCGTCGACAAGGAGCTGTCGGGCTCGAGCCAGTACGTGCGGGACTGGAACATCAGTCGAATCAAGGGGTTGCGGGCGCTGTTCGATGAGGCCCGCGACGCCGGGCGGGTGGTCGTGCTCACGGCCGATCATGGTCATGTGTGGTTCGATCAGCCGCGGACGCAGGTCGCGGAGGGGGGCAGCCGGTGGCGCCCCGGGACGGACGCCGGGCCCGACGAGGCGGTGGTGGCCGGGCCCGACGGCCCCGTCGTGGTGCCGGTGGTCGAGGAGCTGCGCTATCGGCCGTCGGCGGGGGCCGGGACCCACGGGGGCGCGACGCCCCAGGAGGTGCTGGTGCCGCTCTGGGTGCTCTGGCCGTCGAGCCTGGCCGACGGCGTGCCGCCGAGCGCGCCGCTGGAGGTGCCGACGTTCTGGGATCCGTCCGCGCAGAGCTTGCGCGTCGAGGTCGCGGTCCCGCTGACAGCGGCGGTCGATCCGAGCACCTCGGGGCTGCCGCTCTTCGATGCCGCCCCGCCGGCGCCGGCGAGCGGTGGCCTGGGCGCCGAGCTGGCCGGGTCAGAGGTCTTCAAGGGCCGCCTGCGGGCGTTCGGGGGCCGGGTGACGGCGGAGACGATCACGTCGCTGGTGGGCCTGCTCGCCGATCACGGGGGGCGGCTGGCGCTCGATCAGGTCTCGGCCCGCATGGAGCTGGGCGTGCCGCGGCTGCGGGGCCTGGTGGCGGTGGCCATCCGGGTGCTGAACGTGGATGGCTTCCAGATCCTGGCGCTGGACGAGGCAGAGCGCGCGTTGCGGCTGCAGGCCGACCTGCTGCGCGCCCAGTTTGGGCTGGAGGACGCATGAACCTGTCGCCGCTGCGGCGCCGGGCGGTGCTGGATGCGCTGCGTCGAGGCACGGTGCCGGGGCACGCGCTCGACCTGCTGGCCGTCGGCCTCCAGCGCTTCGAGGGCGCGGTGGACGAGGAGCTGGGCGCCGTCGCCCAGGGGAGCGCCGTCTTCAAGGCCATCCGGGGCGAGTACGGGACGGGCAAGACGTTCTTCGTGCGGTGGCTGCAGGAGCGGGCGCGGCAGCGCGGACTGGCCACGGCCGAGGTGCAGATCTCGGAGCGCGAGACGCCGCTGTACCGGCTGGAGACGGTGTACCGGCGGGCGATGGACCGGCTCTCGACCGAGGCCCAGCCCGCGGGCGGGGCCCTGCCCGGGGTCGTGGAGCAGTGGTTCTTCGCGCTGGAGTCGGACGTCATCGCCGACGGCACCGACGAGGCCGATCCGGCCTTCGAGGCCCGGGTGACGGCGCTGATGGAGAAGCGGCTTGGCACCATCTCGGCGACGGCGCCCCAGTTCGCCGCCGTGCTGCGCGCGTGGCGGCGCGCCCGGGCCGAGGGGGACGAGGCGACGGCGCAGGGGCTGCTGGCCTGGCTCGGTGGCCAGCCCAACGTGGGATCCAGCATCACGCGTGGGGCCGGCATCAAGGGCGACATGGACCACTTCGGGGCGCTGGCGTTCCTGGGGGGCGTGCTGCAGGTGCTCCAGGGCTCGGGTCACGGGGGCCTGGTGCTCGTGCTCGACGAGGTGGAGACGCTGCAGCGCGTGCGCTCCGATGTGCGCGAGAAGAGCCTCAACGCCTTGCGGCAACTCATGGACGAGCTGGACGCGGGCCGGTATCCGGGTCTTTATCTCCTGATTACGGGGACTTCGGCGTTCTTCGACGGGCCTCATGGGGTCCAGCGGCTCGCGCCTCTGGCCCAGCGCCTCGACACTGACTTCGGGACGGACGCGCGCTTCGACAACCCCCGGGCCGTGCAGGTTCGGCTCACCCCGTTCGGCCCGGACCGGCTCGTCGAGGTGGGGCAGCGCGTGCGAGACCTGTTCGTGGGAGGGCTGGAGGGCGAGGCGGCGGCGCGGGTGACGGCGCGCTGCGATGACGCCTGGCTGGGCTCCTTTGCGGGCGCAGTGACGGGCACGCTGGGGGCGCGGGTGGGCCTCGCGCCCCGCATCTTCGTCAAGAAGCTGGTGGCCGACGTGCTCGATCGCGTGGAGCAGTTCGCCGACTTCGACCCGCGCCGGGACTACGCCATGATGATCCGGGCGGCCGAGATGGCGGAGCTGGGCGAGGCGGTGGATCCCGACGACGTCGAGCTGTGATGGACGCCTTCGACGGCCTCTCCCCGATGGTGCAGCACGGCATCGTCAACGACCTGCAGTGGCCGGGGCTGCGCCTCATTCAGCGGCGCTCCATCGGGCCGGTGCTGGCGGGGGAGAACGTGCTGCTGCGGGCCCCCACGGCCGGGGGCAAGACGGAGGCGGCGTTCTTCCCGCTGCTGTCGCGGCTGGAGGTCGAGCGCTGGCGCGGGCTGTCGGTGCTGTACCTCAGCCCCATCCGGGCGCTGGTCAACAACCAGGCCGAGCGGCTGCAGCGGATGTGTCGGTGGGTGGGGGCCGAGGCGGCGATCTGGCATGGCGACACGGCGGCCGCCGCGCGCAATCGCATCCGCCGCAGCCCCCCCGAGGTGCTGCTGACGACCCCGGAGTCCATCGAGGGGATGCTCTGCTCCCGGCTGGGCGAGCCGCACCTCTTCTTCGCGGGCGTGCAGGCCGTGGTGATCGACGAGGCCCACGCCTTCGCGGCCGGCGATCGGGGCTGGCACCTGCGGGTGGTGCTGGAGCGGCTGGCGAGCCTGGCCGGGCGGGACATCCAGCGGATCGGCCTCTCGGCCACCGTGGGCAACCTGCCGGAAGTGCTGGACTTTCTGGCGGGCCGGTCGACGCGGCCGCGGCAGTTTGTGCAGGACGAGACGCCGGGCCCCACCCCCGATGTGCGGCTCGACGCCGTGGACGACGTGGATCAGGCCACCCGGCTGGTGTCGCAGCTCTATCGCGGCGAGAAGCGCCTGGTCTTCACGGACAGCCGGCGGCGCTGCGAGCGCATCGGCGAGGGCCTGCGCGCGGCGGGCTTGCGGGTGCACGTCACCCACAGCTCGCTCTCGGCCGACGAGCGGCGGGTGGCCGAGCGGGCGTTTGCCGAGGAGCAGGACTGCGTCATCGTCTCCACGAGCGCGCTGGAGCTGGGCATCGACATCGGGGATCTGGACCGCGTGATCCAGCTCGGGGCGCCGAGCACGGTGGCCTCGTTCCTCCAGCGCATGGGCCGGACGGGGCGTCGGCCAGGGACGAGGCCGGGGACGCTGCTCATCACCTTCGACGACGCGGGCCTGCTCAAGGCGGCGGCGCTGCTCATGGCCTGGCGCGTGGGGTATGTGGAGGACGTCCGTTGCCCGCCCGCGCCCTGGCACATCCTGGTGCAGCAGGCGCTGGCCACGCTCCTGCAGCACGGCAGCCGACCCCTCGCCACCTGGCTGGGCTTCGTGCACGTCGTCGCCGGCCTGCTGCACATCGACGCCGCTGACGCCGACGCCATCGCGGCCCACCTGCTGGCCGAAGACTGGGTGGCCCAGAGCGACGGCCAGGTCCACATCGGCCCCCGGGCAGAGCGCGACCTGGGCCGGCGGCACTTCATGGAGCTGCTCTCGGTCTTCTCCTCGCCCCCGGCCTTCACGCTGCAGCACGGCATGAAGGTGCTGGGCGAGGTCCACGAGCAGACGTTCTGGGGCCGCGTCTGGCACGACGGCTCGACGGTGCTCTCCCTCGGGGGGCGCGGCTGGCGCGTCCAGCATCTCGACGTCCGCAAGCGCATCGCCTACGTCACCCCGACGGGGGACCGGGGATCGAGCCGGTGGGTCGGCGGCGGTGCGTGGGTGCCGGCGCCGGTCGCGGCCTTCACCCGCCAGCTCTTCGACGACCCCCTCGCCCTCGACGTCTGCCTGACGAAGCGCTCGCGGATGGCGCTGGCCGACGTTCTGGCGGCCCACGCCCACCTCGCGGGGGACGATCTGGTGCTGGAGAAGCACCCCGACGGGACGCAGCGGCTCTGGACGTTCGCCGGGACGGGCATCAACCGGGCCCTCGCGCGGCGCCTGCGCGCCTGCCTGCCGCGGGCCGTCAGCGGCGAAGACCTCTTCGTCGAGGTGCACTTCGCAGCCGAGGACGCTGCCACGGACGCGCTGCTGCACGCCGTCGAGCGCCTGCAGGGTGGCTACGAGCCCGAGGGCAGCGCCGGTGACTACTCGGACGTGGTCCAGGAGAAGTTCGCCGAGTGCCTGCCATTGGCCATGCGGACCGCCCAGTCCCGGCGGCGGGAGGTGCCGGCGGCCGAGGTCGGCGCGGCCCTCGCCCGATCCGTGCGGGTAGTCACGTTGGCGGAAGGTGATTGATTTCAGGTGGTTGTCGGCCTGCTAGATGGGCATCGGCGGCTATCGGTGGATATCGGAAATCCATCTTTGGCGGCTGCGGAGGGCCGGCACTAGGGTGTTGCCAGGAGGTGACGAGAGATCATGAACAGCAGCAGGACGCCCCGCCGCAAGTTCCGAGACACCCGCCGGCTGATCCGGATCGCGCTGGAGGCCGGGATGACGCAGACCGAGATCGCGAAGCTGTGCCGGACCACCCAGAGCACCGTGAGTGGCTGGGCCAATGGCAAGACCAAGGCGTTTGAGCACCAGGTCGAGCCTCTGCTGGACCGGTTCGGGCGAAGCCTCGAGCGCCGCCGGGAGACCTGGTACTACGTCGACGGGCCCTCCGATGAGGAGTGGGCCCTGACGGAGGAGGGGCGGGCGTTCAGGCAGGAGGCCGATGCTCTCGCTCACCTCGACTCCCTGAGGCTTCGCCGCAAAGTCGAAGAGAGTGTCTTTCGGCGGCAAGAGCAAAAGGTCCTGGTCACTCTGTCGCTCGACTCGCCCATCCACGACCCGTCCTCACAGCATGGGTTCTTCTATCACCCCAATGAGAAAAGGCCGGCGTACGAGCGAAACGTGTTCGTGGAGCCCTTGTTGGCCTGGCGGCGGGCTCGTGACCGCGGCGTAGCCGTCGTCGAGGGCGCGCTGATCTTCCGCCACGCGTTGCGAGAGATGCTCGCGGTGACCGAGTTTGCGGACACGGTCCAGCCGCGGTGGAAGACCGTCGCGCAGTGGAAGGTGCATGTGGTCGCGGAGGCGTTTGTACTGGTGCTTCAGCGACGGATGGGGGTTTCAAGTCGCTCCTCGGTCAACTCGTACAACCGCAAGGGAGAGAAGCGGGAGACCGGGCATGGCTCGACGGTGCCGCAGCAGGTCTTCTGCGAAGACCAGGACGCTGAGTGGCTGTCGACCATCGAGGAGGCCCTGACTCTGGAGGACCTGCTCGACCGGGCCGACCACTTCGCTCGCGATCCGAGCTGGCGCCACTTGCCCGACGACCAGGCGACTCTTCCGCTGCGCTTGCGTCGAGCCCTCGCCGAGGCCGGCTATCCGGTGCCCGGCTTGCGTCGCATCGGGCCGTCATGATTTGAGTAACGAACCAACCCAAGCAGGAGCCCAACCAAAAGCTCTCTGAACGCGACCACCGTCGCGCTACCTTCGCCAGCCCCCACGTGGGGTGGCCTCCGAAGCGCCGGCTCTGCCCGCGCCAGGACGCCCGGGCGAGCCGGCTTTGGCCGGTCCAGCATGGGAGCAGGACGCGGTGCTTCGGCGTCGTGACCTGCTCACACACGGGTCAGGGGTGGGTTGACCCGGCGCCTCGCAGCCGCGGCGCGCCGGGTCGTTTATCTTCTCTACGCCGTTCGGACGGACGGCTGGCTGGGTTGCCGGCCGCCCAGCGAGGTCAGCATGGCTGGTCATCGGATCCTCGAGGTCTGTCGAGGTGGGCTGGTCCTTGGACTCCGCCTTTCCCGGCACGCCGCGGAGAGGCTGCGGGAGCGGGGTATCAAGGTGGATGACGTCCTGGCCGTCGTCGCAGGCGGCCGCACCCGCCCGGGGTGGCGAGGGGTCGTCTTCGAGGGGGAGGTGGCGTCCGGGCGGCGGCTCGGGGTGGTGGTGAGCACGGGGCTCACCATCCCGACCGTGTACTGGTGTTGACCCCGAGGGCTTCGACGCCCGGGGCGGGCTGTACGCCTGGTAGCTGCGCGGCAGCCGCCCGGGGCGTGCGCCAGATGTCGGCTGCCCTCCGCCGTCTGTACACCAGATGCCCGCCCGGCGGCGGTCCGTCCGGTCCGTCCGGGTCTGTCGCTTCGCGCCAAAGGCTTGAAATCGGAAGGAAATTCGGTCGATGCGCGCGTCGCGCCTCCCCTGGCACCCGTCCTGCTCCGTCTCCACCCCAGCATCACCGACCCAAGCCCACGGAGCTTCACCATGCGCGTCCTTGCCCTCATCGTCCTCGTCTCGTTCCTCCCAGGCTGCGGTGAGGAGGGCGACGTCCGCTTCGTCGAGAGCGGGCTGCCGGCCACGGCGACCATGGCCGAGCTGTCGGGGGAGGACGCGCAGGTCATGTGCGAGGCCATCGTCGATGGCACCCTGGCGGCGCTGGAGCCCGGGCTGCTGTGTCGGCACCTCGCGGCGAGCCGCTTTCCCGACCAGCAGATCTGCCAGGACGCGGCATTGGAGTGTCAGCAGAATGCCTGGCGCGTGACGCCGATCGTCGCGCTCATCGGGGACTCGATCTGCCGGTCCACCAGGCCGGTCCAGGGCTGCGACGTCACGGTCGGGCAGCTGGAAGCGTGCCTCGACGACGCCTTCCTGGCCCGGCAGCGGAAGCTCCAGGCGGCGACGTGCGGGCGCCCGGCGCCGCCCGACGCGGAGGATCCGCTGGCCCTGGACCTCGCTGGGCAGCCGGCCTGCGCGCCGCTGCTGGCATGCAAGCGTGCGCAGTCTGAGGAGAGCGAGCCCTTCTGACTCGTCAGCACCGGCTGGCCGCCAGCAGGGAGCTCGGGGGCGCTGGGCGTCCCCCCGTGTTGACGGCCGGCGGAGGTCAGGTGGGGCAGGGGCGACGCGGCGCGTCGCCCCGGAGGCCGGGCGTCAGCGGGCGACGCAGGCCATGGCGCGGTTGCAGTAGTCCTGGGTCTCGCCGCAGATCCAGAGCTGCAGGTCGTTGAAGCCCGGGATGCCCACGTTGCCGTAGCCCATGTCGTCCGGGCACTGGTCGTACTCGGCCACGGCGAGGGTGTGGTAGTTGTCGTTGGGGCGCTGCCAGCCGCCCGCGACCATGGCCTGGAACTCGGCGAAGGTGATGACCTCGCCGCCGTTGGCCGCGCAGTAGTCGACCACGGAGCCCTGGACGCACTCCTCGGAGAGGTGCACCAGGCAGACGCCGCCCCAGACCTCGCCGGGGCAGGCGGGCTGGCGGAAGCAGAAGTTCACCGAGTCCGGACCGCAGTGGTCGGCCACGTAGGCCGAGTACGAGCAGCCGACCGCCCCACAGTTGTAGGGCTGACCCTCGCCGGGCAGGACGAAGTCCTCGGCCACCGGGCCGCCCTCGCCGCCGATGCAGTGGCTGCCGTCGCCCCAGCCCGAGACCCACGCCTGGTGGTTGACCTGGTCGGGGGAGGTGGAGCAGGCGTAGTCCGCGGCCTCGCCGCCGAAGAGCTGGGCGCAGGCCGAGATGCACGAGACGGCGTTGTGGTCGACCCAGTCCGGCCCCTCGCCCACGCCGAACTGGCCGGCGAGCGCGAAGGCGCCGCCGCCTTCGCGCTGGCACCGGGCGCTGCAGCCGTCGCCGTTGGCCAGGTTGCCGTCGTCGCACTGCTCGCCGTCGTCGACGTTGCCGTCGCCGCAGACGCCGCCGATCACGCCGGCCCCGCCGTTCATGATCATGTAGCGCAGGAGCTGGCGGGAGGCGGCGTTGAAGCTCTCCTCGCCGTCCTGCCAGTCCGCCTCCACCAGGTACAGGCGGCCCAGGCCGACGTCCACGTAGGCGAGGGAGGTGCTGTCGGCGTCCCAGCCGCCGAGGCGGACCATGGGCACGCCCCACTGGCTCATGTCCATGCCGCAGCCGGGGTTGGCCTCCAGCGGCAGGCCGCCGTTGGCCTGCCAGAAGGCGTCGCCCTCGTTGAACCGCACCGGCACGTTGACGTTGTCGGAGCAGTTGCCGAGGCCGCGGCCCTGGACCACGTTGGCGCCGAAGATGCGGTTGTAGACGTCATCGCTGATGTTGTACTCGGTGATGACGATGCCGCCCGCGTTCAGATAAGCGAAGAAATCCGCACCGTTGACGAGGTCGAAGCCTTCCCGGGGGATGAGCACGGCCTGGGTGTTCCCGTCGGGGTTGCACGCCTCGACGGCGGCGAGGCCGTCGCCGGGCTCCAGCAGCGACTCGGCGGTCAGGCTGCTGGGGCCGCACTGCATGACGTTGGCCCGCAGGGCGCGGGGGATGCAGCGGACGCCAGCGTCCTCCTGGTGGATGCAGTTGTGCTGGCCGAAGGGCGGCGCGGGGCAGAGGTCGAGGCGGGGCTCGTCGCCGCCGCAGCCGACGTCGTCCAGCCAGATGGGATCGGCGCCGCCGCCGAACTGCTGGATGGCCTCGAGCGCGCCGTCGAAGCCGAGCTGGCGGCACACCACGTTGGCGTCGTCCAGGTCCCAGGCGTCGTCACAGACCGTACCCCAGCGGCCGTCGTGGAAGATCTCCACGCGGCCGTGGCCGGGCCCGTCGCCGCCCACCAGGCGGACGTTGCCCTCGTCGCCGACCTGCTCGACCTGGCAGCGCGGGTCGCAGCCATCGCCCGCCACCTGGTTGCCGTCGTCGCAGCCCTCGCCGGGCGACACGATGCCGTCGCCGCAGCGGGGGCCGTCGCCGGAGCAGACGATGTTGTAGGCGACCGGGATGTTGCAGCCGTCGCCCCACTGGTCGTCGAGATCGTCGGGGAGCTGCCGGAACAGGTTGCAGAAGAAGCCGGGGATGGCCGCGTGCAGATCGCTGCAGAGGCCCTCATCCCAGCTCACGGCACCTTCAAAGCCGTTGACCCGGCAGGCCGCCTGGGCGCAGGTGGCGCCGTCGTTGCAGCCGTTCCAGGAGTCGCAGCCGCCGTGGTGGCCGAAGCCCTGGTTGGGGGGCAGGGCCACGCCGCCGCCCGCCCCGCCGCCGCGCTGCATCACGATGCGCTCCCAGCCGGCATCGTCGTTGAGGCCCTGGGTGGCGCCGCAGCGGTAGCCGCCGGCGTTGCCGACCGTGTGCCAGCAGAGGCGGTCGTCGCCGTCGATGGTGTCGCACTCGTTGCGCGAGAGCTGGGCGCCGGCGGCCGCGAAGCCGACGGAGTAGTCCTCGCCGTAGTACCAGCGCACGCCGTTGTGGTCGTGGCCGTCGTTCTCGCCGTCGGGGACGGGCAGCAGCACCTGGGCGCGCTCGCCCATGGCGGCGATGGTGAAGTTCGGCGCGCCGACCGGGCGGCAGGCCAGCATCAGCACCTCGCCATCACAGTTCGCCTGGATGGCCGCCGTGTCGAGATCGGCGTTGTAGAGATCGCGGTAGCAGACGCGGAAGCCACCCGCGGCCGCCTCGGCCTCGGGCAGATCGGCGCGCACGCCCGGGAAGTCGAGGACGGGGCCGCCCTCGCGCTGGCAGGCCGCGTCGCAGCCATCGCCCGGGACGACGTTGCCGTCGTCGCACTGCTCGCCGGCGTCCAGGACGCCGTTGCCACAGGCCACGCAGACGTCACCCTCATCGACCTGGCCGTCGCAGTCGTCGTCGACGCGGTTGCAGGCCTCCTCGCCGGGCAGGACCTGGTTCTCGCAGGCGCCGCCGAAGGCGCCGTTGGCACAGGCCTGGCGGCCCGCCGCGCAGCGGCCCACGCCCGCGGTGCCGGCCGGGCCCTCGTAGCAGGCCTGGCTGACGCCGTTGTCGATGCGGCCATCGCAGTCGTTGTCGATGTTGTCGCAGAGCTCGGGGGCGGCCACGCCGGGCTCGCCGCGGCAGGCCAGCGCCCCGTCGGGGCCGCACGCCATCACGCCGGGCGCCTGGCAGGCGCCCTGGCCGACCATGCAGGGGTCGCCGGCGCCGATCACATCGTCGACCGCGCCGTTGCAGTCGTTGTCGAGGCCGTCGCAGAGCTCGTCGCCGGGCAGGATCTGGCCGATGCAGGCGCCCAGGGCGCCGTCGACGCAGGCCTGGTTGCCGCCGCGGCAGACGCCGGTGCCCGCCGTCCCCTCGGGGCCGTCGTAGCAGGGGCTGGGGGCGATGCCGTCGTCGACCTCGCCGTTGCAGTCGTTGTCGACGCCGTCGCAGACCTCGGGGGAGGGCTCGCAGACGGCGCCACCCGCGCCGCCCATGCCACCCTCGCCGCCCGCGCCACCCAGGCCGCCAGCGCCACCCATGCCGCCTTCGCCGCCGGCGCCGCCCATGCCACCGGCGCCGCCCATGCCACCAGCGCCGCCCATGCCACCAGCGCCGCCCATGCCACCGGCGCCGCCCATGCCACCGGCGCCGCCCATGCCACCAGCGCCACCCATGCCACCGGCGCCACCCTGG